>CAVSBZ010000007.1:0-1029811 GCA_963726315.1 uncultured Chloroflexia bacterium | reverse complement strand
GAATATACCTATTATACTGTTTGTATCTGGGTGTAAATAGAGTACAAAGCGACTAAAAATCGATGAAAATGTCACATTTTGGTGTCCTATTTGTACCTGGCTCACTGCGGTTGCAGTAAGGTTGCAGTAAAAACAGAGGCTACATCGATCCACCAAAACTTAAAAATTATTATGTAAGGTCAAATAAATGGCATTTAGCCAACCTGTCCATGAAGGTTTGTAAATACTATCTATACCTAAGATTTACTCAAATATTCAACCCAGATAACAAAGGTTGAGTGAGTTGTTGTAGTTTTCCTGTTCTTCCAATCTCATTTGGGGATATGACGTATAATAATAACGAAAGTAAATCCTACAGATAGTCCATTTAAGGTTATGGCCTAAGCGCATCAGGGACGCGTCAGCAAATATATT
Source organism: uncultured Chloroflexia bacterium (assembly GCA_963726315.1). GTDB lineage: Bacteria > Chloroflexota > Anaerolineae > Anaerolineales > UBA4823 > FEB-25. The sequence continues at coordinate 1,029,397 of CAVSBZ010000007.1, read as the reverse complement.
CAACCATGGGCGCCCAGTTCTCGCAAGAGGCTGGGCGTTCTTTTAGACAGTCTCAATAATTATAGTTTATAGAAATCATAAATATACTCACAAAGGATATCCAAATATAACAATGGCCAAACTATTTCCCGAATATCTTCCTGAAAGTATCACCAGTAATCCGGCTCGACAAGCCGAGTGTAAAGTTTTTTCTATTCTAAAAACCTTACCTGACAAGTATACGGTTTATTACAGCATACATTGGGAATCCATCGAACAATGGGGTGCAAGAGAAGGCGAAGCAGATTTTATAATTGTTCACCCAATATGGGGATTGTTGTATTGGAAGTCAAGGGAGGAGCGATCCGCTATGATGGAAATACTAATCTACTGGTTTAGCCAAAGTAGAGGGGGAGATTTATATGAGATTACAGGATCCAATTGATCAAGGTTCACGAAACAAATATTATCTAGAAGGAGAATTCAAACTATTACCTGGTTGGCCTGAAGGCGAGTTTAATATCGATAATGCGGTTTGCTTCCCAGATACGTTCACCGATGGGCTTTATCTGAGACCCGATCTTCCAAGAGAATTGATCATTGACCATAAAGACATGGATGATATCCAATCGAGTGTCTTGCGGGTATACCAGAAGCTATTTGGCAGAAATCTAGAAATAAGGGATTTTGGTCAAAAGCGAACGCAAATGGTTCAACACTATCTGGCGCAATCCTTTGAGCTTACAACTCCATTAGGCGTTGAAATTGAATTATGAGGACCAAAAACTGGTCCAATTGACTGAGCAACAATTTGTTGCATTATCTTTGTTAGGCGACCGAAAACGGGTTGCCATTGGTGGATGTGCTGGCTCTGGTAAAACCATGCTGGCACTAGAAAAAGCACGTCAATTTTCTGAACTTGGTATGAATGTCTTGCTCACTTGTTTTAATGCACCATTAGCAGAGTATTTGAAACACCGCTTACCAAATGTTGATGTCTATAATTTTCACGAGTTTTGTCGGCAAGCTGCCAAAAAAGCAGAACAGCCATTACCTCGAAATGTTAATGAGCAGGAATATTACGAGAATGTCTTACCTGAGGCTCTGCTCAAAGCTGCAGATAAAATTGGTAGGGTATATGATGCCATCATTATTGATGAAGGGCAAGATTTCAAGGATAATTATTGGGTAGCGATTGGAAGCATTATTGAAAGAAAATGGCTACTTATATATCTTTTATGATAATAATCAAAATCTATATGATGGCACACTCGATTTTGGTGGTCTTGATCCCAGAGCAACCCTTTCAACTAACACAAAATTGCCGTAATACCCAAGTCTATTCACAATACAGTTGTTCGTTTTCACAGTAACCCTCAAACGATTAATTGTGGAGGACCAATTGGACGCCCACCAGAAGTATTGACTTATAACGGTGAGGCATGAATGCCTCAGCGAGCTTCAGAAGCTCTTACATCAGCCTTGTTATCGAAGAACATATTAATGCCAGCGATATCGCGATACTTGACCCCACGCGGTCGTGAAACTACCCAATTGACTGAAGGACACCCTGCTCGGTAACTTCAAACTCTCTCCCTATCCTTCATCGAACCGTAATGTTATCCAGGCAACTTCTGTGTTTTTATTCAAAGGATTAGAGAAAAGGGTAATTATCCTGGCTGAAATTGATGCACGGACGAACTATAATACTGATGTACTCATGTATGTGGGTTGTTCACGTGCCCGGACACACCTGATCATCCTGCATGATATAGATGCTCCGCACAGCTTATCGAACGGTTAACTTCTGCCATAATGAGGAGTATGGAATGAAATATCGAGATCTTATTCAATTCGAACCAGTAACCGAAGTCATCCAGCTGCGTTGGGCAGATGAGAAAGCTCGTGCAGAAAAACTGGTTTCCACTTATGTGATCTCTGACCGCATGGCGGATGTGATTCTTTCACGCATTGTCCCGGCAGTTGACTATTGGTGATGCAGTCACAGGTCGGGGATTGTTTGTGGTTGGTAATTATGGAACAGGTAAATCACACCTGATGTCTGTGATCACAGCCATCGCTGAACATGCGGATCTGTTGCCCAAGCTAACCAACCCAATCGTCGCTAATGGGTTAAAGCCAATTGCCGGGAAATTTAAGGTAATCCGCCAGGAAACAGGTGCGACTGAAATGCACTTGAGGGATGTTGTATTCAATCACCTTGATGCACAGCTCACAACTATGGGTGTTGAATATCATTTTCCTCCGATGGATATGGCGAGCAGTAACAAGCAACTGCTGGTTGACATGATGGTCCAATTCAATGCAACTTATCCTGAGCAAGGACTACTCATTGCATTGGATGAGCTACTTGATTTCTTGCGTGCCCGCAATGACCGCCAACTCGTTATGGATCTGAACTTTTTACGGGAAGTGGGCGAAGCCTGCGAAGTGACCTCCCTGCGATTCATCACTGGTATCCAAGAAGCCTTATTTGATAATCCCCGATTTCAATTTGCAGCTGATTCGATCCGCCGTGTCCGAGCACGTTTTGATCAGCTCAGTATTGTGCGTGAAGACCTGGCTTTTGTAGTTTCTCAACGGCTATTAGCGAAAACAGAAAAACAGCTCATCTTGATCAGAAAACATCTGGAAAAATTCACTCCGCTCTACACTTCGATGGCTGAACGGCTTGATACCTTTATCAGCTTATTCCCCATCCATCCAGCTTATCTGGAGGTATTCGAGCAGGTTACGATCGGTGAACGCCGAGATTTATTGAAAGCCATCAGCAGCCAAATGAATGCAATTCTAAACAATGATGTACCCGAAAATCATCCAGGATTGATCGCTTTTGATGCATATTGGAATATTCTATCCGACGATCCAGCTTATCGGACCATCCCAGAAGTCCGCACTGTTCAGGATAAGGTCCGCGTATTGTCTGAGAGAATTCAGCTTGCACCAGATATGAAAGATTACCGTGAAGCAGCCCTTCGGCTGATTGATGGATTGGCGGTTCACCGCCTCACTGTTGGTGATATCTATGCCCCTATTGGGATGACGCCCATTGAGTTAAGGGATCGGTTATGCATCCATCTTCCCCTCCCGGAGGCTGATGCTGATTTTTTGCTTGCAACCGTTGAGACAGTCTTAAAAGAAATCACTCGGGTAGTAAGTGGCCAATTCATCTCACATAATCGAGAGAATGATCAGTATTACCTCGACTTGAAAAAGGATATTGATTTTGACGCACTTGATCGATCAGCGCGCAGCTGCATTGGATATAAACGTACTCAACCGTTATTATTTCGAAATTCTGGCTCGCTCCCTTGAGTTATCTGACAGCACCTATGTGCCTGGATTTCGGATCTGGCAGCGTGAGATCGCCTGGCCAGGGCGAGGTATTACCAGGCAAGGGTATATCTTCCTGGGTGCTCCGAATGAGCGCTCAACCGCGCATCCCGAGCGCGATTTTTATATTCACTTTCTTGGATTAAGCAATGGAAATAATGGTCTGAATCATCTGCCCGATGAAGTTTATTTCAGCCTAGTTTCGACGCCAGATGAGCTGATGCAGCCACTCCGTCAATACTCTGGGGCGAGGGAAATGAGCACCATTTCTTCAGGCAGTAACAAAGATCAATATGACCGCAAGGCTGACTTAGCTTCCCGCCAGATGTCCACTTGGCTACGTGAAAACCTGTTACGCGTCTATCAAATCACGTATAAGCAAGAATACAAATACTGTTACTGAAGCGGTATCACGGTACCGATTATCACTGAAAGAGCTATCTTTTCGGGATCAGGTGTTCCGATTGAGCGGGGCTTTCCTTTCTGAGCACTTCGAACAGAAATTCCCTGATTATCCCCGCTTTTCCGCCATCGAATTTACTTCAGAGACCGCTCATCAAGCCTGTGAAGCTGCATTGCGGGTGATCGCCGGTGGTCCAGCTACGAAAGCAGCATTAACAGTCCTCGATGGATTAGGTCTAGCGCATCTGGAGAATAATTCCCTCCGTTGGACAATTGAGGAAAGTCCTTATGCCTCATATTTCCAGGCAAAAATCAATGAACTGGAAGCACAAAAGGTCCTCAACCGCAATGCCATCCTTCAAGGGGAGCCAGGTGCAGAGCGAGACCTTCGCTTCAATCTGGAAGGTGAATGGCTGGCTGTCATCCTGGCGTGTTTGCTGCGCCAGGGGACGATCCATATCAATCTGCCTGGCCAGCAAGTAGCTGATGGGGAATTGGATGGCTTAGCTCGCCTGGACCTGGATACTTTAACCCGCTTTACATCCTTGAGCAAACCTAAAGCTGTTCCCGAGCAGGCGTTACGGGAGCTGCTCAGTGGGTTGGATATGGATCCTGAACTGGTCTCCGACCCTCGGGCAATGGAAAGTATCGTCAACCAATTACAACGTAAAATATTGGACGAGCTTGACCAGGTTGTGCGCTGGCTGGAAACCTTGCGGATTGGACTACGCTTCTGGCGTGAAAGCATTTTTTCACCGGCTGAGCTTCAAGAGCTCAGGTCCAAGTTGGAAAATTATCGCCAATTATTGGATAATTTGCAGCGTTTGAACTCACCCGCCCGACTGCGCAACCTTACCCAAGGGGTAGGAGAGCTAAAAGCCGCCATTAAAGCACGACAGAAGATCGCAGATTTGAATGGTTTGTCTGATCTATTACGCCAACTACAACCCAGTCTAGATTATTTAGTTCAGGCAGAAACATTGCTCCCCGCAGACCATCCGTGGCAGGGACAGGCGAAGGAAACCCGGCAGGAGATCTTGACATCGCTTCAAAATTCCTCTGAACGAAACAGCGCTGGAGTGGCACGACGTTGGATCGGCCGGCTCGAGAATTTGCAGAACGAATATGCCCAGGCATACTTCAAGCTCCATCAAAATAATCGCCTGGATCGGGCAATGGATGAGCGCAAACGCCACCTGACAGCTGATCCACGTTGGGTGCGCTTACGTGCGTTGAGCAAATTAAAACTACTCTCGGAACGTCAGCTGCAATCGCTTCAAGATACCTTGAGTGAGGTGAAGTCATGTCCAACCTTGCAGCTCGTCGATCTCAACACGCATGCAGCCTGCCCACAATGTGGTTTCTCTCCTGTCTCAGAAAAATCTGCAGTTCAGCTGCACAAAGATTAGAAGAAATTGAAGGTCAATTTGAACAGCTCTTCCAACAATGGATCACGGCTTTGCTAACCAACCTGGAAACCCCTGAAGCACAAAAAAATATTAGCTGATCAATGAGCGTGAGCGCCAGGCGATCAACCAATTCATACAAACCAAGGTCTTGCCGGATCGGATCACCGAGAGCTTCCTGGATGGATTGAATGACACCCTGCAAGGATTGGAAAAGGTGGTGATCGATGCGAATGAGATGTTATTAGCCCTCACCAGCCCTGGAATGCCCTGCACACTGGATGCCTTCAATATGCGTTTGCGGGAATACCTGGCTACGCATCTCCAAGGGAAAGACGCTGCCAAGATCCGGATTCAAATCGATTGGTAAGGTTATCAGCTATGCAAAAAACCAAGAAGAGACGAGTAACCAGATCAAAAACAGCATCTTATCACGGAAAGCGATACGCAATCACCGATTGCCCTTTCTGTGGTGCATCAATTTATCAACGTCACCTTACGTCACATATTGATAAATTCCACCCAGGGATGGTTTTAGCGGATGAACCCAGAAAAGCTACCAAACAACCTGTAGAAAATTACCGACACAACCCACTGGAAATTAACATTAATGAAACCCTGATGAAACAGAGGAAGTATTTCTAGATGCTAATGAGATGCTCTTAGCCATCACCCGTCTCGGTATGCCTTGCACATTAAAGGTTTTAGAAAGTAGATTGCATAATTTCTTTATTGACCAAATAAAACCCAAGAAAGAAAACATTGTCAAGATCCATATTGCTTGGTGAAATCAATAACTCAAGGAAAACACATGCCCAAGAAACGACCCAATCCCGACCTGCAACCCAATCTTAATCTCAGAACCTCAACCTGATTACACAATTTCTCCTGAACAGCTCGCTGAGAAGGAGATTTATCGCCAACGCCTGGCTGAATTTCTCAAAGATCCTGCTTCCCGGCAAAATTGAAGGCTTCCCCATTGGGGAAGATGAAGATATCCTGGCGCTCTCCGACCCGCCTTATTACACTGCCTGTCCTAATCCCTTCATAGGCGAGATTATCGAGAAGTGGCAGCAAGAGCGTAAGGAACTACGTAAAGAGCTTGGTTTACCGGATGACAGCCAGGAAAATGGTGTTCAAATATACCATCGTGAGCCTTTTGCCGCAGATGTCTCTGAAGGTAAGAACGATCCAATCTACAATGCCCACTCCTACCATACCAAAGTACCACACAAAGCCATCATGCGCTATATCCTGCATTACACCGATCCAGGTGATATTGTTCTGGATGGCTTTTGCGGTACGGGCATGACTGGAGTAGCAGCCCAGCTATGTGGGGACCTAGAAGACAGTTGAGAGCCTTGGTCATTCGGTTCAGAAGAACAGGATGATATTTGATGAAAAAGGTGACGCCATTTTCCCGACTGGGATCACGCAAATCAGTGTTGGTTGATCTCTCACCTGCTGCCACCTTTATCGCTTATAACTACAACACGCCTATTAGATATAAATGACCTTCGAAAGCGAAGCAAAACTCTATTGAAAGAAGTTGAAAATGAATGTGGGTGGATGTACGAGACCTGGCATCCTGATTGTGATAATCCATAATCGTGTAAAGGGTCGTATCAACTATACAATTTGGTCAGATGTATTCGTTTGTCCACAATGTGGCAAGGAAATGATTTTTTGGGATGTTGCTATTGATAAAGTAAACGGCGGTATCAATAACACCTGGAATTGTCCATATTGCGATACACTACTCGCCAAAAACCCCAAAAAAGTAGTAGTGCATTACATGTCGAACGTGCTTGGAAAACGATATTTGATCAATCATCAAGTAAATCCACTAGGCAGGTAAAACAAGTTCCAGTCATAATAAATTATTCACTGTGGAACTAAGCGATTTGAAAAACGTGCTGATGAGTGCGATATAGACTTTATATCAAAAAATTGAAGAAAGCGATATACCATATACTTATCCCACACCTAATGGTATTTCCCAAGGTGAGGTAAAACATCCGACCACTTTTAGTGTTGGAATATACCAATGTACATCACTTTTATACTAAAAGAAATTTGTGGATTCTCGCTAGCTTTATGATAAAGATTTATAGAAATAAGATGTTGCCCTTATAAAGCATCTAGGTTTTTTGGTTTACTGCATACAACTTATCTCATTCAACTAAGATGACAAGGATTATTTTAAAAACGGCGGGAAAAAACCAATACTAACCAGTAACTAAACCGGTACTTTGTACGCACATTCTCTTCCAGTAGAGAAGAATGTTTTAAAGGAGATTATAGAAATAAATAACCACATTGACTTAAGCTTCTCAGCACCATAAGATTATCTACTTCATTATTGATGACAAGCTCAGCTTCGAATATCATGCCGGCAGTTTCAAGCCAGTTTTGATTATTTATTTATTGATCCTCCTTTTGGTGGAAACCTTATGTATTCTGAATTGAATTATCTATGGGAAGCTTGGTTGAAGGTCTTCACTAATAATAATCCAGAGGCAATTATGAATAATTCCCAGCATAAAAAATTAGCTGGATTATCAACGTCTAATGGAGAGCTTGTTTTATGAGTTTCATCGCAATTCTTAAAGCCAGGACATTGGATGACAGTCGAATTTCATAATTCACAAAATTCAGTTTGGAATGCTATCCAAGAAGCATTATTGCCAGCTGGTTTTATGGTTGCTGATGTTCGTACATTTGATAAACAACAAGGTATCTTTTAAACAAGTTACTACAACAGGCTGCTGTTAAACAAGATTTAGTAATCTCTGCATATAAACCAACTATATATTTGAAAATCAATTTAATGTTGAAGGGGGAAGTATTCAGGGCGCCTGGTCTTTCATTCATCAACATTTGGAACAACTTCCATCCACCTCTTGTTGAAAATGGTATTGTTGAACTTTAACAGAACGTCAGGCATTATCTACTCTATGATCGCATGGTGGCTTTTCACTTAGTGCGGGGATTGAATCATACCACTTTCTGCAAGTGAGTTCTATCAAGGGTTATCGCAACGATATTTAGAACGGGATGGTATGTACTTCACCCCTGCCCAGGCAGCTGAGTATGACAAGATTACGGATGAAAGCTGAACGAGTTGAGCAACTCGCGTTATTTGTTACCGATGAGAAATCAGCGCTGCAATGGCTACGTCAAACACTTGACCTCTCTCTGGGGGGCAACCACAGACCTATCAAGATCTTCAACCTAAATTTATCCAACAGCTCCACCAGGAGAGGCACGAAAAATTACCTGAGCTTCGTGAGATTCTAGAAGAAAATTTCCTGCAAGATGAAACAGGAATGTTGGTACACCCCGATCCAGAACATCAGGCTGATTTAGAGAAACTGCGCGAGAGGCTGCTCCTTCGAGAGTTCACACGAATATCGAAAAAGTAAAGGCAAGCTGCGGATCTTCCGCAGTGAAGCGGTGCGTGCCGGCTTCAGCCATGCGTGGCGGGAGCGTGACTACAGCGACGATTTTGGAAGTCGCTGAACGGCTTCCGGAACAAGTGCTTCAGGAAGACCCAGCCCTCAAGATGTATTACGACAATGCCCTCCATCGGGCAGACCGCCAACCCAAACAAGATCCGTTATTCTGATACCTATGCCAACTTTAGAACAGTGGGAAAAACGTTTACAACCGGCCTTCCAACGTAAGCTCAGGATGATCAGTGAGATTGGCCTTACACGCCCCGAAATGGAAGACATTAGCGCAGGCGTTCGGGCTAGTATCAAGCAATTTGGCCTACCTCGCACGACACAGTTACTCTTTAACCAATTACCCCTTTACCTTTCTCTCGCTGTTAACATTCTTCAGTGCCTATAATACCGAATATGATTATTGGGGAGCACTGGCGGAAGAGATCGGTGCGGAACGCGGCCATTTGTTTAACCGAAATTGGGATCCAACCTATCGTAACAAGGTGAAAGCATTAAGGCTGCGCACCTTCGATTTCGAAGATGTTCATATACCATATGTAACAACCATCCGATTTCATGGTGGTATTCCGGTTTATTCATTGCCAGATTATTTTCGATTTATCGTGTTTCCCTCGGTGGATCGCCCTGAGCTGAACGATGTCCCATCCAGCCTGGCATTACAAACCATTCTGAATTCTGTCTTCCATGTGGATGCCCCAGTCCGAAACTTTTTGGAGAACAGCGGTGAATTTGGTGTCGAGTTCTTCGAATCCTCCCGCCAGCTTGCACGTCATTACCGTCAACAAGACTCGATCTTGTCGGCTGATGAGGTTGACCTGCCTGAACACATCATTGAAGCCTTTGAGACTTTCGTCCAGGACGTGCTTACCCCTGCGGAGAGGGGATTAAAGATTCGGTTCCGCAAGCCCGTCCTTTTATTTACACCCTTTTATGATCGAGGGCATTTATTCGTTCGTTTACCTGAGCAGGAGATTCCACTGCGATATGCAGATGGCCAATTAGAATGGCATATCAGCTTTTCTGAATCATCAATTTTGATACAACGACCTTGTAAAGTCAAAATGCAACGGCAAAACATGGTCACTGAGGAACTCTGATCTTCCATTAGAGGCTTCTCCAAAATCTGTAAATATTTCCCTGATTTATCAAACCGCTAGATCAGATCACCGAAGCTCTGCGTGATTGGTCAATTCGATTGAAGGTATCTGATGAAGCAGATCAGATTATCGCATTCAGGGGGAAGGATGGAGTTTTATTGCACCCTGGAGATCCACTGCCAGCGGAAGAATTGCTTCTGGTATACCCTGCAACCATCAATTTGCAATTGGAAGGAACGGATCACCCCTCCCGTGTTTATGGCAACCTTTTTGGGGCCTGGAAGGGCTGGAAGGCGAATGGTTGGGATTTAAGCCATTCCTCAACGGTGCAGATGTTGAGGGATGGACAGCTGGTTGGCTTGCCCATTCCAATTGCCGGCAAGTTACCGATGCCGGAACTCCTGGGCGAGCCTGAGCCGCATGATGTCGACCCAAGTGGAACGCAGTTATTTATTGGTGAAATCCCAAAGCTACATATTCCAATCCGCCCCGATATGCCTATTCACCGTGAGCTGGATCGATGGAGGATAAAGTTATCTTCCGTTGGGCCAGCAGACCCCGAATTAGATATCAGCTGCCAGCTAGGGAATTATCAAAATAACATCCATGTTCGGGATAATTGGGCAGACCTTGACCTTTCAGGGGTGTTGGGGCAGTCACCAGTTGGTACTTACACCGTCTGCCTGAGCGGTCCAATCGATGATGAAATCGAATTCCGTTATCGTCTTTGGCCAAAATTAGCTATACACGGGCTGAAACCAGCTCTATTCCCTGGCCCTGCTGGTCCCGAAGCTCAGACAGTGATTATGAGACTGCCTGAGAATGCCCGGTGCGAAGTACAAAGTGGTAGCGAGGGTGTTGCAGTTAATCAAAAGTTATTCGGTTGGGAAGTTCTCATATCACCCGAAACAACCCAGGCTGGTCTAAATTTGATATGGAAGCATTCTGGTCATGAAGATGTGTCCGTACCTTTTTATCTCTCCATCCCCCGTCTGCGTTGGGCTGTAACCCTGGACCAGGATCAGGGCGAATTTACCTGGTCTTTTCAGGCTATCCAGAGATCAATTGATCAGATCCTCCAAAGCAGCGCGAGCGCACTCCATGTTGAGATGCCAGGGTTGGATGCTGCCAAACAGCTGTCGCTCGACTTAATTGAGGTTGATGAGACTGAAAACGTCCGGCAAAGTGAACCCTTTCATCGCACACCATTTTCTCGCGATTGGAAGCGCATTGGACTAGAGCGTTTTGCAGATACACTCCACCACAATAGCGGTTTGCTGCACTTTGATTTATCATACCAGGCTACTTACAGCGATCCGGTTGTTCATATCCCGCTTGTCTTAGTCACCCGCAGTCTGGATCTCTCGGACGTGAGCTTGATCCAAATTGGAGAATTGAGCTGGCGCATCGGGTGGAAAGTTGCCTATCGGGTTAAGAACTGCTGGTTGTTGCTTCAGCCAGCCTGGCAGCCCTGGATCCCCCCGCAAAGATTCCGCATTCCAGATATCACAAGCGGGAGCCTGGATATCGAAAAGATCGGGTTACCATCCTCACGCTACCACCTCCATTTTTACATTTCTGCTGTAGAAGAAGCACCGCCAAGTAGGATCCCCAGTAATGCTCAACCGTTTGACGTTGACCTGTGTATTCCCGAAGAACGCCTTGCTGAGCTGGAAATTCAATTACAAAGTGCAATGGGTCGTAACGATACTGAAGCTATATTTAAGTCCATCTTTGAAATGGTTTGTATCTATGAAGATATTGGCAATAGCTCAATGCGAGACAACTCAACTATCGAAGCTAGCTGTGCCATTCGGACATATTACCAATTTGCATCTGTTATTATCCTTTTATCACTGGCTGGATGATGCATCAATTCAAGGGCCATTTGCCAGCTTTTTCTATAAATTCCTGTATAACCCGAAATTAGTTGAACAAATTCTTCAGCATTACACAAAAAATGATGCGGAGTTGAAAGAATACTTTTCCTATATACCCCGAGTAAAGGATATATACGGCCAGAGTGCGTTAGTGATCTCCCGTATCAGTGATGATCCGGCCGTTCTGACCACATGTTTTCACCGCCTCCTTCAACAGGAAGATCCCGGGTTAGTCCCACTACTCATCGAGATGATCGAACATGCCAGGTTATCTCCTCATGATGCAATCGATATTTTAGCGTTGAAACCAGATTGGGCATTTAATGCCTTATTGGAATATCAACCGGTACCTCTGATTGATTCTTAATTGGAATCCTTGTTGAAAAGAATGCTAAGCTGATCGAACCACTCACTCCAGAGCTTAGAAAACCCATAATATTACGGATCCTACCAATTCTAGTTGATCAAAACCTGGTATCGATTCTTATCCGTGATCTACTTGCAAATGGCAATATTGAAGGGTTTGAGTATCTCATGCAAGCCCAGCGGGACGACAAAATAGCTCGTAATTCAATCGCTGACCTTCTATCGGTAAATCCAAAACTCGCAATCCAAACCCTAAAAGCTGCGCCTCCATGTGACGCGCATCAGGAATGGTTGGATTGGCTTCGAAACCATTTCCCAGATAAAGCCGGCTTAATAAAATCCGGATCCAAATTAATGACCCCGTTTGGAAATGCAATCGTAGAAAATATTGAGAAATCTTACCGGAGAAAAAATCAATCTCGTTGACCCACAACTTCAAAATCTGCGAATATTGATTTATATCGGTGAGGAACATTTTAGAGAAATTGCTGTTATTGATACCTCAAGTTGGACCATCTATTTTCCAAATGTTGTGTCTGTATATCAGTGTGGTCATTGCAAGTTTACAAGTCCGAAATCAACGAGCAATTCAACAGCATCATAACGATGCAGCATCATTTTTTGAATCTAGATTCAGAAAAGTATCTCCAAGAAAAGATATTAGCCCAGAAGATATCCAAATCATCTAACAAGGATAATCAACTATTTATGGAAATCCATCCCCTAAAAACGACCGAAGCATTACGCACGGCATATTTACGCTATCTCAAGACGATCAAACCGATCCAGGATGAAGAGCTGCGTAAGGAATTTGCCCAAGCGATCGAAGCCCCTGATATGCTGCTCAAGGGACCCCTGGTGCAGATTGCTTTACCCTACCGCAAGGAGTGCTCACTCAAGGATTTAGTTGCGGATGGCACGTTATCGACTAAATTCGCTAAGCTATGCTCTCCAGCATTACCATATGAACGCCTCCTTTATACCCATCAAGTCCGCGCAATTCGTAAAGCAGTCGAGGGACGCAATGTTGTCGTTAGCACCGGCACAGGTTCTGGTAAAACAGAGGCATTCTTGGTCCCAATCCTCAACCACTTACTAAAGGAGGAGGAAGCTGGCACATTAAACCAGCCTGGAGTGCGTGCAATGTTGTTATACCCCATGAATGCACTCGCAAATGACCAGATGAAACGGCTTCGGCGGATCTTGCAATATTACCCACAGATTACTTTTGGACGGTATATCAACATCGATGAGACACCCAATGAGCGACAGAAAGCTGTCGAATATTTTAGAAATACATATCCAGATGAACCTCTGATAGAAAATGAACTAAAAAGTCGCAACGAGATGCATGCAGCACCTCCACATATATTACTCACTAACTATGCCATGCTTGAATATCTGCTGTTACGGCCGGCAGCTTCACCGTTGTTTGATGGCAACACGGGAGGTCATTGGCGGTTTATCGTAATTGATGAAGCACATGTCTATGATGGTGCAAATGCTACTGAGATAGCTATGCTTTTACGCCGCGTTCAAGATCGCATAGCTGGTCAACAACATGGCAAAATCCAAGCCATTGCCACCAGTGCTACCTTGGGGCGAGGTATTGAGGATTTTGGAGCCGTCTCCGAATTCGCAAGTCATTTATTTAATAAGCCATTTGTTTGGGATGAGCATGATCCCAACCTTCAAGATGTAATTGGCGCGGACAACCTGCCGATTGAAGCCCTTGGACCAACATGGGGAAAAGGCAATCCTGACCTATATGCAGCTTTACATAAAATAGTCGACGAAAAAGACACCCCTGATACCGCTCAAATCCGGGAGATGAACGAGATCGCCACTCGGTCGGTTGTTCCTCCGGCCATCCTTGAACAAGCCAAACGAGCAGCAAACCAGAGCTCAGACTTAATGGTCCAGCGCTGGTTATATAATGTGCTGAATGGTGATGAAAATCTACGACAAGTGCTTGAAGACTTAAAAACATCCCCATCGTTGCTACACAAAATAGCCGAAAGTATTTTCCCTGGCACGAGCAATGCCAGCCAAGCATTGGTTGATCTGGTTGCACTTGCCGTAATGGCTCGCACCGGCAGCGAAGAAATGCCGTTGCTACCCGCGCGTTATCATGTATTTGCTCGTGCTTTGGAGGGAGCCTTTATTTGCTTGAATAATGAAGGGCATCAAAACGGCGAGCCACGCTTATTTCTTAATAGGCATAAATTTTGCCCTATTTGCAAAAGCCGCATTTTTGAACTAGCAAATTGCACTCGGTGCGGCGTGGCTTATCTGGTTGGAAAACAGAAACCTGGCTCACAAATCATAGAAAATCCTGAAAAATTCAAAATAAATCCAAATAATCTATATCTTGTACAGGATAGCGCGTTATACACCAGTGAATCAGTACACGGGAGTTCTTATTTTGTGTTTTTGGAAAAAAGTGCTGAAGAGGATGAAGACGAAACAGTTAGTACAGAAACCGATGATAGTAAAGATGATCATCCAGAATCATTAATTAAATGCTGGTTATGCCCTGAATGTGGTCAAATCCAGGACGAACCTTCACCGCGCAAATGCGGATGTACTGCAGGAATGCAGATTATTCGCCGGATAGACATCGGCCGTAAGAAAACTCTTCGGAGGTGCGTAAGTTGCTCAACCCGCTCTAGCAGCGGTGCGATTTATCGATTTCTCACTGGGCAAGATGCTCCGGTCAGCGTATTAGCAAGTGCACTTTATGAACAAATACCACCCAGTACTGATGAAAGGTTTTCTCAAATTCCAGGTGAAGGTCGAAAATTATTAAATTTTACGGATAGTCGACAAAACGCCGCTTTTTTTGCACCCTATCTTGAGCGCGCTCACCTAAAGACCCTTCGTAGGAATTTGATCCTCAAGGCTTTGATAACAACAAAACAGTCAACTGTGGAACCGGTTCATATCCAGGATCTGGTCCAACCACTTATAAATCAAGCACAAAAAATCAGTTTTTTCAGTAAAAGAGATCGGCCATTGGAACGACAAGAGAAAATGGCAATTTGGTTAATGCAAGATTTTACACCGTTAGATCGGCGTATGAGTTTGGAAGGTTTAGGGTTACTCAGATTCGAGCCATATATTGGTTCTTCGTGGAAAGTTCCCGGCTTTTTATCTAGAATCACCGTGGAATTTAGATCGTTCATCAGCATTCCGCTTAATTCGTAACCTGCTTAACACTTTACGATTGCAAGGTGCAGTGACCTATTTGTTACCTGACCAGAATATTTTTCGCCATGCGGACTTTAAGCCCAGGAACAAGCAGTTGTATGTTAGAGGTCAAGGAGCAGATCGACTGAAAGGCGTTTTTTCGTGGGAACCTGCTCCCAATCATAATAATGCTCGCCTGGATTACTTAACGAGAATATTAATTAATCGAAAATTAGCTCCTGACCAAGCAAAACGAATTGCTTCAGAAACTTTACATCAATTATGGGATTATATCGATGCAACCACTAGCCCTTGGAAGGATGTTTTCCCAGGTAAGGATGTCAATAAGTCAAGCATAGGTTGGGTACACCAGGTCGATCATACGCAGTGGGAAGTAATCCCAACGACAGAGAACCTGAGTGGCTGGTATATATGTGATCGATGTAAAAATATTTATCTCCAGGGGATAGACGATGTTTGTATGACGTATGGATGCTCTGGACATCTACTTCCATTGGATACTCACGCAGACATTATTTCGGACAATTTATACCGTCAACTATACCTCTCCGAGCAGATCATCCCACTCATTGCAGAAGAACACACCGCACAATGGACTCCAAAAGCAGGTGCAGAAGTGCAAGACCGGTTTATCAGGGGTGAAATAAATGTCCTGAGTTGCTCTACTACGTTTGAGCTTGGAGTTGATGTTGGAGACCTGCAAGCTGTTCTATTACGCAATATCCCACCGACCACTGCAAATTATATTCAACGCGCTGGGCGTGCTGGAAGGCGTACAGATGCTGCAGCTTTTGTCACAGCTTTTGCTCAACGTCGCTCGCACGACCTAACCTATTATGCTGAGCCAGAAAA
Source organism: uncultured Chloroflexia bacterium (assembly GCA_963726315.1). GTDB lineage: Bacteria > Chloroflexota > Anaerolineae > Anaerolineales > UBA4823 > FEB-25. The sequence continues at coordinate 1,013,381 of CAVSBZ010000007.1, read as the reverse complement.
AATGGTGGCTGGGAAGATCCAACCGCCTTATGTCACTCTGTCCAACACGAAAGTAATTCGACGGCATCTGCATTCTGTTGTTTTCGCCAGCTTTTTCCGCTGGGCAAAGTTGAATGGGTATGAAGACTATCGTAATGTCGGGGATTTTTTCTTACCTGAAATGGGTGCAAGTGGTCGTGATGCCCTCGGAGTTTATTTGAATAGCAAGCCGAATGATTTACTTGTCTCGTTGAAAAACACCATTCCAAGTGGACTCTGGCCAGAATTAGGTGTGGAGGACTGGTCATGGGTAAATGAATTGATGAATAAATCTGCGACAGGTGCATTGGATTTGGCTTATTATGAGGTTCAAGAAGACTACAAGCAGATAAAAGAAATAATCGATCGCGAAGGTCAGATAGCTCTCGCTACGAATAATGATGCCTTATTAAATCGTGTCCGCGCACTAATGAGGGTATTAAACACTATCAAGGAGCAAGAATTACTTGGGTTCTTAGGTAATCGAATTGTTTTACCAAAGTACGGATTCCCAACAGATGTTGTTGAACTTCGTACTTCACATCTCTCATCAACTGCAGAAGCACAAAAAATCGACCTTTCCAGAGATTTACGCATGGCAATTTCGGAATTCGCTCCCGGCAGTGAAGTTGTTGCAGCCAAGAAAATCTGGACCAGCTCAGGCCTTGTCGTGCATCCTCGTCGAGCCTGGCGATCTTATAAATATGCAATTTGTGAACAATGTGGAAAATTTCATCATGGACCGGAATTGCCACCCATTTGCACTTCCTGTTCAGCATCCTTGAAACCAAAAGGTGAATTTATCATTCCTGAGTTTGGCTTTATTGCCGATAGCAATGTCGGCTCTACAGGTGAGGAACAACCCCAACGAACCTATTCAAGCCAGGTGTATTTTGCGGATTATGATGAAGAAAGGGCACGGAAATTTGGCGAGGAGGTTGATTTTACCCTGGTTGAAAATGTCTTCATCGAAATTCGCAAACGCTACTCGAAATATGGCTGGATGGCATTAGTGAACGATGGCTTTGGTCCAGGTTTCGAGATTTGCCCAACATGTGGTTATGCACGGGTAATTAGTTTTACACCTCAAGCTCCAATGGCATTTGGTTTCGGTCGCCAACCAGGTGGCCGGCGTGGAGGGCACTCGCACCCTATTACTGGTGAGCCCTGTGGAGGAAGTTTGATTAACCGCCATCTTGGCCACCGGTATCTTACCGATGTGCTGGAATTGCAGATCCGGGGGACAAATCCACTACTTCGTAATATGAATGCTATGCGAAGTTTAACTTACGCACTATTGGATGGGTCAAGCCAAGCCTTAGGAATACGCCGCGATGATATTGATGGCACCCTTTATTATCGCAACTTCAGCGATCCACCATCGATTATTTTATTTGATACTGTTCCCGGAGGAGCCGGCCATGTTGACCATATCAAGAATAAACTCGATCAGGCTGCAAGGGAGGGATTGAAGAAAGTGAACGACTGTAAATGTGGCATTGACACAAGCTGTTATAACTGCTTGCGGAATTACCGAAACCAACGTTTTCATGATGACCTGCAACGCGGGTATGCAATCGACCTTCTGAAACTGATCGTAAATTTATGAAAAACCAAATTCCACGATTGGGAATTGACCGATTCCTGGCACTTCGCTGGGTTAATATGGCACTTGATTTGCGAATAGCAGGATATAATAAAATCTACTGCTAACGAAAAAATAAATGATTGGCTTTTAGATGAAATTACTGGGAAGGAAGTAGTTCGTAAAACAATTATCCAAATAAATCGAATGTGGTATACAGAAACAAATTCGAGTAGTAGCTCAGGCAATTGGGTAATCCAAAACGGTCTCGCAGAGGATTTAAATGACAGACCTGTAATTCATCACGGAATGGCACTAATTGCGTTCCCCTTATATAGAGACGTCTGTGCTAGCAACAGGCCGATTTATTAAACTGCAAGGAAAATGTAACAGAGAAGAGATCTTGCTTCGTGTGCTTGAAAAATATGCTAATCCGCGAATCAACAAAACGAGGGATAAATCGTGTTCTACAGTCATTGGTTGATTGGGGAATATTATTTACTGCTGACAGATCCTATGATCCAGGGAAATTTCAATCTCGAATACGAAACTTATCGAATGGATGATCATAATATTGCTAGAAGTTTACGGGTAAATCCAACTCCCGTTGGCAGATATAGTAAATGCACCTGAGCTTATTGGGATTTCCTTTGCTGATGCTCGAGCAGCAATCCGCTCAGCCTCACAATTATATATCGAGCGAACGATAGTTACTGAGATGGTTTCGTCAGTGGGATAGGAGTATGATAGGTTCCTTATTAATTCAAATAACTTCAGAAATCGCTTATGAAGGAGTAATGAAATTTACAATTTTCGTTGGAAGATAGTAAACGAATTAGCTGGATCGAGCCGACCTGGGTACGACAGTATCGATAGTACGCATATTGAATTGGACGTAGTAACTGTTTGGATAGAGGCAGTCAAGCAAAAAAGCATTCGGAGTATCATTTGCCTTCTTCCTACCGAACAATTAGATTATTACAAGGATATACCTGGCGGTTTAATCGACATTTACTAAGCTAATGGATTTTCTGTTGAGAATTTCCCAATCAAAGATCCTGCTGAAGATCCAGAAGAGATGGAATCAATTAAATAATAAGAACAAACTTGAGGAGATCTACAAATCTTATCTGATGATGCCAAAACCTGTTTTGGTTCATTGCAGTGCAGGGCAAGACCGGACAGGAACGGTAATATCATATATAGGGAGATGCTTAATCAACGATGAAAGCATCAGATTTCCTAATTTGTCATCTCATATCCGCGGAATCCCAATAAATATATTCAGCCTCAATATAAATTTATATATCTAGAAAATAGTATAAAAAATATGTAAATAGTCGCCCAGTCATTACCACCCATGATCGGGTTGATGTTTAGCAACGAGACTAAAAGCTAAGGTATTGTGGATAAACGAATTAGCTATCGATAAAACCTCTTTTCCACGACTTTTCTGACATTAAATCTCACCGTAATCACAATTGAATTAGAATAATGCGTCAATCGCTCAGGGGTTTATAAAAGGGCGTGTGATTTATACTTCATCTCAAATGTACAAGAGTGATCAATAAAATAGGTTCAAAAAGATTAATATTATATTAGTATTTTCATTCTCTGGTTTTATCTGGTTTCTCTCAAGTTGATTCTTTTCTCCCTATTACCCATTTTAAGACAAAAACTCATCTTAGCATTAATTGACGAATTTCATGTGTAGTATATTTAGAACATATGAGTGATTTATATGAAAATGCGGTCTGGTAAATTCATGTAAATGGTTCGACATAACTGTTTGAAAGGAGAGGTTATGTCCAAAATTCGCAAGTCCTCCACTAGCTTATCGGTTCGAATAATTCCTTCTGAGAGAAAGGCTATAGAGCAGTTAGCTGATCGCCTGGGTTGTAATTTCAGCGATGCTGTCAAATACTCACTTTATGAATCATTTCATAAAGCTAATATCCCCTTTGTTGATTTTCAACAACCAGATCATATCCAATCCGTGAAGAATCCGCGATAGTTAAAATAAAAACTAGACCTGGAAGCCAAGCTGCAATCAATTTGCTTCAATGATTACGGGGTTTGAAAAGGATTGATGCCATCAATATCAAATTAGGATCTAGAACCAATTCTAGCCGGCTCAGAATATGCCAATTTATGCAGGACTGACAAAAATCGTTTATCCAAATCAAACATTCTAACTAAGGAGAGCAAAATGACAACAAGTGTTAGTTACGATGAAGTGTATAAAACCCGTTGGCTGAAGTCTGATGATTTACCGGATGAAGATCTTGTATTGACGATTCGGGATGTCATCGATGAGGAAGTCGGGGACGAAAAAGAGATCAAATTCATCTTGATCTTCTCTGAAATTCAAAAGCAATTGATCCTGAATAAAACGAATGCCCGGATCCTGTCGGATCGCTTTGGAAAGAATCCGTCAGCGATGGCTCAACAAACGTATTGGGCTTTATGCGACAGAAGTCCCATTTGGTGGAAAAACCACCCTTGCAATTCGGATACGGCTCAAAGGACCTGACTCCAGCTCAACCAGCTGTCACCCAACCACCCGATGTTCCAGATGATGTAGCCTGGTGACATCATCACAAGGGGATGTCTCCGAAGAAACAAGGAGACATCCCCTTTCAGGACATGCGAGGGGTACTGGGATATGACAGGCGACACCATCTTAGAAGATCCGGTTGGTCTTGACACCATTCAGCTATACGATCGCAATGCTGAAGAAGCATTACTAGCTACCCTGATCATGGAGCCAGACCGAATAACTGACCTTGACCTTGATCCAGGGGATTTGTACCTCAATAACCATAAGATCATTTATCAGAACCATGCTGTTAATGGCAGATGCCAATATTGCGATAGACAATGTTACTCTTGCTGATTGGTTGGAGAAAGATGGAACCTTAGGCGATATTGGCGGTCCTGGATACATCGCCAGATTGATCCAATCCAGTAATGGGTTCGGGACCTCAGAGTATGTGAGGATCATAAAGGAACGTTCACTCAGGCGTGAGGTAATCGAATCTGCCAATAAGTTACTTAAAGTAGCATACAGCAAGGATCTAATAAATGGCATAGACCAATCCTCATTAAGCCTCATAAATATTAAGAATAAAGCCTACCAATCACAAGGAAGGTCAATTAAAGCCGAGGAGCCATCCTCCTGGGCAGATCTGGCAGTCATCATGAAAAATATTACCTGGTCGTGGCCGCATTGGTTACCAAACGGGATGGTGACAATCATCGCTTCCGAAAGTGGGATGGGGAAATCCAGTTTGGTTCTGCGGATCGCCGGAAGTTTTATATTGAATTGGGATTGGCCTGATGGAACACCCTTCAAGGGTGAAACCGGCAAGGTGTTGTGGTTGGAGGCTGAAAATGCTCAGGCTATTCATTACAAACGTGCGAGTGATTGGGGTCTACCTGATTGGGCGTTTATGAACCTGTTCGATGGGGAAAAGAAAGAACTGGACTTTGACATCAACAATCCGGAACACCAGAACGCCTTGTTAATCCGAGCCTATCATCCTGATGTGAAGTTGATCATTATCGACAGCCTGAGCGGTGCGACGATGGGTAAGGGTGAAAAAGATTCAGAAAGTATTGGACCCCTAAAATTTCTGGCCGGCCTTGCCCGTGACACCGGTAAACCCATCTTGATCACCCACCATTATCGCAAACGCAATCAATTCGATTTCCAGGGTGTGAACCTCGAAAGACTCAGGGGATCCTCAGCTATTGTCCAAGTAGCCCGGGTCATTTGGGCCCTTGATAAACCCGATCCAAATGCTGGAGGTTGGCTGCGATTGCAGGAGATAAAGAACAACCTGGCCAAATTCCCTAAACCCATCGGAGTGTTGATCGAGGATTCGGGCTTGCGTTTCGGGATGGCGCCAGAATCACCCAGGGTTGAAACGGTCGCAGATAAGGCAGCTGATTTGCTGCTGGCATTATTGGATAAAGGTCCAATTGCCTATAACAAGATCGAGGCAGAATTTAAATCTGCCGGTATTTCAGAAGCATCCATTAATCGAGCGAAAAGCCGGCTGAAGATTGTAGCGGTTAAAAAGTCAGATGGCTGGTATTGGAGCCTACCTGCGAGAGGTGAAGTCAGTGGAGAATACTGGAATGAGTAGATATATTATTGATACTCTTGATATTCTTAATATTATTGATACTCTTGACACCCTTGATACTCTTGACCAGATTAAGGGTATCAAGGGTATCAAGGATGTCAAGATATTATGGCGTATAGCTGACACCCTTGGTGTATTCAAGCATTATTTTCTTCGATTTAGTGCCATTTCGAGCCAAATATGAACAAAATGAGGAGCAGGACCGATGCTAATCAATCAAGGATCGTAGCGGCCTTACGAGCAGCAGGAGCGACAGTCACAGTCTTATCTGAGGTTGGCTCCGGCTGCCCGGATATTATAGCCGGCTGGCATGGCCATAACTATTTTTTTGGAGATCAAAAATTTGACAGGCCGCGGTAATCGGATTGACTGAAGCACAGACTAAATGGATCAGCGGGTGGGCCGGCCAGGTCGCAGTTGTTTATAACGAACAGGATGCATTGGCAGTCCTGTATGGGAGTTACGAATGAAGAGGGGTATGGGGCAATAAAGTCTCGATCGGGGATCGCCCAAGCGGGGAGGGTCATTCACACGAAATTTTTTCGTTTTTTGAAGATTTTGGTTTTTTGGGATTTAGGAGGCATTTTATGATAATCGTTGATACAAAAAATGACTGCTTGGAAAGAGTAGATGTGGTAGACCGAATTTTGAGAATAATTCTCTGCATCAATTGATACGAATTAGCTATAGATTGCATGCCAATTGTGCCCAACCAGATCTTGCTCTTCACCAATCAATTTCCAGATTTGGGTATGGCTCTCTGGCGAATGAGCAGGAATTTACTGGCTAAGAATAATTTGCTATCATCGTATAACACCAGAATCTGTTTGGTTAGAATACATAAGACCATCATCAGTAAAAAGAAAGAGGTGATAAAAATGGAAAACAATCAACAGATCGGTCAATCAGAAAATCTTCCTCAACCTTTGTTGATGTAAGGGAGGTTGCCTATCATATTACATATCAGCCGCAGCCATTGCTACTTTTTGATGCAGCGAGGGTTTATTCCAACGTATTAGGCTTGGGAAAAGCCGGAGGGTTCAGCTTCAAGATCTTCAAGATTATATTTCACGCAATAGATTTTCTTCGAATAATAACTAGCTATTCAAGTTGTGGTTTTTATGAATAGAGTATTACTTCCTCGTACGCTCTGTCCAGGGTTTCCGATGAGAGTTAAAATAGGTAGGTACTTTTGCACCTTAACAACCTACAGGACAGGGTTTATGGGTCTGCATTTCCTTATACTCTTTTTCAATTAGGAGCAAAGGAAAATGCCTAAAAAGCGAGGAAATAACGAAGGCTCAGTTTTTAGATTATCTAGCGGTCGATGGTGTGGCCAAGTCTCACATGAAGGGCACCGACAGAGCAAATCATTCATCACTCAGCGAGAATGCATCGATTGGGTAAGGAAGAGCCGAAACCAGATCGGAGATGGGATGAGTTATGCCAGCACCCAGGTTACTCTTGGTGAATATCTGGATGGCTGGCTTATCAATAAAAAAGCTAATAGGCGATATGCGACCTGGGTTCATTACGATTGGTTAGCTCGCGGATATATCATTCCGGTACTCGGGAATATCAAGCTGAAGGACCTTCGGGCAATCCATATCCAAGAACTATATACTAACCTTCTGAAATCTGGCACCGGGATACCAACAATTCGTAAAATCCATGCTGTTATGAATTCCGCTCTAAATAAGGCTGTCAAACAGGATGTGATTATGGGGAATCCAGTCAAGAAAGTAGATCCTCCTGAAAAACCTCAGAAAGAAATGGTGATCCTTACGGAAACCCAGATAAGCCAGCTCTTGGTAGCAGCTAAAAATCACAGGTTGGAAGCCCTCTTCCATTTGGCAATTAGCACCGGGATGCGTGAGTCGGAATTACTTGGCTTGCAATGGAAGGATCTCGATTGGGTCAAACAAATCGTGAAGGTTGAACGGCAGCTTGAACGACCTCATGGAGATGGAATCCATTTTACCCCGCCGAAGACAAAAAAAGGTAGACGATCGATTAAACTTGGCAGCAAATCGATCGAAGTGCTTCGAAATCATTACGACCGCCAACAAATTGAGCGGATCACTGCTGGAGATGCCTGGAAAGAATACGACCTGATCTTTTCAACTCGTGTCGGCACACCCATCCACCAACGTGATCTTATGCGGAGCTTCACGTTACTTCTCCAAGCAAGCTGGGTTACCTCATTTCAGGTTTCATGATCTTCGGCATACGGCAGCTAGCCTGTTGTTGAATTACAACATTCCTCTCATCGTAGTATCAGGCCGGCTTGGGCATGCGAGGGCATCTATAACGAGTGATGTATATGGTCACCTTATACCTAACATGCAGGATGAGGCAGCTGAGTTGATCGATGACTTGGTGACACCGACCGCGGTAATGATAGATGATCCAGTTTTAGTAAAGTAAATCTATCAGCTCGATTGCAAACGGTTGCAAACGGTTGCAAATAATTAGAACAGATTTTCCAAAAACAAAACCCATACCCCCATATGTAGGCAATAAATAACAATTACCCCCACCTGTGGGGGTAATTTAGTGGACCTGGCGGGATTCGAACCCGCGGCCTCTTCAGTGCGATTGAAGCGCGCTCCCAACTGCGCTACAGGCCCATAACCTTTTAAAATTGTATCTTACGCAGCAATCACTGTCAAGCGCACCACCAACGATCGTTATCCACCATTTTAAGCTCAATCCATCCTCGTTGAATCAATATACTTTCTCCAGTACACCAATCAGGCTATAATTCCGTGATAGGTTATTGGGAGAGAATATAACTATGGCAGAACAGCAAAAAAGCATACCTCAAATTTCGCGCCAGGCCAAGCTGCAGCACATCCTTCAGTCAGCGGGCTTTGACAGCCTGATCCTCAACCCCGGTCCTAGCCTGGTCTATCTGACCGGTCTGCACTTCCACCTATCAGAGCGGCCGGTCCTCGTATTCTTCACACCGGGTGAAGTGCCAATCATTGTTTTACCCGAATTAGAACAGCAAAAGCTCAAATACTTGCCATACGCTATCCAGGCTTTTCCCTATGGAGAAGATCCCGATCAATGGGTAAAAGTTTTCCAGGATGCGGTTCATGCTGCCAAATTGAAATCCACGCGTAATGGTGTTGAGCCAAAGCAGCTTAGGATGCTGGAATACCGTTTGTTGGCTGACGCTGCTCCGAAAGCAAAATTTGACTCCGCTCAAGAAAGCGTTTCCTCAATGCGCATGTACAAAGATGAAAGTGAATTATCAGCCATGCGCAAAGCAGTTGATATCGCTCAGAGTGCCCTTACTGCCGTTTTACCCCAGGTAAAAATCGGACTCACCGAGGGCGAGATTGCAGCAGAACTTACCTTGCAGCTATTCAAAGCCGGGTGTGATCCAGAAGTCCCGTTTTCACCGATTGTTTCATCCGGTCCCAATTCGGCCAACCCGCACGCAGTCCCATCAGACCGAAAGCTCTCCTCAGGCGATCTATTGGTAATCGATTGGGGGGCAAGCTATCAGGGCTACTTCTCAGATATAACCCGCACTTTCGCCATTGGTAATTTAGACCCAGAATATGTCAAAATCTCACGCATTGTTCTCGAAGCCAACGCTGCTGGTCAAAAGGCTGCCAAACCCGGTACCACAGCTGAATCAGTCGACCAGGCTGCACGGGCAGTGATCGAGTCTGCTGGATATGGAAAATACTTTACCCATCGCACTGGTCATGGTTTAGGTATGGAAAATCATGAAGATCCCTACATCCGCTCCGGCAACCTGCTCGCCCTCGAACCAGGTATGACCTTCACCATCGAACCCGGTATTTATCTGCCCGGTCGGAACGGTGTGCGCATCGAAGACGATATGGCTATAACCGAAACCGGTGTTGAATGTTTAACGAGCCTTCCCAGAGAAGTGCAGCAGCTGGTCTAAATTTCATTTGGATTTTCATATCTCACGCAGCTGGAGGGCTGGACGATGATCATACCTACCGCAGAACCGTTCTTCTTTCCCGGCAATCGAGTTGGCTGTTTATTGGTTCACGGGTTTACTGGCGCTCCCAAAGAAATGCGCTGGATGGGAGAGTATCTTGCTGGTCAAGGCTGCACCGTTTTAGGTGTAAGGCTTGCCGGTCATGCCACATCCCTGGATGATATGATGCGTATGCATTGGGAAGACTGGCTTGCCTCCGTCGAAGATGGGTATTGCCTGCTTAATGGCTGCACAGACCAGGTTTTTCTTATCGGATTATCCATGGGCGGTATTCTATCCCTGCTCTTTGCATCTCAGCATCCAGTCTCTGGGGTTGTTGCCATGTCTACACCTTATTCCCTGCCAGATGATCCACGGCTGCCTTTTATCCGCATCCTTTTACCTTTCGTGTCCGCAGTAAAAAAAGGACCTCCGGATTGGCGCAACCCTGAAGCAGTAAAAGATCACGTTGAATATCCAATGATTCCAACCCGAGGGGTCATTCAGCTGCGTGAGTTATTATCGGAGATGCGTAACGCTCTACCCTTGGTGCGTATTCCAGCCTTGATTGTCCATTCCAAGCAAGACGGTGGCGTGCCTCCTGAGAATGCGGAGCAAATAATCGCCGCTCTTGGTAGCCAGGATAAACAGCTGTTTTGGGTTGAAAACAGCGGTCACGTCATCCCGCGTGAACCCGACCGGCAGCTGGTCTTTTCAAAAGTGAATGAATTAATCCACAGATTGCAAAACGCTTCACCATCAGCATGAGCCGTGATCTGATCCTGCTCAGCATTTCGCTGATGACCTGGGGAGTAGGTGAGGGGATGTTCCTCATATTCCAGCCTCTCTACTTACAAGAATTAGGCGCAGATCCCGTCGCCATCGGTTTGATCCTCGCCGCTGCCGGGATCATGATGAGTGTTGCCCACATCCCTGCCGGGCATCTTGCTGACCGTATCGGTCGCAAACCACTGCTCGTTGTTTCCTGGATCGCTGGCATTCTCGCAGCTTTCGTCATGGCACTTGCACCTTCCCTGCCATTCTTCGTTGTCGGTCTATTGCTTTATAGCCTGACTGCTTTCGTCTCTTCACCGCTCAGCAGTTACGTCACCGCCGCTCGTAATAAACTAAGTGTCACTCGGGCACTCACCATGGTTTCAGCGCTTTACAATACTGGAGCCTTCTTGGGACCGTGGCTGGGTGGACAGATAGGTGAGAGGTTTGGACTCCGCACTATCTATTTCATCGCCGGGGGCATCTTTTTTATTTCATTGATCATTCTTCTCTTTATCAAATCCCAAGCAATTGAGAACCGCGACCCCAACCAGGTAGGTACTTACAAATTCGTCGATCGGCGATTTGTTATTTTTCTATCGGTGATCTTCCTGGCTGGCTTTTCGATGTACCTGGCACAACCGTTTTCTCCGAACTACCTGCAGAACCAGCGTGGCTTTTCCCTCGAGACGATCGGGTTGTTGGGATCAATCACCAGCCTGGGAATCATTGTCATGAATCTTGTTTTGGGTAATTTAAATCCCTATACCGGTTATCTCTTGGGTCAGCTTTCGGTAATGCTGTATACGCTCATCCTGTGGCGCAGCACTGGTTACCTCTGGTTCTGCTTGGGTTATTTTCTGGTCGGTGGCTATCGCACATCCCTCTCCCTTGCCACCGCCCTCACCAGGAACCTCGTCCATCAGGCTCGCATGGGCCTGGCTTATGGCATGACTGCGACGGTTGGATCCTCTGCGGTCATCCTGGCCTCAGCTGTTGCTGGATTTCTATATCAAAGTAATCCTTCATTGATGTATATCGTCGCATTCTGTCTGATCATTGTCTCCATACTGCTCAGTGCTCGCTTTATCCCCAAGCCATCAACCACGGGCAAAGATTTTATTCCGGTAAATAATGATTTATCTGATCAGGCTTAATTCTCAAGTCAAGATAAGAGTTGCTTGGAGGGACGATGGATAATTTATCCACCTTGGGATTACAACTTATCATTTGGCTCCAATCATTGGGAGCGTGGCTCTCTCCGGTGATGAAATTATTCACTTTTTTGGGATCGACGGAGTTTTACTTACTGGTTGCACCAGCCATCCTGTGGTGCGTCGATTCGGTTCTCGGTGTGCGCTTGGGGCTCTTCCTCATGGTCAATATCGCGGTAAATGCTGCTTTGAAATCTGCCTTCCATACCCCACGACCTTACTGGTATTCAAGCGAAGTGAAAGTGCTAGGTAATTCCGAGGTTACTTTCAGCACTCCTTCCGGTCATGCCCAAAATGCGGTCGTCGTTTGGGGCACTCTTGCCAACCGCATTAAAACCCGCGCCGCATGGGTCATCGCTATAATTATCATATTCATGATTGGCATCTCGCGCATATATCTGGCTCTGCATTTTCCACACGACGTATTGCTCGGTTGGTTGTTCGGGGCAATTATGCTGTGGATCCTGCTGCATTTCGAAAAACCCGTCGTAAATTGGATCAAAAAATTCGAGATGGGTATGCAACTATTAATAATTTTCGCTTTTTCGCTGTTGCTTATCTTTATCGTTGTGTTGGTGCAACTCACTCTCGGTGGATGGAGTGTACCAGTAGAGTGGATAACCAACGCCCATATCGCTTTCCCCACTGAGCCAGTTATCAATCCTCTCTCTTATCACAATGTTCTCGTGAGCTCAGGCGCATTCTTTGGCTTAGCTGCCGGATGGATTTGGATTACTCGCCTCGGAGGTTTCTCTGTTCGTGGTCCGTGGATTAAATTGGTCGGGCGTTATGTTCTGGGAGTTTTTGGTGTTTTGATCCTGTATCTCGGCCTTAGTGCACTTTTACCTGAGTCAGACAACCTCCTTACCTCCAGTCTCCGTTATATCCAGTATGCACTGATCGGTTTCTGGATGTCAGGTTTTGCCCCCTGGTTGTTTGTTAAGTTGAACTTATCCACCCGCCTTAACTAGTTTCAACAACAAAAACAGGCTGGTGGAGAAAATCCCACCAGCCTGTATCATTCCGGCTTAACTTACTCTTCCTTCTTCTCTTGGAGGTCCTTTATTCTGGCTGCAATAACATCAGCCGCAATATGCGCCGGCACCACCTCATAATGGTCGAATTCCATCGTAAAAATACCTCTACCACCCGTCATCGAGCGTAAGTCAGTGGTATATCTCTGCATCTCAGCCAAAGGAACTTGTGCAGTTACCACTGAATGACCCTTTTCTGTGTCCATCCCTTGGACGCGCGCCCGTCGTGTATTCAAATCTCCCAGGATATCACCCATGTTGGCTTCAGGGACCACGATCCTGACGTTCATGATCGGCTCCCGCAGTACAGGTCCCGCATCCTTGAACGCCAATTTGAAGGCTTCACGCCCGGCGGTCTCGAACGCGATCGGTTTTGAGTCAACCGGGTGTTCCTTGCCATCATAAACGGATACGTGCACATTAAGCACCGGGTAGCCTGCAATAACGCCTTCTTTCATCACACTGCGCACACCTTTTTCGATTGCCGGCATGAAGCTATTTGAAATCGCTCCACCGAACACATCATTTGTAAAAGAAAATTCTTCTTCCTGGAATGGCTCAACCCGCATGAATACTTCAGCGAACTGCCCAGCCCCACCAGTCTGTTTTTTATGCCGGTATTGCGATGCGCTTTGCTTGGTGATTGTTTCTTGATAAGGAACTTTTGGAATGACTGCCGTCATTCCCGTCTGGAATTTACTATCTGCCTTTCGGATGGCGACGTCGATATGCTGGTCGCCCATGCCTTGCAAGATGGTTTGATTCGTGCTTGGTTCCTGCCGCCAGCTCAATGTCATATCTTCTTCACACAACCGAGTTAGGGTTGGGCTGAGCTTTGCTAAATCAGCCTGGGTTTTCGGGAACACCGCCACGCTGAACAATGCGTGTGGATAAGTGGGCATTTGCAAGGTAAGTGGATGTCCCTTATCACAGAAGGTATTTCCAGTAGAAGTGGTATTAAGTTTCGGAACTGATGCAATATCACCCGCATGGATTAATTTCATCGGCAGCTGCTCTTTACCTCTCAGCAAGTGCACCGTCCCAAAACGCTCCTCACTCCCCTTGGTCTGATTCCACACTCTAGAGTCTGAGCTTAATGTGCCGGAATAGATCCGGAAATATGTGATCCTCCCCACGAAGGGGTCTGCTGTGGTTTTCCAGACGTATGCTGCTAGGGATTGGTTGTCCTTCGGAACCAGCTTTTCCTCGCCATCTTTACCCTTCGCAATTGCCGGCGCCGCATCCAGCGGAGATGGCATCAGATCGATCATCGCATCCAGCAAGGTCGCCAGCCCAATTTCGGCTGATCCTGCCGTCACAAAAACTGGGATCCAATTGCCCGCCAAAACTGCCTTCTTGAATCCCCGCAGGATCTCTTCGGGATTCAATTCTTCACCTTCCAGGTATTTTTCAAGCAGGCTGTCTTCTCCTTCGGCTGCCGCTTCGATTAACTGCATTCGTGCTGCTTCAACTTCATCCTTACATTCCGCCGGGATCTCATGCGTGGTTTCACCGGCTCCAGAGTATGCTTTCATCGTAAGTAGGTCCAGCACCCCTTTAAAATCGGCCTTCTCACCCCATGGGAGTTCAACCGGAATTAACCGCTTGTCTGAAATGAGCTGAACCGATTCGAGTGCTTTCTGGAAATTGGCGTTATCCCGGTTCATTTTATTGATAACGAGCATCCGAGGTAATTGAAATACATCACAGTAGGAAAGGGCAATTTCTGTTCCCACTTCTGCACCAGCGACCGAATCCACTACGATGAGAGCACTGTCGGCAATTCTCAACGCCGATATGACTTCACCCACAAAATCAGTGTACCCGGGTGTATCCAGCAGGTTGATCTTGCAGCCCTTATACTCCACGGGGATCACCGCGGTCGATAAAGATATCCCACGTCGGATCTCTTCTTCCTCGAAATCTGAGACTGTCGTCCCATCTTCTATCTTTCCCAGGCGGGTTGTTGCGCCTGTAAAATGTAAAAGTGCTTCTGCCAGCATCGTTTTCCCCGCGCTGCCGTGCGAGACGAGGGCAATATTCCGAATAGTCTCAGTCGTATACTCTTTCATTATCAAACCTTCCTTTATAATCTGGATTCACGCAAACCTTGATTGTAAAGGAAACGGTAAATCTTGTCAAAGTATTGCCTTGTCTTGAAGATAAATGTCGGATATTTTTAAGAGAGTTTTTTCCTTGTGGCATCCAATCTGTCCTTGAAAAAACAGACTACTTTTCACCTGGTCTCGCCTGCCGCGATTGAAATGAAAGTAAGTAATCTCCAATATAATATTTGATCAAAATAGTCCTTAATCAAATACCGTTTTCAGGTAATTACTCACTGAGTTCACTTTAACTCTTCCCAAAGTTATAATTTGGAAAATCAAGAAATTTTACTGTCGTTGCGAGGAGGGCGTTCTGAGAATCCAATATTTCTCCCATACTCTGAAGCCCGACGTGGCAATCTTCCCCAAGGAATCCTAATAATCTACAGTTACAGTCGATTCTGGTGAGTAATTACGTTTTCATTCAATGTTAGAACTCTTTTCCTTGCTCAAGATTGATGCAATATTAGTATCTAGTCCGTTAAGCGTATATAAATTGGAGTAAAATAGTCCACATGATGCGGAAGCTGTTCTTTAACCTCGCTTACCTACAAAAGCCGGTC
Organism: uncultured Chloroflexia bacterium; assembly: GCA_963726315.1. Taxonomy (GTDB): domain Bacteria; phylum Chloroflexota; class Anaerolineae; order Anaerolineales; family UBA4823; genus FEB-25. The sequence continues at coordinate 997,970 of CAVSBZ010000007.1, read as the reverse complement.
TGGGACACAGGTATTTCTCCCCCCGAGCTGCTTGATTTCATCGCCACGCACAATCCCGGCAAAGCTCTCGACATGGGCTGCGGCACCGGCACCAATGCCATCACCCTGGCAAAACAAGGCTGGGATGTCGTCGGGGTTGACTTCGTTAAGCGCGCCATCAATCTCGCCAGGCAGAACGCTGAGCAGTTTGGTGTCCGCGTTGATCTGCGTGTAGATGATGTCACCCGCCTCGATTCGGTCTCGGGTAAGTTTGATTTAATCCTCGATATGGGTTGTTTTCACAGCCTGCCTCCCACCACACGCCATGCTTATATTCTAAAAATCGACCAGCTGCTCACCGATTCGGGTACATTTCTCCTGTACTTCTTTATAAAAACCAACCCCGACTCAGTCGGTCCTGGCGCCACAGATGCAGATATTCGATTTATTACCGAGAATCTTCACCAGGTGGTACGCATTGATAGCACTGAGCGCGGATTTCGCCCCTCGGTCTGGCTCACCCTGCAGAAAAAATCTCAACTTGGATTGGATGGTTAAATAAGTGAGGGTACTGTTTATCTTCCTCGACGGCGTAGGGTTGGGTCAGGATGACCCGTCCGTTAATCCATTCGCTTTCGTTCCCATGCCGAACCTGGCAGCATTGCTAAACGGGCATAAACTCATCGCTGATGGGCACCTATCCGCTCCCACTCCTGATTTTTGCCTGGTTAATACGGCCCGCGCTTCGCTATTAGCACTCGATGCCTGCCTTGGCGTTGAAGGTCTTCCCCAATCAGCCACCGGACAAGCCTCGCTATTCACCGGCATCAACGTTTCAGCTCGCATCGGCACTCATGAAGGTCCTAAGCCCACCCCTCCCATCGTTGATTTGATCAGCCAATGCAGCCTGCTCACCGAGTTGAAGGTTCATGGAAAAACTGCCTCTCTCCTGAATGCTTTTCCACCGCGCTATTTCGAAGCGATTGCAACCGGGTATCACCTTCCGGGTGTGATCGCATTCTCGGTTGGTCATGCAGGCTATGCTCTGAAAAACGAGTCGGATTTATATGCTGGTAATGCCATTTCAGCTGATTTCACCTCCCAAGGTTGGCGCACTCATCTGGGTTATCAAGATGCCCCTCTCCTGACTCCCGATCAGGCTGGTGAGCGCTTGCACAGTTTAGCCCACCAGACCGATCTGGCAATCTTCGAGTATTGGCTCACCGATGTTGCCGGTCACCATCAAGATGTGCAATCAGCCTCCACATTGCTGGAGATGCTCGATTTAGTATTTGGTAGCCTGTTGCGCACCTGGGACGATGGGAATGGTCTGGTTATCCTTACTTCTGATCACGGCAATCTTGAAGATCTGAGCACACGCCGTCATACCCGCAATGATGTCCCCCTGCTGCTCATCGGCTCCCCTGTGCTGCGCAGCTCTTTTATCCGGGAGATGGATCATTCTCGCTCCTTGCGCGATAAACCAGACCTGACCGATATCGCACCGGCGATCTTAAAATTGATTGGTTGATCCCGCTTATTTTAGATTATTCCAACCTGCTTCCCCACCTGGGAGAATATTTCCAACACTTTACCTAACTGCTCGTTAGTATGGGTTGCCATGTAACTTGTGCGTAGCAGTTGCTTGCCTTCAGGCACCGCCGGCGCGACAACCATATTCACATATACGCCTGCTTCAAACATGGCTTTCCATATGATTGCCGCTCTCAGATCATCCCCAACATAGATCGGTATGATTGGCGAAACTGAATTCCCAGTGTTAAAACCAAGCTGCTTGTACTGATCGCGCATATAATCTCCCACCTCGTTTACCCGTTTTACTCTCTCCGGTTCTTCTCGCATCACTCGTAAAGCCGTTAATGCCGTGGCAGCATTCGCTGGTGGGATGCTGGCGCTGAATATAAGTGATCGGGCGTGGTGCTTGATGTAATGAATAATATCCTCATCACCTGCAATAAACCCGCCCAGTGATGCCAACGATTTACTGAACGTTCCCATGATCAGGTCCACTTCATTGGTCAGACCAAAATGCGCTGCCGTCCCCCTGCCTCCTCCCAATATTCCCAATGCGTGGGCATCATCCACCATTAATCGAGCGCCATACTTTTTACACACCTTGGCGATTTCTGGTAACACAGCAATATCACCTTCCATGCTGAACAAGCCATCCACTACCACCAGCTTACCGAACTTGTCATCTATCTTACTAAGTACGAGTTCCAGGTCTTCCACATTATTGTGCTTGAAGCGCTTCACTTTGCCCCAGCCTAATCTGGCTCCATCGACGATGCTGGCATGGTCCTCCCTGTCAAGTACCACAACATCATGGCGGTCTACCAGCGAGCTGATCGTTCCCAGGTTCACTTGCATTCCGGTTGAGAAAACCAGCGCTGCCGGCTTCCCCACCCATTCTGCCAGCTCGCGCTCCAACTGTTCGTGCAACTCCAGCGTGCCGTTAAGAAAGCGGGAACCTGTACAGCTTGTGCCATAAACATTGATCGCCTCAATTGCCGCCTGGCGCACTTTCGGATGCGTGGTGAGTCCCAGGTAATTATTCGAACCGCACATGATCAGCCGCCGACCGTGGAAGATAGCTTCACTCCCTTCGTTACCTTCCATCGGAATAAAGTATGGATAATAACCCGATGCCATGAATTCCTTGGCTTTGGTAAAACAATAGCACTTATCAAAAATATCCATGATCTATGCCTCTTTCGTCTTTGATAATTTGGTTTTTTTATTTGCCTTAGCAATTACCTGGTCCATGTAATATGTAAGCCCCCCACCCACAATTCCATTCAATCGATAAATAAGCTTGCTTTCCAAACCCGGTAAAATCAAGTATTTGCCTCGTTCGATCCCCCTGATGACCTCCTTCGCTACCTCTTCCGCTGTCATGACACTGGTGTTACCAGCCAGGGCTTTTGTCTCTGCGGGTTTGATCTTGGACTCATATTCAAGCTGGGGGGTTTGAGTGTCTGGGGGAAAGACCAGCGCGACTCCGATATTGTGTAATTTCATTTCGGCTCGTAAAGCATCAGAAAATCCACGCACCGCGAATTTAGATGCCCCATATGCAGTATAACCGAACGTGCCTACAAAACCAGCCACCGAAGAGATATTGACAATGAAACCTGAACCCCTTTTCAACATGGCTGGGAGGATCTCTTTCGTAGCGTACACAGTCCCAAAATAGTTTACTTCCATCATCCAGGAAAAAATGTTTAGATCCAGGTCCTGTATATAACCTGGATGTGCAACCCCGGCAGAGTTGACCAGCAGGTCTGGAGGTCCTGATTTTTCGGTCACCTGTTTTACAGCCATTCGTACCTGGCTCCAGTTAGATACGTCTGCTGATACCACACCGATCTTCTGATTTGGATCCTTCAGGTGAGTCTCAACCTCGCTAAAGGCGCAGTCCAACACATCTTTTCGCTGCGCCACCAACCACACATCCATGCCTCGTTCAGCCAGGCTGCATGCAATAGCTTTTCCAATCCCACTAGATCCACCAGTAATCAATGCTACCTTACCAGGTGTAAGTTGCGCTTTAATTTTCATAAAATGATTAACCCAGCAATATCCAAAAGGTTCTTATTTAGGACAAGGGAACGGCTATGAAAAGTGAGTTTCATTATCATTGGGAAGAAGTGATTATACCTTTTTATTCACTAAATATAAAATAAAATATGAGAATTTTTACCCTGTATATGATGTATAGACCTGGGCACTATGTAGAGTTGAATTATCGGTAACTACTTACCACCTCTAAGATTATTCACAAAGTATCATTATAAATCCGTGGCATTGAACCATTAAATTGTCATTGCGTAATCCCCGCTGGTTTTCGGGGGAGAAGAGCGCACAATGAAACCATGTTTTTTTACCATTTCCGAAGCTCGACGAACCTGTCCCCGCAGATTTTCGGGGAGCAATCTGCTCTTTATTCTGTTTGTTAGAAGAAAATCGTCAGTTATGGTGAGTAATTACTATTATCGATCGGTCAGTAATTACAGCACTATACTAGTTCTTTTCTTCAATGCCAGGCTATACAATCCTAATAATCCGGTGAATAACACCACCAGGCAAGCTGCGATGACCTCCAACGACGCTCGCCGTGCCAGGATTCCCACCAAGCTGGGGATGATCGCAGTCCCCAATCCACTGGCAGCCATCTGCATCCCGATCGTGTTCGCCGCGTTGTGTGTTCCCACACGCTGGCTGGTACCTGATATCAGTGCAGGGAAGATGGGGGCAATTGCGAATCCGATCAATGGGATTGAGATCAAGTTTGCCGCTTTTACCGGGTTCCACCACAGCAGCACCGCCCCTAATAATGCCGCCAACAATCCGCCCACCACCAGGCGGTTAACACCCACTCGTTTGGCAAACAATCCAGCCAGGATCCGGCCGACTGTGAAAGCACCCCAATAGCTACCCACCAATAACCCCGCTGATTCTGGACGGATGCCCCGCGATTCAGTCAAAAGGGTATACGCCCATGTACCCATCGTAACTTCAGACCCTACATAAAAGAAAAACAGGGATATGCTTAACCATACCCTGGGCTGGAACAGAGTTGTTAACAGGGGTGTCTTGTAATCTGTTAGGCGCTTAGGTGTTTCAACGCCTGCAGCAGCTTCTTTCTGGTTCCATAATGGCAGGGTCAGCGCAAAGCATAGTGCCAGCACCAGTTGGAACACCCCCACCACCCTGTAGCCCAACCGCCATGAATTCTGTGTGGTCAATGCAGTGGTCATGATGATAGGTCCGAGAGTCACCCCAATCCCATAACACGCGTGCAGCCACTGCATCATCCCCTCCCCAAAATTGGCTGCCACATAGGTGTTGAGCCCAGCATCAATCGCACCGGCTCCCAAACCAGCCACCACACCTAGCAGTACCATCATCCACCACACCGGCACCAGGGTATACCCTATCAATCCTGCCCCGGTCATGGCGCAGCTCACCGCAAGGACATTGCCTACACTAAAACGCGCAATGAGTGGGCCGCTTAAAAAACTGGATGTCAGGTAGCCGGCTACAGCCGCCGTTATCAACAATCCAACTGCATCCACGGGGAGCAAAAAACTTGTCCGGATCGACGGCCAGGCGACCCCTAATAACCCATCCGGCATTCCCAACGCGATAAAGGCAATATACGCTAAAACAACCAGTCCAATAAACGGATAATTCTTAATCTTAAGCCAAATTCTCACACCTGATCATCCTATTTGTACAAAATCGTGGCAAGCATGTAATTATACAGAATAGTTCTGAATAATCTGTCAATCTGATGGATATTATTGATCAAAATAGTAGATCGATTAATATTTTTCAGGCTGTTTACGAAAATCAGTTGGAATCTTTAACAAAATATCTTTTGACTACGTATCTAGTGAGAGAACGTATTCATTTGCTTTACCTAATGAATTATGTGTACGATCCATGTAAAGCATAATTGCTAATATTGTCTGGTCGTGTTGAAGGAGGAACGTTATATCATCAATCAATCCACGATCAGCCGGTACAATTGAACCGCTTATTGGACTACTTTTTACGAAATAGTCTTGTGTATTTTGATCGGGAATAAGTTTGAAGTCTGAGATCGTCAGGCCAAATTCATCTGTAGCCTGGGAAAAAGCTTGATTCAGGCTTTGATGGTCAGTAGTGCCACAGCAAAGTCCCGAATATGTATACCTGAACATCCTACATATTTCGCTTGTGGAATCTTTCAGCCCAATTTCAACACTAACGGGCGTCAGTAGATAAGCAAATCGCCTGAGTTCTTTATTTTCGTATATCTGACCCATTCTTTCTGGATGCAAGACTTTAGTAATTGTGGCTACATATTTCATGGAATTATTACTTCCCCGATATTAATTTTTATCATATTATAACCAAATGAATCTTTCACCTGTGTCAATGAAATTTAAAGTAATAAATTTACCAATTTTTTTATCAATTATGTCTTCCGCTTTCCTTATAATCATTCCCTATAATAGTTGCACATAAAAACCCCGAGTAGTTGATTTATTCATTATCCAGTCATTCATAATAGTCAGAGTCCTATTATGAGAGCACCTCCATGTATAATTCTCTGTAGCTAAAGGAACATTATGGAGACGGGATTAAATGCCGCTTAGTCGTCGAAATTTCCTAAAAGTTGGGGGAATCACACTCGCAAGTCTGGTTACCATCGCAGGTGGATTGCACCTGGTGGACGAATCTCAACACCCGGTTGTCGAAAAAGTCTTATTTCCGATTCGCGGTCTGCACCCGGCACTGGAAGGCTTTACCATCGTGCAAATGACGGATATCCACCTCAAGCCCTATACCCAACCGAGCCTTGTTCGAAAATCCGTGGCTATGGCGAATCAGCTGCTGCCTGATCTGGTTGTCCTGACCGGTGACTATGTGTGGCGCGTCCATGAAGCTGTTTATGAAATTACCCCACTGCTTGCCAAACTCAATGCTCGCTATGGAGTTTATTCTGTGATGGGCAACCACGATTACTGGCTCGATATCCGGGCACTCCAGGCTGCCTTCGATGCATCTCGACTGCCTGTCCTATATAATCAAGGTCTATCGATTAATGTCGGGAAAGCGGTTCTTTACCTGGCAGGCATGGACGATGGCTGGGCTGGGCATCCCGACCAGAAGCTTGCTCTCGAACACGCACCCACCGGAGCACCGGTCATCCTGCTCCTGCATGAACCCGACCTGGCAGACGAAACCCTGCGAGACCCGCGCATTTCGCTCCAGCTTTCCGGTCACACTCATGGTGGGCAAGTGATCATTCCCGGAAGGCCGCCTTTCGTTCATCCATACCTGGGAGAGAAATACCCCGCTGGCCTTTATAAAGTCCAAAACGCATGGTTATATACTAACCGTGGTTTGGGGTGTACTACCGTGCCTATACGCATTAATTGTCCACCGGAAATCACTCAGTTTACTTTGGTCTCCACCTGACACTTAAAATAATATAAAGCCTTGTTCGAAAAAAGATTAATTGCCCAGTACTTGCCACTCCCCGTATATTAAAGATAATATAAGCTTGAACTTGGTGATATTGCGTTATCATTATATGCTTTGATAGAATTGATTTTCTTGCTGAGATAAGTCATGCCTACGTTATCAGAACGTCTCAAATCTTTAGGGGTGCAGATCGGTGCCAAAGACCTGCCATCACCACACCCGGCTAAGACCTTTCCGGTAGAAGATATCGTTGCCGGCCGGTTTGTCGATACTGGCAATGGCAGCACCTATCTGATCGAACAGGATTTTCCGGTCGATTATATTCACGGGCAGGTCGGGTTGCGTATCTCCACCAGGCCCTTCACCATCGCTGAATGGGCTGGGGTTGTCGAAATTGCCGAGCAAAATCCTGAGGATCTGGTTTTTCTGGATACTGAAACCTCCGGTTTAGCCGGCGGAACTGGCACCTTCGCCTTCCTGGTAGGCGCCGGTCGCTATACGTCTAACGGTTTTCATTTGGCTCAGTTTTTCATGCGCGATCCGCTGGAGGAACCCGCATTGCTCCTTGCCTTCGAGGATTTTATCGCTCCTTGTCGCACGATCGTGAGCTTCAACGGAAAAGCATTTGATATCCCCCTACTGGAAACTCGCTATACTATGCAGGGATGGAAGTCTCCGTTTGGGGTTTTTTCCCATGTAGATTTGCTCCATTTAGCCCGCCGCTTGTGGCGCGACCGTCTTCCCAGCCGCACGTTAGCGAATCTTGAAGTTCAAATCCTGCATGCCAACCGAACCGATGAAGAGATACCCGGCTGGATGATCCCCCAAATTTATTTTGATTACCTGCGCGATGGTGACGCCCGCCCGCTCCAGCGCGTGTTCTACCATAATGCCATGGATGTAGTCTCTATGGCAGCTTTGCTAAACCATACTTCTGCTTTGCTTGAGCATCCATTCATGCAGCCAGCCACTGACTCCATCGATCTAGCAGCCGTAGCCAGGCTTCTTGAAGACCTTGGGCACAGTGAGCAAGCCGCTGAGCTCTATGAGCATTGCCTGATCTCTGACCTACCTGAAGACATCCACACCGACACATTACTCCGCCTTGCCTTGCTACACAAGCACAACAATAACTACCTCGCCGCCATTCCCCTATGGGAGCAGGCTGCTTCACGTCATAGGATTTATGCCTACGAGGAATTGGCCAAGTATTACGAGCACCACGCTTTGGATCTTGAGCATGCCCTTCAATGGACTCTCCGAGCGCTTGAAGTGATCGAGACTGCTGGTTTCCCTCCCACAGAAACCAATCTCTGGAAGTCAGAATTCCAACACCGTCTGCAGCGCCTCCAAAAGAAAATATCATCCCAAGCACCTTTGTAGCCCTCTCCCACCTTTGTAGCCGTGATCAATGATCCAGGGCTTGTCTTTGTAGCCGGGATCGTTGATCACGGATTAGATAAGGACTGTATTCTATAAACAACCTTTCTGCTGGAATTTAATAACCCAATTGCCATCTTACACATATAATAAGGAATATTTACATGGGTTAGGAGTGCACTCGTGTGACATTTATTCTTAAGTCTTTATCAGGTGTAGATATACAAGTAAATGCTTGGAACTGGGCCCCAACGATGCTATTGATCCGCCAAGCTATCGATCTCGATGACCAGCGCTTTGAGTTGTTGGGTGTCAACGGTGTCGGTAGTAAAGTATCATCAGTGGAAGCTGACAAGATTGCTGATTTTCTCGCTGAATACCTATATCTTTTCCAAAGGACGGCAGACTCCTAATGGACGGCACAGTCACACGAGAACCGAAGGGCGCCTCTAATTTTGACGATGGCGACTGGGAGAGGCATTTTTCTGCGAGCTACGATTGGCTAGTGGTATTTCGAGACTTTTGTAGGAGCAGTGCAGGGTTTTTAATTGTTTGATTATCTGTATACCGAATCTTTAGTAGATAATGATATACATAGGCCTAAATTACGAACTTGGCGGGTTTATTTTGCTATATTAGTTAATAACCAATTTTCAGCCTAAAATGCGTCTGTGTCTGTCCTTCCCAGCGGAGTTGAGTTAGTCCGATACCCCTCTTACTGAGAAAGTGTGACATGATTTTCCCATTCATACTCCCCCTAATAAATTGCATGACCATCGGACAAAACATCGGACAAGGCTACAAATAATCTCGTCATTGCGAAGCGCAAGTGTTTTTCTTGCGCTGTGGCAATCTGCACTCGATGGTTTTAAAAGGACGAGACCCCATAAAAATACCCAAAAATATCCGCTGTCCGAACTTTCGTCCGAACCTAAGAAGATTGCTACTTGACAACTAGAACATTTGTGCTATAATATTGGCGTAATTACTCACCGCAACCGGAAATCGGGAGTGAAGGCGGACCGAAAAGAGCTTGGATCGCATCAAAAGCACGAACCCCAGCCAATTCAGCTGTATCAATGACCGATGCTAACGCTGCATAAGTGTTTGTGCCCCAGTTGGAGCGAAATCCATTGGTAACCTTACGATGCACAACCGAGTGACGCAAGGCGCGCTCAGCGACGTTGTTTGTCGGCTCAACATCGTTGCGATGCAAGAACACAAACAGACAGGAGCGATATTTCAAATAGCGGCGCTGTAATCTCTGCGCTTCGGGTGGAGCTAAGTCTTGGTGCAGCAGGCGATCACAATTACGCTCAATCTGAGCTACTTGTTTATCAAATTGTGCGCTAGTCATCTGGTCACGTTGGCGATGAACTTGGATGGCATGTAGAAATAGCTTTCGCAGAGCGTGGGCCCAGGTCAAATGAGGCTGAGCATCCAAAATATGCTGCAAGGCGCGCAATTGATGGGCCATACATAACTGTCTTTGCCTGGCAGGGGCTTTCAACTGTCCCCCATAACAGTCGCTCACCCATACTTCCGCCGGTAAATCGTGCATGACACCCCGGATCACTTCCGCACTTCGGTCACGACGGATCACATGCAAAACACTTGTCAGTGTGCAAAAAACCCATTCCCAAGCATTGGCTCCGTTGATCCGGTTGGTGGTTTCATCACAATGAACCACCTGGCTGTGGCGAACACTGTCCTGGATCTGGCCGAGCTTGCCTATTGCCCACTTTCCAGCACGTTTCATGATCTCATCGATCCCACCCTGGCTGATCTCAACCTGATGCAGGTCGAGCATTGCCTTTTGAGTGCGGACATAGCTCATGTGCTGCTCCTGGCGATAATACACCACCGTTGCTTCCAGCCGACTTCCGAATGCACGGTGCATCTCCAACCCAGCCGGTGAACCTTCAACTTCAGATGCACCGCACTCAGGACAGGTCACGGCGTACTGCCGTACTTCAATCACCTGGGCAGGTGCTTGAGGTAACTCGGTGATCTGGTTCACATTGACCAATCGACCCGCTTCACTGCTCAGGTCGGTGTGACATTTACAACATGCCTTCGTACGCAGCTCAATGGTGTGATCGGGCTGTGCCACATATTTACGCACATGCTTTTCATGCCCAACCGGTGGTCCATGCCGATGCCTTCGTCGTCCTGATGGTACGTTTCCTTTTTGGTCACGCGAGGGTGGTTGGGAGGAGTTCTTTGAAGACGTGGGCGGCTTTTGGTTCTTCTCAAACTTCAGCTTCAAGGCTTCATAGTCTGCTTGAAGTTTAGTCAGTTGTTCGTATTGCGCTAATATCAGCTCGATTAATTCATCTTTCGTTAGCGTTTCGAAGTCTGTTTTACTCACACGCGCATCTTACCAGATTTCGCGAATTTTGAGGAGGGGTGAGTAATTACATATTGGCGTGGCTGGCTTCTGTCTGCTGGTTTTAATATCCGTCCTTCATTCTGCCCAACAATCGTTGCAACGTGTCGGTGTTCAAAAGCTAGGCGTCCCAACGTATCCGCGTTCCCACTCTTCGACATTAAATCACATTCGTTCCTCGTCGTTTTTATGCAGAAACGAATAAGGTAGCTGCAAGTTGTCGAAGATTTGTTTCGATTTATTTTTTTTGAAAACAAATACGCTTCTATCGTCCTCTACTTCTCCAAATTTTCAAGCTGGTTGCGCAATTTTGCCACAGTCTCCAGGTAGCCCGCTAGTTTCTCCTTCTCCTTCTGGACGAGATCTGCCGGCGCTCTTTCAGCAAACGATCCCGCCAGCAGCTTTTCCAGCCGTGCAGCCTGGCTTTCAGCTTCGCTCAACGCTTTCGTGATCCTTTCCCGCTCTTCAGCCGTGTCCACCAGACCTTCGAGCGGCAGGTAGATTTCCACCACGCCGATGGCGATCGCCACCTGGTTTTCTTGCTTGGGAGGCAGGCTTGTAGAAATCTCGAACTTCTCGGTATCAAGCTGCGCCAATGCACTGATGGCGGCTTTTTGTTGGCGGAACAAATCGGTCTTTTCACCCGCCGAAAGCAATGCCGGGATACGCTTCCCAGGTTTCACATTCTTTTCTGCCCGGATATTTCGTATCGACCGTACCGTATCTTGCACCAGGTTGAAATCGCTCACACAGGTATCTTCCCAAGCTTCCTTTTGGCGTGGTTCAGGCCAGGCGGCGATGATTAATCCATCACCCCACTCAGACGCCACACCAGACAGCGGAGAATCCAACAGCGCCTTCTTCAAATTGCCCCACACCTCCTCCGTTACAAATGGGATGAAAGGATGCAGCAACCGCAAACATAAGTCAAGTACTCGAGCGAGAGTCTGAGCGGTATAGTAGGCACGGCTACCCCCCTCTGCCAGCTGGATCTTCGCCGCCTCGATATACCAGTCAGCAAACTCGCTCCAGAAGAAATCGTAGATCTGCCTTCCGGCTTCACCATATTGGTAAGTCTGGAATAGCCGTTCTGAATTACGCACCAGCTCCTGCACGTGTGCCCATATCCACGAGTCAGCCAGTGTCCATAGAGGCTCATCACTTGTCGGCGTTTCAACCTTAGCCAGGTTAGCCATGATGAAACGGCTGGCATTCCATACCTTATTGACGAAATTCCGGCTCGGCTCCGCCTGTTTTGGGTTCAAGTTTGAGTCTTTGCCAGGCGTTGAGCCTACCAGGAGTGTAAAGCGCAGCGCATCAGTACCCATTTCATCCATTATGAGCAATGGGTCTATGACATTATCATTCGACTTGCCCATCTTCTTCCCGTGTTCATCCCGGATTAGACCATGAAGGTACACCTGATTGAAAGGAATATTTCCAGTGAACTCTAAGCCAAATATGATCATCCTCGCCACCCAGAAAAACAGAAGATCGTACCCCGTTTCCATCATCGTGGTCGGATAAAAGTATTGATAATCCGGAGTCACTTCCGGCCAGCCTAATGTTGAGAATGGCCATAATCCAGACGAGAACCACGTATCCAACACATCTGGGTCTTGAACAATATCTTGACTCCCGCAGTGGGCGCATTCTGTCGGATCTTCCTTCGTCACAGTCAGCCCTCCGCACGCTTTACAGGTCCACACGGGTATGCGGTGACCCCACCATAGCTGGCGAGAGATGCACCAATCCTGGATATTCTCCAGCCAATTGTAATATACCTTGGTGAAGTGCTCTGGCACGATGCGAATCCTGCCTGAGCGCACGGCTTCGATAGCAGGTTGGGCTAATGTTTCCATCCGCACGAACCATTGGGTGGATATCATTGGCTCGATGATCTCACCCCCTCTCTGTGAGCGTGGGACATTGAGCGTATAGTCTTGCTCTTTGATCACTAGACCCGCTTCCCGCATATCTTCCCAGATCTTCTGCCGGCAATCGAAGCGGTCCAGTCCCTGGTATGGTCCACCATTTACATTAATTCTGGCCAATGTATCCAGGATTGAGATAATTTCCAGCCCATGTTTTTGTCCTATTTGGTAATCATTCGGGTCATGACCGGGTGTGATCTTTAATGCACCAGTACCGAATTCTCGGTCCACATATACATCCGCGATCACCGGGATTTCTCTTCCAAGCATAGGTACGATCACTTTCTTGCCTATATACTTCTGATATCTCCCATCTTCCGGGTGCACTGCCACAGCAGTATCACCTAGGATGGTCTCAGGTCGGGTGGTGGCTACCGGGATATATTCACCGGTCGAACCGGCTAACATGTACTTGAAGAAATACAGCTTTCCAGGTTCTTCCGAGTATTCCACCTCCAGGTCTGAGACTGCTGTCTTGAGTCCTGGCGACCAATTGATCAGCCGTGGTCCGCGGTAGATCAGACCTTTATCGTAGAGGCGTACAAAGGCTTCACGCACTGCACGAGAGAGTCCTTCATCCAATGTGAAGCGTTCTCTGTTCCAATCACAAGATGCACCCAGCCGGCGAATCTGGTCCGTGATAATGCCACCGTATTTCTCTTTCCACGCCCAGGTGCGCTTCAGGAACTCCTCACGTCCGATCTGCTCGCGGCTGAGACCCTCCCGCCGAAGTGCCTTCTCTACTTGCATTTGAGTAGCTATACCAGCGTGGTCCGATCCGGGTACCCACAAAGCAGGGTCTCCCTTCATCCGGTGGTAGCGAATCATCAGGTCCTCCAGCGAAACAAAGAGCGCCGAACCCAGATGCAGCTCACCGGTGATGTTGGGCGGCGGGATCGAGATCACATAGGGTTTACGGTTCGGGTCAAAGCCCGGACGATTCGGATCATTAACCGGCTGAAAATAGCCTTTCTCTTCCCACCATTTGTAAATTCTTCCTTCGGTGGACATAAAGTCGTATGCCTTCGGTAAATCAAGCGTAGCCATTTCTACCTCCTTCTATGTCTGACACATTAAACAAAAATTCCTTCATCCACATGAGGACGAAAGGAATTTCCTTCGCGGTACCACCTCAATTCACCAGTCAATCCTGGTGCACTCACCCTGACTATCATCAGGTTGCGCTGTAACGGGCACTCCCGTGTCGGTCTACTCGTGCTTAATTTGGCATTTTCTTCGACATGACTACCAGGCGACATTCAGTGGGACTTGCCGAGTAAGGTTTTCAGCCAATGACCTCACACTCTCTAACAGCGTATCAACCACCTACTCCTCCCGGTTTACATCGGGTTATAAATTTCCCCGATTATACTCATTATTCGAGGTGCGGTCAATGAACATTAAAGGAATTTACCTGGGAAATCATGACAAATAGACTTGACTTTTAGGTTTAATTTGTGCTATCCTACAGCACGTTGTGGATATTGATATCTATCTCTCAACACCTCTTCTTATTAATTGTAGAGGGTGAAATAACTAAACTAGTCTTTCAGGATTGGTAAAAAATGCAGCGTGAGCGTGTTGCAGATAACGTCTATTATTTCCAAAGCGATGTTTATGCTCAAGTGACTGCTGGAGCTGTAATTGGTCCGAATTGGGCGGTTGTCATTGATACCCTCGCCATCCCTGATGAAACGCTTCAGATCAGGGATTTTATCGAGCAAGAACTTAATCTCCCGGTCAGGTATGTTGTAGATACACACTACCATGCCGATCATGCCTGGGGAAATTGCTTTTTCCCCGGTGCCACGATCATCTCTCATACCCTTAGCCGCAAACAGCTGGCGGTAAAAGGGCAGCAATCCCTGGTTGAAGCCCGCAAACAAAATCCAGCTTTCCGTAGGGTAAAGATTGTCTTGCCCCAGCTCACTTTTGAGGAGAGCTACCTGATTCTGCGGGTCGGGAAGAAAACCTTATCGATGTTCCCTTTGCCGGGTCCATGCGATGATAATATTGGTGTCCTGGTTGAGGAAGACCGGGTTTTATACGCTGGCGATGCCTTTATGGCGCTTCCCTACATCGTTGATGGAAATATTGACGACACTGTAGCTTCGTTGAAGAAAATCAGCAAGATGGGCTTAGAAAACGTCGTCCCCGGTCATGGAGATATCGTCCTGCGGGGTGAGATCGATGGCGTGGTAAAAGAGAATCTGGCTTACCTCTCAGCGCTTCGAAAAGCAGTCCGAAAAGCCGCCCGTCGGAAATACCCAATGGAGATTTTAGCGGAAATTGGAGTCGAGGATTGCGGTAAAAGCCGCGTCCTTATCGGCGGTTTAGCAGAGGAGCTCCATCGTCGCAACCTGCGCGCCTTGTATTATCAGATGTATGGCGAGCTGCCAAAAGATGGACTGGCTAATGAAAGTGAAGAGTTTATCGACGACGACGAGGATAATTAAGCAGCATTCACTGGACCGCTTTTTGCTTTTTCGCTCGAAGACCGACTACGCGTTCATTGCCGTCGATCAACCGTTTGATATTTGGTCGTAGAGACCATCCTAATGCCATAAAAGCCAAAAGTCCATAAATCGCATATTGCCATGGATTGAGACCCAACCAGGCTCGAAAAGCAAAAACTACCGTGGAGACCAGCGCTACGCTGAGGGTTGTGATGGATGCATATCCCCCGAAATAATAGATCAAGCCGCAAATTGGCAGGATAATAAATACGCTTGGGTACCATAACCCAATCGACCCCCCAAGGCAAGTCGCTCCTCCTGCACCTCCGCGAAAACGCAACCACCCTGTCTCAGTGCGCTCTATGAGGAAGGCAGAATAATTGTGACCAATTATGGAAAAAAAGGGAGCAAGCACGTCCATCCAAATGTGGCTTCCGGGTATTAACAAGTGACTAAAAAAAACTGCGCTTACCCCTTTGAGCGTATCAAGTATCGCCGTGGCCACACCTGCCCATACACCTGCTGCCCGCATGGCGTTCGTCCCGCCAGTCCTCCCACTCTCTACAGAGCGGATGTCCTTACCAGTCGAAAGCTTTACAATGATCAGTCCAAATGGGATTGACCCAACCAGGTACGCTAGTATCAATACTCCTATACGTGAAAGAACCATTCTATTAGTCAATTCTCCTTTATTGCCACTGATAACTGATAAAACACAGGATAGCTTTTATAGTTGCTAATCTGCCGTGATAATTACGGGTATCTCAATTCCATCTGAACCCACTTCCATCAAATATCCACGGCAGGACCAATCGCTGGCATTTCGATACCAGATCAGATAGATGATGCCCGGAAAAGTAAGCTGGTCTAAATCGGTCGGTGAGGGGCGGTCGAGTCCAGTTGGATGGGAATGATATACCGCTAAAATATCTAATCCTTTACCTTCGGCTGTAATAAAACCGTTTAGCTCTTCCTCCGGGTCCATGCGAAACCTGAATGCATCGTGGAGCATATTAGTGATGGGTATGATAAGCTTGGATTGGTTTCCCTCACCGGCAACAAAACCGCAAGCTTCTTCAGGAGATTTCACAATGACATCTGCTTCCATTAGCTTCCAATGTTCAGGGGTTAAGTATATCCCGGATGATAGCTCATTCATCGGATGACTATCGCAGCCCCCCAGGCGATAAGGATACTGATGACAGGCTCAGCAATCACATTGCGATAAGGCTTTTGTTCGATCAGATTACAGAATAAGCTTATTAAGGCATAGGATGGACCTAACAAAACCAATCCGAAAGTCACTGGCGTCAGCGGCCAATAATTAAATGCTGCTGTGATTTGCCCAATCACGAAGGCAATGATCATCAATTCATAAATCGTCCATTCCCCATGTAATCTCAAGTTTGTCACTCTTAGGCTCACCAGCCATGCTGCAATAACGATCGCTGGCACATTGTATAATAAACGCACCCCTGCCGCACGTAGCGCTCCTGCAAACACGAGAAAAATGGCAAATGACACCGCAGATAGCGCTGCATTGGCAAATGGAAAGCGAATATCTTGTAGGTCAACTGCGATATATTCAGCGATTAAAACTAATACTAGAATGAACGCTCCACTCACCAGTCCCAACCACCAACCCACTCCCACCGGGACTCCTCCAAGCAGGATGCCGATGACCAAAGCTGTCAACGCAGGTAAGATTGCATGTACGATGCTTTGCTTCCCTCTAGCGGCTGGATGGCTGCTCATGAGCCAGTTTGAGCCTGCTACAGTCATGAACGCCACCAACACGGCGGTAATCAGGTTAACGTCAATAGTAAACTCAATGTACAATCCAGGCAGTTGACTGGATATCTGCCAGCTAGGTAGGCTGATAAATCTCGCCAGTGTATAACTTAACACGATCATAGCTGTTAAAACGCTTAAATGATCGATATTGGGAAGATTTTGCCCACGAACCTGAACTTCCATATCCTGATTTTACTCTTCCCACGGTAAATCACCAAGAAGAGATTAAACACAATTACCCTAGAGAAATAATATTCAGTGCGGTCTTGGCAATTGGAACTATGTCTTCCAAATATGACAATTCGGTTATAGAATAAAACAATCCCGCGACGAGCAACCGTCCGGGATATGACCAAAGCCGATTATGGCGGCCTGGTAACGTGGATTGTACCACGCTCCAGGTGGGAGAAATAGGAGCATAAACAATGGAAAAAATCACACTATTTATCGATGACGATAAAATTACACCCGAAGAATTTAGAAAATGGGTCGATCAGGTAACAAGGAAATTATATGGATTATATCCAACGGCTAATGGACCTTGGGCAACCCAGGGTGGTGCTTGGTTTACTACTCCCAATAAAATTCCTATTAGTGCGTTTTATATAACAAAAACAGATGGTGATAAACCCTTTTATAATCCAGTAGAAATAGGGTATGTTGATGTTAATCGTTTGGGTCAACGGTTGAAGGTAGTATTCGCTTATTCCAGAGACCCAGAACTAGCAGAATATTTTAGTAAATTCCTTAATGAATTTATTGGTGATTGGCCCGAGGCAATCCCGCAAAACAATAAAACCAACCCACCGATCGAGAAGCAAAAGGGGAGATATCGCCTCACCGATGATGAGATAAATTATCGAAAAGACAAAGTTAGTGAAGCGAATAAAATAAAAAAGGAATCCCCTGATCTGTATTGGAAAGAAATTGCCAAAAGAATGGATATCAGAGAACGCACTTTAAGGGATTGGCGACACAATCCAATTTATAAATAAAGCGGCGAAAAACGGCAGACAACGGCGGTGCTAACCCACCGCCGTTTTTATTTTGTATCATAGAGGGGAATAAAACGGAGGTGAACCCGTGAACAAACGATTAACTATTACCCTACCAGAAGTTGAAAAAAAAGCTCTCCGTGATCTTGCGGAGCGTGAATATCGCGATACACAAGCCCAAGCTGCACTAATTATCCGAACTGAACTTGAGCGGCGCGGATTACTCAAGACCGAGACCGCACCCATGCAAAATACGTCTGTTATCCAAAAGGAAGATTAAGAGTGATACAGGCTGAAATACTGGCTCGCGTTTACCAGCTTATTTTGAGCTGGCCTGAGCCAGATCAACAAAAAACCGCTCCCCTGGCTGACTTTAGCGGAAAGGCAGGGAAAGCGGCTGGAGAGGCGGAAGTGCCGGTTGTGGCCTCAGACGTAATTATAACACCTCCGGCGGGAGTGCCTATCGAATATACGCAAGATGAAACTGAAACTGACAATCTAACAACCACAAAAACTAATACAAATATGGAGACTACCAATGACATCGTTCAAAATTCCGAAAAAAACAATCGTCCTGATCGATGAGGGCGTATATCCAGCAACAATTAAATCCATGGAAAAGGGTGCCGGCAACTTTGGCGAACAGATTAAATTCACATTTGATCTTGGAAATCAATTTAAACTAACCGGCTGGACCAGCACGAACTACAGCGAGAAGAGCAAACTCTTCCTATGGACAAAAGCAGTGCTCGCTGACACTTTTGATCCAAAAGCTGATTTTGATACCGATTGGTTATTAGGTAAAAAGGTGTTAATCCAGGTATCCAAGAGAATGGGCACAGATGGGAACACCTACAACAAGATTGAAACCGTCCTAGGTTTACCTAAGCAATCTGCAGCATTGCAGCCTGCACCGGTCCAACCAGTACCAGCTCAATCGGACCCGGTTCAACCCGTACTGGTTGAAACAGAAGCGCCGTTACCCTGGAAAGAGTAAGCAGACCAACCACTATTGGAGGGGAGCAATCTCCTCCAATGATAATCCCGGCTAATAAAACGCCATGGCGACTGACAAGAAACTATACAAACTAAGCTTTTTTTGTTCGCATAATTGGCCAATCTTCCCCATACACTGGGTGGATGAAGGAAAGTGCTCATGTGGAGATCCCAAGTGCAAATCCCCTGGTAAGCATCCATTAGTTTCGAATGGATTCTATGCAGCCACGCCCGAGGGAGCAAAAATTGTAGAATGGCATTACAAATGGCCGAAAGCGAATTGGGGAATGCGAACGGGGGATAAGTATAGCGGAGGGGCTGGTATTCTGATTGTTGACATAGACAATAAAAATGACGGCTTTGTGACTTGGGATTTACTAAGAGAAGAGCATCCAGCGCCAATAGAGACGGTGACAGTTGTAAGCGGGAATGGTGGAGAACACCTCTGGTTTAAACTATCCAGATGGTCTTGTTATACCGTCCACACAAGCGGTATTGGGGAAAGGTATTGATATACGGGCAAATGAGGGATATGTACTCATACCACCCAGCCAGACTACTGGACCATACAAATTTGAGATAAATCCCGATGATGTGCAAATTGCTGATGTTCCCGACTGGATGCTGATAAGCCTGGACGGTAAGGGAAAGACCATCCAACATAAACAAATTCCGGAGGTGGTTGACGTCGGTCAACGTCATCAATCATTGTTGACAGTAGCAGGCTCGCTTCGCCGCGTTGGCCTTGGAACCGATGTTATCGGGGCTACTCTTGAAAGTTTACACGATCAGAAATTCTCACCCGGGGACCATCCGATTACTAATGAAGAAATCGCTGATGTTGTGGATTGGATAGGTGATAAGGATGCACAGTATGGATTTACCGATCTAGGAAATGCAGAAAGATTCCTGCGTGATCACAGCCTGCATGTTCGATATTGTTTCAAATGGGAAAGCTGGCTAATCTGGGATGGAAAACGTTGGGCGATAGATGATACCGCCGAACTTGTCAGACGAGCGCATGAAACAGTGAGGGGTATCTACATAGAAGCATCCAATGCAAAAGACGATGACCAAAGAAAAGCTATTGCAGCTCATGCAATCCGCTCTGAGGCTCGGTCCCGAATTGAGAACATGCTGCATTCTGCTAAACCGTACTTAGCAATAAAACCAGAAGAGCTAGATCAAAAACCTATGCTGATAAATGTTAGGAATGGCACCATCGACCTAACAAATGGGGAACTCTTACCGCATGATAGAAATAATTTGATTACCAGGTATATCGACCTGGATTATTTACCGCGAGAAAACTGTCCTGAGTGGGAGAAATTCATTGATCTTGTGGCCGGAGGTGATAGGGAATTGGGATACTTTATCCAAAAGGCCGTAGGCTATACCTTAACTGGCAAGACCGATGAACACTGCCTATTTTTTCTATATGGAGCCGGGCAGAATGGTAAGACAACATTCCTGGAAACTATCCGGCGTTTGTTAGCAGATTACACGACACGGATCGATATTGAAGCGGTTATGCAGGGATGGAATCTTTGGGAGCGCTGCCAATCCATACGTAGCTAACATGGCTGGAACCCAATTCGTCCTGGCAAGTGAAATTGCTGAAAATCGGAAAATCAATAAATCACTCATAAAGGATTTGACCGGATCGGATGCAATCTCAGCACGGTTTTTATTCTCCAATCCATTCACATTCATCCCACAGCATAAGCTCTGGTTATATGGAAACCACAAGCCGAAAGTGGGTGGAACTGATTGGGGATTTTGGCGCAGGATGCGGGTGCTCCCATTTTCGGTCACCATCAGCGACGACATAAAAAAGCCTATGTCTGAAGTCATGGCAATATTTGAAGCAGAAATGTCGGGAATTCTTACCTGGGCCGTAATGGGAGCGCTATTCTGGCAGACTGAGGGATTAGATATGGCTCCAGCCGTCAAGAATGCAACAATCGAATATAGGACCGAACAAGATTTATTACAACAATTCTTGGACGAGAAATGCGAGCTGCACCCGGATCACCAGGCAGATAAAGATAAGCTCTTCACAGCATGGCGAGACTGGTGCGAAGATGCTGGAGAAGAACGAGCGCGCAAACGATCTAAGAAATGGCTGACAAGGCAATTGACCGGACGAGGCCTTGTTCATAGTGGGGAGGGGAACCGGTATTTATCGGGGGTGAAGCTGTTATGAATGCGATTGTTGATACGATAATGCGATTATTAGGCTGTTTTCCTTTAAATACTAAATTAATACAGACACATATGGTATTTAGATATAAACAGCTTTCAAATCGCATTCTGTTCAATAATCGCATTCTGGAAGAAATATACAGTGCGGTACCCTCGCTCAAAAGCCTTTGGGATACTCGCAAAACGGACCGATTACGTTTAATCCCCATTGAGGGATTAATCAGATGACGAGAAACATTACTGCAAAAGGTGTTGCACAGCGTCAAGAAGCTGCCAAAAGCCACGGCGTTTATGCCTTCGAGCGCCGTGGTGAGGCGGCATTGAGCACAGATCAACGTGGTAAGTATGCTGAATTACAGGATCAACTATCTACCAGGCAGGGAGCAATTGATGCACTGAGAGAACAGGCTACACAGTCAATGTTACTCGCATTAATCGCTCAAAGTTATGTCGTTACACAGCATGAAGCGGGTAAATCACTCGATGAAATTGTCTTATTGCGGTCCCTACCAGCCTTTTGGAATAGCGCAAATAGAGCACTAAAGACATATTTAGACGTACTGCCAAAGGATAATAAGCGACAATCTCTAAGTGAAGTGATCACACAGGCGGTAAACGACCATAAATCAACCAAGTAATGACATTCCCGACATCGTAAAATGGGCCAAATCTCCTGCCGGGTTTTATATCTCAGAGACACGCAAGCCGATAAAACTTGCAGCACATCAGGCAGCGATCTTGCGGCATATCTTCACTCTCCAGGATGACGGCAGGCTTGCGTATGATACCGTGATCTATGCCACACCCAAAAAGGCAGGAAAAACGACCATAGCAGCTCTTGTAAGCGAGTATTTTGCGCTATTTTACGAGGCTCCAAACGAAGTTTACCTGTGTGCTAACGACCAAGAACAATCCATCGGGCGCGTGTATAAAGCCCTCGCGCAAAGCATACGGATGAATTCCTATCTATCCGACAGGATTGACGTACAGGCGAGGCTTCCACGCTTCGATAACGGTACAGACTGTTATGCCCTGGCGAGTGATTATGCTGGCTCCGCTGGCAGTAATCACGGTCTAACTGTGTGGGATGAACTCTGGGCATACACATCTGAAAGCGCGCGCCGGTTATGGGATGAACTTACCCCGGTCCCGACCCGTAAAATATCCATGCGGTTTATTGCCACTTATGCAGGCTTCGAGGGTGAGAGTGATCTACTCCAGGAGCTTTATACACGCGGCACGAAGGGTGAAGTAATCCCGGAATTCGCAACCATTGAAGACGGAGACGGGCAACCTGCCTGCAGACGTGCTGGGCGTATGTTCATTTATTGGGATCACGAACTAAAACCATATCCCGGATTGACCATTGCGTCTGAGATA
Source organism: uncultured Chloroflexia bacterium (assembly GCA_963726315.1). Lineage (GTDB taxonomy): Bacteria > Chloroflexota > Anaerolineae > Anaerolineales > UBA4823 > FEB-25. Next base: position 975,463 of record CAVSBZ010000007.1, on the reverse strand, counting down.
TACCACGAGGAACAGCGGGCAACCTTGCGGCCCCTGGCATACCTGCGCATACATGAGAACCGGTTTACTGCGAATGAAGATCACTTTGTATCAGCCGAACAATGGGATGCTTGCTATTCTCCAGAACTCCAGGCGTTGTCTGGATATGACGGCAGGAAGATGATATTGGGTGCCGATGCGAGCACGTCTCGCGACTTGACCGCACTTGTTGGGGTATCTACCAACAATGAAACTCACACAAAGGACGTGGTTTATTGTCGGGTGTGGAAGCCTGAAAGTGGGGAATATAGAATTCGGTAAACCAACGGTGGACCTGGACGAAACGATCAAAAAAGAAATTATGCGATTATTCCTGGAAGGCAGGGTTGATGGTGTTTATTTCGATCCTTATCAGCTCCATTCAATTGGGCTGGAGCTGGAAAAAGAAGGCGTACAGATGCACGAATTACCGCAGACAGGCACAGCGCGTGGAGGCAGACCAGGCTTTGTATGATGCGATTATCGGAAAAACCATCAGGCATTACAACGATCCGGTATTGAATGAGCACGTAAAAAACGCTGTGGCAATCGAGACGCCACGCGGTTTTAGGTTGGCGAAGGAAAAAACCAGCCGAAAAATTGACGCGTCGGTTGCTTTGAGCATGGCGCATTATGGCGCATTGAATAACAAAATTACATGGTGGATGACTTGAGCCCGCTAAATAGATCACGTGATGATCTAAGGAGATAAAAAATGATAAATCAGAAGTTACTAAACGATGTGGCACGGCATTTAAGCGGTAGACCTGCAGTGGCAGTCAGGTTACAGCCTCCTGCGTGGGACGGTGCGGGTGCATGTTGTTGGAAAACACATGGAGAAGGTGCAATTATTGATGTTGATCCAGGCACGCTGGATTTTCTTCACGCTTTTCTGCATGAAGTGGCTCATCTTCGATATGATTTTTCAGTAATGACGCCTACGGATGTTTGGAAGTCAATCCCAGGCAGTCTAAAAATGACGTCCAACCCTGGTACCAATGAACTCGAGAATAAGGCTGAAAAGCAAGCCCAAATCTGGGAGAAGTATGCGGCTGAGAATACCTGGAAGTATTACAGCGCCAAATTCAAGTCTGGAAAAGAAATTATTAGCGCTGCTAGATGCGGTCGACCCTTACGAAAAACCGGATGAAATTGAAGCCTGGAAAAAACATCAGCTCGCAGTGGCTGATGAATTTCAACGTAAATTCAAAAAATACAAAGGGTTAAAAAACTATGGCAAATCTAAAAAGTAAAACCGAAGAATTATCGAAAGTACGTGAAGAGCTGCGCGAGTTGGCTATCAAGCGTGGTCAAATGCTCGGGCTGTCTCACCAGGACCCGAACTGGAGCTCAGCCAAAGCCCAAAATTGGGGGCTCGATTTCGATAAACTGCAGCTGAAAGAGCAGAATATCCTGCAGGAGATCATCGAGATCAAACACTCGCCCGAATTCATAAAGGACCTGGAGAGCAAGCAGCAGGCCATCTATACCAAGCGGAGCAAGCTACAGGCCGAGCTCGCCAAGCTAAAAACCGATGTATTCACCAAGCAAGGCGAGCGGGCGCAGGCTGTGATCGATGGAGCGGACCCGTTGAAAGTTGCACAAGAGCTATACAACCAGCAAGACAAGATGGAAGTTATTGTCCTGGCCATCGAGAACCTGAATATAGCAGAATCGATCTTGACCACGATGGGTGAGGATGTGCCCTTTCCACGCCAGCATCCTGAGAACTTACCCAAGGGTCAAAAGTTTGACATTCCTTCCGTAGATCAATTGCGAGCGCAGGTTCGATAAGCCATCATCCGGATGATGTGGGTTTGGGAATGACCCACTTCTGCCCTCACCATCAGGGAGCTGCAGAATAGGCTGCAGCTCCCGACGAGGGCAAACTAATAAAAAGTGTTACTCGCGTAACACAAAGGAGCAATAAAATGTCACCAAAAATTCACCCCGATATTCACAATGTTGGCAGGCCGGGCAGTACTGCCAAACCGATCCCGGTTGAAAAGCCGAGTGTGAGGCCCGACCCGAATGTCAGCACTATCCCCGGCCCGGTGCCATCGACACCTAGGCATGACCCGAGTACTTCACCCTCTAAGGTGAGCATCGGCACCACACCTGATGATAATTTCATGGTGGTCAATAAGCCTAAGTAGGTTGCCCCTGGCTTTCCTCCCTGTTAGCCAGCTGCAATACCTGGAGGGTAGCTTTCCCCTGGGCCACCCTCCAGGGTCATGGTTGTACCTGGTTTGATAGGAACCAGTTGCAATACCCGGCGGAGGGCGCCAACTAACCGGTTACGCCTCCCGCCGGGGTCTAATTGTTACGCTGGCAGAAAAAAGGCGAATTGAACACTTAACTAAAAGTAATCATACTCGTTACTATATAACATTGCATTTCGGGGAATTGGGTATATAATAATATTAGCTTCACTAATGAAGCGGGATCGGCTGGTAACCGATCCCTAACCACCAACCGGGGCAAGCCGGTCAATGGCTGAATAAATTTTATCATACTCAAATGCCCCGGATATATCGGGGTATTTTTTATTCCCCAGGAAGAGGGATGGAATGAACGATAATGACGATTTTGTCAGGGTGGAAAAGTCAGAATATGAAAAGCTTTATCAATTTGTGGATGCTGAAAAATTTCATCAGCTTACAAGGACAATCGAAAAAGCAGGAGGTAAATCGTTAATAAAATTTTTTGACGATTGGTTTACCGCCCATCTAATTTTGTCCTGCGTTTAAACATCCGGTAGATTGACAAAGGCGGGAATGAGCGAATTACGGACGTCTATCAAGCGACTTTCCGAAATAACGGAGTAAGTGACAAGCTGGGGACCCAGCTTGAAAAGGCTGGGTCCCAGAAGGAATTTACCATGAGCAAACGAGCAATAGTATATGCACGGGTAAGCACAGATGAACAGATGGAAAAAGGTTTTTCAATTCCATCCCAGCTTGAAGCGTGTGTCGCTTACGCTGACAGAAATAAAATGACTGTGGTAGAAAAGATTACCGAAGATTACAGCGGAGCGAAACTTGATCGCCCTGGATTATCCCAAGCAAGGGATATGATTGCACAGGGGGAAGTTGATGCAATCGTTGTTTTTGCATCAGACCGGCTAACACGTAATTTAGCACATTCCCTTATCTTGCGGGATGAGTTTTATAAGGCCCATATTGAAATACATTATGTAAGCCGGGGTAAGCTAGAAAACAACCCCGAGGATCGAATGACGGAAAATATTCAAGGTGTATTCAATGAATATTGGCGAGAAAAAATCCGGGAAGGTTCTATCCGCGGCAGAAATCAAGCGCGAAAACTGGATTCATTATATATAGTGGCATTCCCCCATTTGGATATAAGAAGATTGGTAAGCGAAGTGAAGCGAAGTATCTAATAGACGATGTTGAAGCTCATGTTGTTCGGCAAATCTTTGACCTATATACAACTGGCAATGGAACTGGAAGCCCACTTTCATTACGGTCATTATCTAAATATCTAAATAAGATCGGTGCAGCTGTACCAAGTCAAACGAAACGATCTGTTCATGAATGAAATCCGTTTACTATCAGAACTATACTAATGAATGAAATATATACTGGCAGGACTTATTATGGTAAGAGTAGATATATTGATGAAACCCGAATTATCCAGCCGAAAGATAAATGGATTCCAATTGAAGTGCCCGAATTAAAAATCATTGAGCCGGATACATTTTATAAAGCAAAAGAGCGCTTTTCGAGAAATAAAGAGCTGTCCAGGCGTAACAGCAAAAATATTTATCTATTATCCGGATTCTTTCGCTGTGGTGAATGTGGGGTGTAATGATTGCATTTGATCGTACATATGAAAGCGGAAATAATAAGAAATATTATCGGTGTGGTAATAGCTTGGCGAAATATAGGGATGCGAAGAAAAACGGCCATATTCCCACTGATATAGTGGCTCACAAAGCAGAAAATGCTGTTTGGAAATGGTTACAAGAGTTATTACTCAATCCAACCGCATTAGAAAAAGGATTGCATGAGATGATAGAAAGCCAAGCTGAAAAAGTGGACCCAAAGCAAAGGCAACTTAAATCAATTACTAGATTGATGGAAGAAGAAGAATTGAAAATCAAACGGTTGGTAACTGAAATGGGGAAACATGATGATAACTTTGTGCTGGTAACTTTTCGGAATGAAATTGAACAGGCGACAAAGAATTACAATTCATTGAAAAAAGAACATGAATCAATTTCAAATGAATTACAGCAGATTGAATTAACAAATGAACAGCAAGATTACATCATGAAATTTGCCGAGAAATCAAGTCAAGGCTAGAAGTTGCAAACGATGTTGAGAACGCGCAATATTGGATATCCTAATGTGAAGGTTTTATTGCATCACATAACGCGTAGATGCTGGAAGTATCATGCGCAATTCCTGCTTATAACGATGCAATTGCGGTTTATCACCAAGAAGGATTATTTCCTTGACGTATTACTACCTATCGCTTACGATTATTCAATAGAGGGTGCTATGCGAATCGGCATGATGGCTGATCTTTATAAACCACATATTAGCGGGGTGACGAATTCCATCGAATTAACCAAACGTTGGCTGGAAGACACAGGTCATGATGTATTTATCTTCACTTTTGGTGATGATGAAGTTGTTGATGATGAAAAGAATGTTGTTCGCACAACAGGGCTGGCTGTTGTAGATACTGGTTTTTATCTAAATCTCCGCTACAACTCTCAAGCAAGACACTTGCTGTATTCGATGGACATCACCCACGTTCACCATCCTTTTGTCAGCGGTAACCTTGCGATGCGTTATTGTTCTCCCAGGAACATTCCCATCGTCTTTACCAACCATACTCGTTACGACCTTATGACCCAGGCCTATGTCCCCCTTCTACCCGAATCGATCAGTGACGCAGCTCTCAAGGCATATTTATCACCTTTTTATCGGGCTTGTGACTTAGTCATTGTGCCATCACTTAGCATGCAAAAAATATTAGTAGATCATTTTGGTCTGGAGGCTTCGGTAGAAGTCATCCCAAATGGAGTAGACCTGACTTCATACCGCGAGGAAATTCAACCCCTCGACCGTGCCCAATTTGGTTTTTCACAGAATGATGTAATCTGTATTTATGTAGGGCGGCTCTCGCCTGAAAAAAACTTGCCCTTGCTCCTGAGAGCCTTTTATGGCGTTGCCATGACATATGATCATGTGCGTTTGCTCCTGGTGGGAGAAGGCCCTGAACGGGATAATTTAGAAACATTGATCAAGCATATGGGAATCACCTCTAAAGTGTTTTTTACCGGTTTAGTCGATTACAAACAGATTCCAGCTTATCTAATCTCGTCGGATATTTTTGTGACCCCGTCAAGTGCGGAAACATTCGGTTTATCCACGGTCGAAGCAATGGCTGCTGGACTACCCGTCCTAGGGATCGATGCTCCAGGTACGCAAGATATTATTGAAGATGGTGTTACCGGCCTGGTAACCACAGATGACCTGGCAGTTTTCACCGCCAAGCTAATATTTATGGCGACTAACCATGAGTTACGGCGAGATATGGGGCTTCGAGCTCGAAAAGAATCAGAGAAATACGATATAAAGACTACTACCGGTGCTCTCCTTTCACATTACCAGCGCCTTGTTGAAGCGACAAAACCGCGTAGTAAAAGTGCCCGCTACAAACTAACCCATTTTCCTGATAGGTTTGAATGAAATCCCCTGGACAATCATTAGGACGTCGGGGTGAAACCATAGCTGCAAACTACCTTGAGGCAAAGGGCTATTCCTTCCTCGGTAGGAATTGGCGTTCCCCGTATGGCGAGATTGATCTAATCGTCTCACTTGATGGTGTGGTCGCCTTTGTTGAAGTCAAGACCCGCAGGAGCAAATCGCTTGGACCACCAGAAATATCAATTACCTCTCGAAAGAGAGAGCACATGCGCGATTCAGCTGAATATTATATTCAACAGCACCCAGAGCTCACCAATGATTGGCGCATCGATGTAATCACAGTTCAAATACAAGCGGGGAGCTTACCTCCATTGATCGATCACTTTGAGAATGTCATCGCCTGATTTACCTGGTGGGGACTTTTCCGAGGCTATCGAAGAACCGAAAATACCACTTGTTGTTGTCCTCGGACCAACTGCAGTCGGTAAGACTGAGATAGCAATTCAGCTTGCTGAGAAGCTCGATGGAGAAATTGTCTCCGCAGATTCGAGGTTATTTTATCGTGGTATGGATATCGGGACTGCGAAACCAACAATTCAGGAACGCGCTCGTATTCCTCATCATTTGATCGATGTAGCTGATCCGGATGAAATATGGAGCCTCGCTCTTTTCCAATTAGAAGCAAATAAAGCAATCCACAATATTTATATACAACATAACCTGCCAATAATGGTCGGCGGGACGGGACAATTCGTCCGCGCTGTGATCGAAGGTTGGAAGGTTCCCACGGTGGTGCCTGATCCGCTTCTACGGAAAGTCCTCACCGATTGGTCCAAGCATGTTGGACCCGCTGTACTCCATTCTAAATTAGCAATTCTAGACCCCGTGGCAGCAAATTCTATCGACCTAACAAACGTTCGGCGTACTATCCGTGCACTGGAAGTAATACTTTCTTCAGGCAAGCGTTTCTCCGATCAAAGGGAAAAAGGGCACCAGCTTTATCGCTCCCTGCAGTTAGGATTAACCCGACCTCGAACTGAGCTTTACCAGCGAATAGACAACCGGATAATGGAAATGTTCGCTGCCGGTTTCATCGGGGAAGTTCAACGATTATTAGAGCGGGGATTTTCGCCCGATTCACCAACTTTATCGGCTATTGGTTATGGCGAGGTGATTGCCTATTTACAAGGAAAAATTACACTGGATGAAGCAATAGTAATAATCAAACGCCGTACAAGGATCTATGTCAGGCGTCAGGCAAATTGGTTCAAAACGGATGATCCGGATATTCACTGGTTTCAAGTAAATACCCACACGGTCGAGGATATGAGGAAAATGGTTGATGATTGGTTCATATCACCCGTTTCATAACATAGTCTGCTTTTTTCTCCTTCCCAAAAGTCAATTCATTGATTTCCTGATTGACATTCACCCTGGAAATATCTATACTATTATTAACCAAACAACCAGCCATTTGCTCGAAGGAGGAAAACAATGGAGGATTATCCGTGGTTTAAGCTCTACGATAAAGGTGTACCTCATCATATCGAATACCCACCGATTCCGCTGTTTGGATTATTGGAAGATTCAGCCAAAAAATATCCAAATAGCATATGCACTTATTTTAAAGGAGCAGTATTAACCTATCGTGAAATGAATGAGCTCACCGATCGATTGGCTGCCGGTGTGGCAGAACTGGGAGTAAAGAAAGGTGATCGGGTTGGTATTTTTATGCCCAACACACCCCAATTTGTACTCACATTTTTTGCCATCCTTAAGGCTGGGGGGGTTGTGGTATCGGTGAACCCGCTGTACAAGCCTAAGGAAATTATTCACCAGGTGAATGATGCCGGGATCGAGGTAATGTTTGTGATGAGCAATTTTTACAAGGTAATAAAAGAAGCTCAACCGAACACGAAAATCAAGAAAATCATTGTCACCAATATAAAAGATTATTTCCCGCCCATCACGGCAATCCTATTTGGCCTCGTAAAAGAGAAAAAAATGGGTTTCCGGGTAGAGTTAGCCACAGGAGATATTTGGTTCAAAGATTTGCTTTCGCGTCACACTTCAAAAGAGCGACCAAAACTGGATATCAGTCCAGAAGATATCGCCATCTTCCAATACAGTGGTGGCACCACGGGGATTTCCAAAGGCGCAATCGCACTTCATCGCAATCTGGTCGCCAACGCACTTCAGGTACGCAGTTGGATAACGGATGCAGAGGATGGAAAAGAGACCGTCCTGATGGCAATCCCGCTTTTCCATGTGTATGGTATGGTGGCAGGTATGTTGTTTGCGATTCATACCGGTGCTGGGATGGTTCTGGTACCCAACCCTCGCGATATGAAAGATGTACTTACCAGCATCCAGAAGTACAAAGCATCCATATTCCCTGGGGTTCCCACGCAGTACAACGCCATCAATAACAGCCCTGATGTAATCGCCGGCAAATACAATCTTAGCTCGATAAAGGCTTGCATCTCCGGCTCAGCTCCATTGATGCGCGAAACCAAGGAGAAATTTGAAGCGTTAACGGGTGGGAAATTAGTCGAAGGGTACGGATTATCAGAAGCACCTACAGCCACCCATTGTAACCCGCTGTATGGAGAAATTCGCACCGGTTCAATCGGCCTGCCATTGCCTGATGTTGATTGCCGCATCATAAGCCTGGATGATGGAGTTACACCGCTCAAAATTGGTGAGCAAGGTGAGCTGTGTATCAAAGGTCCGCAGGTGATGAAAGGCTACCATAATATGCCTACCGAGACAGCCAACACCATCCGTGATGGCTGGCTGTATACCGGTGACATAGCTAAAATGGATGAAGATGGATATTTCTATATTGTCGACCGTAAGAAGGAATTGATCAAGCCAGGTGGATATCAGGTTTGGCCACGAGAAGTTGAGGAGGTAATTTCCACCTATCCGAAAGTGCTCGAAGTCGGTGTAGCTGGTGTCATGGATGCATATCGAGGTGAAACGGTAAAAGCATGGGTTGTATTAAAACCCGGACTGGATGCTTCGGAAGAGGAAATCCGTGACTACTGCAAACAAAATATGGCACCCTTCAAAGTCCCCACACAGGTTGAATTTAGAACAGAGCTCCCCAAGACGACAGTCGGGAAAGTTCTCCGGCGCGAGTTGGTAAGGGAGCACAATGAACAAAAGGAAAAAATTATCGTTAATAATTAAATGAGGTTTGACTGATAATAAAATCCGCCGGTGTGAGAAAACCTCATCTCCGGCGGATTTCGATATTTACCTGATTATGCAGTTAATTTATTTACCAGGGCAGTTAGAAGCTCCGATCCTGCAAGATGGATCCGTAAAACACGTCTCCCCCGCGCCTCTAACGCTTCAATGTCACCGAGCGCCTGCCCATTCTCTAAAGTACCAAAACTTAGACCTTCGTTTGGAATTTCCACATCAGTCTTCGAATCAGCGGTGATGACCAGGAATAAGCCGTTATTGGCTCCACCCTTGTGCAACTGACCAGTTGAATGCTGGAAGCGAGGCCCAAATCCAACAGTTGTTGCCAATCTCGTTTGATCTCTGATCCAGGAGCGCAGTTTCTGTAAATTTGAAACACTCTTGGCATCTCGCATGAGATAGGCATTTATGGCAACATAATCCCCTGGTACACCTGAAGCAAGGAATTTATTCACAACCTGTTTTAATCCCTTCTCATCCGTGTGATGATTTCCATATAAGGAAATCCCCTCTTCATCCATAAAAGGTTTATCTTCGATAAACTGATGGTGCTCCTTGAAGTACGTAATTTTTTCAATGGTCCGGTTCTTGCTATCTTGGACGTCTGGCTGGTCAAAAGCATTTACCCCAATAATTGAACATGCTGTGGCTACCGCCAACTCCCATTTATAAAACTCTGCACCCAATGCATAATTATCGGTAAAATCCTGTGTTAATACCAGGTTTCCGGCTTTCCGTAGAAGATTTATCCTGTCGTCATACATGCCAGAACGCCGTAGATATATAAATAGCCTGTCTTTCCCATATAAATCTGGCTTTGCTGGTTCTTCTCCAGAAACTGGTAGAATCCCTTTTCCCATCTTACCGCTACTCTCTGCAACAAGTTGCTCTAACCATGTCCCAAATGAGACAACTTCTGGGTCTGCAATGAAAGTCAATTTATCTCTGCCATCGACTGCAGCCTCTCCAACCACCGCTCCTAATACGACACCGGGATTGCGCCCAATCGGCTGGCTTTTGCTGGATTCCGACATCATCCAGGATGCGCATTCAAGGATTTTCCCGGCATCAACGCCCATCAAGACCAGCGGTACTAACCCGAACGCCGTCAGAGCTGAGTATCGCCCGCCAACTTTTGGATCCGCCAGGAATATCTTGCGGAACTTTCGCTCGAAAGCCAGTTTCTCTAGAGAAGTACCCGGATCGGTGATGGCAATAAAATGTTCGGGAGCCTTGTCATGAACCGAGCGGATTGCCCGTTCCCAAAAATAATCCAGCATGGCATTTACTTCTGCCGTTCCGCCAGATTTACTGGATACGATATACAATGTTTTTCCCACCGGATTCTTCTTGGCGGCTCGCAGCACCTGGGCTGGATCTGTAGAGTCAAGAATTGTTAGTTTTAATCCACCTGCTTCTTTAAAAATCAGGCTCACAACCTCGGGGGCTAAAGATGAACCCCCCATCCCTAATAACAATGCTTGTGTGTAACCGGCGGTATTAATTTCCTTGGTAAATTTGATTAATCCAGCCAGCAGCGCCTTGCTCGATTCGGGCAAGTTCAGCCAACCCATTCGGATGCGTACCTCCTCCTGACCCTTTGGATCATTTGTCCAAAGAGAACCATCCAATGAATAGAATCGGCTTAAAAATTTATCTGCCTCAAATTTGGAAATTCGCCCAGATACCGCCTTCGCTAATGGTCCTAGTTCGACCAAGGCTGCTTCTCGCCGAATTTTTACAGAGGCGATCAGGGAATTGTATGATTCTGAAAAAGTCTGCACTCCTTCTTCTTCCAGCTCCTGGGTCACCTTCTTCATCGATATTCCGACTGATTCAAGATCGGAAAAATCTTTTCTCGCCTGGTCAAGGTTCTTTTCAATGCTTAGCTTGACCTTGCCGTGGTCGCGGAAGGCATCCAAGGTTTGCGGTGGAACGGTATTGACTGTGTGATTTCCGATGAGTTCATCCACGTACATCGTGTCTGGATAAGCTGGATTCTTGGTGCTTGTTGAAGCCCACAAGGGACGTTGTAATTTCGCTCCTTTTGCTTGTATTTTCTGAAAGCGTTCGCTCTCAAACACCTTACGAAATTCCTCATATGCCAGTCTCGCGTTTGCGATGGCAATTTTTCCCAACAGTGCTTTGGCAATCGGAGCTTCCTTGCCAGATGATTGGATGATTGGCTCAAGATACTTATCAACCTTGGAATCAATCCGCGAGACAAAAAAAGATGCTACTGAATTGAGCTGGTCAATCGGTTTTCCAGCTTTGAGCCTATCTTCCAAACCGGAAAGGTAAGCATCCATAACTTCCTTGTACCGGTCGATGGAAAATATCAGGGTGATATTGATATTGATCCCAGATGCAATCGATCGTCGAATAGCAGTAAGTCCTGGTTTTGTTGCTGGAATTTTAATCATCACGTTAGGGCGATTGACAATATCCCACAAGCGTTGTGCTTCAACGATTGTTTTCTCTGTTTCGTATGCCAGATCGGGTCGAACTTCCAGGCTGACAAACCCATCGCCACAGTGAGTCTTATCAAACAAAGGTCTGAATAAATCTGCTACGCGTTCGATATCTTCAATCATCAATTGCTCAAGGATCTTTTTATCGTCGTATCCCGCCCATGCCATCGGGATCAATGCAGAATCATAGTCTTTCGATTTAGCTATTGCATGGTTAAGAATGCTCGGATTAGAGGTTAATCCCCTAATATCACCCTGATTGATCAGCGCAGCCAGTTCACCGTTCACCAGGATGAGGCGCTCCATATAATCGTACCAAATAGACTGACCCAGGTCAGTTAGTTTTGAAATTGACGACATTTTTCCACCTTTTCTTTAAAATCCAGCTTCTTCGATCTTATATATTTTGTTAACCCGGCGAACATGGCGCTCTTCGCTTGTAAATTCTGCCGTAAGGAAAGCGTTCACCAATTCCTTTGCCAGCTCTGCACCAATTACCCGCGCTCCCAGGCATAACACGTTCATGTTATCGTGCTCAACTCCCTGGTGCGCTGAATAGGTGTCATGGCATATTCCAGCATATATCCCTTTGACCTTATTAGCGGCGATACATGCACCTACACCGGAACCGCAAATTAAGATACCTCGCTCCGCTTCGCCTCTCACGATTGCCGCACCTAATTTCTCTGCATAATCAGGATAATCTACACTTTCAATGCTGTCTGTTCCACAATCGATCACTGTATACCCATCAGCCAGGACAACTTCTTTTATGATATTTTTTAATGGGTAACCACCGTGATCACAAGCAAGTGCTATATTCATAATAATCTCCATAATATTAATGTTAGATGACCAACCAGGTCCTAACCAAATAACTATTCTCTAAGACTTATTATTGAGCATTAGCTCCCGTGCTCGCTGGAAGACATTATCGACGGTCAAACCGTAATGTTCGAAGATCGTTTTATATGGTGCGGAAGCACCGAAACGCTCAACTGAAATGCACGTTCCCCGATCGCCCACCCACTTTTCCCAGCCTTGTGATACTCCTGCTTCTACGGATAAGCGCAATGGTATTTCTGGTGGAAGAACTTGGTTCCGGTATGCCTCTTCCTGAGCCATAAACAGCTCCCAGCTTGGAAATGATACTAATCTAACATTGTAACCTTCACTGGCTAATCGTCCACCAGCCTCTGTGATCAAACTTACTTCAGATCCAGACGCCATCAAGATTAATTCCGGTTTCGTAACGCCCATATCTGCCAGGATATACGCTCCTCTATGTAATCCGTCTGCTGGAGCATAGATGGTGCGATCCAGGATTGGAACCGCCTGGCGGGTTAGAATCAATGCAGTCGGACCATGCCGTCTTGTGATTGCAATTCTCCAGGCTTCTGCCGCCTCATTCGCATCGGCAGGTCTGATGACGACCAGGTTTGGGATCGCTCTTAGTGCTGCCAGGTGCTCAACGGGTTGGTGTGTCGGCCCATCCTCCCCAAGACCGATGCTATCGTGGGTGTAGATCCAGATACTAGGATATTTTGACAATGCTGACAGCCTTACTGCAGGGCGCATATAATCAGAGAAAATCATAAACGTCCCACCAAAGGGGATTACTCCACCATAAACGGACATCCCATTAATCAATCCTCCCATAGCGTGCTCACGTACACCAAAATGAAAGTACCTACCTTGAGGAGTCGCTTCCTGAAAATCCTGGCTATCTTTGATCCAGGTATCGTTCGATGGTGTCAGGTCTGCTGATCCCCCGATTAATTCCGGTAAGTGAGGTGCTAGTGCATTGATCACCTTTCCAGATGCCGCTCTGGTCGCCATCCCTTTCGGGTCAGCAGGGAAGCAAGGTAAATCTGCCTCCCAATGTTCAGGCAGCTCACTCATCATTCGCCTTTCGAGCTCGGTATCCAGTTGAGGGTATTCTGCCAGATAAGCTTTCAGCTGCTGGCGCCATGATCTCTCTGCTTTTTCACCTTGTTTAATCGCTTTCCTGAAGAACGCTAGAACGTCTTCAGGAACATAAAATTTCGGTTCGAGCGGCCAGCCAAGGTTTTTCTTTGCTCGATTTAATTCTTCCTCACCTGGTGCTTCTCCATGCGCTTTGGCAGTATCCTGCCGCGTCGGTAGTCCAAACCCAATATGCGTCCTGCACGCAATCAACGAAGGGCGTGGATCTTTTTGCGCCTTGGAAATCGCCCGGTTTACGGCAGCGGTATCGTTGCCATCTGGTAGTTGCTGCACATGCCAATCATAAGCAGCAAACCTGGCTGCACGATCCTCTGTAAAGGCGAGATCAGTACTGCCATCGATGGATATATGATTATCATCATAAAGGTAAATGATTTTACCCAGTTTGAGATGGCCGGCGATGGAAGCAGCCTCAGATGCAACTCCTTCCATTAAGTCCCCATCAGTGACGATCCCATAAATATAGTGATTAATCACTTCAAATCCTGGTCGATTAAACTCAGCCGCCATATGTGCTTCGGCAATTGCCATACCCACACCATTTGCGAATCCCTGCCCAAGTGGACCAGTCGTCACTTCTACTCCTGGGGTCAATCCATATTCCGGGTGACCTGGGGTCTGACTGCCCCATTGTCGAAAATTCATCAATTGTTCCATAGGCAGGTCATAACCGGTCAGATATAGCAGTGCATACAGAAGGGCAGACCCATGTCCTCCAGAAAGAATAAAGCGATCTCGCCCGGGCCATTGGGGGTTGCGAGGATTAAATCGCAGGTGACGAGTCCATAAAGTAAATGCCATTGCCGCCGCTCCCATCGGCAACCCAGGGTGACCAGAATTCGCTTTTTGAACGGCATCGGCTGCCAAAAAACGAATCGCATTGATCGCTCGATTTTCCAGTTCATTTGAAGCTTTCATGCCATCCTCCCACATTTATGATTGGCATATTTTACCGTTAAAGCATTCAGATGGTTATCTTTCATACTAATACCCGTGACAATTATCACTAGTCTTGTATGTACTTATCCACTGGTATAGTTAATCTGGTTCGACAATAATATATTGACCATCTTTTTAGATGTTACTTTCTAGTGATTGTTACAGTTCCTTGGTCACAAATTGAATACCTGGTATTTTTGGCATATTTTTAAGAAAATTGTTTCAATAACACCGGACATACCGGCAGTATTAATTTAAGAGGAGGTTTGTATGGCGGAAGCCACAATGCAAGCACGAGCTCCAACAATTTTCGACCGAGTGGTGAGTGCAACACCAGGAAATTCCCGGTTGGAAATGTGCATCCAGTGTGGGACATGTGGCGGTTCATGCCCTTCGGGTGCTGATATGGACCACACTCCCCGCGCATTATTTGCAATGATCAAAGCGGGGATGGAAACCCAGGTTCTAAGCAGTAACACTCCCTGGTACTGCGTCTCGTGCTATTACTGCACGGTCCGCTGTCCTCAGGAAGTCCATGTAACCGATCTCATGTACACCCTAAAGAGGTTTTCCATTCAAAAGAAATATTTCAAGGACTCCTCTTCCGCAGATGCCCCCCCATTTTCACAGACCTTCATGCACTATGTAGAAAACTACGGTCGTAGTTTCGAGATGGGATTAGCTACCTGGTACCACCTGACATATCATCCGCTGGATATGCCAAAAATTATGCCTATGGCCTTAGGACTATTACGAAAGGGTCGAATTGATTTAACCCCCACGAGAATAAAAGATATAGATGGGTTGAAGGCTATCCTGGCAAAAGCCAAAGAGCTGGAGGGTGAGATATGAAATACGGATATTATCCCGGCTGCTCGCTTGAAAAGAATGCTTCTTCCTATAATGTTTCAACATTGGCTGTAGCCAAACCTTTGGGAATCGAATTCCAGGAGCTGGACGATTGGAACTGCTGCGGCGCATCCGAATACATGACCCTCAACCGCATGGCTGCCTACTCTCTTATCACCCGCAACCTGGCACTGGCTGAAAAACAGCTCACCAATGGCAAGCAGGTTGTTGCCCCCTGCAGCATGTGTTTCCTAAACCTGACCAAAGCGGACCATTACCTGGCAGATGACCCAGATTTAGCAAAAAATGTAAACCTGGCATTGAGTGCAGGAAACATGCACTACACACCTGGCTCGGTCAAAACCAGACATTTACTCGAGATTATGATCGAGGATATCGGCCTCGAAGCCATCTCTGCGAAGGTTACAAAACCTTTGAGTGGATTAAAAATAGCACCATATTATGGATGCTTGATCACCCGACCTGGCTATTTATCGAAATTTGATGACTATGAATATCCAATGTCTCTCGACAAGCTTATGAAGGGACTTGGTGCCACTGTAGTCGATTACCCCATGAAAGCCCACTGTTGTGGTGGACACATGACGCAAATCAGCCAGGCTGTAGCACTCGAGCTGATCCGCCAGCTACTCCAAAACGCTGCGGAATATGAAGCAGATATGATCGTAACCCTTTGCCCGATGTGCCAGCTCAACCTGGATGCCTATCAGGCAGACGTAAACCGCTTCTTTAAAACAAAATATCACATCCCTATCCTGTATTTCACTCAGATGATGGGCTTAGCTTTCGGCTTATCAGCATCTGATCTGGGTATAGGGAAAGAGCTGGTAGATGCACGATCTGCCCTGGCAAAAATTGGAGTACAGGTGCCCGAACCCGAACCTGCTAAAAAGAAGAAACCTTCCAAGGAAGAGCTTCCAATGCCACGTATGCCGGAGGAGAGTTAGCCATGACAGAAAAAATTGGTGTATATGTTTGTCATTGCGGTAGTAACATCGCCGGCACAGTCGATGTGGCAGAAGTCGCAAAATGGGCTGCTGAGCAACTTAAACATCGCGGGGTCGTTATCGCCCGGGATTATAAGTTCATGTGCTCGAGCCTGGGGCAGGAGCTGATCGAGAAGGATATTAAAGAGCTCGGATTAACTCGCGTAGTTGTTGCAGCATGTTCTCCCCACCTCCATGAAAAAACATTCCGTAATGCTTGCAAGAACGCTGGACTTAATCCGTACTTGTGCGAATTAGTCTCGATCAGGGAGCAAGTATCTTGGGTCCATTCGGATAAGGTCGCCGCAACGGAAAAATCAAAGGCAATCATTTCAGGTGGTGTGGAACGCATTATCTGGCATGAACCGCTTATCCCCCTCAAAGTACCCATCCATCCGGATACGCTTGTCGTCGGAGGCGGTATTGCTGGCATCCAGGCTGCGCTCGAGATTGCCGATGCAGGGTACCATGTTGTCATGGTGGAACGCGAACCATCCATCGGTGGGCACATGGCTCAGTTCGATAAAACCTTCCCCACCCTTGACTGTTCAGCCTGCATCCTCACTCCAAAGATGGTTGACGTAGGGAATCATCCCAACATAACCCTGCTGACCTGGGCAGAAGTCACCCATGTGGACGGTTATGTAGGCAACTTCCAGGTCACCATTCGTCAGAAACCTCGCTATATTGATACTGCTCTGTGCACTGGATGTGGAATATGCCAGGAAAAATGCCCAAAGAAAGTCGTCGATGAGGTATTTGAAGCTGGTCTTGGTTACCGCAAAGCTGTTTACACTCCGTTCCCTCAGGCAGTACCAAAATTCCCGGTGATTGACTACGAAAATTGTACTTTCTTCCAGAAAGGAACCTGCAAAGCTTGTGAAAAATTCTGCCCGACCAATGCCATCGATTTCAACCAGCAGGAAACCATGCTGCAAATCGATGTAGGACAGATCATCCTTGCTACCGGCTATGACCTGTTTGACGCGCGCCGCATCCCGCAGTATGGGTATGGTCGCCTGGCCAATGTGTTCTCCAGCCTGGAATTTGAGCGGTTAACCAATGCAGCCGGCCCCACCGGCGGGAAGATTTTCTTGCGAGACGGAGTCACTGTTCCAAAAACCATAGGTATAGTCCATTGCGTGGGCAGCAGAGATAAGAATTACAACAATTACTGTTCCAGCATCTGCTGCATGCAGAGTCTTAAATTTGCACATTTAGCTAAGGAGAAAACAGGTGCTGATGTCTATAATTTCTACATCGACATCCGAACTCCAGCCAAAGCTTATGATGAGTTCTACCAGAGGATTATGGAGGAAGGGACGCACTTTATCCGAGGTCGTGTGGCAGAAATTACGGATGCTGCCCGGAATCCTGGCGAAGAGGGCAAACTGATCATCCAGGCAGAAGACACCCTGATCGGGAAACAGCGCCGTATCCCAGTGGATATGGTTGTTTTATCCGCTGGATTGGAACCCCGACACGATGCCAAAGCCACGGCCCGGTTATTTGGTCTCTCTTGCAGTGCTGATGGCTGGTTCATCGAGCGCCACCCGAAACTAGATCCTGTCGCAACGATGACTGAAGGCGTGTATATTGCCGGTGTTGTTCAGGGACCAAAGGATATTCCTGCAAGTGTGGTCCAGGGTGCTGCTGCAGCTGCCCGTGCACTGGGCAAAATTCAACAAAAAGAAGTCGCCATGGAGCCTATCCGGGCTACGATCAACGAGAACAAGTGCTCAGGCTGCCGTATCTGCAACAATCTGTGCCCCTTCAATGCCATCCTGTTCCATGATGACAAAATGGTATCCGAAGTGAATCCAGCCTTGTGCCAGGGATGTGGTACCTGTGTAGCAGCCTGCCCCGCTGGTGCAATCAGTGGTACAGGTTTCAGCGATCAGCAAATCCTGGCTCAGCTCGATGGGCTCTTATTGCTCAATATCAAACGACTTGAACCAGAGCCTGTGCCGGCATAAGAGGAGAACAATATGAGCGATCAATTCGAACCTGTAATAATCGGTTTCACCTGCAATTGGTGTAGTTATCGCGCGGCAGACATGGCAGGCACAGCCAGGATGAAATACTCACCCAACATCCGCTTGATCCGCCTGATGTGTTCCGGACGCCTTGATCCTACCTTCGTGCTTAAAGCATTCGCGGGTGGAGCTGATGGTGTCATGATCACAGGTTGCCATCCAGGTGACTGCCACTACGTCGAGCAAAACTATAAAGCATTACGCCGTTTCATCATACTAAAGAAAACCTTACAGCAAATGGGTATTGAGACCGGCAGGATTAAGCTTCTCTGGGCAAGCGCTGCTGAAGGAGCCATCTTCACCGATGAAGTAAATAAATTTGTCGAACAAGTGAGGGCTCTCGGGCCTTTAGAATGGCCAACCAGTGGCGGTGGGATGGAGAAGATGTTCGCAGTACCTGAACATATGCTTGTCGAGGAGGTGACCTCATGAGCACCAACGGAAAACCGAAATTCGCCATGTACTGGGCAGCCGCCTGCGGTGGTTGTGAGATCGCTGTGCTTAATATTCATGAGAAAATCCTGGATGTTGACGCCAATTTCGAGGTAGTCTTCTGGCCTGTAGCCATGGATGCCAAGTATAAAGATGTGGAAGCCATGGAAGATGGCTCAATCTTGTTAACCCTCTTAATGGTGCCATCCGGAATGATGAGAACGAGCATCTTGCTAAACTCTTACGCCAGAAATCCAAGATCCTGGTTGCCTTCGGTTCTTGTGCCAATGAAGGTTGTATGCCCGCACTCGCCAACCTCAGCAATATCCAGGAAATTGTCGATACCGCCTTTTCTACTCCGACAACGGACAACCCGCAAAATATTCGTCCTATAACCAGCTACATGGTTCCAGAAGGAGAACTGCACATCCCGACTTTGTATCCGGTGGTTCGGACATTGGATCAGGTGGTGCCAGTGGATTACTACATGCCCGGGTGCCCACCTGAATCGCATCAAATCGCAGCTGTGATCGACCTGGTTATCCAGGTTCTGCAAGGCAAAGCTGAGCTGCCTCCTGCTGGATCGGTGATCGGGGCAGGTAACTCTACGGTGTGTGATGATTGCCCTCGCACGCGGAATGAGAAGAAAATAAAGAAATTCGAGCGCATTCAGAACATTATGATTGATCCGGAATTATGTATCCTGGAGCAAGGCGTGCTCTGCAGTGGACCTGCAACCCGCAGTGGCTGCACTGCTCTATGTCCAAAAGCTGGCTCACCCTGCATCGGTTGCTATGGACCAGCTGAGGGTGCAGAGGACTATGGATCCCGCTTGATGACCGCAATCGCATCTGTTGTTGATAGCAACGATCCGGCTGAAATTGAACGAATTTTCGAAGGTATCCCTGATCCAGCTGGGCAATTTTACCGCTTCAATCTGGCTGGCTCACTGCTGCGCTTCAGCAAATCCGCGTGGAAAGGATAACCGGAGGAGGAACCTATGCAAAGAATATCAATTGACCCCATTACCCGGCTGGAAGGCCATGGAAAGATCGAAATTTTCCTCGATGATGAGGGTAATTTCGCTAATTCCTACTTCCAAATCCCAGAATTACGCGGTTTCGAGCGCTTTTGCGTTGGCAGACAGGTTGAGGAAGTACCCATCCTGACTAACCGTATCTGCGGAGTGTGCCCCGAAGCCCATCATATGGCAGGTGCTAAGGCCGTCGATGCAGTTTATCACGTGGATCCTCCACGCACTGCTAAGATGCTGCGCGAGTTACTTTACAGTGCTTTCTACTGCACCGACCATACGACCCACTTCTATGCCCTGGCAGGTCCCGACTTTATCATGGGACCAACTGCCCCCGTCGCAGAGCGCAATATCCTGGGTGTCATCCACAAGGTTGGATTAGAGATCGGTGGAAAAGTACTTCAAATGCGTAAGTACGGACACACAGTGGTCGAGATGATCGGCGGACGTAAAGTTCACCCCTGCACCTCTATACCAGGCGGTTTAACCAAGGGCATCACCAAGGAACAGCGGGACGAAATTGAGACCATGGGTCGTTGGGCGATTGAATTTGCTCAATTTACCCTCCAGGCATTCAATGATATCGTCCTTGGTAACAAGGAATATCTTGACCTGATCCTTGGAGACATCTATACCCACCACACCTATTACATCGGCACGGTAGATGAGAATAATAAAGTCAACTTCTATGATGGAAAAGTGAGTGTTGTCGACCCGGAGGGTAAACGTATTGGGAAATACGCCGCAAATGAATACACTGATTGGATCGCCGAACATGTCGAGCCTTGGACGTACCTGAAGTTCCCCTATCTTAAAAAAGTAGGTTGGAAAGGCTTTGTGGATGGTAAAGATTCAGGAGTTTATATGGCTACACCGTTATCCCGGTTAAATGCCGCAGATGGTATGGCTACACCACTCGCCCAGGCTGAATATGAAAAATTCTACAGCACACTGGGTGGAAAACCCGTCCATCAAAGGCTGGCAATCCATTGGGCTCGTTTGATCGAGTTACTGTATGCCGCTGAGCGTTGGGTGGAGCTGGTAACAGATCCGGAAATAACCAGCGACAACTACCGCACCATCCCGACGGAGATTCCGACGGAAGGTGTTGGGATTGTGGAAGCACCCCGCGGCACACTGACCCACCACTACACAACCGATGAACGTGGAATTACAACAAAGGTCAACCTGATTGTGGGCACAACCAATAATTATGCACCTATCCAGATGTCCACCAAGAAGGCTGCACAAAGCTTGATCAAGAAGGGTGGTGTAATCTCCGAGGGATTGCTCAATATGATCGAAATGGCATTTCGGGCTTATGACCCGTGCTTTGGTTGTGCGACCCACAGCCTCCCAGGGCAGATGCCTTTGGAGATAACCATCAAAGATGTTAACGGGAACACCGTAGACATTTTGAAGCAAAACTGCTGATAGGCAAACTGTGAAGGCTCTGGGGTTCTACCCTGGAGCCTTCACTCAATTTCAGCCGAAAAGTAAATTTTGTGAAAACATTGGTTGTTGGTTTGGGGAACCCGATATTAGGAGACGATGGAATAGGTTGGCAGATTGCTCAAAAATTGCAACAGCTGGAAGAAATTCCATCCGATGTTACGATCGAATGCCTGGCGATTGGTGGTATTAGCTTAATGGAAGAGCTCATCGATTATGACCGGGCAATTTTAATTGATGCGATTGTTACTCATCAGGTCCTGGTTGGAACTGTTTCTTGTTATCAACTGGGTGATTTACCGAATCTAACATCAGGGCACATGAGCTCTGCTCATGACACATCACTGGTGGAAGCCCTGAAACTTGGGCGGTCGCTGGGGGCAGATTTACCTGAAAACATTACGGTCGTTACTGTAGAATCGCAAAAAGTATACGATTTTTCGGAAGATATGACCTCCGCCGTTGCCGCTGCTGTACCTCTAGCATTAAAAATCATTCAGGATTTACTGATAGAATCAAATTCTAAAAATGCACCCCAAATCGATGAATACAAAAGCTGAGGAGGAACTCCGATGGTTTCACCAGAGATATTAAGGCGTTATCCTTTCTTCGGTTCAATGTCAGATGCCCAAATAAAGGCAATCGCCATGATCGCAGATGAAGAGACTATCGCTAAAGGGGCGGTGATCTGTGAGGAAGGTGAGCCTGCGCGGGCATTCTATCTGCTTGTCGATGGCGGAGTAAGTCTTTACTATAAGTCTGAAGAAGAATTTTACCCAACCTCCCGTAAGGATTTTTTGGTCGGTGAGATAAACCCAGGTGAAGTCTTCGCCATCAGCGTATTTGTGGAACCTTATAAATATACTTCCACAGTTAAAGCAGAACATGATTGCCGGGTGATCAAGTTCGGATCTACAGAATTGAACAAGTTGATTGAAAAAGATCCCAGATTATATTGCATATTAATGAGAGAAACCGCAAAAGCAGCAATGGAACGGCTCGCCTACGCCCGCGTTCAATTGGCAGCAGCCTGGGCAAAATAAGGATCGATCGGAATTCAAGGAGCGCAGGTATGGTAACCAAAGAAGATCTTATCTACCGCCAGGTATTTACCCTAAAAGATGGGGCACGGATATTGCTTCGACCGCTGACCCAGGATGATCGCCAGGCATTAATTGATCTATTCAGGCCGGTATCGACGGAAGATATACGATACATGCGCCATAATGTGAAAGATAGCCAGGTAATTTACCAGTGGGTGGATGGATTGGACTATGCCAAGGTTTTTCCTCTGGTAGCCGTTTTTGGTAGCCGTATTGTTGGTCTGGCAAGCCTGCATCTCAACCAGGGACCTTCGAGGCATCGCGCTGAAGTGCGGATATTTTTACCCAAGGATTTCCGCCACCGGGGTGTCGGCAGCCGATTACTCCAGGGTCTGATCGAGCTGGCAAAACGGCATAATCTTTTCATGATCGAAGCCCAGATCCCGAGCGACCAGACACCCATCATTCGCTCATTCCAAAACCTTGGGTTTGAGCCAAAAACAGTGTTCGACGATTACTTCATGCTGCCAGATGGTGATCTGCGTGATGTGACCCATCTCATTCTGAAATTAAGAGCCTCCGATGATCAATTCTGATCCGACCATCCGGGAAATTCTTGACATTCTATTCTGGAGGACGCCCTGATAACGACTCATATAATCGCCATTATCTGATCGGTTAAATCTTACAAATGCCTTTGGAGGAACCCATGCAGAAAGTAACTTACGAGACCCCTTCCCTTTACGGGGATCACCACGTTACCGAAGTCCGACGAATATTATTAGAACTACCTGGTGTTGAGGACGTCTACGCCAGCAGTGCTTTTCAGGTCGTTGAGGTGACATACGATCCTGAAAAGATCAACGATTTAGAGATAGCGATGAAGCTGGATGAAGCTGGTTATTTAGGCGAGTGGACGGTTCCGATCGAATCAGGAGCCTCCACCTACCAGGCAACCAACGGACTCAAGCCGTATTTTCGCCACACAGCAGCATACGAACAAACACGTTTAACGGTGAGTTTTGCCCAAAATGTCTCCTACCTGGGGCGCCCTCTTTGGCCATGCCCGGGTATGGGAATTATTTCTAAGCCAATGGAGGATTAATCAATGGTACTTAAAGGTAAAAGGAGCTACGAGGAAAGATCATCAGATCCCGCAGCCCAGGAGATGCTCATCCGGGCGGATGAGCTGGGAATTGGAACAGCCTTTAGCCGCGCCGAAGAGATGGCGCCTTGCAATATCGGTGGAGCCGGGATGTGCTGTAAACAATGCGGAATGGGTCCCTGCCGGTTGACTAAAGAAGGTCAGGTTGGGGTGTGTGGTGCCACAATTGACACAATCCAGGCCCGTAACCTGGTTCGTGCGATTGCTGCAGGTACAGCCGCCCACTCTGACCACGGGCGAGATCTGGCATTTACGCTTAAGGCTGTTGCGAACGGTGAGACAGAAGGCTATATCATCCGCGATGTAGCCAAGCTGCGCAATGTTGCCTCAATCTACGGAATCAAAATTGAAGGGCGCTCCCCAAATGACGTTGCTAATGATTTAGCCGACCTTTATTTAGCACAATTCGGGCAACAAAAAGGTGAGATCGTTTGCATTAAACGTGCCCCCGCGAAGCGCCAAAAAATATGGCGCGAGCAAGATGTCGTGCCGCGCGGAGTAGACCGTGAAGTAGTTGAAGCCCTGCACCGTACCCACATCGGAGACGACCAGGATGCTGTCCACATTTTAAAACATGCCATTCGGACGGGTCTGGCTGATGGTTGGGGTGGCAGTATGATGGCGACCGACATCTCCGATATTCTATTCGGAACCCCTGCCCCTCTGCTGGGTCAGGCTAACCTGGGTGTTTTGAAGGATGATATGGTCAATGTCGTAGTGCATGGTCACGAACCGACACTGAGCAATATGATCGTCGCTGCCTCCCAGGATCCGGAGATCATCGAATATGCCAAAGCGGCTGGTGCCAAGGGGATAAACCTATCGGGAATTTGCTGCACAGCCAATGAAATATTAATGCGCCAGGGCATACCCGCTGCAGGGAACTTCCTGCACCAGGAATTAGCCATTATGACCGGCGCTGTTGAAGCCATGGTCGTCGACGTCCAATGCATCATGCAAGCCCTGGTTGACCTGGCAGCTAACTTTCATACAAAGATTATTACTACCTCTCCCAAGGTGATGATCAAGGGTGCGACTCACATCGAATTCGATGAGCATAAAGCCCTCACCATTGCCAAGCAAATCCTGCGACTCTCGATCGATAATTATAAAAACCGCGGCAAAATCCATATCCCCAATGTGCGTGAGGATTTAATCCCTGGTTTCTCCCACGAATACATCAATTACATGTTAGGTGGGAGCTATCGGGCGTCCTTCCGACCACTGAATGATGCCATCATGGCGGGCCGGATCAGGGGTGTGGCAGCCATTGTCGGGTGCAACAACCCCCGCAGCAAGCAGGATTACCTCCACACCTATGTCACTATGGAATTGTTGAAACAGGATGTGCTGGTTGTAGAAACCGGTTGCGGTGCCATTGCTGCCGCCAAGCTGGGTTTATTGTTGGGCGAAGCCGGTCTGGACAAAGTAGGACCAGGTCTACGTGAGGTTTGTGAGACGATAGGAATTCCACCTGTCCTTCATATGGGCTCATGCGTGGATAATACCCGCATTCTGACCGTCCTGACCCAAATGGTTGCCGAAGGTGGGCTCGGCGACGATATCGACCAAATTCCAGCGGTTGGATTGGCACCCGAGTGGATGAGTGAAAAAGCCCTGGCAATCGCTACTTACTGCGTTGCATCAGGTGCCTATGTAATCTTTGGTGGCGCCAGCCCCGTTAGTGGAATGCCCGATCGCGTCTCCGATAGTGATGTAGTGCTTAAATACATCAGTACCGAGGGTTGGGAGAAGATTTATGGCGGTAAGCTGGAATTTATTAATGATACCAACGAAATGATTCGCCGATCTCTGGAGCATATCGACAAGAAACGCGCTGCTCTTGGATTGCCGGTGTATGACCCTGCGCGCTTTGGTCGCAGTGGAGACACCCGTATGCTCGAATTTGAACAACTGCCCATTGCTGAGCGCCGGCAGAAAATTTACGGCACCGCTGCCGACTAAGCGGGAAGAGACAATCCGGAGGACGTATGTCACGATACATAGCTACACGAGCGATCCGGGGTGCCAACGCCCTGGTCACTGAAGCAGAGTTAATGTTGAATCAAGCATTGAAGGAAAAAGGACCCGACACTCCTGTCTCGTTTCCCAACACAGCTTACTACATCCCGGTAATCGGCGGAATGACCGGTGCGACGGTAGAAAAATTAGGTCAGCTAGAACAGGTCATCCAGCATGCCCGCGGATTACTGCATCCGACTCCATCTGTACACAAATGGACGCCCTACCTGGGCGAAACATTGGACAGCGGAATGGCGACCTTGTTAGCTGCTGAAACGATTGAGGTGATCCGTTTTATATACGGCTTACAGCCTGAGCCAATGCCCGGATTATCCCTGGCAGGCGCGACTCAATATGGAGATCATAACGGTTCCGGCCATCTCAACGGACCGATCGACGATATCCGCCTCAGGTCCTGGGGTATCCAATTGGTGGATGGTCGTATGCCGGGCTTTGCTGCCATCGTCGGGGCAGCCAAATCGAATGAAGTCGCAGTAAAAATCGTGCGAGAGCTTCAACGGCGCAATATCCTGTGCTTCCTGTCTGGTAACGTAAATGGTCGCAGCATTATCAACCAGCTGATGGAAGAGGGCGTTGAGCTCGGATATGATACCTATACCGTTCCCTTCGGCACAGACACGATCAGTGCCATTTATGCGCTCGGTTTCGCCACCCGCTCAGCCCTCACCTTTGGTGGTTTGAAGATGGGGCAGGCGCGCGAGATCCTCCTGTATAACCGTGAACGCGTGTTTGCTTTCGTATTGGCACTAGGAGAAGTGGATGACCTGAAATATGCTGCTGCTGCCGGGGCGATCAATTATGGTTTCCCGGTCATTGCCGACACCGTCATCCCCGAAATCCTGCCTACCGGTGTGACGACCTACGAACATGTGGTCAGCATGCCATTCGAAGAGATCGATGGCAAGGATGATCTCGAGAAAGCTGAGCGTCTGGTTCAAAAATGTATCGAAGTGCGCGGCGTCAAGCTGAAGATGACCGAAGTGCCGATCCCAGTCCCTTATGGCTCGGCATTCGAAGGTGAAGTGGTCCGCCGCAACGATATGCGGGTTGAATTCGGTGGAAAGAACGCCCACTGTTTTGAATATCTTGAAATGGCTGATCTCGAGGACGTGGTGGACGGAAAAGTGGAAGTTGTCGGACCCGATTTCTCGAACGTCCCCGACCAGGGATATATGGATATGGGCGTCGTCGCCCAGGTTGCCGGGCGCCAGATGCAAAAAGACTTCGAACCTGTGCTCGAACGGCAGTTCCACTACTTCGTCAACGGAGCTTCTGGCATCCAGCACATTGGTCAGCGTGACATCACCTGGATCCGCATCTCTAAGAACGCCGCAGATAAAGGATTTAACCTCGAGCACTTCGGCAAGATCCTGCACGCCCGCTTCCATGGCGATTTTGGCGCAATTGTGGATAAAGTTCAGGTTACGATCTACACCGACCCAGTCAAGGTTGAGGAGTGGCTTGGAAAAGCCCGCTCAGCATATGACTTCCGCAACAAACGCCTGGCTGACCTGACGGACGACAAAGTCGAAGAGTTCTACTCCTGCACTTTATGCCAGTCATTTGCTCCCAACCATGTATGTGTCGTCAGCCCGGAGCGACTGGGTCTATGCGGTGCCTACAACTGGCTGGACTGTAAAGCCTCCTTTAGCATCAATCCTACTGGACCTAACCAGCCGATAAAACTGGGCAAGCTGATTGATGCGAAGAAAGGCTATTGGACAGGTACAAATGATTATGCCACCGTCGGCTCGCATGGGGTGGTCAGTGAAGTGACCATGTACTCTATCATGGAAAACCCGATGACAGCCTGTGGTTGCTTTGAATGCATTGTCATGCTTATTCCGGAGGCGAACGGCGTAATGGTTGTCAGCCGTGAAGACCCAAGCATGACGCCTGCAGGAATGACATTCAGCACATTGGCAGGAATTGCAGGCGGTGGTCTGCAAACCCCAGGAGTAATGGGGGTTGGAAAGTTTTACCTTACCAGCCCGAAGTTCATCACTGCTGATGGTGGGTTTAAACGTATCGTCTGGATGAGCAGTGTACTGAAAGAAATGATGGCCGATGAATTCAAGGTCGTCGCTCAACGCGAAGGTGATCCTGACCTGATCGAAAAGATCGCAGATGAGCGCCACGTGACCACCGTTGATGAGCTCCTCACCTGGTTGGCGGAGCACGAACATCCCGCCATGACCATGGAGCCTATGTTCTAAGGACAATTTAGCTAAAAAAGGAGTGAGACATATGCCTGTAGAGATACCAAAGGATAACTGGCCCGGAACTGTCCGTACTGTGACCATTGGGGCAACCGCTGCCGATGGTGGTACGCGCACATCCACAGTGACTGTAGGCGGTGAGAAAAATCTACCTTTCCTTCACTTTGAATCGAAATCTCTCAATCGCCCGGCGATCGCCATCGAAATAAAAGACCATCGACCGGAAGATTGGTCAACTCTGCTTTTAGAAGCATGGGGTGAGGCGGTGAATGACCCGGTTAAGTGGGCTAAAGCTGCCGAAGCCGAAGGAGCGGATTTAATCGAGTTAAGCCTATCTATCAATGACGCACAAGGCAAACCGACGACACCGGATGCAGCTGTAAAAACAGTCAAAGACGTCCTGGCAGGCACAGGTTTACCCCTCATCGTGTTTGGACCTGGGCAGGCTGAAGCCGATAACGACTTGTTGGTCGCCATCGCTGAAGCTACCAAGGGTGAACGACTCGTCTTGGGCATCGCCGAAGATAAAAATTATCGCACCATCATAGCCACTGCCATGGCGAATGGACATCTGGTGAATGCACGCTCACCCATGGATGTCAATCTTGCCAAGCAGCTGAATATCTTGATCAGCGATATGGGCATGCCTCTCGATCGTGTCTTGATGGACCCAACCACAGGCGCTCTCGGCTATGGGATTGAATACGGTTTCTCAGCCATGGAAAGGCTACGCCAGGCTGCCCTGCAAGGTGATGCTATGACCCAGCTTCCCATGTTAGTCACACCCGGTTTTGAAGCCTGGAAAACCAAGGAAGCCAAGGTTAATTTAGGCGTCCCCGAAGCATGGGGTGACTGGTTGGAGCGTTCAATCAATTGGGAAACCTTAACTGCCATGACCTTGATCGAAGCAGGAGCTGATATCGTCGTCCTGCGTCATGCTGAGAGTGTCCGGCGAGTAAAGGCAGCAATTGCAGATTTAATGGCTGCCGAGTACACCCTCGCCTGACCTGATAGAAGCAGAATAATAAGATACGACGGAGATGGAATATGGCTCTGACTGGCATACAAATATATAAATTACTACCTCAAACGAACTGCAAGGAGTGCGGCTTTCCGACCTGCCTGGCTTTTGCTATGAAACTGGCTGCCAAGCAAGTTGAATTGTCCGCCTGCCCGTACGTCACCCCTGATTCGAAAACCCAATTAGCAGAATCCTCTGCCCCACCCATCAGGTTGATTTCCCTCAAGTCTGATGGGTATGAAGTAAAAGCCGGTAATGAGGTTGTCCTCTTCAGGCATGATAAAACATTCTATAATAAACCGGGATTATTTATCAGGGTTTATGATAATCAGCCTGCCGATGCGATAAAAGCATTGGTCACTGCAGCGAATGCTTATGCGGTCAATTATGTAGGAATGGATCTTACGATCGATGGTTTTGCAGTCGCCTCCTCAACGGGTGACCCCAATGCTTTCACTGCTGCAGTTCAGGCAGTCCGTTCAGTGAGTAAACGACCTGTAATCTTGATGACTCGCGATGTGGCGGTCGCCAAGGCAGGTTTACGGGCATTGCAAGGAGAAACACCGCTGATCTATGGCGCAGATGGCAAAAATTGGGAATCCTTCGCCGACCTGGCGAAAGAAAGCAAGATGGCTCTCGGACTGGTTGCCGGTTCGCTCGCAGAGATTGCAGATTTAACCGAAAAGATCAAGGCTAAAGGAGTTGAAGACCTGGTAATTGACCCGGGTGGACGGGATCTGGGGTCAGGACTGGCACTTGGCACCACCGTTCGCCGTCTGGCGATTAAAAAGAATTACCGTGCTGTCGGATTCCCGGTCATTTCCTTTCCCGGTGATGTTACTGACCCTGGTTTGGAAGCGGTGCACGCAGCCCAGGCGATCACCAAGTATGCAGGTTTTATCGTGCTGGACCATTTCAGCCCGGCAACAATCTACCCACTGCTTGTCTTGCGCCAAAATATCTATACCGACCCTCAGAAACCGATCCAAGTTCAGCCTGGGATTTATGAGATTAATTCTCCAAAAGCTGAATCTCCTGTGTTGGTCACCACTAACTTCAGTATCACCTACTTCAGTGTGGCCAACGAAGTTGAAGGATCAGGGTTGCCTGCCTGGCTATTGGTGACCGATGCCGAGGGTATGAGCGTATTAACTGCCTGGGCCGCAGGTAAGTTCGATGCTGAAAGGATTGCGAAAGCAGTCAAAGGCTTCAACATCGCCGATAAAGTCTCGCGGCGACGCATCGTTTTACCCGGGCATGTTGCCGTCCTTTCCGGTGAGCTGGAAGGTGAATTACCCGATTGGGAGATCCGGGTTGGTCCACGTGAAGCCGTTGACCTGCCCGCCTTTATGAAGCAAGCGTTATAAGCTCGTCCATGGGTGCGGGTGGATGCCTGAAATTTATATCACCCAGTGAGTGTGGTTGTAGCTAACTTGCATGACTGAGCACACGGTCACATTTGATATCGCAAAACATCTGGTGCGCGTTCCTACGGGCACGCTGCTAAGCGAAGCCGCGCGTCTGGCGGGAGTGGAAATCGGCCAGCCGTGCGGTGGACAGGGTCGTTGCGGTCGTTGTGCCGTTCAGGTTACATCGGGTGAGGTCCGCAGGCGGAGTAGCCTTCGCCTAAGTGCTGAAGATATAGCCCAGGGATTTGCCCTTGCTTGCCAGTCGGTGATTGAAGGTGATATAACGGTCATCATCCCGCCTCAAGAAAAGATCGAGCGCAGGCTAACGACTGACCGTACCGCCATCGAAGTTTCCGTTCCAGCTGATTATGATCCCTTTTACGCCCAGACGGTTCGGCGATTTAGTCTCCGCCTCTCTCCTCCTCGAATGGATGACCAGACCGATGACTGGAGCCGCTTAAAGACTACCTTGCGCCAAAAAACGGGCATCGAAAATCTCACCATTTCGCTCGGCCTACTGCAAAAAATGGGCAGCATATTACGTGAAAATGATTGGCAAATAACGGTCATCACAGATACCCATATTGAAGTTGATGGTCAGCGGACAAATGAACGCGTAATCACAATCATTCCTGATCTCGTGCCCGAAGACGATCCGATCTACGGCATTGCGATTGATATCGGCACCACTACAGTGACTGTTTGGCTGGTCGATCTGGTTTCTGGAAAAGTAGAAGCACAAGTCTCGGAATACAATGGTCAGATCAGCCGGGGAGAAGATGTAATCTCACGCATCATTTTTTCCGCCAAAAATGGAGGGCGGGAAGAATTACAGAACCGGGTTCTTGACACGATTAATCAGCTGGTTGTACAGGCGTGTAAACGTGTTAAAACCAAACCTCAGGATATCGTCAAGGCTACCGTGGCAGGCAACAGTACCATGACCCACCTGTTTCTGGGTATACCGGCTGCCAGTATCCGCTTATCTCCGTTCATCACCGCAGTAAACCAGCCACCGATAATAACGGCCAGCTCAATTGGTCTCCATATTAATCCCGAGGCAACGGTTGACTGCCTTCCAGGGGTTGCCAGTTATGTTGGAGCAGACATCAGCTCGGGGGTACTGGCATGCAAGATGGATGAAACCGATAAACTCACTTTGTTCCTGGATGTTGGTACCAACGGCGAGACCGTACTGGGTAGCCGTGAATGGCTGGTAACATGTGCCTGTTCAGCCGGACCTGCCTTTGAGGGGGCAGGAGTCCTGAATGGGATGCGGGCTACCAGGGGTGCGATCGAAGAATGCTGGATATCAGGCGAGAATTCTCCTAATCCATTTGAACCCACCTATCGCGTAATTGGAAACGGTAAACCTCGCGGCATCTGCGGCAGTGGGTTAATCTCACTTTTAGCGGAAATGTTCCTCACCGGCGTGGTAGATAAAGGAGGTATGGTCAACCTGTCTCTTGCGGAGACCAATGCTCGCATTAGAGAAGGCGAGCATGGACCTGAATTTGTTGTTGCCTGGGGAAGCGAAACAGAGGATGGAAAAGATATCGCCGTAAACAATGTCGATATTGACAATTTAAAGCGCGCCAAGGCGGCAATTTACGCCGGGTTCACCGTCCTGGCACAAAGCGTGGGTGTGCCGCTTGATATGGTTGAACAAATCTTGATTGGCGGTTCCTTTGGTAAATATATCAACGTGGAAAAAGCTGTGCAAATCGGGTTATTACCCGATATGCCTTGGGACCGTTTCAAATTCCTGGGCAATACCTCCGTTCAGGGTGCCTATCTGGCTTTGCTGGATTGGCGTAACCGTGATCGCGTCAGAGATATTGCCTCACAGATGACTTATATTGAGCTATCTGCAGACAACACATTTTATGATGCCTTCACCTCAGCCATGTTCCTACCTCACACAGATCTATCCAGTTTTCCCAGTGTTGCCGCAGCAATTGAAACGAAAACCACAATCCAAACCAGTAATATCTAAGGAGGTCGTATGTACATCATTGGTGAAAACATCCATATTCTTTCAGATAAGGTGAAGGAAGCCATCAAAGTGAAAGATGAAAAATTCTTTCAAGAGCTGGCAGTAAAGCAGGTTGAGGCAGGTGCCAAAGCCTTGGACCTGAATATGGGCATACGCAAAGCCGATTGGATGGATATGTTCCCATGGATCGTTCGGACAGTGGAGGCAGTTACGGATGTACCGCTCTCGATCGATACCACCAATATCCTGGGGGTTGAGGCTGCGCTGAAGACGGTCACCAAAGCCCAGCCTATCATCAACTCCGTTTCTGATGAGCCAGAACGATTGGAAAAAGTTCCCTTGTTGGCGAAACAGTATAACGCCCGTCTGATCGCCCTGACCATGTCAACCAGTGGAGTTCCGGTTACAGCGGATGAGCGGGTCAATATTGCCCTGGAAAAGCTTATCCCCCGCATGGTGGAAATTGACTACCCCATGGAAAACCTGATCATTGATCCATTGGTTCTGACAGTCTCAGGCTGCCAGCAATATTGTCCTCACCTGATAGAAGCGATCCGTACACTTCAATTTGCTTGGGATCCGCCACCTACAATGTCCGTAGGATTATCCAACGTCTCCAATTCTGTCCCGCGTGAAGGAAGACCGTTGATCAATCGGGTTTATTGTGCCATGCTGATGGGAGTCGGCATGAACATGATGATTGCGGATCCACTTGACAACGAGCAAAACGAAGTCATCCGAATTATCGAACAAAAAGATGCCAGCACAGCAGTCGGACGTTTATATTTGAAGATCGCGGACCGCATCGCAGCGATGGAAGAACCACAGCTGGAAGACGTGGACATGACTGACCCAGAGCAAGCTGCGATCTGGAAAACCATCCAAATATTGCTCAACAAAGTCATCTACGCTGATGGCTATTTACAACAATAGGAGAATAATATGACCAATCAAAAACAAGTAACCGTCGACGAACTTCTAGCGAAAGCGAAAAAACCCGCGGCAGATGCCATGGTTCTACACCCCTTTTACAAGGGAAAAGTAGAGACCGCACTAAAATGCTGCGTACGGGATTTTAATGATTTCGCTATCTGGTACACCCCAGGGGTAGCTGCACCATGCCGTGCGATTGAAGCTGATCCGGAGAAAGTATACGAATATACTAATAAATGGAACACGGTAATTGTGGTCAGCGATGGCACGCGCGTTCTAGGCTTGGGCGATATTGGACCCAAGGCAGGCTTGCCGGTTATGGAAGGGAAAGCCCTTCTGTATAAATACCTCGGTGGCGTCGATGGTGTAGCCATCATGCTTGATACGAAGGATCCCGATGCGATCATCAATACAACTTTAATGCTCCAACCAGGTTTCGGCGGGGTTAACCTCGAAGACATCTCCAATCCGAAATGTTTCTATATTTTGGATACCCTTCGAGAAAAAGCAGAGATCCCTATCTGGCACGATGACCAGCAAGGCACAGCTACGGTCACTCTGGCAGGGTTGATCAACGCACTCAAGGTGGTCGGTAAAGATAGGGAAAAAGTGAAAGTCACCTTTATTGGCGTTGGTGCTTCAAATGTAGCAATCTCGCGACTGATTTTTAATTGGGGTGTGGTGCCAGCAAATTGCTTGATGGTGGATAGCAAAGGCATCCTCGGAAAGCATCGCAAAGATCTCGAGATGCGCAAAGCTGAATATGTGGATAAATGGAAATTATGCCAGATCACGAATGAAGAAAATCGCCAGGGCGAGATCCCTGACGCGATCAAAGGTGCTGATGTGGTCATTGCCCTCTCCCGCTCTGGTCCGGGGGTGATCCTCCCCGAATGGATTGAAACGATGGCAAAAGATGCAGTTCTATTTGCCTGCGCCAACCCCGTCCCGGAGATATGGCCTTGGGAAGCGAAAGCCGCTGGTGCAACCGTTGTAGCCACGGGTCGTTCAGACTTCGACAATCAAGTGAATAACTCACTCGGATTTCCGGGTATTTTTCGAGGGACCTTGGATGTGCGCGCCCGTACCATCACAGACGATATGTGCTTTGCCGCAGCAACAGCCCTGGCAGATCATGTGGGCTCGGCCCTCACCGAGGAACATATATTGCCCACCATGGATGATTGGGAAGTATTCCCGCGCGAGGCAGCTGCTGTCGCGGTGAAAGCCCAGGAACAAGGGTTGGCTCGCATTCAAATGACCTACGATGAAGAATTCAAGAATGCTACTGACATCATCGGGCGCTCTCGTAACCTTACCCACATGATGATGAAAGATGGCTTCATTGGCGAAGCTCCTGTATAAAAAGAGAGGATATCAAAGAGGTGAATTATGTATGATTTAATTGTCATCGGTGGTGGTCCCGCGGGATTGACTTCAACGATTTATGCCATCCGGAAACGATTGAACGTCCTGCTAATCACGAAGGACCTCGGTGGTAAGACGAATTTCCGCCTCGCCCTACCCTGGGTGGAAGACTACCAGGTGATCAAAGGACTGGAAATTGTAAATAAGTTCAAGAGTGAGCTCGAATACCTGGAATTCGCCCGCCATATGGAACCTGCCGATAAAATTATCCGCAAAGATAAAGGTTTCATCGTCAAGACTCGGGGTGGTGGTGACCTGGAAACCAAGGCGGTCATCATCGCAACAGGCACCAGGCAGCAGCTTTTAAATGTCCCGGGAGAAAAAGAGTTCATCATGCGGGGGCTGTGCTATTCTGCCCTCAGCTATGCACCTCTCTTTATCGACAAGTCAACTGTTGTAATCGGCGATGGTGACCTAGCGCAACGGTCAACCGCTGAGCTCGCCACAGTCGCTAAGCACGTTACCTGGATCTGCCCGGCAGACAAGCTCAAAGTGACCAATGTTAATGAAAACCTGAAAGTGGCAGGTAATGTAACCATTCTGGAAGGTCATCAGGTGGTTGAGGTCAAAGGCGATGATTACGCTAAAAGTGTGATCATAAAAGATAAAACAGGCAAAACTAGTGAGCTTCAGGCTGATGGAACCTTTGTAGAGATGGCTCTGGTGCCCAATTCTCAAATCGTGGCTGATTTTGTCGCACTGGACGAACAAAAAAGAATCATCATTGAACAAAATAACCACACCAATGTACCTGGCATATTAGCGGCTGGTGATGTTACCAACACATATGCTGAACAAGTGTTGGTTGCGGTTGGTGAGGGTGCGAAGGCTGCGTTGAGCGCCTACGAATATCTGCTCCCATTAATGTAGTCGACATTGTATGTGGGGAGTGGTTAATCTCCCACTCCCCATTCTAAATTAATTCGCCATGATGGAGGTCTACTATGCCCGGATTTACTCCTGTTAGAAGGTGGCAGCCACCTTATTATCCCTTCAAAAGGGACCCTTTTGGTACTCGTGTTTTAGAGTCGGTTGAACGGGTTATCAAAGGACCTCTCTTCGGTTGCCGGATGTGCGGGAATTGCCTATTACAGGAAACCGCTTTTATCTGCCCTATGGAGTGTCCAAAAGGTGAACGCAATGGTCCGTGCGGGGGTTCCACCACAGAGTATTGTTACATCGATAAAACCCGCCCCTGTGTATGGTTCAAGATCTACGAGCGCGCCTTCAAGATGGGCCGGGAGGAGATGTTGCTGGAAGTCCTTCCCCCACTCGATTGGGA
This sequence comes from uncultured Chloroflexia bacterium, assembly GCA_963726315.1. Classification (GTDB taxonomy): domain Bacteria; phylum Chloroflexota; class Anaerolineae; order Anaerolineales; family UBA4823; genus FEB-25. The sequence continues at coordinate 939,804 of CAVSBZ010000007.1, read as the reverse complement.
TAAAACGGGTGGTGAAACCTGGGGTGATGTCTATCACCAAATCCAAAAAGTTGGCGCTGGAAAATTCTTCGGTGGTATCATGTCGAAAAAGACGCGCCCTCAAGCCTGGTCATCGGTATTCCGTCCAATCCGCCAACCAGAATGGTGGAATGGCGATTCTGAATACCACCCGCCGGCATATACCGAGCCTGTATCAAACCTGGAAAAACGCCTGAAGGCTGGTGAGTTTGTAGTAACAGCCGAAGTCGCTCCACCCATGACCGTTGCTACCAATAAGTTGTTGAAAAACATAGAGCTGGTAAAACCATACGTGGCAGCCATTAACTTCACCGATTGCCCTTCAGCTTCTCCCCGAATGTCATCCTGGGCGTGCAGTACACTCACAGTGCAGTCTGGAGCTGAACCGGTGATGCAGATTGCAGCCCGTGATCGGACGCGCATTGGTCTGCAGGCAGAGGTGCTTGGTTCCAACGCATTGGGAGTGCGGAACATCCTGTGCCTTTCGGGTGATTCCATGGAAATGTCCAGCATTCCAAAGGGAAAAATGGATATCCTCGACATGGATTCTATCCACATGCTGTGGATCCTCCGTCGAATGCGGGACGAAGCAATATATATGGATGGACGCCAGATCAAATTCCCACCGAAATATTTCCTCGGTGCAGCAGGATCACCCTATGCATCAGAACCACGCATCCAGGCATTACGTGAACATAAAAAGGTGAACGCGGGCGCTCAATTCTTCCAAACAAACCTGGTCTATGATGCAGACAAGCTGGATGATTGGCTGGAAGCACTTGAGAAGCGCGGAATCCTCGACAAGGTATTCATCCTCATTGGTATTACTCCTCTAAAAAGCTTGAAAGTAGCCAAGTATATGAATGAGGAAGTGCCCGGCGTCACGATCCCCGATAAGCTGGTCAAGCGGATGGAAGCTGCCGGCGATAAAGCCGAGGAAGAAGGTGTGCAGATCGCCCTCGAGCTGATCAGCGCGGTCAAGAATAAGAAAGGTGTCAATGGAATCCATTTAATGGCTGTAGGTTGGGAAGAGATCGTGCCGCGCATTATTACCGAAGCAGGCATTTTACCTCCCGACTTTACACCCCCACCGGCTCCAGCTCCCAAAGGCTGATTGGGTTCAGTGGGACTGCTTTAAATGTTTATTGGTGGTTTGATCGTATGACGTTGCGAAGGTTGATATTAACGAAAACGGGTCAGGATGTCCAGAAGTGCCGGGGTTGCCAGTTGTGCAATACTGAAAGTAGCGGTGAAATGGACATCCCATTGGACAGCCTGATTCAACTCGTCATCATGAATGACGAGGAGGTCCTAATTTCCCGAACAGTATGGTCAGATGAAGTCCTCCATTCAGCTCACGATGCCTGTGCTCGTGAGCTGAATTTGGAAAAAATAATCCTGGTATTAAGAGAAGAAGCTACAAGAAGGGGATTGGTAAAGCCGGAGATTAGCCCTTAGATAGGTTATAATTCTCGGCACTTTATTTAATAATGGTGAGAACATGAAACTTGCAATTAGTGGTAAAGGGGGAGTTGGTAAGACGACCCTGGCAGCTTTACTTGCTCAAGTCTATGCAGATGCCGGACGCCAGGTACTTGTGGCAGATGGTGATCCATCTCCGTGCCTGGCTGGTGCGTTGGGTTTTCCATCTGAGCTACGTGCTCAGCTGCATCCCATCGCCGAGATGGATGAGCTGATTGAAGAGCGTACCGGTGCCAAACCCGGCACAATCGGCGGATTTTTTACATTGAATCCACGCGTGGATGATATCCCAGAACGTTTCAGCGTGGTGCACAGAGGCGTGCGCTTGCTTGAAATGGGTTCGGTGGATATGGGTGGTTCAGGATGTATCTGCCCTGAGGCAGCCATGCTGAAGACGCTTTTCACCCACCTGCTTTTCCGCAAGGATGAAGTGCTGATCCTGGATATGTATGCCGGGGTGGAACATCTTGGAAGAGCAACTGTGGATTTTGTGGATGCCATGCTGATCGTGGTTGAACCTACCCGGCGCAGCCTGGGGACAGCCAGCCAGATCAAGCAACTGGCGAACGATATCGGGCTTTCCCGTTGTTGGCTTGTGGGGAACAAAGTCCGCAATGAGGAAGAAAGGTTGTTCCTCGAAACCGAAACACCCGGACTGCCATTATTGGGAATTTTGCCCGCAGACCTAAGTGTCCAGGAGGCAGACAGATTGGGAATCCCGGTCTACGAGCACGTTCCCGCTTTACGCCAGGCATGTGAATTAATGACCAAGGAGCTGGATGAAGTTTTAGTGAAAGGTGTGGTTGAATGAGCATCACTATCGCACTTGCCGGTAAAGGTGGGGTAGGGAAAACCACCATTGCTGGGATGGTGATTAAATACTTGGTCCAGAACAAACCTGGTCCGGTCCTGGCAATCGATGCAGATCCATCCAGCAATTTGAACATGGTGTTGGGTTTGGACCTCGATTGGACGGTGGGAGATATTCGCGAGGATATGCTCGCTCAGGTAAAGACATCATTAGTGAGCGGTGGTGCAGCCATGGGCGGACTTCCCGGTGGAGTATCCAAACATGATTACCTGGATCATAAGATAAGGGCATCCCTCGCTGAAGGAGAAGCATTTGATCTGATCGCCATGGGTCGGTCTGAAGGGGCAGGGTGTTATTGTGCAGTCAACCATAACCTGCGCGAAGTGATTGATTCAATCAGTAAAAACTACCGCTATATTGTGATTGATAATGAAGCTGGTATGGAACATTTAAGCCGGCGAACCACCCGCGATGTACAGCATTTATTCATCGTCAGTGATCCAACTCAGCGCGGAATTGTCGCTGCAGAGCGAATATCTTCATTCCGTAATGAGCTGGATATTCGCATCGAGCACGCCTACCTGATCATAAACCGCCTCCCCGGAGCGCTCCCCTCAGCATTGGCCGCTGAAATAGATAAGCTGGATATCCCGTTACTGGGAACGGTACCGGCGGATGAAGAATTGGTCAATTTTGAATTTAGTGGGAAGCCGCTGGTTGAGCTGGGAAATGACTTACCGGTTTATCAGTCGGTGGCAGGGATGTTGGGATCGATTTTGTAATCTACCCCGATTGATTAGCAATTCACTTGTTGATAAAATGCTTCCAAACCACGGAAGCATTTTGCGCTTAATTTATGTCCTACTTTATCTTCACAATAAGTAACGGTGGCCCCGGAGTCCTCTAATAGGTCAGCACTCACCCTTGCTTTGTCGACTGGCACGAGCTCATCTTCCGTTCCATGGGCGATGAAAATAGGCATTCCTTTTAATCGTTCCGTTTTTAACCAGGAAGATAAACCATCTGGAAGAAACCCTGATAATCCTGCAACCGATGTGATTCGTACGGGGTTGGTGATGGCCATCGCGTAAGCTAATGCGGTCCCCTGGCTAAACCCAATCAGGTGCAGCTGCGAAAAATCTCCGTCAGGGAAATTGTTGCTGGATATCGTAGTAAATATTTTTTCAACAGCTGGCTGAAAATCATCGATCCATGGCCAGGGTCTGGACAAGTCTGGATGCCAGCTGTATCCACTGGAGTGCGTGCTGTATAAACCCCTGGGGGCAACTATCAAGGTATTCTTTGGCAGCCGTGGTGAAAATACCCACATCGAGTTCTCATCTCCCGTCCAGCCGTGCAGCATTAATAGTACCGAGAATGGTCCAATCCCATCCGGTCTGTGAATCCGCACTACCCAGCCATTGATCGAGATTATTCCGTCTTCTGCAGCCATATTTGTCAACCAGAATGACTTTGTTTGGCCACCCAATCAATGATCCATAATGCAAAAAGGATCAATGTGAGTGGAAGGGCGATTCCAGCGAGGCAGAGTAGCCCCATCAAAGCTGCATACTTTCCAAAGAATACATAGATCAAACCATCACCAACAATAAATAGCAGCAGGATGAAGCCGGCTATTAATCGGATATTTGTCTGTCTCGCATATCTGCGAAGGTCGCGTGTCATAAATCTATCCCCGATCAATGGGGAAAATTCGCCCAATTTTTTGCGAAAATCTAAATTTCCAGCCCATTACTATATGGATCTCTGGTAATGCCGCTTTAGTTGCCAGCTCACCAGATTTGATCACCTCCAGTATATCCACCTTATCTACAATCCCCATGCGGCCTAATTTTGGGCGGATAATCACTTCAGGTTTTTCCAGCTTCAGTTGTTTGTCCAGCAGCATTAATCCAGCCAGGTCCATGGATTGGAGGAACAGGTTGAATGCCTGGGCCAGGCGCAACCTCCCAGCCAGCCGATATACCAGGGGAAAGTTTGTCATCATCTGAGGCACAGCTGGTAATGTATCGTTCTTCGACTCTAGCTGCCAGCCTAAAGGAGGCGACAATATCACTGCGACAACAGGTGCATTGGGATAAAGTGCACGGGCTTCAGCCACAGGCACAGGATTCAAGATTCCCCCATCCACAAGTAGGTGCCCGTCCAGCTTCCTTGCCGGGAATACACCGGGTACCGCGCTCGTCGCTAAAACTGCGTCCACTAATCTGCCTTTCTTAATCACCACCGGTAATCCAGTCGTCAGATCGGTGGCTGTTACTGCCAATGGGATCCGTAAATCATCAAATTTGTGCTTACCAAGAAGCTCATTTAAAATCGCAGTCACACCACCAAATCCTAATAAGGCTGGGCCATCCCCATGCATGTGCGAAAAAAGGTTCCCTTGGTCAATATTCTGTAGACGCGCTTCCATCTCGTCTGGCGAGTAACCTATGGCGTATAAGGACCCTATCAATCCTCCCGCACTTGTCCCAGCCAGGCCTCGGATATGAAAACCTTCCTGTTCTAAAACTCGTAAGGCTCCAATGTGGGCGAATCCTTTCACTCCACCACCACTCAACGCTAATGTAATATTCATCATTATCATTGTATCCAGTGAGGATGATGCGGTCAAGGAATGGTAAAATCTGTGCGTGATTTCTATGGCGTCCTGGAAGGTTGAATATCAACATGAAATTGAGCACGCCTTATCAGCACGCTCGAACGGAAATGAAGGCATGGCACGTGTGTGTGCCCGCCGCGCTGCTGGCATCATCATCGGCGAATATCTACTTCGCCAGGGATATACCAACCTGACCCACCGGGCATATGATCGCATTGCGAAGTTTGCAGACTTGCCAGAGCTTGACCAGAAGTATAAGGAGATTGCCAATCATTTCCTATTGAAGGTGAACCCAGATCATAAATTACCACTCGATGCAGACTTGATCGATGAAGCGATGTGGCTCGAAAAAACCTTATTGAATGATTATATCAATTGACTATGCGCGTATTAGCTATCATCAATAGCGATTACGGGGTCAGGCACCTGAACAATATCACCCAATTCGCCCCATCCCATTGGGTAATCAACCAATGGAGAGCTCCGGTGTTTTTCCCCATGGTGATTGATTATCCTGAAGAGTTTATCCCCGCCACTCTCCCACCCGCGGACCTCATCCTATCTTTCGCTGAACATAAAGCTGTCGCCGAATTGATCCCGGATATCGCAAAAATAACTGGAGCAAAAGCGGTGATCGCGGCCGTGGACAACGAAAATAGCTTGCCACGCGGTTTAGCGCGCCAGCTACGTGGTTGGTTGGAAGCAATGGATGTTGCCTGTGCTACCCCGAAGCCTCTGTGCTCATTAACCGAAACAGACTATGGAGTCACGCGGCGACAGCGTCTCGAGTATAAAAGTGAGTTGATCTCAGAGTTTGCCCACTACTTTGGTAAGCCGGAATTCTCTATGGTTGTAGATCCGCAAAGTCGCACGATAATATCGGTCGAAGTCACACGTGATGCAGTTTGTGGCTGCGCAAGATATGTTGCCGAGAAATTAGTAGGTGTGTCTGTTGATGATGCAGAATATGAAGCGGGTTTGGCACACCATCATTACCCATGCCTGGCAAGTATGGGTATCGATATTGATTTTAGCGATACCTTGATGCATATCTCGGGAAATATCATGAAGGATAGTGTCGCTGATCAAATAAAGCCGTATAAGAAAATCCAATATCTCACCCCTGGCTTTCGCACTGAGGACTCATCCTAATAATAAAAGTGAAGCCGTCACTCTGCAATAACGGCTGGAATAGCACTTCAGGTTTTTATGCATCACCTGGAGTGAACCAGAGATTGGCTAGCTGCCTTTTTCCTTTTTGAAGATTGAATCATACCCAATGTGGTGAATACCACCAACAGTAATCGCACCCATAATGAAACCACGAATACCATGCTTATTAATCCCACGAGACCGAATAAAAGTGGTTTCTTTAGGTCAAATTCGGATGTTTCCAGCTGAGGGAATGAATACTCCATCAGCCCTTTATGTAGATTTTGAATAAATTCCGGACGGGGTGAAACAGGCTTAAGGCTCGATTGCAGAATTGATTCGATATCCATCAAATCTCGTTTTATCCGTTTTGGCTTAAGTCTTTTAAAATTGAACATTTTACCTCTGACAAATTACATTACAGGGTAGGCGACAATACCTATCGTTCCTGGTCCTAGGTTTGCTGCGACGCCGACTGACAGATCAGATATGATCGCCTCATTGACGTGTAATGTTTTATTTACTTTCTGCATTAGCAGCCTGGCTGCTTCAAGTGATTGTGAATGGACCACAGCAACATTCACCAGATGGTCATCCACCCGTTGGTGGACGATCTCCAATACCCGGTCGACTGCCCGTTGACGGGTACGCACCTTCTCCCTCATATCCAACATGCCATCTTTTAAGATAATGATGGGTTTTATATTGATCAAAGCTGCCAATGCGGCTTGGAGTGCCTTCACCCGCCCGCTTCTCCGTGCATATTCGAGTGAGTCAAGGGTGAGGACAATATTTACATTTTGACGAATTATTTCCAGCCTTGATAGGATTGCTTGAATAGTAACTCCACTCCTGTCGAGCAGGCGTGCTTCTTTACACATGAATCCTACAGCTGCAGATCCCGCGCCTGAGTCAAAAGGGATTATGTTTAGTTTATTGTGTAGTTCTTGAGCTGCTAGTATTGCAGAATTAAAATGTGCCGGATAGCTTGCTTGTCACATGCAGGGATAAGATCGTATCACCTGCCCTGGCTATCCGCTTATAAAACTCCACGAATTGCTGTGGAGTAGGTTGCGAGGTCTTGGGAATGATGCCGGTTGATTCCGCCAGGTGATAAAAATCATCATTGCTCATGTCAATACCCTGTTGGAAGGTTTGATTCCCGAACTGGATATTGATTGGGATTACTGCAACATCAAATTCGGATTGCCATTCTTCAGGGATCTCACACGCGCTATCCATAACAATTTTCAACATTAATAACTTCCTTAGTTTTCCAACTCATCACCGTCAGATACTGTATCCATTTCAACCCGCAGAGAGAGTAGTGTCCGGTGATATAAGCTTTTTACTGCACCTTCAGTTCTTCCCATGATTTGACCAATTTCAGCATTAGATAAATGCTCGACAAATTTGAGGATGATCAACTGCTGCCGTTCTGCGGGTAAGTCCTGGATAATCCGTAGTAAATTGCTCTGTTCCTCCAAATGAAGCAAGGTCACTTCAGGGTGTTCAGAATGTGGTATTGATGCGTACCCTTCATCTAATGAGATCTCAGGGCGTCTGCCACGGTCACGGTGCCAATTAGCCACAAGGTTATGTGCTATGCGATAAAGCCAGGCAGAAACAGGCAGACCTCTCTCTTCGTAATCTGGAAGCCGGCGCATTGCCCGAAAAAATACCTTGGCGGTTAAATCTTCGGCGTCGTGTTGGTTACCAGTGCGGTAATAGACGTAGTTAAAGATCCGTTCGACGTATTGCTCATAGAGCAAGCCGAATGCTTCATGATCTCCCTGTATTGCCTGGTCGAGGTTTATCTCATTCGCAGTATTTATCAACCAATCACTCTTTACAGGCGGGAGTTCTCATAGAAGAGAACCCCATCTATCGAAAATAGTTGCTTGGAGTATATCACGCCAAGTTTGTTGTGAATTATAAAAGTGAAAGATATCCAATATTTTTATGAATTTCTATCTACCGATCAAGAGTGCCCGTACTTGATTTGAAAATTACTTTGGTTAAAAAAAGGATAAACGCTTCACAAGTTGAATATTTCAAATAATGGACTTACTTAAATCTCGTGCTTCTCAATCGCAAGTCGGTTAATTCGTTCTAGTCCATCAGAAAGGATGTGCTCCAACAGCTTGGCAATTTCCTGATAATGCACCAGCTCTCCACCAATCGGATCTGGTATGTCCTTCTCTTCATCAACCATCTCGCTAAGCATAAATATCCGGTTGTTAAAATCGACGTACTGGGTTTTCAGGAATCTCTTCTGTTCCTTCTCCATGGTGAGGATCAGATCAAAATTTTGCAGCATCCTCAGGTTGATTGGTTGTGACTGGTGGGTGCTGATGTCCATACCCATTAGTTCCATAACGTATTTTGATAAGAAAGCAGGGTCTCTTCCCTCAATCGCCCAGGTTCCCGCAGATTCGATGTGCCATTGATCCGCATCATCTCGCTCCGAGACCAGTTTTTTTAAGATTGCCTCTCCCATAGGCGAACGGCAGATGTTGGCTGTACAAACTATTAGTATATTAGGCATAATTCAATATCTTACTTTTAGATTCCTTGCTAATTCTGGAACAAACGTTGGGTATGTTGACTTGCAACAATTTCTTATCCAGATGATTTATAAATCTAATGCTTATCACTCATTTTAATCTTTGTACCGGCTCGGTTTGTTACCTTTGCTTGGTATAGTTATCATAAAATTATTAGGATTGTTTTTTCGGGAGGAGCTGACCAGCCTCCAGCTCGATTGGCACATAACGGTCGCTTAAAAATTGCAGCAGCACCCTCACACGTTCAGTCCCAGGCAGGCGTGTGTCAAAGATCGCTTCATAGCCCTCAAATGGTCCAAACCCGATCCGTACTACATCACCTTTATGAAGATCGTCAAATACTTCCCCACCCGCATCCGAAATCTCCTTCACCCGGCGCATGATGGCGTTGATCAAATTGTCTGGCACCAATGAAGGTTCTCCCCCAAAACATATTAAACCATGTGTGTGCGGGATCCATTGGAAAGCGGACAAACCAACTTCATCGATATCCGCTCTAACGAAAAGGTATCCCGGAAAATATGACTTGTATTTACGCGACCTTGGGTTCACCGGGTTGACCCGTAAACGCGGGTAGAAAACTTCAAATCCACGGTCACGTACCTGTTTCGAAACTACCTCTTCTTTTTGCGGTTTACTTCTTAAAGCGTACCAGTGCTCTCCCATTTATGTTTATTTGCTCCCGCGAAATCTTATATAACAAGTAAATAGCGTTTCAAACAATAATAATAACCGGTGCAACATGTGTTCTGGTAGGTAAATTAAATGCCACTCTCACTATTATAAAACAATCTGTAATCATACCACTTGAAGACCCGTGATTCGTGAGATTATTTTCCGAACCAGATAAGCCGGCGGGAGTATGATAATGTGGATCAAGACTGTGATGCCGAAAACCAGGGTGATGGAATTCATTGCGGTCAAGAATACCTTCCCGAAGTTGGTGAGCAGCCAGGGTCCAATACCGATCAACAGGATAATGATCAGAAGGCCGAGTAAGATCATAGTTAATGAAGTCCAGGCTCGCCGGTCGGATGCGGAGGGCATCATGGTGCTGCTGACCGTAAAAACCAGATAAAACCATAACCAGAAATCCGGGCTCACCGAAGCAGACTTAATTGCCTGGTTGATGGCATCCAGCTGACCCTGAATGATGCTGACCCAGATCGTATCTATTCCTAACCGATACACTCCCGCAAATGCTACAAATAATCCTCCTGTTACCAGAGGTGCAGCACCTATCAGCCCATCCCTAAAACGGTCGGTTTTAGCAGTTTCCACATACCCCAACCGGATTCGACCATTATCAAGCTTTTTAGGAATGATGGAAAAGCGACCAGTCCTGACGCCCAAAATCTTCGCCATGATGAAGTGGCTTGTCTCATGCAGTAATACTCCCGGCAGGAATAATAAGGAAAATAACGCCATGGAGACATCTGGTTGGCGTGTAATGAGTAAAAATATGGCTTGAATCTCGCGCTGAAGGAATCTTTGAAGATACATCATCGGAATCAATAATAGCACCAGGTATATAAACGTGCGCCAGACAGTGCTATACATCAACCTGCAGCAGCTTGTACAATTGGGATGAATTCAGATGCTTTTAGGCTTGCTCCTCCGACCAATGCACCATCAATATCGTCTTTACCAAATAATTCAGCCGCATTACTTGCCTTAACTGAACCACCGTATAAGACCCGCACAGTTTGAGATAGTCCATCTCCATAAAGATCTCTCAAAACTACGCGAATAATGTCTGCGATAACTGCATTTGCCCCTTCTGCTGTCGCTGCTCTGCCAGTACCGATTGCCCAAACTGGTTCATACGCAATCACCAGGGATGTCATAGACTGCGCATCTATCCCAATCAATCCATCCTTCACTTGTCTCGAAACCACTTCGTTCGTTTTCCCGGCTTCATTCTCCTCCAATGTCTCCCCGACGCACATTATCGGAATGAGACCATGGCTGAATGCTGCCTTGACCTTAAGGTTCACCGTTTTGTCCGTCTCTCCAAAAAAGGTTCGTCGCTCAGAATGACCAATGATCACATATTTGCAGAATTCTGCCAACATCGGTGCAGCCACCTCACCGGTGAAAGCTCCTGAAGCTTCCCAATGCATATTTTGCGCTCCAACTCCGATGAGAGTCCCTTCTACCATGGATGCAACCGGTAGTATTGAGGTGAATGGAGGGCATAAGACGATCTCAACACCTTCGATCGCAGACAATCCAGGTAGTAATTCAGAGAGTAAAACCCGTGCTTCTGCACTGGTCATAAACATTTTCCAATTTCCAGCAACCATCGGACGACGCATAATCACCTCAAAGATTTTTTCAAGTTGATATTCAGTTTATTTTTGTCACACGTATAAAAGCTGGATCAATAATTATGCCAAAATAGCAATAATAATTTAACTTTCAATTCACAGTAAATGATTCCAGCTAACTACTGGCATCTCCTCGAGCCAGATGCGAGCAGGAGGAGATGCTAATTAATTATTTGTCCTGCAGCGCCACCAGACCTGGTAAGTCAATGCCTTCCAACATCTCAAGCGAAGCGCCCCCACCAGTTGAAATGTGCGTGATCTTATCTGCCAATCCTGCCTGGTTGATCGCTGAAACCGAATCACCGCCACCGATGATTGTGACGGCATTACTCGCTGCGACTGCTTTTGCCACTCCAACCGTTCCTTCCGCGAACCGTGGGAATTCAAATACGCCCATCGGACCGTTCCATACAATCGTCCCGGCCGTTGCAAGGATTTTCCCAAAGTTGCTGACGGTGGCAGGACCTACATCCAGGATACGCCAACCATCGGGTACTGGTCCCATGGCGATCGTTTTCTTTTCCGCGCCCGCATCGAATCGATTACCAATCACTACATCCACGGGTAAACGTAAGTGAGATGCACCGGATTGTAATAACTGACGTGCAGTATCCAAAGCCTCATCTTCGCACAGAGAATCTCCGATCGGATAACCTTGTGCTTTGAAAAATGTATTGGCCATGCCACCGCCGATGAGGATCTGGTCAGCTTTTACCAGCAAGTTTCGAATAACCCCAATTTTGTCGGAAATTTTTGCCCCGCCCAAGATCGCCACAAAAGGACGTTTCGGGTTAGCAATTGCCTGACCCAGATATTGGATTTCCTTCTCCATTAAAAAGCCAGCTACAGCCGGCAAGTAATGTGCTACTCCCTCCGTCGATGCATGCGCCCGGTGAGCAGACCCAAAAGCATCATTGACATAAATATCTGCCAACGAAGCCATCTGCTTTGCCAAACCAGGATCATTTTTCTCTTCCTCAGGGTGAAAACGTGTATTTTCTAGCACTAACACTTCACCAGGTTTGAGTGCCTTTGCAGCAGTCTCTGCTGCCGGTCCTACACAATCATCGGCAAATGCTACCGGCTTACCCAGCAGCCCGCTTAAATGCGCCGCCACTGGTCGAAGGGAGAATTTCGGGTCAGGACCTCCCTTAGGCCGGCCAAGGTGCGAACATAGAATCACTGCGGCACCTTGTTCAAGTAAATAATTCAATGTTGGCATAGCAGCAACGATTTGGGTATCGTCCTCTACTTTATTATCTTTAATGGGGACGTTATAATCTACGCGCACCAATACCCGCTTTCCTTTAACGTCAATATCAGTAATGGATTTTTTATTGAACATTTTCCCTCCGTATATATAGGATGCGGATGGCAGGTAAAGCCATCCGCACCCTGAAGCTGACTATAGAGATTTGGCTAGTAGGGCAGCTAAATCGGCTGTGCGTACAGAATAACCCCATTCATTGTCATACCAGGCAACTACCTTGGCAAAGTTATTCTTTTCCTTGCCCAATACCATGGTGAAAGGTAAATCTACGGAAGAGCTGTGTGGATCACCCTTATAGTCGATGCTGACTAGTGGTTCGTCGACTGCCTGCAGGATGCCTTTTAATGGACCAGCAGCAGCATCACGGAACGACTGGCGTAATTCCTCAGTGGTGGTGCTGATTTCTAGCTCAACAGTCAGGTCAATCACCGATACCGTAGGTGTCGGGACACGTAATGCGTATCCATCCATCTTGCCTTTAAGGTCTGGGATTACCAGGCTAATCGCTTTTGCAGCCCCGGTGGTCGTTGGAATAATGCTCAAGGCAGCTGCACGTGCTCTACGCAAGTCACTATGCGGCAGGTCTAAAATTTTCTGATCATTCGTATACGCGTGGATGGTGGTCATGAACCCACGTACAATTTTATATTTATCGTGTACGACTTTAACCGCCGGGGCAAGACCATTCGTGGTGCATGAAGCATTGGAGAGCACGTGATGGATTTTCGGGTCATACATGAAATCATTTACCCCTAAGACAACTGTTAAATCTTCTCCCTCAGCTGGGGATGAAATGATTACCTTCTTTGCGCCACCTTTGGTGATGTGATTTTCAGCACCTTTAACAACCTTGCCTTTTTTATTGACACCATCGCTCTTGATCGTAAACAATCCGGTGCTTTCAATAACGATGTCCACACCGAGAGAGCCCCAGGGGATATTGGAAGGATCAGTTTCCTTAAAGACCTTAACTTCCCTCCCGTCGACAAATAATCGATCATCCTTCACTTCAACAGTCCCGTCGAAGCGACCATAATTGCTGTCATACTTTAGCAAATGCGCCATGGTCTTTAAATCCCCGATATCGTTGAATGCAACGACTTCCAGACTATCAGGATGATAATCCCGGATCGCTTTGAGTACCTGCCTGCCAATCCGTCCAAATCCGTTAATACCTACTTTTGTCGTCATTTTTTTGCCTCCATCCGAAGTTGTATTCAGCAGCATTGACTTATTATCAGACTGCTGTAATTAATATTGAAGAATATCTATTGAGCTACGATTTTACCAAAGGTCCTGTTCGTTCCTGAAATAGATCAATGAGAACTCTGGCTAGTTTTGATGAATTATGCCTCCACGGCTGGATGTGATCAACCAGATCGGAACGGTAAATTGGGAATTCCGGCTCCGTATCTGCGTTAGTTTTTACCCATTCTGTTCCAGCTGGCAGTTGAGCTTCATAATTATTATTGATTACCACCATATCAAATATAGGACCACCAACATGTTCGTTCAATACAGAAATGTGATTTTCAACACTGTATCCTTCAGTCTCACCTTCTTGCGTGGCTACATTACAGACATATATCTTGAGTGCCCGGCTGGATTGAATGGCAGCAGCGATATCGGGGATGAGAAGATTGGGCATAATACTGGTAAATAAGCTACCGGGTCCAATCACGATGATTTCTGCTGCCAGGATTGCCTGAATCACCACCGGATAGGCTGCCGGGTTATTCGGTTCGAGCCACACCCGGTTTACGTCACCTGGAAATTTCGGGATGGTGCTCTCGCCTTCGATTCGTACTTCCCCAATGCTGTGTGGCAGCTTCATATCTGCAACCAGGCGGACGTCATGCAAGGTCGCAGGGAGAACCCTACCTTGGACCGCCAATACCTTGCCAGATTCAACCACTGCTTCTTCAAAACTTCCGGTGATCTCTGCCAGGGCACTGATGAATAAATTCCCAAAAGGATGACCGTCCAGTTCAGCACTCGTATCTGAGAAGCGATATTGGAACAGTTGTGTCATCAGCGCTTCATCATTGGATAGCGCCGCGAGGCAATTTCGGATATCACCTGGCGGAGGTATACCCTTTGCCCGGCGAATTTTTCCAGATGAGCCCCCATCGTCCGCCACTGTCACGACAGCAGTGATGTTATAGCTGTAGCTCTTCAAACCTCTTAACAGGGTTGCCAATCCGTGCCCGCCGCCAATGGCGACTATTCGAGGCCCGCGCTCTTTCCTACGATGGTCAGTCAGCTCATCAAGAACCGGCTTCCCTGCCCGACGATAAGGTGCTAACAGAGTCCGGTTGATACCCCAGATGCCTGCAATGACTAAGCCTGCCCCTAATCCGCCGAAAATCAGCACTCGTAATGGTCGGCTTAAGCTACGTAAGGAGGCAACAGATAATATTGGCAGCCACCAGGTCTCCGGTGCGGTACGATAAATCTCCAGCACTAACACAGCCAAACCTACCCCCAAGAGTGTCGTTCCCAACAGCATAATGATAATCCAGCGTTTAATCCCCAAACCCGGAATCAACCAACGTAACGGATCGGATAAACGCTTCCAGTTATTCTTTGGATTGGCTGTTTTGTTCTTGGTCATACCAACCAATGATGATAGCAGTCTTTAGGTATATCGTCAACAATAAATTATGCTATACTCACATTATGGCTAGATACTTTATCGTTGCAGACGTTGGGGGGACACATATACGGACTGCTTGCTTCTCAGTCGATAGCCAAAAGCCGAATATCATAAAAAGGATTCATACCAACGGCACAGGTACTCCCCATGAACGTTTGATCAATCTGATCGAGTCAATTATCCCTAAGGATGAAGAGGTGGCTGCGATCACAGTGGCGGCTCCCGGACCGACTGATTCTTATGAGGGTATTGTATTGGAAGCGCCAAACATCCCTGGATGGACGAACCTTCCATTAAAAAAATTGATCCAGGAACGATTCGATGTTCCCGTTGCCATCGGAAATGATGCCAACCTGGCCGCATTAGGAGAATGGCGTTTCGGGGCAGGAATTGGACACCGCAATCTGGTCTATTTCACCGTCAGCACCGGCATTGGTGGTGGAGTGATTATCGATAATCAGCTGCTCTTAGGTGCCCATGGACTTGCTGCTGAACTGGGTCATGTCACAGTCATCCCGGACGGTCCCCTTTGCAGCTGTGGGCAACGCGGACACCTTGAAGCAGTCACATCTGGACCAGCCATCGCTCGCTGGGTGGAACAGGAATTAAGCCAGGGAATTCCTTCATTGTTGACCGATGATCAACCCGTTACAGCTGAAGAAGTGTCGAAAGCTGCCGGCCGTGGGGACGAGCTTGCCATTGAGGCGCTTGCGCGTGGAGGCAGCTATATGGGAATCGCCGTGGCTGATTATCTGCATATATTTAACCCCAGTGTAGTGATCATCGGTGGTGGCGTCTCGAAAAGTGGAGAAGCCTTTTTTGCCCCTCTCCGCAAAGCAATGAATGACCATGTCATGTCAAAAAAATACCTGGATAATCTCACTCTGACCAAAGCTACCCTCGGGGATGAGGTAGGTTTGATGGGTGCTCTGGCTCTAGCAAAACAATTGGATGAACCGTCACCATGCCCGTAATCACCAAACGATGGGAGGTTGCACCCACACTGCCTCCGGATGCCAATCAAGAGCTGAGTGGATATCCCCCAATACTTCGTCAAATTCTATATAACCGTGGCTACCTTACTCATGAGTTGGCCCGCCTGTATTTAGAAGCTCAACCTCCCCCAGGCTGCGAGCCTTCAAATTTAATCGATCTACCCAAAGCGATTGACCGAATAAACTTTGCCATCAAGCAGCAGGAAAATATCGTTGTCTACGGTGATTATGATGCGGATGGAGTCACAGCTACAGCATTATTAGGATTGGCATTGAAATCACTGGGTGCCAATGTAAAAGAATATATCCCGAACCGATTCGATGAAGGTTATGGTCTAAACCTTGAAGCTATCCGCTTGTTGTCTGAACAAGGGGTCAAATTAATAATTACTGTGGATTGTGGTATCCGATCCTGGGATGAAGCGGAGTTAGCCCTTTCCCTCGGTATCGATTTAATCATCACCGACCATCATCATCCACTTGATACGCTTCCTCCTGCTTTTGCCGTCATAAATCCAAAACAAACAGGTGACGCTTACCCCGATAAGAATCTCTCCGGAGTAGGTCTGGCGTACAAGCTGGTGGAAGCATTATCATTATCCGGGCAATATCAGCACCTGGATTCACGCAACTACCTTGACCTGGTAGCCTTAGGCACCGTTGCTGATCTGGTCCCATTAACAGGAGAAAATCGTTCTCTTGTGCGATCCGGCTTGGAGCTTATCCGGAACCCCATTCGCCAGGGCATGATGGCGCTGATCGGTGTCTCTGGGCTGAACCCTGCCAGGATCACGACAAGTGAGATCAGCTTCTCGCTGGCACCCCGGTTAAATGCCTCCGGCAGGTTGGAATCTGCTTTGAATTCATTGCATCTGCTCACCTCGCAAGATCCGATGGAAGTTGGTCAGCTGGCTCAATGGTTAGAAGTCCAAAACCGTGATCGTCAGAAGATCATGAAGGATATCCAACTCAAGGCAGAACAACAGGTCATCATTGACGATCAAGTTCCTCTCTTGCTGTTTGCCGCAGATCCAGATTACAACCCTGGTGTGGTTGGGTTGGCAGCCTCCAGGCTCACTGAGCAGTACTACCGCCCATCCATCATCGCCAGTATTGGCGATGAATACACGCGTGCCTCATGCAGGAGCATCCCCGAATTCCACATTACTCAAGCATTAGACCAATGTAAAGATCTATTGGTACATCATGGCGGTCACGCGGCTGCTGCAGGGTTTACGGTTAGCAATGAGCAACTCCCAACCTTGATAAGCCAGATGCGTTCAATAGCTGAAGAACAGCTTACGGATCTGGACCTGCGTCCGAAAATTACTGCTGAGGCGGAGATTCCACTCTATGAGCTGAAACCCGATTTACTCAAATATCTTGGCTGGTTACAGCCTACGGGTATGGGTAACCCCGCTCCCGTCTTTATGTCGAGTGGTTTGAGAGTGACTCGTCAAAAGGCGGTCGGCGCTGACGGTTCGCACCTAAAATTAACTGTCACAGATGGAAATATTACCTACGATGCGATTGCGTTTCGACAGGGTCATTGGATTGCCCAGCTTCCCCCCAGGGTCGATTTGATGTATACCTTTGAGTTGAATGAATTTAATGGACAGGTTAGTCTTCAGCTAAATGTTAAAGATATCAAACCATCAGCGGGTTAGACTATTTCAACTTTGTATTAATCTACAAACCGATACTTCAATAAAGTCCACATGGCGATAAAAGCGTCTTTCATTTTAATCTTCTTGCCTTCCGAATAATCACGCGGGTTGAATGTGATTGGCACTTCATAAATCCGAGCTTTGCGTTTGAGGATTTTGGCGGTGAATTCCGGTTCGAACTCAAACCCGTGTGCATGCAGAGGAATATTTTGAACGACCTCCCGGCGGAATAGTTTATACCCGGTTTCCATATCTGTCAGAATGTTATTGTAAAGAATATTAGTGGTGAGGGTTAATATCTTATTGGCAACCATATTCCAAAACAATACCGGTCTGCGTCCGGCTCCAAGGAACCTTGAGCCATATACTACGTCCGCAATCCCCTCATCTATCGGTCGCAGCATGGTGGGATACTCCCGCGGGTCATATTCAAGATCGGCATCCTGGATTAACATTAAATCCCCACTTGAATTCTCTATCCCCGTCCTGACGGCTTTACCTTTACCTTGATTATGGTCGTGATGGACGACCCTGATCTGCCCTTCCTTGAAGAGCTCATCCAGTAATTCTCGGCTGCCATCGGTTGAACCGTCATCTACCGCCAGGATTTCATCTACCAATCCAGTTGCGTGCACCCGGCGGATAATCTCCTTGATTGTCTTTGCTTCATTATAGACCGGAATAATTATTGATAATTTCATCACATCTCCTAGGCTACAATATAATTTTATCCTATAATCCCATTACACAATTTTTATTTTATTCGCTTGCCATGCTATAATCATTCTGGTTATCTGTCTAAAGCCCTTTGACAATGGAGGTTGATTGATGGATGCTTCGACACGCGCAAGACCAATAATGGGGACGGCAAGTGGTATTTTTACACCACCGATTTTACAAAAAATCGAAGATACAGGTCTATCAACGCTTTGGTTGCAAGACCTGACCTTGAAAATCCTATATTTCCAGGGATATCTAACCGGGTTTAAGATTGCCGAGGAAATGGCATTGCCATTCACCGGAATTGTCGATCAGCTCCTTGATAATTTAAAACGGGATAAATTTGTGGAAGTAAAAACTTCCCAGATGGGCCTCGGTGAGGGTGCATATTTATATGCCATCACGGGTGCGGGGAGCGACCGGGCACGAGAAGCTATGGAACGCAGCCAATATGCCGGCCCTGCTCCGGTGCCCATCCAGGAGTACAACGAATTGGTCCTACGCCAGGCACAGGGACGCCCGACTGTTTCGAACCGGATGATGCACCAGGGATTAGCCCACCTGGTCCTTCCAGAGTCAACTTTCGAACGCATCGGTCCCGCGGTCAATTCAGGTACCTCCATTTTTATGTATGGGCCGCCTGGAAATGGTAAGACCAGCGTCGCCCGTGCCATCGGGAATATGATCCTGCATGAAAGTATGTATATCCCTTATGCCATATATATTGATGGGCAGGTGATTAAACTCTACGATTCGGTCAACCATCAGCTATCCACAGATGAACCCGCTCCAACTGGCACCTCTGCAAATCGGATGAACGGCAGGCGTGATTTACGCTGGATCCGCATCAGACGTCCATTCATCGTAACAGGTGGTGAGTTGACTTTAGCCGGACTTGATCTAGTCTTTGACGATGTCCATAAATATTATGAAGCACCTTTCCAAATCAAGGCAAATGGTGGAATTCTCTTGATCGATGATTTTGGCAGGCAGCTCGTACGCCCCCGTGATCTGCTCAACCGCTGGATCGTGCCACTAGAAAATCGGATTGACTTCATGACGCTGCACACAGGTCGCAAGATTGAGATTCCTTTTGACGTCCTCGTCGTATTCTCAACCAACTTACCGCCACGCGATCTTGTGGATGAAGCGTTCTTGAGACGCCTGCGTCATAAGATCGAAGTCGGCGACCCGAACTTCGATGAATATAGAGAGATATTCACCCGGGTCGCCTCGGCTAAAGGCGTGACCTACAACGACGAAGGGTTGGCATACCTGCTCCAGGAGTGGTATATAAAACGGGCACGCAAGCTGCGTGGTTCTCACCCAAGGGATCTGTGCGATCAAATCCTTGACATCGCCCGTTATCTCTCAGTCGAGCCGACCATGACGCGTGACCTTATCGATAGGGCAGCCAGCGCATATTTTGTTGAGTTATAAGTTTGTCTGATGCCGGGCCAATACAATAGTTCCGTAATCGTTGATTTTTCCAAACCGACGATTTTTGCTCATCGTGGTGCCAGCGCATATGCGCCTGAGAACACCATGGCAGCATTTAACTTGGCGATTGCCCAGGGTGCCGATGCCATCGAGCTGGACGCAAAACTTTCCGCAGATGGTCAGGTTGTTGTAATCCATGACGATACCGTCGATCGCACAACCAACGGTTCAGGCAGCGTGAAATCTCTGAGCCTGGAAGATATACAAAGTCTCGACGCTGGTTCGAAATTCCCTCCGCTTTTTAAACCAGAGAAGATACCTAGCCTTGCTGAGGTGTTTGAAACCATTGGGCAAAAAACTATCATTAATGTGGAGTTGAAGAATTATACTTCTCCCATGGATGACCTGGCAGATAAAGTGGTGAGCCTGGTGAGGAAATTTAATTTAGAAGATCATGTATTGATTTCTTCTTTCAATTTAATTACGTTGATCCAGGTCCGCAGAGAGCTGGATAAAGTTCCTCTTGGTTTACTTACTATTGCTGGCCTGGCAGAGCTGGCACTACGTTCAAGACTGGTGCGCTTCGGTCCACTGCTTTCCCTGCATCCCTCGTACAAGGATGTTACACCATTCTTGATCACAGCTGCCCACCAGGCAAAATGTCGAGTGAACACCTATACGGCTAACCAGCCAGAACAAATTCAAGCGTTATATAAAGCCCGGGTGGATGGGATCTTTACCGACGACCCTCAGCTGGCTCGAAAAATCATTGGGGAAGACCTTCAATCAAAATGATGATCCCTTATAGCTGGCTGGAGCAAGCTTGTGACCGTATAGGTCCATATATCCGTGCCACGCCATTGACTTATGATGAAAAGAACCATATTTATCTGAAGTGGGAAAATCATCAGGTAACTGGTTCCTTTAAAGCCCGCGGCGCGCTGAATAAAATACTCGCCCTCCAGGATTGGGAGCTTAAACGGGGACTGGTAACTGCATCAGCCGGTAATCATGGACAGGGAGTGGCATTGGCGGGAAAAATCAAGCAAGCTAAGGTGATTGTTTTTGCTTCGGAACATGCCCAGCGGAATAAACTTGAAGCCATGCACGAACTCGGTGCAGAAATTCACCTGGTACCTGGCGGGTACGGTGAAGCAGAACAGGCGGGAATATCTTATGCAGCCGCCAGGGGTGCCACCTACGTGTCTCCATATAATGATGGCATGGTCATCGCTGGTCAGGGTACCATCGCCATGGAAATAATGCGCGAGCTGGAAGATATTCCTCCTATCACATGGATCGTTCCTGCAGGTGGAGGCGGGCTAATTTCGGGGATTGGATGCGCCCTTCAGGATGTCAGCTCTTCACCAAAACTGGTGGCTGTCCAATCGGAGGCGTCTCCCTTTCTATACAATATTTACCATCACGGCACGCAGCAGGGAGTAGAAGACCTGCCCAGTCTTGCAGATGGATTGGCAGGGCATATCGAAGATAGCTCGGTGACGATCCCAATCGTCAAGACCTATGTGACCGATTTTATCCTGGTTTCAGAGCATGAGATCCAAACTGCCATTAAATATGCCTGGAATAATTACCACGAACAGATCGAAGGTTCAGCTGCTGCTGCTTTGGCGGCGATAACCTCTCACCGGGTCACAGACACACCCGCCCTGGTTGTAATAACTGGGGGCAACATTGAACCCGAGACGCATAAACGGATCATCAATGAGCCTGACCGACCAGCACTTTCTCCATGTTAGAAAACACATGGCGATAACCTCCGATGAATACATGGTTGTGTGCATGTCACACCAGATCCGTGATGGCGAATTGGTCGCCCAGGGATTGGCTACACCGCTGGTTGCTGCGGCTTACATCCTTGCGCGCCGCACTCATGCCCCGAATATGTACTTTTCATCCGCCATCGGTCAGGGTATTTGCCGATATCCGGCACCGTTGAGTTTAGCCAGGTTGAGAGTTTATGGTTGGATCGATCATTGGTCAATGTAGGTTTTGCCAGGGCTGTTAGTGAAGTTTTACCTTCTTTGAAACCATTGGAATTCTTTCGTCCAGCACAAATCGACCCATGTGGTAATTTTAACAATATCGCCTTTGGGAAGGATTATCACCATCCAAGGTTAAGGATGCCTGGCACTGGTGGCATCCCCGATGTCACCACCTACTTGAATGATGTTTTGCTTTATGTACCTCGTCATTCAAGAGTCACGTTTGTTCCTCAACTTGACTTTTGTGCCGGACTCGGGCATAATTCCGCGCGCAAGCACGGAAAAGGTCCTCGGTGTCTCATATCAGATCTGGGGCAGTTCGATTTTGAAAATGGTCGGATGCGGCTAACTACGTTTCATCCTGGGATGACGATTGAAAAAATCCAGGCGCACACGGGATTTCCCCTGGAGGTATCGCCCGCTGTCATGGAGACTGCTGCACCGACTGACGTTGAATTAGGACTTCTTCGGCATGAAATCGACCCATTGAATATCCGCCGACTTGAAACCCTGAGTGGACCAGCCCGGCGCGAATTGCTGCACCGAATTATAGAAGTTGAACAGGATAATCATTCTATAGGGTAGGGATTTAGTCCCAGGTTGAGAATGCAATCGGTTTTTCGAAAACTTTTCTTAGCGTTGTTCATCATAACCCTGATCTTACCGGTATCTTTAGGGCAGGCCTCTCCGTTTAAACAAGCCCTGACTGCCGACCAACAAGCTCAGTCAATGTTGGAAAAGCTTACCCCCGAAGAACGTGTCGGTCAGCTCTTCCTGTTAACATTTACCGGTCCTGAAGCTGCGATGGCATCGGCTACAGGCGCACAAATTTATGATCTAATTGTAAATTATCATATCGGTGGAGTAATTCTATCTTCCGCAAATGATAACTTCGTCGGTTCCGACCAGACCCTGGTTATTGCTCAAAGCTTAACTGATCAGCTGCAAAGAGACGAATACAGTTCCTCACTAACCCCCCAGGAAAATCCTGTAACCAACGAATCCTATACGCCTGCTTATATACCCCTTTTTATCGGGATTTCACAGGAAGGTGATGGCTATCCCTACGACCAAATCCTCAACGGTATGACCCCCCTACCAAGCCAGATGGCAATTGGTGCCACCTGGAGTCCAGATCAAAGCAAAGAAGTGGGTAATGTACTGGGCAGAGAGCTCTCAGAGTTGGGATTCAACTTGCTGCTCGGTCCATCTATGGATGTTCTCGAAGTACCTACCACGGATAGCGGTGGTGATCTTGGAGTCCGGACGTTCGGTGGAGATCCTTTTTGGGTCGGATCGCTTGGGCAAGCTTATATCGCTGGAGTACACCAGGGAAGCAATGGGAAGATGGTTGTGGCATCGAAGCATTTTCCGGGTTTTGGTGGCTCAGATCGATTACCTGAAGAAGAAGTAGCCACCGTTCTCTCCTCCCTCGAGCAGCTCAAGCAAATCGATTTAGCCCCTTTTTTTGCCGTAACTGGTGATGCGCCGAACGCCGAATCGATGACCGATGCACTCGTGGTTTCCCATATCCGTTACCAGGGCTTCCAGGGAAACATCCGAGCCACCACCCGCCCAGTAAGTTTTGATCCCCAGGCATTTTCTCAGCTGATCTCTCTGCCAGAATTTGGCACCTGGAGGCAGGATGGTGGAGTAATGATCAGTGATAATCTCGGTAGCCGCGCAGTTCGCCGATTCTATGATCCCAGCGGTCAGACCTTTAACGGACCTCTGGTTGCACGCGATGCTTTCCTTGCCGGGAATGATGTCCTCTACCTGGACAATTTCCTCTCCAGTGGTGACCCTGATGTGTATTCCTCCTATGTGCGCACATTGGTCTTTTTCGCTCAAAAGTATCGGGAAGACCCAGCCTTTGCCCAGCGTGTGGACCAATCTGTTCTACGCATCCTTAAACTTAAATATAAAATTTATAATGGCACCTTCTCGGTTACCTCCACATTGCCCAATCCAGATGTCCTGACTTCAATCGGGACAGCATCCCATGTGACTTTCAACACCGCCCAGATATCTGCCAGCCTGATCAGCCCGTCTCAGGAAGAGCTGAATAATGCAATCCCGTCACCACCCGCGCGTGATGAATCCATTGTCTTCATCAGCGATACACGAGTATTCCAACAATGCAGCACCTGTCGCCAGCAATATACCTTGGAGGTAGATGCATTTGAGAATGCGGTCATCCGCTTATATAGTGGCAGTGGGCAGGTTATCCCAGGTAATCTTATCTCCTATACCTTCCAGGATTTATCTGACATGCTGAATAGTGGCACTGGGACACTCCAAATAGAAAACGATCTCCGCGCTGACAGATTGGATTGTGTTCGCCATGGATACTGTCTCTAGCGATGTCCCGGTATCTCTTGCTCTTCGCCAGTTCCTGGACCTCCGGCCAGACCTCATCCAAGGCAAGCATTTAATTGTGTTCGCCCTCAGCGAGCCTTATGCCCTCGATGCTACGGATATTTCGAAATTATCGGCTTATTATGCCTTGTACAGCCGTTCCAGCTCTTTTATCGAAATTGCGGCCAGGATTCTTTTCCACGAGATTCAACCTGTTGGTCACCTTCCTGTGTCTGTCCCAGGTATTGGGTATGAAATCCTGGAAGCCACTTCTCCTGATCCCACTCAGGTGATCCACATTTATCAAGATATTCCCGCTTCACCAACTGTAGAGGGTTCGGACACTCCTTCTCCTACGCCCCCATCCATGACAGTTGGAAACCCAATTTCCCTTATTACGGGTATTATCCTTGACCATAACGGAAACCAGGTCCCAGATGGGACGATTGTGCAATTCTCTCTCTATCACAGTGGTGAAGGAGTACCTTCACAAATTGTTGAGAGCCAGACCTCTCAAGGGATTGCCCGTGCTAACCTGTTGATCGATGAATCCGGTGAGATTAATATCCGGGCAGAAAGCGGGCAGGCGGTTACATCCGATATATTGACCTTTGATATCCCCCCCGTGGCAGGTACATCCACACCGTCATCTGCCACCCAAACACCAACCCATACCCCAACCACCACCGCGTCGCCGACGATCACTCCAACCTCTATCCCTCAAGCCACTGCAACACCGGTAAATGTCAACGCCTCCGGGGGAGTTGACTTTGGAGACTGGCTTGCGGCGCTTATCGTTACCGCGTTGATCAGCGCAGCTAATTATTGGTTGGTAAATCTGAAAAGCGGTCTACGCTGGGGCTTGAGAGCAGCAATGCTGCCATTGATTGGGGGAATGTTTACCTACATCTACCTGGCAATCAATATGCCTGGCAGTGAACCCATGCTGCAGGATATGGGCACCTGGGGCGTCCTATTACTGGTTAGTATCGGGGCGTTGTTCGGGGCTGGAGCATTATGGATTTGGCAGCAGCTGGATCTGCGAAAAACCAAACCTGCTCAAAGCTAACGTGCTAGAGTAATAATTAAGCTGAATATAATTAATGCTGCCGCTACTCCAAGCAGGATCTGCTCACGCGTGGATGAAAAGATCAGCGCGTAACGAAGGAGGCTGTGGTTTTTTAGACGGATAGATCGGTGGAACCCAATTGCCGATTAATGCCTGGCGGAACGAATCGATATTCTGCGGACGCTCGTCGGGGTGCAAATTCATCGCCCACAAGATCGCTTTTTCAGTTCGTGTGCTTATCTCCGGGTTGATCTGTCTTGGAGGGGTTAAATTTTCGGGGTGTAAAAAACGCTCACGTGCTTCAATGGGCGGTTGGTTGGTGAGCAAGTGATAAAGGGTCGCGCCAAAAGCATATACGTCGCTCCTGCGGTCAGTATGCCCTGTATCTCCGCCATATTGTTCCAAAGGAGTATAAAGCGCTGTACCCCGTCCCTGCAGGATGGTAATGGTCATCTCTTCTGACGCTAGAATTTTCACCAGACCAAAATCCACCAGTTTAATCAGTCCTGTAGGTGTTGCCTTCAGGTTACTCGGTTTAATATCGCGATGTAATATAGGTGGGGCTTGGTTGTGCAGATAGCTCAACGCGTCCGCAATCTGGTTGGCCCACGAAAGAACTTCTGACTCAGGAAGAAAAACACCCCTTTGACGTGCTTCCATCATCAATGTGCGTAAATCGTTCCCTGGCACGTAATCCATCGCCAGGTAATCGCGCGGTCCGATGGAAAAGAAGTCGGATACTTTTGGTAGATTTGGGTGATCCAGGCGCGCTAAATACTGTCGCTTCGCGGAGGAATTGTTCCCGGGCTTGTTGGACTACCTCTTGCGGTAATGTGCGGTCATGCTCGACTTCTTTAAGCGCACATTGTCGCCCTTCAAGGCGCAGATCATCCGCAAGATATATACTTCCCATGCCCCCGTGCCCAATTATCCGCCGAATTTTATAGCGACTCCTCAGGACTTCTCCGGTCTTTAAGGGCGTCGGCATGTTTTTATATCCGTTGGCGTAACGGATGCAGGTATTATACCGTTGGTTGCCATAAGATTGAACAACTCATCAAAGTCTAAGCTATGGAAATTAAAAGATATAATCGTATGATGTTTCCTTCCCATAACTTCCTGGATCAGCAACACATTCCTTACACCATCGCCAGTTTTCCCCCTTCTACACCGAAAGGCGCCGCAAATGTGGCCGTTGCACTGAGATTGAAAGAACACCAGACGATCAAAACATTAGTTTTCGAGACAGATGGTGGCGAACAGGTGTTGGTGATGGTCGGAGGTGATCAAAATGTCGTTTCCGAACACCTGAAGAAAGTTGTGGGTTCCCGGAATATTCAGCTCGCCAGCCCAGAGAAGGTGTTCCAAACAACCGGCTACAAAATTGGCTCCATCCCTCCTTTTTCCTGGCAGCCAGAGGGATTCCGCTCATTTTTGGATTCAGACATGATGAAGGAGTCCTTACTTGTGGTCGGTGCTGGTGAATGGGGTAATGAAATCCTCGTATCTCCAGCGAATTTATTGAAAGCTTGCCAGGCTATCGTGGTAAACTTAACCGATCGGGAAAAGCCGATTTTTTTCCCTTATTAGTTAATGGTATATTATTTATACTAATAAAACAGTTGGTTTCCAGATAAACGGATCGAGGAAAATGCTATGGGACTGGAGACTGAGGATTTCCCCTTACTGATTGCCCAAGCGGGACCATTAAACGGCCAAAGATGGCTCATAAAGGACGATGTTATCATCGGTCGTGAAGCATCATGCACGGTGGTCATCCAAAATCGTCAGGTTTCTCGTTACCATGCAAGGTTCATTAACCTTGCCTCATGGAATTCAATTGGAAGATCTAGGGAGTAAAAACGGGACTCACATCAACGGGCAACAAGTCAAGGAACCGATTATGCTCCAGGATGGGGATGTAATCCAAATCGCTTTTGCCCAACAATTCATTTTTATGAGCTCTGATTCAACCCTCCCGCTGGAGGTAACCCCTGATAAGCCATCAGAGCTGCTGCAGGTTCCACGACAGCTTCGCTTGGAAAAGCGTTCGCGTCGTGTTTGGATCGGGGATATCGAGCTCCTCCCACCTCTCTCAGTATCACAATATCAGCTCCTCGAGCTATTATATGATAATCCCGACCGTGTCGTTTCCCGCGCAGAATTGATCCAGGCCGTGTGGGGGCAGGACGATGCCGTCGGCATTTCCGAACAAGCGCTGGATGCCCTTGTCCGACGCTTGCGCGACCGTCTCTCCGCGATTAATCCATCCCACCAATTTTTGATCACAGTCCGTGGTCATGGCCTGAGGCTGGATAACCCACCCTTTTAAAAATAAACATCGGGGCTGGTCATCAGCCCCGATGTTTATTATTCGAGGTTTTCAGTCATTGTTACCCGTAAAGCCGCGCTGAACACTTTGTTCATGCGCGATTTCAATTCTGCGTCCTCACCCGATTCAGTTCTCACCAATAAACTTGAAAGGATATCCATAAACTCGGGGGTGATTTCTTTTTTATGTTCCTCGAGCTTTTTTACCAGCTCCTGGTCAGATTCGGCTGCTTCCAAAAATTCCTGGATTAATGCCACTTCTGGTGGAGGTGCGCTGGCTTTATCTACCACTTCCTCCACCTGTTTAAGCTTGCTAATTTTTTCCAGGTCTCCCGCTTTGCGGGCTGCTTCAATCTCCTCATTGAAAACCTGAACGAAAAACTCATCCACCAAAGATAAGTTTTGCGCCATAGTTTCTTTAATATCCGTGGACTGCAGGATTGCATCCAGGTTTTTCCGCGATTGGAATACCCTTTCTTCCATTTGCTTATCGATTGCCCTTGTCATTTCCAGCAGCTTGTCGCGCAAAGTAATCAATCTTTCCCTACCATCCCCACGCGCCCGCTCGATCTTCTCGCTCAATAGTTTGAAAAACTCATAATCCAATCCCGGTCTGCCCAGGCTCACCATCACACTTAACTGAGTTTCATTGGGTGCATTGATGACTAATTCAAGTAGTTTCTCACGTGTTAAAGATTTTCCTGCCGATTGCAACGCCTGAATCGCTGCCTCAACATCTTTAGACTGTTCCTGGACCTGCTTCCCAAAGGTTGTACCCGCTAATAACCTTTTCTGTAATTCGTTTAACCGTTTGGCAAATTCCTGGTCTCCGTTCACCGCAGAAGCTTCAATTAACCGGTTGAGCAGATTGAAGAAGTCGCTATCAAATAACGCGTCATCTTTCGTTGTTATCTCTGCAATACTCTCATCGGATGCATTGATTAATCGCTGCAAAAGATTCATGCGTTCCTGTTGCGCCTGGATCATCTCCTTGGTAATGCCATCAGCTGCGAGGATGCGCTCGATCATCGTCTGCAGGGTTAGCATTGCTTGCGGTTGAAGCAGGTAGGCCTTCCTTTTTTCTTGCGGTAGGCTGTTCGTCACCCGGGTGATCAATGGTCCAATAATTCGCTCCTGTTCATTGACCGGCAAGCTAAGCTCGGGTGGGAAATATGTGAGCAAGAGCCCCTTATCTGGATCGTGATAAACCAGTGGGGTGGCAATCATTCCCTTGTAACCGCAATTGGGACAGGAAGCAATGTTGAATGCCCCAGATAGAATTTTCTGCTTCGCCGTGGGATCTTGCCCCACATCAAATAACTGGTCGATATCAGCCATGATGGGCTGCCGGCAGTTTGGACAATTAATGCGCGTCTTTGGCATGAAACACTCCTAAAATAATTCGCCCAAATATTAAGATTATGGACGATAAGAATAAAAAGGACGGATAATTAATATTCTTAACCCCGGGGTATCGAAAAACAGATGCGACCACCAGTATCTGGCTGCGGATCGACCCAAATTCGCCCACCGTGAGCTTCAATAACCGCTCGTGCCAAGTATAAACCTAATCCGGCACCTTTCGTAGTCCGTTTTGCGATCGAAGACCGGTAAAATCGATCAAATATATGGGGTATATCCTCAGGTGCTAATCCCGGTCCCTGGTCGCTGACGCAAATGATAACTTGTGACGGTCGCACCTGCCCGGTAATGCGGATTTCCCCACCTTGGGGCGAATACTTAATCGCATTCGATACCAGGTTGGATAAGACCTGTTCCAGACGGGTCTCGTCACCGTTGATCACTGGAAAATCCTCTGGAAAGTCCACCACGATGTTATGGATGGTAGATTGTGTTTGGAAATGCTTGGCAATCCTTCTAGCAACAGTGTTCAAATCAACATCGGAAAGATTGATTGACAGTCCACCAGCTTGAAGTCTTGAAGCATCGAGTAAGTTCTCGATCAGTCCAGTTAATCGATCAGCTTCTTCCTCAATCACTGCCAGGCTGTCACTGATAATCTCACGGTCCCAATTGGCATCTTCTCTTCGCAAAGTCCCAACGTAGCCTTTGATCAATGCCACCGGTGTCTTCAGCTCGTGACTGATCACTGAAATGAAAGTGCTTTTCAGCTCCTCTGCCTCACGAAACCTGGTGATGTCACGCACAGTGGCAATTATATTGACCAGGTTGCCTTCATCCGAAATCAACGGTGCATAGGTGATTCCAACAGGTAGAGAAACCCCAGACGATCGTTGTAAATCGCCCTCGACGTACAGTGTAGCATTTGGTGTAAGTGGCCAACCACCGGCCTCAGCCTGTTCAAGGGTCAGCATATCTTCATGACACATCAATTCGATCACATCTTCGTGAGATTTACCGACAATCGCCGATACCGGCTGTGCCATTATTCGAGTGAATGCCCGGTTGCAGAGTGTAATGAGGTGCCCTGGTGATAGGATTAATATCCCATCTGCAGCTGAATCGATGAGTGCATCCATGCGCTGCTTATCTTGATTCACCTGCTGATAAAGCTGGGCGTTATCCACTGCAATAGCCGCCTGGTTGGCAAAACTTTGCAATAACGCCCGGTCATTTGTAGAGAATATTCCGGGATAATTCCTGAACACAAATATTACCCCAATTACTTTTTCGCGTGCGATCAGGGGTAAGCCCACCCCGGTAAATAACCCCAGTCCAACCGTCCTGGCCAGGTTCTGTAGCAATCGGTTGACTTCAGGCAATTCAAATCGTGCCGGATCTTCATTATCAGGAATTTCTGCCAATAAAGGCTCCAGGTACCTCGCCAGGCTGGCGGGGATGCCCAGGTTGGTTGTAATTTTCCAACCCCCTTTTTCAGCCCGTAAGGCAATTAACCCAGCCTGACCAGCCAACATCTCTGCTGATATGTACAGAATACGCCCCAGGAGCTTGTCTAAATCAAGCTCCTGGGTTAGGGCACGGCTTATTTCTAATAGATAATCGCGTTGTCGGACGCGAAAATCAGGCAACATGTGAGATCTGAAATTCCTTCTCACCTAGGGATATGGATTCTTCAAATATCTCCAAACCATCGTCAATTTCACCCTTGGTGATATTTAGTGATGGAGAAATCCTGATCGTGCTTTTCCCACATCCCAGGCTGATTAATCCGCGCTCGAATGCTCTTTGAACGATCCGCTCGCGCAGGTCATGCGCTGGTTCTTTACTTTGCTTGTTCTTAACAAACTCAACCCCAATCATCAATCCTTTCCCACGTACCTCGCCAATACTGGGGTGGCGGATAGCAATTTCATTCAACGCGTCGATGGCATAATCACCCACCTCTTGTGCGTTTTGCAAATACTCATCCTCGATAAGGTCCATGGTCGCTAAAGCAGCCGCACAGGCAATCGGATTACCACCGTAAGTATTGCCGTGAGAACCAAGGGGCCAGCTTACGATGCTTTTCCTGGCAATGATGGCGCCTAATGGGATCCCTGAGGCAATTCCTTTGCCCACGCACACGATATCCGGCTCGATGCCAAAATGCTCTATTGCCCACCACTTTCCAGTCCGCCCCATTCCTGATTGGACCTCATCAACAATGAGCAGGATATCATGACGATCGCACAGGTCGCGTAAAGCCGGGTAGAACCCCGGAGGCGGTATGATATACCCGCCTTCACCTTGGATAGATTCCACTAAAAGACCGGCTACATCTTCTGCCGGTAATAATTTTCCCAACACCTGATCCTCAATATACCTGACCACCGTCTCGCCATAATCCTCTCCTGGACGTTGTATAAACATGGGTCTGTATGGGTCAGGATAAGTGACGTGCACTACCCCGTTCATCAGTGGGTAGAAACCTTCGTGATATAAAGGTTTGCTCGCAGTGAAGCTCAATGATCCCAGGGTTCGGCCATGAAAGGCTCCTAAAAAGCCGATGAATTGGCTTGCACCAGTATGATATCGCGCCAGCTTGATAGCAGCTTCAACACTTTCAGTGCCAGAATTGGTCATGAACGAAACTGCATCTTCCTTGAAAGGTGCAATTTGATCAAGTCGTTCACCAAGACTGACCCAGGCTTCATGATAAAAGTCCGCTGATATATGTAGGAACTTTTCCGATTGGTCTTTAATCGCCTGGACTACTTTTGGATGGCTGTGCCCAGTGGCAGTGACTGCGATGCCTGCAGCAAAATCCAGGAAATGGTTCCCATCTACATCCCATACATCTGAACCCTTACCATGATCCATCACAAATGGATATGCTCGTGCATATGAAGGTGAAATAACAGCTGAATCACGTTCGATAATGGCTTTAGCTTTCGGACCCGGTAGATCATAGACCTGCATATTTTTTCTCCTGTTTTGTTCCTGTAAACCGCATGGTTTATACTCGAATATCTCCCACCAGAGAGCCGCCAGTGGACCGATGTTTACAGGTTAATAAATGCTCCAACTCACCCGATGAGAAAATTATAACACTACCGGATGGGTTATAATCAGGCTTCGAAATGAGCACCCGCTTCGGTTTTGAAATAAAATCTCGTGTAGGACGTGCCCGTGCCGGGGTCTTTGAGACCCCTCACGGTTTGCTTGACACACCCCTGTTTGCACCAGTCGGCACGCAAGCAACGGTTAAATCGGTCACCCCCGCCCAATTGGAAGAACTAAATGCGGGTTTGGTCCTGGCTAACACCTACCACCTTTATTTAAAGCCCGGCGATGAGACGATTGCTCAATTAGGTGGTTTGCACACCTTCATGCATTGGGATCGGCCGTTATTAACCGATTCTGGTGGTTTTCAGGTATTTTCCTTGGCTGACAGCCGGAAAATCGATCTGGATGGGGTCACTTTTAAAAGCCATATTGATGGATCCACCCATCGGATCACCCCCGAAAAATCGATCGCCATACAGGAAAACTTAGGTGCAGATATCATCATGGCATTTGATGAATGCGGTTCACCCTATGACCTGGATAAGAATGAAATCGCATTGGAGCGCACCCACGCCTGGGCTGAACGGTGTATAAGAGCCAAGACCCGCACAGACCAAGCTTTATTCGGGATAATCCAGGGGGGTATATACCCTGAGCTTCGCAAACGCTCAGCAGAATTTTTATCAGCTCTGGAACTACCCGGTTATGCCATCGGGGGGCTATCCGTAGGTGAAACCAAACAAGAGACTCTCTCGATCCTGGAGCTGGTAGACAACTGCTTGCCAGAAGATAAACCTCGCTACCTGATGGGTGTTGGGTCACCTCAAGACCTGGTTTCCGGGGTACAGCGTGGGGTGGATATTTTCGACTGCGTCCTTCCCACCCGCCTTGCCCGGCATCATGCTGCCATCACCCGTACAGGGCGGATCAATATCGCCAATGCCCGCTTTGGCTCGGACAAAGCACCGATTGATGAAAGCTGCTCCTGTTACACCTGTAAGAATTTCTCCACTGCATACCTCCGTCATTTGGTTCTCGCTAAGGAAATCCTGGGAGCAACCTTATTAACCATCCATAACCTTAACACTTTGTTATCGCTGATGAAGGAAATCCGGCAGTCGATCAAGGATGGTCAATTCGATCTGTTTGCTGCTAATTTTTTCGAACATTGGGAAAAAACTTCATGACACTCATTCAATCGATCATTTTAGGAATTGTCCAGGGTTTGACTGAATTCCTACCGATCTCAAGCTCGGGTCATCTGGTGATCGTTCCATACCTGTTAAACTGGCATGTCCCTCTCCAGGATGCATTCATCTTCGACGTTTTAGTCCAACTTGGAACCTTGTTAGCCGTCATTGTTTATTTCAGGAAGGATTTATACGCGGTTATCGTCGCTGTCTTCCGCGGTCTCCTTCACCGGCAGCCATTTTCCGATCCAATGGCTCGCCTCGGTTGGTTCCTGGTGCTGGCAACCATCCCGGCGGTAATTGCTGGTTTCTTTTTCAAGGATCTGGTCGAACGCGCCTTTTCCAGCCCACTTGCAGCAGGGTTGCTGTTATTGGGCACCGCTGCATTGTTGGTAACCGCAGAGCTGGTCGGTAAACGCAGCCGGCAAATCGAATCGATCACTTGGTTGGACTCTTTGTTAATCGGATTATTCCAGGTTGTCTCCCTTCTGCCCGGCATTTCACGCTCCGGGTCAACGATCTCCGGTGGGATGATCCGCTCTCTGGACCGTCCATCTGCGGCACGCTTTTCATTTTTAATGTCAATCCCGGTTATGATCGGTGCAGGGATCTTGGCGATCGTGGATTTATTCAGTATGCCCAACTATACCGGGCAGATCCCTACACTGGTCGCTGGGTTTATTACCGCAGCAATTGTTGGATATCTGGCAATAAGGTGGCTGTTATCCTATCTCAGTAAGCGATCGCTGTATATCTTCGCTGCATACTCAGTGATTGTGCCGGTCACCGTTGTCATCTTTTACCTTGCCCGTCTGTGATCATGAAGTGCTTTATCCTCTTGAGTTTAGTCCTGTTCCTCGCCGCCTGTGGATCTCCCCCGGTATCCACCCCCGCTCCCACGGCTCAGGCAATTGGAATCACCTACCCTCCCGCGCTTCAGCCATGGGCTGATAAGCTTTCGGGTTGTGCTGCAGGAAATCCCCAGGTGGCATTGTTCTTTAATCCAACGAACAATCCAGTTACGTCGATCCTTTCAAACGAAATTGAGCTTGTATTGGGTCAACCAGACTCCAAAGCGTCTGCCAGTTATCTTTCTCAAATTGGATCCGAACAAATCGCCGTGATCGTCAACAAGGATAACTCGCTGGAACAGCTAACCAGCGACGAGCTGCGCCAAATCTATTCTGGGCAGTGGTCAACCTTGAGCGATAGCTCCGGTGAGCCAATCCAGATCTGGGTGCAGCCAGATGGTGACCCCGTACGCAATCTATTCGACCAGGCAGTTCTTCAGAACCAGCCTATCACCACCCAGGCAATGCTCGCTCCAGACTCGAGTGCGATGCTTGAGGCCATCTCCCGGGATGTCAATTCTATTGGATACCTGCCAGCATCATTTTTAAACGCAAGGGGTTCAGTCAACCCAGGAGATGTACATATCGTACAGCTTGATAAGTCGCTTGAAACTGCGCTTAACCAACCAGTAGTTGCACTTACCCTGGGTGAACCTGAAGGTTTATTGCGAATGCTATTGGTGTGCCTGCAAGCCGGTACCCCCTGACCCGATCGAGCATTATTCAGCTAGTTCCCCATCCAATCCTGACTGGTTTTTCTTCCAAAAACCTTTCTCTCCAAGGATGGCTATGCGCTTGGCTATGCGCAATTTTGGATAAGCTATCCATCCTTATAATTCATCCATCGCGGTATTACCGGGAAGGTAATTCACCATACAGGTACCAGTAAATATCCTTGGAGAAACCTGCCTGCACATCTGCTTCCCATATAAAACCGCCCGACCTGAGCACGCTTTTTAAGTAACGGTCCAATCCCGACAGCATTTCGATCTCAGCCGGCGGTCTTCCACTGCTCTCAGATGTTAATAAGTCCAACATTACCCTTGTGCGCACCTCATAGGCATAGCGGTCTGCATTTTCTTGCAGACTGCTGCGGTATTCATCAAGAAAATCTCTCCACATCCGCAACCTTGCGCTGTAACATCGTCCGGCTTTCCTTTCCCACATCACTCTCCATTTGGTGCGGATTTGTTCCACCTGTGAAAGAACTTGCTGCACCTGTGCAGATTGACTCGGGTTTTGTGGATATGCCTTTAGCCGGCATGCTGCCAGGAGTAATCCATCCAACGTAATGCGAGGATAATCCGGAGTTCCTTCCGGAGGTGTTGCGCTGATCGGCCAAAATACCTCCTCCGAAAGTAAATAGCTCTCCATCACATCCACGCTTGCCTGGATATAACCGAGGTCATATTCGAAGGTTTTCATCCTGGTTTACCTGGAGAAAAAATCAACAATTAAATCAACAGCCGTAATGGCTCCTCGATATATTTCGCTAGTGCCTGCAGGAACCTGGCTCCTTCCACCCCATCGCTGATGCGGTGATCGATCGACAGGGTTGCTTTCATACGCATGCCAATCTTGATTTCACCATTTATTACCACAGGAATCTGCTTCGCTGACCCAACGGCTAATATAGCTGCTTCAGGCGGATTGATGATCGCCGTGAATTGATCCACATCATACATACCCATGTTGCTGACGGTGAAGGTAGAGCCTTCTATATCTTCAGCCCTCACCTTCCCTTCACGCGCTCGGTTAACCATTCCTTTCAACTCAGATGATATTTGATGCACGGTCTTCTGGTCTGTGCTCCGGTTCACCACGGTGAGCAAGCCGTTCTCAACCGCTACCGCTACTCCCACGTTGATCTCACCATGATAGATCAGGCTATTATTTTTGAGGTCAAGTGATGTATTCAGGTTTGGAAAATCCAATAAGGTTAAAGCCACCGCTCTAACAATAAAGTCATTCAATGAGAGTTTGTCATCATCTGACAAAAGTGCGTTGATCTCTTTCCGCCGGTCAAGAAGTCCACCCACGTCATACTCGTGGGTCACGTAAAAGTGGGGTGATTGCTGCATCGATTCGGTCATCCGCCGGCCAATCGCTGCTCTCAATTTGGGTAGCGGCAAGCTGCGTGTCTCTCGAATCAATCCAACCGAGGTTAACTTCGCTCCAACAACAGGAGCTGTCTGGGAAGGTATTGTTATTTCTGACACAGGCGCAGTCACCCGGTAAGACTCGATATCTTTTTTGGTGATCCGACCACCGGGTCCGGTGCCATGGACCATACGTAGGTCCACTCCCAATTCCGCCGCGATCGAGCGTGCCAGCGGTGATGCATGTACCTCGCTCGGGATAATAATCGGTGTGGGGGTGGTTGTTGCTGGTGCTGGTAGCCCTGTGCTCGGGACGGGTGCGGCTTGCTCCGGTGGTCTTTCAGGAGGTGTAGGTTTTTCACTACCCGCTGGTTTTCCGAGCATGGCTTCAACATCCACGCTCTCCCCAGCCTCGCCAATCACCGCGATCGGATCATTTATCGGCACTACCGTTCCTTGCGGGACGATGTGACGCAGCAGTACACCACCATATTCCGATTGGACTTCGACTGTGGCTTTATCCGTTTCAATTTCGGCCAGCACTGCGCCTTTAGTAACCTGTTCCCCTTCCTGGATCACCCACCGGATGAGGGTTCCCTCCGCCATGTCAAATCCTAGTTTCGGCATGCCGATGATCTGCGCCATTACAGCACCTCCTTAACCGATTTGATAATATCTTCCAATTGTGGCAGTGCTAATTGCTCAAGCGTCCGGTTATAAGGCAGGGGCACTTCTTTCTGCGCCACCCGTTGGATAGGAGCATCCACATAGTCAAAAGCTTCCTCATAGATCCTGGCAGCCACCTCTGCTCCAACCCCATAAGATCGCCAACCCTCTTCAGCGATCACCGCCCGGTTGGTCTTCTTGAATGACTCGAGCACCGGTTCCATATCCAACGGTCGCAGAGTCCGCAGGTCGACCACTTCCACATCAATGCCTTCCTGTGCCAGCTGGTCAGCAGCTTTCATTGACGTTTCAAGCATTTTGCTGTAACTGATAAGAGTGACGTCCTTGCCAGGGCGCTGAATTTTCGATTTTCCAATCGGAACCAGGTTTTCTCCATCTGCCACTTCTCCTCGCGACTGATACAGAGTGGCAGATTCAATAAATAGCACCGGGTCATTACTGCGTATGGCTGATTTAAGCAATCCTTTTGCATCTTCAGGTGTGCCCGGTGCAATTACGATCAGCCCCGGAAAGTGGGCGAAGATCGCGTCGGGTGTCTGAGAATGAGTCGCCGCCAGCTGACGACCTCCACCACTAACCGTGCGGATCACCAGCGGAACCGTCATTTGACCAGCAAACATGTAATGTAATTTTGCCGCCTGGTTGACAATATGCTCGAACGCGGAAAATGCGAAGTTAATCGTCATGATCTCTGCTACCGGGCGTAAACCGGTGAGTGCTGCTCCTGTCGCAGCACCAATGATCGTAGCTTCCGAAATGGGAGTATCTCTTACCCTGTCACCTCCAAAATGGTCATAAAAACCTTTGGTAACAGCATAACTACCTCCCCACACGCCAACCTCTTCCCCCATGATAAATACATCAGGGTCGCGTTCCATTTCTTCCCAAAGGGCTTGTGAGATCGCTTCACGCATTGTAATTCTTGCCATGTGTCCCTCGACCTATTCCGCCTGCACGTAAATGTTTTTATTTAAGTCCTCTGCTAAAGGCTCCGGGCTGCTTTCAGCATATTGCACGGCCTCTTTGACTTCTTGTTCTGCAGATTTTTCCAGTCCATCCAATTCATCTGCAGAAGCAATTTTGTTTTCCACTAAGAATTTGTGATAAATCCCCAACGGGTCTTCATCGTTTTGCCAGTGTTTTACTTCTTCTGCAGTCCGGTAGCGTTCAGGGTCACCCATCGAATGTCCCCTGAAGCGGTATGTCTCAATTTCGAGGAAATATGGAGATTTATCCTTGCGCACTTTATCGACAGCATTTTGAGCGGCTTCCCTAACCTTAATCACGTCCATCCCGTCGACGCAGTCATTCGGGATCAGGTATCCCTCTGCTTTTTGTCGGATTTCGGACACTGCTGACGCTCTATCGACTGCAGTTCCCATACCATAGCGGTTATTTTCGCACACCCATAGTACCGATAAATTCCACACCTTGGAAAGGTTGAGTGCTTCGTGGAAATATCCGATATTCGTTGCACCATCCCCAAACATGCAGATGGTCACTGCCTCACTACCCTTATAACGGTCACCCAGTGCCAGGCCTGCCGCCAGGGGTAAATGTGCTCCCACGATGGCATGCCCGCCCCAAAAATTCTGGTTGACGTCTGCCATGTGCATTGAACCGCCTCTGCCTTCTGAACAGCCGGTGACCTTACCGAGCAATTCAGATATAACTACTTTGGCAGGTATGCCACAGTTAATTGCTACTCCATGATCGCGGTAAGCTGTAATAACTCTGTCCTGCGGTTGCCGTGCAGAGATTAACCCAGTACTCACTGCCTCCTGACCGATATACAAGTGTAAAAATCCCCCAATCTTCCCTTGTTGGTACAGGACCGAGGCTTGTTCTTCGACCAGCCGTATCAAAATCATCTGGTGAAATAAATCCAGGTACTCATTCTTTTCCATTACCAATTGCCTCCCGCATGGGGTTCATTGAATTCTACAATTTATTCAGCGTGAGTGAATCCACACTAAAAATTATACCAACAGAACCAGGTTATTTCACCTGATATTGTTAGTGAACAATTAATCATAGAAAGGAGATATGTCCCACCGCGACCTTCTTTATTCAATGTGAAGTATAATTTTTTCAGCCGTGGATCTATTGACCATAACTCATTTTCTAAATTGGCTTCTGATGATCGCGATGCCAATCCTGTTAGGCATTTACCTGACGGAAAAATTTCACACGGGTTGGAGATTATGGTTTATCGGTGCTGCCACCTTTATTCTCTCCCAGGTACTTCATATCCCATTTAATATATATATTCTCAATCCAATTATTGAGAAACTTCAATCAAGCCTCCAGATGGTATCACCGTATCTCATTGCAGGGATATTATTGGGATTGAGCGCTGGTGTATTTGAAGAATGCGCTCGCTATGGAATGTTCCGCTGGTGGATCAAGGATAATCATACATGGCGGGGAGCCATCCTGGCGGGCGCAGGGCATGGTGGAATTGAAGCCATAATTCTCGGCATATTGGTTATGCTGGCATTTACTAATCTGATGGCATATCGGAATATCGATATGAGTAACCTCAATCTCACCCTGGATCAGCTGGCGACTGCCCGCCTGCAGATCCAGTCTTACTGGAATGCTCCCTGGTATGCTACTCTACTCGGCGCAGTCGAGCGGACTTTCACCATTCCTTTCCATATCATGGCATCCGTGGTCGTCCTGCAGGTGTTCACCCGCCGTCCGGGTCATCAGATGTTCAGATGGTTGGGGTTGGCTATCTTTTTACATGCCCTGATGGATGCTTCTGCAGTCGTCATTTCAAACCAATGGGGTGCTTTTGCAGCCGAGGCTGCATTTGGTATCCTTGCGATTCTGGATATCATTATCATTTTTGCCTTACGTCAACCAGAACCTGAGCCTGTTGAGCCGCCTTCTCTTTCCCCCTCTGTTTCGCCGGCAGTTTTCACACCTCCCTCCATCGAAGAAACCTCAGATAATCTGGAGAATACTCGCTATCAATAGGATATTATTCTATAATAATCTATCCCATCCAAAAAAAGTGATTCCAATATGATCCGAACTCAAAACCTATCCAAAACGTTTAATACCACCCTGGCAGTCGATGATCTTAGTCTTGAAGTAGCTGAAGGTGAAGTATTTGGCTTCCTCGGTCCCAACGGAGCAGGCAAGACCACCACTGTCCGAATGCTCACCAGCCTGATCGGACCTACCGCTGGATCTGCCGTTGTCAATGGGTTCAAAGTCGGTGAGCAGGATACGGAGATCCGCCGAACGGTCGGTATCCTTACCGAGACACCTGGAATGTATGACAACCTGAGCGCAGAATTTAACCTGGAGATTTACGCCAATCTCTATGAGGTTGAAGATCCCAAAGGTCAAGTGGAAAAATATCTGAGCATGCTTGGCTTGTGGGACCGTCGCAAAGATGAAGCCGGTACATTCTCAAAAGGCATGAAGCAAAAACTCGCCATCGCTCGGGCATTACTTCACGAGCCGCGCATCCTCTTCCTGGATGAGCCTACAGCCGCCCTCGACCCGGAAGCCTCGCGCCTGGTACACGATTTCATCACTGAGCTGCGCAAGGAAGGTCGCACTATATTCCTGTGCACGCATAATTTGGATGAAGCTGACCGGTTGTGTGATCGAGTAGGAGTTTTCAAAACTCATTTACTTGTCGTCGATACGCCCGCGAACCTGCGTTCGCAGCTATTTGGTCGCAGGGTGGTGTTTCATCTTGCCAATGGCTCTGAAACCATGGCCTCGGTTATCCAGGCGATGCCGTTTGTCCGCGAGGCTAAAATCATCGATAGCAAGCTGCTGGTCACTCTCGATGACCCTGAGGCTCATAATCCTGAGATTATCCGGGCGTTGGTTGGCGTAGGCGCAGAGATCCAGTTTGTTGGCGAGCTGCGTCACTCTCTCGAAGACGTGTACTTGCAGCTGGTTAAGAATGCTTGATATAGATCAACTAACCATAATGGATGAACTGATATGAAGAAGATAAAAACGATCATTCGAAAAGAATGGGCTGAAGTATTCAAGAAGAAGATGGTGCTTTTCACTGTGATCTTTCTGCCCTTGTTCCTGAGTGTCCTCCCATTGATCATTTTATACTCGATGGGCGGTGCAGTGGGAAATGCCGCCATTGCTGACCTACCTGGTCAATTCCAGCAGTTATGCAAGGCAAACATGTCCAGTGGGGAATGCATGCAATACTACATTGTGAGTGAATTCATGATCATGTTCATGCTCATTCCTCTATTTATTCCGGTTAATATCGCTGCCTACTCGATTGTCGGCGAAAAAACCACTCACAGCCTCGAACCTTTGCTTGCTACCCCAATCTCAACACGCGAGCTGTTGGCTGGTAAAAATCTGGCCTCCGTTATTCCGGCGATCATCGCTACATGGATCGGTTTTGCCATTTTCGCCGTCGGGACGATGATCATTACGGGAGGCGGAGCTCTCGCGGGTGCCTTGTTGGACCCGATGTGGCTCATCGCTGTTTTCATCGCCGGGCCATTGATGGCGATTCTTTCGGTGAATTTCAGTATCATGGTCTCTTCCCGAGTGAATGACCCGCGTGTGGCTGAGCAGCTATCTGCTGTTGTTATCCTGCCATTACTGGTGGTGTTCTTCGGCCAGATTGCCGGTATATTTGTTCTCAACAGCACATTAATCCTGCTCATGTGCTTGGTATTAGCTCTGGTGGATATCTTGATGGTTTACGCCTCTGTGCGCCTCTTCCAGCGCGAGACGATTCTTACTCGTTGGAAATAATTCAACCTCTAGTTGAACAACATTACACAAAGGAATTGATACGATGAAAAAGCTACTGTCGGTATTATTGATCCTTATCGTGTTTAGTGTTCTGTTTGCAGGCTCCGCCTTTGCACAGTCCTCTCAAGAGCTGCAGATAGGGATGAGCAGGGATTGGGGATACGGCGGGTTTGGGAATGACATCCAGGGGTTGTTTACCGTGAAAGTAAAAAATCCCCCCGATAATCTGACCCGCGTTGAATTCTATATTGATTCAACACTGATGGGTGAAGCCACTGCATCTCCATTCAGCCTGCAGTTCAATACTGATTCCTATCCTACTGGTGAACATACAATAAGCGCTGTTGGTTACACATCCGATGGAGCTCAGCTGAACTCAAATAAAATCGTGAGTCAATTTGTGCCTGCCGGTGCGGGAATGCAATCAGTGACCAAATTTATTCTACCGCTGCTGGGCGTGATCCTGGTGATTGCGTTGATCTCAGTTTTTGTTCCCATTCTCCTAAGCAGGGGAAAATTAGCTTCCACACCATTAGGTGCCGAACGTAAATATGGAATGGGCGGTGGGGCAGTCTGTCCTAAATGTGGACGACCATTCCCACTCCGCTTGTGGTGGATCAACCTGGGCGCTAGTAAAATCGACCGTTGTCCCTACTGTGGAAAATGGTCCTTCGTCCGCCCACGATCCCTGGAGCAACTGCGTCAGGCTGAGGCTGCTGAACTAGCTGGGGTAAAACCTCAATCTTTAGTGGGGGCAGAATCAGAAGAGGAAAAATTAAAGCGAGAATTGGATGATTCTCGTTATCACGATGCTTAACTAAAAACCCTCCCCAGGCGCTTACCTGGGGAGGGTTTTTTTATTTTTCTACCGGTCGTTTCGGGTCGGTGATCCATTCACTATATGACCCTGCATAAATCCGTGCTTCCCCCAAGCCTGCCTTCATCATCGCCAGGATGTCGTGGGTGGCAGTAACACCAGACCCGCAGTATGCCACAACGTGATCGATGGGCACACCTTCCACTAATTTTTTATATATGCCTGCCAGGCTTTCATCATCCTTGAAAGTACCATCCTGGTTAAGATTGTCAGCATAGGGTGCCGAAATTGCTCCCGGGATATGCCCAGCCACCGGGTCTATGGTTTCATTTTCCCCCCTGAAGCGGTCTGCTGAACGGGCATCCAGTACCCTGTACTGTGGGCTTTTTCGCATTGATTCCACTTGTTCGGTAGTAATGATCAGCTCCTCACGCGGATGGGGGATAAATTTCCGTGGTGAATTGTTTTCCACTCCTGATCGGACAGTCAGGCCGAGCTTCACCCACTCCTGCCAGCCGCCGTCCAATAGGGCAACTCGATCATGCTCCAGCCATCGCAGCAACCACCACACTCTCCCGGCAGCCAGGGCTCCCCCCACATCATCGTATGCCACCACTTGAACATGGCTGTGTATCCCCAGCCTGGAAAACACTGCTGATATCTTATCAAGCTCTGGCAACGGATGCCTGCCTGTGACTCCTTTGACAATGGGTCCGGATAGATCTTCATCGAGGTGGGCGTACACAGCTCCAGCGATGTGAGAGCGTTCGTAGTCCTTTCGACCCTGGTCAGGGAAAGCGAGTTTGAACCGGCTATCAACGATAACCCAATCGGGGTTGTCTAAATGCCTGGCTAATTCTTCTGCTGTAATTAGAGTTTTGTATGCCATGTTGCGTCTGCCTTTCACAATAATTCAATATCAGATTATTTATAACGTATTACAATTGACTGGTCAATCCAAAAGTCCTTATAAGTGCTTGTTTAGACCTTTATCGGGTGAGATAATAACGTTACAGGGTATTATATAATTGTAAAATAATCTGGTATCCTGGAGACAGCATGCGTCGGGTATTGTTTTCATCCAGTGAGCCGGTAATAAGAGCCACCAACCGTACGTAGATCAGGAGAGGCATGTCAAACAGCCCATCACCTATTTTTGAGTTCCATATATCTCGCCAGGCGCGGGATCATTACCAGTTTGACCAGCTGCTATTTGGACAGGCAGGCAATATTATCTTTGCAGATTTC
This sequence comes from uncultured Chloroflexia bacterium, assembly GCA_963726315.1. Lineage (GTDB taxonomy): Bacteria > Chloroflexota > Anaerolineae > Anaerolineales > UBA4823 > FEB-25. The sequence continues at coordinate 896,225 of CAVSBZ010000007.1, read as the reverse complement.
CATGCTGCCCGTTTGTTTGCGCTAAAGATGAACCAAAAACGGGATATGATCAATTTCCCCGAAAAAGTGGTTCGCGCCGGGCAAATCAACGCCATGGGTTTAATTGATGAGATCCTGCACATGGTTGTTCAGCTTTACCGGCAGCAAATCAACCCGAAGGTGATGCAGGAAGCCCTGGATTGGGTTGGGGGTATGCTCGGAAAAGACGATATCGACCACACTTTACTTCAGTTCATCCAGGAATTTCCTCCCGTGGATGTCTATCGCAATCATCGAAGTGCTGAAGAATACCTGGATTCGACGACCGAAGGGATCTCAAACCGTCAGATCGTACTGGAAGAGCTGTTGTTACTTTGGTTGGCAAATGCGAACCCGGCATTTTCACCTTACAGGGAGTTATTCGATGACAGTCACCTGGTCAAGGAAACCGCCTACGAAAAGTTGATCCCGCTCATCCATGCCTTCTTTGAAACCCAACCTCCGTTTGGTCCTGACAATCAAAACCTGGTGGATATGCTGCGCACTCCCGCCATCGTTGCTCCTCAATCACTCACAGCCCAGCTCGAATTCATCCGCCAGCGTTGGGGCTCGTTGCTGGGAAAATATTTATTCCGCCTGCTCGGTAGCCTTGATCTGATCAAAGAGGAAGAGAAGGCAGCCTTTCTCGGTCCAGGTCCTGCCCGCGTCTATGAATTCGCCGGAATGGAAGTCGAGCCCGAACGCTACAGCACCGACAAGGATTGGATGCCCAGCCTGGTGCTGCTTGCCAAAAATGCCTACGTTTGGCTCGACCAGTTAACCCGGCAATACCAGCGACCAATCCAGAACCTGGGGCAAATCCCTGACGAAGAATTGGATCGCCTTGCTGAATGGGGTTTCACCGGTCTTTGGTTGATTGGTCTATGGGAACGCAGCGCAGCCTCGAAGCGTATAAAACAGCAGCGCGGCAACCCCGATGCCGTAGCCTCCGCTTATTCATTGCTTGATTATCAAATTGCGGCTGACCTGGGCGGCGATGATGCTTACCAAGACCTCCGACAGCGTGCCTGGGGTAGGGGCATACGCCTGGCATCAGACATGGTCCCCAACCACATGGGAATCGATTCCCGCTGGGTGATGGAACATCCCGATTGGTTCATCGCCCAAGATTACTCCCCATTCCCCTCCTATTCATTCAATGGTACCAACTTCTCATCTGATGAGAGAGTTGGCATCTATGTCGAAGATCATTATTTCAACAATACCGATGCTGCAGTTGTCTTCAAGCGGGTAGATTTTTGGTCAGGTCAGGAAAAATATATCTATCATGGCAATGATGGCACGTCGATGCCCTGGAATGATACTGCCCAGCTTAATTACCTGAAGCCCGAGGTGCGTGAAGCCATTATCCAGACCATCCTTCACGTTGCCCGTAAGTTCCAGGTCATCCGCTTTGATGCTGCCATGACCCTGGCGAAAAAACACTTCCAGCGCTTATGGTTTCCTGAGCCTGGTTCGGGTGGGGCAATTCCATCCCGAGCCGAGCACGGGCTCACCAAGGAGCAGTTTGATGCTGCCATGCCGGTGGAATTCTGGCGCGAGGTGGTTGACCGGGTTGCGCAGGAAGTCCCTGATACGCTCCTGCTAGCAGAAGCGTTTTGGTTGATGGAAGGATATTTCGTCCGCACTCTCGGGATGCACCGTGTCTATAACAGCGCTTTTATGCATATGCTGCGCGATGAGAAAAACGCTGAATATCGCCTGGTGATGAAAAATACCCTCGAGTTCGATCCCGAGATCCTCAAACGCTATGTGAATTTCATGAACAACCCTGACGAACGCACTGCGGTGGATCAATTCGGTAAGGAAGACAAATACTTTGGTGTTTGTACCATGATGGTTACCTTGCCGGGTCTGCCGATGTTCGGTCATGGTCAGCTGGAAGGCTTTACTGAGAAATATGGCATGGAATACCGGCGTGCCTATTGGGATGAAAAACCGGATGAGAATCTGATTGACCGTCACAAGCGCCAGATTTTCCCATTGCTCAAGAAACGCTACCTGTTCTCCCAGGTACAGGACTTTTTATTGTATGATTTTTACTCCCCTGAAGGTTATGTGAACGAAGATGTATTCGCCTTCTCAAACCGTGCCGGCGACGAACGTGCCTTGGTCGTATATCATAATAAATTTGCCACTGCCAAAGGTTGGATCCGCATATCAGCTGCCTATTCAATCAAGACGGATGGGGGTGAGCATATGCTCGCCCAAAAGCGTTTGGGGGAGGGTCTTGGTTTATCAAATGATGGTAATACTTACTGTATCTTCCGTGATCCAATTAATAACCTCGAATATATCCGTAATTCTAAGGAGCTGCATGACAAAGGTCTCTATATCGAGCTTGAGGCTTATAAATGCCAGGTATTTACCTCCTTCAGAGAAGTACAGGATAACGAATGGCATCAATATGCGAATTTAGCCGGATATTTGAACGGACTCGGTGTTCCTAATATCGACGAAGCCATGAAAGAAGTCTTCCTGCAGCCGATCCACCAGGCATATCGAGAGCTGGTTAATTCTGGATTCTTCCGCTGGATCATTTCTAATCGACAGTTGGCTCCCACTGGCTCTGAGCTGGATAGCCTTACTCAGCTGGTTCATGAAGCTCAGGATAAATTGACCCGACTTTTAGATGAGGTAAATCGCAGCACCCATTCTGGTGGGGATGTAGATTCGGTTGTGAACGCCATTCGACAAGATCTCATTGCCATACTTTATCTCCCCTTATACCAGGACAAACACCCCCAGCTGCATTCCAGGAAGTATCTACAGGCGGTGAAATATCTCCACTCTGGCAATTTAAAGACCTCACCATGGAAATCCGGAGATACTTACACCTGGAGCGTTATCCTTGGGTGGCTATTTACCCAGAACCTCGGCGGTATTTTCTCAAAGGAAGGTTACGAGGAGATCAGCCGCAGCTGGATGGATGAGTGGATGCTCAATAAGATCCTTGTCAGCACGTTGAGTGATCTGGGGCTGGATGACCGTTCTAACTGGCGTGCAGTCACTTTGGTAAAGCTGCTCACCTCACACCATGCCTGGTGGAGAACTTTGGGTGTTAAACAGGATAAAAAGAGCCCATCCGTCGAGTACCTTACCCTGACTTCAATCCTCTCCGATATTGATGCAATTAGCTACCTGGGTGTGAACCGTTACCAGGATGTCTTGTGGTTCAACAAAGAAGCTCTAGAAGACTTGTTGTGGTGGTTATATATCATTGCTGCTATCGAGATTTCAGTCGATGATGGTGACGCCGTTCAGAAAGATGAAATTGGCAGCTCCATCTTGCGCTGTTACACCACCATCTCGAGCATATTGATCAATGCCCAGACTTCAGGTTATAAGCTTGAGAAGTTGTTGGATTTACTGAAATAAACTGACCGGTAAGGTTTTCTGCATTTCCTTCTGAAAAACCTTATCCCCCCTGGTGCCTGTCCTCTGGCTGACTACGTAATGTAGGTCAGCCTTGAATTGATCCGCCAGATTCACTCCGACTGCCAAATTCGTCAACCGAACAGCCTGTGCGGCATAAGCCACATTATTTTTAGGCTCGATGCGGCTGAAATCATCGAAAAACCATCCGCAAGAAGTAAAAATTCGTTGACGTTCACGTTGGGCTTCGAGCAGCATCCTGATTTGGGTGATTTGTTCAGTGCCTATTCTCCTCCCTGCCGCTTGGTTGATTAAATCCTCGCAGGAGGTCTGCCCTAAAATTGCATGGATATATGAATTTCGTAATTGCCATGGATCAAGATGGTATCCAGTCATTGTTTCAACATAGACTTTATCCAGCTGGTATGCCAGGCGGTTGAATGCCTGCCGCAGGTAGCCTTTCCACCGCCCATCCCCTGGTGTGCATCCGCAATTCCCTTTCCAACGTTCGACTCCGTGGTGGCACGACCATGACGTTCCTTCCCGGATACTCACCCAATGTTGGGGTGGATATTCTTGCAACCATAATGCGGGGTATGATTTTTCAAGACCAACGCTCGAGCTCGCCCCATTGACCAAGTGAGCCAGGAAACGGTCCCTGAAATGTTGATGGTGTCCGTATAACTCACCATCCGAAGCGATCAACAGCATTTGCGGCTCTCCGCGTTGTTCTTTTTCCCCCAGGAAGGTAGGTATCAGGTAATTCTTTACGAATTCGTCTGCATTATTGGTCAGGTTTGGGTTAAAACTGATCCCGGAACTTAATTCCTGGTGATAAAAAAATACCGAGATGCTTTTCCCTGCTGATAAAGCAACTCGGTATGGTTCGGTCACGTCCAGCTGATAACTCTCAGCCTGCCATGGCGCCATGATGGTAAACTCAATTCCATGTTCCGCCAGGATATTCAAGGTCTCCATATCGGCTGCAGTCTCCGGCAGCCACATGCCCACCGGCTTCCGCCCAAACTGGAACTCAAAATCAGCGATTCCCCATTCAACCTGGGTCACTTTATCTTCGTAGGTGGCTAAGGGTAGGATGGTGTGGTTGTACGCTTGGGCGATTGCATTCCCCACCCCAAACTGCTGCAAGTTGACCCGGTCTTGTGCAGCGATGAGCCGGATAGCCGAAGGGTCGTATCTGTTCATCCACGATAATAGGGTTGGTCCAATATTGAAACTGATTTTCTCAAAGTTCCCTAATTTTGCATTGGGCAGGTAGCACTCGGCAAAGATGCGTTCATTCCAATTCCGGTATGGAGACGCACCATATTCTGAGGGGATTAAACCAGAAATAGGATCCTCGCGGGGAGGCTGATAGAAGTGTCCGTGAATTGACAGGGCACGTACCGACATGATATCTAGGTTTCCCCCTGGCTGGCAGCGATGAACCACAATACCATGCCCTGAGTTTTAACCCAAATCTCATTATTTAGCAAGGGGAATTTATTGATCTTAACATTAATAAATCCAGCCTGTCCTTACCAATCCATATGCTTTTAATCGTGTAAAATTAATATTCCAGGCGACAAAATGCCCACTTCCTCCCGTATTAATGTTCTATTCCTTGCATCGGAGGCCGATCCTCTCGTAAAGGTCGGCGGGTTGGCAGACGTCGCTGGCTCGCTTCCGCGTGCCCTGCAAAGCTTGAGCCAGGCAAACGGGGATACCCTGGCGGTTCTGGACGTCAGGCTCGTGATCCCTTTTCATCCTGCCATCAACCGGGAGATTTATTCGCCTCGCCTGGAAGTTGAATATCCAGTCGCTACACTGCATGGCGAAATCATAGCTAAGGCTTATTCACTTGACCTGGAAGGGCTCACCGTTTATTTGATAAGTGGGACCCCTATCGATCATGAAACAGGGGTCTATTCTCTGGATTTGGAAGAAGATGGTTATAAGTATGTCTTCTTTTCCATGGCTTCCCTGGAGCTTGTGCAGAAACTGGGTTGGAGACCGGATATTTTGCATGCCAATGACTGGCACACCGCGACTGCTGTTTATTCGTTGGCTCTCCATCGCCCCACTGATCCATTTTTTAACCACACTGCCTCTGTACTCACCATTCACAACCTGCCGTACCTCGGGTCTCTCACTTCTCCTGCCCTGGATGCCTTTGGTCTTCCTCCCGCGGTTCATTCTGACTTACCAACCTGGGCGGAGCATATGGCTTTGCCATTAGGCTTACTGACCGCAGATTCGATCGTTGCGGTTTCACCGGGATATTCCAAGGAGATCATGACAGAAGAATTCGGTTCGGGGTTGGCTGGCTTCTTGAGCGCCCGACCTGAAAAAATTTCAGGGATACTCAACGGGCTTGATACTCGCAAATGGGATCCGGCGACCGACCCAGAAACAGCTGCCCGGGTTACATTTAAAAATCTAGAAGATAGAACTATTAATAAGTCTTTCCTCCAGCTTGAGTTAGGTCTGCAGGAAGATCCGGCTACCCCAATACTCGCCATGATCACCCGCATGGATCCTCAAAAAGGTGTGGACTTATCTGTGGAGGCACTCCGCCTTTTGCTGCAATCGGATGCAGAAAAACCTCCTCGCTTTCAAGCCGTCTTTCTCGGCACCGGCAATCCAACTCTGGAAAATACTGTTCGTGAGCTTGCATCCGATTATCCTGATCAAATCCGCGCTTGCATTGAGTACAATGACCCCTTGAGCCGCCATATATACGCCGGCGCCGATGCATTATTAATGCCCTCGCGTTACGAGCCGTGTGGAATCTCCCAGATGATCGCCATGCGCTATGGCTGTGTCCCCATTGCACGTGCCACCGGAGGCCTTTCCGATACCATCAAAGATGCAGATAATTCAGAAGATTTCACGGGTTTCTTATTCAAAAGAGCTACATCTAAAGCCCTGGCTGGTGCCATCCGTCGTGCATTAAAAGTATACACACTTAACCCTCACCGATGGTTGGAAATGCGCATCCATGGCATGCTTCAAGATTTTTCCTGGGACCGGTCTGCACTGGAATACCTGCAGTGTTACCGCACGTTATTACGCTGAAATATATGTATAATGTTTCTAGACTGTCTAGGAGGTAAATATGAGAACCAGGGCTGTCATTCTTGCTGGTGGAGAAGGTTCCAGGCTTGGCACACTCACTGCGAAAAGGACCAAACCCGCAGTGCCGTTTGCGGGTAAATATCGGATAATCGACTTCACCCTGTCGAATTGCGTCAACTCTGGTATTTTTGACGTAATGATCATCGCCCAATACCGGCCTCATTCCCTGATTGAACATATCGGTGCGGGTGGTCCCTGGGACCTGAACCGTGATTTTACTGGTGGAGTACGCATCTATACACCATATAAAGCCCGTGGTGCTTCCGATTGGTTTCTGGGAACTGCAGATGCGGTTCAGCAGAATTTCCGCTTTATCAAAAACTCGGATCCCGACCTTGTGCTCATATTATCGGGCGACCACATCTACGAAATGAACTACGCATTGATGGTTGATTCTCATGAAGCAAACAACGCTGATTTAACCCTGGCGACCATCACCGTCCCGATAAAGGATGCCACCCGCCTAGGTGTTGTTGGAGTGGGTCCTGATCTGCGCGTCACTTCTTTTGTAGAGAAACCAGAGCAGCCACCCTCAAATTTAGCCAATATGGGCGTTTATTTGTTCAAAACTGACGTATTGAACCAATATTTACTCGAAGATCACAACCTCGCCAATTCATCGCATGACTTTGGCAGGGATATTCTCCCCAAGATGGTTGCGGATGGTGCCCGGGTTTTTGCTTATCCATACACCGGCTACTGGATGGACGTGGGGACGGCCACCTCTTACTGGAAAGCCCACATGGATCACTTGGAAGATAAACCTCCCTTCGATTTGAATGATCGTTCCTGGATTATCCATACCCGTACCGAAGAGCGACCCCCGGTATGGATCGCACGAGGTGCAACGGTGGATAATAGCCTGATCTGCGATGGGTGTGAAATTGATGCTACAGCCAGGATCATCCGCAGTGTGCTCTCCCCAGGTGTTATGGTCCGCTCTGGAGCCGTGGTAAGGGAATCAATCCTTCTAACAGATACCGTGATTGAATCTGATGCAGTCATCGAGCGAGCTATTATCGATAAACGTGTCCACATCAGGTCACATGCCAAAGTCGGGGGCATGGTGGAAGGGACTGAGCCGGTGTTAACCATGATCGGGAAAAATAGTGAAGTCCCCAAGGGTTTCACGGTTGAACCCGGGGCAGTGATCGGCACGGATGTGGTCGAAAGTGACTATCCTGCCTCAATCGTACGTGGAGATGACTACATCCTTACCAAAAGGCTCGCTCATGAAGTTTAAGCGCGCTTCTGGTATCCTGCTGCATCCCACCAGCTTCCCTGGTCCCTACGGGATCGGTGACATTGGCTCACACGCCCATCGTTGGGTGGATTTCCTTTCAGGTGCGGGTTGTGGGCTTTGGCAGGTTTTGCCGATTGGACCAACTGGTTATGGAGACTCTCCATACCAATGTTTTTCCTCCTTCGCAGGTAATCCCCTCTTGATCAGCCCAGATGCTTTGCTCAAAGAAGATTTGCTTCATCCGAATGACCTCTATGACCATCCATGCTTTCCTGATGATCATGTGGATTTTGGTCAGGTAATTCCCTGGAAGTTAGGCGTGCTCGACCGCTCATTCATCCGCTTCCAGCACACTCAATCAGCCCAGCTCAAAGATGAGATGGCACAATTTCAAGCCGATCATTCCAGCTGGCTGGATGATTATGCCTTATTCATGGCACTCAAAGAATTCCATAGTGGTGCACCCTGGCCTACCTGGGAAAAACCGCTCCGACAAAGAAACCCTCAAGCTTTGTCATCCGCCCGTAAAGAGCTGGACGTTGCCGTCCAGCGCCAGATCTATCGACAATTCATTTTTCACCGCCAGTGGTCTCAGCTGCGTGAGTATGCTCACGCGAAAAATATCCAGATTATCGGCGATATCCCCATCTTCGTCGCCCATGACAGTTCGGATGTGTGGGTGCATCCTGAGTTGTTTTATTTGGATGATAGCGGTATGCCCACCTTCGTTGCCGGTGTTCCTCCCGATTATTTCGCTCCCACGGGTCAGCTTTGGGGCAACCCTCTTTATCGATGGGACGTCCATGCCCAAACTGGATATTCCTGGTGGCTGGAGCGTATCAATGCCACGCTGGCCATGGTGGATATAATCCGCATCGATCATTTCCGCGGCTTTGCGGGTTATTGGGAAGTCCCTGGTACTGCCAAAACTGCCGAGAAAGGTCGTTGGACGCCTGGTCCGGGCAAGGATTTCTTTCACAGCATCCGCCAGTCCCTCGGAGACCTGCCGATTATCGCTGAAGACCTGGGCGTGATCACTCCCGACGTGGTGGAACTGCGTGACTTATTCAACCTGCCCGGGATGAAAATCTTCCAATTTGGATTTGACAGCACCCCCGAAGATCCATTCCTGCCTCATAATTACCCCGAGTACTGCGTGGTGTACACCGGCACCCATGATAACGATACTTCGCGTGGTTGGTACAACCGTGTCTCTGAACAAGAAAAATCTGTATATCGAGACTATCTCGATCGTGACGGCAGCAACGTGAGCTGGGATTTCATCCGCGGAGTATGGTCCTCGGTAGCCATTTTCGGCCTGGCTCCTATGCAGGATTTCCTCGATCTTGGTAATGAAGCTCGCATGAACTATCCCGGAAATCCCAGCGGCAACTGGATGTGGAGGATGTACGCCGATGCTCAAAATCCTGAGCTGCAGGCTAAAATAAAACAGCTGAATTATCTCTACAGTCGACAGAACAGCTCAGAAATTACTCCCTAAATTCGCACTTAGGACCATCAATCAAATATGGCTCCACAGAAACCCACATCATCCCTGCGCCGGCTTAATCCTAATATTTGGTTCCTGACGATTGGATCATTCCTCACCGATGTTTCCTCGGAGATGTTGAATAATCTGATTCCCCTGTTCCTTTACAATGTCCTTGGGGTTCAGACGAGCATCATCGGGCTAATCGATGGGATTGCAGAGGCAACCGCCAGCCTAGTCAAGCTTTTTTCCGGTACGCTATCAGACAGAATCGGTAAACGCAAGTGGCTCACCGTTCTGGGTTATGCCATCTCTACAATATCCAAGCCCTTCCTATACTTCGCCACCACCTGGGAATGGGTATTAGGCGTCAGGTTTGCCGACCGGTTTGGTAAGGGTATCCGTACCGCTCCCAGAGATGCCTTGTTGGCAGACAGCGCCAAATCTGACCAGCGCGGCCTATCCTTCGGGTTGCACCGCGCTGGCGATACTGCTGGCGCTTTTGTTGGGTTAGCGATCGCTGGGTTGATAATATGGCTCACCCAAGCCGGTGCGGCCGAGCTCGAACGTCACACCTTCCAGGTGATCGTCCTCGCCAGCATTATCCCGGCTGTCCTGGCGGTCCTGGTGTTGGCAATTGGTGTTAAAGAAGTCGCAGTCGCCCGGAAAGAGAAAAAAATCCAACTTTCCCTGGGCTGGTTCGCACTGGCTAAACGCTTCCGCATATTTCTCGTCGTAATCGTCATCTTCACTCTGGGCAATTCATCCGATTCATTCATTATTCTTCTTGGGCAAAATCGTGGGCTAACCGTGCTTCAGATCATAGGCATGCTGATGACCTTTAACGCCGTCTACGCATCATTGGCAGGTCCTCTCGGCTCACTATCTGATCGCATCGGCAGGAAGAAGCTGATGCTGGCTGGCTGGACGATCTATGGCTTAGTTTATTTGGGATTTGCCCTCTCCAAAACGGGAGTCCAGATTTGGCTTTTATACGGCTTTTATGGCATTTATTATGCCCTGACTGAGGGGGTGGCGAAAGCTCTCGTTGCTGATATCGTGCCACAGGAACAGCGTGGTACTGCTTACGGATACTTTAATGCTGCCATCGGGTTTGCTGCCTTACCCGCCTCATTGATCGCAGGCATCTTATGGCAGTTGATCGGTCCTTCTGCCCCGTTCGTGTTCGGTTCAGTCCTGGCACTCCTGGCAGGGCTGCTCCTGGTTACCTGGGTGAAATAAATAATGCAACTCTGGTGGGTAAAAAACCCACCAGAGTTGTGTCTAACTCGTTAAACGAACCCCACCATGTCGTGTGCTGCATAGTTCTGAACCTGCCTTCGCAGGTTGGAGTCCTTCCCGGAGGATCCGCCTTGGCTCTAGCCTATCGCGTCACCTTCGTGAGATCGGACCCCCAGATATCAGTGTTGGCTCAGAACGCAAAAGCAACAACACGTGCATAGTAGGGTAGCTATCTTATACCACAAAAAAAGTCGCGTGAGTAGATAGATTCGATGAGATCGCCTATCATCTCTGACAGGTGTCACTCCGAACTATCTACTTACGGGTATACGCGTTTGATTGTACGCGGGAAAGGAATTGCCTCACGGATGTGCTCGATCCCGCAGATCCAGGCCACCGTCCGCTCCACTCCCATCCCGAATCCGGAATGAGGTACGCTCCCAAATCTCCGCAGCTCGAGGTACCACTTATATGCAGCCTCGGGTAATTTGTATTGTCTCAAACGTGCAAGCAGTAAGTCAGGGTCCGAAATTCGCTCACTGCCTCCGATAATTTCACCGTAACCTTCAGGTGCCAGAAGATCCACGCTTTTACACACTTCAGGTCTTCCGGGCCAGGGTTCCATGTAAAATGCTTTCACTTCTGTCGGATACCCGTAAACAAAGACCGGTTTTTCATACAGGTTAGTCAGAGCCGTCTCGTGAGGGGCGCCAAAATCCATCCCCCAGTCGATTTTTAGTAGCTCTTTCTTTTCAGGGTCATCCGTTTCTGCCCTCAGCTGATCAATCTTTTTAACCGCCTCATCATAGGAAATCCGCGGGAAGGGACTGCTAATTTTTTCTAGTTTAGAAATATCCCGCTTCAATGACTTCAATTCGGGGGCACACTGCTCGAGCACGCGGCTGACGATATGGGATACGAACTGCTCTTCGATTTCCATCAGCTGGTCCAGGTCACAGAACGCGGCTTCCGGCTCCACCATCCAAAACTCAGTCAAGTGCCGGCGGGTTTTCGACTTTTCTGCTCTAAAAGTGGGACCGAAGCAATATACCTTTTTAAAGGCAAAAATGTTAGCCTCGTTATAAAGCTGACCGCTTTGCGCCAGGTAAGCTACACCTTCATCAAAATAGGACGTTTCGAAGAGTGTGGTTGTGCCTTCAACAGCTGCCGGCGTCAGGATGGGAGTATCCATCCCGATAAAACCATTCGTGTCCAACCACTCGCGGATCGCCCTGATGACCGTTGCCCGTACGCGCAGGATCGCCCATTGGCTTTGCATCCGCAACCAAAGGTGCCGGTTGTCTAATGCGAAATCTGGTCCTTGTTCCTTCAACGCCATCGGGTAATCCAAATCTGCAGCTTGCAGAATCTCCACACCTTTCACGCCGATCTCATATCCGCCTGGGATTCCCGGTGCCCGCGCATCCGCTCTGACCACACCGCGGATGATTACGGATGATTCCTGGGGCAATCGGACAAGCTGGTCAAATAATTCGGGGTCAAGGTCACCCTTGAATGCGACGCACTGCACAAACCCGTATCCATCCCTCACCAGGAGAAACACCAATTTTCCCTTATCTGTGCGGTTGTATACCCAGCCCTGGATGGTGATTTCCTGGTCAACATAATCAGCAATTTTATCTACTTGAATTATGGGTGCCATTCTTACCTCCCTGGTGCTTCTTTATCAATTTTTAAGTGCAGCTCTCTTAGCTGCCCTGGTTCTGCAGGGCTTGGTGCCCCCGCCATTAAGTCACGCGCCGTTTGGCTCTTGGGGAAAGCAATTACTTCACGGATATTCGGCTCATCTGCCAGCACCATGCACAGCCGGTCGATGCCCGGTGCAATTCCTCCATGGGGTGGTGTTCCATATTCGAAAGCTTCCAGCATATGCCCGAATTGCTCGCGTGCTACCTCCGGGTCAAGCCCGATCAGCTTGAATACTTTTTCCTGTAGGGCGCGCTGATGGATTCGGATTGAGCCTCCACCTACCTCATAGTTGTTCACTACCAGGTCGTACTGCTGGCCACGTGCTTTGCCAGGGTCTGTATCCAACAACGGGATATCCTCCACTACCGGTGAGGTGAACAAATGGTGGCTCGGGTCCCACCGCTTTTCTTCTTCGTTCCAGACTACGAATGGGAAGTCGATGATCCAGCAGAACCCCAGGACATTTTTATCTGCCAACCCCATCCGTTCAGCAAGTAAGACGCGCAATCTGCCTAATACATCATATATTGTTGCAGGCTTATCGGCGACGAACAGGAGCAAGTCACCAGCTTTGGCGTTCAGATTGGTAAGGATGGATTCCATGACTTCTGGTGTTACAAACTTGGCGAATGATGACCTCTGTTCTCCGCTGGCTGTGATGGCAACATAGGCTAACCCTTTGGCTCCAAACTTCTTCGCCAATTCCGTCAATTCGTCCAGCTGCTTCCGGCTGTAATCTCCCAATCCAGGTGCATTGATCCCCCGGACATGCCCTCCGCCAGCAACCGTGCTCTCAAAAACTTGGAATCCCGATCTGCCTGCCAGCTCAGTCACATCCTGCAGCTCCATCCCAAAACGGATATCCGGATTGTCCTTTCCGAATCGCTGCATCGCTTCGTGATACTTAATCCTCGGCCACGGGCTGGTAAACAGTCGTTTTTCCGGTACTACTTGTGCTACCATCATGGTAAACATCTCTTCGATCAGCTGCATGATATCTTCACGCTCAACGAAAGACATCTCGAGGTCGAGTTGGGTGAATTCAGGCTGACGGTCTCCCCGTTGGTCCTCGTCTCGGAAGCAGCGGGCAATCTGAAAGTAGCGCTCCATACCGGCTACCATTAATAATTGTTTGAGCTGTTGTGGCGATTGTGGTAGCGCGTAAAACTCTCCCGGATACACCCTCGATGGCACCAGGTAGTCTCTGGCACCTTCGGGAGTAGTCTTGAACAAGATCGGCGTTTCAATTTCCAGGAAACCCTTGCTGTCCAGGTAATCGCGGATGAATTTAATCACCTTGTGCCGCAGGATCAGGTTCCCGCGCATCCTCTCTCGTCGCAGGTCGAGGTAGCGATATCGCAGGCGTATTTCTTCATTCTCGCCTTCTTCTTTACTAATCGTGATAGGTGTGGTCTTCGCCTGGTTAAGGATGGTTATCTTTTTTGCCAGCACTTCCACCTCACCCGTCGGCATGTTGGGGTTTGCCAATCCTTCCGGGCGTAACCTGACCAGCCCTTCCACCTGGATCACCCACTCCGGTCTGACTTCTTCGAGCGCCTGATGGATTTCAGGGTACCTGGCAGGGTCCGTCACCACCTGGACCATACCGAAGCGGTCCCTGAGGTCAACAAAATTGATCCCTCCAAGAACACGCCGCCGATTCACCCATCCCGCCAGGGTCACTTCCATCCCTTGGTGGCTGGCGCGCAACTCCCCACATGTGTTCGTCTTGTACATTCTTGCCTCCATAAAAACATGCGCTGTCGGATTGGCAAAATAAATCGCCCTCCGCGAGTTGCGTCGGGCGATTGATGATGGCCATTCAGGTTCAGCTCATTTGCAGCCTGATGCCTCTCGCCCGACGCCAGATTGGATTATCATTATCATTCAGTGCGGTAAAGGCCCAGGTAAAAAGTGTCATTCCTAGCTCCAGATTTCCAGCATTATACTCGAGATTAGGTTAGCAGGGAAGGAAAAGTAGTGTAAAATACCCGAATTAGATTAATACAACGTTAGTGAGGAGCGGTGTATGTCACGGAAATGGCTCGTAATTATTGGTTTAACCTTGATCCTGGCAGGGCTTTTGGCCGCCTGTGCAGGACCGCAAGGAGAAACAGGACCCGTCGGCCCAGCGGGTCCTGCAGGACCGGAAGGTCCAGCCGGTCCCGCCGGTGAACCCGGTCCAACCGGTGAACCAGGTCCGACCGGTGCTGAATATATTGGTGACCAGGTGTGTTCCGGCTGCCATAATGATTTATTTCAGACTTATATGAAATCCGGTCACCCGTGGAGCCTTTCACCGGTCACCGATGGGAAAGCTCCAACCTATCCATATACCCAGGTTTCATCTGCTCCGAGCGGCTACTCTCTAACGAATATCAGCTACATTATCGGTGGATATTTTTGGAAGGCAATTTTTGTTAATTCACAAGGTTATATCATCACTGATGCACCCAGCACTTCTGGCAACGCCGAATTCCAAAATCAGTATAATTTTGGGAACCCGGCACTTGGTCTCTCTCCAGGCTTGGCATCATTTCATTCCGGAGAAGCCGATTTAGCCTTCACCTGTGGGTCATGTCATACCACGGGGTACAGCACGGGTGGCAGCCAGGATAACCTGCCTGGGATTTCCGGAAGCTGGGCGCAGGCAGGTGTTCGCTGTGAGCGCTGCCATGGACCCGGCAGCCAACATGCTAATAACCCCAAGGGTGTCCGCCTGCTGGTAAATACTGACTCCAGTCTTTGCCGTGACTGTCACCAGTACGTCCCAACCGCCTCCCTCGATGTATCAAATGGTTTCATCCAGCATGGCGATCAGTATGGCGATCTTAGCCAGAGTAAACATCTGCTCTTGGATTGCCTTACCTGCCATGATCCTCACTCAGGAGTGGTTCAGCTCCAGCTTGCCGGTCAACAAGCCACCAAAATCCTTTGCTCCGATTGCCACTGGAAGGAAGCTCAGTTCCAGAACAACCCCTCCCACGTGGAAAAAAATGTGGGCTGCGCAGATTGCCATATGCCCCACCTTATCCAAAGCGGAGCAGCCAATCTCCAGGGGTTTATGGGTGATATGGCGACCCACGTGGTTGCCATCGACCCTCGCACAACCAGTCAATTCAAAGAAGATGGAAGCTTAGCCACCGGTCAGGTCAGCCTGGATTATGCCTGCCGTCATTGTCACGGCTCTACGAAATCCGAAGCCGAGCTGGTGACTGCAGCTGGTGGCTACCATAATATTCCACCTGCTTCCCAGGTACCTTAGTCTTAAGCAAAGCGTTTAGGTTAATATCAACATGATTGCGGACAGAAATGTCCGCAATTTTTTTATTTTTCACTGTGTTCATCAATTACATTTGTCAATCATTAAAAATGACATTTTTGACTATATATTTACTTAGTATCTATCATAAATATAGGGTAGAATAGCCATATTCTCATGTTAGATTAATAGGGTGAATAACCTATATATGGAGAAGAATGCAATGAAAATCCTGAAGGCAATCCGGAAAAACCGTAGCTGGCTGGTCTTTGGCATTGTGTTTAGTGTTTGTGCAGTCGTTGGAGGGCTTCTCTCCGTGGCCCAACCCGTGACAGCTGCGCCTGAGGTTGCACCAGCATACCAGGTTCCAGGTTATGCTGGCTCTCAGTCATGCGCGCAATGTCATGAAAACATCCATACGGAATGGCAGAATACCCGCCATGCCCAAGCCTTCTCTGCCCCTATCTTCCAGCAAGATTGGACGCAATTGGGTAGTCAGGTCTCATGCCTCGAGTGCCATACCACAGGGTTTGACACCCAAACCGGAAAATACGCCGAGGAGGGTGTTACTTGTGAGGCCTGCCATGGTCCGTTCCAACCCAACCATCCCGAAGCCCCCATGCCCATCACCCCCAATGCTGACCTGTGTGGCTCCTGCCATAAAACCACCACTGATGAATGGCACGCCTCCGTCCACGGGCAGGAAGGCATCCAATGTCAATCCTGCCATAACCCCCATTCACAGAAACCCATGGCCGATTCAGTCACGGCTCTATGCACAACTTGCCACCAGGAAAGAGGCGGGTCATTCACCCACAGCACACATGCCAACGCTGGGCTTGAATGCAGTAACTGTCACATGTACACCAGCCCGCGCACCAATGACCCCATCCAGGGTCTGGTTCCAACCGGTCACACCTTCACCGTCGGGTCGGATGCCTGCATTGCTTGCCATCAAGACACAGTCCACACCCGCGATGAAATTGTCAAGCTATCCGGTGAGGTCACTCAGCTGCAAACCGTCGATACTGCCACCCTCAAACAACAAGTCCAGACCCAATCACAGCAGATTGATGACTTGAAAACTCAAAGTACAAATCGTCTTTATATCGGCTTGGCTCAAGGAGCCATCGTTGGTCTGATGACCGGAGTGGCAGCGGCCTGGGTTGTCAGTCGCGGCATTCGTGTCGTTGAGGATAAAAAAGATGAGCAAAAAGAAGACTAAGATCAAGCTTGAGCTTACTCGGCGTGATTTTTTGATCGTCGGTGGTACAGCTGCCGGCTCGGTTGTAGCTGCCCAGCTCCTCACCACCGGTCCTCTTTCGCCATTTGCCAGTTTTAAACAGGAGCAAGTGGAAGGGATAGAAGAAACATCGGCCTCTCCCTCCGGGCACCGCTGGGGCATGGTAATCAACCTGGATAAGTGCATTGGCTGCGAATACTGCCTGCGAGCCTGCTCAGCCACCAATGATGTATGGGTTGACCCTGAAATGGATCCTCCCGAAAAGCCCTGGAATATCGTAGTTGATGAAAAAACCTCCACCGGCACGCCTTTTTTCTTCAGCCGCCCATGTCTCCATTGTGGTGATGCACCCTGCGTGGAAGTCTGCCCGGTCCAAGCCACATATCACCGCTCGGATGGTCTGGTGATCATGAACTATGACCGCTGTATTGGCTGCCGTTATTGTGAGATTGCCTGTCCATATGATGCTCGAAAATTCAACTGGCAGGAACGAACAGATGTAAATCCTTACGTCCCTACCTGGGGTATTCCTGAAGTCGATCGCCGCCCGCGTGGTGTGGTTGAGAAATGCACTTTTTGCATCCAGCGTATCGATGCGGGTTTGAAATCAGGTTTTATGCCGGGAGAAGACATGGAAGCCAACCCTGCTTGCGTCAATATCTGCCCCGTCGGTGCCCGCGTATTTGGGGATCTCAATGATCCCAACAGTATGGTTTCCCAGGCAGTTGCTACCGAAGCCACCATTCGCCTGCGGGAAGAATTGGGCACCGAGCCTAGCGTCTATTATGTCATTCCCAAGGAGGGCTTGTAAAATGGCCACACAAACACTTGGTGAGCGAAAACCGTTTTCTCTCAGCCCGGCATTATTGGCATGGTTTGGGTTTCTCGGTCTGTGCATCATAATCGGTCTCGTCTCAGCGGTTGAAGTATTTTGGAATGGTCTGTACATCACCAACATGTCCGATGCAGTACCCTGGGGATTGTGGATCACCATCGACCTGTCTTCTATTGCCCTCGGAGCAGGAGCATTCACCCTTTCTGCAGTGGTTTATCTGTTTGGGCTGAAGCGTTTTAAACCCATTATCCCGTTAGCAGTATTCGTTGGGTTTATCGGTTACAGCTGTGCCTTGTTGACCCTGGTAATGGACATTGGTCGTCCGGATCGCTTCTGGCACCCCTGGATATACTGGAATATCCACTCTGTCTTGTGGGAAATTACCTGGTGCATCACCATATACTTGACCATTATGCTGGTGGAATTTGCACCGGTCATCGCTGAGTCCAGGTTTTTCAACCGCTACAATTGGATTCGCGTCGGTGCTAAATATCTGCACCGTGCTGCCCCACTGCTTGCCCTGCTTGGTCTGGGGATCTCCCTGCTGCACCAGTCTTCCCTGGGCGCTACTTACGGCATCGTAAAATCACGCCCGATCTGGTTCAAACCTAGTATGCCCATTATGTTCATCCTTTCGGCTGTAGCTGTAGGTCCAGCACTTACCATGGCAATTGCCTATATCGTTGAATGGGTAACAGGTAAGAAGAGCATCTCCGATGACATTTTACATGCGATTGCCCGCTTTAGTGGATTCGCCTTATTAGTGTACGGCTATATCCGCTTCTGGGACTTCGCTGCGGTCACATATTACGGACGCACTCCTTCGGTAAGTGAAGCTTTTAATCTACTAAGCCAGCAAACCCCGTACAACTTCTCATTTTGGGTCTTCGAGATCATTCTGGGTGTGTTTTTGCCTGCAGTCCTTTTCCTCACCCCACGCTTCAACCGCCGACCGGGTTTCCTGGTCATCGGCGCTTTATTTGCCGTCCTGGGCATCCTGGTAAATCGGTGGAATGTTACGGTTGGGGGCTTGTTCGTGCCATTGAGCTATTCCCCTGGTACACTCTACCAGCTTCCTCCTGGAAAATACTTCCCCGCTTTACCAGAATGGGGTATTGCCATCGGCATCATTGGCTATGCACTCACTATGCTTACCCTGGGGGTAAGGTATCTTCCCCTCTTCGGAAAAGAGGAACATTCTTGATCGAGCAGCTTCCGGATAGGTTATACTTAATAGTGAAAAATTTCCTTTATTCTGGTCTTTTTTGGGTTCAAAAGATCATCCATGCTTGCTTGCATGTGTCTGAGAAGGTCCAGACCCCAAGCGGAGGATAATAATATGGGTGACGCAACAGCCAATCCAATCTATGTAGCCATGCTCTGCATTGCGCGTTGCCTGGTACCTTTAATCGTCTTATTCGGCATATCATACCTGCTGCGCAGATTTGGAATTGTCGCCAAACCGGCTCCTCCTCCCGAGGAATACCAAAAAAAAGAAGATAACGGCTATTAAGGAGGACCGGCACATGTCAAAATTCTCTCCTATCATTAAATTGCCGGGAATATTCCTGGTAGTCGGTCTGATCGCAGTATTGAGCCTCCTTTGGTTTTCACCAACACAAGCCAGCGAGCCGAAACAGCAGACTGAGGAATACTGCTTAAGCTGCCATTCCAACCCCGATCTTAAAATGACCCTTCCGAGTGGCGAGGAAGTGTCCCTTTATGTCAATCCAGATCAATTAGCGACCTCTGTTCACAGTCCAAATGGGATCGAATGCGAGGCCTGCCACACGAACATTACCACTTACCCTCACCCTGCGATCGATTACCAGACCAAACGTGAATTAACCAGGGAATATTACGCTGCCTGCCAGAAGTGCCACCCGGATAATTACTCAAAGACTATGGATAGTATGCATGCCCAAGCAGCTGAAGCTGGTAATCTCAATGCACCCGTATGCACTGATTGTCACGGGTCACACTATATCAAATCACCCAGTGATCCCCGTACATTGATCCCCGCAACCTGTGGAAACTGCCATACCCAGGAATATTCGGTGTATCAATCAAGCGTCCATGGCAACGCCTTGGAGCAGGAGTCAAATCCGGATGTCCCTGTATGCACTACCTGCCATGGAGTGCATAATATTCAAGATCCTCGCACTCAGCAGTTCCGGGTGGATGAGCCTGATTTATGCGCTAGCTGTCATGCCAACGAAGAAATGATGGCTAAATATGGTCTTTCCGCCGATGTGTACAGCTTGTACAATCTTTCATGGCATGGTGTGGATGTCTCCGTTTATGAAGCCCGCTGGCCTACCGTTCAGCACTATTCAGCCATCTGTACGGATTGCCACGGCATCCATGACATCTTGAAACCCGATGATCCCAACTCATCGGTCAACCCCAATAATCTGCTTACCACCTGTCAGAAGTGTCACCCTGGTGTAGGACCGAATTGGACTGGAGCCTGGACAGGACATTACGAGGTCAGCCTGGAGCGGACACCTTTTCTTTTTTATGTCGATTCGTTTTACTCGATCTTCATTCCGATAATCCTGTGGATATGTGGAATATACGTCGCATTACAATTTATTCGCTTCATGGTTGATCGAGTGAGGAGGAGCTTATGACCAGCAAGCCTGTATCAACCTCATCCTCACCCGGAGCGCCTGTCAAGCTGGTGCGGACATTTCCGCGCTTTAGCGCTAGCCAACGCTGGGAGCACGGAGTTCTACTCATCTGTATCGCTATATTGTTGCTCACTGGTTTACCCCAGAAATACAATACCTCTACCTGGAGCCAGGCGATCATCTCCACGCCTGAACGATTAATCGCCATCCAGACAATTCACCATATCACTGCGCTGCTTCTAACTGCTTTGGTTTTATATCATTTGGGTAATGCTGTTTACCTGATTTTCCGTCGGAAACTCCCTGGTGATATGCTGCCTGCCGTTCAGGATGTAAAAGATGCCTGGAACATGGGACTCTACCTTGTATTTTTACGGAAGCGCAAACCAGCGTTCGGCAAGTATAACTTCGAGCAAAAAGTCACCTATTGGTTCCTATTTTTTTCAATCGCGATCATGATTATCACTGGTTATGTCATGTGGTTTCCAGAAGCCGTCACCCGGGTTTTACCTGGTGGAGTGATCCCCGGTGCCATTATGGCTCACAGCACTGAGGCTATAGCAACTGCGATTTTCATCGTTATCTGGCATTTCTACCATGTCCATCTTGAGAGGCTCAACTTGAGTATCTTCTCCGGGTGGCTGAACGAAGACGATATGCACACCTACCATTCTTTGGAATATGACCGACTGGCACATGCCGGTTCCTCTAAACAAGGTCCAGGAGAGACGAAGTCATGAAGTCTGTGGTCAGGCATCGAATAATTTTCCTCTTAGGTGCTATCCTCGTCTGTGGACTGTCTGCAGTGTATCTCGTGACCAATGCCATCGCCGCTCCCGTTGGGCGTTCTTCTGATACAACGACTCTCCTTCAAGCTTTACCCACATCACCCGCCATCGGTCCTACCGTGAGCAATGAGACCTGCCTGGAGTGCCATGGTAAACCCGGTCTTACCATGACTCTCGAGAATGGCGATATCCTCGATTTATACGTTGACCGTGCCACGTATGCCACTTCCATCCATGGTCAGGATGGGTATGCATGTGTCCAATGCCATACCAACCTGGGTGAGTATCCTCATCCCCAGTTCACCGCCACCGATCTGCGTGATGTCACCTTACAACTCACCGGTGTGTGTGACCGCTGCCATTCTGGGGAATATAACCTCACCATGGATAGCGTTCATGCCGCTGCCCAGGCAGCCGGTAAGCGGGAAGCTGCTGTCTGTGCTGACTGCCATGGTTCACATAATGTCCAACAGTGGACAGATCCACAAACAAATTCCCTCCTACCACAGGCTCAATTAAATATACCCACCACTTGCGCCAAATGCCATAATGCCATCTATCAAAAATATCAGACCAGCGTGCACGGCGCGGCACTTACCCAGGAAGGAAATACTGACGTCCCTACCTGCATCGATTGTCATGGTGTGCATAATATTGGCAATCCTACTACTGCGTCGTTCCGCCTTAAATCGCCTCAATTGTGTGCCAGCTGCCATACCAACCCGGAATTAATGGATAAATATGGCATTTCGACTGATGTACTCAATACCTATGTGTCAGATTTTCACGGCACCACCGTCACCCTGTTCGAAAAACAATCTCCGGATGCGCAAACAAATAAGCCTGTTTGTTATGATTGCCATAGCGTCCACGATATCTCAAGGGTGGATGATCCCCAAACAGGGATCGATATGCAGCAGAATCTCCTGGTTCGCTGCCAGGTCTGCCACCCCGATGCGACCAGTAATTTCCCCACCGCCTGGATGTCCCATTACATCCCATCACCAAATCATTTCGCTGCAGTCTATTATGTAAATCTATTCTATAAAATCTTTATCCCTTTGGTTCTGGGTTTTATGGTTGTCCTGGTAGGTATGGATGTTGGTCATTCAGTCTATACCAAATCCTGGCGGGGTAAAAAACCGACTCCTCCACCTGCAGAAACTGCGCCACCAGCCGAAGCTCCTCCCAGTGACCAGGATAATCCGCCTGGATCCCAACCGAGCGAAAAAAGCGTTCCTGGCGAGCATGTTGAGCAGCCTGGCGGGGAGGTGACCAATGGATAAGCCCATCCCCGAGACTCCCTTGAACACCGCTTCACCTGAAGAAAAAGTTACGTATACGCGCTTTGATATCTCCCAGCGAATTGAGCATATCGCGTTCCTGTTGTCGTTTAGTATTTTAGGCTTGACTGGGTTGATCCAAAAATTCGCTGCAAATCCGGTCAGTGATTCCCTGATTTTAGCGCTGGGTGGCATTGAGAGAGTTCGCCTGATCCATCATTACAGTGCCATCGTCATGATGATCGTCAGCGGTTACCATATCCTGGTCGTGGCTTATCGATTATTCGTATTGCGCGTCCCTTGGACGATGTTCCCGGTCATCGAGGATTTACAACACCTGATAAACGACATTTTATACTTCATCGGTATCCGCAAACATCGCGGTTATTACGGTCGTTATAACTATGCTGAAAAGGTGGAATACCTGGCTGTCGTCTGGGGCACGGTGATCATGGGCATCACCGGTTTCATGATGTGGAACCCTCTCTCGACAACCCGCTTGCTGCCCGGTGAATTCGTCCCGGCAGCCAAGGCAGCCCACGGTGCCGAGGCTATCCTGGCCGTATTGGCTATCGTGATCTGGCATTTCTATCACGTCCACATCAAGCACTTCAATAAAAGCATGTTCAACGGCAAGCTCACCCGCACCGAGATGAAGCACGAACATCCTGCTGAGCTTGATCTAATCGATGCCGGCAAGGCAGCCAAACGACCTGGTGAAAAAGAGCTTCGTCGCCGGCAGCTGGTGTATTTTCCAGCAGCCTTGGTTTTCACCTTTGCTTTCGGTTTCGGCATTATCAAGTTCACTACTTTTGAAGTTACGGCGATCACTACGGTCCCTCAGGGGGAAACTGCGCAAGTCTATGTACCTGTGACGCCTACACCCAGGCCCTCCCCCACCGCTCCACCGACTCTTGTTCCCGGAGCTGAGGTTAGTTCAATGACCTGGGACGGTTATTTTTCTAACCTGTTTAGAAACCGCTGCAGCTCCTGTCATGGAGTGACCGCTGTCGCTGGGCTCAGTCTTGCCAGCTATCAGGACGCACTCAAGGGTGGCAATTCGGGTCCAGCCATTGTTCCTGGCAATCCGGATGCAAGCATCCTGGTGCAAAAGCAATCCGCAGGCAATCACCCCGGGCAGCTGACAATTGATGAGTTGAATCAGGTGATCGACTGGATAATCGCTGGTGCACCAGAGAAATAATGGAGTATTACTTATGAGAAAATTTTTCAAACGCCTGGGAACTGCTTTACATAATTTCTTCCTGCCACCGGAAGGCACGAAAACCTGGCTAAGGGTGCTTCCGTACGCCATCCTGGGCGTTTTAACCATCATTGTCCTCATCGGGGCTGCTTATGGTTGGCAATACACCAACAGTCCAGAGTTCTGTGGTACCTCCTGCCATACCATGCCTCCCGAATATTCCGCTTATCTCGCCTCGCCCCACGCCCGTGTGGATTGTACAGAGTGCCATATCGGTCGCGGGTTTATTGCCACTCAGATCACCCGCAAGGCTGGTGACTTACGCCACGTTACCGCCACCCTGTTCCACAACTACACTTACCCTATCTATGCCACCAACATGCGCCCTGCTCGTGATACCTGCGAAAAATGCCACAACCCTGATAAATTTTCCGATGACAGTCTGCACGAGAACAAGACTTTTCAAAGTGATACGCCCAATACCCCCTACAGTATCTTCTTAAGCCTGAAGACTGGCGGCGGTACCTCCCGCCAGGGGCTTGGGAAGGGTATCCATTGGCACGTGGAAAATAAAGTGCTCTATTATGCCACAGACGAATTACAGCAAAATATCCCCTACATCCGGGTGTACAACGATGATGGGACTTATACCGAATACACCGATATCGCTTCCAGCTTCAACCCTGCGGATATCACAGAAGCTGATATGAAAGAGATGGACTGCGTCACCTGTCACAATCGCATCACTCACCTTGTGCCCATGCCTGCTGACCAGATCGATGGTGCCTTGGCGCGCGGATTTATTGATAAAACCATACCCGATATCCGTGCAAAAGGCATCGAAGTTCTCGGTGCAACCTACGCATCGCAGCAAGAAGGTCTAAACGGTATTTACGGTTTATTTAATTATTATCAGGCATATTATCCGGAATACTATGCCTCTAATCAACCTGCCGTTCAAAATGCTGTCTCGTACATTCAGACAATGTACATCAATTCAGTTAATTTAGAGCAAAAGTCAGACTGGAATACCCATCCCAATAACGTCGGTCACCTGAATTTCGCTGGCTGTTTTCGTTGCCATGATGGCACGCACATGGATGCAAACAAGCAAGCAGTTCGCCTGGAATGCAACCTCTGCCACACCATCCCTGAAGTTGCCGGTCCTTCCGATTTTGTTGCCAATGTGGAAATCCCACGCGGACCCGAACCGCAGTCGCACCTGAACGCCAACTGGATTGCGATGCATAATCAGGTATTCAATGAGACCTGCAGTGATTGCCATACAACCAGCAACCCTGGTGGTACCGATAATACGTCTTTCTGCTCAAACAGCGCCTGCCATGGAATTGACTGGAAATACGCCGGATTGGATGCCCCCGCGCTCCGCGAGACAATTCTATCGTCGTTGCCGCCTACCCCAACCCCATCTGCATTGAATCTCAGCGGTCCTCTGACATATGATGACACCATCGGACCACTCTTCAAATCCCGCTGCGGGGCTTGCCATGGTGAGGATGGCATCCAGGGTTTGAACTTGACCACCTACCAGACTGCGATGAAAGGCTCAATAAATGGTCCGGTAATCATTGCCGGCGATGCTGCTGCCAGCCCGTTGGTCCAAAAGCAATCTGGTCCTACACCACATTTTGGTCAATTTATACCGGAGGAATTAACTCTAGTTATCGATTGGATTAATGCTGGAGCACCAGAAAAATAAGCTTTCATCCTTCTAAGCCAAAGGAGGCCATATGGGTGAACCGAACGAGCTCAGCAGGCGCAATTTTATGCAAGTCGCCATCTGGGGCATTGGAGGATTTATTGGACTCGGTTATACAGTAGCAGCGATTGCCTACATTGTAAAACCTTCTCTAAAGGGTCAACAAACTCAAACCTGGTTACGCCTCGGTCCAACTTCCAAAGTAGAGCTGGGTGTGCCTACCCTATTCACCACTACGGTGGAGACCCAAACAGGCTGGATTTCAAGCACACAGGAAATCTCTGCATACGTGCTGACAACCGATGGGCGCGAATATATTGCCATGTCAAATATCTGTACCCATTTAGGTTGCCATATACGCTGGATCACCGAACAGGATCACTTCTTTTGCCCTTGCCATAACGGCGTATTCGACAGCACAGGTGATGTTGTCTCCGGACCCCCTCCTCGCCCTCTCGACCGTTATCCGGTGAAGGTTGAGAATGATCAATTGTATATCCAGGTTGGAGGTTGATATGCTAGCGAAATTCACTCAATGGCTTGATGAACGCACCTCCTTCAGACAAGTCTGGGAGGCGATCTTTTTACGAAAAGTTCCAAAGGTAAATTGGTGGTTTACCCTGGGGAGTGCCTCTTTATTCCTTGCCATCAACCAGGCGATCACAGGCATCCTTCTAACCCTGTATTACGTCCCAACCCCAGATCATGCTTATGACAGTGTGCAATACATTACTACTCAAGTTCCATTGGGCTGGCTGGTCCGCGGTCTTCATCATTGGGGTGCTAGCCTGATGGTTGTAATTGTGGTGTTCCACATGCTAAGAGTCATCATCTATGGCGCCTATAAATTCCCACGGGAAGTCACCTGGTTTACCGGTGTGGTATTACTGCTAGTGGTGATTGGCTTTGGATTTACCGGCTACCTTTTACCCTGGGACCAAAAATCATTTTGGGCGACGACGGTCGGCACCCGTATTGCCGGTACACCCCCTTTGATTGGAGATTATCTTCTCCGCATCATCAGGGGTGGCACAGATATCTCTGCAGTCACCCTGGTTCGATTCTTTGGGGTCCATGTCTGGGTGCTTCCTGCCTTATTATTCCTCCTCATCGGGATTCACCTTTACCTGGTTATCAAAAACGGCATTAGTGCTGTGCCTGAGAGAGGGAAGTGAGCCATGAATGATAAAGAGAAGCAGGAATATCTCGAAAAATATCATGAGCAAAAGGAGCATGGCGTCCCCTTTTATCCAAACATAATTTTTAAAGATGTCATTGTAGCCTTTATCATCTTTCTTATATTGGTAGCCCTGGCATCCATTCTTGGAGCGCCCCTTGAAGCGCGTGCCAATCCTGCCGATAGCAGCTATACACCCAAGCCAGAGTGGTACTTCCTCTTCCTTTTTCAGCTGTTGAAATATTTCCCGGGGAAACTTGAAGTCGTGGGAGTGGTGCTGATTCCCCTTATCGCCATCCTGGTGCTCTTTTTCTTGCCTCTCCTGGATCACAGCACCCACCGCCATTTCCGCGATCGTCCGATTGTCACTGGGGTCACCATTCTGGCAGTAATCGGGATAGTCACTCTAACCATCCTGGCTGTTCGAGCAGCACCGCCTCCGGTCCAGGCTACACAGGGTGATCCGGTTGCTATGCTGTACACTCAAAATTGCGCTCCTTGCCACGGTGCGTCAATAACTGTGCCACCCGGAACAAATCTTCATACCTTAATTGCGCAAGGTTCGCATACCGGGATGCCCGCCTGGAGTGGTGATTTATCCACAGATCAGATCGATGAATTGGCAGGCTTTATTCTTTCCCCTGGTGGCAGCCAGCTCTTCAACGCAAATTGTGGTTCCTGCCATAAAGTGGAAGACCTGGTTGGTGGCAACCCTGTTGACTTAAGAAATTCAATCGATAATGGTCTAACCTTCAATCCTCATGCTAACTTGAGCGCAGCCGATTGGTCAACCAGTCTGAGTTCCGAAGAAAAGACTGCACTGTTAAATTTCCTCATTGCACCCGATGGGCAAAGGCTATTTACGATATATTGCTCTACGTGCCATGGGCAATCAGTTTCCTACTCCGGTGATGAAGCACAATTACGTCAAACGATCGTCCAGGGGGGGCAGCATATCACCATGCCGCCCTGGCAAGGTAAACTTACCGCTTCAGAGATCGATATTCTGGCAAACTTTGTTGTCAATCCATCCTCAGAGCCTACTGGACCGTCTTTATTCAGGCAGTATTGTTCCCAATGCCATGGTCAGCAAGTCCCGCCGGCCACTAGTGTAGACCAGGCGCGCCAAATCATATCCACAGGCGGTGCCCATCAAACCATGCCTGTCTGGGGGAATGTGCTCACCCAGGCTCAAATTGATGCATTGGTTTCATACGTAGTGACTTCTGCCCAGGGCACATCTGTCCAGCGTGGGCAAACCTTATTTGCACAAAACTGCGCTGTTTGTCATGGTGATTTCGGAGAGGGCGGACCGAATCCTTCACAGCCCAATCAGCTCATCGCCCCCATCAGCACATCCGAATTCCTTAACACCCACGACGATACGACCCTGTTCCAAATCATTAACCAGGGTCAGCCAGACAAGGGTATGTCTCCCTTCGGTTCAGCTAACGGAGGCAGTTTGGATGATGACCAGATCAATTCGATCGTTGCCTATCTGCGTTCCTGGCAAGCCAACCCTCCCGTGACGACGCCACCCCAGATCACACTTCCGACCTTATCCATGTCTGCGACAGAAATCTACACCAAGATTTGCTCCCAGTGCCACGGGCAAAATGGCGAAGGGACTGCGATCGGACCCACGCTTAACGATCTGTCAGATGATACCGACAAGGAAATCGGTGCAGTGATCAGTCAAGGAATTACCGATACCAACATGCTTGCTTTTGGCTCGATTTTATTGGATAACCAGATCAGTGATCTGGTCGCACTGATCCGCACCTTCCCGCCTCCCCAATCATCGTCGCAGCCGACTCCTACCGGTCAGCCAGTAACGGCTGCCCCAACCTTTGATGCGAATATCTTACCTATCTTTGAACAAAGTTGTAAGATGTGCCATGGTACGTTGGGCGGGTGGGATAGTACCAGTTACCAGGCTGTGATGACCACGGGCGACCACGCACCCGTTGTGATTCCCGGTGATCCAATTAATAGCCTCTTAGCCCAAAAACTCCAGGGTACTTCAAACTTAGGCACCATCATGCCCCCCGGTGGAGAATTACCCGACGCGACAATCCAAATCATCCTGGATTGGATCGCAGCCGGTGCGCCTGAGAAATAAGCATCAGATATTGGTTTGAAAAAAAAGATTAATGGCTGAGTTTTTTACCCGCAATATCATTGTTGTCTACTTTTTTTATGGTCTGTCCTTCTTCGTCATGGGGTTGGCTATCCTCCTTGAATTTGGGCATTCCTCAAAGCTTGATTTTGCGCGTGCTCTCCGCCCGTTGATCTGGTTCGGATTGATCCACGGCTGCCACGAGTGGTTTGAAATGTTCTTGATCATTCACAATAGAATATACGGTCCAACATCTCCCCCGTGGGTTTTACCCGTTCGCTTGATTGCTTTAGCAGCCTCCTTCCTATTTTTAATCGCTTTTGGAGCTCGGCTCGTCACTGGTGTCGAAAAGCGCAGGTTGTATGTCGGTATGTTATCGGTCATCACTGCGATTTGGGTGATCGGATTGCTCGGCGTACTTATCAATGAATCCACTCCTGTAACGCGGGCGGTAGCAGCCGATGTGTATACCCGCTACGCTTTAGCCATTCCTGGGGCTGCCCTGACGGTCTGGGGTCTTATCCTCCAGCGTCGTAGGTTCATAGATATTGGTATGCCCGCCATTGGTCGCGACGTCTTGTTTGCTGCGATTGCATTTGGCTTGTATGGGATAGGTCAGCTGTTCTCAGCTTCAAGTATCATTTTTCCTTCCTCGTACTTTAACTCAGATGTATTTCTCCGCACTTTTGGATTTCCGGTTCAGGTCTTTCGTGCCGTATGCGCTACTATGGCTGCAGTTTTCATCACCCGTTCTCTGCGCGCTTTCGAAGTAGAGAGCAATCAACGTATTGAAGAACTGCGTGATGCGCAGGTAGCTGAGCAAGAGCGATTGGATGCCTTGAAAGCAGAACTATTGCACCGCACTGTCATCGCCCAGGAATCGGAAAGGCAGCGCATTGCTCGCGAGCTGCACGACGAAACGGGTCAGACGCTTACAGCATTGGGAATGGGTCTGCGCGGCATGTCGGAGATGATCTCAACCAACCGCAACCGTGCCATCGAACAAGCCAATCAGCTTGAACGTCTTGCCATGGATGGCGTTGAAGAGCTTCAACGCATGGTTTCCGGTCTGCATCCCCCGCAGCTGGATGACCTGGGCTTGCTTGCAGCCTTGCGCTGGTACGCAAGCGATATCAACACCCGGACTGGGATAACTGTAAATGTCGTAAATCATGGTCCAAAACCGCAGTTATCCTCAGACGTCAGATCTGTCGTCTTTAGGATTGCCCAGGAAGCTATAACCAACGTTGTCCGTCATGCCAATGCCAGTGTCATCGATATTCAGCTAGATTATTCAGTGGATAATATTTATCTCCGGGTGGAGGATAATGGTCAGGGTTTTAATACGGATGTGGTGTTGAAAAAAAAACCTGGAAAACCGACAGCTTGGGGATTGTTAGGAATGGTCGAACGTGCTGCGCTTGTAGGCGGAACATGCAATATACTTTCGCATCCAGGAAAAGGCACACTTATTGAGGTAAATGTACCCATTATCGGAGAGAATAATCATGAATGATATAAACCTGTTACTCGTGGATGATCATCAAGTGGTAAGGACCGGACTCCGCATGCTGTTGGAAGGTCAACCGGATATGAAAATAATCGGTGAAGCTGATAGCGGTATGCAGGCGTTGGAGATGGCTAAAAAACTCTCTCCGAATGTGATCGTCATGGATATTACCCTTCCGGATATTTCGGGTATCGAAGCCACCAGGTTAATCAAAGAATCGTTTCCAGATATTGCCGTGGTGGCTTTAACTATTCATGAAGATGAGCAGTACTTTTTTGAAATGCTCCAGGCAGGGGCCTCCGGGTACGTCCCAAAACGTGCAGCTCCCGAGGACCTGATTACCTCGATTCGTGCTGCCTATGCCGGTGAAATTTACATTTACCCATCCCTCGCCAAAGCTCTGGTCGCCGATTTTCTAGGCCGCCCCACGCAAGACGATGAGAAAGCATCATTGGATGGTCTTACCACACGTGAGCAGGAAGTGCTGGGTCTATTGGCAGAAGGATTAAGCAACGATGAAATAGGGGAGAGGTTGCAGATTAGCAAGCATACCGTCGCACGCCACCGTGAAAACTTGATGCGCAAACTCGAGCTGCACTCACGCAGCGAATTGGTTAAATACGCTATTCGCAAGGGGTTAATATCAGCCTGATTTAGTATGAATTCCCTATTAATAAATCCTACACTGCCCCTATTGACGGAAGGTTCACGACTCTATATGATAAAGGTAGTTATCTTTAGAGTCGTTTTACTCGTTTGAGGAGGCAGCTATGCGCAAGGTACAATTTACCGCATCTATTTGGACGCTCGTAATCGCCATTCCATTCACTGTGCTCGCACTGATCGGCGTGGCATATCTCACTGAGAATCTTACTGCAATTTACCGCCTGATCAGCGAATTTAGCCGAAATATCTCCGTCAGTGGACGTGGTTTGCTCATCGAGTTCTCCGCCCGCTGGCCTGAGATCGCTGGCATGGTCATCGGCATGATCGTTATCCTTACAATTTACTTGTTTGCCCAGAGTGCCAGCAAAACCGAGGAGAACAAGAATCCGAATTAAAGTTTTCCTATCCTTATTGATAATTACGCCTTGCTCCAGGTTGAAAATTGCGCTTCACTCCGGAGCAAGGTTTTTATTTACCCTGAGATTTTAGATACTGTGACCATTCCAATTTCTCATTTGCGAATTTTCCTACAATCTACTCATGTTACACTAATTATGTGGTAGAATTATATAGGGTGTTCAACCTATTATTAATGGTGTATTCAGCTTGCTTCGGCAGGCAAAATAGTTGACCCTATCGGATTTTTGTGTATCGGCTTTCGCCAAAGGAGGATCATTATTCACAATAAACCTATAAAATCCTTTCCCATGTCTGTAGCAAGTATTTTTATTCCCTCATGAGGAGAAATCTATGAATTACAAGAAATATCTGTTTGTTGGGTTGCTGTTGATTGGCCTGGCCCTGGCCATCGCAGCATGTTCTTCCTCAACTACTCCCCCAACTGTGGTGCCAACGGCGCTTTCATGTCCAGCTGTACCAACTTCTGCGCCTTGCCCAACCCAGGCACCGGTCCCCACTCAGGTGGTTCTCGTTCCAGAAATTGAAGCAGCGTGGGCTGGTTCTGGTCACGCAGATTCAACCGCAGAAGCCTTCCGCCATTGGGATAGTGATGATCCACAAGAAGTCCCAATCAGTTGTGCCAAGTGCCATACCCCCACGGGTTATATGGATTTCCTGGGCGCCGATGGCTCAGCTCCTGGTGTGGTTGATAATGCACAGCCCGTTAGCAATGGCATCACCTGCGAGGCTTGCCATAACGAAGCAGCTGTAGCACATGACACGGTAACATTCCCCTCCGGTGCAGTGGTCGAGAATCTCGGTCCCGAAGCCCGTTGTATGGAATGCCACCAGGGTCGTGCCTCCGGTTCCACAGTCGATCAGGCTATTGCAACGAATAATCTGACGGATACACTCGATACCGTTAGCAGCGAGTTGAGTTTCATTAATATGCATTACTTCACTGCAGCTGCAACCCAGTATGGCAGTGTCGCCGCGGGCGGCTATCAGTATGCCGGGAATGAATATGATGGTAAGTTCCTGCATGCCGGTGGGCTTGATACCTGTATCAGCTGTCACGATCAGCACACCCTCGAAATCAAGGTCGAAACCTGCACAGAGTGTCACACCAATGTCGCCTCCGAAGAAGACCTGGTCAACATCCGTATGAATGGTTCTCTCGAAGACTACAATGGCAACGGTGATAACACCGAAGGCATCGCAGCAGAAGTATCCGGTCTGCAGGATTTCCTCCTGAAAGCAATCCAGGCGTATGCGAAGCAGGTAGCGAAATCACCCATCGTCTATGATGGTAGCTCCTATCCTTACTTCTTCATCGACACGAATGATAACGGCGCAGCTGACACGGATGAAGTAAATTCCGACAATGCCTATGCCTCCTGGACTGGCCGCCTGGTGAAAGCGACCTATAACTACCAGGATTCTGTTAAGGATCCAGGCGCTTTCGCCCACAATGCCAAGTACATCATCGAGCTGCTTTATGACTCCATTGCTGATTTGAACACTCAGCTCAGCACCCCCATCGATATGAGCGCCTTGCACCGCATTGATGCTGGTCACTTTGCCGCCACTGAGATGGCGTTCCGTGATTGGGATGCTGATGGTGAAGTACCCGGCACCTGCTCCAAGTGTCACTCTGCCACAGGTGTGCCTCTCTGGATCCATGAAGCAGACAACTCGAGTGATGGTGTTACTGGTGTGACCATTGGTCAACCGGTTTCACAAGGCTTTAAATGCGATACCTGTCATGATGTAGCCAACTTCCCCGCTACTTATCCAGTCGCTGAAGTTAAATTCCCCAGCGGTGCGATCCTGAGTTTCCCGGGTGACCCCGCTCCACAGGCGAACATCTGCATGGAATGTCATCAGGGTCGCCAGTCAACCGTCAGTATCAATGCTGCCATCGGTGACAATCCTCCCGACACCGTCGTCGATGGTTTGACCTTCAAAAATCCCCATTACTTTGGTGCAGGTGCGATCATCTTTGGTACCGAAGCCAAGGGTGCTTACGAGTATGACGGCAAGACTTACAACGGTCATCACGCTCACATCGATGCCGGACAAACCTGTGTAACCTGCCACAATGCACATGAATTGACAGTCAATACACAGCTTTGCCAGGGTTGCCACACCGGAGTTACTGATCCGAAGCTCATCCGCATGGGTCCCACCGATTACGATGGAGATGCCAATACTACTGAAGGTATGTACGATGAAGTAGCCACAATGGGTGACATCCTGTTCGCTGCAATTCAAAAATATGCAACCGATACGGCAAAGACTCCCATTGTTTATGATCCGCATACCAACCCATACTTCTTCATCGACACGAATGCCAACGGTGTTGCTGATCCTGACGAGGTAGCGAGCGCCAATCGTTATGCTTCATGGACGCCGCGTTTGCTCCGTGCAGCCTACAACTACCAGTGGGTCCAAAAAGATCCAGGTGCATTTGCCCACAACGGCAAGTACATCCTGCAGGTTATGTATGACAGCATCGCCGACATCGGTGGTGACGTCACTACACTGACCCGCCCACCTGTACCCACACCATAATTTCCGTAATCAGCAAGACAGGACCGGACGTTAAAAGCGCCCGGTCTTTTTTATATGATAATGGCTTGTGTTAGAATCTGTGGGATTATCAATTTTCATTTGGAATGGTTACCTGCATTAATGTCCTCAACTGAATTCACTCCCTACGAGTATTTCTCGCGGGTTATGGCGTACTGGTGGGTAGTCTTACTCGCCACCGTTTTGGGTGGCGCGTTTGGTTTCATCTTTTACCAGCTTCACCCTCCAGTCTACGAAGCAACCGCCAGATATTTTGTAACCCTCGATTTAAATCGTTTTTCAGCTCTTGGCGTTAGGGAGGATCTGATCCAATATAATGAAGACATGGCGTTGAATACCACCGAAGGTGCCTTGCTTTCAACCGAGGTATTAAACGACGTGGTTGCTCAATCACAAGACCTGGGGCAACCCCTCACCGCTAGAGATTTGATCGACAACTACACCATTGAGCGCAAGCATGATATCTGGGAGTTGCGTTTCCGCAGTCAGGATCCTGCCTGGGCGCAGGCAATCGTCAATGCCTGGGCACAATCCGGCTACCAGGCTATGCTTTCGTGGCAGGCCTCTGGAAAAGCCCCAGACTATGTCATTTTCCAGACTCCAACCCTGGCGCTCCTGCCAGACAAACCGGTCTTGTATGGGCGAAATAATCTGGTCCTCGCTGGAGCCTTGATTGGTTTCATATCCGGGGTCGTCATATCCATCCTGCTAAGTCATACAACGAAGAGAACTGATCCGGCACGATGAATGAAAGTCCTGACTGGTGACAATTCCTTGGATTTGGTTTTCATGATGGTAGGTTGATGGGATCTTCTAGCCGCTACGGATCGATTTTAGAGCAAGTTTGTGAAGTCCTTTGGGCGGCGGCTTTAATTTTTCTGCCCCTCACTTCCTTTCCCTTGTTGTCCACTTACTCAGGGGGCCTGGTTGCGCCTCTTTCCCTGGTCCCCTTCTTCTTCTTGTTCCTGCTCGTGACATTACCGCTCATATTCCATCGCGGTGAGCTGCCGAAGGAAACCATCCCCCTGATCGCTTTTTTTCTGGTTGTAGTTGTCTCCTGTGCCGTAGCATTCTTTTTCTTCATCCCCGGTTTTAAGGGCAAGGCTGTCCCCGCTCAAGAGATTCGCGCCTTGTTCACCCTTGCAGTTGGGTTGACCTTTTACCTGGTTACCACCAGCTGGGTGAAATCAATCAAGCGTCTCCACAATAGCTGGAAATATATAACCATAGGTGGCATTTTGGTAGTCGCCTGGGCTGGTCTCCAGGCATTCTATATCTTTAAACAAGCTGAGTCGTACCCTTCTTGGATGAACCAGGTCCAATCCTGGCTATCAGTGCGTTCCCCTCAATACTCCCCCAGGTATGGTCGGGTGAATGGCCTGACTTACGAAGCGTCCTGGTTTGCCCATCAGATGGTTATGCTTTATCTTCCGATCTGGATTGCAGCCACGTATCACAAGACTTCCGCATTCAAATTCCGCCTTTTCCATATATCTGCAGAAAATGTCCTACTGGTGATGGGTGTTGGCGTTTTTTTCCTTAGCTCACCACGTATCGGTCTGCTATCTCTATTCCTGATGCTCTTATACCTGTTCATGCGCATAACCCTGGCTATATATCGTAGAGTGGTCGCATACCTATCACTTAGGCAAAGTACTCGCCCTGCCGAATCAGTCAGAATCCACTCGACATGGATTAAGCTTCTCACAGGTCTATCCATTTTCTTAGTTTACTCCCTCGTCCTGGTTGGGGTATTCTACTTCGCGGTGCAACGTGACTGGAGGCTTGGTGCTCTGGTAAATAATCCTCCCACGAGCAAAGAGCTTGTTGGTCTGCTAACATTGGACCAAAACACATTGCTCCAATTGAGTCAGCGCTTCATTTTTCTTGAGCGAATGGTTTACTGGTTGAATGGTTGGAATGTTTTTAATCAGTATCCCTGGTTGGGGGTTGGCTTGGGAAATGCCGGCTTTTTCTTCCCAAAGTTGGCGCCTGCCATGGGATGGGCGACATTTGAAATTCGCAATGTGCTCTTTTATCTTACCCAATTACCCAATGTAAAAAGCTTCTGGTTCCGCTTGTTGGCAGAGACTGGGATCATCGGGTTTTCGGTGTTTATCACCTGGATTTACGTCCTGTTCCAGTCCACCAGGTTTTCACTTCACAACCAAAATTCTACGGTAAAAACATTAGCCTTCGCTGGTCAGCTTTCGCTGCTGGCTTTCATCGGCGAAGGTTTTAGTATTGATTCATTTGCCATGCCTTACCTGTGGGTCGTTGCCGGGCTGATCGCCTCAATTGCCTTGATCAGCCGACGAGAATGGGTTAATAAGTCTGTTGAAGGGGAGTAAACCTATGCTGAAAATTGCATTTACCGGTGCCGGTTGGATTATTAATGTCCACGCCCAGGCTGCACTGACGCAGGCGGATGTGGAGCTCGTCGCCGTGGTCAATAAACTTTCGCCTCATACCACTGCCCTGACTCAGAAATATAATATCAAACAGACGTTCGATACAGTTGACCAATTACTCGCCTCCGGCAATGTGGACGCCCTGGTGGTTGGCTCACCGAACTACCTGCATGCCCCCCAGACCATTGCTGCTCTAAACGCCGGGGTAAACGTAATGGTCGAAAAACCTATGGCGATGAACGCCGGGGAAGCATATCAAATGATGGATGCAGCTAGAAAATCGGATATGATATTAATGGTTGCACACTGTTTCCGTTTCGATACTGAGGTGCTCTGGCTGCGTGACCAGGCACAGCATGGTCGTTTGGGGAAAATTATTCGCACTAAAGGCTACGGCGTACATGCGCTTTGGGGTCCATCGGGCTGGTTTACCGAAGCCAGGTATGCTGGCGGTGGCGCTCTGGCAGATGTGGGAGTGCATGCCCTCGATACTGCCCGTTTCCTGCTTGGCGACCCCCAGCCTGTATCAGTGTACGCCCGTATTGGCACATATTACAAAAAGCAGGATGTGGATGACACGGGAATTTTAATCGTAAATTGGGACAACGGTGCGCTCTCGTATATCGAATCGGGTTGGTGGCAGCCCCACACGGATGGTCCCCTACCCGCTACCCAGCTTTATGGCGATAAGGCCTTTGGGCAATTGTTTCCCACCTATATACAGGACCAGACTGATAGAGTTGATTCTGGTTTCATTTACCCGCGGGTTGAGCAATTCCAGCAAAGCCTTTACAATGATCAGATGGCTTACTTTATTAACTGTGTTCGCAATCACATTCATCCCAACCCAGGTGGTGCCGAGGGATGGACGAATATGAAAGTCATCGATGCAGCCTACGAGAGTGGCAAAACCGGCAATGTCGTGTTGGTGGAGTGAGATATGACCGCCTATTTTCTTGGGGTTGATATCGGTGGCACAAAAAGCCATGCCCTGGTTTCAGATGAAGCAGGCAATGCCCTGGGATTCGGGATGTATGGGCCAGGCAACCATGAGGAAGTTGGTTATGAGGGTTTGCAGGCTGCCTT
This sequence comes from uncultured Chloroflexia bacterium, assembly GCA_963726315.1. Lineage (GTDB taxonomy): Bacteria > Chloroflexota > Anaerolineae > Anaerolineales > UBA4823 > FEB-25. The sequence goes on along the minus strand of CAVSBZ010000007.1, from coordinate 859,061 downwards.
GCAGATAGTGACCAGGAAAGCGCTCGCCAGTGCTGGTCTGCGTAAAGACCAGCTCTCCGCAGGTGGTTTTGGCGTAGCTGGATATGACTGGCCTTCAGAGCGCCAACCCACCCTGGACGCGATTAGCTCAATTGGACTAAGCGCACCGGTGGAAGCCGTCAATGACACCATCGTTGGCTTATTGGCTGGTGCCTCCCAGGGTTGGGGGGTGGCTGTCGTCGCCGGCACCGGTACCAACTGCTGGGGCTGGGATAAAGACCATAATGTCGGTCGTGTGACCGGGGTTGGCTTTGGTGAACACGGCGGCGCTGGCAGCCTGGTCGACCGTGCCTTCGACGCGATCGCCTATGAATGGACCAGGCGTGGTCCGCAAACCCAACTTACTTCTGAATTCTTACATCTTACCGGGGCAAAAGATATCCCTTCTTTGATCGAAGGGATAGAGATGGGTCAGTACTTTATCAGCTCGGATCATGCCCCCCTCATCCATAAGGTCGCCATGCAGGGAGATCCTGTAGCAAATTCTATCATCCAATGGGCTGGCACAGAGCTCGGCTTAACTGCCCTAGCAGTTATCCGCCAGCTTGACATAGCCTCGTTGGAATTTGAAGTGGTTCTCGTTGGCAGTATCTACGAGATGGGAGAATTGATCATCTCTCCGATGCGACAGGTTATCATCTCCGAAGCACCCCTTGCTACACTCGTCCGTCTTTCCGCTCCGCCGGTTGTGGGAGGCGTGCTCCTTGCAATGGACCTGGTGGGGATAAATTCTTCCTTCATCCGTCAGCAGCTGGTGACCTCAACCCGAGCTCTGCTGATTGAAGAAGACGCTGAAAAATCTTGATAACCTGGCTGAATTGGATATAGTATCATCCTCCTGACGTGATAGGTTATTAATATCAGGTTAGAGGGGGTTGACAAAATCCATAAAAATCGTTTTAATTAGTTTGTTGGGGCAACATACTAATTAAAACTAAACTATGGAAAATTTAGTTGCTGTTGACCAGTCCTATGTCAGGGAGAAGAACTTATCTTCGGTTCTGTTCTTGTTGTATGGCCAACACCGATTATCCAGAGCTCAGCTTGCCAATTTAACCAATTTAAATAAATCCACCATCTCAAGCCTGGCAGAAAATTTGATCCATCGTGGGCTGATTTACGAGACCGGCCTGAATTCCGTTGGTACTGGCCGACCGGCTACCATTCTTGAGATAAACCCCAATGCAGGCGGGATCATCGGTCTGGAGCTAGGCGTTGATTTCATCTCGGTATTACTCACCGATTTTTTAGGGAATATCTTATGGCGTAGTATCGAAACCACTGACCCTTCTACCAGCAAGGAACAAGCCATCGACATGATCCTTAACCTGGTAGATGACGCAATCCATAATTGTAAGACACGCCAACTGCGTCTGTTGGGTGTCGGCGTATCCACTCCTGGGATAGTCGACCTGAAGGAAAGAGTTCTGGTTTTTGCTCCAAATTTGCATTGGAGAAATGTCTCCCTTGGAAAAATTATTTCGGAACACACCGGGCTCCCGGCATTTATTGATAATGATGGTAATTCTGCCGCTTTAGGAGAGCATTTATTTGGCAAAGCCCGTAGTATCAAGAATTTTGTGTTTATTTTTGCTGGGGTGGGTATTGGCGCAGGGTTATTTTTAAATAATGAGCTCTACCGTGGACAAAGTGGTTTTGCAGGTGAGATTGGACATACTCCCTTGATAATAAATCCTACTTTACAGGTTCCATGTCATTGCGGTAATCGCGGCTGCTGGGAAACAAATGCCAACCAATTTTCCATCATCCATCGGGCACAAGCCTGCCTGGAAGCCAAACGTGACACCTTGATCCGTGACCTCATGCAGCAAGAACGAGCACCTCTATCTATATCCCTGATTAAAAATGCGGCTGATGCAGGTGACCAGGAAGCCATCGATATCTTTACCGAGACTGGGGAGGTAATGGGGTTGGGTTTTGCCACTCTGATCAACATCTTCAATCCCGAGAAAGTTATTCTCGGCGGCCCATTGAGCATCATCGGAGATTATCTCCTGCCCGCGATATTACTCAGTGTAAAGAAGCATACCCTGTCTGAAATCAATCATCAAGTTGAGATTTTAATATCTGAATTTGGACCGGATGCTAGTGTGATCGGGGCAGTTGCCCTTGTGGTCAATGATATTCTATTAAATCCCAGCCGTGTTGAAAAGGAGGTGAATATAAGCTCATAGGATGGACCGTTAGCTTACCATATAGATAAAAACAATAAAATAATTATAGGAGAAGAAAATGAATAAACTAATTAAAATTGTATCTGTCCTGGTAGTAGCGGGGATGATTTTAACCGCGTGCGCCTCGACAGCTACCCAGACGACTGAGCCTGGCACTCAGCCAGCTACCGCAAGCACACAGGTCGAAGTATTTTCCTGGTGGGTTGGTCCTGGTGAAGCCGATGGCCTGGCTGCAATGGTGAAGATTTTCAATGCGGAATATCCGAGTGTTACTTTCGTGAATGCAGCCGTCACTGGTGGTGCTGGGACGAATGCCAAGGCAGTTTTGGCAACCCGTCTTGCTGCTGGTGACCCGCCTGATTCATGGCAGGCTCACGCCGGTCAGGAAACCATTGCCAACTATGTTGCTGCGAAACAGGTGCTCCCATTGGATGACCTGTTCTCCTCCACTGGATTAACAAAGGTCTTACCTGCCACCCTGCTGCCATTAATTTCACAGGATGGGCATCCTTACAGCGTTCCGGTGAACATCCACCGCTCCAATGTGCTTTGGTACAATCCAAAAGTATTGGCAGACGCTGGTGTGACCGCTAACCCGAAGACCGATTTTGATACCCTGGATAAATTCTTCGCCGTCTGTGAAAAGATAAAAGCCGCGGGGAAAACTTGCTTATCCATGGGTGCACCCTGGACCGCAATCCACCTTTTCGAGAACATCATGATCGGCACCATTGGTGCTGATAAGTGGAACGGCCTGTGGACCAGCCCACCCACAACCGATTGGGGTGGTGCTGATGTGATGGCTGGTATCAACAATTATGCCAAGGCTTTGTCATACACCAACGCTGATGCGTCAACATTCTCCGACTGGCAGCCTGCATCCAAGCTGGTTGCTGACGGAGATGCCGCCTTCAACATCATGGGTGACTGGGCCTATGGATACTTTGCCAACCAGCCGCCAAACGGTCTCGCACTTAAGCCCCATACCGATTTCGATTGGGCTGTTTCCCCTGGCACCTATGGTATCTTCAACTTCCTGTCAGATAGTTTCGTCCTGCCTGTTGGCGCAAAGCACCCCGATGCCACCTTGGATTGGTTGACCGTCGCCGCCTCTAAAGCTGGTCAGGAAGCCTTCAACCCTCTCAAGGGTTCCATCTGCGCACGGACTGACTGTGATCCAAAGCTATTCAGCGAATACTCACAGGATGCCGCCAAGGATTGGACCAGTAATGTAGTGGTCGGAAGCCTCATGCACGGTGTTGTTGCTGCACCCGCCTGGGCAACCTCCATCGGCACTGCTGTCGGTCTTTTCCAGGCAGATACTACCAAGACGGCAGATTTCCAGGCCGCTCTGGTTAGTGCCTGTAAAACCGATGGGACTTGCAAGTAGATCTTAAATATATAACGCATAAAAATGGGCGGCTCGTTGAGCCGCCCATTTGGAATCTTTTTGAATCAATCATCATAAATTGGAATGAGGTTTGCTCTTTTTTTTTATTTAGTCTTTATTCTTTATGCTAAAATCAAGTATCTTCTAAAATAAAAATAAGACCCGTATCACTCTTGAGGTGGTGAGTGTTTCGAAAATTCAACCTCCAGGTACCCAAACTCATTCTTGCAATTGTACTCATGCTCTTGGGTACGTTTTTTATCTATTATCTCTCGAACCATAAGCTTGTCATCGGGGGGAAAGATCTGACCTCGATTGCGATGATCATTAGTGCTCTGGTAGCATATATTGGGGTACTCGTTATTGTGGCTATGTTTGAGGATGAAAAAGCCCTCGCCATCGGGATTCTGATGCCCTCCATCATTGCAGTCGGCATTTTTGTTTATGGGTTCATCGCCTGGTCAGTCCGGGTCTCCCTCAGTAAATGGAAGGGCTTGAACCCCGACTATACCTGGGTAGGTTTACAGCAATATATTAGCCTGTTTAGTCACGACATACGTTTCGCTCACGATGTGCGCAATACAGTCACGTTCACGATCGGTTTCATTCTGTTTTGTCTGATCCTCGGATTGGGATTAGCTATCCTGTTGGATCAACGTCTTAGAGGTGAAGCACTCTTTCGCGCCATTTTTATTTTCCCCATGTCCATCTCCTTCATTGCTTCTGGTGTAGTGTGGGGATGGCTTATGAACCCTGCCACGGGTAATCGCATTACCGGGATCAATCTAATTTTTCATACCCTTGGTTTAGACCAACTAATCAGTCTGTGGCATTCCACACCCTACCCCTGGGGCATGGCCTTCACCGTGATTCCTGCCGTCTGGCAGCTTTCGGGTTTCACCATGGCGCTTTACCTGGGAGGCATTCGCAGCATATCAGATGACCTGCGCGAAGCTGCCCGCGTCGATGGTGCCAGTGAATTCGAGATCTATCGTTACATAATCCTGCCTCTGCTCCAGCCCGTAACGCTTAGTGCAGTCATTATCCTCGGTCATATGTCATTAAAGATATTCGACCTGATCGTCGCCTTGGGGAATAAGAATATCGCTCTGGATGTGCCCGGCATTTATATGTGGGTGACAACATTTGATGGCACCAATTATGCCCAGGGGGCAGCTATCGGTGTGCTTATGCTGGTATCAGTGGCTATTCTGGTAGTGCCATATCTGGTCCAAAATATGCGCTCGGAGAACCAGCTATGACCCGCCAAAAAGTCCTGACTCGCCGCACCGGATCGCATGTCCTGTTCTATATCATCCTGGTTGCTTTGGCAGTGTTCTACCTGCTGCCTATCTATCTCATGATCCTCACCGGGGTTAAGCCATTCAATGAAGTTGACTTGAAGACCATGTGGGCATTGCCAATCAATGGTCTCCACATAGAAAATTTTATTGCAGGCTATAAACAGCTGGCACCTAATTTAAAAAACAGCCTGGTAATGGTCATTCCCGAAGCCATACTTTCCTCCCTACTTGGCTCAATCAATGGTTACCTACTCTCAAAATGGAAATTCCGCGGTGCCGACCTGATATTCACCTTGATCCTGTTCGGGATGTTTATCCCCTACCAAAGCATTCTGATACCGTTAGTGAAGTTTATGCAGACGCTCAAGTTGTATGGCGATATACCAGGTTTGATCTTGGTCCATATAATCTATGGCATTCCCATCACAACCTTGATCTTCCGCAATTATTACGCCACTATCGGTACGGAGATTCTTGAAGCAGGCCGAATAGATGGTGCCAGCTTGATTGGCATATACCGCTACATCATGTTCCCCTTATCTGCCCCTAGTTTTGCGGTGGTGATCATCTGGCAGTTTACCCAGGCCTGGAACGAATTCCTTTTCGCAGTAATCCTAACCAACCAATCCCATTGGCCTGTTACTGTCGCCCTTAATAACTTAGCCGGTTCCCAGTTAGTTCAATGGAACGTGCTTATGGCAGCCACATTACTGGCTGCCTTGCCCACCTTGCTGGTTTACATTTTCCTTGGTCGGTTTTTCATGCGCGGATTAATGGCGGGTGCGCTCAAGGGTTAGTTTTATATATATTTGTAACATAAATCAGAGCACTTGTCGGAGAGGTGCTCTGATTTTATTATTCTGTAATCAATTTTTCCTGGTAAAAATCAACGATCTGCCTGGCATAATCGATCACACTCGCCCTTAATGCCTCCGGCTCTACCACTTCAGCCGCCCTACCAAAACTGAGGATGCTTTCCCTGGCCTTAAAAAAATTATCATACTGGATGGTCACATCACACCACCCTGGTTCATTAGCTTGTTTATCCTCCGCTATGAAATATTTAATCGTTTCTTCCAGGTAAAGCGGTAACTTGTTGAATAATTCAGTCATAATTCTAAGCCGCGCTGGATACACCCATCTTCGATTCCGTGAGGCTTCACACCATTCTTTCCAATAAGCAGTCAGATCAAAATCCTTATCTCTTGTGTACACTCTATCCATCAAAGTTACCTCCCGGATGTCACTGATCTTGAGCACCCTCAAGTAACCTTCTACCTTTCCAACCAGGTACCAGGTATTCATTTTCGCCACCAATCCATACGGCTCCATCACTACCTCAATTTGGGTATCAAAACTTCCCTGGTGTACCAATCTGACCATCGTATCTTGCCACACTGCCTGGTGGATAACAGTCAGGTGAGGTGCGGGTTCCGTTGGTCCATTCCAGGAGGTCGAATCGAGGTAGATCCGTTGTTGGGTGTGCGCTTGCACTGCCTGTTGCCCGGCAGGTAACGCTACAGCCAGTTTTAGCAAAGCACTTTGTAACTTTTGCCCCACTCCCAACTCGATCAATGCCTGGGGAATACTCAGCATAAATAAAGCCCGCACTTCATCTTCGCTCATTCCCGTTAGAGTCGTCCGGTAGCTTTCCAGTAGGGCAATTCCCCCTCCTGGTCCACGATCAGTATAAATGGGTATCCCGGCCGAATTCAATCCGGTTATATCTCGGTAGATGGTCCTCGCCGATACTTCCAGCTCTTGTGATAACTCATTTGCCGTCATTCTCTCATGAGTCTGCAGCAACATAATAATGGAAATTAACCGATCAGCACGCATCAGCTTACTCCCTGATAAGATGCCTCATTTTACCAATAATTCATGACATATGATGTCATATATACCGTGCTATTATTTCCATGCGATCGTACACTGATTAATTAAAGTATTTTGTAGATAAGGAGAAAATTATATGGAGAATATAGACGTACGCATCATTACTTTACCCCCCTTGCGGGTAGCTTCTTTTTATGCCTTCAGCGCCAGCCCTGAAACCGATGCATGGAATAAAACAGTCAGTTGGGCAAAAGCACACGGAAAATGGCAAGACCCTCCCGCCACTCGTATCTTCGGCTTTAACAATCCTGACCCCTCTACAGGAAGCCCGAATTATGGCTATGAGTTTTGGCTCATAATCGGTCCCGATCAGCCATCAGATAAAGAAATCAAAATCAAACAATTCTCTGGTGGCTTGTACGCAGTATTACGCTGTGAGGTTCCCACAGATCCATGGGAGTCAATCCCAGCAGCATGGGGAAAGCTGGTCAAATGGATGGAATCCAGCCACTATAATCATGGCAATCACCAGTGGCTGGAAGAACATTTCACCCGCTCGAATACAATTGTCAGCGGTTTTACCCTGGACCTTTATTTACCTATCTCCGAATAAAAAAATCTCCCCCGGTGTAATTTACCGGGGGAGCGTGGTTAAACCCCTGCCAGCTTTTCCTGTACACTTCTTATTTTATCATCCATGCTTTGTTCTCGATCTGTACGCGTCCCCAATCGTATCGTCGAGGAGATGCGCGGCGCTCCCATTTCGTGCACCCGCTCGTGGCATTGTTTAATCGCCGTGAATACCTCATCCCATTCCCCCTCAATATTGGTCCCATAAGCGTGAAGGTGGGTTTTTAGCCCTGCTTCATTAAATATTTTTTCGCATTCTACGATATATTTCGAGACCGAAACTCCCACCCCGATTGGTACCAGGCAGAAATCAACGATTACCTTCATCGAATCACCTTTTTATCCTAAATATCAACTCTTCACCAATCTGACCGCTGCATCCACGATTCGCTCCACATTGGGCAGCGTCTGGTATTCCTGCTCGCGTGAAAACGGGATTGTATCTTCGGTACACACCCTTGAATAATTGATGCTCACACCTGCTTCGAGTACCGTTGCTGCCAGCTCACCAGATAAACCGAACCCCTGGTAATCCTCATCCACCACCAGCATCCTTCCGGTCTTTGCAGCGCTCCCGATCACCAGTTTTTTATCCATTGGGGCAACCGTTCGCAGATCGATCACCTCAGACGAGATTCCATTCTTCTCCAGCCTATTTGCCGCTTCGATTGCCCTGTGTACCGACACACCCACACCGATGATGGTCAGGTCCGCTCCAATGCGCCTGATCACACCTTCGCCGATCGGGATTGGTTCCCACACTTTCGGCACTTCTCCCCGTGCTCCCTCAACAGGCACATCAAAATGGATATTCTTACGGGACCCCCCTCCCATGGAATCCAGCCACGCTTCAGATAACAGTTTATGCTCAAGATAAATCACCGGTCCGCCATATGCCAATGCTGCCATCATCATCCCGCCGGCATCGAAGGGCGTGGATGGGACCAGCACCACCAATCCCGGTATATGTGCCAGCCAACCCCACAGACTCTGCTCGTGCTGCCCCCCATCTCCGTAGCCACCTCCACAGGCTGCTCGGATCACCAGAGGCACCTTCCATTTACCGTTTGAAAATCGCTCAATTTTTGCCGCCTGATTAAGCACTGCATCCATGGTCACCCCCAAGAAATCCACCAGCATAACTTCGGCTATTGGGTGCAGTCCAGCCATTGCCATACTGACCGCCGCCCCAACAAATGCCGCCTCGCTGATCGGCGTTGGCAGCACACGGTCCCGCCCAAAACGCACCCGCAGGTTCAGCCGCAGTCCATGCACATCTTCACCCATGATGATGATCTTCTCATCAGCTGCCATCGCCTGCATCAATGCATCTTCGATGGCTTCCCCAAACCTCAGCTTTCTCATGGTTGCGTTCCTCCCGCTGACCCTGAAGGTGCAGTCGCACGCCGGATAATCCCCTCGATCTCATCCTGGATTTGCTTCTCAACTACATCCAGCTTCTCCGCATCCATCGCCAAGAGCTTATTTCGTAGAATTGGGATGGGATCGCCTTCTTTCGAACGATATAACCGACCGCTCTCCCAAACAATCGCCAACGTTTCTCGTAAGCTCGCCGTTCGCTCACGCAACGGAGCTCCTTTCGATTGGATATGTGCTTTCACTAGCGTACCAGTTGTTTTGAGCGTATCACTCACCGATGGGTGTGCCATGCGCAGCACTTGGTCACCCAAAAAATGTCCTTCCAGGTGAACGCAGGTCGCATGTAGAAAGACCGGTCCGTCCCCCTTACGTAAGCGTATGATCTCTTCATTTGCAACTTCCCAAACTGCCTCGACATCACTCCCATCTACTTCCGCCGTTCGCAGTCCAAAACCACTCGCTCGTTCTATCAATTTTCCACCGGTCACTTTTTGACTTTGGGTCACAATCGCTTGTCCATTATCCTTACACACAAACATCACCGGTAGCTTCCATGCTACTGCCAGGTTGAAGGATTCAAGCATCATCCCCTCATTCGTCGCCCCCTCCCCAAAGAAAGCTATTGATATCTTCCCTGGTCTTAGTCGCTGGTTGGCGAAACCAAACCCCACCCCCGCCGGTCCAGACGACCCAACGATCCCGGATGATGCTGCGAGGTGTTCAGGTGAAAACAGGTGCATGTGCCCTCCCATCCCACCACCCAATCCGTCAGGTCGTCCCATAAATTCCTTCAACATTAAGACCGGGTCCACACCTCTGACCAGTAAGGGTGCAGTCCCACGGTGATCGAGTGCCATTGCATCCCCATCTACCAGCTGGTCCACAATGCCAACCACAATCCCCTCCTCGCCCATGCTGAGATGCATCTCTCCGGGAATGGCACCCTCCTGCCATAACCGCTTCACTTCGATCTCATATAGGCGGCAGCGTAGCATCTCTGAATACAGGTGCCAGCGATCTGGTCCACCAGTATCTAAATGGGGATTGATTTGGGTTTCCAGTTGATTTTGCGCAGGGTTATCCATCTGCCTCCCTCCCTTCAGCTCAAATGCATTCGCCTGACTCTATTTTAAACCAAAAAGACACAAAATACACTCCAAATTGTGGACTTTGTGTCTTGGAAAAGCGGTAAATTCTGGATATCTGCTAATTCATCTTTCCGATAACTTTTTCCACTTCATCGAGGATCTCGCCAGACTTCACCAGGTCCTTTATTTTATTATGGTCCGTATGCAGGGGTCGATCCACATCCAAATGGGAGATATATTTTCTAATTACTTGCCTCGCCGCCTGCACACCTCGCCCTGGGGTGAATTCTCTAAAATCGAGTGCTTGGGCCGCTGCCATGAACTCGATCCCCAAGATACCGTATGCATTCTCCAGGATTTGACCGTTCTTAAGGGCGGTGTTCATCCCCATGGAGACGAAATCCTCCTGGTCAGCAGCAGCAGGGATGGACTGTATACTCGCCGGCATTGAAAGGATGCGCTGTTCAACAATCAAGGTATCGGCGGTGTATTGGCTCAGCATCATTCCCGAAAACATCCCCGCCCCCTTGGTAAGGAACTCTGGCAGCCCCACGCTCAGCGCAGGATTTGTCAGCCGGTTCAGTCTTCTCTCAGACAGCACGCATACCATGGTAATGGCTGCCCCAGCCATATCCATCGGTAGGCTGACGGGTGAGCCCTGGAAGTTTGCCCCGGTCAGAGTCAAGCGGTACTCCGGTAGGAAGATCGGGTTGTCCCCCACCCCATTCAATTCGATCTCCACCTGGCTCCTGGCATAATCGATCGCGTCTTGTGCCGCACCGATCACTTGTGGCGATGACCGCATCGAATAAGCATCCTGGACTTTGGTCTTCATCTTTCCCGTCGTCAGGTCACTCCCTTCGATGCATTGCAAAATCGCCATTGCTGCCCGGATAGCCCCTGAAAATCCCCTTGCTTTATGCAATCGCACATCGTATGGTTTCAAGTTAGCCAGGAGTGCTTCCAGACTCATTGCGCAGGCAATTTCTGCCTGTTTAAGCCAGCGGTTCATATCATATAAATGAATTGCACTCATCGCAGTCAGCAGGTTCGAACCGTTGATCGCTGCCAGACCGTCCCGTGCCTGTAATCCCGGGATGGGTATACCTGCCCGTTCCATCGCAGTCCGCCCAGGCAATCGCTCGCCCTGGAAGAAAGCTTCTCCTTCGCCCATTAAAAGCAAGGCAATCTGAGACATCGGGGCCAGGTCTCCACACGCCCCCACCGATCCTTTCTGGCATACCACCGGTGTTACCCCTTTATTCAGCATCTCCAACAAAGTCAGCGTGATCTCAGGGCGACATCCCGAGTTGCCATGGGCATGGACATTTATTCTCCCCGTCATCGCTCCGCGCACGTGCTCAATAGGGCACGGGTCACCAATCCCCGCCGCATGGTTATAGATGAGATATTTTTGAAACTGGGTCACCTGTTCATCATCCAGCACCCACTCGGAGAATTCACCAATCCCGGTGTTCACCCCATACATGATCTCATGTGCCTTGATCTTTTCTTCCACCATCGCCCTACATGCTTTGATTCTTTCCAACGCATCCGGGTGCAGCTCAACCTTCTCGCCACCACGGGCAATCTGGGTCAATTTTTCAATGGTTAGTCCCGATCCATCCAGGATAATCGTCATGGGTCTCTCCTAAGCTGGGTATAAAGCAACAAGCCTGTTATACCCAATAGTATGCTTCTGGGCAAGTGATATTTGTCAGAATCTATCGGCAAATCGCCAGAGTTTCGCTTTCATTCACTTTATAAAAAATTAGGAAACCTGTCCTATGACACACAGGACATACGTCTCTACCTGCATCCGAGTTCTTGATATAATCTATATGCATAGTTCTATCTGCTTCATCATTTATTGTAAAATTCCATCCCTTTAGATAAAGGAGGTCCCCCTATGCGGCTTTATGCCGATAGTGCCAAATGCTCCGGGTGTCGAGCTTGTCTTATGGCTTGTTCGCTCAATCTCTTCCAGGAAAGTAATCCTAAAAAAGCCTCGCTCAATCTTATCCCTCACTTTCCCAATCCAGGTGTTTATGAAATGAAAGTATGCACCCAATGTGGTGACTGTGCTGCGGTTTGTCCAACCGAGGCAATTAAGGTCAATGATCGTGGTGCATATTATGTGGATTATGCAGAGTGTGATCTTTGTGAAGCCTGTGTGCCTGAGTGCCCCGAAGACGTGATGTTCGTCCGCACCGAGCTGGCCAACACTGCCTGGAAATGTGACCTGTGTGGTGATTGTGTCAACGTGTGCGGTACCAGTGCATTGTGGATCGCTAATTAGGAGGCAGATATGAATGGCTACGGTGGATCAATTTTACGTGTAAATCTTACCGAAGGGAAAATCTCCAAAGAGCCCACACCTGCCCAGCTGGCGCGTGACTTTATCGGTGGACGTGGTTTTGGAATATATTTCCTCTTCAAGGAAGTCCCCAAGAACGTCGATCCGCTCGGTCCAGAAAACAAGCTCATCATTTCTACGGGTCCGCTTTCTGGTATGCTGGTCCCAGGCGGTGGCAAATGTGATTGGACCACCAAATCTCCCCTCACTGGAGGCTATGCAGATGCTTCCATGGGTGGTCACTTTACCGCTGAGCTGAAATATACTGGCATCGATTCGATCATACTCGAAGGTGCCAGCCCCAAGCCGGTCTATTTGTTGATCGACAACGATAAAATCCAGCTTCTGGATGCCTCTTCCCTATGGGGCAAAGGCGCCATCGATGTGGAAGTGGAGTTTAAACACAAGTACGGCGAGGAATACCAGATCGCAGCCATCGGTCCGGGTGGTGAAAATCAGGTCTTATATGCCTGTATCAACCACGATTTCGGCCGCCAGGCCGGGCGTGGTGGTGTCGGAGCCGTCATGGGCAGTAAGAATCTAAAAGCCATCGTCCTGCATGGCACCAAGTCGGTTTCGGTTGCTGATGTGGATGCCTACCGCAAGGCTGGCATGGCGCTATATAAAGCCTGTAAAGATGCCGAGGGTCTCGCCGAGTGGTCACGCTATGGCACCACGGTGGTGACCAGCTGGTGCAACGAAGTAGGCGCACTCCCCACCCGCAACTTCAGTGCCGGCTCATTCGAGGGGATCGATGCAATCAATGGTCAGGCTATGCGCAAGGAAATCGTCGTCACCGATAAAGGCTGCTTCGGTTGCCCCTCTCCATGTGGTAAATATTCGAATATGAAGCGCTATAACACCCAGGTGGAAGGTCCTGAATATGAGACCATCGGTCTCATGGGCTCAAACCTCGGCATTGCTGATATCCAGGCAGTTGCTGAAGCCAATCGTCTTGCTGATGATCTCGGTGTCGATTCGATCAGCGTCGGTAGCTGCATCGCCTGGGCGATGGAATGCTATGAGAAAGGTATCTTCACCAAGGCGGATACGGATGGCATCGACTTGAAATTCGGTAATATCGACGCCGTCTTCGCGGTAATAAAGAAGATTGCACACCGTGAGGGTAAACTCGGAAATCTACTCGCCTTGGGGATCAAGCGTGCTTCCCAACAGGTTGGTAAAGGTAGCGAGAAATTTGCCATCCATGTAAAAGGGATGGAGCAATCAGCCTATGCCACGCACAATGCTACTGCCATGTTGCTCGCATACATGACCTGCGACGTAGGTGCTCACCACAACCGCTCGTGGGCGATCACTTATGACCTTCAGGTCGGCCGTGAAAAAGTTGTCCCCGAAAAAGTCGCCCGCGTCATCTGGTTGCAGAACTTCCGCCCAATGTTCGACGTCATGGGCTCCTGTCGCTTACAGTGGGTGGAGCTGGGCATAGACAGAGATATGTACTGCCCTCTCCTTGAGGCCATTACAGGTGTGAAGCGCTCCTGGCAAGACCTGGAAGCGGTCGGTAATCGAATTTGGAACCTCACCCGCATGTATTGGGCGCGTGAAATTGGTGACTTCGGCCGAGAGTGGGACTTCCCCGCTCAGCGCTTCTACACCGAGCCTCCAAAAACAGGCGCTACTGCAGGGCAGATCACCAAATTCGAAGACGTCCAGAAGTTATTGGATATGTACTACCAGCAGCGCGGCTGGGACGAAGATGGGCTCCCAACCCAGGCAATCCTGGAAACTCTCAACTTGACTGCCCTGGTTGCTTGACCTATATATTAAATTAAATTAGGACGCAGCGGTGAAAATTCACTAAATAAAATCAGTGAAAACCCGCTGCGCCCTTCATATAAAAAATCTTTTCAGTAAAGTACCATGACAGCAACAATTAAACCCCTTGGAATGCTCAAAGACTACCTCGGTGAGCTCAAAGAGACCACCGTCGAAGCAGGGTTCTCTGTTCGGGAAACTTTGGGCGTGATCGGCATCAACCCCGACCTGGTTGCCGGCGTGTTTGTGAATGGCGAGCAGCAATCCAAGGATTACGTTTTACAAGATGGGGATATTGTGAAGCTTTTGGCAGTCATTGGCGGCGGATAATCACTAAGGTCAAGCACCTCTCCCACATAACTCGTTAACCACCTCCCATAATACGGGCAGTCCCGTCTCGATGAACGAAACGGGTATCCTTTCGTTGTGCCCGTGTGCTAGCTGCAGCATCGCCAATCCCGCAGGCAGTATCCCTGGTGTGAACCCGTATACTTTAATCCCGGCTTTTTGATACTGGCAGGCATCCGTTGCCCCTGGCATCAGATAGGGAATGACAACTCCTTGGGGGTCCATCTGTTGTGTGCTCATCTTCAGTAGCTTATATAACGGGGTCTCGGTTGAAAACTCCGCTCCACCCGTGGTGTAGACGACCTGCACTTCAATTTCATCTCCCACAATCCGTCGGATCTCTCTGATTGCATCCTCAGGTGATTGCCCAGGTACAATACGGCAGTCTATGTCTGCTTCAGCTACCGATGGGATGACATTCAGTTTACTCCCCGCTTGTAGCATATTAGGAGATAGGGTATTCGTCACCAGCGCTTTCAGGATATTCATCCCATCACCCTTCACCGTGTTCAAAGCCACGCTGAGTAAACTCGGTGAGCGCACCAAACGGGTTACCAGGCTCAATGGGAATGACAGCTGCGCACCAGCAGCCTCCAGCATTTTGATAAACGGTGGGCTGACATGCACGGCTAAATGCTTGGTCCGTCCAATTTTTTCAATGGCTCGTGAGAGAGTCACCACCGGGTTTTCACTGATCGGCACTGAACCATGCCCCGCCTTGCCGTGAGCCCGTATTTTTAGCCAGACGACCGCCTTTTCAGCGATCTGGATCGGGTATACCCTGTACTTTCCAAAATAAAATGTAAATCCTCCAGCTTCAGTCAAGCCATATTCTGCCTCGATCAGATCCTTGTGCTGCTTCACCAGAAAGTTCGACCCGTGGATATAGCCCATTTCCTCGTCTGCAATTGCCGCCAGGATCACATCCCTTTTTAGCGGTACATTTCTGCGATGTAGCTCGATGAAAATCTGCAGGTACATCGCCAGGAAGCCCTTCATATCGATTGCACCTCGCCCCCACACCTCCCCATCAATCAACTCACCGCCAAACGGGTCGTGACTCCACTGCTCACGCTCAACCGGCACCACATCCACATGCCCGCTCAGCAGCAGAGGTCGCTCCGAACCATCGCCTTTGATCCGCGCCACCAGGTTCGCCCGCTTTGGTGCTGATTCAAGGATTTTAATTGCCTCAGGAGCAAATCCTTCTGCTTCCAGGATATCTTTGATTACCAGGATCGCCGGCAGCTCATTCCCTGGCGGGTTGATCGTCTGCGTCTGAATCAGACGCACCAGTTGTTTCACCGTTTCATCAGTCGCTATTTTCCAGTTGACCTGTTCTGGCATGTGAATTTGTGGTTATCCGTTTCGATTTTTATCCGTCTGCCTGCATCGCAGGTTGTCTTGATTTGACCACGTTCAGCTGCGTGATCACCACCGCCACCAGGATCATCCCGCATCCCACCAGCTGAACCGCTTGCATTGTCTCATTCAGGAAAATAAATCCTGCCAGCGCAGCAAACACCGCTTCCATGCTGAGTAGGATTGTCGCATCCGTAGGTGGCGCATATTTTTGTCCCAAGGCTTGCAAGGTAAACCCAATCGTCGTGGAGAACAAGCCGATGTAAAGGATCGTCCACCATCCGCCTTCCAATCCTGCCAGTGTGCCAGCATCCACAGGCTGATCAGCAAGCATAAGCCACCTGCCGCTAGGTAGTTCCCCACTGAAAATGTAAGCACATCCATTTGTTTGACAGCCTTGCTCACGATGATCACATCAAGTGCCCACATCACTGCGCCTGCCATCTCCCAGCTGTCACCGGGTGCAAGCCGGAATGTACCTCCGGTGCTTATTAATAGGCTACCCGTAATTGCGATTCCCGCTCCCAGCCAGGCGATCCAGCCAATTTTCTCCTTGAAGAAGATCACCAGGATGATTGGGACAAAGATGACGTATAAGGTAGTGATGAACCCTTCATTACCGGCTGTTGTATATTTTAATCCGGCTTGCTGAAAGGTCAAGCCGGCAAACAACACCAACCCTGCGCTGACGATAAAAAACATGGATTTCCAATCCAGGTGCTTCGGTTTTTGCAAGCTACCATTGGCAGGTATATTGCTATCTACAGATCGATTCTTTGTATTCCATGGGTTCAACCGGCTGAAAGGGAGCAGGATCAACCCTCCCAAAACGAATCTTAATCCATTGAAGGTGAACGTATCAAAATATTGCGTTGCCACGCGCTGAACGGCGAATGCACTCCCCCAAATAAGTGCTACTGTAAGCAGCACAAAATCCGCCCGCACGCGGTTCGTCGGGTTTCCTGATTATGTGTAAAGTAAGAGCTTGCTTTCATCCCCTGCTTTTCAGCCATTTCAGCAGGTTCGCCGTACTCCAGGTGTTGATTACCTCATCCACCTCCACCCAGGCACGCCTGGCGGTGGACACCCCGAAATGCATCAGGTCCATATCGGCATCACTGTGTGCATCAGTATTGATGGATAGTTTTATCCCCATTTCAATCGCCCGCCGTGCATGAATATCGTCAAGGTCCAACCGCGATGGGTGAGCATTGATCTCCAGTGCTACACCGGTCTCAGCGGCTGCCGCCAGCACAGCTTCCATATCCAGGTCAGCCCCTTCCCTGTCGGGCAATAACCGGCCGGTTGGGTGCGGGATCATGTCGACATGCGGGTTATGCATTGCGTTGATCAACCTCTCTGTGACCTTTTGTCGCGGTTGCCGTAGGCTGGTATGCAGACCGGCAAGCACAAAATCCAGGTTTGCCAGAATTTCATCGGGATAGTCCAGACTTCCGTCAGACTTTAATCTCAACTTCGCCTCCCTGCAGGATAAGTATCTTATCCTCCAATTCTTTGGCTGCCTTATCAATCTCCTTGCGCTGCTCAATAACATCCTCTGGCTTCATACCCTGCACCACCCCAAGGCTATGCGAATGGTCTGTGATGGCGATCACTTTGTATCCACGTTTGATTGCCGCTTCAGCCATCTCTTTTATCGACAGTTTTCCGTCGCTCCAGGTGGAATGGGTCTGCAATTCCATCTTGATATCTTTCAGCTCGATCAGCACAGGTAGCTCACCCTTGATCGCTGCCTGGATCTCACCCCGATCCTCCCGCATCTCCGGTGGAATCCACGGCAAGCCCAGCGTGGTATATACACCTTCTTCGGTCTCACAATACACCTCACTGCCGTCTTTCCGCTCGAGTGAATGCTCGGATAGCGAGTAACCCTTTTTTAAGGCATATTCTCGCAGGCGCACATTATGATCTTTTGAGCCTGTGGCATAGACCAGGGCTGTTCCCCAATGCTCAGGTGGATGCACCCACAGTTGGGCTTGTAACCCGTGGGTGAACTCCACGCTGGACTTTGTCTCCCCCTTACCCAGAACCCTCGCTACGTCCTTTCGGTTTACAAAAGCGTCCATCACTGCCTTTGAATCCGTGGCTGCTGCCAGGACATCGATGTCACCCACGGTCGCCCGCATCCTTCGCAGGCTGCCTCCCAGCTCAACCGCTTTCACCCCTTCAGCTTCACGCAGATATGCCATCAATTCCTGCGCAAAAGGCCATGCTCTTCCAATCGGGATGCGGGTTGAACGCCTGCCCAGGGCTTCGATTCCAGCGATGATCTTGGCTTCTGATTTATCGCCCATCCCGGATAAACCGCGTAGTTTCCCTGCCCTGGCCGCGCTTTCCAGCTCGCTTACGCTGGTAATACCCAGCTCTTTCCAAAATAAAGCCACTTTCTTAGGACCCAGGTCGGGGATTTTTAATTCCTCCGCCATTCCTGCTGGCACCTCTGCTTCGAGCTTATCCAAAAATTCCAGGTGCCCGGTAGTGAGTAGCTCGTCAATTTTTTCTGCTATTGCCTTGCCCACTCCGTCGACATCGGTCAATTTCCCTTGTTTCCAAATAACGTTAATGTCCTGACCCAGGTTGCTCAAGCTGTCAGCCGCTTTGCGATATGCCAGGATTTTATAAATATTTTCTCCCTTGATCTCCAGTAAATCTGCGATCAGTCGGAAGGTGTTTGCCAGGTCTTGATTCGTTAGAGTCGTCATATACTCAATATACCACGTGATGGTGTGAAAGTTTTAATTTTTGAGTCTGTATGATTATTTTACACTGACTCGGGAGCCTATATACATAATCACACCCTTCTGCTAAAATTTCACCTGAATTCAATTAGATCGACTATTCTAGTTAATCAATGGACATTACCTATTTTTTAAAAGGCCTGATCATCGGACTTTCCATCGCTGCCCCCGTAGGTCCGATTGGCGTCCTGTGTATTCACCGGACGTTATCTTCGGGTAGGATGATTGGGTTGCTCTCTGGACTGGGTGCTGCCACTGCTGATGCTCTCTATGGTGCTATTGCAGCCTTTGGGTTGACCTTTATCTCAGTGTTCCTGGTTCAACAGCAATTATGGTTCAGGCTTGTCGGGGGTTTATTTCTATGTTACCTGGGCATACGAACAATGCTCTCTATAGCAAAATATGATTCAAGCCAGGCCAGCCAGGTCAGCAAGATTAACGCCTATGGATCCACATTTTTCCTCACCCTGACCAATCCCATTACAATTCTTGCCTTTACCGCCATATTTTCCGGGATTGGTCTGGTCAGCCTGGGAGGGAGTTACTCCTCAGCCGGAATCACCGTATTGGGGGTTTTTCTCGGGTCCTCCTGTTGGTGGTTTATCTTGAGCTCGGTCACCAACCTGCTCAGTGATCGTATCACCGCCTCCAGCCTGGTATGGGTCAATCGGATCTCCGGCTTGATTATCCTTGGGTTTGGTATCGTTGCCCTGGTTGGTGTGTATTCTTTAATTCGCTGACTCTTCATCCCCCATTACCCGAATTATTATTTTCAGTTTTCTAATTACTGTCAGATTCATCTCCCTGCCGGATATTCTGGTAAGTTAATCCCCACAACCAGTCCCGCAGATAATTCTCGATACTTTCCAGGAGCTGGATCTTCCCGTTGAGCGCGGCAATCAGCTCCCGGCTGTCTTTCATTACTTGCAGGCATCCAGATCGCGTTTCTGCCTCCACGATCCCCTGCTCATCCATCAATTCGGTTAATTGCCTGCCATCCATCGACTGAAGGATTTGGTTGCCTCCGGATGGTTCAAGGGTTAACCCGTAGCCCTTCAGGATAATTGCCAGCTGGTTGATCACCTGGCTCAGGTCGTCATGTACCTGTGACTTTCTCTTCACCGCTTCAGCCAGGATCTCCCGCAGAGCTTCAAGGCTTTGTGGTCCCGCCAATACCATTTCCTGGATCATTTCATGGATCGGCTCGGTTGTCCCATCCTCCATGCAGTGAGTAAGAACATCGCCAGCCTGCAGTCGGAAATATGCTTTTTCCACGATGGAGTAAATCGACGATGCCGGCTTATTGCCCATAAATCTCCATCTCCCGGCAGATCGGACATGGGCATAACGCTCTTAGGTAATGCCAGGTATAGATTCCGAAACTGTGCTCATCCTCCCATCGAATAGTGATCCCATACCCTCCCACACCTTCGATAGACACCATCCTTGTTGCTGGGCTGTCTTCGATAGGCATATAGAATGCTTCCTGGGGTGGTTCATCGCTCATCTGGTCATGACCACCCCTGCATTCTTCACACGGGCAGGCACTCCGCAGCAAAGAGAAAGGGTATAGGCTGGAATGCCCATCACTCCATGCAACGATGAGTTCCTTGCTCTTCTTATTTGCTGTTATTCCCTTGGGGAATGGTTCATTAAACAAATCACTCTGCATATCATTACTATATAACGAAATTTCTATTCACGCAAATCGCTGAGATAAGGTGTGTTTTAGGGATTTTGTACCACCACCAGGTAGTTTGAAACCCCCCATCCCGCAGCGTTTTCGGCGTACGGGTCCTGCAACAGCCACCACACATACCCATCCGCCTCTACCGGTCCATCTTGCACTGTAAACACTTCCGAATCAATCGCCACATACCTGACTTTACTTGAGACACCAGCCGTATCATGCAGTCGCAGGCCATCCCCACCGGTTCCACTCACCTGCACGTAATCGCCAATGCTAATATCCTCACCCGGTGGCAGGGCTTGTCCAGTTGATGTGGGTGTGCTGATTGGTGTAGCAGTTGCATTCGGAGCGATCGGTGTGTTGGTAGGTGCCTCGATAATATTCAGGATGGCTGTCGCCGGAGCTTGCGCAGTGCGATTTGCCTTGCCAGACCATAAGACCCCGATAAAAATAGTGAACACAACCCCAGTAAAGGCGATCGCCCCGAAAATAACCTTGATATTGAATAATCTTCGTATTCTCCTGAACATAGATTCCCTAAACCGGCATCAGGAAGAAGGCCAAGGCCAGTACGATGTAGATAGCAAGTAGTTCCGCCCCTTCCAGCCAGTTGGACTCTCCATCCGCCGAGACCAAAGCCGCGATCAACACACCCGCGATTAATGCGATCAGTTCTAACGGGTTAAAAACCAGCGTCAATGGATTTCCGATGATTAGGCTGATAAAAACCAATAAGGGAGCCACAAATAATGCAATCTGCAGGCTTGAAGCGATGGCAATCTCAACGCTTAATGTCATTTTATTTTTTATCGCCATTTGCACTGCCACAAGATGCTCAGCTACGTTGCCGATGATGGGAATAAATATCAAGCCGATGAAAAATTCAGACACACCCAATGCCTTTACCACGGGTTCAACTGCACCTACCAACACCTCTGATAAATACACTACTCCAAGGGTCGACAGGATTAGGATCAATACAGCCACCTTCAGGCTCCATCTCTTTTGCCCAATCTCCTCTAATTCTTTTTCACCTATCGCTGGTTCACCCACCACCTTGTAGCTGTAAAATAGGCTTAATCCATATAAGATGATCATCACAATCGCCACCCCAATGCTGAGCGTCTCCACTTTCGGCTCTGGGGTTACCACATTACCGATGTAATGGCTCAACAGAGATGGGATTAACAGGATCACCACCGATAATACCAGCAGGACGGAGTTATTCATGGCTTGTTTGCGGTTGAACGTTTGCACCCCGTGCCGCAGTCCACCGAACAGCATTGCCATTCCTAACACCAGCAGTAAATTTCCCAGGATCGATCCGGTGATGGAAGCTTTCACCAGTTCTAGGTATCCTGCCTGAATAGCGGTGATGGTGATGATTAACTCGGCTGCATTGCCTAAGGTCGCATTGAGCAGGCCCCCAATCCGTGGACTCGTATATGCCGCCAATACTTCCGTCGCCGCCCCGATATACCCCGCCAGTGGGATGATCGCGATCGCCGAAAGAGCGAATACCACGACCGGCGACCAATGCAGCAGGTCTGCCAGGATGGCAAACGGTAGCGCCACCAGGAGCACCGCCAGTGGGTTGTTTCGGATGATGGAAGGAATTCTCTTCATATTTTCCTACATATTATAGAGGATGATTATTGCAGAAAAGTTCCTGTGGTGCTTCCAGCGGAACTAATATCCGGATACCCTTTGCGATTACATTGATCTCCACTGATTGCTCACTGGACGATAGGGGCTCAGCATCCACCTGTACATACAAACTGGAATCAGATTTAATCATAAGATGCTTGAACGCCACGTGGTGAACCTTTGCTGAGTCGACATGCCTGCCACCCAACACGTCCCATACCATGATGATTGTATCTCCAAAATTTTCACCCTCAAACAACCATAAGTCCATCGTTCCGTCATCCAGCAGCGCAGACGGGGAAACTCTTGCCAATCCCCCGGCATATAAATGGATATTGCTGATTAAAGCCAGCAAATAATGCCCGCTAATTTCCGTCTCTTCGGTCTTGATGTGAAGGTTAACCCCATGCCACAGGCTTGCATGCCAGGCTGCTGCTGCCGCATATAACATATTGGCAAATAGCTTCTCACCACGGGGTCGTGGCTCGATGTGGTGGATTGCAAAAGCATCCAGCCCCACACCTGCCCACATTAAGAATGGCATGCCTGCACACTCACCAATATCTACTTTGCGAACCTGTGCTTTAGCCAGCCTGCGGGCGCTTTCTTCCAATGCCATCCAGCGCGTCCAGGTTAAACCCGGTAAGCCTAATTCCTGGGCTAAGACGTTGGCTGTCCCTGCCGGGATGACCCCCAATGCCGTCTCACTGCCTGCCAGCCCTCGCACAGCCATGTTGATTGTGCCATCACCCCCCACCACGAACAGCGCCTCCTTGCCCTCTCTTGCCGCCCGGCCTGCCATTTGAGTAACGTGTTCTGCGCTGTAGGTGCGTATCAACCGGATCGCCCAACCGTTTGCACGCAGCACATTGGCTGCCCGTTCAGCCAGAATGCCCGACGGGAACCTGCCTGCGTTTGGGTTGTAAATCATATCGGCGGATTGCATCCAACCATTTTACCCGAATTTTTTCTATCGACCATATTCGTGCTAGAATTGCTCACAGTATGAGCACTCCTGGCCTCTTGAATAACCGCTATCAGATTGAAGGTCGCATCGGTTCAGGCGGCATGGCAGAGGTATATCGTGCCCGCGACTTAATGCTTGAACGCACCGTGGCAGTCAAGCTGCTGCGCGAAGATTTTTCTCAAGACCCAGCCTTTCGTGAGCGCTTTCGCCAGGAAGCCAAGGCAGCAGCTAATCTCTCCCACCCTAATATTGTCACCATCCATGATTTTGGTTTTGATGATAAGCAGATTTTCATCGTCATGGAATATATCCCGGGCACCGATTTAAAAACCATCCTGGAAAGTCGGGGTAAATTAAATATAGACGAAGCCCTCCGTTTGATTATTCAAGCCTGCGCGGGGGTGGGGTACGCCCATCGGGCGGGTCTGATCCATTGTGACGTTAAACCCCATAATATGATCGTCACCCCCGATCAGCGCTTGAAAGTCACCGATTTTGGCATTGCCCGTGCTCTTGCCTCCATCCATCCACAGGAAGTAAATAATGTGGTCTGGGGATCACCTCAATATTTCTCTCCAGAACAAGCCTCCGGGCATCCGCCCTCACCTGCCTCTGATGTTTATGGTCTGGGCGTGGTTTTATATGAAATGCTCACCGGTCGTCTTCCATTTATCGCCAACACTGCTGCAGAGCTTGCCCACATGCATCGTTCGGTTGCCCCAGTTCCGCCATCCCAGCTGAACCCCCTCATCCCACCCAATCTCGAGCAAGCTTGCCTGAAAGTCCTTTCCAAGGAACCCTCGGCTCGCTACCGCACCGCTGATCAATTTGGCCGTGTCCTGATCTCGTTGAGTCCTTCAATCAAGGGAGCTCCCAACCTCGTGCCTCCGCTTACGATCCCCATCGCCGCAGAATTGAATCCTGCACCAGCTCCATTACCGCTTGCGCCCATCCAAACGTCACCCGCCCTGCTGCCAACGAGCTTTCCTCCTGACTCTGTTCAACTGTCCCCAAACCCGTCCAGGCCGAGAATTAACCCTGCCTCAGTTGTTCCAGTCACCCAAAATGCCTTGGATATCGATTGGGGTACCTGGGCTTTGGTTCTGTTGATGGTAATCACTCTGGGTGGGCTGATACCACTCTGGGTGTGGATCTATTTCCTTTATAACCCACCAGGAAGGTGATTTTTATGAATTCTCCCTATTTGCTTTCAGCTTCTATCTTGTCGGCAGATTTCACACGCTTAGGTCAGCAGATCGCCGAAGCTGAAAAAGGTGGGGCAGATTGGATCCATGTGGATGTGATGGATGGTCATTTCGTTCCCAACCTCACCATGGGACCGTTTATTGTTAAAGCCTGTCGCCAGGTCACTCAGCTGCCTTTGGATGTTCATCTGATGATCGAATCCCCCGAGAACCTGCTTGAAGCCTTCGCTGAAGCTGGTGCCACCAACCTCACCGTTCATGTGGAAACCTGCCCTAACCTCCACCGCACTTTGCAGACTATTCGTGAGCTGGGATGTAAAGCCGGCGTCGTACTCAACCCTGCCACCCCCGCCTCCCTGGTGGAGCCTGTCCTGCATATGGTAGACCTGGTACTGGTGTTGAGCGTCAATCCAGGCTATTCAGCTCAGATGTTTTTACCTGAAGTACTGCAAAAAATTGCCAGCCTTCGCCGCGACCTGGATCAGATAAATCCTGGTGCCTGGCTCGAAGTTGACGGTGGGATCAACACACAAACCCTTCCGTTGGTTATAGAGGCAGGAGCCAATGTCTTAGTTGCTGCCCACGCCATATTCGATTACCCTGAGGGGATCGCTGCAGGTATTCAGCATTTGCGCTCTCATTTTCCTGGTTAAATAAAAAGTCACGGTTTGCACCGTGACCATAATCTCGACTGGCTGTTCGTTACGTTAGTCTGTTTTAACCAGCGTGCGCAGACATTTTGCACATAGCACTTTTCGCACCTTCCGTCCTTCCTCATAGACGGTGACTGACTGAAGGTTCGGGCGGTAAGTCCGCCGGGTGCTCTTATTTGACCAGGGACGGTTGCGTCCAAAACTGGTCGTCTTTCCACAATGTGCACATTTTGCCATAACTCACATCCTTTTCCGCTGCTCCTGCATCAAATCATTGCTGGAGCATTTTTTTAAATCTGCCTGTATAATGATGAAAATCACGCTATAATTACGTCTCAATTACATCGGGTGACGCTTTTGTTAAGCCCGCCAATATTACCACACATTGAATTTGATTACAAGCCGTAAAATTTATCCGGAAATATTACCTTTTTGTGAGGCCTGTTATGACAAATGAAAATACCCCGATTGGTCGCGTCACTGTTTCACCTCGCGCCATTGCTACGATTGCATTCCAGGCAGCTCGGCAATCCTATGGCGTTGTCGGACTGACCTCGAAGAACCTTATGGAGGGGATTACTCAGGTTATCGTTAAAGACCCCACCCATGGGATCGAAGTAAAACATTCTCAAGATAAAATCTCAATAGATATCTACGTGATCATCGAATACGGCACGCGCATTAAAACCGTTGCCTCTAGTGTGAGCAATACCATTAAATTCAACGTCGAAAAAGCCTTGGGAATGCCGGTTGACCAGGTGAACGTCCACGTTCGTGGGTTACGCGTTAGTGACACAGATTAATACGCATCTCCAATATTGGTGCCCTTCCCAGGAGCTTAATTTATGGATTTAGAAGAACAAGACGTCCAGACACCGAAACAACTTTATCCCAATCAGAAATATCCCGTCGATGGTCAGGTATTTAAAAACCTTATTGATGCCAGCCTGACCTGGCTGCGGACGAATCAACAGGCTGTCAATGTGCTGAATGTTTTTCCGGTTCCAGATGGAGATACTGGCACTAATATGGTTCTCACCATGCAGGCTGCCTGGGATGAAATTGCTAACTCTCCTGAGCGGAATATCGGCAAGCTCACCCATCTGGTTTCTAATGGAGCACTGATGGGTGCTCGTGGAAATTCAGGCGTCATCCTTTCCCAGCTCTGGCGTGGCTTTGCCCGTGCCATGGATAATATTGAGACCCTGGATGGT
The DNA here is from genome assembly GCA_963726315.1 of uncultured Chloroflexia bacterium. Classification (GTDB taxonomy): domain Bacteria; phylum Chloroflexota; class Anaerolineae; order Anaerolineales; family UBA4823; genus FEB-25. The sequence goes on along the minus strand of CAVSBZ010000007.1, from coordinate 833,219 downwards.
CAGTTGTTTATAACCGCCCTCCACCAGGGACGGAACACTGCTTACAAAGGCGTCGTCCGCCCAGTCGAAGGCACCATCCTTACTGTCGCAAAAGATGTCGATGCTGAAGCTACCCGCTGTTTTTCTGAAACCCAGGATCCCTACGACATTCTCGAGCGAGTCGTCGCCGCTGCAGATGCCTCCGTCTTACGGACGCCTGATCTCTTGCCAGTGTTGAAGGATGCCGGTGTCGTAGATGCAGGCGGGAAAGGCTTGTTTTTCATCCTGGATGGTATGCTGCGTTATATTAAAGGTCTTCCACTGGATGTTGCCGCTGCCAGCGTTCAGCCATTATCAGCGATGAGACTGGAGAACACCCTCGATAATATTGAACCCGGGCAGGATTTTGAAGTGGTTGTAGATTTTCGTCCCTGGGAAGAGCTGAATATACCCCAGTTTTACGAAGACTTGCAGCAAATCGGTACCTCCATCCAGTTGGGAGAGGGTGATGGCATGTACCGCATGCACATCCACGTCCCTGCTGATAAGGTGTATGAGCCAATCAAATTTACCGAAACATTGGGTGTTGTCACCAAGGCTGCCATTGAAAACCTGAGAGCCCAGATGGAGCAAATTGAGCATGATCGCCTCAGCTCGATCCAATTCACCCCCGTCGAGCCTGGTCAGATTGCCACGGTTGCTGTAGCGCCGGGTCCGGGTATCGCCCGTGTTTTTGCCAGCTTGGGGGTCTCAGCGATCGTTGAGGGTGGGCAAACCATGAACCCCTCCACCCATGAGATCCTGAATGCTTTTGAGAACTTTCCCACCGATCAGGTCATAATCCTGCCGAATAACAAAAACATCATCTTAGCTGCCGAATCGGCTGCTCAACTGACTGTCAAGCACGTCACAATAGTCCCCAGTCGTTCAGTCCCCCAGGGAATGGCAGCCATGATGCGCCTGATCGCCACCGGTGATTTGAGCGAAGTCGTCAAGGACATGAACGCCGCCATGAGCGACGTTGAAACGGGAGAGATTACCACTGCCACGCGCACGGTTGAGATTGACGGAGTAAATGTCAAGGAAGGGCAGCATATTTGTTTGCTCAATGGGAAATTAGTCTTTGCGTGCAATAATCTGAAGGATGCTGCCATTGGTTTATTGAAAAAAGCCCATGCCGATCACTTTGAATTGATCACCCTTTTTTATGGAGCCGGTGTGACCCGCATGGAAGTGGACGCGGTAGTAGATTCCATCCGCAAAAAATTTCCGAAACAAGAAATTGAAGTCCAGGACGGCGGTCAGCCTCATTATCAGTTTATTATCTCGGTTGAATGAGTAACTCCCCTAATTATATATGCCCAGAACCTGCATCCTAACCGACAGCACCGCTTATTTCACCAAGCCAGCCTACGCCGGTCAAGAGCATGTCACGATCCTGCCTCATTTTATACAGGTGGACGGGCAATCTTTCCAGGATTGTAAAGATTTATCCCTCTACAATCATTTCTCGCCTGGTTTTGCATCGCCTATAACCATCGCACCTTCGGTGGACGCGTTCCAGTCTGCCTTTGCGTCATTGGGGATGAAATACAAAGAAATTGTCGTCATTCTTCTCTCATCCCATCTGAGCCATGCCAATGCCAATGCTCATCGCGCAGTTCAGACGAGTAAAAGCCCGGCAAACATTTTCCTCATTGATTCTCTCAATACTGCGATAGGATTGGGCTTACTCGTCCAGGCGGCTGCCGAACTTTCCCACCGCGGTTTTCCCGGTGTTGAGATCAACCGCCTTATCCGGGGTATGATCAATCATATCTATTCAGTCTTCTGCTTACCCGATCTATCTCATCTCTACCGTTCTGGTCAGATCGACCCGGCTCAGGCAATTGTCGGTGAAATGCTCGGTGTGATTCCATTCTTCACCCTCGAGAACGGTCGCTTGGTGCACACTCAAAAAATCCGCAGTCCGCGCCACTTGGTGGATATCATGTATGAATTCGTGGCCGAATTTGAAAATCTAAAATATCTCGCCTTGCTTCAGGGGATAACCGCGTACGAGCAGGAAAGTCGCAATCTACGCGATCGAATCAGCCAAAATGTGCGCACCACTCCCCTATGTGAGCATGGCTTGAGCCTGGCTTTGGCTACCACTCTCGGACCTCATAGTATTGGCTTGGTTGCCATGGAAAATACTCTCAAGGAATTGTGAGCTTGGTGATTGCCATTGTAACCGACAGCACGTCTGATGTCCCCGCTGATCTTGCTGCGGAGCATGATATTTTCGTTGTCCCCGCGATTTTGGTTGTCAATGGTAAAAGTTTGCAGGATGGAAGTGGCATTTCCCGCGATGAGCTATATCATCAGCTGCCAGATATGAAAGTGTCTCCCACCACAGCTGCTCCCTCGATCGGCACATTTCAACAAGCTTACGAGACGTTGCTCAAACAAGGCGTCGACCAGATTATCTCAATTCATGTATCCAGTACATTGAGCAGTATGTACAACACTGCCCTTTTGGCAGCCAAAGCCGTTGGGCGGCAGGTACACGTTGTCGATTCCCGCCAGGTCACCCTCGGATTGGGTTTTCAGGTCCTTGCTGCTGCCCGGGCAGCCAGAGCTGGTCAGACCTTTACGGAGATCCAAAAAATTCTAGCCGATCTTCGCCAACGCATCCACCTGGTCGCCATGCTGGACACTCTCGAATATGCATATCGCAGCGGTCGAATATCTTGGGCTCGCTCAAATATCGGTGCCCTCTTCCGAATAAAACCATTTGTTGGTGTGGTCGATGGAAATGTAATCCGCATGGGTGAAGCTCGCACTCGCCAGAAGGGTATCGACCGGCTCTATAATTTACTCACCGACCTTGGTGCCCTTGAACAGCTGGCTGTCTTACATACCAATGCCGAAGCCGATGCTCTCCAGGTGGTGGAGCATTTTAATTCAGTGGTTAAAAGTCATCCCTTGATCATCAACGTTACCTCACTTATTGGCGTCCACGTCGGACCCAATGGATTGGGATTTGTTGCTGTTACTGGATGAGTGGCTAAATCTAAACACATATTATTCCCCATTTCGTTTTTCCCCTCATGCTGATGGTAAAATAACCATCAATGAGACCGTCCCTTCAAAAGCTTAAAAAATTCATCCTGCTTGAAGCCCAACACAATTACGACAACCGTTCGGTTATCGGTGGTTTTGAGCGCATGGTAGAACCCTGGCTCTCGGAAGCTCAGGTTGATGCCATATCCGCAGATTTCATCTCTGCAGTCCAGAATCGTTTACATGATTATGCCAGCCTCTCTCCAAAATCGCGTTACGAAACCCTCACCGGTCTTTGGAACCGCCTGCAGCGCGAAACGGAAGAGACCTTTCCTCCCCTGCCTCTGCCTGCTGACCTGCCTACCAGGCATGCCCCCACCGAGACTGCTTATCAGGATAAACCATCACTCGTAAAACCTCCTCATGACGCGGTTCATCCACCCGAACCTAAACCGGTTCCCCCCAAACCCGTATCTCAGCCTGCCGCCCTATCGGCTTCCACCACGGTTCTTCCCGGTGTTGGTCCCAAGCATGCCCAGACATTAACTCGCCTGGGTTTACATACCCTTGGCGATATGCTCTACAACTTCCCCCGCCGTTATGATGATTACACCCAGCTAAAGCCAATCCGCCGCCTGGTATATGGCGAGGAAGTCACCGTGATCGGTACGGTAGATTCGGTCAACACCCGGCAAATACGTGGCGGTCGCTTTCAGATCACCGAAGCTGTCATCACCGATGGTACCGGATCCCTGCGTGTTACCTGGTTCAACCAACCCTGGATAGGAAAACGCCTTCTCGACGGAGCTCAGATCGTCCTTTCCGGCAAAATCGACCAATACCTCGGTCGGCTGGTAATGAATAGTCCTGAGTGGGAACCCCTGGAACAGAAAAACCTGCATACCAACCGCATCGTTCCGGTTTACCCGCTCACCTCGAATATCACTCAGCGTTGGTTGCGCCGCCTGATGTACGATGTGGTTAGTTATTGGTCACCTCGCCTTTCGGATCCACTTCCAGATCCTGTCCGGCAGTCCGCAGAGTTATTGGACCTCCCTACTGCCTTGTTCCAGGCCCACTTCCCAACCAACGCCGAACAGCTCAGCGCTGCACGTCACCGTCTGGCATTTGATGAGATCCTTATGCTCCAGCTGGGGGTCCTGAGCCAAAAACGCAATTGGCAGAATCGTACTGCTCGCGTTTATGATATATCCGATGATTGGTTGGAAGACCAGCTTGCCAGGCTTCCCTACCAGCTCACTGTCGCCCAGCAGAATGCTCTCCATGATGTGAGAGCCGACCTTGCCTCGGGTCGTCCGATGAACCGCTTATTACAGGGGGATGTTGGCTCAGGGAAGACCGTCGTCGCGGCTCTGGGTATTGCCATGCTTGCCCATCATGACGTTCAATCTGCCCTGCTAGCTCCCACCAGCATCCTCTCTGAACAACATTATCGAAGCATGCAAGCTTTGCTCTCCGGCAACGTTGAGGTCTCAGACGATGGTTCTTCTGCCCCCTCCTATCCGCTTAAACCGGGTGAGATTCGCCTGCTGTTGGGTTCCACCCCCGAATCTGAAAAGCAGGAAATCCGGGATGGTCTTGCCAACGGCTCGATCAAGCTGGTCATCGGCACGCATGCCCTGCTGGAAGATCCTATCGTCTTCTCCAATCTCCAGCTCGCAGTTATCGATGAGCAGCATCGTTTCGGTGTGGATCAGCGCGCTATCCTGCGGTCAAAAGGTGAAAATCCGCACCTGCTGGTCATGACCGCCACCCCTATCCCCCGCTCTTTGGCCCTCACCGTTTATGGTGATCTCGACCTTTCTGTAATGGATGAGATGCCGCCCGGTCGCCAACCTATCCAAACCCAGGTGTTTTATCCGCGTGAGCGCGAGCGCGCCTATGTTTTCGTTCGCAATCAGGTTGATCAGGGACGTCAATGTTTCATCATCTACCCTCTGGTGGAGGAAACTGACACTACCGAGTCTTTGGCTGCGGTTGAAGAGCAATCGCGGCTGCAAAAGGAAGTCTTTACCAACTACTCGGTTGGTCTGCTTCATGGGCGTATGAAACCCGATGAAAAAGATGCCACCATGTCCAGGTTCTGCGCTGGTGAAATTCAAATCCTGGTATCCACTTCAGTAGTTGAAGTTGGCGTGGATGTTCCCAACGCCACTGTAATGCTGATTGAAGGTGCCAACCGCTTCGGTTTATCCCAGTTGCACCAGTTCCGCGGTCGCGTCGGCCGCAGCCAGTATCAATCCTACTGCATTCTCATCCCCGACACTCCCGACGCCGCAGAGAATGAACGTCTGGCTGCTATGGTTGAGACAAATGACGGTTTCGTGCTCGCCCAACGTGACCTTGAACAGCGTGGACCCGGTCAATTCCTCGGCACTCGTCAATCCGGCTATTCTGAGCTGCGTCTGGCAAACCTCACCGATATCCGTCTGATCGAAAAAGCCCGCCACCACGCCCAATCTATCTTTGAGACCGACCCCGACCTCAAGGCTCCTGAACATTTGCTTCTCGCTCAATCACTCAAGCGTTTCTGGAGTCATGGTCAGGGAGACATTAGTTAACCCGCATAGATAAATGAATAAGGAGTATTGAACTTCCAGATGATAGTTAAAGCTTGCTTCCCCGGAACATTCGACCCAATCCATTATGGCCATTTGGATATTGCCCGTCGAGCCGCCTGCCTGTTTGATGAAGTAATCATTGCAGTTTACGACCGGCCCATGAAAAGCCTCATCTTTCCACCTGAAGACCGTATCAATTTAGCTCATGAAGCTATCGCCGACGATCCTAAGATTACCGTCGTTGGCTACAGTGGCTTAACCGTTGATTTCTGCCATAAGATTGGCGCTCAGGTCATCGTGCGCGGGTTGCGCGTATTTTCTGATTTCGAATATGAATTCCGCATGGCCTTGGCTAATCATCGCTTGGCTCCTGATATCGAGGTCATCTCACTGATCACGAACGAAGAGCACACCTTTTTATCCTCGTCCACCGTTCGTGAGATTGCTGCTTTGAAAGGTGATATCAGCAGCATGGTTCCCCCCCATGTAGAAATAGCGCTTAAACAGCGCCTGTTGGAGTTGGGAGAGAGTGACCAAATCGTACCACCTACATCGATGCGCGATTAAACCAAAAAATCGCAGGCTGTCCTTGAAAGAGTTGACGTTTTTTACATTTCGTTGTAATCTTGTGCATGGAACTTGCATCATTAGTTCTAATCCTCATTATTAAATTTCCATTGAGGACCTGAAAAAATCGGGTAAACTGGAGTTAACCTATGGATATCCTGCAAATGATCGACCGGTTGGAGGAGCTTCTAAACGAAAGTCGCCCTCTTCCTTTTACCCATAATGTCATCGTTGACGAAGACCGCATGTTGGACTTAATTGACCAAATGCGGGTCTCGATACCCGAAGAGGTAAAAAAAGCCCAACAATTGTTGGCTCAGAGAGATCGTCTGATGGCACAGGCACAGGAGGAAGCCAATCGCACGGTTAATCTTGCTCGCGATAAAAGTTCTGAGCTCGTGGAGCGCGACCAGGTCGTCCAGGCAGCCTATGCTCAGGCTGAGCAAATTAAAAACCAGGCTCGCCTCGATGGAGATGCTATCCGCGCTGATGCAGATAATTATGTGCTCGAGACGTTGCGTAACCTTGAAATGGAAATGGAACGCGCCATCAATCAGGTTCGCAATGGTATCCGCACACTCCAGGAAGAAAAACCAAAAGAAGAATAGTTAGTCGGCTTATAACCGGTTTTATTAAAGCTAGCGAGTGGCTTTGTCTATGCCACTCACTAGTTTTTTTGGACCCGCCTCATCCCCCATCCCTGCCTCTCCCATAAAGCCGCCCTATATAGGAGAGGCAGAGATGTGTACCTGGTCAGCTCGTCCCCTCATACTGACCTTGGGAAATTATCTTCTAACATTATAGCTTACCACCGTTACAAGACCGTCACCAATCACGTCACCAATATTGCCTGTTTAGACATTTCTAAGTAAAATTAATATTAGGTTAATAAGATGCCTACGCTATCCATTTCTCTGCTCGGTCCCCCTTTGATCGTCCTCGACGGAGTCCCCGTAAAAATTCCAACTTCGCGCGCCGTGCCGTTGCTCGCCTATCTGGCACTCAGTGGGCAGCCTCAAAATCGTGAAACCCTGGCAAGTTTGCTTTGGACGGATAGCATTCAGAAGCAGGCATTGGCAGCTCTGCGGACAACTCTTTGGAGGCTTAAAAGTGCCGGTCTGGAAGAATGGATTACCCTGGATCGAAATGAAATTTCTTTAAACCCTCTCAAAATCATTGATATCGATGTGGTGAATTTCAAGGCTTATCTCGACCGCTGTAACGACCATGGCCATCCTCCATCACAAATATGTTTATTTTGCACCCCTTCTCTAACCAGGGCGATTGAACTTTATCGCGGTGAATTCATGAAGGGGTTTAATATCTCTAAAGCCCTCACTTTTGACGACTGGCGCATGCAGCTGAGTGAAAACCTGGAATCTCGTTATCTTAATGCCATCGAGCGTCTTGTTCGCTGTCATCGCACCTTTGGTGATTTTAATCTCGCCGTTCAGTATGCTCGTGTCTGGCTTGGTGTTGACCGCATGAATGAAAATGCTCACACCCAGCTTTTACAGCTCTATTCAATCACCGGTCAGCGCACGGCCGCGATTTCATTATATCGGCATTATAAGGATTTACTTTCCCGAGAATTGGATGTTGAGCCGACTGAAGAAATGACTGCTTTATATAAGCAGATCGTTAGTGGGAATTCGATTCCTGTCGCCAGGCACAAGGTCAGTTCACCTGTTTTCCTCATGGCAGACATAGAAAAAGCTTCTCTTTATTGGGCTCATTCAGGTCAAAAAAAGGATCATATCCTCGCCACCTACACCAACATTTTTAAAGAAACTGCCAGGCGTTTCGGTGGAATAATTCTCCAAAAGACAAATGATAATATTACCCTGCTCTTTGAAAACGGCCAACCGCTGCACTGTGCCGTCACCTTGCATCTGATGTTTAAGAAAACGGATTGGGGTGGGGCTGATCCCCCTAATCTTCGCATGGTATTGTATTCGACGATCAGAGAAGAAAATAGCCCGGGGAATTTTGCCATGCTCACCCGCACTGCGTCACTCCTGTTGTCGATCAGTTGGGGTGGTCAGGTTATTTTTACCGAGCAAACGCTACGCTTGCTCGATATACCTTCTGGGTCAAATATAAAAGACCTCGGTTTTCATTTCCTGCTCGAATCTGAAGAACCATCTCATGTTTATGAGCTGTTGCACCCCCACCTTCCTTCGGCTGATCACCCACCTCTGCTTTCAATAAACCAGCAATTATATAATTTTCCCATTCTGGATCCACCTTTTATGGGTCGGGAACCTGAGCTGGAAGCGCTCCGCAATACAATCGCCTCACCTCAGGTCCGCCTCATTTCCCTCATCGGTCCGGGTGGAGTAGGTAAGACCCACCTTGCTGTTCAATTCGCTTCTCAGATTGCTGCATCTTTTCCAGATGGCATTTTTTTCATTTCCCTTCCCTCCATCCAGGATCCGGATTTCATACCAATTCTTCTTGCTGATACTTTGAAATTCAGCTTTTACGGAACCACCAATCACATCGAGCAGCTAGGTAAATATCTTCACCGGCTGAAAGTTTTGCTCGTCATCGATAATTTTGAGCACCTGCGATCTGAAGGAGCAAAATTTTTAGCTATACTGCTTGCCAACACTCATAACATGAAAATTCTGCTCACCTCTCGTGAGCGGTTGAACATGATCGCTGAAACAGTTTTAGAAGTTCAAGGGTTGCCCGTGCCAGCTTCGAGCCAGATCGATAATGCCCAGGAATATACTTCAATAAAACTATTCCTGCATAATGCTAAAAGGATCTTCCCAAAGTTTTCATATGACCTCAATTGCGAAGCTATCATCCACATCTGCCAGCTTGTAAATGGGGTTCCGTTGGGCATCCTGTTAGCATCATCCTGGGTCAGGGTCTTCAGCTGCCCCGAGATCGCGCTGGAGATCGAGCAAAATATAGATTTTCTTACTACCAATGCGCCAGATCTAGACCCACGCCATCGTAGTCTACGTGCCGTGTTTGATAATTCGTGGAACCTGCTCTCAGACCAGGAACGAAGCCTGATTCGTAAACTGTCAATCTTTCAATCTTCATTTAGCTCGATTGCCGCCAGGGAAATTTGTGCCGCCACACCCCTCCAGCTTTCCATCTGTACTGACAAATCCCTTCTTTACCAGCGGCCAGACGGTCGCTTTGAGATGCTGGCGACTTTCAATCAATACGCATCCAATAAACTGAGCGAAGTTCCCGATGAGCTACTTGCTACCAGGGAAAAATTCTTCGAGTTCTACACAGATTATTGTGCCAAGAAACAGATTGAGCTCAACACACCCATCCAACGAGGTGCATTAATTGAGTTGATCACCGAAATCGAAAATATCCGCATTGCTTGGAACTGGATGGTTGATTTTGACCGTTGGGATCTCATCGAGAAAATAATACAATCCGTACAAGCCTACCATATGATCCTTGGAAATTACATTCAAGGTCGTGAATTTTTCCGCTATGCAATCCAAAAGTTGAATAGATTGAATTCACCCGATTTGGAGCATATTCGCGCCTCGATGAACCAGCAGACTGCCTGGATGACTGTCCGGATAGGTTTTGTCACCGAGGGTATCAAAGGATTGGCAGAAAGCCTCGATTTATTCCGTTCACTTCATGCTGATGGTGATATCACCAGAACTATGTATTATATGGCAGATGGATATATCAGCTTGGGAAATCCACTCAAGGCAAAAAACCTGCTCGAAGAGGCGCTTAAGATTAAAAGTTTAGAAATACTGCCTCGGTCAAATTACGCCGAACCTATCATCGCTTATTGTCAATCCCTGTTGGGAAATGCTCATATGGTAATGGGACAATATGATCAGGCACGCCAATATTTTAATTCCAGTCTGACTATCCACAATCGGATAGGAACCCATTTTGGTTCGATACAACCTCTCATGGGTCTTGCCAGATTGGCATTTCACCAGGGAGAATTCATACATTCCCGCGAGTTGTATTTACAGGCTTTGGAAAAAGCTTCAAATATTTACGACAATCGTGGCATGGCGCTTATCCATAATAATCTGAGTGCTGTTTCTGAGGCGATCGTCAATAAGCCTGCCTCCCTTCATCACTTGTCAACTGCTTTGAAACTCTGCAAAGAGACCGGTGATCGCCGTCTGACTGCTGTCATATTAAACAATATGGCTTACCAGCAGATGAGGTATCTGGATCAACCAGCAGAGGCCATACGCACTTATCACGAATCAATGGAAATATTTTCAGACCTCGGTGATTTACGCGGCATAACCTATACTTCTTATGATATCAGCAAGGCATATCTCCAGGCGGGGTTGGTAGATGAAGCCTGGAATTTTTGTCTTCGGTCCTTGAACACTGCGATGACCATGGATAGTATCCCCTTGGTGCTGCATACCATCCATGGGTTCGCCCACTTCTACGCCAATACCCATCAGCCCGAGCGTGCCTTACGATTATGTTATCTAATCAGTTTGCATTCAGAGATAGAGCCCGACACAAACGATCGGGTGATTGTCTCAAAGTCAATTCTGGAAGCCACTCTACCGCCCGAAATGATTGAAACCGCTCACACCTGGGGTGAATCTGCCCATCTTCAGGATATTATCGATCAGATCCTTTCCGAAAAAATCCCTGCAAGACACTAATTCATCCACAGGCAAATTTATAGATCTGATAAATTCCTTTTCCATTGACATTATCTATTATCTAGGCTAAAATCATACCGACCGGTCGGTATTAATTTATAATTGATTTTATCGATCTACAAGGATCAATAATGCAGCATCGCAGTGAAGAAACACGCAACCATATCCTCGAAACAGCCACGCATCTCTTTTCGAAAAACGGCTATGACGCCACAGGCGTGGCTGAAATTTGTCAGGCTGCCGGGGTAAGTAAAGGCGCTTTTTACCACCACTTCCCTTCCAAGCAGGCCGTCTTTATCGAGCTCTTAAATTCCTACCTCAACGGGATAGATTCTGGTTTTAAGCTCATGCGCCAGGAAGTCAATGAGGTTCCTCAGATTATCCTCCAGATGGCCGGGATGGCAGGTTCTCTTTTTCAATCTGCCGACATACACCTGCCCATCTTCCTGGAATTCTGGACCCAGGCAAATCACGACCCCCTTATCTGGGAAACTGCTATCGCCCCATACCGCCGCTATCAGGATTATTTTGCTTCCTTGATCCAGGATGGTATCGACGAAGGTTCTTTACAGCCTGTGGACGCGCAGCTCGCTGCTCGGGTATTGGTTTCTCTCGCAGTTGGCATGCTCATGCAGTCACTTTTCGACCCTCAAATCACTGATTGGCCCGTTGAGGCTACCCAAAGTATGGAATTACTATTAAATGGTATTGCCAGGAGATAAGTATGAATCTGGTCACCGGTGCCACCGGTCACATCGGCAATGTACTTGTTCGATTATTGAATGAACGCGGTGAAAGGGTCCGCGCCATGGTCATGCCGGGTGAAGATCCCACCCCCCTGAACGGTCTGGATGTTGAAGTCGTCGAAGCCAATGTCCTTGATTATCAGTCTCTGCTCAAAGCCTTCGCTGGCATCCAGGTCGCCTATCACCTCGCAGGTATTATTTCGATCCTGCCTGGCAAGGATCATATGGTCCAGGCTGTCAATGTCATCGGAACTCGCAATGTCATCCAGGCTGCCCGCAGCTGCAATGTTAGCCGGTTGGTCTATACCAGCTCCATCCATGCCCTTAAACGTGTCCCGGAAGGCATCTTGATTGACGAGAGCATTCCGTTCGATATTGAGCATGCCATCAGCAGTTATGACTCCTCCAAAGCCAGTGCCTCACTGGCAGTCTTGAATGCCGTAAACGATGGCATGGATGCGGTCATTGTCTGTCCCACCGGTGTGATTGGACCTTATGATTTCCTCCGCTCCGAGATGGGTCAGTTAATCCTGGATTGTGTCGATCAAAAACCCATGCTTTACGTCGACGGTGCCTACGATTTTGTCGATGTCCGTGACGTAGCCCAGGGTCTCATCCTTGCCGGAGAAAAAGGCAGGTGTGGCGAAAGTTATATCCTGTCTGGTGAACGAATCGAAGTGCCAGACATCATAAAAATTGTCCAGGAAGTCCTCGGTAAGCGTCTTTTTCGCCTCAAGATTCCTTTCTCACTGGCGCGTTTCACTGCCAGGCTTACCCCCCTGTATTACCGCCTGACCCACGGCAAGCCGAGATTCACTTCCTATTCTTTAGCTACGATCACCGCTAACTCGAATATCAGCCACTCGAAAGCCCATCTCGAGCTTGGGTTTAGCCCGCGCCCCCTGCGCAAATCATTATCAGATACCGTCAAATGGTTCGTTAAAGACAAGCAGATAAATAAGCAATTACACCGCAAGAAGTCTTCAGTGTAAAAAGGTCCAGGATGTGACAAATACTCGCCCATCCAGTTGGTCTGGTAAGATCGCCGTCATTACCGGCGCTTCCAGTGGCATTGGCGCAGCTGCCGCTCGCAAACTTGCCCGTCAGGGACTCATGGTGATTCTCGTTGCCCGCCGACACGACCGCCTCGAACTTTTAGCCGAAGAAATCCGCCTATCGGGTGGTCAGGCGGAGGTTATTGCTGCCGACTTATCCCTCGAAGCCGAACGCGAGCGAGTCTACATGCAAGTCGAGGCTGACTATGGTCAGGCACACGTACTCATTAATAACGCCGGGCTCGGCTGGTACGGATACAGCACCGATATGCCCTGGACGACTGCCTCCGAAATATTACAGGTCAATATCGCTGCTGCCGTACATTTCACCTTGCTCTTCATGAAGACGATGCGCTCGATTGGCTCTGGTCATATTATAAATATCGGCTCCATATCTGGCAGCCTGCCCAGTCAGGGGGTGGCTATCTACGGTGCCACCAAGTCTTTCCTCGATAACTTTACCACCGCCCTATACCGTGAGCTGGTTGGCACCCACCTCCACGTCAGTGTAGTGCGCGCTGGGCCTGTCCTGACTGAATTCAGTGACACTGCCGCTGCTTTGGAAGGTGGTTTCCACTTGCCCACTGAGCGCTTGGGCGTGACGGCCGAAACTGTCGCCAACCAAATTTGGAGGCTTCTCGAGCATCCACGCCGGGTTGTTTATGTCCCCTCCTGGTTGCGAATTACGCCCCATGTTGAAGGCTTATTCGGTTGGCTTATCGACCGGTTAGGTCCCCTGCTCCTGCGCCTCCAGGCTCGCCACCGGTGAGTTTTATTACCCAGGGCACGCCCCCTCAACAGTCTCACTCGATATTAAAGATCTGTTAAAACGTCAATGTAGTATCAGAATAGGATAGTTAGGGTGATAGTATCGTTCTGAAGGGTAATTACTCACCCATGTTGTCATTGCGATAAGGACGTTCTCAGAATCCACAATTCCTTGTACACTCCGAAGTCCTTAGAAGCAATCTGCTCTGTGTTTTATTCATAATCACGAGTGGTTTTTGCTCTTAGTGAGTAATTACTCTGAAGGTCTTGAACCCGTGTTCGACTTACAATGTAATTATCTGGGTTCATCGGTTCGTTCATTTCTTTGCGGGGTGAATGATCAAAATAATTAAATCATTATTACTGCCGGCACACAATTCAAGCTAAAGCTATGAAGGATGGAAAATGGTAGATCATGTATCAATCGAGCCTGCCCTGGGTGCCGGCGAGCCTTCCACCTGCACCACCGCCACTGCCATTGCCAATGCAATTTTCGACGCCACCGGCATACGCCTCCGCCAGATCACCTTCACCCCAGATAGGATCAAGGCAACACTACAAATAAAATAGCTTCCATCGCAAATCCTGATTTGTGAAAAATAGGGCGATTTGTCCCATTGACAGGATTGGTTTTCCAAAAGATAATTAAAAACAGATGAGATTTGATTGTGCGATTGTATTCTTATTGGTAAGTGCATTAATTTGAGCCGTTCTTCATAACCCATTCTTCGATCAATTACATAAAGGAGAGGATGTAATGAAAAAACGTTTATCCTTACTCATTGGATTAGTCTTGTTGATTCTGTTTATTGTCATCGGCACCGCGCAAGCATCACAGCCCAATCAGGCAGGCAGCTCAGCTGCTTCCGGAATTTCTTCGGGGTACCCCCTCAATCGTTGGGATACCGATTATTTATCCACATATTTAGATGCTGGCAGTGACGTCTCAATCGCCTTCGATCCAGACCACGACGATGCTGCTTGGATCAGCTACTACAACGCGACCTTTGGTAGCCTCTGGGTTGCCCATTATGTCGGTGTGAGTGGTGGTAATTGTGGTCCTGATACGACCTGGTATTGTGTGCAGGTTGATCAGGAACCCGATGAAATAAAAGGCTTGTCCACCTCGATCGATGTATTTCCCGATATCAACCCAAATCCGTTAATCAGCACTTGGAAAGTTGGCATCAGCTACTATGATGCCACCCATAAATCACTCAAATATGCCCAATACCGATGCCCGCCCTTTGATCCCTGCTCTTGGACGGTTCACACCGTGTTCAGCTCCGCTGATCCCACCGACGTGCTTGGGCGTTATTCCTCACTCAAGTTCAATTCTGACGGCATCCCCAATATTGCCCTCTTTGCGGATTGGGGCGCCTATCCAACCAGTGCCATTTATCGCGCCTACTTCCTAGGCACCGGGGCTGGCAACTGTGGGGATGGTTCCGATTGGCAATGTGATAAAGTTGACCAGTTTGTTGATCTTGGCCCTTACCTCTCGTTGGATATCGATTGGAGCGATAATGTTTATATCGCCTACTATGATGGGTTAAATGATGACCTCAAATATGCCTATTATGCTGGTATTGGCGATTGCTGGTTGGACAATGGCTGGATCTGCCAGTCTATCGATAATACCGCCGGGGCAAATGTAGGCTTATTCCCTTCCTTGCATGCACCCCAAGACAGCAATGATACCTTACGCGTGGCTTATTACGACTCCACGAATGGAAAACTCAAGTATGCTTATGCCCGTGATGATAGTCTTGGAAATTGCGGTTCGGGTAATAGTTGGGAGTGTACGAATATCGACGATATCGGAATCGGTCTTACCTGGGCAAGTATCTCGCTTGCGATCAACAGTAACTACACACCAATGATTGCTTATACAAATGCCCACGAAGACTTGGCACCGCTCGGTCTCAAAATAGCTGAGCCAGCTTATGGACAGCCATATGCTAACTGTTCTGGCGAGATTCTTTATGACTGGTATTGTGGTAATTTGGATAATGGCAATGCATATGTCGATGATGGCAGGTTTGTCTCCCTGGGAATAAAATCCAGCGGATTGGCAATGATCGCCTATTCAGAGCAGGAAAGAGACTATCCGGGAAACTATGACCTGAAGCTGACTTACCAGCTATCATGGACTTTCCTTCCGTTAACCAGAAGATAATCGATGATATAACTTGATTCCTGGCGGAGGCTTATCTTATAAAATCCTCCGCCAGGTTCCTTTTTACGTGGCGAGGTCAAAGGCAGCACCGCAAGAAAATCTGCCCTCAGCCCGATCACGAATATCTATAGTTCCCCAATCTGCCAGGTGCTGAATCCATTTTTACTAACCTGACCTTCGAATAATTAATCATCGTATGCCTTTACGGTCTCCCCCAGATCTCAGTGGGAGAATACCCGATCTAGTCGAGCAGACCTGACAGGTTTTCAAAACCTGTCAGTTCTTCAAAAGTAAAGTCAAGTCTTATTCATGGAAATCTATTCATTTACCAGAAGCCATGTACCTTTTCGTCCTATCTGGATGACGGCCGATAATTGATCGCCCGATTTTTCCGCCCATTCTTGCTGGTTCAAGGTTGATCAACACACTTTCCTTCCAAGATTGACCTGACATGATTCATGAGCAGAATCGATTTTATCTATTCACAGGGAATAGCTCTAACAATAAAACAAGGGTGAGTGCTGAGCAAATACCTAAAATGCTCTCTGGATAATTATCTTTCATCCCAGAGTTCATAATTTAAAATGAATTTAACGGATATATTTTTATAAACCTTTCACCATTTGATTCGGTCCTTTTTTTCCAGGAAATTTCTTCACGATGCGGTATACTCCTCAAATGCCCACCGCCCTTCTCCCCGCCATCACAGGTCCTGCAGCTCCGTATGTGCTCTTGATCTTCGGTATCCTTGCCCTGGTCGTCGTTGACCTCCTCCTCGGTCTCATCGAAGCTGTTGCCCTCACCCTGCTAAGCTGGAATCCATCCCGCACCTGCATCAAGATCTCCTTTCTGATGAACATCATCTCCGGCATCATCAACGGTATCCTGCTGATTCTGCTCCAGAGTAATCCATTTATCTGGTTGCCTATCTCCTTCGCCATCTCCCTCCTGGTTGAAGGTCTTATCATGACCTATTTCAAGCGCGATGACCTGCGCCAGAATAGCCTGTTCGTCTTGATTGCCAACCTGGCCAGTTATATTTTACTAATTCTCCCTGCTTACTATTTCGGCAGCCATCCCTAGATCAGCCCACCATCATCTGCCTCCTGTTGGGCTGAAAAAGATAGGGGTACAATAGTCATCACGGGTGAAGTGTAACCAGGGTGCCTGAACTCATGCATAGATTATGTTATATAACAGATTTACCCTCTCTCCCTCCTGGTCAATCTTGCTGGTTCGGTAAATTGCGTTCATCATCACCTTGGGCAATCCGTATCATGAGTTTCGCCGCATTCTCTCATATTGAACGACCCATCAAAATGGCACCGTTCCAATTATTGGTATCGACCGGTTGATCATCCATCAAGGGAAACTGCTTTGACCAATCCTAAAGGAGATGCCTGCCATGAACTTTGACCTGACCGATGAACAGCGCATGTGGCGCAATACCGTGCATGATTTCGTCGCTCGCGAAGTCAAACCGAAAGCCCAAGAAGTGGATGAAACTGCTGAGTTCAACTGGCCTGCCGTCCGCAAGATGGGTCCACTGGGCTTGCTCGGGTTGAACATCCCCGAGGAGTACGGCGGTGCCGGGGTGGACGCAATCAGCGCCGCGATCGCTATCGAGGAGCTCGGCTGGGGTTGTGGCAGCACTGCCCTTGCCATTGCTGCTCATAATGGCCTCGGCACTTCCCCCATCGTGCTGTTTGGTACCGAAGAACAGAAAAAAACCTATCTACCTAAAGCCGCCTCCGGGAAAAACAAGCTGGGTTCGCTTGCCCTCACCGAGCCCGGTGCTGGGTCAGATATCCAGGGCGGGGTTCGTACCCACGCCGAACACGTCGGTGATGAATGGGTTATCAACGGTTCCAAGGCCTGGTGTACCAATGCCAGCATCGCCGATTACATCATTACCCTCGTTCGCACCGACCCTTCCGGTGGTCCGCACTCATTGAGCATGATCATAGTCCCCACCGATGCCTGCGGTCTGCATATCGCTCCCGCCGAGAAGAAAATGGGGCTTAAAGGCTCCCCCACCAACGCTGTTACTTATGAAGACGTTCGTCTTCCTTATTACCACTTGCTGGGTAGTGTCGGTCGTGGCCTCCAGCAAACCCTCACCACCCTCGATGGCGGACGTATCGGCATCGGCGCCCTTGCTTTGGGTCTCGCCCAATCTGCTATGGAAGATGCCATCCGCTATGCCAAAGAACGCCAGACTTTCGGTAAGCCAATCGCCGAGCACCAGGCAATTCAATGGATGTTGGCGGATGCCGCCACCGAGATCCAGGCTGCCCGTTGGATGATCTACCACGCTGCCTGGCTCAAGGAACAGAAGCGGCCCTTCACCAAGGAAGCCTCCATGGGTAAACTATTCGCCACCGAGATGGCCGAGCGTGTGTGCCGCAATGCCATCCAGATCCATGGTGGCTATGGCTATAGCCGGGATTATCCCGTCGAGCTTACCTACCGCGATGCCCGTTTGATGACCATCGGCGAGGGGACCAGTGAAGTCCAGCGTATGGTGATCGCCCGTAAATTGCTCTGCTAGCGGTGGTGTATGATTCAGGTATAATTACCAACCCATGAAGCCACTGCTACGCAAGTACCGCTACCCCGTCATCCTGTTGGCGGTGATCGCCCTATTGAGTGTCGCCCTCCTCCTGGGACTTCGCAAAAACGTCACTTTGAGTATCGATGGTGAATCCCGCCAGCTCGTCACCTACGCCTTCAAAGTCGATGACTTGTTGCGTTCCAAAGATATACCACTCTCTGCTCAAGATCAGCTTACTCCCACTCTGAATACCTGGCTCAAGAATGGGCAGACCATCAGCTTGCTTCACGCCATTCCGGTGCAGGTCATGGCAGATGGAAAAGTGGTTTCAATGATCAGTCCCGAACGTATCCCCTCCAACCTGGTCGCCCAGGCAGGCGTAACGATTGATCCGGCTGACTTGCTGCTTTCCAATGGTCTTCCTGTAGACGCGGGACAACCCTTTCATTCTGATTCCCAATCGATCACCCTCCAGGTGGTTCGATCTATAAGTTTTACCCTCACCATGGACGGTAAGACGAAGCAGCTTTCTTCAACTGCTCCTACTCTCGGGTCGGCTTTATGGGATGCAGGCATCTCCCTCTATGTGGCCGATCGTTTGGTGCCCAATCCATCCACTACCCTCACCCAGGGTTTGGTTGCCACCCTCACTCCTTCCCGTCCGGTGGCCATACAAACTCAATTTGGAGATGTGTCTGTTCGCACGTCTGCCACTACTGTCGGCGAAGCCCTTACAGCTGCCCATCTCGCCCCTCAAGGTCTTGATTATAGTATGCCTTCCTCTGTGGAGGTTATTCCTGCCAGCGATAAAATCCGCCTGGTCCGTGTGACCGAGCAAGTCCTCATTGAGCAAACTCCGCTGCCATTCGAAAAAGAATTCCAGCCAGTCTCCGACCTGGACCTTGACTCCCAATCCATTATCCAGGAAGGTGCTTATGGGCTATCTGCTCAACGTGTTCGTGTGCGCTATGAGGATGGTCAGGAGGCTTCCCGCCAGACAGACAGTCAGTGGGTAGCTCTCCAACCCGAACCCCGTATCGTTGGGTATGGTACGAATATCGTCATGCATACCACCACGGTGGATGGTGTCACCATCCAGTACTGGCGCGCCATCACCATGTATGCCACCTCCTACCATCCGTCAGAAGTTGGTGATACCACTGCCTCGGGTCTTCCTCTCAAGAAAGGCGTTGCCGCAGTCGATACCAGTGTAATTCCTCTTTTTACCCAGATGTACGTCCCTGGTTATGGTCAGGTCGTTGCTGCTGATATTGGTGGTGGTGTGGTCGGTCGTTGGATCGACCTCGGTTATAGTGACAGCGATTATGTTCCCTGGCATTCGTGGGTGACGGTGTATCTGCTCTGGCCCCCTCCCGATAATATCGTCTGGATCCTCCCGTAAATCTTCCCCAGCTGGATGTCCCCCGCTTGCTACATCAGTATGGGCTCCATCCTCATAAATCTTTGGGGCAGAATTTTCTTGTGGATGAGCATGCCTTGCAACTCGTGATGGATGCAGCTGATCTCACCCCTCAAGATGTTGTCCTCGAAATCGGTGCCGGATTGGGCAGTCTCACCCGTCAGCTGGCAGTCTATGCCAACGCAATCATCGCTGTCGAGCTCGATTCCAGCCTGATCCCCGCCCTTACCCAGGTGGTCGGTCAATGTTCCAATGTCCGCATCGTCGAAGGCGATATCCTTGCCCTTGATCCTTCTCTGCTGGTTTCACAACCAGGTTACCTTGTTGTTGCCAACATTCCTTATTACATCACCTCAGCCCTCATCCGTCATCTCTTGGAGGCTAAGCTGCCGCCCAGCCGTCTGGTGCTCACCATCCAGGAGCAGGTTGCTCAGCGTATCTGCGCTTCACCGGGAGATATGAGCCTGTTGGCTCTAAGTGTTCAGGTCTATGGGCATCCATCCATCGTCGCTCACATCCCTGCGGGTGCTTTCTATCCTCCCCCAAATGTGAATTCGGCGGTCATACGTATCGACCGCTTTAAATCACCACTCATTCCGCTTGATCACCTCGATGTTTTTTTCCAGCTCACCAAGGCTGGTTTTAGCCAAAAGCGTAAGACCCTTCGAAATGCCCTTGCTGGTGGTCTTCACCTGCCCCCCTCTGCTGTCGAAGCACTGCTGATAAAAGCTAGTTTAGATCCCATGCGCCGCGCTGAAACCCTAAGTCTACCTGAGTGGCATAAGCTGGCAGTCATTTATAAAGCTCAAGCATCTACCGCTTAGGATAAGGGTTCAACCCCACAACCAGAAGAATACCGCCGCAAGAAGCCTCAGCGCTGCGGCAATATATAGCGAAGGCTGCAGTCCGAACAGTCCGGCGGAAAAAGGCCCCAATAATGATCCCGCCAAAATTCCCAGGTTAAGCGCCATATTGTGAAGTGTCATGTGTGCTGGTCGGTCATCCGCAGGCGTCCGCTCCATCAGTCGGTTTAGCACGGCTCCACTCAGCATCGCATTTACTGCTCCTCCAATGAAGCATGCCAGGAAATACAATACCGGTCCGTTGGCTATCGCTATAAATAGTGGAAATATCGGGAACAAAGCTGCGCTGACGATTAAGACCTTGCGGTGCCCATAGCGTGTGCTCACATATCCCAACCTGAATGACGCCACCATCATTGCCCCATAGAAAATCGCTGTCCCCACCCCAATCATTCCATCCGTCATGTGCAGCTTGTCGACGTATGCCAGGGGGAAAAGTGGCACCGGGAAATACTGGAATGCATAAAACACCAGGTACGATAACATAAAGACCCCGAAAGGTCCGATGAGTAAATCTAACCTCACCAGCGACTTTGGCTTTACCTTGGTCTTCACTGCTTCAACAATTTTTGGTTCTACCTCAGTAATCTGCCTTGTTCGTCCTGGCTTGCGGATTCTCCCCAGGTGAAAACTGCTCAACAACGCCCCCAGTGCACCTACCAGGAATACAACCTGATAATTCAGTGGGAATATTACCCTGTCCAGGATTTGCCCGCTCAATATAGTGGTCAAAGTGATGCTGACGGCTAAAAGGATGTTTCTCCTGCCAACGGCATGCGCTCGCCATTCAGGAGGCAGCACTTCAGCGAACATGGCATTGAACGATATCGCCAGTACTGTCCCGGCAATCGACATGACCAGGGTCGTCCAGATTAAGCCCCACACTTGCCCTGCCGGCGATGGAAAAAACCACGGCAGTGCCACCAGGAACAGGTATCCCAATCTTTGCACCACCGATGATTGGAAAGAGACTTTGATCAGCGATTTGCCTTCCAGCCACCGCCCCGATGGGAGGGTGAATATCAAGTTGATTATTGCTGGTCCCGCGCTGATTAATCCTATTTGCAAGCCGGTAGCCCCCAGTCGTACAGCGTACACTGATTGAAACGCCAGTGTACTTCCTGCCAGGATTCCAAACCACAATACGTCCCAATACAGCTGGCGTAGGTTCCACTTTAATGTAGTCGTAGGTACGTGAAGGAGTTCAGTAGTCATTTACGAAAAAATGCGGAGGCCACCCCAATCTGGCGCTCCGCAAAGGGCAAGGATTGTCGAAGTCAATTATACTATCAACCTTTTCGGTAGGTACTCACTCAAATATTCGATTATATGTGGCGAACAGGCTAAATCCCAACCTTGGTTTTATAAGAACAAATAGTCAGCAACTCTAAGGTAACTACTCACAACACCATCCATTAAGTTCGCTAAATATTGAATTCTATAATCAGATCACATTTTTGTCATTGCGAAAGACCAGTGCTCTTCTGGTCTTGAAGCAATCTGCTCTGTGTTCGATCCATAATCTAATGTGGTTTTTGCTCTTGGTGAGTAATTACACTCTAAGTAATTATCGCAAGCTTATCAATCGAGTATTCGCAGACTTCATCCCCTTGTGCAATACATTTCGTTTCATTAACCTGGAACTCGTTCCCCCCCGATATCCATTGAAGTCCTTCCTCCAATAGCCCTGCACCATAAAAACAGGTTGCCTTTTCAATGTTCGTTCGCCCCCAACAATCCGGGCATTGCTGGACGATATACCTGAAACTCGCCTCATCCTCCTCGACGGTTGTTGTCTGGTCGCTGATTTGCGACAATACTTTTGCCATCGCAGGAATTCCGATGCGAAGCTTGGTTTGTAATGGCAAGTTGCTGAACGCCTCGCTGCTTACTCCCGCTAACGCTCCTTGTTTTCGTAAACATGTGCTGAATGTCGTCCTACCCGCTCGTTTAATAAATGCTTGTCCACCTTTTTCACCATACATTTCCATGATGGCACGCTGTATCGCTGAAAAATCAGCAAAGTCAATTTCCCTTTCCAGGTTATCCGGGGGGTAATGGCTGATAAATCCACGCAGGTGAGCATAATTCAAGATTGCCTTCAGGCCATTTTCCCCCATCACTTCAACGAGTGCATTGAATGTTGCCAGTACGAGCCTATTGGTATAAAAAAGACCACTTTTGGGTAAAGTATCCATACCAATGGTTCAAAGCAGGTTATACAGCGCCTGGACAGATCGATGCATGTCGAGCAGAATTAATCCCAGCTTGGCATTCTCGCGTGCCAGCACAGTTAGCACAGCTTCGTAGCCCACCGACATGATGATTACATATCCGTCGGCGCCTTTGATATACACCTGTTCCAACGCTCCACGACCTAATTCTGTTGCGATCCGTTCGCCCAGCGATAGCATTGCCGCAGACATTGCAGCCACACGGTCTTCCTCAACGTTATGAGGCAGTGCGGTGGCAATCGCAAGTCCATCTGAGCTGACCACTGCCGACGCCTCAATATCCGGTGATGAGGTCTGCAAGTCCCGCAATAGGTCAATGATGAGTTGTGAGCGTGTTTTTATCATGGCGTTGTCAGGTTCAATCTGGCGGGCTAGAGGTTAGTCCAATTCTATGAAAGTCGAATCATTGGTTACACCAGCTTTAATCATGCTTTCAAACATTCACTCTCGGTGCAATTTCAGTACCAATATACTACTTCCCATTATTACCTTCTGTCAAATTTCATAATGCGCCGGGCCTTTCAAGTGCGCTTATTCTGATTTGTCCTCCTTGGGAATGCTATCCGGGTCATAATCTCCCCACTTGCCGCTAAATGATGAAGCGAAAACAATCGCATTCATATCCTGTACTTCTCGTATGGTTTTCTTCATCATTGCTTCGCGTTTTTCCGCAGCATCTTCAGGAGGCTTGCTTTCAGGTTGGGTCACCGATAGAATTTGAATACTCAGGATGTCGTCCTTCAGGTACGGGACGGTGGTACCTGCCTTCTCACCAATTAACGCTTTGGCAATCGGTGTATTTTCACTCAGGTATCCGAGGCTAAAATCGGCTGCCTTATCACTCACGATAACAACCTTCATCCTTTCACTGTTTCCGTTCCGGTCGGCGAGTTCGATCTCCACCTCACATCCGACAATGATTTTATCTATTTGGGTCTTCATATATATAGTATAAGTCCTTTGTATCCGCCAGAAAAGGCTAATCAGATATTAAACATAAAAAAGATCGTCGACCTACTTTACACTGGTATAATCTTTAACCATATTACTATGATGCGACTATTTATTTCTCTATTAATACTGGTTCAAGGTGTTTCCGCGGCAGTTAAACCGGTGACTCCATCAGCAGCTTCCCCAGCGAACAGTGAGCTGGTGTGTATGCCTGGGATTTACCTGACCGACCCGCAGGACTGTCTGCCTGTCGGTCCTTCAACCTACATTACCAAATTAGCTGCAGATGGGTTCAATCTACCTTTGATAGGACTGCCTTCCCGTCCAATCGATGCTCAATTGAGTGAGTTACCTTTCTCCTATGCCCTTCTTGGCGAAGGTCCGACCCCGGTTTATGCCTCCCTTGAAGATGCCATGGCAGGGCGGAACGAAATCCGAAAAATCGACCCCGGTAAGCTGCGCTATGTATCTTATATAGATTTTAAAGAAACCGAGCGTGGACGTTTTTTCCAATTATCTGATGATACCTGGGTAAGTGTTGGTAGCCGCGTTTCGGTCCCCCATAGTTTTCCCGGTGGGATTGAGTTTGTGCGTACACCTGACCAATCATTTGGCTGGGTGCTTCCTTTTGCTCCAAACATCGCCACCAAGCACACTCCTGGCTACACCCAGGACGATTACACTGGGAACAACCTGGATCCATACCAGCTTGTGCAGGTGTATTCCACCCAAATGGTAAATAATGAGGAATGGGAATTGGTTGCTCCTGATGAATGGGTTGAGAGTCGCTTTATCGGCAAAGTGACGCCAACTTCCACCCCTCCACCTGGTGTAGAAAACGGACGCTGGATCGAAGTGAATTTGTTCGAGCAGACCCTGGCTGTCTATGATAAGAGCAAATTAGTCTTCGCCACCCTCATCGCTTCAGGAATGGAACCATTCTTTACCAAACCCGGCTTATTTCAGATCCAACAGAAATTGGATTCAACCACCATGTCTGGTGCGTTCGAAGCTGACCGCTCGGATTATTATTATCTGGAAAAGGTTCCCTGGACAATGTATTACGATCATGCTCGTGCCCTCCACGGAGCCTACTGGCGAACCGCTTTCGGTTATCCCCAATCCCATGGTTGTGTAAACCTCTCCCCCGCAGACTCGCATTGGTTGTTTGATTGGGCAAAGGTCGGTGATTGGGTGTACGTCTGGGATCCATCCGGTAAAACGCCTACTGATCCGAGCTATTATAAGGATGGTGGAGCCTGAATCATTGGTTCAGGTTATGCGAAATTTAATAAATAAGACGGGAAAATCGATAATCTAGCGTCTATCGAATTTGATATTATTTATGAACATCAAAATTCGCCCCTTTGTCCTGTTCCCGGTCATGCTAATCCTGCTCGCCTGCCGGATCATTTCCCCCTCACCTGCTCCGCTTCCCACCCTCACCCCTCATGCGGCACATCTCCTCGAAAAATCCTCCTCGATTAAATCCTCAGTAATTACCCCAACTCCGACGTTCACAATCTCAGCACCTGTAATTTCTCCAGGAATTACACCAACTCCAGTTTATACTTCCTCACCATCCCCAACCGATATTCCTTTAAATTCGCAGTTGACCATCTTTGAGGATTTATGGTCCGTCGTCAACGATACCTATGTATATCCCGATTTTAATGGTCTGGACTGGAATGCCATACACGATCAATATCGACAGATAATTCAATCTGGACAGACCAATCAACAGTTCTACGACCACATGAACGCTCTAATTTACAGCCTTGGAGATGATCATTCATTCTTTCTTGACCCCCAACAGGTTGCAGAACAGGAAGCTGAGTTTCAAGGCAATCATGATTATGTTGGTATCGGGATTCTGGTAAGTTCGGTTCCTGATAGACAGAGGGCAGTGATCATATCCGTTGCTCCAGGCAGTCCAGCAGAAGCTGCGGGGTTGCAGCCTCGTGATAGCATCCTTTCCGCAGCAGGTATTCCGATATTGGATGAGCAGGGTTACCTGCGTGATATTGTCCGTGGTCCCGAAGGCACAACCATCGACATCTCCGTACAATCACCTGGGGAGCAGCCACGCCTCCTTCATCTCACCCGCCAGCGCATTACTGGTAATTATCCTGTTACTAATCAAGTGATCAACACACCGGCTGGTCTACGCATCGGCTATATCTTCCTGGCCACGTTTATGGATGGCACCGTTGTTGACCAGGTCGCACAGGCGTTAAAAGAGATGAACGCTGAAGCTCACCTGGACGGGTTGATCTTGGATAACAGGATGAACGAAGGTGGTTCGAGCCTGGTCCTCGAGCCGCTGCTTGGATATTTTTCCGGAGGGAATTTAGGTTACTTCGTTAACCATACCGAACTTGATCCTTTAAAAATCAAGCTTAACGATATAAATGGATCTTCTACTGTCCCCCTGGTGGTCTTGGTCGGATCAGGTACAGCAAGTTTCGGGGAAGTTTTCGCCGGCGTCCTTCAAGACGTTGGGCGTGCTTATTTAATTGGCACCACCACGGGTGGGAATGTTGAGGTTTTATGGGGATATGATTTTGAAGATGGTTCACAGTTATGGCTTGCAAATGAAACCTTCCAGCCGCTTAATCACCCCGAGCAGGATTGGGAACAAACCGGCATTATCCCCGATTTATCGGTATCTAGCGAATTTGACCAGTATTCGATGAAGAATGATCCAGCAATTTTGGCTGCCATCCAATACTTATCTGGACAATAGGATCTGGGCCGAGGAGAAAAATCACTATGCTGACGATGCCGGAGAGAATAATTTTTGCACTGGCTGTACTGCTCTCCCTCTTTCTAACCTCTCGTGCCATCCTGCGCATCATACGTATCATCCGGCGCGGTCATGGCAAACCAGATTGGATCGTCCTCAAGCAGCGCTTGATTTCGATTCCTCCCCGCATTATTTCCTTCCAGCCGGTCTTCCGCTTTCGCCTTATCCCCAGCCTTTTCCATGGCCTAATCGGGTGGGGGTTTCTATATTTTGTAATCGTTAACCTGGGTGATCTCCTCCAGGCTTATATCCCTGGATATCAATTCCTCGGCACTGGCATGCTTTCCAACCTGTACCGCCTCGGAGCGGATATTTTCAGCATTGCAGTGCTGGTGGGTATTATCGCCATGATCATCCGCCGCTTCGTCCTAAAGTCAAAAGAGCTCACTGCCCGGTCGGATATTTTGCTTCATCCCAAAGCTCGCTTCGGCATATTGCGTGATTCAGCGATCGTCGGTGCCTTCGTCACGCTGCATGTCAGCTCCCGGTTTCTCGGAGAATCATTCAAGCTCGCCCAGCTTGGGCCTGATCCATGGCAGCCGTTTGCCTCGATCGTGTCTCAGTTATGGCTCGGCGTGAGCACGACCGCATTGATAATCGGTTTCCATGCCAGTTTTTGGGTCTCCCTTGGCTTAATCCTGGCTTTCCTGCCTTATTTTCTATATTCCAAGCACATCCACCTCTTTTTTGCTCCGATTAACTTTCTCCTGAAACCCGAACGCAAGTCCATCGGAGAGCTGAGTCGGCTTGACTTTACCGATGAAACCGTCGAATCATTTGGGGTGTCTCATCTGGAAGACCTCGGGTGGGAGCAGCTCATGGATTCCTACGCTTGCATCATGTGTTACCGCTGTCAACAGGTCTGCCCCGCATACAACACGGGCAAGGTTTTATCTCCTGCTGCCCTCGAAATCAACAAGCGCTACTTCCTGAACTATTTTGGGGCTGAAATCGCCCGCGGGGAAGCCAGCCCTCAAAAGTTGGTCGAATTCGCCATCCCCGAAGATGCCATTTGGGCTTGCACCGCCTGTGGTGCTTGCATAGATATCTGCCCGGTCAATAACGAACCTATGCGCGACATCCTCGATATCCGCCGTTCCTTGGTGTTGACCGAAAACGTATTCCCACAGCAGCTTCAGACGGCTTTTCGTGGAATGGAACGTAATGTAAATCCCTGGAATATTCCGCCAACCGACCGGTTAAAAGTGGGCTGAAGGTCTAAACGTGCCTACCATCGATAGTAACCCTGATCCAGATATTTTATGGTGGGTCGGTTGTGCCCCTGCAACAGATGTCCGTGCTCAGAAGGTTGCCCGTGCTTTTGCAGTCGTTCTGGAAAAAGCCGGTGTTAATTATGCCGTTTTGGGAAAACGGGAGCAGTGCAATGGTGATTCTGCCCGGCGTGCAGGTAATGAATATCTATTTAATGAATTAGCTTCATCTAATGTGGAAATTCTCAATGAAGTCGCCCCCAAACGTATCGTGACCACCTGCCCTCACTGCCTGCATACTCTAAAAAATGAATACCCGGCATTTGGGGGTAACTATACCGTAATCCATCATTCACAATTCATCGACGAGCTGCTTGAGAATGGCAAGTTAAGGCTCGCCTCCCAAGAGTCAACCACGGCACCGAATACGGATATTACTTTTCACGATCCTTGCTATCTCGGTCGTCATAATCACATACTTACCGCGCCGCGCCAGGATATAACCGGCATCGGTCTTTCATTGACCGAGCTGCCACGTCATGGTCGCAAATCCTTCTGCTGTGGTGCCGGAGGTGCCCAGATGTGGAAGGAGGAGCAGCATGGCTTGGAGAGAGTCAATGCGAACCGATTTAGAGAGGCCGAATCTACGGGCGCAGATGTTTTAGCCGTGGCTTGTCCCTTTTGCATGATCATGCTCACGGATGCCAGGAAAGCCGTAAATAGTGAGATGCAAGTGCTGGATATCGCAGAGCTGGTTGCTGACAGGTTGGAGTAAATATATGGAGGAAAATAAAAACCTACCCTCTGTAGATGTGATTATCAAGGATTATCGCCTTGCCTATCTCAGCCGTCAGGCAAGTATCATTGGAAGGCGTGAGGTGTTGAGTGGCAAGGCTAAATTCGGAATTTTTGGTGATGGTAAGGAACTTCCTCAGCTTGCCATGGCACATGTTTTCGAGCAAGGCGATTTTCGGGCTGGTTACTACCGTGATCAAACCATAACTTTCGCCACACAGGTAGTGTCAATCCAGGAATTTTTTGCCCAGCTCTATGCCAATCCTGATCTTGAGGCTGAGCCGTCAAGTGGCGGGCGTATGATGGATGCACATTTTGCCTCCCGCCTGCTCACTCCCGACGGATCCTGGCGAGATCTGACCGCACAGCCCAATTCATCCGGTGACATTTCCCCCACTGGTGCACATATGCCCAGGGTTGTGGGTCTTGCCTATGCCTCTAAACTGTACCGGCAAATTCCAGCTTTGGCGAAGCTTACCCAATTCTCGAACAACGGCAATGAAGTTGCCTTTGCCACCATCGGAAATGCATCCTGTGCTGAAGGCATGTTCTGGGAAACAGTAAACGCCGTCGGAGTACTGCGCTGCCCGGCAATCATCACCATCTACGATGATGGATATGGGATTTCCGTATCCAATGAATCCCAGGTTGCCAAGGAGAATATCTCCGAGCTCCTCATGGGTTTTCGTCGCCCCCCGGGTGAATGCTGTGACGGTTTTGATATATATACTATAAAAGGCTGGGATTATCCTTCACTCATAGATACGTTCCAATTAGCTGCGAAAGTTGCCAGGGAAGAACACATGCCATCGATTGTGCATGTCACCGAGCTTACTCAACCCCAGGGTCACTCCACTTCCGGAAGTCATGAACGTTATAAATCCAAGGAACGCCTGGATTGGGAACATGAATTTGATTGCATCAAGAAATTCCGTGAGTGGATTATCGCCCAGGGATTCAGCACCACCGAGCAGTTGGACCAGTTTGAAAAAGAAGATCAGCAAATGGTCGAAGAAGATCGCAAGTGCGCCTGGGAAGCTTATATGGATCCCATTCTAAGTGAACGTTCACAGGTTGCCACCATGATTGCCCAGGTTGCTGCCGGCTCTTCAAATAAAACTGCCCTCGACCAGATCAAGGATAAGCTGGTTTCAATCCCGGTGCCTTTCCATCGTGACGTCGTCTCAGCTGCCATGGATGCGTTGATCGAATCGCGTACTGATCAGCTTTCAGTCAGGCAGCCTTTGGTTGAGTGGGTAAATTCCCAACAAAAGTTGAATCAAGACCGCTATGGATCACACCTTTACAGCCAATCGGACGAATTTGCCCTCCTCGTCCCTAAAGTGAAACCTATTTACTCGGAATCCTCACCCACCCTGAACGGTTTTGAGATTATCAATACCTATTTTGATTCCGCTTTTGCCCGCGAGCCTCGCTTGATTGCCTTCGGTGAAGATGTAGGTCGTATCGGTGATGTCAACCAGGGCATGCGCGGCTTGCAGGAAAAGTATGGCGTCCTGCGCGTCAGCGATACGGGCATCCGTGAGGCAACCATCATCGGTCAGGCTATCGGCATGGCATTGCGTGGTCTGCGCCCAATCGCCGAGATACAATATCTGGATTACGTCCTTGTCGCCCTGGAAATCATGGCAGACGACCTGGCAACTTTGCAGTGGCGAACTCGCGGTGGTCAAAAAGCACCCGTCATCATCCGCACCCGCGGCCACCGCCTGGAAGGAGTGTGGCATTCCGGTTCATTAATGGCAGGTCTGGTCAATTTTTTACGCGGCATGTATGTGTTGGTACCCCGCAACTTCGTCCAGGCGGCTGGTTTTTACAACACCATGCTGCGTTCTGATGAGCCTGCTATCCTGGTGGAAACACTTAATGCCTATCGGTTCAAGGAACGCCTGCCAGATAATATCGCGGATATCACCATTCCACTCGGTGTTCCTGAAGTTATTCGTACCGGCACCGATGTTACCCTGGTCACTTATGGTGCCTGCTGCCGCATTTCCCTCGAGTCAGCGGACAGGTTGAGTAAAGTGGGTATTGAAACCGAGGTGATCGATGTGCAAACTTTACTGCCCTTCGATATACATGCGGTCATCCTCGAATCCCTCAAGAAGACCGGTCATATCCTCTTTGTGGATGAGGATGTCCCGGGTGGCACCACGGCTTATATGCTGCAAAAGGTCATTGAGCAGCAAGGCGGTTACTCTTGGCTGGATTCATCACCCCGTACTTTATCCGGTGCAGCTCACCGCCCAGCTTACGGCTCGGATGGAGATTATTGGTCTAAACCAAATAAAGACTCCATTTTCAAATCAGTCTATGAGCTGATGCACGAAGTATCACCATCAGATTATCCGCTGTTTTATTGATCGGCACTAAGGAGGAGCCATGCCAACGAAATTATTGATGCCCCTGCTGGGAGAAGCGGTTACCGATGCCACTGTCACCAAGTGGCTCAAATCCACAGGTGATGAAGTCAAGGAGTATGAGCCTATCCTGGAGGTCAATACCGATAAAGTCGATACGGAAATACCCAGCCCAACCTCGGGAGTCATTCTGGCGGAATATGCCCACGAAGGTGAAGTCGTCAAGGTGGGCGCACTATTAGCCTGGATCGGTCAACCGGGTGAGACTGTCTCCCAGGAAGGTGCAGTTGAACAAGCTGCTGCCATTTCACCTCCTAAGCAACCAGCCGTTGTAATCGATCAGTCGGCACCTTCCCATGCCGAGCTATCCCCTTCCCAGCCCACTCCATCTCGCGAGCTGGGTTTCATCTCGCCTGTGGTCGCTAAAATCGCCGCGGAGCAAAATGTGGAGCTTTCGAAAGTTCCTGGCACTGGGATGGGCGGGCGGATCACTAAGAAAGATATCGAGAATTACCTTGATGTTCGCAGTCAAGCTCACCCAGCCCCACCTGCTCAACCAGCTCCTGCTCCGAGTGCTCCTACCGTTCCCCCTCTTTCGCCTGCGGCACCAGCAGTGTCAGCATTGACCGGCACTTATACTGTCCGCCCTCAAACACCTATCCGCAAGGCTATCTCAGAGCACATGGTGCTCAGCGAGCACATCGCCCCTCATGTCTCCACCATCATGGAGGTCGATATGAGCTGCGTTTCAGACCACCGCTCGGCGAATAAAGAAGCCTTCGCTGCCCAGGGAGTGAATCTCACTTACACCGCCTATTTTGTCCAGGCCTCGGTTGCAGCATTAAAATCCTACCCCTTGGTGAACTCATCCTGGTCTGAAGAAGGGGTCAGGATCTTTGATGCGATCAATATCGGCATGGCAGTCTCCATGGGGGAAGACGGCTTGATTGTGCCCGTCATCCGCGGCGCAGACAACCTCTCGCTTATAGGGATTGCCCGTGTCGTCAATGACCTATCCAACCGGGCGCGTGCCCATAAGCTCCATCCAGACGAAGTGCGCGGTGGGACGTTTACCATTACCAACCACGGAGTTTCAGGCTCGCTCTTCGCCACTCCCATCATCAACCAACCCCAATGTGCTATCCTTGGAGTGGGTGCAATTCAGAAACGTCCTATCGTCATCACCGATCCGAATATTGGTGATGTCATTTCAATCCGCCTGATGATGTATCTTTCTCTAACCTTCGATCATCGTATCATTGACGGTGCGATCGCTGATTACTTCCTTGCCAAGATTGTACAAACATTGAAGGATTGGGCTTGAGATATTAAATATCTCCCGCTGTAACCAGGTAAATTTTGATATGATCAGGTTTCTGCAGCTAAATGATTAAGGAGAGGCTATGGAGAATTATGATGTAATCGTGATCGGTGCTGGACCCGCTGGATATGTGTGTGCCATTCGGTCTGCCCAGCTGGGATTAAAAACTGCCATTATCGATAAACAGTGGTTGGGAGGGGTGTGTTTGAATGTGGGTTGCGTCCCCTCCAAAGCCCTGCTCCGCAACGCTGATGTGGCTCATATCCTGCGTGAACGTGGCAAAGACTTTGGTTTCTCATTCGAAAATCTGACTCTGGACTACAGTGTCGCTGTCCAACGCAGCCGCCAGGTATCCGATCGCCTGGTCAAGGGTGTCGGCTTCCTGATGAAGAAGAATAACATCACCGTATATATGGGAGCGGCAAAGATCACCGCCCCAGGCACAATTGTAGCCGTGGATAACGAAGGCAAGTCCATTGAGCTTAACGCGAAAAATATTGTTATTGCCACCGGCGCCTCCACCATGGTGCCTCCCACATGGAAAGTCGATGGGAAAAAGATCGTTACCTATCTCGAGGCCATTCTTCAGCCCACCCTGCCAAAATCCGCCATCATCATCGGGGCAGGTGCGATCGGTGTTGAGTTTGCCACCATTTGGTCATCGTACGGGGTCCCGGTTACCATTGTGGAGATGCTGCCTCGGCTTGTGCCGTTGGAAGACGAGGAAGTCAGCACAGACCTCGGTAAAGCCTTCACCCGCCGTAAGATCAACTTCTTGGTCGGTCACAAGGTTGAGTCTCTAGAAACCAACGAGACCGGCGTTATTCTTCAGGCGACGGGCGAAAAGGGACTGGTCACCCTCCAGGCAGAACAAGCCCTGGTCGCCATTGGTTTTCGCCCCAATTCACATGACCTAGGTCTGGAAGCTGTGGGGGTCAAGACCAGCGATAGAGGTAGCGTGGAGATCGATGAGCGCATGGCTACCAACATACCTGGCATCTGGGCAATCGGTGATGTCACCGCCAAGCTGATGCTCGCCCACGTTGGCTCAGCTCAAGGGATCATCTGCGCTGAGAATATTGCCGGTGTTGAAACGATCCAGCTTAATTATGAAATGATGCCCCGTGCCACCTACTGCCAGCCTCAGGTGGCTTCATTTGGTTTGACTGAATCTCAAGCCAGGGAACGCGGCTTGGAGGTGAAAATTGGTAAGTTCCCCTTCCAGGCTAACGGTAAAGCCCTGGGTTTGGGTGATTACACCGGTTGGGTCAAGCTGATCACCGATGCCAGGTATGGAGAGATCCTCGGTGCTCACATGATCGGTCCAGAAGTGACCGAGCTGCTGCCCGAGCTGACCATCGCCCAGATGATGGAGTTGACTACAACTGAAATTGCCCGCAACGTCCACGCTCACCCAACCTTGAGCGAAGCCTTGATGGAAGCAGCCCACGCTGCCGAAGGACAATCCATTAACATGTAGTCTGACTTTGATTGAATCAGGGTTGCTGGAAACAGCAGCCCTGATTTTTTTTGCTAAAGATGTATACTTGCTTGGTATGATGCTTCTCTTGGTTGTACTGTCGATTTCCGAAAACATTACCTCAATAAGGTCTATCTTGGGTTAATGGGCAGCTACGATTACACTTATGGGATTACAGGTATAAAATTGCTCTGCGCTCATTCTATGTCTTATCACTTATTGAATTTCTCTACCGCGTTGATTAGCTCTGGAATACTGTCACATGGATAAAATCCAAGTATTCCTCGCTGATGATCACACCATCATGAGGGCAGGTCTCCGGGCTCTTCTCGAAAACGAGCCGGATATGATTGTAGTGGGCGAAGCCGAGGATGGGCGGTCAGCGGTCAAACTCGTCTGCCAAGTGTTACCAGACATCGTTCTTATGGATATCGCTATGCCGCTGTTGAGTGGTCTCGAAGCTACCCGCCAGATAAGGCACGATTGTTCGCAAGTTAAAGTCCTGATCCTCACCATGCATGATAACGAAGAATATATCCGCCAGGCTTTAGCGAATGGTGCCATGGGATACGTCCTTAAGGATGCTGCCGCCCACGAGCTCCTGGATGCTATCCGTGCTGTATATCGAGGCGAGGCGGTCCTATCACCTGCCGTAACTCGCCTGGTCATCGAAGACTACTTGCGTTGGGGTGAGCTCCAAAAAGATTATTCCTCCGATGGTTTAAGCCCGCGTGAGCGCGAAGTTTTACAGTTGATTGCTGAGGGCTATTCCAACCGTCAAATTTCCGAGATCATGTCTATCTCCATCAAAACCGTCCAGACCCACCGCATGAACCTGATGGCCAAGCTTGATCTCCACGACCGGGCTGATCTCATCAAGTACGCCATCCAGCGGAAAATCATCGAAATCTAACAGCAACTAAGGTGTCCATGGGGTGTCAAATCAGGTCTTGATTTGATTGCACCATAGGCATAATCATGTATACTATCAATGTGACTTTTATCACAATGCGTAGGGGTTTTTCCCTGCTGCCATTCACATACCAGCCGAAATCGAGGTGGCTCCATGCGATACATTTCCTTGAAACGTTCTGGCATGCTGTTTATGCTGATCGTTGTAGTCGGGCTTATTGTGGCAATCACCACCCATGCCCGGGCATATTCTCCAACAATAGAAGATAAATCAACTATCAGCGAAACACCCAATTGGGCTTTGGCTGAATCAGTCTCAAGCTCACCGCAGCTCGTTGTCACTCCCCCACCTCCCACCCAGGATACCTGCCTCAGTTGTCATATCATGGGACAAAACAAGGGAATCTGGACCCCTCTCGCCCGTTGGATCCTCTTCGGGGGCCTGGGACTGGTTTTCTTCATGGGGGTTTATCGCAGTGCCAACACCTGGGCTACCCGCTCTCCCTGGAAGCCTCTCACCCAACGGGCTGCCGGTTGGGTCGATGACCGCTACCAGGTTTCTGAGCCTCTCACCAAAGTCCTCAAAAAGCCGGTCCCGAAATATGCCCTGCGCTGGTTCTATTGCCTTGGAGGCATCACCGCCTTCCTGTTTGTTGTCCAGGGCATTACCGGCATCCTGCTTGCCTTCTACTATAAGCCGACCCCTGAGGCTGCCTACGCCAGTATCCAATATATCGAAACCCAGGTGCATTTTGGTGCTGCCATCCGTGCCATCCACCACTGGTGTGCCAATGGAATGATCGTCATCTGCATCGCACATATGCTGCGCGTCTTTATCATGGGTGCCTACAAGCGCCCTCGCGAGCTCAATTGGGTCTCAGGTGTCTTGCTCTTGATCCTTACCCTGGTTTTCGGCTTCACCGGCTACCTTCTCCCGTGGGACCAGCGAGCATTTTGGGCCACTACAGTTGGTTCTGAGATTGCCGGCGCCATCCCTGCTGTAGGGAATCTGGCCCTCGTCCTTCTGCGGGTCGGCTGGAACGTCACCGGTGAAACCCTCAGCCGTTTCTACGGTCTGCATGTGATTGTCGTCCCGTTGGCGACGGTTGCATTCATGTTTGCCCACTTCCTCATGATCCGCCGCCAGGGGATCGCCAAACCCCTATAAGCAGGAGAGGAGAATTGCTATGTCTGATATCGAACATAAACCTGAAGACTCCATCCCCTTCTTCCCAGACCATATACGCACGGAGTTCTACGTTGTTTTAGGGGTCCTGGCAGTCGTCCTCATCATCGGCATCGTTGCCCTGGTAAAACCAGTCGGGTTGGGCGAGCCTGCCGATCCATTGAACACGCCCTTGCATGTCAAGCCGGAATGGTATTTCCTGTCGTTGTACCAAATCCTTAAGAAAATACCTCCCATGGTCCTGGGCATTCAAGGTAAAGTCATCGGGGTTGCCCTCCCAATCATATTGGTGGGTCTGATCCTGGTCTGGCCTTTTATCGATCACAAACCTGATAAATCCAGGAAAATCTACCGCTATCGCATGCTCTTTGTCATCTTGGCTGTCTTGATCATCATCGGGCTGACCATCTGGGGAGAGGTGAGTTAACCATGAATAAGATATCACGCCGCGATTTTGTAAAGCTGGTCAATCGAGGGTTGGTCGTCACTGGTGCAGCCGTCCTCGTAGGTCCGGTGGTAGCTTACTTTTATCCCAAAAACTTGCAGGAAACTCCCTCCGAGCCGGTGCTCGTTTGTTCTGTGGACGAATTACCCGCCGGTGCAAGTAAAACGATCAATTATGGACGCTACCCCGCTCTGGTGATAAACACACCTGATGGCATGCGGGCTTTCTCAGCCGTATGCACTCACTTTGCCTGCATCGTTAAATGGAATACCGATCAGGGTAAGATCTATTGCCCTTGTCATGATGGTTATTTTGATCCCAATGACGGTCATGTAGTCTCAGGTCCTCCTCCGCTGGGTCTCACTCCCATACCGGTTAATGTGGTTAATAATGAGATTTACATCGGAGGCACCGCATGACCGCTACAGCATCCCCTCAACCCGTTATAAAATCTCCCCAGGTCAGCACAGCCAGAAAAGCGCTTAAAAAAGTGCTCTTTCACACTCGCGATTTCTTTGTGAATGCTCTTATTCAAGTACGCATCCTCAAGAAAGCTTATCCAGCTGTCATGCACAAGCTGATTTATATCGGGGTTACCATCCAGGTGATAGGCACGATCATCCTTCTGTTGAACATGCTCCTGTTCTTCCCGTGGACTATTGCCTTTCCCCGCGGAACGGCTGATCTCATCTATGAGCTGGTCATGGATATCGCCGGAGTGATGATCCTCGCCGGTGTCTTTATGGCATTCTTCAGGCGACTGGTCCTGCGCCCAAAGACCCTGGAATCTCGCTGGGACGATTATTATGCCCTCATCATGTTGACTCTCATTCCATTGCTTGGCTTCACCATGGAAGGCACTCGCCTTCTCTCCACGAATTCACCCTGGGCTGCCTGGTCTCCAGTCGGTAATCTTGTGGCGCAGCTGATGGCATCGCTGGGTATGACCACCCTGGGAGCTGCACAGCTCCACGACATGCTGTGGTGGGTCCATGCTGGTGTTGCCCTGGTATTGGTAGCCAGCATCCCATTCACGAAAATGCGCCACCTGATATTCATCCCCTTGAATGTTATCTTCCGCCCGCTCCGTAAGACAGGTGCTCTTGAAAAAATTGAGAATATCGACCAGGCTGAAGTCTTGGGGGTGGGAAAAGTATCTGAATTCACCTCCCAACAGCTGCTCTCCTTTGATGCCTGCGTTAATTGCGGGCGTTGTGAAGAAGCCTGCCCCTCCAGTATCAGTGGCATAGATTATTCCCCCCGCAAATTGATCCAGACTCTGCATCAGACCGTGGTTGGCGCCTTGGAAAAACAGGACGGGAAATCCACCCAGGAGCTGTTCGCCGGCACCTTTGCTGAGTCTTATCCCTGGCAGTGTACCACTTGTGGCGCCTGCACCCTTCGCTGCCCGGCTTTTGTCAATCCTGTCGATGAGATC
Source organism: uncultured Chloroflexia bacterium (assembly GCA_963726315.1). Classification (GTDB taxonomy): domain Bacteria; phylum Chloroflexota; class Anaerolineae; order Anaerolineales; family UBA4823; genus FEB-25. Next base: position 795,658 of record CAVSBZ010000007.1, on the reverse strand, counting down.
GTCGATATGCGCCGCTACCAGGCCCTCACCACAGGTAAGATCCCCAAGTCTGTTGCTGATGCCTCGCGCAATATGGAACGCCAGGGGAATCCGTGGGGGATTCCTGCTCAAGACCGTTTGAATTGGTCGGACGGTTTAAATCTTCGCGAGCTTGCCCCCGGAGACGAAGTGGATGTTCTCTATTTTGTCGGCTGCGCTTCCGCCTTCGACGACCGCAACAAGAAAGTCGCTCGATCATTTGTTCACCTGCTGCAGAAAGCTAATGTGAATTTCGGTGTTCTCGGTTTTGATGAAACCTGTTGTGGTGAAACCGCCCGCCGTATGGGAAATGAGTACCTCTTCCAGGTCTTTGCTGAACAAAATTTGGAAGCTATGGGCAAGCTCAAGTTCAATCGGATTGTCACCCAATGCCCGCACTGCTTCAATACCCTGAAAAACGAGTATCCCCAATTCGGCAGCAGCTATAAAGTTCAACACTACACCGAATTCCTGACCGAATTATCCGTTACCAGCGGTATATCCCCCAATGGGAATGGGGTAAAAGGTAGGTTGGCGTATCATGATTCCTGCTATCTTGGTCGTTATAACCAGATTTATCAGGCGCCCCGGAATTTGCTCAAAGAGGCAAAATTAAATCCACTCGAGCTGCCCCGCCATGGCGAAAACAGCTTCTGTTGCGGTGGCGGTGGTGGTCAGATGTGGCTCGAGACCGATCCAAATACTCGCATAAACCATCGCCGGCTTGCCGAAGCTTTACAGGTAAAAGCGGATGTAGTGGCAACTGCCTGCCCCTATTGCTTGCTCATGTTTGATGATGCCATTCGTTCTAAAGGTGTCGGGGATCAAATCCAGGTGATGGATATTGCCGAGTTGTTGGAAAAGCAGCTATCAGGTTAAATGATGTCGTTTAACGGTGAGTTGGGAGGTGCAATTATGGAGTATTGGACTCTGAGTTCCCAGGGTGACCCACTGGGGAATCTTCGCAAACTGGTAAAGCATGTCTGGTTGGAAACTGACCTGAAGGGCATGTTGATTACTGCAAATAATGGGGAAAGTAAAACCAGGGCGATGCCTCGATTTATCACCGACGTTGAGCTCATCGATCAGCTGAATCCATTTACACCTCTCATGGAAGTCAACATCGCCAGATTGATCCCTGGTATCCTCGCCGACAATCCGGGCACCAGGATCGGTGCCCTTTTACGGCCATGTGAAATGCGGGCTCTGATTGAAATGACCAAGCACACGCCCCTTAATCTGGAAAATCTGCTTACCATCAGTGTTGATTGCCTTGGCACCCTTCCAGCCGATGAATATCAGTGGCGCCTCGAACGGCTTGAAAAATCCCATTCTACCCCCACAGATAAACCCATAGCTACTGATGATGAACTGGCACATGAAGCTCTCGCTTTCGCCCGCCAGGGTGGGATCATCCCATATCGCTACCGTTCTGCCTGTCAGGTTTGTACCTCCCCTGCTGCCAATCAAGCGGAAATCAATATCAACGTACTTGGCTTGCCAATCCGCCAACAAATGCTGTTATCGTTCAATGCTCCAGGCACTGCCGAGGCATATCACCTTGATAAGCTCATCACCGGAGTGGCAGATAAATCCCTCGTATCCCAGCACGAGCGTATCCTGTCGAAGATGTGTGAACGCCACGCCAACACGATGGAACGCGTGAATGAGAGTCTGGGCAACCTGCTCCCTGCAGACTTGGATGCGGTCATCCACCAGTTGGAAAGCTGCGGAGATTGCCAGGTCTGTATGGATGTGTGTCCAATCTGCTCCGTTGATCGCCCTTACCGTGATGCGCAAGGTCATTACGGGCGTAAAGACGTCATGCGTTGGCTGGTTTCATGCGCTGGTTGTGGCATGTGCGAGCAGTCTTGCCCTAATAACCTTCCTACTTCTGCGATTTTCGCCCATATCCGCCACAGGCTGACCCAGGAATGGGAGTATGTACCCGGACGGTCCGTGGATGAGCCATTGCCAGTGATGTAATCCTCGCTAACTAAACCTGTTATGATTGCATGGCACAAGCAAACTACTTGCCATGCAATTTTAATTTTGAAGGGATTCTCCTCCTGGTGCATCTAACCTCACAAGATGCCCAATGATCGCGTTTACCAAATGACACGCACACATCCTACATCGCAGCCTGAGGCAGCCGAGCTGGAGCTAAAAATTGACCAGATCATCAGGGAGTACTACCCATACATCCACCGGCTTGCTCTATCGATTATGGATGACCAATACGAAGCCGATGATGTCGCCCAGGAAACCTTCATCGCTGCCCACCGTAATCTTGGTGGGTTCCGCAATGAATCCAGCCTGAAGACGTGGCTGTCAACAATTGCAATTAATGCCAGCCGTGGTCGGTTACGCAAACGCAAGGTACGTCAGGTGCTGAATAATACCTTGCATGCCTTACATCTGCTTAAAAACTCCCTTGCCTCACCCGAACAGGCTGCCATCATAAATGAGGCAGACCATAATATTTGGGACGCTGTGGATGGTTTGGATGAAAAACATCGCCTGCCGGTAATCTTGCGTTATGTGCATGAGTTGACCGTGCCGGAGATTGCCCACACCCTTCACCTCAGCCAAGGAACGGTACATTCCCGCCTGCATTATGCCCGGAAGGAATTACACACTCAGTTGGGGCATCTTAATCCGCACGCGAAGGTGTCAGATGAAACCTCATAATTTACTCAACCATCGTCAAGCCCAAGAGCTGGTTCATTTGGCTATGGACGTTTCCCTGGATGAAGCTCAGCGCAAGCTCCTTGACCAGCACCTGGAAAGCTGCGCAGATTGCCGTGCCTACACCGCTGAAATGACCCAGCTGAATGGCCGGTTGCAGCAATCCTTGCAGGCACGCTGGCAACAATTCGATTCTGATGAGGGTAAATCGGCATATACACTGGCGGGTATCCTTCCCCAAGTGAGGAAGAATCAGATGAAGATCAACCGTGCAAATACCCTGCGAAGTTTGGGATGGGGGGCATTAACCCTTCTGCTCATCGCTGCCCTGGCATGGACCCTCAAAACACTCGCACCACTTCCCGAACAGGTGCCTGCAGTATTGAGCTCCCCCGTTGCCACCAAAGAAACCTTCCCTACTACCGAGGTCCCATCCGCAACCATCCAGGTGCTTCCGCAAGTCGATGCCGGTTTACTCCCTGGTAAATGGGTCGCTGCCACCGACTTCGGCGAGCTTATCTTTTCCATAAGTGATATGGGGCGAGATATCACCCAAACGGATTATAAATTCACCCCATGGAGTTGTGGTTTAACCAATCATTCTGGACCTATTGTCGATTCAGCCAGCTGGCCGATCACCGACGGCAAGTTTTCTGTAGTTTCAACTTTCGATCGTGAAGCCATGGTGCACATGGTTGTGAATGGGGCTTATGATGCAACCCGCCAGCTGCTCACCGGCACATGGGAGGAAACGTCTTACGATGTTACTTGTTCAGGCACCTGGGAGGCCTCGCTTCAGGCTCTAGTGACTGAATTTCTTCCGCCGGTAAATACCAGCCAATTCCCGAATGTTGATTTTATAATGCCCTCCGCACTGCCGCCTTCACCTGAAAGTCTAACTTTGTACCAGCAGCAGCTATCCGAGGCGGTCACTGCTGAAAGCGCCCGGCAGGTCGCCACCCAGTGGGGAGTTGCAGGTGGGGTTTACTCTTCACCCAGTGAGGGGATGAATGACGCTATCTTTGATGTCATGGATGGCGCAAGCTCGATCCGATTCCTGAACTTTCCTGACCAGTTTATTTATTCCATTGGCTATTCCAGCCCGGATTACGGAAGCGCTTTAATGGATAATGGACCGCTCCCCTCGTTTGATGAGCAGGTATCCATTGCCGCTCGCTTCCTCGATCCCCTGGGGATTCTCAATCTGCCTTACCGGGCGATGCCCATGGAAACGGAGCGAGGCATGGTGGCATTCATCCCGCTCCTGGATGGTCTTCCTGTAATCCAGGAGATCGGTGTGGACCGCAGCAATATCGGCTGGATCGACGTGAAAATAAACACCCCCGGTCAGGTAACGATGGTGCAATACAGCCATAAAGAATTCCTTCCTTCCGGCACCTATCCCGTCCTCTCTGCCGCCCAAGCCTGGAAGCGCTTCACCCAGGATGCCAGCCTGCAGCATTCTCGTTACGCGGTGTTGTCACCTGAAGGAGAAAACACCTACCAATCCTGGGTTCACAAGTATCAACCCGGTCAGCAAGTTGATATCTATGGATGGATCAACAGCTACCAGCCTGTAGACTCGAGTACCCTACCCCTGGTGATGATCAACAACCTGCCCATCATTGGTGATACAGCCGGGTTGGCTCCTGACAATCCATATGACGTGCGTCTCGTCCATGCTTGGGGGCAAATCCAAGGCGCACCCACCGATGGAATTGCCCTGCAAGTTGCCGGTTGGGAGGTTTCCACGCTTACCGATGAATTCATCACCGGCACACTCACCACTGAATCCGGGCTAACTTCGCTGGTGGCACTTGACCGAACCTATACCCTGCTTGATCCGCCAACCGGTATCCCTGATGGCACCCAGGTTGGAATTCAAGCAGTCGTCCTGGAAGGCACTCCGCCTTCACTTAATTGGAAGTTCATCGAGACCGGCCAGATTCCCTTCTCTTATGGAGCTTCGAGCTCATGTGGTGGCAATGGTGGGGGAGGTGGTGGATCGGCCGATGCCAACTTTGGTGGAGGAACTTTCTCTCTGCTCAACCTGGGGGGTCAAGATACCGCCACTGCTCCACAAGCTCCCCCACCCTACCAACCTGGCGACGAGATCAGTTCTGTTACAGGAACAGTTTATGTTACCCAACATATTTACCTGGGTGGAAATACATCCACCGAAGTGGGTTTATCTCCTGATATCTCCTCCGGACTGAACACGGATTGGGGTTACTCGCTGATCGGTTCATCCCTGGCAGGTATCGACCAGTTCAATAATCTACCCATCACCATCTGGGGGCAGGTCGACCACATTGATAACCATATTGTGTACATCAATGTCGCTCGTTTTGAGTCCGTCTACCCAGGGGAGCAAATCCAGGTTTGGACCGGCACAGAGCAGATCCTCACCCTCGACGGTCAACAGGTGGTTTTATTCACCACCTCCGCCGGTGAGAGCTACGTGCTTAAATCGTCTGTGGATTATCCACCCGCCGACGCCAACATTATCGGTCGCCTGGGTGACCTGATTGAAATTGAGGGCTACGTCATTTCCGATAAACAGGTTGGCGGTTATCCTCTTATTAAAGATACGGCTGGAACTACACAGCCCGATGGGATTGCCGATAGTGCCCAGATATCGGTTTGGGACCACAGCCAGGACCCATCATCAAATCCAGGTGCGGTGCTTCAGGGCACGGTTACCATCGATAATGTTGAGCTGGCTTACGACGCCACCAACCTCGACCGCTGTCAGGCATCCGCCGGCTCCGATCCGAATTTGGCTCCCTGGTTGTACGTGCAGCCGATGTGGGTCTTCACGGGTCACTTTGAGGATGGTCGCCGCTTCATCGCCCAGGTCCAGGCACTCCCTGACGAATATTTGCAGTAAATTGGTTTTCCCCTCCCCCAAATTGAGACAATTTGGGGGAGGGCTGGTCCCCTTGGTTTTAGGGGGAGATGAGGGGTGTTTATGTTCGCCTTTTGGGATCAAATAATCCCCTCTCCGTTTTCCGTTGATTGATCGCTGATTACTAAGGATCAGCTGAATGTGTGCCCGCAATCCACTCCAAAGGGAACTTATCTGCCTGCCAGCATTGAGCAGCCTCGGTTGTGAGTATTCTGTGGATTCCTTAGATGATCGCGGCGCGGGGGCCAGTCGAGTTAAGCATACCCTCCGTAATTCAATCTCATGGGCAAGCAATGATTTGTGCCCCACGGATAGCGACATGGAACTCGGTCGTCCCGGAGAAAGTGGTAACTCCTTGGCACACCCGCGTCGCCTCGCCTGTCATGATGATATCACCCTCACTCGATGTGAAGAATTTAACGTCGTAGGTACCGCTTGAGCTATCAACACATTGCCCGTCCAGGATGTTGTTGGTAAAGGTGTATTCTCCTTGGCTGGAGCTGGAAGGAGTGAAATTGGCAATCAGTCCGCTGCTAATGGGTGGCGCCGATCCTTCGAGCACGAAGGGTTGTTCCAGGCTGCATATATCGCCTTTTGTGAAGGTGGATGCGAGACCGCTGGCATAAGCAACGAAATTACCTGATGCGCCGCTCGGCTGGGTGGGTATTATTGTTGGGGGAGCAAAAGTAGTCGGAGTAGGTGTGTTGCTTGCCTGTAGCGTAGGCGTCCCCAGGGGGACGATGGCAGATGGAGCGGGTGTGCTGCTCGCCTGCGGTTGAGTTGTAACCTGAGCAGCGAGGGTTAGTGTAGGAGAAATAGCTGCTTGGCTGCAGGCTGAGAGCAGGATTGTGCTGATCAGAAATATTACATGATGAGAACTTGCTGGTCTTTTTCATTTTTTTCCCCGAATGTTGTTTTAGACAGCGAGCTTGTGTGCCCACTATGCGAACCGATTTTGCAATGATTTAATTTATCATCGAATTACTAATCATTTAATCCCTTACCATCGAGAATTTGCTGCGTATATTTTTCAACCCTTGACTCCCGGGTTTTGGATTGTTTGGGTGCAGAAAAATAAAGCAGGTACGCTCTTTGGCGTCCCGGCGTCAATCCAGTAAAAGCAGTTTTCAAGGCAGGGTTTTCATCTAATTTATTTTGAAATTCCGTCGGTACTTCAAATTCAGTAGTCTTTTTATAGCTCACTTTTAAGCCGGCTTTTTCCGCTTCAATCGCTTCATAAATAAAGGCTTTCAAGATGGTCTCCATCTCTACGATTTCGCCAACATTGGTGAACCGAATATGGCGTCCCGCTTGCACATTCTTTGTCTGTTGGATCAGAACACCATTGGCATCCTTTAACAAGGCACCTTTGACAAACAGAAGAGCGCAGTATTCCTTAAACACATGCATTAAAACGACGTTACTTTTCTGAAACGTATAACATGGAACACCCCACTTAAATTCTTCTACCAGCTCACAATCAAGCAGGATCTTTCTCAATATTATTAATTCTTCCTGCCATATATCGCATTTACTTATATATTCATCAACATCATGATTCATATTATTCATTCATTGACCCTCTAAAATAATGTCGGCATAAATCGGTGCCTCACACATTCGGCTTCAGTCTTCAGCTCACCGCTTTCTTCACCAGTGTGATGATCCTCGCCTCTTCAGTCGCAGTTAGTTTCTTCAGCGCGAAGGCCACCGGCCAGAATGCACCTTCGTCGAGGCTCGCCGTGTCGCTAAAGCCGAGCGTCGCGTATCTCGTTTTGAACTTCTGCCCACTTTGGAAGAAGCACACCACTTTACCGTCCTTGGCATATGCGGGCATCCCGTACCAGAGTCTCGGTGAGAGGGCTGGCGCGCTGGCTTTAATGATCGCATGCAGCCGCGTAGCCATCGAGCGATCCGGTTCCTCCATCTCGGCGATCTTCGCCAGTACGGCGTTTTCCCCTTCCACCTTGTCACCCTCCGCTTTCAGCTCTTTTGCGCGCTCCTTCATCGCTGCGCGTTCCTCGGCTGTGAAACCACTGGCCTTCTTTTTACTCGCGGTAGTGCTCATGGCAGACTTTTCCGCATCTTCCTTTGCGCTCATAAATTCCTCCTAAAATAGTGATTGCTTGCCTTGAAGCAAAGTTTTTACCCACCTGAGATGATTTGCGGTTATATTTTAGGACAATTAATCTAGACAGTCAAGATGGTAATTATCCATATTAGACGCTATTTTCCATTAGTAGGCTACATTGACCTTTCCAAAAAACTATCTTATCCGTGTGGAACACAAGCGCTCTCCTTGTGCCTGCCCCCGCTGATTTTCGGGGGGAACACAAGTGGTCTCCTTGTGCCTGCCCACGCTGATTTTCGGGGGGAACACAAGCGCTCTCCTTGTGCCTGCCCCCGCTGATTTTCGGGGGAGGCGCAAGCGTTTTTCTTGCGCTGCGGCAATCTGCTCTTTTTGGATTTACAACAACTAGATCGCATAAAAATACCCGAAAATATTCCCTTTCCCAACTTTCGTTTTAACCTGAGATAAATATTCTTGACTTTTTTCCAAATAACCTTATAATATGTAGTTAGAATATATATCGTTCGGCTACATATGGAGTTTTTATGAACGAATCGGATTACCTGCCCCTCACCGAAACTTCTTTTTTTATCCTGCTTAGCCTGGCTACTTCTCCAAAACATGGTTATGCCATCATGAAAGAAGTTGAGCAGATGAGTGATCACAGGGTTATCCTGGCGACCGGCACCTTGTACAGTGCTCTGCGGCGTATGTTGGACGATAAATGGATCACACGTGTAATAGATAGTTCGTCAGATGATTCCCGGGAGCGTAAATTCTACAGGTTGACGGAGCTTGGTCAGCGCATTTTACAAGCCGAGACTGAACGACTTCAAAAGTTAACCAGCCTCACTCAGCTCATAAATGCTAGAAAAGTAAGATGAGTGATTCTCAGCAATTTATTCGAATTACGATCATCCGTTTCTATGGATATCTACTGCTGCTCTATCCATATCGTTTTCGTAATGAGTTCATTGAAGAGATTCGGGAAATTTTTATAAAAGTTACTCTTGATGCACAGCAGGGCGGAGCGCTGTCTCTGGTTAAAATTTCCCTGCGCGAATTAATCGCTCTTGTGATTTCAATCTTCCGTGAGCGCATGGATGAGCACCGATCACAACCTGGTAATAAAATAACAACCGAAGATGGGAGTTGGGGTATGGCAAACAAATTAGGCCCGCTAAGCAAATCGTTCATTATCTGGATTGTTGCCAATATTCTTGGTATTAGCATGGTAGCCGCGATGCCACTTGTGTTTCCATCCATCACGTCAATTAATAATGAAGTGCTGGCAGCTTTTATCGTCTCGCTACCAATCAGTCTCGCTCAATGGCTGGCATTACGAACCTTTTCCAGGACCTCGGTATTATGGATTTTTACCATCCCGGTGAGCATATTACTCTATTTTATTATCCTTCGATACATTCCAGAGGGGCTGATAAGTATCGCCGACAGCGAATCGATTGCAGTCTTGACACTTGCCTACTTGCTGATTGGCTTTTTCATTGGGCTGTTGCAGTGGTTAATTCTCAGGCTTCAATTTGCCAGGTCTGCATTATGGATCTTGGGTAGCACACTTGGTCTCGGTGTAAGCCTCTGGCTTATATTATCCAGTGGTTTGATCGAACAATCTGGATTCCTTGCCTTAATCGTTGCAATCCTGATATATACCGTCACAACCGGGCTGGTCCTTTCTTGGTTGATCGCCAACCGCACCAGGTCAGGTGAGGCCTTACCAGTAAGCTCCTAGTTGCTCTGTTTTGTTAACCTACAATCTAATAATTACGGGTTGCCTCTCAACCTCTACCCGTCTCTGTTTTCTATCGCAGGTGAGCTTCGTTTTCAATTTTGTAACCCCCTCCATTTGGATATCATCTGTCTAACCTTGGCAAGCAGATTCTCATTGAAAACTTGTTGTCCCAGCAGTTCACTGCAAGAGCGTGCTTGGCAGATTATCACTAAGTTGAAGTAATTACGCACCCATTTTATGAATATTCAAAATAACTCGACCATCGCACAGCCCACACCTCAATACTCCTCCCCTAAAAACATGCTTTTTGTTTTCGTTGCTTAGCGAATTGTTTTTGTGAGCGTGGTGGGCTAGGCCTGGTCCCTCCTCGGCATAAGATACGGTCTTTGACCAAACCGGAAAGCATGATACCGGGATTATTCAGAGCGCCCGCATCCGGTTGTTTTTCGGGTTATGTTCCACTTCAGCCAAACCCAGCACTTCCAGTAAAGGTGGGACATACAAGCCAAATCTTCCCCTCAAACCTTTTTTCAATCCATACCATCCCCCTACAGGATTGTTTTCCGCTCGCGCCCATGCCTCCACCGTTCCATCTACGGCTGGTTTTTGCTCATCAGCACTTCCCAATAACATCCAATCGCCATGCTTTTTTAGCATTGCATGTAGATCTTCAATACAGCGCAGTTGATAACTGAGTTTTGTCGTCCCCACAATGCATACTAATGCTGGCGGGGTGGATTTTTCATCACGATACATTTTGTATTCAGATGTACCTGGAGGTGTTTGAAGCACCCAGGGATCATCTGCCGTGCCATTGCCAATAACTTTTGGTTTCGCCATATCAAACTCCTTGAACCTTTCAATCGCTAATAAAATAAATGTTCAAAAACGAGATTTATGTATGCTTAGATAGTAATTTAGCTTGGAAGTTGCATCTTGGCTGCCTGTGTGTTTGAAGTGCAAGCAATGTGGGACAAACAAGTACAGGCACTTGGTGCATCCAGACATTGCAAGAAATGCTAATAATCAGTAATCTTTAAGGGTTTTTCCGGTACGCGGTATGTATACTGTTCCTTACACGAAAAAACTCATCTACGCAGATGAGCATTCCTTATCAAACTACAGGTATACCATTACACGGGTTACATCAGTCTTTTTTGGCAGTGATGTTTACAAACCAGTTGATACCAAACTTGTCGGTGCACATCCCAAACGAATCACCCCAGGTCGCTTTTACCAGCGGCTGGGTCACCTGTCCACCTGCCGAAAGTTTGTTGAAGTAGCCATTCAACTCCGCTTCGTCATCGCCGGAAAGTGACATGTTGATGCTTGTGCCGGGATGGTACTCCATTCTCCTGGGAGTGTCAGATGCCATAAAATCGATACCGCTGCCGGTGTTCAGCTCGGCGTGCATGATTTTATTGTCCTCGTCAGGGCCTCCTGAGGCGTTGAATTCCTTGAACGTGGACATGCGCAGATCGCCGCCGAAAACGTATTTGTAGAATTCCATCGCCTGACGGGCATTGTCTTTGAAGCTGATATATGGATTGAGCTTGGCTCGCATATTTTCCTCCTGGCCATATAAATGACGTTCTTATTCTGCCATTATATATCATAAATATCCATATAACCATGATGCGCAGGATTAAGATGTACAGTTGGAAATTAATACTTCAGCGACGCCATAGCTTCCATCATCTGGTCATCACCAGCTACGTTCCTTGGGTACATGTTGGTATATAAGATGTGATCCGAAGTTTTTAGCGACCATAGGTAATACACACCAAATGCACCGATAGGCAATTTTTAACGGGAATGACCAGTTTCCGTGGGTATTTAGAGCACCTCGGAGGTCTGAACCATCGGATCAGAATGAGAGTATCACTACGATTATTGTTGTTGAGATGCTGGGTCACTCCCTGGTTATTTTGCTCACTATATTCCAGGGACTCAGGATGAGGCAGCTCGCCTGATGGATGAAATTCTCACTCCGATCCCGATCGATCTCAGGATCCTGGAGAAATAAAAAACTGCAAAGATCTATTCGAAAAATGCATAGCACAACTCTTCTCCTAGAATGTTCGGCTTTGAGATAGGAATTACAATAATATACGCAGGATATAAACCTATGTTAAACTTAATAAAGTTCCATCAAAATTTTCATCCTGTTTGGGCGAAATGATAGCAACTGTATTTCGACGTGGAATTCCGGGAGTTACTATTTATGGATCCCTTTTATCATCTCGCACCAGACAACTTTACCGCCAGCAATCGCATATTCGCCTGGTGGCATCCGGGGAAAACGAACGGTAGGATTTCAGAGGTAAAAAGATGGTTTGGAGGTGCTATCATGCATTGCAGAGTCCTCTTTATTAGCGGATCCTTTGGACTTGGTCATGTCACGCGTGATCTTGCCATCGCCAAGGAGATGCGGCGGATGTGTCCCAAAGTCGAAATATTCTGGCTGGCAGGCTCACCAGCATGCGAAGTCCTGGCCGCGGCAGGCGAAAAGCTAGCACCTGAACTGGAAAAATACCGGGGGGATTCTGAGCTTGCCGATTCAACCGCCCACAACGGCCATCTCAGCCTCACTGCTTATGTGTTCCGAGCGATGCTAACTTGGTTCCACAATGCTCAAATCAGTCAGATTGCTGCATCCCGGGGCGGATATGATGTCCTTGTTGGCGACGAGACATATGAAATCTTGATAACTAATCTGTTTGGCCTTTACAAGTTACCGCCCATCCCTTTTATCGTGATGTATGACTTCCTGGGCATGGACGTTACCACTGGGAATATTATCGAGAAGCTCGGTGCATGGATGATCAATCTGCTGTGGTCAAATGCATGGCGTGTTACTTCTCGAGGACGAAATGCGGCCCTCTTTATCGGCGAGCTTGAGGACGTTGCGGATCGACCTTTCGGATGGCTAATGCCCAATCGCCGCCAGAATGCCAAGAACTACATCGAGTTTGTCGGTTATGCGTTACCCTTTGTGCGGAAAGACATTCCTCCAAGGGATGCCTTGAAGCAAGAGCTTGGGTACGGCAAAGAACCACTTGTGATTTGCACAGTTGGTGGCACATCCGTTGGGCGAGACCTTCTAGAGCTATGTGGGCATGCATACCCGCTCATTGCAGTTCGAGTACCTGGAGTGCACATGGTTATAGTCGCTGGTCCGCGAATCGATCCAAAATCGCTTTCCCTTCCTAAAGAAATCGACTGCCGGGGAATGATACCCCGACTGTGGAGAGACCTGGCTGCCTGTGACCTGGCAGTTATTCAGGGTGGTGGCATGACCACACTCGAAGTTGAGGCTCTTCGGGTACCTTTTCTGTTCTTTCCCGTCGAAAACCAAGCAGAGCAGGAAATTACTGTCGCAAACCGCCTGGCCCGTCACAAAGCTGGAGTACGTATGTCGATCGCGGATACAAGTCCCCAACAACTGGCAGACGCCATTATAGCTAATCTCGGTGTCCAGGTCTCATATCCAGAGATACCGGCTGATGGGGCGCACTTAGCAGCGCAGCGGATATTAGAACGCGCTGGAATCCACGAATAGATAAATTTATCTTGGTTGGGTGAGCAAATGCTCGCCAAACCCCAGTATTTCCATGACGATTCCGATATATACCTATAAATTGGTTCTCGCTCATATTTATTTTCTAGATGTTTATTGTCATTCCAGTATAAACTTGGTGAGCTGGTCAAAAGGGTGATTCGGAGAGCTATCTATTACCCCCACGGTCCACTTCAAAAGTAAATTAATGGCGCGAAAATGGCGCAAAAATATTTGGTCACTTATCCGAATATGGCTAAATGTAGGGGTAGTTCGTGTGTTTACCCCAATATCTAGGCGACACCGGCGGGGTCACCTGCCCGAATTTTGGGCGGAGAGGGTCCTTGTGAGTAGACGGTTTGGTCACCCACTCAGCCCTTCCATAACCTATGCCAGAATCCAGGTAGATCTAGGCGCCTGGCAAAATGTGAAGCTTACCGATCAGGATGATCTGGCACAATTAATAAATTCTATTCGCTCGCCAATCCCTTGAATTTTAAATGAGCAACCTAATTTTAGTGCGTATTGATGATTAAAAAAACCGGCCTCCAGGTCAATTTTCTGAAGGCCGGTCCGATTTTTACTCAATCAATTTACACCTCGGCAAGTGCTTCCCCCCATGTATCCCACCTACGGTCAATATAGGCAAGCAGATCTAAGGAGAAGATGTGAACGGAACGACACAGCGAAACCCTATGATCGACTCGCGTTGATCTGCTTCCAAATTGGCACGGAAGCCTGTGCGCGCATTGGTGAAAAAGCCCCACCAGGAGCCACCTCGCATCACTCCATACTGGCCTGAATTAGGTCCCTGTGGGTTGCTCTCAGGCGACCTGGTATAGTAGTAGAAGTTGTACCAGTCGCTCACCCACTCCCACACGTTACCCGCCATGTCTAGTGCTCCATATGGGCTGACGCCTGTTAGGTAGCTACCCACTGGAGCCGTCTGCGCGTAACCATCGTTATACGTCGGGTCTTTTTGTTCGCCTTCACAGTTGATGTCACAGTAATTGAGCCGGGTCCCGTCGAAACCGATTCCCCACGGGTAAGTCCGTCGATCGGTTCCCCGCGCTGCCTTCTCCCACTCAGCCTCGGTCGGTAGGCGCGCCCCAGCCCACTCGCAGTACGCCTGGGCGTCATCCCGGCTCACACACACCACCGGATGATTCGTTTTCGCTGCATCGTCATACGTAGGATCTCCCCAATCGCAGGTCGTCGGCATCCCGTAGCCGGTCGCCTCAACGAAAGAGCTGTACTGCACGTTGGTCACCTCCGTTTGGTCGATCCAGTAGCCATCCAGGGTGACCTTGTGCTGCGGGACTTCATCGTCGCCCCCCTCACCAGCTGGGCTGCCCATGATGAACTCACCCGCGGGTACGAGAACCATGATCTTGCCGTCCTGGCTGCGCGTCGTAAGCTGGGGGGTTGGGCTAGGAGTCGGCGTGGATGTGGCCGGGATTGGCGTCCTGGTAAAGCTGAGGGTCGGCGAGGGTGGAATTCTAGTGGACGTCGCGGTTGCGGGCGGGTTTGTTGGAGTTTCGGTGGATATCGGAGAGGGATTTTGAGTTGCAGTAGCTGCTTTGGTTTGAGTTTGTATCGGTGTGGTTGGATTGGCTTGGCAGCCCACAATTACCAAAGCTATCAAGAATAGTGAGATGGAGCCTGACTTAAGCATAATGATCTCGATTCCTTTTTTTACTCATTTTACTTAAACCACCGTCTACCGGTTCAATCATAAAGGAAAAGCTGCGGGATTATTTATTCAAGGTCCAAATATTTACCATTAATCCTTCCGTAGAGTCACGACAGCTGATAAGCGCCTCTCTAATAACTTCCCTCGTCTGATATATAAGACAATCTCCTTGTTTATTTTTTTGGGGATGCTGGGTCGCTCCTTGGCAATCTTAATGACTACCAATGCTCACTATATTCCAGGAACACTGGATGAGGCAGCTCGCCTCATGGATGAAATTCTCACTCCGATCCCGATCGATCTCAGGGATCTGAAAAGATAAAAGAGATTGTTAGCTACCGATCTATATGAAATCTGTCGAATTATCCCCGAAACTAGCCACCAGGGTGATTTTCATTAATCAGCGGTTTATGGTTCAATTCCAATTGAGGGGTAATTTTGATAATATAGAATAACAATATTCTAAAGGCAACCATATCTTAGATAGGATTATTAACAGAGACACTAAAGGTTAGTTTGTCGTAAAAATAAAGAACCCAGAAATCATTGTTCGGCTCTTGAATAACCCCATAGACAAAATAAGGACGAAACTCTAAACCTTTCTCCATTGGGAAGGTATCGCTTGGCTGCGGTACAAATTGTGGAATTGGATCTACCTTGTAAATCGCATTATCGCTTATCCTGGTTTTGTAACGCCGAAAGAAAAGCCCTTTTACGACCCGAATAAGCCAAGCATTGAGTTCATCACGATTGAAAAAGAATTCGAGACGAGGATTCCCATTGTCATCCAACAAAGTGGGATTTTTTTTGGTGTATGCAAGGAATTCATCGCGCCTCTTTTGGGTTTTGAGCACATTTCTCTTAGCATTTTTGCCAACATCACCAGACTTATCTAGTGCCAATATCGCAAGAAAATCACGCATTTTTTCATCAAGTTGTGCAAATTCATTGTTACAATTTTTACAACACGGGATAGTTATCAAATTACGAGGCTTCTCTTGCGGGAATATACAATACGGAGGAACGTGATCTTTACTCTTGTTCCTTTTGTTTATAAGTTCCTCACCACAGAGATAGCACTTTTTCATCTGGATGTTACATACATTTTCATGATAATTATTCGAGCTGATATCTCTATATTACCGGCAGGATGTATATTTTGGGTCACTAGATTGACATAATGTCTTGGGATTAGTATTCGCGCTAGGATTTATGATTTTATTTTAAGTGATCCCCCATCATCTTTCGCCAATCATCAAACATCGGAATACTAGCTTCGCTCATAAAATAGATCACGAACCAAAGGTAATCAATTGGATCATCCGCTCGAACTGACTTCCAATCCCCGGCTTCTGCGCGAAAATCCGTGGTACTACACAGCTGTCTGAAAGCAGCAAGAACCTCATTCGCGCTTCTATCTACATAGCTAGCCCATGCTTCGCCTGGTTTCCGATCCTGAGTATCATAATTTATCCAATTCAATTCATACGTTCCATACGGAAATTTAAATTGAGGTGATCCACCGATTGATGCCAATCCGACGGATCGTGCAGCTTCAATGACTTCCTCGAAATCTTCTTTCTTCCAGGAATATTCACCAGGCGGGGTGATATGTGCTTTCTTAATTATGTGCTCGGGAAGTAGTTTCTCGTCCATGTATTCTCTACCATAATATCGATACAAAAGATTCTAACTTTATTGTGCCACTTATAACGGGATTATCTTGAAAATATTGTGATCTCAACACTCGTCATTTTCCAATCGTAAAGCATATCATAGCTGTGGTGGTGTCTAAAGCAATAGTTAGGTACCACGGTTTTTGGAAAGTGTTTTACGGGTATCATAAATGACGACTTCGCCCCGCTTAATCTCCTCAATATATTGTTCTTCATCGATCCAATTAAGTTCATCTGGCCTGATTCGGTGAAAGCGAACAACTGGATTATCGTCCCGTGTGTAATAGACTCGAAAATCGTACTGGGGAAAATCTATCTGTAATTTCTGAAACCACATTTGCGCAAGGGTTTTCCCTAATTCACATAAGCTCAAAAAATCAGGATGGTCATAATCGAAGAATTTATCATCGTCTTCATCGATTGGTTGACGACCAGTATTGTGTTTGAATAAATCGATCATATGGGTATGGTTATAAAACGCTTCCATTCCCGTTCGATCTAAGCCATGTTGTAAATCGCTTGTACTTTTGGGTTGGTCGTTCGCAATGAATATTGAGCCGTCAACTTCCTCGAAGTCTGGCCAAAAGATATGAAGA
Organism: uncultured Chloroflexia bacterium; assembly: GCA_963726315.1. Classification (GTDB taxonomy): domain Bacteria; phylum Chloroflexota; class Anaerolineae; order Anaerolineales; family UBA4823; genus FEB-25. The sequence goes on along the minus strand of CAVSBZ010000007.1, from coordinate 778,699 downwards.
TATGCAATAGCAGTTCCAATCTTGATTTGTCTCATTTTCCAATCTTCTGGACAATAAACTCCTTGAATTAGATAACTTTCTTTTGACCTACAGACTCCTTCTATACTGCATATTCCATGTATTTTATACCTCAAATGAAAAATATCCTACGTTTTGACTAAACCTCCAAGAAGGCTTCAATTATTTCCATTAAATCGGTGGCATCGGTAATTTTCTTCACCAGGGTCCATCCTGGGAGTTGTCCAGAGGTGCTTTTAAGGTGCTTTAATTGGGCCTGCTGGGTGGGAATTTGGTAATCAGCTCAAGTTTATCGAGTAAAATTGGCACCCCCGGCGGGGGACCTGCTGTGCTCTCCAGCGGATTCGAACCGGACACCCGTCAAGGGTGCACAGCCGTCTGATCCAAAGTTAAACGCTCAACTAATAAAAATGCGTCGTCATTTCTAATTATGGTCTGGGGCTTCTCCCGGTCTCGAGCTTCCGCAGCCATGTCTCTTTCCAATTCTTTTTCCCATCCTTTATCCTTCAAATAAACATCCGAACTTAAATCACCCGGTCTTTTACTAATCACTAACTAACTAATCACTATTAACTGCTCTTTACCCTACGCTTCCCTTAAATCTCTTAAACCTCTTGTGGATTAGAACTTTTGTGCTATAATTAGGGCGTGTTCCTATTTCAGTATAGCTATAAATGGACACGCCCGTATACCGGTTGGTCTTTACCGGTAAGTGCTCTTCTTCCACATCGGTCAGTGCTCTCCTGTATCGGTCAGCGTTTTCCTGTATCGGTAGATCTAAACCGATATGGTCTTTACCGATATGATCTGAACCGATGTTAAGGTGCTTTCCTATAATTATATGGATGAAAGCATCCGTATACCGGTCGGTGTACTTCTGTACCGGTTGATTGGTGCTCTTCCAACCGGTATAGTCTTTACCGGTAGAATCAAAGAATTACTTCCTCTGCTAATCTCTACTCGTGTACTAATCCCTCCAAAATCACCACCCTGAGCATCTGATATTCGTTTCGGTTTGATTTTTATGTTTTTTATTAATAATCCCTCCTTCTCCCTACCTTACCTATTATTCTCGTAGCTGCAAACCACAATTTTGCCTCACCTCTACCCATCAATCCCTTTTACCAGAACCCAGCTGCTTTCTACCTTGTCCCTGTTCCCTTTTTCCTAATTGCCGGATATCGAAGCCCGCAGCGTCTTCTTGCACTCGCTGCGATCTTCTCGATATGGTACCTTAATTCCTGGTACCTTATTACCTTATACCTAATTACCTAATTGCCTAATTGCCTAATTACCTTATACCTTATTACCTGATACCCTGTATCGAGTGTTCTTCTCGATGCTGATTGCGGGATATCGAAGCCCGCAGCGTCTTCTTGCACTCGCTGCGATCTTCTCGATATGGTACCTTAATTCCTAGTACCTTATTACCTAGTACCTTATTACCTTATACCTAATTACCTAATTGCCTAATTACCTTATACCTTATTACCTGATACCCTGTATCGAGTGTTCTTCTCGATGCTGATACCTGATTGCCTGGTACCTAATACCTGCCTGTATAGCTCTTCCACCATCTGCATGCACCTCCCATACTCCGCCCGCTCCCTCACCAGCTGCAAATTCCTCTCCCCTGCCGCCGCCCGCATCTCAGGATGTGAGATAGCCTTAATCATCGCCTCTGCCAACGCTGTTGGATCACTCGGGTCCACCAGTAAGCCGTTCTCTCCGGTAGTGATCCATTCACGCAGGCTCTCGATATCCCCGGCGATGGGGAAACATCCGCATGCCAGCGCCTCGACCAGCGTGTTGGGCGTGCCATCATGGGTGGTGATGGAAAGTGTGATCTCGGACCTTCTGAACAGCTCTGCCATCTGCTGGCGGGTCTGGTTAGGCAACAGCTCGACCTTTTCTCCCATTCCAATCTCTTCCAGCCACTTTTCTGCTCGTGCTTCTCCCTTCATCCCTGGGCAGATAAAACGGGCCTTCGGGAATTTCTCAACCACCGCTGGGATTGCATGAAAAAAAGTATCGTTTCTAACGTATGCCCTGAACCCGCGCGGATTAATCACCGTCACAGGGTTGTTTTCGCCCATCTCCTGGCTCCCCATTGGCGATGTCCCTCCAGCAGGGAAGAAGGTATCCAACCTCACACCCCCGGCACATGGCACCAGCACCTGCGGTCTGCTCGCTTCATATCCGAGCTGTTCTGCCAGGCGTTGGTCCCTGTGGCAGTCGCAATGCAGTCCATCAGCAAGTTTCAATGCTTGCTGGGTATATCCCAACATTGCCGGCGTCGCTTTGGCATGCAGGGTAAAATCATTGCCCCATACCGAGATGACCAGCGGCGGTTTAACAGCATTCCTCTTCTCGATCCGCTCCATCACCACCGATGCAACCATGCCTTCATACGGGATACGCATGGCATGCACCAACTCAGGTTGAATCCGGCCAATCACCTGCTCCAATGCATCTGCTGCTCGTGGGAAAGTGTAAGGTGCTGCATACCTCCTGATCAATGTGCGATAGTTCGCCGGCACTATTCGGCGAAACAAGCTAATCCTTTTTCCTCCCCCACTCTCGGTTGGGTCTAAACTCCCACTCATCGCAATCGGGATGATCTCAAACGAAGCCAGCCCCGCCATCGGCTGGCACGGAAAGCTGGAAGCCAGGTGAACCTCATGCCCGTTATCGATAAAATAACTGATCCAACTCAAGGCGATGGGTGACCGGCCGTCGGCGACGTATAGCAATCTCATGGGCTATAGGGTACAACACTTCTTCCAGAAATGCAATAGGCTCCCAGGAAGGTGTGCCAATTCTTACGATAAGCCCTCACCCCAAGCACCTGAGTGCTTGACTGATCCATCAAAAGTTCGTATCCTCGTTAATATCGTGAAGTCGTTGGTTATCGATATAATTCCTTCTCGACAGGAGAAATGCTGATGAAATATCTCACCGAAATACAGGCCTCGATAAATTCTCCCAATCAAATGGAGGAGCTGTATCAAAATGCCAAAAGTATGAACGAAGAGGCTGAGTTCCGGGCTGACCTCCAGGCTGTTTCCGATAAATCTCCGGATAACCTCTTACTCTCCGCCTGGCGCTCTCGTTTTGAACACCAGCCATTGCCTAAGACGAGGCGTGCCACCAATTGGGGTCTGGCGGTGGGGTTAGGTGTAATCACCGGGCTCATTCTCTGGGCAACCACAAACCCTGATTGGCTTTTCATGGGCTTTATCCCCAGTTTTTTGCTTATTTGGTCTCCGATTGTCACTATCCCCACATTAATCTTCCTGGCAGTCGTGTCCCGCAAGAATTATCTTTTCTCTGCCATCTCAGCAATCGGTTTAATCGCCGCAACAGTCTATGTTTTTTTACTCGCTCCGGGTATGCCTGAAAACTATGCCCGTGACTATACGACCCTGATGTTGATAACCTTACCCCTGCTTTGCTGGATGGGACTGGGAATCGCAGTTTTGAGATTCAAATCTGCCACCGGCAATCGGTTTGCATTCCTGATCAAATCCATTGAGGTGATCATCACCGCCGCAGTTTATCTCATGTTTGGGGTCGCTTTCGGGATGATCACCGTGGGCATGTTCTCTGCTTTGAGCATCACCCTCCCCGATATCGTTATGCGCCTGATTGTGGCAGGCGGCTTCGGTCTGATCCCCATCATGGCTGTGGCTACCATGTATGACCCGCATGTGGAACCCGAATCGCAAGACTTCAACCAGGGATTAAGCAAATTCGTAGCCACCATGATGCGTATATTACTTCCCCTCACCCTGATTGTGCTGGTGATCTACTTGTTTGTGATCCCCTTCAACTATATGGGACCTTTTCAAAACCGTGACCTGCTCATTGTTTACAACGTGATGCAATTCGCCATCATCGGGTTGTTGATCGGAGCCACTCCACTCAAATTGGATGACCTCTCCCCTAAGATACAAACCTGGCTGCGCCGCGGGATTATCGCCGTAGCGATCCTGGCGTTGGTCATCAGCCTTTATGCTTTATCCGCCGTTGTCTACCGCACTACTCATGATGTGGTCACGCTTAATCGACTGACCATCATCGGCTGGAACATCATCAATATTGTCATCCTTGGGTTCATCATTTATACTCAATTCAAGCATCAGCCCGCACCCTGGCATGAGCGCTTGCAAAATGTATTTAGCCGGGCTACAACAGCTTATTTAATTTGGTCTCTATTCCTCGTGCTGGCATTACCGCTTATTTTCAGATAGCATGTTTAACGTTCTTCTTGTAGAAGATAACCCTCACCTGAGCCCCGCCCTGAAAGCGGGGCTTGAGGCTGTGGGTGATGTCTCCGTTATCTATGCCTGTACCCATGGTGAGGAAATACTTGAGTATTGCTTGCAGTCGCAGCCGCCTCAGGCAAATTCAGTCATCCTGATGGATGTTCAGCTTGCCGGTGCGATGAATGGCATCCAAGCGGCAATCACCATCCGCCGCGAGTTCCCTCGCTTCCCGGTAGTTTTTTACTCCATCCAGGATGATGACAGGTATTTTCGAGATTTCCGGAGCTCTGGCATCTTGAGCCATTATGCCTACGTGCGGAAATCCAATTACCTGCTGCCCGGGATGCTCCTATCAATGTTAAAACTTGCCGTAAGCGGCGGTAGATTTATCGACCCTGAAATTGCCGCACGTGTTCGAGAAGTCCAGGAGAAGGATGAGCATGATCCTCTGGCATTGCTTGAGCCAAATGAGCGTGAGGTCGCCCGGCTTCTCGCCGATGGAATGACCAACGAACAGATTGCCTCCAGGATGGGGTTCAGGGATAAACGCACGATCAGCCGAATCAATGGTCAAATTTATCGCGTGTGGGGGTTGAACCAAACCACCACCGATGAGAAGGTTGCTCGTACCCGGGCTGCGATCATCCTCCACTCAGGGAAATTACTTAGCTGGGATGATAATGGTGAGATAATCCAGGATAAGAATTAGAACCAGAATGTTCCTGAATTATCTATGATCTTCCAATATCCATACCTGACGGTGTATTAAACCAATGTCCAGTGATTTTCCCCTCGATTGGGCAACCCTGGCAGTCTCCATTTTTAATACCATCCTGTTGTTGTGGCTGGGCTTGACCGTAATCTTAAATTCGGAACGCCGCTCCCTCGGAGTGTGGGTTGCTGGAGCGGGCTTGATGCTGAGCAGCCTGTTCTTCCTCAGCCACACCGTCATCCTGGGGATGGGTCCGCTTCAGCCGGATGCCAGGATGGATATATGGTGGCGCACCGGCTGGATTCCGGTGGTCAGCATGCCATACGCCTGGTACCTGGTGATGTTGTGGTATTCCAGTTACTGGGACGATCCCCACAGTGCCATCCACCAGCGCCATCAAATTCCCATTGTCCTCGCCTCACTTCTGGCGATCAGCACAGTTGGGCTGGTATTGCTTTTCAACTCACTGCCTAGCTATAACCAGCTGCTGAAGCTTGACCTGGGCGGCGTATTATCCATTGGCGGTATTCCGGTGCTGATGATCGTCTATCCGCTATACCTGATTTTGTGCATCGGCTTCTCACTGGACGTCTTACTTCATCCCGGTACACCGGTGAGGCTGATGGGGCATATCGCTCGCCAGCGTGCCCGCCCATGGTTGCTGCTGGCAACCTGCTCATTGCTATTAGTCAGCCTGTTAGTCGGCGGGATCATTATTTGGGGTGTATACAATGTAAACCGGGTCATTAATCCATCTGCATTTGCTCTGATCATTTCCAGTTTTGACCTGTTAATTGACCTGTTGATTGCAGTCACCATCCTATCCGTCGGTCAAGCGATAGTTTCTTACGAAATCTTCACCGGGAAAATATTGCCTCGCCAGGGATTGAAACGCTATTGGAAATGGGCGATCATACTTTCCCTCGGGTTCGGGGTTGTCGTGTCCTGGGCTTTGCTTATCCACCTGGAACCGATCTACATCCTGATTCTCAGTATAGTCTTGATCACTGCGATCTACGCGGTTTTGGGTTGGAGCTCATTTATTGAACAGGATCACTACGTTAGGAGCCTTCGTCCATTTATTTCCAGTCAGCATCTGTATGATCAGCTTATTCTCCAAAATCCTGACGCATACAGCCTTGAAATCACGGCTGCATTTAACGCCTTATGCTCCGATATCCTGGGGGTAAAGCAAGCCTACCTGGTGCCTTTGGGCATCTTCAGTCCCCTGGTGGGCAGTGCCCTTGCCTATCCTGAGAATATTGGGGTCCCGGAGAAAGAAACCCGCCTGCTGGAGATCCAAAAAGCCATCAGCACGAATATCGGCTTCTCTCCCCTGCTTCTACCTGATTCAGGCTATCTTGGGCAAAATGCAATAGCAATATCCTTATGGAGTGAGCGTGGTTTGATCGGGGCGTTGGTCCTCGGTGAAAAGGTGAATAATAGCCTGTTCTCCCAGGAAGAGATCGATATTGCCAGGACAGTTGGCGAACGCCTGATTGACAACAAAGCCAGCAATGAGCTTGCTCACCGTCTGATCGAATTGGAGAGGCAGCATCTGTCTGAAACAAGGGTAATTGACCAACAAACCCGGCGTGTATTGCATGATGACATCCTTCCGCGCTTACAATCAGTGATGATTCACCTGGCCACCGGTCCGGCGGGTACAGAGCGCCCCATCCAGCAGCTGGGTGAGATCCATCACCAATTGTCTGACCTGATGCATGAATTGCCGATGATCATCGAGCCTGAGATTACCGAGAGCGGTTTGGTCGGAGCATTAAAACTTTCCATAGAAAGTGAATACCGCCCATATTTTAGCTCATTAGCATGGCAGGTCGATGAAAAAGTAGCGGAGAATATCCATTCCATCACTCCATATGTGTCCAACGTGCTCTACCATGCCACCAGAGAAGCTGTGCGCAATGCTGCCCATCACGGTCGCCAGGCAGAAACTGACCATCCGATAAATTTACAAATTGCCATTACCTGGCAAGATGAACTGGTAATCTGCATCCAGGACGATGGGATAGGTTTCGATCCAGCCTCAAAGAATGGTATTGTACGCGGTCAGGGATTGGCTTTGCATAGCACCTTGATGGCAGTGGTTGGCGGATCATTAGCCATCGAGAGTATAGCCGGGAAGAGGACGCAGGTGATCTTGAAACTTCCTGCATAAATTATTCCGTAATCACTGTTCCTATTCCGAATTCCAGCGATTTTAGTTGACATGCATAAAAAATGGTCTAAAATGAATTTATCGGGTGGGAAAAGGATTGTCCTTCGACGCTTCAAGGGGTCCTAAGTGTAGGCAAATGAGGAGGATAGCATGGATCAAGCATCTGTCTTAGAAAAAAGGAAAATCAGTAAGAATATCCTAAATGTGATCTCCATTTTCACTGAAATCACAATTGTGCTGCTTGCCGTCGGGGCATTGCTGATCGGGCTTCAGTCAGTGCCAGTCCAGGCTGCACCTGTCAATGTGGGGTTAATCCTATACGGTGATGTGTCTGAGAATTCCCTTAAATTGGCAGGGAGTTCAAGGGGTATTAAGAGCAGAAACAGAGTTCGGAGTAGTTGGTACGGTATATACATCTACCGATCCGACAGAAATAATCACCGACACCATAGAGTGTGCCCAGGATCTGAATGACGTATGTATCGGTGTCGGCTGGATGACTTCGGAAGCTATTTCAACCACAGCATTAGTCTACACAGGGACTAAATTCGTCAACATCGATGGGATGTATCCGAGTTATCCTCCCAACCTGCGTGCGGTCGCGTTTGCATCCGAAGATGCTGCCTACCTGGCAGGAACCTTGGCGGCAATGATGAGTCAAAGTGAGGTATTGGGTGATCTGGGTGGTATGGAAATCCCTACGGTGGTTGCATTCACACAAGGTTTCAATAACGGGGCTCAATGCGCTGATCCTGGTGTTACCACCATCATCAGTTATACCAATGATTTTGGCAATCCTGATCTGGGAGCTCAATATGCCCAGGGCATGATTGCCCAGGGAGCAGATGTGGTATTTGCGGCTGCAGGACCCACCGGCGATGGTGCTATCCTGACGACCACCCAATCCGGGGTGTGGGCAATTGGGGTGGACACAGACCAGTATCTTACCTTATTCCAAAGCGGTATTGTGACAGGCTCGAATTTCCTGCTCACCAGCGTGATGAAACATTTTGACAACGCTGTCTTCTACACCATTTCTGATGTGGTTTCGGGAGAGTTTACACCCGGAATCATCATCTATGGCGCAGGCGTCGATGGAGTAGGATTAGCCCCCTTCCACGAGACTGAAGAATTTATACCGTTGGGTGTGCGCACCTGGCTGGATTGGGTCACGAGGGCAATCACAGGTGGAAGAATAATGCCGCTGGATCCTGAGAGCCCTTGCCTGGTAATGTACCAGACCTACCTGCCGCTCGCCAGGCGTTAGGTTGGCAAAGATATCAAAGGAGATTGTTCAAAACTCGAATAAACACGGCAACCATTGCTTCAACATTGATCTCTTCCGCTACGATGCGGTAGGAATCTTCTCCCATTTGTCGCAGCCTGGCTGGATTCGAGAGTGCTTGTTGGAGTACACCCGTTAACGCTGGCAGGTCATCTGGCGGAATCTGCCAGCCATTTTCACTGCGCACCAGGTCATCCTGTGTGCCGTCCCCACGTGCAACGACCACCGGCAGCCCATGAGCCATAGCCTGCTGAATGGCTAGCCCTCCGGTGCCGGGTAGGACAAACAGGTCAGCGCTGGTGAAATATGGTTCTAGCTCTGCGCCGCGCTTCTCCCCGACGAATTCTATGTTCGGGTAGATTTGGTCAGCTAAAGTTTCAAATTGCTCCTTTCCAGGACCATCACCGACGATGACCAGATGGGGCTGAATTTCCTTGGGTAAACTGGCACTGGCTCTTAGCAGAAGATCCACCCTTTTACGGGTCTGCAACCTTCCAACGAATAAAACGGTTGCCTGGGCGTTGATCTCGCGTTCCCTTGGCGCAGGTGGATTTATGGGTGCTGGTTCCACAGCGTTGGCGGCTACGTACACGCGATCGGGGGCAATGCCCAATTGGCGGTATTGTTCTGCACCTTGCTGGCTGTACGCAATGATTGCATCCAAAGACCGAAGCAAGCTTAGCCGTTCCCTCTGACGAAAGCTCTCCAGCGCACCACGTATTGGAGGCGCACCAAGTCCCCAACCAATTACCTTGCGTTTTTTATGCCGCATCCAAGCTATAGCTCGACGAGTGGTAGGGTAGCGTGGGTTTGCTTCGACAACCAGGATATCCGGCTGCCAGGCTTCCAACCAGTCCAGGAAACCGCTCTGCCAGCACACGAACCAGGACGAGGCCGGGCTACCGAGATATCGGTTTTTCGCCTGAACATATTGAGCTACCTGTAGTCTATTGACCGGGTTTATCCCTTCGTTAGGTAAAGGTTCACCGGTTAATACGCTTAACCCACCCAGGCAGCTCTTTGCCAGGGTGTCGAAAAATACCGCCCGGTAGGATGGTAGCACCCGCTGCTGAAGACCCACACGCCCTGGAAAGGTGTCACCCATCATAGATTCAATGCCTTCAGGTAACCGTCGACCATTTTGTCCAGCCCGAATGCACATTCTGCCCTGCGCCTGGCTGCACTCCGATAATTAGCCTGGTCATCCAATATTGTAACTACCGCGCTGGCAAGTCCATCGATATCTGGAGGATCCAACTTCCACGGATCCCCTCCATATGGAACAAGTACACCCGCGCCTTGGGTAACTATCTCGGGTAGCGCTCCGGTATCAAACGAGGCAACAGGTAAGCCACAAGCCAGGGCTTCGATGACAGAATTTGGGCAAGCTGGGTTCAAATCTGCTGCGAATAAAACATGCGCTGATCGATCGATCTCGGGGATGATCTCAACAGGCACGTGTCCGGTAAAATTCACTGTAATCTTTGCCTTATTAATCCATTCACGTTGTAAAGCAAAAGAGACCCGCCCAACAACCACGATTTCGATATTCCGCATATACACACTATATAATCTCTCGCCCATGTCGATGGCCATTTGGAGACCTATTTCATAACCACCCCCAATGGTGCCTTCTACCAATAATATGCGCTCATGGTCATCGGGTGGTTCGCTAACACCAACAGTTTTAAAGCGCTCTAAATCGACCCCGTTATGCACCACCTGCCATGGAACAATGCTTTTCCCGTACACTCGCTCCCACCATTGGTGGGAGAACTTACTTTGATAGACGATCTGGTCAGCCAATCGAGATCGGATGGTTGAAAGGATAATATTTCCATACTCTGCACGGATGAAGTGGCGCCAGCCGGTCCGTTTCTTGCGATGGATCCAATTCATCCCATCCAGGCGCTGGACAATTCGCACTCCACGTCGTTTGGCGCGCCATATTCCTGCCAGGTTGCGGGTGCCCCCAATCACAAGGACGGCATCATAAGGTGTGTCTGCCAGGTCATAGGACACTTCTATTCCCCGCTCAGCTAACCCTTGCACCAGCCTACCACGAAAGGAAACCATCCCTCCAGCACCACTGACATTGGGGATCACACATAGCCTGGAAATAGAGGTATTATTCGCCTTCATGCACACCTAAACGGCAGGCGTTCTTCCCGCCTAAATTTCGTTTTCCCCGTTAGATTCCAGAAGGACTGTTCTTGCACCCACGCCACTCCTCTCCTGTTGATCATTATTCTATGTCTCGATTAGTTGAATGGTATAGACACCCTTGAATCCCCAGCAAAGTAACCGCCCTTGCTTTACAATCCGTTTTTACCATCACCCAAACGAAGGAAGCTAAAACCTGCCTGGGTCCACAAATTCCTGTCCCAACCGCCAACAGTATCGATTACCCAGGGAGCTGAAGTTAACTCCCGAACCTTGATTGGATCTAACTCTTTCAGTTCTCGATGACCAACTAACAAAATCAATACCTGGGCGTCTCGAATTGTGGCTTCAATTGAGGTCTCAGAATTCAAACCCGGGATCTCTGAGTTAAGCTTGTAAGGTTCATAACTATGCACTTCTGCTCCAGCCTCAGTAAGGATTTTTGCAGTCTCGATTGCAGGGCTTTCGCGCAGATCATCCACGTCCGGTTTGAACGCTAATCCGAGCGCTGCAATCCGTTTTCCTTCCAGGTCAGTGCCGAGGCAACGCGTTACCAGGTCGACAACGAATTGCGGTTGCCTGTCATTTACATGCCTGGCGGCATTGATGAGCTCGGTCAGGTCTGGGGCTGCTTCAACCAGGAACCATGGATCAACACTGATGCAGTGCCCGCCGACTCCTGGCCCGGGGGAAAGGATCTTGACTCGTGGATGACGGTTGGCGATGTTTATCGCCTCCCAAATGTCCACCCCAAAGCGGTCTGCAAGCCGGGAGAATTCGTTGGCAATGGCGATATTCACGTCACGGTAGGTGTTCTCCATCAATTTGACCATTTCAGCTGTTGTGGCATCGGTCAGCACAATTTCACCGGTGACAAAATGAGAATATAAATCCCTGCCCGCTTCAGCCGATGCTTTATCGATACCGCCAATGACGCGGGCGTTCTCGGAGAGCTCCTGGATGATCCTACCCGGCAAGACCCGCTCTGGTGAGTAAGCCAGGTGAAAATCAGAACCTGCTTTAAGCCCAGATCTCTCCAGGATCGGCCGTACCAAATCAACCGTCGTACGCGGTGGTGAAGTTGACTCTAAAATCACCAGGTTGCTTGGTTGGAGCTGGCTAACAATCGATTCAGCAGCAGAAGTCACCGCGCGCATATCCGCCAGGCGGTACGCCTGGTCATGATAACTTCCCCGCTCATCTGCATAAAAAGGTGTTGGAACTGCAATGATGAATGCATCCGCTTTCACCGGCGTTTCACTGATCTGCAGACGACCAGATCTGATGGCTTCTCTAACAAGGGCTTGTAAACCTGGCTCAGAAATGTGAATGTCACCGTTCCGCAGAGTCGATACTACATGCTTGTTTATATCCACACCGATTACCTCCAACCCATGCATAGCAAAGGTACTGGCAGTCGGCAAACCGATATATCCTAAACCTAAAACACATACACGATTAAAACCCATATCTGCTCCAGAATTCGGATTGTACAATTCAATAATCAAGTGATAATAACCTATAAATGGTAGATTATTATCCCACAATAATTCAAGGCATGTCAATTGGAGTAAAAAGGTAGTGGGTAAAATTATAAACAAGTACTTGACATCGAACGAATGTTCTGGTATTATAATTTCATAGAACAACTGTACTGATTAACTTATTTGGAGGTGAATTATGACACCCAGACGAAGAAGCGCAACACTAACCGACCCTCAAATCAAGGTCTTGAAGGTCATTGAAGAATATCAAAATACCAATGGATTCCCCCCATCGATCCGCGATATTCAGGATATGGGAAAGTTTTCCTCAACATCGGTGGTGAATTATTACCTGGACCAGCTGGAAACGATGGGACATATTAAACGATCTGGTCATATTTCACGCGGCATACGGCTGGTACACCCATTTTCGAATATTACCCAATCGGCTGCGAACACGATTCAAAGCGTGCGTGAGTTTGTTCAACAAGTGTTGAGCATTCCTGTTATGGGGCGAATTTTTGCCAGTGAACCTGTTCCAGTTCCCCAATCAGACTTCGCATACCTCGACGCAGAATCGGTTGTGAGTGTTGCTCGCAGCATGCTGCCAGCTCGAGAGAAAGTTGAAGACTTATTCGCTCTCGAAGTCAATGGCGACTCGATGATCGATGCGATGGTCAATGACGGCGATATTGTTATTATGAAACCCGCCAAGGATGTTCACAATGGAGACCTGGTAGCGATATGGCTGCGGGATAAAGATGAGACCACCCTCAAGTATTTCTTCCTGGAAGACGGAAAAGTCCGCTTGCAGCCTGCCAACCCGACGATGAAGCCGATTTTCATCGATGATCCTGCCACCGTCGATATCCAGGGTAAGATTGTTATGATCATCCGCCCTTGTGAGATGTCTCTGGTATAGGTTTATAAACCTCAAATATTCAATTGCTGGGACCACCACAGGTCCCAGCAATTTTTTGTTTTACACCATTCAAATTGAGCTACACGCGAGTAGAGCATATTTCGCCTGGTTTCGCAGATCCCTGATCGCCAATGACATCTGGTAGAATTCCTATATGCTCGCAACAGCAAAGGTGACTTCAATTCCGATTTCGAAACGCATCCTGGATTTATTGCTGGCGGTTGCAGGCATTCTGTTGTTATCTCCGCTGTTACTGCTGATTTCTGTGTTGGTCGGCATGAATTATGGCACTCCGGTCATCTTCCGTCAAAAGCGTCCGGGATACCTGGGCAAACCTTTCTGGGTATACAAATTCCGCTCAATGACTGAAGCAAGGGATGCGCAGGATAATTTATTGCCAGATGCTCAGCGTATCACCCGATTGGGTCATTTTTTGCGCAGTACCAGCCTGGATGAGCTCCCGGAAATGCTCAACGTTTTGCGAGGCGAGATGAGCTTTGTTGGTCCGAGACCTTTACTCATGCAGTACCTGGAACGATATTCTCCGGAGCAAGCACGCAGGCATGAGGTACTACCAGGGATCACCGGTTGGGCACAAATTAATGGCCGAAATGCTCTCACCTGGGAAGAGAAATTCAAGTTGGACGTCTGGTATGTTGACCATCGCTCATTCTGGCTGGATATAAAAATCCTCCTTCACAGTGTATTAAAAGTACTGCGCAGGGAAGACATAAATCAGCCTGGTCAGGCGACTGCCGAGGAGTTCATGGGTAATCATGACTCGTGAGGTCGGAGAAATTGCGGCGCTTCTGACTGCACTATGCTATTCCATCTCCTCAATATTTTTTACCTTCGCCGGCAGGAAATTTGGTCCCCTGGTATCCAACCGCATCCGATTGGTTTTTGCTTTATTACTTCTCACACTCACCCATTTGATCGCTTTTGGTAACCCCCTACCAGTAAATGCTGGAGCAGATCGCTGGTTTTGGTTAGGAATTTCGGGCATCGTGGGTCTCGCCATTGGCGACCTTTTTCTTTTCCGAGCATATGTCACTCTAGGGCCAAGGCTTGGCTTGTTATTCTTGAGCCTATCACCGGCAATTGCTTCGCTCCTGGCATGGCTCCTCCTCGGAGAAACTCTAAGCAGCGGAAGTATATTAGGGATTTGCTTAACTCTGGCTGGCATAACCTGGGTTGTGTTGGCAGGCAACCCAAGTAAACCGGGTTCAGGTGAGTCTGGTGCTACACTCAAAAGAACGAGCAGGAAAGGCATCATTGCAGGTTTAATCGCCGCTACAGGCCAAGCATTTGGCGTCGTCCTGGCAAAAAATGGATTAAAGGGGGACTTCCCCGCACTCTCCGCCAATGTGATCCGGATGACTGCTGCTTTTTTAGCGCTTTGGCTGGTCACAGTCATTCAAGGGCAGGTGGTATCCACTGTCCATCAAGCCCAAGGACAAAGGTCCGGATTACTCTACATTCTGGTGGGTGCGATTTTCGGTCCATTGATCGGGGTCTCTCTATCCTTGTTTGCCATCCAGAACACAAGCATCGGCATCGCTAGCACGATTATCGCCTTACCCCCGATTTTTTTACTCCCAATCGGCCATTACATCTTCAAAGAACAAATTTCCTGGCAGGCTGTAGCTGGCACTTTAATGGCAGTTGTCGGGGTAGGTTTGCTCTTTTGGTTATAGGCATATAATTAGGATAATAATGCTCACCGAAAACAGTTTATATCGTTCGCTATACCGTATCCGCAGGTTTGAAGAAACTGTCCTGGAGAATTTTTCGCGCGGGGTATTCTTTGGCACCACCCATACCTATATTGGGCAGGAAGCGAATGCCGTTGGTGTTTTGGCAGGGATCCAGGAGAATGATATTGTTGTTAGCAACCACCGTGGTCATGGGCATTTTCTTGCTTATGGAGGCGAACCGCATGCACTTTTTGCCGAATTAATGGGTAAGGCAAGCGGGGTATGTGGAGGCAGGGGAGGTTCGCAGCATTTACATTGGCGTAACTTTTATTCCAACGGAATTTTAGGCGGGATCATCCCAACCGCAACCGGCATGGCTTTGGCAGAAAAGTATAAACAATCCGGATCCATAACGATTGCTTTCCTGGGAGATGGCACCATGGGGGAGGGAGTAGTATATGAAGCGATCAATATGGCGTCTCTGTGGAATGCTCCGATTCTATATGTGCTTGAAAACAACCACATCGCCCAGACTACTCCGATCGAGCTAAGCCTGGCAGGAAATCTAGATGATCGCTTCAATGCTTTTAACATCCCATCTCAACACCTTGATACTGCGGATATCCATGAGATTTTACAGGTTGCCCCCGACTTGCTCGCCAGGGTGCGTCAAGACATTTCTCCGTTTGCGCTTGTCATTGAGACAAACCGCTTCGGACCACACTCGAAAGGTGATGACACGCGTGACCCCGCCCTGGTAAATGCGCTGCGTCAAAAATTCGATCCCGTTCAAATTCAATCCAAACGCTTATCTCAAGCCGAGAAAATCAGCATCGATTCTGAAGTCGAAGCTGAAATAAAAGCTGCTTTCGCACAAGCCATGCAGGATCCATCGGCAACATAATCGACTGTTTCGGAAATACTTAATGTTTTTTATCCGTTGAGCATTATCCAAAATATATAGTTAATGGCAGCCCGAAAACTATTTTTCTCCGGACTGTATAATTGTAGTAAATTGATTATCATGCTCATGAGCATCAGATCTAAAAGCACGCTACCAGGAGTAGTTAATTGAGACGCTGGAATGGCTGGGGAGATGATTTAATCACTTATCCGCTCCCACCTCATGCGGTACCTTTTCTTGAGCAACGGGTAGGTTCGGGTAAGCGACCGCATGATATGAATCAGCAGGAAGTACTGCAGCGTGTTCCCAAATCACGTCTCCATGTTCATCCCTTGGTGAATACCGACCCTCTGACGCGCCTTCTGCATGCTCGCGGACAAAGCTTTCCCAATTGGATCGA
Organism: uncultured Chloroflexia bacterium; assembly: GCA_963726315.1. Classification (GTDB taxonomy): domain Bacteria; phylum Chloroflexota; class Anaerolineae; order Anaerolineales; family UBA4823; genus FEB-25. The sequence goes on along the minus strand of CAVSBZ010000007.1, from coordinate 762,667 downwards.
TCTGCGCACGGGTCAGCTAAACACATTCCCAGATGGCGTTGCCTTTCCAAGATCGAACGAGGAAGTAAGTAGTCTTATTCACTACGCTCAACGTTCAGGGATACATCTGATCCCTTACGGCGGAGGCACGAGCGTGGTTGGTCATATCGATGTGCTCAAGAGTAAATCTCCCGTCTTAACCATTGATATGAGCCGCATGAACCGCTTGATCGATATCAATCCCCAAAGTTTGATGGCAACGTTTAGTGCGGGAGTATCTGGACCTGACCTCGAAGCCCAATTGCGCGCCCATGGTTTCACCCTCGGGCATTTTCCCCAATCATTTGAATATTCAACTTTGGGAGGCTGGGTGGCGACCCGCTCAAGCGGTCAGCAATCTTTGCGCTATGGACGAATTGAAAAGCTATTTGCAGGCGGTAAAATGGAATCACCCATCGGAGAGCTGAGCATTCCTGCCTTCCCCGCCTCTGCTGCCGGACCTGACATGCGCGAATTCGTTTTGGGATCGGAGGGCAGATTTGGAATCATCACCGAAGCTTGCGTGCGTATCAGTCTAGTCCCAGCGCAGGAAGATTTTCATGTAGTATTCTTTCCAGAATTTGCACAAGGGATCGAAGCTGTACGGCAGATTCTCTCCCTGGGATTGCAATTGTGTATGCTCCGTTTAAGCACTCCCGTTGAGACGGCGACAACGCTGGCTTTTGCCGGGCATGAAAACCTGATCGCCACATTGGAAAAGTTATTATCCATCCGCGGTCTTGGGGAAGATAAATGCATGCTCTTACTCGGGTTCAGCGGTAATTCGACTAGTATTCGCACAAATCGAAGTGAAACTTTGAGTATTACCAAAAAACTGGGAGGGTTTCACACCGGAAAAACCATCGGCAGGCAGTGGCACAAAAATCGATTCCGCACGCCCTATTTACGCAATACCTTATGGGAGATGGGGTACGGTTTGGATACGCTGGAAACCGCAGTTGATTGGGGAAAAACTCCCCGGATGGTAGATCAGATTGAGCTGGCGATACGCTCCGCAATAGCTGCATTTGGGGAAAAGGTGCATGTGTTTACCCACTTGTCCCATGTCTACCCACATGGCTCTTCAGTTTATACCACCTACCTGTTCAGGTTGGCGGATAAACCTGAAGAAACACTTACCCGCTGGAGAGCGATGAAATCTGCCGCCAGCCAGGTTATCGTCACCAACGGAGGCACTATTAGTCATCAACACGGAGTCGGACTGGATCATAAACCCTACCTCTCAGCTGAAAAAGGTGCCGTGGGTATGTCTGCTATTTCCAGCCTGTGCCACTACTTTGATCCAAAAAATATCATGAACCCGGGTAAGCTAGTTGAATAAGTCTTCTCAAGCGTGCTTCAGGATTCGATACGACCAGGAGCGTTCTATATGTGGGATAACCAGAGCCGCAAATTAATCTGGCAGTCAATTGCCGGTCCGTGGGATATGATCATCATCGGGGGTGGAATCACAGGTGCCGGAATCCTACGCGAAGCTTCCCGGCTTGGGCTGCATGCATTGATGGTCGAACAGCGTGATTTTACCTGGGGAACCTCCAGTCGATCTTCTAAGCTGGTTCATGGGGGCTTAAGATCTTAAAGAGGGTAAGCTGACCCTCACTCGCGACTCAGTCCATGAAAGGCAACAATTACTCCATGACGGACCAGGCTTAATCGATCCACTTGGTTTTTTACTCACGGTATATAAGGGAGATTCTCCTGGCAGGTGGACCTATGCGATGGGTCTAACCGTATATGATCTGCTGGCACTACGTTGGGATCATGCCTATTATTCACCCCAGGATTTCCGGCTATTAGCACCTCACATTAGTCAGGATGACTTGCAAGGAGGTTTCCGTTTTGGGGATGCCCAAACAGACGATGCACGTTTAACTCTCCGTGTGATCCACGAAGCGGTCGATGATGGAGCAACTGCAATCAATTATGTCAAGGCACAATCACTAATCATCGAGCAAGAAGACGTTACAGGAGTTGTGCTGACGGACGTATTGGAAGGTGGGCAGGTTGAAGCATTCGCGCGAGTAGTGATCAACGCAGCTGGGGTTTGGACCAATAATCTACGTAAACAGGCGGGGGGTTCTTCATACATAAGACCATTACGAGGTAGTCACCTTATTTTTCCAAGCTGGCGTTTACCCGTCGCTCAGGCGGTAAGTTTTCTACATCCATTTGATCATCGCCCCGTGTTTATTTTCCCCTGGGAAAGTGTTACCCTGGTGGGTACAACGGATGTTGATCATGTTGAATCCCTGGATATCGAACCGAAGATCAGTCCAAATGAGGTTGCATATCTGATGGCAGCAGTGGAATACCAGTTCCCGTCCCTGTGTATTACCCTGGAGGATGTGCTTTCGACCTATGCAGGAGTCAGACCCGTGATCAGCAGCGGGAAACTTGACCCATCCGAGGAATCACGCGACCATTTCATCTGGGAAGAAAATGGACTGATCTCCGTAACAGGCGGTAAACTTACCACCTTCCGGTTGATCGCATTGGATGTATTGAAGGTCGTTCGGCATCGCCTCACCAAAATGCCCGAACCCAGGCAGGAAGTGCCTGTCCTAAACCAGGTTGACCAGCAGCTGCCCGGTTGTGATGACCTGCGTGATGCCTGCAGGCGAAGATTATTGGGGCGATATGGCGCTGATGCTCTGGCAGTGGTGAATACTGCCCAGCAAGGAGAAATGGAACGTATCCCGGGTACAGAATATCTGTGGGTGGAGCTGCGCTGGGCGGCACGACATGAAGCGGTATGCCACCTCGATGATTTACTACTTCGCCGTACCAGGCTTGGCTTGATCCTCCCGTCCGGAGCAGCCTCTATTCTGCCAACGGTAAAACGGGTCTGCCAATCAGAATTGCATTGGACAGACGCTCAATGGCAAAAGGAATTGACCGATTATCAAAAGATTCTCACTCAGAGTTATAGCTTGCCTTCCTACACGACCATCCCCGATTGGAAGACTATGGTGTCAGAAGCATTGATTAGCCGCAAAATGAATACTCCTGATCCACAGGTGAAACTCCTCCGTCGCACAGGATTAGCTGCAGCGATTGTATTGATCATTGCAGCTCTTATTGCAATCCTATGGCGCAATAGCAAACGCTCCAACCAATCCGAAGGCGTGGTATAAAACAGCCTTATCGTTTGGTAATAGGCCGGAACATTCAACTTGGCGATTACCCCCCCAGATGATTATTCTCTTTTTTAAGTATATTTTTCATCACGCGTAACCTCAGTAATCATTTCAATATATATTTGTCGATATCTTAAAACAAAAACCCTACGCTGTTTACTAGCGCAGGGTCCGTAATATTGGAGCTATAGTTTATTTGGGTGAGCGGGTTTTTAACGTCCGCGAATAAATCGTCTCAAGCTCAGGGTCGGTTTCAACGTTTTTCCGCTTTTTCTTTTTCTCGGTGATTAAGTTGACGTTATCCACGCCACTTCGTTCCATCGCTTCACGCAAAGCCATTTCCATGGCGGTAGGAACCGGAACCTCCTTCACCTCATCGGTGGGTTCCTTTTCCTTCTCTTGCTCACGCACGTGCTGCTCACGTTTGTCGATTTTTTCGACCGTGGTCTTTATCGCTTCTTCAGGTTTCTCTTGAAGGGCTTTCATGCTCAGCTTGATTTGCTTTTTAGGCTTGATTACATCCAGCACCTTAACCTCAACCTCGTCCCCCTCCTTCACTAGGTCACCTGGAGTACGGATGAAATCATGTGTCATTTCGCTGATGTGGACAAGCCCCGGTCGTTCAGCGCCAATATCAACAAATACACCAAATTTCTCCAGGCGTACAACCTTGCCGGTGATGACCATATCCTTTTTGATCTCGCTCCATTCCAAACCCAGCGGTTTGATCATGGTTAGCTCAATCCGACCTTTTTTCGGAGATACCCTGCGTACCCAGACGTCTACTTCATCACCTTCATGGATTACGTCTTCTACCCGATTTACCGGTGTCTTCTGCAGTTGGGAAATATGCACCATGCCCGGCATATCAATGCCAATATCCACCAACGCCCCCGCCAGGGTAGTCTTGACTACCTTACCCCGGAAAAACATTTTATTTTTTATCTCTTTGATATTACTAGGAGCGCTTGTTGTAATATTGGCATCCATAACGACCTCTCTAACTTTTCGAATTTCACGCAAACTTGAATTATACCAAGCGCATGTAAAAAAGTCAAAAAAACCTGGAGTTTACCGAAATAGCAGGGTTTCTGGCGAATTTTGTCAGCCAGAAACCCCATAATTTCCCTAAACTAGATGGTTAAATTCTGATTATGCAGGTTTTGGAACTGGAGTTCCTCCATTTTTTGGATTGGGAGGAGGAAACAGCTCTTCGAATTCCTCTCGCGATAGCGTCTCAACTTCCAATAATTTCCGTGCTATGGTATCTAAATAATCACGATATTGAAGCAAGATTTTCCTGGCTTTATCGTAGGCATCATTGACCAGGGTTCTTACTTCCTTGTCAATTTGCTCGGCTACTGCTTCAGAATAATCCCTCTGCTCAGAAATCTCACGTCCCAAGAAGATTAGCTCTTCTTTTTGTCCATAGACCATTGGACCCAGATCACTGCTCATGCCCAGTCTGGTAACCATGGCGCGGGCCATCTTGGTCACTCTCTCCAGGTCATTCGATGCACCAGAGGTGATGTCATTGAATACAATTTCCTCGGCCGCACGTCCACCCATCAAGCCAACCATCTCTGCGACGAGCTTATTACGGCCCATTAATGTCCTGTCTTCCTCTGGTAATGCCAGAGTGTAACCACCTGCCATCCCCCTGGCGGTAATAGAAACTTTATGTACTGGGTCAGCTTCTGGAACGGCGTTCATCACCACTGCGTGACCTGCCTCGTGATAAGCGACGATCCGTTTTTCAGCCTCGCTTATTAACCTGCTCTTACGCTCAGGGCCAGCAATGACACGCTCGATTGCTTCCTCTAAATCTTCTTGTTCGATCGATTTCTTGTTTCGCCGGGCAGCCAGGATAGCGCCCTCATTAACAAGGTTCTCAAGGTCAGCCCCCACAAAGCCTGGTGTTGATCGAGCTAACACACCTAGATCGGTATTTGCAGCCAGTGGTTTACCCTTGGTGTGCACTTTGAGGATTGCTTCCCTACCGCGCATATCCGGACGGTCAAGAACTACTCTTCGGTCAAACCGACCTGGGCGCAGCAGTGCCGGGTCCAGAATGTCTGGGCGGTTTGTTGCCGCCATGATAATAACGTTTGTGTCTGTGTCAAAACCATCCATCTCAACCAACATCTGGTTTAAGGTCTGTTCACGTTCATCGTGGCTTCCACCCAGGCCAGCACCACGCTGCCTGCCCACTGCGTCAATTTCATCCACGAACACGATGCAAGGTGAGTGGCGTTTTGCCTGGTCGAATAGATCGCGAACTCGACTGGCACCAACACCTACGAACATTTCGACAAATTCTGATCCAGAGATTGAGAAAAACGGTACACCTGCTTCCCCAGATACAGCTTTGGCTAGCAAAGTCTTACCGGTTCCAGGCGGACCAACCAGTAATACACCTTTAGGAATACGCGCTCCAAGTGAGATGAATTTCTCTGGCTCGCGAAGAAACTCTACTACTTCTTGCAGCTCTTCTTTGGCTTCTTCAACTCCTGCAACATCGCCGAATGTAACCGAAGGTTGGTCACCCGTAAACATCCTGGCACGTGATTTCCCGAAAGACATGGCAGCGTTGTTACTGCCTTGCGCCTGACGTAATACGAACCAGAAAATACCACCCAGAACTAAAAACGGAATGATATACCCTAATGTGGAAATAATTCCCAACCACGGACTTGGTGGAACTACCTCGACATTGATATGAGCCGATGATAGTTGTTCAGGAGTTACCCCTAAATCCTCGAGCTGTTGCACCAAAGTTGCCACGGCTTCGATATGGGCTGTTTTGTTTACTTCCTGGGTACCGGTTCCATAAACGACGGTTACTTTGTCTTGTTGTTCTATGATCCTGGTTACAATGCCTTTTTGAATATCAGCTGCCACCTGATTAATAGACAACACTTCTTGTGAGTTGGAACCCTGACTATTAAATAAAGAATAAGCCAAAATTATTATGGCTGCAAATATCAGAACATAAATGATCGACGAACGACTACGATTAACGTTCACGTACACCTCCAAAGATTAACCAGACTTAATAAGCCACCTGACCTAGAAGTCAGGCAGACTTAAGGTCTATTTTCATTATACCAACCTCTTGTCCCGACTGATAGACTTCTATATCTTTTATACAGTTTTTCTAACATCACTCTAACATTTTTTATTATTAGATGCAGCCGCAGTCGAATAGTGCCCATTACTTTTATGAGCATCTAGTGCTTGTAACAACCTCTCAGTAGGACCTGGGAGAAGAAATATTTTTATTACCGATTACGTCCCCAAATCCAACCCTCGATACGGCGGACAAGCCTGAGAAGCTGGGAACGTATCGATACCCACATGCGGTAAGAGGCAGGAGCAATCTGGCGGTGAGGCAGGAATGGTCCACTCCACTTTACCATCGCCGCTCCCCAGGTGAGACCTGCACCAAAACCTACAAAGACGGTATTATCTCCCGCCTGTAAACGTCCTTGCTGGATGGCCTCACAAGTAGCGATAGGTATAGAAGCAGTTGATGTGTTGCCATAACGTTCAATATTAATAAAGCATTGGTCGAGAGGGATCTCAAGTCCGCGCATTGCGGCTTCAATAATGCGCAAGTTTGCCTGATGGGGAATTACCAACTGTATATCCTTAATTTTTAAATCGGCCGACGAAACAACTTCCTTGGTTGCCTGAGCAATAACCCGGGTAGCAAAACGAAATACTTCCCGCCCATTCATATGGATGGTATGTTGGTGATTTAATACCGTCTCGCTGCTCGCTGGCATGTGACTGCCTCCAGCCGGAACAGATAGTAAATCGCCACCCGAGCCATCAGAACGCATTACTGACGAAATCAACCCTCCTGGCTCGTCGCCACACTGTAGCACGAATGCGCCTGCACCGTCACCAAAAAGGATACACGTATTTCGGTCCTGCCAATTGACGAAACGAGAGAGTGTCTCCGCTCCAATCACCACTGCGTTCTGGATGGACCCACTGCGGATTGCCTGCGTAGCCATATCCAAGGCAAAAATGAAGCCCGAACACGCCGCAGAAAGGTCAAACGCGCCGGCATGTGTTGCTCCTATCCTATCTTGCACCAGGCATGCAGTTGCCGGAAACACATGTTCAGGAGACGAGGTGGATACGATGATCAAATCAACTTCGGAAGGGTTCAGGTTGGCAACTCGAAGTGCATTTAGAGCTGCATCTCTGGCAAGGGTTGCAGTTGATTCTTCCTCATTTGCGATATGTCGTTGCCGGATACCCGTCCGAGATTGAATCCAATCGTCTTCAGTGTCTACAATCTTTTCCAGGTCGGCATTGGTTAACACTCTAGAAGGAACTGCCATCCCCCATCCAGTGATGTGGGCATAAGGACTCATGATTAAGCCTCGTCAAAACGGCTGATGATAATACTGGCATTATGCCCCCCGAAGCCAAACGAGTTTGACATCACGTTTTGTACTTTTTTAGGGCGGGCTTGGTTGGGTACATAATCGAGATCGCATTCCGGGTCTGGGTTCTCATAGTTAATTGTTGGGGGCAGGATTCCATCTTGCAGCGTCTTGACACATATCACTGCTTCAAGTCCTCCTGCTGCCCCTAGTAAGTGACCTGTCATTGATTTCGTCGATGAAGTTGGGACGTTGTAAGCATGTTCCCTAAAAACCGTTTTTATAGCGTCCGTCTCACTCTTGTCGTTTAAGGTTGTGCTCGTACCATGGGCATTAATGTAGTCGATGTCGCTCACCACCATTTCTGCATCGGCAAGCGCATTCTTCATACAGATTGCAGCTCCTGCCCCATTTTCAGCTGGAGCAGAGATGTGATAAGCGTCATTAGACGTTCCATAGCCTTTGATTTCACCAAAAATCTGGGCCCCACGTCCCTGGGCATGTTCCAACGATTCCAACACCATGACTGCAGCTCCTTCGCCCATCACAAATCCATCCCGTTGCTTATCGAACGGTCGCGAAGCTCTTTCAGGTTCATCGTTCCGCGTGGACAAAGCAGTCATTACGCTCAAACCCGCCATGGCGATTGGTACGATAACCGCTTCACATCCTCCGCTGAATATGACGTCAGCTCTCCCATGCCTGACCATTTCGACAGCTTCACCGATCGCATTCGTTCCGCTGGCACAGGCTGATACAACTGCCAGATTGGGGCCGCGTATTCCCAGCTGTAATGCAACCATGCTTGCCGCCGCATCGGGCAGCATCATCGGAACCAGTAATGGACTCACACGATCAGGTCCTCGATCGAAAAAAACATTGGTTTGTTCAGCCAGAGTACTCATGCCGCCGATTCCTGATCCAAGGATGGCTCCTACCCTGTCTCTATTAGATTCAGTAATAGTTAAATTTGAGTGTTTCAATGCCTGATAAGTTGCCGCTAAAGCAAATTGAACAAAACGGTCCATCCGGCGTGCGTCATGTGTGCCAAATAATGCCACCCCATCGAAATCCTTGACCTCCGCTGCAATCTTTACCTTAAATTGGCTGGTATCGTAATGGGTGATATATCCCACACCCGACTTGCCTGCCAGGATATTGCTCCATAATGTAGGAACGTCATTTCCTAACGGTGAAATACACCCCAAACCGGTGATTACGACACGATGACGCATTGAATCCTCCTATAGATATATTGCTGAAACTAAGATAAAACTTTCAGGAACCAAGCCATTAATTAATCTTCTTCCAAATTAGGATAGTGGAATTAAAAGTATATCAGAAATTAATATGATTAATAATTACAATGCCTTATAAACCTGTTGGATGTGTAAGATGTCATGCCCAGCGACGATATTTACCAATTCACGGAAGCTCATTGGACCAAAAATTGCATGCCTGGCCCGGCGATCCCAATCTTCCATTTTTAGGTTTTCCAATAATTCCAGCAATTCCAGCCGGGCACTCGTAAAATCGACCAATGCCTTTGCGCCATCCTGCAGTTGATATTGGCGGATTTCCGCCCATGGATCTGTATCTTGCCCGGGAAGGAAGGGATTGCTCTCCTTCATTACCTTGATGATGCGGGGTAAATTAACCTCTGAATCAACATCTCGCAAGTGACATATTACCTCGCCCGGACTCCACTCGTTTGGCGAGGGCCTGCGTTCTAAATTAATACTGGAACCGCGGCAAAGCGTCGCTAATGCAGCAGGCGTTGATCGTAGTACTGCCAGCAGCGCACCTGGTGAGGTGAAGTTGGTTGGAAATGGTTGGATGGAAGAAGAATCCAGCCAAGGAAGCAAATCAGTAAAATCGCCATGGGGCGGCATTTCACCTTGTCCTGTCCAAGCAGCAGAACCATTATTACTCATCCAGAAAACAGGTAATCCCAGTTTACGGGCAGCACCAATATCAAAATCAATATCGTTACCCACCATGATCACTGGTGTCTTTGGCCATCCAAGCTGTGCCAGGAACTCAGCAAAATAGGCTGGGTTCGGTTTGGCAAAATGAAATGTCTCGTAAGAAGGTATCAAGGCAAATGGCACCTGGTCAGCCGCTAAACCCGCCCAACCAAGCCTCTGTACGATCGCCGTGCGAGGAAAAAGTGGGTTGGTTGCAATAGCCGCCTGGTCTCCGCGCTCAATTAATTGCTGTATTACGCCCACAGCCTCAGGTTTTAATTGGGTCAGTGTTTGCAGCTTGGGAAAGTCTTCCAAGTAAAAATCATCAATGATCCCTTGAACATCCTGGCGGACTAAACCCAGGGTGGGATAGAACGCTGCATCGAACTTCTGTTCCAAGGTTTGATCTGGGTTTTGGTTTTCAACCATCAGCCTGGTTGCTGCCATTAATGTTTTAATCAATAAAGGTGGATCAGCGACACTAGACAGTCGCCTAGACAAAGCCTGCACATAAGCAGGCACAAAGCTATTCATTTCGTTTCCGAGAAGCGTGTCGTCGAGATCAAAAAGCAGAAGTGCCACGCGAGCCTTCTTCAAACTCAGGGGGTAATTTATGACACTCTCCACAACCAATATGTGGATCAAACCCCGCTCGTTCAGTTTTCCTGCAAAATGTTTGTACCCGAACTTCCTGCTTACCGAAAGGCAGCTTTCGTACTAATTTGGGACTCAAGACCATATATGGACATGTGTTAGCCAGTTGGATACCTGGTACAGGGCAAGTTACGCAAAGGTCCCGCTTCCATTGTAATTGCGGCGTTGCAGAGCCCAATAAACGGCATTCTTCGTTCGAGCGGCCTCGAAAATAATCGCCGTAGAAATAACTACATTCTTTCCCAGCTGGTGTACGCATAAAATGGATTAAAGACTTTCCCTAAACCCTGGTGACGTAAGCGCCGGTGCGAGTATCGATCCGAATTCGATCGCCTACATTTACAAACGCCGGTACCTGAACTTCCAGACCTGTGTTCGTCTTGATTTTCTTATTTACACCTGTCGCCGTATCCCCCCGCACAGCAACTTCTGCTTCTGCAACATCCATATCGACCGTGATTGGAAGCTCAACATCAATCGGTTCACCCTGATAAAAAGTTAATTTTATTTCCATATTTTCTGTCAGGTAATCAGCGTTATCGCCAAGCACATTTTTCGGTAAAACCGGTTGTTCGTAGGTCTCCAGATCCATAAAATGGAATAACTCTCCATCTGTATATAAATATTGAACGATGTGGAAATCCAAACGAGCTTCCTGCACGCGTTCTCCGCTCTGAAAGGTTTTTTCCAGGGTGGTTCCGCTGCGTAGGTCGACGGCTTTAATCCTGATCGTGGCATTCCCCCGCCCTGGTTTATTATGATGGTAATCCAAGACTTTATAAAGCCTATCATCGAACTCGAAGGTTACCCCTTTTCTCAAGTCATTCACATCGATCATACAATTGCCTCATTTATATAAAAGTTTTTAACATGCGGATTATAGTTTAGGCTTTCTTCTATGGCAAGGTTGTAAGTGTAGATTGCCGGTTTCCAACACTACAATCAAAAAGTGGCGATTCATTTTGTGGTAAACTTCAATCGATCCTGATCTCGGCTGGAGGCAGCGTTGAATAAGCAATCCAAACGATTGGCTTACATTGAAGATGAAATTGAGATGATCGACCTGGTTCGGTTGATTTTGGGTCGCCAAGGGTTTACCGTCCTGGGTGCAAATGGAGGACGCGAAGGTCTAGATCTGGTTCGTAAAGAGCTGCCCGATTTAGTCCTGTTGGATTTAATGATGCCAGATATGGACGGGTGGGATGTGTATCACCAAATCAAATCAGACGAGCTAACTCGTAATATCCCCGTTATAGTGATAACCGCGAAAGCGCAAGATATTGATAAAATCCTAGGACTGCGAATTGCCAAGGTGGAAGATTACATCTCAAAGCCATTTAATCCTCAAGAGCTGGTAGAGCGAGTTGAAAAAGTATTGTCCAGGGGACAAGAAACATCGCCTCAAGAAAACTAGCCTGCCTGTGTTGTGAAACTCCGGTATTCTCTTGATTTCAGGCATGAATCAGCTCCATTAATCGGGGAATGTAATCATTAATGAAATTTATTCGTATCGTCAATCAAACTCACCCTACTGGAAATCCCATCCAGGCTAAATACTGCCAGTCGTTTTTTTGTCAGTTACGCGGCTTGATGTTTACTTCCGTTTTACCCAAAAATAGTGGGGTATTGTTGGTCCAAAGTTCTGACAGCCGCATGAATTCGTCGATCCATATGATGTTCATGCGCATTGACCTGGCTGTGTTCTGGATAAATAGCGAGTTTAGTGTGGTTGAGAAAGTTTTAGCCCACCGTTGGAAGCTGGGATATATTCCCAAGTCACCAGCCAGGTATGTCTTGGAGACAAATATAGCCAACTTGAACGATTTTAACATCGGTGATAAAGTTAGCTTCGAAGAGACGCTGTAGAGTAAATTATGAAAATGTTGTGGGTAAAAGCTTTATCGATCCTTGCACTTATATCAATATTGTTGCCATCTGGAATCGTTAAAGCGCAAAATCCATCTTCTGCCGGACCGGTATATATCGTGCAGGAGGGTGATTACCTCTCGGATATCGCCGCTCGCTTCCACGTCTCCCAGCAAGACCTGGCAAATGCCAACGGGATCGTAAATGCAAACCAGATCACGGTAGGGCAACAGCTGGTTATCCCAGGTCTTGAAGGCATTCAAGGCGTTTTAACTGCCCAACCAGTACTATTCGGTGAAACGCTGCACAGCCTCAGCCTTCGCTACCATATCTCCGAAGACAAATTAGCGCAAATTAATCACCTCACCTCTCCAAATGAATTATATGCAGGCTACTCCCTTGTGATTTTGCAGACGGATAACCCGCCTTCATTAGGTAAAAGGGTCTCTTTGCCTGTTGACCAATCACTTCTCGAGCTATCAGTGCTCAATGGGACTGATCCATGGGTGATTCTCTCAAACAATCTGCTTGATCACTCTACGGAGATTATTCCCGGTGACGTTATCCGGGTCCCGGGTCAAGAAGATCTTGGGTCCGGTGCGCTACCCTCAGATATCTCATCAGTGGCAATAACTGGGTTGACTCAAGGCGAAACCTCCCAAGTCGAAATTACCGGCAACCCAGGGATATCGTTACAGGGTTCATTGATGAACCATTCCCTGAACTTTTTTCCTGATCACGATAATCGCTACATTGCATTGCAGGGTGTGCATGCCTTGGCGGAACCCGGACTGTATCCATTAAATATTTATGGTACATTGCCCGATGGATCTGCATTCAATTTTTCTCAGGATGTCTTGGTTTCTGCCGGCGACTTTTTATTCGATATTCCCCTCAACGTTGACCCTGCGACCCTTGACCCTGCTACGACAGGTCCGGAAGATAAGATCTGGCGTGATTTATCTTCGCAGGTTAGTACGGATAAGCTGTGGCAAGGTGAGTTGTCCCTCCCGGTAGAGCCGGTGTTCGCCGAATGTTATGCTTCCCGGTTTGGCAGCCGGCGTTCATACAATGGGAGCGAATATTCCTACTACCATACCGGTTTAGATTATTGTGGGCAAGTCGGCGATCCAATTTACGCGACTGCACCGGGTGTGGTGGTATTTGCTGGACCATTAACCGTGCGCGGGAATGCAACAATGATTGACCACGGATTAGGTGTCTTTTCTGCATATATGCACCAATCAGAGATTCTGGTCAATGTAGGCGATCGGGTTGAACAGGGTCAATTAATTGGCAAGGTAGGTAACACCGGGCGTGTGGAAGGACCGCATTTACATTTTGAGGTGTTGGTCGGCGGGGTACCCGTGAACCCCCTGGACTGGTTAAATCAAGGGTACCCGTAAATAAGCAAAATCAGTCAAACGATTTATTCGTCCGGTGGCTCGTCAGGTCCAGGATCCTGAAATTCCATATTCTCAAAATCCCCCCGATTATATTCCGCCATAATCTGCCGGGCTTTTTCCACCTGACTCGACGGGACTAATATTTCGACTGAACCCAATGACCCTATCTCTATTGCGTACGCGTGGGCGGCACCTTCTTGATTTAACCACACCTGTATCCCTTGTGCTTCAAGCAAGCCTTTAATAATCTCAGCTTGCAATTGTCCTTGCACTTGATCAACGTAGACCCATTCTTCATCTGGCATAGCTAAGCTCCATCAAAAATCTAATAATCGATCATCGTAAACAAGTTTTCTTTCTGTATCATCATTATTATTATAGTCCTTCCTGGGTAATCCGGTGTCAAGGCCACAATCCGTTCAAATATCTAAGAATTTTTTATTCATCGAGTATAATACGCGTGCAATTGATATTGAACGAAGGGTTTTAATTGGGCGTTAAAGTAACCTACATTCATGAATATCCATGATAAAAAACGTATAAAAATATTAGCGCATCCAATTAAATGGCTGACGTGTTAAGGTAACAATCATAATGATGAGTCTGGCAATATTATCACTCCGTGAAGATTATTGGGATACTTTTGAGCTTGAGGACGAAGATCGAGAATACTTATATAATTATCTCCTTGAAGTCGAAACTCCACTGACTTCCCCTGAATTATTGAGCGTATTAGTGACGGAACGTGTTCGCCAGGAAAAATTGGCGATTGAGAAACAGCGCACATCGGGGGGTGACGTATATAAACCTGCTGATCGTTTCCAGGTTGACCAAAATCTCGTTTTCCCGGCATTCGGCTGGCAGCACGCTACTGTCCTCGCAGTTCGTCCGGGTCAAAATCCAGATATTGGCGAATTCCAGGTGATCCAGGTGAAGTTTGACAACCAGGACACGCGTGAATTTGCCTCCAATATCCAGGACCACGTTCTCAACCAGCCTCAGGAGATTTCCGTGGCTGAATCCTCCCTGGATGTGGATTCAGTTTTATCTATTTACGGCGAAAAATTGCTGCAGATCATTGATACCGATTTGGTTAAAAACCAGGAATTTGTCCGTATCGCCGGAAAATGGTTCCCCCGCTCATTATTGGTCGATATCAATGTTGGTCATTTAAACTTGGCTGAAGCGATCCTCGATATGGCTGGTGGAGGTCCACTGCCAACCAAAACATTACTTGAGCAAGTAGGATTGACTTCAAATACAAATTCAAACCTGGTTGAGTTTTCCCTCGACCATGCCCTGCAGGAAGACACGCGCTTTGATGAGGTCGGACCCGCAGGAGAAACCCTTTGGTTTCTCAACCGCCTCGAGCCTGAATCCGTCTTACAAGTACCCGTCTATCTGCGCTACCAACCAATGGATTACGATAGCTCAATTCTCACCGACGAGATGCTCGAGCTCGAACGAAAATTGGATGATGAATTATCACCGCTGGCTGGGCGATACCCAACCCCGAATGAGGTCCAGCTTACCTTGATGTATCCTCATTGGCGGGCGGGTACCCTTCCACTGTCACCCAGGATTACTCACCTCTTTCCAACCGCCTATGAGGCACCTCGCATTCGTTTTCAGTTGGTCGATGGTGAGACCGGTCAAAAATTCCCAGGCTGGGTGGTGAGAAAAAATCGCTATGTATTCGGCCTCAAGGATTGGTACAAATCTCACGGCTTAATTCCAGGTAGCCTGATCAAGGTGAAACGCGGAAAAATTCCCGGTGAGGTGATCGTTCAGTGTGATTCTCAACGCGGCTCCCGCGAGTGGGTTCGCACGGTGCTTATTGGTTCCGATGGTGGGATCGTTTTCGCCATGCTGAAGCAAATTGTCACCGCTGCGTATGACGAACGCATGGCCATCGCAATTCCCGATGCAGATGGTCTGGATGTAGCTTGGAAGCAAATACAGAAAGATCGCATCCCATTTGAAAAAATTGTGGTGAATACGGTTCGAGACCTGGTAAAGTTGAACCCCCAGAGCCACGTCCATGCAACCGAGCTCTATGCCACGGTAAATATTATTCGAAGGTGCCCACCTGGACCAATCCTCGCATTGCTCGCTTCTAGGCCATGGTTTATTCATGTTGGTGACTTACACTACCGCTTCGATGATTCGGAGAAAACCTAAATGGCCCCGTTGCCTGATGTCAAGCGCGCCAACCGTGCCAGACCTACTGTTCAAACTCATTTCCACATCGATTTTAATTGGTGGCAGGTTCGCGATCGCGATTGGCGCGTCTTTTTGGTGAGTTTGCTCTGCCCTGAACACCAACAGATATTTTCAGAGCTGCCTGACGACCAGTTGGTAGATTTTATCGATCCAGCGACTGCTGAGGTTCAGCGAGTCGATGGATTACAGCACGTACTCATCACCCACTGTGCGAAATTAGAAGGGTTTATATCTCCCCATACTACGATGGTTGATGCAATCTTCCGCATTTTCCTTGCAAACGGCAATGCACCTATGACGCCGGTGGAACTGGCACAGCTCTCAGGCCGTTCACCTGATGTAATTTTACGCGTACTAACCGGTGATCAGATATATCGTGGTTTACGCCAGGTCATGGAGGGGTAGGATGGTCTGCCCCTGTAGCTCAATGGATAGAGCAGCAGCCTTCTAAGCTGTTGGTTGTGGGTTCGAATCCCGCCAGGGGCGCAATAAAATAATCTCCCTTGCCGATACGATGTACAAAGTAACTAGTCACTGGCAAGCTGCATCTAATAGAAAATGGAGTTCTTTATGACAATCGAGAGAGTTGGTATATTTAAATTTTCTGGCAATGCTGTTACCGTGCTTGGTCCAGATGTAATTGTTGGTCAAAAGGCACCAGAATTTACTGTTTTTACTCAAAATTGGTCTTCCTTCCATGGCATTGAAGACACCAAGGGAAAGGTAAGAGTAATTAATTCCCTCCTATCCATAAGTACAGATGTTTGTGATCGGGAAACCCGTCGTTTTAACCAGGAAGCCGCCGCTTTGGACGATCGCATTGCTATCCTTACTATCAGTATGGACCTGCCATATACAATAAAAAACTGGTGCGCTGCAGCAGGCGTGGACCAGGTAAAAACCTTATCTGACCATGTAAACGCTGATTTTGGACAGAAATACGGAGTTCTGCTGAAAGAACCTCGCGTTTTCCGTAGAGCTGTTTTTGTAGTTGATCGAAATGACATGGTCATTTATTCTGCTTATATGCCCGTCCTGGGCGATGAGCCCGACTACAATGAAGTTATAAATGCAGCCCGGCGTGCATTAAATGATTAAGTATAACCAGAGCAATATCTTGGGAGAGATGCATATGGAGGAAATATCAGTCACATCAGATTCAATGCGGCGCGTTTGGCATATCTCGGAGGATCTCCAAAATTCGCTTATTGATACATCTCGGTGGCGTATTATCTCCCGTCCACATGCCTGGCGACCACTCACCGATGTTTATGAAACCGATGATGCCATCATTATCCGGGTAGAGGTCGCTGGGATGCATGAATCAGACTTTACGATTTCACTCGTGGAGAGAAACCTGACCATACGCGGTGTTCGCCAGGATACATCAGAGCGGCGCTCATACCACCAGATGGAAATTGCTTTTGGTGAGTTCAGTACCGAGGTCGAGCTGCCCTATACAATAATCTCTGATAGTGTGAAAGCCACCTATCGAGATGGCTTCTTACTGATTACGCTACCCATCGCCCAACCTAAACACATAAAAGTGGAAGGTGATTAAGTTCTAATGTCTGCTACCCGTTGGAATACGCTGAACTTGATGCGCTGGCTGGAGGAACATGGCTGGCCGGATGAAGACCTCGAACTTAAGGAAATGGTTCTTGATTCTGATAACCCAGATCAAACGTCTATCACGACCCAATCACCGCTATCTACTGAGAATTTAGCTGATGGGAATCAACCCCAGGTAAAGATCCCCGAAATTCTCCCCATCCTGCCTCTTCGTGGGCTGGTTGTCTATCCTGAAACTGCCGTGCCATTGACCATTGGTCAGCCACGTTCGATACGCCTTGTGGATGATGTGGTGGCGGGTGAAGACCGCTTGATTGGTCTGGTTACTTCTCGTGATCCCGAGTTGGAGATCCCGGAACCAAAAGATCTTTACGAAATCGGGACTGTTGCTATGATCCACCGGTTATTCCGTGCCCCCGATGGGACTATTCGTTTGCTTGTACAGGGTACTGCCCGTTTTAAATTAGGCGAATTCATTCAGAACGAGCCTTATCTTAAGGCCCACATCAATCTGATCCCTGAAACTGAGGAAGAGGGTGTTGAGGTTGAAGCACTCGCCCGTAATGCGCGTGACCAGTTCGCCCATATTGGTGAATTGATTACCTCCATTCCCCGCGAGCTGGTTGCATCGGTTCAGGCGATTGAAGATCCTCTTCAAACGGTTTACACAATCGCAAATTTCCAACGAATGGATATGTCCGCCGCTCAGTCCTTGCTTGAGCTGGATTCTGTAAAAGAAAAACTGCATAAATTAGTGGGAATTCTCACCCGTGAGATCGAAGTCCTGGAAATTGGTCAAAAGATCCAGAACGAGGCTCGCTCAGAGATTGAAAAAATGCAGCGCGATTATTTCTTACGCGAGCAATTAAAAGCTATCCAGCGAGAGCTTGGTGAGGGCGATGAACAGGCTGCCGAGGTTGAAGAGTTGCGCCAAAAAATCGACGCTGCTAAAATGCCAGAGGAAGCCGATAAACAAGCCCGCCATGAGCTCGATCGCCTGTCCCACTTGCCTACTGCAGCCGCCGAGTATGGGGTTATTCGTACCTACCTCGATTGGATGATCTCACTTCCCTGGTCAGTCAAAACCGAAGACAATTTGGATATTTCCCATGCGCGCGAAGTTCTTGACCAGGACCATTATGGGTTGGAGGATATCAAAGAACGCATCCTTGAATACCTGGCTGTGCGCAAACTCCGCTTTGAACGCAAAGATGAAGTTATTCCTGAAAATAAGGATGAGATCCGTCGCCTGCGTGAGGGAGTCATCCTGTGTTTTATCGGTCCGCCCGGCGTTGGCAAGACTTCTCTCGGTCGATCAATTGCTCATGCTATGGGACGAAAATTTATTCGCATTTCACTCGGCGGGATGAGGGACGAAGCTGAAATCCGGGGGCATCGCCGAACCTATATCGGAGCACTACCCGGCCGTATCCTGCAAGCCATGCGCCGGATTGAGTCGCGCAACCCGGTCTTCATGCTCGACGAGATCGATAAGCTGGGAATGGATTTCCATGGTGACCCTGCATCAGCCCTGCTAGAGGTCTTAGACCCCGAGCAGAACTCAGAGTTCCGTGACCACTACCTTGAAGTCGCTTTCGACCTGTCCCAGGTCATGTTTATCACTACAGGCAATCTGCTCGAACCGATCCCGGATCCACTGCGGGACCGGATGGAGATTATTACCCTTTCAGGTTATACCGAGAACGAGAAATGTGCAATAGCCAAACAATACCTGATTCCTCGGCAGATAAAGGAAAACGGCTTACGACCGGAAGAGATCCAATTCTCCGATGAATCATTACTGGCGATTGTCCGCTCTTACACACGTGAAGCGGGAGTGCGTAATCTCGAGCGCGAGATCGGCTCAGTTTGCCGAAAAGTGGTCACTATTATCGCAGAAAATAAGACCAGCTCAGTCGCCATCACACCAAAAAAAGTGGAAGAATACTTGGGTCGTCCTCACTTCTTTGGCAATGAAGAGATTGCGATCCGGACGTCTATTCCGGGTGTGGCGACAGGTTTGGCATATACCCCGGTCGGTGGTGATGTATTGTTTATTGAAGCCACTCGCATGCCCGGTAGTAAGGGTTTCCAAATTACAGGTTCCGTTGGGAACGTGATGCAGGAATCTGCCCATGCCGCCCTTTCATTTGTCCGCTCTCGGACTGACCCCCTCAAGCTGGACAAGGACTTTTTTGAGAAATCAGACATCCATTTACATATTCCAGCGGGAGCACAGCCTAAAGATGGACCTTCCGCCGGTGTGACGATGGCAACAGCCCTCGTCTCGCTTATATCCGGCAGGCCTGTCAAGGCAGATGTAGGCATGACAGGTGAGATCACTTTACGAGGTCAGGTGTTACCCGTTGGTGGAATTAAAGAGAAGGTCCTGGCTGCCCACCGGGCTGGGTTAAAAACCGTTATTCTGCCCAAGCGGAATGAAAGTGACCTCGAAGATTTACCGGATGAAGTCCGAAAATCGATAAAATTTATTTTCGTCGAGACTGTTGATGAGGTATTGAAAGCAGCCCTTGAACCTGTGAGCCGCCGTAAAAACCTGGCAGTCCCCAAGGATGGAAATGGGAAAAAAGTTAAATCGGGGAATCCAATGCTTAAAGTAACCCTCATAGAAGATGACCCCAGCATGGTATCCTTATTATCAACGCTCCTGACGATGGAAGGGTACCTGGTTACAGTGCCTAGCAATCATCATATGAAGGACCTGCTGCAAGCTATCCAGCTTGAGCGCCCCCATATTGTATTGGTTGACGTCAACCTTGCCAAGGGCAGTGGTTTAGATCTGGTCCGGTCAATTCGGAAGGAACCAGAGTTAACTGGCACTTGCATATTAATGACTTCGGGATTAAATTTAAAGAGAAAAGCATGCAGGTAGGAGCTGATGGTTTCATTCAAAAACCCTTCATGCCAGATGACCTGATAAAACTGATCCAGGTTACCTATCAACATACCCATAAATATCAATTAGAAAAAGAGTAAAGTAATTATTGTGACAAAAAAAAGACTACGTACCCAGATGCAGTGGTATTCCATTGATCTGCACTTACACACCCCAGCGTCGAGTGATTTTCAACAGCCCGATGTCAAATACCTTGAAATCCTGCAGCGTGCAGAAGCCCGAGGTCTGGATATTATTGCGTTTACTGACCATAATACCGTCGCTGGTTACCGGAAATTACAGGATGAAATCCTTCAGCTTGAACTATTGGAGCGGTTGAATTGCATCCTTCCGGAAGAACAGAACCGCCTGCGAGAATACAGGCGTCTGTTCGAGAAATTATTGATCCTGCCAGCTTTCGAATTCACAGCGACATTTGGTTTCCATATAATCGGTCTCTTCCCTCCAGAAACCCCGGTACGGGAAATTGAACATTTATTGATCAATTTGAATATCCCCACCGAGCAGCTTGATCTTGGCTCCGCCACGGTTGGCGCAACTACCGATGTATTAACTGCCTACCGTATGATTGATGAAGCTGGCGGCATTGTCATCGCTGCCCATGCCAATTCCAACAATGGTGTTGCCATGCGCGGCTTCCCCATCGGGGGTCAAACAAAAATCGCCTACACCCAGGATCCTCACCTCCAAGCTCTGGAAGTGACTGATCTGGAACAGCGCGGTAACCGTACTACGGCAACTTTCTTTAATGGCACCAAGCCTGAATACCCACGCAGAATGCACTGCATTCAAGGTTCTGATTCTCACAGGTTGATCACTGATCCTCAGCGTAAAAAGAATCCTGGGATTGGTGATCGGGTGACCGAGGTTTTGTTGTCTGAAACCTCATTTGAAGAGCTTCACGAGTTATTCTCATCCAATGACTTCGCACGCACGCGGCCACGCCACCACGAGGAACAACCGGCGTACGATTTTGTCCTGACTGCTCGTGAAGAAGGTGCGAACATCATCCAAGATTTTCACGAGAACATGACCGTTCGGGGCGGAAAACTTTACAATATTATTGCTGATGTCTGTGCTTTCGCCAATACCAATGGCGGCACCCTTTATATCGGTTTAACGAGTGATTCAAAAAAACCTATCACCGGGGTGTCCAGCCCCGAACAGGCTGTCACTCAGCTGGATAAGGAAATAAGCACACGTATCACACCCCCTCTGCAGTGTACTATTGATATACACGAAACAGATGGGAAGAAGATCCTGCGTATCCTCATTCCACGCGGCGATGATCCTCCCTATGCCGTGGATGATAATAAAGTTTACATCAGGGATGAAGCGGAAACTGGTCTTGCTGTACGCGATGAAATTGTCAGTCTGGTCTTGCGCACGAGTAATGTCCGTCCGGCACCCCAAATAAAAACAGATGCTGAAAAACTGGTTGTTGCAGAAGAGTCATCCCAAAGCCCCATCAGACCTGAACGAGATGGCGAATCAACCCCACGCACGGGTGTGGAAGTCGTCAAGGTCGATGAGCGGGATGGTATCTCCTACTACACCATGCGCGATCTTCGTAACGGAAATGAAGTGAATAACGTTACCCGGGTTTCTGCCCGCCGGCTTTGGCATTATGCGATCACCGAATTTGATCAATTGCCCGCAGATCTGTCTAAGGTAAATATTCAATGGCAGGGTAAAATCGGATTATTGGGAGTTCAGCGCCAGGGTAAAAATGTTCGTTATAATTTAGTCGAGCGGACGCAGAAAGGGTATCGTCTTTATTTTGGCGTGACCGAGGACGGTATTCACGGACGCTGGAAAGGTCTGGTGGGTAGTGATGATGAGTAATTCATCATTACCCTCTAAACTAATACTCCGCGAATTCCAATACCCCTCCGATTACCCCCCGGTAATTGATCTCTGGAAGGATGCAGGTCCAGGTATCCATCTGCGTCATTCTGATGACCAGGATGAGATTGCTAAAAAGCTTCTACGTGATCCTGATCTCTTTCTGCTGGCAGAATTAGATGGGTCCATCATAGGTTCGGTGCTCGGTGGTTATGACGGTCGTCGGGGTCTGGTATATCACCTCGCCGTCGCTGACCCCTACCGAAAAATGGGCATTGGTACCGCCCTCATGGATGAGCTTGAAAAAAGGATGAAACAGAAAGGTTGTATCCGTACATATTTATTAGTCACGCATGATAATTTAACAGCAATTCGTTTCTATGAAAATATGGGTTGGGAACAGATGGATCTGCTGATTTACGGGAAAAATCTGGAATAACAACTAGATTTATATTCAAAAATGCCTATACGCATAGGAATCATCACTATTTCTGATCGAGCTTCACGCGGTGAACGGGTCGATGAATCCGGACCCGCTCTGGTAAAAGCAGTCAAACAACATGGCTGGCAGGTGCTGAAGACTGGGGTTTTACCAGACGAGATGGTCCTGATAAGAGATTTACTGATCGAGTGGGCCGAAAGCGGTGAAATGGATGTTATTCTGACTACCGGAGGAACCGGTTTCAGTCCGCGTGACGTCACCCCAGAAGCTACTCAGGCAGTTATCCAACGCCTCACACCAGGGTTGGCTGAGGCCATGCGTAGCGCAAGTTTGCAAATCACCCCGCATGCCATGCTATCGCGTGCCACAGCAGGTATTCGGTCATCGACTCTCATTATCAACCTACCAGGCAGCCCTCGGGGGGCTATAGAGAATCTTGCCGTACTGGTGCCCATTTTGCCTCACGCAGTAGAACTTCTGCGAGAGGAGCCTTCAGCTGAGCATGGGCACCACATGGTTTGATTAGGGTATAATTTTACGCGATTAGTCAATCGATGAGCTCGGAGGCATAAGTGGATTTTTGGCATGCAGATAGTGTCCCCGATGTATTGCCTGAGGAAAAAAAGGCAGGCTGGCGGCGGACTCTGCTGGATACGATTGAGACAATACTATTATCATTGGTCCTGTTCCTGGTGATCAATGGTGTATCCGAGCGTATACGGGTCGAATCCATTAGCATGCAGCCGACCCTCTACCCGGGGGATTACGTCATTGTTAACAAAGTAGCCTATCGTTTTTATACCACTCCTCATCGAGGAGATGTGATTGTGTTTAAATATCCGCCAAATCCTGAAAGTATTCCATATATTAAACGCATCATTGGTTTGCCAGGTGATCAGGTTCATATTTCGGATGGGAAAATCTATATTAATGGTGAGCTTATGCTTGAGCCGTATCTAAAAGTCACTACGAACCGCGGAGGAGATTGGACTGTTCCCCCAGGTCAATTATTTGTCATGGGGGATAACCGCAACAATTCTTCAGATTCGCGTGCCTGGGGTTTTGTACCTCTGGAAAATATTATCGGTCGGGCTGAGGTGATCTATTTACCCCCCCAACATTGGTCTTTTCTTCATCAAAATATCGCTGTTGCTTCGCCTGAGCCATAACACATTCAACCCGGGGGCTGTAGTTTAACCGGTTCCAAGTATGAGCCCGCATATTCATTTGGTTTCCACGCATCAGGATATTGATAATCGTCTTCAACATCATCCGAGATGTATTTTAATAAGAACCAAACAAGTATCCCAAATATTCCACTTTTTTGTTTGATAGATCGTTCCCTATAATTATTAGCTTATAAAACCACTGATAATATTTTTTGGAGTCAGCGATGGAATTACAACAAAGTAACCTCAATAAGGGTAAGGTTCTAGTCACTGTCCTTATTTTATTAGGCGTTGGTTTTTTTATCATCCTGTGTTTGTCCTCCCTATTATTCGGTTTTTCTACAGAGCGAATTGTGGTTGAATCCATCAGCATGCAGCCTGCACTTTTCCCGGGTGATTATGCGATTGTCAATAAACTTGCGTACAGCTCACACAATACCCCGCGGAGAGGTGATGTGATCCTTTTTGAATATCCCCCCAATCCCAACTCCATTCCATATTTTAAGCGCATTATCGGTCTTCCAGGGGACCAAGTCCATATCGCCGATGGGAAAATCTATATAAATGGTGAGCTCATCGCTGAGCCATATATTATCGTCACCACGAACCGCGGAGGCGATTGGACCGTCCCTGCGAATCAATATTTCGTGCTGGGTGATAACCGCAACAACTCATCAGATTCACGTTCCTGGGGTTTTGTTCCTTCTGAGAATATCATCGGTCGAGTTGAGCTGATTTATTTTCCACCCGAGCATTGGTCATTTCTCAATCAAGATATTGACGTTGCAACACCGGAACCATGATTTATTGGTAATGGGTGTTTACTCTGGGCTGGTTTCATTATTGCAACCTGTAACAAATGCTTCGAGTCAACGTTCAATAAGGTGAAAGTATGCCAGGCAGGCTGGACAAAGATCACGAGCTGATCAAACAGGCCCAACATGGTGATCCACATGCTTTCGGTGATTTATACGAAATTCATGCGCCAGCCATATATCGCTACCTGTTTGCCCACCTGGATAATTCGATGGATGCCGAAGATTTAACTGGCGAAGTCTTCCTAAAAGCCTGGCAATCCTTACCAAAATATACTGAACGTGGTGTGCCCTTCCTCGCATTCCTATTCCGCATCGCACACAACTTGTTGGTAGACCATTATCGTCAAAACAACCGCCTGGAGCCGAAATCGACTGACGATATGGATGGATATAAGGACGATGAGTGTGTAGAGCCTGTGGACTTGATCAGCAGTCAGATGGAACATCAGCAGATCTTGAAAGTATTATCAAGATTGAACACCGATTACCAATCGGTGCTCACCCTACGCTTTATTAGTGAGCTTTCGCCTGAGGAAACAGCACAGGTGATGAACCGCTCGGTTGGAGCTATACGTGTGCTCCAGCACCGCGCTCTTAGCGCCTTGCGTCAGGCTATAAACGGGACAGACTAGCATGAAAACGGATCGATACATCAGTGAGATTATAGATAGGTCGACTCCAGACATCTTAAGCGGTCAGGAGACAATCGATTCAATCCTGGAGAAATACCCCCAATATGCGACCGAACTGCGCCCGCGGCTTGAGGCGGTACTTTGGCTGAAGCAAGCAAGGATTTCTTGTGGGACCAGACCAGGGTTCATCATCGACTCACGTAAATACCTGGAAACCCAAATCCAATTGATGCCACCCAATAGTTTTTGGCGACGTTTAATGATGCGATATTCACCGCAACGCTGGGTTTTCAATGTAGGTGCACCCGTTATCATAATCCTTCTACTCGCATTGATCATCAATAGCCTGGTTCTAACAGCCCGATTATCCATTCCAGGCGAGCCTTTATATTCGACCAAGCTTTTATTGGAAGATGTACGCCTCGCTTTCACCATCAATCAAGTTGACAAAACTAATCTTTACATCCAGTTATCTCGAGAACGGACTACCGAATTCGTGGAATTGGTATTGGAAGGTAATTATGAGGTTCTACCGGCAGCTGCTTCCCGAGTGGAAACCGATATGATCGCCTCTTTACGCTCCATTCAAGCTGTTTCCAACCAGGATATATCTACCGAGCAATCCATGGCTGCGGATATGAGGGAAACCCTTACCAATGAGATATTCATGCTCAACCTGCTGAAGAGCAGCTCTCCACCCACAGCTTCTCCGGGGATCGAGTTAGCTATCCGGGTTGCCCAATCTGGTCTTATGGCATTGCGTTAAACTGGTATATTCAACCAGCCAGCTTGATTTGTTTGATACCTAACATATTTGATAAGGAATATTAACCGACAAGAAGGTATGATAGGTAAGGATGGATGTAACAAATTTCTTCCAGTTCCGTTTTATTAGGTAAAATAGGATATTGAGAAATTTATTGCACAAAATATGGATTAAGTGAATTTTATTTGCATAACGCATGAAACACGACGAGTCATAATTATGCTAAAACCAATAACTAAACTGCCTTCCTTAAAACGTGAACGAGCCCAGACCATGGTCGAGTTTGCGCTTGTATTTCCCATCGTTCTATTGATCACCTACGGAATCATTGAATTCGGGCGCATGGTATTTATATATGCTTCTGTCACCGGTGCAGCCCGTGATGGTGCCAGGTACGGTGCATCGGCTGGCAATCTAAATGCCAGAAATTACAGGGATTGCGCCGGTATAAATGACGCTGCTCAACATGGAGCTCTCCTAACATCAATCACCGTTGATGAAATCTGGTACGATAGCGGCCCTGGCACGGCTCGTGATGTATCTAATTCCTGCGATCCTTCATCGCCGATCGAACTGGGTGATCGAATTGGTGTCCATGTTGTCGCACTATATCAACCGATCATTCCGTTCCTGGGCGTAAAGCCAACAAATTTCACTGCAGAAAACGCACGTACCATTCTGATGAATGTTGAAATAGATAACCCTTACCCATAAATGAATGACAGCTATCCTAATTGATGACGGGTTTTTCTACTATAAAATGATTTTTAAAATGTCTTCACGCCAAAATTCTTCATTCCTGATTAATTTCTCAACTTCCCAATCTCTACCGAGATTGATAAAAGGAGTTATTCATGACTAACAAGCTCCAGGTCAAACCGAAAGAACATGGTCAGAGCATGGTTGAGCTAGCTTTAACCATCACACTCCTGATGGCTTTGTTGGCGGGCACCATTGATCTCGGGCGCGCTTACTTCACCTGGGTGGCATTACGTGATGCGGCACAAGAAGCAGCCTCCTACGGTTCAATCAGACCAGGCGATGTTAGTGGAATGCGAGCACGCGTGTGGGATAACTTAGAGCAAGTATCCCGTAATCCATCAAGTGATGTCACTGTGGACGTGTCTTATGGAGGCTCATTGTGTTTCGGGCATACCATCCAGATTGATGTTCGATTCCCCCAATTCCCAATAACAATGCCTTTCTTGGGCACCATATTAGGTTCCCAGGTGATTCCCATCCACGCAACCGTGAATGATACGATATTATCGCCAATGTGTCCTTAAGAAGATTTCTAGGAGGAAACAATGAAAGCAAACTTTCGCAATTCTGAAAATGGCCAGGCAATTGTTTACCTGGTGCTTGGTCTGGTCGTCTTCCTGGGATTTGTCGCCCTGGCAATCGACGGCGGGATGGCGTTGGCCGACCGGCGTAATTCGCAAAATGCCGCTGACGCGGCCTCCCTGGCTGGGGGCGGCGCGGCAGCATACCATTTGGAACAAAGTCCAGTATGTTACGTTAACTGGTCATGTAATCACACTGCGGAGCACTTAGCCGAGGATGCCGCGATTGATCGCGCCGGATTTAATGATTTCACCATTTCTAAAACCGATTTTTCTCATCATAATGATGTTAATGCAGAATGCGGTAGCATTCAATATCCGGGTTATCTGGATAAATTCATTGATGTTACTGTGGAAATATCATCGACTACCCAGAGCAATTTTGCTCAGGTTTTATTCCCAGATGCCCTTCATAATGAAGTAGAAGCAGTCACCCGTGTCCATCCTAGCCAACCTTTCGCTTTCGGCAACGCGATTGTTGCTTTGAATCCTGAGGGCTGTTCCGGTCAACAAAATGGTGTAAATGTTTCTGGTGGAAGTGCTACTGAAGTCGTTGGCGGTGGTGTTTTCTCGAATGGTTGCTTAAGTGGAAACGGGTCTTTTACCACCACAGTTACCGGTGGAGCAGTACCCGTAGGTCACGAGGTGATACCCGGTGACCCGGATAACTGGTCTCCTCCTCCTGAAACAACAGATATTTCAATCACTCCTTCAGACTTAGGTATCCCGGAACCCAATTGCGCTGATGCGGCTGCTCACAATATCAATGCCAGCCAGTTAAAAGGCGATATTGACCCTGGGTTATACTGCGTCTCGGGCAATGTAAATTTGCAGGGTTCTCATGGCATGCTTCATGGCACTGGAGTAACCATCGTTTTGCTCAATGGATCATTCACAACCAATGGCAATGCAGATATCCAACTTTCATCATTAACTGCTGTATCTCCAGCGCTGAAAGGCATAACGATCTATCTACCCGCTTCGAACCATAACGAGTTAAAGCTGAATGGAAATGAATCTTCATACTATGAAGGGGTTGTCTATGCCCCAAATTCCACGATTTTATTGGATGGTACAGGAGATTCAATATTTGTGAATTCTCAGGTGATCGGATGGAATGTAGTACTCAACGGGAATGCATATACAAAAGTATCATATGACGGTTGTATCGGGGCTACTCGTCCAGCATTCCTGGAACTATCAAAATAAACTGCTTTTCCCACCAAAAACCCAGCGGTGAAATTTCACCGCTGGTATTATTTAACCAAAACTCCGGGCAAGCTACCCAGCGGCACCCGGAATATCCTCCTTACTGCTGCTTCTTCTCAGATCTGACAGGGTTCGAAGGGTTCCGCCGCGCTGGACCCACCCGGAGCGCAGCAAGCATACCCTATGAAATTAACCTTGTCAATGTTTTTCTCGCCGTCGTGTGCCGAGAACTCCCCCAATGATGATGAGCACCAATACACTCGCCCCGATCACCAGGCCGGCATTACTTCCCACAGGCGGCATTTCACGCGAATCCGGGGTATCAATAGTAACCAGGGAGGGAGAAATAGTTGGTCTTGGCGTTTGGTCTGCCTGCTGAATGCTTGCAGACCGCTCAATCTGATGAGCTCCTAAATAGACCTGTGCAGATGCGCTAGCCGTGGGTCCCCCGATGATGATCAACCCCGCCAGAACAAATAACATCCAAAATAGATGATTTTTCATGCAGCCGATCCCTCTTGGTTATAAAACGGTGCTCCTTTTCTAGTTTATCACATCATCCTCTAAAATATTATCAAAAACCACCCACATCACGAAAGGGTTAATACTTCCTGGATAGATTAAGTTCTAATCGAGGGCTTATCCAATCCATATTGATTCCACAGATTAGCATGAGTGGGTATCACTAAACTTCCTTCTTAACCTCAGTTGGTAAATCTATCCACTTGCCACTATGTCCGATCCACTTCTCTTGCCAGGTTTGGGTAATTTCGTCTTTCAGTAGTAACTTATATTCTGTTGTCTGCTCTTCGCGTTCCAATTGGATGGTTACTTCGTTCCACAAGCTGCAAGGCTGATTGCGTATTCGAGTAATGTTGCATCGAGGAATATACGTGATGATCCAACCCAGCTTCACATACGGATCCTCCTGGATCATCACCAGAAAATTTGTGGTGAGCAATAACAAGGTGTTGGATATCAACGGTCGACGACCTAAAATCAGCCACCGCTTATTAATGGCGGGTTGGAATACCAGCTCTTCCAGCTCCTCGTCGGGAAGTAGCCCGAAGATAGAAATGCTGTTTGAGAACTTGTATGGCAACTTCTTGATTTCCTGTTTTGTATTACCTGAAACCGTGATTTTTTCAGAGTGCTTATCGGGTCTAGTTTTGGATGCCTGAAGAATTTTCTCCAGCGCCAGCGACATCCGATACCAGGCAACGGTATTGAATTCGATGTTGATCTGGGTGGGCGTGTAATTGCCTCGTGCAACGATTTCCAGGCACCCATACAGCAATAATAATGACACCCTCATATACATCAGCTCGCCTCCATTCGAGGAGCTGATCTGAGGTTCCTGGTCAGGCCAAATGGAGGCCAGGATATGCATCACCTCGGTTGTTGTAAACAGCAAAGCTTGCTTCGGGACGTATTTCCACCCATGTTGAATCTGCGCCGGAAAAGCAATGATGGTTTCGAGCGCTTTGTCGCTGACCAGAATTGTTACCTCCACTGATTGAAGTTCATGAGGCAATTCAGAGATATTATTCAATATTGAAGGGTGTCGATCATAACCTCTGCTAAGGACTTCCCTCCTTAGTTGAGTCAAACGTTTTTCTAGATCGCTTTTCGATGTTGTCAAGGTCATTTAAACCTCCGCGTTCCGAAATGATCGACTCGTCAGTAATCAACTACAAATCTGAAAGATGAGATGCTTAATCTGGATAATTCGATCTGATTATAAACAGGAAATTTAACATGAATATAGCTGGACCACGAGTATATATTGTATTTTTTCTGCAAACAGTGTCTCCCGCTTGTCAGTCCTCTTCCTCTCGCCCCACTTTCCCTACCGGTGCCAGGTAAATTACGAATTCATCCTTGCCATCCAGGCCTAGGAACTGATCCAGTTTTTCCTGATCATAGGCAGCGACGCCGCACGTACCGCAACCGATCAATTCAGCCGCCAGGTATAGATTTTGGCAAACATGCCCCACGTCCATCAGGATCACCCTCTCCGACCCGAGACCATAACGCCATTCCATCCGATAAGGGATCGTGCTCCAGATGAAGCAAACTGCTGAATTCCCTACGAAGGGTTGATCGGAAGCTAAGGTGGTCATCTTTTCTGACAGATTTTCCGCAGTAAAGAGAAAGGCAAGCTGGTGTTCGAACGGCAGGTAACGGTAGACGCCGGTCTTTAGCCCTTTCACGTGCTGGATAACAAGGTAGGTCTCGAAGGAATGGCGCGCGCCAGCGGATGGGACTGTTCTGTAATGGCGCCCGGTGGCGAGTGCCATCCGCACACCCTGGGTAGCCCAGAGCAGATAGGCCAGCTCGTCAAGCGTCAGGTTCGCGGTTGAATATTTTCGCCGGCTCTTCCGGTCAGCGATGCAGGTCAGGATGTCCGGCTTTTTCAGGACGGTTGAATCCGGTTTAGGCAGGGTGATCAATTCGCATGCTGGGTCGTAGGCTTTTTGTGAGGCTGGCATCGCCACACCCTTCATCTGGTCAGAAACCCAATCGGTTTCCTCAGTCAGGTTGGATTTCATGCCATCCCTCACATCCCGAACGGTGTCAGCATACTTGCTCGCCCTGTCCTTCGCCACGCGCCTCGCCTCCGCTCCGCTATAAACAGGTACCAGGGCTTCAACGGCGGGCAGAAAGATTTTATCGCGCAGCTCCTCGGATGCAGAGACGTTACCAGCCACAAGGACAATAAACGCCCATTTTCCAACCTGTGTCAACGCTGCTTCCACGATAAATAGCTCACCAGCTGGTCCCTTGGTTTCCACCTGATAGAGGTCCCATTCCATAGCAGCTGTCTGATGCCGTCCCGTTCGTTCTCTCAGAATGGGTAGGTCGTACATCGGGAGCAGACCCACCCTGATCTGTTCAGCTGTCATGTTCGGGATACCGCGCTGGAAAAGAAAAGCCTGGTCGCTGGCACGTATCCAGAAACCAAGGCCTGCCTGGGTCCATCCGCCTGGCTTGAGTCCGCTAACGCCTACTCGGGGATTGGTAAATGGTTTCATGCTCATTGTTGCTCCTTGTTTTCGGGTATAAGTGGTAACGAATGCCACAGTTTTACGAGGCAGCCTTGTAACTGCTGCTTATTATATAGCTAGCATTTCCATTCTTGCCTAACAACGAATTTTTTATCGATGATAGTCAGCGAGTTAATCCTCACTATTTTTTCAGCTTCGCAGTGTTCATCGCCTGGATCGTCGCGCTGAATATCTCGTAATAGCTCGGTTAACGATAATTCTAACCATTCTGCCTAAATTATGCCATCTAATAGGTGGATAAATTTATTAATTTCTTAGTCTTATCGATGTAACTTGACAGTAGTAGTTCGATTTCTGACTGCCTTCAATGGATAGGAAGATTTTTTTGTTATGAACTTGTTCCTGCCTGGGTGCTGGAATCGAACAGGGACGCACACCAGCGTCCGTGTTTGATTTGAGTGGTTGGGGTGTTATTACCTTGCCATTGGATCTTTGGACTACCTGGTTACCGTGTTGCCATATTACGACCTGCGATCTGCATCCACTTCCGACTCAGGTCTTTGGGGCTAAATTCGACCATCTCACAATCTTCTTCCATCACAGGGAGGTGACCCGGGGCTAAATAGTAGGCTTCCCCAGCTGTGATCACTTCTTCGTGGTCGGCGTATTTTACCCGCATCCTCCCTTTTAACAAGTAACCCCAGTGTGGACATTCGCAACCATTAGGGAACCCATTGAATAACGGGGTAGAGTCAAATCCTGCTGGAAAGCCCCAAAAACCCCCATCCATGTCTCCCCATTCAATTTGCCGACTTGAGTAAGCGCCTGACTGGAACAACAGAGGGATATCTTCTCTCTTACCATGCATGGTTGATACTCCTTTCATCTGATGGTGCTGTAAAAATAGATGTGTTTACGATTGCTGACTACCGTCTTAACATATTCGTATTCAACTTCTGATAGGCAATCCTCCTTTCGACGCACTTGCTTTATCAACCAAATATCGTGTGACACAGCAGTAGCTATATATCCTTGATTGTTGGCAGCGTAACTTTCAAGGAATGGGATCGAGAATTATTTATAAAATTTCATGCGCATTGGTTTACGAATCACTATCCCGCCTTTTGATCTGGGAACCTCCCAAATCACCCATCAATAATACTATAGCACTTTTATCGGTCGATTACAACAGGCTGAGTAAGGTGGTTCTTTACCTTTGCCAAATATATTTGGTGATTTAAGCTAGTAGTATTGCCTAAGAGCGAATGTATCGGAGTCCTTTTTAACCAGAATGTCTGATAACTGGCTATAGACCGCGCGCTTGGTCAGTAAACTCACGACCATTCCAGATGACCGGACATCCGCCGACTTTATTGAAGGAAAGTTTCGGGTTATTGGATTGCACAAGGACCATCATGCGTCGTCCAAAGAGTAAGTGATATCGTGCCGAATACGCAAGGATATCAAGCACTTTCTCAGCAACATCAGGATTTTGTGCAACAAATTGGTCGTAATGGTAATAGACAAGTACACGACCACTATTTTCTGGAATAGCAAGATCGAGCAGGTCATCATCTAAATCATCCAAGCTTCTTACCCGAAATGCAAGTTTTGTGAAGATAGCATCGAAAAAGTCACCTTCATACCACCAGTCATTGCAACGAAATAGGTCTATTTGATATTCGTGGTCTCGAAGCCACGATAAATCACTTTCAAGGATTTCTCTGTGATAATAAAGAGTAATTGGACCATTCTGTAGCAACATCCAATCAAGCGGATGGGTAAGCATTACATCGTCATATCGAAAGATTGCCATATGTTTTCTCGTGTGCCAAGACTACTTTCACCAGTGAAAAGGCTATATTCAATGCATGAATAATTTTATACCTGATTCTTACTTGTATCCTTAAGTCCTCTTGACCGGTTAAAACTAAGTGTACCGGATATATACCTAGCTGGTCACTCCCTTCTGAGACAGAAAAAGCGATATGGGTAAACCAGATCGCCACCGATGGTGGCAGAGAGGGAGGAATTTGAACCCTCGTTCCCTTGCGGGAAATTTGCTCTCCAAGCGTGCATATTATTTGTATTCCATTTTTGGAAAACCATTTATTGCTGAGAGCTGATCTATTGAATATAATAGTGACTGTTTTACTCTGAACTCTAAAACGCAAATCGCCCAGGCTGATGAAGGCCTGGGCGTTTCTATTTAACGTTCACCGAAAATAATCCAAAGGATCAAGTTTGCGTATTTTCACCTCACTGATCCAGGTGATAACATACCCAATGGAATTTGCTCCTAAAAAAGTTGCATTAAGTTATTAATTTCCTAGCTGTTTGTTTACTTCCACCAAAATCTGATCAACCTTTTCTTTGGTCAGGCCGAATTGCGCGGCTTGCGGTAACGCAAGCAAATTGTTCAGTGTCATTCCCTTAACCATTGGGATCATTGGGTTGCTGGAGAGACCTGGCACATACTGATCAAGTACCACTCTGGCTTTTGGGTCGTCTAAAAGAACACCAAGTGTTGTATCAAGAGTTACCTTCATTTGAAACTCTCCTGTTCTTTGCGTCTGATATTTTTTGGTTTGGCTGATTGATAATTTTACAATGAGATAAAGTACTATAAGCTAATCCGTATTACTTTCCATTCGATCTGCCGTACCCTGATATAACTCCCATCCTTGACTGAGGATGACAACCTGAGTGGCCAGGAACCATAACAGTAACAAAGTTGACACAATCAACACTCCATTGAGTATGGTAGTCAGGTTCGACTGAATACTGGTGAGTATAGAACTTAAATTGTCCATGGATGATTGAGATTGATTGACCATCTTCTCGTACTCGCTCAAGCTGGATGAGATCAATCCAACGCTATCCGACATTGTCGTGAGGTTTCCTCGAATTGATCCCAGATTATCATCAGTCGTGCTGAGATTGACCGACATTTTAACGAATGTGTCCGGAAGACCATCAAGGCTTTTCGCCAATTCACCCAAAGAATTCTGCTAAAGGTACCTCTGGGTTGTAAACGGCTCCTGTCTCACCAACCAGATTCCCCAACAATGGATTAGCACTCAGCAAGAAACGAAAAGAATCCAGCGATTTGATGGTACTTTCGAGGACCTTTGCGGCGTCTTGGGCAGTAGAAAGCGAAGTTGTAGCTGCTCTAAATGTGGAGGGCAATGTATCAGACATGATGAGCAGTGACGTCATTCAATACCGGCGTGGTTTCATCCACAGTGGTTGCCGTTGAACGCAACATAGTCGAAAGAGCATCCAGGCTATCGACGGTGGCTCCTAATGCCTCCCCGGTGATCTTCATGACATTTTTACTTGTGGTGATGGATGTGTTGAGAGTGTCAATGGTTGTACTTGCATAAGTAGTAACAGTGGGTTTCATCACCCACACTCCTACTAATCCTCCCAGGCTGAGCAGCAAGCCCAGTATTCCAGCAATCATAACGAACACCCCAAGAATTCGACGAAAGATTCTCATAGCTCCTCCCCAAAATATCAAATTTAAAAAAAGCCGCTGGTTAATTGTAACATTTATCCAAATGATAAATAGAATCTTATCGTTCTGTGTTGCGTGAGTTAACACACACGATTATTCTTAAAATCAAAAGAAAAGCCGTTGTATTACCCCCATATATGGCAGGTGGAGGTATCGCTACCCCCACCATTTCCTGGCGGAGAGGGAGGGATTTGAACCCTCGTTCCCTTGCGGGAAACACGCTCTCCAGGCGTGCGCGCTAGGCCAGACTACGCGACCTCTCCGAGAAAAAACTACTGTGGTTGTCTCTCCACAGCGAAGCGCATTATACCATATCGGGAATTTTACCCGCTTCCTTTGATATCTCCCTTACGAGAATTCTGATCCTCCAAATTAGGATCTTAGCTCGAAGATGTATAGTGATACGTCCCAGCTCCTTTCGAAACCCACCTCTTCAAGCACTGGGATTACCTCCGGTCGGTTGGGTGCAGTCCATCCGGCTGTTTTGTACCCCATTGCACCCATCAGCTGGCGGTAATCCTTTAACAGCTCACCCAGCTCACTCGCTGGGCATGCTATAAGCTGGATTCCCGGAGATCGCTCCTCATCCTCATCATCTTCCCAGATCGAAATAAACCCTGAACCATCCTGCCACCACCAGGCATGGTTTTCTTTGATCGCTTCTTCGATGTGTTTGAGCTGTAAATCAGCGTATACCCACCCCAGGTTGATTAACCCACTCGATAAGGCATGCACCTGGTTGCCAGATACAAATTCCATCGCCTTGCTAGCATCCGCAGTTTCCAGCTTTTCGAAGTTCTCCGTTCCGTCCATCAGGCTTGGGCAGCGATATGGGATAAACTCCGCAATACGTTTGAAGCCGCTCTGTTCGCACATGCGGTGTACTTTAACGTTATAAGAACCCGTCGTAAGGCGAATAATCCCGCTTCCCATGCGCTGCCACGTCTCCAATACATATCCATGGATATGCGAAGCTACACCCTTGCCCTGGAAATCAGGGTGGACGCGCAATCCTTCCATGTACCATTCGCCCTCCTGGAATTTGGTCAGCTTAAACACTCCCGCCAGCCGTCCATGCAACTCCGCCACACCCAACAATCCATCCGGGTCTGCCAACCAATCGTCCCACACAAGTGGGATGTAATCGCCCCCTTCCCAGATATGTGAACACAATTCAAGTACAGCCTCTTTATCTTTGGCGAGTGCCGGTCTGCACACAACTACTTCATCGTTATTAAAATTCATTATCTTCATCCGCTCGTTACGTCTAATCTGGAAATAATTCATTCAAAACAGCAGGTGCATAACGCCTGGCCATATCATCCGAAATTCCATTCTCCCTGCATATTTCGGCATACAGGTTAGCGCTGGGGCGTTTATGCCTGGCTTGTGTATCAACATCGAGCTCCCATATGCCAAAGCGCTGAGTCCAGCCACGTTCCCATTCAAAGTTATCCACCAGCGTCCAGTGGAAATAGCCTTTTATGGGCCAATTGAAGTTTACTGCCCGCCATACCTGGTGGATATGCTCGATCATATAGCGCGGGTCGTAAATGGTCATCCGCATCATCAAATCCATTTTCTGTGATGATGATCGGCAGGTTATATTTCAATCCCCACTTGAGTGCCTCATACATTCCCAGTGGCTCGTTCGCCAGGAATCCGGTGCTGCTGAGCTCAGCTCCTTCCCTGAAGGAACGTTTTCCGAATAATTCATTCGAATGACGCAGGCTGAAACTTACATAATCGCGCGTGTAATAATCGATGCCTAAAAAGTCCTGCGTCGCCTTTGCCTCCCGCACCTGTTTTCGCCTTGACACCAAACGGACGACTCCATCGCTGGCTGCCGTTGCAAAAACTTGATTTAAGCCCATCATGAGCTTGATCACCAATCGGTCCAATGGGAACCAGGATTTGACTGGCTGCAAGCTGCGATAATAATGTGCCATTCCAACCCTTGCCTGAGGTTGGATTTGGTGAATCGCATGGTAGGCTGCCGCATGCGCCCGCACCATGTTGACCATCACCTTAAATCCCAGGTTGAAGTCTTTCTTACCTGGTGGGAATACCCCCTGGATAAATCCCAGGGCTGCATATCCATTCGGCTCATTAAAAGTGCACCATAAACCGACGTAATCTTTTAATGCCTGCACTACCTTACGGACGTATTTTTCGAAATATTCAGCAGCTGATTCGTTTTCCCAACCTCCCTGATCCACAAACCATTGAGGGTCAGAGTAATGGTGCAAGGTAATTAATGGGGTAATGTTCAGCTCAGAAAGTCCTCTGACCATTTCTACATACCGGTCTAGAGCTGCATCATCCCAGCGCGTTGGTGATGGTTGGATCCTGCTCCACTCGATCGACATGCGATGAGCATTTTGTGCTCCTTCTGCCGCACGCTGAAAATCCTCTCTCCACCGGCCGTTCCACCAATCACATGCCAGCCCTGATTTATCCCCCCGAGCAATCCGTCCTGGTTCCTGTTCCCAGGCCCACCAATTGCTGTTCGGGTTATTACCCTCCACCTGGTAAGCCGCTGTGGCAGTTCCCCACAGGAAGCCACGGGGAAAATGAAATGTCGCCTGAGCCATTATTTCTCCTTATGAATTCTTCAGCCAATAATTTTAGTCGCTTGCCGCCTTCTTGGCAAACAAAAACGAAACCCTCCACGTTTATACTCATGGAATAATTATGGTATGCTATACATGTTAACACAGGAGGTGCTGTAATGTCTGAAGCATTCATCATTTCCGCCGTACGTACACCAGTGGGATCCGGTAAGCCTAACGGATCGCTTGTTTCCCTCTCACCTGTTGAGCTCTCCGCTTTGGTATTACAGGAAGCGGTCAGGCAAGCAGGGATTGAGCCCGCCCAGGTTGAAGACGTCGTATGGGGCTGTGTTACCCCTATCGGTGATCAAGGCGCTAATTTAGCCCGTTTAGCCGTTCTGAAAGCAGGCTTTCCAGTCCACGTTCCTGCAGTCACGTTAAACCGCATGTGTGGCTCGAGTCAGCAGGCTGTCCATTTCGCCGCTCAAGCTGTTTTAGCCGGTGACATGGACATTGTAATCGCTGGTGGCACCGAAATGATGTCCCACCAACCTCTGGGGGCTGACTATCCAAAAGAATGGCCAGAAGGTATTCCCCATAAGTTGGTGCATCAAATTATCAGCGCCGAAATGATGGCAGAGAAATATGAGCTTACCCGATTTGAATTGGATGATTATGCCTGCCAATCACACCTGCGAGCTATGCATGCCATTCAGAATGGCTATTTCGATAGCCAGATCCTTCCCATCACCCTATCCGATGGCAGGGTGATCAAGGTGGATGAGGGCGTGCGCATGCCTCCCAACCGTGAGAAAATGGCAGCCCTCAATCCTGTTATCAAACCAGATGGTGTCATCACTGCAGCCAATGCAAGCCAGATCAGTGACGGTTCTGCTGCAATCGTTTTGGCTTCTGCCCGGGCAGTCGGTGTGTACAACCTCTCTCCTCTCGCCCGTATTGTCACTCGCTATGTGACCGGCTCCGACCCTGTGCTCATGCTGGATGGACCTATCCCCGCCACACGCCAGGCTCTAAAGCGCTCAGGATTATCGCTTGAAGAAATCGACGTAATCGAAATAAATGAGGCATTTGCTTCGGTGATACTGGCCTGGGCAAAGGAGATAAAACCCGATATTTCCAGAGTCAATCCCAATGGCGGAGCAATTGCCCTGGGTCATCCGTTGGGTGCCACCGGCGCCGTCCTGATGACAAAGCTCGTTCACGAACTTCAGCGCACTAAAGGTGTATTTGGTCTGCAAACCATGTGCATTGGTCACGGGATGGCAACAGCTACGATCATTGAGCGAATTTAAACCAGGAGTTAATCAACCCAAGATCATGATCCACCTACTCTACCTATCACTTGGCACTAATCTCGGCAATCGCCTGGCTAACCTCCAAAATGCAATCAAATCACTTCCACCCGATGTGAGTCCAGTCGTTCAATCATCGATTTATGAGTCAGAACCCTGGGGTTACTCTGACCAGCCTGCATTCTTAAATCAGGTCATCAGTGCAAATACCAATCTTGAACCATCAGCGCTTCTCGCGTTCTTAAAGGATACAGAGGTTCGCCTGGGACGCCAAGAGACCTTTCGCTTCGGTCCACGCTTGATCGACCTGGATATCCTCTTCTATGATGATCTGGTTTTGGAGACGCCCTCCCTGACGATCCCTCATCCCCGTATTGCTGAACGGGCTTTCATTCTCATCCCCCTGGCAGAGTTTGCTCCTGACCTTATCCATCCTGTGCTTGGGAAAAGCGTACAGTTATTAAAAAATGAAGTCGATTCGAGCAGTGTTGAGCTGTACCGGTCAGTGGAATCCTGAATTGGAGTTTTGTTATGTCCCTGCTGATAAAATCGGGTACCATCATTACCGCCTCGGAAACCTATCAAGCTGATATTCTGGTCGATGGAGAGAAAATCTCCTCGATTGGCGCAGATCTGGAACCTAAAGGAGCTGATATTGTCGATGCTACCGGCAAGCTGGTGATGCCAGGCGGTGTAGATCCACACACCCACTTCAATCTCCCCATGTTTGGCACGGTCACCTCCGATGACCATTACACAGGTCACAAAGCAGCCGCATTTGGAGGAACTACCACTGCCTTGGATTTCGTTTCTCAGGATGAGAATTCCCTCGCCGCCTGTGTCTCCGCCTGGCATAAACGCGCCGACCCGTTGGCAGCTATTGATTTCGGTTTCCACATGAACATCACCCACTTTGATCAAGAAGTAGCTAATGAAATACCTGGGTTACCTGGTCTGGGTATAACTTCACTCAAAGTGTTTACCGCCTACAATGATCGCTTGCGCCTGGAAGATGGTGAAATATTTCAAGTCCTGCGCTTGGCAAAAAAACACAACCTGCTCACCATGTTGCATGCTGAGAATGGTGATGTCATCGAGTTGCTCACTGCAGAAGCGCTTTCTGAGGGTCATACCACCCCAGACTGGCATGCAAAAACTCGTCCTGCCTGGGGGGCTGTCGAGGCGGTCCTGCGTGGAGCTGCCCTGTCTGCCCAGGCAGACGCACCGCTGTACATCGTTCACATGAATGTGGCTGGTGAAGTCGATCAGCTCAGATATGCCCGTGAGCATGGATTATCTGTGATGGGCGAGACGTGCCCCCAGTATCTGTTCTTTTCTGCTGATAAACTAAGCCGTCCTGATGGAGCAAAATGGGTCTGCTCTCCACCGTTACGCACCCCCACCGACAACAAACGCTTATGGGAAGGGCTTGCCGATGGGACGATACAAACGATTGGCACGGATCATTGTTCATTCTTTTACGATGGCACCCAGCCAATTATGTATGAAGGGAAACCCGTTGCCATTCCCGGAAAAGAGCTCGGCAAGGACGATTTCACCAAAATCCCGAATGGCCTGCCATGTGTGGGCGATCGCCTTCCCATCTTATGGACTTATGCTGTCCGGTCAGGCAAGCTCTCTCCTAATCAGTTATGTCGCTCTGACGAGCACCAATCCTGCTAAAATCTTTGGTCTCTACCCTCGCAAAGGCACCCTCCTGCCAGGCTCAGATGCGGATATCGTACTCTGGGATCCCGAACGCCGTGTCCGCTACGGCAAGGCTTATTCGCATCACCGTACAGATTACAACCTGTTTGAAAATTGGGAGCTTGTCGGTTTCCCCGAAAAAGTATTCCTGCGCGGATCATTGATCGTTGATGGTGATCGCTGGCTTGGCAAACCTGGGATGGGTCAATTCTTGCCGCGAAATCCTGGAACAATACTTTAAAGTGCAGCTCCAGCCCGCATGCTCATTCTCCTGACGATATTTTTATTCATATTTACCTCGCTCGCCATGGCTATTCTCCACCTGGTCCGCCCCAGGTTGAGCATCCAGGGTTTTTTAGCTGTGCTGGCTGTTTTAGCAGGCCTGGTGATGATTTTCCTCGCTCGGATTGATATTCCGAACATCATTACGCTTATTCAGTGGAAGCCAGAGTCACTGTTCCTCACCAATCCATCTCTTTTAGTTGATGATATTTCCTGGTATTTCACTTTAGCTTTAGTCTCATTAGCATTTACCGTTGTCATTACTTCAATTGCTCAGCTTGGGTTGAGTCAGAAATCAGATCAGCTGTCTGCCCAAACAACCATCACAAAACTTGAAAATCTAAAGGCAGATCCTTCAACTGGTACGGATTTGGGATCAAATAATCAAGCTGCCGTAGCCTCTGCTGCCCCAAGTGCAGTCAATGGCTCTGTTCAGATGCCTAATTGGGTGTTTTGGGTTGCAGTTTTGGTTCTGACCAGCGTGGGACTTCTTGCAGTTACTGGAGGTAATTTGCTGACCTTGATTATGGTTTGGGCTGCGTTGGATATTATCGAGCTGACTATTTTATTGGGACTATTGCCCCACAGCGAGAATCGTGAGCGGGCGATTATTGTTTTTACCGCCAGGCTGGCAGGTATTATCACGGTATTGATTGCTGGAATGCTCCTGTGGTCAAAGGGTGGCTCGCTGCAGATAAATTCTATTCCACCATCAATCAGTGTGCTCCTGGTTTTGGCAGCTGGTATCAGGCTGGGAGTTTTCCCCCCTCAGCATCTTTATACTCGCGGGCTGCCATTACGCTCTGACCTGTCTACACTATTGCGCCTGATTTCAGCAGCAACGTGTTTTATTCTCCTGGTTCGAGTTGCCAACAGCGGGGGCTCAGCAGCAATCGCTCCTTATCTCTTGAGTTTTTTCGTCCTGGTTGGTCTGTATGCTGCATTCAAATGGCTGGGTGCAAAGGATGAGCTTGATGGCAGTCCGTATTGGATGCTTGCATCTGCTTCGCTGGCGATTGCCGCTGCGATAATCCACTCTCCGTTAGCCTGCCTGGTGTGGAGTCTTGCCAGCCTGCTTTCCGGTGGGTTGATTTTT
Source organism: uncultured Chloroflexia bacterium (assembly GCA_963726315.1). Taxonomy (GTDB): domain Bacteria; phylum Chloroflexota; class Anaerolineae; order Anaerolineales; family UBA4823; genus FEB-25. The sequence goes on along the minus strand of CAVSBZ010000007.1, from coordinate 720,784 downwards.
TCATTTTCTTTGCGCCATCGCAATCTTCTTCCCCTTTTCGTCATTGGAGTGTTCAATCTATCGCTCTTACCCTTTAGTCCCACCTGGCAGGGAATGGATCTCTTTACATCCATTTCAACCGCTACTGAAAATCTTCCATTGATGCTTCTATTTTCGGTATCATTCTTACTGATCCAATCGTTGCTTCTGGCTGGTTTTATTAATCATCTCCAGAAGGGGATGTTACTTATCAAAGAAGGAGAAACTGCACATATCGAGCGATGGGTATGGGTGCTATACCCCTTGGGGTTGTTGGTAATACTGGTCACTCATCTCCTCATCGGTTGGTTTTTACTCCCCGAATTAAATGGATTGCCGTTTATTGCCTGGATCATCGGTCCGTTAACAATGCTGATTGCAGCGCTTATCCTGTTCATTACTTGGCGATTTCCTCAGTCCCTCCTTGTCACAAAAAAATTTGCGCGGTCCAGAGTCAGCAATGATATATTCTCTTTTGATTGGTTGTATAACTTTATCTGGAAGTTCTACCGCACGATATCAAGGCTGTTCGCTTTGGTTTCATCCATTCTGGAAGGGGATGGAGGTATTCTTTGGGCGTTAGTTTTATTCGCCTTGATCTTTGTGCTCTTGCAGCGGTGATGAGCAGCTATGCTCTCTGAACCCATCGTTTTCGCGGCAGTAGCATTGGTAAGTCTAACCTCTGTTTATAATTTAATTTCCAGGGATTGGCGTACCTCTATTGGATGTCTGGCTCTTCAGTATGTCGGTGTGTTCCTGTTGGTTAAAACCTCCTGGCCTTTGGAAATGGCAATCGCAAAAATGCTGGCAGGTTGGATGGCAGGGGTAATTCTTTGGGTCGCCATGACTTATGTACCCGATCTATGGCCTGAGAGTGAAAAATCAATAAAATTCGGGGCGATATTCAGGATTCTGGCAGCGATCATTCTCGCCCTGGCAGTCACATCCTTGGTGCTCCAATCCCAATCGTGGCTATCTACCATCAGTATTCCGATTCTATGGAGCAGTTTCATCTTGATTGGCATGGGTCTTCTACAGCTTAGCTTAACCTCAAATCCGCTCAGGGTAATCATTGGTATTCTTACCTCCTTATCTGGGTTTGAAATCCTCTACGCCGCGATAGAAACCTCAACCCTCGTAACCGGATTACTGGCAGTCGTCACTCTGGGGTTAGCCCTGGTGGGAGCTTATTTGTTGATTACTCCAACGATGGAGAAATATCCTTGAGTACACCAGTTATATGGATCATTCTTCCTGGTTTGGTAGGTGTGGTTTTATTTTTTCTCCGCCGTTGGTACCGGCTCAGTGTAGCGATTGGCACCGCAGTAATGTTTTTGCTCGCCGGTTTAGCCTGGATACTGCCAATTAACCAGCTTATCAAGTTAGGCCCATGGTCAATAAAGATTTCTGATACCCTTATCGTTCTCGGTCGCCAATTTATTCTGGGAATTTCCGACCAGCCATTGTTGGTAATCATCTTCCTGCTTGGTGGTTTCTGGTTCACAGTCGTTTTCATTGCCAATTCTGGGCGCATGTATGTTCCTTTGGGGATGGTATTGGTCTCATTACTAATCGCTGCCCTGGCGGTGGAACCCTTTCTATACGCAGCCCTTCTGCTCGAATTAGCCGCCCTGGTTTGTGTACCAATCCTGGTACCTCCCGGTTCTCCTCCGGGGAGAGGGGTCTTGCGGTTTCTGACGTTCCAGACCTTTGGTATGCCTTTCATTTTGTTTTCCGGCTGGTTGCTCGCCGGCGTGGAAGCGAGCCCCGAAGAGCTAACTTTGGTCACCCGTGCATCCCTATCGCTCGCTTTTGGATTCCTCTTCTTATTGGCTATCTTTCCATTCCATACCTGGATTCCATTGCTGGCAGAAGAATCGCACCCCTATGTGGTGGGGTTTATCCTGGTCATTTTCCCATGGATGGTTTCTCTCCTGGCTCTTGGTTTTCTTGATCGGTATAGCTGGCTGAGGAGTTCGAGTTCTACCATCAATATGATTCAGTTAAGTGGAGCTTTGATGGTATTCGTCGGCGGAGTATGGTCAGCTTTTCAGCGCCATCTCGGTCGAATATTGGGTTATGCTTGCATGATGGAGATAGGAGTTTCATTATTGGCCATCACGGTAAATAATGGTGTGACTTTTTTCTTCACCATGCTGCTGCCTCGTGCTTTGGCCGTTGCAGTTTGGGCATTGGCTTTATCAGCAATATATAACCTGAAACTCGCCCCGGGTGCAGAAGGTTTGCGTTTTCGAACTGTGCAAGGGTTGGCTCGTAAGCTGCCGTTTGTATCTGCTGGTCTGGTGTTGAGCTGTTTGTCTATCGCTGGCATGCCTCTCTTAGCGGGCTTTCCTGTTCACTTCTCCCTCTGGCAAAATCTGGCAAACCACTCCCTATTTACTGCAATTTTTACTTTGCTCGGGACGGTCGGTCTCTTGATCAGCGCGATTCGCATGCTGGCTGTTTTAACCATGGGGAAAGATGAAACCAGCTGGAAAATTACTGAGAATAAGGGAACGATAGCATTTCTCGCCATTGGAATAGTGGTTTTGTTTTTAGTCGGGCTGTTTCCTAACTGGTTTTTTCCTGCATCGATCGATGTATCACAGGTATTTTCCCACCTAATTTCCTGGCAACTGCCGTAAATCTACCTCATGCTATAATCGGTTTGTGTTGTCACCCATTAATATGGGATCAATGATTTTGATAGACGATTAGGAGCCTTCATGGATATTGATCAGCTTCAAAAAAGAATTCAATGGGTGGAAGAAGATCGCCGCAAAGAGAAAGATGCGATTGCCCTGCTCGAAAATAAGTTGGTAGCCCTGGAGGGCAATATTTCTGCGTCGTATCAGCAAAGCAAAGGTTTGAGCAGTGAGATCACCCGTCTTTCAGCCATCATAACGCGCATGGACCAATACGATCAAGCCCTTACGAAAACCCGCCTGGAGAGCAAGCAGGCAGTCGATGACCTTGATAAGGCTATCAAAATGCGTATCGATGAGTCAGAGAAGGTCCAACGCGTCCAGATAAAATCACTTGAAAGTACTTTTGCAGATCTCCAAAAACAGCTCGAAGTCATTCCAAAATTGGATAAAAATATCCAGGCGCGCATTGACATCGAGATTGCGATACGCCGTTCCTTGGATGAGCTGCGTGGAAAAATTGATACTGTGAGAATTGAAGAGGAAGAATATACCCGCACCGTCCGCTTGCTCGAGGACGGGCGACGCCAGGATGCTAAAAGGATCGTCGATCTACAGGGCGAGGTCAACGCGTTGAGGAAGCGTGGTGATGATCAAAGAGGGCAGAATGAGTTGATCAACACAAACCTGCGCAAACTAGAAACTCGCATTAATGAATTAATCACCGTTGAAGATGAACGCCGGGATGCGATGACTACTTTCTTGAATAAGCAGGCTGTAACTCAGGTCGAGCGCGAACGTTCATGGAAAGAGTGGCAAACCCGCTTTGACACCATTGAAAATCAGGCTGTGGATATTGAAGCACAGCTGGTCAGCCTGGATACCACTCATCGGGCAGTTAAAACCATCCAGGCGAATTTGGAGGAATTAACCCAGCGGGTCGAGCGACGCATCAGTGAGATTACAGAGATCCAACGCCTTTCCGAAGATCGTTTTCGTCAGGAGTGGGTCACTTTTAAAGCCGATGACCAAAAAAGATGGACAAATTACACTCTAACTCAGGAAGAACAGCGCAATGAAGCTAATCGTCAGTTTGGGAAGCTCGCTGAGCAAACCACCCATATCGAAGATGAGCTGCAGGAAGTGAAGGATCTTTTCCAACAGGCAAATGAGCTGGTCGAAAAACGGCTTCAGTCTATGTTGCAAGTGGCGCACGAGTGGGTCACCTCCTATGAGCGGACAATGGGGAATACCCGGTAAGGCGTATGCACGTTATCGGTACTGCTGGGCATGTCGATCATGGTAAATCCACCCTTGTCCAGGCATTGACAGGCACACATCCCGATCGCCTTGAAGAAGAGCGCGAAAGGGAAATGACAATTGACCTGGGCTTTGCCTGGTTAACCCTTCCTGGCGGGGAGGAAGTGGGTATTGTTGATGTGCCTGGGCACCGTGATTTCTTGGAGAATATGCTTGCCGGTGTTGGGGGTATTGATGCTGCCCTGTTCGTCATTGCCGCAGATGAAGGTATGATGCCGCAAACCGTGGAACACCTGGCGATTCTTGATCTCTTGCAGGTGCAGGGTGGCGTTGTTGCCCTGACGAAAATTGACCTCATTGACGATCCCGATTGGCTGGACCTGGTCGAGGAAGATATCCGGTCAGCTTTAAAGTACACTATCCTGGATTCTGCACCCATTGTCCGGGTCTCCTCCCGTTCTCGTCAGGGCATTCCTGAATTATTGAACAGCCTGGGTGAATGCCTAGCCAACCGTCCACCCCGTCCTGACCTGGGACGACCTCGTTTGCCAGTGGACCGGGTATTTACCATGGCGGGCTTTGGGACAGTCGTCACCGGTACGCTCAGTGACGGTAGCCTGCATACAGGCAGCGAGGTTGAAATCTTGCCCTCCGGGTTGCGCGCTCGTATCCGCGGCCTCCAAACCCACAAACAAAAAGAAGAAAACGCAGTCCCCGGCAGTCGCACAGCGGTAAACCTTTCAGGAATTACCGTGGAACAGGTAAAACGTGGGGACGTAATTACTTACCCGGGCACCTACCAGCCCAGTCGCCGTATTGATGTGCGCTTTCGTCTGTTAAAGGATATACCTCAGCCGTTGAAACATGACACTCAGGTAAAGTTTTTCCTAGGGGCAGCCGAAGTCCAATCCAGAGTGCGTTTATTAGGAAGTGAAGAGCTGCTTCCCGGGGAAGAGGGCTGGCTTCAGCTAGAGCTAGAACAGCCCGTCGTGGCGATCCGCGGAGATCGTTATATTCTTCGCCGACCTTCGCCGGGTGAAACATTGGGTGGAGGGACGATTGTCGATCCTCACCCGAAAGGGCGCCACAAAAGGTTTTCTACCCAGGAACTTACGAATTTAGATAAACTCGCCCAGGGCACTCCCGCAGAAATTTTACTCCAGGCGCTGCTTGCCTTGGGGATTGCCCCATTGCAGGTTGTGATCAATCGTTCCAATCTTGATGCTGCCACTGCCCAGTTAGCCATCCAGGAATTATTTACCAGCGGAGAAATGACTTCCCTTGAAAGTCCTGGCGGGGGAGTACCATCTCCCCAATCTTTAGTGATCTCCAACAGCTACTGGGGTGTGCTAAAACGTCAGGCTCTTAAAGAGTTGGCTGATTATCATAAGACCTATCCTCTGAGGCCAGGGATACCGCGGGAAGAGCTAAAATCCCGCCTGAAGCTACCCTCGCGCTTGTTCAATTCTGTTCTGCATAGGATTTCTTCCGAAGGGGGCCTGGAGGAAACCGGTTCGCTTGTGCGCCTGATCGGGCACAAGATCCAATTTACCCCTCAGCAGCAGCACTCTGTGGATGGATTATTGGTTCGTTTTGCCGCCTCACCGTATTCTCCCCCCACGGTGAAAGAATGTCAGGCTGAGGTGGGTGACGAGCTCTATAATGCCATGGTCGAAGTAGGGCTGCTCGTCCCCATTCCCCCAGACGTCGTTTTCCGAAAGCAGGATTATGAATTAATGCTTTCAGAGATAAAAAGCTTATTGATGAAAAAGCAAACCATCACTGCAGGCGAAGTGCGTGATCACTTTAACACCAGCCGGCGTTATGTGCTGGCGCTGCTCGAATATTTAGATGCTCAGGGTGTTACCGTGCGTGAAGGGGATACCCGCCGTTTAAAATAATCCCGCTTACCTGTCCCCCATAATTTAGAAACTTATTTTTCCAAATATTCCTCAATATTCAGTGATTTATACAGGCGCGCCCGAATATCCGTTGGAATGTTTGCTTCTTGTGAGCTTGTGTGATACAGGTACACGGTTTTTCGCAGGGTATCAACTACGATACGGCAATCTTCACAATCTTCAAGGTGTTGCTCCAGAACACCGCATAACTCGTCGTCCAGTTCTCCATCCACATACTCAGAAAGCGACCCGAGCAATTGACGGCAATTTTTATGGTCGTGTTTTTTCTTTGCATCCATCATCTACCTACTCCTTTTGAGCGAATGTGCATTATCCCCTGGCACTTCGGAACCATCTATTAATTTGTCCACCTGTGCTTCTTTGTAATCGCTAGTCTTTTCGCTAAAATAAATAGACAATTCTTCCCTCAATCGTAACCGAGCTCGAGATAAGCGTGTTTTTACGGCTGTTTCGGTCAAACCTAATATTTCCGCCGTCTCGTGAGTTGATAAATCATTGATATCTCTCAATAGAAAAACTACTTTTAATCTTTCAGGTAATTTTTGAACAGCAGCATCCAATCTTTCCTTCGTTTCCTCTGATAATAGCTCTTCTTCTGGCAGGCAGCACCAATCAACAATTTGGATGGGCTCTAGTTCACCTTCCTCGGTTTCCACAGGCTCATCGATCGACACAGTGTCTGGATGTTTTCGCCTTATCACCATCAATGCTTCATTCGTTGCAATCCGGAAAAGCCACGTTGATATTTTTGACCTTCCGTCAAATGATTTAATTCCTCGATAAGCTTTTAAGAACGTCTCCTGCAATACGTCTTCAGCATCCAGCTGCTGGTTTAGCATTTTGGTCGCCAGACGATAGATCTTTCCCGAATATGCATCTACCAACCGGGCAAACTCTTCCGGATCGCCTGCATGTAGTGCTTCTAGTGAAAACCCTTCGGTCTCGACTTTATTTTCGCTGCCATTCATTGTTTAGATGCACCTTGATTAATATTGTTGCAGTCTGAGGTTCTGTTGTTCTTCCCTGACCCGGTTTATTGTTAGTTCAAATAAAGTATAACCGATAAATTAATCTACTACCTTCTGAATAGGTTAGCCAGCAATATTTACTTTATGGATTTTTTAAGGTTTGCCAATATATCCGTAATACAGATGGTATGGTGCATACAAACCCAGTAAATACAGGTACAATTACTCGAAAGTGACAAATTTCTAAACCATTATTAGATCATTACTAAACAATTAGGTAAATATTACTCCATGCCCGATCCATTGTCCTCCCTCTCTCCTTATTTTTCACCCCGCGGTATTGCGGTTGTTGGTGCTTCAACCGACCCAAACAAGCTTGGCTACGGCCTGGCGCGCAACCTGGTGCAGTGTAATTTTCAGGGTGTCATTCATTTCGTCAACCCAAAAGGGGGCAGCTTGTTTGGTCGCCCAATCTACGCTTCAATTATAGACCTGCCCGATCCAGTTGACCTAGCGCTCATCCTGATCCCGGCGGAGGGAGTCACCAAGGTGCTCGGCGAATGTGCTACCAGGGGAATCCACGCCGTCATCGTCAACTCCGGGGGGTTTCGCGAGACGGGAGAGAATGGTGCTGCCTTGGAAAAAGAAATCCTCAATGTTGCCAGGCAGCACGGCATCCGAATGATCGGGCCAAACTGTATCGGGCTATTGGATACACACCTTCCGCTCGATGCCACCTTTCTCCCACCACCCGGCCCACCCCCGGGTGACGTGGCGTTCATTTCGCATTCCGGCGCGATCTGTGCTGCCGTGATCGATTGGGCGCGGGGGCAGGGTTTTGGTCTTTCTCGCTTGGTGAGCCTGGGGAATCAAGCCGATATCACCGAGACGGATGTTTTGGCTCCCGTCGCAGAAGACAAATTCACCCGGGTGCTAACCCTGTACCTTGAAGGTGTCAGTGATGGTCAAAAATTTGTCCAGGAAGCTCGTAAAATCACCCCCAAAAAACCGATCGTTGCGTTAAAAGTCGGGCGCTATCCCAGCGGGCAGCGCGCCGCCGCCTCCCATACCGGTGCTCTGGCTGGGCAGGAAAATGCCTTCAGTGCAGCCTTCCGCCGTGCCGGTGTGATCCGCGCCGATACCAGCGAGGAGTTATTCGACTGGGCTCGTGCCCTCGCCTGGTGTCCTTTGCCGAAAGGCCGTGCGATCGCTGTTTTAACCAGTGCAGGAGGTCCTGGTGTTACTGCTGCAGATGCCCTGGAAATGAATGGCATGTCTCTGGCTGTGTTATCATCCGAAACCCATGAGAAGTTAGCCAGCATCCTTCCGCCTGCTGCCAGCTTACATAATCCTGTCGATATGCTTGCCTCGGCTACGCCCGAACAATTTGCGGCTTGTTTACAGGTTCTCCTGTCTGATCCAGGTGTGAATGGAGTCATGGTCGTCACCCCTCCCCCTCCCATGCATACCACCGGTGCCGTCGCCAAATCGATGATCCCGGTAATCCAGAACTCCGACAAACCCGTCACGATTGCCCTGATGGGAGAACGCCTGATCCAGGAAGCAGTTGAGCATTTTCGGGCTGCCCGCGTACCTGAATATCGCTTCCCCGAGAGAGCCGCCTCTGCGTTGGCGGTCCTGGCTCAACAAGCCGAATACGTGAAAAATGAACGCGAATCCAGGTTTATCCACGCCAAAGTCGATAAGGAGACCGTCCAAAAAGTCTTAAATACCCGCAGCCATACTCCTGGATTTTTAAATGCATCCGAAACCTCCGCTGTTTTAAAAGCTTATCGTCTTCCCGGTGTGCCGATGCGCATGGCAACCACCGCAGATGAAGCGGTCACATTCGCCCATGAAATCGGCTACCCGGTGGTACTGAAGGTCGCCTCATCCGATATTATCCATAAATCGGATATCGGTGGGGTGATGCTAAACCTGGCAGATTCTGAAGCAGTATCCTCCGGGTTTGCTCGGATTATCGCCAATACAAAAGCTACTTTTCCCGAAGCCAATATCCTCGGGGTATATATTCAGCGTATGCTGCCTGCCGGTCAGGAAGTGATCCTGGGCGCGGTTCAAGATGCTCAATTTGGACCCCTGGTCATGTTTGGCTCGGGAGGCGTGGAAGTTGAGGGCTTAAAGGACGTCACGTTTTCGCTGGCACCGCTCACCCTCCAGGATGCCGAATGGATGTTGGAACACACTTGGGCTGGACGCAAACTGCATGGATTCCGCAGCTTGCCTCCAGCAGACAGGAAATCTGTACTAGACTCGCTCATCTTGCTTGGGCAGCTCGCCGCTGATTTCCCCCAGCTGGCAGAGATTGAGATCAACCCTCTGCGGGTGTTCCCTCAATCACAAGGCTCAGCTGCGCTGGATGTTCGCATCCGCGTCGCTTAAGCCTTTAACTATCGTCTCCTTGTGTTTCAAGCTCGATAAATCGCCTGGATCAGGTCTACTAAGATTCCCAAACCCAATGCTACCGGTTTGGTATCAATGTATTCTTCCAAGGAATGTGACCTTCCGCCGGTCGTCAAGCCTACACAGATCGCAGGCAGGCCTCTGCTAAGCGGTTCATTGGCATCAGTGGAGCCAATATTCAATTTCGGTTTTATTCCATTCGCCATATAGATATCGTCTGCCATTTGGACCAGTGGATGATTTGCCGGGATTTCACCCGCCGGACGGTCTCCAATCACTTCAGCACCCACTTTCACCACTCCCTTGGAATTCTGGTTCGCTTCTTTTACCAGGACCAAAACTTTGTCGATGAGTGTGGTTAATGCTTGTGCATTCTCAGATCGTAAATCCAGCTCGCAGCTCGCTTCGGCCGCAATCGTATTTACCGATGTACCGCCGGCGATCATGCCTACATTAAGAGTTGTTCGTGGTTCTTTTGGCAGGTGAATCCGGTTGAGCTTGACTACCAATTCAGCCAATTCATGGATCGCCGATTGGTTGCCGAAATCTACCCATGAATGTCCTCCTTTGGTTTGCACATGAATGCGATACCTCCTTACCCCCAGTCCACGGTGGTAAACGTGCCCAAGCGACATCCCTTCAAGGATAATATATGCCAGTGGGTCACTCCCGAACTGGTTCACCACCGCTTTCATGCCTTTCAAATTGCCCAGGCCTTCTTCTCCCACATTTGCCACCAACCAGAGATCGCCGTCCAAATCCGGCTTACTGCTTTGATGGCTTTCTTTTTGGGTAAAAACCTCGTATAAACCGCACAAGCTTGCCAGGCTCAAGGAGTTATCCCCAATTCCCGGTCCGTGGATCTTTTCCGGAGTCCGTTTTGGAGATAAATCGGTTCCAGGCGGAAATACAGTATCCAGGTGGGCTGAAACCACCAGCGCAGGCTTTCTCCCAACACCTTTTACCCGTGTGTAAACATTCCCCCATTTGTCTATCCGGGTTTCTTCCGCTCCTAGGTCTTGGAAACACTTGCAGATGAATTCAGCTCTTTGCCTCTCATGAAATGTGGCTGCTGGGATTTGTTGAATCTCCACCGCCAGGTCTAACACTCGTGCAACGATCGATGGGTTGATGATCAAGGTTAAACCTTCCGTATGCCTTCTTTCAATGCTTCTAATCTGCCTTGTGCCAAACCTGGAAGCGCATCCAGGGCGTAGAATAAACCGCTTCCTTCGATGGTCAGGGAAGCTGAAATACTTCCATACAATGCAGCTTGAAGTGGTTCGTAGGTCTGCTTGTAACCAGCCAAAAATCCACCACAATATGAATCACCCGCCCCGGTTGGGTCGACCACTCTCGCCGGGTATGCCGGGATTTCCCACTTTGCTTTGGTGGATCGGTCAAATAATAATTGACCACGTTCTCCCCGTTTTACCACCACAATCTCACAGCCATAATCTGCGATCGTTTCCATCATCTGCCATAAGTCTGTGCTCCTCCCATGGAAAAGCTTCCGTATCTCTTCCTCATTAGGCATGAATGCTGTCAATCCAGTCACCAGGGCGGGGATATCATCCCAAAACGTGGGCGTCATCGTACCCGCTGAAGGGTCAAGGGTCACCGTATTGAAACCATTCTGCCGTAACACTGCCGGGAGCAGCATATGGGTCAAATAATCGATTGGGCATAGATGCGCCGCTGTTGCGTCCAAATAGTCTTCTGGCAGATCCGTTTGCCGTAGCGAAGTCGGAGTCAGGTTTGAACGGCTGTCGAAACTGGAGCCTGGTCGTTGATAATTAAGCAGGGCTCTTGGAAAAGGTTGTTGTAAACGTGTGAAGTGTGCTGCGGGGTCTTCATTCAAACGCGTATACACATCGGTGTACACATAAAAAGACCGTAAATCGATGGCCTCAGGCAGGATCCGGATCCCCTGGATATCAAACCCCCGTTTGCGTATTTCATTCAGCCATTCTCGAGGATAGTCTTCGCCAACCCGTGCCACCAACCCGATCAATTGAGTTGGCTCCCACACCCCAAAGCCGGTCGCGGCATACACCAGGTTCCCTCCAGCAACATCAATGAGAGCTTTGCCGTTGGGGATAAGGGCAAAATCCCTTTTTAGCTGGCCTGCTATAACAAACTGAATTGATGAAGGTGCCATTATTGGACTGGCTTGGCTATGCGCATAGTTTCTTTAGCAGATATGTATTGATCACTAGAAACCATCCCCTTGAAATGATCACTTAGCAGCCTTGATTTGGCTCGATGCATCTGCGCATGTACAAGCGATGATCGTCCTTCCTCCCTTGGTTAGTGTCCCTTCATATTCCACTGCCCCGTCATGTACTACCCAACCACCAAGATTGAACGGGATGATACTGTCTGCAGGCATCCATTCACCATTATATTTTCGCGCGATGTGCACGTGTGTGCCCGTCGTCCGACCACCTTCACACGATGGGTGTCCAATCGGATCGCCCGTTTGGAGCACCGTCCCAACAGGAACTCTGTCCTTGGTTTCAATGTGGAAGTAAAACACGGTCCAACCCGTTCGTTCATCTCCATCCCCATCCAAATCCAGGACGACCGCCGCGTCATTAGAGCGTACCACCACTCCTGGTGCAACGGCAGTCGCAAATTCATCGGTAGTGACACACCCACTGGTCATTGCCCCGGGTGCAAAATCTATCGCTGCGAGTGGGTCTCCTGTTCCGAATCCTGTGTGCGGTCCGCCAGTATATGCCCAAGCGATTCCCGGTAGGAATGGCAAGGTAAATGTGGGTTGTACCAGGCTTCCTGGAATGTGCGGGGCATCCGCCTGCCATGGGTCACCGAATAAGTTCCGATACGAAAGCGCGAAACCATCTTGTGCTACAGCACGTGCATATTGATCGCCATCCACTAACCTCGAGAAATAATATTGCAAGGAGACGCTTGCCGCGTTTTGCCAGGGGTCTGGGCGTTCCTGTGTCCCATTGAGATGGTCAAAAACAGTCAGATCACCACTCCTCCAATTATAGTAACCGTTATTGAGAAGATTTGCTGCCCACACCAGCTGCATATACATGCCCTCGTGCTGCCAATCACGGTATCCTAATGGATATTGGGCTATCCCTTCAGGCATATTAGCAAGGGTCAACGCCCCATCCTGATATTCCAGCAGGGCAAGCAGAACTCTTGGACTAATACTGAAATTAAGCGCGACATAATCAATGATATCGGCAGCGCTTCTGTTTCCATCGAACGCATACTCGCTGTAGCCCTTCAGCCAACCAGGCTGCTCAGCAACGAATGCACTGGTATCGAATTCCACCTGCGCCGGACCGTTTATGAACAGGCTGTCAGGAATAATCTGATATTGCGAACCCCAAAATGGCACGTAATAGATCGGTATTTTCATCGGCATCCCCGGAGGCATCGTCGTGGCATCCTTCGGGATAAAACTGTTTGCCGCCAGGATTTCATCCACATGGGTATTAAAATGGCTCGCCAGGGTAGGCAGTGAATCGCCGGTTTGAGCCATATAATCTACCAGCTCCCCGGGTGAATAGGATGGTCGGGTTGGTAATGGCGTTGTAGTTATGTTCTTTTGGCTGACGATCAAATTCTGCGTTGCCTCTTGTGACGGCACCTCGCTTGGTAAGAACTCCAGGTTCTCCCGTTTCACCGCGCTGCACCCACTCAAGATAATCGCAGTGATAATGAAAAACGCCTGTACCTTCTTCAATATATACTGTGACATATGGGAGAGCTTTTTCTGGCTGATGCACAAGAGGCCTTGCTAATGTGCATCCTCTGTCCTAATAATATATGATTCATGGGATCCATATACACTGGCAGTTATCGTATCGTCCCCTTTAGTCATCGTCCCAACATATGGCACACTTCCGGCGTGCACAGTCCATCCACTTAATACCATGGGTAGCGGTCCATCCGCAGATATCCAATCCCCGTTGTACTTTCGGGCAATGTGCACATGCGTTCCTGTCGCAATCCCGCCTTCACATGATGGATGTCCTAAAAAATCACCTCTCTCGACCCAATCGCCCGCTTTAATCGCCAGGTCATTGACGTGCATATAAAGGATGTCCCAGCCGGTTTGTTCATACCCGTCGCCGTCCAGGTCGACCATCACCGCTCCATAACCCGCTCTTACCACCAGTCCAGGCGCCGACGCCACCACCCGTGCAACCGAATCAACACATCCCGATTCGGTGCTCCCTGGGGCAAAATCGACGGCAGCACGTGCTCCATCCCGCTCCCATGCCCCATGTGGACCACCTGTATAACTCCATAATTGGTTCACTAGGAAAGGCAGGACTAGCTCAGGCTGGGTTAGATTGGGAGGATATAAGGGTTCAACTTCCATAGCTCTGACCCATGGACTTCCAAACATGCGTTCGTACAGTGCCGGGATGCCATTGGTCGTGTCGAGTGCTCCCAACCATCCGGGTGTATCGCTGACCTGTGCGAAATAATATTGTAAGGCCACCGTACCGCTATTCAAATCGGGTGCCAATCTGGCAGATACCCCATCAGAAAACTGGATCTCGGTAACCCACCCTTCTCGCCAACCATAATAACCCACCGACAATTGATTGACTGCCCAGGCCAGCTGTGAATACAAACCTTTTAAGGATAGATCCACCTTCCCTAACGGATAATCCTCCTGCTTTGGGTTGGCGGGCTGCCCATCCACCCAGCCGCTCTCATACTCGATCAGAGCAAGCAGCAACCTGGGGTTGATCGAGTTTTCAGTTGCAATCCGTGAGATGACCTTTGCTCCGCTAGTCCACTCGGTTGTACCGAGCCACTCGCGGTACCTGCTTAAATATCCACCCGCTTCATTGATGTAAGCTTCCACATCAAAATCCACTGCCGAAGGAGAATAAACTAGCTCGCTGTCAGGGATTATTTTGGTCGGGCTGGTGGTATTGACCAGCATATGTGGGATAACCAGTAAGGTATTCGGGGTGAGTAATCCCGTTTTCGCCAGCGCACCATCCGGAGAGTTGATATCATCGATATCCACTCCAAAACGGATCGCAATCACCGATAGCGTATCCCCTGCCTGGGTGTAATAGAGCAGAGGTGCGCTATCTACAGGAACGGCGGGCGGTGTCGGTACTTGTGTGGGGGCTTGAAGTATTGCCTGTGCAAGCGGATCGCTGGTTTCAATCGGTTCGACCCCGTCTGTTGGGAAGATAAGTGAAGGTGTGGGTGATCCAATCAGCACGCCATTGGACGCGTTAAACAACGGATCATTCTGATCCAACACCCCCATGGCACACGCCAGGCTCGTAAATGCCACCACCAAACCGCATATCACCGCCTTGTAGAATCCTGGGAGCTGGCTATGCCTACTTATGGATTGTGTTTTCAGGGAAAAAACCTTCCCACGCTTCGATCGATTCTCCATCACGTGTCAAATACCCATCGTATTCTATACCATCACCGCTTGAAATCCAGCCGCTTAGATTAAATGGCAATCCGGTGCCTGATTGCGTTTGGTCGGCTGGAATCCACTCACCATTATACCGCCTTGCCAGATGGAAATGTGTACCTGTGGAATATCCACCTGTACAAGATGGGTGCCCTATCCGATCGCCTGTCCTCACATAGGTGCCTGCCTCCACCCTATCGCGACCTTCAATGTGCATGTATAGAATTGTCCAACCCGTCCCCTCGTTTCCATCACCATCCAGGTCCTCGATCACCCTGCCAGCATCTGCGCGCACGATCAACCCATCTGCAACCGCCGTGACCCAATTATCGCTTTCCACACAACCGAGACCTTTATTCCCGGGTGCAAAATCCAGCGCAGCCCATGCCGATCCATCTCCCCAGCCTCCGTGGGGTCCACCGGTAAATGCCCAATCCACCCCAGGCTCGATAGGTAACTCCAGGGTGGGCTGTTCGAGATTATCAGGGATCACCGGTTCAAAACCATAATCAAACGGGTGTCCGAAAAAATTGCTGAACGTGGAAAATAAGCCCTCATATGAGACAGCCTTATCCCATCCTGTCCGGTTATACAACAAGGCAAATAATTGTTGAACGCCGGCTGTGCCCGGGTTGATGGATGGATCAATCGGTATGATCTCGCCATCATTGATCAGCCATCCGCCAATCCCATCGACACGCCACAGGTAATATCCTCGGTTCAGGCTGTTCGCTGCCCAGGCAAGCTGCAGATACAGCCCTTTTCGCCAGCTGTCCTTGTTCCCGATGGGATAATTAAGCGTTTCTTCAGGTGGGTTCGCCATGGTCACCCAGCCACTTTGATATTCCAGCACTGCCAGGAGTAATCTCGGGTTCACCGAGTAGTCTTGTGCCACTAATTGCACGATTTGTGCGCCGGTGATTGTTTGCCCTTCAACTTCCTCAGAATACCGGTTTAGATAACTGTCATATTGGCTAACAAAACCTCCGATGTCGAATTCTTGTGCGTAAGGACCATAGACAAGCTCTGAATCTGGAAGGATTTTAAATCCCGAACCTGGCTCGCCGGGTACCGGTGCTGGGATGATCAATTCCTGTCCCACCTCCAGCAGGTCTGGGTTGGTGATCTGGTTCGCCGCCAACAGCATTTGCGCTGTGATTCGATATCGCCCTGCAATGATTCCCAGGGTATCTCCCGCCTGGACGGTATATTTTTCATCCTTGCTGCGAATCTCGGGCAGGGTTATCGGTGCATTCGGTGTGGGTGAAACGATTGTCACATCTTCAGGGTGCCTCACGACGGGAAGGAATGTGGCACTGGTAACTTCCGGTGCTGCTGTTTCCACATTGGTGGGAGTACCATTGGAATGGTATATGGTCGGTAATGCAAGCGGCTCGATGGATTTACGACAAGACAGGGTGATAAGTAACACCATTAAGATAGGTATAAAAAGGATCAATCGTGACCGAGGCATTTGGGGTTCCTTGTGCATTCTACCGTGAACAACTATCCAAGTCAACAATCCATGCTGGGCTTAATCAATCGTCTGACCGCAGTTCGCTGCCTGCACGAACGCGGAGGGTATAATTACGCTATTCCATTTAGTGAGGAAAACCATGCCGCAATCCATTCTGGAATGTATTCCCAATTACTCAGAGGCACGCCGTCCTGATGTAGTCGAAGCAATTATGAGCACAATCACCTCAGTGGAAGGTGTTACTTTGTTGGATCGCCATTCTGATCTTGACCATAATCGGACTGTTCTAACTTTCATTGGTCCACCTGATGGCGTGGAAGAAGCGGCGTATCGATCTATTGCTAAAGCGGCTGAATTGATCAACCTTGACGTTCATACCGGCGAACACCCACGTATCGGCGCTACTGATGTCGTACCTTTTGTTCCCATTTCGGGGCTGACGATGCAAGATTGTGTCCAAATTGCGCGTCAACTCGGTCAGCGGGTTGGCGATCAGCTAAACATCCCGGTATACTTATACGAAGAAGCTGCCACCCGACCAGAACGGACAAATTTGGAAGACATTCGTCGGGGACAGTATGAAGCGTTGAAGCGTGAGATGGGGATAAAGCCAGAGCGAGATCCCGATTATGGACCCAGATCTGTCGGTCCTGCTGGGGCGACTGTGATCGGTGCCCGCCAGCCGCTGATCGCTTACAATGTCTACCTTGCAACGGATGACGTGAAGGTAGCCGCGAAAATAGCTAAAACCATCCGATTCTCATCCGGTGGTTTGCGCTATGTAAAGGCTTTGGGGATAAGTTGTGAAGGTCTGGCACAGGTTTCAATGAACCTGACGAACTTCCACAAAACCTCTCTCTCCCTGGTGGTCGAAACCATCCGTCGCGAAGCAGCCCGTTATGGTGTGCTGTTACATCATGCAGAGCTGGTCGGTTTGATCCCCCAGGCTGCCTTGGTGGATGCCGCGGTCTGGTATTTACAGCTTGATCAATTTTCGCCCGATCAAATCTTGGAACAAAAACTCTATTCGTTGGATCAAGCAGCTGAAAAGCCATCTTTGGAAGTGCCTCCACCGGGATCGGAATTCCTGGAGGCGCTTTCATCGGGTCAGGCTACACCCGGAGGCGGGGCAGCTTCAGCCTACACGGGTGCTGCTGCTGCCGCACTGGTATCCATGGTCGCTCGCCTTACCATCGGCAAGAAGAAATATGCAGAGTCTGAGTCCAGGATGCAAACCATCCTCACCCAGTCAGAGGCTTTACGCAATGATCTCACCCAATTCACCCAGTTGGATTCCGCCGCGTTTGAGAGCGTGATGGCAGCTTATAAGCTGCCCAAAGATAACCCTGACCAGCAGGAAATCCGTCGAAAAGCCGTCGAGCAGGCAATTTTATTAGCCACCCAGGTGCCCATGGGTGTAGCGAATAAATCCTTGCGTGTACTCGAGTTGGCTGAACAGGTGATCCGCTATGGGAACATATCTGCCTTGAGTGACGGAGCCTCAGCCGCGGCTCTGGCTGTGGCTGCGATGACAGGTGCCGGTTATAACATCCGTATCAATACGAAGGAATTACCTCCCGTTCTGGCTGCCCCCTATATAGCGGAGTTCTCGGGGATAGAACAGCATGCAGGTGAAATCGAAGCCCGCATTCGAACCGCTTTGCATGAGGCCGGGCTGTAGATTATGACCCACCAGCGCTCAAGGCATACTCACCGCTCTTCCCATTCTAAGCTACGTAGAATTGAAAGTGTCATCGTCTTCTTTATCTTGAGTTTCCTTTTTGTGGGGTGCAATCGAAGCAGCAACCTCTCGACACCTCCACCCTCACCTTCGCAGTCTACAAATCAAGCTTTAGTATCCCCTCCAACACCATCACCTTCGCCGGTAAACACTGCTCAGCCTGAACCTTCACCGACAGCGAATCCTATAAAGATCTGGCTCGCTCCCTACCTGCCGGAGAAAATCCGCTTCTCCATCGTTCTATCTGCTGGATATGCCTTAACTGTTAATCCTGACGAGGCTGATGCTTCTTTAAAAGTGGGTGATCAAAAACAATCCCCTGCATTACAATGGATTTATGCCCTCGTAGCGCCATTTCCAACGATCACCGATGGGATTAGCTCAGCTGAGCTGCAAGGTATCTGGAATGGTACAGTGGTTGACGAGAATATTAGCTCGCCCTTCCTGATGGAGGCAAGTACGTTGGATCTGCTTACTACTTTGTGGGGTGTTCCGACAGCTGGTGCAACACAGGTTCTTCCTGCAGGAGACCTGCTCGATTATGCCTGGTCTCACCAACCCTCTTGGGCGATTATTCCATTCGAATCGCTCGAACCACGCTGGAAAGTGCTCACCATTGACGGTCAATCTCCCGTTCGCAAAGATTTTGACCCTGCTGCGTATTACCTCAATATTCCGTTCGATTTCTCCGGCAATGTTGATTTGCAGCCAGAAACGTTGGGCCTAACCATAACCAACCGTGATCCATCCAGGCTAACCACAGTCGCCCTCACCGGGGTGACTGCTATGGTGCGTGCCACTGCTTGGACGATGGAGAATAAGGGTATCACTTACCCTGCCGAAGATATCGGTCCGATCCTGTCTGAGGCGGATATCGCCCATATCAGCAACGAGATTCCCTTCTCCCCTGATTGTCCCTACCCAACCCTCACCCAGGAAAATCTGGTTTTTTGTTCCAACCCCGCCTACATTGATCTGCTCAAGGCTGTTGGCACCGATATTATCGAGCTAACCGGAGACCACTTCATGGATTATGGCGCCGATGCCACGCTTTTCACCCTGCAAATGTACAAAGACCTTGGTTGGCCATATTACGGCGGTGGGGCAAACGCCGAGGAAGCTCGCCAACCGGTTAAGCTCGAAATTAACGGTAATAAAATCGCTTTTATGGGCTGTAATGTTGGATGTGAGGTGAAGAACGAAATCCCTTGTGATGCAATTTCGACGGATACCCATCCGGGTGCTGCGCAGTGTGATTTCAATTACATCAGCACGGAAATACCTGCCTTACGTGATGAAGGTTATCAGGTGATTTTTACATTTCAACACCGCGAATACTACACCTATACTGCCGATCCTCTCCTCGTCAACGACTTTGGCTTGGTCGCCTCAGCAGGTGCTGCTATTGTGAGTGGTAGTCAGGCGCATCAGCCCCATGGATTCTCATTCCAAAATGGGGCGTACATCCATTATGGGTTGGGTAACTTGTTCTTTGACCAGTTTCGCTATTGCGTTGATTATGCCTGTGACGACGCCTTCATCGATCGGCACGTCTTTTACGGTGGGCAGTACATCAGCACCGAGCTCATCACACTGCGCTTTGTGGATTTCGCCAAACCGCGCTTAATGACTCCCGAAGAACGGTCACACTTCTTGGAGACAATTTTCAAAGCCAGTGATTGGTAAGCTTTTTATGCTGTGTAAGGAAATCGAACGAAATTTTGATATGGGAGGCAGGTATGGGTCTTCAGCCTGATCATTGGATTCGCAAAATGGCGTTGGAGAAGGCTATGATTGAACCCTTTGCCGACAGTCAAGTCCGCGATGGCGTCATATCTTTCGGCGTATCTTCTTATGGTTACGATATCCGGGTCGCCGATGAGTTTAAGGTTTTTACAAATTTCGATACTACATTGATTGATCCGAAGAACTTTAACCCCCGCTCCATGGTCGATTATAAGGGAGATGTTTGCATCATCCCGCCAAACTCGTTTGCATTAGGGCGCACAGTTGAATATTTCCGCATTCCCCGTAATGTGCTCACCATTTGCCTTGGGAAATCAACCTATGCCCGCTGCGGAATTATTGTCAATGTCACTCCCTTTGAGCCTGAGTGGGAAGGCTATGTCACCCTCGAGATTTCCAACACTGCCCCTCTACCGGCAAAAATTTATGCCAATGAGGGCATTGCCCAGGTATTATTCTTCGTTGCTGATGAACCCTGCGATACTTCCTATGCCGATAAAAAGGGTAAATACCAGGCTCAGCAAACGATCGTTTTGCCTAAACTTTAAAACACCTCGTGTTCTGTCCGTGCAATAATTTCATCTTGCAGGGTCTTACTCAAGTCACAGAAGTAATCGCTGTATCCGGCAACTCGAACAATCAAGCTGCGGTATTGTTCAGGGTGTGCCTGGGCTTGCCTTAAAGTTGCTGCGTCTACAACATTGAACTGGATGTGGTGTCCATCAAGCAGGAAGTAAGTCCTGATGAGCTGGACCAGTTTGTTCAAACCGTCATCGCTTTTCAATATTTGCGGGGTGAATTTCTGGTTAAGCAGCGTGCCCCCCGTCCGTACGTGGTCCATTTTAGCTGCCGAACGAATTACCGCTGTCGGTCCTTTATGGTCTGCTCCCTGTACCGGGGAGATACCTTCCGATAGCGGAGCGTGTGCCAGGCGCCCGTCAGGGGTAGCCCCGGTAACCGAGCCAAAATAGATATGTACCGTAGTGGGTAACAGGTTGATGTGATATTCACCACCCTTAGTATTGCGACGTCCATCGACCGCCTTGAAGTAGATCTCGAAAATCCGCTGCATATGCTGATCTGCAAGGTCGTCGTCATTTCCATACTTCGGTGTCCGGTTTTGAAGTTTCAACCGCAGCGTTTCATTCGTCTCAAAATTAACCTCCAGGCAGTCGATTAATTCCCCCATGGAAAGGGTGTGGTGATCGAAAACGTGAAAATTAATACTGGTGAATGAATCGGTCATCGTTCCAAGCCCCACACCTTGGATGTAGGTGGTGTTATACCGCGCCCCCCCATCATGGTAATCCTTACCCTTACTGATACAGTCATCTACCAGGATGGATAGGAACGGGCATGGCATGTACTTCGCATACAAGCGTTCGATGACGTTATTCCCCCGTGCCTTAACCTCCACGAAATAATTCACCTGTTTTTCGAAGGCTTCATATAGCTCATCGATACTTGTGAATGTTTGTGGGTCGCCCGTATCCACTCCTATCCTTTCTCCAGTTCGTGGGTCGATCCCATTGTGCAGGGTAACTTCCAAAACCTTAGGGAGGTTGAAGTAACCGGTCAGGTTATAATTTTCCTTGCCGAATGCCCCCACCTCAACACACCCGCTTGATCCCCCACTGCGCGCATCAATCACAGTTTTGCCCATGCGCATTAATTCCTGCGCGATCAGGTCAGCGTTGAATACGGAAGGTTGTCCAAAACCCGTCCGGATAATTTCGCTGGCACGCTTGATGAACCGGTCTGGGTTCTTCTTGCTCACCTGGATTGATGTCGACGGCTGCAACAGCCGCATCTGCTCGATCACGTCCAGCAGCAGGAAAGTCACCTCGTTCACCCCATCCGACCCATCCGCACGCACCCCTCCCAGGTTGATTTGAGCGAAGTCAGTGTATGTGCCGCTTTCTTCGGCAGTCACCCCAACCTTGGGGGGCGCCGGCTGGTTGTTAAACTTGATCCAAAAACACTGCAGTAATTCTTCCGCCTCTTCCCGTGTCAAGTTCCCACCATTTAATCCTTGTTGGTAAAAAGCCAGCAGGTGCTGGTCCAATCGCCCAGGTGAATATGCATCCCAGGTATTGAGCTCGAGCGTCACCCCCAGGTGGACGAACCAGTAATACTGTAATGCTTCCCACAAATTCCGCGGCGCATATGCCGGCACTCGGCGGCACACCTGGCTAATTTGGATAAGTTCTTTTTTTCGCTCCTCGTCCTTCTCTGCTTCCGCCAGTTTTAACGCTTTTTCCGCGTGACGATCTGCATAACCCACGATCGCACCTGCCGCGATGTCCATCGCCCGTAATTCTTCCTGCTTCTCGTAGGCTAGCGGGTCGTGCAGGTAATCCAATCCCGCTAGGCTGGCAGTGATATCTGCGTGGAAATCCAACATCCCCTTTTTATAGATCTTATCATCCAATACCGTATGCCCGGGAGACCGCTGTTCCATGAACTCTGTGAAGATGCCGGCGCTATAAGCGGCCTTCCATTCCTCGGTCATCTCCTTAAAAATCAGCTCCCGCATCGTCTTCCCCCTCCAAAACGGGATTAGCTCCTCCTCATAGTATTGTCTGGTCTCCGCGCTCACCTTGAATGATGTTTTCTCGCGCTCGTTGAGAACATCCAGGTCATCCAGGCTGTGGCAGCAAAGTTCAGGGAATGTAGGTGCCCACTTGGGTGCCGCACCTTTTTCACCCACAATTAGCTCTCCATCGTTGATGCATATCGCTTTATGTTCCAACAAGTACTTGAATGCCAGTGCTCTTCGTACCGGGGTTGACATCAATCCGATATCCTGGCGCGAAAATTCGGTTATAAGCTGAGCTCGCTCCGAAGAAAGTGTCTCAACCGCCTCCAGGCTTTGCCTGCGAAGTTCTTTCACCCGCTCACTGATCGTCATACTGGCTCTCCTGGATGCTTGATAATTGCTATTCCGTAGTTAGAAAGCATCTCTTCTACCCTAAGAACTTGTTCGTCTGTTGGAGAATTTTTATCTGGTAATTTATACTTCATCCCCAACGCTCCGTACTTTGCTGTCCCAATATCGTGGTATGGCATCACCTCTGCTCCAACCAGCCTGGGTAATGCTGCCAGCGTAGATCCAATCAGGCTGATGTTTTCATCATCATCGTTGATCCCGGGGATGAGTGGGATGCGTACAATGATCGGTGCTCCCATCTCTCCAAGTTTACGCAAGTTGTTTATGATCAGCGTGTTTGAAACGCCGGTATACTTCATATGTCTGGTTTCATCCATGAGTTTCACATCAAATAAAAACAAGTCAACCAGCGGCACGATATCGCGAAAATTATCCCAGGAAATATATCCCGATGTATCTACAGCGGTATCGATGTGCTTTTCCCGGCATGCCGCCAACACTTCCTTCAAGAATTCAGTCTGTGCCATCGGCTCCCCTCCGGTAAAAGTCACCCCTCCCCCCGATTGGTCATAGAATGGCACATCCCGCTCGATTTCTGCCATCACCTCGGAAGCGGTAACAGTATGACCGACCATTTCGAGCCCCCCGGCGTAGCAAACCTCCGCACATTTCCCACACTGGTCGCACTTCTCCCAATCCACAGCGGGTCCATTATCCCAGCTGATTGCTCCAGGTAGGCACGCCTCCACGCAAGTTCTCGATAATTTACACCGGTTCTCCCTGATCATCAGCTGCGGTTGTGCCAGTTGACCTTCCGGGTTATGGCACCACCAGCATTCGAGTGGACAGCCTTTAAAAAACACCGCTGTCCTGATACCTGGACCATCATTGATTGCGTAGCGCTTGATATCGAAGATCGTTCCTGTCTTCATGGTTGGTACCGCAAATATAATCTTAACAATATGCGCTGTCAATAGTGATATCCAGATTGTATACAAAGAATATATTTGTTATGGATTTTTCAATTTTTATGGTTTAATTGTCTACATTGAGGTAATACATGGAAACTTTAGCTGATTCTCCCATTCGTGAGAGTGATCGTGTCGAACAAGAGCTCCGCCAGCTGATTTTGACCTTGCAGATCGATCCTGGCTTATCCGTAACTGAAGCCAGCCTGATCAATCGCTACGGTTGGGGTCGTACCCCATTACGGGAGGCATTTCAGCGCCTGGCAGAACAGTCTTTGCTGCAAATTATCCCTCATCACGGAGTGGTGGTAACCCCATTGAGCGTTTTTGAATTCATCGAAGTGATGGACGCCATGGCAATGGTCATTGGTTCAGCTGCTTCCCTTGCCTGCAAGCATCTCAGCGATGGCGAGTTACTTCAATTAGAACAGAAAGTGGAGCAAAGTAAAACCGCTGCTTTAAGCAAGGATTTCATTGCCGTTGCAACCCAAGACTATGAGTTTCACCGCTTCCTGGCTGCCGTTACCGGCAACCGTTTCCTTTGCCGCTATCTGAGCCATCTACACCAGGTGGCCATGCGCTTTAATCTTGCCTCCTGGAAGCGAGATTCGAGTGCTGGGCATTCATTAAGCGAGCATCTCAGGATTCTTAAAGCCTTGCACCTGCGTGACGAAGAGCAAGCCCGTTCGGTAATGCTAGAACACATTGAAAATGCCCGCCAGCGCGTTATGGGGACGTTCCCACAGTGATCAGTTCCTTAATCAAATCAAATTTCCCCTGCCCAATCCCCGGCACGTCCATGATTGCTTCAATGCTCGCAAAAGGACCATTGGCGCGACGATAATCGAGAATATCCTGGGCAGTTATTGGGCCAATATCTGGCAGGCTATCTAGCTGTTCCAGGCTGGCGATATTGATATCCACCAGGCCCGTTGCCCGGGTTTCCGGCTGAAAGTGGTTCCCTGCATCCGGGGTGCTTAACCCTGGCACGTCAATCTGTTCCCCATCTTCGAGAATCTCAGCTAAATTTAGCACACCGCTGTTTGCATCTCCCAAGAATCCCCCTGCTGCCTGGATGGCGTCATTTACCCGGCTGCCGACAGGCAAAACATATAATCCTTCTTGGTTTACTTTTCCACTTACGAATACAGTTATGGGTGCCGGCGTGGGAGCAGGGAGTAATGTGATCGGGTTCCCTCTGGGAGGTCTAGTGACCAGGAATAAAATACCTGCTCCCAGTAATACCCCAACAATGATAAATGCTCCCAGCCAATACCAGCGTTTATCCATTCAGAAATTGCACCCTTAGCTCTAATACGAATAAGTAATAATCAAGATTGCTTATTCATATTTAAACTCAGTCCAAGCCTCTGGCGTGCTGCATTTACATTCAAGACTTTAACCTGCACCACCTGACCTTCACATAAGCCCTCATCATCATCTTCCAGAGCGCCTTCCCCTGAAAACTCGGATGAGTGGATCAAACCATCCAGCCCTTCTTCGATGCGCGCAAACGCACCGAACGGTACAACGCTGGTTATTGTTGCGCTCACCACCTGTCCCGGATAATAGCGTTCTTCGGCAGTCTCCCACGGATTTGGAATCAACCTCTTAAGCGATAGTGCAATCCTGGACCGTTCCTGGTCCACCTGGATTACATAAGCCTGCACCGTTTCTCCGACCTTGGCTACCTCGCTTGGGTGGCGCACCCTACCCCACGATAGTTCCGATACATGAATCAATCCCTCCACGCCTCCCAGGTCGACAAACACGCCAAACTCCGTGATGTTAGTCACGATCCCACAAATACGTTTCCCAGGGAATATCTCCTTGAACAACAGGTTCCTTTTTCCCGATTCCGCCAGGGCAGCTCGTTCCGAAAACACCACCCTACCTCTTTCAGGATCGCATTCAATCACCTTGAATGAGGTTATTCTCCCCACGTAGTTTGCCAGGAAGGTCTCTCTCTCTTTCTCATCCGTCAGGCAACTGATTTCCAATAGGTGTGAGACAGGAACAAATCCATGCAAACCACTCCCAGCTACCAACAGACCCCCGCGGTTAAAACCCGTTACCTCAAGGTTGATCACCTGATCTGAATTAAATAATTTTCGCACCTTCTCCCAATCAATTTCGCTGGTTTTTAACCCCTTTCTGACGGTATGTTCTTCTTGCTCTTCTATATCCTCAGCCAGCGATGATTCCCTTGTCCCGGCGTTTTTATACTTTTCTTCATCAGCAAGTAACGCCGTCCACCAGGCTTCATCCATTTCCGGAGCCTTCGAAGTATTAGGTTGTTTTAGTACCATTAAACCCTCCTCACATTTGAAGCGTTTGATAGTTGAATGGATTACTCTGATTTTGATTCTGCTCTGGCTTTTTGTTCCATTTCCAGGATTGCATCAGCAACTGCATCTACTGCCACACGCTGTTTTCGATATAGGTCTGCTTCCGACATGGATAATCGTGTTGCTATTTCCCTGACCTTTTTCCCCTCCATGAATTTCATCTCTAATATATTATACAAGATCCATTCTCCGGTAAATCGACGCTCTCCTTCCGGTTTCACCTGGTCGACTGCCTGGCGTAAGATCGCCCGCAGTGCGTTGGCAGGGTTATCCTGGTGTTCTTCAAGCGTATCCTGGACTACTTTTAAACCTATCAATGGGCTATCGGTGAGTCTGGGGCCTCCCCAATAGTGGGTTAAAGCATCTTTGACCCACCTCGCCACGTCGGGCGATTCCAATGGAACTTCTGCCGCGGTGAGCACATCCGTACCACCGTACCTGGATGCCGCACGCAGCCGTTGGATAAGATCGATTTGCGGGCTTAAATTCTCGATCGAATTAAATATCTCTTGCTGTTGGACGTGGTCTTCAAGCGCTGCCGCAGCCCGATCCGCCAGGAATACCACCGCTTCTTTTTGATCCTCTCCAATTGCTACACCCGGTTTCCTTGCTATACCTAACATTCCCAGCAGCATTCCCTCGTTGATCCGTTGGCTGTGGAGCGGAACCACCCAATAGTTATTCCAGTTATAGAAACCCTTGCCATTCCCATTTTGCTCCACCACATAGTTCAAGCCGTCCGACATTTCGTTGATCGGTGGAACATCGCCAATGTTGACCATCAGCTCGAGATCCCCTGCATCCATCGCCATGATAAATGCCCGTGGTGCCTGGATGCGGTCGCAGATCGCTGCCAGCACCGATTCAAGGAATTGTCGCATATCTCCCGTGGTGAGCAACCGTTCATTCAATGTCTGCACCAGCAGCAAATTCGATTTATCTCCCCCAGTGAACAGCCATCGTTCCCATAATGGTGCTGCCAGTGTGATGATGTATTCCAGTAAAAGCAATGAAACAACCATCACGATTGGAACAGCAGCCGAATACTCAAAACCGTAATATTCGCCCGCCCGCCGCACGATGGTGGTTATTGCCAGAACCGTCGAGGCCGTCACTGGGCCTCGCATCAACCACTTGAATAGCCTCCGCTTGACCACCCGGTCTGGCCAGGATACACCGTAGAAGGCAACAGAGTACGCCATGATGACCAGGAGTCCCAGGACAAAAAAGTTGTTCATCACCGCTACCAGCCAGAATAATATCGGGTGATTGGTGGCTAAGCTCGAGCCGAACAGCAGGAATGGGTACACCCCAAACACGGGGGCCAGCGCTCCGATGATAAGGTACCTCATCCTTCGCCGGCTGGTCGGCGTTACGGTTCTCCTATACGACTGCCTGAAGTTGAGCCATGACCAGATTACCGCGGCCAAAAAATAAAGTGCAAATATCCATGTCAGCCAGGTCCTTTGCAAATGAGGCGCAGGGCTGGCATTCGGGACCAGGGGTCCCACCAACAGCATTAACGGTAGCGCTGCCAGGAATACCATGCTGATGAGGTACATGCCTCCAATGAACCATTTTTGAGTGCCGTCAGCTTTGCTTCCCGTAGTTGCCATGACGGCGCAGGAAAAATGGAAGTAGCATGCTGGCAGAAATGTGATCCCCAGCCATTCGAGTTGCAGCCATAACTGCAGCTGTTTGTCCAAATTGACCACGCTGCTGATTGCATCCCCCACAAATACGATTACGATACAGATCAGGATTAATGCGAACGTTCGCGCCACCCGATCGCGCAAGTTGAACGTTAAAGCATATAGCAATAATGAGAATGCTGTAATGGCAATCCCAGCTGTAAGCAGCTGGTTGATAAACTTCAGTCCAGAAATAAATGGCCCAATCATTTCAAACCATCAAATAATTCTTTCTTACCAATATCCACGCCGGGTCAAGCTAGATAAATGATCGAATCTCACCTCAAGCTCTTGGAAAAAAACAGGGCAATATCTTGATTCGGAAAATAATGGTCATTATATCCACATAAATCATACCCCAGTTTTTGAGCCAGACAAATTGCTGGGAAATTCTTGGGTTGCATTTCCATCACCATTCGTGAACACCTTTTATGCCGTGCCCAATCCTGCCCGGCTAATACTAGCGCACTGCCTATTCCCTGACGTCGTATCCTGCGCATGATCACCAGGTCGGTCATCCAGCTGGTGTGCGGCGCAATGGTCAGCATCATGCTGGTATATCCTACCACTTCACCTTTTAAAAGCGCCACCAAAAGACATGACCGGTCTTTCCAATCATGGATGAGGTCGGTCGGTTGCCGTGGATATTCCACCCGCATTGATCTGGGTAATTTTAATTGCCTGAATATGATTTCCACCATTAAATCGGATGGCTTTTGCCCACTTTCTTGATGTACTTCCATTTGCCAGACGTGATCGCTCACATAATCGTGATCGATTTCGAGTAGTTTTGGGATTTCCGCTGATGTAGGGGGGCGAATTTCGATTTCCGGCATGGGCTACTCCGCTTTAATTCTATGGTACTGCCTCTACAGTCACCTGGATCGCACACGGGGTCAAGGCATTCCCCACGTTATCCGTCACCACCAGCTCAAGCATATAAGCCCCAGGCGTCAAGGTGGATGTATCCCATAAACCCAAATCACCGTTTTTTACAGCCTGCTGACCAACCTGGATCGGCAGCCATACTGTATCACCGGGAATGGCGATTTGTAGTGTGTAAAATCCAAAATTGAGGTTATCGGCTGTGCCCTGTATTGTTGTGCTCCCGCTGATCCTATCCCCATTTTTGGGGGAAGTCAGGTTCACCTGTCCAGGTGTACAACCTTCAGCTGCAGCCACCTCTCCCGGGGTGGGAGTGCTTCCCGGAGTCGCATTTGGATCCTGGGTCGGAGCAGGTAGCGTGGTTGTTGGTGTAGCTAACAAATCCAGGGTGGTTGTTGGCAAAGGGTTGGCACCCGGTACGGTTGGAGTTACAAATGTGACGATGGTAAATTCAATGACTGCCATAATAATAAAGAGTACCACCATGGTTGCAGCTGAATTGACTCTCGATTGAGCTGCTTCCCTTTCCATCCCAAAGAACGCCCCTCGCAGCTCTTCCCAGGCGAGGGCAAATTTTCGAACCTGCCATAAAGCCAGCACCCCCAAAATAACATAGATCCATATCTCATATGTTCGGAAAAATTGTAATACTTGTTCCATGCGGCGTCTGTTGTCTCCGTGGTTAACACCCAGGCTTCGTGTTAGACAATAATGAGATTACAGGCGGCGCAGCACCCCCCTGATGAGCGTCGTAAGTAAGGGTGCCAATTTCTCACCCGCTGCCAAATCCTCCTCATGTGTGGTAATAGTGTCTCCATTCGCCTTGTTGCTGATACCTGAGATTCCCAAGACTCGTGTACCTCCATGACGAGCCGTTATCACCTCTGGGACCGTTGACATGCCCACAGCATCAGCACCGATGATCCGCAGGAACTGTAAATCTGCTGGGGTTTCAAAAGAAGGACCAGCCAGGCAGATATATACCCCTTCCTGAATTTTTATATTTTCTTCCGCTGCCACCTTACGCCCCAATTCGAGTAGCGCAGGATCATACGCCCGGCTCATATCAGGGAACCGAGTGCCTATCTCATCGATATTGGGACCGCGTAGTGGGTTCAATCCAGCCATTCCTATCAGGTTGATGTGGTCGGTGATCAGCATCAGCTCGCCCGGCGAAAAATCTGGATTGACTGCCCCAGCTGCGTTGGTCACGATCAGCGTCTCGATACCCATTCGTTGCAATACCCGTACCGGGAGTACCACCTGGCCCATGCTATATCCTTCATAGTAATGCACCCGCCCTTGCATCACGATGACTTCTTTTCCTTCAATTTTGCCGATAACCAGGTGTCCTTGATGCCCGATGACCGTCGACACTGGCCAATCGGGTATCTCTTGATATGGAATGATCGTAGCAAATTCTACACTGGACGCAAGACCGCCAAGACCTGATCCTAGAATGATTCCCACCTGAGGATGATACGTAGTTTTGGAACGAACGAGATCTGCAATCCGGTCGATATGATCCAAAGGATAATATTCACTCATGTTAAGACTGCCTCTCCTCAAGAGTAACTATAAACCCGAACCGTTCCGCCCCGATCAATAATGAAAATCATTATAACATGAGGGTTAGTTTCCTTATATGAATAGCATCACCTCAGGCAGGATTTAAGCGCAGGCCGACCTCCTGGAATGCTACAATCGCCTTTTCCACTCCCCGGTCGTCGATCCAATAATGCGTTACCAGCCTGAAACGCTTCTTCCCCACCACACCCACTCTGATTCCTTGTTTTTCTAGCTCACCGGCCACTTGTTTTGCCTCAATTGGGTAAGCTTCACTAATATTCATGAAAATCATGTTCGTCTGCGGTGTCCCCTCATCCATCACCAGCCACGGCAGAAATGATAGTCCCTGCACCAGTAATTGTGCCCGCTTATGGTCTTCAGCTAGCCGGTCCACCATAATTTCCAAAGCCACGATTCCGGCAGCAGCTAGAATGCCCGCCTGCCGCATCCCGCCTCCCAGCTGCTTGCGGATGCGGTGTGCCTTGGCAATAAATTCCTTGCTTCCGCATAAAACGCTGCCCACCGGCGCGCATAACCCCTTGCTGAGGCAAAAGGTCACCGAGTCAGCCGGTTGTGCCAGTTCAATCGCCGGTACGCCCAGTCCTGCTGCTGCATTGAAGATGCGCGCCCCATCCAGGTGCAGGAGCAATCCATTTTGGTGTGCCAGCTCACCGACCGCCCGCGTATAATCTGCTGTAATCGCCACTCCGCCGCACCGGTTGTGGGTATTTTCCAGGCACACCAACCGGGAGATAGGCTGGTGAGCATCCTTCGACCTTATCGCTGCCTGGATATCATCCAGGAAGAGCGTCCCATCCGCCTGGTTAGGTAATTGGCACGAGTGCACTCCTCCCAGGGCTGATATTCCACCAGCTTCATAGAGGAAAGTATGCGCTTTATTTCCCAGGATGACTTCGTCACCCCGTCCGCAATGTGCCAGGACAGCCGCCAGGTTACCCATCGTACCCGAGGGGACGAACAATCCGGCCTCCTTCCCCATTTTCTCGGCTGCCATCATCTGTAGTTTGTTTACTGAGGGGTCCTCTCCAAACACATCATCCCCCACCTCCGCGTTCGCCATCGCTTTGCGCATGGCTTTGGTTGGGTGAGTAACAGTATCTGAGCGTAGATCAATCCATTCCATAGTATCTCCTTCTTATTCATCCTTGCACGGTTGGCTTCTTATCTCTCTTCTCTCAACCTCACCAGCACTTCTTCCAGTTCTTCCGGCAACGGAGCTTCGAATGTGTGCCGTATTGTCTCTCCCGGGATGCGAATGCTCAGTCTGGTTGCATGGAGGAACTGCCTCTTCAATGGAAGAGTAGCATTTCTATGACCATACACAGTATCCCCTGCTACCGGGCATCCCAGGAATTTCATGTGTACCCTGATTTGGTGCGTTCGTCCGGTTAACGGGTGCACTTCTAGCAAGGTATGCTGCTTAACGATTCCAAAGTCCGGTATTCGCTGATTGCCTCCCGACCTTTTTTGATCCCGGAAACCGTCATCAGCTTCCTGTGCACACTGTCTCGTCCTACGGGCGCCTCGATCCGCCCTTCAGGCGTTGGAGGCTTGCCGTCAACCAGCGCCAGGTAAGTTTTTTCTGTCTTTCGTAGTTTGAATTGTTCCTGTAAAAAGCGGTGAGCCTGGTCATTTTTTGCCAGAATGATCAAGCCTGAGGTGTCTTTATCCAGGCGGTGCACTATCCCCGGGCGTTTTTCTCCTCCAATGCCCTCCATCTCAGGCGCATGCGCCAGGGCGGCGTGGACCAGGGTACCGCTCGAGTGACCTGCTGCAGGGTGCACCACCATTCCCGCTGGTTTATTTACCACCATCAGGTCTTCATTTTCAAAGATGATATCCAGAGGGATGTCTTCAGGGATTAGCTCGGTTGGCTCAGTAGGTGGTATATTTACCTGGATTATATTCCCCCCGCTGATCATTTGTCCGCTCTTGTGCGCCGCGATCCCATCCACCAGGATGGAACCATTCTCAATCAAAGCTTGTAATCGTGAACGTGAAAATTCAGGCAGGCACGACACCAGGAATTTATCCAGGCGAACCGCACCTTCTCCATTATATTTGAGACTTAACTGCTCACTCAAGCGGGTGGTTCTCCGAATCAGGGGCCTGATTCACCTGCTTCGGAATGTCAGGTGGATCTGTTGAAGGTAGGGTTGCTTCCACATTGCTCTGCGCTAATTTTTTCTGCTTCCGCTCGCTGTACCAAACTGCAATAATTAAGATCACCGTTCCAACTGATATACATGCATCTGCCACATTGAACACAGCAAATGTCCCAACAGAGACGAAATCAGTCACCGTCCCCACCGTGATCCGGTCAATCAGGTTACCAACCGCACCTCCGAGCTGCATCGCCATCGCCAGCCTTATCGCCCATTCATTACTCGGTACCCGTGGAAAGTAATACAGGATCGCAACAGATACAATCACCGCCAGGATCGCGAAAACCAGGCCAAACCCCTGCAGCATGCCGAATGCAGCACCGGTGTTCTGCCAGTGCACGATTCTAATGTATGGCTCCAGCCATACAAATGGTGACCAACTGCCGGCGAATGGGATCTGCGTCCGCACGAGATACTTAGTTAATTGGTCTACTACAACGATAAAGCCTGCTATCCCCAATAAGAATGCATAATCCCAGAAATACTTTTTCAAACTTCTACTCCATTCGTGCTGTATTCGAGTCTTTTCAATAAATATCCACGACACTTCATTTTACCTCACTCTATATAGTCACCAATTTTATTTCGCCACTTCATCTGGAATAAATTTTCTCTTACCTCATTTTGTTGATTTCACTCTTTTCGCGTTACTTTTTCGTGGTTTTCGTGTTCCAAATTTCATTCATACATTCCCCTCCTCACATCCCCTCCCCTACCACAATCGCCTTCAAATTCCCCTCCGCGAACTCCGCCCGCCCGCTCACCGCTTCCTTGAACGCATCCACCGGATAGATCTCTGTATCGTGCAGCACCTTCGCCAGGGCAATAATTGCCCAGAATTCTTTCTTTGTCTTGAACTGATCAATCAATTTGATATCCAACGGGATTACTTTCGCCTTGGTTTTTATCGGCAGCAGGTCGCTATTGGCATACACAATATCCGCCTCCGCCATGTTCTCCAATTGCTCTTTTACACTGCCCAGTCCTTCCTTGAACAGCACCAATAAAATATCCGGCTTGCTGATCCCCGTATAACCAATCTCTTTGGGTGATAAGATCACTTCCGCGATAGAGTGCCCCGACTTCACCGTGACAGGGTAATCATTCCGTTGGGTTGCCCACAAGCCTGATAATACTGCCCCATGGCAGAACAACGTCGCTGCAGAATTGATTTTTTTGCCTGCCGCACCAGCGACTACCATTCCCACTCGCCGGTCGAGCGCACTCGGATATTTCTGCGCGATGGTATGGGTCGCCATGGCTGTCTTCCCTGCTTGGTCCTCCACTAAATCTCGGTACGCCCGGCTGTACTCTGCTCGCGGTGCCTTCTGAATGATCCCCCGCTGGAGATGGAGTTCATCCAGAGTGCTCTCTAATAAACTCTTATTGAAGCGGTTGTTGGGCACATAATATGCTGTGCACAGTTCCCAGATATCCACCAACGAAAATCCTTCATTTTGGATCGCTTCAGCGATTAAATCCGGTAAACCTTTATCAAAGGATAACGTTCGCGCTGTGAAACTGGCACCGTTCACTGCCACCGTCTGGCAGATATCCATCACTTGCTCCAGTTGCCCAAGTGGAGTCGAGCTGGTTATACTATTTGGCGGTGTCGTCACCGAATGTTCGCCTCCGGTCATCCCATAATTGAAGTTATTGAACACGATCACCGTCACCCCAATATTTCGCCTTGCCGCATTAATAAGGTGATGTCCCCCAATTCCGCAACCACCATCCCCCATCAGCACAATCACTTTAAGCTCAGGGTTGGCCAGCTTGATCCCCGTGGCATACGTCACCGACCGCCCATGTAGACCATGGAAAGCGTTGGTGCTGAAGTATTTGTCCGCCAACCCGCTGCATCCGATATCCGTTACAATCACCACCTTGGTTGGGTCGATCTGAAGCTTGACCAGGGCAGCATTCAAATGATCGGTGATCATTCCGTGCCCGCATCCGGGGCAGAAGAAATATGGTAGCAAATTTTCTTCAAGATACGTACTGATCGGTTGGCTGGTCATAAAATGCCTCCTTGCTCGAGGATTTCGTCAGGGCTAATCAGTTCACCATCCACCCGGTTGATCCCCACGATATCAACTCCATCATGCGCCAATCGTTCTACCTCCAAACGGTACTGTCCCATATTCAGCTCAGGCACGATCACCTTCTTCACCCCCTTCATCGCATCTTTGATCGCCTTTTCAGGTACTGGCCACAAGGAGTAAATCGTTATCGATGATATACGTTCACCCTTATCACGGGTACGTTCAACTGCCTCATCCACTGCCCTGTTGGTCACCCCATAGCTGACAATTAATGTTGGTGCGTCTGCCTGCATATCAGCTTTGACCAGAGAAATCTCATCCATGTGATTTTCCACCTTAGCTGCCAGCCGCTCGTTCAGCGTGCGAACGATCTCAGGGTTCTTGGTCAGCTGTGCGTATTGATCGTGCGTGGATGTGGTGAAGCGCATGATATGTTCACCACCATAAGGTGAGAAATTCGGCACCTCATCATGGGTATTCACTCGATACGGGATAAATTTTTCTACATTTGGGGCTGTTCTTCGCTCCCGAATCTGGATACGTTCGAATTTGTTGGTTTCCACCGTCGTTAACGTAAGGGCTGTCTCTTTATCCGTCGCCAGGAAAACCGGAATTCGGAAACGTTCAGACAGGTCGAACGCTTTGCACGTCAGGCTGTAGCTCTCCTGGATATTGGTTGGTGAAAGCACAATCACCGGGTAGCCGCCTGATGTCCCCCAACGCAGGAACTGGATATCACCCTGTGCCACGGTGGTTGCTCCTCCAGTTGCTGGACCCATCCGTTGCACATCAACAATCACCATCGGCACCTCGCCCATAATCGCCAGTCCAATATTCTCGCTGTACAGGCTGATCCCTGGTCCGCTGGTGGCGGTCATTACTCGTTTACCCGTCATGGCTGCTCCGATGCAAAATCCCATCGAGGCGATTTCGTCCTCAGCCTGGATGGCGATCCCGCCCACCTTGGGTAGCTCCCTGATCATGTACAGCAGGATTTCCGTTGCCGGTGTGATTGGGTACCCCACAAAAAAATTGCAGCCTGAATCGATTGCCCCCCGCACGATCGCCTGAGTTCCATTCATCAGTTCTCGCATCCACTGCCTCCAAAGCTAAGGAATGGTCATAAGTATAATCAATCCGTTGGTTTCCCGCACTGTGAGCTTGCTCACCCATTTTCTCTGTACTTCTATATATACTCGTATCAATAAGAGCGCAAGATTCGGGTGGATTAAGCCCTTCAATTGCTTATAATCATGACATGATTAACTACACTCAACTCTCCGATGACTATGCTCGTATTGAGCAGGTCATTTATTATCTTGAAAACAATGCCTCCCGGCAGCCCAGCCTGAGTGAGATAGCGGAAAGCATCCACTTGAGTGAATATCATTTTCAGCGCTTGTTCACTCGTTGGGTGGGCATCAGTCCTAAACGTTTCCTCCAATTCATCACCAAGGAACATGCCAAGCAACTTTTATCGAAGTCTTCAAACATCCTCGATACTGCCTATCTGGTGGGTTTATCCAGCCCCGGTCGGTTGCACGATCTGTTCATCACCTGGGAAGCGGTAACCCCCGGTGAGTACAAGCTACGAGGCGAAGGTCTGCAGATCAGTTATGGCTTTCACCCTTCACCATTTGGTGAAATACTGTTAGGTACCACCGATCGCGGTATTTGCAATCTTTCCTTTGTTATGCCAACTGGGCGTTCTGTTGCATTGGATGCTTTACGAAAGGACTGGCCAAAAGCCAACCTGGTCGAGGATTCCGCTAAGACCCAACCCCTGGTTTCAGCCATCTTTCGTTCATTTGGTCGTCAGCTCGACCATCCATTACACCTTTATCTGAGCGGCTCGAACTTTCAGCTCAAAGTATGGGAGGCGCTGCTGGGAATCCCTTCGGGCAATGTGGTATCATACCGGGATATTGCTGGCTACCTAGGGGATTCCAAGGCATCTCGCGCGGTAGGAAATGCTCTGGCACAAAATCCCGTGGCAGTACTGATTCCCTGCCACCGTGTGATTAATTCTTTGGGTGAATTTGGTAATTACCATTATGGTGGGGTTCGTAAAGTGGCCTTACTCGGTTGGGAAATGTCCAAAGTCGCTTACCCCGGCAGCTGAATTTTGGAGTTTTGTACTTATGAAGCCTAAAGCATGGGCTGCTTTGATTGCAGTCTATATTGTCTGGGGGTCCACCTACCTCGCCATCCGCTTCACTATTGAGACCATCCCCCCGTTTATATCCGCTGGAATCCGCTTCCTCGTTGCTGGAGTCATCCTGTACACCTGGCGCCGACTGCGTGGTGATCCCGCCCCGAAGAAAATAGAATGGCGCTCCGCCTCGATTGTTGGCCTTCTACTCCTCCTTGGCGGTAACGGTGCTTTGGTCTGGGCTGAGCAGCACATCCCCTCCGGGATTGCCTCTGTCTTTATCGCTACCACCCCGTTGTGGATGGTGTTGATCGAATCCCTTCGTCCAGGCGGGACTCGTTCGAATTGGCTCACCTGGCTGGGAGTATTGGTCGGGCTTTTCGGGATAGCTCTCCTTGCCATTCCATGGCAGGCCCACACCGCCGGCGGTCCGCCCCTTAACCCCTTGGGGATACTCGTTCTGCTGATCGGTGCCCTGTCATGGTCTATTGGTTCGTTATATAGTCGTAATGCCCGTCTTCCTGACTCCCCCTTTCTGAGCACTGGGATGGAAATGTTGGCTGGTTCAGCGGGTTTATTTGCATTTGCCACCCTGATTGGTGAATGGAAGCAATTCGACCCTACCGCAATCTCCCTGGCCTCGGTATCAGGGTTGACCTACTTGATCATTTTTGGCTCTGGCGTCGGTTTTGTAGCTTATACCTGGCTTCTGCGAAATGCCCCAATTACGATTGTGTCTACTTATGCCTACGTCAATCCTGTGGTTGCCATCCTGCTTGGCAGTGTCATCGTTAATGAGCCATTGGAGACGGTTGAGATCATTTCAGCCGCCATCATTATTGCTGGCGTGGTCATCATCACCAGCTCCAAGTCCTTAACCCAGCGAAAACCTTCACCAGTCCCCCTCACCCCCGGCGAAGACTGACCCCACATAAGGGTAGGTATTTAATAAGGGCGGGTCTTCAGGGGACGTTACAGCCCGCCGTCTTACCTCAATCCTTATCGAAGAAATCCTCTCCGCTATTCCTCCGACCCGCCTTTCCGATCCTAATTCAGGGCTTGTCGTAGGGGCGGGTCTCTATTGGATATTGCAACCCGACGTCTTACCTTAATCCTTATCGAAGAAACCCTCTGCGCAACTCTTCCGACCCGCCCTTCTGATTATTCTTCCAACCCACCCTCCCGACCCGCCCATCCGATTCTAAATCAAAGCCCGTCGTAGGGGCGGGTCTCCAGTGGATGTTACAGCCCGACGTCTTACCTAGATCCTTATCGAAGAAGCCCTCTGCGCAACTCTTCCGACCCGCCCTTCTGGATTTTCTACCGACCCGCTCTTCTGGATTTTCTTCCGCCCCGCCCTTCCGACTCAGTTTCCATCTTGCGTCTTAATTTTCACTCTGCGGAGCTGGGTGAAACTATTCCCGCTCCTTTTCGGAGTCCAATCTTCCTATTCAATCCTACCGAACTATTCGCCGGGATAATTGATATGTCAATTATTCTTAACTCAATGTAGATTACTGCCAAGTCCACAATATCTTCCAGAATTTGTAACCATTCGGAGATTTCTCTCTTCTTTTTCAGTAATATCCTTAGAACAGGACATACTGATGTAAAGGATCATTATTATTTCGCTTTTTTTCATCTTCTTTCACGATTTTCGAGAGCAAATGATGTCTTACTTGTGGATAATCTCTCCTCACGCATGTAGTACTACGATTAGTTATCTCTTCTCGGTCTGTCCTAAAATTAATCTAACCCTCAACCCCCCCGCTACCCTACGCTTTCCTTAAATCTTCTTATCCCTCTTGTGGGTAATTACTCACCCCTCCTCAAAATTCGCGAAATCTGGTAAGATGCGCGTGTGAGTAAAACAGACTTCGAAACGCTAACGAAAGATGAATTAATCGAGCTGATATTAGCGCAATACGAACAACTGACTAAACTTCAAGCAGACTATGAAGCCTTGAAGCTGAAGTTTGAGAAGAACCAAAAGCCGCCCACGTCTTCAAAGAACTCCTCCCAACCACCCTCGCGTGACCAAAAAGGAAACGTACCATCAGGACGACGAAGGCATCGGCATGGACCACCGGTTGGGCATGAAAAGCATGTGCGTAAATATGTGGCACAGCCCGATCACACCATTGAGCTGCGTACGAAGGCATGTTGTAAATGTCACACCGACCTGAGCAGTGAAGCGGGTCGATTGGTCAATGTGAACCAGATCACCGAGTTACCTCAAGCACCTGCCCAGGTGATTGAAGTACGGCAGTACGCCGTGACCTGTCCTGAGTGCGGTGCATCTGAAGTTGAAGGTTCACCGGCTGGGTTGGAGATGCACCGTGCATTCGGAAGTCGGCTGGAAGCAACGGTGGTGTATTATCGCCAGGAGCAGCACATGAGCTATGTCCGCACTCAAAAGGCAATGCTCGACCTGCATCAGGTTGAGATCAGCCAGGGTGGGATCGATGAGATCATGAAACGTGCTGGAAAGTGGGCAATAGGCAAGCTCGGCCAGATCCAGGACAGTGTTCGCCACAGCCAGGTGGTTCATTGTGATGAAACCACCAACCGGATCAACGGAGCCAATGCTTGGGAATGGGTTTTTTGCACACTGACAAGTGTTTTGCATGTGATCCGTCGTGACCGAAGTGCGGAAGTGATCCGGGGTGTCATGCACGATTTACCGGCGGAAGTATGGGTGAGCGACTGTTATGGGGGACAGTTGAAAGCCCCTGCCAGGCAAAGACAGTTATGTATGGCCCATCAATTGCGCGCCTTGCAGCATATTTTGGATGCTCAGCCTCATTTGACCTGGGCCCACGCTCTGCGAAAGCTATTTCTACATGCCATCCAAGTTCATCGCCAACGTGACCAGATGACTAGCGCACAATTTGATAAACAAGTAGCTCAGATTGAGCGTAATTGTGATCGCCTGCTGCACCAAGACTTAGCTCCACCCGAAGCGCAGAGATTACAGCGCCGCTATTTGAAATATCGCTCCTGTCTGTTTGTGTTCTTGCATCGCAACGATGTTGAGCCGACAAACAACGTCGCTGAGCGCGCCTTGCGTCACTCGGTTGTGCATCGTA
Organism: uncultured Chloroflexia bacterium; assembly: GCA_963726315.1. Lineage (GTDB taxonomy): Bacteria > Chloroflexota > Anaerolineae > Anaerolineales > UBA4823 > FEB-25. The sequence goes on along the minus strand of CAVSBZ010000007.1, from coordinate 681,317 downwards.
AGGTTACCAATGGATTTCGCTCCAACTGGGGCACAAACACTTATGCAGCGTTAGCATCGGTCATTGATACAGCTGAATTGGCTGGGGTTCGTGCTTTTGATGCGATCCAAGCTCTTTTCGGTCCGCCTTCACTCCCGATTTCCGGTTGCGGTGAGTAATTACTCTTGTGGATTAGAACGTTTGTGCTATAATCAGTGTGTAATAGTCACCCATGCTGTCATTGGGAATCCCCGCTGGTTTTCGGGGGATAAGGACGCTCTCAGAATCCACGATTCCTTGTACACTCCGAAGTCCTTAGAACCCGTCCCCGCAATTTTTCGGGGAGCAATTGCTCTGTGTTTTATTTATAATCACATGATGCCTTTGCTCCTGCTGAGTAATTACATCAGTGTGCTTCGGTACAGAATGATTTTCATCTGTTTAAGATGCTTTTCTATGGATTACTTCTATCAGTGGTCTTCTGTACCGATTGGGTTGTCTCGATAATAATCGCTTGTATTCTGGTTGATCTCTACGGATACTAAATCTTAAGCTTTGGATCTCACTCTATCAATACGATCCTTCCCAATCTATCCGTGCCATCTCAGAACGAGCGATCTCCCTTCCATCTACTACTCTGCACATTACCAATCATAGATAAAAAAATGAATTGTTTTTGATTGTTTTTTTTATTAATTCATATACATTTACCTTTTATTTAGCTGGAGTAACCCACATCGATCGAACACTAGATCAATGGAATTGTCCATCAGCTCGAACCTTAACATCTCTTCTATGCTAGGATTCCAAGTTCAACGCCAGACAGATCCATCAGAAAATTATTTGAATTGTTTCGTTTTTTCCTTTTTTTATTAACAATACGTGCCAAATAATGGTCTCAATAACATCAATTCCTCATGCTGATCGGTATTAACACCCTGATATACACCGTGAATGTCCAATCCTCTTCCACGCTTCCCGCCGGGTTCGTCGCAGACACCGAAACCATATGCATCCCTGGCTCCTCCCAGTCGATCATCACGCTGTCGGTTATTCCACTCGTGTGGGTGATGACCACCTCGCCATCAACCGACCATACATACGTGATTGGCACCGTGGCAGAAATAGGAAATACCGTTGATGTAAAAATGGAACTATCTCCCACTTCCCCCGCCTTCGGTCCGCTGACTTCCACGCTCAATGGCGGCATCAGTACATCTACTGATATTGTGTCTAGACTTGAGCCTTCAACATTCTCAACCGTAACCGTGATCAGCTGTGTTCCCGGGTTTTCCCAGGTGAAATTGGCAGTGTCACTCAAGCCTGCTGTATGCGTGATGGTTGCTAGTCCACTCGCCTGCCACGTATAAGTGATCGGCAGCATCAAATCATCCGGTATTACAGTTGCTGTGAATATGTTAGTAACGCCAACGATGCTATTATTAAGGCCACTTACCGATACAATGGGCACTTTTTTATCAATTTCGATGATATGGGTATCCACAACGCTCCCCCCTGCATTGGACGCAGTGACCGTGATCGTCTTCGTCCCTGCCTCTTCCCAGGTGAATTCAACATTATCCACGGTATCACCGCTGTGTTGCACCGGTGGTATACCTGTCGCTTCCCAGATATAGGTGATCGGTGTAGCCGCATCCTCTGGGCTGACTGTGGCTGTGAAAGGCACGCTCTCTCCTAGATTTCCCTCGGTCGGGCTTGTAATTTCCACATTTTCCACCACCGTGTAGCGGTTATTGATCGTCACCACATAGCCAGAATCAGTTGCTTGTTCGATGGACACCGTAATGCCGTTTGCCATATCCGTAAACACTTCACCTGGGGTGTACATCGCCCCTGCATCCCCGGTGTCGCAATCCCCATCCTGGTCGATGACGATGGCAGGTTCAGGTCGGCTCACCTCCACGTCATGGATGATGACTGCAAATCCCGGCAGCCACTTGTCGTAATCGATCAGGTTATCCGTCTGCTGCCGCACTTCCAGTGTATAAAAGTACTCCGCGTTGCCGTTGATCGGGATGCGTGCCGCCAGGTAATTGTTCGTCTGCGGCAGTGCCAATCGCTCCATCGTAATTGTAGATACCGTACCGGGATTGGCGGTAAAGTATTCGCCGGGTTTGATCCACTCCACCAGTTCTTTGTGATAAGAGATCGTATGTTGGCCCATTGTCCCCCAGGTTGGATCACTCCCATTGCTCCACACGTCGCTCAGCACATCCCAGCGATTATCGTATCCATTTTGGCAGTTTCCCAAAGAATGCGGTAAGCCAAAACCATGCCCCGTCTCATGCGCGATGACTCCTATATTCTGGTAGCCCCAGGGCGGTTCCCAGGTCATCCGCCAAACCTGGTTGTGACCATCCCTGTTCAGCTGCCATGCACCTCCCCAGGCGCAGCAATCCAGGGTGTAGTTGAACATCAAGTTGATGCCAACATAATCTGGATAATAGACGTCAGCATCGGCGACCGCGGTGCAATCCTCGGCTGCTCTCCCAAAATCCAATTGGTCGTTATACACGTAATAATCCCGGTTCTGGGGCAGCATGTACCATCCAAATGCATCCGAGCCTTCCAGGTTAGCTAGGTCATACGAGTTTTGCCGCCAGAAGTGATCAAGCCCGGGATATTCCATGGAGTACATATTCTTGAAATACTGCAAATTATTCGGCTCATCCGCATAGTCTTTGAACTTGCACATGATGGATACCCACGGCTGCGGACCGTATACGCCCTGCGGAGTTGCTTGCTCCCCCTCTGCCAATGTTATGGTTTGCACCAGCAATGCCTTCCCCAGATCATCCCATATCCCCTGGAGGATGACCGGCTTTCGGTTGAGGCCAATCGATCCGCCCACCGATTTGAGCAATTCCTCATCGACGATCAGCTGGATGGGGTCATTCTGTACTGTAGAGAGATAATAGCTGAGTTCTGTGTCGCTGGATCCGCCTAAGCCATCTCCCCAAATGATCAGAAAGGTGCCTTCAACGGTCACAGGCGCAGACGCCCGCCCACTATGGAGATAACCCCCCTGCATGAGCAATGCCATGACGGCAGCAATGTTGAATAGGAAGAATATCCGTCTCACCATATTGCACTCTCCTCAATATGAAAATGTGTGTCCCACCAGGTACAAGTAAGATTATAACCCGAGAACAAATTCGTCATCGTAAAAACTAGCTTTGATTCTCTCTGAAAACATTCCTTCGCAAGGCGAACTAATAAATTACCCCCCAGCTGGGTGCTCTGGGGGGTAACCATGCTCTTCGCTTTTTTCGAGGTTTAGTGCTTGCGTTTTGGTCTAATCACCATCACCAACAATGGGACGAGTATGAATGGCAATACTATTGTGCCGCATAAACCGGATATCTTCCTTGGAGGTACATTTACAGGGGTCGCAGTTGGTTTGCTTGCTGAATTGGGTGTTGCAGTTGGTTTGTCTGGGTTATGAGGTGTAGGTGTAATGTCTGTCGGTTGGGATGTCGTCTCATCTGGCATAACTTCATACGCCGTTCCATTTGATATCGCAATCACCTGCTCTCCCAGGGCAAAGGCGTCTGCCAGCTCAGGATGATCTGCGACCAAGGTAAAGTAATCTGCAGAAAGGAATCCTACTTGCGTGGGTTTCATCGTGTCAGGGTCAAAAGCTGTGTCAATCCACTTACCTTCCGATAAAACGAAGGTCCGTGAGCCGACCACCCGCACACTGCTCGCAGCTTCACCTTGTACCGCCGGTGCATTGCTTGCCCCCTGCATCGCCCCGGCGTCTGCCGCCGATTGGACCGCTGCCTGACCGGAAGGAGCCGCCGTGGGCATTGCCTGCATCTTTTCAAATGTGTCTTCCGCCAGGCGTTGTTGTTCAGCTCCACCTAAAGGGGCTTGCTCTGTCACCAGGTATGAGGTATAAGGTGTGACAATGCCGTAGCGTATGCTCAGGTGCACGATTTGATCGATAATCTCCTGGTTGGCACCTCGTAGGCGGATTTCATTCAGAAGGTAACCTACCTTGCGGGTTGCCCATAATCTCGGGATGGATGATTGTAATGAATTGACAGGGCTCTGTGCTTCAAATTTCTGCTCAGCGAAGGTAAATGTCTGCTGCTTACCATTCACCTCACCGCTCAGGCGGATATCAGCCTCACCACCCTCCCGGTAGCGTCCCAGCAGCACCACTTGAGCTCCAGCAAACAAGTCTGGCAGCGGGTAGGGGTAAAGGTCATATGTGGATACGCCATTAAAATCAAGACTTAAGTTAGTCAAAACCGGAGTGCTTATCCCGTTATAGAAGGATGAAAGGGTTTCGTCCAGTTTCATCCCAGGTTGGATGTATGAGCTGCGACCATGATGGTCCTGAGACAGGCTGTCCAACAAGATTGTATCCACGTCATAGCCAACTCCAAAGGTGAATAAACGCAGGTTTTCCGGTGCATTGGTAGAGAAATTGGTTAGGATGGATTGGCTGTCGGTAACACCCTCTGTAGGTAAGCCATCTGTCAGGAAGATAAGGTACGTTGATCGTTCGCTGTCCACCAAAGCAGCTGCCTCGAGAAGCGCCCGGTTGATATCCGTGGAACCTTCTGCCCGCATGCTATCTACCCATGCTTCAGCTTCGGATATCTCTGAAACATGTCGCAGGCTGCTGGCGTACATTTCGATACCCGTGCTGAAGGAAACGATGTTGAACCGGTCCTCAGGATTGAGATTATCCAGAATGTATCGGGTGGCTTGTTGTGCCTGCTGGAATTTCTCCCCCTCCATGCTGCCTGAATGGTCAAGCACCAGGATGATATCTTTAGGGATAACTTGATCGACGGTATTGATCTTCGGAGCAAGCAGCACAAGGAAGAAACCATCTGAGTCGGTGCTGTCGGTTGGGTCACGAAATGTAAGTAGGTGGAACGCTTCCGTTTCGCCTAGTGAGTAATACAAGGTGAAATCTGAGTCCGGAAGCACATTTGTGGCTTCATAACCTGCCGTCACCTGGTTTTGGCTTTCCCGGTTTACGCCTACCTCGTGGCTGGGTGAATATACTGCCCGGATGGGCACGCTTGACTGGATCTCGACACTGATGCTGACCGATTCGATCGGCAACGCCGAAAATTTCTCAGTGTTGAGCGGGTAACCATATCGCACCAGGCCTCCTTCGGCAGGGAGTGCCTGGGTGTACTCCAGCTCAATCCTGCGTTCTGCCTGCGGTGCAATTGGAAATATCCTTGCCTGTACCGCACCACGCCCGATATATTCAAGCAGTGCCGGGTCGCGCATACTGGATACGATTTGCTCGTAAGTCTGGCGAGCCTGGGTTGCGTCCAACACCTGACCCTCCACCGGCTTTCCATCCACCCACAAGGTGAACCCGGAAACCGCCGCATCATCCGGGATGGGAAATATGTACGTCCCTTCGATAGTCCAATCGTTGGGGTTATAAAACACCTGGTCCACATGAGTGATTGCCAGCTGCTCTTTTATCGCAACGGTCACGTGGTGATAGCGGATCACCAGCTGGTCCATGGGTATGATCACTGGCGGGCAGGGGGTGGGGTCGCAAACGGGTGGATCTGGGATGATGATGCCATCTGCCAGAGCTGAAGCAGGGAATAGCATGGTTGAGAATAGGACGATGGATAAGATTACGCTAAATAGTACAGCTTTCGGTTTCATAATCTCCTCCTGGACGAACAAGCTAGGCGATTTCTATATTTTGACGGGTAAGTTGCAGATTAGACGGTAGAAAATTCTTAAAAGTTCCGGTGGTATAATCATTTTCTTGACTGGGAGACATACAGGGAAAAATGGCTTTAGATTTGTTGGACAAGCTGGTTGGAATTGAGCTGCGCTACGAGGAGCTTAACCGATTGTTAATGGAAGTCGGCGATGACTATCAACGCGCCGCCGAGCTTAATAAGGAGCGTATCGATCTGGAAACCCTTGTCAACAAGGCACGCCAATACCACCACGCCCTCCAGAGGATGGACGAAGCTCAATCCTTGGTTGGTGGAGACGACGTTGAGCTGGGTATGATGGCAGAAGCAGAAATACTTGACCTTGAACCCCAGATCGAACAACTAGAACGCGAGATCAAGACTATGCTTTTACCGAAAGACCCGCGCGATGATCGTAACGTGATTATGGAAATACGGGCGGGCACGGGTGGCGATGAAGCTGCCATATTTGCAGCCGATCTATTCAGGCTTTATTCCCACTATGCCGAAACACGCAAGTGGAATATCGAAATCCTTTCATCGAGTGAGATCGGTATCGGAGGGATAAAGGAAATCATTTTCCTGGTTAAAGGTAAAGGGGCTTATTCACGCCTGAAATATGAATCCGGGGTCCATCGTGTCCAACGTGTGCCTGTGACTGAATCTCAAGGACGAATCCACACCTCCACTGCCACGGTGGCAGTTTTGGCTGAAGTCGATGAAGTTGAAATCAATATCCCTGAATCCGATATTCATGTGGATGTCTACAAGTCGGCTGGAGCAGGCGGTCAGAATGTTCAGAAAAATTCTACCGCAGTGCGTATCACCCACATTCCCACAGGAATTGTTGTCGCCTGCCAGGATGAACGTTCCCAGCTGCAGAACCGCTTGCGCGCCATGAGCATTTTACGTGCCCGTTTATATGAGATCGAAGAAGATAAGCGTCGTGCTGAGATCGATGCCAATCGCCGCTCTCAGGTAGGCAGTGGCGAACGCGCAGAAAAAATCCGCACTTATAACTACCCTCAATCACGCGTGACCGATCACCGAATAAATCAATCCACCTACAACCTGACTGGTTTCATGACTGGCACCTTATTGGATGATTTCATCGATGAGTTGGCTACCCGGGATGAGTCCGAACGACTCGCCACCCTCGGTGAAGAGCCTGTGATCGAAAACGATAATTAACCTCAGTTTGTTAGCCCGAAATCCAGAAGTCGAATAAATCTGAGCGATTCCTGCCCATAAAAACTTGATATGGGTCGTCGATAATTTCAATGGATATAACGATACAAGAAATTCAGTCGCAGCTTTATCATCAGCTACAGCCATCTAGTGATACAGCCTTATTGGATGTTCAAGTTTTATTGGCGCACTACCTTGAACAACCTCGATCCTGGTTACTCGCTCATCCTGAAGCAGCTTTGACCAGCACGCAATACAGTACTATTCTCCAGGCAGCTGAGCGATTAACAATGGGAGAGCCTTTGCCCTACATCATCGGGCATAGGGAGTTTTATGGGTTGGATTTTCATCTGACTCCAGCTGTGCTTATACCCCGTCCTGAGACCGAGCTGTTGGTCGAGCGTGCGATTAGCTGGTTCAATATACATCCAACCCGGAGGTACGCCATCGATGTGGGAACTGGCTCAGGGTGTATTGGGATCAGCATGGTAAAAAGCATCCCCGATTTACGCATGCTCCTGACAGATATTTCGTTAGAAGCCTTGAATATTGCCCAGGAAAATGCAAGGATCCATGGGCTAACAGATCGTTTGGAATTCAAACGGGCGAATTTGCTGGATGGTATCTCCGGGCCATTCAAAATGATCTGCGCCAACCTGCCGTACATCCCTACTGGCCTGCTGATGACCTTGCCAGTGTTCGATAGAGAACCACGTTTAGCCCTGGATGGCGGTATGGATGGTACTGTATTGATTGGCAAATTGCTAGAGCAAGCCAGGAATCAGCTGGTCTGCGGAGGATTGCTGCTTCTGGAGATTGAATCAACCCAGGGTGAAGATGTATCTGCCCCGGCTCATCATAATTTTCCTCTTTCATCTGTGCACATCTTCAAAGATTTGTCCGGTCAGGATCGCTGCCTGGAAATCGAGCGGCCCAACCTGCTTGTACACATCTGCCCAAGACCAGAGTGGCTTCAGGCTCAAAATAATAGCTTATATCGCGACACTTCACTTGAGCGGGTTGGTTTTATTCACTGCTCACAGCCAGAGCAGGTTCTGCAGGTAGCAAACCAATTTTATCTTGGCGGCTCCGATATGATCCTTTTATGGCTCGATCCGGAAAAATTGGCAGCTGAAGTTCGCTGGGAAAATGTGGAGGGTATACTGTTCCCCCATGTTTATGGACCCATCAACCTGGACGCTGTGAGCTCAATATCTGACCTCAAGCCCGATACCGATGGAATCTATCGCTCCATTCATCTGCCAGGTTAATTCAAACCAGGCAGGGTTGTCCCTGCCAGGATATGTTGGATTATTTGATTATTTTGGGGTTTACCTAATAGCGCCTGTTGCCGCCTGGCTTTCGATACTTTCCGCTGTCTTCTTTCGGGCGGGCAAGGTTCACCTTGAGCGTACGGTTATCGAGCGGTGTGTTATTGAACAGGCTTACTGCCTTTTCAGCTTCTGCCTGGGTGGCAAGTTCAACAAACGCGAAGCCACGTGAACGCCCGGTATCCCGGTCCTTGATCAGGCTGACAGAGACGACGGTACCTGCTTGAGCGAACATTTCTCTCAGGTCTTCTTCAGTCGTGCTGAATGGCAAATTACCTACATACAATTTATTATCCATCTATCCTCCAAAAAAGTACCGCCCCGACACTTCGTCGCGGCGGTTTCTAATAGCAGCAAGCCTGTATCAGAGAAAGTTTATATCATCTTACCCAAAATGGCAAGTAAATTTCGATCTTGTTCTTTGGAGGGATCTGCATTATTAGGTTCAAGACATTTTCTCTGGCTCTTTCTTGATGCAGATTACGTGCAACTCTCCCGGACCATGCACACCAATCGTCAGCGTCATTTCTATATCTGCCGTCCTCGAAGGTCCGGTGACAATGATGGCAGCCGATGCTTTCTGAATGTCGATTTGTTGGAGTACCTGGTCCAGATTCTCAAAAATATCTTCCTCCCTTAGAAGAGCAATATGGATTTGAGGTAACAACGATGCAGTTAGCGGACGTCCTCTTCCACCCAACAATAGCAGCGAACCCGTGTCTGCAATCCCTGCCGACACGCCTGTCAATCCTGCTTGCACAAGGCTGCTTGTTTCAAGCGTTCCAGCCGTAGGATGGATAATGGTAAGCCCTTCTCTTGATAGTTTCCCCAACACTTCCTCAGGTAAATATGGTGCATCCCAAGTTAATAGCTGATCAAAGCCTTTTACTTGTAATATCTTCACGATCTTATCAACAGCGTCGTCATAGGAACAGAGCGAAAAACTGCCGCCCAACGCTTCCACCTCGGCCTTAAATTTCTCCGTCACCAGGTATCCTTGGGTTGCTTTTGCATCTTCGCCGATTGGGTTGACGATTTGGGCTTCAGCATCGAGAACACCTCGGTTACTTTCTACAGGAACGGCTTTAGCATGATTTCGGAATCTGGATCGGAACGTTCTGGCTACCGGGCTGGGGAAATCCTTTGAGTAACCCCATCCAGTCTGTCCAGGTAAACGCATCCACGGATCCCCCCTTGAGAGGAAAGTTGCCAATGAGCCAGCTATGCCAGCCAACCTCTGAGCAGCCGCGAAATACCGTGGTGAAGAAGCCGCAAAAGCAAAAAGTTTCAACCCGGTGGCTAAGGATGTTGGCGCATTCGGATGAGTTTTCCTTGAAATCTCGCTTACCTGGGTGCCTGCACGGATCCTCAATAACAGCTTGGGGAGATCAATATCGACCGGGCACGCTTCCATGCATGCCCCGCATAAGCTGGACGCACGCGCAAGATGCCCATATTCGATTTGTCCGAATAAGGCCGGCGATAACACACTACCTACTGGTCCAGGGTATGGACTGCCTATCCCATCAATACTCACGTACGCATGACCACCGATTTCGCGAAAGACTGGACAGGCATTCAAACATGATCCACAGCGGATGCAATATAGGATTTCTCGCAACTCAGAAGATAATACTGCACTACGCCCATTATCAACCAGGATCAAATGCCGTTCTTCTGGTCCATCAGGGTCCGATAGACCAATTGGACTGTTTATCAAGCTTGTATACACTGAAAGCTTTTGCCCGGTCGCTGATCGTGGCAGGAGAGACAGCATCAATCCGAGGTCTTTTAAAGATGGGACGAGACGTTCGATTCCCATCAAAGCAATATGGACTCTCGGTATGGTAGTCACCATACGTCCATTCCCCTCATTGGTCACAATACATAGTGTGCCCGTTTCAGCTACCCCAAAATTAACCCCAGAGATTCCAATATCAGCATTGAGAAATACCTGGCGTAAAGTTCGCCTCGCGGCATCGGTCATGATACTGATATCTTCCGTGTATCCTATACCCAGCTTTTCCTCGAATAACTTCCCAACATCCTGGCGTCTTAGGTGAACTGCCGGTGTGATGATGTGGGAAGGTGTTTCTCCCCGTAGTTGGACAATATATTCTCCCAGGTCAGTCTCAATGACTTCTAAACCCCTTCCTTCAAGTGCCTGGTTCAATCGGATTTCTTCACTCACCATGGTCTTGGATTTGGCAATCAGCTTGGCATTATGTTGTTTTGCTATTTCAAGAACCAACTTGATCGCCTGGTTTGCGTCCGCAGCCCGATGTACCAATACACCATTTTCACGCACGTGGGTTGTAAATTGATCAAGATACTTGCCAAGATTTTCAATCACCTCAGCCCGATTCTCATGTGCATATTGGCGTACCATCTGTGGATTGTTGAGTGACTTAAATGCAGTTTTGCGAACCTGGCTGCGTTTCACAGCATTGGCATCCAATGCAGATTGTAAATTAGGATCTGCCAATGATTTACGGATTCGGGAGCGAAAAATCCTCGTCATTTATGCCTTATCTAACAAATCCGCAATATGCACAGCTTTTTGGGTCTTGTGCCTGCGATGCAATCCCCCATTGATATTGGTGACGCATCCTGCATCGCAAGCTACTACCAACGCGGCTCCACTTGCTTCAATATTCGCGATTTTTCGCTCCAGCATGGCAGTTGATATTTCGGGATGCTCGATAGAGAACACACCTCCAAATCCACAGCAGTCACCTGAATCAGGGAGTTCGACCAGTTCCGCATCCTGTATTGCTGCCAACAAGCTCCTCGGTTGGCGATCCACACCCAAGCCTCTCAAAAGGTGACAAGATGAATGATAGGTTATGCGCCCATCAAACCGTGCCCCCATGTCGGTGATTCCCAAGACATCCACCAGGAATTCACTAAACTCGTAAGTGCGTTCAGCCAATGCCTTGACCTTTGGTAGCCATTTCGCATCATCAGCAAACAATTCTGCGTAGGAGTGCCGGATCATTGCGGCACACGATCCAGAAGGTACAATCACTGGACCAGGAAAGGATTCAAAAGCATTAATCGTCTGGATTGCCATTTTACGGGCTTCGTGCCTCAACCCCGCGTTGAACGCTGGTTGACCGCAGCAAGTCTGACCAGGTGGAAATGACACATGTACTCCCGCTTTTTCTAGAACCCGGACAACTGCTTCACCCGTTTCCGGATAGATTGTGTCAATGATGCAAGTGATAAATAACTGAGCAGTAATTGTCATGCTTTACTCCAAATGGTATTGTAGCCGAATCTTCTTTTCCCGCCAATCTATTGGGATGGGTTCCACATGTTTTGGTAGGACAAATCAATCGGTAGGGGTTGGTTGCGGAAATTGGCGCAAAACCAAACTGACGTGGTAAGATTAACGCCGCTTTGTGAAACCACTATTGCACAGGCTTTTAAGGACAAATAAAAGTATGGACGATTTTAGAACAATTATTCCGAATCAATTTCCGTTACCCCGAAGGATTAATCGTCTTGGGGAGCTGGCTTACAATTTGTGGTGGACTTGGAACCCCGATGCACAGCGTCTTTTTGCTCGCATAGATAGTGTTCTGTGGGAAAAAACCAATCACAACGCCATCCAATTTTTGCGGTTGGTGGATCCTGCTCAACTAAAATACCTCATCAATGACCGTTATTCCCTGGATTATTATGATCGTATCTTGCGCGGGTTTGACGATTACATGAAATCCAAGAACACCTGGTTCGCGCGGACACATTCTCAGCATGTTAACCAGCCGATTGCCTATTTCTCTACCGAATTTGGTCTACATGAGACTTTGCCCATATATGCCGGTGGCTTGGGTGTTCTTTCAGGTGATTATTTAAAAGGTGCCTCCGATTTGGGTCTCCCCCTGGTATCGATCGGATTTCTATACACCCAGGGATATTTCTCACAGCATATATCTGAAGATGGATGGCAGGAAGCACGCTATCAACGTCTAAAGTTTGAAGAGCTCCCTGTGTTACCTTTCATCAACGAGGACGGGCAGCCAACGACCATATCCGTGGAGCTTCCAGGTCGAAATATTCTAGCTCGATTATGGGAGATACGTATAGGTCGTGTTCCCCTCTATTTACTGGATAGCGATGTCGATGGTAATTCATCGACCGATCGAGAGCTCACATCGCGTTTATACATCAGTGATTTGGAAGCGCGTATTTCTCAGGAAATAATCCTTGGAATTGGCGGTGTGAGGGCTTTACGCGTCTTGGGTTACAATCCTGCAGTTTGGCACATGAACGAAGGTCATTCGGCATTCATGATATTGGAACGACTTAGGGAATTGGTCGCTGCAGGAAATACGTTTGAACAGGCGACCGAACAGATCCGACCAACCACCATTTTTACTACTCACACTCCAGTCCCTGCTGGAAGTGATGAATTCCCTCTCTGGCTGGTTGATAAATACTTCTCAAACTTCTGGCCTCAATTGAATTTATCTCGAGACCAATTCATCGATCTCGCCCGCCATATTCTTCCTTGGGGTGAATCATTTAGTATGCCAATCCTTGCCTTGAATTTATCTTCGAAGCGTAATGGTGTCTCAGAGCTTCATGGAAAGGTTGCACGTAAGATGTGGAACTTCTTATGGCCAAATCTCAGTGAAGATGAAGTTCCAATCACCCACATTACGAATGGAGTTCATACCCACACCTGGTTGGCACGCCGCTTGAGCGGGTTATATGACCGCTATTTCGGAAACGGCTGGAAAGAACGTGTGGATGAGCATGAGACCTGGGACAAGGTAGACGACATTCCGGATGGAGAATTATGGACCGTCCGACGCCATCTTAAGCGTAAGCTTTCCTACTACATCCGTGAACGTACCCGCGAACAGTGGTTGCAAACCAATGTTCATCCTGTCCAGGTGATTGCTTCCGGAGTGCTGCTGGATCCGTATGCGCTTACCATTGGGTTTGCCCGTCGTTTTGCTACATATAAGCGTGCCAATCTGGTATTGCATGATATCGATCGGCTAATCAAAATTTTGACCTCATCGAACCAACCAGTACAAATCATCTTTGCGGGTAAAGCTCACCCTTCAGATGAGCCAGGCAAGCTGCTTATTCAAGAAGTTTACCGTGCGGTTAAAAAAGCCGAAAATGGTGGGCGCCTGGTATTCCTTGATGACTATGACCTCAACCTGGCTCGCTATCTGATCCAGGGAGTTGATGTTTGGATGAATACACCCCGTCGACCGAATGAAGCTTCAGGGACGTCAGGGCAAAAAGCAGCAATGAACGGCGTGATCAATTTCTCGGTACTTGATGGATGGTGGCGGGAGGGTTTCAATGGAAGAAACGGTTGGGCGATAGGGGACGAGCAGGAGTATGAAAACAACGAACAGCAAGATGCAGCTGACGCAGCCAGCCTTTACGACACCCTCGAAAATAAAATTGTTCCCCTTTATTACCAGGAGCGTTCTGCCGACGGTCTTCCAAGTGAGTGGATTGCTTTGATGAAAGATTCCATTCGAACACTTTCGCCACGTTTCAGCGTCCATCGCATGGTCAAGGAATATACAGATAGAATGTACCTGGCTGTTGAAAGCTGAACATGGACATTCTTTTATCGTATCAAGCCTGGTTAAGCGCAGGATTGATTTTCATTCTGCGAGTTTCTGATATGACGCTAGACACCCTGCGTGTATTATTTGTCATGCGTGGGAAAAAGAAAATTGCCTGGATACTGGGGTTTTTTCAATCTGCCATCTTCGTTTTGGCAATTGGGAAAGTTCTAACTCAGGTAAATAACCCCCTTAATATACTCGGCTATGCAGCTGGTTTTGCGACTGGCAATGTAGTGGGAATGATGATCGAAGAGCGCATCGCAATCGGTCATATCAATATAAATATTATCAGCCCTCATAGGGGTTCAGCAATCGTCACTCATCTAAGGCAAAGCGGTTATGCAGTTACCGAAGTATCCGGTCGCGGTAAAGACGGAATGGTTTCATTGATCAATTGCTCTGTACTTCGTAAGCAGGTTGATGCAGTTCGGCAGCTAGTTAATGAGATCGATTCAGATGCCTTCATCACCGCTGAAGATGTCCGTCCATTACGGCATGGTTATTGGCATGCATAATCTTCTACAACATTGTAAACTGAAAATACATCACACAAGTGATGGGGTACATGAAGTAAAATATGCTTGTGAAATAATTCCTTCATAAGAGATTTTAATATTATAGTGGGAGTATCAATATGGATGTATTGCTGTTAGCCAGGCTTCAATTCGCAATAACAATCATCTATCATTTTTTCTTTGTCCCCCTCACCTTGGGGCTATCCTTTGTAGTAGCTATCCTCGAAACAATTTACGTCATCAGCGGAAAAGAAACCTATAAACGGCTGACAAAATTCTGGGGCAAGTTACTATTGATCAATTTTGCAGTTGGAGTTGTCACGGGCATTGTCCAGGAATTCCAATTCGGTATGGCTTGGTCAGAATATTCCCGTTTCGTGGGAGATATCTTCGGAGCTCCGCTTGCAATTGAAGCACTGGTTGCATTTTTCCTGGAATCGACATTTTTAGGCATATGGATTTTCGGTTGGGATAGACTATCCAAAGGATTGCACCTGGCAACGATCTGGTTGGTAACTATTGGGGCCACGATATCCGCTTTTTGGATCCTGGTCGCCAATATGTTCATGCAGCATCCGGTGGGGTATAAAATCGATGATGGTCGGGCGGTATTAACTAATTTTGCTCAAGTGATCTTCAATCCTCCGATATTCACGCATTACCCTCATGTGCTCGCTGCTGCATTATCAACAGTTGCTTTTTTTATGCTGGGTATTAGCGCATATCACCTGTTGCGTAAAAATGAGATCGACTTGTTTAAAATTTCATTCCGTATGGCAGCGATCATCGGAATAATCGGTACTATTTCGGTTGGATTGATTGGACACACCCAGGGTCAGGAGCTCCTTGATATTCAGCCTATGAAATTAGCCTCTCTGGAAGCTCTGTTCGAAACAGAGAATCCTGCATCACTCTCCATGATCACCATCAAGAATCCATTTAATGATAAGCTTCTCCTTGACTGGCGCATCCCCGGAGCGCTTAGCTTTATGGAATACAATAAGTTTACCGGAGAGGTCACGGGAATCAACCAGCTCCAAGCACAATATGTGCAAGAATTTGGCCCCGGAAATTATACTCCGCCGCCAGTCGTCCTTTATTGGAGCTTTCGAGTCATGGTAGGCGCAGGATTGCTTATGATCTTGTTTAGCCTGTTTGCGCTTTTTATCGATCTGAGAAACTTGTATAGGAAATTCTCCTGGTTCTTAATCATCCTGACATGGGCAATCGTTTTACCCTATCTGGCAAATATAACCGGATGGATCCTCACTGAGGTGGGCAGATTCCCGTGGGTAGTTTATCAGTTGGTAAGGTTGCAAGATGGAGTTTCAGAAGTAGTTACAAGTGGAATGTTCCTGACGAGTTTGATCGGTTTCATTCTGCTTTATGGTCTCATCATCATCGCTACAGTGTACTTGATGATGAAATTTGCCAAAGCTGGTCCTACACCAGAAGAAGGTTCTCCAGTTGACTTTATTCCTTCCTTAGTTAACCCACCTGAATCGAAATAGGAGGGATTCTTATGACCTTAAACACTCTTTGGTTCATTTTTATTGCAGTCTTATACACGGGGTTCTTCGTCCTTGAAGGCTTCGATTTCGGAGTCGGCATCCTGCTCCCTTTCCTGGGTAAAACTGATACTCAACGTCGGACAATCATCAATACAATTGGCCCCCATTGGGATGGGAATGAAGTCTGGTTGATTGCGGCGGGTGGAGCGACTTTTGCCGCCTTTCCAAATTGGTATGCTACATTATTCAGCGGCTTTTATCTGCCGTTATTTCTGATCATTATTGGTCTGATCATCCGAGGAGTAGCATTTGAGTTTCGCTCCAAGGATGATCATCCATTATGGCGAAATCTTTGGGATTGGTGTATTTTTTCAGGCAGCCTGCTGGCATCAGTCTTATTTCCTATAGCTATTACAAATCTGGTTCGCGGGGTGCCAATTAACGCAGATATGCAATACGCAGGTGGTTTTTTCAACCTGTTAAATCCATATTCCCTTCTTGCTGCCCTGGTATTTACGATGTTGTTCATTTTACATGGAGCGACTTTCTTATCCATCAAGACTGACGGTGAAATCGAGCACAGGGCAAAAGAACTCATCCGCTGGCTTTGGCTTTTAGTTGTATTGATATTGGTTGTCTTCTTGATCACCAGTTTTGTAATTACTGATGTTCGCCAAAATATGAATTTACTTTCTGTGTTATTCCCTATACTAACAGTGGTTGCGGTTTTATCGGCTGGATATCTCTTACGAAAAGGTCAGAATCGTCGCCTTTTTATCATGACCTGCCTGACTGTGGCTTTTCTGGTTTTGACAATTTTCGCTTTCCTATATCCTCGGGTAATGGTCTCCAGTTTGAATCCATTATGGAGCCTGACGATTCAAAACGCGGCATCCTCATTTAGAACTTTGCGACTAATGACTGTAGTCACCCTGGTTTTTTTGCCTATTGTTGTGCTTTATCAATCATGGACTTATTGGGTATTCCGAAAGCGAGTCTCCAACGATGTGGAAAAGCTGACGTATTAAGTCGATAGATTTAAACATAACGGTCAACATTCACCCCTAATCAAATACGATAAGATGAGTGCTGACCGTTGCCATTTTACCCCCATGAATATTAATCCCCAACTGCTCAACGAGGCAAAGCACTCACGAATATTAATTCTCACCTCCATAA
This sequence comes from uncultured Chloroflexia bacterium, assembly GCA_963726315.1. GTDB lineage: Bacteria > Chloroflexota > Anaerolineae > Anaerolineales > UBA4823 > FEB-25. Next base: position 664,291 of record CAVSBZ010000007.1, on the reverse strand, counting down.
TCCTTGGTTGGATTGGGGGAATTTTAAGCATATTCCAAGCTCATGAGATCACCAAGGTAATTAATCAAGTTTTTCTCGATGGTAAAGCGCTCAAATCAGTAATGGCTATATTGTTGGTCATTTTGATTATTCTTCTATTTCGCGCAGGATTCATTTGGGGGGGTGATGTAACCGCCAACGCGGCTGCGTGTGAGATAAAACAGGATATTCGCCAACGCCTTTTAGCTCATATACAGGCTCTTGGTCCCGCCTTTCTTCGGGGCGAAGTAGGTAAGTCGCAGACTCAAACGGGTGAGCTGGTTAATCTAACAACTGAGGGGATTGATGCCTTAGAGATTTACTTTAGCCAATATCTTCCCCAAGTTGCTCTCGCAGTGTTGATCCCATTCACAGTGCTCATTTTTGTATTTCCAATTGATCCTCTTTCTGGGATTATCATGTTGATCACCGCACCTCTAGTTCCAATATTCTTATATTTGATTGGTGGTGCTGCTGAAGTGCTTACTCGAAAACAATGGTTGGGGCTGAGCCGAATGAGTGCATTTTTCCTTGATGTTCTTCAGGGATTGACCACATTAAAAGCTCTTGGTCGCAGCAACGATCAGGTAGAAATGATCAAGAAAGTAAGCGAGCAATACCGCCAGACAACCATGGGGGTATTGAGAGTGACTTTCCTATCTGCTTTGGTGTTAGAGCTGGTAGCTACCTTGGGTACAGCAATCGTTGCAGTAGAGATTGGTATTCGTTTGCTGTATGGAAAGCTCGCCTTCGAACAGGCTTTCTTCATCCTCCTTCTCACTCCTGAGTTCTATTTACCCCTGCGTTTATTGGGTACTCGTTTTCATGCAGGTATGGCAGGTATTGAGGCAGGAAAACGTGTTTACAATATCCTGGACCTTCCCATAAACCACTATACCCAACCGGTAAATATTCCAAGGAGATCTACCTCCAAGGGAAAAATTAATCCACCGCATATCGTATTCAAAAATGTGGGATATTCATATTCCAATAATCCTCCTGCCCTGGAAAACGTGTCCATAGACATTCCTGCGGGGAAGATGACCGCCATAATGGGTCAAAGTGGAACAGGGAAAACCACACTCACCTGGCTGTTATTACGCTTTTTGCAGCCAAAAAGTGGTGAAATTATTGTCGATGGAAAGTCTCTGGCAGAATTTTCACATACAGAATGGCTAGAAAATCTTGCGTGGGTTCCTCAAAACCCATATTTATTTAATGACACAATCGCGGCTAATATCAAGATAGCAAAACCTGATGCAGACCAATCGGAAATTCTGAAAGCTGCTAAATTAGCTGATGCAATCGAGTTCATCCAGGATTTTCCACTCGGTTATGAGACTATCATTGGTGAGCGTGGTGTAAGACTCAGCGCAGGGCAAGCACAACGTATCGCTTTAGCGCGTGCTTTTATCAAGGATGCCCCCTTACTCATCCTCGATGAAGCTACTTCCCATTTGGATCCTGAAACCGATGCCCGCTTGCAGGATTCAATCCATCAATTAATTCATCATCGGACTGTCCTGGTGATCGCCCATCACCTTTCCACGCTGGACAAAGCCGATTCTGTAATAACTATTAATCTTGGCAGGGTTGATCATCACCCTGAGCACCTATCACCATCTGCGGATGCTCCGAAAGGAACAAATCTATCTGTTGTAACTCCAACCAATCTGGCTCATTCCCTAATCTACACAAACGAACCTCAAAATGGAGACGTAGCCTCACATGTAAAGTTATCACAAATGGTCCGATTATTCAAATTACTTTCGCCATTTTGGGCTCGAATATTCTTATCGATCTTATTGGGTTTTGCCACCATTATTAGTGGGGTTGGGTTAATGGCGACTTCGGCTTATATCATCTCTGCGGCTGCATTGCACCCTTCCATTGCTGACTTGCAAGTTGCAATCGTGGGCGTACGTTTTTTTGGTCTCTCACGTGGGGTTTTTCGCTATCTTGAACGCCTGGTGTCCCACGATGTGACGTTCCGCTTGCTTGCACGTTGGCGGGTTTGGTTTTACCAGGCTATTGAACCCCTTGCACCTGCCAGGCTTATTCGCCATCATAGTGGTGACTTACTTGCCCGTGTCATCCGGGATATCGGATCATTGGAAAACTTTTACGTTCGCACCATTAATCCTCCCCTTGTAGCTTTGTTGGTTAGCGTGGCAGTCCTTTTATTTTTGGCAGGTTTTGGAGCGCCTTTAGCCTGGGGATTGCTGGTCTTCTTGGTTTCGGCTGGAATTATTCTGCCAATATTGATACTCTTTCAATCACACAGGGTTGGACCTCAAATAATCGCTGCGCGTGCCCAATATAGTACCTTATTGATCGACTCAATTCAAGGAATGCCTGATCTTTTAACCTGTGGTCAGGCTCAATCTATGCTTGACCGCTTAAGCTTTGCCGGAGAACAGGTTACTAGATTGCAAAACAAGATGGCTGGGATAACTTCCCAACAGACGGCTTTGGGTAATCTCTTAGCTAACTTGGGGATGCTGTCGGTACTGGCCTTGGGGATACAGATGGTATCTATAGGTCAGCTTGATGGCGTGGTCCTTGGAGTAGTGTCATTGACCACTCTAGCATGTTTCGAAGCCATGCAGCCGTTACCCCTGGTAGCTCAAACCTTTGAATCAAATCGAGCAGCTGCTGGGCGATTATATGAGCTTGTTGATTCTACCTCCCCTGTGATAGATCCAATTGAATCGAATGATCTACCAAATAATTTAGATCTCAAAGTTCAGAGCCTCTCATTCCAATACCCACCTTGGTCCGAATCCGATATGCCATTATCAGGGGTCACATTTGGGCTTAAAGATATCTCATTTTCGCTGCCCCAAGGGAAGCATATTGCTCTCGTCGGTTCCAGCGGTGCAGGGAAAACCACCCTTATTAATATACTGTTACGGTATTGGGACTATCAACACGGATCGATCCTCGTGGGTGGTCATGAGCTTCGGTCTTATAAGCAGGATGACATTCGAAAGCAAATTGCCATCATTTCTCAGAATACATATTTATTCAGCGCGACGATTAAGGAAAACTTGCTTATCGTTAAACCACTAGCAACCGATGACGAGATAATACAAGTTTCAAAGAACGCTCAGCTTCACAGTTTTATCCAATCATTACCCGCCGGGTATAACACCTGGATTGGCGAGCATGGTCTCCGCCTGAGCGGTGGAGAACGCCAACGGCTGGCAATAGCCAGGGCATTGCTGAAAGACTCTCCGCTGTTGATGTTCGATGAGCCGTTGGCAAACCTTGATTCTGCCACACAGCTCGATCTGATAAATACCATTCGCTTATTCAGCGTTGGGAAAAGCTCCATCACCGTCACACAAGACATGGTCAGACTTGAATCCATGGATGAAATCCTTGTCCTCCAGAAAGGCAGCATTATCGAGCGCGGTACGCACGATCAGCTATTAGTTTCCGGAGGATTCTATTCTCGAATGTGGAACCTGTACCATCAGATCGTGTAAAATTGTATTATCAATCTAAAAAAGGAATAATTAATAACCTAAAAAGGTAAGAGGACAATTCTATGGATTGGCTAAAAAAACGCTGGTGGCTGGTTTTAATTGGAGTACTATTTGCTGCAATTATAGGGTTTATCGCCTGGGGGTTGATTATTCCAGCTCCCATGCCGGAGGCACTGGCAGCATTAGAGTCTGATAGTCAGGTCACAGTTACCACCGAGCACTTGCTGGTCTTCCAGCCCACCCAATCCACTCCTACCACAGGTTTTATTATCTACCCTGGAGGGCGAGTTGACCCACGTGCTTATGCTCCCCTGGCTCACAAGATAGCTGCCCAGGGGTATTTGGTGGTAATTGTCCCTATGCCTCTCAATCTTGCAGTTTTTGGTTTAGGGCGCGCTTCTTCTGTTATTGAGGCTTATCCTAATATTGAAAAATGGGTGATAGGTGGACATTCTCTTGGTGGTTCAATGGCAGCTTCATACGCATACAACCATACTAACCAGGTTGATGGTCTCGTATTGTGGGCTTCATATCCAGCCAGCAGTAATGACCTTTCGAACAGCACTTTTAAGACAACTTCAATCTCTGCCAGCCTTGATGGTCTTTCCACCCCGGATAAAATTGAAGCTTCTCACATTTTACTACCTGCTGATACGGCAAGGGTAGAGATAATGGGTGGTAATCATGCCCAATTTGGGTGGTACGGCGACCAGCCCGGGGATAACCCTGCGACGATTAGCCGAACTGATCAGCAAGCTCAGGTTGTCCAATCAACCCTGGACTTGCTTAATTCGGTTAGCCGCACGCCGTGATCAATAGAAATAACATGTAACAAATTCACAAAACAAGTAAAAAACTTTCGGGTAATTATTATCTCATCGATGAATTTATAAGAAACTTCCATCGCGGTAGATTACAGTCCCATCCACGCGCATCTCTGAATCTATCCTCATATCACAGATCAAATCCCAATGGATTGAGCTTGTGTTCCGACTACCTGTCTCTGGATAGCCTGCTCCCAAAGCGATATGAAACGTCCCACCAAGCTTTTCATCAAAAAGAATATTGCGTGTAAAGCGATTGATCTCAAAATTCGTGCCAATCGCAAATTCACCCAAATAATGTGAACCTTCATCAGAATTTACCATAGCTAATAGTAGTTGTTCGCCTACTTTAGCCTTCGCAGAATCCACCCTACCATTTGTAAACACCAATTCCACATCTTCCACCGCTTGCCCCTGATAGATTGCCGGGTATGTGAATTTTACCCAACCAGTGACCGAATCCTCTACAGGACCTGTATAAATTTCTCCATCAGGTAAATTATGTTTTCCGAATGAATTGTTAAATTTTCGCCCTTTGACTGACAATGTTAGGTCAACATTTGGCCCAAGCAGATTTATCTCATCATGCCCCTGAATCCTTTCGATCATTTTACGTTGTTGTATTTTTACCGACTCCCAATGAGCGACAGGGTCAGATGTCTTCTCATCCGCATGGCAGGCAGCTAACAAGAAGTTTGTATATTCATCCAGGCTCATCCCGGCATCTTTCGCGTAGCCCTCTGTTGGAAATTGAGTTAGCACCCACCGGAGTGAATTATCTGCCCCTCTCTGCAGCATTCGATTACGCACTTGCGCCATCCCTTTTTGACGCAGTGATTGTTTCTCTGCTGGAACATCACTTAAGGCGCGTGGATCAATATCCGCACGAACGCGGATATAAACATCGAATTCTTCAGTCACAAGTTTTTGAAATGCAGGAGTGTAAGTCAATTGATCCGCATTGGCATACCTGAAGAATATCTGATCTTGTTCGGGGAGATTCAATAGGATATGGGGGTGAGCACCACGCTGCAACACTAATTCATAGATATGACCCACTAATTCAGATGCATTCGTGGTCGTCTCGATTGCAACACGTTCTCCAGGTTTCACACCTGTGGAATGGTCGACTAATATTTGAGCCAATTTTTGATATGAATGGGTTGCCATTTTCTTCCTTTCTTTACAACTTGTCTGACATTTAATCCGTTAAAAATTATAACATGCCGCCAAAATCCGCGCTATAATCTTCAATAGCTTTCATAAATGTCTACCGGCAAGATAGGATACTGAATGAAACAGCTTTTACAGAATTTAAGTAACGGCGACACGATGGTTATTGATGTGCCTATCCCGCAGGTACAGAATGGGATGGCATTGGTTCGCACTCAAGCTTCTCTGGTTTCAGCCGGGACGGAACGGATGTTAGTAGAGTTTGGTGGAAAATCCTTGTTGGGGAAGGCTATGTCCCGTCCAGATCTGGTTCGACAAATAGCAGATAAAGCTCGTCGAGAGGGGGTACTAACCACCCTCGAAGCTGCTTTTAACCGATTAGACCAACCCATGCCTCTCGGTTATTCCTCAGCGGGGGTGATCGAAGCTCTCGGTGACGGGCTGACCGGATATAAAGTCGGTGATAAAGTCGCATGCGCTGGAGGGGGGTATGCCGTGCATGCAGAATATGCACTCATTCCACAGAATCTACTTGCCTTGCTGCCAGAACAGGTTGATTTTGAATCTGCTGCATTTACCACCCTGGGTGCCATAGCCCTACACGGATTTAGGCTTTCGCATGCACAGCTAGGTGAAACTGTTGGTGTGATTGGATTAGGATTATTGGGGCAATTAGCTGTTATGCTCGCTTGTGCTTCCGGCTGTCAGGTCTTTGGAGTGGATCTCGATGAAAACCGCGTAAAACTAGCCACCCAATCGGGAGCCGTCGCAGTAACTCGATCATCTGCTGTAGAAGCTGCCCTTTCATTCTCAAATGGGCGCGGATTAGATAATGTCCTTATCTGTGCCGATACCTCCGCAGATGACCCAGTCGAATTAAGTGGAGAAATTGCGCGTGACCGTGGTCATGTAGTTGCTATCGGAGCAGTTGGCCTGACCCTGCCTCGAAAAGTTTATTACGCCAAGGAGATATCCTTCATCAACTCTCGGTCGTACGGGCCTGGTCGCTATGATCCAGCTTACGAAGAATCGGGTCAGGATTATCCAATTGGATACGTTCGGTGGACTGAAGGACGTAACCTGGAAGCCTTTGTAAAACTTATGGATGATAAACGCGTGGATGTAAAAACCCTCATCACGCACAGGTTTTCAATCGAAAATGCTCCAGCAGCATATGATCTGATCACTGGAAAATCACACCAACCATTCCTCGGAGTTTTACTGACCTATCCTGAAACGAGTAAAAACCCGGTTAGCACACAAGTCATTAACCAACCAACAATAAAAAATATTCTTCCTGCTGCTGGGGTAAATTCCGTTCGTTTGGGTATTCTTGGGGCAGGTAACTTCGCCAATGCAGTCATGTTGCCGGTCTTGAAGAGTATACCTTCGATTGAGCTGGTGTCGATTACTTCAGGTTCTGGCTTCCACGCCCAGCATGCATCAAAAAAATATAGATTTAAATACACGGCCCTTAACGAGAACGAAATTCTGCAAGACCCACAGGTGAACACAGTTTGCATTCTCACCCGCCATCATCTTCATGCTGATGAGGTTATCCGTGCTTTTCAAGCCGGAAAGCATGTGTTTTGCGAAAAACCTTTAGCAACCTCACCCGAGCAATTAGCCCTCATAACCAAACAATTAAACGAAGACGATGTTTCACCCTTGCTCATGGTCGGTTATAACCGCAGGTTTTCTCCCATGGGACACCGTCTACATGATTTTATAAAAACAAGCCGAGAACCTCTGGTTGCAACCTATCGGATTAACGCTGGGCATATTCCACTCTCCCATTGGGTACAGGACCCACTCCAGGGAGGCGGGCGAATAATCGGTGAAGTATGCCATTTTATCGATTTTCTAACCTTTCTGGTGGGAGCTGTTCCGACTACTGTTTCTACTCAATCCTTACCTGACGATAATCGGTTCAGGGAGGATAACGTTGTCATAACGATTAACTTTCCTGATGGATCTATCGGATCGGTAATCTATCTGGCAAATGGGGATAAATCATTCCCAAAGGAGCGGATTGAGGTCTTTTCTGGAGGTATTCTCGCAGTGTTAAATGACTTCCGCATCCTTGAGCTGGTCTCCCAAGGAAAACGGCAAGTTATTCGGTCATCCTTGCGGCAGGATAAAGGTCATCGCGCAGAGTGGGAGGTATTCTCCCAGGCAATTATCGCTGGTGGACCTCCTCCCATCCCTTATGACCAGCTATTAGGAGTCACTGCAGCAACATTCGCAGCTGTGAGTTCAATTCGAAACCGGCAGCCAGTTGCTGTGGTGTCTTCCAGCACCTGAGTTATATTTACCACTATTCGATGAATCTTGCTGATCGAATTACTATCAGCTTAAAAGCGCTGCATCAGCTGGGAGTTCAAAAAGTTGGCCTGTATGCGATTTATCGCCTCGGGCTTTCAACCGGCCATTACCATCGTCAGCTGAGTTCTTCCCTCACCAGCCTCGAGAAACTCAATCGTGAGCCGTATCTCGAACTGAAACCTTGTCTTCCAGAATTACCAGACCGAAATGCCATGCTCGAGCTACTTGGTGACGAGATCGATGTGATGTATGAACAGGCTGATGAAATCGTCAATGGGCAGATACGATTGTTCGGTGGTGCTCCGGTGTCTTTGATCCTCGATCCTCCTCAACCACTTTCAATTTGGACAAATTACGAACGTGGGAGTAATCATATCGGAAACCAGGATATTAAATATATTTGGGAACCAGCAAGGTTTGGCTGGTCTTGTACACTCGCCAGGGCATATCATCTAAGTATGAATGAGCAATATGCACAGACTTTTTGGGATTACACTGAGCACTTTTTGGCTTCTAATCCCCCATTTTGGGGGCCTCATTGGTCCTCATCTCAGGAAGTCGCCATCCGGATTGTCGCTCTCGCCTTCGCATATCAAACTTTTATTCAATCCAGCCATTCCACTCCAAAGAGGTTAGAACAACTTGCCCACGCGATTGCGGTTCATGCAGAGCGGATTCCTCCTACAATGGTCTACGCCCGCTCACAGAATAACAATCACCTCATCACGGAGGCATTAGGACTATATACCGCATCAGCTCTGCTCCCAGAACACCCGTTGGCCCCCAAATGGCACGATCTCGGTTGGAAGTGGCTGCAGTACGCCTTCCGCACCCAAATTGACCCAGAAGGTGGCTACATCCAGCACAGTACAAATTACCATCGCCTGATGCTCCAAGCAGCTATGTGGATGTTTGCCGTCCATGATAACGTATTTAACAACGACCTAATCCCAGAAGATATCCCTGACCGTTTGAAAACTTCCACTTACTGGCTGGGGAAATTGATTGACCCTGACAGTGGACGCGTGCCTAACCTGGGTCACAATGATGGTGCTTATATACTCCCACTCACAGTTTGTCCATATCACGACTACAAACCAGTCATCTATGCCGCTGCAAAGACGTTCCTTAACAGCATAATAAAACCTGATGGGCCATGGTGTGAAATGGTATATTGGTTGTGTCATACACCTGATAGGTCACTGACTTCAGCAAAGGTGAATTTCCGGAATAATGAAAGCCAGATAATTCAGAAAAATAACGGTAAGTTCCTTGGCTTGCACAATCCTGTTAACGGTTCCTGGGCATTATTTAGAATAGCGACATATAATTCTCGCCCTGCCCATGCGGATCAGTTGCACATGGATTTATGGTGGCATGGTCTAAATCTTGCTCTCGACCCGGGCACATACCTGTATAACTCAGCCCCACCCTGGGATAATTCCCTAACCAGCGCATTTGTTCATAATACCATCACAGTAGATGGAAAAGAATTCATGCGACGCGTAAGTCGGTTCCTTTATCTAGATTGGGCACAAGCCAAAGTCATTAAACAAGAAACCGATTCAGACCATAATATAAGCTTTACCGCTACCCATAATGGCTACCAAAAGTTGGGTTTGGCGCATTCTCGAAAAATAACGTCCCTTTGCAACGGCAATTGGGAAATTATTGACAGTGTCGCCGGTGCCTCTTCTATCAAACACTCCATTCGCCTGCATTGGCTGTTGCCTGATTGGGAATATGAAATCCGGGAGTCACCCGATAAGACGGTTTTCCCCTGGTATCAGATACGAATTCGATCTCCATATGGATGGGTGTCATTAAACTTGGGCGGAGGCAATACTCTGGAACCACATATCATTAAATTTCAGGTTGTTCGCACGGGGAAGATTTTATTTGGCTCCGGTGAGGTCAGTCCTATTTTCGGCTGGACATCCCCTACATACGGAGATAAAATCCCAGCTTTGGCATGTATTCTTGAGGTCTATCGGACTCTACCAGTTGAATTGAAGAGCTTGTGGATTCTTCCCGATGAAACCTAGATCAGCAGTCATCCTAATTCAAAATGGTAATATTGCCATGATTGAACGATACCGTTCAGGAAAGCATTATTTCGTTTTTCCTGGTGGCAAAATCGAGGTTGGAGAAATTGCAGCGTATGCAGCAAGGAGGGAATTAAAGAGGAGCTTGGATTGGATGTAGAAATTGGTCAGATGGTCGCGGAAGTCTGGTATGAGGAGACACCTCAATACTACTTTTTAGGTCACACAATCGGTGGTCATTTTGGTCTTGGTACAGGAAAAGAAATGAGCAGCCTGGCTGAATCAAAAAAAGGTTCACACCTTCCTGTCTGGATTCCTTTAGATGATCTTCTAAGTCAACCAGTGGTGCCTAAATTGATGGTTGAGTTTGTTCTAAACTCTCACCAATTTGGATGGCCTCAGCAACCCCTCATCGTGACTGACCAGGCTTCTGATGATCCTATTTAGATTGAAGACGACTAAATCAATCATCCTTCAATACAGGTAGCAATTATCCAGTGCATATCTTATTGATCCACCAGGCTTTTGCATCCTTGGATGAACCAGGCGGCACGCGTCATCACGAGCTGGCGCGTTACTTGGCTTCACAAGGTCATAAGGTAACGATCATCACCAGTCCGATAAGCTATCTTACCGGGAAAACCAGGTCCACCAAAATACCATGGTCTGAGATACAGACCGATGGAGACATGATCACAATTATTCGGGCGTATACCTATCCATCATTCCATCGAAGCTTTACTTTTCGGTTAGTCAGCTTTTTCAGTTTTATGGTCTCCTCCTTTATCATTGGAATACGTGTTAAGAAAGTGGATTTGGTCTGGGGAACTTCACCACCTATATTTCAAGGATTGACCGCATGGCTTTTAGCCAGGCTTAACCGACATCCCTTTCTCTTCGAAGTACGCGATCTATGGCCCGCATTTGCAATTGCCGTCGGTGTCTTGAAAAACCCCCTATTGATCACACTTTCAGAATGGCTAGAGTCTTTCCTCTATCATAGAGCGGATTTAGTTGTGGTAAATTCGCCTGGGTTCATTCAGCATATACAAAACCGAGGTGCATCTCGTGTGGAGCTCATTCCCAACGGCACCGATACAACGATGTTCACCCCAAATATAGATGGAAGAGATTTCAGGCGCTTGCATGGTCTCGATGATAAATTCGTGGTGCTCTATGCAGGTGCTCATGGCTTGTCCAACGACCTTGGAACGGTGTTGAAAGCAGCCAAACGCCTAATTCAACGAAAAGACATTTTATTTATACTGCTCGGTGATGGAAAAGATAAACCCTCTTTGCAAGCACAGGCTGTCAGCGAAGGTTTGGATAATATTATTTTCCTGCCTCCAATACCGAAAGTCGGGATGCCTGTTGCACTTGCAGCTGCCAATGCCTGTATAGCAATTCTTAAGCCCGTGGAAATGTATAAGACCACCTATCCGAATAAAGTTTTCGATTATATGGCAGCCGGAAAACCAGTGATTCTGGCAATCGATGGAGTCATCCGTGAGGTTGTCGAAAGTGCGAATGCGGGAATTCCAGTTCATCCAGGGGACCCGGAAGAATTGAGCCAGGCTGTTCTACGCTTAGCTGACAACCCAGAATTAGCCCTGCAAATGGGTTGCCAGGCACGCATATATGTCGAAAATAACTTCAACCGGACGATTCTTGCTTCTAAATTGATGGAATTAATGCTTGCGATGGTTGTATGACCACCGCATTACAGCCTCCCGTTTCAAAACAAACCGAGCCGATTGACATAGCAGAACGCAATAAGCGTTATGTTCAAATTGATGCCGTTGGCGTAGGAACTGCCAGTGCTGCTGCTCCTTTTCTACCTGTATTTCTAACGCGTCTCGGAGCAACTCCCGTGCAAGTCGGCTTATTAACTTCGATGCCAGGCATTACAGGTTTTTTTATGGCAATCTGGGTCGGTAGGTTCTTGCAGCGGCAGCGAAATGTCGTTCCTTGGTTTAGTTTGTCCCGACTATTGGTCATCTCAGCTTATGCGCTTACCGGATTGGCACCTTTTTTTATACCCGACAACCTCCTTATCCTTGTCATTCTGATAATTTGGGCAGCAGCGACGCTTCCCCAAACCATGGTAGCAGTAGGTTTCTCTGTGGTAATGAACGCTGTCTCGGGACCAGAAGGGCGTTACGATCTGATGAGCCGTCGCTGGTCGATTCTTGGACTTACTACTGCGATTACTGTCGCCATAGCAGGTCAAGTATTAGATCGCATCGGTTTCCATCTTAATTATCAAATTGTATTTTTAGGGCTGTCAATGGGGGGTCTGATAAGTTATTATTTTTCAAGCCGAATACAAATTCCCGATGCTGAGCCAGTGGAAATTGCGACACACCATTCAATCAAATCGAGCTTGAATGAATATTACCAGCTGCTCAATACCTCGCCTGATTTTGTATCCTTCACACTAAAACGTTTTGTATACCTCTTTGGAATTACTTTAGCTACTCCTTTATTTCCCCTATATTTTGTGCGGGAATTAAATGCCTCAGACGCCTGGATAGGATTATTGTATACAGCTCAAACAGCAGTTCTGGTGGTTGGATATTTTTTTTGGTCCCGCCAATCCCGCCGAAAAGGATCCAGGTTTGTACTGTTGACAACAACGTTTTTTGTAGCTTTATATCCCGGATTAGTAGCTCTAACCAATAATCAAACTTTAATTTTTATATTTTCAACATCGGCGGGGATATTTCAAGCAGGGATTGATCTGGTATTTTTCGATGAGCTAATGAAAACTATCCCACCACGCTATAGCCCTACTTTCGTCTCTCTCGCCCAAAGTATTCAATATCTATCCGCAATCGTGGCGCCTCTAGTGGGTACATTCATGGCTGCATATTTCGGCTTAACGACTGCCCTGTTGTTCAGCACAGGCGTACGTTTAGTCGGATTTGGTTTATTTGCTCGACAAAGCCATCGACCTGTAAAAATAAATCCGACTCCCGAAACTTAGCCGTCCGAAAAAAGTCCGAAAGATTTAACAGGTTATAATCGCCTCATGGCCAAAGTAAAATCACCAGATGATTTATCCATTGATGAGCTGAGGCAGCTTATGGTGGAAAAACGCAGGAAGACGCGTATGGAACACCTGGAGCGATTCCGCCACACTGGTAGAGTGGTTACACTGATATCCGATCAAGTTAACGATCCGCTTAATCACTTCCACTCGAGCACGCATACTCAACCAAATCTTGACAACCTACAACTGCCATTAATTGAGCGAATAAAACACGCTTTAGATCATTTTTTGCTCGCCATTGAAATAATTGCGGTGATCGGATTATTTGTTATTATCTTCAGTGGTATTCAAATCCTACGCAATTTAAATTCTCAATTTAGCGCGTCATTAATCCCTTCCACCCTCACACCTACTCCGCTTATCGTTCCAGTGATTTTGCCTTCAGGACACACACCACCAAATTCCCAGAACGGTGCCCAACCAAATGAAGGTGAAATTCCAGCCCATTTACTCCCCCTCTACCAATCAATGGCACAAATTCCAATCCCTACACCTGGTCCTGAACAAGCAATCCAAATCCAAGTACCAATGATTAATGTTGATGCACCTGTTGTTCAGGGTGATGGATGGGAACAATTAAAAAAAGGAGTAGCACAACATACCGGTTCAGCGAACCCTGGTCAAACAGGTAATGTAGTCTTATCAGCCCACAATGATGTTTTCGGTGAAATATTCCGTTATTTGGATCAATTACATGAGGGCGATGAAATCATTATTTACACTGCAAACCATGCCTTCACCTACATAATTACCGATGTAAAAATCGTTTCCCCCACCGATGTCGAAGTCATGGCACCTACCTCCAAACCCACGGTGACATTGATTTCCTGCTATCCGTATATGATCGATAACAAACGGATTGTCGTCCAGGCTAGTATTGATACTGGTGATAAATAAGATATATAATATGGGTCGTATATTTATCGGGTGATTTTGGACATTATGATGTCCTCGCGCCTGAAATTATTGTGGAGTGGTGCATGGCAAAAAAAACAAAACGTCAAGTTAGCAGAGAAGTCAATCCCAGTTTAGATAAATCGATGTCTGATCCCCTGGTCGGTAATCGCCCAACAGGTTTTAATCCTGACTACCATTATGTGATTAAAGATATTCGCCGGGTTGGTATCTTGGCAGGATCCTTTATAGTTGTCTTGGTGACGTTAGCAATAATCCTACATTTATAACGGGCATCAAGGCTGGTGCCCTTAATGATATAAAGGTGGGCAAGTGGTAAGACAACGCTGGCCATATGCAACTAAATTAACTGTTAGCCTGCTGTTATTGGCTTTTTTTATTTACCTTCTAACGCGTTTCCGCGAGATAATCGCACCAATAATCATCGCAATTATCATTGCCTACATCTTTAATCCAATTGTAAACTTCCTCCAGAACAAAGTTCAGCTGCCGAGAGCAATCCTTATTCTATTTACGTACCTCCTTATCATCGGGATTACCACAACAATTCTCATCTTGGTTATCCCGAGGATGGATGTGAACCTTGAGCAATTGCAAATAAATCCTCAACAAATTATCACGTCCATTGAGAATGCCCTTGCGCAAGAGTATCGAGTGGCAGGTTTTACAATCCACCCAAGTGCTTTGGCAGCTCAATTATTCGGTGCCCTGCAAGGGTTAGTCCAGCCAGTTGTCGGACAGACGGTAACACTTGTAAAGAATATAATTACCTCGATCATTTGGCTCATCTTCATTTTCCTGGTCTCTTTTTACCTGATCAAGGACGGCTCGAAACTTGAGTTATGGGTCAATTCTCATCTTCCACCCACCCTTTTACCTGAGTATAAGTGGATTTTAGAAGAGATCAATCAGATATGGGGAGCATTCTTCCGGGGGCAGTTGCTATTAAGCGCAATTGTTGCTACTATTTTTATTTTCGTAGGTTTGATTATTGGATTGCCATTCGCAATAATTATGGGTGTTCTGGCAGGAATTCTGGAGTTTCTTCCCAGTGTCGGACATGCGATTTGGTTGTTTATCGCCTCGCTTCTGGCATTTTTTCTGGGCTCGACCTGGATTCCCGTGCCCAACTGGGCGTTTATGCTAATCGTAATCGGGCTCCACCTCATCTTCGAGCAATTCGATTTAAACTCTCTGATCCCAAGAATAGTTGGACGAAGTGTACACCTACCCCCTTTGGTGGTAATCTTTGGGATTGTTGCTGGAGCTATCCTGGCAGGTGTTATAGGCATTCCATTGGCAGCACCAACTATCGCCTCTTTACGAGTTATCGGGCGATATATCTTTGCTAACCTCTTTGATATGGAATGGGCTCCCGTTAGCTCAGTCCAACCCCTTCCACCACCAAAGACATATTGGTGGCAGCGTACCCAAAGAAGAAAGAAAATGCCATGAGTGTTGAAAAACCCAACTCAGCATCACCGAAATGGGGGTCAACTTTTAAGATGCTCATTGAACTCATCATTGCTGGATTGATCATAGCGATGCTGATTTATTTCCGCTCAATTATTGGGCCATTAATTCTAGCTTTTATCCTTGTATATTTACTGCATCCAGTCGCAGCATCGTTGGACACTCATACCAGGCTCTCGTGGCGCGCGTCGGTAAATATTATTTATGTGATCCTGCTGATCGTCCTGATTGGCGTTTCCACACTGACCGGACTTGCGGCTTTACAACAAATTCAAAGTTTGATAAAGGTGGTAGAGCGTTTCGTCACTGAGCTTCCCGGTCTTATCGATAAATTATCCAGTCAGATGATTATTCTCGGACCCTACAGGATAGATCTCAGCCAATTCACCGATCTCGGACAGTTTGGTGACCAGGTAATTGGTACTTTACAATCGCTCCTTGGAAGAGCTGGGACAATAGTTGGTACTTTAGCTACTGCCACCGCCAGTACGATAGGATGGGGTTTCTTTGTCCTGATTATCTCTTATTTTGTTTTGGCAGATGCTGGAAAAGTTCCTAATGTTCTCGATTACATTGACATTCCTGGATATTCCTATGATATCCAAAAACTGAGCAAGGCCCTTGGTCGTAGCTGGAACGCATTCCTAAGGGGTCAGCTGACGATCGTTATCATGGTCATCATAAGCTACACAATTCTGTTATCAATTCTCGGCGTTCGCTTTGCCTTTGCTATAGCTATCTTAGCTGGATTAGCACGCTTCATACCTTATATTGGCCCATTGATCACCTACATCGTGCTGGGGTTGGTGACCCTCTTTCAAGGAGGTAATTACTTCAATCTACAACCGATGTATTACACGGCCCTATGTATTGGACTCTCCATCATCTTAGATCAAATATATGATAATCTGGTGTCTCCACGGATCATGGGAAGAAGCCTGGGTGTGCACCCTGCGGCAGTGTTGGTTGTCGCTATCATAGCGGCGAACCTTATCGGTATTATCGGTCTGGTTTTAGCCGCTCCTGTATTGGCAAGTGCAACAATAGTCGGACGTTATACAATTAATAAAATGCTTGATCGAGATCCATGGGTTAGTCTCAAGGAAGAATCGGAGCCTATGGGCTTTCATTGGTTCGGGAGAATTTTTAAACGTCTGGCGGATTGGTGGAATTCTAGAAAAAGCGACAAGGCACTCAAATAACAACTAATTGGAAAGAACAATTGGCCTTTATTAGTAATTTTTCGCAGTAATTATGGTTGAATAATCCTCCAGGATTAAATAGATAATTTTGATTGGCCATAAATCTGTTCTCGAATCCTGATCACCTGGCGTCGTAACCGATCGTCACGCTCAAGCAGATCTGTAACTTTTTGGCAGGCATACATCACGGTAGTGTGGTCTCTTCCGCCCATTGCATTTCCAATCTTCGGTAATGAGAAATTCGCATCTTCACGAAGCAAATACATGGCAATTTGCCTGGGTAATACTACTTCCTGCCTGCGGTCAGGTCCGATTAAGTTTTCAACTGATATACCAAATTCTCCGGCTACCTGTGCCATCACTTCGGATGGCTCGATCGTACTTGGTTTGGGAAGCAAATCCGCTAGTGCAATATCAACCAGCTTGACATTCAGAGGTAGGTTGCCCAAGTCACTGAGGGCAAGAACCCGGGTTAAACTCCCCTCAAGCTCGCGTATATTTGATTGTACACGCCGCGCAATGGTTTCCACAATTTCATCTGGGATTCTCCGACCTATTCGTTCAGATTTTGACCTGAGGATCGCCACACGCGTTTCATAATCAGGGGGTTGAATATCCGCTGCTAAACCGCACTCGAATCGAGATCGTAAACGCTCTTCCAATGTAACTAATGCTTTAGGGGGTCTGTCCGAGGTGATTACGATTTGCTTATCCTGGCCATGCAAAGAATTAAAGGTATGAAAAAACTCTTCCTGGGTTGATTCTTTGCCTGCGATGAATTGGATGTCATCAATTAATAAAATGTCAATATGGCGATATTTTTCGCGGAATGCTGGGGTTGTATGCGTGCGAATAGCATCGATGAGGTCATTGGTGAATTCTTCGGACGTTACATAAAGCACACTTTGCTTATGTTTTATACAATAGTTGCCAATGGCGTGTAATAAATGGGTTTTCCCAAGGCCAACGCCACCATACAAGAATAAAGGGTTATAAGCGTGTGCCGGTCGTTCGGCTACCGCAAGTGAGGCTGCATGTGCTAATCGGTTAGACGACCCCACAACATAGTTTTCAAAAGCATATCTGTTTATAAGTGCACAATTATTTGCCTGGGTTGGTGTTTCATCAGGTTCTGCTTCCGGAAGTGCCATTTCAGCAGCTGTGGGTACACTCTCCTCATGCCAAACGATAAACCGTAAGGAGACTGTCTTATTCATAATCCCACATAACAAGCGTTTTATTTTACTTGCAAGTCGGCTCTCTAACCAATCAAGAGCATATGTATTGGGAACACCAATAATAAAAACATTGTCTTCATAGCTGACAATTTCTGCATTTCTGACCCATGTATCGAAAGAAGCTTTGGGCATATCCATTTGCAGCTGGCCCAATACAGCCTGCCACGCTTGCTCGGCTTTCATGCGATCCTTCCTCCTCTTGCACAGGATGCAAAAACAGCGAGATAGACAAACCCGTTTAGTTATCTATCGGTTGTTGAACTAAATATTCACCTGCTTTTTTTTTACGGAAAAGCCAGCCGAACTCTTCCATATTTAGGCTGGCCAACCATACCTACTGCCTTCTATAATGCCATGATTCCTGTATCATTCTAGCAGAAAATAAGCTAGCTATGCAATACTTTTACCCTACGGTATCTTTAAAATTACGAATTATTTAAAATTCCTTATCTTAAAACAATCTCTTCATTTCATATGAAATTGTGAAAACTTTTATTATCGCTTGACATTTTTTTCTTGCCCGGAGATTAGGGAACATGTGTTCTTACCCCCATATATGGCATATCAATGAGAAATTTTGCGAAAATACTTATATATGGCGGTGAAAACTTTCGGAGCTCGATATGTAAAATTATTACTCCTCATTATATTATTCACAAAAAATGGCACATTTTTAAGTTGATTTTCGCTAAAACAGACGAAAGATTAATAACACAATCGCCATAATTATAGATAGCAGGAAACTAATTATAACGATTACAAAAAGCCGATGGAGGTACCAATCTAGACTGTTCGCTGTGATTTATATATCCCTCCTACATCTTGTTAACGTAATTCTTGCATACTCAGGGTATGCTTCTGACATTGAAATTAGTTAAGTAAGGTATGTTTTTAATAAGTGAATTTTCAACATACCTGGGAGAAAAGGAAATGTCAAAGATAATAGGTATTGACCTCGGCACAACTAACAGTGTTGTGGCTGTAATCGAAGGCGGTGACCCAACCGTCATCACAACATCAGAAGGATCACGCTTGTTACCATCGGTTGTCGGCTTTAATAAAAACGGCGAACGTATGGTCGGTCAGACTGCCAAACGGCAGGCAGTTATTAATCCTGAAAATACAGTTTATTCAATTAAACGATTTATGGGAAGACGCTTTGATGAGGTAGAAGCCGAACGCAAGATGGTTTCTTATCAGGTAATTCAAGGCCCCACGAATGACGCACACGTTCGAATCCCGATTATGAAAACCGATTATACACCGCAGGATATCTCTTCCATGATACTTGGCAAGCTTAAGCAAGACGCTGAGGCTTTCCTGGGAGAACCTGTAAAGCAAGCTGTGATTACAGTACCTGCTTACTTCAGCGATAGTCAAAGACAGGCAACGAAGGATGCGGGCAAGATAGCTGGATTGGATGTATTACGTATTATTAATGAGCCAACTGCTGCAGCTTTAGCCTATGGTTTGGATAAGACAGAGAACGAAACCATTCTGGTATTTGACCTGGGGGGAGGCACTTTCGATGTCTCCATCCTAGAAGTAGGTGGTGGTGTTATCGAAGTCCGTGCCACAAATGGCGATACACATCTTGGAGGAGATGATTGGGATGAGCGCATTGTTAATTGGTTGGCAGATCAATATCGGACCGACACTGGTATCGATTTACGTAAAGATCGACAAGCAATGCAGCGATTACGTGAAGCTGCTGAAAAAGCCAAGATCGAGCTCTCAAGTGTTCTGGAGACCGAAATCAACCTGCCATATATTACTGCTGATGTTAATGGACCCAAACATCTGCAGATTAAATTAAGTCGTTCCCGCTTCGAGCAGTTGACAGAGGATCTGGTAGCTAGATTACGCCAACCGTTTCAATCTGCCCTCAAAGATGCAAACATGAGCTCATCTGAAATAAAAGAGGTCGTTTTAGTAGGTGGTGCGACACGCATGCCGATGGTTCAGGATCTCGTCAGATCCTTGATCGATAAAGAACCCCATAAAGGGGTGAACCCCGATGAAGTAGTTGCGGTAGGAGCTGCCATTCAGGCAGGTGTTTTGGGCGGTGAAGTTAAAGATGTATTACTACTCGATGTGACTCCCCTTTCATTAGGTCTGGAAACACTGGGCAGAGTAATGACTGTCCTCATCGAACGCAATACCACCATCCCTGTGAAAAAGTCGGAAGTGTTTTCTACTGCAGAGGATAACCAAACTGCTGTGGATATCCACATTTTACAAGGTGAGCGACCAATGGTTGCAGACAATATGAGCCTGGGTCGCTTCCGGTTGGAAGGTATCCCGCCAACGATGCGTGGAACTCCTCAGATTGAAGTGACCTTTGATATCGACGCCAACGGTATCCTCAATGTAACTGCCCATGATAAAGCCACTGACAGGGAGCAGAAAGTCACTGTCACTGCATCGACGAATCTTACCAAGGATGAGATCGAACGAAAAATTCGCGAGGGGCGGGAACATGAGGCAGAAGACAAGCGCCAGCGCGAGCTAATCCTGGCAAGAAACACTGCTGATAGCCTTGTGTACCAGACTGAAAAAACCATGCGAGAGCTGCAGGATAAAGTCCCTGCCAGTGACCGGCAGAATATTGAAGCGAAAATGAACCAGCTGCGTGAAGCAATGAAGGGAGATGATATAACTCGGATAAATTCCCTTACGAATGAAGTTCAAAACGCTTTTTATGCTTTCAGCCAGCAACTTTATGCAGCACAAGGATCTGCTAAGACGAATAAGGACGCATCTTCCGGACCATCTTCTGGAGGAAATGGTCATAATTCACATAAACCAGATGATGAAGGTGAGGTCCTGGAAGGCGAATTTCGAGAAATGTAATCGCCACGAACAGGCGAGCGGATAAACCGCTCGCCTGTTTTTATTTTTATCGCCTGTGATAGAATTATCTAAATTATGAAATCAAACCTCTCACCGCGTGTTGCCAATTTTTTACCGGCTGCTTTTTTCCTTTTTATCATTGGTTGGGGAGGTTTGATACTTTTAGTAATCTCATCCTTGCCTACCGTTGGACCCCGCTGGTTATTTTATTTCCTCTCCGTCCTGGCGATCACCGGAACAGCGCTACCAATTACAGCTTTTCTGAACCGTCGCTTTCCTAGCACACCTCCACCTACATACTTTGTCGTTGTCAGGCAAGCTCTCTGGTTTGCCGTATACGTATCCACCCTGATCTGGCTGCAGATGGGTCGCGTGCTCAATCCTGCTTTAGCTGTTCTACTGGCGATTGGATTAGGTCTCATTGAGTTCCTATTAAGGCTGAGTGAGAAAAGTCAGTGGAAGGTTTAAGTATTGTTTCGTCATCCACTGGCTAATTGAAAAACCTTCCTATGAGCAGTCTACGCGATCTGCCTTCAGTAGAAGAGCTAATTCAAGAGCCCGTTGTGGGTCAATGGATCATGGAATTCGGCCGAGTGCTCACCGTGGAAGCACTTCGGTTGTCCCTCAATCTAGCTCGAGATGAATTCTCAAGGTTGAATAGTATTCCTGCCCATAATACCCTTTTGGATCATGCTTTTCAATACCTCCAATTATGGACAACTCTATCATTACGACCGGTGATCAATGCCACCGGGGTGATCCTTCATACCAATCTGGGACGCGCACCTCTCTGTAAGGCTGCCGTCCAGGAGATACAGGACGTCTCGCTGGGATATTCGAACCTTGAATTTGATCTGCAAACCGGGAAGAGAGGCTCACGGTTGGTACACGCTGAATTGCTGTTGATGCAACTAACCCATGCCGAAGCGGCACTGGTGGTCAACAACAACGCTGCTGCGGTACTGCTGGTCTTATCAGCCCTCGCTCATCGACGCCGGGTGGTGATCTCACGTACCCAACTGGTGGAAATAGGGGGTGGCTTCCGCATTCCCGATGTTATGCAGCAATCTGGCGCACATTTATATGAGATAGGTACCACCAACCGTGTCCACCTAGTAGATTACACCACGGCAATTGAAGAAGCATCACCTGCACTGGTTCTTCATGCCCACCGCTCCAATTTTCGCATCTCGGGTTTTACCAGTGAGCCGACCCTGGCGGAGCTTGCGGAAACTTCCCACCATGCTGGTATTCCATTGATTGATGACCTGGGGTCAGGTGCTCTAATGGATACATCTCTGTATGGCTTGGAACACGAACCTACGGTCTACGAATCATTATCAGCCGGAGCTGACCTAGTTTGTTTTTCAGGGGACAAACTCTTAGGAGGTCCCCAGGCAGGGATTATCGTAGGAAGAGCCGAATTTATAGACAAACTTCGAAAGCACCCACTTGCCCGCGCTATTCGGGCTGATAAACTTTGCCTGGCAGCTTTGACTGCCACATTACTCCATTACCTGAAAGGCGAAGCCCTGCGCGAGATACCTGTCTGGCAAATGATATCTGCCTCACCCGGCGCCATTCAAAAACGGGCAGAAACCTGGAAAAATACATTGGGTCTAGGTCAGGTAATCCCAAGCCAATCTACGGTCGGTGGTGGTTCGCTACCGGAGGAAACCTTGCCAACTTACGTCCTCGCTCTTCCGGTCCGCTCGCCAAACCGATTTATGGATCGCCTACGCCGATGCCAGCCTCCCGTTATCGGACGCTTGGATGCGGATAACGTCATTTTCGACCCACGTACAGTACTTGAAGATCAGGATCAGGAGCTAATAGCTGCTATTTCTATCTCAATGGAAAATGATTAAAAAGGATATTGAGCAACATGAAAACCGACTTAGATAGGTTGATGCAAGAAAATAATCTCGATGCAATCTTGATCACCGGACCTGCTCAACATAACCCTGCGATGGTCTACATGACTGGCGGTGGACATGTGAGCAGTGCAGACTTGATCAAAAGAAGAGGCCAGACGCCCGTGCTGTTCTATAACCCAATGGAGAGGGATGAGGCAGCCAAATCGGGTTTGATCACAAAAAACCTGATGGATTATAACTTTTCTGAGCTGCTTTCCCAATGTGATGGTGATTACCAACGGGCAATTGCCAAACGTTACCAGCTGATGCTCGGTGATGTGGGTGCAAATAAGGGTAATATCGCATTATACGGCCGATCGGAAATTGGGACATTTTATGCAATTTTCTCCGCGCTGCAGCGTGAGATGCCTGAAATAAACCTTGTCGGTGAGATCAACAATTCGGTATTGATGCAAGCCCGGATGACCAAGGACAAGACCGAGGTAGAACGTATTCGCAAGATGGGTGAGGTGACCACTCAGGTAGTAGGAATGGTGGCAGATTACATAACTTCACAACAAGCGCGGGATGGTATGATGGTTAGGCCCAATGGAGATCCATTAACCATACGGGATGTAAAGCAGCGGATTAATCTGTGGTTAGCGGAGCGGGGAGCCGAGAACCCTGAGGACACGATATTTGCCATCGGTCGCGATGCAGGTGTACCGCATTCATCGGGAAATCCCGATGACGTGCTCAAGCTTGGGCAGACCATTGTCTTTGATATCTATCCATGCGAGGCTGGAGGTGGATATTTTTATGATTTCACCCGTACATGGTGCCTCGGGTTCGCACCGGATGAAGTGCTTGCATTGTACGAAACCGTTTTGACCGCCTATAACCAGATGTCCAGCCAGCTCCAGGCGGGAAAGCCATTCAAAGAATACCAGGATAAGGTGTGTGAACTATTTTCAAACCTAGGTCATCCGACCATCAAGGAAGATCCCCAAACTCAAATTGGATATGTTCACAGCCTGGGTCATGGGATAGGGTTGAATATCCATGAGCGACCCTGGAGCGGAATAAATAGCGATGATCAGGATCGTCTGATTCCGGGTGCTGTCTTCACGCTCGAGCCTGGGTTATACTATCCTGACAAAGGAATGGGAGTGCGCCTCGAAAACAGTTTGTGGGTACGCCCTGATGGTAGCATGGAAGTTCTGGCAGATTACCCGATGGAGCTGGTCCTGCCGGTAAAAGTTGGATAAATAACCCTTGGAAACCTCATACGCAACAAGGTGATCAAATATGTCAAAAGTCTCAGATAGAATCGATCAACAAGTGAATCCTCCAGCCAGAATACTGGGGATTGAGACTTCATGCGATGAAACTGCTGCCGCGGTGGTGGAGGATGGTCGGGTCATTCATTCGAGTGTGGTAGCCTCTCAAATTGACCTGCATGCCCAATTTGGTGGGGTTTTTCCTGAAGTAGCTTCCCGGCAACATATCAAAACCATATACCCTGTAATTGACCAGGCACTTCATGAGGCGCATCTCACGCTGAACGATCTGGATGCCATCGCGGTCACCCGCGGCCCAGGCTTACCCGGTTCTTTGGTGGTCGGTCTGAATGCAGCTAAAGGGTTGGCTTTAGGCAGCGGCTTACCGCTCATCGGTATCAGCCATCTTGAAGGTCATCTATATTCTGCCTGGGTGTACAAAGCCAATGAAACCCCAACCAACCTGCCAGAGTTTCCATTAATCGCCCTCATCGTATCAGGCGGCCATACCGAACTGGTCTTGATGAAGAATCACCTGCAATACCAGCGATTAGGCGCCACCCTTGACGATGCAGCGGGGGAGGCATTTGATAAGGTTGCCCGTCTACTAGGCCTGGAATATCCGGGCGGTCCAGCCATCCAGAAAGCCTTGGATGGAGGGAACCCCCTGGCATTCAATTTCCCGCGAGCCTGGCTGGAAGACAGCTGGGATTTTTCCTTCAGCGGTCTGAAGACTGCGGTAATGCGGGAAGTGCGCCAGGGAAACTCACAGACGTCGTTACCCGTAGCTGACCTGGCTGCCAGTTTTCAGGCAGCTGTGGTGGACGTACTGGTCACCAAGACGATCAATGCGGCAAAGGAATATAACGCTAAAAACATCGTTGTTGCGGGTGGCGTTTCCGCCAATCAAGCATTACGCCAATCCATCCAGCTGCGTGCCACCTGTCCACTGCATATTCCTCCTATCTGGCTATGCACTGATAACGCAGCCATGATCGCCGGAGCGGCATATTACAGGTATGTCCGCAACCAGAGGGACCCTCTGGATATGGACGTTCTACCTAATTGGCCACTATCTGAAGTACCTGCGCCAGCATAGTCCGTATAGCTTATTTAATTTCAGGGGTGATGCAATTATCCGTTTTAAACTCAAATCGCCCTCTGAGATGGCTCCAATCTCATTGGGCGAGTTTGAGTGAGGAGAATGCAACTATCATTATATACAATCACCTAAAAATGGAATGAATAAAGATTAATAACTTCGTGAGAATAGAACCGGTTTCAGGAGAGTGCAGCTTCAATCGCTTCGAAACTGATTGGACCCTCACGCAGGATTACCAGGGAGGCTGAAGTACAATCCACCACCGTGGAAGGGATGCCACCCGAAGTGCGACCTCCATCCAGAATCAGGTGAATCCGTCCACTTAACTGGCGGTTCACTTCTTCAGCAGTATTGGCATTCTCCTCACCGGATATATTGGCAGAGGTAACTGCCAATGGGCCAATTTTCCGCAGCAAAGCCAGGGCAATTGGGTTATCAGGCATGCGTACACCAATCGTATTGTCGGGGGACAACTCCTCGGGTAAACCGCTGTGTTTTGGAATTACCAGGGTGAGTGGACCGGGCCAAAAGCGGTGGGCTAACCGGGAAGAATTATCGTCGAATTGTTCTACAATCTGATCTAAATCAGCATATTCACCGATCAGTATAGCAATTGCCCGGGTATTATTACGTCCTTTGGCTGAAAAGAGACCTTCCACATACTCGCTCGTAAACGGCAGAGCGGCTAAACCATAAACCGTATCGGTGGGAAATGCCACCAGACCACCATGATGAAGCACATCTACTGCATGGTCTAATGCACCTGGATAACCTGCTTTTAATATTTCAGTGAGCATAAATAACTCAGGCTGAATTATACCCTGAGCAAATAAGTTATGATTACGCTATCCCTGACGAAAATCGGGCAAAACCGGGACCTACCTTCAAAACCGATGCACCATACTTAAATCCCGCTTGTTTATAGAGAAGACGGGTTTCACCCTCAGTCCAACGATGATTTTCTACCGCACGTTTAGCCCAATTCAATAACGTGTCGCGTGCGATGCCTTCCAGAGCTTTGACGTTAGCAAATTCCGCGGCTGACTGTGGATTTATATTCTCGGAGGGGTTTAGCATGGCAAACTTACCACCTGGGTGAAGCAAGCGTCTAATTATTAATAGAGCTTGTTCGGGCTGAGGTAATAAGAATACCAGGTTGGATGCAGTAATCAGATCAAAAGTATTGAGGGTAAATGGCAAATCCATCACATCAGCGATGACCACATTGGAATGTAGTGGGGCTGGTTTGAACATGTCCATCTCAATATCAGCTCCCAGTGCAAAACAACCAAACTTCGAAAATACCGCCGGCAGCAGCCCCGGACCACACCCAACATCGAGTGTGAGCCATCCGGGTTGGGGTGAACACCAAACAGCGAAACCAAACAACGTCCGACCCCAGCCTGTTTGCGTCTGGAGCTCCTGGAAATACTCTGAATCTTTGCCCAGCATTGGTTTATTCAACAGGCTTATTCATATCCCAAATGAGCTGGAGCCCATCCAGGGTGAGCCAAGGAGCAACGATCTGGATCACCTTGGTCTCATTGGCGACGATATCCGCCAGGCCACCTGTGGCGATGACCTTCATCTCAGGACCCAATTCCTGACGAAAGCGTGCCACCACGCCCTCCACCAGCCCGACATACCCGTAAAGCAACCCCGACTGAATTGAATGGACGGTGTTGCGACCTATCACCGAGGGCGGTTTTTGGAGATCAACTCGCGGCAGCTTGGCGGTGCGTTGATAAAGCGCATCAGCAGCAATACCAATCCCGGGTGCAATCGCGCCACCGAGGTAATCTCCGTTTTTTGATATGCCATCGAAGGTGGTGGCAGTGCCGAAATCGACCACACATGCCGGAACACCATACTGGTGGATCACTGCAACTGCATCCACGATGCGGTCTGCTCCCACAGCGCGAGGATCTTCATAACGCACGCGCACACCGGTTTTGACGCCGGCATCCACCACCAACGGTTCCCGGTTGAGGTAACGCCGGCAGGCTTCAATGATCTTACTGGTGATGGGAGGTACGACAGATGCCAGGCATATCCCATCGACCGAATCGGCAGTATGACCAGCGTGCTCGATCAACCCCAACAGCTGGAGACCATATTCATCTGGCATGTGATCGAAGGCTGTCGCCAGCCGCCAGCGGGGACCAAGCACTTTTCCATCGTACAACCCCAGGGTAATATTGGTGTTCCCTATGTCGATTGTTAACAGCATGGCAGCCTCTTTTCTTAATTCACCTTTTCTCAGCAAGCAGATATACGCAGCTATGCTCCAACGAGCACATTATCGATCAAGCGCGTTTTCCCAAAGTAAACCGCCAGGGATATCAGCGCCCGATCCAGGGGACCTTGCAATTCTAGGAGGGTGTTGGGATCAGCACAGGAGACATACTGAACCTTTGCGAATGGCTCGGTGGCAAGCGTTGCGAGCACCACTGCTCGCAGGTGAGACGCCTCGTGTTCACCGGCTTCAAAGCTTTTTTGGGCATTTAATAATCCTTTGGAGAGCACCAGGGCAGCTTTCCGCTGTTGCGGATCCAGATAGACATTCCGGCTGGACATAGCCAGCCCATCCGGCTCGCGCACGATCGGGCATACCACTACTTCGGTGGGAAAATTAAGGTCTCGCGCCAAAGTGCGGATTACCAATGCCTGTTGGGCGTCTTTTTGACCGAAATAAGCCTTGTGCGGCTGGACGGTGTTGAACAGCTTGGCGACAACGGTCGCTACACCACGGAAATGACCCGGGCGAAGTGCTCCTTCCAGCGGTTGAGTAACCTCCTCCACCTGCACCCAGGTCTGGTAACCAGGCGGGTACATGACCTTATCGTTGGGCGTCCAGACCAGGTTGACACCCTCGGAACGCAATAAATCCAGGTCGCGCCGTAAATCACGCGGGTAGGTGCTCAGGTCTTCAGATGGCCCAAACTGGGTTGGGTTGACGTAAATGCTAACGACCACGCTATTACATTCAAGGCGTGCCCGGCGGACCAGTGATAAATGCCCTTCATGCAAGAAGCCCATGGTGGGTACCAACCCGACCGGCTCTATCAACGGTCGGCGAGCGAAACGCAGCTCTTGCAGTGTTTCAACAACATCCATAGAATTGCCTCCCTTACAGATGATCCAAACCCCGCACCAGGCGCCATAAAATGCGGTTTACTGGAGCAAGCAGACCTACTTTTTCACCTTCGCGGATGACTGCACCGTTAATGGCATCAATCTCAGTAGGAGTACCGCGCAGCACATCCTGCAGCATGGAGGATATATTCGAGGCCGTGTTGTGTGCCACCGCTTCTACGGCATCCTCCGGATCGTCATAAGGAAGCCTGATCCCTTTGGCAGCAGCAACCAGAGCGGCTTCAGCTGCCGCCTCCTGCATGAGCTCGCGGGCGGAAGACCGCTCGAGCAGCTCACCGTTGGGAACCCGCAGTAAAGCAGTGAGGGGGTTGATGGCAGCATTGATCACCAGCTTACCCCACAGCAGAGATTGTGGGTCGGCGATCGTCTCAACTTGAAATCCAGCATCTTGAAACAGCTGTGCAAAGCCAGCGCTTTTTTCGTTCGATCCGAGGCTCACTTTTCCTTCGCCGGTATGCTGGACGTACCCGGGCTCAAGCATCCTGGCGCCAGTAGTGGTAACGCCCAGTGCCACGCGGGCAGCGCCGAGTGCTGCTTGAAGGGTCTCAACATTTCCAAAGCCGTTTTGTAAGGTGAGGGCAATCCCAGAAGCATCGAGGCAACCTAACAGCTGCCTGGAGACCCGCACCGTCTGCCAAGACTTGACAAGCACCAACGTTTTCGAGAAGGTTTGCAGGCATCCGGCGCTATCCATGACCTCGACGGCATATGCTTGCGTATTGCCGTTTAAATCGAGTAGCCGCACTCCATGTTGACGTAAGGCAGCCAGACCTTCCGGCCAGCTGCCCAACATGGTCACTTCGATCCCGGCACCCGACAACCTGGCTGCGAACAGACAAGCCAGTGCGCCAGTCCCCACCACCAGCAGTCTCATCGGCTTAGCTCACAGATGGATCGGGGATAACAATGCTGGGGCTGGTTTGATCAAGCCGCTGCTCCAGGTGGCTCCATTCATCGTCGCTGATATCCACGGTATGCTCTGGTCCTGGAAATTGCCTGGCTTTGACCTCGGCTGTAAATTGGGTAAAGGCACGGCGCATCTCAACCGATAGATTGGCGTAATGCTTGACGAATTTGGGAGTAAAGCGTTCGAAGATGCCCAACAGGTCTGGCGTGACCAATACCTGACCATCACAGCCGACACCGGCACCGATACCGATGGTGGGGATATCGAGGCGCTGAGAGACAAGCTCAGCCAGCCGCCCGGGAATCGATTCGAGCACCAGGCTGAAGCAGCCGGCATCTTGAAGAATGAGGGCATCTTCCAGGAGCTTATAGGCTGCTTCGGCATCGCGACCTTGCGGTCGAAAACCGCCAAACTTGTTGACACTCTGGGGGGTTAACCCGAGGTGACCCATCACCGGGATGCCGGTGCTGACAATGGCGCGGATTGTTTGTGAGCGTTCGCTGCCCCCTTCGAGCTTAATCGCATTCATCCCAGCTTCCTGGAGGAAACGCCCAGCATTTCTAACGGCCTCACTGGTGGAGACCTGATAAGACATAAAAGGCATGTCACCCACCAGCAGGGCATATTTCGCCCCGCGGGCAACGGCTTTACAGTGGTGGAGCATGTCTTCCATGGTGACGGGCAGGGTGCTTTCATAACCCAGCACGACCATGCCGAGGGAATCACCCACCAGGATCATGTCCACGCCCACCTGGTCCATGATCAGGGCAGTGGGATAGTCATAGGCGGTGAGCATGCTAATGGGCTCGTGGCGCGCTTTCATCGCCTGGACGAGGCGAGTGGTGATTTTCTTACGTTCCTGTGAAGGATTTGGGGATTGCGTTACTGACATGGTACCCTCCTTTCGTTGTTATGGTAGGGGCCGGAGATATTTGATTGTAATTTTATTGCAGCATCCCAGTCGAGAGCGATGTGGGTGCTGGGATTAATTATACTATTTTTCATGGGTAAGAAGGTAATCAGGTATCGGGTAATTAGGGATCAGGTATCAGGCAAGTAGGTATCAGGCAATTAGGTATCAGGTATCAGGTGATCAGGGAAGCTGTGAATAAGGGAATCAGGGAAAGGGGATATGAGGGAGTTTGGATCATTTTTTCCAGATGATGCCAGGCATTCGTTCCAATAAAAAAACGATGAGGAACGAATATCCTTCTGTGGGGGGTATCCATTGAGAAACTGAAGGATGGAGAAAATCCAAAGATTAATTGTTTTGAAAAAAAATAAATCAATTCAATTCATCGGGAGGGTTGAAAGTTATATACAAGATGTAGGAAATTAGAGAAAAGTCCTTTATCGAACCGTGGGATAGATTTATCCAATCATATGTAATTACACACCAAGTATGTTTCTTCGTTTATACAAGGACATTTCTGTATATGAAATTGATTTTATGGTTAAAGATAATCGTTGGGTTTCGTGAGGAAGATCACCGCACTCTATCCGGTTCAAAAACCAACCGGACAGGCTCAACCTACAAAGAAAGAATAATATGATGGTAATGAGGACGCACGCGTTATGTGAAGACCAAGTGGATGACCGTGATGACGATGGTTTGAGAACAAAATGAGAATTGAATAATCACAAAATCTATTATGTCAGTTTGGTGAGTAGTTACGCCCTAATTATAGCACATATGTTCTAATTGTCAAGGGGTAAATTTAGAAAAAGAGTTGGGTTTCGTAAAGGTCGCTCACTCCGGTTTTAGAACGAACCGGACAGGCCCAACCTGTAACTCAATCCGGTTGGAGAACGGTCTGGATAACCCCAAACTATACCTGTTATCAGAATATAGTAGTAATAAGGTCAATTCCAGTCGAAAATATAATTTACATGGTTGAGAAACCTGTGAAAACAACGCATATTACCAATTAGTTATCTCCTAACTACTGGAAGGAAATTATACAGGGGTACACCAAACAGACCGAACTCCGTCAGGTGACAGAGCGGGAGAGCCAAAATATTACCCTCGAGGTTGCGAGTGTATGCACCACTCTGGCAGGTCGCAACTGCATCCGCCCAAGTGCTGGTAAGGTCACTCCAATAATACAAGCCCAGGGTATTTTCCGTGAAACCAAAGACGTCTGTATCGGTGTAAGTGAGGGTGATCGTTAAGGGCAGATTGAAGGTCGTGACAGGGTTACCAATAGAATCTTCGGCACTCAATTCAAAGGAGTTATTGGCAAAAACCAACCTAGCAGACTCATGTTGGGGTGCGGGTTGGGGAATGTAAGTAAAGGTTGTGTCCGTAATCAGCGCGCCCGCGGGGATGAGAATATTCGTCCTGCCATCCAGAGAGGTGAACTCACCACCACCAGTGTCAATCATTTGCGTAAAGCCTTGAAATAGTTGCCAGTCTGGATCTTTTTGGCTTAAGAAAACCTGCAACGGAACGCGAGGGTCGGGATACCATTGCGGGATATTCAGCATATTGAAATCCAAGTCTAGACCATTCCCATAAAAACCGCCAGGGTCATAAAGATTGACCAGGTTGATAAATGTGAACGGTATATCGCCTGATAGATTATTGTCTTGCAGCCATAACGTTTTCAGGTCAGTCAGATTTCCCAGTTCTGGTGGAATACCGCCACTCAACTGATTACCGCTAAGGTATAGGTTTTGCAAATTGGTCAAACTGCCCAGCTGTGCAGGGATGCTGCCGCTTAATTGGTTATTCCTTATATCCAAATATAGTAAATTGGAAAGGTTACCAAAGTCAATTGGTATACTGCCGATCAATTGATTCTGACCCAAATTCAACACTACTAGGTTGGTCATATTGCCGAAACTGGAGGATATGCTGCCGGTAAGCTTGTTCACGCCAAGTTCTAAATGTGTCAGATTATTTAGATTTCCGAGTACAGCGGGAATGCTACCACTCAATTGATTGTTTCCAAGAAATATGTTTGTCAAATTGATTAAGTTCCCTAACTCGGGCGGTATATTACCGCTCAATTGATTTTGGGAAAGAACCAGCCATATTAAGTTCGTCAGAGAGCCCAAAGTGGGAGGTATACTGCCACTCAGTTGGTTAGAATTTAGCGCGAGCGCCTGAAGACCTAGCAAATTGCCCAGTTCAGGAGGTATGCTTCCATCCAGCTGGTTCCAACCGAGTTCCAATGTCTGTAGGTTAGCCAGACTGCCCAGCTCAGGTGGAATGCTACCACTCAACTGATTGTTGCTTAAATATAAGATCGTCAGGTCGTTCAGGCTGCCGAGCTCGGATGGTATTGAACCACTCAGTTGGTTACCACTCAACCACAGTTCCAACAAGTTAGGCAGATTGCCCAACTCTCTTGGAATGCTACCGTTCAATTGGTTGTCACTTAAACGTAATGTACTCACATGCCCACCTGATGCTGCCACTCCATACCAGTCACTAGGTGTACTGGTTACTAACCAGTTGTAGGTGTATTTCCAACCAGGGCCATTAGTGATGTTGTAAAGCGCGATGAGAGCTTCACACTCAACCTGGGGGATCTCTGTAACAGAAGCACACGAAAATGTATCGACAGCCAGAACTGGTAGTGAGCTGGTCAATGCAAATACGATGGCTATGCAGAAATAAATAATGCTTTTCATTGGGCTTCCTCCCTAGTTGAAATTTTATGCTCTCAACCAAAACCCGTGTGTGTCCCACCTAATAATCGATTATATCAATTCATAAATATATCGCGACCTAAAACTGTAATATTGGAGACGCCCCAGCGGGGTGTCTGTATAAATAAAAACCTACAACAGCCAACCGTATTGCCTAACGCTCGTAAATCTTATGGGCAGGTCAACCATTCGATGGGCTGGCTACCAGCGTCACCCAGTCCATAGCCAAAGGGAAAGAGCGGAGCAGCACAACCGGTTAGATCAGCGGAGTTGTTGATATTGATGGGTAATTGTTCGTTCGAACGCGGCCACGTATACGGAAGTTTGCCAACGAATGGATAACTCCCAAACAGTACGTCAGCCACGCCTGCTCCCTCCGAGCCCGGCAGCCAGGCGGCCACCCAGGCATCTGCGGTTTGGTACTGGTCGGTGATCACCAGCGGACGACCAGACAGGATCACCACGATTAATTTATCCACTTTGGGGCGTAAGGCGTTGATGACCATCTGATCCACCTTGTAGAGGGTTAAATCAGCCCGATCTCCCAGCCCTTCGGCATAGGGCATCTCGCCCACAATCGCAATACCCAGCGGGGCTTTACCGGAGAAACTCGCAAATTGACCCGAGCTATCGAACAGCACTTGAGTAGTGGGACCAGCCTGCGTCTGGATGCCTTGCAAGATGGTGGTTCCCTTGAGGGTGTTTCTTTGCTCCCCCTGCCAATCCAGCGTCCATCCGCCCGCCTGGATCCCGGTACTGTTGATCCCGGCAACCAGGATGGTCGAGACAGTTTTATCGATTGGAAGAGCATCATTATCGTTCTTCAGTAGAACCAACGATTCGCGCACCGCTTGGCGAGCCAGGGTTCTGTGCTCATCCGAGCCGACCGTGGCAGCCAGGCTGGGATCACCATAAGGATTTTCGAACAAGCCCAGCATAAACTTAGCGCGCAGGATTCGACGGACTGCATCGTCGACACGCGCTTGAGCAATATCGCCATTCAGCACGGCTTGTTTCAATGTGCCGATGAACATCTGATAATAGTAGGGCACCATGTTCATATCGATACCCGCATTGATGGAGGTGACAACGGCCTTGTAATAATCGGGATCCACCAGGTTGATGCCGCCCCAATCAGATACGACAAAACCCTGGAAACCAAGCTCACCCTTGAGAACATCCGTCAGCAAATAGCGCTGGGTATGCATCTTCACCCCATTCCAGCTGCTGAAGGAGACCATCACACTCATGGCGCCTGAATTCACGGCTTCCTGATAAGGAGGCAGGAATAACCGGCGCAAGGTAGCTTCATCCATCTGCGTGTCGCCCGTGTCGAGCATATATTGATAGTACATGTACTGATGGATTGAACCCCAGGTTGTGCCTCCATCTCCGATGTAGTGTTTAGGGGTCGCCAAAGCATAAAGCGTTTGACCTTCCGTGGAGGCGTATCCTTCGGGAATGGTTTGAAATCCCTGGATATAAGCCGATGAGAGGTCAGTCACCAGGGCAGTATCCTCGCTAAAGCCTTCATATATACGACCCCAACGGATGTCCTGTGGAACGGCGACGCATGGGGCAAAATTCCAGGGGATACCGGCGGCGCGCATTTCCTCGGCAGTCACCTGACCGATCTGACGCACCAGCTCCGGGTCACGCGTAGCTCCCAAGCCGATGTTGTGGGGAAAAATCGTGGCACCATTGACGTGCCCAAAACCATGCACCGAGTCAATCCCGAAGATCAGGGGGATGCCGAGGCGCGTGGTAACCGCTTCCACCTGATAACTCTTCGGTATATCGGTCCAATCTGCAAGGGTGTAAAAGCCGCCACTGTTCCCACCGCTCAGAATGGAGCCGATGAAATACTTGGCAACTTCAGCAGGTGGAAATAAATAATAAGGGGAAATGCTGTTATTTTCCACCTGGGTCATCTGACCAATCTTCTCATCGAGGGTCATGCGGGAGAGCAAATCTTCGAGGCGCACTTCCACGGGCTGGCTTGGATCTTTATACGGCGCCAATTTCGACTTCGGTGAGCACGAGATTAATAAAACAACAATCAGTAGCAGAAAGGTTGTACGTTTCATATTCAACTTACCCGTTCAAAGAGGTTTTTTCCTAGCAACAGAATGATTTCGACTTGCACGATTTCAGCCTTCGGGGAGACGACTGCCCAGGCAATGCGTTCGAGCAAACAATTTAGGTCTTTATTCCTGGCGAGGGGCCATTTCGAAAAAATCGCTGACCGATTTGGTTCATTGCATTTTTCTGAGAATCAACCCATGAAACAAGTTAAAACAAATAACATGTGGTGTTCGAGATAAAGTATACACCCGGCCATAAAAAACATTATCAATAAATAGGAAAAGCGTTGGGTTTCGCAAAGATCGCTCTCTCCGGTTTTAGAACGAACCGGACAGGCCCAACCTACAAAAAAAACTAAACAGACATTGTCAGATGTTGGTCAAGTCGTGCAATGCAAGTCACACAAACTACAAGTAGACGCCTAGCGGGGCGTCTCTCCATAGCATATCATGTTGGGTTACGCATGGGAGAGCAACGTGCGTACTCAACCTGCGATCTTATTCGTCGAGGGGACGCTTCAGGAAAGCGAGGGTGCGATCCCAGGCCAGGCTGGCGGCGGCATGGTTATATGCATCCGTTCGGTCAGGCTCAAAGAACCAGTGCCCGGTGCCAGGGTAAACGTAGAAAGTCACCGGACGCCCAGCGCGCCGCAAGGATTGCTCCAGGCTATCGACGTTGGACTTCGTCTCATACGGATCGTTCTCAGCGAAGTGACCCAGGTAAGCTGCCTTCGAGCTGCTGAAATCAGTGCCCATGGTCCCTTCGGTGCCGTAAAAGAGGACCACGGACCGGATGTGTTCAGGATGAGCAGCGGAGAGGTCCAGGGCAAAAAAACCACCCAACGAGAAAGCGACCACGGCGAGTCGACGGTCGGTTTGGGCAACACGTTCGCTGAGAAACAGGGCAGCCTCGGCGACTTCAGCTTTAGCCTGGACGAAGTTCGCATCGACGGTGCCACCAAGGACTTCCGCCTCTGGGATGGTGACAGCGACTTTGCCATGATAGAGGTCGGGGGCAAAGGCGACAAAACCAGATGAGGCAAGCTGGTTACAGACTCCCTTGATGGTGTCATTCAACCCCCACCAGGCATGCAGGACCAAGACACCGGATCCGTTGCCAGCAGGCGGGAGGGCGAGAAAACCTTGAGTTTGAGGATGTGTCATATGGGCTCCTTATTTATAGGGACGGTATTGTGTAAAGTATAGTCAGAATCTGCTCAAGGGTGAATAATATTTTATGCAATGTTCTTATTAAATTAAGTGCTCAGATAGGAAGCTCTCAACATCCTGAATAAATTTGATGCTCCCGGTCTCAATTTGGTTGGTCAAAATATCCAAATCAGCAAAATCCGGATGATCCACTAAAACAGACTCTACAATCGAATCAACCCCGTGGGTAGAAGGAACAAGGTGATATTTATCCCAAGCACTTTCGGTAAACAATTTCCAGTATTTTAGTTGGATTTGTTTGTTTGAGCCGGCTAACCAGGCTTCAAACCGGAATGCCTGATGGATAAAAACAATGGCAACTTTCAAATTCCGCATGTGTAATGATTGTGGATAGAAGGAAAAATAGGTCATATCCATATAACCAAAATAAATGCTACCGGAGACGAAATAATCAGGATACCTCTTTTGAAAATGCGTGCGCAGCTCCATGATGAATTCCATCAATCCTTTATAAGCTATTTGAATCGCTCCTTGCTGAAGCTGGTTTCTATATTCAATCATGGATTCATAAAATGTTGCCAAAATTGTTTCCCTCCTCTTGATAATAATAGCACTGAAAAAGCTTTAATGGTTTTAGTTAGCTATACATGGAGTCCATGCTAACGGTCAATAAACCTGGCTGACGGAACAATGTTCACAGCCTGATGTACCAATGCTCCCTCCGCCACCCAACCGGTCACAGTCACAAAATCAACATACCACCAATAGAGGCCTTTTGCCAGAACACCGTCCAGACCGTTCAACTGGTCCACAATAGTGCCGTTCGTACCCTGGGGTACGGTGGTGATGCTGGCGTAATTCGTCCCTGGCCCTACGCGCACATCTGTATCAATCAGTGTTGTCACTGGATCAGCGGGTAAAAAGACATGCGAGTATTCACCTGGCTGGGCGATCACCATCAGCATCCCGTTGGCGATGGGTCGTTCGATACCGGCGGCTGAGCTGATGACATCACCCTCGTTTACCACACCGGGTTGTTGCATATTGGTGTTGCGCATGACGAATGGAATATAGGTCGAGTGGGTGGCCATACAGGTGTAAATATTACAAAAAGTGTTATTGACTACTACTCCATTGATCACCATAGTCGAGGAACCACCGCCATCCTGGGCTACTCCCGAGGTGGCACCCAACTGGTCACGGGTGAACAGGGCAAGCTCGTTAATCGTCATACCCACGCTATGCTGGACATCCCGGCCATCCACAACCACGAAGAATACATACTGGTCGTTAAAAGCGATGGCTGTACGCGGGTTGCGATTGGTGGCGCCGGGATCGTCGTTGAATTCACGGATTTGTCCGTTTTTCAAGTACGGAAATGCACCCTGGATACTGGTGTAAGTCTTCGTCCAGTCGAGAGGATCGTAACCGGGGCAGGAGGTGATTTCTTGTGAAACCCCGATTTCGCTCCCGACGGACACATTGGCCAACAGGGTCGCGGCAGCGTCACCGGTGGCGGAGAGCACAATCGAATTAAAGCGGATCACACTATTGCCCTGGGCATTGCGTATCTGGCGCACAATCCCCTTGATCGAATTGGGCTCGGGAAAGATCATGGTGGGACGGAACATTTCCACCAGAACTTCGACACCTGAATTGTCTGTACCTGTCCGTGTATTGTACTGGGGAGTATAGATGACGAGCTCATTATCACCACGGAGCCGGTTGATACCGGATATCTCCTGGTGATTGGTCAAAGAGTAGGTGATTAATTGCTTGTTAGCGAGATGGTAAACACATTCGCCATATAATACGCTACGGTCCAGCTTCCAGGCGAAGCCACCCCAACCGCCCGTGTCTTCAAATCGTTTGGCATACCACCCCGACTGAATCTGACCACCTTGAGGGATATCCGTTCCAGGCACAATATAAGAGCCATTGATGGCAACGATCGCCTGGTTGCGCATTCCCCATGTGGGAGGGTTAGCGTTGCCACCCCAATAATTGAGCGCCTGGTCATAGCGAGCGTACATCCCGCTGACCGTCTCCCGCCCTTCGGTTAATTTCCCCTGAGCGATCGTGGTTTCGAGCGTCACGTTGGTATTCGCTCGATCCATGCGGACAACAAAGATGTTATTGGGATCGGGCAGCCGGAATTTTTGATATTCGATACCCGGGGCAATTTGCTCCCACGCCAGGTCCTGTGCTGGAGCTTGCGCCGAAACAGAACCGGTGAACACCAAGATGAGTATAAAAAACCAGAGAACGCTGCGCCGTAAAAGCAATTGACCCCAATCCTTGATAGAGACAACCTTTGTTGTAATTATTTGAAAGATTGCAAGTTTAAATTATACTATGTTAGATTTGATTGCACACACGTCACATAAAGTTGACTATGTATCAAATACTGACGGGTTAGAATTTAAAAAATACGTCCAAATAGAATAGCCGCAAGGGATGATTACAGGTAAGGAAGACCGAAAATCCTCCCTTCCGGTCATATTTCGGACCGGACAGGTTGCGCCTCAACGGTAATCGTAGAGTAATCTATAACAAGACTTCCGGGAAAGCCTCGATTTTTACTGCCAATCTTCCGCGTTGAAGGCGGGCAGCTCACAGCGCAAGGGGGTATCCTCACGCAGACCCAGAGCATAACCAGCCTGCATCAGCTGGTGGATTTCACTGGTGCCCTCATAAATGATCGCACCGCGTGAATTACGCAGGAAGCGCTCAACATCATACTCGTCGCTGTATCCATAGGCGCCATGGATCTGGATGGCTTCGGAGGCAGCGGTGAAAGACTCATCGGTGGCAAACCACTTCGCCAGCGATGTTTCCCGGGTATTGCGTAGACCCTGGTTTTTCATCCAGCCGGCGCGCAGGTACAGCAAGCGCGCCATCTCATACGACTGAACCATACGGGCGATCTTCTGCTGCACTAGCTGGTATTTAGCAATTTCTTTTCCGAAAGCTTTGCGCTCCTTGGAGTATTTGATGCTGGCCTCCAGGCTGGCGCGGATCAGCCCGGTGGCACCTGAAGCTACGGTATAACGACCATTATCCAGGCAAGACATGGCAATCTTAAACCCTTCACCCTCCTCACCCAATAAATGATCGGCTGGCACTCTGACATCCTGGAAGTTGACCCAACCGGTTGAGCCGGCGCGCATACCCAATTTTCCGTGCAGATCGCCAGTGGTCACCCCGGGTCGATCTAACTCGACAATGAAGGCGGATAAGCCGGCATGCGGGTCACCCTTGTTTTTATCGGTCCTGCCCACCCACAGGCAATGATGGGACTTGGTCGCCAACGAGATCCACATCTTCTCACCGTTCAAGACGTATTCGTCTCCCTCCCGGCGGGCTGTGCTGACCAATGCAGCGACATCGGAGCCAGCCCCTGGTTCGGTCAACCCGAAGCAAGCAATTTTCTCACCCCGGGCCTGGGGGACTAAAAACCGCTGCTTCTGTTCTTCAGTACCCCACTGGAGCAAACCCAGGCTGTTCAACCCGATGTGTACCGATAGAATCACCCGCAAGGTGCTGTCGACTGCTTCCAGCTCCTCGCAGGCTAATCCAAGGGCGATGTAATCCATACCCTGACCACCATAGCGAACTGGCAGGCAGATGCCCAGGATACCTAACTTGCCCATACGAGGCAGGATAAAAGGCGCCATCTCCTGGGCACGGTCGAATTCCTTGATCACAGACGAGACTTCTTTTTGGGCAAAATCCTTGACCATTTGTTGGACCATCCGATGTTCACCGGTCAACGCGAAATCCATAAACTTCCTCCAGAAAAAGTGAGATGGCTACATTATAAAGCATGCTGGATTTATCGGAAACAACGCCTCAATGTTTTTGCACTATAATCAATCCTGGTGAAGACAGATCCACGCATATCCATATATCTCCGAATTGTACTGGTAAGCATCTTAATTGCATTACTCGGACTCAGCCCTGCTCCGCATGCCATCAACACATTCCTGAAAAATGCCCAGCGAGCGGTTAACTCTGGAGATTGGTCGAGCGCGGCAACGAACCTGGCGAAAGCAGCAGAGTATTACCCCTGGCGGGTCGAACTCACAATTAAGGCGGCGAAATATGCGCTTGAGGCGGGGGATCCTAAGGAAACGATAAAGTACCTGGAACGCGCAGGGATTTTCAGCCAGCTTGACACAGAAAACCTGATGTTGCTGGGGGATGCCTACTACCAGAGCGATAATAGCTCCAAGGCTGAGGCGATCTGGCAGGAGGTGATCAAACGGGGAGATTCGGTTGAAGGCACCCAACGCCTGACAAATATGTACCTGGAGCAAAAAGATTATGCCTCCGCAGTCAGCCAGATGCAACAACTACTGGCGCTCAACCCATCGGATATACGCCTGTATTACCAGA
This sequence comes from uncultured Chloroflexia bacterium, assembly GCA_963726315.1. Lineage (GTDB taxonomy): Bacteria > Chloroflexota > Anaerolineae > Anaerolineales > UBA4823 > FEB-25. Next base: position 624,072 of record CAVSBZ010000007.1, on the reverse strand, counting down.
TTGGCCTGCTCTATTCAATTACTGAGCCGCTCAAAGCACTGCCGTTTTTAGCCCAGGCGGAGGAACTAGATCCCACAAATGCATCCAAAGCACGGGAATTACACGATAAAATCCGCACGGCAAACCTTTTTGATCAACCAGCATACACCCTGCTGGCGTCTGGACGACAACTGGCGAACATGGGTGAGTGGACCTTGGCAGAAGAAGCATTCAAGCATGCAACGGAGCTGGACCCAGGTTATGCAGACGCCTGGGCATTCCTGGGTGAGGCACGGCAGCAAATCACAATGAAGGAAACTGGCTCGACTTCAAAGGCAGGTTTCATTGAATTAATGCAGGCGATACAGGTGGACAGTAAATCCATACTCGCTAATACCTTCATGGGGTTGTTTTGGGAACGCCAGCAGGATTATTTGGTGGCTCGATCCTACCTGGAACATGCGATTGCCATCAACCCGGATGACCCCTATTTGTACACAGAGCTGGGAAATATCCTGGCTAAGGGGGGTGATCTGCCTGCGGCCCAATCTGCCTATGAAGCGGCGATCAAAATTGCTCCACGGGAACCGTTGTTCCACCGCCTTCTGGCAGAATATGCGCTGGAGAACCAAATCCAAACGCGCGAACTGGCGCTGCCGGCTGCGCGCCAGGCAATTATGCTGAACCCGCATGACCCTGCCTCCCTGGACCTGATGGCAAAAGTGATGCTCGAGCTGAAGGATTATCATTCTGCCGAGAATTACGCCCAGGAAGCCTTAGACAACGACCCGGGTTACGCTCCAGCGTACCTACACCTCGGAACAGCATATCTATATCTCAATGAGCCCAAGCTTGCCTTGAAATGGCTTGACAAGGCGAGGAAGCTTGAACCGGATTCCTGGATCGGTATCCAGGCAGGGAGAATGATCGACTTTTATTTCCCTTAGGGGAATTGCGGTAAAGCGATATCATTGTAGCCTGAAGCGGGTTGTACCTGCTTCACAGTCAATGGTACAATCCACCCCACAATAAAACCTTCAGGAGCTACATTAATGAAATACCTTACCCGTCTGTGTGTCATCCTTGTTTTTGCATTAATGATTTCTGCCTGTGCCAGCAAGAGTAAAGTTCTATTGTCAGATGATTTTTCAAGCATCAGCAATGATTGGGATAAAGCATCTGACACGAATATGACGACCGATTACTATAACAGTGCCTACCGTATCCTGGTGAACGTGGCTAATTATGACGCCTGGTCAAACCCAGATGAGCTAAACTTTATAGACACCAGGATCGAGGTGGACGGCACCAAGAACGGTGGTCCTGATACCAACGACTTTGGGGTTATCTGCCGCTACAAAGGTTTAGATGGTTATTATTATGGCGTTATCAGCAGCGATGGGTATTATGGGATCTACAAGAAGACCGCTGACGGCGGAAAGCAGCTCGGTCTAGGTGGAGAGCAGTTCAGCGACAAGATCTTGACGGGCTCGGCAACCAACCATATTCGATTTGATTGCGTTGGGTCCACCCTTACACTTTATGTGAACGGCACCCAGATCGACCAGCAGACCGATCCAGCTTATAAAGATGGAAACGCTGGTCTTATCGCCGGGACATATACCGAAACCGGTACAGACATCCTGTTTGATAATTTCTTTGTGTATAGACCCTAAGGTGAAGGTATCAAAATTGGCAGGGTTAACATTACCGTCCGATTTGCCCGTCGAGCCCACCTGAGAATTTCATTGAATAGGCCTTCCTGAGGAGACGATACGAATAGATTCTTGCGCATTACATCCATAATACTCCTGCTGGGCTTCGCCAGCCCGGCATGCTCGTACGCGGGTACGAAGACTGGTACGGTTACGGTATTATTCTCAGACGATTTTTCGGACGCTAGCAAAAACTGGGACCAGGTCTCCGACAGCTCAGGATCAACCGATTATTACAACGAGGCATACCGGATCATCGTGAATGCAACCAATTACAGTGCATGGGCCAACCCCGGTAATGAGAGCTTTGTTGACACACGCATCGAAGTTGAGGCGGTTAAAAACGGTGGACCGGATGATAATGTGTTTGGTATTATCTGCAGGTATATGGATTCGAACCAGTTTTATTACGGTGTCGTCAGCAGCGATGGCTATTATGGGATTATGAAAATGAGCAGCTCAGGTACGCAGCCGATCGGCAGGGACAGCATGCTCGAAAGCGATCGAATTACGCAGGGTGCGGCCTCCAACCAAATCCGGTTTGACTGCGTAGGGTCGACACTCACACTTTATGTAAATGGCTTCCTGCTCGACCGGCAGAATGATAGCGATTACACTACCGGCAACGTGGGCTTGCTCGCGGGGACGTTTGCAACGACCGGCACCGACATCCTGTTTGATAATTTTTTCGTCTATAAACCTGTAGCTGACGTGCAGTAATAAATTCCTCTCTTCTACTTAAACTAATGAAATGTTTGCAATGATTGAAATCCCCGTACTTTCTTTGAACACATTCCTGCCGAGTATCGTTCGTATGAGGAGCCACGGTTAAACCAATGAAGGTCTACCTGGATATGGTCGGCTGCCGTTTGAATCAAAGCGAAATCGAAGCCTATGCACGGCAATTTCGGACAGCCGGACACACACTGACCTCCGATAAGGAAGCCGCTGACCTGGTTGTAATTAATACCTGCACGGTTACGGCCGCGGCTGCAGCTGATTCGCGGCAAAAAATTCGCCAGGCTGCCCGGGCAGGGGCTACCCAAATCATCGTTACCGGCTGCTTTGCAACACTCTCCCCTGAGGAGACTGCAGCGCTTGCAGGTGTAACCCGGGTAATCGAAAACCACAAAAAAGATAACCTGGTACCCATCGTATTGGGTCTCCCCATTTCATCACTCGAGCATTCACCCCTTCGACGCGTGCCAATCCCGGGAACACGCCTCCGCACACGTGCGTTTATCAAAGTTCAAGATGGATGCGACAACCACTGTACTTACTGCATCACCGCACTTGCCCGTGGAAGTGGAAGAAGCCGACCAATCGATGAGGTGCTGATCGATATCCACTCAGCCCTGGAAGGTGGCAGCCAGGAGATCGTCCTCACGGGAGTCCACCTAGGATCGTGGGGACATGATTTCACACCCGCGATGAAGCTAGATGATTTAGTCAGAGCAATCCTGACGGATACAGAAACCCCCAGGCTGCGCCTATCCTCGCTGGAACCCTGGGATCTTGAGGCTAATTTCTTTGAGCTGTGGGGCGATCCCCACCTGTGCCGCCACCTGCACCTGCCGCTGCAATCAGGCTGCGGGGCGACACTGCGGCGCATGGGGCGTAAGATTTCGCCCGAGGAATATGCTGAACTGGTCCGCGAGGCACGCAGCGCGATTCCTGACATAGCAATTACCACGGATATCATCACCGGTTTCCCAGGTGAAACAGAAGCTGAATTTTCGGATAGCATCGAATTTGTCAGGGATCTGAACTTCGCCAACGGGCATGTGTTTACATTCTCACCAAGACCCGGTACGGCTGCAATGAACTTACCGGATAGGGTCCCATCCACAATTGCGAAGCAGCGAAATGCCAGGATGCGCCAGGTGTTCAAAGCGAGCGCAGCTGAATATAATGAAAGGCATGTGGGGCAAAAATTAAGTGTACTGTGGGAAAAGGTCGCCGCTATTGGAAATGGTCAGTGGCAGCTGAACGGACTATCGGATAATTATCTGCGGGTCCATACTATCCATTCCTTGCCATGCTATAACCAAATCATGACTGTGCACATAAACAGGGCAGAACAAGGTGGGTTAGCCGGCGAGGTCTGTTAAGAATACTTTTCGGACTAGACCAATTTAATTACGATATAATCTATAAAAATCTCCTACCCGCCCGGGTTACCGAAAGAAGTATTTGACCATGAGCTTAAAATCTACCCTCCAATCTGATTTAAAAGACGCCATGCGTAGCGGCGATGAAACGCGCAAAAGCACCATCCGCATGGCATTAACGGCAATTCAGCTGGCAGAGGTTGATAAGGGTGGAGCCCTGAACGAGGCGGAGGACCTGGCGATCATCCAGAAAGAGATAAAATCTCGTAAAGAGACCATTGCAGATGCAGAGAGAGCGAACCGCCCTGATTTAATCCCCCCAGCTGAAGATGAAATCAAGATTTTACAAGCCTATTTGCCAGCAGCGTTGTCGCCTGAAGAATTAGATCAGATGGCAAAAGAAGCGGTTAATGAAGCAGGAGCCACAACCATTAAAGACATGCGCCAGGTGATGGCGATCCTGCTGCCTCGATTACAGGCACGGGCAACCGGCGAACAGGCGAGCCAGGCAGTGCGAAAGCTGTTACAGTAAAAAGTGCCAGTTATAAAATTTACCCGGCGTGCATTTTTCCTGGGATTGATATTCCTGCTATTTTGTGGGTTTATCCTGCTGGCTTTATTAATCCCGATCCTGCAAGATTTATCGGAACCTCCCCTTCGAATTGGTGACGTAGCTCCGTACGACATCCATGCGCCCAGCGATCTCACCTACCCAAGCCAAATCCTCACCGCCCGCCAGCAGGATACCGCAGCGGGTGACATTCCATTAGTTTATTCTCCTGCTGATACCAGCATTGCCAGGCAGCAGCTTGAACAGCTGCGCAACACATTAGCTTACATAGATAATGTGCGAGCGGATCGTTTCGCCACCCAGGAGCAAAAGATCAGCGACCTGGCGGCCCTTGAATATGCCCAGCTCAGCCGCGATACCATCATTGATATGCTCGCACTCAGCTCCTCACGCTGGTTGGGAGTCTCACAAGAAGCCACCACCGTGCTAGACCAGGTGATGCGTGAACCGATCCGGGAAAATCAGCTTGCCGCGGTAAACCAGAGGATACCCACACTCATCAGCCTGTCATTTGCTGAAGACCAGTCTGCGATCATTACTGCATTAGTCCAGGCATTTGTCGTCCCCAATAGCCTGTATGATGGAGAGGCTACCGAGGCTGCCAGGCAGCAGGCACGCAACAGCGTCTTACCGATCACACGCTCGTTCATGACGAACGAAATCATCCTCCAGGCTGGTAAAGTCATCACTCCAACCGACTTCGAAGCGCTGCAACAGTTCGGGCTTTCACAGCCGAACAACCGCTGGCAGGATTTCGTCAGTGCGCTGGGGCTAACGATAATCACTGCGACCATATTCCTCATGTATTATCGCCGCAACCAGGAGCTTTTTTCCGGCAGCCTGGGTATCCGAAAGTTGACCGTTCTGATCACACTTTTCCTGCTATTCCTGGTCATTGCACGCATCCTGATCCCGGGACATGCAGTTATTCCTTATGTATACCCGGTGATGGGGTATGCATTGATCATCTCAACCCTGTTTACGCCTGACCTGGCATTAATTACTGTTATCCCACTGGCATACCTAATCCCCATCGGGTTGCCGGACGCCCAGGTGCTGACGATTTATTACCTGGTAGGGAGCATGTTTGGGGTGTTTGTACTGCGAAAAGCCCAAAGATTGACTTCATTCTTTTGGGCAGGTGCTGCTATTGCCGTCTCGGGCAGCATTGTAGCCGTTGCGTATCGCATCGTACAACCTACTGCAGACTGGATCGGTGTGGCTACCCTGGCACTCGCATCGATCATCAATGGAATAGCTTCGGCAAGTATTGGCTTGATTTTCCATTATTATCTGTCCCCACTGATAGGCAAGACTTCTCATTTACAACTGATCGAGCTCTCACGCCCAGATAACCCACTCCAACAACTGCTACTGAGAAATGCCCCCGGCACCTACCAGCATAGCCTGGTGCTGGCTAATTTGGTTGAACAGGCGGCTGAGACCATCGGTGCAGATGCAACACTTTCGCGGGTTGGTGCCTTGTACCACGATATCGGAAAACTGCTCAATCCCTTTTTCTTCATTGAGAACCAGCCACCTGGAAATATAAATCCGCATAATGACCTGGACCCTGAAACGAGTGCTGCAACTATCATCAGGCACATCGCCGACGGAGTAGAATTGGGACATAAATATCGCTTACCCAAACAGCTTATCGACTTCATCACCCAGCATCACGGCACGACCATAACCCGCTACCAATATACCCGGGCACTGGAGCTTGCCGGAATGAACAAAGATGCAGTGGATATTGATAAATTTCGCTATCCCGGACCACGACCGACCAGCCGCGAAATTGCCCTGCTTATGCTGGCAGATACTAGTGAAGCCCGCATGAGAGCTGAAAAGCCCAAGGACGAGGATGAGCTGCACGAATTGATCAAAAGTGTGGTCAAGGATAAGCTTGAACTGGGAGAATTGGATGAAACCCAGCTGACGTTGAAGGACCTGGAGGATATTATCGATTCCTTTACCTCTTCGTTAAGAGGCGTCTACCACCCCCGCATCCAATACCCCAAGTCGGAGCTGGATGTCAAGACCAGGCCGGTAGCATATCGAATCCCTGATGGCGATGCGCCACCGGCATCTCCCAACCTGGAACCATCACCCACTAACGAAGAAACCTAAACCGTTTACTTTTAGATCCATGATCACAATTCAGGTAAAACGAGCAGTCAAGCTACCAATGGACAAATTGGTCCTGATCGAGGCTGCACGAATCACACTTGATTTTACCGGCTCAGATGAAAACTCTGATGTGAGTATCGTGATCGGGAATGACCGCTTACTTCATAGGCTAAATCTAGAGTATCGCCAAATGGATGTGCCGACGGATGTGCTTTCTTTTCCATCCGGTGAAGTCGACCCAGATACTTCCAGCCTGTATCTCGGAGATGTGGTGATTTCGCTTCCTCGCGCACAGGAACAGGCCTCTGCTGAAGGTCATCTGCTCGCGGAAGAATTACAGTTATTGGTAGTCCATGGCATCCTGCATCTATTGGGATTTGACCATGAGGAAAGCAAGGATAAAAAGAAAATGTGGGTCATACAAGATCAGATCTTGAAGCAGCTCGGTCTGGACATAACCAGCCCTATGTGAACATGTCTGACCAGCAACCAGGCTTTTTTCGTTCACGGGTTAAAGCGTTCGGTTATGCCTTTTCAGGCTGGTGGTTCGTCATCCGGACGCAGCGAAACGCCTGGATCCACATGGTGGTTAGCGTCGCTGTGATCCTGATGTCTTTTCTACTGCACATCTCCACCACCAGCTGGGCTTTAATCGTTCTCGCCATCGCCATGGTATGGATCGCAGAATTCCTCAACACCGCATTGGAAGCAGTGGTTGATTTAGCCAGCAATCACCAACAGCATAACCTTGCCAGGTTGGGGAAGGATGTTGGTGCTGCGGCAGTATTAATTGCGGCAATTGCTAGTGTCTTGATTGGACTGCTAGTGCTGGGTCCACCGTTATGGGCGGTTATTCAATCCCTTTTCTAAGCGTCCTGTAATAAATCACTCCAGATATTTCGACCAAAGCTAACTATAATTAATCAAAGAAATCGGAGCATCATATGACAGACACTTTCCGCTTTGGTACCGTAGGTTCTCCGCTATCCACACCTAAAAAGCCCGGTGGCAGTGTGGGTGCCGTCTTGCGAATGAAAGAAATGGGTCTAGGCGCATTGGAACTCGGCTGGGTAAGAGCTGTGCGCGTGACCGAGGAGACCTGTGCCGCAATCCAGGCATGTGCAAGCGAGCAGGATATAAAAATCAGCATCCATGCACCATACTTCATCAACTTAAATGCGACCGAAGAGGAATGGATTAACTCGCGCAAGCGCTTGATGGATGCGGCGAAGTATGGAAACCTGGCCGGGGCGACCGACATTATTTTTCACCCGGGTTCTTACTTTGGAAATGCTCCGGCAGATGTCTTACCCATTGCAATAAGTCGCTTACAAGGATGCCTGGAAGAGCTCAAATCAGCCGGTAATCCGGTTACCCTGCGCCCCGAAACCATGGGAAAATCAGCCATGCTCGGCTCACTTGAGGATACCCTGGCGATGGCTAAAGCCCTACCAGGAGTCGAGCCATGTATCGATTTCGCTCACCTGCATGCCCGCCCAGGGGATGGTTCGATCAATACCTACGATGAGTTTTCTCATATCCTAGAGCTGTATGGAAATACTTTGGGCGAGCTGGCGCTTACCCACTTGCATATTCATTTGTCAGGTATTCAATATGGAGAAAAGGGCGAGAAGGAGCATCTACCACTCAAAGAATCTGACCTGAACCTGGATGGTTTATTCAAGGCACTGTCTGCTTTCCACTGCCAGGGGAGGATATTGTGCGAAAGCCCGATCATGGAAGAAGATGCTTTGTACATGAAAACCTTGTGGGGTGAATAATAAAGGGGCTGTCTCATAACTCTTGACTTGATTTTACCGACCTATTACCGTAGAGGCGTAGGGGAGGATTTGCGCGCTTAACCGTAAAATTCCACCCCCCAGTTTCAAACCAAACCGGACAAGTGCGCAACTACTTTTTGGACAGCCCCAGATAGAATTAATTTGTTCCGATTGTTTATCAGCGTACTTGCGAAAAATATATAATCACCAGGTTTTTCTGGCAATCGGCGTAGGTGTCGAAATAGATCCGGTCGGATAATGGAAGGTTCTGCTGGTCCAACAACTGGATCCATAATGTACTGCTGGAAGCGACCAGACTATTCGCCAGGGTGAACTCGAAACCGCCCTGACCATACTGGGGGGCTAATCCGGTCATAACCAAATTATCCATGCTCTCCACACCGGGCATGGAACCACCCAATTGAACGAATAATCCTTTCAATGCTTCACCATTCAGGCTAACAGCCTGCCCTGCCACCCCTGACCAATCACATGCAGCTGTTTGGTGGAACTCAGAGGCGGCAATAGCAGATGGACTGCCTTGCTGGAGCACAAATGCATAATCCTTGGAGGCTTCGGCTACGACCGGTTCGACCTTGGTTGGATTTTCAACCAGGTTGCTCGGTGGGACAGGTGTTATGGATGGAATTGGGGTTTCAGTTACCTGGATTGGGACGTCCGTAGGAGTCCACGAAGGTACCAGGGTGAAGCGAGGTGTCACCGAGGGGGTCAATGTATACAAGGCAGGATTTAACGTCGGGGGTGGAAAGGGATTCAAGCTGCTGTTTGGATTTAGAAATATGAGGGCGAAATATGAAAGAAAACAAAGCAGGGTCACCAGTATCAAAATGGTTAATATGTTCCATACCCTTGCGCTGGGTTTTTTCCGTCGCGGAGGATCTTTTACATCTGAAACTTCATTTAAATCCATAACTCATCTCCCCATCCAAAGATGGTTATGGCACCAGTATTTGGATTTCGCTCTGCTTTCTACGTTCGGTAAGCCAATCCTGAACAGCATTTAATTGCAGTACGTGTCTTGCGTCGGGTTGGAGCTGATGTGCAGGGTCTCGCTCAAGAAGATAGAGGATGTGATATCCAATATCGGTCTTAATAACCTGACTGTATTGTCCTTCTTGCAACCCAAAGGCGGCCTCTTCGATAGCAGGTTGCTTGAGATATCCCCGGGAGAACCAACCCAAATCTCCCTGGGTCACCGGATCGAAGGTGGATACGACTTGCTGGAAATCCTTCCCCGATTGAAGGGATGAATATACCTCATCTGCCTCGGCTTGCGTGGGCAGCAGGATCTGCAACACATGAACCTCATCAGCAGTCTCAGGGACTTCGGCAATGAGCTGGTTTTGCATCCAGGCGGCACCGATAGACCGTTTTAAAGCCACTTTGAATGTCTCATCGTTGTAGCTGTTCTCAGCTTGCCAGTCTTTCAATGCTTGCACTCCTCCGAGCTGACTTTCGAGGGCTGATATTCTTGATTGAAGCAGGGTTTCATCTACAGAATAACCATTTTCAGCAGCAGCCTGAGCTAACAAGGTTTGATCGATCAGCTCATTCAGGACGACTGTATTCGTATTTGATGCCAGAAATCGTGCCAGTTATCGTGGACGATTCCTGGAAGCGCGTGACCTCAGCCTGAAATTCATCCAAACGGATCCCTTCCCCATTCACGATTGCAGCTAATGGGACTGGAGTAGCTGTAGGTGGTAGCGGGGTTGCCGATGGCTGCGAGGTGATGATCGCAGTCGCTGTATTTTCCACTGGTTCTGCGGTGCCGGTAGGTAACGGGCTATTTTGATTACACGATGAAAACAGTAGGGGGAGTATGCAGATACCAAAAACGAATATAAGGAGTTGGCGGAGGTTCATTGGACAGATTATACCCGTAAATCGATCCCTGGCTTTTGGAATGGAAATAAATGATGCATTTCATACAAATCTTACACCTTTTTCTGCGAAGAGCTGGTGGAGGTTCGATTAATAACGAAGATATGGCGTAAGGGGATAATAAGATCACGATGGTTAATCGAAGACCGTCGAGGAGACTCTCCTTACATGATGGGGATGCCACCCTTTTAACAAGCGGATATCAAAATGATAGAAAATATAGTGATGTCCAAAGATTATTTCGAAGGTTAGGGAAACGGTCTTGACAGAAAATCACATTTGTCGATAATAGGGACAACAAGAGTAAAGGCTTAGAAAGAGGAAAGTAGCTGGAGCGGAACCAACAGGGAAGTGTTGGGCACAGACTGAGACCCCACCGGGTAATGTTCCAGCGAAGTTCCCTCCGGAGCTGTCTGCGTGAATGGGAAGCCTGCTAGTAGCGCAGAACGCAGTCCAGGCGTTATTTTGGGAGCCGATCGCCGTGAGGCCGTCGGACGAAGTGGGTCGCAGCTGCGACCAATAAGGGTGGTACCGCGGGAAACGCCTCCCGTCCCTTATCGGGGCGGGTTTTTTTATTTTCGTCGATAAGAGGTGACCATGTTAGCAGAATTAGACCGGATTCTCAAGCAAGCACTCAAAGCTTTGGAAACCATCCAGGATGAAACCGGCCTGGAAATCTGGCGGGTAGCCTACCTGGGCCGTTCAGCACCGTTAATGCCCATCTTCGACCAGCTGGGAAAGCTCTCCAAGGCGGAAAGACCAGCTGTAGGGAGGCGGGCAAATGAGGTTAAACTGGCTTTGGAAGCTGCATACTCAACCCGGTTGGATGCTTTACGGCAATCAAGCCTGCAACACTCACTGCAATCAGAGCGTCTGGATGTTACCCTACCCGGGCGAGATTTCCCGATTGGGCGGCTCCACCCTGCCACCATCTCCATGCGGAGAGTAATACGCGCCTTCGCCGATATGGGGTTCCAGGTTTATCGCTCTCCGGAGGCAGAAACGGATGAGTATAACTTTGGTCTGTTAAATATGCCACCAAACCACCCTGCGCGGGATATGTATGACACGTTCTATACCAGCATGCCGAACGTCTCTCTTCGTCCCCATACCTCGCCAGGTCAGATCCATGTAATGCGGCAGTATGCGCCGGAACCCATCCGGGCGATCCTGCCTGGGATGTGCTACCGGTATGAGCAGATTAACGCACGCCATGAAACCCAGTTCTACCAGCTAGAGGTGCTTGCAGTGGGTATCAACATCACCCTCGGCGACCTGAAAGGTACCCTGGGTGACTTAGCCCATCGCCTGTTTGGTCAAAATATCCACACCCGGTTCAGAGCTTCATACTTCCCATTTACCGAGCCGAGTGCTGAATTTGACTTTGAGTGCCTCATTTGCAACGGTAAAGGCTGCCCGGTGTGTAGCTGGTCTGGGTGGTTAGAGATTGGAGGCTGCGGTATGGTGCACCCGACGGTGTTGCAAAATGGAGGCTATAACCCGGAAATTTTTTCCGGCTTCGCCGCAGGCCTGGGCATGGAACGGATCATGATGCTGAAACACCGCATCGAAGATATTCGCAATTTCTGGGCGAATGATATGCGCTTTTTGGAGCAGTTCTAATTAATAGGCAAACAGGGATTGGGCAATCAGGTATCAGGTAATAGGAATCGGGTAATTAGGAATCAGGCAAACAGGCGAACAGGTAACAGGCAATCAGGAATCAGGTACCAGGTACCAGGTAATAGGAATCAGGTACTCAGGTACCAAGTAATAAGAATCAGGTACTCAGGTACCAGGATCTTTCAAAAGAGGACAACTCTTGTGATTTATGGCTGAAGAAAAAGGATTAGAAACGTTACAGGTTTGGCAGAAAGCCGTGACTTTCGCAATTAAGGTGCAAAGGGAGATTCTGCCATTATTTCCACCTGAAGAGAAATGGGCAATGGCGCAACAATTACGCCGATCAGTTCAGAGCATTCCTGGAAATATTGCCGAAGGATACGGACGATATTACTATCAGGAAAGTATCCAATTCTGTTATATTGCCCGAGGTTCACTAGAAAATCGTATACTTACCTATCTCTGGCCTATAAACTCGGATATATCTCCGAAGATACCTTTCCTGCTATAAATAATGAGATTATTGAAATACGCCGGATGCTAAACGGGTACATCACCTTTCTTAAGAAAAGTAAACGCGGAGAAAATGAGCCCGGAAGCATCCATTTGGGAGAAGAAGATGCTGTTGAGTACTCCAATGACCCAACACTATATGATTAGACGCTTGAGAACCTAACTTCCTAAGTGCCTGATTACCTGAGTGACTAATTACCTAAGTGACTAATTACCTGATGACAATGCCCTTTTTCTAATCTATCGGAGGAATCAATATGCTTGTCCCCTTATCATGGTTAAAAGATTTCGTTGATATTACCGTCCCACTCCCCGAGCTTGCCCGGCGACTCACCATGGCAGGATTGGAGGTGGAACATGTGACTTATATTGGTCTGCCTTTGCCACAAGCAGATCCATCCGGGCAAGAGGCTGCAGCTGATATTGCCGCAACCAATAGCTCAGGCTTAGCCTGGGAAGCGGATAAAATCGTTACTGCTTCGGTGTTAGAGGTGATGCCGCACCCCAATGCCGACCGATTAGTATTATGCAAGCTGTACGATGGCGATCGAGAGCATATCGTGCTCACCGGAGCACCCAACTTATATCCATATAAAGGGTTGGGAACACTCCCCAAACCGCTCAAAGTGGCGTATGCCCGGCAAGGTGCCCATATCTATGATGGTCATCAATCTGGACAGGTGCTGACCACCCTCAAGCCGGCAAAAATTCGAGGGATCGAATCATACTCGATGATCTGTTCTGAGAAAGAGCTCGGCATCTCGGATGACCACGAAGGGGTAATTATCCTGGATGAAGATGCACCCGTGGGCATCCCATTAGCAGACTATCTGGGCGATGCTGTTTTAGACATTAAGATCCTGCCCAATATTGCCCGGGCTGCCAATATTCTGGGTGTCGCGCGTGAAGTAGCAGCGCTTACCGGGGTACCTATGCATATGCCGGAGGGTTTTTATGATGTTCCGGCTGAGGGACCCGCTATCACGGGGAAAGCTGCGATTGAGATCACCAACCCAGAGCTGAACCCACGCTTCGTGCTCGGGTTGATCCAAAATGTGACCATCCAACCCAGCCCGTATTGGATGCAGCTCAAGCTAAAGTTGGCAGGGATGCGACCGATCAATAATATCGTGGACGTGACCAATTATGCCATGCTCGAAGTGGGTGAGCCACTGCATGCTTTCGATTATGACGTGCTGGTACAGCGAGCGGGAGAGGTTTCACCGACCATCATCACTCGGACTGCCCAGACTAATGAACGCCTGACAACATTGGATGGTGTCGACCGGCCTCTCAATCCATTCACCGTCCTGGTCTGCGATACAGCAGGTTCCCTGTCCATCGCCGGAGTAATGGGTGGGGCTGAATCTGAGGTTTTTGAAGTATCGGCGACTGATGGGGATAACCCGAGTGAACCGCAAAGCGACGAGCCATCTGCGCGCACAAAAAGCACTACCAGCATCCTGCTCGAAGGGGCTGCATGGAATAACATCAACATCCGCAGGACCGTAGCGGCTCAAAAACTCCAATCGGAAGCGGCATTCCGTTTTTCCCGCGGAGTGCACCCTGCCATGGCAGAACGAGGAGTGCGGCGAGGATTGAAACTAATGCACCAGCTGGGTGGAGGGGTGGTTTACCAGGGGTTAGTTGACAATTATCCTCTTCACCGAGATGATCCGGTAAACGAGATCACGCCCGATGATGTAAAGCGAGTGTTAGGAATCAAACTAAGTGTGCATGAGATTGTCAAGATCTTGCAGAGCCTGGAGTTCAAGTGCGAGCTGATCACCGACCAGCCTCCGCAGGTAATCATACGCGCCTACACGCCCGACCATCGTTTGGATATTAACCAGGGATTGGTGGGAAAGGCCGACCTTTTGGAGGAAGTTGCCCGCATCTATGGTTACGACCGCATCCCGGAGACCCGCCTGACCTCAGAACTGCCACCCCAACGAAGCAACCCCAGCATCGAAGGAGAGGAACGCATCGTCGACCGCCTGGTGGATCTGGGTCTGCAGGAAATTGTCAGCCACCGCCAGACTACACCGGAAAGGGAGGCGCGCCGTCTCGCCCCGGGAACGCCACCGGATGACCAGCCTTACCTGCGCATCATCAATCCAATTGCCTCAGACCGGGTGGTCATGCGGCACAGTGTGCTCAACAGTGTGTTTGAGGCTGTGGAACGGAACGCACGCATCCGGCAACATATTGCCTTCTTCGAAGTTGGACCGATCTTTATGGCTTCAGAAGCGGGAGACCGCCCGGACGAACTGCATCGCCTGGCAATCGTACTCACCGGTCAACGGTCACTTCCGGGCTGGCAAAAACAATCAGCAGGCGTGATGGATTTTTATGACCTTAAGGGGATCATTACAGGAGTGATGGAGGGGCTGCACGTCGATTTTGAGGTCGAACCGGCCGATCACCCAACTTTTCATCCTGGTAAGACCGCACAAATCAAGGTGGGTGAGCAGCAGATCGGAGTATTCGGCGAGCTGCACCCCCTGGTACATGAACACTACGATTTCTCCCCGGACCCTGTAGTTGCAGCTGATATAAACCTGGACCTGCTCATCAGCCTGGTCCCAGACCGATATGATATGCAGCCAGTACCCGCGTTCCCGCCAGTGTTGGAAGACCTGGCAGTGGTTGTTGATGAGGAGCTGCCTGCCGGGCGAGTCGCTGAGGTGATCAAGCAGGCAGCAGGCAAAATCATCTCGAATATCACCTTGTTCGATGTCTATCGCAGCGCGCAGATCGGCAAGGGGAAGAAGAGCCTGGCATATTCGCTCACCTACCAGTCGGCTGAAAAAACTCTGACTGACCGGGATGTGACCCAAATTCGCGAACGGATCATCCGTCGGTTGGACCAGGAGCTGGGGGCAAAATTGCGCGCATAAGGCGGCGCGACTTTCACTTGAGACGTCCGTATATAAGATTAACTTGCACGTTGGTTTGGTATACCGTATACTTCATGAAACCAAAAACCATTATGTATCAAGGAGGTTAAAATGCGCGACCGAACACTCGGAGTCATCTTATCATTACTTGTGATATTTTTATTCGGGATCCCCGGTATAGCTTGCATGTGCCTTGGGTTATCCAGTTTCCTCTTCTATCCTGTGCTTAATAACCAGGCAGGTATCACCCCCTTCTGGACGAATGCTTTTGGGGCTGCGGGATTATGCATTGGCTTCTTCCTGGTGCTCATCACCATCGTGATCAGTTATCTCTTACTGCACAGAAAACCTGAGACCCTAGCAGTACAACCAGCAGCACCGATGCCGGCCACAATCTCGGAAAAACCTGCTCCACCCACCAACCCGGACGATCCGCTTCCACCTACAATATAATTTTGTTCAACCTAGATCCAGAGCTGACCCTTAGCTCTGGATTTTTATTTAACCACCCGACAGCAAGGAAATTTAGATTTCATCCGCTCTGTTACAGACCACAAAACCGTAGGGGAACCCGAAACAGATAATAAGCAGTATGGAGACGGAGAACAAATCAATCCAGCTCTCCTAACGCGCCTTCATTGACAGATTCACACCACCGGATTAAAAATAATCATTACCGTTAATTTAAATCTTAATGTCCAATTACCTAATTATGGAAACTTTAGAGCGGTTATCCACCTTCGAGCAAATTAAAATTTTATCCGACCCACGCAGGCTAATGATCCTGCGTAAGCTGATGGCGGGTCCGGCGACGCTTTCTCAGCTCGGGCGTACACTGGGGGAAGAGCCTTCCTGGGTGCGGCATCACTTGAAAATCCTTGAATCTGCCGACCTGGTGGAGCTGGTTGAAGTAAAGGTATCTGAAGGTTATCTGGAAAAATTTTACCAATCCAAAGCACACGCGTTTTTTTTACAAGAGCTCTTACTACCAGAAACGCGTGGGAAAAAGATGGTGGTGCTATCTGGGAGCCACGACCTGGCGTTAGAACTGCTGGCAGGAGACGCATGTGGGGACTTGGAAGTTTTCACCCTCCCGGTCGGCAGCCTGGACGGCCTGGTGGCGTTACGGCAGGGGATGTGTAATGCCACCGGCTGTCATCTTTACGATGCAGGCAGTGGAGAGTTCAACTCTTCCTTCGTCCGCCATATCTTCCCAGATAAGACGATGGTCCTGCTTACCCTTGCCCATCGTGAGCAGGGGTTAATCGTCGAGATGGGAAACCCCTGCCAAATTAACAATTTCGAAGACTTAACCAAGGACGTGCGGTTTATCAACCGCAACCGTGGCTCTGGCACACGCCTATGGCTGGATGGTCAGCTGAGCCTGCTCGGCATTCAGCCGAATAATATCCTCGGATACGGTGATGAAGCCCGTACTCACACGGAAGTGGCGAATGCCATCCAGCAGGGACGGGCACAGGCAGGACTAGGTATCCACGCAGCTGCCGTATCACATCATTTGGATTTCATCCCGTTGTTCCAGGAGCGCTATGACCTGGTTCTGCCGAAGGAACAAATTACAGATCAGCAACTCTCACCCCTGTTCGATAAATTTTTCAGCGGTGAATTTCGCCACGCGGTAGAAAATCTGACCGGATACGATATCACCCATTTGGGCGACCAAATCATTCTTTAGGAGTTTGAAAATGAAAATCAGTGCACGAAATATCTTAAAAGGCAAGGTGTTGAAGATTGTCCGTGGGGCAGTCAACTCTGAAGTGATCATCGAGCTTCCCGGCGGCGCTCAGCTGGTCTCGATCATCACCAACGCCTCAGTCGATACGCTCGGTTTAGCAGAAGGAAAACAAGCCTACGCCATCATCAAGGCGTCCAACGTCATGATCGGTGTAGACTAATTTAAAACTCTCGAGGAGAATATGAAAACATCGCAGCAGCTCGGCAAAGTTTTTTCATTTATATTAATTCTTTCTTTTGTCCTGGCGGCATGCTCCACTGCCACACCTGCCGCTTCCCAACCGCCCAAACCACAAAATCCAAATTTGATCCTGGCAACAACCACCAGCACCCAGGATTCGGGGTTATTGGATGTGCTTGTCCCTGATTTCGAGCAGAAAACAGGATACACCGTACAGACCGTAGCGGTTGGGTCAGGGGAAGCAATGAAGATGGGACAGGAATGCAACGCGGACGTTCTGCTGGTGCACTCCCCTGCAGCTGAAAAAGACTTCATGAACAACAACTACGGCGTTGATCGCCAGCTGGTGATGCATAATGATTTCATCGTGGTGGGACCAAGCTCTGACCCGGCAGGGATCAAAGGCTCAGCATCCGCTCCAGACGCCTTCACCAAGATTGCCAATACCCAATCTCCGTTTATCAGCCGCGGTGATAATTCGGGCACCAATGCCAAGGAGCTGGCAATTTGGAAAGCAGCCAACATCACACCGGAAGGAAGCTGGTATAACGAATCGGGACAGGGCATGGGCGCTACATTAACGCTCTCTTCAGAAAAAGGGGCGTACACATTGACAGACCGAGCTACCTACCTGGCTAACAAAGCTAACCTCCAGCTGGATAACCTGGTTGAAGGTGATTCTACACTTCTGAATATTTACCATGTGATCCAGGTAAATCCAGTTAACTGCCCTAAAGCAAATAATGCCGGGGCGGTTGCCTTTTCTGACTACATGGTTGCACCCGATACACAAGCTTTGATCGGTAAATTCGGTGTGGATAAATATGGTCAGGCTCTGTTCACCCCTGATGCGGGAAAAGACGAATCAACACTTGGGAATAAATAACTAAATTTGCTAAACTGACTGCGGGCTTGTATGCCCGCAGTCAGTTTTTAAAAGCTGCATGATAAAATAACGCCCATGAGCTCAGATATCCTCGAAATTACCATACTTTCGCTGGAAGTATCCCTGCTGGCGACAGGGATCAGCCTGTTTATTGGTTTACCCCTGGGAACTTTATTGGCATTAAGGCGGATGCGCGGGCGAAAATTTATGCTCAGCATCATCAATACGGGTATGGCATTACCACCAGTGGTGGTTGGGTTGTTCGTTGCCATGACTCTATGGCGCAGTGGTCCGCTCGGTGACCTGCATCTGATCTACACACCGGCTGCCATTGTGATTGCCCAAACTATTATCGCTGCCCCTGTGGTAACGGGCTTAACCGCTGCTGCTTTACAGCAGCTTGACCCCCGCCTGCGCCTGCAGCTGCTAGGATTGGGTGCCTCACCAGTGCAATTGGTAATTTCATTGTGGAAGGAAGCTCGACTGCCATTGCTGGCAGCCTTGATGGCTGGTTTTGGAGCGGTGATCTCGGAGGTAGGTGCATCCATGATGGTGGGTGGAAACATCCGCCACCAAACCCGGGTGCTGACTACCGCCATCGTGCTCGAAACCGGCAAGGGTGAATTTCAAAACGCCATTACCCTTAGTATTATCCTGCTCATCCTGGCTTACCTGGTCAATTTGGGGTTAACCCTGATCCAGCAGCGGGACGCCCGTTAAAGCCCCATGATCGAACCGATCCTCAGTGTTAAAGACCTGGTGGTCAACCGCGACGACCAGATGGTGTTAAAGGTCGATTCGTTGGAGATCCAACAGGGTGAAGTGCTGGCAGTCATAGGTCCCAATGGGGCGGGCAAGAGCACACTCTTATTGGTGTTGGCTCGTTTACTGCTACCGAGCAGCGGGCAGGTTTTTTTCCGCGGCAAGCCGATGGACCAGGAAGATGAGCTAACCTACCGCAGGCGAATTGCCCTGGTGCTCCAGGAACCTCTGCTACTGCACCGGTCGGTATTTGAAAATGTTGCTGCCGGGTTAAAGTTCAGGGGATTACCACGGGCGGAGGTTAAAACCCGGACAAACGATTGGCTGGAACGCCTTGAAATCAGCTCATTGAAGGACAGGAAGGGTCAGCGATTATCGGGGGGAGAAGCCCAGCGCACCAGCCTGGCACGGGCGTTTGCCCTGCAGCCGGAACTGCTCTTCCTGGATGAACCATTTTCAGCCCTGGACGCCCCAACCCGGTCACGCATGCTGCAGGATTTGCATGCCTTATTAGCTCAAACCGGGATCACCACCGTGTTCATCACCCATGACCTGGATGAAGCCCTGCTGCTCGGCGACCGGGTGGCTGTAATGCTCGGGGGTGTCTTACGCCAGGTGGGACGACCTCAAGACGTGTTCACCTCCCCGAATGACGCGGATGTGGCTGCCTTTGTAGGCGTTGAGACGGTTATTGCAGGTAAGGTAGCGGTATCGAAGGATGGCCAGGTGATTGTAGAGGCCAATGGATTGAATTTGGAGGCGGTTGGGGAGATGGCTCTCGGGACGCATGTACTATTTTGCTTGCGCCCCGAAGATATCACCTTATCTATTTCGGAGCGGCCGTCCATATCCAGCGCGCGCAACCATTTAAGCGGACGAATACTGCGTATGCTGCCGAGTGGTCCTCTCGTCAGGGTGGTGGTCGACTGTGGTTTGCCGATAGTTGCGCTGATCACGCGCGGATCAGCCAATGATATGAAGCTTGTAGAAGGTCAGCCGGTAACCGCAAGCTTTAAAGCCACTGCCGTGCACTTGATCCCCCGTTGATTTCAAGCTAATCTGTATCCCAAGGGGCAACGCCTTTGCCAGCTGTGCCAAACAAGGAAGCCTTGATCGGTCCAGCCAGCTCGGGGATCACATCCGCGCTAGCTGCCAGCAATCCAAAACAGCCGGTGATCATCATGTCTCCGAAGGGGGCGGCGAAATAGGCTCGCAGGCGGGGTTCGGAGGTACCTTGCTGATGCGGAGTAAAGATGTTCCTGCGTGGTCCGGTGATAACGACGTCAAAATCGCCATCGCCCAGGGCGAGGGGGGTAGGGTGATACATCAGGGCTCCGTGACCATCATCATTGAACACATCCGGATGCCGGATTGTCCCGTTAGCCAAAGAGAGCAACAAAGCGTTTAGTTTTTCGACATCCACCATCCCGGTATGGTGTTCGAACAGCCCCTCGATCCCACCTGGTCCTAAACGAAATGCCAGGGTGTGAAAATTACCCACATTAGTGATGATCACACGCTCCCTGGCAGCTACGCGTGGGTCGAGGGTAGCGCCCAAGACAGCTGCCGGGGCAGTATCCATTACGACCAACGGTAAATCCATCCCACTGGCTGAGTCAACTACCGCCTTCAGTCGTGTCATGAGGTCAGGCACTTCTTCTCCAGGGTAGGCAAAGGCGCTCAGCCGGTTCAACTTGCGGATACGCTCATCCAGGTAGTCAAAACGGAACTGCCGGTCTGATACATCCACCGGGGCGTTCCCATGGTCAAACACACCCACCGCAACCGCGTCCAGTTTCTGTAGAGAAATGCCGAACGTATGGAAAACATCGGCAATCGAGGTAAAGTCAAAATCTCGCAGCACGAGGCGTTTAACTGAACCAGGCAGCTGTTTTGCCTCATCCTCGCTCACCAGCAAGACTCCCATATCCTTTACCCTTGCCAGGTCGTCATTAAAAGTACGGGCAGCGCTGGGTGTGGCATACAGTGTCAAACCTGCCCGTAGATGAGCCTCGGCAGCCCAGGTGCTCGGTCCGCCTCCCATGGTCACGCCGGTCAGTAAGATGGGCGCACCTTCGGTGGTTGCCTGTTGGATTTGCCGGTGGACGATCATGGTTGGGCTGGGTACCACCAGCTTGAAATTGTTCTCCATATCCAGGTGGGAATTGTATAGGAAGATGTCCTGCGTGCCGGTGCCGATATCAACGGCGAGTATTTTCATGGGGGCGAGTTTACCACATCCTTGAAAAACAGGATCAATAATGCAAGAGACCCAGTTGAAGAAACATAAGGTATACTCGTGGGGATATTTTAGTGAAGGATAGCGAGGCTTGTATGACCATAGAAGACGAGAGAAAAAACTGGCAGGAACGTACCGCTGGCTCGGTCGATCGACATTTCCATGAACGCAAGCCCAAATTCGAGACACCCTCGGGTATCACGCTACCACCTATCCTGACCCCATCCGACCCCGACCCCGATTATATGGACCAGCTAGGCTTCCCGGGTGAATATCCATACACACGAGGCGTGCAGCCGACCATGTACCGCGGGCGTTTATGGACCATGCGGCAGTATGCCGGGTTCGCATCCTCTGAAGAATCGAACCGGCGATACCGCTACCTGCTTGAGCAGGGGCAGACAGGTCTTTCGGTGGCATTCGACCTACCCACCCAGATCGGCTATGATGCCGATGACCCGATGGCAGAGGGTGAAGTGGGGAAAGTGGGTGTATCGATCTCTTCGCTGCAGGACCTGGAAACCCTATTCCGGCAGATACCCCTGGGAAAAGTCTCCACCAGCATGACGATTAACGCACCCGCCTCCATCCTGCTGGCAATGTACATCGCGGTCGCCAGGCGCCAGGGCGTGGAGACGAAATCCCTGCGCGGGACGATCCAGAATGACATCCTGAAGGAATATATCGCTCGCGGCACCTATATCTTTCCTCCAGCTCAGTCCATGCGGCTGGTCACGGATGTGTTCCGCTACTGCCAGAAGGAGCTGCCGCATTGGAATACTATCAGCATCTCCGGTTACCACATCCGGGAAGCTGGCTCGACCGCAGTGCAAGAAGTGGCATTTACCTTAGCCAATGCCATTGCCTATATCCAGGCTGCCATCCAAGCAGGTCTGGATGTGGATGAATTTGCCGGTCAACTTTCCTTCTTCTTCAACGCCCATAACAACTTCCTGGAAGAAGTAGCAAAATTCCGTGGTGCCCGAAGGTTGTGGGCGCACCTGATGCGGAATCGATTTAAAGCTAAGCGGGAAAGCTCGCTGATCCTGCGCTTCCACACGCAGACCGGTGGCTCGACACTCACCGCCCAACAGCCGGAGAATAATGTGGTGCGGGTGGCTCTGCAGGCACTGGCGGCAGTGATGGGCGGGACCCAATCGCTTCACACCAACAGCATGGATGAGGCTTTGTGGCTGCCAACTGAAAAATCCGTCCGGGTTGCCCTGCGCACGCAGCAGATCATCGCCCATGAATCAGGCGTGGCAGACACGATCGACCCATTTGCTGGCTCATATATAATCGAGTATCTCACCGACGAGATTGAGCAGCGTGCCATGGAGTATATCCAGAAGATCGATGAGATGGGCGGAGCACTTAAAGCCATCGAACAGGGTTACATCCAGGGCGAGATCCAGGATGCCGCTTACCATACCCAGCAGGAAATTGAAAAAGGCGAGCAGGTGGTTGTGGGAGTGAATGCATTCCAGAGTGACGAAAAAATCTCCCTGGAGCGTTTGAAGGTTGACCCGGCAATAGAGGCTTCCCAACGTGAGCGGCTGCGGCTGATACGAAGTAAACGGGATGCCAGCAAGGTGGCCCAGCTGCTCAGTCAGCTGGATTCAGCAGCCAGAGGATCAGAAAACCTTTTACCCCTGTTCGTCGAATGTGTGGAAAACGACATCACATTGGGGGAGATCTGCGCTGTCTTGCGGCAGGTATTCGGAGAATATCACCCACCCGCATGGGTATAAAGAACAAGAATTCAGCTTGTAGAGGTTACTATGCCTGAGATCAAACGTATTCACCACATCGCCGTACTGGTCGAAAACATCGACACTTCATTGAAGTTCTGGCAGTCAATCCTCGGGATTGAGCCTTCCCACATCTCGGATAACCCCCAGGAAGACGCACGCATCGCCTTTCTTCCGCTGGGAGAATCGGAGATCGAGCTCGTCCAACCGACCAGACCTGACTCCGGATTGAGCCGCTTCCTGGAGAAACGGGGTGCAGGGATGCATCACCTTTGCCTGGAAGTAGATGATTTGAAAAGTTTAATACAAGAACTGGTAGCAAAAAATGTTCAGCTGATCAATGAGGAACCGAGGGTGGGTGAGGACGGGCGTTTGTATGCCTTCATCCACCCGAAAAGCACTAGCGGGGTGCTGGTGGAGCTGTATCAGCTGCCAAAATGATATCCTCGTTCAATAATGAGAATAGCACTCAGCTAGAATTACTACGATTGGAACCATGACACTGCCACCTTCAGTCATCCTTGAAACTAAAAGACTGATCTTACGGCGCCTGGTTATCGAAGATTTGAGTGCCTTGTGGGCTCTTTACTGTGACCCTCAAATTACCCGATATATTCCTGACGCTCCTAAAACTTTTGATGAAGCCAGGCTAGAATTAGAATGGCATATGAATGGACATCCAAGGAACCCTGACCTGGGGTTGTGGGCGACCATCCATAAAGATACAGGCAGGTTTATTGGTCGCTGTGGCTTGCTCCCCTGGACGATTGATGGACAGGAGGAAGTGGAAGTGGCTTATACCATCGCCCGCGATTTTTGGGGACAGGGTCTGGGCAGCGAAGCAGCACAGGGGATTGTTCAATATGCCTTCGAAAAGCTGAATTTCACACGACTGGTGTGTAAGATCGAACCAGATAATCGAGCTTCAGTGAGAGTGGCGGAGAAAATCGGGATGACTTTTGAGAAAGGAATGGAGGATGAGTTTGGTCCATACCACCTCTATTCCATGAGTAAGCAGAATCAAGCAGACGTTCTTTCATAGAATTTCTAAGCTGGGGAAGTCAAAATAATAACGCGGCTTATTTAGCTGAAATTATGAATGTTTCGATTTCACTGGCGAGGTCTGGGCTTATCCCGGCGGTACTCTCCAATCCCTTCCGACCCAGGCTGCGGTAGACCAAACCAACGTCTTGCTCCAAATCTTCCACTGCCCAGGCTGCCTTGCGATAAGCCCAAATCTTGCTAGAGCTGGCATTTTCTAATTCCAGCAGATGCAGCCTGTACGCCAGTTTTTCGACAATTCGCTTATTTAGCTGCCTCTTTTCACCCGGGATGATCGGGCGGGGGATACGGTCAGAAATACCTGCCTGCTCGCAATAATCATGGATACGCAAACCAACCTGGCGCCAGGGCTGTGCCTGTGCGTAGCTGCCCTGTGGAAATAAGCGTAAGTAGAGCGGTACCAGATCAGGATGATCCCTTCGTAAGACACGCATGAAGAATTCCTTCTGCTGGTCCGCCAGGGTTAACCCGCCGGCGAGGACGAATTTCCCACCATGCCTGGCAGTCCATCCTGCCAGGTCTTGTAGGTTCTGATCGTCATCGCATAAGCCGGGCAGTAACGGCATCGCCACTGTTCCAGTCAGGATGCCTGCACGGGCTATTTCTTCCATCGCTTTGAAACGCGACTCCGCTTTAGGTGCCAGGCACTCTAATCGGGAGCAGTCGCCGTAATGCGCCGATTCAGGGGTGGAAATAATGCTAAACGCCACCACCGCGGTGGAATGCTTGTTAATGGTTTGCAGCAGGTCAAGGTCACGCGTGACTAGTGGAGAGCGGGAGAGAACGAAAACAGGGAAGCCTAGCTCGAGGCACACTTCCAACATCCTGCGTGAGAGGTGGAACTTGCGTTCGGCTGGTTGGTAATCACCGGTGAAGAGCATATCCACAGGCAGGCGACTTAATGCTTTACGCAACAACTGAGGGGCATTTTCCTTCACCTTGATCAGGTGTGAAAATTCATCTAATTCAGCGTCGTACGTAGCATCGGCTTCCGGCGGCTTATGAGGGAGATACTTCCGCTCCCTGGAGTAACAAAACGCGCAACCGTGTTGGCATCCCAGGTACGGGTAGGCGCTATAGCGCGTCCAGAACCAATGATCTGCCCGTTTACCCTTGTTTAGGATGGTTTTAGGCTGGTAGCAGATAAAACGAGTTTTCGAAGCCATGGAACAATAAGTTTTAAAACTAAAGAGTGAAAAGCAAAATCGTCATTCTATTCTAAGGTTGTGCGTACGATCACGTGCGTTTTTACCGCCTGCTGTAAACTCACCTTATCAAGCTGACCATCTGCGCCTACTCTCACCTTAAACCCTCCGGCAAAGCGCGGATTTTCCTTGATGAAAGCTCTCAGTCCGTGTTCCACACCAGGGTCATCTTGGACTGCTTGTGCGTGCGCTGTTAATAGCTGACCCCTTAATAAAACCTTCACTGCAGCACCGTCGCATAAATTACGCCACCAGGTCCGTGCTCTGTAGCTGACGGTCAACAAGTTGTTATCTACGCGCAGATATCCAACAGGCACATGATAGGGCTTCCCACTTTTACATCCATTAAAGTAGATAATCATCGTATTTCCGCTGACCATGCCATGCAGAGGTGATTTAAGTATCCACTCCATGAAGGGGTTAAACCACATAACACATCCTCCTCAAAATATTAGGGTCACGACCCCTAATATAGCATGGATTTTGTGAATTCCTTGTAGGACATCAGGGCAGCATGGCGATTAAGGTTGCTCGACGTTCGGCAAAGGACTGATCTTCTTGTAAAGGGGTGCACTCGTGCAGCTTACGCTCCTGCAGCAGCAGGTTACAGGCGAATGCCATGCAGGTGGCCTCACCGCATTGTTTGCAATTCGTTTGAGGCAGCAACGTCCAGATGTCTAGGGGGCGCGGGGCAAGTTTCATTGCCGTCATCGCCACCAGCTCCTCCCGGTGGTCCCAGGTGGCATTGATCGCGTCCACCAGTGCCTTGAATAATTCCAGCCCCTCTTCGGTGTCCTTGACATTCGTGATGTAAGCTTTTTCGGAATATAAGGAGATGAACCCGGGCTGGCGGCGCAGGGTAAGCGTACAGCTTTCAGGACTATAAGAAATCACATTCGGTAATGTCGCCAGAAAGGGGAGCACCTCATCCAATTTGCGCGAAGGGTCGCCGATCACAATGATCTTTCCCGGGTCTGCCAGGCAAGGTAAGACTTTTACCAATGTGATTGACTCTAGATACATGGCGGACCTGTTATTTCAACATGCTACTGGTGACCTGGATGATGCCCGCACCGGGCACCTCGATCATCACCTTTCAACCACCCTCCAGCAGCTCACGCGCTTTCCCTTTGAAGTGGGTTTTCAGGAATATCAGAGCGTCCGGGGCGTCATTATCAATCAAGATGCGGATCAGATCAACGATTTCCTTATCTTCCAAAGCGATGTTTACCCCTTTTTTCATATCTCTACCCTCCCTGCAGACCATTACGCAAGCTCATAGACCTGAGTTACCCCACTATCCAACACCCAGGAACTCGGGTGAACGAAAGGTGAAAACGGAATGAAGGTAAACCATTACATCCCATGAGCAATTATCCATCAAGAACCGCTCTAAGCCAAACCAGCACTTCATCGCGCGATGGAACTCTGCCAACACAAACGAGCTTTTCATTCACCACCAGGCTAGGGGCAGAAAGAATAGGTGTATACACCTCAATATGAGCCCAATCTTTCAGCTCGGTGATTGAAATCTGAAGGTCCGGTCGCTCATTCCGTAAGGTCCGCTGGGCAGCCACCACGGTTTGCCTGACGGCATAACGCTGAGCAGAATGGTAGCTGAGGATCTTCAGATCAATCATGCAGGGTACATTCTCTTTTTCAGCCAGAAAGCTACGTTCACCAGACCAATCATCACCGGCACCTCCACCAGCGGTCCAATCACCGCAGCGAATGCCTGCCCGGACGAAATCCCAAACACCGCCACCGCGACAGCAATCGCCAGCTCGAAGTTGTTGCTGGCAGCGGTGAAAGACAGCGTCACCGTTTGTGGGTAAGTAGCCCCGATAGCTCGACCCAAGAAGAAGCTGCCCACGAACATGATCACAAAATAGATCAGTAGCGGTATGGCTATACGCACTACATCCAGGGGTAGCTGGACAATATACTCCCCCTTCAAGCTGAACATGACAATGATGGTAAACAGCAACGCGATCAGGGTTATCGGGCTGATCTTGGGGATGAATTTAGTATGGTACCATTCCTTCCCCTTGGCTCTCACCAGGAAGAAGCGGGTCAGAAACCCGGCAATAAACGGTATCCCCAGGTAGATAAAAACACTCCGGGCGATCTCGCTAATGGTGATATTTACCGTTTTTCCAGCCATCCCGAACCAGGTTGGCAGTACTGTAATGAAAACATAGGCAAATACTGAATAAAATAACACCTGGAACACGCTGTTGAATGCCACCAACCCGGCGGCATACTCACTATCTCCCTTGGCCAGGTCATTCCAGACGATCACCATGGCAATGCAGCGTGCCAGCCCGATCAGGATCAGACCGGTCATATAATCCGGGTAATCGTGCAGGAATACGACCGCCAGGATAAACATCAGGATCGGCCCGATGACCCAGTTTTGAATGAGTGAAAGCCCCAACACCTTCCAATTCTTGAACACGTCCCCCAACTCTTCATAACGCACTTTCGCCAGCGGCGGGTACATCATCAGGATGAGCCCAATGGCGATGAGAATATTGGTGGTGCCGACCGTAAAGCGCTGATTAAATGCAGAAACCGTCTCAGGAAAATAGTAACCCAATGCCACTCCGAGACCCATGGCAAGGAAGATCCACAGGGTAAGGTACCGGTCAAGGGTGGAAAGCTGACCCGAAACACCGGAAGGTTTCGCTGCAATGGCATTCCCAGCACTCATCAGGCGGTCTCCAGCTCAGCGTTCACCAACCAGGTGGTCACTTCGGCTTCCGTGGGGATTCGCCCAGCACACACCACTTTTTCGTTGATCACCAACCCAGGTGTACCCAGGATAGGGTATTTTTTTATGTCCACCCAATCGGTTACCTTGATCACCTCGGCTTGCATACCCATGGTAGTCACCACTTTACGGGCGATGCTTTCGACCTTTTTACAATTTTCACAGCCAGACCCTAAAACTTTCACCGTTAGCATGACAAACCTCCAAAAATGGAATCTCTAACTATGTTCAGCCAATCAAACTTATCTTAAAGTTCGCTAGACGACCTGGATAACCGGCTCGATGACCAACTCAGACTTGATCGAATTCGCCACCAGGCTGTACTTTTGGGCGGATTTTAACGCCCGTCGTATTCGGGCTTCGATGCTCGCAGGCGTATCCTGACCAACGTCCACACGGATTCGAGGGGTAAGCCTGACCATGGTGAAACTCTCGGTGTGATCGAGCTCGATCAGCTTGGTGCCTTCAGCGCGGCATTCATAGGCGAGCAGGTTTATCTTCAATCTCTCGCACGACCACAGGAACATCATCATGACGCAGGTATTCACCGCTGCCACAAAGGCATCCTCGGGGGTCAATACACCGGGGAGTCCCTTCGCATCGGGAGGCGCGGAAAAATCCATCTCAGGCCCATTGCCCATGCGCAAACGCCCTGAGTGTTCTCCTTTCCACTCAACCACTGTGTGGTAGATGGCAGTCTGGCTCACTTCGCTTTACCCTTGAACCAAAAATTCTTGTAGGCCGCACGAATGCCATCCCGATAAGCTGGTTCATCTTCAGAAGAGATTGGGTTATATATCTTGACCGTATCCATCAGCTCGTTAATCGTTGCTTCACTGGGGAATTTTCCGGCTTCGGTAAACTGCTGGAAAATCAGCGGCAGGCCAACGATGGTCACTTCCTTCCCGGAAATGAGGATGTTCTGAATGGGAATGCCCGACCCGCAAGCGCAGGTGGCAACTTCAGGCTCATGGCTCTCCTCTGGTTGAGCAGAATCAACCATCTCAAGCTCGATGAGATCACCCAAGTTTCTATCCCATTGTTTTCCTAATAAACCGTCAACCGTGTCAGCAATCTTGTTGGCAGTGAGCTCCACAGCCTGCTGACCAGCCTCATTCAGCCGGCGTCTCCCCTCCGGTTTTGCAAGACGATTTTCCGCGATGACGTCACCAACCATGATGCTGGCGGCAGGTTTATGGGAGTACATCTCCGTCGCTCTAGCTGCACAGCGTAAATCGCACCCGTCGATAGCGATGGTCGGGTAAAACCTGGCGAATGCCCGGTCGCTTTCTCCACCGGCTAAAAAGAGCGGCAGGCAGATGGTCACGGTATCATTCAGGCGCAGATGTTCCAACACGCGCAAGGCTGCCAGGCGTGTAATCGTACCCTCGGGCAGCTCCTCCCCCGAACAGGCGATGATGCCCACTTTTTTCCTGGGCAGGTCAACCATTGCCGCCTCCATCAGTTCCACTGGTTAGCTCAGATACAACCTGGGAAATCTCATCCGCCAGTGCCTGGGCAAGCTGCTGACCACCCTCGTTGAGCTCGGCGATCCCCTGTGGCTTGAAATGCTTATAGCGTCGATAAACATCTAAAACGGCATATTGCTGGGCGATCTTACCCCCACTTTCCTGCACCATCTTCGTAGCACAGGCTAATTTACAACCATCGATGGTGATGGCAGGGTTACTGGCAACGATTGAACGTGCTTCTGCTTCTCCCAACACCAATTTCGATAACGCCACCAACTTCGTCTCGTCGGGGCATAAATCTTCGGTGAGGATGTACGCCGCTTCCCGGCTGACCGTGCCATAGGTTTTTCCTATCCCACTGCACGGCACTATGACCACCTTAAAGTTCCGATCACCTGAGGTCATTCGCGTTTCGTCTCCTGTTCAGCCTCACGCTTGATTTTAGTGAAGTAGACCTGCGGATCCAATAATTTATCCGGATTAAACCTCCCGGTGCAGGTTGGATCACAGTCAGCCAGCCGCCCTCATAAGGGTCTTGATTGATGATCTCGGGGGTCGTTTGCATCGCCGGATTAACCTCAACCACCTCACCATCGAGCGGAGAGGTCAGGCTGATATCCACCTTGATGGTTTCGATAACGATGATCTCACCGCCAACTGCTATCGCAGACCCGACAGGTTTGACTTCGGCGAATGCCACATCACCACTGCGCTGCTGCAGGTAATCGGAAATGCCGATGCGGATACGAGCGGTCTCTTGTTTGGCCCATAGACCTTCCTGAGTATAGTAGCGGTCGGTGGCAACCCTAAAGGTGAATTTATCAACCTGAAACTCAAGGAAATCTGTCATTATTCTAAAATCCCTGGCACAACTTTCATGTTCGGCGCCGGATCGACCTCTTTAATAGGATTACACTTCGGGCAGGGACAAGTATCCATTCTTGACTGATTTACCTGGATTGGTTTATCACCGCTCAGCCGGTTGGCATAATCTACCAGGTCGAACACTTCCGGTCTGATCACGCGGTAGAAAATCCGGGCACCTTCACGGCGGTCTTCAACCAACCCGGCTTCGCGTAGCACCATTAGATGCTGCGAGATATAAGCCTGCCGGCAGCCAAGCACTGCTTCGAGGTGACAGACGCACTGTTCCCCCTCACGCAATGTTTCCAGGATCATTAACCGGGAAGGGTGCATCAGGGCTTTAAAAAGTTTGGCAGAAGGGTCAAAATCAGACATGGTAGATGTTTTCCGTTAAACGCCCGAAGATCATTCCGGGAGGATATTCAAATTATTGAATATATTATAATTCGATGGTACACGTCGTTCAATGTGAGGTATCACCAGAATGGCATGACAACCATCCTGATATTTAATCATCCCCCATTTTATTGTAGCCACCTATAAGATTAGTATAATGCCCCTAATGAAGCTGTGGAAGCAATTACCGCAGCCTGTTCATAGTGCATAATCACCAGGTACCAGCCGAGCAGCACCAGGACAGGCAATTCCTTGATTTGCCAGGCATCGGGAGCTATCACCACCTGTGCCTGCTGCTTAAACAAGCTGGTGAATTTCCTATTCCTTGCCCCGGATTTATAGGTGATTATTTCAAGTCCATCCAATTTGCAGATATTAAATTTGCTTCCCATCAAGCCGATCACATTCCAGCGATATTTCCCACCCATCAAAAATTGGATCTCCCCCGAGCTCCCCGTACAACCAGGCTGGTAGCTTGCCAGCTCGACTTCTGAACCTGCTACCTGGACACTCACCTGATCTGAGATCAATCCCATCTGCTTGATGATCCAACTTCCATCCGCTGCGGAAGCCCTTGCGGTGGAGTCTAAACTCGAGGTAAAAGTAAGCTGTGCAAAACGCTCATCAAGCGAGCGCAGGACGAAGTCACGTTGCGATAGCTTCGGCTGTTCCCAGTAAATATCGGATCCTAAAGCATCTCTTAGCGGTTTCATTTCCATATCCTCCATTGCTAATAACAGCGTAACATAACCTGGAAGAGGTGTCCTTAGATATTCTCAGGCGTTTGAAAATCAAGTAATTACTCACCGA
This sequence comes from uncultured Chloroflexia bacterium, assembly GCA_963726315.1. Classification (GTDB taxonomy): domain Bacteria; phylum Chloroflexota; class Anaerolineae; order Anaerolineales; family UBA4823; genus FEB-25. The sequence goes on along the minus strand of CAVSBZ010000007.1, from coordinate 592,688 downwards.
TTGAAAATTAACCACACACATTCAAAATTTGAAGTGAGTATTTCTAAAAGAGATGTATAAAAAATGGAACACCCCCCTCCCGCCTCCCCCACCACGCTCACAAAAACAGTTCGCTAGGCAACGAAAACAAAAAAGCATGTTTTTAGGGGAGGAGTATTGAGGTAAGGGCTGTTTGATGTTCGAATTGATTTGAATATTCATAAAGTGGCTGAGTAGTTATAAAATCATTATCGAACAAATAATCGATCCACGAGGCTATATTTCAATAGGATCGAGAATCCCTTTCCAGCCTCCCGATGGTAGAATGGTGACCATGCCACCTCAAAGAGCTATCCTATGGGATATGGACGGCGTACTCACTGACACCAGCCAGCTGCACTTCGAAACCTGGGAGCGGGTTTTGACCGAGCAAGGCATCCCCTTCGACCGGCAGAAGTTTCACCTGATCTACGGCTTGAAGAACCGCGACCTGCTGCCGTACCTGACGGACAGACCCCTGGAACCCGAATGGGTCGATTGGATTGCTGACCAAAAAGAGCTGGCGTTCAGGCAAGCTCTGCAGGGTCATTTATTGCCACTGCCCGGAGTGGTAGCCTGGCTGCAGCGGTTCAATCGCTGGGGCTACCGGCAAGCCGTGGCGTCATCCGCCCCACCCGAAAATGTGGAGGTGCTGGTGGACGAGCTGGGCATACGGTCGTATTTCGATGCGTTGGTCACGCCGGGTGATCTGCCGGGCAAACCCAACCCAGCGGTATTTCTGCTGGCGGGTAGCCAGCTGGGTGTTCCAGCTCAAAATTGCGTCGTCATCGAAGATTCCATCCCGGGGATCGAAGCCGCCAGGCGGGCAGGTATGCGCTGCATTGCCGTAACAACCACAAATCCGCCCGAGGCGCTTACACAGGCGGATATCGTGGTAACGACATTGGAACAATTAACGGAAGAACAGGTTGAATCGTTGTTTTAAACGCTGATCAACAGGCTCAATCTCCAAAACAAATGCCCATATCGCGGGCGGTGAGCATAATATCTGAACTCATAGGGACCGTTTTCATGCGCCTGGTAGCTGCCTCAAGAGGCACATATTTCACCGTTGGAGGGTCGAGCGCAACCATGATGCCGCGTTGACCCTCAGCTATTGCCCGCACCGCAGCGGCACCAAAGCGTTGGGCGATTAGACGGTCAAATCGGGTGGGTGACCCACCGCGCAGCAGGTGCCCCAATACCACCAGACGAGTCTCCTTTCCGGTCAGTGTTTGCAGCTCATCCGATACTTTAACCCCGATACCTCCCAGGCGTTCAGCCCGCCCGGTTTCACGAGCGATGATTGAAGTGCTCCCACCCTTCGGCCTGGCTCCTTCTGCCACTACCACGATTGAAAACAGGCTGCCATGTTCCTCGCGGTCGCGGATTTTTTGGGTAACTTTCTCCAGGTCATAGGGAATCTCGGGGATCAGGATCACATCCGCCGAACCCGCCAACCCGCTCTCCAGGGCGATCCATCCAGCATAGCGCCCCATCACTTCCATCACAATGATCCGGTTGTGCGAGGCGGCAGTGGTGTGCAGCCGATCTAGACACTCCACGGTGAAGGAACAGGCAGTATCAAAACCAAATGTGATCACGGTCTTATCCAGGTCATTGTCAATCGTCTTGGGCACCCCCACCACCCATAGGCCTTTCTTCTCCAGCTCATTTGCGATCATCATGGACCCATCGCCACCGATGGAGATAAGCGCATCGATCTGGTGCAGCCTGAAAGCCCGGATCAGCTCATCGGAGCGGTCGATTTCGACCATGGTATCGTCCGGCCCCTTGATCGGGTATTTCAACGGGTTGCCGCGGTTGGTGGTGCCGATGATCGTCCCCCCCAGGTGGGTAATGCCGCGCACCCGCTCGCGGGTCAGGCGAATCAAACCGCCTTCGACGTACTGTTCAGGCATCAGCAGACCGTTATAACCATCACGTATCCCATAAACCTCCCAGCCCCGGTTGATCGCTGAAAGCACGGCTGCCCGGATGACTGCATTTAACCCAGGCGCATCACCCCCTCCGGTGGATATGGCGATGCGTTTGATATTCACAGTGGACTGCGACATTTAAACCTCCAATAACATGTACTTCTGATCACGTACCATCATACCCCTCATCCGATTAACCTGGCAAGTAAAAAAGCTGCACCGGCAGCCAACCCGCCAACCAGGGCAGTCTGAAAACCCGACCGCAGAGGTTTTGTCCCGGTGAAACTACCCTTGATATACCTAAAAACGAACAGTGCAATCAGTGTGACTACAATGGAGACAATCAGCGCGGTGGTCAAATTAGGGACCAAGATGTACGGGGTCAAGGGGATAAATCCCCCTACAACATACGACAAACCGATAGTCAACGCACTTCTGCTGGCCCTACGGGGGTCGGGTGTTTCCAGCCCCAGCTCGAAACGCATCATGAAATCCAGCCACTTATCACGATTGTTGCCCATCGCATCCGAGATGGGCTTGATATGAACATCATCCATCCCATAGTTACGGAATACTTCCGCCACTTCTTCTCTTTCACGGTCAGGTAGGTGATCGATCTCCCAATTTTCACGCTGCCTTTCCGTCACATAATGTTCGGAATCCGTCTAAGCTGCCAGGTAACCGCCCAGCCCCATAGCAATTGAACCAGCGGCGATCTCCGCCAGACCAGCCAGCACCACGATTTTTGTTTGTGCCCGGCAACGCCGGAGATCCCCGCTGCCAATGCGAAAGGGACGGTGAGACCATCGGACATACCGATGACAATATCCCGCACCGTCTCATTGGTACGAAAATGACGTTCAACATGTGGTTGGGCTGGCGTGGTTTCCTCCTGATCCAAATAACCCCTTTATCTTGAAGGATGGCCTGGGATTAGTCTTACCCACTCAACGACTTCCCTTGCCGGATATTATTATACTTGCATGCAACATCTCGAACCATCCACCAGTCGAAGATGGGGTTTTCTTTGATAACAAGCAGCCAATGAAACCTTTCATCTCCAGCGTGGCAGATCCTAGAAACTATTTCACTTTAATTGGCGTCTGTATGACAAGACACAACAAACGCTAATCTAGCCCATCGATTACAATGAACCCCAGTGGAGGGAACATGACCGTGAAATTACATTTCATTTTTATATTCCTGGCAATCACCCTGGCGGGATGCGGCATTAACCCCGAGGAGGTAGGACCCACTTCCACCCCTCCCGAAATTCTAATTGTAGAAACCAGCCAACCCAGCTCAATTCCGACAGTTTCACCCACATTAACCCAAACGCCTAGTAGCATCCTCCAGCCCTCCCATCCCCTCTCAACACAACAGATCATCCTTGAGCGTGCCTTTGTCGTTATGAATGCGCTCAAGGAAAAAGACAAGGGCAGACTAGCCGAGCTCGTCCACCCGCAGATGGGACTGCGCTTCTCCCCCTATGCCACGGTTAAGGACAGCGACCAGGTCTTTCAGGCTGCTCAAGTGGCTGGTTTAATGACCGACCCAACGGTTTACCTATGGGGACATTTCGATGGCAGCGGTGAACCGATCAACCTGACCTTCGCCGATTATTACGCGAAATTTGTCTACGATGAGGATTTTACCAAGGCACCTCAAATTGCGCTCAATCACCGCCTGGGGATGGGGAACTCGATCGATAACATCTCGGAATATTATCAGGAGGCGATGGTCGTGGAATTTTACTTCCCTGGATTCGATCCTCAATATGAGGGCATGGATTGGCGCAGCCTGCGAATGGTCTTCTTGCAAAGCAACGGTTCCTGGTACCTGGCAGGTTTGGTCCATGACCAGTGGACAATTTGAGCCATGATCTTACCCATGAAGTGCATATGGGCTTACCCATGAAGTGCATATGGGCTTACAATTAAGCCATGTTCACCCATGCATTCACCCGCCTGCCCGGGGAAAACTTCGCTAACGGATTGACCACAGCCAGCCTGGGACTTCCCAACTACGAGCTGATCTTGAAACAGCACCAGGCTTACCGCCAGGCGCTGCTGAGCGTAGGGCTGGACGTGGTCGTACTTCCAGCTGAGCCGGATTACCCGGATGCCTACTTTGTTGAAGACCCTGCCATCGTCACGCCCAATATTGCTGTGATGACCCGCTCAGGTGCGCCATCGCGCCAGGGAGAAGGAAAAAGCCTCGAGCCGTTCCTGGAATACTACCGACCGATTTTCCACATCCAACCTCCCGGGACTGTCGATGGGGGAGATATCCTCATGGTGGGGAATAACTTTTTTATCGGTTTATCCGAGCGCACCAACGCTGAAGGAGCTGCCCAGCTGGCAGCGCTATTGGCAGCCGCCGGGCACAGATCAGAAACTGTGCCTGTGGCTGGAGGGCTGCACTTGAAATCGGGGGTCAATTATGTGGGAAGCGAGACGCTGTTGGTGGATAAAACCTTGGCAGGTCATCAGGCGTTTGCTCATTATGACAAAATCGTATTGGATGATGATGAGCAGTACGCTGCCAACACTTTATGGGTGAATGATGCCCTGTTGATGCCCAAAGGTTTCCCGAAAACATACGCCAGCCTGGCTCATTTGGGGTTGAAGATCATCGAGCTGGACGTGAGCGAAGTACGCAAGATGGATGGTGGGTTGACCTGCATGTCGCTGAGGTTTTAAGGATTATTTGATTCCAAAATCACCCCTACACAGAATGCGCTGACCCCAAAAATAACCATGCCCCTGGATTGGATCGATGTAACCAACCTTTCCTTCAACACGCTGCTCTTACTTGAGCGGGTACAACTCAGCTGGATGCCTGGTTACGTGCCTGAGGAAGTGCTGGCAATTGCCCTGCGAGCCAACCCGGTGGTTGAATGGTACATGCGCCACAAATGCCCCGAGCTCAGCCCATGGTTGGACCGGGTGATGACTGAGCATCCAGGCTCACCACACCTGACTGCAGAGCTCGTCCGCCAGGCAGAGATCGACATCCTTGACCATATCAACGATTGGCTGGTATATGTCGTCGACCCCAGCATTTATGATGCCCAACCTTTCCTGGAGTGGGATTCTGCCGAGCTGACGAGAGTCACTGATTTTGATGGAAAGATTGTTATCGATATTGGCTCTGGCACCGGCTGGCTGGCTTTTATCGCGGCAGAGAAAGCTGCGGCGGTATATGCCGTTGAGCCGGTAGGCAACCTGCGCTTGTATATCAAACAGAAAGCCCGAGCTCAGAAGCTAAGCAATATCTACGTGATGGATGGCTTGATCACCGACCTACCGTTCCCCAATGGTTTTGCCGATATTACGATGGGTGGGCATGTTTATGGGGATACCCCGGAGGCTTCCTATCTTGAGATGAAGCGTGTTACCAAACCTGGCGGAATGATCATCCTATGCCCGGGCACTTCACTGGCGGAGAAAGCAGTTCATGAATATCTACTTTCGCAGGGATTCGCCTGGTCAACATTCGAAGAGCCGCAATATGGCACCAAGCGGAAGTATTGGAAGAGGATAGGTAGTAAGGTCGAGGAGGTCTCAGCGAGTGGATAAGGAGGCTGCAGGCCTCGATATGTGGTAACCACGTAAAGGTACTGTCAATATCGACCCTGACTGCCTTCGATTTCCCGTAAACAAATGCCTGGAAGCTAGAACCCCTCAGTGGAATGGGTTGGATGGTATCCTGGTCAATCGGAAATTTCCCGTACTGCTTTCCTCAGGATCTGGTCGAGCTTTTCACACACCTCTCCCGGTAACGGGTCAACCTGTGGCGCCTCCAGGATGCCCGCCACGACTTCCCTGGCTTTTGAGTACATGGATGGTTTACCCAGGGATATCCAGCTTTCATAAGAATGGTGGTCCACTAACTGGGACATGTAGATTTCATCGCTGCGGGCAGCCTTACGAGTGCTTTTGGCCGCTAGGAAGTGCCCCCCGGGACCAATATGGGCGATATCAGCGAACAAGTCTTTCTCCTCCGAGCAATCCACACCTTGCGCCAGGCGTTGGATTAAATGGGCAATTTCGTTATCCACTACAATTTGCTCTAAAATCAGCAGCTGGTCACTTTCGATCTCTCCAAACCCCACCAGGAGATCTGCTCCGACTAGTACCGCAGGTAAAGTGGTGATCAGCTTCTCCAGCACGGCTTCGGGACCGGCTTGCCTGGCATCGGAGGTAAACCCGGCTCCGCTGGTTGGGAAACCATAATATTTACCCATTTCTGCCAGGGCAGCGGTTTGGAGCGCCATTTCTGGCACGCCTGCCAGGTAGGCACCAGTCTTAAAATCGATGGTGGCTGTGGAGCTCGAGAAAATGATCGGCCTGCCAGGATTAGCCAGCTGGAAAATTAATAACGACGACAGCATTTCTGCATTTGCCAGGGCGATATTCGAATACAGGCTGGCGGGACCGGTGGTGCCATTCACGGGCATGGGCATGCACATTACGGGCAAACCAACCTCTCCAAGCTCAAGATAGGCATCCAGCATCTGTCCATCATGAGCCAGTGGGGCTACCGGGCAGTAAATCAGAGAATAGGCGTTGCTCCTGCGTAAAGCATCCTCACCCCCCATGATGGCAGCCAAACCCTCCACCAGGTATGGTACCTGCTCCACCCGATGAAGCTCGTGCTCACCATGCTTGGAGCACCATCGAGCCATGTGAAAGAATTCATATAAGGCGCGAATATTCGCCGGTTGATCTTCTGCACAGGTTGGTGCCCAGGCCATCACACCCATATCCATCTGTTGGAAGATGCGCAATGCATTTTCGATATCCGTACTCGTCCCGTAGCGCCTTTGACCTGTGGCAAAATCCAAGGCGAACGCTGCCGTACCATCAAGACCATAACGGGTTTGGGGGGACGGAATGGTGAAGTTATGGATCGGGTTTCTAGCACCCAGCGTGAACTTCTTTGGTGCAGTTTCTATGGCGTGCGTGATGAGTTCGGGAGGAATTTTAGCAATTCTATCCTGCGGGTCGATCTTTACGCCGTTCTCCTTAAAAATCTTGGGAGCCCGGTCACCGTGAAAGCGGATGCCCACTTCTTCCAGGATACGTAAGCTCATGTTATGGATGCGGTGTTGTTCATCTTTGGTTAGAATTTGGGCGGTTAATTCCATATATGCTCCTGGGAATTCATTTAGGTATTGAACATGTCTAAACCCTAGTGGGAAGATTTTAATACTGATTCGCCATCCGCAGTTGCCAGGATACGGGATAATTCGGCTTTTTGGACCTCATCCAGAGGCAGAGGGCGATGGTTCGCCAGGATCCACTCGACCTTTTCGCGCGCCACCTCCTGAGGGTCACGCATTCCACCCCCCTGGCGAGGCTGACCAGTTAATCCTGAGAATTGGCGCTGACGCAGATGGGTGCGCGTGTGACGATGAGCCAGAAAATTACCGCGTGGACCCACCGCCTTGATCACATCCAACGCCAATGCTTCAGGGCTGGTGTCTAGATGACTGGCTTCGATGCGCACGCGGTGATAGACATCGGCATCCATCAGGATCGATTCGGGGTAAAGCAGGGTGCACGATTCGACCAACCCCAAACCGCTGCCCGTCTCGGCGCCAGTCAGTGCGCAAAGCAGTAACGACGATTCGGCTTCCGCGGCTGACTGCCACCCAGGCACCTGGGCATCGGTGCCAAAGATCCCTGCCAGGGTAGGGACTCCCCAGCGATGCGCCAGCTCCACTCCAATCGGATAAAGCTGGGATCCCTCCAAAGTGGAGCTCAGGTAAGCGCCGGTGTGGGGGTGCATGCCGCCCGGGAGTAATGAATGAAAGACGGGTGCGCCAGGGTATGCCATTTGCATCAACACCAATGCTGAGACAATCTCAGCATCTCCGGTGACCAGTGAACCGGAAATGGTCGCCGGACCGGTTGAGGCGATATTGACCATGGACATAAACCCGACCGGTAAACCCGCCTGGGCAAAACGCAGGGCTGATTCCAGCCCATCACGGTCTTGTGCCAGGGGAGCGATGGTGCACACCAATAACGAAAGCGGTGGACGTGCCCGCCTCACTTGCTCGCTAACCGCAATCACATCTGCCATCTCGACGGCGTAACGCGCCGTCCAATCACCCATGATCGTCTCAGACTGGACGTGCTTGACGGTATTATTGAAAGATGCATCCAGCTCATGCAGGGGTGCTGTGGAGGGGAAGTCTTGCGCACTGACAATAGGCCAATAAAAGCTGAGGGCGCTGAGATAATCGGAGACACGCGCCATGGCTGCCACATCATCCTTGCACGAACGCCTCCGTCGACGGTTAGAGAAATCGATGGTTTCGACGCCGCATCCATCGGTGGCGCAGTACATGGTCTGCCCATCTAATTGCAAATCAAAAGCCGGAAGCCGCGCGCCCATGGTGTAAAAGCGAGGCGCGTGACTCATCAATTCGAGGACGACAGACGCAGGGAGCTTTACCAGTTGGCGGGAAAAATCGACCAATGCTCCATGCTCGGCATAGATCTGCAAGGCTACATCCGAAGGGCAATGGATGCCCACCTGTTCCAGTATTTCCAGGGTGGCTGATTGAAGCGTATCAAGCTGCGCATCCTCCAGCATCTGGGTATGATAAGCCGGTTTGATCGGTTGAAGGGACGGAGTTTCACTTACCATCTACTTTATCCTTTGCGAATTTCCTTATCTGCAGCAGCCAGGATGCGCCGGAGCTCGGTTTGTTTTTCCAAATCAAGCGGTGCAGGCTGGTGGTTTTTACGGATCCAGTCGACTTTATCAATTGCCACCTGGCGTGGGTCACGATATTTCCCGTCTTCCCCCAGCTGATGGGTGATCCCACGCACCAGCGATTCACGCAGGTGGTTGCGCGTATGCCTCTGCCCCAGGTAATGCCCGCCCGGACCAACGGCATGCACGGTATCGAGGGCAAGGGTATCTTGATTTACATCCAGGTTCATCAGCTGGTAGCGGGCTCGCTGGTAAAGATCATCATCCATGATAATTTGCTCGGGGTAAAGCAAGGTGTACGTTTCGGATAATCCCATACCGGTGACGATATCCGCACCCGACAGTCCTGCCAGGAATGGGTCGAGCGCTACCTCGCCGGCTGCCTGCCAGGTGCCAGGCTCATGCGCATCGGTCCCGTAGCAGGCCCCCAGGGAAGCCATGCCCCAATGGTGAGCCATCTCAACTGGCGCGTACCGCGTCCGGCTGTCGAGGGAATAGCTGATATATCCTCCGGTGCGTGGGTCCACCCAGGCTTGCATCAACGAGTGGAAGACTGGCGCTCCGGGAGCGTGCAGCTGCATGAGCACGGCGGCACTGACGATCTCAGCGTCACCCATGGCAAAGGCTCCAGCCAAGGTGGCAGGGGCAGTGGTACCTAATGTTGGCATGGCAAGGAAGCCCACCGGTAAGCCTGCTTCGGCCAATACCAGCGCTCCTTCGATACCCGCCGTGTCTTGCACCAGGGGAGCGATTGTACATACCACCAACGAAAACGGCGGTCTGCGGCGCATCTCCTCCTGGTTACCCGCAATCACCTCCGCCATCTGGGCGGCATAGCGGCAGGGAGCTGCTCCCATCACCGTCTCACTCTGGACGTGTTTGACAGAGTTATTCCAACAAGCCTCAATCTCATGCAACGGGGCGGTCTCGCCGTGATCCTGTGCGCTGACCATCGGCCAGACAAAACCAATCGAAGGCAGGTAATCGGAAACAAGTGCCATGGTGGCGACGTCATTTTTACAGGACGGCCGGCGCTGTCGGGTTTCAAAGTCAATTGTCTCCACACCACAGCCATCGGTGGTGAAGTAGGTCACGCCATCTTCCAGCTGCAGGTCGTAGCCAGGTTCACGTGCACCCAGCCGAAAATACCTGGGGATGGTCGATATGGCTTTCAGCACAAAATCCGGGGTCATCCTGACGATTTGTGTCTTCCAGTCCACCTCAGCGCCATGCTCCGCGAATATGGAGAGCGCCTGTTGGGACGGGAAACGTACCCCGGTTCTCTCCAGGATTTCCAATGTAGCCAGCTGCAGGCTATCGAGCTGAGCGTCGGAAAGGAACCGCAGGCGGAAGGAAGTCTTCAACGGCTCTAAGGGCGGGTAGTGGGTTGGCATAGATGTATTCTCCTCTATCTATATTCAAAAATCGGTGAAGATGGATTCCCTTAATTATTATTATACCGATGAGTGTTTACCTATGTTTTGCCAGACCGGGCTCGTCGTTCCAGGAGCTGCAGCTCTTTTTCGACCTCTTCTGGAAGTGGGGCGGGTGGGTGATTGATAAGCAAATCCTGTATATACTGCCGAATCTCCACCAATATGTCGGGAGACCCAGAATTAAGCCACTGCTCATAACTTCCGTGCAGACCGAGCTGGCTGAAATAAACTTCGCCCGAACGCACCGCATCTCGCGTGGATCTATCCGCCAGGTAGTTCCCACCACTACCCAGCTCAGCGATTACCTCACCTAACCACTTCTCAGGCTGGCTGCTTATTCCTCGGCTGAGACGTTTACAGCGCTGGATAACTTCCACATCAATGACCAACTGCTCGGGGCTAAAAATCGTTGAGCCGCCCAGCAGTCCAGGAGCAACGAGCAGGTCCGGATGCGCCAGCACCGGTAAGGTGTAGTTTAACGCACGCTCATATCCCGCCTGAATTGAAGGCGTATGTTGGTCAGTACCGCCCACGCTGGCTTCAACGGGAAGATGGTACATCCGGGCGATCTGTGTGACCGCGGCACCCAGCAGGGAGTGCTCCACTTCACCACTGCCAAACCTGCCGCTGCGCATATCCGCGATCGCCGGGGCAGCAGCGTAGATGAACGGCGTGCCGGGCGCAGCAGACTGGATGAGACACAACATGGCGAGGGTCTCGCAGTTTGCCAGCACCAGCTGTGAGATCAAAGCTGCCGGGCTGGTGATGCCCAACAACGGCATGGTCATTACCGCTACGGGGATGCCCCAACCTATCGTCTCCAGGTAGGCATCGGTATACGCAGCCTCGATGATCAATGGCGAAGCCGGGCACAGGATGAATGACACTGGCAGGGTTTTTTTATACTCGTCGCGACCACCGAAAACCACCTGGAATACTTCCAGCATCCAGCGACTTTCATCAACGGTCGCGGTTGCGTCCTGCACATGCTTGGAGAAATTCTGGAATACTGCCTTCCAATAGGCAACGATATCCCCCGGCGAGTGCCCCCAACAACCTTCAATCACGCTCCAATAGGCGTCGATCCCATCCAATAAGTCACCCAACCGTGTTCCCAGGTACCAATCGTCAAGCGTGGCAGGACGGCGAATTTGCATCTTCGCATCATAGGAATAAATTGCCCCGCCATCCAGGATTATTGCACACTGACCCCGGTTCATTGTAATTGAGTGATCCTGGCAGCGGGAGCCCAGAGAGAATTCTTTGGGTGCCAGCTCAAGGCACTGCTCGACGAACGGTAGCGGGAAGCGCACGATATGGGAGGTGTCATCAACGACTCCTCCAGTCTGTTTGAGGTAATAGCGGCCTTTCTCTGTATCTACTCGCACGCCTGTGCCAGCCAGAATCTTCAATGTTTCTTCGTGAATCCGGCTACATTCTTCGTCTGAGAGTACCTGTACCAGGGTTTCCATTATACTTCCCCAATTTTTTGTAATACTTTATGTGGGTCAAACGCATCGCGCAAGCCATCACCAATGTAGTTGATGGAAATAACCGATAAGAAGATCATCAATCCTGGGAAGATAGCCAGCCAGGGATATTTCACCAAATATTCCTGTGCATTACTGAGTAAGTTGCCCCATGAAGGGGTGGGTGGTTGGATTCCAAACCCCAGGTAGCTGAGCCCCGACTCTTCCAGGATGGCATAAGCCACTTCCAGGGTCGCTTCGACGATGACCGGCCCGATAGCATTGGGAAAGATGTGCAAGGCGATAATTCGGAAATTGTTGGCTCCCAAGGCACGTGTGGCAGTAACAAAATCCATTTCCCTGATGGTCAGGTAGGAAGCGCGCACCAAACGGGCAGTGAACATCCACGCCAGAATTCCGATCACAAAGGCTATCGTCAGCACAGGGTTTTTCTTTAATGCGGGTGCATCCACTTCGCGCAAGATGGCACTTAACAAGATCAGCACCAACAAGGATGGTAATGCCAGGGCTGCATCCGTAATGCGCATTAATATATTATCAACTCTGCCACCAAAATAACCGGCAATCGCTCCAACAGGTACGCCAATCAACAACGTGATGAGCATCACTGAAAACCCTACTGCGAGTGATACTCTTCCGCCGTAGAGCACGCGAGTCAGTAAATCGCGGCCCAACGCATCTGTACCCATGGGGTGAGAAAGGGAAGGAGGCTGGTAGCGTTCAGACATATTTGACTTGATAGGATCATAGGGAGAAAGACCAGCCAGGGAGACTGCCAGGATGATGCAGCCTAACACAATACTGCCCATAATCGCACCAGGATGCCTGCGGAAGCGCTTCCAGATCAAACCCCGCATGGTCGATTCACGCGCTATTTGGATGGATGCTTCAGTCATAGTGAATGCGCGGATCGAGCCTGGCGTAGATGATATCAGCAAACAGGTTGGCGAAAATTACTGCAACAGTGCCTATGGTCAGGATCGCCATCAGGGTTGGATAATCGCGGTCGATTGCTGCCTGGTAATATAACCGTCCCATCCCTGGCCACGAAAACAGGATCTCGACATAGAGTGAACCGGCAAATATATACGGAAGGTCCAGCGCAAATACGGTCACTAACGGCAGCAGTGCGTTTCGCAGGGCATGTTTGAAGATAACCCTGTTTTCTCGCAGTCCTTTCGCACGTGCCGTGCGGACGTAATCTTGATGGATGACATCCAACATGCTGGAACGTAAAAAACGGGAGTACCATGTGACCCAACCCACCACGCCCATTGTCACCGGAAGGATCAAATGCTTGGTCCAATCGATGAGTGAGAATCCAGCTTCCAGCGTATACATCCCGCCGGGTGGAAGTAAAGAATCGCCCGTCACAGGGTTCTTCAACCAAACGTAAAAGATCAATATCAGGATCAAGCCCAGCCAAAATTCTGGGATTGCCTGTCCAATAAAAGTTAGCGTGGTAACGATAATGTCAAATACTGAGTACTGTTTAACGGCAGATATCACCCCCACAGGAATGGCGATGATCGCGACCACGAACAAAGTCACTGACATCAAATAGGCTGTGTTTTTAAAACAAACCTTGATTGAATCTATCACTGGCTGGCGATAGCGATAGGACATTCCGAAATCGCCGCGTAGAATTCCTTTCCCTTCTCCGTAGCTGTCCTTTATTCCATCCCCATCAGTATCAATTCTGGTCCAATCATTGCCTGCAAGCCAGAATACATACCGCTTCCATACTGGTTGATCCAGGCCAAATTGACGCTTTAGAATTGCGATCTGCTCAGGTTTCAAGCGTTTAGATTGCCCCCGACCAGCAAGTGGGCCACCTGGTGCCAGGTTAACCAGCGTAAACAAGACAATGCTGATGATGACCAACAGCGGGATTGCTTGCAACAGCCTCCTGACTACATAGTAGCCCACACGCTATACTCCTTTAGAAATTTTTAGTTACCCGCTTGCTTATTAGTCCTTGACGGTCCAGTCTGCCACGTTCCAGGTTACGATTTCATTGGCATTCGACTGTACCCCTTGCAGCCGAGTAGAATGGGCATTGGCGTCCACCGTGGTGAACAACATGACCTCAGGCAAATCCCGATAAAGGATTGTTGCCAGTTGGCAGAAAACGTCTTTACGTAAAGTCTCGTCCAGCGTATAGGCCTGGTTGATCAGATCATCAACCTCGGGATTCAAATATCTCCCATAATTTAGACCAGCATCGGGCACTGCTGCATCTGAAGTGTAGTAGCCCCACAGGTAATCCGTTGGATCACTACCTGAATAGCCATCATCCCAGATATCCATATCAAAGTTGCCTGATTGTTCAATCCCGCCGTTTTCTGTCGATTCCCAGAGCACAGTCCCTTCAACTTTTTGGATATTCAGTTTAATCCCGATCGTTCCAAGCTCTTCGGCGATAAATTCCTGGGTCAAGTCGAGTGATTCGCCATACTCTGAATAGGTGTAGAAATCCATCTCCATGTTATAGCCATCTTCAGCGCCGGTAGTGCAGCCATGACATTCGCGCACTCCGTCACCATCCTGATCTATCCAGCCGGCTTCCTCCAGCATGGCTTTTGCCGCTTCGGGGTCGAATACCGGTTGGGGAACATTACAGATATTGTAAGGAGGCCGGAAAAATTCGGTCCAAACCTGCTTGGCATAGCCATAGAAAAACGTATCCGAGATGGTTTTGGTATCAATGGCGATTTGAACTGCACGGCGGACGCGCACATCCGAGAGAATCGGGTGAGGTGTAGCTACTGAATTGGTGGTGCCCTTGGCGGCAAGATTAAAGAAAATCCTCATCACCCACCGGTCAACGGGGCTCAGGCTGACTTCGACATTTGGCTCATTCTTCAGCTCAGCAATCACATTCTCGACGGTCCACATATCAAGGTCAGCATCCCCTTTGATCAACATCTGCTTGCGAATTGCTTCGTCAGGGATGATTTTTACAATAATCTGATCGATTCCAGGCTTTCCTGCTTCATAATAATTTGGATTACGCTCAAAGGTCAAATGGTCATTCTGGACCCATTCCTTCAGCACATACGGCCCATTGCTGAGGGGCTGAAGTCCACAATCCCATTGGGTGAAGCCCTGGGCGGCATCGCAGTAATGAGCAGGCCAGAGATTCATCAAGTAGCCACCAAATTGGGTCAGATAGGCTGGATAGATGGCATTGTAATGCACCACCGCCGTGTAATCATCAATTTTTTCCACACTGTCCACATACTCTATGCCATTGATATAGTACCCTTTTTCCGGATCAACGACGGCATCATAGGTGAATACGAGATCATTGGCGGTAACTGGAGTACCATCAGACCATTGAATGTCCTGTCTGAACTTCCAGGTTACATCCATGGTCCCATTAGCCTCGTCGATGACAACATCTCCATTATCTATCGAAGGTAGCTCGGCAGCCAACTCCGGAAAAACATTCCCTTCCTGATCCAGGTCTGCCATCCCAAGCATCACCAGCTCCATCACCAAGACATCAAACCCACTCTGGTTTATTTCTGCATTGAAAGATGGTGGATCTTCAGCGATCACAATCGTAATCTGTGACTTTTCTGGTACCGCAGAGGGTTGTTCAACCACGGGTGGTGTGGTTGGTTGTTCAACTGCGGGTGCGTTGGTCGGTTGCCCAACCCCAGGCGCAGCGGTTTGTTGTTCACTCGTTGGAGTCGCAGTTTGTTTCGCACAACCTGCCAATGCCATCCCCAAGATTAATAAAACCGCAAACAATACTGCCAGCATTTTTTTGATACGCATCTCCTCAACTCCTTTCGGCTTCAATTTATGGATAACTTGTTTTGTTAGTTACATGCCTTTCATATACTCGCTTTCCTCTTCCCGAATTTTATAGGGGAAGTTGTAGTCTGACATTCGGGCGATAAAGGGTAGTGGATCGAACGCTTCAGGACCAAGCACCCCTTTTCCCTTCCAGATGCCTTCAGCCAACAGCTCCATGGTGATTACAGGTCCGGTCGCCGTTTGTAGAGAGACCGCCTGACATCCGTAACGAGCCATGCTGTCTTGGTTGTCAGTTGATTGGTAGATATAAACTTCACGCTGTTTTCCATCCTTCACGCCGGTCACCCAGGCACCCACACAGGTCTTCCCACTCATCTTTTCGCCGAGAGAGGCCGGGTCGGGCAGAATTGCTGCTAGTAGCTCGATCGGTGCTACCTTGACCCCTTTTATATCTACAGGTTGTTTTTGGTGGAGTCCTAACATCTTGATCACTTTTATCACGTTGATGAATTTCTCGCCCAATCCATACTTAAAGGTCACGCGCTTACATGGCACGAAACGTGGAATCAAGACCAGCTCTTCATGTTCGATGTCCACCACTTCCTGCGCACCAATCCCCTCAGGGAAGTTAAATAACTCGATATTTCCAAAGAGTGGGACTTCGTACCAACCTCGTCCTTTCTCCCAAACAATAGGTGAATTAGTGCACTCTTCGATTGCATCCAAGATAGAGAATGATGGAGCGAACTCATATCCACTCACTTCAAGGGCTGCTCCATCACGAATACCGATCTCATCGATCTCGTCGAATAACACAACTGAGGCATACTTGGCAAAGATATCGCTGACACCAGGATCCATACCGTTACCAAGGATCGCCAGTCGACCTTTGTTCTCCCATTTTGCTGCCTGAGCCCATTGGTGGCTGCCCAAGTTAGCCCCATCGTCTGACATCGCCATATCCAGATAATCACATCCAGCCTCATAGGCAGCATCGAAAATGGTGTCATTATAGAAATTGCTGACCGCATTCATGATCAGGTCAGCATCATACTTGCGCGCCAGCTGGATCACCTGGTTCAAGTCACGCGCATCAATTTTTTCGACAGGGAATTTTTCCTGGCTGCCTAGCTGGTTCTGAACATGCTTAGCTCGCTCCAGGTCGTAATCTGCTAACACCATTTGCTTTAGCCATGGGCGGTTATAGGCAACTTTCGCTATGGCTTCCCCAACTCCCCCTACACCGATCAGTAAAACTTTCATAATTTTCCTCCTACGCCCAAGCCCTGCACTTACTCGCTGCTAAAGGTTTAATGAAAAGTCCTGATGGTGAAAAAATACTCGCCTGTTTTCGGTGATCTAACATCCTATTTGAATGAATATCGAGGTTAGTGGCTTAATATCAAGGACCGACCATGCAACCCGATTCTCCAGCATCCTATTTGATTCTATGCCCACTCATCTCGAATTAATATTCATGTTATCACGAAATTTTTTCTGCGTCAATTTAGCCACCATAAAAAAAGCACCTGAAAAATATATCGTTTAGTATTTACAAAACGTTAGGAACGTTGTATACTTCCGCACTAATTATTCCGGATAATACTCTATGAAACGTACAACCCTCGATCTACTCGCCTGTCCTACTTGCGGTGGTGAGCTATCTTTCCAATCTTCCCCTGTGATTGATGTAATTGAGACGGGCAGCCTTGGCTGTATTGCCTGCCAGGAAATTTTCCCTATTCAGCATGGGATACCTCTATTTATCAGGGAAAACGAGCTGGAAGGTCTTAACAAGACCTTTGCTCACCTATACAACTGGTTCTCCTTGATCTACACAGCTTTCTCGAAAGTTGGATTCCGGCTACTCGGCACGACAGACTCTCAGGCGAGACAGGATCTGCTCGCCCGCCTGGAACCAAAAGGTGGAAAAGTGCTGGAGGTCTCCATCGGTCCGGGGATTAACCTACCATATCTGTTCAAGATGTCCACGGTCGGTGAAGTGTTTGGATTGGATATCTCCACCGGGCAGTTAAACCGTTGCCGTGCTCTCATCCGCAGAAAAGGCTGGCCGGTAGAATTATTCCTGGGGAATGGTGAGGACCTGCCTTTCAGGGATAACAGTTTTGATTGTGTGTTTCACATCGGGGGGATCAATTTCTTTAACCACCAGCAGAAAGCGATCGATGAAATGATCCGCGTGGCAAAACCTGGTACAAAGATCATCATCTGCGATGAGAATGAAAGCGGAGCTCGCTGGTATGAAAAATTCTTGCCCGGTTTCAAAAGCGCTTTCCACGGACAGCGTGAAGCAGTCACCGCACCGATCAGTCTCGTTCCAGCCTCCATGGTCCAGGTTAATCTAACCAATATCTGGAATAATTTTATGTATTGCCTGGAGTTCAGAAAACCTTAACGTTATTACTACGAAAGGAAGCCAATAATGGATGATCATCAACCCATAGAAGATATTCACTTTATTGAGGACATCGGCCTTTATTTCGAACAGATGGGGCTGCCCCGCATGGCGGGTCGCATCCTGGGAGCCTTACTGATTTCTGACCCACCCTCCCAATCCATCACCGACCTGGGTATCAGGCTGCATGCCAGCAAGAGCTCGATCAGCATCATGGCGCGCCTTTTAGTGGAGCGTGGGTTGATCGAACGGGTGGCATCCCCCATGCCGCGCCGGGATTACTACCGGTTTAAGCCTGGCGGATGGATCATTTACATGCGGCAGTGGCTGGGGCTGATGGCAGGGCTGCACCAAATCACGGAGCGCGGGATGCTGCTGATGGCAGATAAACCTGAACCGTTAAAAGAACGCCTAAATGAAGCACATGACCTGTTTTCAAATATTGAGCTGGAATTCCCTCCAATCCTGGAAAAGATCACCAAGAAATGAATTCTGTTTCGATAATTGAGCGAATACTATTATTAATGTAATGGTAAACAAAAATCTAAACGATCAATACCGTCCTTTTCCGATATTCATCATTCGGAATTATCTTATCAACAGGAAAGATCATGAAACAAGGAATTAAAGCACCTCATGTAATATATCACCCTGATCATGTACTGCATAATAACCTGGATCCCCATCAAAAAAGCGCGTCCGGATTATCCGATATCATTCTGGGTGGTCAAGATGGCCTGGTAAATGTGCTAGGAGTGATTCTAGGTGTGGCAGCTGCCACCAGTGATCCTTATTTGGTGCTTGTTGCTGGTCTCGCGGCTACATTCGCCGAGTCAGTATCAATGGGAGCAGTAGCGTACACCTCCACACTGGCGGATGCTGATTATTACGATAGTGAGCTGGAACGCGAAATGCGCCATATCGAGCAGGTGCCCAAGCTTGAACGCGAAGAAGTGAAGCAAATTTATGCTCAGAAAGGATTCCATGGTGAGCTTTTAGAGCATATTGTTGAGACAATAACCGCCAATCCAGACGTGTGGGTGGCGGTAATGATGTCAGAAGAACATCAGCTCTCACCCGTAGACCGTAAACAAGCCATCAAGGCAGCCCTGATCGTGGGTTTTTCAGCGATTATTGGTTCTCTGATCCCTCTAGCGCCATTTATTTTCCTGCCAGTCGTCCCAAGCATGGTGGTATCTGTGGTCGTGACTGCCATGGTGCTATTTGCTGTCGGTGCATATAAAGCTCGCGTGACGGTGGGTCACCCCGGTCGGAGTGGAGCGGAAATGGCATTAATCGGCACACTAAGTGCCCTGGTCGGTTTCGCAGTGGGTGCCATCCTTAAAGTACCAACATCACAGTAATCAATAGATTGAATCAATTGCCAGTATAAGTATGTCCACTTTTTCAAATCAATGACCAGGAATACTGCATCATAGCATGTATTCTTAGTGACAGGTAATCAAAAATACCGGGTAATCGTATGAGTGTAACAAAGAAAGTGTACGAAAATCAATCTTCTCCCATCAACCGAACCGCTTCCACCGGGCTAAGTCAGGCAGAAGTGGGCTTATTACGCAATCAATATGGCGAAAACCGGTTGCCGGTTGAAAAAGGCACTACGGTATGGACCATTCTGCTAAACCAGATTAAAAGCCCGCTGGTCTATATCATCCTGGTTGCAGCAGGTGTCTCGCTGGTGGTAAAGGAGTACAACGATTTTTTCATCATCATGGCGGTCGTTATTATTGATGTAATCCTGGGGTTTTTCCAGGAATATCAAGCCCAGCAAACCTATACGGCTCTCAAGGGTCTGCTGAAGCCCACCACCACCGTGATCCGCGACGGCGAACGCCAGGAAGTGGAAGTATGGGAGCTGGTACCAGGGGATCTGGTGCTGCTCAATTCTGGCGAGCACGTCCCTGCGGATGGCGAAATTTCAGAGAGCACACAGCTGGCAGTCGATGAAGCCATCCTGACCGGTGAGAGTGAGCCGGTGAACAAAAATAGTTCGGTTGAGCACAATATTGTCTTTATGGGCACGACGGCCGTCACCGGTCGCGGGACGATGGAAGTTACAAAGATCGGTCCTAGCACTGAGCTGGGACAAATTGCCACCAGTTTGAGCGAGTATGAAGAAGAAGACACCCCACTCCAGGTGCGTCTAAAATCGTTCAGCAAAACCCTGACTTACATCGTCATCGGTTTTACCGTCGCCATTCTTGTCGCTGGTCTGCTGATGGGTAGAGGCTTCCTGGAAATGCTGCAGGTGTCGATCATACTGGCAATCGCAGCCGTTCCTGAAGGGCTGTTGATCGCAGTGACCGTAATCCTGGTGGTGGGGATGCGCAAAATCTTGAAGCGCCAGGGGTTGGCGAAAAAACTGCTTGCTGTTGAGACCCTGGGCTCAGTAACCGTCATATGCACCGATAAGACAGGCACTCTCACTGAAGGACGCATGCGCGTGGCGCGCCTCAATGTGTCTGACCATGAACGGGCGTTGCAAACCATGGTGCTGTGCAACGACCTGGAAGGACCGGTTGACATTGCCTTGTGGGAGTATGCCACAGCCAACCTGAGCAACCCTCCTCAAGACATGGTGGACAGCTCAGAGCGGCTGGCTGAGGAGCTGTTTACCAGCGAGACCAAGTACATGATCACTGCCGTGACGGGCGTATTTTTTAATGGTCAGAACTATAACTTCCTCAAAGGTGCTCCTGAGATCGTTTTGGGTATGTGCCTGACTAATAAAGAAGAGCGCAGTCAAATCCTGGCGCAGGTTGACGAATGGGCGGGTGAAGGTCTGCGATTATTAGGGCTGGCTTACCGCACAATGGGTAAACTGGAAGATTATTCTGGTTACACCTGGGTAGGCTTGTTAGGTATGGAAGACCCCATCCGGGATGGCGTTCATGAAGCGGTGAATATCGCCCAACATGCCGGGATCCAGATTAAGATGATCACCGGCGACTACCGGAAGACTGCTGAGAAAATCGCACGCACAATTGGTTTGATGAAACCCGAAGAGCACAGCCTCGAAGGAGAAGAGCTGGCAACCATGAGCGACCTGCAGCTACAGCAGGAAGTGAAGCAGGTGGCGGTCTTTTCGCGCATCCGACCCCAGGACAAGCTGCGTATCGTGCGGGCGTTGCAGTCCAACGGGGATGTGACTGCCATGATCGGGGACGGGGTCAATGATGCCCCAGCTTTACAGCGCGCCAATATCGGCGTGGTGGTCGGAACAGCCTCGGACGTCGCCAAGGAGACCGCCGACCTGATCTTGATGGACAGTAACTTCCGCACCATCGTTGCAGCAATTGAGGAAGGGCGGGTGATCTTTGAGAACATCCGGAAAGTAGTCGCTTACACCCTGTCGAACTCGTTTGCCGAAGTGCTGACCATATTCACAGCAATGATGCTGCATTGGCCTGCTCCATTGGCGGTAGCCCAAATCCTGTGGATTCACTTGATTTGCGATGGTCCGTCTGACATCGTGTTGGGCTTTGAGCCGGAAGAAGAAGGCATCATGGACGAAAAGCCCAAATCGATCAAAGAGCCAATCCTGGCGCCACTCGGATTAACCCTGATTGGTGTGATCAGTATCGGCAGCGCCATAGCAGCACTATCCCTTTTTGGCCATTTCTACCTGTCCCACGGCAGTATCGAAGAGGGTCAGAGCCTGGTGTTTGCCAGCTTTGCGGTCAACTCGATGATCTATATCTTCGCTTACCGGTCAATGCGCCTGCCGCTGTTCCGCATGAGCCCGCTCAGTAAAAATAAACCCTTGATATGGGCAGTGATAGGCGGTTTATTAATGGTTGTAATTGCTTTTGCCTTCCCCGGAATTAGGAACTTACTGGGAATAGTGCCCCTCACCCTGCAGCAGTGGAGCTGGATTGCTGCCATCGCATTTGGGCTCTTGATGGCAGTGGAAATTGGGAAATGGGTGCGAAATCTGATCAGGCGCCAACTTAGAAGACCCAAATCATAAGAAACAAGCTGACCAATTTCATCTGATAAATTGTATAATTCAGGTCACAAGACGATCAGGCGGCTAGCGGGAATATTTTGGCAGCGTGCCTGATCAGTGAAGATATCACGATCGATACTGTCAAAAGCAGCAGAAACCATTTCACAAAGGAAACTAATCTTATGAGCACCCACCAAATCTTATATTTATCCCAGGCAGATGTGACGAAAGTCAACCTCGATATGGCGACCGTGATTGAATTGCTCGAGACTGCCTTCCGCGAGAAAGGCGCTGGAAAAGTGGAGATGCCTCCCAAGCCGGGCATCCACACCATGCCGGACGCATTCATTCATGCCATGCCAGCATTCATCCCCGAGCTGAAATCGGCTGGAATAAAATGGGTAAGCGGATATCCCGATAACCAGAAGCGAGGACTGCCGTATATCACCGGTCTGCTTATCTTGAATGATGTTGAGACGGGCATACCGTACTCAGTGATGGATTGCGCCTGGATTACCGCTTACCGCACAGGTGCGGCAAGCGCCTTAGCTGCCAGGTATCTTGCCCGACCGGAAAGCAAGACAGCTGGCATCCTCGCCTGCGGGGTGCAGGGACGCACCAATCTGGAGGCGCTGAAAGTGCTTTTCCCCATTGAGAAGGTGTTTGCTTATGATATCCATCCCGAAGTCGTGCAACACTACGCCAACGATATGTCTGGCAGGCTGGGTGTCGAAATCATCGCAGTGAAAGAGCCTAAGGCAGCGGTCGTTGAAAGTGAGCTCGTCGTCACCTCCGGGCCAATCCTCAAGCATCCCTCGCCTGCCATTCAAAAGGATTGGCTTCAGCCAGGCGCCTTTGGCAGCGCGGTTGATTTTGACAGCTATTGGACGTCCGGTGCCCTAAGCCAAATGGACCGAATCAGCACCGATGACCATGCTCAGTTTGAGTACTATAAATCAGTGGGCTATTTTCAGACTACCCCCGCTCCCTATGCTGACCTGGGCGAGATTGTTACCGGACTCAAGCCCGGTCGCCAAAACCCGCAGGAACGAACACTGGCGATAAACCTCGGGCTAGCGATGGATGATATGGCTGTGGCGCCTGAAATTTACCGCCGGGCAAAAGCGATGGGGATTGGCACCTGGCTGACTTTGTAGCAGTTCGTTAGCAATTCTGGGTTCACTTGTCGTGTTACCTCTCGGCGATACCTGGGATTAAGACTGGATTGAACAACAAGACAACTTAATTAGTTAAAGGTACCTCCGTAAAACCACAGGCTGCGGAGGTACCTTTTTTTAAGGTCACTCCACAGCCTGGGTTGTGAGTCAGGTGTCAGGATTCGATCTCAATGCACGGGGGTTATTCCGTATATTATCAGCTTAAGTTAATGGGTTCCCACAGTAAGGACAGGTCTTCCAGTCATCCTGGGCAGGTCTGCCGCAATTGGAACATGTGCGGGTTAGTGGGGCTGTTTCAGCGGTTGGTGCAGTCATTTCGGCAACTGGTGTTGGCTGGGTAGGTGGAACTGGCTGGGTGGCTTGCATCACCTGCGCCGGCCGATTGCCACGGGTGATCACACTGATCAGGGCGACAATCCCGACGATGATCAGGATGAGAAAACCCAGTCCCAATAGTCCGCCAAAAATCATCCGGCCAGGATTGAGATAGGAGTAATGGTATGGTTCCATCATCCTAAAGCCAGGCCGCATCGTGTAGTACCCATGACCAAGCCCTCCAAAAATCACCACTACGATCCCGACTATAACCGCTAAAGCTATCAATCCAAGCACAACGTAAAGGATCCATTTTAAAACTTTACTCATTTAAAAACCTCCATAAATTCATTATTGTCCAAGCATACCACTCCCCTGTGAAGAATGTATGAAGAACCTGTTGAAATAAGTTTAAGCTTAGATTAAGCCGATGATTTCCATGGATATTAAATCATCAACTCAATAGCCATAACGGGGATTGTGGTCTATAATCTACCGACCGCACCCCACCCGATATCGACGCTTTTTGGAGAACTTTATGTACGAAGTCTTGAGCTCCGATTATGATCGTTTTGTCAACTGGCACAACCGGCTGTCGCTCGAGCTGCCCTTTATCATTAAAAACTGAGGGCGAACAGCTCCAGGTATGTACTGGATGCCGCTACCGGGACGGGGATGCATGCCATTGCCCTGGTGCAGAATGGGTACCAAGCTGCAGGGGCAGATATCAGCAAGGGCATGGTGGAACAAGCCCGTTTTAATGCCCAGGAAGCTGGTCTGGAGGTCCGTTTTGAAATTGCCGGGTTTGGAGAGCTGGCGAATACATTTGGTAATGGCACTTTCGACGCAATCCTCTGCCTGGGCAACTCACTGCCTCATTTACTCTCCCGCAGCAGCCTGGATCAGGCCCTGGTGGATTTTGCCACCTGCCTTAAGCCTGGAGGGACGCTCATCATCCAGAACCGAAATTTTGATGTGGTGATCGCCAACCATGAGCGCTGGATGGATCCACAATCACATCGTGAAGAAGGAACCGAGTGGATTTTCCAGCGGTTCTATGACTTTGATTCAGACGGTCTGCTGACCTTCAACATGGTCATCCTCAAACGGCAGGGTCAGGGCGAATGGAGTCAGCAAGTAATCACATCGCGCATGCGTCCTATATTAAAGGTCGAGCTCAGCCTGTGCCTGTTTGAAGCAGGTTTTACCAGCCTCGCCCCATTTGGGAATATGAGCGGAGCTCCATTCGACCCCGATAAAAGCCCCAATCTGGTCGTCGTAGCTCGCAAACACAATTAAATACACCACACCGTAAAATCTGGCTTATTAAAAGGACGAATGGCGATGCGGTTGTAGGGAACACCGACTGTTTCGCCGCGTGGGATTTATACTGGCAGATTCCTGAGTCGACCTAACAACATGCCAAGTTATAATTAACCTAAATCCAACGCTCGAAGGAGTTTATATGATCAAAATCGCATTCATTGGAGCTGGCAGCCTGGGTTTCACCCGCGACCTGGTACGGGATGTGCTTACCTTTCCCCTGCTGCAGGATGCTACTCTTTCACTCATGGATATCGACCCCGAGCGGCTGGAATTTGCCCGTAAATCCATCCAGCGTATCATCGATATGGGGAAATACCCCGCCACGGTCACCGCCACCCTGGACCGAGAGGAAGCCTTGCGTGATGCTGATATCGTTCTGGTCACCATCCTATCTGGCAGCACGGAGGTCTGGCGCTACGACATAGAGATCCCCAAGCAATATGGGGTGGATATTAATGTTGGGGATACACGCGGACCGGCAGGTATATTCCGCGCCTTGCGGACTATCCCGGTGATGCTGGACATTGCCAAAGACATGGAACGCTACTGCCCCAACGCCGTCTTGCTAAACTACACCAATCCGATGGCAATGCTGTGCCGAGCACTCCAGCGGAAAACATTCATCCGCCTGATAGGGCTTTGCCACAGCGTGCAAGGCACCGCCTTGATGCTCTCATATTGGATTGGCGCGCCATATAAGGAAGTTACCTACACCTGCGCCGGACTCAACCACATGGCATGGTACCTGAAGTATGAGTGGAACGGCGTTGATGCCTACCCGCTGATCCGTAAAGCCATCACCGAGCGACCTCAAATCTACAACCATGAAGTGGTGCGCAATGAGATGTTCCTGCACCTGGATTACTACGTCACTGAGTCCAGCGGGCACAACTCGGAATATAATGCCTGGTTTCGTAAACGCCCCGACCTGATCGAAAAATATTGCACTACAGGCACCGGTTGGAACCCCGGAGAGTACGCTTATATCCTCAAAGAGTATCAGAACGCGGAGAGCACCTGGAGAGACGAAGCCCGCCAGTGGTTCGCCGTAGAAACACCGATCGAGCTGGAACGCGGGGAGGAGTATGCTGCCCACATCATCAACGCCTTGATGGGGGGTGACCCGTTCTCATTCAATGGCAATGTCGCCAATACAGGACTGGTGACCAATCTCCCTGAAGGTGCTTGCGTGGAGGTTCCGGTATGGGTCAGCCGCAAAGGTTTTGAGCCTGTGCATGTAGGGTCACTGCCTCCGCAGTGTGCCGCTCTGACGAACCTGACTGCCCAGATCGAGGAGATGGCGGTCGAGGGTGCCCTCACCGGAGATCCGCGTCTGGTTTTCCAGGCCATCTGCTACGATCCACTGACCTCGGCGGTATTGTCGCTGGCGGAAATCCGCCAGATGGTCAATCAGATGTTCGAGCAGAATAAGGCATTCCTGCCCCATTTCAAATCCTTATCGGTGTAGATTGAGTCCGTTGGGGCGAAGCAACGCTATGCATTGATTTCAGATCCATCGCAGACGTTAGCGTTGCTTCGCCCTTACGAATTTTGTGAACGGTGATCCCGGTCGCCTTTCTGATACTGCAATTTTATAACTTACGGGAGGGTCTCCTTGGTCAGGCGGAATTATGGTTTCGTTACTGTTGGAATGATTAGATGCTCTACGAGGTATTAGCGAGACCCTCCCCTACGTAGATATAACCATAATCGGCTATAATCGGCCGGGGAGGAACATCAATGCCGAAAACAGAATTCCAAATCGCCATTGTCGAGGATGACCCTTTCGCCCGTAATTGGATGGCATTACTCGCCGCCCGGGATTGGCGTACCCGCCTGGCGGGTGAATTCGACGATCCCCTGAAGCTCATCCCCCTGCTGCACCAAAAAGCCTCGGTTGTGGACCTGGTGCTGTTGGACACCGACATTCCTTGCGGTGAAGACTGGGTCCCACAAATCCTGTCAGCCATTTCGGGAATGCAGCACCCCCCGGTAGTATTATGTACCGGTAATCGCGCCAACCCGGAGGTGCTTTCACGTATAGAAAACGCTCACTTTGTGGGATACATCCTGAAGAATGAAATTAATTACTCGCTTGCCTGGGCGATCGATATCGCTCTGACCGGGAAATGGGTGGTCACCGAAGGCGTGCGATCGTTGGCGGCTGATATGCGTTATTCGCTGCCACATCCATGCGTGGTTATGGACGGCAGAAAAACACTGCAAAGTACCTTGTCTAAACACCAGGCGGAGGTTTCCCGGTTGGCATTCTTGTTCAGCATGGAACGGCGTGAGCTGGCAGATGAAATGGGGATTGTTGAGGATTGGAGTTATGGACTGGTAAGCCAGATCTACGAGCAGCTGGGAGTGAAAGATATACTTAATGACGATGAGTCGCTCCAGTCCTACTTCGGGGACCAACCGCTGATTTTGGCGCACGTGGAAAAAATTAAGGCTTCCGGGAAAAATTCAATCAAGGCACATGACCTGGAAACCCTGGCTTTCCACATCATCACCATGCCTGAGATGGTCGAGCTGCCCTAATATTGTTGATCGAACTCAGCCTGTTCGATAAATTTTCCCCCGCTAATTTCCTGGTTGATCAATTTGTGGTTTTTATCAAACCGCAGGCTTAATTCTATCGGCTGGAAACACAACTTTTCTCCCACCAGTACCTTACGGCAGAAATAAGACGTCGGATCATCGCTATTGCCCTCGTAATCAGGGGTCAGCTCGTTCCAGGTATCCACACGAGCTTGTAATTTTTCCCCACACCGGCTGCATTGCACGTAGAGGTATTTGATCCGGTTTTTATCCGATGTAGGGGAAGCTGAGAAGATTTTCCCGAGCTTTTTGAGAAAACTCATGAATTAATTTTAGCATAACCCTGCAAATCCGAACTAGGATCCCGGGAAACATTACGCCAATATAATTTCATGATGCAATAACGATCACAGATGCAAGGTCTAAGGGGAGAGGCATTGTTGGGGCGTAGCTGCAAGATTGAACAGCATATTTAGTTGATATATGGAGGAACATGGTTTCCAGTAATGGAATATCTGCCCACTAACGCGGCTGATTTTGGTTTTCACCACCCGAAGGTTCTCTCTGGGGGCGACTAATAGGATAATAAATACTCCAATATATTTGTATATTTTGGATAAAATTAGTTGTATAATATTACGTCGAAACAATTCTACTGATGGGGGAAGTATTGAGTATCACCATAAGGCAAAAACAATGAACAAAAGATTTAAAATGCAATTAATCACCGGAATAATCATCGTGTCACTGATGTTTCCCATTCTTATAACGCTGGCGCAATTAAATGCAACACAAAAATCATACTTACCGGTTATATTTAAAAGTCTAAACCCAACTCCTGCACCAACGGTAAAACCAACGCCAACCATAACGCCAACACCAAACCCGGGTAATGACCCGATCATTTTCTTCACCGGTGACCTGGTGTCGGGCAGCTCGCTCAGCCGGGGTCAATCGGTGGTGAACCTCATCATGACTTTAATGAGCCAACACCCAGGCACGCAGATGCTGGTGGCTTCTACTGGAGATAATGAGCAGGAAAATAATCCAACCATCAGCAACTACCAGGCTTATTTTGGCACGACTTATGGCAACTTTGTTACCCAGGGAATATTCATGCAAGTGCGAGGCAACCATGATGGTCAATCAGCTGGTTCTTATACCGATTTCGATGGCACGGTCCACAGTTCTGGAGCCGCTTATTGGGATTACTTCGGACCAGACGCTCATATGTTCAATATTGATGGCAAGAAATTGACCGATTACAGTTATGACCTGGGCAGCTGGCATATCGTCGCACTTGACCAAATCAGTGGATCGGTTAATACCCCCACACTGGATTTCCTTACCGCCGACCTGGCGGCTCATTCAAGCTCAACTTGCCAGCTGGTTTACTGGCACGTGCCGACCTACTCGTCTGGAGCAACCCACGGGGATTCAACGGGTTTGAAGCCCCTCAACCAGGCTGAATATGCCGCCGGTGTGGATATTCAGCTCAATGGTCACGACCACGACTATCAGCGCTTCTACCCGATCAATCCCAATGGGATCCGGGATAATGCCAGTGGGATCACCACATTTGTAGATGGTATCGGTGGGCAGGATAACCGTACCGGATCGCAGCAGTCTATCGCCCAGGCAGCGTCAGCCGTTTACCTGGACACATTCCCGCCTGGGACTGACCATGCGATCGGTGTAATCCAGTTCATCCTTCATACTTCCTCAGCGGATTACACATTGTTTGACGCCAATGACGGCTCGATCCTCGATCAAGGAACGGTAGTCTGTCATTGAGAATTATTTTGGGGTGTGTACTTGAATTAACCAAATAGTAGAGCTGCTCCGGCGGGGTGTCTCTACAGAAATCAATTAAAGTAAGGATTACCGCAGCTGTGGAATACGGTCTCCAAAATCGGAATCCCTACCCTGCGCGACTACACGACCAGCGACCCTGTCAACTAACGGTGACCATCGAGCAAGATGATCAAGGCGATATAATATGTAGCCGCCATCGGTGATGGCGGATTATTGGTTAACTGCTGTGATCACAAATGGCCGATCATTGGTTAACTGCCGTGATCACCGATCACGGCTACAAAATCTAATACAGATTACCTGATCGCCGAATATCGAATGTTCTTCTCGATATAATTACCTTTTACCTTTAGGTGTATAATCGCTGTCTAATTTTATAAAACATGAATGAGATTAGCACATTATTACTAAAACATTTGTGCTATAATAGAGATGTAACTACTCACCCATGTTGTCATTGCGATAAGGACGCTCTCAGAATCCGCAAATCCTTGTACACTCCGAAGTCCTTAGAAGCAATCTGCTCTGCGTTTTATTCATAATCACGAGTGGTTTTTGCTCTTGGTGAGTAGTTACATAGAGATGTGTAAATAACAGAATACCCCCTCCTTCCTCCCCCAAAAACAAATAAATGTTTTTAGGGGAGGAGTAAGAAGTAAAAACTGTGCAATGATCGGTCTAATTTGAGTATTCATAAAATGGATAAGTAATTACATAGATACAAGTTTGAGATAACTATTCCCTGCAAGGGGACAAGAATCAATCATAGAACGGAAATAAACAAGGGATTATGACTGCTAATGTCATTCGGGTGGTTGGCGCCCGCGTCCATAACTTAAAAAATATCACCGTTGAGATTCCCCGCGACAAGCTGGTGGTGATCACCGGTTTGTCGGGCAGCGGGAAATCCTCACTAGCCTTCGACACCATCTTCGCCGAGGGTCAGCGGCGCTACGTCGAGTCGCTTTCGGCATATGCGCGCCAGTTCCTGGGTCAGATGGATAAACCCGACGTGGATTACATCGAGGGATTATCGCCGGCAGTCTCCATCGATCAGAAAGGCGTGTCGCATAACCCCAGGTCGACGGTGGGCACGGTGACCGAGATCTACGATTACCTGCGTCTACTGTATGCTCGCGTGGGCATCCCACACTGCCCGGAATGCGGGCGGGAAGTGACCAAGCAGTCAGCCCAGGAGATCGTGGATGTGGTGGCAGCTCTGCCCAATTCGAGCCGCCTGTTGATCCTGTCTCCACTGGTGCGCGGACGAAAAGGCACCCACCAGGCAGTATTGGAGGAGATCCGCAAAACCGGGTTCGTACGGGCCAGAGTCGATGGCACGGTGCACGAGCTGGATGAAGACATCTCGATGGACCGTTATAAAATCCACGATATCGAGGCGGTGGTTGACCGGGTATTAATGCACCACGACCCCGACCCGGAAGAGCACCAAGCATTCGTCACTCGTCTGACCGATTCGATCGAAACCTCCTTGAAATTTGGGGATGGCTATTTAATCGTCCAGGATATCACTGACCCTAAAACTCCGCGCGACATGTATTTCTCCGAACACCTGGCATGCCCCGAGCACGGTTCCGTCCTACCGGAGATTGAGCCGCGCACATTCTCGTTCAACACGCCCCACGGTGCCTGCCCCGATTGCCAGGGGTTGGGCGGTAGGCTCGAGATCGATGCCGACCTGCTCATCCCAGACGCTGATCTGTCGCTAACGGACGGCGCCATTGCAAGCACAGAGTGGAGCGGACCCAAGGAAGAGGGCGGTTATTACTGGCAGAGCCTGGAAGCAGCAGCCAGATTTTATAACATCGACTTGAGCGCCCCCGTACGCGAGATCCCGCAGGAAAAGCTGGACATCGTGCTTTACGGAACCCGCGGTAAGGAAATCCCCATCACTTATAAGCGCGATGATCACCATGAATACAGCTTTGATCGCGAGTTCGAAGGCGTCATTGGCAATCTGATGCGCCGCTTCAACGAGACCAATTCAGAGTATATGCGGGAAAAGATCGGCGCTTTTATGAGCATGCGTACCTGCCC
Source organism: uncultured Chloroflexia bacterium (assembly GCA_963726315.1). Taxonomy (GTDB): domain Bacteria; phylum Chloroflexota; class Anaerolineae; order Anaerolineales; family UBA4823; genus FEB-25. Next base: position 561,682 of record CAVSBZ010000007.1, on the reverse strand, counting down.
TACCTGCGGTGGCAAGCGCCTGCGCCGTGAAGCCATTGCGGTGACGGTGAATGATAAAAATATCGTCGAGGTTACCGAATGGCCTATCCTCGAAACGTTGAAATGGGTTGAGCAATTGTGTGGGGACTCGACTCCGCTCACTCAACGCCAGCAAGCCATTGCTGAACGCATCCTCAAGGAGATCTCCGAACGGCTGGGATTCCTGGTGGATGTGGGGCTGGATTACCTCACCCTGCGCCGCTCAGCGGGATCGTTGTCAGGCGGAGAAGCCCAACGCATCCGCCTGGCGACCCAGATCGGCTCTCGCTTGATGGGCGTGCTGTATGTATTGGACGAACCATCCATTGGTCTTCACCCGCGCGATAACACCCGTCTGCTGCGCACCCTAAAAGGATTGCGTGACCTGGGCAACTCGGTCATCGTGGTCGAGCATGATTCCGAAACGATACTCTCTGCCGATTGGGTGCTTGACCTGGGACCAGGAGCAGGTGAGCACGGCGGGAAAGTGGTGGCGGAAGGCACCGTGGATGACATCCTCGCCAACCAGGATTCGCTCACCGGGGCTTATCTCTCCGGTCGCCTGCAGGTGGATATCCCGCGTGAGCGTCGCACCGGCAACGGCAGAAAGCTGACCATCGTTGGGGCACGCGAGAATAACCTTAAGAATATCAAGGTAAATATCCCACTGGGAAAGTTCGTCTGCATCACCGGCGTGTCGGGCTCTGGCAAGTCTACCTTGATGATCGAGATCCTGTATAAAGCCCTGGCATCCAAGCTACAGGGGGCTCACACCTTACCTGGTGATTTTGACCGCATCGATGGCATCGAATTCGTAGACAAGGTGATCAACATCGACCAGTCTCCGATCGGTCGCACCCCACGCTCCAACCCGGGCACGTACACCGGATTGTTCGACCAGATCCGCACCCTTTTTGCCGAGCTGCCTGAGAGCAAGATGCGTGGTTACAAACCTGGGCGCTTTTCATTCAACGTGCACGGTGGACGCTGCGAAGCCTGCCAGGGGCAGGGACAGCTGCGCATCGAGATGCAGTTCTTACCCGACGTGTACGTACCCTGCGACGTGTGCCACGGGGCGCGCTTCAACCGTGAGACTCTGCAGGTGAAGTTCAAGAACTTTAACATCGCCGATGTGCTGGACCTGAGCGTGGACCGAGCGCTGGAGGTTTTCGAGGCCTTTCCCAACATGTTCTCCCGCCTGCAGACCTTGCAGGATGTGGGTTTAGGCTACATCCGTATTGGACAGCCCGCCCCATATTTATCGGGTGGAGAGGCCCAGCGTGTCAAGCTGGCGCGTGAGCTTTCAAAGCGAGCTACCGGACGGACGGTATATGTGTTGGATGAACCTTCCGTAGGGCTGCATGCTGCCGACGTGCACAAGCTGATCGAGGTACTTCAGCGACTGGTGGATGCAGGAAACAGCGTGCTGATCATCGAGCACAACCTGGATATTATCAAGGTGGCTGACCACATCATCGACTTGGGACCAGAGGGCGGGGATGGCGGCGGAGAGCTGATTGCCGAAGGTTCACCGGAGAAGATTTGTGAAGTTGAGGCTTCTTACACGGCGAAGTTCCTGCGCCCATACGTGTGCAAGGGCGAGAATTTAGAACCCATCAGGGTATAATGAAATTATGGAACTAGATGGCAAGCTTTATCGAAAGGTATATAAAGCCCTGGGAAAATGGAAAGAACTAGAAGAAATTACCCAGATGGTTGAGAGACGCAGCCTGTCTCCACAACAAGCCTGGGAACAATATAAAGCATTATGGGAGCTGTCTATGAAGATCGCTCCTGGAGACAACGATTATCAACATTCTGAACACATGAGATATTGGGGTCATTACTATTTTAAAATCCAAAAACTTCAAACATGGATGAGGTCTCATGGAGAAGCAACTTGAAGCACCTCTGAAGATAGCAATCGATGTTTTGGAGAAAAATGGATATCGTTATGCCGTAATCGGTGGTCTTGCGCTGGCACAATGGGGGATGGTTCGCTTAACCAAAGATATTGATATCAAGGTGCTCGTACCAGATTATGAATATAAAAAAGCTCGATCACTAATAAAATCAGCATTTCCAAAGGCTGCAAGGCAGGCAGCACCCGAGAACATATTTATAGTCGCCACGACTATTAATGATGTAATCGTGGATTTTCTTCTGGCAATCCCTGGCTATGAGGAATTAATCATAGAACGAGCTGTCCAACGCGATATGGGAGGATGGAATGTATGGATTTGTTCAGCTGAGGATTTGATTATTCAAAAAATGGTCGCCGGGCGGGAAAAAGATTTACAAGATGTGTTATCTGTACTCATTGTACAACAAGGCAAGTTGGATGATGAATACATAGAAAAATGGTTAATCCAATTTATTGAAGCATTAGATGAGCCAAGTTTACTGAAGCGTTATCAGAATCTATTAGAAAAAGCATCCCACATAGAAGGAAAGTAATTGGCTTATTGTCGTCTCTATCATTCTAATTCCTAATAATCGAGCACTTTATTAATGTAACACAGTTACTCTTTCTGACAATTATTATCAGAAAAAGTTTATCCGTGCAGTTCCCCCCACTCATCCATCAAAGCTTCCAGCTCCTTCTGCACCCTGACATATTCGGTACCCAACTTCTGCACCCTGGCAGTATCGGCAGGCGGGTTTTCCAACCGATGACCCAGAGCCGCCAGGTCATCTTCCAGCCGGTCAATCATGGTTTCCACCTCCTTCAACCGGGCGCGCTTGCGCTTATCTTCCGCTGAAGCCACGGGTTTCCTGGGAAGCTCCTTCAGCACATCGTTATTGCCCCTGGCTTCCTTTTCTGCCAATCGTTCGGCTTCCTGCAGCAGATGGTATTGGCTGTAGCTACCCTTGAACGTGCGCAGAATACCTTTGATCTCATCAATCTCCCATATCTGGGTTGCCAGTGCATCAATCAGGTAGCGGTCATGGGAGACGAGCAGGATGGTACCTTGGAATTGGTCCAGCACCTCCTGCAGGATCTCCTGGGAGGGGATATCCAGGTGGTTGGTAGGCTCGTCCAGCAGGAGCAGGTTGGCACCAGATAATGCCAGCTTCGCTAATGCCAGCCGGCCGCGCTCACCCCCAGATAACACCTCCACTTGCTTGAATACATCCTCTCCGGTGAACAGAAACTTTGCCAGGTAATTACGGATATCTGCCAGCAGCATCTTGGGAGCTACCGAATCGATCTCCTGTACAAGGGTACGTTCGGGATGCAGGTCTTCATGTGACTGAGCAAAGTAACCCACGTTCAGGCTGGCACCCAGCTCCACTTCCCCTGCCAATGGGGGGATTTTCTCCAGGATGGTCTTGAGGAAGGTGGTCTTTCCGGCACCATTTGGTCCGATCAGGGCAGTACACTGCAAGCGGCGCAGCTCAATCTCGCCGGCATAAAAAAGCACTTTACCAGGATAACCGATCTGAAGCTTATACGTACGCAGGACGATCTCACCGCTGCGCTGGTCGGCATGCAGGTGCAGGTGGAGGCGGGGAGGCCGGTTGCTGGGTTCGTGCAGGGCGTTGATGTGTCTCTCGGCTTCATCCGGGCTGAGCATGCTGGTGGTGGTATCCACACTCCGGCTTAACTCTGCCCATTTCGTGCTGATGGCAGCATCCAACCCCACCTGCTCAATGGCTTGCAGGCGACGGGTAAGCCGTCGCAGCCGGCCTCTTGCCTGGGTCACATTCTGCCCGGAGATATTCTTCTTGATGTAATCCAGGTCCTTATCAAGCTTCTCTTTTTCGGCCTCGAACACTTCCCTCCTGCGCTCCCAGCGTTCTGTACGCTGGTCCACATAGGCAGAATAGTTCCCATGGTAGATCTCGAAACCCGAGCGCGTCATCTCCCAGATCGTATCCACTACCTGGTCAAGGAAATATCGGTCATGCGAGACGATCAGAGTGGCACCTTCCCACTGACGCAGATAATCTTCCAGCCACTCCACAGCGGCAATATCGAGGTGGTTGGTGGGCTCATCCAGCACCAGCAGGTCTGGCTCCGATAGCAGCAGGCGAGCCAAAAGGGCGCGCGTGCGTTCGCCGCCAGAAAGACGAGATAGCGGTGCCTGGTATTCATCAGGTGTGAAACCCAGGCCTGAGAGCACCTGCTGGATGCGCTGTATGTAGGTGTAGCCCCCTCTGTGATCGAATTCCACTTGCAAGCGACCATACTTTTCCAATACCTGGTCAACCTGCTGCGGATCAGCCATGGCATGTTCGAGGCGCTGCAGCTCGGTTTCCAGCTCGCGCAACGGTTCGAAAGGTTGCAGGCATTCCTCCCACAGGGTATGCGGAGAATCCAACCCCGCCTCCTGAGCCAGATGACCAATGGATAGACTGCGTGCCTGGCTGACCACCCCGACAGATGGTTCCTCCTCCCCGGCGAGGATGCGTAGCAGCGTCGTTTTGCCGATCCCGTTCGGACCAATGATGGCAATGCGGGCATGGTGTGGAATGCTAAGCGAGATTCCCGAGAAGATATCTCGCGCTCCGAAAGATTTAGCCAGGTCGTGGACAGTAATCAGTGACATAGATCAGGATTGCATTCCTAGATTAAATCCAGGGAACCAGAATGCATGATAATTCGTCTTCAAACCATCCCAGGTGGTGGCATTTTTCGTGCAACACAAAAAGGTTATAAGCAGCATCATCTCTAAAACGAAAGGCAATGCCAGCCTGGATGTATAATTATGCCACAACAATTCATCACTTCACGCATTCAAACTCCTGCTACATGTTATAATCCGACTTCGATGGATGAATATAATCCCGTAGATATCGACCAACGGTCTTCCCACAGGCGACGCGGTTCACAACAATTTAAAATGAATCCTGTATTGTGGGGATTGCTGATAATCTTTCTGATCACATTATCAGCCACGGTCTATTTAACCTATTCGGTCGTTCGCGGTGCCACTGCAGAGAGCTACACTCAAAGCACCGAGCCACCGCTCACATTAACCGAAGCCCCGAACAATAACCAACCTGATGTCAACGTCAATGCTCCGCTCCAGGCGGAGAGCGGTCCAACACCCGTCCCTTGGGACGGTGCCAACCGGGTGAATGTCCTGATCATGGGTTTGGATTACCGCGATTGGGAAGGCGAGGGGCCGTCGCGCACAGATACGATGATGCTGCTTACATTAGATCCCGTCTCCCGCACCGCCGGTATGCTCTCCATCCCGCGCGATCTGTGGGTCAACGTACCAGGTTTTGATTATGGCAAGATCAACACGGCCTATTACCTGGGTGAATTGTATAATCTTCCAGGTGGAGGACCTGCCCTTGCCGAGCAAACGGTAAACGAGCTTCTGGGGGTTGAAACCAATTATTACGCTCAGATTGATTTCTCCGCTTTCGAGAACTTCATCGACCAGATCGGCGGAATTGATGTGGAAGTGCCCTATGAGCTGACGGTCGACCCAATCGGTCCGGGCAATACAGTCACACTCCAAGCAGGTCCACAACACCTGGATGGACCAACCGCCCTGGCATATGCCCGCAACCGCGATACCTTCGGCGCAGACTTTGACCGTGCCGACCGCCAGCAGCAAGTGATCATGGCGATATTCGATAAGCTCACCTCCCTGGGAAACTTACCCAAGCTCATCGCCAATGCCCCAACTATCTATAACAATTTACGCTACGGCATCCACACCAACCTGACACTTAAGGAAATCATCTCCCTGGCGTGGACTGTGTCACAAATCCCTCGTGAAAACATCAAACGCGGCGTGATCGGACCCAATGAAACCACGCGGACTTTTTCGCCAGATGGACTGGATATCCTGCTTCCAGATCTGGACGCCGTAAGAGCGGTACGCGACCAGGTATTTTCCACAGAGGCTGGTACCAGCGGTGAAGCCCCGGTAGCAACCCTATACATCAGCAACCCGGAAGAATTACGTGCCGCAGAGAATGCTACAGTATCGGTGCTGAATGCCACCTCGACTGCCGGATTAGCATCTGAGACTAGCGATTACCTGAACTCGAATGGGATTACTGTTTCGGTCACAGGCAACGCGGAAGAAAAATCTGATAGCACTGTGATCATTGACTACACCGGTAAACCCTATACCGTGCAATACCTGGTTGAATTGTTAAATATTCAGCCAGATAGTATCTACAGCCGTTATGACCCCAACAGTCAGACGGACATCGCCATCCTGCTGGGAACGGAATGGGCGGATAACAATACCATGCCTTGAGTATAAAATTAATGATGCATAAAACCCCTACGCCTCTAAAAGTAGGTTTATTAAGCTTGTTTGTCATAGCCGCGATTTTCGCGGCTTATGCTGCCTACACAAAGTCATACGATTTCTTCGTTTCCTTCAACGTCGCACAGATACCAGGCCTGGCGATCCAGGCAACTGGCACAACTGCCCCCAGCATAGATGGTACGCCCGCGCCCACACCTGTGCCTACAACATCATCGTCCGGACCTGTGCCGCAACCCTGGGATGGAGCCAGCCGGGTGACCGTGCTGGTGATGGGATTGGACTACCGCGATTGGGAAACCGCTGATGGCCCACCACGCACGGATACGATGATTTTCTTACCATCGACCCGTTAACCAAGACCGCCGGGATATTGAATATACCGTGTGACCTGTGGGTCAACATCCCCGGGTTCGATTATGGACGCATCAATACCGCTTATCCGCTGGGGATCGCTTATAACGTCCCGGGTGGCGGACCGCAGCAAGCGATGGAGACCGTTGAATTGCTGCTGGGAGTACCGATCGATTATTATGCCATCATCGACTTTAGCGCTTTCGAGAACTTTATCGATGAGCTGGGCGGGATTAATGTGAAAGTGGATAATGAAATCAGTGTAGACCCAATCGGTAAAGGGAACACGGTGGTCTTGAAACCTGGGAATTACCTATTAGACGGTCCGACTGCCCTGGCATATGCACGCGCCCGCCACACCGACGGGGGTGATTTTGATCGTGCTCAACGCCAGCAACAGGTTATCCTGGCGATCCGAGACAGGATTGTGGAGCTGGGACCAGCCCAGGTGGCGTCTAAAGTTCCCGCCCTCTATACTGAGCTGGCAGCAGGCATCCACACCAACCTGTCGCTGGACGATGCATTGAAACTCGGCTGGCTGGCGCTGGATATCCCCATGTCCAGCGTCCAACGCGGCGCCATCGCTCCACCCAATGCAGTCGGTTTTGCCAAATCTCCGGATGGTTCGCAGGATATCCTTGTACCAGTGCCAGACCAGATCCGCCTGATCCGAGACCAGGTGTTCGCGTCTTCTAACATGGCCAGTCCGGGATTGACCTCCGGTGATGCCCGTGCAAATATGGAAGCCGAGGGTGCTAAGATCGTGGTAGCCAATGGCACCTACACGGAGGGTCTTGCCCAGGAGACGCAGACCTACTTGCAGTCACAAGGCGCCAACGTGGTCGGCACCCAGAACAGTGAGTACAACACCTACACACAGATCATCGATTACACCGGCAACCCGTACACTGATAAATATTTAGTCGACCTGATGAAGATATCGCCGTACAGTATTTCCTTGCAGTATGATCCTAACAGCCAGGTGGATGTGTTGGTTATCCTTGGTGATGACTGGGCTGGCAGCAACCCCATGCCGTAAAAGGTTTTTCCATTCGTATTGATCGATGCACAGGAAAATTCTGATTATTCTTTTCGTCATATAATAACCGTATCAATCTGACCCATCTCGAATTGAGCCAATCGAGGAGAACTGCCATGAACATCTCAAGAAAGATGTTGGTCTTATTTTTATTAATAAGCTCATTGATCCTGCTGGTTGGCTGCACCAGCTAGAAGCCCCAGGAAACGGTACCGTTGACTCCATCTATGAGCTCTACAAACAGTTCAACTCTAGCTCCCGATGCATTCTTTCCAACGCGCACTACCACTGCTACCCCGCTGCCGATCGCCAGCTCGACTGCCGCTCCCACAACCACCCCATCATTAACACCCACAACACAACCCTCAGCCACTTCTTCCCCTGAGCCTTCATTTACGCTTACCGAAGTCTCAGACAAGCTGAAACCAGGCATCTACGGTGCCGGTGGCTGCGATGCTTTTTGGATCTATATTGATTACGGATATACGTCGTACGGAGTGCAGATTACCTGGTGCGTGGATCATGTGGAAGTGACCCCGGATGGCTCGATGATCTTTGTCTTGACCTATAAAGCAGATTATGATTTTTATCAACACATCACAGAAAGATTCAGCTTAAAATCCAAGGATTTGTACTTAACCGACAACCTGAATAACCGGTATGACCCGTCATCGATAAGCATGGATGGATTGAACTCGTCGAACATGGTTCCAGGGGCGATTTATTATCGCACGTACACCTTTCCCCACGCTAATCCAGGGGCATTTAGGTTTACCATAGACGATCCGGCTTATAAGAGGGAAATCGCCAAGATTGTGCTGACAGAGCCGAGCATAACGCTCGAAGAGGTGCTCTTTAAATATTACCCAGTAGTGGGCAGTTATCACTCAGATAAATGGAAAACTTCTCAGACTGAACAGGGTGGATTCGAGCTGACTTACACTAAATATGCCAACTGTGTGATCAGTGAAACCCAACCAGGAGAACCCCAGGGTGCGCTGATCAATACCATCGATATCGGTACGCTCAAGTATGATATTTACAGAACCCAGATGGAGAAGTGGTCGCTGCGTGAGTACGTCTTGGTGGGCGGGCTCGATGAAACTGTGCTGGCGACTAAACCGATGCTCCAGGTGACCATCCCTTATGAGAATACAGCTGAGTGTTTGGATGCAGTGGGCACCGTCCTGGCATCCTTGCGTGAACCATCGCCTTGATATAATCAGAATGTTCTAGCAAAGCCTTTAATTACACAATCACTATGGGCGGGCACCTGGCACTCCATATCACCCGCCAAATTATCTTGTCCGGTCCAAAGGTATACCTGAGGAGATAAACATGTCGAACCATAGGAAAACAATAACCTGGTTGGCTGCGCTGTTGGTCATTGCTGTGGTGGTTGCTGGCATTCCCCGGCTAGTCGCTGCCAGCCTGCAGCCTGATAGCCCACTACCCGCACCTGTACCCCCAGAACCCTACCCAAACAGCGATACTTATCCGGCGGTCGTTTACCTGGCAACGGAGAACGACTTGCAAGTGCTGTACGATCTGAAAATCGATATCGGCAACATGCAGCCTGCGGATGGCACACCCAAACCTGAAAGCTCAACTTTCGAACCATCGATCGCCACAATCTACATCGATCCGGCTCAATCGGACATTTTGTCTCAAGCCGGGTTAAGCCCTGTCCCAATCCCCAACGAAGGTTATCGCAGCTTCCTGGCTTATGGACCCGGTTCAGGTGCTCCCAATGCCTGGCCTACTTATACAGAATACGTCACCCGCATGCAGAATTTTGCGGCTGCCCACCCCAACATCGTCAGCCTGGTGAGTATTGGTACATCGGTACAGAACCGTGATCTATGGTGTATGGAGGTTAGCGACAACCCGGGCGTGGATGAGAATGAGCCCGAGTTCAAATACACTGCCAATCACCACGGCGATGAGACCACCGGCATAGAGATGACCATGCGCTTTGCCGAGCTGCTGGCAAACAGTTATGGCACCGACCCGGTGATCACGGATATGGTCGATAAAATGGAGATCTGGCTGTGCCCGATCTACAACCCGGATGGGTATGTATCAGGCGACCGCTATAACCATAATGGTGAAGATCTGAACCGCAATTTCCCCGACCGGTTTGAAGGTCCACCAGTATCCCCACAACCTGAAACCATCGCCTTTATGAATTTTGAATTAGCGCATCGATTTGTGATGGGCGCCAATTACCATGGTGGGGAACAGGTGCTCAACTACCCATTCGACGCTGTTGCAAATCCTAATAATCCGATAAATGCTCCCGACGACCAGCTTTTTAGAAACTTTGGTCTAGGCTACGCGTTTCGAAATCCAGACCTGTGGAATAATCCAGATCCATATTTCTATCATGGAACGACCCGCGGCTGGGAATGGTATATGATCTATGGGGGCATGCAGGACTGGGACTACTACTACCAAGGAGAACATCACGTCACCATCGAAATCTCGTGGGATAAAAGCCCTGATTTCAGCTTGATGGACGAATTCTGGAACCACAACCGCGATGCCATGCTGTGGTGGCTGCAGCGGGTTTGGACTGGCATGACCGGGCAGGTGTTGGATGCCAGAGATGGCACACCCCTGGATGCCACCCTGACCTTGGTCGGCAGAGATGTACCCAACACCATCCTCACCGACCCTGAAGTGGGAGATTACCACCGCGTGATCTCAGCTGGCAGCTACACCCTGGAGGCCAGCGCTGATGGCTATCTGAACCAGACAGCTGACGTCACCGTGTTTTCAGACACGGTGAGCACCCGTGATTTTTATTTGTGCCCTGAAATACCGTGGGTCGTCTCTGGGACGATCACCGACTCGGTTAGCGGTTTACCCCTCCAGGCGACCATCGAGTTCGTCGGCTCACGCCAGGTAGCCGCCAGTGACCCTGCGACCGGCCAATACTCGCTCACGATCTGCCCGGCCTCCTACACAATGCGGGTTTCAGCTCCCTGGCATTTCAGCGAGGAGCGGGCAGTAATCATTGACCAAGAACAGGTACAGAATTTTTCGCTCGACCCGACGCCAAATTTGAGCCCTTCAACCAAGCAGGCTTCATCGATTGCGGTTTTACCTGGTGACGTGGTGCAGTATCAGCTGCACGTGGAAAACCTGGGCTCTCCCAGCACGGTTATGGTCACCGACACACTGCCGATATCACTGACCTGGGCGGATAATCTCACCGCCACCCAGGGCATTCCCATCTTTGCAGACGGTCAAATCCAGTGGCAGGGAGATGTGGCTCCAGGTGAGCCAGTGGAAATCACCTATTCAGCCAGCGTTAACCAGTGCTTGCCGTCGGGAACTTCCATACTCAACATCGCAACATTTGATGATAGGGTAAATGGCATCATCACCGGTAAGGTGACGCTAAATGTCAGCAATGCCGCGCCCAGTGTGCCAAACTCTCCCACACCGGTAGATGGGGCGGTCATGCAGCCCATCTCCATCACCCTCAGCTGGGTGAGCACCGACCCAAATTGCGACCAGCTCACCTATGACATTCTATTCGGTACAGTTTCACCACCACCGCCATTGGATTATGGTCTGAGTACTCCATCTTACAACCCAGGTATATTGAACCCGGCAACTACCTATTACTGGCAGGTGATTGTTCACGACGGTGAATACCAGATGGGCGGACCTGTATGGAGCTTCAGAACCATAGATGGATTACATCGAATATATATGCCGCTGGCGACAAAAGGTGGGTCTTAAAAAATATCAAATCGGATTATTACGATGGATAACCAGTACGGGCGGGTCGCGACCCGCCCGTATGTTTATATATTTCGATCGCTGTGCAGGTCATCGTTATATCTGGATAATTCTATCGATGGGCAACCGGTATATGAATGCGCGTGCCTGGCTACACGCTAGACCTGCCCCTAAATATAAATGGGGCACGGTCGAAACCGTGCCCCAAATTTGTTCTCTAGTAAAAAGAGGGTTATTTACGGATGAGCGGCAAGAGGCTATAGAACATCACCTTTGCCGTGGTTGTAACTGTGGCAGTCTGCCAGACCGATGAATCCAGGATGGAGGTGACCTTCAGCGTCGTAACGTCGAAGTCACCATCAGCAATCCCTTCAGGCACGGTCACCAGGACGGTCACAGTGATCACCGCACCTGGAGCCAGAGGCCCGGTGTTATCTCCACTCGGCAGGGTAGCCGTCCACACCCCACTCGCCGCCAAGGCGAACGAGTCGGTGTAGTCACCCGTGTTGGTCACCGTGAACTCATAGCTGACCACTTCCAACGGCATGCCCGTCTGACCTGCCGGCGCAACCAGCGTCACGGCCGGGTTCACATTCGCCAGGGTGGTACCCGTGGCGGTATCATTGCCACCCACCGAGCCATGCGCCGTCAGGGTGAAGGTGTCTTCAGCGATGATCACGTCTGGGACGTTCGGGATGGTCACATCCACCGGCACAGTGGTGGAGGCACCCGGTGCCAGCACGCCCGTCGAAGCAGGCACTACCGTCGGCCACAGGGCGTCCACGCTCAGCAGGATATCCTGCTCCACGGTGGCCTCATTGGTCACGGTGAAGACATAGCTCACCTGCATGCCAGGCTCACCGGTCTTGCTCTGGTCAGCCGGGGTGAGGGACACTGCCGGGGGTGCTTCACATCCACCGAAGAAGTCCACCGCGGTTCCCATCACCGCACTCCGGTCAGCTAACGATGGAATGGCTTCAAAGGGGTAACCCAGGAAGACGGTGTTGAAATTCGCACCATCATAGCTCACCGCGGCGTTGCCCTGGTTGCCACTGAAGGCCACCTGCCCCTGGGCATCAGGAGTAACGATGTCGGAGTAGTTGGTGAAGGGATAGCTCAGGCTGTAGGGTCCCAGACCAGCAAACACATTCTGCCCGGTGACCGTGGTCTGAGCGACATCACTGGTGAACGAGGCGATGTGCAGGTAGTCCGCTCCAAAGGAAGTGATATCAAACTCATACAGATAGTCCTGGCTGGACAGCAAGAAATTCCCGCCAGCATCCAGGTATGGGCTTACAGCATCTTCGTTTGAACCAGTGAAGGTAGACGAAAACGGGTAGCCCGTGAACCAGAGAACATTCATATAACCCGCCAGATCAGCCGCAGAGGGATCGCCTTGTGAGCCGGTATCCCACACGTTGTAGCCAAATCCGAGGTTATCCAACGCACTCGTATACGAGGCGCGCACATCCGGACCATCCTGGTCGTCATCCACCAGCAGGATGCACGGCAGCGGGTCCAGATTGAAGTCCTGCGTGAGATTATCGTTTACTTCAACTACGAGCTCTTCACTTTGGTGGACAGGAGCAGATGCCAGTAGATGATAAGTGCCCTCGGCAACCTCCAGGCTGTAGAATCCACTCGGGTCGGTATTCACTGGCGGCACGGGTGCATCGGTGAACTGGACTGTGCCTTCCAGGGGGTCACCAGTCACAGAGTCGTAAACGTGCCCACTTACGGTAAATATTGGTGCGGCAACCAGCGCGAAATCCTGAGTCGTCACTGTATCGGTGACGACATCCACCGGGAACACCTGCTGGGGAAGATAGCCATAGGTTGAGGCAGTAACAGTATACGTTCCAACTGCAACTGTCATGGTGTAGTACCCGCTGGCGTCAGTTAGCTTGTTCCAGGTAAAGCCGGCTTCGTGCACCGCTTTGATGTTAACATTTTGAATTGGGTCGCCACTAGATGAATCAGTAACAGTACCGTCCAACTTGCCTGCGCCGCCCATGGCGATTGCTTCCTGAACAGCTGCGAGCGCGTCGATGGTGCCAAAACCCCAATCATTGTTGGGTCCGGTGGTGTAGTCACCACCGCAGTTGGAGCCACCTTGTCCAGCCAATGGTACGGCTGTATCGTGGATGATCTGGATCGTCTCTGCCACACGCCCACGCAGGGCAGGGTTGGCAGACCACATCAATCCAATCAGACCCGTGGCATGCGGACCAGCCATACTCGTACCGGACCAGCCGCCTTCATAACCACCACCAGGGACAGACGAGCGGATGTTTTCACCCGGAGCCATAATGTCTGGGAAGTAATCACCAGGATCCAGCGAGGAAGGACCACGGCTGGAAAAGCCGGTAATCGTTCCAGGGAATGGAGGAACGTGGTTCACCGAACCGGTAGTCAATACTTCCACATAATCACCAGGGGAGCGTAAGGTAGAGCATCCCGAGCCTTCATTCCCGGCGGATACCTCGACCAGGATTCCACCTGCCTGCAGGTTATTGATCGCAGTGCGGAACTGGTTTTGCCCACCACCCCAGTATCCCCAGGAGTTGTTAATTGCATCGGGAGCCATATCTGGACGAGGGTTGCTGTGAGTCAGGTCCCAGGGTGCCAGGTCCCACTCGAAGCAGGTCAGGAAGGTGTCATCTGAACCACTGCCGCCATCAGTCATATTTTTGCAGTGAACAGTCTGTGCGCCTGGAGCCACACCGATCTGGTTGTCACCACCATCATCACCCATCATGGTACCCGTGGTGTGGGTGCCGTGCCCGAAACCATCCCATGGGTCATTGGGATAAGTGCCGGTTGCATCCCACCAGTTATAGTTGTTGTCATAGGAAGAACAGGTGGGTGGATCCACGCAGCCGCGATAGTTAGCTTTAATCGCAGGATGAGTCTCATCCAAACCAGTATCATTGCCTGCCACCACAGTTCCCTCACCGGTGTAGCCTAATGCCCAAACCGCGGGTGCATTGATGAAGGTAAGATTGGGTTCGATACCAGTGGGGGTATTGGGTGCCTTGGGATCAATCATTGGTTTATCAAGCTGGTAAGTATGATTACCAGTGATTTGCGACACATCCTTGCGATCTGCAATCGACATCGCCAGATCAAGCGTGCCTGCTTTTACCAGGATGGTATTGACAATGTAAAAGCTGGTATATGCAACACCCTGGCTGGCCAGATAAGCACGCAGGTCTGCCTGGGTGCGATTGGCAGTTGCGACCAGTGTCTGGAATACGTAGGCGCCTTTTTCTTCTTTTGTCTGCAGCTGATCAGAACGGCTTAAATCTGCCTGCTCTGCCATAGTTACAAAGAAATCGGCTTTTCCAGAATTGAGCTGGTTCAACACCAGAGGCTCAAATTTTGAGGTTGAATCTACTTGAGGATTGGTAGATTGGGGGGAGCTTGCCAGAATGGGACCTGAACTCGTCCACCCAAGCAGCATACCAGCAATTAATAGAATAGAAAATATCCTCTGAAAATGCTTCATCGGGCTTTCTCCTTATATATTGATGATTTTTCGTTGAATGGGGTAATCGACAATGCTATACCAAGAACGCAACAGAATAAGCTGTTTACAGTGTTGCTACCTCCTCTCTTACAATTCAACTTATCGAAACCCAAGCTTGAATTTAACCAGAATTAATCATACCATAAAAAAATCCCCAAAAAGCCGGGGAGGAGGATATAAATATACTCAATAAAAATCGTGAGATATTGAATTTAAGTCAGCTAGCGACTGATTTATTTTATGCCTCGATAGATGGATACACTCAACTGCAATAATATATATGAGACCCCCAAGGTCAGTACGCTTCCAAACAGGGCAATCATCAAGTCAGCGGTAGTTGAATCAGGCAGATATGTCAACCAATACACTATCCCAATAGGGATTCCGGCTAAAAGTCCACCCAATATCAAACCACCAGCCCCTGGTTCCGCTACCTGACCGGTCAATAATTCACTGGCATGGCATTTTTGAAGTATATCGAGTACGGCTGCTAATATAATGGTTATTATTGCGGCTGGTGCCACTAGTATGAATACGTACTGAGGCGAAAAACCCAACACAGCACCAAAACCAACTGCCAACCAGGTAAGAAGCACAGCTACGAGTGCTGGGACTGCCAGCTCCGCAACGATCGTCGCTCGCCCAGAAAACGGTAGCTGCTGGCTAATTACCCACAGCTCCAGGTCGGACCGAAGACGTTCTGTCCCGCGTCGCTCTACCAACAGGCACCAAATGATAAATGACCAAAATCTCGTCCCCCAATCGGGTGCCACAACCATCCCCAAGAAATACCCAAATATACCCATCCAGGCTATCAGCTTACCAACGTCTATTGCCCGCAGGGAAATCACTGCATCCTTCCAAACAAGTGACCAGGCACCTGCACGACCGATCAAGCGGGTCGGCTCATGCTGGATCCCAAGCCGGTTGCGAATTTTCATCCGTTCAGTAAGCCGCCCATCTCCATACAAGAAGGTTTGCCGGTAAGCCCCCCTGGAGCTTGATTCTTGGGCCGCACGGCTGAGGTTCAGCTTCTCACTGGCGTAATATAACAGCAGCAATCCAGTCAGTGACAGGATGAGCGCCAGCAGAAATCCAACCAGCCAATAATCCGTACTGAACCCCGTAGCGAGTGGATAAATAACAGGTGCGAGAGATAATCCAAGAAACCCCTTATTCGTGAAATACAGGCTGATCATCATTAAGGCAAACCCAATGGGGATCCAACGCAGGTTTGGAAGATCCTTGTCCATACGCAGCCGTAATGACCCAAGTGTGTAGCTAGCCGCCATAAACGCTAGATGAAGGGGCAGAATGATGGCGGTTATCTGGAATGCTGCCAGCCAATATCTGGGCAGGTAGCTCCATAAAAAAGGACCTTGCTCAGCAAGCTGTAGGCTGGAAAATCTCAACACCACAGCCAGCACCACAAATGGAAGGCACGCCGGCAGCCAATCGCCCAATTGCCAGGCAAGCGCCACCTTCCGTCGATCCACAGGTGTCTGGCAAATTAATACGGCATCTTCTTCGGAAAAGACAAATGGGCTGCGCCGACAAGCTTTATAACCCCGTAAGTCCGCATCCAGCAGCAATCCTACCGTCAGAATAAACACTGCTGCCTGCCCTGGTGGCATTCCTCTAAAAAAGGACAGGATCCAAATACCCACCTCTGCCAGGAGGGTCAGAACGGAAAATCCCCACAGGCCGAAGAAGATAACCACGTAAACAAGGTATAACCGGTGGCTAACAGAATGATCGCGCGGGTCATAACCCACGATAGCAGTCCAAAATCTCATTCGGGCTGCCAGCTCACGTATGCGCACCAGCTGGATCGCTTTCACCTAATTGGTAATCACCTCACCATGTTCCATCCGCCATACTTTACCTCCCAGCTCTGCCACCAGACTCAAATCATGACTGGTCAGTAGAATGGCGCATCCATTTTCTCGAAGAGTCTTCAGCTTTTCTAATAATACTTTTACGCTCTCGTTGTCGAGAGCTGAAGTGGGTTCGTCTAGAATCAAAATCTTGAAAGGCCGGATCAGAGCCAGAGAAATGCCCAGTTTTAATCGCATCCCTCGCGAGAGGTTATGGGGGTACATATCGCGACTCTCCCATAAACCAAAATCACGCAAACAGCTTTCCGCACGCGATTCCCAACCCGGTTCTACACCAAAAGCCAGGCTGATAAAACGCAGATGTTCCCAGCCAGTTAATTCAAGGTAAAAACGAGGCACATCCGGAACATATGCCAGCCGCTGCTTGGCGGCGACTTCATCCTGGTACAGGTCAAATCCTTCCACCAGTATATTTCCCTTGGTCGGGCGCAACAACCCGGCAAGGCAGCTCAGCAAGGTAGTCTTCCCCGCTCCGTTGGGACCTGTCAGAATAATCAGCTCCCCGGGTTCAATTTTTATATCCAGTGGGCAAACCGCCTGAAATTCTCCAAATGAGCGGCTTAAGCTTATCGTCTGTAATAAGGGATTTACCATCACGGTTGAATAAATGTCAGCAACCATGACCCCCAATAACGGCTACCATCTTCGGCAACACATTCGGTGGCAGTCAAATCGTTTGCTTCCTGGCCGCCATCTGCCAGGTGAACGCTATAAACGACGTTGGGTGTCATGAGGAAATCTCCATATCCCACACCGAGCTCAGGCTGTAAACCTGTGAAGAAGTGATCTTCACCTTGCTCCCATGTGACAACCAGCTCAACACCAGGTATGGGTTGACCGCCAGCGTCCTTGACTTCCACCTGGATGAGCGGATCTGGTTGGTCAATGTTGCACACCAACTTTGAATCCTGTAAAATGAAAGGGGTTCCAGAGTTGGGAGGGGAGATAGACGTTGGCAAAGGCAGTGACGTGCTTGATGGTATTGTTGTTTGCGACATATCATTGGAGGGTTTAGTCTCTTGTTGGGCTGCAGCCGGATTAGAAGTCGCTTGGATAGGAGAAGCCGGGGTGGATGCGGAAGGTATGGTGTTCTTTGCCAGCGCAGTTGCAAGCAGACTCAAGGCGCGGATTTCAGCT
Source organism: uncultured Chloroflexia bacterium (assembly GCA_963726315.1). GTDB lineage: Bacteria > Chloroflexota > Anaerolineae > Anaerolineales > UBA4823 > FEB-25. The sequence goes on along the minus strand of CAVSBZ010000007.1, from coordinate 543,712 downwards.
TCAGGACGCCCGTCAGCCAGAGCACGTTGAGCTTGCATGGCGATACTTTGGACAGGGTTGTCATCTTTCAGCTCTTTCAACCTGTCCTGTGCTCGTAGTAGGTCATTGCTGTACATATAAGCAGCTGCAACCAGGGCACGGTATTCCTCCCGATAATCTGCCCTGAGCGCATAGGGAGGCGCATCGACATACTTCACCGGGCTGATTACCCAAGAATAGAACAAGCCCATCGCAACCCCCAGAACTACTCCGGTTAACAGGTACCATGAGCCTCTACGTTCGTGCTTCATGGCGTAGGAACCTCCAGGTTAGGGTTCCAGGTCAATAAATCTTCACCCAAAAGCTGAATCACAGCCATATCTTGAGGGGCATATTGGTGCTGCAAGGCATAATTCAACGCGTCAGCAACAATATCCTTGGGCGCGGAGCTTCCCAGGCGCGCTAAACGCCTGACAGCGAGCCCCAGGTCATGTTCCACCTGGTAAGCCTCAGCAACCATCAATACATAATCAGTCTTGTAATCTGACCGGAGGCTTTCCGGGGCGATGTCCACATATTCAACCGGATTGACCACCCACCCATAGAACAGTCCCGCGGCTGTACCCAGGATGACGGCAATCAGGAATTTTGTCCAACGCGACATAACTTCCTCTCACTTCAAATCGTTTATTATTGCGATTTAGCTGGTAACAAGAATTCTACCATTGCCGCTTGCTATTGGATGGAAAATCTTGTACAATCTATTTATAAACCCGCCGATACCTTAATGCCTGTCCAATAACCAAAGGAGGGAAGCCAACATGGATATTATCAAGGTTTCAGGCACCTCTCGTACCTCTGCTGTAGCCGGGGCTATCGCGGGGGTCGTCCGTGAAAATAAACGTGCTGAAGTCCAAGCAATCGGAGCAAGTGCAATCAATCAGGCTGTAAAAGCGATGGCTTTAGCACGAGGCTACCTGGCCGGTGACGGTTTCGACATCGTGGTGATCCCTGAATTTGTTGATGTTCAAATCGAGGACAAGGTCCGAACAGCGATTAAATTCACAGTTGAGCCACGTTGAGGAGCAATCAACCACCAACCACGGCCGACTTTAACTGCTCGAAATTCCACATCCAAGCCATCCGATTAATAAAATCCGCCAGGGAAGAGGATTTTGCGCGCAGCAAACGCACCGCAGTCCCCACCGGATCTTCTCCGGCAGCACCCTGTGGCTGGTCGGCATAGGCGCCGTAAAAAGCAAAGTATGCCTGGTTAAGCTTGCGGATATGGTAGCCGTTATCCCAGAAATATATCCGGCGCTGTTCCATGTAAGTCTCCGCTTCCTGAACTTTACCTTGTTCCAATAGTCTATCGACGATCACCCGGGTCTGGTGCATCTCAGAATTGAAATCGAAAGGTGGAGGAGTCGTACTTGGAGCCTGGCTATTCCCAACCGGGGCAGGAGGTGCTTCGGGAGGTAAATAATCAGGATAGTACCTGGCTATCACTGCTCTTCCCAATTCTTTTCCTGCAATCGAAGCTACGGTCTCGTTCATGGTTCGTAATTCGGGGCTGTTCATATAACTGAAACCCAGCGGATGGACCGTCAGATAGTTATGCACCCATTCATGAGCAACCACTTCAGCCAACCCGTTGATATCCGTCGTCTCCATAACCATGGTCGGGTATAAGCCGATACCACCAATGCCGACCACCAAAGAAGAGACGTCCATCGATTGATCCACCTGGTTTTCCAGAGATTCAATTTGATCCACACTGATACCCGGCGATATGGAGATATTCTGGTCCTGTCGGATCATGTTTCGGGGTGAAATGATCAAAGCATCTGGGGGTGGTGTGGTGTGATACAAAACCGGTGGAATGGTTTGACCTCCGACAGTAAGACCTGCCTCGGCAGCTATTTGGCTAACCTGATCCTGTAGGATCGATTCTGCCAGGGGCTGCAAATCTGCTCGCTGCTGCTTGAGCTCTGACAGCTGGCTGCGCAGCTCCAGTGAAGCGTTCTCCGGGTCGCTGATATTCGGGTCAGCATAAATATCAGTCACTTTAGCTTCGAGCTCATTAATCTGGCGGACCAGGTCCAGTGAATTGAGCACGGAAGCTGAGCGATCGTTTTCGGGGAGGTAGCCCGCCGAGCCTAAGGCAATCTGACCCAACTTTAATCCTAGGGCGTCGAGAGTCCAGGAAACATAATCAAATTCGATCGACCGGGTAAGATCTTAACCCGTGTGAGTGGGTCTGCCAGGGGAACGTTGCTTGCCCCAAGCATTATTACCATGGTGAGCAATAGGATGGTTAACCAGAAAGATGTTTTAAACGACACGCGGTCATAATAACCTTACATGAATGGGATGTCAAATTAAGTCTTGATTAACTATATTATTTCTCCATGCTATAATCAACGAGATGAATTTTCTCATCACGGGAGCGGCAGGATTTTTAGGGTCAGCCTTAGCCAATCGCCTGGCATGGGAGGGACACCAGGTTCGTGGTCTGGATGACCTCTCGACGGGGGATCTAAACGCGCTGCATCCCGAAGTGCTCTTCACCCGCGGAGATGTCAATGATCGTCCAAAATTATGGACCCTTCTTCAAGACGTAGATTGCGTCTATCATCTCGCAGCGAGAGTTTCCGTCCCTGAATCAGTACTATACCCACGTGAATACAATGCGGTTAATGTTGGGGGCACCGTCAGCTTGATGGAAGCGATGCGCGACGTGGGTGTACGGCGGGTAGTGCTGATCTCTTCCGGTGCAGTATATGGTGACCAGGAATTACAGCCGGTGGTCGAAACTGCGTTGCCCAGTCCACGGTCTCCATACGCCGTCTCGAAACTGGCAGCAGAATTCTATCTGCGCACCATTGGCGATCTATGGGGGATCGAGACGGTATCCCTGCGAGTTTTCAATACCTATGGACAGGGTCAGCATCTTCCTCCATCTCACCCTCCAGTGATCCCATTTATGTTGAAACAGGCTATGCGCAGTGGGACTATCATCATCCATGGTGACGGCACCCAAACGCGTGATTACGTATATGTTGATGATGTGGTGACGGCGATGGTAGCCGCGTCCACTGCACCTGGTCTGGATAATCTGGTTATCAACGTGGGCAGCGGCACTGAAGTTTGCGTGCGTGACCTGGCAAGCCTGATCATCCAGGTGACGGGCGGGAAAGCTGAGATCGTCTATAACCCGCGTACCGATGCAGGTGTCTCCCGCATCTGCGCTGACCTGACACTGGCAAAATCCAAGCTGAGCTACCAACCCACATTCTCGCTCGCTGAAGGATTAAAACTAACCTTAGATCGCGACCCGCGCTTCCGCAAGGATGCCACCCGACCACTCACGCCTCCATCGCCCAATCCATGACGCTCTCCTTCTGGATGATCCTGCTGGCAGTTCTGGCCTACGGACTGTTTCATTCTCTGCTGGCATCGCCGACAATCAGATATCAAACTCGTAAGCAAGCCGGTCCGACTACTGATCGATGGTTCCGCCTGGCGTATAACTTCATCGCGGTCATCACATTACTACCGATCCTGCTGATGCCAGTCTTGATGATCGATAAGGAGATTTACATCATCCCCTTGCCATGGGTGATCCTGACCCTGACCATCCAGGCGTTGGCAGTCATCGCCCTGGTTGCCGGCTTGCGCCAAACAGGGATTACCTCTTTCCTCGGTCTACGCCAGGCAGTCCTGCTGGAAGATACCTCTCCTCCCCGTCTGGTCACGGATGGGTTGTACCGCTACGTGCGACACCCGCTTTACACAGCCGGGCTGGTTTTTATCTGGCTGCTTCCCATCATGACGTGGAATCTGCTGGCGCTGAATATCGGCCTCACCGCTTATATCTTAATCGGCGCCACTTTTGAGGAACGCAAGCTGCTGAACCAGTTCGGGGATACCTATGCTGATTATCGCCGGAAGACCCCTATGCTGATCCCGGGCTTGCGGTTTTTCAACCCCAGTCAAAAAACCTGAGTCGATTAACTAATTTATGGACAGCTCGTTCTGGCTCAAACTTGCCCTGGGGTTTTTCATTGGCAGCCTGTGGGTGACCCTGACCACGTTTATTGCCGAGCGTTTTGGAAGCAAGGTCGGAGGGCTGATTGGCGGTTTGCCTTCCACGGTGGTAATCGCCCTACTTTTCATCGGTTACACCCAGTCACCAACGGTAGCTGCCCAGGCTACCACGGTCATGCCGCTGGCGCAGGGTCTGAACGGGCTTTTCATCATCACGTTCATGCTGCTCAGCACAGGCGGTCTCAAGGTGGCAATACCGGGCTCTCTCCTGGTATGGTTCATCCTCGCAGGGCTGCTGTATCTACTCAGCCTGCAGAGTTTTTTGATCTCCGTCCTTGGTTGGCTGATCCTTTTTACCTTTTGCTTCATCGTGGTCGAGAAATGGATGAAAATCACCTCACGGGGCAGGCAGGAATACACTTATCCACGTTCTCAGCTTGTTTGGCGAGCATTATTTGGCGGAGCGGTAATCTCCTTTGCGGTCTTGATGGGTAAGATTGGAGGCCCGCTCCTGGGAGGTATATTTGGATCCTTTCCAGCCATGTTCCTCTCAACTCTAGTTATTACCTACCACGTCGGCGGCGCGGCTTATTCTCAGCCTGTTGGAAAAAGTTTGCTGGTCAGCGGTCTGATCAACGTCCCTTGGTATGAGATCATGGTTCGCTACCTATACCCAAGTGTGGGTCTCATCCTGGGTACCACGCTAGCAATCTTACTTTCACTCGGCACAGGCTACCTGACGTTCCGCTTCATACAAGCCAGGCTGACATGATTATGTTCGTATCAGCTACATCATAAATGTATGTAATCAGGTAATCGGCATCGAGAAGGGCACTCGATGTGTAGTAATCAGGCAACTAGGCAATTAGGTAATATGGGAATCAGGTAATAAGGTAATAGGGTAATACAGCAATAAAATTCGAATGGACATTTGCTTTATAAGAATATGGGGTTATAAAAATTCATGCGTTTTATTGTTCGGGTGGAACCTGCTGACCATAACGCAGGATGAATTCATTGCGATCCATCCAGATTTCAGTCCGCTCCAGCTGCCATAACTTACGGCTGTCCATACTGGCGGTGTTATAAGCGTACATCAGCCACCAGGAGAACAGATTTTCGCAGAAGTCGCCGAACTTACCCAAGGGGCTGTGGTAAGGTACGACGGTAAATCCAAAACTCTGCATCATACGCGTACCACCGGTATGGTTGGTGGATGAGAACAAGGCAGAGGCACCATATATCGCACGGACCGGTGTATAGATGTCATCGTTTTTCATCACCCTGGCTAAAATCTTGAAGGAATTCAGCACCTGCCTTCGTAGATGAAGTGCCCATTTCAGGTCGGCTCCGCCTGCGGGGATGGCGGGCATGCGCTCATTCCACGCGTGGATCGCCAACACGGGATCAGCTTTCAAAATTACCTTTCCCCCAATGTTCTCCTGATGGGGTGATGGCAACAGCTGAATGCGCAAGACACAATCTGGATCATCGCTGTATTCATAAGAGTGTTCGCTTTTCCGGATCAAGGATTCAATCCAGCGAATTCCAGCCCGCAATTGCCTGCCCAACCAGGATTGTCTATCCATCTGCCCTCCCACCTTTTCCATTAACTATTAACTGGCACCTTCATTATGGCATGTTTTATACTCTTTGTCACGGATTATCCCTTCGGTTATGATTAGCCCACTGGTACCCGCAGATTAAATCATAAATCCCAATTATTTTCCTGTGCTATACTTCTTTCAGTCAATCCTCTTATCCTTACCATCTGGAGGTGCACCCCATGTTCGAGCACCGTAAACAGCCATTGCTCTCGCCAAGTGAATTCCTCTTCCGCCAGTTGATTTATTTATTGATTGCATTCCTTATTATTGCCGTTTCATTATTTTTAGGCATGCTGGGCTACCACGTGCTGGAAAATCTCACCTGGATCGATTCACTGGTCAATGCAGCCATGCTCCTGGGAGGTATGGGACCTGTGAATGAGCTCCACACATACGGCGGCAAGCTGTTCGCATCCTTCTATGCACTGTACTCAGGGATTATTTTCCTGGTTGTGGTAGGTGTGATCTTCGCCCCGCTTTACCACCGCTTTTTACACCGCTTCCACCTGGAGATGGAGGATTCGTAGCAAGCATTTAATCGTAATAGAATCCATTTGTATTATCAATCTAATTGCTTTTCAATAGATGATGATCACGTAAACAGGATTAATATATATTTGGAGAATAATAAAAGAGATGCATACCCGTTCTAAACGAAATAAGACTATTATCAGCACAATCACCGCTGTCGTGGTGATAGCCGTTATAGCAGTCGTTGTCCTGCTCGTCCACAACAGATCGGAGCGCCTCACCCTTGATTCGGCTGCAGCTTACAACAAAACTGGATTGAATTACTACAGTAAAGGTGATCTGGATAACGCAATAAGCAATTACGATCATGCCATCCAAATCAATCCTAATTTTGCGGAAGCTTACAGCAACCGTGGGTCAGCGTATTTAGACAAAGGTGATCAGGGTCAGGCCATCATCAATTTTAATAAAGCGATAGAAATAGACCCCAATTATGCTGAGGCTTACTATAGTCTTGGATTGACATATGCAAAACAGGGCTATCAGGATAGGGCGATCAGCTATTACGATCAGGCGATCCAGCTAAGACCTGACTATGCAGAGGCATATAACAACCGTGGGTCGGCTTATGCTAACAAAGGTGATCTGGATCAGGCGATCAACGATTGGAACCAGGCGGTTCAGAACAATGCTAATGCCGCGATGGTTTATTACAATCTTGGACAGGCATATAACTATAAAGGTGATTCAGTGAGCGCAATCACTGATTTTAAAAAGGCTTTAGAACTTTGCGGGAGCAATTATGACCTATGCCAATCTGCCCAGCAATGGATTACAAAGCTAGGAGGCGAGTAGAGCTTGTAGGTTTCCGGTACAGACTTTAATCGTTTTTTAACAGTAATTTAATAAATTACTTCTTTCCAGAAATGAATTGGCACAAATGCTCGAGATCACTAATCAGGATATATAAAATTCACTCGGCATTGTAAATCAGATAACCCGTAAAAATGCCCCTGTTCTGGATATCCCTGGCGTTTCTGTTCGGCATATTGGCATCACCCGGATTTCCTTTAACCATCACAGGATATTCCATCATTGCTATGCTGGCACTAATCCTGGCATTACCCCCCATCTTCAACCGGATATGCTCCCGGCTTCCTGAAACTTTCACCCAAGTCACCCAATCCCTGAAACTCCTCTCGCCGAGATTAATCCCGTTGCTGGTCTTTTTCTTTTGTTTAAGTGGACTACGCTACCAGTTGGCTCAACCCAGGATCAATCCTTCGTTCATTGCATACTACAATGACCAACCCAATGAATATCTCTTAGATGGGGTCATCGTGGAACCTCCCGACGTGCGGGATACATACACCAACCTTCGCCTGCGGGTGGAACAACTAGCACTCCTACCCGCCAAGGGTGCAGCAGCCGAATTTATTCCTGTCCACGGTTTGATCTTAACCAGACTGCCGGCAGGGGCTTCCTATTCATATGGCGATCAAGTGCGATTGCAAGGAAAAATTGAGACTCCGCCGGAAAACGAGGATTTCTCTTATCGCGATTACCTTGCGAACCATGGTATTTACAGCATCCTGTTTTACCCTGCCTCGAGCCTGCTTCAACATGGACAGGGAAATCCTTTCTTTGCTGCACTGTATACCTTCAGGCAACGGGCGGTCGAGGTGGTTTACTCACTCTATCCAGACCCTGAAGCATCTTTACTGGCAGGTATCATTCTCGGGGTACAGTCGGGAATCCCTCAAGAGGTGATGGAAGCTTTCCGCCTCACCGGAACCAGCCACATCATTGTCATCTCCGGCTTCAACATCACCATCATCGCTGCAATGTTCACCCTGGTATTCAGCCGGATCCTTGGTGTGCGGCGAGGCGCAGTGATCGCTGCAATCGGGATCATCCTGTACACACTATTGGTGGGAGCCAACCCTGCAGTTGTAAGAGCAGCTATCCTGGGCATCCTCACCCTGCTAGGCTACCAGCTTGGCCGCCGCCAGGTGGGCTTGAACAGCCTGGCAATCGTGGCGGCAGTGATGGCAGTGATCACCCCAATGGTTTTATGGGATGTCAGCTTCCAGCTGTCATTCGCGGCTACATTAGGCATCATGCTATACGCCGGGATGTTCAGCGAATGGTTCACCCATCTTGCCGAAAGATATTCAACGACTACAACCGCCAAACGGCTGGCTGGACCGGTGGGAGCATATTTCCTGCTCACCCTGGCAGCCCAGATCACCACGCTACCGCTGATGATCTACTATTTCAAACGGTTCTCGCTGACTGCGTTCATCGCTAACCCGCTGATCCTGCCCGCCCAGCCTCCTCTGATGGTGTTGGGAGGGTTATCTGTGCTAAGCGGGATGGTTTTCAAACCCATTGGGCAGCTCCTGGCGTGGGTAACCTGGCCATTTACAGCTTACACGATCCGCGTGGTGGAATGGCTGGCAGTTTTTCCGCACGGCTCGATTCTTATCGGACAGGTGGCATTCCCGCTCGTCCTCCTATTCTTTGGGTTACTCTTTACTGTCACTTTTGCACGGACAAGAATTACAGGGTTAGCCCGACGTATATCACCCGCAATCCCACTCGCTCTTTTAGCCGTGCTTAGTTTTGTGGTGTGGAAGGCTGTATTCAATGCCCCAGATAACCGCCTGCATGTGACCATGCTGGACGTTGGCACAGGCGATGCCGTTCTCGTTCGATCACCGACCGGTCGAAATGCGCTGATCAACGGCGGAACCAGCACAATAGCGCTTTCCGATGCCCTGGGCAGGCGGCTGCCGCTATTCGGTCATTCTCTGGATTGGCTGGTGGTAGCAGATATTGACAATGAAGACCTTTCAGCAGTCGCGGGGAACCTGGAGCGATTCACTCCTTCAAATGTGCTGTGGGCAGGCAATATGGGCGGGACTCGCGCTTCTGCAGATGTGCAGACTCAACTGATCAACCTTTCCATCCCAATCACGATCATGGAGCCAGGCCAGATGCTGGATCTGGGTTCAGGTGCGTCACTGCGGGTGCTCTCCACCGTACCCCGGGGAGCCGTCTTGCTGTTGGAATGGGGGAATTTCCGCATGCTGCTGCCGATGGGGATGGATTTCGATGCGATGGAATCCCTCCAACATAACTCGGCTATGCGCAATGTTTCTGCGATGCTGCTGCCTGAATCGGGCTACGCTCCCCTCAACCCACCTGAGCTGATCGAATTTCTGCATCCTCAGCTCGCCGTGCTGAGCGTCTCACCAGGCGATAATACCGGTCTGCCTTCACCGGAGACATTGGAAGCGCTGGAGGGCTACAACCTGCTGCGCACCGATCAGAATGGCTGGATCGAGATCACCACAGATGGAAGTCAGATGTGGGTGGAGGTGGAGAAATCTCCATAAACCTTGGAATTATTGATTTTTTCCATACTTGACAGTACACGATATACAGCGTACACTATGTATCGTGTACGATAAGAGGAGGCAGAAATGCTAAAAAATATCACCTTCAGCGCCGATAAGGATTTAATCCAAAAAGCGCGTGCAGCGCGCTGCTGCTGACCGGACCACTTTGAATGAAGAATTTAGAGAATGGCTTGAGAAGTATGCCGAACGCCCTCACTCCGCGGCTGCATACCTTGATTTTATGATGCGCTTCGAATATGTCAAGCCCGGCAGGTCATTTAACAGGGACGAATTGAATGAACGGTAAATACTTCATTGATACAAATATTTTTATCTATTCATTTGATCGCGATCAACCCGTGAAACAAAAAAAATCTATGGAGCTCATTCAAGAAGGATTAGGGACAGGTGTTGGCATCATCAGCACTCAGGTGATCCAGGAATTTTTGAATGTGGCGACAAGAAAATTCACCGTCCCCATGAAGCTGGAAGACAGCAAGTCGTATTTACGATTGGTGATGAACCCTTTGTGCCAGGTCTATCCTGATCTCGCTCTTTATGAGTTCAGGTCTGGATCTTCAGGCTGAGACCGGCTACTCATTCTATGACTCGCTCATCCTTGCTGCTGCAATTCGCGGTAGCTGCGACTTCCTCTATACCGAAGATATGCAGGATGGTCACGCAATTCACACTGTAATGATAAAAAATCCGTTTATTTAGTGTGGAGCTTTTACTTCTATTACCAGTTGTTCCGCAAACCTATATCCATACCAGTCCATCACGGACGGATGACTGTTGGTAAAGAACATACGAATGGAAAAAAATCCAAAGTATCTACGCTTGATCCTCTGCGCGCTAATTATAGCTTTGTTGATCACCAACCAGATCGGTAGGACGGCACTGGGGGTGAACGGCATTGGTAGCAGGGTATCCAGCGAACCTGCCAGGGTTCCTGTGAGCACAGAAACCATTTCAGCCATCCGTCATCCGCGTTACCCAGAGACGAAAAAGGTAAGCCTGAAGACCAGTACGTCGGCTTCGCATCTGATCCCTGGAGCGGTATTAGCGATAGGCAACGAAACGTTTTCAGGGCTTCCGGGTGATACGACGGACTGGATACTTACATTTTCGGATGAATTCGACGGGGATGCTCTAAATCCGGAAAAATGGGCGACGGAATACGGATTTGACACCTATTGCATCGTGGACAACCCGCCACCACCAGGTGAGCCAAGTTATTGCAATCGCAGTAATAATGATGAAAAAGAGTGGTACGTGGATGAATCACCGTCAGTTGAAGATGGAGTCTTGAAGCTGGTAGCCAGTATAAATGACTGTTCGGGCGACGGTTTACCTGACCGCAGCTACGCGCCTTATACCTGTACCAACTTCCCTTATCTCTCAGGGATGGTCAGCACTCACGACCGGTTCTCTCAACTGTATGGATACTTTGAAGCGCGTATCAAGCTGGTAAATGGGCAAGGCTTCTGGCCTGCATTCTGGATGATCCCTCAGCTGCCACCGATTCCGAACCCGGAGGTGGAATATTTTTGGCCACCAGAGATAGACATCATGGAATACAAAGGCCAGGAACCTACCACGATCTTCATGAATCATCATTTTTCGGGAGTCTATCCACTACCGGGCAGTAAGCTGAACAACTGGTCATACGGCGGTCGTGTAGGCAGTAATTACAGCGGTCCCGACTATTCGGCTGATTTTCATACTTATGCAGTTGAATGGCAACCCGGATTGATCATCTGGTATATCGATGGGATCGAGCAATTTCGCAGCACATATCTCACGCCACCGGGAACGATTAACCCGCCCGATTATTCTGGTGAGATGCACATCATTATGAATTTAGCTGTAGGAGGTGGTTTTGTTGACCACCTGCTGCCCCCAGATGAGCTCCTGCCGGCGACGATGGAAGTGGATTATGTGCACATCTACCAGAATATCTCACTTCCCATGGCCGAATTTACCAGCAACTCACCATTGGACCTGGGTGAGACGGCCATCTTTACCAACACTAGCACGGGGACTGAGCCGTTAAGTTTCGTGTGGGACTTCGGGGACACTTTCACCAGCACACTACCTAATCCGACTCACAGATTTGCGAAAGCTGACACTTACACCGTTACCCTAACCGCTTCCAACAGCGGTGGAACCGATCCGGTCAGCCATGATTTTGTGGTATGGACGGCGATCAGCTCCATCTATATACCCTGGCTGACGAAACAATAACGAATAATTTCAAAACTGCGTGTCTAACTTCGCCCTTGACGGTATAACGCTGTACTTGAACAAACCGAATAACTCAAACCAACCGCCTCCAATCGAATCAGATTGACGAGATCGATAATGAAAAAATATATTCTATTGCTGATACTTTCCTCGATAGGATTAGTGGGCATTGCTTTATTTTTCTATTATTTTGGCCACCATGACAGTAAAGCGCTGATAGATTTTTCGACCGCATACGAAAATTATGACCGCGCCATCTCTGATTTTTCCAATTCCGTTTTCGCCTCCCAGCAAGATGGCAGTCCCGTGACGGAAGCCCTGGAACAAATTGCAGATCAGGCGCTTGCGGAGCTTAATGTGAAAGCTGCGGTAAGAATATCTTCTTTAACCAGACATGATGCAGAGATTATGAATATAACCCAGGAGATTGCAGATATATCTGGGAGGGAATTAGCAGTAATAAAGAAATATCTAGGGGCAATTTCTAGTGAAGATATAGACCTGAAACAACTGGCTATCGAATGGGAAGATCTGGCGGTCATCAGGAAGGCTGCCTTTGCCCGTTTTCAAGAGCTCGATGGCGATTAAATTAATAAAAAGGTCAGGCAGCTATTTTGCTGCCTGACCGAGGCACGTTATATCGTTATGGTTGCGGACTATGAATAAACCTGTCAACAGGCATAGTGGCGTGGCAGGTGGTGCAGTTGCTGAGGCTGCCAGTATGCCCCTGCAGTGCCAGGAATTTAAGACCGTCATTGGCTTCACGGCTGGGCGAGATGGCATGCGTGCTGTCATGGCAGGCTTCGCAGTAGATCCCTCCGTGACCGGTGGATAGGCGGTACAAAGGCAGGGTGGTATCATAACCGCTCCCATGGCAGCCAGGATCACTGCATTTGGGCTCATTCAACCACGGGTTCGGGTTTTGAGCGACCACGGTTATATCCCCATGGCAGTTCGTGCAATTTAAGCTGAAATTCTGAGACATCGTGTCGCGCAGGCACTGGGTTGTTGGTCCGGGGTGGCAATTGTAGCAACCATCAGTATCCGGGGTGATGTCGGGCGCATTGGTCGGATTATGATGCCCGTGCATGGCATTGGAGAGGCTGTTCATCTGGCCGACCACGGGGGAACCGGTTGCATTTGAGCCGTGGCACCAGTCGCAGTTCACCGGCTGGTGGTCCATTAATGGTGTTTTCGCCATCAGGTCGGGAAAATCAGCCAGGTAGGTTGTGTAACTGATGACATTCAGATAATCATGGATTGCCAGGATGTTGGTCTCCACCTTACCGGTCGGTGTGATCGGATAACCCGTGGTGGCATCAGCATCATCGGCGTGGCAATTCTGGCAGCTTAGCTCAGTCGAGACTGGTGCAACCACGGTGAGTTGTGCCAGGATCATCGAAGGATCATTGGCATCCTTCACTGTGATCAATGCCTTTTGGAAAGGATAAATCGTTTGTGCCGCTGCATCCATATCCAGTATATCTGTGAGCGGGATACCTTCAGCGATGAAATATGCACCATCTTTAACCAGGTCCATGGTGCCCGCCAGACCCTTGCCAGTCAAGCCAATATTGACTGGGGTGGTCACACCATAAAGTGCCTGCTCAAAATCCCAAAAATTGGTCTTGTCAGGCTGCCCCGGCATCCCCGCGGAATAGGTATTATCAGGGAAGCTATATTCGACGATCACACCTGAGGTGATCACCTGGGGAGGCTCGGCCACTTTGATCACCTGGGCGACAAGCGTATTGTACGGAGGCAATATCGCCAGGTTGCTAAAATCGGGGTTATAACAATGCATCCCAAGGTTATTCCAACCCAGCACGATATATTTTGTCGGTTGGGTCATGGTTGATACAACTGTAGAAGTGATCGTTTGAGAGGATGGCATCGCCATTGATGACGCAGTGGAGGTTGGCAGCTGGGTGGCCGGCAGGCTGGTGGTTGGTGAGCTGGTTGGTGTATCCGCGGCAGATTTATCTGCCTTCGTCCGGATGCCAAAAACCCCCGCGGCGATGGCAAGGATAAGAATCGGTATTGCTACCCAGTATGTTCTTTTCATGTGTCCTCCTCAGCAGAATAATTTTCAACTTTGTGTTGTGCAATAGAATTAATTTAGGTGCATGCAGCAAGTAAAAGTAGCCTCCAAAGTGATCCAATAGTGAATAAATCCACTAATCCTATTTTACAAATTAATTCGTCATTAATAATTTGCTATTATTTGGATTTATTGACAATTTATCTATTTATGTGCCAATTAGCACAAAGATGGAATATTTATAGGATCGGGATTATCAGGAAGCTCAACCAGATACACCACTCCCGATACTCAGGTGTCTTTTTCCATTAAACTAAAAAATTGAGTGTATGAAAGGATAATTGCGATTAACCAATTCTGTTTACAATTTTGTAAGGTTTAAATTCCAGTCTTTATTGCTTGAATGACCCTTCACAATTGCCCAAAAAATTAAAATGTGCTAAACTGAATAGACACGCGAATTCAAATTGAGGAGAGGAAACCATGGCAGATAAAATCCTGGTCGTCGATGACGATCCTGATACCGTCAAGTTTATCAACATCATGTTGAGCCGGCTGGGGTACCAGGTGGTTTCTGCTACCTCGGGTATGGAAGCCCTCGAACGCGTCCAGGTGGAGCATCCCGACCTGATCATCCTCGACGTGATGATGCCTGGGATGGACGGATATGAGGTCAGCCGAAATCTGCGCCGGAATCCAAAGACTGCTACCACGCCAATCCTCATGTTTACCGCAAAGACCACCATCGAGGATAAGCTGGCGGGATACGATGCCGGGGTGAACCTGTACCTCACCAAACCCATACACCCGATCGACCTGCAGGCGAATATCCGCAACCTTCTGACCCAAAAGCTAACCAAGGCTGAATCAACGGGTGACCATGGCTACGTGGTGGGCGTGCTCTCTGCCACAGGGGGTGCCGGTGTTTCAACAATTGCACTCAACCTGGCAATCACCTATGCCAAAAAATACAATATCAAAGTCGTTGCTGCCGAGATGAAACCTGGGCAGGGCTCTTGGGCGCTGGACTTGAACCTTACCGAGCCGGTCGGACTATCCAACCTGCTGGGGATGGAGCTGCAAGACATCAACATGGAAACGGTCTCCAAAGAGCTGATCCAGACCAACTTTGGGATCAAGGTGCTGTCAGCCTCCAATCAGACCGAAAATGTGGAATATGCGACTGCCGTTCCGCAGCTCGAAGCGGTGCTTGGATATCTCACCAACCTGGCTTCTTTGGTTGTGTTGGATATCGGCACAAGCTTTCATCCAGGTTTCAATGCCATCCTGAATAAATGCGATGAGCTGATCATGGTGGTGGAGCCCCAGCCCGTGCCAATCAAACGCTCCAAGCTGCTGGCGAGCGAGCTTCACTTGAAAGGCTTTGGAAGTATCAAGACGATGAGCACGGTGCTGGTCAACCGCACCCGTTCAGATATCGTGCTGAATATCAGCCAGGTGGAACAGATCCTGGGATACCCGGCGGTGATGGGGTTCCCACCGGTGGTGGAGCAAGCTTACCGTGCTTCAGAACGTGCGGTTCCGCTGATCACCGTTCAGCCGGATGGGATCATTGCCATGCAGTTCAATACCCTGGCGAGCCAGATCAACGAGCGAATTCCTTCTCATTGATGCAATTGCTCTGTAGTACAATCCATCCATAAATTACGGGGAGTATCAATATGGATGATGTTTTTCGTATTGAACATGACACACTTGGGGATGTCAATGTACCGGCCGAAGCCCTGTATGGGGCTCAAACTCAACGCGCGGTAAACAACTTTAATATATCTGGTCTGCGACCCTGGCGCGCATTCATCTGGTCGATGGCGATCATCAAACGGGCAGCAGCCGAAACCAACCGTGACCTGAGCTTGCTAGACATCCAAAAAGCGGATGCGATTATTGCCGCCTGCCAGGAAGTCATCGATGGGAATTGGTATGACCAATTTGTAGTGGACCCATTCCAGGCAGGCGCCGGTACCAGCCATAACATGAATGTGAATGAAGTTATTGCCAACCGGGCCACTCTTTTGTTAGGCGGCAAGTTGGGGCAATACCTGGTTAACCCCAATGACCAGGTTAATATGTCACAGTCGACCAATGACACCATCCCCACTGCCATTCGCCTGGGTTGCTTGTGGCGCCTGAATGAGCTGCTGGCTGCCACCGATGGGCTTTCACGCACCCTGAGTCAAAAAGCAACGGAATTTGATGACATCATCAAATCAGGGCGAACACACCTGCAGGACGCCGTCCCAGTCCGCCTCGGGCAGGAATTCGGTGCCTATGCCGCGGCCGTCCAGCGGGATGCGGAGCGCATTCGCCTGGCTGCAGACGGTTTACGCCGGTTAGGGATTGGCGGCACGGCGACGGGAACGGGTTTGAACGCCCATCCGGAATACCACACCCGCATGGTCAAGCGTCTATCAGAGCTTACCAGTCTCAACTTATCCAGCTCGGATAACTTATTCGAATCGATGCAGTCCATGGCCGATGCTGCTAGCTTCTCGGCCTCCATGCGCACCCTGGCGATCACCTTGACCCGCATCGCTAACGATTTCCGGCTGCTGGCTTCCGGCCCATCCACTGGATTGGATGAGCTGGTCCTGCCTGCCATGCAGCCTGGGTCTAGTATCATGCCCGGTAAAGTGAACCCTGTAATGGCTGAAATGCTAAATATGGCCATGTTCCACGTCCAGGGGTGTGACCTGACCGTCTCGTTAGCATCGCAGGCAGGTCAGCTCGAGCTAAACGTGATGATGCCAATCATTGCACACAATTTATTTGAAATGATGCAGGTGATGATCGGTGCCATCAACGCTTTCACTCAGAAATGTGTGCTTGGCTTACAAGCCAACCGCATGAAGGCGGAAGGTTGGTTGGCGCGGAATGCCATCGTAGCGACAGCACTTAATCCCCTCATCGGATATTCTGCCAGTGCATTATTGGTAAAGGAAGCCCTCAAGCGCAATATCACCATCCGCGAGGTAGCGCTCGAAATGGCTGCCACAGGCAAGCTCCACCACCTTAATGAGAACCGCCTGGTTACGACGGAAGAGATAGACCTGGCGCTGAAAGACCTGAAGCAGCTGACCTACGGTGGAATTGTCGGGCACTAATCTTGAGGAAAATAATTGGCAGGCTAGATGACCTGGTTCTCGCGCAGTAAACTCACGGAATTATCATCCATTCCCAGCAAATCATGCAAGATCTGGGCGGTATGCTCACCCAGAACGGGGGGCGGTAACCGGACTACAGCCGGTGCAGTAGGAATATTCATCGGAGATGCCACCATTTTGATCGATCCGGCAGTCGGATGTTCGACCTCGACCACCATCTGACGTGCACTGACTTGCGGGTCAGCCATCACCTTGTCGATTGTGTTGATCGGACCGCATGGAACCCCGATCGCCCCCAAAATGGATAACCAATGCGTTATCTCAAATTGCCGAATAAGTTCATCCATTAAGGGGATCAAGACACTACGGTTCCTAACCCGGTCTGCATTAGTCAAAAAACGAGCATCTTCAGCCCATTCCTTGCGGTCAGCACGTTCGCAAAACTGTCTCCATTGGCCATCATTGCCAATTCCCAGTGCGAAATAACCGTCGCTGGCTTTAAAAGTCTGGTATGGGACGATATTGGGGTGGGCGTTACCATAACGTGCCGGTTTTTCTCCAGAGACCAGGTAATTACTACCCACATTTACCAGCCAGGCAAGCTGAGAATCAAGAAGTGAGATATCGATCCTCTGCCCATTTCCACTGCGCTGATGCTCGAATAAGGCAGCCAGAATGGCGTTGCAGGCAAACAACCCGGCGGTTATATCGGCAATTGCCACTCCCACCTTATAAGGCTCACCATCCTCCGGTCCGGTGATGCTCATCAAACCTCCTTGAGCCTGGATGATGAAATCATACCCGGCTAACTGCCGGTAGGGTCCGGTATACCCATAACCAGTGATAGAGCAGTAGATCAACCCAGGGTGCAACGCCTGAAGGGTGTCATACCCCAGACCCCATTTTTCCATCGTATCCACCCTGAAGTTCTCCACCAGAATATCACTCTGACGGATAAGCTGGCGGAGGATGTGCAGCCCTTGTTCTGATTTGAGGTTGAGCGTCAGGCTGCGTTTATTACGGTTGACACACAAAAAATAGGCTGACTCACCCCCACGGGCAAAAGGCGGACCCCAGTGGCGGGTATCATCGCCCAACCCGGGGGCTTCAACCTTGATGATATCTGCCCCCAGGTCGCCTAACATCATCGTGCAGTACGGTCCAGCCAAGACACGGCTGAGATCCAATACTCGCACGCCTTCCAATAGAGAGTGATGCCCGCTGTTCATCCGCTCAATAGCGCAGCAGTGCACCGATATTCTTGAATTTTTCTACTTTATGCTCGTGCTGTAATACTTCTACCTCACCCCCGGCTTTCATCACGATATGCACTGCCATCTCGACGGCATCCGGTATTTGCACAAATTCAGACCCGCAATATTGGCATTCTGGCATCTCGACTGCGGTGATAAATCCACAACCGAGGCAGCGATATCCCGGTTCCTTGTATCCTTCCTGGATGACCAGCGACTGCACCCGACCGTCATGAACTGCTCCGAGTGTTTCATCCAAATTTAGCACACCGCCACGTTCCTTGGAAGCACCCGTGACTAGTTTATTTAATAGCTGTTCTTCCTTACGATACTCCACTTCTTTGCCTAATTGCATTGATTTCTGTAGCACTTCTTCTTTACTGGCTGACATACTCATCGGAAAGGTGCCCACAATCAGGCTTTGCCAGCTTTTGGACAGCTGGCTGCGAAGCTGGGCAATATTCTCATCGGTGCCACCGATTAAAATCCTGCGCACGTTATTCTCACTAAAAAAGTGAGATGCAAACTCAGCCACGTCACGGATATTCCGGTCGGCAAGCTCGTCTTCGTAGTTGGTCTGACCGGTTACGCCACCGCGCATCCCTGTCTTGGCTGACGATCCGCCGCTCTTGGTATGCCGAACGCTTTCTCCTAAAATTCCTTCCTGCTCCTGTAATTCGCCCAGGTGAAACGAAAATAAACGTGCACCCTGCTTGTCTACCAAAACAACCCCATAACCACCATAATAATCAAACAGGCTGGCTAATGGCTTTACATATGGAAGGTCACTTACGATCACCTGATTACGGACCGAGATTGCAAGCGAGTAAGCCCTGAAGAAACCATCGGGTGCACAAGAAAACACCACCATGCTGCGACCAATCCGATCAAACTCCCTGCTGAAAAAATTTTCCACTGCCTGCACATCGGTTGGTAAGTTGATATCCCTTAACATACTCCTTAGGTTCGATTTATATACGTCTGAGCTACCTTCTGTTGGATCAGTATTCAAGTACAAACTAAGCACCTGATGATCCGCTTGATAAGCAAGTAATTCCTTCAGGTTCGATTCAGATAACATTAAAGCTCCTCTCTTTTTGCTGATAAGACGGGAAGGTTAACCTATCCATGCTTAAGTTCCTGGAACAGCTCTTTTTGTCGCGGAGTTAAATCATGTGGAATTTTTACCTTTATATGAGCGAATAAATCCCCCTTCGTGGTTGGGGATTTTAGACGCGGGATTCCTCGGCCTGCCAAACGGATACTTTGACCAGGCTGTATGCCTGCTGGGATGGTTAAAACGACATTCCCCGATAATGTCTGGACAGTAACTTCGCCCCCTAGTACTGCCGTATACAGATCGATCGTGACCTCAGTATGCAAGTCATTCCCCTTTATCTGGAAGCGCGGATCTTCTGCTACTTTTATCACCAGATATAGGTCGCCTTTCTCGCCTGCGGTACCGGTGGGGATGGTATTAGGATACCTCACCTTCGTGCCTGTCTTTGCACCCGGTGGGATTTTAATTTCCAGGCGCTTTCCATCCAGCTCGATTTGCCGGTTGGTCCCATGAAAAACCTCGGTCAGGCTGATGGTCACTTCCTGCTGGTATGAAGGAGCAACCGCCCTTCGAATCCGCTGGTAGGTGTTTCTACCCGGGTTGGAATTGCTCATATCTGGCGCACCTCCAAAAATCCGGCGAAAGAATTCTGAAAATTCCCCACCCAAAATATCTTCCAATCCGCCCACATTAACCCGCACGTTCCCAGATGGCGACTGGGTAAACCAGTCTTCCCAGTTAAAGCTCCCGGTAGGTGCACCAGCCTTTCCACCCTGTTGCCATTGGGAATACGATTCACCCAGCTGGTCATACCGTGCTCGCTTTTCAGCGTCACTCAATACCTGGTAAGCTTCATTAATTTCCTTGAACTGTTCTTCGGCTTTGGCATTCCCAGGGTTTTTATCTGGATGGGTCTTTAATGCCAGCTTTCGATAGGCACGCTTAATCTCGTCTTTGCTGGCGCTGCGCTCAACACCAATAATCTTATAGTAATCTTTATATTCCATATTTTATCCACCGCTATATGGCGATAATCATTTTATACTACACCATTGTATGCTCATCCGGTATCCAAAGTCAAGCATTCAAAGAGATTTCTTACAAAACTCTAACTCACTGCTGTAGCTATCTGGGAAATGACCCGCTATTCCAACAAACATGCTATGATTAATTATATGGATAGTCACAATGAGCGCGTTGTGCTTATCGAGAATGACCCTCAAATCAGCCAGCTTATTGCCGAGCAAACCTTAAAACCGCTCGGCTTTATCGTGGATGTGTTCGAATTGGGTTCTTCGGTAATACAAGAACTCGATAATCTTTCCCCAGATATTATCATTACTGACTTGAACCTACCTGGGCTAAATGCAAAAGACCTGATGATGGCATTGGCGACTCGCGGCATCGATGTACCCATCATCGTAATCGCCAACAAAGGCCAGGAAGCCGATATTTTACAGACGTTCAGGCTGGGTGCAGTCGACTACCTCTTTTGTCCCATCCGGGATATAGAGGTGATCAATGTCGTCGAGAACACACTCAGCAAGAAGCGGTCGAATAGTGCGCTGAATATCACTTCAAAAAAGTTAAACATAACCAAAAACGCCCTGGAGCAGCAGTCAACCAATTTTTCAGAGATTTTTTCATTATTCAAGCAGGCTTTATCCAGCACGGACGTAGCATTATTATTAGAGAAAATGACCAACCTGGCAGTGCTGGTCACCGAGGCAGACAGTGCATGGATATTAATCTCACAGGCTGACCAACCAGGAATGATCCTGTGCACCTGTCAGAATGTTCCTGCGGCGATGCAATCTAAGCTCAACCTTCCTTACGAGGACGATTTAAGCTCCCTGACCACGGTATCTGGTCGGGTTATTTCGCTGCATGGAGAAACGCTCAAACGATTCACTGGACTGGAGTGGATCGGAGCAGCCCTGTCTGTGCCGGTTATATACGACGGAAAAGTCTCTGCCATCATTACGGCTGCCCGGAGAGACCCGCAACCTTTCACTGCCAGCCAACAAGCCATGCTCGAGCTGGCAGCAGAATACTCATGGATATTTATTGAAAATGCCAAACGTATCCATCAGATGGAACAAAGCCTGGTTTACCTGAAGCAATCCATTATTTATGCCACCCTTGAGTCCGATATGAAATATGATCTTCTGCGCCAGGCGAGCCTGGAATTGCGCAGCCCATTAAAAATCCTGATGGAAAATGTCGATAAGTTACTGGCAGACACCGAGCCGAGGTTAAGCCGGGAGCAAGCCACAGCATTAAACGATATCCAGGAAGTGGCAGAAATCCTGATGGACGTAGCCGATTCGATGGTAAGCAGCCGGCAAGAGCAGACGGTAAGGGCGTTGGAGGATATCGACCTGAATGAAGCTGTGATCAACGTGGTAAACCGCTTCCGTCCGATTGCTCAGATTGGGCGCATAATGCTCAGCCTGGAATTACCCTCCCAGCCGTCCATCATAAAGGTATATCCTTTGCAGATAACCAAAGTCATCGAGGGATTGCTTTCGAATGCGCTGAAATACAGCCCAACGAATAGCGAGGTCTCAATACATGTTGTTCAAAGTGATAATAACACCGTTATGACCATAATTAACCAGGGTGATGAGATTGATGATCAATTAGCTGACCGACTGTTTGAGATAAAATCTAGTCTATTCGGTTATACTGCTAAACGGTTCGGAGGAATTGGAATCAGCCTGGCGATGATCAAAGAAATCATTACAGCTTATAAAGGGCAGATATGGATCGACAGCATGCAGGGCAGCGGTTTTACGATCTCATTTTCACTTCCACGTGGATAGACCTTCTGGAAAAGGTGTGAGTATAAAATGACAGATATCGCTCACTTATTGATCTATACAGCACCGGAGTTTTCAGACTTACCAGACTTATCCACGCTTGCCGAGGCAGGATATGAAGTTACCCCAATCTCGCAACCAAAAGAGCTCGAGCTGTGGCTGATACCCCATTTGCATAACTCGGCTTTGATCATTGCCCATCCATCGGCGAATGAAGGGTTGGCTTATTCTGCAGAAATCCTCCAAACCCATCCCCACCTGCCGATAATCCTGGTCAGCAATGATATAAGCCAGCCATTATTAAAGCAGGCGTTAGAAGTGGGACTGGCTGATTACCTGACCGTTCCAGTCGATTTGAAGACCCTGTTGAAGTCTGTCCAGCATGCTTTGAACCGTCAAAAATCCAGAC
Organism: uncultured Chloroflexia bacterium; assembly: GCA_963726315.1. Taxonomy (GTDB): domain Bacteria; phylum Chloroflexota; class Anaerolineae; order Anaerolineales; family UBA4823; genus FEB-25. The sequence goes on along the minus strand of CAVSBZ010000007.1, from coordinate 521,247 downwards.
GGGTGGAATACCAGTTCGAAAGGATGTTGTCGGGAGTAGTAGATGGGTTCGTCCTGGCAGATATTAACGCCAATTTGCTAATTGTGAACCAGGCCGCCCGTGCTATTCTTAAAGTCACAGAAGAACAGGTGGAAGGCAGGCCAGTCAACGAAATTATTTATAATTCCGATTTTCTAGATATATTCAAGCCTCAAAGAACCTTTCCATATCGCAGTGAAATATATACAGAGGATGGGGTGTTCAGCGCCCAGGCGAGCATGATTCCTGAGATTGGGATCGCCGTCGTCCTGCAAGACATCACTTATCTCAAAGAGCTGGACCGAGTGAAGACTGATTTCGTTAATACGATCTCACACGATTTACGTTCCCCCCTCACATCCATCTATGGGTTCATTGGATTGATCGACCGCGTTGGCCCGATTAACCATCAGCAGGCTGAATTTATCCGCCACATTCAATCCAGCGTTCAACACATCACCGCACTGATCAACGATTTGCTGGAGCTCAACCGGGTCGAATCAGGCTATGATTTACAAATCGGAGAAGTACATCTAAAAGGCATCCTCACGCAATCTATCAGTGACCTTGAATATCAGATCAGCGAAAAAATACAGGATGTGGTCCTATCGGTGCCGGATGACCTTCCGGTTATTATGGGCAATTCGCTCCATCTCCAGCGCATGGTCAGCAATCTGATCGAAAATGCGGTCAAGTTCACCCCACCGATGGGCAGGATAGACGTAAGCTGCAGGGTAGAAGCCGGACAGATCATCCTGGAAGTCGCTGATAATGGCCCAGGAATTCCCCTCGCAGACCAGCCTCACATCTTTGAGAAATTCTACCGGGGGAGCAACCTTGCCCAGGTCACCGACGGTACCGGTTTGGGCTTATCCATTGTTAAATCAATCGTGGAAAAACATCACGGTCGTATCTGGCTAAGTCTTCTCCCCAGGGGACGACGTTTACCGTCATCCTTCCAGCGTAACCACACCTAAAAAGATAAATTCAACAGGATTGGGCAGGGTGATACCAGGCGTTAAATGACTGCCTCCGCTGGGGTGGTGAGGTACCCAGCGGAGGCTTTCGCCAAAGGAGGAAACAGCAACGAGTGTAAGCGTTTGGATAAAAACCTCAGCTCACTTCTCGCTTCCAATGATACTTCAGGAGGGATATTTTTTTTACGGTCAACTGTCATTATTAATTAGTGACATCACTCACAATCTATTTTGTGACTTTTGGTAGTAATCACATAAAGATTGTAAGACACACACCTCACAAGCAGGCTTGCGTGGGTGACACACCTCCCGCCCTAAGAGAATCAAGTTGAGATGGGCTGCCTTATAGGCATCCGCAGGAAATAATTCTGCCAGATGGTGATGACATTGCTCAATGTTCATTTTTTCGGGTCGGAGACCAATGCGACCTGTCACACGGTAGATATGGGTGTCCACCGGAAAAGCTGCTTTCTCCAGGGAGAATAACAGGACAATAGAAGCTGTTTTGGGTCCCACACCGTCAAATTTAATCAGCCACGCCCAGGCTTCATCATCCGGTAAGTCCTTTAAAAAACCCAGGTCAAGCGAGCCTCTTTCGGTAGTGCTTTGACGCAGGATATTTTGAATCCGCGGACCTTTCTGATTTGCCAACCCGGCGGTTCGAATTGCGTCGATCACCAGGGCAGGATCAGCGTCGCGGACGCTTTCCCAGGTGGTAAAGCGCTCCTTAAGATTGGTAAATGCCCGGTCGCGGTTTAGATCATTCGTATTTTGCGACAATATCGTAGAAATTAACTCGTCCAGAACCGGCAATGGCTGATGCCAGGATGGGTCACCATATTTTTCCATCAACCGGCGATGCACCTGAATTGCACACTGGCGAGCGTCCATTAATCCTTATTGAGTGTAAAACAGGGCGATGCTAAGCCCACTCTCAGCTTGCGCCAATTTTCCACCGGAAATACTGGACCATACTCAGATAATTTTTCAAGGTCCTGGGCTTCAAAGACGCCTAACTGGCGTAATATCTCCAGCGCTACCGCAGGACGGACATGACCTCTGGGGTCACCTGCGGGGAAATTATGTCCTTTTAGATCTCCATCGGATACTTTAAATGCCACTCCCAGGGCTGGCGAACCCGGACTGATCGCACCGGGCATAATACCAAATGCCTGGAACCCTTCAGCTCCACCCTTGCAGATCACTCGCCCTTGAGAAGCCTGCATCAGTGTGGTGTCAAAGTTATCCGGTCCACCAATCATATCGGGATAAGTGAGCATGGCTTTGGTGATCAGATGACATGTCTCAACCCGTTGTGCCGCTAACCCATCCGGCTGGCATATGCGCGCCAGGGCAAGGGCGGTGCTGCGCAGTGGAAGAGCGAAATTAGGAGCCGAACAGCCATCAATACCCACGTGGATCTCACCAGGTGCCAGATCAGACATTTCTGCCAGAGTGGTTAGTATCTTCTGCTGAACCGGATGAGCCGGATCAATATAAGGCAAAGCTCCAGAACCGGTCGAAATCTTCAACATGCGAGCATATGCCAGCATGCCGGTATGTTTACCTGAACAGTTATGACGATTGGGTGTAGGTAGTTCTCCCCGCCCGCGCATGGCTTCAGCCGTTTTACGGTCATAAACGGTATGCGTTCCACACATTAAATCTGTCTCACTCACACCCGTCTTGGCCTGGATGGATGTAACTACTGCCACGTGTTCGTCCGTGCCCGAATGCGAGGCACACAACAGCGCTACTTCCTGCAGGGTTAAACCGTAAAAAGACATGCCTCCATTTTCCAAAAACGGGAGTGCCTGTAAGGGTTTGGCTGAAGAACGGGTATATGTGACTAACCCAGGGTCGCCATACCAGGCTGCCATCCTGCCCGTCGGTTCCATGACGGCGATCGCACCAAAGTGCAGAGATTCTACGATATCGCCGCGGGTTAGCTGAAAAATCGGTTCGTAGGATGTATTCTTCATTATCGGTCTTTACTCGCCACTGGATTCGCTGGGGTGATAGCGCCGGGCATAGTATTGGAACAAACCATGGCGGTACCTCTGATAATATTGGTCGTATAAGTCACTCGGAAAGGTCAGGTCGGAGAGTAAATTGGGGATCAACCGCTCCACCTCCGCGGTGGGTGCGTTCCGTTTGACCATCCTGTCCATTCCTCTTAGAATGCTCTTGAGATGGCGCTGCTGAGCCTTCACTGAATCCTGGGTAATTTCACCGCCTCTTCCACTGATTACAACATAATCGCGGTAGGAGCTTATCAACAAGTCAAGGGTCTCAATCCAGGCAGGGATATCGGCATTGGTCAGGAAAGGGGGTTGGTTGAGCAAAACCACGTCACCAACAAAAACCACTTTGGATGAGGGAATAACTACCCAGGTGCCTCCAGGCGCTGGACCGGCATGGTACTCAATGAAAACTTCCTGCTCTCCCCAATTGATGGAGATCTTATGGGTAAAGGTGATATCTGGTAACGCCCAGCGTGTGCCCACCACGTCATCGTAGGTTTCCCAAACCGAGCCGCTATCCGCGTTTTGACCTTTGAAAACAGACGGTCGACCACGGAAAACCTGAGCGGTCTTTTGGTGGGCGATGATGGTACATTCCATAGACCGCGCACCCAACGTGCGGTCTGGGTGGGCATCCAGGTTGACCAGCATGCGGTTTGGCTTCCCTCCCAGGTTGTAAATCACATTCAGCCAGGCGCGGGCATCCTCAGCGCGCAGAGGAGCATCTACCAGGATAGTCCCCATCGGCAGGAGGATCGCTCCAACAGTCACTCCGGGGTAGGAGTTCTCATAATAAATTGCATGTTCGATTTGCTGCATTGTCATCTCTGTGTTGATTTATTTGTGGACCGATTAACTTTGCATCACCGGCAAGGAAAAAATAAAGCGAGTACCAGTGCCAAGCTCACTTTCAACCCAAATTCTGCCACCATGTGCCTGTATCGCCAGACGGCAATAAGCCAGACCCAGACCCAAACCTTTTGGGCCGTTATCCGATTTCAAGCGGGTAAACTTGTTAAAGATGCGATCCTGCTCCGCGGCAGGAATCCCACCGCCGTGATCCTGCACCCAGATAAAAACCAACTCATCTTCTGCGCGGGCACCAACCTCAATATCGCTGCCCGCCGGAGAGTATTTACTCGCATTCTCCAATAAATTGGTTACCACCCGGCGGATCATCTCCTGGTCGATCAATACCTTGGGGAGGTCTTCATGAATATTATAGCTGATGGATTGGTTCTTGTTGTTGATCGTTGATTCGATCGCCTCGACCGCTTCATAAACCAGGTCGGAGACACTCGCCAGAGTCCGGTTTCCGATGGGCTGCCCGGCTTCCAATATACTCAAATCCAATAAAGACTCGGTCATGCGCTGGATGCGCTCACTCGAGCGCATGGAAATCCCCAGCAGCGACTTCATCGACGTATCACCAGGTGGAAGCATTGTCTCCAGCATGCTCAAACTAGAGACAACGTTCGCCAGGGGCGATCGCAAGTCATGGTAAATCATTGAGGTCAGGTCATCCCGCAGTGTATCCAGCTTTTTTTGTTCGGTGATGTCACGTAAAATCCACTGCAACCGAGACAAGTCTTCAGTTTTAATTTCGCGGACATATACCTGTATCGGCACTTCATACCCACTTGCAGTGCGTAACCGCGATTCATAAGATAGGGTCTTCCCTGAATGGAGTTGCAAATAATCCTTCCCGATCAAATCCTGGTCGACCGTGTGGAGATGGTCGATGTGCATCGTACGCAAAAGATCCTTAGCATAATCCGAAATCAATGCAGCTTTCCGGTTCACCTCTAAAATCTCACCATTCCAATTAGTAATCAAGATCGGATCAATGCTATCTTCAAACAATTCCTGGTACCGCTGGTGAGCTGCCTGCAGCTGCTCGAACAGCTGGGCATGCCTGATGGCAGTGCCTGCCAGATCAGCAATCCCTGCCAACAGAAGTAGGGAATCCTGATTAAATTCCCCGGTCTTTGGATTCACCGCCTCCAACGTCCCAATAACCTGGCCTCGGTAATGGATCGGTGCGCACAAAACCGCCTTGGATATGATGCGTTTCACCTGATCATCTCTCGGATCATATCGGCTGTCCCTGGTCGTATCCTGGATTATCGCACCTTCGTCATGGTCTACGACCCAGCGCGAAATCCCACCTTGTTCCGTGTAAGGAATGGTGCCGTCTTTGGTTTTCGTCCGTCCCTTTACCGCCCTCAGCTCCAGGATGCCGCTTTGTATGTCAACCAGAGTCAGAGCAACTACCTGAACGTTTAACGCCAGGATGGTCTGCTCAAGGATACCCATAAAGACGCTATCCAGGTTCAAGCTGGCGGATATCCCCGAGGCACTTGTTGCCAGAGCTGTCATCACTTCCGCCTGCCGCTGGCTTTCATCGTACAGGCGGGCATTTAAGACTGCAATCCCTGCCTGATCGGCGATCGCCTGCACCAGGGAAACATGCTCCGGCTGAAAGAAACCCGGCTTAGGATGGACGAGGGTCAAAACTCCCACCAGCTTATCACGGGTGAGAATCGGTGCGCTGACTGCAGATTTTGGCAGTTGCTGCTCGTCATCATCATATTGCCGCGGCATCCAGCGTGAATCCTGGTTGGTATTTTCCACCAGTGCCACCTGCCGTTCCCGCACCACCCAACCTGACAGACCTCTGACGAGCGGTTCAAGCAATCGCTTGGTGGTATGTTTATGCACCGTGTCTCCAGCGATGATGGCCGAATCGATGGGGACGCCATTGTCATCCAAGACAATAATGGACCCGTTGATTGCACCAACATTCTGCATGGATAAAAACAGGACGCGCTCCAATAACGTCCGCAAATCGAGAGCTGAGCTCAGCTCGCGGCTGATGTTATAAAGCAATTCCAGAGAGGCACGGGTTGAATTTTCTTCTTTTATATTTGGAAGCAGCTCATTCATCAAAATTGAGACCCGGACTCAGTATAGCATAATTCCACTTCAGCCTGATACTTTAATATGGGGGTAGTCCATCAGCAGCACCTCCATCGCCAGGCGGGCGTTCACATTGCAGTCAATCCGCTCCATTGTGTTCTCGATGGTATTAACATAGAACTGCGCATCTTGCAATCCAATTTCCTCTGCCAGCTGGTTTATCCTGGTTAGATGGTCCAGGTTGGTCAGTGAGCTGGAGATACCTGCTGCCGTGATAAGCACATCGCGCCAAAAAGTCAGCCAGACTTGCAGCTGATCACGCAGCTCATCCGGATGCTCAACGCTTTCCCTGGCAAATGCAAATCTCTCTGCGCGTGAGCTGGCTAACAGGCGTAAAAGTTCTTCCAACCACGCCTGCCTTTGTTCCAACAGTGGGGGTTGCTCATATAAGCGAAGCGCGTAGCCAGGTCGCCCTCCAGAGATGTGTGCCAGCCGGTCAGCCTCATCCTTCGGCACACCCCGAAGTCTCTGCAGCCCGGCAGAAGTCTCTTCTATGGAAAGCGGGCGCAGACGCAGGACCTCACAGCGTGAGGCGATGGTGGGCAGAAGGTTTTCCACGCTCTTAGCGGTTAATATCACCACCACCTGGGAGGAGGTTCTTCCAATGTCTTGAGCATGGCATTCGCCGTGCTATTATTGGCTTCTTCGAAGCGCAGGATGAGGGCAATGCGATAGCGTGCCTCGTAGGGCGCCAGAGACAGGTTGTGCTGCAGCTCGCGCACCTGGTCGATACGTAACACCTCGCCTTCGTGCACAGCTTCCACTACGGCAAGATCTGGGTGCTGAAGAGTTCCCATCCGCTCGCAGGTAGAGCAATTCAAGCACGGCTGACCAGGCACAGGTGGTGTGGGGCAATTTAGAGCCTGGGAGAACCGCAACGCCAACGTTTTCCGCCCCACGCCATTGGGACCAGTGAACAGGTAGGCGTGCCGCTCCCGCCGCAAGGCGACATGTTCGGCGAGGAGATTGACCGCCCATTGATGCCCAATCATGTTCCAATCCATGCTGTGATTTTAGCTTAGAGCCATAATCTTGACAACCGGCAACCTCTTTTCATCTTAAAAGATGCCGAATTTGTAATTATGGTAGAATTTGCCGGATGGACCTGCTCACTGGTCTAAATGCACAACAACAACAGGCAGTAATGGTTGGCTTGGGTCCCGTCCTGGTAATGGCGGGACCCGGTTCTGGCAAAACGCGCGTCCTCACCCACCGAATCGCCTATTTGATCGGCAAGATGGGTGTACGACCCTATAACATCCTGGCAGTCACCTTCACCAATAAGGCTGCCCGTGAGATGGAAAACCGGGTGTTCAATTTACTGGGCGAAGATAATGCCCGTGGGATTACCCTGGGTACGTTTCACGCCATCTGCGCGCGCATCCTGCGCCGTGAAGCTGAACTCCTGCCATTCAACTCGAACTACGTTATCTTCGACGAAGATGACCAGCTGAGCCTGGTCAAACGCGTCATCCTGGATCTTAACCTGGATGATAAACAATACCGCCCTCTGGCGATTTTGAATTCGATCTCAAACGCCAAGAATGAGCTGCTCCTTCCAGATGAATACCCGGTGCAAACTTATCGCGACGAAGTCATCAAGCGGGTGTACATTGGCTACCAGCAGATGCTGTTGACCAACAATGCGGTTGATTTTGACGACCTGCTGCTCTACACTGCAGCCCTATTGGAAGATAACCCTGCTGTACGAGAACGGTACTCCCGACGCTACGAGCACATCCTGGTGGATGAATTCCAAGATACCAACCTGGCACAATACACCCTGTTGAGCAGGCTTGCGTCATATCACAATAATATCTTCGCCGTCGGTGACGCTGACCAATCGATCTATCGCTGGCGAGGAGCAGATTATCGCAATGTGCTGCGATTTGAGCAAGATTACCCAGCCGCCCAGATTATCTTACTTGAACAAAATTATCGCTCCACCCAGCAAATCCTGGATGTCGCCATGGCAATCATCGACCCGAACCCAAACCGGACTCCCAAGCAATTATTCACCGAGCGCGCTGAGGGTCTTAAAGTTATCCTGCACGAAACCTACGATGACCGCCAGGAAGCTTCATTCATTGTGGATACCACTTCCAGCCTGGTTGGACGGAACCAGATTAAACCGGGTGATGTGGCCGTTATGTATCGAACAAATGCCCAATCCCGCCTTCTGGAAGAAGCATTTCTCCACGCCGGTCTGCCGTACAAACTCGTCGGTGCGCAGCGTTTCTATGGTCGCCGAGAAGTGAAAGATATCATCGCCTATATGCGCCTTGTGCATAACCCCGATGATGAGCCAAGTCTCATCCGAGTGATTAATGTGCCACAACGCGGGATTGGTGATAAAACCTTGCAGATCCTGCGCACACACGCCCAGAAAGTGAACCTGACCCCTGGAAGGCTTTTGCTCGAAATGGGACGCGATCCTGAACCATTTAAAGATTTAATTCCCCACCGGGCGCTGTCTCTCCTGGCAGGCTTTGGGGAGCTGTTTTCCAGATTGACCTCCCAGGTGAATGAGCTTGCTCCTTTGTATATCATGGACCAAATTATCGACCAGACGGATTACCACGGCTATATCGATGATGGGACTGACGAAGGCAGCGACCGTTGGGAAAACGTGATGGAGCTGCGGCGCCTGGCTGCCGAATACCAGGATCGGACAGTGAGCGAATTCCTTGAAAACATCGCCCTGGTCTCCGACCAGGACACCATTGAAACCAGCGCCAATGTGCCCACGCTGCTTACGTTGCATGCAGCCAAGGGATTGGAATACCCGGTAGTCTTCATTGCTGGATTGAATGACGGTACGCTTCCCCATTCACGCTCATTTGATGACCCAGAATCGATGCAGGAGGAACGGCGGTTGTTGTATGTGGGAATCACGCGGGCAAAAGACCGCCTGTATTTGATCTATGCCCAAAATCGGAGTTCCTTTGGCTACCCGGAACCGGTCGTACCATCACGCTTCCTATCTGATATCCCCGAACATTTGCTGGAAGAAACCGCCTCCATGCGTGCTATGCGACCATCGAGGTTAGCCAGCTTTGATTTAAGCGCGATGCGATGGGACTCAAAACGCGCTGCAAGTGCACGGGTCAATACGCAAAAATATAAACCCGGTTCCCATGTCGTGCATCCTGTTTGGGGTGAAGGGATGGTATTGAGCAGCCGTATGCAGGATGATGATGAAATTGTGGATATATTCTTTGAAAATATTGGGATGAAACGCGTGGCTGCTTCTCTGGCGAACCTGAAGACGAAAGGATAGCCATTATCACATCAGCGTATTCACGCAAGCGTCCGTCCAGTGGATATTATTATCCATTTTTAATAATCCGCTGTATAATCCTCCTATGCCCATCCTTGATTCACATTCCCTGGAGATCATCAGCCGAAGCACTGAACAAACCCGGCGGGTGGGCATGCGGCTCGGTGCACTGCTCAAACCCGGCGACCTGGTCGCCCTGGTAGGTGATCTTGGCTCAGGAAAAACCACACTGGTACAAGGAATTGCAGCGGGTTGGGGAACGTTCGATCAAGTCTCCAGCCCGACTTTTGTGCTAGTTAACGTATACCGCCATACGGATGGTCTGCGTTTATTTCACTTAGATGCTTACCGTCTGAACGGTTCGGCTGAAGCAATTGAGCTCGATTTGGATAATATGCTCGATCAGGGTCCCATGGTTGTCGAGTGGGCGGAGCGCGTCCAGAATGTTCTGCCAGCAGAAGGGTTATGGGTGCACCTAAACTACATCGATGATGTCCAACGTGACCTGGTTTTTTCGGGTCGGGGTGATTATTATCAAGATTTACTCTCCCGGTTTCGTAAATTGGTCTATGGAGGCTGAGTGCTTTTAGCTATTGATACCTCCACCCACAATGTGGGCATCGCCATCTATGATGGCATCCGGGTGGTCAGTGAGACCATTTGGGCAAGCCAGGATTACCATACTGTTGAGCTTGCCCCGGCAGTCGCTGCAACACTCTCACGTGCTAATTATGATATACATAACCTCAAGCTTGTAGCTGTGGCAACAGGCCCAGGGTCATTTACCGGGTTACGTATCGGTCTGGCCTTAACCAAAGGCATTGCCCTGGCATGCCACCTGCCGATCATTGGAATACCAACCCTGGATATTGTTGCTGAATCTCAGCCGGTCTCGCTTGGAATCACTTTAGCTGCGGTTCTCCAGGCAGGCCGTGGTCGGCTGGCCGTTGGATGGTACACCGCTGCTGATGGTCGCTGGCAGCTGCTCCCCCCATTAGAGATCATGGACGCCATCAAGCTCACCCATCAAATTCAGGAGCCCACTCTGGTTTGTGGGGAGCTGACTGAAACGCAGCAACATACTCTGGCGAGGAAATATAAGAATGTCATCCTGGCTTCACCCGCTCATTCGGTGAGACGCCCTGCTTTCCTGGCGGAGCTTGCCTGGAGGCGCTGGGAAGCCGGAGATGTCGACGACCCAGCAACCATTTCGCCAACCTACCTGCACCAGGGTGAGCCGATACCGGATTAATCTGCTTTCCCCGCTGATCCTCCAGCTAATCATAAAAAAACAAGCCCATTACCGGTGGGATTGACTTGCTTCATCCAGCTTAGATGTATTCACTACACTTCCGCCAGATGATATTGGAAGACATCCCCAGGGTCCATGAGATCGATGTCTTGTCATTCTCATTGCCCTGGCCTGAGAAATCCTATCAATTCGAGCTGACCAAAAACCCGACCACACTCGCAATTGTGGTCGACCTGGTACCGCCGGGGGCGACCCCCATCACCGTTGGCATGACTGTCGTTTGGATCATGGTCGATGAAGCGCACATTGCCACGATTGCAGTTCATCCACAATTTCGCGGGCATGGGATTGGTAAAAAACTGCTATCTGAGACTTTGCGCCAATCCGCACAGCGGGGTGCAGTACTCGCCACCCTGGAAGTCCGTGAGCATAACCTGGCAGCCCAGCAGATGTATAAAAAATTTGGTTTTAAAATCGTTGGTCGCCGTTTGAGATATTACCAGGACAATAACGAAGATGCTGTTTTAATGACCCTCAAGAAATTAGGACCCAGATACCTGACCTGGTTGGAAAGTGTGGAAATTTAGGTAGAGAATCGACCTTGGATATTGAGGGGATATCCTTTATACTTACGCCACATTTTCAAGGAGACAGCTTGTGGACGAAGAAAAAAAACAGCTTGCTGAAGCATCCCTGGCTCAAATTGCCCGGGAGGTTTCAGTTTGTGAGCGTTGTATGCTGCATCATTCACGAAAACTGGCTGTCCCTGGCGAGGGACCAGTGGACGCTGAGCTTATGTTTATTGGAGAAGGACCCGGGTTCCATGAAAATGAACAGGGCCGCCCTTTTGTAGGTGCCGCCGGGAAATACCTGGAAGAATTGCTGGCAAAAATAAACCTTCAACGCCAGGATGTATTTATTGGTAATGTAGTTAAATGCCGGCCACCCAATAACCGCGATCCCTTGCCTGAGGAGCTGGCGGCTTGCAGTGATTACCTTGAACGCCAGATCCAGGTGATCAATCCCAGGGTGATCGTTACTCTGGGGCGATATTCGATGGCACGCTTTCTGCCTAATGCCAAGATCAGCGATGTCCACGGGCAGTCCTACCGTATTAAAGGCAGGCTGGTGGTACCCATGTTCCATCCAGCAGCAGCATTACACCAGCCTTCGCTGAAGATGTCTATAGAGCGCGATTTTTTAAATCTGCCTGAGCTGATTGCTAAGAAAGACAATTCCCCTAAAATCGAAGATGTAAAACCACCTGAAGATAAATCAGAACCCACCCAGCTGAGCTTGTTCTGATATTTGTCAGTAAAGAGGAGCTATGAACGCTGAAAAAGCTGAATTACTAAAATCCCTAAAAGATCACACTGCCAAAATTGGTATACTCGGCTTGGGGTATGTAGGCTTACCTCTGGCAACTGCGTTTGGCGAGGCAGGCTTTCAAATTATCGGTATCGATCCGGACCCTCGTAAGGTAAATGCGCTAAATAAAGGTGAAAGTTACATCCAGGATGTTTCTGATAAACAGATAGGCAAACTGTTGAAGGAGGGGAAGTTATCTGCCACCACCGATTTCTCAGCTCTGCGCCAGTGCGATGCGGTCAGTATCTGCGTCCCCACCCCGCTGCGGAAAACCGGTGACCCCGACATGTCGTTCATCTTGAGCGCCACCGAAGAGCTGGCTAAATATATCCACCCGGGCATGATCATTGTGCTCGAATCGACTACTTATCCCGGCACAACGCGTGAGGTGCTCCTGCCAAAACTTGGCAAGGAAAAGGGACTTGTCGTTGGAAAAGATTTTTTCCTGGCATTTTCGCCAGAAAGGGTTGACCCTGGACGCGAGGATTGGACCACCCTCAATACTCCCAAGGTGATTGGGGGTATCACAGAGGAATGTAGCGAAGTGGCGGCAGCCTGGTATGCGGAAGCCCTCAAGACGGTGGTTCCAGTGTCATCAGCTGAGACGGCTGAACTCTCCAAATTGCTCGAGAACACCTTCCGCATGATCAACATCGGCCTGGTGAATGAGCTGGCGATCATGTGTGAGCGCCTGGGTGTGGATGTGTGGGAAGTAATCGATGCAGCAGCCAGCAAACCCTTTGGATTTATGAAGTTCACTCCGGGTCCCGGTCTTGGCGGTCACTGCATCCCCATTGATCCATTATATTTATCGTGGAAAATGAAAGCCTTTCAGTACAATGCCCGCTTTATCGAGTTAGCCGCAGATATCAACACCAACATGCCGCGCTATGTGGTCAGCAGAGTAATCGATGCGTTCAATGACCGGGGTACGACGCTGAAAGGCGCCAAATGCCTGGTTTTGGGAGCAGCTTATAAACCTGATATTGACGATATTCGTGAATCTCCTGCATTGGACGTGATAGGCCTGCTCCAGAAGAAAGGGGCCCAAGTGGAGTACCATGACCCGTATATTCCCCACCTGCGCACCCACGATGATATCGAGATGGAGAGCGTCACCGATGTGATGGATGCGGTCCGCCATGCAGATTGTGTCGTCATAATCACTAACCACTCAATATACGACTACAAGGCGATCCTCAAAGAAGCCAAGTTCATCTTTGACAGCCGAAATGCACTGGGGAAAATGGGCAAGAACAATCCCAAGGTCGTCCGTCTTTAAGTTATGGGGAATTACCTGGTTACGGGTGCTGCTGGTTTTATCGCCTCCAGCGTGATCCGGATGCTGCTGGATGCTGGTCACACCGTCGTAGGTGTGGATAATATGAATGATGCCTACGATGTGCGCATGAAGGAATACCGGCTGAAACAGCTGCAGGAAAATCCTGGATTTAATTTCCAGCGTTTGGATATTGCAGATCGGATGACATTTTCGAATGCCTCACCCCTCAGGCAGACGTCTTATGATGCAGTGATCAACCTGGCAGCGCGGGCAGGCGTGCGCCAGTCGGTCGAAAATCCATGGGTGTATTCAGATACTAACATTACCGGCACATTGAACTTACTTGAATACTGCCGTGAGCTTAACATCTCAAAGTTTATCCTCGCCTCCACATCGAGTGTATACGGCAGCAACGCTCCCTTACCCACCCCCGAATCATTCAGTAGTGACCTTCCACTTCAGGCGTATGCAGCCACAAAGAAAAGTGCTGAAGTGATGTGCCACGTCTACCATTATTTATATGGTTTAGACGTCACTATCTTCCGCTACTTTACCGTCTATGGACCTGCACCCCGCCCAGACATGGTGATGTTCCGCTTCACCCAATGGCTGAGCGAAGGTCGGATACTCAGATTGAATGGGGATGGAGAGCAATCACGCGGCTTCACCTATGTGGAAGACATCGCCCGAGGCACGCTGCTTGGTTTAAAACCTCTAGGGTATGAGATCATCAACCTTGGTGGTCACGAAGTGATTAAGATCAATGAATTGATCCGTATGCTCGAAGCGCTAACGGGTAAAAAAGCACACATTGAGCAATTCCCCGCCCACCCGGCAGATATGACTACAAATTGGGCGGATATCAGCAAAGCTGGCAGGGTCTTGGATTGGATACCTGCCACCGGCATGGCACAAGGTGTTGCTCAGCTGGTGGATTGGTACAACCACGAACGTTCATGGGCGAGCGAGATCCTTACCCCGTAATGTTTTCCACCTTCTGTTTATTCATCCATACGTGTAATTAAATCCACCCGAATATGTTGAAAATGCTGCGCGCCTGGTGGCAAGATAAACTGCTCAGAGGGGTGTTGAAAAACTCCAGTTTTCTGTTCAGCAGTAATACAATTTCTGCCGCCCTGGCAATGCTCAACTCCATCTTCACCACACGGCTGCTGGGCGTGGAGGGTTTGGGTTTGGTGACCATCGTCCAAACCTTCGTCACTAATGTAAACCGCCTGCTGTCGTTCCGCATGAGCGAGGTGGTGGTTAAATACCTGGGCCAGGTGCTGGCAGCCGGGCGCAAGGAATTGCCTGAGCAGACCAATGAATCAGCGCTTGCTGACCAAAGGGCTGCTCATACCGCCCAAGCTGCTGCCATGGTCAAAGGCATTGGTCTGGTTGAAGCTGCCACATCCACTCTGGCATATCTGGTTGTTCTCCTGCTCGCATCCTGGGCAGCGCTAAAGCTGGTTAAAGATCCCTCGGCGGTGGTTTTAATTCCTTTTTATGGTTTAATGCTGCTGGCAAATCTGGTCTATGAAACATCCGCCGGCGTTCTGCAGACTCACAAACGCTTTGATTGGTTGGCACTGATCAGTACCATCCAGAGCGTCCTGACCTCTGCCCTCATCCTGCTGGCATTCTTCTTGAGCCGTGGGATTGTTGCTATCCTGGCAGCCTACCTTATAGGAAAAGCCTTTGCGGGGATCGCCATTACGATACTGGCATTCAGGCAGATGAATGAGACGACGGGTCGGGGATGGTGGCGTGCCTCCCTGAAACTGGTGCGGGATTGGCGCAGCATCTGGAGTTTTGCGATTAATACCAACCTGAACGGCACAGTAAACCTGATCACCCGCGATAGTGCCTACCTGTACCTGGCATATTTAAGCCCGGCGTATCTTGCTCAAACATACGTTGGCTATATCAAGCTTGGATTATCCATTATCAATTTCATCACCTTACCTATCGACCCTTTTATTTGGCCGACCTACGCCGAAATTACCCGTACGATTGCGCTGCGCCAGTGGCAGCGAACCCGTAGTTTGCTGAAGCAGGTGAGCTCCATCGCCGGGGCGTGGACGGTTGCTGTTGCTGCTGGGATAGCAATATTTGGGTGGTGGTTGATCCCCCTGGTATATGGACCAGCTACCCTGCCTGTTTACCCGGTGGTGCTCATTCTGCTCGTCGGCTACGGCATGGCGAACATCTTTAACTGGAACCGACCCTTGCTCCTGGCGTTCGGAAAACCCTCCTACCCACTCATCGTATCTGTGTGCGTTGGGGTGATCGAAATCTTGCTCATTTTATTGCTGGTCCCCCAATATGGATATTTGATGATGGCGGCAATATTATCCGCCTATTTAACCGTCACGGTAGGTATTACTGCCTGGCGCGGTTGGCGGGAGATCAGTCACCAGGAAGCTCAAGATGGAATGGCCATCGAGCCTGCCGCAAACGATATCTGATGATCCTTAATTGGATAAGCCTATGAAAGTAGCCTGTATTTCTGCTTCAATGGTACCCTCTACCACGGCAAACAGCATTCAAATGATGAAAGCCTGCCAGGCTATCAGCCAATTGGGGCACGAAGTCCATCTATTTGTACCCAGGCACAAGCATCCACTTAATGAGACGGACCTGGTCTCTTTTTATGGTCTTAATACACAATTTTCGATTGACTGGTTGTCTTCCCCACCCGGTTTACATCGCTATGATTTCGCCTGGCATGCAGTGCGCATGGCCCGGCACATAAATGCGGATCTCACCTATGTGTGGTTCCTGCAAGCCGGGATATTTTCTCTTCTGGCACGCCTGCCGGTGATAATCGAGCTGCACGGTCCTCCCGAAGGTAGGTTTGGTCCAACATTATTCCGCCTGTTTCAGAAGACCCCTGGGAAAAAACGCCTGTTGACCATCACCCAAGCTCTGGCGAATATCCTGCATGAAAAATTTAATACCAATCTTGATCACCAGGGCGTCCTTCAGATTGCTCCCAATGGAGTGGATTTGGAGCGTTATTCCAACCTACCCAACTCAGCGACAGCACGCACCCTGCTCAACCTGCCACCCACGCTGACAGTTGGCTATACCGGTCATCTATATCCGGGGCGGGGTATGGCACTGCTTACCGAGCTTGCCAGCTGTTTCCCTAACATCAATTTTTTATGGGTAGGCGGTAATGAACAGGATGTAAAAACGTGGCGCGAGCACATGGCAGGTAATCATCTAACGAATATCACCCTGACCGGATTCATCAGAAACGAGCAGCTCCCGTTATATCAGGCAGCTGCAGATATTTTGTTAATGCCGTACGAAAGGATGATCACCGGTAGCAGCGGTGGAAATTCATCCACTTACGCCAGCCCGATGAAAATGTTTGAGTATATGGCCTGCCAACGGGCAATCATCTCCAGTGATCTACCCGTCATTCGCGAGGTCTTGAACCCTTCGAATGCCGTGCTTTGCCCTGCACAAGACATTGAAGCCTGGTCGGTAGCATTAGGAGATTTAATCCTGGATGAAGAGAAGCGCAGGTCATTGGCTGCTCAAGCCTGGAAGGATATCCAGCAGTATACCTGGTTGGAACGGGCTCATAAAGCACTTGAAGGCTTCCCAAATCAAACAGGATTTCCTTCCACAGGCGGTATCGTTGCCAATGAACCTTAGAAGATACGCTTCGTCACCCATCGCCTGGTTGATCATCGTTTCTACTGCAGCATTCCTGCTCCGGCTGCTCACCATCCTGTTCTACCAACCAGCTTCCTATGGTGACACTCCCAGCTACCGACGACTGGCAGAAACGGTGTTACACGGATTTGCCGGTTATGATGGCACGCGCACACCCGGTTATCCGGTCTTTTTAGCCCTGGTAGGCAGTGATCAACACGTTTGGCTGGCTCAGCTCCTGTTGGGATCCATTACCACCTTGCTCATATTTTTTATGGGTTGGAAGCTGACGGACAAACCCTGGTTGGGGGGACTACTCGCCCTCGCCCATACTCTCAACCTGGGACAGCTCTTTTTTGAATCCAACCTGCTTACCGAATCACTGACCACCTTCCTGATGACCTTGACCATGGCTGGTGTGTTGGTTTGGCTTTTATACCCCCAATATCGCCGACCATGGCTGGGGTTTGTGTTGGGATTATCTTCTACCGCAACGCTCCTGGTAAGACCGTTATTCATCTACCTGCCGTTCTACCTGCTGCTGTTCCTGTGGATCGAGCCCAAGCTCACTTCTCTACAGGTTAGAAATCCCGCTGAGGAAGATACCGCCGATGATCACCGGCCTGTCCGCAGGGTTCCGCACCTGGGAATTGGACTTGCATTTCTTCTCCCAGTATTCCTGCTCTTGGGGGGTTGGGTTACTTTTATCCATAAGAACTTTGGTGAATGGGCCATCACCACCATGACGGGATACAACCTGATCCAACACACTGGGAATTACTTCGAATATGTACCCGACGAATATGCTTCCTTGCGGGATACCTATATCAAATATCGCGATGCCCAAATTGCCGAGTTTGGCACCCAGACCAATGCCATCTGGGATGCCATCCCCGAGATGAGCAAAGTTTCGGGGTATAGTTTTTATGCCCTCTCGAGAGTCCTGGCGCGCATTTCAGTTGACCTTATCCTGCATCATCCTATGCAATATATTAAAAATGCGATCTCGGGTTGGTGGATGTTCTGGCGTGTCCCCGTCTATTGGTCCGCAGATGCAGTGCGCTATCACTGGCTCGCGGGGGGTGTCAGGTTCCTCGTCCTGCTTGAACGGGGACTGCTCTTCCTGTGCAACCTAGTATTTATCTTCTCTTCGATCGCATTTGCCCTTATCGAGTGTTTATTTGCCTTACGCCGAAAACCATCCCCACTGCATATCCCCCATATTCACCCTCCCGTGGGCGCATTTCTGTGGATGTTGCTGGGTAATATCTGGATCGCCTCCATCCTGCAAACCCTGATTGACCATGGTGATAATCCTCGCTTCCTGGTACCGCTGCAATCCATGGTGGTTCTATGGGTGACCGTCTTCATCTACCACAGCATGACCAAAAATCGGGCTATCTCTCCAAACCCTACCCCTCTTGATTTATCTCAAAGCCTTCAGCGTCCCTGATATGAAGACAATAAGGTTTTCCAAAGTATTCTGGATCACGATGATTGGGGTATTGAGCCTCGCTGCCCTGCTAACTTTGGTGGATAAAAGCGGACTGCCATTCAGGGGCGGGATTGCGTATTCCATCCTGCTTGGACTATCAGCGATCTGTATTTACGGGGTGAGTAAGGCAGTTGACGCCAGCCGTGGCGTCACAAAGATTGCCTTGATCGCTTTCTTCCTCCGGCTGGGAATCGGTGTCGCCCTGACCCTGCTGCTGCCGCTTTTCGGCTACCAGGATAACGCGGAACACCATGCCGGCTATTTCTACACAGATTCGTCTATTCGCGACAACCAGGCGTGGGACCTGGCAACCTCAGGCGAGTCATTGGGTTCTGCATTCTCCAGTCGCTTCTCAGGAGACCAATATGGCGGCCTGCTTGCCATCAGCGCGTTTATTTACCGCTTCGTCAGCCCAGATGCCCACCGCCCCATCCTGATTCTTATCCTGAACGCGGTTGCGTCTGCAGTGGGTGTGTTGACTTTATGGAAAGCGACCAGCAGATGGTTTGGCGATAAGACTGCCTTGCTTGCTGCCTGGATCTTTGCTTTATATCCTGAGAGCATTCTGTTGGGCAGTACGCAAATGCGGGAAGCGATCATCATCCCGATGGTCGCAGTTGCCTTCTTCGGGCTGACAGAAATCCAGGCAGGGAAGAATTCGGGCTGGCTGTGGATCATCCTCTCCGGATTAATCATGCTGCCCATTCAACCCCTGGTGGCAGTTATCTCATTAATCATTTTGATGGGGGCCTGGTTCTTCGATCCAATTACGTTGCGTTCCCTCCAGCAGCGTCGGACAATCCTGATCATCGTCCTGTCGCTCGGGATTCTCCTGATTGGAATGCTGGTGGCAAGCTCGGTGCTGGTAAATCTGCCCTCGCTGCAAGGTACCGGGGTGTTGAGTGTCTACCAAACCTGGTTCAAGAATAACTTCACCTTCCAAAGTTACTTGCTCGAGCGGAACTCAGGGATATTTCAAAGCCTGATAACCAGCATCGGTGAGCAGTGGCGCTGGCTGATTATTTTAATCTATGGGATCGCCCAACCCGTCCTACCCGCGGTTGTTGGTGACCCTGGTGCCCAGCCGATGTTACGCATCATTGGTTTCTTGCGCGCAGCTGGCTGGTATACACTGGTGCTTTTCCTGATCTACGGTACTTTCGGTGTACTGCGCAGTCGTCAGGAAACGCGCCGCTACCAGCTGATTTGGATCAGCCTGGTCAATTGGGCCTGGATTATGGTATCTGCACTCAATGCCGGTGCAGACCAGTGGGATAACCCCCGCTACCGGGCAATTCTCCTCGTATGGCAGGTGGTGTTGGCAGCCTGGGCATGGGAATGGGCACGCTCGCGTAAAGATGCCTGGCTTTACCGCTGGTTGGCGGTCGAGCTGGTCTTCGTTGGATTTTTTACCGAATGGTATATCGGGCGTTATTACCCGGGAATCTTCCACCTGGATATCAAGTGGATGTCGCTGCTTACCCTGCTAGTATGCGGGTCCATCCTGTTGGGTGGGCTGATCTGGGATAAGGTCCATAAGCCGAAGTCGTCTTCCGGGGAATTTAGTTTATAATTCAGTCATTGAATATTGAGATATTAGGAGAATAAGCGTGCCGACAGCAATCATCACCGGAGTTACCGGTCAGGATGGATCTTATCTGGCTGAGCTATTATTGTCTAAAGGTTATCGCGTGATTGGAATGATGCGTCGTTCCAGCGTGGTAACCTTCGAGCGCATCCAGCATATCCAGGACCAAATAGATATCATCCAGGGAGATCTCCACGACCAGAGCTCTTTGATGGACCTTATCGAGCAGTTTAAACCTGATGAAGTATATAACCTCGCCGCGCAATCCTTTGTGCCCACCTCGTGGAACCAGCCTGTGCTCACAGGTGAAGTCACCGCCCTCGGCGTTACACGTATGCTGGAGGCCATCCGCCTGCTCAGCCCAAAAACGCGGTATTACCAGGCTTCCTCGAGCGAGATGTTTGGCAAAGTGCACGAAGTGCCCCAACGAGAGACCACTCCGTTTTACCCCCGTAGCCCCTACGGTGTTGCTAAGGTCTACGGGCATTGGATCACGGTCAATTACCGTGAATCGTATAACCTGTTCGCGGTTTCCGGAATTCTATTCAACCACGAAAGCCCCCGCCGCGGGACGGAATTCGTCACCCGCAAGATCACCTATGGCGCGGTACGGATCAAGCTGGGATTGGCAAAAGACCTGCACCTCGGCAACCTGGAAGCGCGCCGTGATTGGGGTTTTGCCGGTGATTATGTGGATGCCATGTGGCGCATGCTCCAAAATGATCAGCCGGTGGATTATGTCGTGGGCACCGGGGAAACACACACCGTGCGTGAATTTTGTGAAAAGGTTTTTTGTTACCTCGATCTTGATTATCATGATTACGTCGTCCAGGATCCCCGCTTTATCCGACCGGCAGAGGTGGACCTGCTGGTTGCCGACTCCACCAGGGTGCGCCAGTCTCTCGGTTGGTCGCCAAAGATCGACTTCGATGGATTAGCCGAGATGATGGTGGACGCTGACCTGAAACACCTTGGGGGGGAGGTTACCTGAGCGAAAACCTGACTTATCAGACAGACACTCCACCAGAAAAAGGTGCAGCGAAAAAAGCTCACCCCTCGTGGCTGCGCTGGGTCGGCACACTGCTTGCGTTAGGGCTGCTGATCTATTTATTGAGTCAACAAGGGTGGGCGGCAATCGCGGTCGCCCTTCGGCAGATCGCCTGGTGGCGATTTGTTGTAGCACTCATCCTGGTGATGGTCTCAAGGCTGGCAGTTGCCGGTCGCTGGCACGTATTAATGCACTCCGCAGGAACGGGAATTACTCCGCCTCAATCCATCCGCCTGACCTTCGCTATGCTGTTCGCTTCCAATTTCCTGCCAACGACCATCGGCGGAGACGTGGTCCGTTATGCAGGGGCAGTCAGGTTGGGGTTCGACAATGCAATCAGCCTGGCATCGCTGGTGGTAGACCGCCTGGTTGGTATGACCGGGATGGCAATGGCACTCCCATTTGGCATCCCTGTCTACCAACAGTATCTCGCTGCTTCGACCACGAGTAGCGCCCTGGCAATCCCATGGGTGCGCCCATTGGCAGATAGAATAAAGCGTTTTTTGCAGGAACTTAACCAGGCAGTCAAAATTTGGCTCAAAAAACCCAGCTCACTGCTTGGCGCCCTCGGCTTCACCTGGGTGCACATGCTGTGTACGTTTGGCACAGTCAGTGTGCTGCTGGCTGGGATGGGCGAGCTTATCTCCTTCTGGTCGGTGATGGGTTTATGGAGCGCGACTTACTTCATTACCCTGCTGCCCATCTCCATCAACGGCATGGGCGTGCAGGAGCTGGCAATGACCTTTTTCTATTCGGCTGTTGGCGGACTATCTCCAGCATCTGGGCTCACCTTGGCCCTGTTGATGCGGCTGCTACAAATGATCGCCAGCCTGCCCGGAGCCTTGTTCATCCCTGATATCGTCGCGGGTAATAAATAAGACTATATGCAGCGGAAAATATTCGCCATTCTTTATATTATTTCATTCATAATTTTCCCGGTGCTGGTACTTTCACCTGCAGTCACACTGACCGCGAGCATTCCGGTACGCTTGGGGATTTTTTGTCTCTTATCTGTCGGTGGAGCGTTCCTTTTTCGGCAGGCATGGCCAAACCAAGGTTGGGGTGCAGCATTCCTGGTCACCACACTGGGTTATGCCTCAATCTATAAGCTCGCCAGTTTTATCCCGGATGTCTCTTCTTATCCATTCTCATTGGGCTGGTCGGAAGGCAGCCGATATTATTACGCCTCCCTGTGGTTATCCAGGCAGGTGTATGGTCTGTCCGTGCCACCCTCTGTGCTTCACCCTACCCGCTACCTGCTGCAAGCGCTACCCTTCCTGGTGCCTGGTTCTTCGCTGTGGTTCAGCCGGTTCTGGCAGGTAGTTTTGTGGGTCGTCACCACCGCGCTTACCAGTTTCCTGCTGGTTCGCCGGTTGGCTTTACCAGCCCGAAGAAAACCACTGGTTATCACTTTAAGCATGGTTATGTGGGGGTTCATCTTCCTGTTCCAGGGACCAGTCTATTACCACCTGCAGTTTATGGTGATTTTAATCCTCTGGGGCTTTAACCGGCAGCGCTTCTGGCGTAACCTTATCCTGGTACTGATCGCCTCCGTCTGGGCAGGCATCAGCCGCATCAACTGGTTGCCAGTGCCAGGATTGTTGGCTTCTGCGCTATACATGTTGGAAGCCAGGGTGGAGGATAAATCCCTGATCAAATACCTCATCCCGCCGGCTGTTTGGGTGCTCGCAGGGACGGGAATCGGTTTCGTTAGCCAATCTGCATACCAGCAGTGGTCAGGTAATCCACCTCCCTGGTTCGGATCCAGCTTCTCATCCGACCTGCTGTGGTACCGCCTCTTCCCCAACCAGACGTACCCAATGGGAATTCTATTGAGCGCCGTACTGGTGTCTCTGCCCATCATCGGTCTCATTCTTGTCCGTCTCATCCGCCGCTGGCGGGAATTTCACCTCATCCGACTGTCAGGTTTAACTGCCATCCTGGGTGTGCTCTTTATCGGCGGCGTGATCGTCAGCCTCAAGATTGGCGGCGGAAGTAACCTGCACAACCTCGACGCATATCTAGCCCTGCTGTTCGTCGTCGGAAGTTATATTTACTTTGATCGCTTCGAGCCCGATCACCCAGCTAAATTGGCTGAAAATAATGAGGAGCTTACCCCTGCAAAGCCCAGCCAACTTTTGAGCACCATCGAAAATATTTTCCTCGCCGGTGCGCTGATCATCCCCATGTATTTCACCTTGAGCACGGGAGGTCAAATCCCGCGGCGCGATTTTGCGGCTGCCCAGGCTGCTCTGAAGACGATCAATACTGCCACCCAGCAGGTTGCGAAAAAGGGTGGTGAAGTACTGTTTATCAGCCAGCGCCACCTGTTGACCTTCGATGAGGTCAAGAATGTACCCCTGGTACCGGATGATGAGCTTGTCTTCCTGATGGAAATGGCGATGTCTGATAACCGCTCCTATGTGGATGCATTTGATACGGATATCAGCAATCAGCGCTTCGACATGATCGTTTCGGAACCGTTGGTTATCCAGTATCAAGGAAGAAATCACAGCTTTGGCGAGGAGAACGATGCCTGGGTGCAGCGCGTCTCCGAGCCGGTATTGTGTTATTACCAGGCAGCAACAACATTGGATTCTGTCGGCGTGGTTTTATACACCCCACGCCCCGAACCGTGCAAATGAGCTGATTTTTTATTATGTATTGGCTTCGTACCAACAATCTGGTTGATTTAGCTCTCTACTTCCTGCTCTCCGCTGGGTGGGCCTCGGGTGGCATCCTGCTTGTCAGGTACGCTTTCCGTTTACGCCGCACCGAGCGCATTGTGACTGGATTAGCAGCCGGTTTTGTGATTTTTATTGGTTTAAGCAACCTTCTGGCGCACGTCTTGCCGCTAACTGCTGCTTTTTGGGCTGCATCGATTCTGATCCTGGCAGCTGGACTTCTATTTGCCTGGAGATCAAAAAAACCTGCAGGAATCAACAAAAGTGAGCTAAGCGCCATTCCTCTACTGGTGGGGTTGGCAGCGATTACTATATTATTCACTCTAATCCTGCGGGGTGAATCCATATTCGATGAATACCAGCACCTTCCGCTCATCTCCATCATGGCGGCTGGCGATATCCCACCTCATTTTTACCTTAATCCCGCATTTTACTTTGCCTATCATTATGCCCTCCAGGTATACGCTGCCAGCCTGGTGCGCCTGGGAAACTTTTTCCCATGGAGCGCCTGGGATTTCAGTCGCGCCCTGGCAATCGGCTTCACCCTCGTTCTGGGGTGGATCTGGGTGCGTAAAGTCACCGGCAGCCGTTTGGCAGCCTGGTTGGGTACTTTTTTATTCACCTTTGCTGGCGGGGCTCGCTGGTTGTTATTAATACTGCCTGCCCCGTGGCTAAGCTGGGTCAGCCAAAGGGTCAATCTGGTGGGGACGGGACTGGATACAGCCGCAACATTAACTAAAGCCTTACACAGCTCGTGGGTGATCGAAGGCGGCGGACCGGTCGCATTTCCATTCGCTTTTCATAACGGGATCTTCGTGCCCGTTTTCTTCAACCTGGGCAGCACCGGTGCGCTTCCGTTCATGACGGTTTTCCTGCTGCTCCTGCTGCTCCCACGTGGGCGTTTCTCGATTGCCAGCCTGATCATTTGGAGCCTGATTTTCTCCACACTTGCATTGAGCGCAGAGCATCTCTTTGCGGTTATCTGGGTGGGAATCCTTTTAGCGATTGGCATTGCTTTTCTTTACCGAAAGCGCTTACCTGCGTCCGTATCCAAGGTTATCGCCCTTCAATGGGGGATCATTCTTCTGACGAGCGGCGTCATCGCATTGGTGCAGGGTGGGTTCATCACGGAGACTGCCCGGAATTTAATTAGCACAATAACAGGAGCAGCCGCCCAGAGTTATAACGCACGCGGGTTTTCCATACGCATGCCGCCTGGATTACTTTCTGCACACCTGGGGGTGCTTTCAATTGTAAACCCAGGTCAGCTGACTGCATTGTTGGCTGAGCTCGGTCCGGCTTTACTGATCATTCCGGTCATCTTTTTCGGGTTCAAGAAAGACCTCAAATATGGAAATCTATTCGCCATCGGTTTAGCAATCAGTGTAGCTCTCAGCCTGATATTCCCACTATTTTTTCAATATGAAGTCGACCGGTCGATCACGCGCATGTCAGCCACAGGCTTGTGGGTCGCGCTGGTGATAGCCTTCCCCATCTTGTGGAGAGCGCTTCCTCATATAAGTAGTGCTGCCAGGGTAGGACTATCCGTTGGATTCCTGGTATGCGTCCTTGCCGGAGTGGTCATCTTCAGAGTACAGCTGTATTCGATTAACAGCCCCCAATTAGCTTATTACATCGATGGTCTGGATGCCCGTTACGCGGTGGATTACTGGAATAAACTGCCCTATGGTACCCAGGTGCTAGATCGTGTACCTGAGCGTTCGGTTGCCATCTTCGGGCATATTTCGCGCGCCAGCTCGGGAATTTATGAGCCCTTACCTGAATGGCAAGCCCTGATCGCCGATCCCAATCCCAGCCACGTCGCCTCCGCAGGGTATGATTACGTGTATATAGACCAAACCTGGTGGGATGGCCTTACCCGGTCTCAACAGGAATATTTCCAACAGCCATGCGTCGATATCCTCGACCAGCGCGAGCAGGATGATAAAAAGGATTTCCGTCTCCTGATCGATATCAGTGCATGCAAGCAGTAAATGTTATCGTCAGTCTCGAAAGAATTATTCTCCGAAAGGAAGATTTTAAAGAGGATGCCTTATGAAAATCGAATATCAAGAAACAACCAATGACCTGCTCGCCCGCATCGATATCCATAAGAAATATGGTAGCCGTGATATCGATGAATGGATGCTCCATATCATCAATCCACAAAAGGGCTCAAAAATCCTGGATATCGGCTGTGGGGCAGGTAAACAATGCTTCCTTTTTTATAAAGCGTTGGATGGCGAGGCAGATATTACGGGTGGTGACGTAAACCCAGAGCTGCTCGAAAAAGCACGCCAGGAAAATGCCAAGATTGGGAACCGCATCCGGTTCATCGACCTCGATTTCAACCAGCGCTTTCCGATTAACAATGACGAGTTCGACCTGGTGACCTCTTGTTTTGCAATCTATTATTCCGAAGACATACCCTACACAATCGCTGAGATGCACAGGGTGCTCAACCTAGGTGGACGCTTATTTACCACCGGTCCCATGCCGGAAAATAAAAAACTATTTTATGACCTCATCTTTGAGGCAACACACAAACCCATTCCACCCATGCCGGGCAGCTCACGCTATTCCAGCCTGATCTATAAGAACATTCAAAACCTGTTCTCTACGGTTGAGCTGCACATCTTCGAAAACCCGTTGACATTCGAAGAAGTTGACCCATTCCTTGCCTACACCCGGGCATCGTTATCTGAAGATCGCCGGCTTTGGAAGACCTTGTTTGAAGATTCAGGGGGCTTCGAGCAAGTCATGCAGGCGATTAAAACCGTTGCCGAGCAACGCCTGGCAAAAGATGGCAAATTAGTGATGACCAAGGTCGTCGGCGGATTTCTCGCCACCAAATAATCCCTTCTGGATGGAGACCTGCTTCCCAATCCACCCCGAGGTACAACACGTTATATAATAATCAGGAATCATCACAAGGTAATCCATGAAGTCTCAACCTGGTCTTTCTGTGGTATATGATAGCACTCGCCGGGGCTCTGTCGTGCTTGAAGAGCTGCGCGAGATATTTAATTATCGCTACCTGATCCTGCAGCTGATCCGTAGAGACATCCTGACCCGCTACAAGAGGTCATTCCTGGGTGTTGCCTGGACGATGCTCAACCCCCTCGGCATGATGTTGGTGTGGACGATTGCTTTCTCCCAGTTTTTTCGAGCTGGTGACCTGCCATCCTATCCAGCCTATGTACTAAGCGGTTTGTTAGCCTGGACATTTTTCAGCCAGACCACTACTGCCTCGATGGTTAACCTGGTCTGGGGGGGTGGTTTGCTCAACCGCATCTACATGCCCAGGACCTCATTTGCCATCGCTGCCATTGGCACTGGTCTGGTAAACATTACTCTCTCAATGGTGCCTCTAATTGGGGTCATGTTTATCACCGGGCTTAAACTGCACTGGTCGATTTTATTTACCCCCATATCGGTAGTGATCCTGGCAGGGTTTGCCCTGGGAATCGGGTTATTAATATCCACCCTGGCGGTCTATTTCCCGGATATTGCCGAGATGTACCAAATACTTATGATGGCGTGGATGTTCCTCACCCCGGTCATGTATCCCGTCACGATTTTGCCAGAGGCCTACCGGTTCTACCTCACCGTACTCAATCCCATGTATCATATGGTCACCCTGTTCCGCATCCCCATCTATTTTGGCAGATTACCTACCATGACCGAGTTCCTGATACCGCTGGGTATCTCTTTATTCTTCCTGACCCTTGGTTGGCTGGTTTTTACCAATAAATCGGATGAATTTGCCTACCGGATATAGGAAAATGACTGAAACTCCTGCCGCATTGACATCCGATCAAACCATTATCGAGCTCAATAACGTCTCGGTAAAGTACCGCGTCCCCCAGGAGCAGATAGGCACATTCAAGGAGTACTTTATCCGCTTGATTGAGGGGAAGGTCAAACAGCGCACTTTTAATGCTTTGAACCAGGTAAACCTGAGTGTAAACCGGGGCGAAGTATTCGGTCTGATCGGTCATAATGGCGCCGGGAAAAGCACGCTGCTAAAGCTGGTGGCAAAAGTGATCCGACCAACAGCAGGGCGGGTGATTGTGAGAGGGCGCGTGGCACCCCTGCTTGAAGTCGGTGCGGGCTTTCACCCTGAGCTGACCGGCCGCGAGAATATATATCTCAATGGTGCCATGCTCGGATTCAGCCAGGAAGAAATGCATAAAAAATTCCCGCGCATCGTTGAGTTTTCAGAGCTGGGTGATTTCATTGACGCACCACTGCGCACCTATTCTTCCGGCATGACTGCCCGGCTGGGCTTCGCTGTGGCAACCGATTCACAGCCCGACATCCTGATTGTGGATGAGATTTTATCGGTAGGCGATGAAGCTTTTCAGCATAAGAGTTATGACCGCATCCTGGCAATCAAATCTCAAGGGGCGACCATCCTGCTCGTTTCCCACTCGATGAGCGTGATCGAGGGGATGTGCCAGCGAGCCGCCTGGCTTCACCGCGGCCAAATTGTATCGATGGATAATGCAAAAACAGTGGTCGATCGTTACCTTGGTCTCGTCTCGGAAGAAGAAAACCGGCAGCTTATCGCCCAGAGCCAGGCAGGTGATAATTCTGACGAAAAAGAATATAAACCCATCGAAATCAGGCAAGTCAGGATATTAAATAAACAGGACCGGGAGCAGCAAATATTCCATACCGGCGAATGTATGCAGGTGCAGATTGAATATGTTGCCCACGAACAGGTCAATTCACTGGAGGTAGGGATTGCCATCCACCGGCAGGATGGAGTTCATATCACCGGACCGAACACGGCTTTCGATGGTTTGGATATAAAAGTAATGCCGGGGATTGGTGGGATCGTTTATACCATTCCCTCTCTCCCCCTGATGGAAGGTATGTATCAATTATCCATTGCGCTGGTTAATCGCCTCGGAAATATCATCCTTGACTACCACGATCACTACTACACCTTCCGAATTAACAACCATGGACATAACGTTCATGATCGTTATGGGGTTATGACCATGAGTGGTGAATGGCACCTGTTATAAAAAATGCTGGATACATGCAGGATTTCTGCGACCCAATGGGGCGATAAGCAAGCATGACACCTAACCACCAGGATAATTTTAACCAGATCTACCACACCATGCGCTGGGGCGATCAAGCCTTTCCCGATGATTCCACGACGGGGTCATTCGAAAGTCTGGCTGAACGCATCGTGCTTGACCTGCAGCCCGCCACAGTCCTGGATACCGGATGTGGAAGCGGTTACCTGATTAGAGCGCTGCGCAACCGTGGCGTGGATGCGTGGGGAATCGATAGCTCCGAAACCTCCATAGGCAGGGTGTTGACTGAAAGTCAACCTTACTGCCAGGGAGGGTCGATCCTCGAGCCTTTACCCCAAACGCATTTCGATTTGATCATCTGTATCGATGTCGTCGAGCACCTGTCTCCTGAAGATGCGGTCAGCGCATTGGAAAACCTGTGTCTGCATACTGAAGACGTACTTTTTTCCTGCCTGCCAATCGATTCTAATCATTCGTCACATGGAACCACCCAACCACCCGAGTATTGGGCAGCCATCTTTAACCGGCTTGGCTTCATCCATGACCTTGACTTCGACGCTTCTTTCGTCGCTCCATGGGCGATGCGCTTCCTGAAAGCCAAGCTACAATTAGCGGACCAGATAATGCTCTACGAACGGAAGATCTGGCAGGTTTCACAGGAAGCCGCACTGAGGCGCGCGCTCAGCGTGGAATATAAAAATGAGCTTGCCAGGAAAGAGATGGAGCTTCAATATTGGAAGCCGAAGCGTCTCCAGGCGGAGCTGGATGCGATCAGGAACAGCACCAGCTGGCGACTTATTACCCACGTACAACACTTCAGGGAGCGGATCATTCCCCTGGGAAGCCGGCGGGAATCAGCCATGCGCAATGTATTTCGGGGGTATCAGGTGTTCCGCCGTGAAGGCTTCATCGGCTTTTTTCAATTCTCTTCGCAGAAACTTTATGGAAGGCTTGCTCTTAGAACCAGTATTCTTTGGCATCAATATAGGCTAAGGCATTCCAATTCATCGCCAGCCAGTCAAGTCTGTGAGATCGCCGGTATGGTCGACCGACCAAGGCTCGAACCACATACAACCAATGTGGATATTATTATCTGTGTGCATAATGCACTGGAAGATACCCGCAATTGCCTGGATTCCCTCATTGAGCACACCACTCAGCCGTACAAGCTTATTTTGGTCGATGATGGCTCTGGTGAGC
Organism: uncultured Chloroflexia bacterium; assembly: GCA_963726315.1. Lineage (GTDB taxonomy): Bacteria > Chloroflexota > Anaerolineae > Anaerolineales > UBA4823 > FEB-25. Next base: position 491,329 of record CAVSBZ010000007.1, on the reverse strand, counting down.
AAACCGCCCAATACCTGGGCGAATTTACCGCTTTGCACAACTCCCTGTTGCTCAGATCGGACCAGCCAACGGGTTATCCCAGCGCTGCCAACCGGGGGATGCGTGCATCCAGCGCGGAGTTTCTGGTATTGTTAAATAGCGACACCATCCTGACCCCAGATTGGTTGGACAGACTGATGGCGTGTATCCAAACCGACGACAAGATCGGGGCAGTTGGTCCGCTTTCTAACACCGCCTCCTGGCAGTCAGTTCCTAAAATTGAGGAGAACGGCGATTGGGCTTCCAACCCATTACCGGGGGGGTTATCCCCCGCCGGCATGGCACAGCTGGTCGCCTCCAGGTCTGCCAGATTGTATGTGGATATGCCCTTATTGAACGGCTTCTGCTTGCTGATCAGGCGGAAATTATTGGATGAGGCCGGGCTATTCGACGAGGAGCAGTTCAGGCAGGGGTATGGTGAAGAGGATGACCTCATGCTGCGCGCCCGCAAGCTGGGTTGGAAGCTGGCGCTTGCCGACGATGCTTATATTTACCATGCCCAATCCAAGAGCTATTCGACTGACCAACGTTTGGCGCTCTCTGAACGCGCCCAAAAAATCCTGCGCAAGAAACACGGCGAAAAGATGCTTTCGCAGAGCGTGCATTTTTGCCTGCAAGATCCAGTCTTGGAAGGGATCCGCGCCAGAGCACAGGTGGCCCATGACAGGCAAAAATGCGTTCATGAAGGTAAGCAGTTGTCAGGCAAGAAGGTTCTCTTTGTGTTCGATGCCATCTATAATCCTGGCGGGGGTGTCAATGTCATCCGCACTGAGAGCTTCGCCATGCAAGAGATGGGAGTAAAAGTATCCTATTTTCACCCAGCCTCACACAAGCAGGGTTTCATTAAGTCCTATCCAGACCTCCTTCCTTATACAATTTTTGGTAGTGAAGCAGATCTGGAATTCGCAGCTCAAAATTATGATGCTGTTATCGCCACGTTTAACCCAACGGTTGATTGGCTTAAACCCCTCCAATCAAGGACGCCTCATCCGGCGCTTGGTTATTATATTCAGGGGTTCGAACCATTAATGTATAAAGATGCTGACTCGCGCTATCAAAGCGCCCTCAATTCTTATACCTTGATTGAGAATATGGTCCTATTCACCAAAACAGATTGGACACGACAGCAGATCATTCGTTCCACCAGTCGCGAATGTAGAGTGATTGGTGCCAGCGTGGATATTGATCTCTTTCGCCCACGCCCGCATCATCGCCCGGTTTGGCCTGATGGACCATTGACGATCACCGCTATGATCCGGCCGGAATCTTCATATCGGGAACCCAAAAAAACGATGACGCTGCTACGAAAATTGTCCCAAAAATATAGAGGTGAGGTCGAGATTAACCAGTTCGGAACCACTCACGATAATCTTGACTTTCAGCAGTTGGCGCAAGGCTTCCCGTGGAAATTATATGGGATTCTCTCTCCTTCCCAGGTAGCTAATCTGCTCAGTCAGACCGATATTTTTGTTGATTACTCGTCCCATCAGGCGATGGGTCTGACTGCCATGGAGGCTATGGCTTGCGGTTCAGCGGTGATCGTTCCCCAAAATGGTGGTGCAACCACTTACGCCATAAATGAACAAAACAGTTTGGTTGTCGACATGTCAGCTTTTGATAACGTGTGGGCTGCCTTACAGCGCCTCATTGATGATGAAAAGCTTCGCGATCAACTGCGGCACAATGCCATTCACGATATTTGTGCTTATTTTCCAGAGCAGGTCGCTTTGAATATGCTGAACACTTTATTCCCCTTGTAAGGGGCAATCCCAGAGCTCATCCCTCGATATGACCGCATCAAAACAGCACCGCCAAAGCCCCATTCCATCTGGCAAACAGGCAGAAAACACGAGAAGTCCGATCCGCCATGCGCTCTCTATTATCCGTAATGAGGGGATATTCACTTTCGTCCTTCTAATAGTAAGGAAGGTATATTGGGATTTGATCCGCTTCGGGTATATCCTGCGTTTCAAGGGGACGATGCCCAAGGGAGCTAAAGTCATCACGCTTGAAGATATTCGCATTAACCCCCCGGCGTCACCCCACCGATCACCGGTCGATATCTTTATTTATATTCATAATTCGACTTCAGAGTTCAAGGAATGTGTCGAATCCGTCCAAAAATGCACTCCCCCTCCTTTTCAAATCACCCTGGTTGATGACGGTAGCGACGAGGAAACTCAGCACTACCTGGCAGGTTTTAGCCATTCTATCCCCATTATCCGGCATGATAACAAGTTGGGTTATCCACAAGCCTTAAACCAGTGTTTACAGAAATCCGTGACTGAATTCGCCGTCCTGCTTAACAGCAATACACAGGTCACCCCAGGTTGGTTGGATGGCATGCTGGCTTGTATGGAAAGTGACCCCAAGATTGGGCTGGTGGGTCCGTTAACCAACCTGTCGATTGACCTTGCCATATCGAATACTCTATCCACAATCAATCCGGCAAGACTGACTCTCCCGGAAAGCAGCCTTCCCAACCCAACCGGTGAATTGGTCTCTCTGTATTCCAGGCGGATTTACCCACCACTGAATAAACTGGATGACCACTTCCTGCTTGTGCGACACCAGATGATTGACCAGCTTGGAGTTATTAAAGAAGATGAATGGCTACATCTATCACAGACAAGCTGGCAACCCGCACTTGCAGATAACGCATATGTCAATATCGTTCAACCTGACCATACTGACCCGAATAATTCGCTCGAAAACCTGGAGCTGCCTGTCACGCCACTGGCTAAGGAAGAAGAGCATAGCAGTTTTAGCGAGGGAAATACTTATCCTCACCACGACCGTATTCAGGAGGGCATTTACTGGCACAACCGTTATATCGCCGAACGAGAAAATCTGATCCGTTCAGGACGGGAACACTTCAACAACCGGCGAGTGCTGTTCATCTTGCCGGTAAAGGGTGCTGGAGGTGGATCAAATTCAGTTTTTCTCGCAGTTCAGGCAATGAGGAAAATGGGAGTGGACGCTCAAATTATGAACTTGTTGATCAACCGCCCATCTTTCATGAAATCCTACCCCGCTGTAGACGTTCCGGTTTTGTTCGGAGAAATTAAGGATATTCCGGAGATGGCTGACGGTTATGATGCGCTGGTTGCCACATCCAACATTACCGTTTCCTGGATTGTTCCAGCTCAGGTTAAGCGATCCGATTTGCGAGTTGGGTACTATATCCAGGATTACGAGCCGTACTTCTACCGGCCTGATTCTGAAGGTTACCGTGTTGCCGCAGCTTCTTATAACCTGATTCCAAACCAGGTGCGCTGTGTGACCAACCAATGGATCAGTGACCAGATTGAGCAACAGCACGCCATCTCCAGCCAGCTGGTTGGTGGTCACATCGATACCGATTTATTTCGTCCAATTCCACTCCCAGATTCTTCACCGTCCGAACAACCTTTGCGGATTGCCGCCATGATCCGTCCCAGCTCGGAGCGTCGTAGCCCAAGAATGACGATGCAGATTCTCCAACAAGCCAGTAAACTGTATGGCTCAAAATTGGAATTCTTGCTCTTCGGCTGTGAACCCTATGACCCAGGTTTTGCCCCACTGCCTAAGAATTTCCCCTGGCAGCTTGCCGGAGAGCTGCGCCCAGCTCAAATCGTTAACCTGCTCAACCAATCAGATATATTTGTGGACTATTCCATATTTCAGGGCTTCGGGCTGACTGCCATAGAATCAATGTGCTGCGGCTTAGCCACTATTGTCCCTTCCAAAGGCGGGTCGGATGCCTTTGCCAGGCATGAAGAGAACTGCCTGGTCGTAGATACCCAGGATCAAGATGCCTGTTTCAGAGCCCTGCAGCGCCTGGTCGAAGATGATGCGCTCAGGCAGAAGCTGCAGAAGAATGCCCTCTCGACCGGTGTTCAGTTTTATCCTGAGCTGCCCGCCTATAATATCCTCAAGGCACTCTTTCCGGTTGAGCCATGATTGGGTCATTTCCTGGAGGAATATCTTCAGCGATTGGATTTTTCCCTCGTCATGAATGAGACCAGGCGACCTGTTGACACTAATATTGCTCCAGTCAGCCGGTTGGAGTCAGCCATCCGCCATATTCGTTATGGATTCACTATCATTCGCCAGGATGGGATGGTATTTTTTCTCAAACGCTTATACCAATTCATCAGCTGGCAAACTCGGGGCGCCTACCAGGCAATACGCAGGAAACTGGTGACGCGTGGGCGGGGCCAATTTCTAAAGGTGGAGGATATTCACCTTACCCCACCTCTCGAGCAAAAAGGACAGGCACTATTTCCCGAATTCACACCGGCTTCCGGGTACCACGCTGAGCTGGTCCAAACGGGTCTCACCAGCCATAATCAAAATTTCATTGAGCGCCAGAGGCTGGTTGAACAGGGTCGCGCCCTCTTTCGAAACCGGCGGGTGTTGTTCGTTTCACCGATCCGCGTATTGGGCGGTGGTGCCAATTCAATTATCCTGGTAGCCAGGGCAATGCAGCGCATGGGCGTCGATGCCCAGATCATGAACCTGAATGTTCACCGCTCCTGGTTCGAAAAGAATTATCCCGATCTCAAGCTGCCGGTGGTTTTTGCCGACGTTGAGGATATTCCCCGCTTGGCTGCCAATTTCGATGCCGTCATCGCCACTTCCAACCCAACCGTCGCCTGGATTGCTCCAGCAGCGGAAAAATTACCTGATTTGAAGCTTGGATATTACATCCAGGATTATGAACCGTATTTCTACCCGCCGGATTCGCACGAATTCCAGAAAGCCACCGCCTCTTACACCCTGACCCAAAACCTGCTGCGTATGGTGACCACTGCGTGGATTTCCGAACAAATCCAGCTCCATCACCACATTCAAAGCGCCATCGTTGGCGGGCACATCGATACAGACCTATTCCGACCACACCCGCGCACCGACCCTTCCTGGCCAGACCGTCCTTTAAGGATCACTGCCATGATCCGTCCGGCTACTTCTCGGCGGAACCCAAAACTGACCATGGCGATCCTGCGGCGAGCCAGCGAAATGTACCCCTCCAGGGTGCAAATCAGGTTGTTCGGCTGTGATTCCACAGACCCAGGCTTTGCCTCCCTCGAGCAAGACTTCGTTTGGCAGCTCGCCGGGCAGCTGCGCTCAACCCAGGTAGTAAATTTGTTCAATGAAGCCGATATCTTTGTGGATTTTTCAGATTTCCAGGCATTCGGGCTGACTGCCGTGGAAGCCATGGCCACCGGATTGGCGGTGATCGCCCCGGCGAATGGTGGCACGCAGGATTATGCCCAAAATGAGCAGAACTGCCTGGTGGTAGATACTCATGACCAGGAAGCCAGTTTTAGAGCACTCCAGCGGTTAATCGAAGACGATGCGCTCCGTCTGATGCTTCAAAAGAATGCCGTTTCTGCTGCTGCCCGCTTATATGCGGAAGCACCAGCTTTCAATATACTTAAAGTGCTTTTCCGGGGGGATAAATGACTGATCCCATTCAACCCAACAAGCGGCGCATTCATGTGATTTATGAATATGGACCGGATTACCGACCATATTCCAGCTCTTTCTTGCGCTTAATCCGCCCGTTGTCCCATCCTCAGGTGCAGGCTCATCTCGATACCACGTTTGGGTTGGACTACAATAACGAGCCAGCTGATCTGGTTCTCATCGATCGCCTGTGGAGATTTGATATCGCCTTACCGTTGGCAGAAGAGCTGGTCAACAGGATTCACCTCCGGGGCAGCCGGATCGTTTATTGCATCGACGATGATTACTTCGACCTGGCGTTTTATGAGCACTCCCGACCTATCAGCGAAATTCTACCGGTGATCATTTTTTTGCTGCGCCAGGCAGATGCGGTGCTGGTCACCACTCCGGCACTGCGCCAGCGACTGTTGGAATTCAACTCAAATATCCAAGTCCTGCCAAACCAGCTGGATGAGCGCTTGATGATCCCACGCTTTCCCGGCGATAAAAATCTCAGGTTGGACCATAAGCGGATTGTGATCGGTTACATGGGCACTTTCACCCATGATGAAGACTTCAAGCTGGTTTTGCCAGCGCTCAAATCAATACACCAACGCAACCCCGGTCGGATCGAAATTCAGGTGGTAGGTGTGGTGAATAATCAAGCAACTAAAGAACAGTTGGAAGGACTGCCTGTTCGCTACTTTTATCCCAGACCTGAGGAAAACGAATACCCGCTGTTCATGCTCTGGTTTACCGGGCAAATTCATTGGGATATCGCCATCTCTCCACTGGAAAATACCCCCTTCAACAACTGCAAGTCGGATATCAAATTCCTGGACTACGCCTCCATCGGTGCAGCCGGAATATTCAGTCAATCTCCTGCTTATTCATCCACTGTGCAGCACAAGCACAATGGCTGGCTGGCAGCGAACACCCCCGAAGCCTGGGAGGAAGCGCTGGATTGCTTGATCAATGACCCCACCCTGCGCTTGAATATTGCCCAAAACGCGACCCGTTATTTATATACCCAACGCACCCTGGCGCAACACGCAATCGATTGGGTCGAGCTGATGCGAAAATTATGACCTGGCGTGTGAATAAATGCTTTTGAGGCATTATTTGGATCCTGAAGATGATTGTTGAACCAACACTGCTCATTCTAAGCGGCGTCCAGGATGACCCGCGGCGCTACCGCACATTTCATTTGTTCGAACAGGCGCGCCTGGCGGGTTTGAGCTGCGAGCTATCACACGTGACTGATCCTGGGCTGCGGGAAAAAGTAAACCGGGCCTCGGTAGTCATAATCCATCGTGCTTCGTATGACAGTCAAATAGCGTGGATTGAGAAAGTCATCCACCAGAAGGGTGGGGTTTTGATCAATGATCTTGACGACCTTGTATTCGACCCTCAGGCTGTCAGATTTATTCATAGTCCCGATTTCGCAGACCCTGTCCGGCGGTCCTTATACCAGGAAGATATCCGCCTCTGCCGGAAAACCATGGAAGTCAGTGATGCGGTCATTACCTCCTGTGAGTTCCTGGCAAATGCAGTCCGTCAGCTTGGGAAACCTGCTTACATTCACCGCAATGCCTTCAGCCTGGAAATGCTGAACCTGGCTGAGCGAGCTTTTATGTCGCGGAAAACGGACCCAGGCAGAGTTGTGATCGGGTATGCCAGTGGCACGCCCACCCACGACCTCGATTTTGCTTTGATCGCACCGGCGTTGCAGGCTTGCCTGACGAGGCATCCTGTTGTAGAGCTGTGGCTGGTAGGTCACCTTGACCCTGGTAGTAATTGGGGTGATCTGTCGAGTCGAATAAAAAAGTTTAGTTTTATGCCGTGGCGCCATCTGCCGTCGATCCTGGTCAGGTTTGATATAAACCTGGCACCGCTCGAGACCAATAACCCTTTTGGACAATCCAAAAGCGAGATTAAATACGTAGAGGCAGCTCTCCTGCGAGTACCCTCCATCGCCAGTCCCAGCGATTCATATTCCACAGCCATCCGGCAGGGAGAGAATGGCTATCTGGCAAATAATGTGCAGGACTGGACAGATTACCTTGAGTCTTTGACTGAAGATGCAAAAAATCGGAAAGACCTGGGTGCTGAAGCCTACCAGGACGTCTTGCAGCGCTACCATCCTGGGGTACGGGCAGCCCAGCTTGTAGACACCCTGAACCTGATCACGGCTAATAAATATATATTTCGGCATCTAAACCAGGATACGATATTCTCACCTGAGAAATCACCACAAGATTTTTGGAGCAGCGCTGACCAAGAACGGTACCCCACCCTCCTCCAAAGAGGGCTCTATACACTGCGCTACAGAAGCTTTCGCACCTTGCTAAAACAGATTTGGATTTTTATCCGCCGGTTGGTTTCGCCGATATTCCCTTACCGGATTCTTCTCGAAAAGGACGGATTATGATGCTCTTCCACGGTAAAAAAGTATGTTTCATTGGAGCCCACCCGGATGATATTGAGCTGGGCTGCGGTGCATTTATCTCCAATATCATCGGCAAAACGGATATCTTGTGCGTCACCCTGTCCGATAACCAAAAGAACCCTGCCCTCGCCCACGTGGTGGATGAGCATTTCCGCAGTATGTCCGTCTTGGGGGTGACAAGAGAGCATGTAAAGCTGAAATCGTTCGTCACCCGCCGTTTCCCTGAGCTGCGCCAGGAAATCCTGGAATACTTGTATAAGCTCAACCACGAGTATCAACCCGATATCGTCATCACCCATTCGCGCGCCGATATCCACCAGGATCACCAGCAGACTACGGAAGAAGTATTGCGTGCTTTCCGCGGTACTACCGTCTTGGGGTTTGACGCCTTGCGCAGCAGTTACGGGTTCTTCCCCCACTTTCTGGTGGAAGTGACAGCTGAGGATGTCGAACGAAAAATAAATGCGCTGGCAGAGTACACCACCTACGACGATAAATATTATTTTAGCCACGATGTGCTGCGTGCCACACTGATCCGCCATGGCGCCCTGGCAGAGCGACCCTTTGCCGAAGGGTTCGACATCCTGCGTATCGTAGGCAATTTTGATAAAGTTTGATCGCTCTTCGTCCCACAAGTGATTTATCCACGGTCCATCCCATAATTGGTAAATATGAGTTATAATTCAGTCATTGAATTTCAGTCACTGAATATTGATTTAATCCGCAATAGCTGACTCCAAAATCCCTGATCATCTAATGGCAGAAAACCCTGAAGCCACCCGTGAAATGATCCTTCTCGAAAAGATCGAGAACGATCCAGATGTCACTCAAGCCTCGCTGGCAACCCAGCTGGGCGTGGCAGTAGGCACGGTGAACTGGCACATTAAGCGCATGATAGCCAAAGGCTATGTCAAGGTAAAGCGCGCTGAAAGGCGTAAACTACGCTATATCATCACCCCTGAAGGCATCGCATTCAGAGCCCACCTGACCATCGATTATATAGAACAATCCTTCCTTCTCTACCGCAACATCCGTAAACGGGTGCGTGAGCTCCTGGTCGAGCTCAAGCATGGCGGGTACGATTGTGTCCATATCGAATCTGAGACCAGCCTCGAGGACCCCAACGGCGCGAGCCAGACCAATGATATCGTCGACATATGCCGCCTGACCTGCCTGGAGCAGGGTGTCAAGATCAGCCCTGACCCATCCGACCCGACCTTGATCGTTCATGGGGTAAAGGTCACCCTGCAGATGGAGGTGAAGGTGTGAACCAAGGAGAGACGTATATGCAGCCAGCTCAACTAAAACATGTCGTTATCACTGGTGGAGCAGGATATATCGGCTCTTTATTGACCGGTGAGCTGCTGCGCCTTGGGATGAAGGTCACAGTAATTGACGACCTTATTTATGGGGGTGAATCGCTGATGGCTTACCTGGCTCACCCGAATTTCCACTTCGTCAAGGCGAATGTGATCGAGCCGCGCATCATGCGCACCAGCCTGCGCTCAGACTGGGATAAACCTTCCGCTCTGGTTCACCTGGCTGCCATTGTGGGCTTCCCAGCCTGCCAGTCGGTTGGGAGACAAGTTGCCTGGCGCTATAACGTTGAGGCCACCGAACGCGTTTACGAGCAGGCTGTCCAATTGAGGATGGAACGAGTGGTGTATGCGTCGTCCTACAGTAATTACGGTCTCTCGCCCGATGGTCAACCTGTCACCGAAACCACACCTCTTACCCCGCAATCTCTGTATGCAGAGACGAAAATTGCAGCTGAACGCTTCCTGCTGGCACAGAGTGATTCAGCTTGTGCGCCTTTGATCTACCGCCTGGCAACCCTGTATGGCATTTCTCCCCGCCCCCGGTTTGACCTGATCATCAACCAGTTCGTTTTGGATGCGTATACAAAACGCGAGCTGCTCATCTACCAGCGTGGATATTCACGCTCCTTTATTCACATCAACGATGCGGTGCGAGGGATCGTCCTGGGATTGCAGGCACCCGATGAGAAGGTCCGTTGCGAGATTTATAACCTGGGTTCCGATAACGGTAACTATACCAAGGATCAAATCGTTGGGATGGTTCTCAAGCGTATGCCTGAGACCGTGGTCAATTATAAGGACATGACCTTCGGAGGGGATATGCGGGACATCACTGTTTCGTACGAAAAAGTTCAACGCAACCTGGGATTCCAGACACGCCTTACACCCGACGACGGCATCCGTGAAGTGCTGCATGCCATCCGAACAGGTTTGATCAGCAACCCCCACGATCAGCGTTACCGGAATGCCCAATTTATCGTCCAATAAGCTCACAGCAAGGCGGGTGAACCACAAGATTAGGAGTCATGATGGCGTATCAATCTGATCCAAAGTTCTGGCATAATAAACGCATTTGCGTCACTGGTGGGGCAGGTTTCTTAGGCTCCTTCATTCTCAAAGCACTAGCACAGCGTGGAGCCACGGATATCTTTGTTCCCCGGATTGAAGAATACGACCTGGTTAATCCCGCTGATATCCAACGGATGCTGGATGTTGCCCAGCCAGACCTGCTCATCCACCTGGCGGCCCTGGCAGGGGGGATTGGTGCCAACCGGGCGAGACCAGCCGATTTTTTCTATATTAACCTGATGATGGGTGTGCAGCTGATGCACGAAGCCTGGAAGCGCGGGGTATCCAAGTTCGTTGCCATCGGCACGGTCTGTGCCTACCCCAAGTTCACCCCCGTTCCTTTCAAGGAAGAAAATTTATGGGATGGTTACCCAGAGGAAACCAACGCTCCGTACGGGCTGGCAAAGAAAATGCTCCTCGTCCAGGCTCAAGCTTACCGCCAACAGTACGGTTTCAATGCCATCTACCTGCTACCAGTCAATCTATATGGACCCGGGGACAATTTCAACCTCGAGACTTCCCACGTCATCCCTGCCCTGGTGCGGAAATGCATCGAAGCGCAGGAGCGTGGCGACAAGGAAGTTGTGTTGTGGGGAGATGGGTCCCCAACCCGTGAGTTCATCTACGTTGGCGACGCGGCAGAAGGGATTCTATCTGCCTCTGAATTTTATGATGGCAGTGAGCCGGTCAATATCGGTTCCGGGCAAGAGATCAGTATCAAACACCTGGCAGAGCTGATTACCCACCTGACCGGTTATGAAGGCCGGTTGGTATGGGATACCACCAAGCCGAACGGGCAGCCTCGCCGTGCCTTGGATACCAGTCGTGCAGCTGAATATTTCGGTTGGCGCGCAAGCGTAAATTTTGAAGAAGGTTTACGCCGGACGATCGCCTGGTACCGGGAAAACCGGAAGGTCTAATCGCTCATCCATGGCTACCAACCCGCTCTCCAAACCCTGCTCAGATGTGACCTACCTGCGACCCACGCACGGTCTGGCCGCATTGAACCTGCGCGATCTCTGGGTTTACCGTGAGCTGGTTCTTTTCCTCACCTGGCGCGATGTCCTGGTGCGCTATAAACAGACCGTGTTAGGTGCCGCCTGGGCAGTGATCCAACCCGTCGTCCAGATGGTTGTGTTTACCTTAATCTTTTCCAATGCCGCAGGTTTTTCTTCAGAAGGCGTGCCTTATCCCATCTTCAACTTCACCGCACTTTTACCCTGGGGGTTGTTCTCCAAGGCGATGAATGACGCCGGACGCTCTCTGGTAACCAACCGCAATATGATCACCAAGATCTATTTTCCCCGCCTGACCATCCCTGTGGCTTCCGTCCTGGCCGGCATGGTAGATTTCGGTATTGGCTTCATCGTATACATCTTGATCATCCTGTACTATAATTTTGCACCCAGCTCCACCTACACCTACCAGATCACCCCAGCAATCCTCACTTTGCCTCTATTCATCCTCCTGGCGCTGGTCGCCACCCTGGGTGTCAGCCTGTGGTTATCAGCCATGAATGTGATCTACCGCGATGTGGGTCATATCCTCCCGTTTTTGACCCAAATCTGGTTCTTCCTCACCCCGATCGTTTATTCTGCCTCGGCTGTATCAGGTAAATGGCAAATATTATATGCTCTCAACCCCCTCACCAGCGTGGTCGAAGGTTTCCGTTGGAGTCTGTTGGGCATCCACGGCCTGCCATGGCAGGTGACTGCCGTCTCAGCAGGAGTTGCTGTGATCCTGCTCATCACCGGGTTGGTTTACTTCCGCAATATGGAACGGACCTTCGCTGATGAGATCTAGAACATATCTGACCTTTTCGCTTGCTGAGGCTCGATCCGCCTTATGAATGATATTGCTATCCGCGTTGAAGATCTTGGCAAGCGCTACCGCATCGGGACTGCCCCCGAGCGCTATAAAACCCTGCGCGATACCATCGCCGCAGGAGTCAACGCGCCTTTCCAGCGGTTGCGGCGCGGTTCCGCAGTCACCTCCACCTCTACCGAAACCAGCTCGATTTGGGCACTTCGCGATATCTCCTTCGAAGTCCAGCGGGGTAAGGTGCTTGGCATCGTTGGACGGAATGGCGCAGGGAAGAGCACGCTGCTCAAAATCCTGTCACGCGTTACCGAGCCCACTGAAGGCAACGCCGAAATCCACGGGCGGGTTGGCTCTTTATTGGAAGTAGGCACCGGTTTTCATCCCGAGCTGACTGGGCGTGAGAATATCTACCTGAACGGCGCCATCCTGGGGATGAAGCGCCTGGAGATCGAGCGAAAGTTCGATGAAATCGTCGCTTTCTCTGAAGTGGAGCAGTTCATCGACACACCCGTCAAGCGCTATTCAAGCGGCATGTACCTTCGCCTCGCCTTTGCGGTGGCAGCCCACCTGGAACCCGAGATACTGGTAGTGGACGAGGTGCTTGCGGTGGGTGATGCCGAGTTCCAGCGAAAATGCATGGGCAAGATGACTGACGTTGCCCAGGCAGGGCGCACCGTGCTTTTCGTGAGCCATAATATGTCGGCCGTACTGCGCCTCACCGAAGAGACCATGGTGTTGGATAAAGGCCTCATGGTCTACCGCGCCCCCACCCCTCAAGCGGTGGATTATTACATGGCCGCGGGTTTCACCGGCTCAGGGGAGCGTATCTGGACCTCCGCCGAAATCCCCGCAGATGCTGCTCCATTCGCTCCCATTGCGCTGCGCCTGCGTGACAAGAACTCACGCGTGGTTGATACCTTACGCTCAACCGAGCCATTCACTATCGAGATCGAGTACCGGTTGGACCAATCCATAACAGGTTTACGTGTCGGGATTTATCTCCTCACGATGCGTGGTGAGTATGTGTTCACTTCCTTTGACCTGGATGACCCCCATCAGTTCGAGCAACAAGGTGTACGAACAACCGGTCATTACACCAGCCGCTGTACCATCCCAGCCGATATACTGAATGAAGGTCGCTACGTTCTGGCAGTCAATGCCAGCAGCTTCCGCATCAAACGCTATTTTTGGGATGACCACTCTCTGGCGTTCACCGTCGATGCCACCGGAGCCCCAGGTAAGCAGTGGCCTGAGCCCCGTATGGGTGCCATTCGACCGGCTTTGGAATGGACGATTGAGCGCCTATGAGAATGGTCAGTAAGCAAGACCTCATGTCGATACTGGGTCAAATCCCGCTTACCGCCGAAGCGTACTGGTACCTGCGCCAGCCGGGTAAGCCCGTGACGGCTGAATTTACCCTCGACCGACTGGAAGCTTCCATCCCGGAGTGGCGCTCCCAGGTGTTGGCGTCTGAGGTTTATGCATCTGGCAGCCGTTCATCCGATTCACCTGCTAAGAACATCTTTATTTTCGCTACCCTGCGTTACTGGCTCGAGCACGCCACGCTTTTGGGGATGTCATTAGCGGGCTTGGGACATTCCGTTAGCCTTTCCTATCTGCCTTATGCCCGCTGGCAGAAGCCGATTGAGGCATTCAACCTGCGGCGTCAAAATATATACACCGAGAACGTCCTGACGAAAGCTTCACCCCTGCTAAAAATCGTGCCACTATTAAGCCAATCAAAGGCTCCGCATCTGCCAACCGATCTGCAGCAGGCTGTTGAGCTGGTATCCTTGCGCGATACCCAATATACCCTCCAGGTGGAACAGGTCAGCCTGGATAGTGACCTGTATAAGCTGCGCTTTCAGCGCAACCTGGCAGCGGCTGGTGCTGCCTTTTCCTACCTTGAAAGTCATAGACCTGATCTCAGTCATCCTCCCCAATGGGACCATCCTTGAATTTGGGGTGATCTACCAGCTGGCGCGTTATCTGGGCATCCCAACCGTCACCTATGAATTCGGCGAGCAGTGTGACCGCATCTGGCTGGCTCAGAATGCGGAGGTCATGCGCCAGGACACCGCACAATTATGGCATGCACGTCAGGAACAGCCCTTGACCCCTGAGCAGAAAGACCAGGTGGTAAACCTATTTACCTCCCGTCAACGAGCCAGCCTGTGGGAAAACTTTGCCCGCCGATGGCAGGGAGTGCCTTCTGAAGGTGGCGAGCAGGTGCGCCAGGCGCTATCCTTAGACCACCGCCCGATCATCCTGCTGGCAACCAACGTGATCGGTGACAGCCTTACTTTAGGTCGGCAAGTTTTTAGTGATTCGATGACCGATTGGCTTGAGCGTACAGTGCGCTTTTTTGCCGGTCACCCGGAAGTTCAGCTGGTTGTCCGCATCCATCCGGGAGAATTGATCACCAAAGGACCTTCCGTCGCGGATGTTGTTCACCAGGCATTACCTTCAATCCCTGAAAACATCCACCTGGTACCCGCAGATGCCAAGGTGAACACCTACGATGTTGTGGAGATCGCCGACCTGGGTTTGGTCTACACCACCACGGTGGGCATGGAAATGGCGATGACTGGTGTACCGGTAATCGTCGTTGGCAACACCCACTACCGCGACAAAGGGTTTACCCTGGACCCCTCAAGCTGGGAAGCTTATTTTGAGCTGCTTTCCAACGTCCTGGCAAACCCTGGCTCATTTCGCCTATCCCAGGTACAGGTGGCACAAGCCTGGAATTATGCATACCGCTTCTTCTTCGAGTATCCGCACCCCTTCCCCTGGCACCTGGTCCACTTCTGGAAAGATCTGGAAACCTGGCCGTTGTCGCGCTTGCTGAGCAATGAAGGACTAGCTACCTATCAGCAGACCTTTCGCTACCTGGTCGGCGAGCCTGTCCATTGGTGAGAAATGATCCCAGACGCTGAAATCAAGCACCAGGTGCGCGAATTTTATGACCGGGTTGGCTGGCAGACCGAGAGCGATGGTTTCTACCAGAATGCCTCTTATGAAGACCTGCGTCCTGTCTCGCATGAGTACATCCATAACTGCCACCTGCGTGTGCTGCGCCATTTGAACCCCTTGGGGCGCTACCTGCTCGATGCCGGCTGCGGACCAATCCAGTACCCGGAATACCTTGAATATTCCAGGGGCTACCAACGCCGGATTTGTGCTGACATCTCCATCGTAGCCTTGCAGGAAGCCCGTAAACGCCTTGGCAGCCATGGCTTATATGTGGTTTGCGATGTTGCCAACCTTCCCTTTAAATCGGATGTGTTTGACGGTCTGGTATCGCTTCACACCCTGCACCATCTGCCTCCCGTCGATCATGTGCGTGCCTATGGTGAGCTGCAGCGCACTCTGGCCGCGAGTGGCAAGGGCGTGATTGTCAACGGCTGGGATAACCCTCCACTTACGATCTTCCTGAACTTTTGGATTATGCTGACTGAACGGCTATACGCAATCACTCGACCCCAGACCAGGTCTACCAACCCCGACCAGGTAATCCATCCATCAGCAGATCAAGCAGAACGACGCGGCACATATGTACGCAAAGAAAATGCAGCCTGGCTCAACAAGGAAGTTGGCAGCCTGATGCCGATTAATGTATACTGCTGGCGGAGCGTTAACGTGCGCTTCCTGCGCACGTTTATCCATGAACGCTTCGCTGGAAAATTCCTGCTCAAGCTGATCTACGCACTGGAAGAACTTTTCCCACACTTTCTAGGCAGGTATGGGCAGTACCCGCTGGTCGAGATGGGCAAGGAAAAATGATATTAACCGGATATGTAAAAATGGAGATCCCATGAACTGGACCGAACAAGTCATCCTCGTCACTGGTGGAACCGGGTCTTTTGGTAAAAAATATATCGAGACGATGCTGAAGGAATACCATCCCGCCAAGCTGATCGTGTTCAGCCGCGACGAGCTCAAACAGCATGAAATGCGCGTGGCTGGTTTCGATCATCCCTCCCTGCGGTATTTTATCGGGGATGTGCGCGACATCGAACGCCTGCGCCGTGCCATGCACGGCGTGGACGTTGTGGTCCACGCGGCTGCTCTCAAGCAGGTGCCTGCCTGTGAATACAACCCGATGGAAGCCATCAAGACCAATATCCTGGGTAGCAGCAATGTGGTCGAGGCAGCCCTTGACGCAGGTGTCAAGAAAGTCCTTGCCCTCAGCACAGATAAAGCGGTCAATCCGATAAACCTTTATGGTGCCACCAAGCTGGCCGCCGAAAAACTGATCATCCAGAGCAATTCCTACGCAGGTGGGATGGCGACCCGTTTCAGCTGCGTCCGCTACGGTAATGTGGTTGGCTCGCGCGGTAGCGTGGTGCCTATCTTTCTGCAGCAGAGGTCTACAGGCAAGCTCACCGTCACCGATGATCGTATGACCCGCTTCTGGCTCACCCTCGACCAGGGAGTTCGTTTCGTCATCAGCTGCATTGAACAAATGCACGGAGGCGAAGTATTTGTGCCCAAGATTCCAAGCATGAAGATCATTGATCTGGCGAAAGCCATCGCTCCTGCGGCAAGGCTGGAAGTGGTGGGCATCCGACCTGGTGAGAAGCTTCATGAAGTATTGATCTCTGAAGATGAATCTCGCTCCGCAGTAGAGATGGAACATATGTATGTTGTCCAGCCCAGCCCAAACGCCTGGTTCGGTCACGATTGGCAGTCTGAAGGGCAGGGTTTACCCGTTGGTTTCCGCTTCGGAAGTGATAACAACCCGCAGTGGTTAAGCGTCGATCAAATCCATGACATGGTGGCGCCCTTCGAAGGTCGCCAGGTAAATGGTTATGTTGAAGAATAGGTGATATGCGCATCCTCATCACCGGAGCCAGTGGTTTGCTGGGTCTCAACCTGGCACTGGAAACCACCTCCCGGCACACGGTTTTTGGTACGGTCAGCCAGCATGTCATAAAAACCGATGCCTTCGAGGTGATCCAGACCGACCTTCTGGTTCCTGGCGCAGTGGAGCGCCTGCTCGATCTGGCTCAACCCGACTGGGTCATCCACTGTGCCGCATTGGCAAATTTAGATGCCTGTGAGGCTGACCCCCTCCTGGCGCAGCAGCTGAATACCGACCTCCCCCGCACACTGGCAAGTCATGTCGCCAGGAGCGGAGCGCGCCTGGTTCACGTCTCCACCGATTCAGTATTCGATGGATGGCTAGGTAACTACAGCGAGGAAGATAGCCCCACGCCTGTGGGTGTGTATTCCCGCACCAAGCTGGACGGTGAATTAGCCGTTGCCGAAGCAGACCCAACAGCTATCATCGCCCGGGTTAATCTGTTTGGTTGGTCCCAAAGCGGCAACCGCAGCCTGGCAGAATTTTTCTTCAATAACTTGAGCCAGGGAAACCAGGTAATGGGTTTCACCGATGTGTGCTTTTGCCCCCTGCTTGCCAACGACCTGGCAGATATTTTCGTCAGGATGCTGGAGAGGGGTCTTAGTGGTCTGTATCACGTGGTAAGCTCCGAATCCCTGAGCAAGTATGATTTTGGTATCCGTCTCGCCCACCGCTTTGACCTGGATACCAGTTTGATCAACCCAACTTCCATTGCAAAGGCGGGATTGAAAGCGGTTCGCTCGCCTAACCTCTCGCTGCGCTCTGACAAGCTTGCGCATGAATTGGGTAAATCTCTCCCCAGGGTATCCACAGGTTTGGATAAGTTATTCAAGCTTTATCAACAGGGTTATCCACACATGCTGCGCAGCCTGGGAACAAGCTAATATTTTTCCCTGTCCATGCTAGCCCGGAGAAAACCATGCAAATTCGGATCGGCACTCATATCATCGGACCAGGTCACCCCACCTATTTCATCGCGGATATTGCTGCCAACCATGATGGAGACCTTGAGCGCGCCAAAATGCTTATCCGCCTCGCTAAGGAAGCCGGAGCAGACGCAGCCAAGTTCCAAAACTTCCGCGCTCCGCACATCGTTTCAGACTACGGCTTCACCCACATGGATGGGCAGATTTCCCACCAGGCCGCCTGGAAGAAGTCGGTTTTCCAGGTATATTCCGAAGCCTCCATCCCATTTGAGTGGACTCCGGTGTTGAAACAGGCATGCGACCAGGTGGGAATTGATTTCTTTTCTGCGCCGTATGATTTCGAAACCATCGATATGCTCGACCCGTACGTCGAAATGTATAAAGCCGGTTCAGGGGAGATCGATTGGATCGAAGCTCTCGAGCGCATGGCATCCAAGGGCAAGCCTTTTTTTATTGCCACCGGTGCCTCCGATATCGGCGAAGTCCAGCGGGCAATTCATGCTGTTCTCAAGATCAACCCTCAGCTTGTGCTGATGCAGTGCAACACAAATTACACTGCCAGCCCAGATAACTACGATCACCTTCACATCAACGTGCTCAAAACCTATGCCACCCTGTTCCCTGATGTGATCCTGGGTCTTTCCGACCACACCCATGCCGTCGCACCCGTTTTAGCGGCAGTGACGCTGGGCGCCCAGGTCATCGAACGTCATTTCACTGACAGCAATGACCGCCAAGGTCCTGACCATAAGTTTGCTATGGACCCCCGCAATTGGGCGGCAATGGTCGAGGAGACTAGAATTTTGGAGCGCAGCCTGGGCAGCCCCGACAAGTTCGTCGCCGGCAATGAGGTCGACACAGCCGTCATTCAGCGCCGCTGCCTGCGTGCCGCCCGTGATATCAAAGCCGGAGAAGTATTCACGCGTGAAATGATCGACGTGCTCCGCCCTGCTACTCCCGGTGCCATTAAGCCGGATGAGATCGGCTCAGTGATCGGTAAACGCGCATTATCAGACATGCCGTTGGGGAAAGAGCTTCGCTGGACCGGTTTGGGAGAATAAGCATGCCCATCCCGATTCCCCAACGCGTTGAAACCGCCCGAGCAGGAACCAACCCGACCGTCATCTGCCGGGTACCTTCAGGTTGGGTTGTGCTGTGCGACTTACAATTTCTCAGCGGATACTGTATCTTACTGGCAGACCCGGTTGTATCCAGCTTGAATGATCTGAGCCAGGCAGAACGGGCAGAATTCTTATGTGACATGTCAGTGGTTGGAGACGCTCTATTAGAAGTTACCGGTGCATATCGAATAAATTACGCCATCGCTGGCAATTTGGATCCGTACCTGCACGCCCATATTGTCCCCCGCTACATGACCGAACCAGAGATTTATCGAAAAGGTCTTCCCTGGTCGCATCCTCAATCCGAAATGGATGCAATGGTGTTCGACTATGAACGCGATAAACTGTTGATTCAACGTCTCAGCCAGGCGATAAATAATCGCTTATAAGGAATAGATGCGGATCATCTATTTTTCCCGCGATTACACCACCCACGACCATCGCTTCCTCACTGCCCTGTCGAATACAGACAACCAGGTGTTTTATTTACGCCTGGAAGGAGGAAAACAAACCCTCGAAGACCGTCCTCTCCCACCAGGGATTGAATCAGTCCAATGGGCGGGAGGCAGCCAGCCTGCCAGGTTGAAAGATGGTTTTCGCTTGCTCGAGAGCCTGCGTGAAGTCATCCGTCGAGTCAAACCCGACTTAATTCACGCTGGTCCCATTCAGCGTTGCGCCCTTTTAGCTGCCCTGGCTGATTTTCACCCCCTGGTTAGCGCGTCATGGGGTTATGACCTGCTGCACGATGCCAATATCAATCCGTTCTGGAACCTGGCGACGAGATATACCTTGTATCACAGCGATGCTTTCGTTGGCGATTGCGACACTATCCGCAAGCTGGCAGTCTCCTATGGCATGCCTGATGAGCGCATCGTGACCTTCCCCTGGGGCATCGACCTTACTCACTTTACCGTTTCGTCCTGTAAAGATGTAAATACTTCAAGCTTTAACCTGCTCTCCACTCGCAGCTGGGAACCAATTTATGGTATCGATGTGATCGCCCGGGCTTTCGTTATCGCCGCTCGGAAACGCCCAGAGCTTCACCTCACCCTTTTAGGCGGTGGCTCCCAGTTAGCCCCCATTCGGCAGATTTTATTAGTCGGCGGCGTTTACGATAGAGTCATTTTCCCAGGTCAGGTATCCTTTGCAGACCTGCCTGCTTACTATCAGACCACAGATTTATATCTCAGCGCCTCCCATAGTGATGGCACTTCGATTTCCTTATTGGAAGCTTTTGCTACAGCAGCCCCGGCGATTGTCCCCGATATTCCTGGCAACCGGGAATGGGTCACCCCGGGTGAGAATGGTTGGTTGTTCCCCGACGGTGATGCTGAAGCCCTTGCCGCAGCGATCTTATATGCTCTTGAGCATCGGGAAGACCTCACCGAGATGGGAAACAAAGCACGCCGGATTGCTGAAGCCCGTGCCGATTGGGGAAAAAATTTCCCCCAGCTGGAAAAAGCCTATTCCATCGCAATAAAACAAAACATCTGAAAGTGGGTTATTGTACTTTTGTTATTACTCATCTATTTGATGATTAATCGAAATAACTCGACCATCGCACAGCCCATACCTCAATACTCCTCCCCTAAAAACATGCTTTTTGTTTTCGTTGCCTAGCGAACTGTTTTTGTGAGCGTGGTGGGGGAGGCGGGAGGGGGTATTCCGTTTTTTATGTATCAGGGGTTTTCGCCTCAAATTTCAAATGTGTTGAGGTTAATTTTTAATCGATGAGTAATTACGTGCTTTTTATCTTAGACTGGTTAAATAAAGATTGGTTTTTGGAGTAGATAAAGCTGTGCATGGGAAAAAACGTTGGTTGATTTATTCATTGGTTGGGTTCTTGTTCGGTATTGCCGACTGGTACTATCTGAATTTCTTGGCGCAGCTCTCCTGGGGGAAGCTGCAAAATAACCCCATCGTCATACCCATCATCATCCTGTTGAACTATGGCATCTGGTTGGTTCCTGTCTTACCGGTCACATTCTATGAAAGCCGCGCTTCGCGCTCAGCCTCCCGGTCAGCACTGGCAGGAGCCTTGTGTTGGGTTTGCTCAATCGCCGGTTATTACATTTTCTATCTGTTGCTCCTGGCTTTATGGGGATTGCCAAATATGGAATATCTGCTCATTCAGGGGCCCAAGCAAGCCGGTTTCTGGCAGGCGTGGAGTTCTGCATTTCAAAAAATCATCCTCAACCAGGTAATCGAGTGGCTTCCAATTGCACTGATCGGTGGCGCCCTGGTGGGAATTTCAGTTTGGTGGTTTGTGGCTCGCACCAAATCAATCCCTTCCATTTCAGAATTTGCCCAGTAAACAAATAAACCGATGAATAAACTAGCTATTATCCAGGCTCGTATGTCTTCTTCCCGCCTGCCGGGGAAGGTCTTGATGGATATCGGCGGGCGTCCAATGCTCGAGCACGTTGTTGCGCGGGCGATGAAAGCCAGGTCGGTTGATGGCATCGTGATTGCCACCACCACCGATCCCTCGGATGACGTCTTGGAGCAATACTGCCTCATCAAGGGTATCCCTTGCTGGCGAGGTAGCCTCCACGATGTGCTGGACCGCTTCTATCGCGCCTCAGTGCAGTACAACGCCGATGCAATCATCCGCTTGACAGCCGATTGCCCGCTCCTCGATCCAGATGTGTTGGATCTGACGGTTGATACGTTTCTTGGCAAATCTATAAAGCAGGCATCAGCAATTTCTTACCAGAAAGCTGATACTCCATCTCTGACTACATATCCAAATGATTTTTCTGCCAATCGATTACCCCCACCCTGGCGCCGGACGCTCCCAATCGGTCTGGATGTTGAAGTATGTTCCTTCGAAGCCCTGGAACGCGCCTGGAAGGAAGCTGACCAGGGTTTCCAGCGTGAGCATGTGATGCCTTACATCTATCAGGGCATCTCGTTCCCCCAGCCTGACGTGCCACCCGAAGCGGTGTGGTATAGGGAGCAAGCTACCACTCCTCTCGGCTTCCATGTTGCCTTGCTCAACCACATTCCTGACCTTGGTTCCCTGCGCTGGACGGTGGATACCCCGGCAGATCTCGAATTCGTGCGCCAGGTCTATTCTCACTTTGATTCATTCGAGCTTTTCAGCTGGCAGGAGGTTCTTTCTCTCTTGCAGATGGAACCCGAGCTGGGCTTCATCAATGCAGCCGTTCCGCATAAATCTGCTTTTGATGTCGACCAGCGCAATTCAGGCGTCTAATTCAATGGCTTCTCCCGATCCTTTCATCACCATTTTTACCGCTCCCAAGCCCTTCACCCACCCGCATATTAACCTGATCCAGCGCAACGCCATCTTTTCCTGGCAGAACCTGGGAGACGAGGTGAATGTGGTAATGATCGGGGATGAGCCTGGCGTGGCAGAGTTTTCTGCCGAAACAGACATTCAATACCTGCCGGAGGTCGCCAGAAATCAATCCGGTACACCACTGGTTAGCTCAATTTTCGCTGCGGCACGGCAGATTAGCACCTCCCCCTTGCTGGCATATGTCAATGCCGATATCCTGCTCACTCCCCAATTCGTTACAGCTGCCAGCCAGGTTTACTGTCAGGAAAAACTGTTCCTCATCGTCGGTCAGCGTTATGACTTGGAAATCAAGGAGCCGCTCGAATTTACATCCGGTTGGGATTTACGCCTCCTTGAGGATTTAAAATCACGTGGACGCCTGCACCCCCCTGCCGGCAGTGATTATTTTATTTTCCCGCGTTCATGTTTCACCGACCTGCCAGGCTTCGCCATTGGTCGTGCCGGATGGGACAACTGGATGATCTACCACGCCCGCATACAGCATATGCCAGTCATCGACGCGAGTGCATCTATCCCGGTCATCCACCAGGATCACGACTACTCACACCTCCCCAATGGTCAGCCTCATTACCGGCTCCCCGAATCGTCCGAGAACCTGCGTTTAGCCGGCGGTCGTCGCACCGTATTCACGCTGCAGGACGCTGATTATGCCCTGGGGAATGACAGGCTCCAAAAAATCCCTCTGCGTTCCCAAAAGCTGCTGCGTGAGACAGAGATTTTCCCCCTGGTCAAGTTCCACTCGATGGCATTTGCCCACCTGTTCTTCTCGGTTTTCCACCCCGTTAAAGCCTGGAAGGAATTCCGCGGGCGGGCTGCCTATAAGCTTGGTCAACTTCGAGCGGCTGATGACTGAGATCGTTGTCCCCTGCCCTCTTTGTGGGGCAAACGCGAGTGCACTGTTTGACCGGCGCGAATTCCGCGGTCAACCGGTGATCAACAACATTTGCCGCAGCTGTGGGCTGGTCTACCAAACGCCGCGCATGACCGAAGCAGAAAGCCAGGCATTTTACGAGGCCGAATACCGCCTGCTGTACCAGGGGCAGGAAGGTCCCAACCCGAAAGACCTGTCAGTGCAGTCTGACCGTGCCAAAGTATCGCTGGAATTTATCACTCCGTGGGTTAGCTCGGCTGCCCGCATCCTGGATGTTGGCTGCTCGACCGGTATCTTATTGCAGCAATTTCAAGCCCGCTATCAGGCTGAGGCTGTTGGGGTTGAACCGGGAACAGTTTACCGCCAATATGCCCGCTCCCTGGGGCTGGAGGTCTATGCCTCACTGGATGAGCTTCAAAACGCAGGTCATCCGCCTTTCAACCTTGTGAGCATGATGCATGTGTTGGAGCATCTGCCAGATCCGGTCGGGTATCTTCAAAACCTGCGTACCAGCTTACTTGAACCTGATAGCTGGCTGCTCCTGGAAGTGCCCAACCTGTACGCTCATGATTGCTTCGAAGTGGCTCACCTCACCTCCTTCAGCACACACACACTCACCCAGGTAGTGCAGAAAGCTGGCTACCGGGTTACCCAGCTACGAGCCCACGGGCAGCCTCGTTCGGAGCTCATCCCGCTCTATCTCACCCTCCTGGCGCAAGCTGATAGCAGCACTCAGTATGTATTCAAACCCGATCGGCAGGTGCACTTCCACCGCCAGTTCGGGTTCTTCCGCCGCCGTATTGTTGAGCGCCTTGCTCCTCAACGCGCCTGGTTACCCATTGTCACCTCATAATGTGAAAAACAAATGCCCAGAATAGGAATAAACCCTAACCGCGGTCAGCTCACCGAATACAGCCCTTCACGCATCACCCTGGCGATGCTAACCTACCTGCCCAACCAGGCGGGCTACTTTGCCGAGCGCCTGGCAGTCACGCGGCTGAGCTTGGAGAGCTTGATCGCCGATACCCCCGAGCCACACGATTTGATCGTTTTCGATAACGGCAGCTGCCCCGAGCTGGTGAGCTACCTGTGCCAGCTGCGCGACCAGGGGCAGATCAACTACCTGATCCTCTCCAGCTCCAACATAGGCAAGATCAGCGCCTTACAGGTTATTTTTCGTGCCGCCCCAGGTGAGATCGTGGCTTATTCGGATGATGATGTGCTCTTCCTGCCGGGTTGGCTGGATGCTCACCTGAAGATCATGGAGACTTACCCGCATGTGGGTTTGGTGACCGGTTTTTACATCCGCTCCCACCTGCGGTATGCCACACAGACTATTGAAGCATTTGCGGGGCAACCAGACGTCCAGGTGTCGCGCGGCTTTCTCATCCCACGCGAGCTCGAACAGCATTATATCGATAACATGGGCCGCAGCTGGGAAAGCTACCAGACCGAAGTCAATGGTCTTGAGGATATCGGGCTATGCTACCATGGGGTGAGCACATTGGCCTCCGCCGGGCACCACCAGTTCGTCACCACTCGCCAGCTCATGCTTGAAGTTTTGCCTCCCTGGGATAAGAACCTGATGGGGAAAATGATCGAGCTCGAAAACTCGGTCGATCAACGCGGCTATCTCCGCCTGAGCACATATACTCCGGTCACCCGCCTGCTTGGAAATGTGATCAGCCCTGAGAATGCTACCGAAGCGAAACGCCTGGGTCTTTCAGCCGAGGCTGGTGCTGTGTCGGCATCTTCGCACCGCTCCACCAATCGGATCATGCGTAATCCTCTTATCAAACGCCTGGCACTCGGGCTATACAACCGTTTGCACATCCTGATCAATTCATGAAATACCTGATCGCAGGGTTTGGATCCATAGGTCGGCGACACTTTCGCAACCTGCTCACTCTGGGAGAGCGGGATCTCCTGGTCTACCATACTCACCAATCCACCCTCCCCGATGATGAGCTAAAAGATTTTCCGGTCGAGAGTGACCTGCGTGCTGCACTGGCTTATCAACCCGATGCAGTGATTATATCCAATCCCACTGCCCTGCACATGGATGTCGCCGTTCCCGCCGCACAATGCGGCTGCCATCTAATGATCGAAAAACCCGTTTCCCATTCCCTGGCAAAGCTAGATGAGCTGCAAGACACCGTCCAACAGAACCACTGCCAGGTATTGGTCGGGTTCCAGTTCCGCTTTCACCCTGGTTTACAGCAGGTAAAAAAGTTGCTGGATGGTGGAGCGATTGGAAAACCTGTTTCCGCTCACGCCCATTGGGGTGAATATCTCCCCGACTGGCATCCCTGGGAAAATTACAAACAGGGATATGCTGCCCGACGCGAGCTGGGCGGGGGCGTGGTACTCACTTTATCCCATCCATTAGATTACCTGCGCTGGCTCCTTGGCGAGGTTGAATCACTGTCAGCCTACACCAGCCGTGCAGGTCTGAATCTGCCGGTGGAAGATACTGCTGAGATTGCATTGCTTTTTGCCAGCGGAGCAGTTGGCAGCGTTCACCTCGATTACCTCCAGCGCCCTGCCTCCCATTGGCTGGAAATTATCGGCACACACGGCAGCTTGCGCTGGGACAATGCTGATGGCATCGTCCGCCTGACCAAACCTGGCGAGGGTGATAAGGAAGTTACATTACAAGAAATCTACCCACCAGAAGGGTTCGAGCGCAATTGGATGTTCCTGGATGAGCTGCGCCACTTCCGTAACCTGTTGAATGGGGATATTGAACCGCTTTGCAGCCTTCAGGATGGCGTTCAGGTATTACGTCTATCATTGACTGCCCTTGCATTCTCACAGCAATCCAAATAAAAAAATTCGCATGAAAGGTTTGAGTAAGCAAAACCTGACCGTAGTGCTGGTCGCCATCATTGCCCTGATGGGATCGGTCATGATATTCTACAGCACTGTCTGGGGTCCGTGGGTTTACAGCGATTCCACCGAATATATTGTCTCCGCTCGCAATCTGATCCAGGGACATGGCCTGGGTCTTTACGGTGCATCAGGCGCATTCCATCCCCTGTCCTTACATCCCCCCTTTTACTCCCTCGTTCTAGGTTTCTTCGGATTATTCGGTGCGGACCTGGTTACCGCAGCCCGTTGGATGGATATCATCCTGTTCGGATCGACCATCCTGGTATTGGGAATTACGATCTATGCCTACACCCAATCCGCATGGCTTTCCATTGTCAGCAGCCTGATGCTTTTTAGTATGCCGGTTGTGGTGGATGTCTTCAGTGGGGCCATGTCTGAACCGCTGTTCCTGTTCACTGGATTATCAAGTTTATGCTTGCTCTTACTTTTCTTAAAATCCAATCGTACTTATCAGCTGCTAATTGCTGGTGCAGCCGTTGGGCTGGCGACGCTTACCCGCTATTCCGGGCTTGCATTCATATTCACCGGCGTGTTCATCCTGGTGATTTTTGAGCATAAGCCCTGGAAAAATCGGGCAAGTGATGCATTGATTTATGGAGTGCTGGGCTGTGTGCCGACCATACTCTGGTTGGTTTGGTTAAGGGTTCAGTCACTTGGTGTGAGGAGTTACCCGGTCCAGATAAACTTTACTGAGCGATTTACTGAATTTAAGCTGGCCGCGATGGAAATATTCTGGTCCTGGCTTCCTTTTACCTCAATCCTGCCCCGCTACTCATACAACCTCGCCCAGAATTTAATCGTCATTTTCCTCCTTATTTTTCTGGTCCTTTTTTCCGTTGTGGTCTGGCGAATGCGAAAAACCAACCAGAAACTTCTTGACCCCCCGAATGGATTGGTTTTAGCTATTTTGTTGTTGGTCTTGGCTGCTGCCTACCTATTCATCCTTGGGTTTAGCTACATTTTTACCTCTCCGGCACCCGATCTGATCAGCCGTACGTTCCTACCTGTCCACATTGCAATCTTATTGGGTATCTTCTCATTAGTCCTTTTCTTTATTCGACCATGGCCATCAGCCAGGTGGTTATTTATCATCCCCCTTGGTTTCGCCGTCGGGATATTTATCTCCTACCTGCATGATACTGCCGATCTGGTCTCTCTTTATCACCGGGAAGGAGCCGGCTACACCGCTAAAGCCTGGCGAAATACAAAAATATTGAATTTAGTCGAGATACTTCCTGCGGAAACTCCGATCATTTCGAACGAGTCAGCTTTCTTATTATTCTATACCGGTCGTCCTGCCTATGATCTATCAGAATTAGTTGACCAAACCATCCAAACCTTAACCAACCGTTATGGTGATGACCTTGCAGATCCTGCCCAGATTATATTTCGCGAAAATGGAGCTGCCTTGGTATTGTTTAATACTCGCTACCAGCAATTCCAGGAATTATATGGAGATAAATCCGCCATACGGTTGAAAAATTTAACCAGAAATTTGTCTCTTTATGCCCAAACCCCAGATGGAGAAATCTACTTTTATTCACCCGAACAGCTTCCTTGATTGATCCATATAGGGATGATAATTAAGCGGTTAACTTGAAGCCGTACGCCCTATTATCAAAACTAAAGCTATATCAAGGAGAATGGGAATACAAATGAATGCTGTATTGCAAAAATTCGACCTTTCAGGTAGGGTCGCCGTCGTCACTGGTGGACCAGGCTTGCTGGGAAAGGAATTCTGCCGTACTCTCGCAGAAGCCGGTGCTGCGGTAGTCGTTGCCGATCTTAATGCGGATGGCATCAATGTCCTCGCCACCTCATTGATCCAGGATGGTTACCACTGCCTGGGGATCACTACCGACGTCACGCAGCCTGAGTCGGTCCGTAACCTGGTCGCTGAAACCCTAGCGACGTTCGGTCGGTTGGATATCCTGGTCAACTCTGCTGCCCTAGACCCCAAGTTCGACCCGGATGCACTGGTGGCGAATGCAAAACGCGGCGCACTCTCCGGTTCCTTCGAAGACTACCCGCTAGATGCCTGGAAAGCTGCCCTGGATGTAAACCTGACCGGTATGTTCCTGTGCTGCCAGGCAGCCGTCAAGCCGATGCTCGCCCAGGGAAAGAAAGGCTCCATTATCAATATATGCTCCACTTATGGTTTGGTCGCTCCCGATCAGCGCATCTACCAGCGTGGTGGTCTGCAAACGTCTTATAAGCCGGTGTATTATTCGGTCACCAAAGCCGGTGTGTTGGGACTCACCCGCTATCTCTCCGCCTACTATGCCGGTAGCGAGATCCGCGTCAACGCCCTCACTCCGGGTGGTATCTACAATAACCACGATGAGGAATTCCTCACAGCCTACTCCGCCCGCACCATTATGGGCCGTATGGCGAACAAAGACGAGATGAACGGCGCCATTCTTTTCCTGGCATCGGATGCCTCATCTTATATGACCGGTTCCAACCTGGTGGTCGATGGTGGCTGGACTGCCTGGTAGTCAACGATTGGATAGACCCACATGGAAATCCTTGCTCTAATCCCTGCTCGGGGAGGCTCCAAAAGCATTCCCCGCAAAAATATCAAGCCTCTCGCCGGCTACCCGCTCCTGGCATACTCGATTGCTGCGGCGCAGCAATCCAGGCAGGTGACTCGCACCATCGTATCGACCGATGATGATGAGATTGCCTGTACTGGACAAAGCTTCGGTGCTGAAGCCCCCTTCCTGCGTCCGGAGGAGTTTTCCCGCGACGACACCACCGACCTGCCCGTCTTCACCCATGCCCTGCATTGGCTCAAAGAAAAAGAAGGCTATCAGCCAGACGTGGTGGTGCAGCTCCGACCCACCTCGCCGCTTCGCCCACCCGACTGTGTCGACCAGGCGCTGCAGATCCTACTCGAGCATCCCGAAGCTGATTCGATGCGTGGTGTGATCCCATCTGGTCAAAACCCCTATAAAATGTGGCGCATGGATGACCAGGGTCACATGTCTCCCTTACTTGCCTTCCCTGGTGTGGATGAACCCTATAACGCCCCACGCCAGGCGCTTCCCCAAACCTACTGGCAGACCGGTCACATTGATGCTATACGGGTGTCCACCATCCTCAAAAAGAATTCGTTGAGTGGAGATGTCATCCTGCCGCTGCACATGGATCCTCGTTATGCCATCGATATTGACACGTTGCGCGACTGGCAGCTTGCAGAATGGATCATCTCCCAGGGTGACCTGCCAATGGTCCATCCAGGCAGCAGTAAACGACCCTTGCCGCCGAAGGTCGATCTGCTGGTTTTGGATTTTGATGGCGTGATGACCGATGACCGTGTGTGGGTGGACCAGGATGGGCACGAAATGGTTGCTGCCAACCGCCGGGATGGATTAGGGATTGGAATGCTTCATAAAGCAGGGATCCCCATGGTTGTCCTTTCCACCGAGACGAACCCGGTGGTCGCTGCCCGCTGCCAAAAATTAAACCTGCCCGTTATCCAGGGTTTGTCCGATAAGTCAACCACATTAAAGCGGCTGATTCTCGAACGCCAGCTTGACCCAGCCCACGTGGTTTACCTTGGTAATGACGTGAATGATTTATCGTGCTTTCCGCTGGTCGGTTGTGCAGTCGTCGTCGCGGATGCCCACCCAGATGTGATCCCACAGGCGGATGTGGTGTTATCTCGCCCTGGTGGCCGTGGTGCGGTGAGGGAATTGTGCGACCGTATTCTCAACAACCAGGGGTAGATTTCATTCTTTTTCGTTCGTAGTAATCATTATTCCCGGAAATAAATAGATCAGAAAGGTGAAATACTATGCCACGTGAAATTATGATCGGTAATCGAAATGTGGGTGAGGGCTACCCGACTTTTATCGTCGCTGAGATTGGCATTAACCATAATGGCAGTGTTGATATTGCAAAATCGCTGATCGATGTAGCTGCAAAAACAGGCATCGATGCTGTAAAGCTTCAAAAACGTACCCCTGAGCTGTGCGTCCCGCCTGACCAGCAGAAGCATATGCGCGAGACGCCCTGGGGGTATATCTCGTACCTGGATTATCGTTACAAGGTTGAGTTTGACTTGAATGAATACCGCGAAATTGACCGTTACTGCCAGCAGAAGAATATTCCCTGGTTTGCGTCGGTTTGGGACGAACCCTCGGTTGATTTTCTGCAGCAGTTCAACCCCATCTGCTATAAAATTCCCTCCGCCTCTCTGACCGATAAAAACCTCTTGTTGCATGCCCGTAACACAGGCAAGCCGGTCATCCTTTCAACCGGCATGTCCACCATGCGCCAGATCAAGGCGGCAGTAAAAATATTGGGTGAGGATAACCTGCTCATCACCCACGCTACCAGCACCTACCCGTGTGACCCTGAGGAGTTGAACCTGAAGATGATCCGCACTCTCGTGGAAGAATTTTCCTGCCCAATAGGCTATTCGGGTCACGAGGTCGGTTTGATCCCCACCGTCGTTGCCGTATCCATGGGCGCCTGCCTGGTTGAACGGCACATCACCCTCGATAGAGCCATGTGGGGCAGCGACCAGGCAGCCTCGGTCGAGCCCGGTGGGATGGAACGCCTGGTTAAGTATATCCGTGTCACCGAGCAGGCATTGGGAGATGGAGTCAAGCGCGTCTATGATAGCGAAGTCCCCTCCCTGCGCAAGCTGCGCCGGGTGAAAGATTGATCTCTTAGTTATTGTTTGATAGCCCTAAAGATAATGATGTCTCCCCATGCTACACCTCACCATCTGCCAATATTACATCCTGTCAATCTGATTACGTATCATCCAGGCATCACTAACCATGCCAGATAAGCTCCAATTCGCTGAAGTGCTGCTACAGCGCCTTCAGCGGCAAAAAATCAACCTGCGCACCTTCAACTACAGCTCCCAGCTCAGCCGCCACACCCACTCCGATCCCGAGGTAAAACCGGTGGTCTTGTTCAATGCCTCCACCCGCCTGGTCGGGATGAGTTTGAATGCCGCATTTTCCCTGCTTACAGCCTGGGTGCTCCGTCTCCAAAAAGTCCCTGTAGTTCACTTTGTCTGCCAGGCAGGTATGAGCCGATGTGTTTTAGGCACTGACCGGAATGATCCAGCCAAGGCTCCCCCTTGCAAAGCCTGCATCGCGCAATCGCGTTGGTTCTATTCGAGTAGCCTGGCAATTCCCTTCACTTACCAAAACCACGCAGAGCTCATCGAATTGCTGCGCGGTCTCTCCCTGGACGGCTTGATGGGATTTGAGTACCGCTCTCGAGCAGAAAATGGTTCTCCCTACGGAGCGACAGCTCCAGACCTGCCTCTCGGACGGCTGGTTCTCCCTTCGATGCGTTGGGTGCTGCGCCGCCACCACCTGCCGGATGATGTGCCAACCCGCTCCCTATATCAGAAATACATCCTCTCCGCTTATCACGTAGCTCAAGAATTTTCCACCCTGTTGGATAATACCTCTCCGCAGGCAGTTGTCCTGTTCAACGGGCAGTTCTTTCCCGAGGCAACCGCCCGCTGGGTGGCGTCTCAACGAGGCATCCGTTGCATCACCCATGAAGTGGGTCTGCAGCCGTTCAGCGCATTCTTCACCCCGGGAGAAGCCACCGCTTACCCACTGCATGTACCCGATGATTTCAGGCTGAGCCCTGCGCAGGATGAAAGGCTGGATGCTTATATCAGCCAGCGCTTTCATGGTCAGTTTTCCATGGCTGGTGTCCAGTTCTGGCCTGAGATGAAGGGGTTGGATGCAAGCTTTGTAGAGCGTGCCGGTGCCTTCAAGCAGATTGTGCCTGTCTTTACCAATGTCATCTTCGATACCAGCCAGCCGCACTCCAACGTACTCTTTCCGCACATGTTTGCCTGGCTCGACCTGGTGTTGGAGATCGCCCGTGACCACCCAGATACTTTATTCGTGGTGCGAGCTCATCCGGATGAAACCCGCCCCGGAAAATCCAGCCAGGAGAGCGTTAGCCAATGGGTCTCACAAAACCAGGCTGATTCTCTTCCCAACCTTATCTTCATCGATTCACAGCAGCCCCTCAGCTCATACGAGCTTATCCAGCGGTCAAAATTCATTATGGTGTACAACTCCACCATTGGTCTCGAAGCCTCGATCATGGGTGTTCCGGTGCTATGTGCCGGTCGTGCCCGTTTCACCCAACTCCCCACTGTCTTTTTCCCCAGCTCACTCCAGGAGTACCGCCAGCTTGCGCAAGATTTTCTGACAATCGATCAAATTTCTATTCCTCAGGAGTACCAGCGCAATGCCCGTCGGTTCCTATATTATCAGATCTACCGTTCCTCCCTCCCATTCACCGATTTCATCCAGGAAGATGGCATCTGGCCCGGTTTCGTCAGGCTCAAAAAGTTTGCCCTCCAGTCGCTTTCACCCACTTCCTCTCCCACCATGAAAACCATCCTGGCCGGCATCCTCGAGGACGGTGATTTCCAGCTTTCCTCAGACCTCTGAGTCAAGACGTCAATCTGCGTATATAACTTCACTTACCATGCGCACCTCCATCGTAATCCGTGCCTGCAATGAAGAGAAACATATTGGCCAGTTGTTAGAGGGCATCGCCAGCCAATCCCTCACCGACCACGAGATCATCCTGGTTGATTCAGGCTCGACCGATGGTACCCTCGAAATTGCCTCGCGCTACCCCGTCAGGGTGGTGCATATTCAGCCCCAGGATTTCACATTCGGACACTCTATAAACCAGGGAATTTTGGAATCTCATGGTGAGTTCATCGTCATAGCCAGTGCCCACGTCTACCCTGTCTATCCAGACTGGCTGGAAAGCCTTCTGGCACCCTTTGCTGACCCTCAAGTGGCACTCACCTACGGTAAACAGCGCGGCTAGCAGATTAAACAAATTCTCCGAAGGCCAGATATTTCTCCATTGGTATCCGGAGAGCTCCCAGCCCCACCAGGCGCATCCATTCTGCAATAATGCCAACGCCGCCATCCGCCGTTCCTTGTGGGAGCGATTCCATTACGATGAATCCCTGCCAGGTCTGGAAGACCTGGAATGGGCTCAGCGCATCACTGCACAGGGTTTTGGTATCAGCTATGTGGCTGAAGCTGAAGTGGTACATATCCATGAAGAGACTCCCCATGCGGTATACAACCGGTATCGCCGTGAGGCCATGGCTTTTAACCGCCTTTTTCCCCACGAACATTACAACTTATGGGATTTGTTCCATAACCTGACCACCAATATCACCAGCGATGCCTCTCATGCTGCCCGCCAGGGTAAACTGGTCACTCATTTCGCCGAAATAATCTGGTTCCGCTGGATGCAGTTTTGGGGCACCTATAAAGGTTACCGGCAGTCAGGACCTCTCACCTGGCAGCTGCGCCAGACATTCTATTATCCCCGCGGTGCAAATTTACCAACCTCCTCCGCACCCAGGGATATATCCCCCATCCAATATGATTCCATAGAAGGAACACGTTCTCACCAGAGGTAATATGCCCACAATTGCCGCCCTTGTACCCATGCGACACCACTCCCAGCGTGTCCCAGGCAAGAACTTTCGCCCACTGGCAGGGAAACCGCTCTTTCACCACATCATCGGGTCTCTGCTTGCCTGCCCTGAAATTTCCCAGGTGGTGGTCGACACCGATAGCCCACCGATCATAGCTGGACTGCAGGAGCATTTCCCTAAGGTCCGCATCCTCGAGCGCTCCGCTCACCTGTCTGGCGATACGGTCTCTATGAATGAAATCCTGCTCTACGACACATCCCAGGTGGAGGCTGATTTTTACCTGCAGACCCACACCACCAACCCACTTCTGCGCCCATCCACCATCTCGCGTGCCATCCTTTCCATGCTTGCCGGTTCACCTGAGTATGATTCCCTCTTTACGGTTACCCCTCTCCAGGTCCGTTTGTGGGATCAGCTGGGCCGCGCGATAAATCATAACCCTGCCATCCTCCTGCAAACCCAGGATTTACCCCCCGTTTATGAAGAGAATTCCTGCATCTATATATTCACCCGCGAAATATTATCGACCCGTCTCAACCGAATTGGGGAGCGCCCTTTGATGTTCCATATGGAGGCCGCTGAAGCCTGGGATATCGATGATGAGCTCGATTTTGCCATCAGTGAATTTTTGATGCAGCAGACTCTGACCACAATTGGATGAACCTATGCTGACCATTCTGTACTCTGCGCCATACATGATCCCTCTACTGCCCCGCTTCCGCCCATTACTTGAAGGTCTCGGTTTGCAGATCATCGTCCCCGAGGTGCATGAACGTCTGGACGAAAACCAGCTTCTCGCCTATGCAGGCACATTCGATGGCACGATCTGCGGGGACGATCATTACACCGCCCGCGTATTGCAGGCATGCTATCCGAGGCTGAAAGTTATCTCCAAGTGGGGCACAGGGATCGATTCGATTGACCGCACGGTGGCTGAAGGTCTGGGTATCCAGGTGCGCAACACTCTTAATGCATTTACCTTGCCAGTGGCAGATACCGTCCTCGGTTATATACTCACCTTTGCCAGGCACTTCCCCTGGATGGACCGGGCGGTAAAATCGGGAGAGTGGGAGAAAATCCCCGGCCGCTCGCTCAGTGAATGCACCCTGGGTGTAGTGGGTGTGGGTAAGATCGGCAAGGCAGTCATTCGCCGGGCACATGCCTTTGGCATGCAGCTGCTCGGTACTGATATCATCCCCATCGATCCGGTCTTTCTTTCCAAGAACGGGGTTGTAATGACCACCCTTGAAGACCTGCTGGCACGCTCGGATTTCGTCAGCCTGAACTGTGACCTGAACCCATCCAGTTTCCACCTGGTGAACAAGGATACTCTCTCCCACATCAAGCCGTCTGCAATCCTCATCAATACTTCGCGTGGACCAGTCATCGATGAGCCGGCGTTGATCTCTGCCCTGCAATCTGGGAAGCTTGCAGGGGCTGCCCTGGATGTCTTCGAAGTTGAGCCTCTTTCAGCGGTCAGCCCGCTGACGAAGATGGATAATGTCATGCTTGCCTCTCATAATGCCAATTCCAGCCCGAAAGCCTGGGAAAGGGTGCACCAGAATACGATCGATAATTTGCTCGACGGACTGAATATCACAATACCAAAGGAAACCTGATGTCGACGATTTCAAAAACTGATCCCACAAATTCATCCGCACCGCGCACCGTACTCGTCACCGGAGCAGCAGGCGGGATAGGCCGCGCCACAGTCCATCACTTTGCCTCATTAGGTTGGCGCGTCATCGGTGTGGACCGTTCTCCTTTCGGTGAACCCTTTCCGGAGGATGGTTTTTTTATCCAATCTGATATCTCCATCGGTGGCAACCTGGAATCGATTTTCAGCCAGGCCAATGCACACACCGGTTATCTGAACGCCTTGGTAAACAACGCCGCTGTGCAAGTTGCCAAGCCTATCATCCAGACCAGCGTGGAAGAATGGGATGCGGTCATGGCCTCGAATTTGCGCTCGGTCTTTTTAAGTGCCAAGCTTGCTTTCCCGCTCTTTATCGCCGCCAATGGAGGCGCCATTGTCAATGTGTCCTCCGTCCATGCGGTGGCGACCTCTGCTAACATCGCCGCTTATGCCGCCAGTAAAGGTGGCTTGCTTGCCCTGACTCGTGCTATGGCGATCGAGTTCGCTCCTAATAATATCCGGGTGAATGCCATCCTGCCCGGCGCGGTAGACACGCCCATGCTGCGCGCCGGTCTGGTGCGCGATCACGTCCAGGGCGGTGATATCCAGACTCGCCTGGATAACCTGGCGCGAAAAACGGTTAACGGGCGCATCGGCACTCCCGAAGAGATCGCCCACGCCATCTACTTCCTGGCCGATGGCACACAGTCATCATTCATGACAGGGCAGGCGATGATCGTCGATGGAGGCGCTACCGCCCGCCTAAGCACAGAATGAAATTATATATGACGAGTTTGGTGATGATTCCATGAGCGTCCGACAATCCTTGAAGAGAATCACTCCCGCACCACTGTGGGGAATGGGCTCAGACGCATATTGGTGGTGGCACAACCGCGGCCGGCACCGTCTGGCACAACCATTTGACTCTCGCTGGTCTGAGAGTGTTCGCAAGCTAAAAAACCTGGAAAATAAATATACCGGCAGGCGCTGTTTTATCATCGGCAACGGTCCCAGTCTCCGCCAAACCGATATGAGCAAGCTTAAATCGGAGTACACCTTCGGTCTCAACCGAATCTACCTGCTATTTCCTGAGCTCGGTTTTTCCACTTCTTGTCTGCTTGCAGTGAACGATATGGTCATTGAACAATGTGCGGCTGAGATGCAAAATCTCATCTTGCCCAAATTCATCACCTGGCGGGCGCGTTATTGGTTTCACCCTGATCCGAACATCACCTATCTTGATACCGACTTCACCGGGGAAGAGGGCTTTTCGCCAGGTCTGACAGGCCGCATTTTCGAAGGCTTCACCGTCACTAATGTGGCTCTTCAGCTGGCGTATCATATGGGATTCACCGAGGTCGCCCTTGTTGGTGTGGACCACAACTACATCACCCAGGGTGCTGCTAATCAGGCAGTCGTCTCGCAAGGAGATGATCCCAACCACTTTGCCTCGAATTATTTCGGCAAAGGGTTTAAATGGCAGCTGCCTGACCTGGCCGGTTCAGAACGTGGTTATACCAGGGCGCGGGAGGTTTACACGCAAGCTGGCAGGCGGATTGTTGATGCGACGGTGGGTGGCAAGCTAACCATATTTCCCAAGGTCGATTACCTTTCACTGTTCTGAGCAGGTTGATATTAATTTTACATGCTGTTTAATCCATCAAGTTACTTGAGGTATTTTGTTTTTTTTATAGAAACGAGCACTAAGGTATTAGGATATCAATAAATGGTTGAATTGGAATCACCTGTCGGTACTGCAAAACGCACCCCAATCTGGATTATGATCTGCGTGATCGCAATATTCGTCCTCGGGACGGGTCTGCGCCTTTTGGACCTGACCGACCCTCCTCTGGATTACTTCCCTCAGCGCCAGCTGCGCGGTGCCATCATTGCCCGGGCGATCTATTACCAGCTGCTGCCCTCCGCCGACCCTGCAAAAAGAGACCAGGCAGTGAACCTGGCGAATACGATGGACCCGCGCGAGCCATCCGTCTTTGAGGGATTGGTGGCGGTCACTTACCTGGTCACCGGGGGTGAGCACCTCTGGGTGGCACGCGTGTATTCAATCCTGTTCTGGTTACTCGGTGGGATAGCGTTGTATGCCCTCGCCCGCCGCATGACCTCCCCCCTGGCTGCAATTGCGTCACTTTTATACTACTTCTTCCTCCCCTGGAGCGTGATCTTCAGCCGCATTTTCCAGCCAGACCTGATCATGGTGATGCTGACCCTATGGGTGGCATACACCCTATATCGTTGGGGAGAGAACCCCTCCTGGAAATGGGCAATTTCGACTGGACTGTTGGCTGGTCTGGCTGCTTACGTCAAGCTGCCGGCGATATTCCCCATTGTTTTGATGCTCGTGGGGATCGTACTCACCACGCTGGGGTTCAAAAAAGCAGTCAAACACCCTCAGGTATGGGCAATGGCAGGATTATTGGTTGTATTTCCAGCCATATACTACTTGTTTATCATCCCGGGTCAATCAAGTGGATGGTTAAGTTTTAGCCTTGGGCTGCTTAAAAATCTGATATCGCCGTCATTTTACATTCGTTGGATCATCTTTGCTGGGGGAATGGTGGACCTGGGTGTTGCCTTTATCAGTTTTGTGGGCGTCTGGCTATTGCCTAAAAAAGCTCGAATCATTCCCCTGGCTTTATGGGTGGGTTATATCCTGTATGGACTGGCATTCTCCTACCACATCACCACCCATGAGTATTATTCCATCCCATTAATCCCTGCGGTCGCCCTGTCGCTTGCCCCGATAGCCAGCTTGATCTTTGACCGCCTCAGCGATCGGGGACACCTGGCTCGTTGGGCGGTGGCTGGGATCCTGGTCTTCTCAATTGCTTACTCAGGCTGGATGGCGCGTTCCATCATGTTAGGAAAAAATTATCGTAATGAAGCAGTGGCCTGGCAGAAGATGGGTCAGGAATTACCAAAAGACGGTCATCTGACCGGAATTACCCACGAACAAGGCTATCGCATTGCATACTACGGTTGGCAGCATGTTACTCCCTGGCCTTATACTGCTGAAGACGAATCCCCATTATTACAGATGCCTGATCCAATCGGCGAATTCACAACCAGGTTTGAGAATGCAATCAAAGGTCAGGATTACTTCGTAGTTACATTGTTCGGTGACTTCGATTCTCAGCCTATATTGAAATCCTACCTTTACGACCATTATCAAGTATATTCCGAGGGGGATGGTTACCTCATTTTCAACCTGAACCAGCCTTTGGAAACCGCTCCATAATGCCTGACCCAGATCTCCCCCTGGTATCCATCATCACCCCTTCCTACAACCAGGCGCAGTATATTGAACAAACCATCCGCTCCGTCCTGTGCCAGGATTATCCCCACCTCGAATACCTGTTGGTGGACGGCGGCTCTAAGGATGGCAGCCTGGATATTATCCAACGCTACACTGACCGGTTTTCCTGGTGGGTCTCCGAGCCCGATCACGGTCAGGCAGATGCCATCAACAAGGGGTTCAGACACGCCAGCGGGCAGATCCTGGCCTGGTTGAACTCAGACGATTTGTACTACCGCACCGATGTGGTGAGTCAGGCGGTACGTGCTCTACAATCCCATCCCGATGCTGGTATGGTTTATGCCGACGGTGTCATGGTCGATGCTGACCTGCGCATTTTGGACTGGCATGCTTACCCCCAGCATTCGCTGTTCGATTTGCTATCCTTCAATGTCCTTCTGCAGCCCACCGTCTTCATGCGCAGGGATGCCCTGGAGCAAGCCTGCTTCCTACCCACTGGGTTCAACTTGATCCTAGACCACACGCTGTGGGTGCAGATTGCTGCCCGTTTTCCCCTCCTACATGTGAGTGAATTTTGGGCCGTCGAGCGCACCCACGCTGATGCCAAGACGATTGCCCAGGCAGCCCGTTTTGTAGACGAGGCCTTCCAATTCGTTCAATCATGGGAGAGTGACCCTCTCTTTTTGCCAATATTTAACCAGCGGCGCGCGGATATTTATGCCGGCTTGCACGTCTTCGCCGGTAAACGCCTGATCGATGCCGGACAGCCACGCCTGGCATTGAAGCATTTTCAGCAAGCCTGGAGGTTGGCTCCCAGGGTCGTCCTGGGTAGCTGGTACAAGCTGGTTCAAGCCGCGGGGAATACCATCGGACTCCAAAAGCTCTTCCTGGCATACCGTAACACCCGCCGGCAGTTCCAACACCATGGACAGGGTCTGTGCGTGGATGAGCAAGGTGTCCACCTGGTTGAACTTTAATCCCCACGCTTCTATATATTCAACGAACAATGTGACGCAACAACCTCTTATTTCCATTCTCACTCCGTCTTATAACCAGGGGCGATTCCTCGAAGAGACCATCCAATCGGTGCTCACGCAGGATTATCCCAACCTTGAATATATTATTGTCGATGGTGGTTCCAATGATGGCTCGGTGGATATTATCCGCCGGTATGCCGGGCGTCTATCCTGGTGGGTCTCTGAGCCCGACCGTGGTCAAACCGATGCGATCAACAAGGGTTTTGCTCGCGCCACGGGAGAGATTTTCGCCTGGCTCAACTCAGACGACACCTACCTCCCAGGCGCAGTCTCATCTGCAGTCGGCCGCTTGCAAGCTCACCCAGAAGCGTCGCTTGTTTATGCCGACGCCAACCTGGTCGATGAAGACGGTCGCATCATCGGTCGCTTTCCTTCCCGTCAGACGAATCTAAACAAGTTGTTGCGCGGCTCGGTCCACATCCCCCAGCAGACGGCTTTTTTTCGGGCGAGTGCCTGGAAACAGGTTGCTCCGCTCGACCCAACCTTTCAGTTTGCCATGGACTATGACCTGTGGGTGCGCCTGGCGAAACTGGCACCCTTAGTTTATTCCCCTGGCTTATGGGCGAATTTCCGCCTTCACGGCGGGGGGAAAACTGTTGCCATGGATGACCGCTGCTACCCTGAGATGCTCCGCGTATACCAGCGCGAACGCGGTTCTCACTTCTCGCTACTCAGCATCCGCTGGTTTATCCGTCGCATGTTCTATGCCTGGCTGCCATTAAAGTTGCGGGTGAGGTTACGCCAAATCTTCACTCCTTGATATGAATTGATATAATCTTAGTTGATATTACAAAAGGATACGCTACAAATGGAGGCCCATCCCCATGCAGTTTGAACCAACTACCATTCCCGACATCATCCTGATCACCCCCCAGGTGTTTGGTGATGAACGCGGCTTTTTCCTCGAGACTTACCAGGCGCAGCGCTTTGGTGCAGCTGGGCTGCCATTCATCTACGTCCAGGATAACCATTCCGGCTCGCAGCATGGCACTCTGCGTGGCTTACATTACCAGGTGCGCCAGGCACAAGGAAAGATTGTTCGCGTCATTGCAGGTGAGATCTACGATGTGGCAGTTGATTTACGCCGCTGGTCGCCTACATTCGGCCAGTGGGTGGGGGTCGAGCTGTCTGCAAAAAATAAAACCCAATTGTGGGTCCCACCTGGCTTTGCCCATGGTTTCTATGTGCTCAGTGATTGGGCTGAGGTGGTGTACAAAGCCACCGACTATTATGCCCCCGAGTGGGAACGCACCCTCCTGTGGAATGACCCTATGTTGAATATAACCTGGCCTATCCCAGACGGTGAAGCGCCTATTCTGTCATCCAGGGATAGGCAAGGTAAGACGCTATCCGAAGCTGAAGTCTATGAGC
This sequence comes from uncultured Chloroflexia bacterium, assembly GCA_963726315.1. Taxonomy (GTDB): domain Bacteria; phylum Chloroflexota; class Anaerolineae; order Anaerolineales; family UBA4823; genus FEB-25. Next base: position 450,421 of record CAVSBZ010000007.1, on the reverse strand, counting down.
AGGAGATAAGATGAAAAATATCCTCGTCACCGGCGGCGCGGGTTTCATCGGCTCGAACTTCGTCCGCTATCTGCTGCAAGCAGAGCCTGACGTTCACATCATCAACCTGGATTTACTGTCATACGCTGGCAGCCAGGAAAATCTCAAGGATCTACCTTTCCCCGAACGCCACACATTCATCCGGGGAGATATTTGTGACCGTCCATTGGTTGACCACCTGTTTCGTTTGTATAAGATCGATACAGTGGTCAACTTCGCCGCCGAAACGCACGTCGACCGCTCGATCGTTTACCCCGAGCATTTCCTGCGCACCAACGTCATTGGTACCTTCACCTTGCTGGAAGCTGCCCGATCGTTTTGGCTGCAAGAGAAATCGCTTCCCATAGATGATCTACGCTTCCATCATATCTCCACCGATGAAGTATTCGGTACCCTCAAGCCCTCTGAGCCTGCCTGGGTCGAAGATACCAGCTATGCACCCAGCTCTCCCTACTCCACCTCCAAGGCTGCCGCTGACCATTACGTGCGTTCATATGGGCATACTTACGGTTTACCTTACTCCATTACGCACTGTACCAACAACTATGGCGCTTACCAGTTCCCCGAAAAGCTGATCCCCCTTATGATCCTGAATGCCTTGGACGGAAAGCCCCTTCCCATTTATGGCGATGGTGCCCAGATCCGCGATTGGCTGTATGTGGAGGACCATTGTGAAGCTATCTGGATGGTCCTGCGCAAGGGCTTCCCTGGTCAGACGTATAATATCGCCGCCGGCTCTCAGCCTACCAACCTGGAGGTAGTTCACCAGCTGTGCGCCGCCATGGACGAGTTATTACCCGATTCACCCTCCGTGCCACATTCGTCCCTGGTACGTTTCGTCCCCGATCGTCCGGGTCATGACCGACGCTATGCCCTGGATATCACCAAGATCAAAACCCAATTGGGGTGGCAGCCCAGGGAATCATTGGGCAGCGGTTTGACTAAAACCATCCAATGGTACCTTACACATCCTGGGTGGGTCTCAGCCATCCGCCAGCAGCAGGATTACCAGGACTGGCTGGAGCGCAATTACGATAAACGTCAATGAGTTGAGGAGGCAGCAATGAAAGGCATCATCCTTTCAGGTGGTAAGGGCACACGCCTTTACCCCCTGACGATCGGGGTCAGCAAGCAGCTCCTTCCGGTGTACGATAAACCCATGGTTTATTATCCGCTTTCCATGCTGATGTTGGCTGGAATCCGCGAGATACTGGTCATCAGCTCACCAGATGCCTTGCCCGCCTTCCGCAGCTTGTTGAAAGACGGCTCCCACCTTGGGTTGAAATTAACCTATGCTGAACAGGCTGAACCACGCGGGTTGGCGGATGCCTTCTTAGTCGGTCGAGAGTTTATTGCCGATGAGCCCGTCTGCTTGATCCTGGGAGATAACATCTTCTTTGGACATGGACTTCCTGGTCAGCTGCGCACCTCTGCCCAGCTCACCGAAGGTGCGTTGATTTATGCTTATCCAGTAAGAGACCCTGAGCGATATGGCGTGGTTGAATTTGATGCCAGTGGGCGGGCGCTGAGTATCGAAGAAAAGCCTGCCCAACCCCGCTCTCATTATGCCGTCCCAGGCATTTACTTCTATGATTCCCAGGTCGCCAAGTTGGCTGCCAGCCTCAAGCCATCTGCCCGTGGCGAGATCGAGATCACCGATCTGAATATGATCTATCTGTTACGTGGGCAGATGCGCGTGGAAGTACTCGGGCGCGGCGTCGCCTGGTTGGATGCCGGCACCCATGAAGCCCTCCTGCAAGCCAGTAACTTCGTCCAGACGGTCCAGGACCGCCAGGGGATGATGATTTCTTGCCCTGAGGAGATTGCCTACAGCCTCGGTTTCATTGATGCGTCTATGCTTCGTCAGCAGGCAAAGATGATGGATAGCAACCAGTATGGGCAGTATTTATTACAGCTGTTGGATAATAAACTGCCCTTCCAAGGTTAAATTATTTATCCTATTAACTCCTTTTATTTAATGCCTATGCGCATACTCCTGATTGGAAATAACGGTCAGCTCGGTTGGGAATTGGAACGCTCCCTGGCACCTCTGGGTGAGCTCAATACCTGTGACTATCCTGAGATCGACCTGGCGGATGCTGCCCTCCTCCGCACTATGATACGTGATTGCCGCCCAGAAGTGCTCATCAATGCAGCCGCCTACACCGCCGTAGACCGGGCAGAATCGGAGCCAGACCTGGCAGAAAAGGTCAACTCCACTGCACCCACAGTCATGGCGGAGGAAGCTGCCCGGGTGGGATCCGTCTTCATCCATTACTCTACCGATTACGTCTTCGATGGACTGAAGGGGTCACCCTACCTGGAAAGCGATACGCCTGACCCCCTCAGCGTCTATGGGCGAACCAAGCTTGCCGGTGAGCAAGCCGTCCAGCAGGTCGGAGGCGCTTTTCTCGTCCTGCGAACCAGTTGGGTTTATAGCCTGCGCCGCGATAGTTTTGTCACCAAGGTGCTCCGCTGGGTGCATGGCACCCCCCCGCTGAAACTGGTTACCGACCAGGTCAGTGGACCTACCTGGGCACGCATGCTCGCCGAAGTCACCGCCCAGCTCATCACCCTGGGGCGGGACGATTTATTCTCCTGGTTCTCCGAGTATCACGGTTTATACCATCTGGCTGGTTCAGGCTATTGCAGCCGCTTCGAATGGGGATCGCAAGTGATGCAGTTGGATCCGCATCCTGAGCAGCAGACTGTCTCAGAAGTACAGCCGGCACAGACATCGGAATTTCCAACTCCCGCCCGCCGCCCGCTGTTCTCGGCGTTAAATTGTGACCACTTCACCAATACATTTCACCTGCGGCTGCCGGATTGGCAAGTCGCATTGAAGCTTGCCATGGAGACTCAATGACCCTGCGGGTATTATCCATCTTTGGCACACGTCCGGAAGCCGTGAAAATGGCACCCGTCATTCAGACGCTGGCAGTTACTCCCGGTATTACTTCCCAGGTGTGTGTCACTGCTCAGCATCGCCAGATGCTCGACCAGGTGCTGGGGTTGTTCGATATTCGTCCCGATGTGGATCTCAACCTGATGCAGCCTGATCAAGACCTGGCATCATTGACTGCGGAAATATTAATCCACCTCGACCCTGTGCTTGCCCGCCTCAAGCCAGATTGGATCCTTGTCCAGGGTGATACCACCACTGTCATGGCATCCTCCATCGCTGCCTTCTACCGCCATATCCGTATTGGGCACGTGGAAGCCGGGCTGCGCACGCATGACAAGTCACAGCCGTTCCCAGAGGAGGTCAATCGCCGCCTTGCCAGCGTATTGGCCGATTTGCATTTTGCCCCCACTGATTGGGCACGTCAGAATCTCTTGCGCGAGAATGTCCCCCCGCAGCAGGTGCTGGTCACCGGCAACCCGGTGATCGATGCCTTACAAGCTGTGGTTAAAAAAGCCCCCACTTCCGCCGTGCTTGAATTGTTCAGGCGTGTGGAGATACCCTACCAGCAGGATGCTTCTCCAGTAATTAAGACTGCGGGAACCCCTCGACTGGTTTTGGTCACTGCTCACCGTCGCGAAAACTTTGGCGCACCTCTGGAACATATCTGCTCCAGCCTGAAGCAGCTCTCCGAGATCTACCAGGATTCGATCCGCATCGTCTATCCGGTACACCTGAATCCGAACGTCCAGCAACCGGTCCATCGAATATTAGATGGCATTTCCAACCTCATCCTGCTCGAACCTCTGGATTATCTTCCCATGGTCCAGCTGATGAGACATGCCAGCCTCGTTTTAACCGATTCAGGCGGTTTGCAGGAGGAAGCTCCTGCCTTCGGTGTACCGGTACTGGTAATGCGCCAGGTGACGGAACGTCCTGAAGGTGTCAAGGCAGGCACTGTCCGCCTGGTCGGGACCGATACACAAGAGATCCTGTCACAGGCTCGCCAGCTGCTGGATGACCCGCAGGCTTATGCCCAGATGGCCCATGCAGCGAACCCATATGGAGATGGCAAAGCTGCTCCCCGTATCGTAAATGCCATCCTGGAGGCAGGCGCTTGAGCATCAGCTGCAATCCTGCTAACTCAATAGGTCAGCTCACTTTTCAAATCTATTGATATTGATTCGTTGCCAATTTCCTTCATGATCGATCTCTCCATCTGTATCGCCACCCTCAATGCTTGCGATTACCTGCGGAATTGCTTGCGATCGATCACCGAGCAATCATCCCTGGTTATTGGAGATGTTACTGCTGCAGCCGCTCCAGACCAATCCCTTGAACAGCCCGTCCTGAAGGTTGAGCTGATCGTGGTCGACAACGGTTCAACCGATGGAACAATCTCCATGCTGCAAGCTGAGTTCCCAACAGTCAGGCTGCTCCGCAACGCCACCAACCTTGGTTTTGCCCGTCCGGTCAACCAGGCACTGCATGCCAGCGTGGGAAATTACATGCTGCTGCTTAACCCCGACACGATCGTCCTTCCCGGGGCGATTAATGAGCTGGTTGCTTATCTGGAATCCAACCCTCAAGTGGGCATCTGTGGTCCCAAGGTTTTAAATCGGGATGGCACCTTGCAGAAAGCTTGCCGGCGAGGGGTCTCGCGACCCTGGGCGGCGTTTAGCTATTTTTCTGGTTTATCGGCCTTGTTTCCACACAGTAAATTCTTCGGTGGTTACCTGTTGAATTATCTCCCTGAGGATGAGATCCATGAAGTGGACGGGATCTCCGGCTCCTGCATGCTCATCCGTCGCCAGGTGATTGAAGAAATTGGCTATCTTGATGAACGCTTTTTTGCCTACCAGGAGGATGCCGACTACTGTTTTCAGGCAAAAGTACGCGGATGGAAAGTGGTTTATCTCCCTGTTGCTCAGATTATTCATTTTGGCGGACAGGGAGGCTCACGCGTCCAACCTTACCGGTCAATCTATGAATGGCACCGTTCATATTACTTATATTACCAAAAAAACCTTGCCAGGGATTACTTCTTCCTGTTTAATTGGTTTTATTACCTGCTAATGGGTCTCAAACTGGCTTTATCCTTGATTGCCAACGCATTTAGAACGAATAAATTTGCCGGGCCGCGCCGATCATGACCCTCACGTGCGATTATATACAATGATGAAGAACCTGACTAATAATCAGTTAGTGTTGATTGCCCTGGCAGCTGTGCTGTTGCTGGTGGCGGCTTTCGCGTTCTACCTGCTGCAAAACCCCAACGATCCGCTGCCTTTTATGCCCCTGCCTGCCACCGGCACTCCCACACCCGTCGTCCTGGTCGAGACAGCCATACCCGTCACGCCTACTCCCACCCACCGCACCTCTTACACCCCATTGGCTATCTATTTCACCCCCGCGGTCGGCACGCCATCAACGCCACCCGTTATGACCGAGAGTCCATCACCATTCACTGCGACCCCTGGCCTTACTCCACCCGGCACTCCCCGGGCATCGGCGACCGCAACACTGCGCATTACCGGGACTCCGCCTACAGCCACGGTTGGCACTCCCCAAACCCCAACCACCTCTCCCACTTTCTCCACTTCCGCCACTGCTACGTCCACGCTCTCCGCGGGTGAGGTTTCTGTGACTGGTCGGGTGGTCCAGAATGGCACCCCCTTGCCTAACGTAGTCGTCAGGTTCGAAGATGATACTCCCCAGCGCCAATCACCCACCAACTCCGGCGGTCATTATTCCTTCGTCACCCTGGCACCGGGAACCAATTTCATTCTAACCTTCAAGCAATCGGATAACCCTGGTCTAACGCCTGCCGCCGAGATTACCTCCCTTGCATTGATCAAAGGTACTCTTCCCACCGCGGTGAATCCGATCGATTTACCTGATCTGGAGATCAGTATTAATCAAAGTGGGATGTTCTTTGCATTGGGTGCCCCAGTCGATGGAGCTGCCTATTCAGCGGGAGCCATCAATGCATCCACACCGTTGCCATTCAGCTGGTCGCTTTACAGCCAGGGAGGTTCTTATTCTGTTGAGCTCGGTCCTCATGGAGTCGACCAACCAACTTTCGTCACTGGTCAGCTGGCTGCAACAAGTTATATGTGGGATGGCACCCTGACCGATGGGACGCACATTACTGCTGGAAATTATTGGTGGCGGGTAGCGGTCACAAAATCGTTGGGGAATTATATCCTCGTGCTCTACACCCAACCGTTCGACCTCACCATCAACCCATAGTTTTTTCCCTGTCTGAAAATAAATGAGCGGGTGATTAGGATCATCACCCGCTCATTTATTTAACACCTTTGATCGACTGATCCACCCGTCCAGCCACTGCTGCAGCTGAGGTCATCCACCTTGTGGTAATGCTTTGTTATGAATTATAATCCCGCCATCCTCGAAAGATTATCCAGGGTTATTTTATGTCCAAAAATGGCTGGTATGCCTGTTTTATTGTTTTGATCGTAGCTTCGTGTGCCTGTGTTTTTTGCGTAATGGTGAGTTTGATTGGTATCGCCGCTTATCGCTCTGCTGCCACAGATATATCTCTAAAAATTCCCTCCCTGACGGTAGATTCCAGCATATCTACCTCTACTCCGCATGTAATTCGCCCCCTATCGGAGGAAGTTGTTTCCACGCCGGTTTCGCAATTGGATCCAACCAATTCGTCGCCTGTTGGAACCACTCAAGTTCCAGGTTTTCCCCCCCTACCTGTGGTGGTGCTCACCGATACGATACAGACGCTGGAGAACACCTTTATTCCGATCAACGATCCCATTGACTTGGCACACCGCTTGCTCGGGTTGAATGATCTTTCCCCCACCGAACCGCCTCCGGCTTCTTTTTTTTCCACCGGTGCGCAGCAATCCTTTTGGGTTGGAAATGGCGATGTGAATAATTTTCGGGTTGACGCCACTTTGCAGTACGTCACCGACCATGCGTACTTCTGGATCGAAGACGGTGTGTACTTTAGGATCCATGATCTACGTGATCTTGCGGATGCCTTCGAAAACCAGATCTACCCTACCAACAGCTCATTTTTCGGCAGCGAATGGACGCCCGGCGTAGATGGCGACCCGCATATTTATATTCTATACGCTCGCGGGATCGGTGATGAGAATGCTGGCTACTTTTCCTCCGCCGATGAGTATCCGCAGCAGGTGAACCGCTTCTCCAATGGACATGAGATGTTCCTGGTCAATGCCGATAACTCACCCCTCGATGATAGATATACCTTTGGCATTCTTGCCCATGAATTCCAGCACATGATCCATTGGTACCAGGACCGGAATGAATCAGGCTGGGTGAGCGAAGGTTTTTCCGAGCTCGCCGTTTTGTTAAATAATTTCTATTCCGGTGGATTTGACGCCCTTTACACCAGTCAGCCTGATTTGCAGCTGAACAACTGGCCAGATGAATTGAACAACTGGCCGGATGAATTGGATGAGGATACCACTCCGCACTATGGGGCAGGTTTTTTATTCTTTTCCTATTTCTTGGATCGTTTCGGTGAACCTGCCACCAAAGCGTTGGTTACCAATCAGGATAACGATTTAAATAGTGTGGATACCACTTTACAGCAGATCAACGCCGTGGACCCACAAACGGGTAAACTGATCACTGCGGACAGTTTCTTCCTTGATTGGGCAGTCACAAATTACCTGATGGACCCTAAAGTTAGCGACGGTCGCTACGCCTATACCAGTTACAAGGGAGCTCCGCGTGCAGAGCCCACCGAAACCATAAATTCCTGCCCTATAAGTGATCTCACCCGCGATGTACACCAGTACGGGGTGGACTATATCCGCTTCAGATGCCCTGGAAGCTACACCATCCACTTTGAGGGCTCCATCCAGACCCCCCTCTTGCCTCAGGACCCTCACTCCGGAGGATTTGCTTTTTGGTCAAACAAAAACGATGAGTCTGATACAACTCTTACCCAGACTTTTGATCTGACCAACCACTCCGGTCCGCTATCATTCTCTTATTGGGCCTGGTATGACATTGAGAACGGATGGGATTACACCTACCTGGAAGCCTCTACAAATGGTGTTGACTGGCAAATCCTCACCACGCCATCGGGCACATCCACCGATCCACAGGGGAACAGCTATGGTTGGGGATATACCGGTGCCAGTGGTGGAGGTCCTTCGCCGATTTGGATCCATGAGACAGTGGATTTATCGCAGTTTGCCGGGAAGAAACTGAGCCTCCGTTTTGAATATGTAACCGATTCCAATGTGACTGGTGAGGGTTTTTTACTCGATGACCTCTCCATCCCCGAGATTGGTTATAGCACCGATTTTGAGACGGATGCTACCGGCTGGCAGGCAGAAGGCTGGGCACGTATACAGAATGTGCTCCCCCAGAGCTATGGATTGGCGCTTATTACTGAAGGCGATAATACCAGTGTTCAAAACATCACCCTATATCCCGATATTTCTGCCGATATCCCGTTCACCATTGGAAACGGTGTCGATGATGTCATCCTGGTGGTGACAGGGACCACGCGCTTCACCCGTCAGCTCGCCCCTTACCGTTTTAGCATTGATCAACCATGATCCAAAAGGGTAATAAAAACGGGGCTGGTTCAATAGGTTTACCAGCCCCATACGACGTACCAGGTTATATCTGATTGGCTTTTATTTTAATAGAGAATATCTGGTTTCAACCAGATTTGTTCACGTGGAAGCATTGCCTCCGACAATATAACGTACTGGACGAGATCCTTCTTTTTATTCACTCTTTCGGTAAGGCGCTCTCAATGTTTCTAACTCTCGTTCTAGCTCAGCCCTGCGTTCTTCAGCCACCGACTTGATTTCGTCCCTTAGCTGGATCGATCGTTCCTGTATCTGTCCCCTTAGCTCCACACCTGAGCTTGGCGCCATAAGTATGGCAACGGTCGCACCTACCAGTCCTCCAACAATTGCACCCATAAGGAAACTAAGTATTTTATTCATGCTGACCTCCTTATCAAGTTATCACGGATACGTACTCATATTATAATATAGGTCGAGTAACTTATAAAATCTATCGGGTGGGTCAGTCTTTCTCAAATTTCACTGTATAATGAATCGTGCATAATTATGATCGTCTATTGGACCATATTATTCTAGATTTAGTATCCATTAACGCAAACATCGAAAGGAGGTAAGTCTTGAAAATCGTAGTTTGTGTCAAACAAGTCCCCGATTCAGCTGCCAAGCTCGTGGCAGTGGACGGTAAAGCCAATTGGGGTGATTCTTCCATGATCATTAATCCCTGGGATGAATATGCTGTCGAAGCTGCCCTCCAGCAATCTGAGGCTCTTAGTGGCAGTGTCATCGCGGTGAGTATTGGAGGAGAGAACTCCCAGGAAGCGTTAAAACACGCCCTCGCTATGGGGTGTTCGGATGCCATCCTGATATCTGATGCCGCCCTGGCACAGCTGGATAGCCAGGCAACTTCACGGGTATTGGCTGCCGCGGTAAACAAGATTGGCGAAGTCGACCTGGCATTCCTTGGACGTCAGGCAATCGACACCGATGCAGGTCTGACCGCCGCTCAGACCGCCCGCCTCCTGGGGTGGCCTGCATTGACTCTCGTGGTTAGCATCAAAGGTGTGGACCCTGCTGCTCGTACCATCCGGGTCGAACGCAGTGCAGAGGAAGGCCGGCTCACGGTGAGTTCCAGGCTGCCTGCAGTGCTCAGCATTGTTAAGGATTTCGGCGAGCCGCGTTACCCATCCTTTATGGGTATCCGCAAAGCTTCACGTGCCGTCATCCCGGTTTGGTCTCTCGCCGACCTGGGACTCAGCGGTCTCAAAGCCAATATCAGCTGGCCTGAGCTCATGAACCCTCCACAGCGCCAGATCACCACTGAAATGATCACCGGCGCCTCCCCGCAGGAGATTGCCGATACTCTAGCCGATAAAATCATGGCGGAGAAAATCCTATGAACAAGATCTGGGTCTACATTGACCAATTTAAAGGACAGGCTCTGCCCACCTCCTGGGAAGGTCTCGGGGCTGCCAAAATGCTGGTAAACCAGCTCGGAGGGGGTGTCACCGCCCTCATCTTTGGCAAGGGCGTCGAACCCATCGCGTCCCAGGCATTCCAGTATGGTGCTGACGAGGTCCTGCTGGCGGATGATCCAACTCTGGACGATTATCGCTCCGAGCCCTATACTGCGCTGTTAGCGAAACTTGCCGGTGAAGCTTCTCCTGAAGTGATCCTCTTCCCTACCACCACCCGTGGGCGTGAGCTGGCAGCCATGACTGCCATCGATTTAAATACCGGCGTCCTGCCTGATGTGATCGCCCTGGAAGTAAAAGATGGCTCTCTGCTCGCCACGCGTCCCATTTATGCTGGGAAGCTGTTGTGCAAGGTTATATGTCTTACCCGCCCACAGCTGGTCACCTTGCGTGGGCGTGCTTTCAACAAGCTCCCCCTCGACGAATCCCGCACAGGCACGCTCACCAGGGTCAGCCCGGTGATGGCTGAAGCAGATATTCCCTCCAAGGTGGAATCTTACGCCGCTGGCGAGGCTGGTGTCAGCCTGACGGATGCATCCGTGATCGTTTCAGGTGGTCGGGGTGTATCCAATAACCCCAGTCTAACCCCTCCCGCCGGTCTGGACGAAAAGCAAGCCGAAATCTGGAAAGCTCAGCAGGGATTCAAGCTGATTGAAGACCTGGCTGTGGTGCTGCATGCAGCGGTGGGCGCCAGCCGTGCCGCCGTTGATGCCGGGTATATCCCTTACGCCCACCAGGTTGGTCAGACCGGCAAAGTTGTCTCACCCGACCTTTATATTGCCTGCGGTATCTCTGGTGCCATCCAGCACCAGGCAGGCATGCGTACCAGCAAGGTCATCGTCGCCATCAACCGCGATGCCGAGGCTCCCATTTTTAAGCTGGCGCGCTACGCGGTGGTCGGAGACCTTTATGCAATCATCCCTGCCCTCACCGAGGCATTCAGAAAGCGCCTGGGTAAATAAGCGGGAAAGCGATTTCCGGGGGAGTCCTCCTTCGGGAATGGGGATGACAAAACGAAGTTCGCTGCCTCCCGGATGACCTATTCGGGAGGCGGCTTGCGAGAAACTATGCCAGAAAAATACCTTGATCAAAAGAATATCATCCTGGGCGTAACCGGCTCGATTGCCGCGTACAAAGCCGCCGACCTGGCAAGCAAGCTTACCCAGGCCGGTGCGCTGGTGGATGTCATCCTCACCCCGGCCGCACTCGAATTCATCTCACCCCTCACCTTCCAATCTGTAACTGGTCGACCGGCTTTCACCGATAAAGCTTTGTGGGGTGCACAGGCTCATGTCCTGCATGTCGGGTTGGGTCATACTGCCGATTTGTTCATCATTGCTCCTGCCACTGCCAATTCGATTGCCAAATTAGCCCACGGTATAGCAGATAACCTGCTCGTGCTTACCGGGCTCTCCTTTGGCTCTGGCACTGCTGACCATCCTCTCCTGGTTGCCCCTGCCATGGATGGGGGCATGCTCAACCATGCTGCCACCCAGGAAAACCTGGAATGTTTACGCCGACGCGGGGCGATCATCATCGGTCCGGAGGTTGGGCATCTCGCATCTGGTCTGGAGGCACGCGGGCGTATGACTGAGCCGTCTGATCTCCTTGGGCACATACGCTACCTCCTCACTCGCCAAGGTCCACTCCAGGGTCGCCGGGTGGTAGTCACCGCTGGAGGCACCCAGGAGGCGATTGATCCCGTCCGCTTGATAACCAACCGATCATCCGGGAAGCAAGGTTATGCCCTCGCCCAGGCCGCTCTCGATTCCGGGGCACACGTCACCTTGATCTCAACTCCCGTTTCACCGGAGGTTCCCCACGGGGCAGAGTTGGTTAAGGTTACCAGCGCCAATGAGATGGAATCTGCCGTGCTCAATGCTTGCGTTCAGGCAGACGTTTTGATCATGGCTGCAGCAGTCGCCGATTACCGTCCAACCTGGAAAGCCACCCAAAAGATCAAAAAAAATTCCGGGATTCCCAACCTCGAGCTGGAACCCACCGCCGATATCCTCCAGGCTGTGTGGCATCAGCGTCAACAAACCGGTCATCCCAAGTTGGTCGTTGGGTTTGCTGCTGAGACTCAAGAATTGGTCACCAATGCCCGCGCCAAGTTGAACTCCAAGCACTTAGACCTGATTGTGGCGAATAATGTCAATGATCCCAATTCAGGTTTCGAAGTCGACACCAACGAGGTAACCCTCTTGTACCCTGATGGGAAGATTGAACCGATGCCAATGTTGACCAAATCTGAAGTTGCCGATAAGGTCCTGACGGAGATCATCAATTTACTGGAGAAATAAACCAGTCAGGGGGTGTGAGTTAATTACCGAAACTAGAGACAGAACATGAAATTACGCAATGCCATCACCGATATTCCCGGCCTCCTGGTCGGGCATGCTCAAAACGATGAAGCTCTGACCGGCTGTACAGTTATCCTTTATGAAAAAGGTGCTGTCGGAGGTGTGGATCAGCGCGGTGGTGCCCCCGGAACACGCGAGATCGATGCTCTCCATCCCATGCATCTCGTCAGCAAAGTGCATGGCATCGTCCTTGCTGGCGGCTCAGCCTTTGGTCTGGATGCTGCCACCGGCGCCATGCGCTATCTCGAAGAGCGAGGTGTCGGCTTCGATACCCGCATCGCCAGGGTTCCCATCGTCCCATCGGCGATTCTATTCGACCTCGGTATCGGGAAATCTGACGTCCGTCCGGATGCTGCCATGGGCTACCTCGCTTGCCAGAATGCCTCCACCGAGCCACCTGCAGAGGGCAACGTAGGTGCTGGCACAGGTGCCACAGTGGGCAAGATCCTGGGACCGTCACAGTGTATGAAATCTGGGATAGGGACTGCCAGCATGGAAATTGGTGCCGGAGTGATTGTCGGCGCCATCGCTGCCGTTAACGCCTTCGGAGATGTCATCGATCCCGCCAGCGGGGAGATCATCGCCGGTGCCCGTTCAAAGGACGTCGGTCTGCTCCATATTGGCGCCGCAGGCTACTTTGCCGACACGTTGCAGGTGATGCAGACCCTTATTGGGCGTACTGCCCTCAGCTTTGGCAGCCGTGGTAACACGGTGATTGGTGTCGTTGCCACCAATGCGAAATTGGATAAGGAAGAAGTCAACAAGGTCGCCCAGATGGCTCACGACGGTTTGGCACGCACCATTCGACCCGCTCACACCATGTTGGACGGTGATACGATTTTCAGCCTTGCGACGGGCGAACATGCTGCAGATGTCAATATCGTGGGGGCTTACGCCGCTGAGGTATTTTCCCTAGCGATCTTGCGTGGCGTTCGGGCAGCCAAACCCGTTGCAGGCATCCCTGCAATATCAGCATAAGTTTAATTTAAAACACAAGCGCCTCGCTGTTTTTTTGCAGTGAGGCGCCTGATATTTAATCCTTCAAATACTTATCAAACCAACGCAAGATATGGTTTAACCGCGCCATCTTGCGATCTGTCCTCCCGGTACGGGATAACCCATGGAATTCATCCGGGAAACGCACCATCTCACTGTCCACACCCAGCTTCTTCAAAGCTACAAACACCTGCTCACCTTGTTCGATCGGGCAACGCAGGTCAAATTCATTATGCAGCACCAGGGTAGGTGTGCGAGCATTCCCGATATACGCAATTGGTGAGTGCGCCCAGAAATTTTGAAGGTCCTCGAAAGGCGGTTTATTCGCCAGCTCCATCTGGAATGTCCAGTTGAAATCACTCGAACCCCACATGGAGACGAAGTTGCTCACGCAGCGTTGGGTGGCAGCTGCTTTGAAGCGCTGGGTATGCCCGATGATCCACACCGTCATATAACCACCGTAGCTTCCTCCTGTCACTCCCATGCGCTTGGGGTCGATGTACGGTTGTTTCTCCATATAATCTGCCGACGCCATCAGGTCGGCATAATCCACATTCCCCCAATCCCCATAGATGCCCTTGGCATGTTCCTCCCCATACCCGCGTCCACCACGCGGGTTGCTGAAATAAACCACGTACCCGTGGGCTGCCAGGTAGTAAAACTCGTGCATGAAGAACTTACCATATTGGGTAAGCGGTCCGCCGTGGATCTCCATGATCGAGGGGTATTTTTTTGTGGCGTCAAAACCGGGCGGTTTCAAGATCCATCCCTGTAGGTCGTTTCCATCCGGACCCTTGAACCACACTTCCTCGACCTTCCCTAAATCGATCCCATCCAGCAGTTTATTCAGCCTGGTTAGCTGACGTTCCCTGCCTGAAGCCATATCCCGAACATTGATCTGCACCGGGTCATTCATCCTTCCGTAGAAGTAAGCCAGTTTTTCCTGGGCTTTATCCAATGAGAATGAACCCACCACCCCGCCTTCACCGATCTCATCCCGTAAATCGTCTCCCTTCACTGAGATGGAAACCAGCTTGGTACTCCCGTGAAGTACGGTTTGGAAATAAAGTCGTCTGCCATCTTTAGACCAGGTGGGTGCCATGGTCTCCGGCGATCCCACATCATTGATCGTGCTGGAATCAACATGCAGATCGTATTTTTTCGTCAGGTTCCGGGTCGGCTTCGTGCCATCCGCTGAGACTACCCACAAGCTGGCATTCTTATACGATAACCCCTCCCCTTCTACCCCGATGTAAGCGATCCACCTTCCATCCGGTGAGAAGGAACACAGGTATTTATCTCCAATAGGCGTCCCGATCTTGCGGAATTTTCCCCCTCCACTCGGCATCACGAACAAGTCCGTTCGCTCAGGGGTCAGGTCTGGGTTATCACTCCGGTTGGACATGAACGCGATCCATTTTCCATCTGGTGAACAGGTGGGATGTTGCTCATCATAGATCACATCATCAGTAAGCTGTTTCGCTTTTCCTGTTCGCGCCTCTACGGTCCAGATGTGTGTGCGTTCATGGGGTAAATAGCCGTATCCATCCATTTTGTAAAATAAGCGCTCATAATGCCTTGACACAACCCCAAGTTTCTTCTTCTGCTCGTCTTTTTCGCGTTCCAGTGCTTCAGCATCCTTTTTACGCACGGTGCACAAGATCTGCTTCCCATCCGTTGACCAGCTCATTTCGCCAATCTCGCCATCAATCTGGGTTAGCCTGCTCGCCTCCCCTCCAGTAAATGGGATCAAGTAGATTTGCGCTGGTTTGTCCTTGTCACGCCTGTCTGATAAGAAGGCGATCGATTTCCCATCCGGTGAAAAGCGACCACTCCCATCGTGCTGATCTCCTGTTGTAAACTGGTGCGGTTCACCCTCTTTCGTTGGCGAAACCCACAAGTTGGTATATTTCTTTTCAGTTTTCCGGTCCACCCTCTGCACCGTGTAAACTACATGTTGTCCATCCGGTGAAATGCGTACCTCTGCCACGCTATTGAACTCATATAGGTCTTCGGCTGTGATAGTTCTTAATTTTCTTCCTGCCATCGTTTTCTCCATGTGGGAATTTTTTTATCGTTCAGTCTCTATTTTAGCACGCAACCAATTTCAAATGGTCGTCTGCTTCAACGAATAAGCTCCCGGTCAACCCTGTCGAAACGCTCTCTCCTCTATGGCTTATTTTTTCCGTACTCCATTCACCCATCAGCTCATATTCAGAACCAGCTGCCCCTTTATAACCATTCCTTACCAGAAAAATATCCATAAAGATTAAAAAGCATATAACTTTCACTTGTAAATTCAGATTATTATGGTCTAATATGTGCTTTATAAATAAAAACTGCGCTTCACTGTATATTTTTATCCGAATTTATCGATACGTCATTTCTATTTTTTATCATTTTTTATCTGTGTTTATTTCTTATTTTTATCAGTGATTATCAAGATTAATTTCCAGTTTTTATCTGCGTTTATCTGTGTTATTTTTTAGCTTCTATCTGCGTTTATCCGTGTGAATTTCTTTTTTTTCGGTTTTTATCTGTGTTCATTTCTTTTTTTATCAGCGTTTATCTGCGGTAATCATTGATGTTGATCTGTGTAAATCGTTAGTAAATCAAGGAGGAATTCTATGGCTGGAATAACTGCACCCACTCAAGAAACCATTGACCAGTTCGTCGGTAATGCCCATGGCAACCTCGCCGTAGTCAAGCAGCTGCTCGAAAAATACCCGGCGCTGGTTAACTCCGATGCAAGCTGGACCGAAACCGCTGTTCAGGCTGCCGCCCAGACGGGTCAGGTGGAGATCGTTCATTTCTTGATCGATCATGGTGCCGATTACGATATCTGTACTGCTGCCATGCTCGGCAACCTGGATTGTATGGATGATTTCCTAAAATTGGATCCCAATCTGATCAACGCTCGTGGTGCCCACGGTATCCCCCTGTTATATTTTCCCGTCATCCATGCCAGGCTTGAGGTGGCGGAATATCTATTCCAGCATGGTGCAGATCCTGATGCTGCCTCCCCAACCGGGATTACCCCACTTCACGGCGCAGTAATGTTCGACCAACCCAAAATGGCTGAGTGGCTGCTTGGACATGGCGTCAATCCTAATCCTATCTATGACGGTAAAACACCTTTAGCCATGGCATTGGGAAAAAAGCAGGATGAATTGATTGAAGTATTACGTTCGCACGGTGGGAAAGAATAGATCAGGCGTTGATCCCGGTAACAGTATAATCCAGCAGCTCGCTGTATGCCGGGCGTAACACCACCTTGTGCGGGTAGCGTACGATTGCAGCGGCTTCCGGGAGAAGTATCTTACCTCCCCTCACTGTCACTTGCCCATCATTAAGGATGTCGCGGTACGTCCCATCTGGCAAGCTGACCATGATGTAGCCTGATTTTCCACTGGTATTGAATATCCCATACAAGTTCTTGTCCGGATATTCCCACACTGCCTGGATGGCAGGGTCAGCCTGGATTACAACAAATTTACCTTCAACTTGCGCCGGGTCCTTTTTAAGTTTGGTTAGCCGGGTGATAAATGGTTGTAGTGAATAATCACCCCAGTCCAGCTTGTCGATGTCGAAAAGGGATGGTGTGTGCTTGGTGCCCGACTCCTGCCCACCATAAATGAGGAAGGGTCCCTTATTAAAAGCCTCAAATGCTGTCCATGCCATGGCTTGCGCCCGGCTGGGAGCCAGCCGCATAATACGCACCTGGTCGTGGTTTTCCACACACCGCAGCTTAATATAAGTCTCAGGGAAGGTGCAGTCCTGGTAGCGTAACATCTCAATATATCGCCGCACCGGCACTTTACCTTGAACTGCCAGCTGCCAGATAGGCCAGATATCATAATCATAAGTAAAATCGAAGGCGCTATATAGCTCACCATCTGAAAGCCCGGTCAGTCCATTCGACCTCCTCGAGCCCACAAAGCTGGCATGTACCGACTCTGCCAGCCAGATTACCCCCTTTTTTACTTTCGCGATCTCTTCTCGCGCTTGCTGCCAAAATTCTAGCGGTACCAGTGATGCCACATCACACCTGAAACCATCCACTCCCAGCTCCACCCAACCCCGCAACGTTTCGATCAGGTATTCACTCAGCTCCGCATTAGGGTGTTTCAAATCGATAATGTCACTCCACTCAGGTACAGTGGTCACCGGGTTTCCGTGTTCATCCTGGCGAAAATATTCTGGGTGCTCATTCACCAGCACCGAATCGTGGGCAGTGTGATTGTATACTACGTCGATCATTACCTGCATACCGTGCTCATGCACCAGTTTGACCAACCGTCTAAAATCTTCTATTGTGCCATATTCCGGGTTTATTTCCCGGTAGTCTCTGATTGAATACGGGCTTCCCAGGCTCCCCTTTCTAAGCTCGACTCCGATTGGGTGGATCGGCATGAACCACAATAAATCCACTCCCAACGTTCGCAGGCGGGGTAAATCCTTCTCCACGTCCGAAAATGTGCCGTTTACCCCATGGTTGCGCACGTATAATTCATAAATCACGAGGTTTCGGTAGCTGGAGGGTGTGTCAGTCGCCATGGCGTTGTTTTCTGAGTATGATCAGGTTGTTGGACAATCCATATTGTAATCGATATCACAAGGTAGGTCATCTAGTGAGAGGTGAACATTATTACTTATTTCAGCATACATTATTCATAAGATTAATGGTGCCTCTATTCTAACCCTGGTACATCTAAACGAGTGGCGGGTAGTGGGTGAGTGTACCGCTCCACATCTTATATTATTAATGATTAGAAAGGTAAAAACTACTTGACATAGAACATGCGTTCTGGTATAGTTATAATACACAAAAAGGATGGAAAATATGACTCCTTCAGCCATTCATGCTGCTCAACGCTATGTTTCACCACCCAAACGGGATGAGTTCAATCACCAAGTCTGGGCGCTTGTCCGGCAGATACCCGCCGGTAAGGTTTCCACCTATGGGCGTATTGCCGACCTCCTTACCCCACCTCCCGGGATGGACCCGAAGTCATATCTCTCATTTGGGGCGCGTTGGGTCGGGGGTGCCATGGCAGATTGCCCGCAGGATGTCCCTTGGCAGCGAGTGATCAACTCTCAAGGCAAAGTCAGCCTCCGCCCCGGGGGAGGCGGTGCTCATCAGCGTGAGCTGCTAGAATCTGAAGGCGTGGTTTTTGATGACCACGATCGTGTCGATTTAAAAATATATGCGTGGGAAGGTCCATCCAAAACGGATTGATCGGTCACCTGGATTTAGTTTTATATATGGGTGATTTCTTCCACTTTGTTCATAACCACACCTGAGAGTAGTCTCCCAGGTGTGGAATTGGAAGTCAGATTATGGTGACAAATTATCCAATAAACCCTCGTGTTCGCGCAATTGGTAAGGCACGTCTTGATTTTGCCGGGCATACGAAAAACCAGATCGAGTGGGAAAAACAATGGATATCCCCCTCAAATCCATTTCCATTTGACTGGGGAGAATCCTGGAAGCAGTGTGTGGAATACCGGGTAGATGATTTTCCAGCTGAAGTCGGTTTCTATATTGATATCCTGGGTTTCTCGGTTAATGCCCTCGACCCTACTTACGCCATGTTCACCTCCCCTCAGGCAGAATTTTTCATCTCCATCGTCCCTACCCAGCCGAATGAACAATCCACTTCACCAGATGCCATCCGTCTTCAATTTATGGTAAAGGATATTGCCCGTACCACGCAAGCCCTGCAGCAGCGGGGTATTTCTTTCGATTACACTCCCCAACCGCTGCACCCTGGTTCAACTTTACAAATTAGCACTTTCCGGACCCCTCACGGCATCTTTATCGAGCTCTGGGGGAGGGATGAGATCCCGCAAAGCTCAGGGCTCACCACTTCCTCAACCAATATCGCCACGAAACCAGGGAATGGTGATGATCCTGAAGATGAGGATGAGGAAGAGCTTGAGGAAGATAACAGTATAGGAGAAGAAGACGGTGCTGCTGGAGAGGACCTGGATGATGAAGAGGATGGGGATGCTGGGCTCGGCGGAGAGGACTTTGAAAATGATGATGAGGAAGATCTTGACAGTGGTGAGGAATTAGACGAAGAAGCAGATATCCCTGAACCAGACAAAGAAGCGGAGGATGAAGATTCAGACGAAGATGAAATCGATGAGGATGAATTCGAAACCGATTGGGATGACGATGACGATGATGATGATGACGAGGATGACCTTGGCGATGATCAGGATCTCAAAACACTAGAAAATACCGCAAGCCATGAAGTTGCATCATTTTCTCACACCCTTCCTCGTGAGGTCAACCCCGCTCCACCTTCCAAAGGTTTTATGGATCCTGCCGAACAGGGACCGGAATATATTGAGCTCGACATAACCTGAATTCGAATTGAATCGATTTATTTTTTTTAAATTCAAATATGAAAATTACATGTGCCCCTCTCACCCCAGAACGCTGGTCAGATTTTGAAAAATTATTCGGCCCTCGTGGAGCTTGCGGAGGTTGCTGGTGTATGTATTGGCGTCTATCTCGTACCCAGTATGAAGAGCAGCACGGAGAACTTAACCGCCGTAATATCAAAGCCCTGGTTGACTCGCATAATATTCCCGGCATCCTGGCGTATTCAGCCGGTGAGCCTGTTGGTTGGTGTTCCATTGCTCCACGTGAAGAGTTTCCTACTCTGGCACGCTCACGTATCCTCAAACCCGTAGACGATCAACCCGTCTGGTCGGTGGTATGCTTTTTTACTGCCCGCAGTCAGCGGCGGAAAGGGTTAACCGTACAACTCCTCCAGGCAGCCATCGAATATGCCAGGGAAAACGGTGCTCAAATCGTTGAAGGGTATCCTGTCGAGCCAAAAGTCGGTAAAGCCCCGGATGTTTTCGTTTACACCGGGTTATATTCAGCATTCAAGCAAGCCGGTTTCAGCGAGGTTCTCAGGCGGTCCGAGACTCGCCCAATCATGAGATATAATCTTTAATTAATCATTGAACGAAAGAGGGGTGAAAATGATTATCGTCCATCCAACCAGCCTATCAGATACACTTGATTCTGCCGAGGAGGCATTCTTCTTTCATCGATCTATTGTCCCTTCACTTTGTGAGGGTCTTGCTGCACTGATCATCAGTCGGCAGATAATGACGGGGTCTAATTCCGGGGTTTTTATCCCATTTGCTTCCAAATCTCGCACTCAAATCAGGCTTTTCACTGGGGAAACTCTCCGAACAGAATTTGCCTGCCGCCACGTACAGCTCATCGAGGCAACCAGGGTGCTTTCCCTGCTTGCACTGGAAAACCCAGCTGTTGCCAGGTCGATATCGCTTTCCAACCGGCGTATGAGTTCGATGTGTTATAGCCAATTTTGCCCCAAGGGGGAGTGTCGATCACTCACTCTTGTCTACATGCGCTTTTTAGCCTCACTTAACACCGGCGAAGCTTCTGAGCATTTGAGCGAATTACTGTCTCATCTGGAAGGTTATCGCGACGGGAAGGGAAAATGGCACGGCTTCCCTTACTATTACACCATCTTAATGCTTTCCGAGACGAATGATCCAAAATCTGCGAATGAGCTGCAGTACACAGCTCCATTACTCGCCAGACTGTCTGGGCAGAAATCGCCGAACGATCGCTACTCAATCCGCTGCCAATCCATCTTCCACAACGTATTAGCCAGGAGTGAACATCATGCCCACCCGCTGCTTTTGGGCCAGTACGGATGACCCCCTTTATCAGGCTTATCACGACCAGGAATGGGGAGTTCCTGTCCATGATGACCGCCTGCTGTTCGAATTTCTCGTTTTGGAAGGCGCTCAGGCAGGTTTGAGCTGGTATACCATATTAAAAAAGCGACCTAACTATCATATTGCTTTTGATAATTTTGACCCGCACAAAATTGCCGCCTATGATGAACTTAAAGTGTCAGAGCTGCTGGCAAATCCAGGTATCATCCGTAACCGGCTCAAGATAAACGCCGCCATCCATAATGCCCAGGCTTACTTAAAAATTCAACTGGAGTTCGGTAGTTTTGATGCGTATATGTGGCAGTTCGTTGGAGGTAAACCCATCGTCAACGCTTGGACCTCGGATCATGAGTTGCCTGCACAGACAGAGATTTCCCGCCAGATGAGTAAGGACCTGATCCAGCGCGGTTTCCATTTTGTCGGACCTACCATTTGTTATGCTCACATGCAAGCGGTGGGCATGGTAAATGATCATACAACGGATTGTTTTCGCTACCAGGAAATTCTCTCTCTGATGGATTAGAGTTCCCGTTCTAACATCCAGTCTGTACCGCAGGAAAAATCACCGGTTTAAGGAAAGTGGTACAATAATTATCCTTCATGGGCGTTGGGAAACAAAATATCGCCGTTTTCCTGCCGTGTAAATAACCACCTTGTCAGGGGTGGGGAAGATACGGTTTTGATTTTCTGATGATTAAGCTAATCATGATTTAGCATGACCATGGACCTAAAACTACTCCCCATACGTTCATTCTCGCCAGACCAGGATATCCCTCGTTTAATCGACCTTTACACTGCAGTTGAAGCGGTTGACCATATTGGGAATCAGGTCAGCGAAGGTGCTCTCCGAGATCAGTTGAGTTCGCCCGGGCATGACCCCCTCCAGGACCGCTGGGTTGTAGAGTCACCTGGCGAGCCATCGAAATTGATCGGCTCAGCACTGGTCAAAGCTGTTCCAGGAACAACGCTTTGTGAGGGAAATATCTCAGTCCACCCCTCTTGGCGTCGCCGAGGAGTTGGTTCAGCCTTGTTATCCAGGGCGATGGCCCGTGCTCGTCAGCTGGGTTCTGCTTCCATGCAAATTTTTGCCAGCGCAAGCCATCCGCATGCACCAGGTTTCCTACAAAAACGGGGTTTCATCGCCCAAGGAGCTTACACAGAGTTGCGCCTTTCCGAGGGCATCCATTTGCCACCGATCATCTGGCCCTTTGGTTATACCATGCGACCATACGCTGACGTCGGCGACGTATCCCTCCTTACCGAGGTGTTAAATCTTGCCTATATTCCCCTGTGGGGGCATCATGAAGTCAGCCAGGAAGAAATAACCTCATGGCTGACTGAGCTCAACCCGGATGGAATCTTCCTTGTATTTTCCGAAAAAGGTCGGGGAGTGGGCATCAGTCGGGCGGAACAGTCTCCCGAACGCAGCTTGAAAAATGGTCTGCCCACAGGTTATATCGACGCTCCTGGGATTGTGCCCCAGCACCGCCGTCTTGACTTGTACCGCGCCCTGATGCTGACCAGCATTGCCTGGCTGCATCAGCAAGGTCAGTCTGAAGTTGAGATGGAATCGTGGGGTGATAAGCTGGAGGTCCTAAAAATGTATCGTGAGCTGGGGTTTAAAGATATACGCCAGCTGGTGTGTTATCAATTCGATTTAGCCATGGGTGATCAGACAGGTAAACCGGTTTCTCCTTAATAAACGAGAGCCGGGTACGCCACTACCGGCTCTCTTTAAAGGAGGAGAAGAAGAGAAATCGCCCTACAGATAATATCATAGCAGATACTTGTTGTTCGTACTTGACGGGTAACCTACGATTACCCTACGAATTACCAACAATATTGAGAAATGAGTAAAAAGATTCTATGGATTTTGCAATTCACACTGAAAACCTGGGACGCACTTATAAAATCCGCGGTGGAAAGAAAGAAGAACCCCATTCGCTGGTAGCACTCACCGATGTTAATCTCGACGTCCACCCCGGTGAGCTGTTCGGCTTGCTTGGACCCAACGGAGCCGGTAAGACCACCTTGATCAAGATCCTCACCACCTTGCTTGCCCCCACCACCGGTCATGCTTCAGTGGCAGGCTTTGATGTGGCTGCCGAGCCCGATAAAGTCCGCCCTCGCATCAATATGGTTTCTGGTGGAGAAACTTCCGGCTATGGCTTGCTCACTGTTCGTGAGAATCTTTGGATGTTCTCACAATTCTATGGGCTATCATCCGATGTTGCCAACGCCAACATCAAGCGTTTACTTGATATTGTTGGTTTATCCGATCGTGCCAATGCCAAGTCTTCCGATTTATCCACCGGCTTGCGTCAGAAGATGAATATCGTGCGCGGCTTTATGACCGATCCAGATGTGCTCTTCCTGGATGAGCCCACCCTGGGCCTGGATGTAGGTGCCTCCCGCGAAGTGCGCCAGTTCATCCGCTCCTGGGTGGATAATAACCCCACCCGCACGCTGATGCTCACCACCCACTACATGGTTGAGGCCGATGAGCTGTGTGACCGGGTCGCCATCATTAACCTGGGGCGAGTATTGGCGTGCGATACTCCCGCCAACCTCAAACACCATCTGCAGCAGGAAGCCATTTTCCACCTGGAAGTCAGTCCATTTAATGGCAGCCTGAATGTATCACAGTTCGAAACGCTTCCCGGGGTTTGCAATGCCGTTCACCGCCCTCAAGAGGGGTTCGATGCGCTCGATCTAATCCTTGAAGAAGAGCAGGCCTTGGCAGTCGTGATTAATACCTTAAATTCTGCCAACGTCCGCCTATTAAACTTGAAAAAGAACGAACCCTCGTTGGAGGATGTCTTCGTCAAACTCGTCGGGCAGAGTATGGAAGAAGTTGAGCAGAAGGAAGTATCAGATGAGTAATGACTCTTCTGCTGCTCCTATGACTCTTGCCCATCAGAATGGTGTGCAGCCTGCTGGTGAGGAACGCTTGCATAAGAATTCCGGCTGGAGGCTTTATTTGCAGTGCGTATTCGCCCGAGCCTATCCTCGCCTGATTGGTCAGCAACGGGAAAAATCATGGTTGTTTTTCGACATCCTGATGCCCCTTCTGTCTGTATTCGCTTATGTGTTTGTTTACCGTGCTATCAATGCACCCGAAGATTACATCGGTTTCGTCGTCGTTGGCGGGGCGATGATCGCATTCTGGATGAACGTGTTGTGGAGCATGTCCAGCCAGCTGTATTGGGAGAAGGAACAGGGCAACCTGGCGCTGTATATCATCAGCCCATCTTCCATGATGGCAATCCTGTTGGGAATGGCGCTCGGTGGATTGCTGGCTACGACACTCCGTGCTGTGGTGATTATCGTGGTCGGAAGTCTGTTATTTCAAGTTAACTATGCCGTGTCTAGCTTTGCCCAGCTTTTCGCTGTCTTTTTCCTGACCATGGTTGCCCTGTACGGTCTCGGGATGATGGCTGCCTCGCTCTATCTCCTTCTCAGCAGAGAAGCCTGGCATATCTCAAACCTGGCCCAGGAGCCGGTTTACCTGTTTTCCGGCTTCTACTTTCCAATCCGTAATTTCGGATTCTGGATTTCTGCTGCAGCTTCCTTTATTCCTCTCACCTTGGGCATGGATGCGATGCGCCAGCTTGTCTTCGCCACCGGTCCTTCCCTGGGATTCTTATCCGTGCAAGTTGAGATCATCATCTTATTGGTACTGAGTGTAGTTTTTCTCTTCGCCGCCAAATTAATGCTTGCCCACATGGAAAAGCTGGCAATCCGTGAAGGGCGCCTTACTGAAAACCGTCGCTAATAAGCCTCGAGGCTTTATATGGAATCAACTGAGCTCCAAACTACACCTAAAAAAATGCTAACTTACACGCGGTCATTTCGTATCGCTGCCTGGCTGGGTTGGCAGATTGAATCCAACTGGACCGATCCCTTTCTATTTGCGATTTATTCCATCATCAAGCCCCTGGCTGGAGCTGCCATCCTGGTCGTTATGTACAGCGTTATCACCAGCGGTGATTTTTCTGACCCGATTTTTACCTACATCTATCTTGGAAACGCATTTTATATTTATGTAGGTTCTGTAATGACCGGGATATCCTGGGCAGTGATCGATGACCGCGAGCACTATAAAACCCTCAAATTTATGTATATTGCGCCGATTAATATCCCCGCTTATCTCATTGGTCGCGGTGTTGCCAAATTCCTGGTCGGTTCGATCTCGGTTTTTATAACCATCATCTTCGGTGTACTCTTCCTACATGTAAGTATCGATATCGCAGCTATAGATTGGCCGCTGTTCATTGGGTCTCTCGGCATTGGCATCGTCATGCTTGCCATGATGGGATTGATCCTCGCCGGCATCAGCTTGATGATCGTGAACCACGTATGGTTCATTGGCGATGCAGTCGCCGGGGCGCTTTTCCTGTTCAGTGGTGCCATCTTTCCGTTGGAAGTCCTGCCCGTCTGGATCCGCTGGATTGGCTACCTGAATCCAGTCACCTATTGGCTGGAAATTCTTCGGCGTGCCCTTGTAGGAGAGGTTGCCGCTGCGTTTCCGACCTTCGAAAATTTAAGCAATCAGCAGATTGTCGGCATCCTGATTGTCTTATCCATTGTCTTTGGAGTTATTGGGTATTACCTTTTTCGCTATTGTGAGCATATCGCCCGTGAAAGAGGCCTGCTCGATATGGTAACAAATTACTAATTCAGCCAGTTGGCAGCATTATTATTCATGAATAACTCTAAATTGAAGCATTCTTCATCAATTGTTCGGGACAATCCGACGGTTTATATCGGTATGCTCCCGTCCAGTCCGATTGGTCCCCTTTGGGTTGCAGTATCGGCGCATGGTCTCGTGGCAGTCGAGTGGAGCATGTCTCAGCCTGATTTCACACATCAGGTTGAGACTCGCTTTCATACCCCTGTTGCTTACGACAAATCCCGCACAGTTGAGCCCCTAGTCCAGCTTGGAGAATATCTGGCAGGTAATCGGCGTCAATTTGACCTGACATTGGATATATCTACCCTGACTAAATTCCAGCAGCAGGTGCTCAATCTCACCTATGAGATCCCTTACGGCTGTACATCTACATATAAAGACATCGCCATACAGGTCGGAAAAATGAATGCCGCACGCGCAGTAGGTCGTGTCGAAGCTACTAATCCGATCCCACTGGTGATTCCTTGCCATCGGGTCCTGGGCTCGGACGGTTCCTTGCACGGATATGGTGGTCCTGGTGGGATCAAGCTAAAAGCCTGGCTCTTGAACCTCGAGCAGGGAAGATCACAGGCACCAAGCGCAGCAAATGGATGACGTACTTTGAGCTAATCGCATCTTATTAAACAAAAACCTGCGGGCATGATGCTCGCAGGCAGTGACTATTAAATTTACTATTCTTTAAACCCATATTTTTCAATAATTGCCTGGATAATCTGCCTATCTTCATCACTGACATTCGCAAATTGGTAGCCCACATCAAAAAACTCCGGGTTGATGTCGGGTCCACACCATCTGCTGCTGGCGGTGAAAACCAGCTCATTTTTTTGGACGAAGTTTTCAGGTAATTTTATGTGTAGTTCCATGGTGTTGTTCGCATCGACCCGGTTCTCGCTCAAAACCATGGCTCCATCAAGGGTGATGTTCAATAAAGTGCCAATGATTGTCTCGCTTTTCGAATCATAGACATTGGCGAACAAGAGCAGGTCTTTTCGTGGGTATTTTCGTCTCTCTTGCATTGTCATCTCCTCACCGATTCTAAACACCTAGTAAGCTATAAGGATACTGGAAAACATCGCATTATGCAAGCCTAAAATTGATTAATCCAAAAACGGATCTATCCGCATCCGCTACGTAGGATTTTTCTTTCCATGGAATGGTAAAATCATCCTATCCATTTCTGGTTATATTCTAATGAGTAAGGAGATATTTCATGTCTACCCCTGTGATCATCGATGCCATCCGAACACCCATCGGTGCATTGGGTGGTGTTCTTGCTCAGGTTCGTCCTGATGACCTTGCCGCCCACGTATTGAAAGCCATTATCACGCGCAACAAGCTGGATCCTGCCCTGATTGAGGAAGTATATCTTGGTTGTGCCAACCAGGCTGGTGAAGACAACCGCAACGTCGCCCGTATGGCAACACTCCTGGCAGGGTTTCCTGTCGAAGTCGCCGCCGTCACCTTTAACCGTCTGTGCGCCTCAGGGTTGAATGCCATTAACCAGGCCGCCCGGGCTATTCGCGCTGGAGAAGGAAATGTTTTCATCGCCGGGGGAGTAGAAAGTATGTCACGGGCACCTTATTCGTTCCCTAAAGCCGAACAGCCCTTCTCGTTTGGGAATCTGACTGCCTGGGATACTGCCCTGGGATGGCGCTACCCGAACCCCAGGATGCAGGAGCTTTACGGCACCGATTCAATGGGTGAAACGGCTGAGAATATCGCTCAAATGATGCCTGAAATCACCCGTCAGCACCAGGATGCTTTTGCCCTGGCGAGTCATCAGCATGCCATTGCCGCGATCGATTCAGGAAAATTTGCCGAGGAAATCGTCCCAGTCACCATCCCTCAAAAGAAAGGCGATCCGGTCATTGTTTCCACCGATGAACGCCCGCGTCGCGATACCACCCTCGAGTCCCTTTCCCGTTTGCGTCCTGCTTTTCGCAAGGATGGCAGTGTTACCGCCGGTAATTCATCCGGATTGAACGATGGGGCTGCTGCTGTGCTCTTGATGAGCGCCGAGAAAGCAGCTGAGCTTGATCTCAAGCCTTTGGCTCGCATCGTTACTTCGGCTGCCGCTGGTGTACCTCCCCGCATTATGGGACTGGGACCAGTCGGCGCGGTGCGCAAAGCGCTCGAGCGGGCGGGAATAAGGTTGTCAGATATCCGCCTGGTTGAGCTCAATGAGGCATTCGCCGTCCAATCCCTGGCAGTTATCAAGGAGCTTGGGCTACCTGCTGATCTAACCAATGTCAACGGTGGAGCAGTCGCGCTGGGTCATCCTTTGGGATGTTCAGGCGCCCGCATCTTTACCACCTTGCTTCACGAAATGCGCCGCAGGGCAACCGCTGAACGCCATCCATATTATGGACTCGCCACACTTTGCGTCGGGGTTGGTCAGGGTGAAGCCACCATCATCGAATGGATCGGTTATTAACAAGTGATCAGTTCAAAAGTATTGTTTATAAAATGACCCACTGCAAGTGGTCTAATATTTATTATATTTATCCTATTTGTCAAGATAATAAAATGCCACAGCGGGAGCTTACTCTCGCTGTGGCACCAGGTTCTACTTATGCCGTTATGCTTATGGTGTCGCTGTAGGTGGTAGGGGTGTATTCGTCGGGATAACCACCGTTGGATAGACCGTACCTACTGTCGCAGAGGGTACCGGTGTGGCAATATTGACCGGTATCTTCAAGATCAACCCTGCATAGATATCATTTGCATTCGCCAGCTTGTTTTCCTTAACAATTGCATCGACAGTGCTGTTAAACCGGATTGCAATGACACCCAGGGTGTCACCTGGCATTACGGTATAGCTGATCAGTGTTCCCGGGGGTACCAGGGTTGACACGGCTGTCGGTGTGGGAAGCTGCATGTTGGGTGGTGGTACTAGGATCTTTTGCCCAACATAAATAACCAGTGTGGTGGGGTCAATCGATGGGTTGAGGGCCAGTAAGGTAGGGATATCCGTTCCAAAACGCGTCGCAATCGCACCCAGGGTATCTCCCTGTTGAACGGTGTACTCAAATGGACCCGAAGGCGTTGCCGTGATGGTCGGTGTTGCTGTTTCCGTAGGCAGTGATGTTTGAGTAACAGTGGGTGTATTGGTTGGGGGTAAGGGTGTGGCGGTATTAGTCGCAGTCGGTGTGTACGTTACCGTTGGTGTGGGAGTTGCCCCTTTAAACGGAGAATTATCCCCTAACAACCAGAAGATCAGCGCAGCTGCTCCTGCAATCAGAAGTATTGCGGCTCCTACCATAACGGCTACCGGAGTGCTTTGCCGCATTTGTTGGCGCTTGCGGTGTGCTTCGATTACCTTTTGGGGTGATTCTTTTTCGCTCATTTGATTCTCCTCGCGAACGAAGGATCCAAGGTTTCCTGATCCAGTATCATCAAAGATAATAGACGTAAATTCTTAAATGATAGTTCCAAACAATTCTACTCGATTTTATACCAGTTGTGGCACTTTCACCCGTTTATCCTGCTATCATAATCATATTGTAAAATCAACTATCAGTACCTCAGGAGAGTATTATGCATATCGTAGTTTTTGGAGCTGGCGGAGTAGGTGGGTATTTTGGGGGTCGACTGGCACAGGCTGGTGAAAACGTCACCTTTATTGCTCGTGGGGAACACCTGCAAGCCTTGATCGCCAACGGGCTTAATGTTGAAAGTATCAATGGAAACTTTTCGGTCCAACCGATCAATGCGACGGATGACACAGCCACACTTTCAGATGTGGATGTCGTCCTGGTTTGTGTAAAAGCATGGCAAATAGCCAATTCAGCCAAGGCGATTTTCCCCATACTTAATCGCGACACCTATGTCGTCCCACTGGAAAACGGTCTTGATGCTCCTTCTCAGCTGGCAGAAATCCTCGGTAGAGAGCATGTCCTGGGTGGGGTATGTGGCATCTTTAGTCACGTAGCCTCTCCGGGTCAAATTAAGCATACTGCGGCTAAGCCTTGGGCCTCCTTTGGTGAGCTGGACAATCACGCCAGTACGCGTGCTCAAAAGCTGCTTGATGTTTTTAAGCGTGCCGGGGTGGACGCTGAAATTCCCGCGGATATTAACCTTGCCATTTGGAAAAAATTTCTCTTTGTCTCGGCATTCAGTGGTGTCGGCTCTCTTACCCGTGTACCTGTAGGAGCGTTTCGTTCACTGGAAGGAACCCGGAAGATACTTGAAGCCGCGCTCAACGAGTGTTATTCGCTGGGAATTGCCCAAGGCATTCAACTTCCACCGGATAGCATTACCAACATCCTGTCTGCGATAGATAAATATCCCCCGACTGAAATTCCCTCCTTACAGCGCGATATCCTGGCTGGACGTCCATCTGAACTGGAAGCACAGATTGGTACAGTTGTGCGTATGGGTAAGATGCTGGATATCCCTACCCCTGTATATTTATTTATCTATCACAGCTTGCTGCCGCAGGAAAAGCTTGCTCGAGGAGAATCAGAATTGTAGCCTTATCCAGAGTATCTAACCAGGGTACATCCATACGCGGGTGTGGATGTCACTACAGGATTCTCGTCATGCCTTAACGCCTCGATCGCAGCAGGGACGTACACCTGGGTTGCTGTTCGTTGTCTGAATGTAATGTCATCCCATGCTCCCTGGTAGCGAAGGATCCCATTCCCATCCAGGATAAAAAAATGTGGTGTCGTTAGTGCTCCGAGCAGGTCCGCCACGTGATAGTCAGTGTCAA
The DNA here is from genome assembly GCA_963726315.1 of uncultured Chloroflexia bacterium. GTDB lineage: Bacteria > Chloroflexota > Anaerolineae > Anaerolineales > UBA4823 > FEB-25. Next base: position 419,953 of record CAVSBZ010000007.1, on the reverse strand, counting down.
TCAGTATGGTGGGCAGCTTCCTTTCAGTTGCTGTTTTCTCGATCAGACCTCGACTCTCGTTTTGGTTCGAGGCGATCCATAAGACCTTCACCTTATCCTTCCATACATCCAGAAAGGTAATTAACTCTTCATCCACCCTTTTACACCAGTCACATTCAGCCGACCAAAAATTCAGCACTACGATCCAGCCCGCATAGCCCTCCAGAGTGTGTTCTTCCCTCCCTAAATCGTGGAGCTGGAATTGAGGAACCTTCTCTCCAATTTTAATTATGGTATCCATATGGGTGAAAAGCCTCCAATCACCAGCTGCAGGGCATTGCTCCCGTCAGCGTTGATCATCCATAGCTCAGGGGGGGTGGATAATTTGGATTCATCAAAACGGACGTATGCCAGCCTCAGCCCATCCCTGCTCCATGCCAGGTCATAATGGTTGTAGTCCGCTTCGTTGGTGATGGGGTGAGCCTCAGATCCGTCGGAATTCATGATCCACAGCTGCCTGCCCAGTGACCAATGGGTTGCATCCAAAAATTTTCGTGCGAACGCGATTGTGGTTCCATCTGGCGAATATTTAGCCTCAACATCTTCAACAACCATTGAGCTTGATATGTCTTCTACGCTGCCGGTATCTGCATTGTATCTCATCAAGTGGCTGGTTCCTCGTTCAGTTTCACCAGGCGCCTGGTAATAGAATATTTCCGGTGCCAGGTAATATCCCCCATCCGGGCTCCAATCTCCTGGTTGACCGGTTTGGTTTGCCAGTAGGATCCTTTCCTGGGTGATGAGATTGATCACTTCGTAACCGCTGCTGGTTCGGTCATAGGATAGTAGCGAGCCTTTTGACGACCAGGCCGGTTGAACGCATTCATGGTCAGGCAGACTCATTTGCCTTGCCTGCATGGAAGTCAGGTCCAACAACCAGATTTGCGAGCTACCCGCTGCCCCGCTCTCATTTGTGGGGATATATTCATACGCTAAAAATTTATCATCCGCCGAGATGGCTGGATTTCTGCATTGGGCTGCTCCACATTCAAGTAGCTCCTGCGTTTGAAAATCACTACCTGGCAGGTCGCTAGCCTGTGTGCGATCGATCCGGTAAAGGCTGGCCCCACCAATCGAATTACCCGCGCTGAAATAAATCATGATCCCGTTATTGCTGACCGAGAAGTCGAGCACACCCATCCCGCTTGTATACCGCAGGATTTCTCCTGAATCAGGTGTCAGGGCATAAATATCAGACTGACCATCGGACGGCCATAAATAGGCAAGCATGGCTGCGTTGGTTGTAAATGACCAAGACGCCCCGCGCATTGGGAATGAGATCAAATTGGCTGACCTTGCCCCACCCTCCAGTGATATCTTGACTTCTTGCCCGGCAGGCCAGACCTGGGTTGGAGTGAAAGTGAGGACGTTCTGATCCCAGCTGAGTTTCCCATCCATGCCAGGCTCAATGATTAATCGTGGTTTCACCGTGTCCGCTTTCATTTTCTCCGAAAAGACCAATCGAATTGCGGTAGTTGCCGGAATATTGGTTGCCCCCGCCGGGGGGTAGATCTCCACTATTTGTGGTCTGTTGCTCCAGGCGAAGATCGCCATCCCTGCAATGAGCAGTAGTACCAAAACGACCCCGGCAACGGCAACCTTAATCTTCATATTGAAAATTATAATCCACCCACTGACATTTAGTTTTTATCAGCCTTCACCCAGGGGATTGCGAAATGTCAGATTCTTAAAAGGTCTCGTTACTATTTTTATTGACGTCACCGTAAAGATAAATTTCGGTTTCATGTCAAAATTAATCGCTATGGTAGAATGAGACCCATGAAACGCTGGCAATTCTGGTTTGGTCTGGCAATCAGCGCCTTATTTCTTTACCTGGTTTTAAGAAAAATTGATTTCCCGCAGCTATGGCTGGTCCTGATTGAAGCCAATTACTGGTGGCTAATACCCGGGGTGGCTGTTTATTTTGTCGCCTTATGGGTCCGCTCCTGGCGCTGGCATTACCTTCTGCGCCCACTTAAACCCATTACCACTCGTGCCTTGTTTCCAATCGTCACGATGGGGTATGCAGCGAATAACATTTTTCCTGCCCGTGCGGGTGAGGTGCTCCGGGCAGTAGTACTCAAACGCCAGGAAGGAGTAAATATCCCGGCTTCCCTGGCAACCATCATTATCGAACGCATGTTTGATGGTATCGTGATGCTCGGTTTTGTTTTCGTTAACCTGGCTGAGCTCACACGTCTCACCAGTGTATCCATTGATGTGGCGGGGATAAAATTCGGCATTCGAGAGGTTGCCATTTGGGGCAGTATCGCCTTTTTTGGTGCTTTGGCGCTGTTTCTTGTTGCTGCCATGCTCCCTGGTCCCACCGACCGCCTAGTCACTTGGTTAATCGCTCACCTGCTTCCAATCCGGATACGCGAAAAAACACTCGGGGTTATCCGGCGCTTCCTTGAAGGCCTCAAGTTCCTCAGATCCCCCTTTGATGTGTTGATGGTCTTTTTTACCTCGGTCTTGATCTGGCTGCTAGAAACCGTCAAATATTGGTTTGTTATGCATGCCTTCAGCTTTTCAGTTAGCTTCTTCGCTTTAATGCTGATGAATGGGGTTGTAAATTTAGCCACCACCATTCCCTCCGCCCCAGGCTATTTGGGCACTTTTGACCTGCCTGGTATCGCCGTTTTGCAGGCTTATAATATTCCCCGCGAAATAGCCGCCAGTTATACTTTCGTATTGCATTTTGCCCTATGGTTCCCGGTCACCGCGCTGGGTCTATACTATATGGTCCGTGAGGGTATCTCGTGGTCGGAAGCCATGCGTGCAAAAGACGAACCTGCCCAACAAGGAGGGATTAATTCTCCATGAAACGGATTGCAATATTAGGGGCAGGCTTTGGGGGTATGTCTTCAGCTTATGATCTGGTCAGGCAGGGGAACCAGGTCACTATTTATGAGGCATCTTCCCAGGTAGGCGGGCTGGCGGGGGGCTTCAAGGAGCCGCATTGGGATTGGTCGGTGGAACAGTATTACCACCACTGGTTCGCTTCAGACCGCCACATTCTGGGATTGATTGACGAGCTGGGTTGGCGTGATCAAGTTATCTTTCCTCGACCATTTACGGTCATGTATTATAAAGATCGTTTTTACCCATTCGATTCAATCCTTAAAGCCATTCTCTTTCCGGGGCTGGGTTGGGGGGTCAATAAAGTCCGCTTTGGATTGGTCGGATTGTTCCTACGCCTCACTAACAACTGGAAAAACCTTGAAGGATATACCGTTGACACGTGGATGCGCAAGTGGGCGGGTGACCGTGTCTATGAGCTGATGTGGGAGCCCTTGATGGTGGGCAAATTTGGCGAGAGTTATGCCCGGCAGGTAAATATGGCTTGGATGTGGGCTCGCCTGAAGGCTCGCACTACCCACCTGGGTACATTTCAGGGTGGTTTTCAAACATTCGCTGATCGCTTTGCTGCTGAATTGGGTGATATGGGTGTAGCCATTAAACGATCAACCCCCGTGTCGCAAATCATTCCCTCTCCCAGTGGTGGGGTAGATCTTCTTATTCCCGAAGGTCAGCTGCACTTCGACCAGTGTATGGTTACCACCTCTCCCAACCTGCTTGCCCGTCTCGCTCCATCCCTTCCCTCAGGCTATCTCAAGGGACTGCTCGAGTTAAAGTCCATGGGGGCTGTGGTGATGACTCTCTCTCTGAAACACCAACTCTCCGAGCAGGGGTACTACTGGTACAACCTTCCCAAGTCAGCCGGATTCCCTTTCCTGGCATTAGTGGAACACACCAATTTCGTTTCACCCGAGCATTTTAGTGGCGACCATATCGTCTACTGTGGTGACTACCTTGAAACTAACCATGAGTACTTCAAGTTGAGCCAGGAAGAGCTGTTGCAGCGCTTCCTGCCTTCAATCAGCCGCTTTAATCCAAAATTCGAGCCAGGATGGATCAATAAGACCTGGTTGTTCCGCACCAATTATGCCCAACCAGTCCCTTTGCTGAACCATTCAGCCAACATACCATCCATACGGACGCCAATACCAGGGTTGTATTTTGCCAGTATGAGCCAGGTCTATCCGTGGGATCGGGGAACCAACTTCGCTGTGGAGATTGGGCGTAAGGCTGCCAGGTTAATGATGGAGAAAACTTAATCGGGATCAGCTCACCTGCGGCCCAATCTGTGTTGCATTGCACGCTGGTATAATCACTTGGATCGGAGGTACCCATGGCGCAGATTGAAGCATACAGTATTTCTAATTTTCTTGAGCTACCGGTGATTTCACACGTGCGGCGTAATCACGGTCTGGAGCATGCCACATTACACGTTCTGGCTAACTATCTGCCCCATACCATGCTGGTAGGACACTCCGATATTGGTGGATTCTGGATCATTGGTGATGTTCCTGCTGAGCTACTCCACGCAGCTGTCCAGGAAGCCGTTGCTCGCTTGAGGGCTGGTGAGCGCCAGCTGGCAATTCATCCCAACTGCGGGACGAACTACGCTACTGCCGGAGCACTGGCAGGGCTCGCCGGTGCGGCTTCCATGCTGGGCAGTGGCAGGCGCTGGCAGGACAAACTTGCCCGCTTGCCCTTTGCCGCTGCCCTGGCAACCATAGCGCTGATCATCTCACAACCCCTCGGCTTGGAACTTCAAAGGCGCGTGACTACTTCAGGCGATCCAGGTTCTCTCGAAGTCATCTCTATCACCCATCGCGAACAAGGTCGGCTCACTTTCCACCGCATCCAAACTAGAGGCTAAACGTGACTGAGGAAGGTCCCGAGATATATCTCTTTGATGGCGATGACGAATATGCTATTAATGAATCCATCGATAAAGTGAGCAACCGCCTCGGTGATGCCAGCATCGCCGGGATGAATACCACCCGCCTGGATGGTAGGTCCGCTTCCTTATCCCAACTAAAAGACGCCGTCGCAACAGTGCCATTCCTGGCTGCAAAAAGGCTGGTCATTCTCAGCCACCCCACCTCACGATTTAAAGACAAAAAAGAGCAATCTGAATTTATCGCCTACCTGGCAGCTGAAAAACCCACCTCCAAATTGGTACTGGTCGAATATGACTTCCTGACCAGCGAAAGGGACCGGAAAGATGGCCGGCTGAATTGGCTGGAAAAATGGGCAACTGCTCCTGAACAGTTAAAGCGTGTCTATCTGCGGCATCACCCCCAGCCTGGTGGACCGTTAATGGTCAAGTGGATCCAGGAGCACGTGAAGTCAGTCGGCGGGCAGATCACTCCCCAAGCTGCTGGTTCACTGGCTAATCAGATCGGCGACGACACCCGCCTCGCTTCTCAAGAGATTACCAAGCTGTTGACCTATGTCAACTATTCGCGCCCGGTGGATACCGACGATGTTGAGCATCTTACTCCATTGACTGCAAAAATTGGTGATTTTGAGCTGGTGAATGCCCTGCGTGACCGTAACCCGCGTAAGGCACAAGCCCTGTTACACCGTAGCCTGCAGGAGGATGATCCGCTGAGGATCTTTCAGAGTATTGTCTATCAATTTCGAGTGCTGATTATCGCCAAGGAATTAATCGACAACCATGGAAGCATTAATGATATTCCTAGATCATTGAAAATTGCCTATTACCCCGCTAAATTAGCCCTGGAAAGTGCCGCTCATTTTACTGGTAAATCTCTTGATATGATCTATCACCGCTTGTTGGACCTTGATGAAGCGATTAAAACCGGTCAAATGGATGCAGACCTGGCCCTCGAACTGCTGGTGACCGAGCTCACGATTTAACCGGGTTCCCATTACTATTTACCCCTAACCAAAAGTGGTTTGGTAGTACCGAACGCGTGGTGCGTACTTCCATCCCTGCGTTTTTCCACGAAGCGTTACCCAGTGTCCGTGGGTGTACCAGGCAAAGATTGGGTTCCTTTCCATATTTCAAATGGTAATAATTCGCTGCTCTCTGGATCTTTGTAGCCAGGTCAGACTTGTTATCATTGTCATACCACAGCATTCCGATGTTCATTTCAAAACCTCCGCTAACGTTACCTAATTACCACGCTTTATATTATAACAGAACATATGTTCTATGTCAAGGAGATTCATCAAGAAGATTTCTTACCCTATTATGCAGGATACATACCAGGTTTTATTAACTATTTATAAGTCATTTCGCAGTTACAATTGGGGAATTCGTTTTATCCCCCCTGGAGGCTCCCCACATGTCCCGCCATCTGCGAAATATATCTCTTGTATTGGTTTTATTTGGTTTCGGTCTGGTATTTTCTTCCAGGCAACCCGCCCTAAGCGCCGCTCCTTCACCGCGTGACAACCCCGAATTTTGGGATAAGTTCTCGGGTATCCTGGTTATCGATCCTGCCTGGACCAACCCTTCACTCTTCCAGCCATTTTCGCTGCCATTTCGAATAAACGACTTTCTTAACATCTTGGGAGACGTCCCGCTGGGTCCCAATGTCTTGTGTAATCAAGACCAAACCACCCAGGCTCAAAATGAACCCAGCATCGCCGTCAACCCAACCAATCCCAATCATATTATTGCTACCTCCAACGACTACCGCTTACGCGTCGATCCCCCACCCCAACATGATGTGCGCGCGGGTTATTACGTCAGCTTCGATGGCGGCAATACCTGGCCTGGTGACGGTATTATCGATATCTCCACCATCCCCAACACTTTCGCTGCTGGTGACCCTTCCATCGCTATCCACGATATCCATAATGTCTATTATTCCTACATTGCTTTTAACCGTTCCACCGATGACGGCGGGGTGGCAGTCTCTAAATCCACTGACGGAGGTCTGACCTGGTTGGATCCGGTGGTTGTGGATTGGAATTCGGCCTCGGAATTACAGGACAAAGAATATCTGACCGTCGATGCAACCGGCGGGCTTTATGATGGCAATGTTTACCTGAGCTGGACTCATTTCGACTTTTCAGCACCCATTTACTTTTCACGTTCAACCGACGGTGGGGCTTCGTTTTCCATTCCATTCCGTATCAGTGATACGGGTTATACATCCAACCAGGGATCTGTTCCTGTAGTAGCTCCTGACGGCGTCGTTTATGTTGCCTGGTTTAATTACAATACTGGCGCAATACGCATGGCCAAATCTACCAACGGTGGTCAGACCTTCGGGACGCCTTTCCAGGTTGCCACGGCGGACGAAATCCCCAGCCCGCTGCCTGGAGGTGGTTTTCGTGATAATTCCTTCCCCACAGCCGCGGTGGACCCGACTAATGGCAATATCTATGTCGCCTGGAGTGATTATCGTAATGCAGATGCCGATATTTACTTCACCCGCTCAACCAACAATGGCGCCAATTGGAGTGAACCGGTCCGCATCAACGACGACCCTTTGTACAACGATGCCCACCAATTTTTCCCCTGGATGGACGTAGCTCCCAATGGCAAGCTTTATGTTGGCTGGTTCGATTCCCGTCTTGATCCCACCCCCGTTACTCAACCCCTGCTGTATGATGAGTACGTCACCGTTTCTAATGATGGAGGCATTAGCTTTAGCCCCAACCAGCGCATGAGCGAAGTCACGGTTGACTCGAGCATCGGTGGTTTTAACCCTCCCTTCATTGGTGATTATAGCGGCCTGGCGGCAACCAATGATTTCGTTTTCCCCGCCTGGGTAGACACACGCCGCAACCAGGAAGATATCTTTACTCAACGGGTAAATTCCGTCCAGGGTCAAAAGTCAGCCCCCCACTGGGTAAATCAATTCGAGCCATTCACGTATTCGATTGTCCTGAGTAGCCTTGACAGTGTCCCAAGCAACCAGGTCAACGACCCCCTTCCACCAGAAACCATCTATGTGCTTGGCTCTGTTTGGGCATCATCTGGTACAGTAGATTTCTCCGCCGGAGCAGTCACCTGGAATGGTGATATATCCACCGATACACCAATAACCATCACCTTTGCAGTCACACCTACCGCTGCATCCTGCCTGCCGATTACCAATGAAGCCCTCCTCACCACCGGCCAGGGTGTCAACGTAACCATGTCTGCTACCAGCATTATTACTGGTCCTATCCCTTCCCCCGAATTTTCATGGGTAAGCTCTGAGCTTGTATTTACCTTTACCAATGAGACTACAGCAACGACGCCCCTGGAATTCATTTGGGATTTCGGGGATGGCATCACCAGCACGGAAATCTCACCTGTACACGAGTACGCCCTTCCCGGTGACTATATCGTCACCCTGAGTGCAGCTGATCTGTGTGGTTCCGGCGAGATAAGTCATCCACTTGTTGCCGTTTGCTCCGCCCCTGAAGCAGGTTTTAGCTGGTTGGACGAGGAGCTAATCGTCACCTACACCAATCAAAGCAGCGGGCGATTCCCCCTCAACTTTTTATGGGATTTTGGTGATGGCATTACCAGTACACTTACCTCCCCTATGCACGAGTACAGCCTGCCTGATACTTTTACCGTGAGCTTAAATGCCACCGATTTGTGCGGTACTGGCCGTTTCACCGACCAGGTCACCACCACCTGCACAGCTCCAATGGCATTATTTACCTGGCAAAAGGATAATCTTTCAGTGACTTTCACCAATCTAAGCACGGGTACCCAGCCGCTCACATATTCGTGGGACTTTGGTGATGGATCAGCCTTTAGCAACGAACAATCTCCCACTCACTTATATACCGCTCCGGGAAGATACTCCGTTCTTCTGACTGTAACCGACCCATGCGGAATGGTTGAATACCGATCATCCGTCTCGGCTGGAGGGCTTATCTTCCTTCCATTGAACTTCCGACAATAAATGCTTCCTCGAGGGGATGGTTTCAATGCCATCCCCTTTTTTTATGCTTTTTTCTCCCACAAGCTGATGCTCTCGATGTGATAAGTCTGGGGGAACATATCGAAGAGCGCAATACTGGTCAGTGAATATCCCCCCTCCGCTAATTGCTTGCCGTCCCGAGCCAGCGTTGCCGGGTCGCAGGAGACGTATGCCAAGTGCGCTGCAGCCTGGTTTATGATCCCTGCCACTGTTTTTGCCCCCAATCCGGCTCGAGGCGGGTCCATGATGATCATATCCGCGTGGAAAGCAACATTCAAAATCACATCTTCCACCGGTGCTTCGTATAATTCCACCTGCTCGAATTCATCCAGGTTGGTCGAGAAATCTTCACAGGCATTGGGCGATACCTCGATCCCTGCTAGACGCTTCACTTTTGGAGCCAGGAAGGCGCTGAATAATCCCACGCCACAATATGCATCCACAACAGTCTTCTCACTGTTGATTGGGAGATGATCCATTAAATATTCAATCATGGTTTGAGCCTGAAGGTTATTTACCTGGAAGAAAGAGCTCGCCGATACTTTGAACTTCCTTCCCAGCACCTCCATTACAACGCAGTCACTGCCGGCTAATACGATGCTCCCATAAGGGCCCACCTGCACAGCAGATACCGGCAGGTTTTCAATGCTGAATTCCATCGCTTGTGGGTCTGAGCTCTTCAGGATCAGCATAATCTCCTCATCAAATCCCAGCCTCAAGCTCACGCGTTCCAGTTCGCGGATTGGCTCAAGCTCAATCTGCGGCCATAACCTGTTGATCGCCTCCATCGGCAGGTGGCATTCCCGGATCGCAAAAGGTTGGTTGGTATGGCCTATCTGAAATCCTAACTTGCCTTCGTCGGTGACGTGGAATTGAATTGTGTTCCGGTAGAACCACGCTTCTGCCGAGGCATGCATCTCAATATCTGGTATTTCCCTGAAGCCTCCAATCCGCTCCAGTTGGTCCCTCAGGATGTCGCGTTTACTGTTCAGCTGTGCCTGATAATTCAACTGTTGGTAATGGCAGCCTCCGCAGGTTGAAAAATGTGCACACCTAGGGATAACCCGGTCGGACGATGGTTCTACCACTTCCATTAACTCAGCAGTTGCTCGTTGAGGTTTATCCTCCACCACACGCACCCTTACCAGTTCACCAGGGATCACATAAGGAATAAATACCACCCTGCCATCTGGCAGCCTCCCAATTCCATCCCCTCCATATGCCAGCCTTTCGATCCTGACGTCAAATGTGTTTGTCATAAATTTGCCATATCGTTTTTGATTAACCACAGAGACGTCCCACTCGGGGACGTCTCTGGTAGGTTTCCTTGTTTTATCTGCCCTGCATAAACTCGTCAATGCCGTTCAGCAGGTTTTCCAAATCATCCATTTGGATTTCCGCCATGTGTGCAATCCGGAATGTTTTCCCCTTCAGATCCCCATAACCATTTGCCAATCGTAAGTTACGTGGTCCGACAAACTTGTTGAATTCTGCGCAGTCAAAAGTGGGCGGGTTGACTACCACAGTGATGGTCTGTGACCGGTACCCCTCCGGAGCAAACAGTGGCCAACCTTTTTTGGTCGCCCACTCCTGAGAGTATTTTGCCATGGCACTGTGCCGGGCAAACCGGTTCTCGATCCCCTCAGCCAGCATCCTGTCAATCTGGTAATCCAGCGCGTAGATCAGAGACATCGCCGGTGTCATCGGAGTGGAATCTTTGAGGCGGTGCTTCTCCAACAGCAGGTAATCAAAGTACCAACCGCGGTAGGGCACCTCGGCTGCCCGAGCCATCGCCCGGTCATTCACCCCGACCAATGCGATGCCTGGCGGCAATGCCATACATTTTTGAGAAGAGGTAAATAATACATCCAATCCCCATGCATCCATCTCGATCTTCACCCCACCCAATGATGAGACGGCATCCACCGCAATTAAGGTCTCAGGGCTCACCCGGTGGACCACTTCAGCAATTTCCTTTACCGGGTTCTCTACTCCTGTAGAAGTTTCATTATGCACCAGGGTGACCAAATCGTATTTCTGCTTCTTGAGCGCTTCCTCGACCATTTCTGGCAAGATTGCCTGACCCATGGGTACTTCAACTTTGTCGGCTAGTTTACCATTGGCAATCGCAACGTCATACCAACGTTTAGCAAAAGATCCATTGACGCAGTTCAGTACCCGCTCTTTTACCAGGTTGCGGATGGTTGATTCCTGCGCTCCACTGCCGGAGTTGGTCATAATGAAAATACGGTATTGGGTAAAAAATATCTGGCGTAATTTATCGGCCGAGCGCTGAAAAATGGTCTCGAAATCTTTGCTGCGGTGTGGGATCATTGCCCTCGTTTGTTGTTGCAGCACATCCGGTGATACATCTACCGGACCGGGAACGAACATCGGTGACATAAGAACCTCCTCAGATATTAAATGTGAAATTTCTCATTGAATTAGATTTATTCTACCACCCCTGAGTATTTTATAATATGTGCATGCGTCGCCTTTTGGGAATGATATTCATCCTTATCGTAGCTGTTTCATGCGCCGGTGTACCGGTTTCTTTATTCCCACCGGCTCCTTCAGCAACGATTACCTCCTCACCTACCATCGCTTCGACAATTAAACCATCCCAGACACCAACCCGTCTGCCTTCATACACGCCCACCCAGGTACCCACCTACACTCCGGTACCAAATTTCACCCCTACACCGGTCCCAACAACATTCACCGTGTTATATCATCCTGATGATGTGCTCTATGTAGGTGACCAGGTCAGCTTCGAAGTGCTTCCACCACCAGATATGAACGTGAAGGGTTCCAACGTACAGGTGCAGGTCGACCCTCCGGATGGCCCATATTTTGGACCGGTTGACTTCAGTGAATGGGGAATTCAAGGACGGCTTGAAGCTGCGATGGTCTGGGTTTGGGACACAAAAAACCTGGATCCCGGGATGCATACCCTTTCATTTGAAATTCAACCCTGGGGAATTACCTGGACTGAAGAAGTCAATCTCCTGCCGTCGGCTGACATTCCTCCAGCACAGGCAGGAGCCCAATGGTCGGAGACAGGCACGCAGTGCTGCACCGTTTTTTACGTTACGAATACCGCTTCTGAACGCGACCTGTCTTCCCTGACCAGGCTGGTGGATGCCCAGGCACAGGATGTCACTGAAAAGATGGGGGCAAGCTTTTCCGAGCCCATCACCATTACGATTCTCCCACGCTTGTTGGGTCACGGTGGGTTTACCAGCTCTGAGATAAGCGTCTCATACCTCGACCGCAATTATGCTTCAAACTCATGGGAGCTGGTGGTTCATCACGAAATGGTGCATACCCTCGATGGCCAGCTCGGGGGAGATTTTCGTCCTACCCTTTTCGTAGAAGGGCTAGCCGTCTATCTGACGGGTGGTCACTATAAATTTGAGCCGCTCATGCCCCGGGCAGCTGCCTTGCTGCCAGCTTATTTGGACCAGTATATCCCCCTGAAGGCTCTGGCAGATGACTTTTACGCCTCCCAGCATGAAATCGGCTATCTGGAAGGTGCTTCCTTGATCGAGTATATGGTGGATACTTACGGTTGGGAGAAGTTCTCTTCTTTCTACAGAGACATCCACAATCGTCAGGGTGAGACCCAATCAGAGTCGATTGATTCAGCCCTTCATGCTCACTTTTCCATTTCATTCTCTCAGCTTGAACAGGATTTCCTTTCAGCCTTGGAGGCTGAGCCGGATACCTCATCCTGGGTGGATGACGTTCGGTTGACTGTCATCTACTACGACACCATGCGCCGCTACCAGCAGTTGTTGGACCCTTCCGCTTACTTTCGCACTGCTTGGCTGCTAGATAACAAATCCATGCGCGAGCGGGGCATTGTTGCTGATTATCTGCGCCATCCGCACACCCCTAATAATCTAGCCCTGGAAACGCTGTTCATCACTGCGCACCAGCAGATGATTGGGCAGGATTTCACTTCAGCCAGCCAAACCCTGGATGAAATCAACTCCGTTCTGGATAGCATTGACCACGGTCTGGCAGACCCGTTCACCGTTTCACAATTAACCGCTGACTATCTCGCCATATCTGATTCGCTTCAACAACAGGGGTATGAAGTGCAAAACATTACCATCATGGGGGATAATGCTTCTACCTCCGTCACCCTCCCCACCGGACCTGGGTTAATTCCCCTCAATCTGCACCGAACAGGTGGTGAGTGGTCCATCACACCATGAATGGGACCAATGATTAGATTTCGAGTACCTTTATTATAAATATCCCGGACTACTCAATAAAAGAATCGCTGCCAATATCCCCAGGTTAATAATGGATCCGAGCATCAAATAGCCAAAGCTGGTAAGCCATTTTGATTCCTGCCTGATGGCGATAATAAACGTGGATATCACTACTAAAAAGAATGCAATCAACACCAATAGACCAATTGTAAACGCACCCAGGATGATCACAGGGATGAAGGTTCCCGTAATAAACCAGATAAGTTTTAACCATCCGGCAGATTTCTTTCGCAAGCTAAAAAATGCTGCAATGAAACTGATTGATCCGATTAGTATCCAATCTACAAGCACCAACCCGGGCAGCGGCCATAAGGGTGTATCTGGGACCTGTGCTGCTGATGAGTAGATGGCGACTGCCCCCAAAAAGGATACGATTGCCCCCAAAAAGGCTAACACCAGCGCCAGGAGGTCTACTCTTGACGGTTTTAATTCACCATTTGTGCTCATATGAATAATTATTGACAGAACCCTAAAGCCGTAAAGACTATATCAAAGGGCGAAACGCAGTATAAGCCACCCCCTGGGTTCCAGGGTTGGTCGATAAAAACCCAGGCAGCGATAATCAGCAAAACGATCACCAATAAGCACCCACACCCTGCCAACAACCACGAGTTGATTGGCTTTTTATCCACTTCTTGTGGTTCTGCTGGTGAAACGTCAGGTGTGATCGGTTGTGGTTTGGGGATATTAACCACCGCTACTGGGGGTGGAATTATTACCGGTGGTTGGCTTTCCACAGCGACTGGCATCGCCGCCACAGGTGTAACTTGAAGGTCGATCGTGCTTGGGACGGTCGCATCCAGATCGACCGGCTCGCCGTCAAAAACGACGCCTACGTTATCCCCAAACATGATCACTTCACCGATTGCCAGGACGTGTGGGCCGATTAAGCGCTGTCCATCGATGTAGGTACCATTGGTTGAATTGAGGTCCTCGATTTTATAACGGTCTGCTTCCAGGGTCAATCGGGCATGTTTCCGTGAGACTTCCGCATCGTTGATCACAATATCATTGGCAATATCCCGTCCAATGGTAACTTCACTGCGGTCCAGCACAAAAATCTGGCCAGGATTGGGTCCTTGCCGCATTACCAGGCGATATTGGGCTCCTGCCATATTCTCCTCCTTTTGACTATCAAGCAACCATCCTTGCCCGGGTGACTGATAGGCTAATATTAATAAACTTTAATTGAATTGTCAAACCGGCGAAACATCGTTCTCACCTTGAAACGCAGCTCCGCAGAATTGGCAAAAACGCGCTTCGTGGGACGAGGATCGGCCGCACTTTGAACAAACTTGTTCATTATTAATTACATTCGTCTTCTCAACCTGATGCCTGTGGGTACGGTTTCGTTTTAGCAGGCGTGGTTTTCGCCTCGTTTTTTTCACCACGGGCGAATCTAACCAGGTGGAGGTTTCAGCAGCAGTCAGCAGCGATTCGTCAGAATTCTCTGCCAGGATTTCCACCTGTTGAGTCCCTTTCTTATTCTTAATCACAATGATTTCAGGCAACAAGCGAGGCTTTTTCCGACCAGCCGATAAACTTTTCATTTCCCCTTTTCCAGGTCCGCGTTTGGGCAGCTTATCGACAAGTTTCCGCGCATATTCTTTTCCCCTGGTGAAGGCCTGGATCGATAAATCCCGCATCTGTTTCGCAGATAAATGCCGCCCCGAGAGGTACCAGCCTAAAATGGCATGCCCAACCACGTAGGTTCCCGAGTATGCCACTGCCACCTTGGGTATAATTCCCCACCCTGGAACAAGTCCAATCAGGCTGCGTGCTGCTTGCCTCCACACGAAACCGCCCCCGATCACCCCACCAAATTCAGTCACATAATCCTGCCAATTGGTGGAAAATCCAACCAGCAGCCCTAATTTATACGCCAGAAACGCTTGCGATTTTGTCAGGACGATCAGGTCGGTTAAATTCAGGGGTAAATCTAAAACAGGCACAATTTCAGCCAGGCCAGTGCTGAACGAATAAGCTGCATTTGAAAAGCAGGTCTCATTGATCAGCTGGTTTGCTACCGTCACCCGAAACAGCGGGAATTGCCTGCCCAGTGCGATATGCACCTGGGGAAGGAGATCAAGTACCGCCGAGACAAATTCATTTCGTAAAGAGACCGTGTTATTCGCCGAGCCTGATATCACATTGGCAGTCATCCAGCCCAGGTTGGCTGCATCAGAAATACCTCCGCTTACCAGGTCGGCCTTATTAATGAACACCAGCACATTTTTCCCCGCTTCGTTCCATTTTTTTACCAGGGCTTGCTCGAGATCAAATTCTGAACGTGTAGCATCAACCAGGAGTATGGTCAGGTGAGTTGCTGGAACCGGTGTCTCCGCATCTATATTGATGAGTGCTATCGAGGATTGTGTGTGGATATCCGGCCTTGCCGGGTCGGATCGCATTTGTTCAGCCAGCGTGTGTTTACCCACCCCCGGTGCGCCGACGATCGCGATTCTGAGCGGATATGTGGCTGAATCCCGGATCGGTTTCAGATCGATCTCTTTGATATTATTCCACACCGAAGATATGTCTTTTAAGCCTGCCACATCGCCTCGTCATGCTATGAATTGGCTGGATCTAAGTAATTCACTGCATTATACCGCCGGAACCAGCCCCTTTCTCAGCCGTCCAAATTATGCTGTGAACTATCTGTGATGGGTTTAATCTCTTCCCCCAAGGGCTTGCAAGACACAATGGCTAATTAGTCAACTTGCGGTGTTTGAATAATCCCCCTGTAGCAGTAGATCAACGCGTTAAATAGGTCATCATCGTGGATGAATTGTTCCCATCCACCGCATGTGGTCTATAAGACGATCAACCCATTTTTTAGTCCCAGGTTAACCGCTTCTACGCGATTTGTCGTCCCCAGTTTGGTGAAAATTGCAGACACGTGGAACTTGACTGTATGTGCGCTAATCTTCAGTCTCACCGCGATTTGCTTGTTTGTCAACCCGATGGCTAATAGTTGCAGGATTTCAGTCTCACGGTTTGTGAGAGGCTCGACCAGTTTCGAGTTTCCATTTTGGCTGCCGCCGGAATATTTCAGCGCCTGGTTCAGCCACATCGGGTTGAGCACGCTCAGCCCCTCGTTTATTGCTTGTATACTGGCAATCAGTTCAGCCTGGGTCGCTTCCGGGTCCACCATTCCCCACGCTCTCACCTGCATTCTGGTGAGTGATGCAAATACTTGAGGGTCGTCATACACCAGCAGCAGTGCTTCTGTTTCATCGATTTTCAGTCTCGATAATTCAGCCAGCACTGCTGCCGGGTCCAATGAAGCCCCGGGTGACCAGACTAAAACATCTGCTTCGAATTGTGCCTCTGCCATCTCGGTCAGGCTAGCACCTTCGGCAATGACAATCAAGTCAGGGTCATCACTGAGCAGTGCCCTCAGTCCAGCCCTAACCGCTATTGCTGGCGCAATGATGGTTATCCGAATCAAATCAGCCTCGTGGGTTTATTATATCGGACGTTTCCACTTCCTAATCTTTACACCTTTCATTAGCCAGTGGAATCCTTCCCAACTACTTACGTTCGCCGACCAGTATTGATATAGTCACCGGTTTTCCGCCCCGCAGTAATTGTAAAGCCAGGGATTTTCCTACTGACTCCCCGCTCAGGTGTACCATCAGCTCGTCGTGGTCTGCGATCGCCTGCCCACCGATTGCCACCAGGATATCTCCAACGATCAAACCGCCCGCTTCCGCCGGGCTACCGCTTTCTACAGATACGAACAGCAAGCCCGTCTCCTGCTCACGGTTCAGCTCCTTGCGAATATCAGCTGTCAGCGCCACCTGTTGGGAGCGGATACCCAGGTAACCGCGTTTGATATAGCCGTATTTAGCCAGGTTTTCCGCATCCGACCAGGCGAGGAAGGCTGGTATGGTGATCGCTGCCCCGTGCGCCAACCCCGAAGTGTTCAATCCGACCACCCGCCCCTCTGTATCGATGAGCGGTCCACCTGAAAATCCTGGGAAGGGGATGGCATCTGTGCGCAGGTAACGCTCCAACAATCCGCCCCGCCCGGTCCTCACCGGTCCGCCGATTGCACTGACGATCCCCAGGCTGGCCTCGATTCCCTCCAGGCTCGGCCGTCCCAGTGCAATTACCACCTGCCCCACCCTGGCATCCTGGCTTGCCTTCTCAGCAGGTGTGATACTTGCCTTTTCCAGGCGTAGCAGCGCCAGGTCATTCCCAGGGTCACGTCCGGCGATGCTTGCTGTGACGTTCGTGCCGTTGGCATGCGTCACCGAGATATCCTCATCTCTCTCGACGACATGATCAGCCGTCAAGACCAAATCGGTTGCGTATACGATTCCACTTGCCGGCATTCGGTGCCGTCCATTCACTGTTACTGTCGATTCACTCGCTTTGGCTACTGCCTCAACCAGCGAGTCTGAAAATGCGCTTAATGGGTTACTTCCTGTAACCATATACTACCTCCAAAGCTGACCGGATTTCTACAGCTATACCCCGCTGCAGATTTATTACATACTTAGCCTTCAGTATAGGGTATATCTCCTTTGGCTGCATCGTCCATTTGGGTAGTTGCTCACCTGGATATTCAGGTAAGTGAATGGGGTAAAAGGCAAAGATGTGTCGACTGCTCTCCTATCAAAGCTGTTAGCTGCACGTTTATAACCTTGTCGATTACTCTGTAGTTGACTAAAATAGTAAACCTCATGGAATTGCAACATATCGGTCGTTATGATATCAAGTCAATGATCGGGCAGGGTGGCATGTCCACCGTTTATCTGGGCTATGATCCACGTGCCCAGCGTGAAGTCGCCATTAAGATCCTGCCTCCTTATTATCTACATTCAACCAAATTTCGCGAACGGTTTGACCGTGAAGCCTACATGATTGCCCTGCTGGAACATCCCGCTATCGTGCCGGTCTATGATATGGGCGAGGATGAAGACCAGCCATATATCGTCATGCGCTATATGTCAGGGGGTTCGCTGGCTGATAAACTCAAAAAAGGTCCCATTCCTCTTCGAGAATGCATGGATATGTATCTGCGGTTAGCGCCAGCCCTGGATACTGCCCACGCCCGTGGCGTCACCCACCGCGATGTCAAGCCAGATAACTTGTTGTTCGACAAATACGACAATGTCTTCCTGTCTGACTTCGGTCTAGCCCGCTTGCGAGAAACCATCGGTTTTGCCAATATAAGCGATGGCACTATCATGGGCACACCGGCCTATATGAGCCCTGAACAAATCCAGGGAGATCGTGAAATCGACGGTCGTTCAGATATCTATTCCTTGGGGGTTGTGTTGTACCAGATGCTGAGCGGAGTTGTTCCCTTCTCTGGCACCACCGCTGCTTCGGTGATGATGATGCACCTGGTTAACCCGATACCCCAGATCCTCGAGATAAACAGCACCCTTCCCACCGCCATCCAGACCGTCCTTGATACTGCCATGGCAAAAAAACCGGATGACCGCTATCAATCCGCCGGCGAATTCGCCAAAGCAATCCAGGCAGTAACAACCGGGGTACATCGGAAACCATCCCTCCGAGAAAGTCCGCCAAAGACCGATACATCCAAACGAAACGTCACTGCAGCGACCGTCTCTGCAGCCAAGAATGGCACTCAGACTCCCGTCGCTGGGATGATTGCTTCGGTAAAAACCCCGGCAGCTACTATGACCACCCCACCACCCCGTAAATCGGATGCACGCCTGTCTTCTTCTACGTCTCACCCCGATCCGCTGTTGAAAAAAAAGTTCATCATCCCGGTCTGGGGTTGGCTGCTCAGCGCTGTTGTTCTCGCCGTCCTGTCCCTGGCAATCATCCTATGGACGCAGGGAGTGTTCCCTTTTAATTCCGCCTCGGGCTCATTACTCAAACCTGACTCTCCGAATATCCAGGGAACGCAACCATCCCAGGCAATAGGCACCGTGACCGCCTCCGGACAATCCCCCCTGGTGCTTGGCCAGGCGGATAAGCTGGCTTTTGTGAATTCCTCGGATATCTGGGCTTCTAACCTGGATGGCAGCGACCTCGTCCGGCTGACCACCGACGGGGAAAAGAAATCTAACCTGCATTGGACGCCTGATGGACAATCGGTGATCTACACTTCCGCTAACTGCATCAATTTGGTCGGTCTACAAACCCAGGAGATGCTCACCCTTACCTGTTTTACCGGCGTCCCCTCGATCAGCGCATTCGATATCTCATCCGATGGGCAGCAGGTTGCCTTGGGGTTGGAAGGATCCAACCTGTACCTGCTTCCGTATACGCAGCTGTTCAACTTGCAACAGGAAAGCCTGCCAACTGATATTCGATCCATCGCCCAATGCTCTTATTACGCCCCCTATGACACCGGAGAAGTCTTGAAAGCCGCTGCCTGGTCTCTCACTAATAACCGCCTGGCAATGCTGTTATCGGCGCTTGTCGATGGTACCTATCGCGATGAGGTCAGTGTTTTGGAATTCAACCAGTGCTCGGCGTCACCCCAGCTGGTCAAGGATATCCTCCCTACCCACTTTCTGTTCACTTTGCGTGGCTATTACGACCATCCAGAAATCA
Organism: uncultured Chloroflexia bacterium; assembly: GCA_963726315.1. Taxonomy (GTDB): domain Bacteria; phylum Chloroflexota; class Anaerolineae; order Anaerolineales; family UBA4823; genus FEB-25. The sequence continues at coordinate 400,332 of CAVSBZ010000007.1, read as the reverse complement.
CCAGCTTATCGTGGAATGGGAATGACCAGCTATTGTTGAACGGTTATGTGAAGGAGGGCTTTGGTGACCTGCAGCTGTACAACCTGGCGATGGATCAAAGCCAGGAGCTTGCACCCAATGGATCGTGTTGCTACCGCGACGCCCACTGGAGCCCCGATGGAACCTACCTGTTTTATGCCTACCAGCCTGAGCCCGGTGGGGAGGTGCGCATGTTTTATACTCCCGCTTCCAGCTTGAGCCAACCGGGTGAAACCATCGCTTCTCTAGCTCTGCCTGAAGGATTCCTCACTGGCAGCCCGGAATCTCTCCAACCTGCTTTACGAGCGGCCCACCAGTAAAATTCCCCAATTAAAGACTACGGATATATATATCCTGATATGATTTATTTATACATCAGTGGTAGAAAATTAATATTGTGCCGAATGATGTATATATAGCTTCGATTATAGGGATAATTCGAATTACCAGCTCGGTCATAAGCCCTGGATTCGAACCAGTACGGAATTTCTGCTGAAAGTAAACTGGTATCAAATGACGTTTGGTACGGGGGATTTACCAGTGTTACGATAGGCAGATAGCTCACCCCATCATGCCACCAGAATTCCACTTTGTCGATCTGATCGTTGTCAGATGCTTGAACTTTAAGAAGAGTAGTTCCACCAAAGGTGAAGAAGATATTTCCATTGGTTGCTGGGATTTCCCAGGCTACATTCGGCGACTCGGAATCGACCAGGGTGGATTGTACGCTATAGTTATCACTAAGGTCCAAATCAAAATCCATCGACCCCACCTGTGCGGTATTCGTAATAACTCCATCGACTGTAGGTGTGACCACAATCGTGATGGTCGCCATTGAGTTGGCAGGGATGCTATTCAGATCGCACAGGACCACACTGCCTGACTCGCAGCTCCCCTGGGAAAAACTTATCGGTCCAAATTCTACATTTGCTGGAAGCGTATCTGTCACCAACACCCCTGGAGCATTGATGCTGCTGTTGTTGGCAATGGTGAGTTGGTAGGTCAGTCGGGCATCTTTTCGTAGCGGGTCAGGGTAATCGATATTTTCAATGTTTAATTCCACCAGTCCTTGGGCTGCTTTCACCGATGAAGTTGGCTCCGGATCTCGATATTGCCGAACATACACCCAATCCACTTTCAGAGTTGAATTTGCGCCTGAATTATTATTGTATAGCGTCACCGGCAGTGCAATGCTTGGAACTTGAGAGAGATTTGCTGCTGTCGAAATACCGTGGTCGATATCACCGATACTCTCACCAGGTTTCCAACGGATCTCGTAAACATGGTACGCATTGTGCCAATCATTATCCCCTTCAAGAATGGTACTGTTATCATCGGCGTAATTGATGAGATAAAGGTCATCTAAATCCACAGGTAGGTCACCAATCGTTGTCCTTTGTCCACTACTTCCGTTGATAAAACCACCCCATTCATGACCATTTCCTAAACCATAGTTCGCACGAAATCCAAGAGCTTCTGACTGGAAAGGGTTATTTGTTTTAATTCCAGTATTATTATTAAGCGTTAAAACGCCTGAAGTGACTGTGGGAGATTGTGAGGTGAGTGTGATCCAGGAATTGCTTCCAATGGTATACCCATTGATAAGATCACCAGCTTCAGTCGGAGTAACCATATTGATAGCTGGTTGATTAACGATGGCAGAGATCCCAATCTTATCTCCCAATGGGATTTGTTGGGTGTTCTGTTCTAATTTACACCCCGAACCCTCGAACTGGCACCAATCGTCATCGAAGAAATCGAATGGCGATTGTGCATCACTCACTGGCGGAGCGTCGGGATTATCAAAGTAAAGGTATATGGTCGTGTCATAGGGTTCTGGTGTGATTGACGACACCAACACCCACATATAAGCTAATTGGTTCGGCTTATCCCATGACTCAATCCAAAATAATAATGGGGTCTTTCCACTGCTATCCGTGAAACGCACATCCGAGCCATCCGGCTTTGCACGTGTAAAATCGAAATTAGCTATATCGAGCTTGATTAACACCTGATAGAAGGAGATAAATGGCCCGCTGTTGGAAATGACCACTGGTCGCCGGTAATTCCACGCCGGGTCATACCAGGGCGGACCTCCTTCCGCATGCCCGGTGATATCTTCTGTGGTAAATGAGTTTTTAGAAGATGCTTCTGCTGATGGTGTGTTGATGCTGATTAAAATCGAAAAAATTGCCACCAGGCCAAGCGGGATAATCACGCCTATGATTTTCCTCATAAAATTCTCCTCACTCTACCCAAATTATACGCTAATCCGCCTCCCTGGGCTTTCACTTTTTACTGGATAAAAAAATAACCTAAATATAACGTCCTGCCCAAGTCAGGTATCGGATAAAAGTAAAACTGGTAATTACCAATTCGTTATAAATAATGGGTGATCAGCTAAGGCGGCCGAGGAGTCCATGTGTCAGTCGGCAGCGGGCGCGGAGTCCACGTGTCTGTAGCTTGAGGTCGCGGAGTCGAGGTCGGTGGGGATTCAGTTGTAGCCGTTGGTGGTGCTATGGTATTTGTTGGCGCTGTGGTATTCGTCGGTGAAGATACTGGTTGCTGTGTGGTTTCATTAGGCGGGCTCGGCGTCCGCGTAGGGATGACTACAGTGTATATAGGTTCGGTTGGAAAATTCGTTGCGCTGGGGGTTTCACTGGGTGTGGGGGTAGTTGTTTCGCTGGGCGTCACGGTGAAAATTACAGTCGCGGATTCTGCCGTCTTGCTCGATTCGGTTAATGTTAATAACGCCATTTCGCACGGCTTGACCCCCGTCAATCCCAGGTTGTAGGCTTCCAGGAGGTTGAATAAGCGTGTCCCCTCGGCTAGTTGGCTATCATCCACCTGGCTTCCTGCCGGGTGTAGAACTACCCATCCATACGCTTCAAATATGGTTGTTTCAATATAGCTCTGGTCGGCACCGGATAAGATATTCAGGTATGCTGCTATGAGCTGAGCCTGTAATTTTGTCGACAAGTCTTCAGTTGCACCCGAGAAAATCGCATTGACATCCCTGGCTTTGTAAACTTGTCCTCCAAGCACCAGCTGGAGTGGATAAAGCTCTGGATGCTCCTTCCAATATGCAGCCGGTGAAGCACAGTTCATCGCCACCCGCGGAGCATCGGCGGTAACGGTGGGGCTGGGAGAGGCCGATAAGTTAAATGGCAGATAGGTGGATATAGCCCACACCAATCCGATAAAAATAACCACAGTCCCGATAACCAGAGTTATGACCAGCCCTCGTTTTTCAGCCATGCCGTTTTACCTGCTGGTGCATTACACTGCCTTTAGGTTTTTTAACCATTAATTGGGTCGGCGATTTAACGTTGTCGGCAATCACAAGGATGGGATTGTTTCTTACAATTCTCAGATATTTTTTATATTTGATATTAACAATTTTACTCTATAGTGTAGATAGTTATAGAAAATATAACCACATAACTCTCAATAAAAATATGGAGGTAAATACTATGTTAACTCGTTGGGATCCTTTTCAGGAAATGTTAAACCTTCGCCGCACTGTCGATCGGTTGTTTGATAACGCCAACCCTGACCATGAGTGGCAGCCTATGCAATGGGGTTTAGCCGTGGATGTGGTTGAGAACAAGGATGATTTCATTGTCAAAGCCTCCGTCCCCGGCATTAATCCGGATGACATTGATATCTCCTATGCCGACGATACCTTGACCATCAAAGGTGAGGTCAAATCGGATAATGAAGTCAAGGAGAACCAGTATCACCTGCGCGAGCGTCGTTATGGCTCATTCGCCCGCAGTATTACCCTTCCGACAAAGATAAAGGGTGATGCCATAGAGGCCTCATACCAGAACGGCGTGTTGAATTTGCGCCTGCCCAAGGCAGAGGAAGTCAAGCCGAAGCGTATTGCCATCAAAGTTGGCGAACAAAAAATGATCGAAGGCAAAGTTAATCGCAATTAAAATAAAGGCATATCTAGAATATAAACATCCAAAGACTAAGAAGTGTATAAAATTGTAAAGGGCTGGCCCCTTATGAGCCAGCTCGTTTTTATTTATTTTATGAAGAGACTATGATCTGTGATGGTTAAGTAAAATCATCTTGCAACCTTTGTTCCACTCAAGGTAGCCTTCCCAGCACAGTCGTCGCTTCAGAATGCAGCGCAGTGCTGTCAGGGGCAGCACCCCCGCCGATAACAACATCACTAAAACCAAAAAAAACCGTACCCTTCAGAAAGCCAATAGCGCTGCCGTTCATGATGATTCCGCCACCATTGACGCTCGCATTAGCCAGTACAGCGCCATCGGCGAAGTTGGGTTCTTCGGTAACATTTAGTCCCTGATCAGTCAACTGCTGCAGAGATGCCTGTAAGTCCGCCAGGAACTGCGCCTTGTCTGCCTTTGCCGCATCCACACTCGGCGCCTGGACGACATCCACTGTGAACACGATCGTGCCTTGAGAACCATAGGTGCAGGATTTCAAACCGCCAGGGGTGATCCCTTCCTTGCCACTACCAAACGAGGTGCCGGCAAGTACTGATGCCTCCTGGCTGGAGATCAGCTGGCATGGATCGAGCTGGGTTTTTGTCGTCGCTTGCCCTGGTACGCTCGTAGCTGGCACTTGCGATGCTGTATTCTGTGGCACTTTTGTTCCCGTTGGTGCAATTGCCTGTGGCACGGTTGTGTTTTGCGGCGCACTTGCAGGCGGTACAGTCGATACCTGAGTGACAGCGCTGGTAGGTGAGCTGCAAGCAGATAGTACAAGAGTGATAACCAGCATGCATGCTCCAATCGCCATTCGAACCGTTCCGGCATCCCGCCTGGAATATTGATCGGTTGGGGAATTAGTTGCCCGACCGGCGCTTGTTATAGTTGTTTGATCTTTTATATCCATAGAATTCCTCCTATTTCTAACAGTAAAAATAAAGACCGTACCAGCGTGAATAAATCGCTAGGGGTCTGTTATTTACTAATCTTAACAATCGAACTATTTTTTTTATTCCTTTGGCATTGATTAAATAAAGACATCTTAACTAACCCCCATCAAAGGAATCATTGCGTTTAACACCACCCTATATACGCAAAAGCATCCACTTTTGTGGAGATATTTTATCATATTTATCTATTATATTCAGGGGTTTCACCACCTACCGGCTGCCGATATTCCCAGATGTTATACTTGCCTGATGCAGGTATGTCACGTCCGCTGTCTGGGATTAGTCCCCTACCAGCAAGCCTGGGATATGCAAGTCGAGCTCGCCGGTCAGATAGCCGCTGGTGATGTTCCTCCCACCTTGCTGCTGCTGGAGCATCCACACACTTACACTTTCGGTCGCCGGGGTCAGGCTGCCAACCTGTTGTGGAGCGAGGATGAGCTCAAGCAGCGTGGCATTGAGGTGTATTGGGTTGACCGTGGCGGTGACGTGACCTACCACGGACCTGGCCAGCTAGTCGGTTACCCGCTTATACCCCTTCCAATGAATGGTCTGGTTGCTCCCAATCAGTCAGGTGATTCCCCTCTTCCCAAGGCAGATTACACCGGCTATCTGCGTCAATTGGAGCAGTTGCTTATTATTGCTCTATATGAATTTGGTATTCAGGCCGTCACCATCAAGAATCTCACCGGCGTGTGGGTCAATGCTGCGAAGATTGCTGCCATCGGCGTGAAGGTGGATGCGCACGGCATCACCCGCCACGGATTCGCTTTGAATGTAGCCCCCGATATGACTTATTGGGATGGCATTATTGCCTGCGGGATCGAGGGATTTCCCGTCACCAGCCTCTCAAATCTCCTTCCTAACCCTCCCACCATGCAGCAAGTCACTCAGGCGGTGATCGCCGCCTTTGAAAGCATCTTCGAGGTCAAGTGTCTCCAGGTCTCCTAAGGTATAATACCGTGAGTGACTTACCTTCGTCACGATCTTCACCAGCGGAGGGTAATCATTGGCTAGCTCAAGCATAAAAATCATCATCCCAATGGCGGGCTATGGCACCCGCTTACGACCACTCACCTGGAGTCGGCCGAAACCGCTCATCCGCTTGGCAGACAAATTGATGCTCGATCATGTCCTGGATATGTTAAGTAGCCTTCCAGACCTGGAAAATTCAGAGTTCATCTTCATCGTGGGTAAACTGGGTGAAAAAATCGAGGCCTATATGCACCAGGCTCATCCAAATCTCCACATAACATATATTCAGCAACCTGAGATGCGCGGCCAATCCCACGCCATCGCCTTGGCAAAAGAATATCTGACAGGTCCGATGGTGATGGTGTACGTCGATACCCTCATCGAGACTAATTTTTCCTTCCTTTCCACGGAGACCGCTGATGGTGTCGCCTGGGTGAAAGCCGTGCCTGACCCGCGCCGTTTCGGTGTCGCCAGCCTGGGGGCAGATGGAAGGGTGGATCACCTGATTGAAAAACCACCGGATATGGATAACAACCTGGCAGTCGTAGGCTGTTATTACCTGCGCAGCTCTGAGGATCTGTTGCATGCCATCGACGAGCAGATTCAGCGCAATATCAGCCTCAAGGGTGAATTCTTCCTTACGGATGCCATCAACATCATGCTCGAGCATGGCTTGAAGATGCGCGTGGAATACGTGGAAACCTGGTTGGATGCTGGCACGCTTGACGATGTCTTGAGCACTAATCGCTACCTGTTGGAACATGGGCATGCTAATATAGCGGATGCCCTTACACATAAGGATGCAGTCTTCCTGCCCCCGGTGTATATCCACCCCAGTGCCTCCATCAAGAGCTCAGTTATTGGACCTTATGCTGTGATAGGTGCCGGCTGTAAAGTCATGAGCAGCATTATCCGCGACAGCATTATCGACGATGGCTCCGATCTGTCCAATGTGGTCCTCGAACACTCCCTGGTTGGCAGGGAAGTTGAGATCAGCAGTCAGGCAGACGTCCTGAATGTCGGCGATCATTCAAAGTTGAGCCTGTGATGACCGGTGACCGGGTTGAATGCCGTTCTGACAATGACTACTCCGGGCGACCACTGGCCTTTTATTGGCAGGACGAGCGCTTGGAAGTTTCCGATGTGCTGGTGCAATATCGCACCCCTTCGGGCATTACTTACCAGGTGATGACTGCCAGCTCTGGCATATTTTTGCTTGATTATGATAGCCACACAGACGAATGGTCCGTTCAACCACTTTAACCTAAGGAGCAATCATGGATCATAGCTACCTGGCCCGCCACGTCATCGGGCTGAAGCCATCCGGCATTCGCAAGTTCTTCGATATTGTCGCCACCATGAAGGATGTCATTTCACTGGGCATCGGTGAGCCCGATTTCGTTACCCCCGAGCCCATCATCGAAGCTGGCATCAAAGCCCTGCGTACCGGCGAGACACATTACACCTCAAATGCCGGGCTGTTCGAGCTACGGCATGCTATCACCGATCACATTTATAAGACATATAACGTCGAGTACGACCCCAAAACCGAAGCTATCGTTACGGTCGGGGTATCCGAAGCGCTATACTTAACCATGACCGCCCTGCTCAACCACGGTGAAGAGGTCATCATACCCACCCCCTGCTTCGTCTCATACCAGGCGGAGGTCGTCCTGGCCGGAGGCGTGCCTGTGGAAATTCCCACCTTCGTCGAAGATGGCTTTCAAGTTAAGCCCGAAAAGGTCGAAGCCGCTATCACCCCGCGCACCAAGGCGATCCTGCTGGGCTATCCCAATAATCCCACCGGCGCGGTCTACTCGCGTGAAGTGCTGTTGGAGATCGCTCGCATTGCCGAGCAGTATGACTTGATCGTCATCTCGGACGAGCTTTACGACCAGCTGGTGTACGGCGTCCAGCACGTTTGTTTCCCCTCCCTGCCTGGGATGCAGACCCGCACCGTTCTGCTGGGTGGGTTTTCCAAGAACTATGCCATGACCGGTTGGCGGGCGGGCTTCGCCTGCGGTCCGGTCGATATCATCCAGGGATTGGTGCGTATTCACCAATACACCATCATGTCCGCCCCCACCATGTCGCAGCTGGCAGCTCTCGAAGCCATTCAGCATGGGTCCAGGTTTGTAGACGAGATGCGTGATGAGTACGACCGGCGGCGCAAGCTGATCGTTGGCGGTCTAAATCGGCTAGGGCTGCCCACCTTTGAGCCGCATGGAGCATTTTACGCATTCCCCAACGTGTCCATCACCGGCATGGACGATGAAACTTTTGCTCAAAAGCTGCTCGAGGAAGAGCGTGTGGCAGTCGTCCCCGGCAATTCCTTCGGCGCCGGCGGCGAAGGATATGTGCGCTGCTCGTATGCCACTGCCTACGAGAAGATCGAAGAGGCCTTGAGGCGCATCGAAACCTTCATGCACCGCCACGGATAAGAATTCACCCATCGTCATTACCGCGAAACATCACCATCCGGCACTATAAAGGTGTGGCATTCGTCACTTGACGATATGTCAGACATTGATTAATCTTAAAGCGCACCACTGGTGCGATCGTCCATGTATTGGAATCACCTTAATAAAGTCCTGCAAAATTGCGGGCACCCTTGCAGGGTACCTGCTGAAATTTAAAATATAAACCTACAGGAGTAAATTATGACTGAACAGATCAATGCTTTTCAAATGGCACAGCGCCAGTTTGACGGCGTTGCCAAACAGCTCAACCTCGACCCGCAGGTATCCGAGCTGCTTCGCTGGCCTGCGCGTGAGTTTAAGTTCACCATCCCGGTACACATGGACGATGGCAGTATGCGCGTCTTCACTGGCTACCGGGTACAGCACAACGATGTGCGTGGTCCCAATAAGGGTGGCATCCGCTTCCACCCGGCTGAGACTCTCGACACAGTGCGCGCCCTGGCAATGTGGATGACCTGGAAATGCTCCGTCGCTGATATCCCCCTGGGCGGCGGTAAGGGCGGCGTTCCGGTTGACCCGGCAACCCTCTCGGTGTTTGAGAAGGAAAAACTATGCCGTGGCTGGGTAGACCAGATGTGGCGCAATATCGGCCCCCGGCAAGACGTCCCTGCCCCCGACGTGGGCACTACCCCCCAGATGATGGGCTGGATGATGGATGAGTACTCCAAGCTGGTCGGTCATTTTACTCCTGGTGTGATTACCGGAAAACCTCTCGGTGGCGGCGGTTCTTTGGGCCGCACCGAAGCCACTGGTTACGGTGTCATTTATACCGTGCGTGAGGCCATGAAGCACCTCAAGATCGATCCCACCAAATCGGTCGCTGCAATCCAGGGCTTCGGTAACGTCTCGCAATATGCTGCCATTGGTTTTATCGAGCAACTGGGCGGTAAGGTCACTTGCGTATCCTGCTGGGACCGTATCGACAAGTGCTCCTACACTTTCAGCCACCCCAAGGGTATCGATCCCAAGTTCCTGCAGTCCATCACCGACCAATATGGCACCATTGATAAAGCCAAAGCCAAGGCAGCCGGTTACGTGCTCGAAGATGGCGACGATTGGATCACCAAGGAAGCTGACGTGCTGATCCCTGCTGCCATCGAAGGTCAAGTGACAGGTGATACGATCAAGAAGATCCACAACCGTGTGCGCATCATCGCTGAAGGCGCCAACGGGCCCACCACCCCAGAAGCCGACGAGGTGATCAAGGCTAATAAAATCTTCAACATTCCAGACTTCCTGTGTAATGCTGGTGGCGTCACCTGCTCCTATTTCGAAGGCGTCCAGAACGACATGAACTTCTACTGGACCAAGGAAGAGGTGCTGGAGAAGCTGGACACCAAGATGACCCTGGCGTTCCACTCCGTGCTTGAGATGTCGGAGAAGGAAAAGGTCTACATGCGTGATGCCGCCTATATGGTTGCCATAGCTCGTGTAGTCAAAGCCATGGAGCTCCGCGGCTGGATTTAACTGAACTTCTTCACCATCCGATTTGATATTCCGTAGAGACGCCCCAGCAGGGCGTCTCTTTTTGTTCTCCCATGGGATAATATTTCTTGTAGGTTGTGGTTGAGGGCGGTGTAATTCCGCCCGAAACCCAACATAGTTTCCCCGTATAGACACCCTGCCGGGGCGTCTATCCAAAAGAATTTCTTCCACATCCCACTGATTACTGGATAAATTCCCCCTCTCGTTGTATACTCAAAGCAGCCTACCAAGGAGAAGTATTACCATGAGAGTTACTGTATTGCAAGAAAACCTGGCACACGGGCTGAGCATCGTCTCGCGTGCCGTATCCCCACGCAGCACCCTGCCCGTGCTGGCAAACGTGCTCGTGGCAACCGACGAAGGACGCCTGCGCCTCTCCGCTACCAACCTTGAGCTCGGCATTACCTGCTGGATCGGTGCCAAGATCGTGGAAGAAGGCTCCACCACCGTGCCGGCGCGCACTTTCACCGACCTGGTCGCCACCTTACCCAATGACCAGGTGGAGATGAGCCTCAATGTGCGCAATCAGAAGCTCAACGTGCGCTGCGGCTCTTCCAACACGGATATCAACTGTATCGATTCACAGGAGTTTCCCCCCATGCCTGTGCCTGACCTGGCTGAAGGCATTCCACTTAACGTCACCGCGCTGAAAGAGATGATCCAGCAGGTGGCCTTCGCTGCCTCCTCCGATGAAGCCCGCCCTGTGCTCACTGGGGTGCTGCTCACCACCCAGGGCAACCAGCTCACCTTGCAAGCAGCTGACGGTTTCCGCCTCTCCATCCGCAAAACAGAGCTCTCCTCCTCACCTTCGCATGCCATCAAAGCCATCATCCCCGCCCGCGCCCTGGCAGAGCTGGGTCGTATCGCCAGCGATGGCGAGACCACTGTAACCATGGTGTTACCCTCCGGTCGAGGTCAGGTCATCTTCCACATGAAAGATGTCGAGCTGGTTTCCCAGCTGATCGAAGGTTCCTACCCCGACCTGGAACAGGTTATTCCGCGCTCCCACCAAACACGGTCGGTCATTTCCACCCCCGCCATCCTTAAAGCCTGTAAGCAAGCCGAGATTTTTGCTCGTGAGGGCTCGCACATCGCCCGCATCCAGATCACCCCCGGCACCGATAACCAGCCCGGGACAGTGGAAATCTCCGGGCAGTCGGAAGAAACCGGCTTCAACCAGACGGTGATTGATGCCAATATTGAGGGCAAACAGCTGCTGATTGCCTTCAATGTGCGCTTCCTGCGCGAGCTGCTGGACGTGGTCAAGACGGCGAATGTGATCCTCGAGACGAATATCGAGACGACGCCAGGTGTTTTCCGCCCGGCAGGCGAGGACAATTTCTTACACGTGATCATGCCCATGCATCTGGGTGGGTAAAAACGCACTTGGGTGATTAATATCAGGCAGATTCAAATTCTATTGAAAATGTAGGGGCGCAAGGGAGGAATTTGAACAATTAACATCCATAATTCCTCCCTTGCGCCTTAATGTAAAATGATGGATATTCCTACGAGCATAATTATCATGGTGAAATCGACCCTCTCCCGCCTCCCCCAAATAAAAACTAATTTGGGGGAGGAATATAAATTATGACCCTGCCCTCCGTCAGTACCGAAAAAACGCTCCGCATCTACCTGGCTTTGGCGCAGTATCCCATCCTCAGCACGCAGATCCGCGCCCGCATGCGCCGCGCCATCTTCGAGCATGGGGTGATCACCCAGCAGGATTTCGAGACCGAGGTTCGTGAACAGGCGATTAAATCACAGTCACGCGAAGCTCTGCATGACCCCCTCGCCGAGGAACCTGCCGGAGTTTGGGAGCTGCGTCTTTCACGCCTGCGCGACCACCTGACAGACTTCTACTTTGCCTACAACCTGCCCTATGAGCTGTTCGAACAGCTTGTTCGCGACACTCTGGCGGAACGCGGCGTACGTGCTCAAGACCTGATGGTCTCGTTCAACGCTGAGCTCGCCCCCCAGTCCATGCTGTTCGAGCAAGCCACAGCTATCGAGAACCTGCCTGCCGTTGAGCGTACCACCGCCGAACCCCACCTGCGCGAGATCAAGGTGGTTCTCATCCGCACCCTGATCAGCGACCAGCTGGCGTATGTAAACATCGCCAAGGATTGGTTCACCATCCGTGACCTGCGCGAGATTTATCAACATAAGATTGGCAGCGGCAAGATCGGTGGAAAATCCGCCGGCATACTGCTCGCCCGGCGCATCCTGGAAAACGTAGCTTCTCCTGAACTCAATGCACACCTGACTATCCCCGAGTCATACTTCATGGGGGCAGACGTCACCTATGCCTTCATGGCGATGAATAACTTGATGCATTGGAACGACCAAAAATACAAGGCTGAGGAACGTATCCGGTCGGAATACCCTCAGATCATCCAGGATTTCCTGACTGGGAAGTTTCCCCCCGAGACGTTAGGTGAGCTGCGCTCCTTGCTGGTAAAGATTGGTCCCCATCCCCTGATCGTGCGCTCATCCAGCCTGCTGGAAGATAACTTCGGCACATCCTTCGCCGGTAAATATGAGAGCCTGTTCTGCCCCAACCAGGGTACCTTGGAAGAAAACCTCCAGCAGCTCACCCAGGCGATACAACGCATTTATGCCAGCATACTCAACCCCGAGGTGTTACTTTACCGCCGCAGCAAGGGTTTGCAGGATTATGATGAGCGCATGGCTATCCTCATTCAGCTCGTCCAGGGAGAGAAGCTGGGGCGCTACTTCCTACCCAACGGCGCGGGAGTGGCATTCAGCCGCAACCAGTTCAGGTGGAACCCACAGATCCGCCGGGAAGATGGTTTCATCCGCCTGGTTTATGGGCTCGGCACACGTGCCGTAGAGCGCATGGGCAACGACTACCCACGTTTGGTCGCTTTAAGCCACCCGCTGCTGCATCCCGAAGCCACCCCCGTACTCATCAATCAGTACTCCCAGCATCTGGTTGACCTGATCGACCTAGAAGATAACCGGCTTAAGTCCGTCCCTGTTGAGGAAGTGCTTTCTCCTCGTACGCCCGGGCTGCGTTATATCGCCCAAATCTATAATGACGAATTCATCCTGCCTATCCGCAGTAATATACTGGATGGGAAATCCAGCCAGCTGGTGATAACCTTTGACGAGCTGCTTCGCCGGACGCCCTTCGCCACCCGCTATCGCGAGCTGCTTTCCACGTTGGAGCAAAATTATCATTCCCCGGTGGATACCGAATTCACTCTGCACATCCTCAACCCCGATTCCACCCAGCCTGAAGTGGAAATATGCCTGCTTCAGTGCCGTCCGCAGTCGCAGTTCAAGGAAAGTAAGGTACGGCTACCGGGCAGCTTGAACCCCGCCGATGTGATTTTCTCCACTCGCCGCCTGGTTCCCGATGGGAAAGTGGAATGTATCACCCACGTTATCTTCGTCACCCCGGAGGGCTACTTCTCTCTTGGTACCCAGGCAGAGCGCACACACATCGGGCACCTGATCAGCAAGCTCAACGCCAGGTTGGTAGGGAAGGTATTCATCACCATCGGACCTGGTCGTTGGGGCACGATCAACTCTGACCTGGGCGTCCCGATCAACTACGGTGATATTTACAACACGCGCTCGCTCATCGAAGTCTCCGGGCATGGTATAAGCGCCGCCCCCGAGCCATCCTTCGGTACGCACTTCTTCCAGGACATGGTCGAAGCTAATATATACCCCCTCGCAATCTACTTGGATGATACCGACGTCCAGTTCAACCGCTCGTTTTTATATGACACACCCAACCTGTTAGCTGATTACCTGCCTGAAGCGGAAGACTGTAGTGAAACAGTTCGCCTGATCGAGGTAGCTTCCTTCCGCTCTGGCTCGCACTTGGAGCTGGTTATGGACGACGAAAAGGGCGAAGGCGTGGCGTACTTGGTACCAGACGAGTAGATCCTGCACTTAATTTATAAAAATTATCTTAGCTCGAGGAGGAGCAGCAATGAAAAAATTCGTGGCTGTTGCGGGTAATATCGGGGTCGGTAAATCCACCCTGGTCAGTATGCTGTGCAACCGTTTGGGCTGGCAGCCTTTCTTCGAGCCAGTGGGCGACAACCCCTACCTGGCCGATTTTTACCGCAATATGCACCAGTGGTCGTTCCACTCACAGATCTTCTTCCTCACCCGCCGGCTGCGCTCCCACCGCCAGCTGCTCGACCACCCCACCTCCGCCATCCAGGATCGCTGCGTCTATGAAGATGCCGAAGTCTTCGCCCAGAACCTTTTCCTGCAAGGCTTGATGGACGAGCGAGACTACTTGAGCTACCACGAGCTGTACTGCGTACTCAGCGAGTTCCTACCCCCTCCCGACCTGGTGGTCTACCTGCGTGCTTCGGTGGGCACCCTGCAGGAACGCATCTCCCGGCGCGGCCGTGATTACGAGCGCACCATAACCCCCGATTATCTTGGTCAGTTGAACACCCTGTATGAGGAGTGGATCGCCAACTTCAGCCTTTGCCCTGTGCTCACCGTCCCTGCCGACACGCTGGATTACGTCGCCCATCCAGGTCACCTAGACCTGGTGGCGCTCAAGGTGGAGGAAAAACTGACCGGCAAGGAAGAGGTGATCTTCTCGGCAGACGAGCTGGCCAACTCGGCTTAACTGTAATTGCGCCTGCCTTCGTTGATTTTTCGGGGAGGCTGGGTTTGCCCGCCTGTCCAGAACGCAGTGAGTGGAAAGCAATCTTCCTATCCCAAGACAATTCAATAGGCATACGTTGCGTGTTTTGTTTTTGAACAGCCGAAGAAGATTGCCACTCCAGAAGGTCAATGACTAGCAACGTAATTACTCACCTATATTGTCATTGCGATAAGGACGCTCTCAGAATCCACGATTCCTTGTACACTCCGAAGTCCTTAGAAGCAATCTGCTCTATGTTTTATTCATAATCATCATACCTGATTTCTGCTCTTGGTGAGTAATTACCTCGCAACAATAGAACAAAAAATCATACCTTCTCCAACTTGCCGATCATCTCCTCCGCCAGGTTGACCGCATCTTCCAGAGTCTTGACATCCATGGCAAAGTGAGCACCCGCGGTTTCATACAACACCGGCAGTGGTACCGTCCCACCCAGCGCCAACGCCCGCCGGTAAGCTGCAACCGCCCCGCGCTGGTCCTTCATGGCATTGCGCCACACCTGGAATGCTCCCAAGGAGGCCAAACCGTATTCAATATAGTAGAACGGTACTTCGAAGATATGTAGTTTACGCTGCCAGCCAGTGACCATTATTTCATCCAGACCACTCCAATCGACCCCAACCATATAGCGCTGGTATAGCTCACTCCACTGCTGATCGCAATTATCCGGGTTGGCAGCGTCATCTGCGTGGGTGTACGCCCAATGCTGGAATGCATCCACCACAGCCATATACGGCCAGAAGGTGACCGCTTCCTCCAGATGTTCAATCCGTGCCCGGGCTGCCTCCTTTTCGGTATAGAAACCGCCCTCACTTTCCAGCAAGTACGGTGAAGCCAGCAGCTCCATGGCCATTGAAGCCACCTCGGCGAATTCCATCCCCACCGCAAGCTGGTGGTAATAGGGCAAATGTGCTTCCTCAAACACATGAAAGGCATGCCCGCCCTCGTGGATCAGCGTTTCAACATCCTCGTGCAGACCTACCGCGTTTTCAAAGATAAACGGCAGCCTGGACATGTCGTAATTATTGCAATATGCACCGGGGGCTTTCCCCTTGCGGTTTTCCAGGTCAAGCAAACCACCGGTGCGCATAGTTTCAAAATAATCCCCCAACTCAGGGTCTACGCGGTGGAAAATGGCTGAAACTGTATCTTCCAGCTCTGCGAGTGTGGTGTACGGTTTGAGCGCCTCCCGACCCGATGGGTCAACGTTTAAGTCCCATGGTCTTAAGGAGGTGAGGCCCAACCTCATCTGGCGTTTCTCATAGATACGCCGGGCAGCCGGAACAACCACCTGTTCAATGGCACGGTGGAACCGCTCACAATCATCAGGAGTGTAATCGAAGCGCAGAAGTTCCTTCCAGCGATAAGAACGATAATCCGGAAAGTCTGCATTCGCTGCGATGCGGTGACGGGCGTCGAGCAACGAGCCCCACAGTGCATTCAGCTTAAGCCGGTCTTCCAACCTGCGCTCCATGCTTAATCGCCAGGCTTGCTCACGCCTGGAACGGTCTGGGCTCAAGAAAACCGGCTGCATCTGGGTGGTGGTCACCTCCCTGCCCTCCCACTGCACGGTTTGCGCCCCAATCACTTCATCATACTCGTTAACCAGCTTCTTCTCATCGTTGAGCAGTGGCAGGTTATTTTCACGGTAAATCTCAGCTTCGACCCTCATATTGCGCAGGGGTATCTCAAAACCTGCCGGTTGTAATCCACTGGTGAGCAGTTTTTGCTTTAATGCCTGGTTGGCAGCCATCGACGGGGTGAAAGTCTTATCCAGGAATGTGTTGAAGCGCCCCTTTACTTTTGGGTCGGATGTGTACAATGTAATATCTACCCACAGCCGGGCAAACATCTCCGAAATTAACCGGTTCAGGTCAGACCAATCCATCACCCATTGGTCAAGACTGGCTTTAGTTATCGGGCATTTTTCGAGATCGTCAGCGAAAGGTTTGATCTGGTCCCAGCTCCAGTGCATGAACACAGCGGGGTCTTTTGGTAGTGTTTTGAACATGACAATTCCTCCCATCCTGATGTGGTGTACCGGGTTTCACCCCAGGTCGTCGATTGATTCTGTTATTTTACTGCTTCCAATCCGAGGTGTACCAGCGTAAATAATCATCAATATGTGCACGCCAATAATCTTCTTCATGCTCGCCGACGAACATATGGTATTCGTGGGTGATATCGAATTTGGTTAGTAAATCCTCCAGCCACTTTGAACCGGTGGAGATATCCGGGCGGTCATCATTCCCGATATCCATATAAACTAGGGGTGCCATCCCTTCGGGAATACTATTCAGCCACAGGTATATCGGTTGGACATCACTATGGAACACAAAACCGCTGTGCACCCCAACTCTTATGAATTTATTCCAATTGGAGAACCCGATGTGGACCGCCCATGCCGCCCCTCGGGATAATCCACCGATTGCCCGGTTTGCTCGATCGGGGATGGTGCGGTAATGCTCATCGATCCACGGGATGAGTGACTGTTCCACAGCCAGCCCAAAGTTATCCACAGTGGGTTCAGTCCACACTCTGTCACGCGGCATCACGACGATGAAGGGGCTCACTTCACCACTTGCAATCAGCCGGTCAGCGCTCTCCGGGACGCCAAGGCGATCCCACTGAGTATCTGAAAAGGTTTGACCGTGGATCAGGTACAAGACAGGGAATTTCCGTGAAGGCTCTTCATCATAGCAGGGCGGCAAGTAAATGCGGTAGATCAATGGGTCGGGCAATAGAACGGTGGAAAACTCGTACACATCGACTTTTCCACCTGCCTGCATGCATTCAGTCAAGGTGGGTGTGGGTGTGTGGGGTATCGGTGTATGAGTGGATGCGGGGGTTTGCGTGGGCAGGTTTTGGGTGGGGGTGACTGAAATTGTGGATGTCGCAGGAACTGTCTCTCTCGGAAGAGAGTCAGGTAATTCCAGCACTAGTGTGGGAACGGAGGTTCCCGTGGGTTGTACCAGTTTGATCTGCTGGCAAGATGACAACAGAATCAAAAACATACATGCAACGACAACCTTATTCAGCACTTTTGGAGTTTACCACAAGATATCCATACAAAATCCTAATTAAATCAGCGTGAGTGTCCGCCTGCCCGTTTCCTGAATCCCCCTTTCACTGGTAAAATTGCACGGTATATCAGTACGTGGAGAAGCGAATGCGAAAGATAATTTTATTGTTTCTGATACTAATTGCTGTGCTGCTGTCGGGATGTCTCCCGCTAACACAAGCCAACCCGACGTCCACGGCCACCACTGTTGCCCATCCAGCACCGACGACAGTTGTGACCGTACCAGCCCAGGCTTCCATCCTTCCTGATTCAGGCTGCACAGTCGTCACTCAAAAGCCAACACCTGGTCCCACTGCAGAGACAGTCTATCCAGCCATCACCAGCGCCGACTGGACTAAAGGTCCCGATACGGCCAAGGTGACCATTCTGGAATATTCCGATTTCCAGTGACCCTACTGTGCCCAGCTTGCTCCCGTGATGGAGCAACTCCTCAAAGAATTCCCCAATGACCTGCGTTTTGTATACCGCCAATACCCCCTCATCGGCACACCTGAAAAACCCTTCCATGATAAAGCTGCCCTTGCCACCCAGGCGTCTGAAGCTGCCGGCAAGCAAGGTAAATTTTGGGAAATGCACGATGTTCTGTTCACTAACCAGGCTGAGTGGTCGGCATTATCGGTAAGCGATTTCCAGCAGTGGCTGATCACGAAGGCTGGCGAGCTCAATCTCGATATGAGTAAATTCACTGCTGATTTAACCAGCAAAGAAATGGTCGATTTTGCCCAAAAAGCATGGGATGACGGAAATGCAATGCAGCTCCAAGGAACACCCAGCTTATTTATTAATGGGGAGACCTGGCCAGGCAACGTCGCCATGAATGCAGGCAATATCTCCTCGGTCATTAAGCTCACCTTGCTGGAGGACCGCCAATTTACTCAATGCCCACCCATGACCATCGATCCCACCAAGCAATACATCGCCACACTGCACACCGATAAGGGTGACATTGTCATCGAGCTGGCGGCAGATAAAGCTCCGCTCGCGGTGAATAGTTTTGTCTTCCTGGCACGCAATGGCTGGTTTGATAATATAACCTTCCATCGCGTTGTCCCTGGTTTCGTCGCCCAGGCAGGTGACCCAAGCGGCACTGGCTACGGGACACCCGGGTATGCCTTCAAGAATGAAATCTCGCCTAATCTAAACTTCGATGCACCGGGTGTGGTCGGTATGGCTAATGCCGGGGCCGATTCGAACGGCAGCCAGTTCTTCATCACCTACAGCGCCCAGCCCACCCTGGACGGTAAGTACACCGTATTCGGGCATGTGATCCAGGGTATGGACGTGGCAACCAGCCTAACCCCACGCGACCCATCACAAAGTGGGGACCTGCCGCCGGGTGATAAAATCCTCAGTGTGACCATCGAGGAGAAATAATCCACCCCAACCCAAGAGTTGAAGGTGTTCGCCTCCTGGGATGAAGAATAAGACTATGTCTATTCCAACCACCTCCGCAACGCCATCCAGAGCTCAACCTCACTGGCCATCAATCATTCAGCTGGTATTTAGTGCCCTAGCTGCGCTCTTATTATGGGCAGTGGCTGGTATAGCTGCGCTGAGCGGTTTCACTCAATTCTTCACCAGTGGAACTAACAGCGCTATCTCCATGGATCCGTTCATGGTCGCCGGCAGCCTGGCTTTCGCCGGAGCGTTGGTGGTCCCGTCCGCATGGTACGCCTGGAGATACCTGGCTCATCCGGAAATTGAACCGGTTTCCCGACCCGAACGACGCTACTATGGCTTAATCCTTACAGTAGTGGTGTTGGTTGTGGTGGTTGGAGCCCTGCTGCTGGGTAATTGGGCAGCCCAAAATGACCGTATCGCCTGGTTCGTGCTGCCACCTCTCAACGTCATCGTTACCGGTTTGACAGCGTTGTGGGTCATCTATTTCGGCACACGTGGGCTCCTACCGAACATCCCCCGTTTCAAATGGGGAGTATTTGCCAGTGGGTTGGTTTTAGGACCTGTGATCATCCTGATCCTGGAGCTAATGCTCCTGCTTGTGGTGGGCATCATAGCAGTCCTATGGGTCACGCTAAATCCATCGCTTTCAAGCCAGCTCAGCCACCTGACATTTCCCATGCAGAATGGCGTTCCTGATACGCAGGCAATAATCGATCGCTTGCTCCCACTGTTGCTTAACCCTGTGGTCATCTTTTTAGTCTTCGCTACGATTTCTGTGCTGGTCCCCATCATCGAAGAGAGCTTAAAACCCCTGGGGGTATGGTTCCTGGCTGGTTCAAAAATCACCCCCGCCCAGGGGTTCGGTTTCGGAGTTTTAAGTGGCGCGGCGTTTGGTCTTTTTGAGAACCTGGGAAATACCAGCGGTGCGGGAACAGGCTGGGCGCTTTTGGCAACCTCACGCATCAGCACCCTTCTTCTGCACAGCTTCACCGCCGGGTTGGTCGGCTGGGCACTGGCATCCGCCTGGACTCAACGCCGCTTCCTACGACTTGCCATCAGTTTTATAATCGCTGTTGCCATCCATGGATTGTGGAATGGTTTGGCCGTCCTCAGCGCTGCTGCTTCATTGGAAGGAACGACAACAGTACCACTACCTCCTGGGCTTCAACAAATTGGAATGCTTGCAACCATAGGTATATTCGCCTTAGGACTTCTGGTCTTTGTATCCTTCTTCGCGTTCAATTCAGTCTTGCGCCGCAGTGTGATTTCTTCAGGACCCCCCACAGCAAGGATTAGTGAGCCACCATACGTTCCGGTTGAACCTTCCCAGCCTGCTCCAATAAGCGAACCATTCCAGCAAGCTAGCGAGAGCAATAGCTCTGAACCCATACCATCCAGCGACGATCCACCTTCCATTGAATCGCCCTCCGAAAACATTCCAACGAGTGAAGAACCTCCATCCACAACGGAAACTAATCCATGAATATTATTCAACACTTTATAGAATTGGTCCTCCACCTGGACAAATACCTTGGTCAAATTATCCAAGATTACGGTGTCTGGACTTACCTATTCCTTTTTATCATCATCTTCATGGAAACCGGTTTCGTGATTACTCCTTTCCTGCCAGGAGATTCGCTGATCTTCGCCGCTGGCACCTTGGCTGGCTTGGGGTATATGAATATTTGGGTCTTATATCTGGTGCTTTGTGCCGCGGCCATCCTGGGCGACACGGTAAATTATTGGATCGGCCACTATATTGGTCCGCGGGCATTCAGTGGGAACATACGCTTCCTCAAAAAAGAATATATCGATCGTACCCACGCATTTTACGAAAAACACGGCGGAAAGACGATCATCATTGCCCGATTTATCCCCATCATCCGCACATTTGCACCTTTCGTAGCCGGTGTGGGAGCGATGACTTACCCTAAATTCATTACCTACAACGTCGTTGGGGGAATGGCATGGGTGGCGTTGTTCCTGTTTGGGGGTTACTTTTTTGGCAACCTGCCTTTCGTCCAACAAAACTTCAGCTTCGTGCTTCTGGCTATCATTATCATCTCTGTCATGCCAGCGATCATTGAAATTATTAATAGCCGTCAGCAAGCCAGGAAGCAGACCCAGCCGCCAGTAAACGACTAATTACATTCCGCTTCCTGCTTGAGGTAAAATCGAGATCATGGATCAACGATCCGTGGAATCTTTCCTGTCCAGGCTAAACCCGCCAGCCATCCGTTATTTCCAAAGTATCGGCTCCACCAACGACGAAGCCTGGAGCTGGATCGATGATGCAGCACCGCACCGCGCCATCGTCCTTGCTGAAGAGCAGACGGCGGGCCGCGGTCGAGGTCAGCGCCGCTGGGTGACCATGCCTGGCAGCGGGTTGGCAATCAGCCTGATTCTGCGCCCGCCTCCGCTTGACCCCCAGACCGTACAATCACTGACGGGCCTGGGTGCCCTGGCGGTCAGCCAGGTATTGCGAACGAAATTCAAATTGCCGGCTCAGGTTAAATGGCCCAATGATGTTTTGCTTAACCACCGTAAAGTAGCTGGCGTGCTGGTCGAAACGCGCTGGGAGGGAGGTGAATTACATGCTGCTGTCATCGGGATTGGCATTAACATTGCACCTGAGTCAGTCAGTCCGCTAAAACTTCCGCCCGCGGGATTAAATTTCCCGGCGACCTGCATCGAAAATGAGCTGGGTAAAAAGGTGGAACGGTTGGAGCTGCTGTATGCCATACTTGAAGCGCTTTACTCCTGGCTTCCTCGGCTTGGTTCCCCAGGCTTTATCCAGACCTGGGAGGACAACCTGGCATATAAGGATCAGTGGGTAGAGCTAAGTGTTGATAACCTCGAGCAAGCCTCACCCCAGGCAGCTGCTTCGCAACGAGTCTATTTTGGGAAAGTGATTGGGCTTACCAAGGATGGATCGCTAAAATTACTTACCCGGGCAGGTGAACAGGTGACCGTACAGGTTGGTGAACTTCACCTAAAACCCACCTTAGCGCAGGATTGATTTGGAGGCATAAAAATGTTTGAGGATTTTCGCAAGCAAATCGACGATAACTCGTTCTCTGATGATGATCAAGTTGGAGACTCAGCTTAATAAGGTCAAGCAAGCGGATAATGGTTATATATTTGGTATGACCCCTGTCCAGCGTTTCATCCTTGCATTTATGCTGCTGATTATAACCGTTATGTTAGGCGTGCTGTTCCTGCTGGTCACGTCTAAAATCGTTCCTCCATCCATGTATTAATCCACCCTGCTTTTTCGGAAACCTAAAATTTAGTGTCGGGACCATTAAAAAGGATCAATCACCTTCTTTCACACCAGCACGCAGCAGCTCAGCCGTAGAAATTCTTGCCAACGAAGCTACATAATCCTCCGGCTCCAGGGAGATCAATAAATCGCACCTGGTTGTCCGCCCACCCCGTTTAATATCCTTAACCCGCGTCCGCAGTACTACCCCGCCTGCTGATATGATGGTTAGCTCATCCACTGGCTGAACCACTCTCGCCGCTGCGATATTGCCAATCTCCTTCAAGCTCTTCGGGTCAATGGTTTGCACGCCTCCAGTGGCTCGGCCTTTGGGAGGATATTCAGTAAGCTCAGTGCGTTTCCCACGGCCGGCGGTAGTGATCACCAGCAGCTCACCCCCCTCCTCCACCACCTCCATGCTTGCCACATGGTCGCCTTGCGCTAATCCGATACCATTCACTCCACCGGCTGCCCGTCCCATCGCCCTCACCGAAGCTTCAGCGAAGCGCAACGCTTGCCCATGTTCAGTGACCAGGATGATTTCATCTTCTCCATCGGTCAGCCTAGCCCAACCCAGCTCATCTTTTTCTTCAAGGCCGATCGCGATCAATCCTGATGGGCGCACCGCGCTGAACTCAGCCAGCTCCACTCGCTTCACTTTTCCGTTTCGTGTTGCCATGGTACAGTATTCGGCAGCCACAAAATCCGGCACCGCTACAGCAGCGGTGATCGTTTCGCCGCTGCTCATGGAAAGTATATTAACGATTGGAATACCGCGTGCCGTCCTATCTGCATCCGGGATCTGATAGGCTTTTTCTGAGTATACCTTGCCTTTATCGGAAAAAAACAGGATGGTATCCAGTGTGCGTGCAGGGAAGAGGAACATCACCTCATCCTCTTGTTTGGTGGTATGACCCGCTACACCACGCCCTCCGCGCGACTGCAACTTAAAGCTCTTGGCTGCCACACGCTTCACGTATCCGCGCTGGGTGATACTGATCAGAACGGCTTCATCGACAACCAGGTCTTCCTCCCTGAAGTCTTCTCGAGCTTCGTGAGCGATGCGCGTACGCCTTTTATCAGCATATTTTTTAACCAGTTCCGCCAGATCGGTTTTGATCAAATCCAGCACTTTACGCTGGCTGGCGAGCAGGTCTTCCAGGAAGGCAATCCGCTCCAGGGTTTGTTTTTGCTCGTCCTCGATCTTCTGCCTTTCGAGGGCTGCCAGGCGGCGTAATTGCAGGTCCAGTATGGCTTGTGCCTGCAGCTCACTCAGTTTGAATCGCTCCATCAAGCGTTCCCTGGCTGCATCGGCATCGGGGCTTTGGCGGATAGTGAGGATCACATCATCCAGGTTGGCCAGTGCGATCAGCAAGCCCTCCAGGATATGCGCTCTTGCTCGAGCCTTATTGAGCTCGAAACGTGACCTCCTTACGATCACGTCTTGCCGGTGACTAATATAGACCTGCAGCATGCGCTTGAGCGAAAGCAACCTGGGCTCACCCTCGACTAATGCCAGCATCTGCACACCGAAGGTAGACTGCAACGGTGTGTACTTGTACAGCTGGTTCAATACCTTTGCTGGTTGGGCACCTCGGCGGAGCTCAATAATGATACTCATCCCACGCCGGTCAGATTCGTCGCGTAAATCGGAGATATCGCTCAGTTTACCTTCACGTGCCAGCTCAGCGATCCGTTCGAGCAGGCTGGATTTATTGAGCAGGTAGGGGATCTCGGTGATCACGATCCGCTGCCTGTTGCCATTCATATCCTCGATATGCGCCTGGCCTCTCAGCACGATCCTCCCCCGCCCGGTATTGTAGGCCTGGTGGATGCCCTCACTACCGACGATCACACCCCCTGTCGGGAAGTCAGGTCCTGGCACCAGCTTGATCAGCTCGTCATTGGTGATCTCTTCCATCCGTTCATTGTTGTCGATCAGATAGGATATCGCTGCCGCCAGCTCGCCAAGGTTATGCGGCGGGATGTTGGTTGCCATTCCCACCGCGATCCCAGATGAGCCGTTCAGCAGCAGGTTGGGCAGCCTTGCTGGTAACACACTCGGTTCTTTGAGCGTGGCATCGAAGTTATCGATGAAATCAACTGTCTCTTGCTCGATATCTGCCAGCATCTCCTCTGCCATGCGTGAAAGGCGCGCTTCGGTATATCGCATTGCCGCTGGTGCATCCCCGTCCACCGAACCGAAGTTACCTTGCCCATCAACCAGCAGGTAGCGCATGGAAAAATCCTGTGCCATGCGCGCCATTGATTCGTAGACCGCAGCATCCCCGTGTGGATGGTACTTGCCCAACACCTCACCAACGATGCGGGCAGATTTTTTATAAGCCGTACCTGCACCTATGCCCATGTCATGCATGGCGAATAGAATGCGCCGGTGCACGGGTTTCATCCCATCACGGGCATCTGGTAATGCCCGTGCAACTATCACACTCATGGCGTAATCCAGGTACGCCGACCTCATCTGCTGGTCGATATCCACTTGTTCAACGTTTCCGATTTCCATCACAACCTCAATCCATTAGCTCGACGTAAAAGATCATCCTTCGGTCAAGTCTGATAACCCATCAATGTATGCATCGGGTGTACACAATCCTTATTTCACCCGATAACAAAAAAGATGTGTCCGCCGAAAGGCGCACACATCGGAATTATAAACGAATTATTTCGCCTTGCTACCAGCCTAAATATCGGTCGATGGAAGCTGCCGCCTTGCGCCCTGCCACCATGGCGGTCACCACTAGGTGCGGCCCAGTGACCATATCGCCTCCACCAAAGATTCCTCTACGGTGTGTGGCTCCGGTATTTTCATCCGTCATCAGTAAACCAGAGTTGTGTGTCTGTATCCCGGGAGTAGTTTCGCCGATCATCGGGTCAGGCTTGTATCCGATCGCCATGACAGCAGTATCTGCTTCGATGATGAAATCTGAGCCTTCTACCTTTGAGAATGTTCGCCGTCCATTTTCATCCGGTTCGCCCAGCTGGGTTCGCATGCATTCAATTTGTGCCAGGCGTCCATTCGCTCCGGCAATGAAGCGCACCGGTTGGGTCAGGAAGTGATATTCTGCCCCTTCCTCGATTGCCATCTTGCGATCCTTATAACCACCCGGCATCTCAGCTTCGCTGCGCCGATACAGGCAGGTAACTTCCTCAGCATCTATGCGTAGGGCTGTCCGCAGGCAGTCTGATGAGGTATCTCCCCCGCCGATCACTACCACCTTCTTCCCCACCTCCGGGCGGGAACACATCTCGTGGGGCAGCAAATCCATATCTACATTGGAACGAATCAGGAAGTCGGTCGCCTTGTAGATCCCCGGCAGCTGTTCACCGGGGATGTTCATAGTGGCATCCACAGACGTTCCCACTCCTAAAAATACAGCGTTATAACCGCCAGTAAATAATTTATCTACAGTGATTTTTGGTCCGATATAGGTATTACCTACGAAAGTCACACCGGATTTCAAAAGGTCATCCCAGATGTCAAAGACCACCCTCTTAGGCAGCTTAAAATTGGGGATTCCATAAATCAGCAAGCCTCCGGGTGCCGGTCGTGCATCGAATATCGTCACCCAATGACCGCAGCCTACCAGCTGCTTGGCGCATGCCAGCCCTGCAGGTCCTGCGCCGATGATTGCCACCTTTTTACCGGTAAATTTCCCCACTGGTATCGTGACCCCTACTTTTCGCCGCTCGTAATGGGTTGCAAATGCTTCCAAGACACCTGTTGGGACGGGTATTTCGCCCTTCTTTCCCCGCACACACGAACCTTCGCACAGTTTTTCTTGGGGACAGATCCGCCCGCATACCTCAGGCAGACTGCTGGTTTGCCGGTATACGTTAGCGGCTTGCAGGAATTCACCTTGTTCGATCAGCCACATGGCATAGGAAATGTCATTTTTCGCCGGGCAGGTTTTCTGGCATGGTGCCATGTCGGGGCAGTGGATGCAGCGGCTGGCTTCATATCTCGCCCACTCCTCATCGATGCGGATAATGGCCTCGTCCCAATCTTTTACCCGTTCAGATGCCGGGCGTGTGGGCAGCCCACGTGAGGGAAGGGCCATGCGTGCCCTGCGGTCCACACTCGAAAAATCCCTTGGAATATCCATGAAATTTACTCCTCGGAGATGACTTCTATCCTGCTTCTCCCTGTTGGATAATGACGCGGAAAGAAAATTGAGTTGGAATTAAATTAGCCTAAATACGCATCAATAGTATACCCGGCTTTACACCCGGCAACTACCGCCGTTACGACAGTGTCTGGACCGGTGACAACATCACCGCCGGTAAACACGCCGAACCGGCTGGTTGCCCCGGTTTCGCGGTCGGCGATGATCATGCCCCATTTTTGTGTTTTTAAGCCTGGAGTTGTAGCCGTAATGATTGGGTCGGGGTAATATCCCATGGCGATGATCGCAGTGTCGGCATCAATGATGATATTTGAGCCGTCCACAGAGGCCGGATGACGCTGTCCAGCTTCGTCAGGTTCCCCAACTGCAATTTTCACGCAGTCGATCCACGCCAATTCCCCATCTGGTCCTGGGATCAACCTGACTGGTTGAGTCAGGTACTCAAATCGGGCACCCTCTTCGATTGCGAGCATCCTGTCCCTGGCTCTGCCTGGGATTTCATGTTCCGTATAACGGTACAGGCAGGTCACTTCTTCTGCGCCGAGGCGCAAGGCGGTGCGGGCGCAATCGGTGGCAGGGTCACCTCCACCGATCACCACCACCCTCCTCCCCACCTCAGGATTTATCCGCATCCGTGGGGGCAGGTGGTTTTTATCGGCATTCGCTCTGATCAAGAATTCGGTTGCTTTATACACACCTGGCAGGTTTTCACCAACAATTTCCAGGGGGGCATCAATACCACTTCCCACCCCCAGGAATACAGCCTCAAATCCATCAGTGAACAGGTCATTGACGGTTTTCTTCTTCTTGCCGATATAGGTATTTCCAATAAATGTTACCCCGGCATGTTTCAAATTTTCCCAGATATCCGAAATTAGGGTATGGGGGAGCTTAAAATTAGGGAACCCATAGGTCAGTGCCCCGCCTGGATAGGAGCGAGTATCATAGATCGTCACCCAGTGCCCCATACGCACCAATACATCAGCGCAGGCTAAACCGGATGGACCGGCGCCTACAATCGCTACTTTGCGCCCGGTCAACGCTCCCGGTGGAACGGTCACTCCCTTTTCCCTGCGTTCGTACTCGCAGGTAAACGACTCTAATACACCCACAAGTACCGGATCACCAACCTTGCGGAAAACGCACGCCCCCTCGCATAGTTTTTCTTGTGGGCACACCCGCCCGCAAATTTCGGGCAGGAAGTTAGTCTTTCGGAATAAGCTGGCGGCTTCGAGGAAATTACCTTGCTCAATCAAATGCATTCCCAAGGAGATATCGCTTCCGGCTGGGCAAGCGCGCCTGCAGGGAGCCATCTCGTTGCAGTGAATGCAGCGAGAAGCTTCGTATTTCGCCCATTCTGCGTCCAGAGGTGCGCGTGCTTCCTGAAAATCCTTTACGCGTTCTTCTGGAGGCCTGGTTGGCAGTCCACGGGAAGGTAAATGGATACGGGCTTTTCGGTCAATCGTTGAGAAATCCGGCTGGGAATCCGTTTTTACCCTCACAAACTATGAAGATAACGGTCTATCGCAGCCGCCGACTTACGCCCCGCCACCATCGCAGTCACCACCAGGTCTGGCCCGGTGACGTCGTCTCCACCCGCAAACACGCCCGGGCGTGACGTTGCTCCTGTCTCGTGATCTGCAATGATCAACCCATACTTTTGGGTCTTTAGCTCTGGGGTGGTATCGCCGATGATTGGGTTCGGCCAATACCCCAGGGCTAATATAGCTGTATCGGCTTCAACAATGAAATTGGAACCTTCGATCGGGACGGGTTTCCGGCGTCCCTTCGCATCTGGCTCCCCCAGCTCCATGCGGATGCACTCAATCTTCGCCAGGTGTCCCTGTTCATCAGCGACGAATTTTACTGGTTGCGTCAGGAACTGGTAGTGCGCGCCTTCCTCCAATGCCAGCTCCCGGTCTTTTACTCCGCCTGGCATCTCTTTAATCGTCCGCCGATAAAGACAGGTCACTTCTTCAGCGCCCAGGCGCAGTGCTGTTCGCAGGCAATCAGAGGCAGTGTCACCACCCCCGATGACAACCACTTTCTTTCCAATTTCCGGGCGTGAGCGCCATTCTTCAGGTAATAATTCCATGTCAACATTGCTGCGAGCCAGGAACTCTGTAGCTTTGTATACTCCAGGCAGGTCCTCGCCAGGCACTTCCATGGGCGCGTCGACGTTGGAGCCGACCCCGATGAAGACGGCATCAAAGCCTTTCTCGAACAGGTCATCGATGGTGATGTCCTTGCCTACATAAGTATTAAAAGAGAACTTCGCTCCTGCAGCTTGCATATCACCGACGCGGCAAAAGACGATTTCCTTGGGGATCTTAAATGGAGGAATGCCGTACACCAACAAACCGCCAGGTGCTGGTTTGGATTCGATCACGGTCACATCATGACCCTTTTGCAGCAGCTGCTCGGTACATGCCAGCCCTGCTGGACCAGCGCCGATGATCGCCACTTTCTTCCCAGTCGCTTCTCCAACGGGTACCTTCACGCCGACAGTACGCCGTTCGTAGCAAGTGACATACGCCTCGAGAGGTCCGGTCAAGACAGATGCATGAGACTTGATGTGCGAGCAAGAACCTTGGCAGAGCTGCTCTTGTGGGCATACCCGCCCGCATATTTCAGGCATGCTGCTTGTCTGGCGATAAAGCTTGGCAGCTTCAAGGAATTCGCCTTGCTCAATTAGCCACATGGCAGAAGGTATGTCATTGTGTGCAGGGCAAGCCTCAGCACAAGGAGCTGGATCAGGGCAGTGGACACAACGGGATGCCTCAAACATCGCCTCCTCAGGAGACATCGGGATGCAAATATCATCAAAATCACACACCCTTTGGCCCACCGGGCGATGACTGATATCGAGGCTCGGCAAGCGTGCCCGTGCTTTTCGATCGATCGCTAAAGATTCACCTGAAATTTTACCCATCCAATACCTCCTGCACCTAATCCTGTTTTCATATTATCGGGGATAAAGGTAAAATTTTAGTCCCTATTGTCATATAATTTTGTGACGGTTGTCACATGTAAACTGGTAAGATTCTTGCAAGATTATAATAATGTTTTTTGGTGCTTTAGGTTATGATTGTCGATCTTGGCATAACTAATATGCGATATTTATACTTTTTCCCTTTCCGGTCTTCCACCGGTGAGAGGATGGAAATGATATGAGAAAAGTTGCTATTACCATCATCGTTATCCTGTCTTTAGCCGCCATCGGCTATTTTGGATATCAGATATATCAAGACAGGCGCCAGGCAAACAACATCAGCAGTCTGCAGACCATTACTGCTAACCAGGGCAGCCTGACCGCCACGGTTGGGGCAACTGGGACCGTCCGCCCGGACCAAACTGCAATACTCACCTGGCAAACCACTGGTGATGTAGACCAGGTGTCTGTTCAAGCCGGGCAGGTGATCACTGCTGGTCAGGAGCTTGCCAGCCTGGCCCAATCTTCCCTACCCCAAGCTGTGATCCTGGCTCAATCAGACTTGATCACCGCCCAACGCCAGCTGAGCGACCTGCAGAACAGTCAAATTGCAGCCCAACAGGCTCTACAAGGAGTCAATAAGAGCCAGCAGGCAGTCTATGATGCTCAACGTGCCATGGTCAGATTCGACCAAAAAAACTACAAAGATGACCTTGACCGCGCAAAAAATGATGTCGTGGATAAAAAGGATGCGCTAGACCAGGCACAAAAAGATTTTGACCCATACAAGGACTGGGATCCAACCAACACTACTCGCCAGAACTTTGAGCAGCGTCTGACGGATGCTCAGATCGCGTATGATGAGGCTGTCCGAAAGGTCAATGAGCTCGAGCTACAACAGCAAACTGCCCAGGCTAATTTTGATGCAGCCAATGCCGCCCTGGCTGATGCGCAGCGCGCCTACGACAAGGTGAAGGATGGTCCCAACCCTGATGACATCACCGTCCTGCAAAACCGCATTGCCGCTGCCCAGGCTACTCTGGCTATGGCGAAATTAACCGCTCCATTTGCGGGTACGATTACAGAGGTGGATGCAAAGCCGGGTGATCAAGTGATCCCGGGCACGATTGCCTTCCGCCTGGACAACCTGGGGCGCTTGTTGGTGGATGTAAAGCTTTCAGAAGTGGATATCAATAGTATCAAGGTATGGCAGCCGGTCACACTGAGCTTCGACGCTATTCAGGATAAACAATACCAGGGCGTGGTAAGCCAGGTTGCTCCAGTCGGAGATGTAATTCAGGGTGTGGTTAATTTTGATGTGACCGTCGAGCTGACCGACGCTGACCAGGATGTCAAGCCTGGCATGACCGCCGCAGTAAACATCATCGTTGACCAGATCACGGATGCGCTGCTCGTGCCCAACCGGGCTGTTAGGGTAGTGAACGGGAAACAGGTAGTTTACCTGCTAAATAATGGCCAGCTGGTGGAAACACCAGTTACTCTAGGCGCATCATCCGACAGCCAGAGCCAGGTTACGAATGGCAGTATACAGGTCGGTGACCAGATTGTGCTCAATCCTCCGCAGGATTTATTCGGATTGAACGGACCGTTTAGCTCGGGAAGGTGATCATGAGCGACACCAGTGCCAATATCAACCGTGAGGTCGCACCTACCAACGGTTGGGTCATTCAAGCTGAAAACCTGACCAAGGTATATAAAATGGGTGAAGTGGAGGTCCACGCCCTGAACGGCCTTTCATTAAAAATCGGCCGGGGTGAGGTCGTCTCTATAATGGGTCCCTCTGGCTCAGGAAAATCAACCCTGATGAATATCATCGGCTGTCTTGACCGCCCCTCCTCCGGTGAATATATCCTGGATGGGGAACCTGTAGCCAGGTTGAGCAATGACCAGCTAGCGACGATCCGTAACCGAAAGGTTGGATTCGTCTTTCAGAGCTTCAACCTGCTCAATCGAGCTACCGCACTGGCGAATGTAGAGCTCCCTTTGCGTTATTCCAATCTCGCCAAAGGCCGGAGTGAGAGGGCACGCCAGGCACTTGAATCAGTCGGGCTGTCTGACCGTATCCACCACCGTCCCAATGAGCTATCAGGCGGACAGCAACAACGGGTTGCGATTGCGCGTGCCCTGGTGAACGACCCAGCCATTATCCTGGCGGATGAGCCGACTGGCAACCTGGATACCAAATCGGGCCTCGAGATTTTGGAGCTCCTGCTCAAGCTCAATCGAGAACATGGCACAACACTTATTATCGTCACCCATGCACCCGATATTGCTGCTCAATCACAACGCATCATCCGCATCCGCGATGGCGTGGTGGAGGAGGCACTATGAATATCGGACAAGCCGTAATCGAAGCATTTGAAAGCCTTTCTGCCAATAAGTTGCGCGCCGGGCTCACCATCCTGGGTATCGTGATTGGGGTAGGTGCCGTCATCGCCATGGTCTCCATCGGTCGAGGCGCGCAGGCTACAATCACCGAATCAATCAATGGCATTGGAACCAACCTGGTCTTCGTGTTCCGCGGCGGTTCGGAGGATGTACGCAACCCCAAGCCAATCACTCTTGAAGACGCGGCTGCCATTGCCGATCCATTCCAGGCTCCGTCTGTCATGGCGGTTGCCCCCGTCATCCAAGATACAGGAAAGGTTACCTTCGGACGAGAAAGCACCACCACCAGCATCACCGGAGTAACCCCTGAATACGCCAGTGTGCGCAAGTACAACCTCACCGAGGGTGAGTTCATCAATCAGGAACAGATGCTGGGTCAGGCTTCAGTCGTCCTACTCGGATCGGAAGTTGCCGACAAGCTCTTTGGGCGCCAGCAAGGTCTGGTGGGTGAAACCGTGCGCATCGAAGGTCAGCCGTTCCGTGTGATCGGCGTGCTCGAATCCAAGGGAGGTTCGGGGTTCTCGAATGCAGATAACCAGGTCATGGTACCCTTCTCCACGACCAAGGAAAGGTTGATCCATCACAGCACTTCCGACCAGGTGGACCTTCTCCTGGCGGAGGCAGTCAGCCCAAAGGAAGTACCGGCTGCCAGCGATGAAATTGCTCAGATCCTGCGCACGCGTCACCGCACAGCTATCGGCGCAGATGATTTCACGATCCTCACCCAGCAGGATTTCCTCTCTACTGCCAGCACCATCACCAACGTATTGACCATTTTCCTCGGTGGTGTAGCTGCCATCTCACTTCTGGTGGGGGGTATCGGGATTATGAACATCATGTTGGTTTCAGTGACTGAACGTACCCGCGAGATCGGACTGCGTAAGGCAGTGGGGGCTCACAAAGCGGATATCATGGTACAGTTCCTGGCAGAATCAGCTGTGCTCAGCCTGGTTGGCGGTGTGATCGGAATTATCCTCGGCTACAGTATTGCGATAATCGTGTCGCAAATCGCCAAAGCCAACAATGCCGCCATCAACCCGTCCATAGGGATCGATATTATCCTGATTGCCACAGTGTTCTCCACTGCAGTGGGACTATTCTTTGGATTGTACCCCGCCAACCGGGCTGCCAACCTTGAGCCGGTCGAAGCTTTGCGCTACGAATAAAACAGCTTATCGAACAACTTTATCGATGGCTGATTTCATCCGTTCGAGTGCCTGGGTCAGAATCACCCAGGTGCAGGCAAAGTTGAGCCTGATGAACCCCTCTCCACCGCAGCCGAAAGTTGCCCCGTCATTCAGACCCACGCGAGCCTCCTTCAGAAAAAACTCATACGGGTTCCCTTGGATGCCTGAATTCCGGCAATCCAGCCACGCCAGGTAAGTGCCTTCGGGTTTGACCATGTGCAGCATGGGTAGTTGGTCGCGTAAGTAGTCAAACAGGTAATCCCGGTTGCCTTCCAGGTAATGCAACACCTGCTCAAGCCACTCCGCACCATCCCGGTAAGCTGCCAGGGCTGCTGTCAGCCCAATCAGATTTACCCACATCACCAGCCCCTTCGTGGATTGTTCCAGCCTCTTGCGCAGCTCCTGGTTCTGCACGACGGCAAAGGAACACTGCAAACCAGCGATATTGAAGGTTTTCGTGGGTGACATCAGGGTAATTGTGTTCTGGGCGATTTCTTTATTGAGTGAAGCGATGGGGATGTGCTTTCTCCCCTTGTAAATCAGATCACAGTGGATCTCATCTGAACAGATCAGCACTTTATGTCGCAGACAAAGCTCTGCCATGCGCTCTAGTTCATCTTTACGGAAAACCCTACCCACTGGGTTATGTGGATTGCATAGGATGAACATCCTGGTCTGCTTGGTTAACCCGGCCTCGAATGTTTCCCAATCGATCTCATAATGTCCATCACTGCGCCGTTCCAGCTCAGCATCTCCCCGTTCCATGCCCGCGTTATGGGCGGTAGTAAGGAACGGTGGGTAAACCGGAGTTTGCACCAGCACATTTCCACCTGGTTCTGCCACCGATTGGCAAGCCAGATTCAAGCCCGTAATCACCCCCGGCAGGAAGACCAGATCCTCCGGTGAGATCTGCCACTCGTAGAGTTTTAACATCCGCTCTACCAATACTTGCCTTAGCTCTGATAACAGGCACAGGTCGCCATGCGTATCGGGGTAGCCGTACACCCCATGCCCGATACGATCCCGCAAGGCGCGCTGGATGGGCTCGGCAGCACAATAATCCATATCTGCCACCCATAAAGGAAGCACATCTACCTGATATTTATTCCATTTGACGCTGTCGGTAGGCCGGCGGTCTGGCACGTGATCGAAATCGTATCTCATTGTTGCTGCTCCTGAAGACGCCATTTAGCCAGTACTCTCAAGCAATCCTAGTGTGAGGTAATGGCGTTCCAAATTATCCCGATTTTTCCGGATGGGGCTATCCGTTTTCTTTATTCCAGATTGAGCGTATTTTACAGCACCCAACTTCTAACATAGCCAGACTGTGTTGAGAAGATGTATCCAGGATATCGCAATTAATCATGCAGTATATAGTTTAACACAATCCCAATTTTTAACCTCATTAAAAAGTGCCCATCTTCACATTTTCAGCGGACAAAACTCCTCCTGCATTCGCCTTATCCCCTTTTGGTGTAAAATTGGTTTAACGATATTCCCAGTAACTCACATTCTAAGGAGGTTTCTATGACAACCTGGAAGGTCCTTATCACAGATGGCCTCTCGGATAAGGGCATAGCAATCCTGACTTCCGCCGCCCAGGTGGATAATAAACCGGATATTTCTGCCGATGACCTGCTTAAAGTAGCAGGTGAGTATAACGCCCTAATAGTGCGCGGTCGCACCAAGGTTACCCCGGCAGTTTTCGAGTCTGCCAACCAGCTCAAGGTGGTGGGGCGCGCTGGCGTGGGTGTGGATAATATCGACTTGACGGCTGCCCGCAGCCATGGGGTGACGGTGGTCAACGCACCCAAGTCCACTTCTCTGGCAGTGGCTGAACTGGCAGTGGGGATGATGTTCGCCGTTGCACGCATGATCCCGAAGGCTGATAGCACGATGAAACAAGGCTTGTGGATTAAAAAGCAGCTCGAAGGCATTGAGCTGACCGGTAAAACCCTCGGCATCATTGGCATGGGCAATATCGGCACGGCGCTTGCAGCGCGAGCCACCGGTCTCGGGATGAGTGTTATCGGGTATGATACTCTCGTTCCCGCGGATGAGATCAAGCTGCGTGGCGCTAAGCCGGTATCCCTGGCTGAGCTGTACGCCAACGCAGACTTTATCTCCTTCCACCTACCGCTTACCCCAGAGTCAAAGGGTATGGTGAACGGTCAGGTTTTCGCCCAGATGAAACGTGGTGTGCGCATCATCGATGCTGCCCGCGGCGGGATCATCGACGAAACTGCCCTGCTTGCAGCCCTCGAAACAGGGCAGGTGGCAGCTGCTGGGTTGGACGTCTTCACCGCAGAACCTCCCGGGCTTACTGCGCTGGTTGCCCATCCTAATGTGGTTGCCACACCCCACATCGGTGCGCAGACCGAGGAAGCACAGGATCGCGCTGCCGAAGATATCGCCTCAGAGGTGCTCAACGCCTTGCGTGGCGAGCCTCTTCGCTGGAAGATTGTGTAGATTACCATCCTCGTGTCGAACAGGCAGCGACTTAATGGGTAATCCCTTGGCTGCCTACCTGAGCTGTTCATCCTGCCTGGCGTTAAGGTTAACTTCATCCAGGCGTACTCCAACCCAGGAGCAGGATTTACAACCCTGATCTGGGTGTCTCGAAAATATTCGCTTCACAAAGGATTATCATGCCACCTGAACAACAACTTCAAGAATTGAAAACCCGTATGGCTGAAATTTTTGACATTAACCGTGCCTCTGCATTGCTGGGTTGGGACCAACAGACGTATATGCCACCCGGTGGCGCAGTGAACCGCGGTCAGCAGCTTGCCACCTTGCAGCAGATCGCCCACACAAAATTCGTCTCCGAGGAAATCGGCAGGTTATTGGACGACCTTCAGCCCTACATTTCCCAACTTGACCCCGATTCACTCGACGCCCGACTGGTTCGGGTGACACGCCGCAACTATGATAAAGAGGTCAAAGTGCCTGTCGAGTGGGTGATCGAGTTTTCTCAGGTCACCACAGCGGCCTACGCCGCCTGGGGAAAGGCACGTGCCGAGAATGATTTCCCTTCTTTCCAGCCTTACCTGGAGAAGGTTCTCGACCTGGCA
Source organism: uncultured Chloroflexia bacterium (assembly GCA_963726315.1). GTDB lineage: Bacteria > Chloroflexota > Anaerolineae > Anaerolineales > UBA4823 > FEB-25. The sequence goes on along the minus strand of CAVSBZ010000007.1, from coordinate 364,304 downwards.
CACCGCTATGCTGGATTCTTCGCCCCCTTTGACCACGTTTACGACACATTGGTTGACATCTTTGAACCTGGTCTGAAGACGGCTGATATAAAAGCCATCTTCAATAAAGTGCGTCCTCAGCAGGTGGAGCTGATCAGGAGGATCGCCAGCCGACCGCAGGTAGACAACTCCTTCATGCACTTCACCTATGACGAGCAGAAGCAGTGGGACTTTGGCGTTGAGCTTATCACCAAGATGGGCTATGATTGGAAACACGGTCGGCAGGATAAGACCCTGCACCCATTCTCGACCAGCTTTGGGCTGGGAGATGTACGCATTACCACCCGCGTCTACCCCGATTTTTTGGCACCCGCTCTGTTCGGCACTTTACATGAGACCGGGCACGCCATGTACGAGCTTGGGTCCGACCCCTCGCTCGACCGCACCCCACTGCTCGGTGGGTCTTCCTCCGGCATCCATGAATCTCAATCCCGCATGTGGGAGAACCTGGTTGGGCGTTCGCTACCCTTCTGGCAACACTTTTATCCCCGCCTGCAGGAATACTTCCCTTCCCAGCTGGGCAACCTCTCGCTGGAAGCTTTCTACAAGGGTATCAACAAGGTCCAGCCCTCGCTCATCCGCGTGGAAGCTGATGAAGCCACCTATAATTTACACATCATGCTGCGCATGGAGCTGGAGATGGCGATGATGGAAGGCAGCCTGGCAATCAAAGACCTGCCTGAGGCGTGGAACAGCCGCTTCCAGGAATACCTGGGGATCACCCCACCTAATAATGCCCAAGGCGTCTTGCAGGACGTTCACTGGTCGGGTGGGGCGATCGGCTATTTCCCCAGCTATGCCCTGGGTAACCTGATCGCTGCCCAGCTATGGGAGCTGATCAACAAGGATATCCCCGACCTACCCGAGCAAATCCGCCGCGGTGAGTTCGCTCCCTGGCTCGCCTGGCTGCGCGAAAAGATCCATATACACGGCAGCAAATTCGAGCCGCAGGAGCTCATCCAGCGCGTGACTGGCACGAAGATCGATCCTGCGCCTTATATGCGCTACCTTACCAAGAAGTTCAGCGACATCTACGGCTTGTGAACCCGAATGTGAGAGAACGAGACATCATCCAGCCATCACAATTTCGTGTATGAACAGGTTCACCCTCGTCCTCTCCGCCATTGTCCTGATTATACTGGGGGTGGGCTGCAGTAGCTCCACCGGCACGCCCACCTCCACAGATCTGCCCCTGGATTACATCCCCACGGTGGTCCAGCTAACTCTCAATGCCGGTCAGACATCCACACCATCTGCGACCGCAACTCAGGCGAATACGGTGGCAGATTTTCCTCCCCTATCTCCGACCTCAACTACGAATGAGGCGGAGATCACCCAATCGCAAGATACTCCCACGCCTCTGGCAAATGCACAGACTGCGACTTTGAGCCCTACCCCGAGCGCAACACCCACCCCTGACTTGAGCGCCACCGCTCCGCCGCGCTCAACACGCACGCCTACCGTTACCCGCACACCTACCACACCCCCTGGCGGCGTACAGATCAACTCGCCAGGACCAATGTCCAGGGTGGTTTCGCCGCTGGAGCTGACCGGTAACATTCACACTCAAGCCTCGGGCAATTACCACATCGAATTGTGGATCGAGCCGCTCCTGCCGGGCGGCGAGCCGCGCCTGCTGTACCGTGAGGTGCAGAGGATCATCAGCAATCCCATTGACTGGTTATACCTCGACCAGCGTATCCAGTTCGAGCTAACCAGGGTGTCTGAATTCGGTCAGCTCCGCATCAGTGTATACGATACATTTGGGCGAGCGACGGCAATCAACTCGGTTGACCTGATCCTGCTCTCAATGGGATCGAGCATTATCACTCCGCCCTCTCCGAAGACCGCACCGATTGTGATTCGCCAGCCCACCGCCAACCAGCTGATCGTAGGCGGCAAGCTGATCGTCAGTGGGATTGTCAATCCTACCGAAGATATCATGACGGTACAGTTGGTGACTCCTGATGGGAATGTGGTCGGTTACAACGATGTGTTCGTCACCGCCCCTGCCGATGGCTCGTATGTGCCCTACAGTATTGAAGTTCCCTACCAGGTGAAGACGCCTACCTGGGTGCTGTTGCAGATCAGCGAGAGTAGCACGCGCATCGCCGGCATTGACCATTTATCGAGTGTGCAGGTGTTGCTCAGCCCGTAGAACTTTTCACCACAGATCAAGGAGCGCTCTCTGCGACGCAGTATCCGAGGTTATTTCCGAGGATGAAACGCAAATTTACACACATAAAAGTCCTATTTGGTAAGGGCGCAGAGACGCAGCGCCTTTACCAATCCAATTTGTATCGTTGATACCGGTCTTATTTGCTCCACATCAAAACACCTCCCACAATGAAAAGCCGGTGGATGATCCAACGACGCTCTGGGTCATCCACCGGCTCTTTTTTGACCTCAACAGCTAAACTGATTTACGCTGGTTGGATTTGCGCTGAACTACCACACCACCCCTTGTTTACTTGACACCAGTTTACTCAACCGTAAATTCAGTGGCTGTCTGGGCCTGGTCTAACGCTTCTTCAGACACTTCGTGCGTTTCAGGCTTTCCACCCAGTTCGGCTAGTTTGGCTGATACGCCAGCTGCCTCGCCAGGTTCTACCAAGACTCCCACTGCTGCTTTACCGCCATCCAGCTCGCTGCCAATCCTGGCGATATCTTCCTTCGACAGCCCCAAACCTTTATGGAAGAAAGCACCCAGGATACCACCGACGACAGCGCCGCCCAAGACGGTCACACCGCCTGAGAGAACACCTGCCAGGGCACCCAGGACGGCAAACGTTCCGGTCTTTTTCTGGCCCAGTTTATGGGATTTAACTTTGCCTTTGTCATCCTTGACCAAGACACCGATCGCGCCCAGCTTGATATCCTTGCTGGCTTTGTCCCACATTTTGATGTTATTCACTGCTGAATTTGCTGCGCCTTCATTTGCGAAGAAAGCTAATACCAATTGTTTTTTTGCCATAACAATTTCTCCTTATGACTAAGTTTTTTTTATCTTGCTCGATAAAGATTTATCCGAGGCTGTATCGTCAATAAGCCGCTTCCAAATCACGTGTCCAGTCTGTTTTCCCCCTGAAACTGGAACAGGTGGTATTTCCACGGCTCCAGGTCAACGTATAGTCCGGTATCTCGTATCTCATCGCCGCTCCTGTCATAGATTTCACCTGATAAAAGGTCGTTAAGTCGCCAGGTCTTACTTCTTAGCTCGTCCCAAGGCACATGCACACGCCCCTTGGCAGCTGCACCTGCAAAGTTGACGACCACCAGGAAACGCACTTGATCCTTGGTCCAGCACCACGCCAATATATTTTTGTAGCTTTGGTTATCCGGCCATCCCGTTAGCTCACACAGCCGCCATTCACCGTTTCGAAGGACATCCTGGTTGGTGACATCCAGCAAACGGTGATAAAAGCCTTCCAGGTCATGGTCAACAGGCTCCAATGGGCGGCGACCGAGGAACACAGGCAGCCTTACCTTCCTACCCTCGAATTGTCCTTCGTGCAAGAGCTTGACCCCGGTGAGGGTAAGCAGCGCCACAGCTGCAGCACGCCCTTTTCCATTCGGAAATGTGGCTGCAGCCCGGGGTTCGTCATGGTTCTCCAGAAAACGCACCATTCCATGCTGGTAGGCAGGCTCTGCCAGGAGGTGTTGTCGCACGTTCTCAGCGTCACCTTGTTCCATCCGGTCATACAGTTTCTTATCGTAACAATTGTCAAAACCTTTTTGTAGAAGTTCCCACTCCAGGTCCCAGTAGGCTTCTGCGATGAACCTGAACTCAGGATGGCTACTTTTGATCGCAGATATAACCGCCACCCAGTATTCATCTATTGGCCTATCTCCGACGCGTTTCCCCCAGGTGCGAGCAAAGATATCGTTCAGCATGAGCATCGCCATATCACAGCGGATGCCGTCGCACTGCCCGGCAATATCCAAGATCGTCGCAATGACCGCCTGTCGGAGCCCCGTCTGAAAGGCATTGAGCTGGAGCACATCCGCCCACGCAGGGAAGTATGGATCCCTCCCTCGGGCGAATACCGTCCCACCAATCCTGATGAAAGATGCCGCATCGTTGACCGCATCCTCGCTGCTGCCCTGGACGAAGTATTCAGGGTGATCGCTCACCCACGGATGATCAGGAGCAACATGGTTGGGCACAAAATCAAGGATGACCCGCAAGCCGCGCTCCGCCAGTTTTTTCCGCGCGGATGCTAGCCCGCCTCTCCCCCCGAGGTGATCGTCTACAGTGTAACCGCGCACGCAATATGGCGAGCCAACGTTGTCCTCCGCCACAAAGTCGGGGAGGGCGCGCTTGAAGTCCTTTAGCAATCCCTGGTTCTGCATGGAAATCTCAGTCCCTGCCGGGCTCCGCTCCCATACCCCCATGAACCATATTGCATCAAAACCAAGCGAGGCGAGATAATCCCACTCCTCGTCTGGCACTTTACTGAGATCCACCGCCTTATGGTATTTTTGGCGCAATTCAGTGAGCCAGACCCAGGTGTTGATCTCGTAAATAACAGGATTAACTGGCCAGGGTTTCATTCCTTTGACTCCCGGGCTTTCGAAGCGCCTGTCACAAATCCTGCCTCTTTGCCTGCCTCCAGATACTGCTCGGAGTCTAGTAAGCCATAAAGCTGGATCATCTTAGCGACTAGCCCGGTCCAGCCAGTCTGGTGGCTGGCACCTAGCCCGGCACCATTATCACCATGGAAATATTCGTAGAACAAGACGTAATCGCGGAAGTTTGGATCGTTCTGGAACTTATCGAGGCCGCCATATACAGGTCGATGGCCGTTTTCGTCCCGTAAGAAGATCCGGGTGAGCCGGTTGGTGATTTCCTTGCTCACCTCGAACAGGTTCATCAGGTTGCTGGATCCCGTGGGGCACTCGATTTTGAAGTTGTCTCCATAGTACAGGTAGAAATTCTGCAGTGCCCTGATGATCATGGCGTTTACCGGCATCCACACCGGGCCACGCCAATTGGAATTACCGCCGAACATGCCGGTGTTCGATTCTGCCGGCAGGTAATCCACCCGGAATTCCTGATCGCCTACCCTAAAGATATACGGGTGCTGCTCGTGGTACTTGGAAAGCGAGCGTATGCCATAAGGGCTTAGAAACTCGTTCTCGTCCAGCATTTTCGTGAGGATCCGCCGCAGTCGCTCCGGGTTGACCAGAGCGGTAATCCCCCGCTCCGCCACACCCAGGTGTTGAGGACCCGTGGGGTGGATAGACTCCTTCAGCTCAGGCATATGCCGGATGCGCCCAGCAATAGCATCCAACGCCCGTGGGACGCGCTCCCGCTGCCACTTTTCGATCACCGTAGTGGCACAAAGGGGCAGCAACCCTACCATCGAGCGTACTTTTAGCTTTTGAGCGCTGCCATCTGGCAGCCTCAGCAGGTCGTAATAAAAACCGTCCTCATCATCCCACATACCGTCTTGTCCGGGTTTGTTCATGGCGGCAGCAATATAGATAAAATGGTCGGCGAATTTCACCACCATATCTTCATATGTGGGATCGTAAATAGCGAGTTCCACCGCCAGCTCCATCATGTTCTGGCTGAACAGTGCCATCCACGCCGTACCGTCCGCCTGCTCCAGATGCCCCCCAGTAGGCAGCGGGGAACTACGATCGAACACGCCGATGTTATCAAGACCCAGGAAGCCTCCTTCGAAGACGTTCTTTCCGAAGCGGTCCTTGCGGTTCACCCACCAGGTGAAGTTCAACAGAAGCTTGTTGAATGCTGCGGTCAGAAATTCCATGTCGCTCTCTCCGCGCAATGCTTGCTCGGTGCGGTGGAGGAACAGAGTCGCAAAGGCGTGCACAGGTGGGTTTACGTCGCTGAAGTTCCACTCATAGGCTGGCATTTGCCCGCTGGGGTGTATGTAAACTCCCCGTAACATCATCTTCATCTGGTCCTTGGCAAAATCAGGGTCCACGATCGATAGCGGCAGCGTGTGGAACGCCAGATCCCAGGCGGCGTACCAGGGGTACTCCCACTTGTCAGGCATCGAGATAACGTCCTCGTTGAGCATGTGGAACCATTCTGAGTTACGCGAGTTGCGATATCCGCTATGCAGTGGGTTGGAGTTGTGCTCATCAAGCCAGTTAAATCCATCAAAGAAGTAAAACTGTTTACTCCACAGCATACCGGCGATGGCCTGGCGCATCACATTCGCTGCGTCCGGCGAAATCGACGGGGGAGTCACCGACTGGTAAAACTCGTCTGCCTCTTGCAGACGAAGTGCGATCGTCTGGTCAAACTCAGCACCGATGCCAGACGTAGCAACCTTGGATTTCCCGCCCTTGCCCCCACCAGTCTGCTGGGTCAGGCGTAGCCTCACGGAGACCGACTCGCTGGGTTTCACCACCAGGTGGTAATTAGCCGCCACCTTGGTTCCCTGTTTCTTAGGGTTCACCGCTCCTTTGTCACCCTGCACCACGTAGTCATTGATTCCATCCTTGACGAAAAGGCTCTCGTTCTTTTGCCCGGGGAACAGCCGTTCGTGGTTGGTCTCGTTCTCGGTGAAGAGCAGCTCTGGCTCACCCTCAAATGAAAGGACGAATTCTCCCAGGAGCGGATGCGAAGCTGTGACCAAACTCATGCCTTTTTCAGCCTTGATCTGTTTAAGACTGGGTTTCTCTGCGGCACGGCTGGTTTCGGCAATCCATGCTGACCAGTCGTTGCGGAACCACAGCGTGGGCAAGATGTGCAGCGCGGCAGCCTCCGGTCCTCGATTGGCAGCGGTAATTCGCACCAGGATGTCTTCCGGACCAGCCTTGGCATACTCCACAAATACGTCAAAGTAGCGATCTTCATTGAAAACGCCAGTATCGAGCAGCTCATATTCGAATTGTTCACGCGTACGGCCGCGATTCGTTGCCACCAGGTCGCCGTAAGGATAGGCTGCCTGTGGATATTTATAGAGGTACTTCATGTATGAGTGGGTGGGGGTACTATCAAGGTAAAAGTAATACTCCTTTACATCCTCGCCGTGATTGCCTTCGCTGTTAGTCAAACCAAACATGCGCTCCTTGAGAATGGGATCATTGCCATTCCACAGCGCCAGACTGAAGCATAGGTGCTGCTTATCATCGGAAAAACCGGCGATGCCATCCTCGCCCCAACGGTAAGCACGCGAGCGCGATTGGTCATGGGTGAAGAAATTCCATGCGTCTCCCGTCTCGCTGTAATCCTCGCGCACGGTGCCCCATTGCCGTTCGCTCAGGTAAGGTCCCCACTTCTTCCATTCTGCTTTCTTGGTTCGGCCTTCTTCTAACCGTAATTGTTCAGCATTCATCGATTTCCTCCTGGAATAAAAACAATAAGTTGCCTATTATAGCAACTTATTATAAGAGTTTGCTTAATAGCTTTACCCGGATGGTATGGTCAGCGTCAACCTATAGGGTTATCGTTTAAAAAGCAGCCTTTCATCCCTTGAATTAGCTTTTCCTCTAACTCAGGGACCTTAAGATGCTTCCAAGACCCCTGACTCCGTGTCAATGTTCCACTGAGGTTGGCTCAGGTCGAACAATAATTTCCATTAAAGTGATCCTTTGTAAAATACGGTTTTCCAACGATGGCTCCATCCACTCATACACCAGCCTGTCCCACGGATTCCACACGGTCGACCAGATGAATATGGTCACTAAACCGGCGACGATGCCTATTACCACTTCTGATGAGTTAGCTAACACAGTGCTGGTTAAAATCCCCAGGATTGCAAGCAATATCCCGGCGATGATGATCGCCACGATCAACCCTCTCAAGCTACGCCAGCGCGAAATGCGGATCGAAGCTTCATTATCGGCTCGCTTTACATTCGCATATCTCAATATAGCATTGACAACCTGCGATTGTAAGTCAGGGCTAATCTGGTCCGGAGGCAGCTGGATGATCAGCCGCCTGGCGTGCCTGCCAAGCAACCCCCCGCTCAAACTCTGCCGGATAACAAAGGGAAATGCCGCTTCGCCCAGGATAAGCGACGTTTTATCTGAAAAAGGATTGATCACCGGATCATTAAATAATTGGTCAATCGTATCAAGGCGGACCAGGATATCATCTACAGCAGGCGGACTCATGGTATATGCTCCTCCAAACTCAAGCTTGTTTCAGACAATACACGTAGTATGTGCCGTCCTTATTTTCCACACCGTGTGTTTCATGGCTGAAGCCAGGGAAACGGCGGTCCCAGGCTTGCAAGGCATTTAGATAGCGGATATAGGGGCTGTTTTCGTCGCCCGCATCTTCACCGGGCATGAGCATCGGGATACCAGGAGGATAGGGTACGACTCCCGTAGCCAGTACGCGGCCTGCCATCTTATCCACAGCGACCAGTTCAATCTCATTATGGACAAGTTTCGAATACGTATCTGCCGGGGTGAACACCGGCACCGGTAGCGACGAGAATGCCTCGGCTTGCCATTTCAACAGGTTCGACTCTTTCAGCTGGGCAAACATCTCGTCAGCCAGATCGCGCAGACCCATGTCCTTGTACCGGGCAGGCGCGCCTTCAACAATCGCCTGCATCACCTCAGCCAGGGGTGCATTGGCGTCGTAATCCTCTTTAAAGTGCAGCAGCGCATTGATCAATGTGCCATACTTGCCCTTGGTTACCCCGATTGAGAACAGGAACAATATCGTAAAATCGGTGGTCTTCTCGACTTCGATGCCGCGCTGATCGAGGTAAGCCGTGACCAGTGTCGCTGGTATACCAATTTTCTCAAAGGAGCCATCATCTGCCACTCCCGGAGTCACCACTGATACTTTAATCGGGTCCAGCATGCAGTAACCGTCTTCGAGATCTTTAAATCCATGCCATGCCTCACCTGGATGCAGCACCCAACAATCGGGGTTAGTAATCAACAACTCATCAGGCGCATCGGCGAAAGCGACCTTCTCCCCCGTAGCTGGATCGGCCACAAAGTCAGCATTCCAGGTTTTAAACATCCAATCGCCCGCCGCATGCGCAAAGCCGTTCGCCCGGCAGACCACTTTACGGAACGCTACCGCTTCTGCGATCGCTTCAGTAGTCAGGGTGTGACCGCCCACACCGTCCATCATCGCCATTGAGATTTCATTCGACATGATAATGGCGTACTGCGGCGAAGTGGTGGCGTGCATCATGTAAGCTTCGTTGAAGCGGGCGTGTTCCACTGGTTTACGCCCATCGCGTACACTGATCAGGGATGCTTGTGACAATGCAGCCAACAATTTATGGGTGGAAGTGGTGGCAAATATCGTGGGTTTATCTGCTGGATAGTCTTTCGGATCGCCATACATGGCGTGCCGGTCCTTATAGATCGGGTTGAAACGGGCGTATCCATACCACGCCTCGTCGAAATGGATGCGGTCAACACTGGCGTCCAGCAGGTCAATCACCCGTGGTACCAGGTAGGTTAATCCATCATAGGTGGAGTTCGTGATGATCGCGTGAACAGCTTTTTGCGTCTTTCCCTTTGCCAGCGGGTTGACCTCGATCGAGGCTTTTATCGCATCCTCAGTCAGACGCTCAGGGTAGATCGGCCCGATGATGCCGAGGTGGTTTCGTGATGGCAGTAAATAGGTTGGAATCACTCCAGTCATAGTCAGCGCCTGCTCGGTCGATTTATGGGCATTGCGGTCACACAGGGCATAGTCACCACGCGTTACCGATGACATAAAGATCACCCGGTTGGACATGGATGACCCATTGGTCACCGTATAGGATCGATGGGCTCCGTAAACTCGGGCGCAGTACTTCTCACTCTCACCGATCGGACCACTGTGATCTAACAGCGATCCCAATTCGCCGACCGAGATTGATAGGTCGGAGCGCAGCAGGTTCTCGCCGAAATAATCGTAGAAAATCCGCCCCACGGGCGACTTAAGGAAAGCCGTACCTCCCGCATGACCTGGAGTGTGCCACGAATATTCATACCTGGTCGCAAAGGCAATCAATGCTCTAGACATGGGAGGTGCCAACGCTTCGCGATAGCGTTGCATCGCCGCTAAAATTCGTCCGGCGATGAAGAAGGTTGTGTCCTCTAAATTCCAAATCAATTCATCCACCTCACGCAAAACAGCCGTGTTAAGACTGGCTGAATCACCGCGCTGGAGCAAGAGGAATACTGGAACATGGGTGTTGCGTGCCCTGATCAGCTTCAGCAGCGTTTTAGCCTTATCGTGTGCCGTGTCATCGTCGCTCAATGTCCAGTCTAGCAAAACTGTCTGAATTGAGGGGTCCGACCTGACCACTGCCTGGCCATCGTCAGCCGAGGTTGCCTCAATGACGTTGATCTCCGCTTCACGCAGTTCTTCCACCAGAGCACGGATTGCTCTCCCAGAAGCCGTCTGAGCTGTAAGCTCATCATCGACAATAAGTACTTTTGTTGAGATTAACCGCTCACCTTGTATCATCAAGTATCTCCTTATAATTGCAAATACTACCCATTACCGTGCAATCGATAATGAAGCGTTATATTATATCCAGGTCAGATCACCCGGTTGTGCGAATTTTTAGGCGTTAGCTTCGTCCCGTACTTTTCCCACGCAGCAATTCACAGCCTGACTGGGAGTTGCTATCTGACAGTCAGGGATTTTCTACTGATTGGATCAGATGACATAGGTGCCGGGTAGGCGATATCGCCCGGCACCAATGCTTAATCGGTAAATCTTATCATCAGACGGATGGGTTCTTATCCTCTTCCGCTTCCAGGGCAGCAATCTCCTGATCGGTTGGCTCCTGACCTTCGATGCCGAGTGTCTCCATAGCGCTATCCAGCTGCTCTTCCGACAGGTTCTCAACTTTTTGTCCAGTTTGTTGCTCCACCTGGTCTACTTCCTTCTGAGACATCTTCACCGCACTCGTCCCAGCGGCAACCAGCACTGCACCGCCGATGATCATTCTTCGTCGCATTCGCCGGCGCATCCTGCGATGCCTGCGCATCATACCCCGTCTCATCGGACCACCTACTCCACGTCTTCGCATAATCTGTCTCCTTTCCCTATCCTTCTATTATAAACGCCTCTATGAAAACCGCCCGAGGATGCACATTAGACGTACATAAGTGTTGGAGGAGCGAGCTTATAAGAGAGATAGCACCACTCGTAAACCCGGATTTAGTTTTTATTTGTATAGGTTATGGCCACCCGGCTTGGTTTTCTATCGGGGTTGTCCGGTATGTCCTCATACCGGATTCAGCGGTTTTTGCGAAACCCAACGCCTGATTTTATATTAATTAACCGCCGAGACCGCTGATAACGCGGAGAAAAGATTCTTTCGGTTTATGTAGGGGCTGGTCGAGACCAGCCCGTCTTGTTTTTGTAGGTTGGGTAGAGCAGTACTTGCGAAACCCAACGTCTTTTTCTTGCTTAAAACCATTTCACAGCTGAGCCCACAGAGAACGCGGAGAAACAAAATTCTTTCAATTTATGTAGGGGCGAAGCAATCGCTTCGCCCTTCTTGGTTTTTGTAGGTTGGGGTCCCCCGGTTTGTTTTTCTACCAGGGTTGCCCGGTATGCCCCATACCGGATTTAGCGTTTTTTACGAAACCCAACACCTCTATGACCATCCAGATGGTACGCCATTTGAACGCCCTCCGTCACAAAGGGTTGCAAAGTTTTTTTTCTGTAATGGCGCAAACTTGTGCCTGGTCTGAAGACGGGAGGGGACCCGCCCCCCACTGCTCCTGGAGTGGACCCGCCCCCCACTGCATCTGGGAAATTGCACGATGTAGAAGATCGCTATACCGATAGGGGAGAGCACCCTATCGGTATAGAAGATCACTGATGTTCTGGTTTTTCAAAGGGTATAAGAAGGCTTATGATTTCTCATAGTAAGGTATTTAGAAATATACAGTAATTAGCTATCAGATAAAAATAAACACTATTATTAATATTCCGCGTTTACTTTTTATTGATCTCAGGCTTTACGGGTTTTCCATCTTTCCGTCAATCGACATCCCATCAGCTTCTACCAGTAACTGGCCATCCGTGAAGGTAAATTGCCGGTCGTTGACGCCCACATCGAAGACTTCGATCACAAAGGTCCGTGCATCCTTCCAGTAACCACGCTGCAATGACCCATCGGGTGACTGGTGGTACTGTTCATCCAGCCCAACCAGCCACGTGGCATCACTGCCAAACAGGCGGACATCTATCCTCGCCTCAGCAGGATCATTGAAATCAAGCGTCGCTCTCTCCAGCATGACCGGGTTTGGCTCAAAAATATAGGTATTACCTGAAATCACTTGAGCGGTCTGTGGAATCTCTCCTGCGGGCAGGGCAGGCAGTGCCTTCACCAGGGATCCCAACGCGGCGTCAAGCTGGGCGACGCCCTCAGGGTTGGCTGGCAGAGGCTTGGCTGGGTCGATTACTGCGGCAGACAGCAATGGATCTATCTGGTCATATTCAAAACCACCGCCAGTTGTGACCACAATGGCATTGATTGATTGAACGACGTAGATGTGCTGTCCCTCACGACCCGAGGCACCATAACTGGTATCATAGATCCACCAACCATAACCGTAATCATCCGCTCCTGCGTTGACTTGCTTCCTGGTTGCCTCCTTCACCCAGTCAGCCGGGACGATCTGCTGTCCATCCCAACTACCTTGATTCAGGAACAGGAATCCGATCTTGGCTGCATCTTGTGGTTTAAGATGTAGATCGCCCCAGCCACGTGTGTATCCCTGTGGGTCAGATTCCCAGATCACATCCTTAATGCCCAGCGGCTCAAACAGGTATTGTTGGGCATATTCTAGCGCGGTCATCCCAGTCGCCTCCTGCAGGATCGCCGAAAGCAAGTGCATCCCGGGGCTGTCGTAGCAAAATTTCTTCCCAGGTTCCCGAACCATCTCCCGGTCAAGGCTGGCTTGAACCCAGTCGGGGTTGGAGCGCATCTGGTTGAGGGTTTCCATGTCTCCAGCCATGCAGCCCGAATCAAACCCATTCACCATGCCCGTCAAGTGTCTGACGGTGATGTGTTCTTTGCGCTCATCCAGGTTAGCTATCGTCCGGTTCGGGAAGTAAGACAGCATAGGTTCATCCAATTTGATCTTTCCTTGACCTGCGGCGATACCAATCAGGGTGGTCATGACACTTTTGGTCACGGAAGCCATGTCGTGCGGATACTTTCCATCGTACGGGTTGTAGAAGTAGGCATCCAGCACCAGCTTGCCGTTACGAATGACCAACAGGCTGTTGATCTGTATGTTTTTCTTTTGGATTTTCTCGAGCACCTGAGCCAGTTTGACCGAGTCAAGACCTTGATCCTCCGGTGTGCTGGTTTGCCATCCATTGGTTGGCCAGTAGGTTGGGGTGAAGACCTGTTGTTCTGGTTCACGATATCGGGGAAAGAACACAATTGCTAAAACCGCCAAAACCGCTAGGACAGTCACAGCTATAACTCCGGCAAGAATAATTCGCTTACGCATAAGTTTCTCCTATATTAAAGGTCTATACTTTCCCGGCTTGTGCTGTATCAAAGCTTCGCGATTTCATCCCAAACAACAGCCGGAGTGGGTTGATCCGACGGACAATCAATTCATATAAGCCAATAGTGACCGCAAAGGAACTCATGACAACGACAGGCAGTTTGACCAGAATATCTGCATTCCATTGTACAACGAAGAAAGCGATCATGATGATCACCGGCTGGTGGAGCACAAAAAATGGCAAAGCTGCTTCCTGCCCATAGCGCAACCACCTGTTGCTAAAATCCAATAAGCGCATCCCGACGAACAACATTGTGAGAGAATAACATACCGCGATGATAGTGACGAAGATTTGAAGGAGATAGAACTGCGGAATGCCCGCTGTCTCAGACCATGACAACACCGGGAGGTCTGCCAGGTACATCCCCAGCAATCCTATTACAATGACGGTCGGAAAGGTCAACAAAATTAACCAATCCCTGCGGATGGCACTGGTAAAACGTTCATCAGTAAACAAGATGTATCCCAGGGCAAAGAAGCACATTTGAAATATAAAGTCCGCCCAATCGTGTTCTAAAGGAGCGAGAGGAACCAGGAGAAGCTTTACGGCGGCGAAGGGAATGATAAATAGGAGAAGACCGCCTCGATGTTCACATAATTTTGCCATCCACGAAAGGAGACACATCCCCGTTTTTTTCTTCAACCACAAGAAGAAAGGCAGCGTGATCAATGCAAAGCAGAATAAAAATCCCAGGAACCACAGGTGATAACCATACCCCAGCCATCTGGAGCTGAAGCCCGGGAAACGCAACAACAAGGGGTTGAAAGTAGAGAATACTGAAAGGAACCCCTGAAAGGAAGTCTGTAACCCTCTTTGCATTTTGTTCATGTTTTCGATGTAGTACTCAATCGGCGAGAACAGAACAAATCCGACGATAAAAGGTATGACCAAGCGATAGAATCTTTCCTGCATATACTGGCGCCCCGAGCGTTTCTGCAAAGCGAACCAGCTGCCTGCTCCCGCCACCAGAAAAAAAAGGGCATCCCCCATATGGACAGAAGCAAGAGGATGATGGTGAGGATCTCGCTTTGCGCGACGTTCTTGACTTGCCAGTCACCGAAATCAAAAGGGTGCACGGCGTGGAAAAGGAAGACCATCAGAATAGCCAGCACACGCAGCCAGTCGAGGTAGTGCAGTCGAGCTGAATCGGGTGCCCTTCGAATCTCCGGTGATTCAACCTTGGTATTCATAATAATCATCTATTATCTGCATATGCCCCATCAAAATAGATCGCGTGTTATGGATTGTTTTCTTCATAGTTATGGCTTCATTATCTGAATATATCTATTATGATGAGAAGATCACCAGCTGAAAATCCAGCTCTACTGGTTGAATTTTCTACCCCCCAAAGGGCATTTATTTGTCAGGTTGCTTGGATGGTCCCCCGTGGTTCAGCACAGGATTGTCGCTTGGTTGCTTAAAGAATATAGCATTAATCTTACCTTAATACAAGTATTCCAATAGTCATTCTTCATTGATACCGTAATCGACCTACCTACACCAACACTTGGAGAGGGTCCCGCCCCCCACCGCACCTGGAGGGGGCTGATCCCGATGTTCTTCCGGTCACGCCTGCACCGAGCAAAGCGACGTGAAGCAATCTAGTATTTTCTGTAGGGGCTGGCATTGTGCCACCTGTTTTGGTGGCGCGTGACCAGCCCTTCTCGGTTGGGAAATTAAAACATATCACCACTGAGAACACCGAGAACACTGAGAAAGAAAATTCTTTTGTTCTTGGTTGGGATTTAAAACCATTTCACCGCTCCCTCCAATATCTGGTGGTCTTCCAGTTGCAGTGATCTTCCGTACCGCTCTCCCTTATCGCTATAATTCCGTTCAATTTTTTCGTTTCTGCTCAAAAATAAATACCCTTGTGTAAAATCAGAGAATTTCTCTAAAAAACGACCATTTTCTCCTGTAAAATTCCAGATAATTCGAAACCTTAAATCTCTTAAACCCCTTGTGGATTAGAACATTTGTGCTATACTATAACTGTAATTACTCACCCCCGTTGCCCCCCACAGTCCTTACCCCTTGGATCCAGCTGCTAGGCGTAACCTGGGGCGGGGAGGTCGCTCCTCCCTAACGCAGTCAGGAACAGGCACCTGTAATCCGGCACATGCCCCTACCCAGACCTATATCCGGCTTTTTTCATGCGGCTCCACTGGGCTCAGGACGCTCATCGTGCCAGGCGCCTCCATTCATTCACCTGTTAAGGAGGGTTCTCGAATGCTGCCTGTTCGTACCGATTCTATCCTTTCACGTTCCCCGGATCGCATTTCCCGATTCCAGAATCCAAGAATTTGGACTCCCGCCATCCTCTTTAATCCTCATTCCTTTTCTTCTCTATCTCTTGTCTTTAATTCAGTCTTCACAGAATCAAAGATTCAAAAGATTAAAACAGATTATAAGGGATGTAATTAATGGAGGGGATGAGGATGGCACTTTTTTCCAGATTCTTGGATTTGAATCCAGATTTCTGGATTCACACTCTTGGTTATGTCTTAAATTCCCCACTGTTCTTGGAGCGGGTCTGCCCCCCACTGCACCTGGAGGGGGCCAAGTCGCTTACCAGGAATCAAATTCATCCACCCCCTCACCTATCCCTCCCTCTACTGATGACAAAACTTGAGCACGTTTGTCTGCTGTATTCACCCAATTTCTCACTTCTGAATTGTTTCGATTTATTTTTTTCGCGAAACAATTGAGAGCGCATTCTGCCGGATCGCGAGGTTCTTTCGAGCGGGGATCGTGAAGCCTGCGAGCCAGTCCGGTTCTCTCTACCGGATGTCCCCATGTTCGTACCGGCTTTATCGAGCGACCTAGTCGCGAAGCATGTGGTGTCTTTATATTCGCACCAGGGTCTTCGAGCGAGAAATCGCGAGGTTCTTTCGAGCGAGGAATCGCGAGGTTCTTTCGAGCGAGGAATTGCGAGGTTCTTTCGAGCGGCAAGGAGCGCATTTTGCAACGTAGTACAGCGAACGATTTCTGTGAGCGAACCCATTCCATTTTATTTCGTGATTTTCGTGCTCCAAAAATTCATGTATTCGTGAAAATATTCGTGGATGGTTTAGCTACTTTCCCTTCCATCGGTCATGACCCTCGTGTAGAGAAGATTGCCACAAGCCCAAAGAACGGGTATTTCCCCTAAGAGTAGGGGGGGATTCCTCAATTACAAATTAACAATAAATCCGGGATCGATGGTCCACGGCTATAATATAATTAAAATGTATTTCTCTGTGTTCTTTGCCAGTCCCCGACTGAACTTAGAGGGGATGTTCTCAGTGGTTAAATAATTATGGTTAAATCTTTTCGCCCAATTTCACTCGGTGCAATGGCCGAGCGCCCCCCAGTGCCCTTGGAAGGAGCATGCCTCCGCACCACAAAATACCTTCGTTCCGATTCGTTTTTTTCACCAGACGAATAAGTGTAAACCTGTTTGCTGAGATGAATAGAATGCTAATTATTATTTACTTAATTCAACCAGTAGCATTATTATTCCTAAGGCTATCTTCAGCTGTATCATCCTGTCTTGACTGCACTAAAAATTGTGCAGCAGACTTATAAATTGGACACGATCATCACCACCAAACACTCATCAGAAATTAATTGAATTCTCTAAATAATACTAAGTTTAATGAATACAATTGGGTACATAGGAAATCTAGCCGTACATTCCCAATTTCAAATTTTCAATAGGAGGAAATTAATGAAAAGGGTATCCATATTCAGTTTAATCGTAATACTTGCTTTTTTATTTAACGCCTTTGGTCTGGCATTGCCCGCCTCGGCGGCAACAGCAATTACTTCAACACAGACTTATACCGTCATTGTTGGCGCTGAGAACCTTTCCCACGCCAGCAGCGTAATGGCTTTTTTCCCCGCAACGCTACGTATTCACGTGGGTGATACAGTGCTGTGGAAGCAGAATACCCACGAGATCCACACCGTCACGTTCCTCGCTGGCACAGATCAACCCCCCCTTATCATCCCGGCACCCGATCCCTTCCCACCCGGAACATTGATGCTCAACCCAATGGTCGCTTTCCCCATCGCCCCACAAGACGGAATGTATGATGGAACATCGTATGCCAACTCGGGGGTCATGTCCACCGACCCAGGGAATCCAACCCAGTTCAGCCTTACCTTCACCCAACAGGGCACCTTCGATTATATATGCATCATTCATGGCATGATGATGTCTGGTACGGTCGTGGTTGAACCGCCCTCGGTTAATATCCCCTCCCCGGCCGCTGTCTCCGCTCAGGCACGACTTCAGATCAAACAGCAGATTGCCCGCGCTAATATGTTATTTGGACAGGCAATGGCCGCAGTCCCAGCTCCCCAGCACAATCCGGATGGCACCACCAGCTACACCGTCTTGATAGGATGGGAACAAGGTCAGTACGACCTGATGGACTTCTTCCCCGGAAAGCTGGTCGTCCATCCGGGAGACACAGTCACCTTTATGCTTAGCGCAGCGAATGTCGCTGCTCCCCACACCGTCACCTTCCTCAACGGTTTCCCGGATATCAGCTTCATTATCCCGGTTCCCAACCCACCTGGCCCGCCATTCCTGCTGATCAACCCCGATGTACTATTTCCGATCAACCCTGGCCTGCCACTTACCCGTGACATGGTCTACAGCTCAGGTCTATTGGACCCGCTTAACCCTGGTCCTAAAAGCTACACCCTGACTATTGGTGATATCAGTGGAGACATTTCATACGAATGCTTGCTGCACGATACCAGTGGGATGATCGGCATGCTAAAGGTAGTCCCGTAAATTGCGTGGTGTTGAAACGGTAAAGAATTCCTATAGGGGCGCCCGATTTGGGCGCCCCGGGTTTAATCAGGATCACCGGTTCTGGCTGCAGAATGTCGAAAGCTATATGCCCTTATGACCAGATTTCCGTCGTGGCGGAGGGCCAGGTCTCCGGGCACCCATATGGATAATTCTTCTAAACCTCCTTTTATTGTCATTTCGTAATAAACAGGATATACTCCTCCTACTTTTGGAGGACCTCACCCTCAACAGGAGCAGACCGATATGTCCAACCACCCATTCCTATCCAAACGAGCGCCAATCTTCAAAGATGTCCCCGACGAGCAGTGGAACAACTGGCGTTGGCAGCTCTCCCATCGTCTCAATACCGCCGAAGAAATCGGCGAGGTGCTTACCCTTACTGAAGATGAGAAAAACGCCCTCTCCGCAGCCCACCTCTTCCGCGTTGAGATCACTCCCTACTTCATCTCCCTCATCGACCCTAACGACCCCGATGACCCCATCCGTAAGCAGGTCATCCCGAACGACTGTGAGCAAGTGCCCTTCACGGCTGAGATGGCTGATTCGCTCTCAGAGGATGCCCACTCACCCGTCCCTGGGCTGGTGCACCGCTACCCCGACCGGGTGCTGATGCTCGTCACCACGCAGTGTGCCTCCTACTGCCGCTATTGCACCCGCTCGCGGATCGTGGGAGACCCCTCAGCCAACTTCTCGCGCCCCGATTTCGAGATGCAGCTTGAGTACCTCAGGCATACTCCCCAGGTGCGCGACGTGCTGCTCTCAGGCGGTGACCCGCTCGTGCTGGCTCCTAAGATCCTTGAGGAGATCCTCACCCGCCTGCGTGAGATCCCCCACATTGAGATTGTGCGCATCGGCTCACGCGTGCCGGTATTCCTGCCCATGCGCGTCACCGATGAGCTGTGCGATACGCTTCAGAAGTTCCACCCTCTTTGGCTGAACATCCACGTCAACCATTCCAACGAGATCTCTGCCGAGCTCGCCCAGGCGACAGACAAGCTCACCCGTGCCGGTATCCCGCTCGGCAACCAGTCGGTGTTGCTGGCAGGCGTCAACGACAACGTCCACATCATGCGCCAGCTGGTGCAAGACCTGGTGCGCATCCGCGTTCGACCTTATTACCTGTACCAGTGTGACCTGGTACACGGCGCAGGTCACTTCCGCACCCCCGTCGCCAAGGGCATCGAAATCATGGAGGGGCTGCGTGGCCACACTTCCGGCTACGCGGTACCCACCTATATGATCGACGCGCCTGGTGGTGGCGGCAAGATCCCCGTCATGCCCAACTACCTGATCAGCATGTCGGACCACAAGATCATCCTGCGCAACTTCGAGGGCTACATCACCACCTACGAAGAACCTACCGATTACTTGCCCGAGAAAGCCGCCAAGTTCCACGGCGAGAAGCGCCCCGAGCCCGGCCAGGAAGGACTCACCGCTCTGCTGGATGGCGAGGAAATGTTCATCAAGCCGGACGGCTTCGACAAGCTCCACGAGCGCGGCGGCTTCCAACACCGCCTGAAAGACCCAAGTAAGTGGAAGCCTCTGGGTATCGGTTCTGGCCAGGAGTCCCAGGAGCCCGAGATCCTGGATAAATAAGCATAGGGAAAAAGGAACCATTTACCTGCACTTTCTCGTGGTTCCCCATTTAAACACTGGGCATCCTTTAAATACCTGACTTTTACTATCGCCGCTACTTCAGGCATTTCCCTACCCTCCCAAAGCCGTGCATTATACCTGTCAGGTTTTGAAAACCTGACAAGTCATGATTTGCACTTGACAGACTATCTACCAAGGGTATAATTACTCCTAGTTTAGTCTTATTTGTCAGATATTGGTGGTCAATCTTCGCCAGGTTTGATCTACCCGAGGCGGGGTCACTAACAAATCAGTTGTTGAGTTGTTCGCTTCATCCATAATTGACTAAGTGAGGAAATTGTTGTTACACCCGGCAAGAGTATATTCATCTGCAAGTTGGGTCAGCCACCTTTTTATCGGCATTTCCTGCTAGTGATGAATGAAAAGGGGAACATCTTTCAACAGAATAGCCAAGGACATTCCTGATGTTTAAACGTATCCTTCATCCCGCACTTCTCGTCATCCTGGCGCTGATGGTTGTAACTATACTGACACTCGCTTTCTCTCCAACAGCGCGTGCTGCCATCCAGGGTTTCTTCACCTTCAACGGAGTTACCGTCAGCGTTGATGAACAGACTGGCAAGCTAGTCACCAGTGGTAACACAGATGCGATCATCCAACAAACCGACCACGAAGTCACGATCCAGGGTGAAAACGGTGAAGTCGCCGGTGCAGGCATCGCTCAAGCCCAGATGGTTGGCGAAATGGTGAACGTGAGTGACCTGCTCAACCTCTACCCCGACTTGACCCTGCCCAGTGTACCCTCCAGCTACACCTTGGAGCCTCAAGGACAGCTCCTGACGGATGGCAACATGTTGTTCACCTGGACTGCTCCTCCGGGGTACGTAATCACCTACAAGCGCAGCCCAAACCCGCTCCATGGAATTGGTGCAGTGAGCTCATCGGGATCGGCGGATGGGACGAACACCCTGCCCTCGGATGGTCAGGTTACTACATCAACGGTGACGTTTGACCAGCCCGGAGCCATATCCAATACGATTGAAACTGTAACCGTCACGACCATCGCATCCTCAGAGGGTATTCAAGAAATACGCAGTGAAGGTACCACCGCTACAGTAACCCATCAGTGGGAAGCGGGTGGCTACTATCACAGCCTCAGTGCAACAGACAGCCGCCTGACAGAAGCTGATCTACAGGCGATGCTGCCCATAACCAGATAACAATCTACCCGTATCCTGTTTGCTATGGAATTGGAACAAATGAAATAGGATCTGAAGTATAACTCCAGCTTTCATTGACTAATGGTCTGCTGGCTTACCCCTAAGATGCAGGTAAACGCTGGATTGATAAACACATCGGCGATTACGGACCCTCTTGACACGTCATTAATTGCAGATATAATTGCGCCTAATGTACTCATTTATGTCATATTTTGGAGTTCAATCTTCGCTAACTTGCATCTGTCCGAGGCGGGGTAACTAACCGACTCGCCGTCAAGTTAATCCCTTAATTCAAGACTGACAAACTGACGAGTAGGTGGTTGCACCCCGCAAGCGTGATACGTCCTGCGTGGCTGGTTAGCCACCTATTTTTATTATCAGTCAGTCCACCATTAAGGAGAAGGGGAATATTCGCAATGAAAATAGCCAATAATATCACCCAACTGGTCGGCGGCACGCCCCTGGTGCGCCTGCACCGGCTGACGAATGGATCGAAAGCCGATGTCGTGGTCAAGCTTGAGTCGTTCAACCCGGCGCACAGTATCAAGGACCGCATCGGGGTCGCCATGGTTGACGCGGCTGAGAAGGCAGGCTTGATCAAGCCCGATACGATCATCCTCGAGCCAACCAGCGGTAATACCGGTATAGCACTTGCCATGGTGTGTGCGGCACGCGGCTACCGTTGTGTGCTCACCATGCCCGACACGATGAGCCGGGAGCGCAAGATGCTGCTGCGGGCATATGGCGCCGAGCTGGTTGCCACACCCGGCAGCGAGGGCATGGCAGGTGCCATCCGAAAAGCTGAAGAGATGGCAAGCGCCGACCCGCACTATTTCATCCCCCAGCAGTTCAACAACCCCGCGAATCCCGAGATCCACCGCCGCACCACCGCCGAGGAGATCTGGCAGGATACGGATGGCGTGGCAGATATCCTGGTGGGTGGTGTGGGCACCGGAGGCACCATCACTGGTGTGGGCGAGGTGATCAAAGCCCGCAAGCCATCCTTCAAGGTGGTGGCAGTCGAACCAGATGGATCGGCAGTGCTTTCGGGCAGCGAGAAGGGTCCACACCTGCTGCAAGGTATCGGACCGGGTTTCATCCCCCAGGTGCTCAACCAGCACGTGTATGACGAGATCATCCGGGTGAAGAACGATGAAGCCCTGGAAACTGCCCGTAGGATGGCACAGGAAGAGGGTTTGCTGGTGGGGATCTCGTCCGGTGCGGCAGTGTGGGCTGGCTTGCAGGTAGCGAAACGTGATGATAATGCCGGTAAGCTGGTGGTGGTCATTGCCCCAGATTTCGGTGAGCGCTACCTCAGCACTGCCCTGTTTGCTGACCTGGCAGTTTAGATGGAGAGGATAGATCAAAGCCTTACGCTTTTATCAGACAGTGAGAGATCAACCTGACTGTCTGTGTGATCGGAGGAATTATGGAAATCCAAACGGTTGGTACACCACCGGTGGTTAGAACCAGGCACGAAAGTGGGCTGAACACACTGCGGCGCGACGTACAAGCGGCTTTGCT
Organism: uncultured Chloroflexia bacterium; assembly: GCA_963726315.1. Lineage (GTDB taxonomy): Bacteria > Chloroflexota > Anaerolineae > Anaerolineales > UBA4823 > FEB-25. The sequence continues at coordinate 341,626 of CAVSBZ010000007.1, read as the reverse complement.
GCGTGACCCGGCTGCACGCTCGGCGATCGAGATCGTGCTACTGTACCCTGGCGTCCACGCCTTATGGGGCTACCGCGTAGCCCATTGGATGTGGCAGCACGGATTGAAGCTGATGGGGCGCATGCTTTCCCAGTTGGTGCGTACCATTACGGGCATCGAGATCCACCCCGGAGCTCAGATCAGCCAGGGGTTATTCATCGACCACGGCATGGGTGTGGTGATCGGTGAAACTGCCGAGATTGGTGAAGACGTCACGCTTTATCACGGGGTGACCCTAGGCGGTACCAGCCTGGAGAAGGGCAAACGACACCCCACTCTGGGAGACCGGGTGGTGGTAGGCGCGGGAGCCAAAGTGTTGGGTGCGATCACCATCGGTGCGGACACCCGTATCGGAGCCAATGCAGTGGTGGTAAAGTCGGTTCCGGCGAACTCCGTGGTAGTGGGTGTGCCTGGGCTAAACATCGCCCGCAGCAAGCCTCACCATGCCGATGATGCACCTGACCTGGACCACACTGCCATGCCAGATTTGGTGGGCTTCTCGCTGGTAGACCTGATCAAGCGGGTGGAGGCGCTCGAGGCCAAGGGGGAAGGTCTCACGAACGGAAAGCCTCATATCCATGCACCGACAGATGGGTCGTGGCAGGGAGACGATTTTTCGATCTAATTACTCCTAGACCTGACAGGTTTTACAAGAGCAGTATGCCCTATATCCATGCCCCGCTGATGATACAAGGCAGGGAGACGATTTTCGATCGGATTATTGACAGACCTGACAGGTTTTGAAAACCTGACAGGTCTACTATGAGAAATAGATTATACTCATTTCATGCTGCCGAACCTTTCGCACGAAGAAATCCTACGTTATTCGCGCCACTTGCTCATCCCAGACGTCGGTATAGAGGGGCAACGCAAGCTTAAGGCGGCTTCGGTGCTGATCATCGGCACCGGAGGCCTGGGTTCACCGGTGGCACTGTACCTGGCAGCAGCTGGCGTTGGGCGCATCGGATTGGTGGACTACGACGTAGTCGATCGCACCAACCTGCAGCGCCAGGTGATCCATGGCACCTCCACAGTTGGCCGGCTCAAGGTTGAAATCGGCGCGCGAGCGCATGCTCGACCTTAACCCAGACATCCAGGTGGATATTTACAACGAAGCGTTCACCTCTGAGAATGCCATGGGGATCGCTGAGCTATTTGACATTATCGTCGATGGAAGCGACAACTTCCCCACGCGCTATTTGACCAATGACCTGTGCGTGCTCACCGGTAAGCCTAACGTCTATGGGTCAGTCTATCGCTTCGAAGGACAGGTGAGCGTGTTTGACGCCCGGGTGGGCCCGTGCTACCGCTGCCTGTTCCCTGACCCTCCACCGCCTGGTCTCGTTCCATCCTGCGCTGAGAGCGGCGTCCTGGGCATCCTACCGGGGACGATCGGCACGCTGCAAGCAACGGAAACGCTCAAGCTGATCCTTGACACCGGTGAGACGCTGATCGGCAGGTTGCTGCTTTATAACGCCCAGGATATGAGCTTCGAGTTCGTTAAGCTGCGTAAGAACCCAGGCTGCAAGGTGTGCGGTGAGCATCCATCCGTGACCCAGCTGATCGATTATGATGCTTTCTGCGGGGTACCTGGTCATGAAGTTGAGACCGGTTCGGCAGGCCTGGAATGGGACATCACTCCCCGAGAGCTGGATGCCCAACTCAAATCGGGTGAACAGCTATGCATGGTGGACGTGCGCGAGCCGCACGAACAAGAGATCTCGCATATCGAAGGCACCGTCAACATTCCGCTGGGGCAGCTTGCCATGCGCAGCAGTGAGCTCGACCCACAGGACGATATCGTGCTGATCTGCAAAGCAGGAGTTCGCTCGACGCGCGCTCTGCACATCCTGCTGGGGGCAGGGTTCCGTAAACTGCACAACTTGAAAGGCGGGCTCAACGCGTGGGCGAGAGAAGTCGACCCGAGCCAGCCAATCTATTAATGACCATGGATAATCATCAATCCCTCACCATGCTGGTCTGTCTGGCTCACCCCGACGATGAAACTTTTGGGATGGGCGGTACACTGGCGCTGTATGCCCGGCGTGGGGTCGAGGTGCACCTGGTGTGCGGCACGCGGGGTGATGTGGGCGATGTGGACAGTGAGCTGATGAAAGGGTTCAGCAGTGTAGCCGAGCGGAGGGAGTCTGAGCTGCGCTGTGCCGCGGGCATACTGGGCCTCACTGGAGTGTACTTTTTGGGCTACCGCGATTCAGGCATGCCTGGCACCGCCGACAACGACCACCCCAATGCCCTGACAGCTCAGCCGGTAGATGAGGTGGCAGCGAAGGTGGTGCACTACATACGGTCACTGCACCCACAAATCGTGGTGACGCATGACCCCATCGGCGGCTACAAACACCCCGACCATATCGCCATGCACCGTGCCACCGTGCGTGCGTTTGAGCTGGCGGCTGACCCAGCCTATACATCGGATTTACCCGCCTTCAAGCCGCAGAAACTGTATTACCAGACCATGCCGAAAGGTTTGATCCGCTGGGCAGTTCGGATAGCGCCACTCCTGCGCATGGACGCACATCACTTTGGGCGCAACCGGGATATCGACCTGGCAAGCCTGGTGGAGGAAGGTGACTTTCCCACCCATGCCCGCATCAACTGTCGCAGCGTGAGTGCAATCAGGGACGAGGCGAGTGCGTGCCACATCAGCCAGGGCGGTGGGGTGATCGGGCGGAAGAACCCATTGAGCTTGCTCCGGCGTTATTTTGGAAGCACTGAAGCGTTCATGCGTGCCTACCCCAAGCCTGAGAATGGCCTGAAAGAAAAGGACTTGTTCGAGGGGATAGGTTAATCTTAATTGGATATAGCCTGGTCATATTGGGATAAAGAGTCAAACCAATTAATAATTATTGAGGAGTAATAGTAGTCGGTAGAAAAGTCTAAGCTGATTCTTTCAAAGCTTTTTCAAGTAGAACACCCACATCTAGCTCTATTGCCCACTTTTTGAGATACTCCAAGTCGAGATCACCAGCTCTAACTTTCAGCATACCGATGACGTCTCGCCATTGCCTTTCCGAGACTTCATTACCCTTCCTATACCATTCCAGTTTGGCAAGAATGGTATCTTCAGGACTAGCAAAGTAGGCACTAATTTCTGGCTGATTTACGATAATGAGCTTTCGGGCACGGAAACGCTGAGAAATTTGAAAAGCAGTCTCTGGTGGAATAAATACGTCAACCTTGAACATAGTTTGCCGGTGGATGATATTGAAGCTGGAATTATGGAGGACTGAGTCGGCGATCATTGCCTCGTCAAGATAGAACTCGGTTTGTAAAGCCGTAATAAAAGGCTGAACATGGACAGGCTTCATATCAGCAATAATGTCTGCATCCTGGGTCGTCCTTACCATCCCGTAAATCGTGCTGGCTAATGAGCCACCAATCAGATATGGAATACCAAGTTCTTCAAGAACCTTTGTAACCTGGATGGTAACCGATATGGGCTCAGGTAACATCGGATAATTCTCCAAAAACTTTACTTGCCAGTTCCTCACCCAAGAGCAATCCAGCCATTCTGCGCTGTATCCTTGCTTTACTTTCTTGGGGATAACGGGAACGCAGACCACTTATTGCCAGTAGATGAGCTGAGGCATTCAATTCTGCCAGCATTTCTAGCTTTTCAGAGGGAGAAACCTGCCTGAGCAGCTGAACCTGAAGAGCTTCCATCGTGGGATGCGTATCTGAGAACAATGTACTCATCATTTTAGTATAGCATGATCCTCGGTTCGAACTTTCTAATCCCCTTTCACCATCGCCCGATCGAGGGCTTCACGCAGGGAACGCGCCTCCACCACCTCGATGCCCTTGGGCCAGGGCTCTCCCTTGCGGATACTCTTTGGCACGATGGCGGTCTTGAAACCCAGCTTGACGGCCTCGCGCAAACGGGCGGGCAGCTGACCCACCATACGCAGCTCACCAGAAAGACCCACCTCACCGATCAGCACCGTATCTGCCTTCACCGGGAGATCACGCATAGAAGAGGCGATGGCAGCCGCGACAGCCAGGTCAGCAGCCGGCTCTTCAACCTGGATGCCGCCCACCACGTTGACGAATACGTCCTGGTCACCCAGACGCAGGCCCAGGCGGCGGGCGAGGACAGCAGTAATGAGCAGCATGCGGTTGAAGTCAACCCCGTTGGGGGTACGGCGAGGGTTGCCAAAGGCAGTCGGGCTCGAAAGCCCCTGGACCTCCACCAGGATCGGGCGTGTACCCTCCATGGTGACGGCAATGGCACTACCCGGTGAGTTGACCATACGCTCCGCCAGGAAGGCCTCCGATGGGTTGGTGATCTCCACCATGCCGCGTTCGCGCATCTCGAAGACCCCCACTTCCGAAGTGGCACCGAAGCGGTTTTTGACCGACCGGAGCAAGCGGTAAGACTGGAAGCGGTCTCCCTCCAGGTAGAGCACCGTATCGACGATGTGCTCGAGCACCCGTGGTCCGGCGATGGTGCCTTCCTTGGTGACGTGACCGATGAGAAATACTGCCACACCCGAGCTTTTAGCCAGCTCGCGCAGGCGTGAAGCGCACTCGCGCACCTGGGTCACGCTGCCGGCGCCAAATTCGAGCTCCGGCATGTAGGTGGTTTGGATTGAATCCACGATGACAAGGTTGGGCTTTACAGCATTGATGTGCTCGAGGATCGCCCCAAGGTTGGTCTCAGTGACGAGAAGCAGCCCGTCAGGCATCTCGCCCCCTTCATCTTTCATCAAGCGCAAGGAGCGCATCTTGATCTGGCGCTCCGACTCCTCGCCTGAGACGTATAGCACCAGCCCGGTACGAGCCATCTCCAGCGCCACCTGCAGCATCAAGGTACTCTTGCCAATGCCCGGGTCACCCCCCACCAGGACGATCGAGCCCGGCACAATGCCTCCGCCCAGCACGCGGGCGAACTCCTCGATGGAGAGTGCCCAGCGCTCATCGACATCGCCTTCGATCTCGGTAAGCCTGATCGGAGTGGAGGCACCGGTGAGTCCACGCCCGGCGGTGTGGACGGGTTTAGCCGGTGCGGCGACGATTTCCTCCACCATACTGTTCCAGGCGCCGCACAGAGGGCAGCGCCCCATAGGTCGGGCAGCGGTGCGCCCGCATTGCTGACAGACATATTGAGTGTGTGTTTTTGGCATAGAGAGATTATACCTGCGGGAAGTTATATAAAAATTGAATTATTGGCGAGAGATGGAATTGTTTCGCGAAAAAAATAAATCGAAACAATTCCGCTCAGGGTGAAGCGTGCCAAAACCATAAGTATTGGACCGCGAAATAAGCGATAAGAGAAGATGAGAAGAACACATTTTTAGTTATTGGAGGAACATTCGAAGCACATAAAAACGAACATAAACGAATACACTTCTAGAATATGGCATAAGCAGGTATCAGGATCGGCGGGAAAAGGATGTTCCTATTGTGATTCAGATTATGCTGATCAAGAACGATTGGCAAGGAAGATCGCTGAACGATTTATCAGAAGAGTACCTCTACCGGTAAAGATCACTACCGGTAAAGACCAACCGGTATACGACTGCTTTCATTCTAATTAACCATAGGAAAGCATTCTATACAGATGAAAACCATACCGATAAAAAACGATCGGTACAGAAGAGCACTGATCTGTACAGAAGTACACTGATGTAACTACTCACCAAGAGCAAAAACCACTCGTGATTATGAATAAAACGCAGAGCAGATTGCTCCCCGAAAATCTGCGGGGACGGGTTCTAAGGACTTCGGAGTGTACAAGGATTTGCGGATTCTGAGAGCGTCCTTATCGCAATGACAACATGAGTGAGTAGTTACAGTCTAATTATAGCACAATTGTTCTAATCCACAAGGGGTTTAAGAGATTTAAGGAAAGCGTAGGGTAGAGAGCAGCAGTTAGCTGTTAGTGTCAAGACCTGAAATCCGTTGACGGGTAATATTTGCTTTACGAGCATATATTCTTTATGCGTACCGACCACAACTGGTGGAAATACTGTAAAGTGATATGAAATAGACGCAATTTTTTGGATGTATAAGAATAATTACGTGTGATTATCTTCGGTGACGTGAGCGGAAATCCATCAGGTTGAAAGGTTATGATTTCCGTTTGCCAGGTGTGATCCTTGTAACGCTTGCCTTCTGTAATAGGAAGTGTATGTTTGAGGAGGTGATCGAGGTAAGAATGAGTCATGATGGGTTGGAACAAAACGTAAGGGCGACCCGTCCTACGAAAAATGAAATTATGGATAGGAGTATCCGATGGGTATACCAGACTGAGGAATATCATGACGGGTCGCCCCTACGGGAGATCAATTGGACCCGACGATCCCTCATGCCTCCGGACAGGTTAGGCAGTTATGCGGTCACCACAGACAGCAGTCTGCACAGGTGGGGTCTGGACAGGTCAGATGAATAGAGACCTGACAGGTCTTGAAGACCTGTCAGGTCACATAAGTGTGGGAATAGGAAATCAAGCTCTAAACCGGTGCGGGGACAACTCTCTTGATCAGGCTCAGCCTGATGAACAGCCAAGGGGCAAAAAAGGAAACCCAAAATGTCGATAGCGCGAGCTGAATATAGCGCAAGACGTATGCCAGGCTCGTTTCAGGCTGAACCAGCGCGCCGAAACCTGATGCCAGGCCGAAATAGATCATCCCCAGACCGGCAAACCCAAGCAAACACCTGCCTATGCGCACAACAAATGAGCCGGTCAGCTTATATTCAAAATGCTTTTTCAGCAGGATATAGCCGCTGAAGGTGCCAAACATCGCCCCGGCAAGGGCAAAATAATCTGCCAACGAACGAGCAGCAATGGAAAAAACCGACCAGGCGGTTGGGTCAGGTGAGGGGGCAATCACAGCTACGACTGCATATCCGACTAGGATCATGATGATGGAAACGATAAACAGTAATCCCACCTGCCGCGTACCAGACTGGTTATTCCACCAAGGTATAGATAGCGCATCGAGTTTGATGATAAGAAGAACCACTCCGAAGCCCAGCACCCAACCGGCAATCACCGCCAAGGGGAATTCCACACCCTGGTACAGGCGGGAAATTCCAATCATAATCACCGCCAGCCCGGAGGCAGCCCACAGCCACTCTTTATTCAATCGATATGCCAGGTAGCCAAATACGGCGATTGAACATACAGAATGGGTGGAGGGATTCCCGTACGTCCCATCAGATATTAATGATGGAACTTCCCCCAGCCAATAAGGTCGTGGCTGGTGCAGCAGCTGGCTTAGCGACAGGCTGAGAAAGGCGCTGATGATGAGTGCCGCCAGGGCAGTTTTCCCCAATCTTGGGTCCACCGTCCAATAGATCAGCGGGATGAGCAGGAGGAAAAAACCCACCGACCCCAAGGAACCCAGGAAATTAGAGAGACCATCCAGCACCGGGCTCAAGGTCTGTAGAGACTGGATCAGTTGGATGCTGATACCCTGGATTAATTCCATAGGCGGCCACCTTTCTATTCCAATCCGGCGGTAAAGAAGTCAACTATTTTCTGATTGTATTCCTGCGGTACAAACTCATAGATTTCAGCATGCCGGCATTCCTGCACCAGCCAGGTCTGAACCCAGGGAGCGGTTTGCTGCAGGCGATTAAAATGGTCTACGGGAACATCTGTATCCACCTGGCAGTGGATCATCAGCAACGGGCGGGGGGCAATCTGGCCAATCTCGTCGATCGGTCGGGAGCTTGCTATATCATATCCATTTTCCAAGCGGAACATCCAGCGGGTGGGGTAGAGAAAAATTTGCGGCAAGCCGCTTTTACTCGCCCACAGACCTTTGATGACGGGATAAATCTCGGCAAATAGACTGTCGGTCACCACAGCCCCGACGGCCTGGTTTTCTGCCGCGGCAGCGATCACAGAGGCGGCGCCCATGGAGGTGCCAAGCAGACCGATCTTCCCAGGCTGGTGACCACGCGCCAATAGGTAATCGATAGCTGCCAGGACGTCCCTACGTTCCAACCGCCCGAAGGTGAAACGCGAATCCCCACTCTGCCCATGACCGCGCAGGTCGATCATCAGCACGGTGAAACCCGACTGGTGCAAAGCCTGTGCAAGGTCGAGAAAGTGCTGATTAAACCCGTTTGTACGGCTGGCATTCCAACCATGCACCATGACAATGGCGGAAGAATTATCTGCAGCCTGGCTCTCGTCAGCGGGGATGTACCACGCGGCGATCTTGAGACCGTCTTCGCGGGCTGGAAAGGTGACATCTTCGTAACTCATGCCATGGTTCTGGGGGGTATCGGTGGTGAACAAGCGCTGGGCATAGGTCAGCCTATCTGCAGCGATCGCCCCAACTGCCAGGTAACCTACGATCAGGATGACGAGCAGCACAATGGCGGTTATGCCCACGATTCGCCACAAACGTGAGCGTTTTGGTTTGGCTGAAGACTGATTTTGGTCCATGGTAACTTCCCCTATCATTTTGAGATTCTTGAACTGCTCAAGATTTTTATACGACCAATCTCATTATTACACTTCTACGAGGAGAGATCGATCGCGCCAGTTTTGATAAACCAATGCCAGGAACTGCAGTTCAGCGTGCCACACTTCATACATCTATATGTTGCTAACTCCATCTTGGAAGGGTAAGCGAAGAGATAATATCCTGGTCTCTTCGCTTACCTGAGCGAATGCTGAATGGGTTAGGATCGAATTTACCTAGTCCTCAAGCTCCCAAATCTGGGTATTGGTGAACTTGCAGGAGGTTCCAAAATCCTTATTCGTCCCCGATAGGATGGTATAGCCGATGTCACCCGGGGTGGTAAGGGCAACATACCATTGATATACCTTCACTCCGTCGACATAGGCAGTCACAAATTCTTTTTCGGCAACGACCATAAAATCTGAACCACCGCTGGTGGGAGGGGTGATGGTGGAGAAGTTAGGCAGATCTGGGTTTTTCCAGTGAATAGCCTGATATTGAAAGCCATTATAGGTCATTGCACCAAGCTCTGCATCGCCTTTGGGAGTAAGAAAAACAACCAGGTGGTTATCGCCATCCTTTATGCGGATGGCAAAACCACAACCGCCGTTCCCATAACTCGCCTCTGCAGTTTCCCAATCGATGTGGGTCATGATCACAAAATCAGACATGTTGTAATCAAACCACCACCATTGATACCAATTGCGCTGCGCCCAGCTTTCATCAAAATCATCCACGGTGTAGAGCTTTCCCTGGTTAAGCGTCACTGAGCCATCCTGGATAATTCCTGCCCAGATGGCATCCACAGCCTGCTGAGTTGCCAGAGCTGACACTGCGGTTGCCGTTTTCGCGGCTTGCTGGGTGGCGCTTCGGGCTGCCTGAGTGGCCGCGGCTGCAGTGGCAGTCTGGTTGGGAGTGGCAGTTGGAACCGGGGTCTCCGTCGGGGTGGAAGTGGAGGTGGCGGTTGGTTCAGGGGTTGAAGTTGATGTGGGTGCCTGAGATGCAGCGATGGAGGCAGGGTCCTGAGTTGGGGTCGAGCCTGGATTAGCAGGAGCTGACCCGCAGGCAGTCAGGAGGATACAGAGCAGTGCGGTGATAGAAATAATTCGGATATGTGTTTTCATCGGTAATTTCTCCTCTCGCAACCTATTATTTCAAAAGATAACTGCCATTACCAGTAGATTAACTGCCAAAAGACGCCAGATTTGAACTATTCGGAGAATTGGTATATTGGATAAGCATAAAAACCTGAACAAACGATCTATATCAACCAAAGTATTTACTCACTAATGGAAAAATAAACTCGATGCATTTAGTATTTGAGACGATTACTCCTGCCATAAAGACGTAAAAAACGGAATACCCCCTCCCACCTCCCCCACCACGCTCACAAAAACAGTTCGCTAGGCAACGAAAACAAAAAAGCATGTTTTTAGGGGAGGAGTATGGAAGGTTAACTTGCGCTACAATCCCACGCAGGCACAGTCAAGGCCTGGTATGACCCGACCCGGGTGCCGCCCAAACAGGGTTAGAGAATGGGAGGCTGTCGAGCAGCACACCGCTTGTGTTCGAACCGACACAGCTGCCCGTGTAGACAGCGAAGTTGTCAAAGCGTCCATCAAAGAATGCGGTGTTGGCTGAACTCGTCATACCGATCCAGGTGCCATGATAATAACCGTCATTTACCGAACCGAGCAGTTTATTGTTAGCGTAAACGGCGATGTTGTTGCCTATCCTTTCGACCATCATCCGATTGGTCTGGAACCCTGGGCGGATGTCAGAGGAATAGGTCCAATCAATGAGGGGGATCCAATCCCAGTAATAGGCATCCACCCGCCAGAGGGCATACCAGCCATCACTTACTTCGAGCAGGTAGAAGCCATACTCGTTGATTTCAAACATGATCCCCGTAGCACCATCCAGACTCACCGCCGGGCGTTGATAGACCTCCAAGCGGTAGTCACTTACCGCAAAGTCGCGCATCGACCAAACAATCCAACCAGGGTTGGAGGTGATGAAGTATTCGCCGTTAGCATATCCGATCGAATAATCTTCATCACGCTCGATCGACCAACCACTGGCGGGGTTGGAGAAGTCGTCATAATAGGTCGGCAGGCAGGCTCTGGAGGCACAGGGGATATATACCGTATAAGGGGTGATATTGATGGTTGCGCTTCGTTGGTATGTCTTGCCTTCGGCACTGAAAAGCACCTGGTTGGTTATCGACGTTCCAAATGCCGCAGTCGGGGAAACAGTCGCTCCAAAACTGACGGTGATGGTTGTGCTGGCTGTGATGGACCCAATCCAAGTGATGATGCCATTCTGGTAGTCAACCAATCCACTACTGGCACTCAGGGTGCCTTCTTTATAAGTAAGATCCACAGGCAGAGTGTCGGTGAAAATGACGCTTTCGATCGTATCAGTGAAAGCATTACTAGCTGTTATCGTATAATTCACCAGCTCGCTAGGATGAGAAACATTACGGTCGACTGCCTTGCGAGCAATAATATTTGATTGAAATTGCGGACAGATGGCAACGCCATATGATTTTCCGGGTGTTGGGATGGAATAATCCACATTGTATGTTCCGGTATTGATTACCGATACAACGTTCGTTGATGAGCCTAAGTACAATTCCTCTCCTGTGCAGTCCATAGTCAGGTCGCGTACAGTGCCACCAACCCACGTAGAAGCTATAAAACTACGATTGTGAATATCAAAACTATCCACACTCCCGTAATATGCACGCCCACCAAAGATGGAGGTACCATCCAAAGACAATGCCAGTCCCGTCAATTCGCCTGTATTTTGAATGATATCTACAATCGCAAAATTTTTAACATCGATTATGGCGATCCCTGCTCCCCATCGGTCACTGGCATAAAGCCATTGGTTATCGGGTGAAATGACTACGTCCCAGACGTCGCTTCCAAAATCAATCATTGATATTACTTCAAAGCTTCGGGAATCAATCACATATATCCTTCCACCACCAGACCATGCTCCTGCACCATAGATCAAATTCCCGGTGGGACTCGTTTCCAAACTGCTAATGTGACCACCATCATTAAGTGGGATTGTGGTAGTGTACGACTGAGCCGCGATGTCCAAAACCTGGATACTCGCCTGGTCAGGCGAGCTGATGAAGGCATAACTTTCATCAACATTGAAAACAATATCATCATCTCCAGCAGGCGCGCTTATGGTGTAATCGAGGGTAAGCTCAGGAATATTGAGGACGATGAGATTGAGGGACCATTTACAAAATACATAAAGACTATTGCCTGAGGGCGTAAGGCGAAGTCGGTCTGGACCAAGACAGCCCATTGCTTCAATATCAATATTGCCAACCACCAGATGAAGTTCACGGTCGATAATCGTCACCTCATATGTAGATTGCGTCACGTATGCGAAATTATTACTGGTAGCTGTGGTTTTGACCGTGGCAGTTGCAGAGTCGGAAGGAGACGCGAATGAGGTTGCACTTATGCTGGCAGTGTCAAAATCTCCAGGTTGAGCCTCGGGAGGAACATCCACACTAACCGTGAAGGTGACAATCTCCCCATCATCAATAGGACCGACTACATCGGTGATAAGAGATGTGATCCAGGTGTTGCCAGGTAGAACATCAAGATTGAAGCTGTCAGGCTGACCGGTATGGTTTTCCAGTTCGACGGTATAAGTAACCGTTTTACCGGCATTACCATAGGCTGCCTGCTCGGGCGGGAGCATCATGATGGGAGGTAAAGTAGTGACCATTACATCATCAAACCGCGATGTATAGTTCCAGATCACACCGAGCCCAATCCTGCCATTGGGTAAAGGATTGGAATCCTCGAATTCTGCAACATACACACCATTTATATACAGGAACAAGCGATTACCGCTTGCCTGGATTGAAATTACACTTGGATTTGTGATTGGAACAGGTGAAGAAATTAATCCCTCGGTAAAATCGTAGATAACTCCATCCTGGTACTTAACAACTTGATAAGTATTGCCATTTTCTCCCCCTTGCTGCCAAAAATCGAATCGATATTCATTCAGCCAATGACCAGTGCTACGTATGACTAAAATCGCATTTGAATTACCGAACATGACTTTGGTTTGTAAGGCATAGTCTGTCCAGGAAGTGTCACCTGCATAGATCCAGGCGTCCACATTCCCTCCCCAACCACTGCCGACCAGTTCTTCTTGATCAATAGACCAATCCCCAATTAAATCATTCCACTGCGATAAATCCCCGCTGAAGTCATCGGAAAATAATATGTCCTGGTCGGGACTGGTGTTTACTGCAGCCGCGCGATCAACATAGAACAAGCCGACCAAAGCGATGACAGCGATAATAACGACTGCTGCAAGCCGATAAGGTATCCCATTTTGGTCCATTCTGCATTCTCCTCATTGTCGGTTCTGATTAGATAGTATTGGGGAAATCCAGCATTATAAATGCAAGCTGTCCACAATTATGTATGGTTCGTGTTGTCAGGATGAATTAATGCAATCCATAGGCTCCCCTCCTACGCTAATGGTGGCACGATAAAAATTCTGTGATGTATTTTGATCCAGCTTAGTATTGCACATAAAGACTGCCAATACCAGTGGATTAACTGCCAAAAAACGCCATTTATTCAACGTGGGGGGGTAGTTTGTTGAGCTGTACATCGATTTCCCCCTATCTAAAATTTGGTCATAAACTCAGGGGATAGAGGCTTCCATTTCCCCAATGGCACGGGCTAAAGAGCGGATGGCAGTGCGGCGGGTGCGGTTAAACGTCCCTTCTGAGATGTATAGCTTCTGCATGATATCGCGGTTGGAGGTTTCTTCGATATAGGCCTGCTGTAGGATCAGATAGGGATACCATTCTCTGACAGGTGGGTTTGACGGAATTCCAGAGCTGGGGCGCAGCTTCTTGAGCGCCTCAAGCAGGACGGCATGTACTGCTTTACCTCGTTCCAGGTGGGTCACCTGACCATCCGGGAGACGGGTTTGCACGAGCACCAAATCTGCCAGCGGAGTATCCGCCAGGTAAGCGTAATCGTAAAGATTACGCAAAGACAGCTCCAGGCACTCAGCTGATACGAGAGGGATGGATCTTGTGGGTTGCAAATTATGCACCTCGACAAGCTCAGCAATTTCCGCCAGGTACTGGCTATTGCGGTGCGAATTCTGGATCGTCTCACCGATCTCGTCGGTGAACTCAAGGATTGGTTCAATATCATCAGGAGCATAGTGCAGACCATTTTCCGGTTCACCCAGCACCAGGGCACCTAATTGTTCCACCTCTCCGTACAGAGGCACTAAAAGGGAGGCTTTCTCTAAGGGAGGAGGAAATCGGGCAGATGGAAGGTTAATCACATCATCGGCAGTCAGTTTTTTAAGCTCCAGGTCTGGGATATCATCGTCTAATTGCCAGGAGATCAACTTCCGGGTGGTGTGATCTTCAAACAGAAAGATGAGTCCGTAGGAAGCATCAACAGAATTGCAGAGAGTCTCAAGGGATGGTTCGAGGAGGGTTTCAAGCGGAGCTGCGACGCCGACCTGGCGGGATAATTTTCTAAGCTGGATGCGCAGCTGCTGCGTATCCTGGGTGTATGCGATTCGATCCCTCAACCGGTCGATGGCAGTCATGGATGAGTGCGTAATCACTGCCAGGGCAGGAAACACTGCCAGGATCACTACGGGGGCATTGTAAGTATCAATTAATATCCAGCTGATAGGGATATAAATTAGCAGAACAAGACCAAGCAGAGCCAAACTATAAATGAAGTCTTTTTGTATGGTGCGCCCTTCCATGAGGGCGCTGTAACGAGCGACACCCCAGCCGATCAGAGCTATGGGGATGGCTTCCAACAACGAGAGAACCAACATGGGAAGGGGGAGCATGAAAAATGATCCCGCAATAGATGCCGGTCCGACCAAACCAACGATCACTGACGCCCATGCCAACACAAGCAGCTGCTTGCGGGCAATCGTTGAAGGAGCGCTGCGCGCGGCAAGAACAAGATTAAAGACACACAGCCAAATCAAAAGCAACAGGGCGATAGCGAAAATGGGGTACCAGGGTCCAGCACGCAGGCTATTTATATAAAGTGGATTACTGCTCTCAGCTGTAAACAGTATCTGGGCATTGGTCTGCACGATTATGGCGACAACAGCGAGTAAATATGCCAAAAATATTCTTATCCAGCGCCAGGTGGTGATTTTACCGGGCAGCAGAAGAACAGTGACATGATGCCACAATGCGAGCGCAGGAACAAATGACCAGCCCTGCAGCCAGTTGTTGTTGGTGCCTGCCAGAGTTTCTCGTGGCCAGAAAGGAAAAAACAACCTCAGCCAGCTAAATTTAAGGATGGTGATTGGTGGAGGGTTGATCGCCAATAATACATTTAGGAACATACCCGCCATAAACCACAACATTAAAGCAGTAAGCCATGCTACCGGGTACTTTGGGCTTCGCGAAACGAGGAACAGACCAAGCCAAATCGACAGGACCAATGCCAGCAGGTTGACGGTTATCGTTGCCCCGTACAGAAAAGACAAGTGCGCCCCTTCCACTTTCTTGTTTGTACTATCATAAAAACTAGTTTTACGTTACCAAAAGGAAATATTACTCAGATTTCCCAGCCAGGTAACGATGAACGATAACAAAATTCTCCACGATCTGTCTAATAATTGTAATTATACAGTTGTTTGAAATTTAGTAAGGGAAATATTAAAAAAAAACACTCCCGAAGGAATAACACCCGCGGGAGTGAAACGTTTCAGAATTATTAGGTGGATCGGTTCACGAGCCAGAATACTGCTGTATATCTCCGGCGGTTAGGCCCCTTCGGCAGCCGGTTCTTCCTCGGTTTCACGGCGCAGGACCACCTCGTCTTCACGATAGTCGACGATGATGGCATCACCATCGGAGAAGTTGCTCGAGAGGAGCGCATCTGACAGCACATCTTCCACCTTTTGCTGGATGACACGCTTCAAGGGTCGGGCACCCATCTCGGGGTCGTAGCCCAATTCGGCCAGTTTTTCCAACGCCAACGGGGTGGCAACCAGCGAAATGTCATGGTCCTTCAAGCGTTCAGCCACTTTATCGAGCTCAAGCTTGACGATCTCCTGGATATCTTCCTTGGAGAGGGCGCGGAACACGATGACTGAATCCAAGCGGTTGATGAACTCGGGACGGAAGACGCGTTTGAGCGAGTCCATCAGCTTCTTACGCATTTCGTCGTAGGCCTGCTTTTCTTCTGTCTGCTCGTCCATTTTGAGCGAGAACCCCAGCGATGTCTGGCGCTTGATCATATCAGCCCCAATATTGGAGGTCATCACGACGATGGCATTGCGGAAGTCCACCTTGCGCCCGCGGGCATCGGAGAGATGACCCTCTTCCATGATCTGCAGGAGCATGTTATGCGCTTCAGGGTGGGCTTTCTCAACTTCATCAAATACGACGATTGAATAGGGTCGGCGGCGCAGGGCTTCGGTGAGCTGACCGGCTTCCTCATAGCCAACATAACCTGGAGGCGCTCCCACCAGCCGGCTGACGGTGTGACGCTCCATGAATTCCGACATATCTAATTGAATGAGAGCGTCTTCACTGCCAAACATAAATTTTGCCAGAGCCTTGGTAAGCTCGGTCTTGCCCACCCCGGTTGGTCCGAGGAACATAAACGAGCCGATCGGGCGACGCGGGTCCTTTAACCCTGCACGGGCGCGCCGGACGGCTTTGGATATCGCCTGAATGGCTTCATCCTGACCGATGATATGTTTCTGCAGGTCGTCTTCCATCTGCAGCAAGCGTTCCGATTCAGCCTGGGCAATCTGCATCACGGGCACACCCGTCCACATCGCCACCACTTCGGCAATATCCTCGGAGGTTACGGTAGGTGCGGTGGCACGATCCCAGCCTGTGCGCAAGTACTCCAGCTGGCGTTCGAGCTCATCCATGCGTTCTTGCAGCTCCTGGGCGTCATCTGAGCGCCCATCTTCGAGGGCTAGCGCATGTTCCTGGCGTAAACCCTTGAGCTGGGTCATCAGGTCTTTAGCTGTTTTTGCCGCGGGGCTTTTATACATGCGCACGCGTGATGAGGATTCATCGATCAGATCGATGGCTTTATCTGGCAAAAAGCGCTCAGTGACGTAACGCGCCGATAAATGGGCGGCAGCATTCAAAGCTTCATCGGAGATGGTCAGGCGGTGGTGCTCTTCGTAAGCAGTGCGAACGCCGCGTAATATCTCGATGGTCTCATCGATCGTAGGCTCATCCACCATAATCGGCTGGAAGCGCCTTTCGAGGGCGGCATCGCTTTCAATATATTTACGGTATTCGTCCAACGTGGTAGCGCCAATCACCTGCAGCTCGCCACGTGAAAGGGCAGGTTTAAGGATATTGGCTGCATCCACTGAGGAACCAGCCGCGCCAGCTCCGACGAGCATGTGCACCTCGTCGATGAACAGGATTGCGCCGGAGGATTTCAGCTCATCGATCACGCGTTTCAAGCGCTCTTCGAACTGCCCGCGGTACATCGTGCCCGCCACGAGCGAACCCACATCCAGCTGCATGACACGCTTATTCATCAGGGGAGCGGGAACATCATTCTCGACGATGCGTTGCGCTAGTCCTTCCACAATAGCGGTCTTGCCGACACCAGGCTCACCAATCAGCGCCGGGTTGTTCTTGTTACGGCGGGCCAAAATCTGGATCACCCGCTCAATTTCCATCTGGCGCCCGATGACCGGGTCCAGCTTGTTTTCTTCTGCCAGGCTGGTGAGATCGGTTGCCAGCTGGTCCACCATGGGAGTCTTGGTTTTACCGGCTTCCTTGGAAACCGATTCACCGGCTCCGACTGCCGACCTTCGCGTGGATGATTCAGCGGGAGAAGCATGGCTGCTCTCGTCCAACACCCGGCGGGTCTGGCGCCTGATCTGCTCGGCGGAGACACCCATTTTTCGCAGCACATCCAGGGCGACGCCCTCTCCGAGCTGAACAAGCCCAAGCAGAAGGTGCTCAGTGCCGATGTAATGATGCCCCAATTTACGGGCTTCTTCCACCGAATTCTCGAGTGCCCGCTGTACTCCTGGAGAGAGGTCCAGCTTGGCAGTGCTTGACTGCCCGGTGCCGGTAATACGGATGATCACTTCCTCCATCCGCACAGCATCCAAACCCAGCTCGCGCAGCACACGCCCAGCTACACCGCCCTCTTCTTTCATTAAACCCAGAAGCAGATGCTCAGTCCCAATATAATTCTGGTGCATCCGCTCTGCTTCCTGGTGTGCCAGGCTCAAAACCCGTCTGGCTCGCTGTGTAAAACGTTCCATTCCAGCCATCACAATTGCCTCACTAGCTACTGTAACAGGATATAAATTGTCCGATTGCAAGTAATTTTACCATCTTTATATCCCCCTGAATGTATATTTTGTGTTAGAGTCCTCTAAGCATGGGATAAAAGTGAGCGGAGCTTTACCGGCCCCGCTCAGTAATTTATCCTTGATGCCTATACGGCGTAATATCAATAGTTGATCTTACGCGGCAAAGCCTTGGCTTGCTCAACCCAATCCTGCACCTGGCTGAGAACGGGCAGCTTACGCACCAGCTTCTTTTCTTCATTCACCGACTCTAAGGCGGCAAACAAGTTTTCTGGATTGCGTGTGGCTAACTCCACCACCGTGTCCACTCCGGCCACTTCGAGCAGATCGGCATACTCAGAGCCGACCCCATTGATGCGGAACAGATCGACGTGGTTGACCCACTTCAAGACCAGGTCATGACCGATCCCGCTGGCTTCAACAATCTCTTCCCGACCCTTCGGGTCGGCGCCTTTCTCCAACAGATCGAGCAGGTTATTGATCCCGATCGCATTCAACTTGGCGGCATATACCGGGCCGATGCCTTCGATATATTCCAGGTTGGATTTGAATTTATCGCCTTCATCGGGAAGAGCAGCTTCAGGCTCAGGTTCTGAGACAACAGGTTCAGGCTCTGAGACTACAGGTTCAGGCTCTGAGACTACAGGTTCAGGCTCTGAGACTACAGGTTCAGGTTCCGGAACAACTGCTTCGGATTCTGAGACAACAGTCTCAGTTTCGATTGGCTCAGCCGGTATCTCCGCGGGAGCTGTTTCTTCAGAGAGCTGATCTGCAGCAACTTCTTCAGCTTCCTCTTCCGTTCCTTCTTCAGACTGGGCGGCTTTAGGCTGCCCGGAGAGCATCATCTCGTAATCCATATTGGCATAAGCCATCGAATCGACCTTGCGCAAGGATAACCCAATGCGCCGTCGTTCGGTATCCAGCTTGATCACCCGCAGGGTGACCACATCACCTTCTTTTACCACTTCCTTGGGATGATTTATGCGCTGATCGCTCAGCTCAGAGATATGGATCAAACCTTCCAGGTCTTCATCCAGACGTGCAAACGCTCCAAATTTGGTCAGGTGGGTGATGGTGCCTTCCACGAGCTGACCTTCCTTCAGGTTGGAGACTTTGACTACCCATGGATCAGGTAAAAGCTGGCGGATGGACAAACCGATACGCTTGCGTTCCTGGTCAACTGCGATCACTTTGACCTTGACTTCCTGCCCAACTTTCAAGACCTCACTCGGGTGTTCGATACGCTCCCAGCTGATCTCGGAAAGATGGACGAGTCCATCAGCGCCATCGACATTGACAAACGCGCCAAAATCTGCCAGGCTGGTAACCCGCCCGGTTTTGACAGTACCTTCCTGCAGCTCATCCAAGAGGCGATCCTTGATGGTTTCGCGCGTTTCTTGTAGAGCAGTGCGCTCGGAGAGGATCAGGCGATGACGGGCACGGTCCACTTCAATGACCACAACCTTGATCGGCTCACCCACCATTTTGCTCCAACGCGCGTCGGGGCTTTCATCGCTCTCCACACGGCGCATCACGCTGACCTGTGAGGCGGGGACGAACCCGCGCAGCATACCGATGGGTACGATCAACCCACCCTTGTTATAACCGATCACCTTAGCTTCAGCGGCTGTGCCAGAAGCTTTCATCGCTTCAGCATCAAGCCAATCTGTTTCCTCACGGGCTCGATTGTATGACAAGACCAAATTTCCGCTTGGATCTTCGGGATTAAGAACATATACGGGGATTTCCTGGCCAATTTGCAAGCTTGTTAAAATCTCTGGGGGAATCGATTCTTTCTCTTTCCCTGATATGACCCCCTCTGATTTGGTGCCCACACTTACCAGGATCTCGTTATCTCCGATACTGGCGATGACGCCGGTGCGTATCTCTCCCTGCTTAGGAAAATCCAGGTTCAATCCTTCTTCTTGCAGCAGTGTTTCCATTGAACCCGTGGAAGTTGTTGGGCGTTCGTCTGTGTCTTTAGCGTTTATTTGTCCTTCTGGTACTTCCTCCTGCCCGGTGGGGGCATTCGTCTGATCCATATGTTTACTCCGGTTAGATTTTAATGTGAACAATCATTATACACTAGTTTTATCCAAAAATAACTATTCGGGTTTAATAATGAAGAGGCGCCTCTTGACGCATAGTGGTTAATGGGTGGAAAATAGGTGCTTATGGATACCCCCTCCTCATCCAAAGGATATACCCTGCGGCAGGCTGAGGCGACCGATGCCGATACGATCCGCCAGATCATATCTCAAGCACATATCAACCCAACCGGTCTCGCCTGGCAGCGCTTCATCCTGGCGGTGAATCAGCAGGGAAATACGATCGCCTGCGGTCAATTAAAACCGCATGGTGATGGCTCACTTGAGCTGGCTTCAATCGCCGTGATCCCCGAGTGGCGCGGCAAGGGTGTGGCACGCACGGTCATCGAGCACCTGTTGGAAAAGCACCCCGGCAGGCTCTATCTCACCTGTCGTGCCGAGCTAGGCCCGATGTATCAAAAATTCGGGTTCCAGGTGGTTAATAGGGCGGATATGCCGACCTATTTCAAACGCCTGAGCGGAATCGTAAACCTGTGGACCAGGTTAACGCACCAGGTTGATAAATTGCTGGTGATGAGAAGAAATTAGCTTTATTGATGAATAAAAATTTATCCGGACTTGGGAGCAATTTTGCTCATCGCATACTCCGCCAGGGCAGTGATCGTCAGGGATGGATTAACCCCCGGGTTGCCCGGCATGATGGAGCCATCCACTACGAATAAGCCAGGATAGTTATGGACTTGAAAATCCACACCTACCACACCCTCATTTTCATCTACACCTAACGGCACACCGCCCATAAAGTGGGCGGTGATGGGGAAATTGAACAGGCTGTCCATAAAAGTGGCGGCGGGAATTCCATTGATTTTCCCGGCAAAATTACGGGTGATGGTGTTGCTGATGACGGGTGATTTAGGCAGCTGTAAGCCCCCACCGGTATCAAACATAACCCCCTGGCGAAATAAAGAAAACAGGTTGCGCCCAAAGCGCACGCGCAGCAGCTCGTCAACAGGCTGCATCATTAACAGTATGGTCGTATGGAGTGCCCAGCGTGAGAAGAACCGGGAATAGAAAAAATCGATCGGATGACGGATGATTTCAAATAAAGTCTTGGCCATCCTGATGGGGATATTCCGACCATCGACCAAAGGGGCAGTGATATTACGCAATAACGATGATCCGTCTGAAAAGCGGACTGGTTCGATGTTCGTCACCCCATCAACGTTAAAAATGGAGGTGATGGCAATGCCCTTGGAATAGTCAACCTGCCTGTCGCGGCTAATTGCTCCCTGCAGATTTTCGCTGTTGGTGCGCACATTGAAGCCCAGCCGCGAGGACAGGCGTGGCAGAGAATGAGTCTGCTCACGACAGCGGAACAGCAATTCCAGGGTACCCAACGCCCCGGCGGCGATGATGACATTACGCCCCTGCACCGTCTGGCGTGGATGGGAAACCCATGCCGTCGTCTTATGATACACCACCTCATAGCGGACACCATCAGGTGATTGACCGGTCAATGGGCGAATATCCCTTACGGTGACTTCCGGCAGGATACGCACCCCCAACTTCTCAGCGAAAAACAAGTAATTCTTAGGAAGGGTATTTTTGGCGTTGTAGCGGCAGCCGACCATGCAGCCGCCGCAGTAGATACACCCTGCCCGTGAAGGACCCTCACCGTTAAAAAGGGGTCCGGGACGGTCTGTTCTCCCTCACCGAAGAAAACCCCCACCTCGGTTGGGTGGAACGTATCAGCCGCATTGTGCTCTGCGGCAATTTCTCTTAATATTTCATCGGCTTTGAATAAACGAGGGTTGGTGGTGACGCCCAGCATACGTTTGGCAGTGTCGTAATGCGGACGGAGCGTTGACTTCCAATCAGCCAGATGGTGCCAGCTGGGTGCTTCGAAGAGGCGGTCATCCGTCTCCATCAAGACATTGGCGTACATCAAACTTCCACCCCCCACACCGCTGCTGCGTAGAGCGATCGCCCCATTCAAAAAAGACAGCTCCCAGGTGCCAAAACAATGCAGGAATGGAAGCCATAACGATTTACTGATATTCCAGTTGGTTTTGGGGAAATCCAAATCATCGTAACGTTTACCCCGTTCCAGAACCAGCACTGAATATCCCTTTTCAGCCAGACGCATGGCAGAAACGCTCCCGCCAAAACCTGAGCCAATGATCACAAAATCATATACAGAGTCCATAAGCTTTATTCTCCCCTAATCCATACACCCCAACTTTGACGCTCCACCAATCCTGGTGTGAGTTAATATTGGTAGAAACCCTTCCCCGTCTTCCTGCCTAAATATCCGGCATCCACCATTTTACGCAGAAGCGGGCAGGGGCGGTACTTATCGTCTCCAAGGTCGCGCTGCAGCACATCCATCACGAACAACACGACATCCAGTCCAATCAGGTCTGCCAGCGCCAGAGGTCCCATCGGATGGTTCATGCCCAGTTTCATCACGTTGTCGATCGCTTCGGGTGTGCCCACACCTTCTTGAAGGGCAAATATGGCCTCGTTGATCATCGGGCACAGAATGCGGTTGGAGATAAAGCCAGGCGAGTCGTTAGCCTCCACCGGTTCCTTGCCCATTGTGCGACACACCAGCATTGTGGATGTGGTCGTCTGTGCTGAAGTTGCCAGCCCGCGGATCACCTCCACCAGCTTCATCAGAGGAACCGGGTTCATGAAATGCATTCCAATCACCTGATCGGGACGGCGGGTGACCGCGGCGATCTTGGTGATGCTGATCGATGAAGTATTGCTCGCCAGGATTGCCTCGGGTTTGGCAACCTGGTCAAGCTCACGGAACAGCTTCAGTTTCAGGTCAGGGTTTTCGGTGGCTGCTTCGATGACCAGATCGGCGGCCACAACACCATCCAGGGTCATGCTGGTCTTGATCGCCAGGGCAGCCTGTTTCTGCTGCTCGGTGAGCACTCCCTTGCCTAGCAGTTTGTCGACCGATTTTGCGATGGTCGCCTGTGCCCGCTCTACCTGGCCGGGGACCACATCCATTAGCGACACCTGGTAGCCAGATGTGGCTGCCACCTGGGCGATACCGTTGCCCATCGTCCCCGCCCCCACCACGAATATCGATCGAATGTCCATGCAATCCTCCTGGCTATATCGTCTGCGTTTCGCTTATAGGGGTACGATAAATCGTGCCCCTACATATCATTCGGGGATTGATACCATTTTATGAGATTCCTACTCAACCTCGATTGCCATTGCCACGGCCTCGGAGCCACCCAGGCACAAAGAAGCGACCCCCTTGCTGCACCCGCGGTCTTTCAGGGCATAGATGAGGGTGGACAGCAAGCGTGCCCCGCTGGCACCAATGGGGTGCCCCAGGGCAATCCCGCCGCCATTCACGTTCACTTTAGCCCAATCCCAGCCCTGGTCTGCCAACTCATAACCGTTAGCCAGCACCTGTGCGGCAAACGCTTCATTGAGCTCCACCAGGTCCACCTCGCTCAACTTCCAACCCACCTGCTTCAAGACCACCGGGATGGTTTTCGCCGGAGCAGCAAACAGGTATTTTGGCTCGAGGGCTACGTTCCCATAACCTAAAATGCGTGCCAGGGGCTTTACTCCCATCTGCTCGGCTTTCGCCCGGCTGGCTATCACCACCGCCGCGGCACCGTCGTTCAGACCGGGCGCATTCCCAGCAGTCACCTTGCCATCCTTTTGAAATGCCGGACGAAGTTTGGACAGCCCTTCCAGGGTGGTATCGCGGCGTGGCGTTTCGTCAGTATCAACAATAGTTACCTGCCCCTTGCGACCTTTCACCTCGACGGGAACAATTTCCTGCTTGAACTTCCCACCGTCGATTGCTGCAATGGCTTTCTTGTGGCTTTCATATGAGTATTCATCCATGGCCTCACGCGTGACGTTGTACTCATTGGCGATGAACTCGGCCGCGTCTCCCATGGACCAATTTTCGAGGGCGCACCACAGGCCATCCTTGAGCAAAGCATCGGTGAGCTGACTATGACCAAAGCGCAGGCTGCCGGTGCGTCCATCGACCAGGAAAGGGGCGCGGCTCATGCTCTCCATGCCGCCCGCCACGAACAGCTGCCCATCTTCAGCCCGGATAGCCTGAGCGGCTAACATGGCAGCTTTCAAAGCTGACCCGCATACTTTATTGATGGTGAATGCGCCGACCGATACCGGCAGCCCGGCATGAATGGCAGCCTGGCGGGCTGGGTTTTGCCCCAAGCCTGCTGACACCACATTCCCCATGATAATTTCATTAATATCGGCTGGGTTTGGTATGGATGCACGCTCGACTGCCGCCTTCACCACCCATGCTCCCAGGTCTACTGCCGATAAACTGCAGAACCCACCTTGAAAACTGCCTGAAGGAGTGCGCACCGCACTCAGAATTACCGCCTCAGTGTCCTTGTTGCTCATCGTTTTCTCTCCTGGATTCGACGACTGGTTTATTTTAAGATAATTCAACCTTTTAATGGTCTCAATTTAGCTTGATTTAATTGATCATTCAGGTTTGCCAGGCTTCTCTCACTCGCCGGTATGTCTCTTCCAATAATTCTGGAAGCACTCGCGTTTGTGAGACGCTGGACATAAAGTTGGTATCCCCCACCCAACGCGGCACAACGTGCAGATGGACGTGTTCAGAAATCCCAGCTCCTGCAGCGCTGCCGATATTCATGCCTAAATTATAGCCTTGTGGGGAATACAAGCGATTTAATACCTGGATTGCCCTGGCGGACAGGTCCATGACGTTGGTACGCGAGTCATCACTCAACAGCTCCAGGGAGGGCTGGTGCTCGTTCGGCACGATCATCAGGTGCCCGCTGGTATAGGGGAAGCGGTTGAGCATCACGAATGCGAATTTGCTGCGGAAGGCAATCAGGTTATCTGCACCGTCGGCTTGTTTTAGCCCCTCGCAGAAAATGCAGCCTTCACCAGATTTGGGAGATAATATATATTTCATACGCCAGGGTGACCACAGATAATCCATCATCCCTCATTATTGTAGCAAAGAATCAGCCTTTACGGAATAGTGACAACCCAGAAGTGACCGGTGTCAGAATCCAGGCGGTCACACCTCATCCATGCTGAAAGACCATGGGCAGGGTGTAAAACCATAGATGGGTCAATAAAAACCTATAACGGTTGACATCACACCCCAATACGTGTATCCTAATACGCATGTCGCAGATGCCGCTTTTCACACCCCGACTTCCTTCATCGTGGTCGGTGACCGACCTGACGCGCTACCTGCGCGAGCTGCTCGAGTCAGATGAGCTGCTCCAGGATGTATGGGTGAAAGGGGAAGTGTCCAATTTTTCCCGCCCGGCTTCCGGGCACCTATACTTCACACTAAAAGACAGCACGGCTTCGCTGCGGTGCGTGATGTGGCGGAATGCGGTTTTGAGGCAAAGTTTCACCCCTCGGGATGGCGATGCCATCGAAGTGCACGGTAGTATCAGCGTATACGAGCTGGGTGGGCAATATCAGCTGTATGCCGACGTCTTCCGCCCGGTGGGTGAAGGCGCCCTGTACCAGGAATTCCTGCGTTTAAAAGCCATGCTGGAAGCGGAAGGGTTGTTTGACCCAGAACGCAAACGTCCTATCCCGGTAAAGCCTAAGCAAATCGGGATTATCACCTCCCCCACGGGGGCAGCCCTACAGGACATGCTCAACACGCTGCGCCGACGCTACCCGTTGGTGGAAGTGGTACTGGCACCCACCCCAGTGCAAGGGGACGATGCGCCAGTAAGGATTATTGCCGCCCTGCATGAGTTGGTGCGAATTGCCAGCCCGGATGTGATCATCCTGGCACGGGGAGGCGGCTCGATTGAGGACCTGTGGGCGTTCAACGATGAGAGGGTTGCCCGCGCAATCGCCTCATCTCCCGTACCAGTTATCACCGGCGTGGGTCACGAGACTGACTTCACCATTGCTGATTTTGTATCTGATGTACGCGCTCCCACCCCGACCGCGGCGGCTGAGCTGGCGACCCCCAGCCAGGCTGACCTGCGGCTTGACCTATCAGAGCTGAATGAACGCCTTAATCGGCTAGCAGAGGGTCACACCGCCGAGCTGCGGTGGATGTTCAAGGATGTGCAAAACCAGCTGGAAAGGCACTCACCGATTAACCAAATACAATCCAACAGCCAACGGATTGACGAGCTCGACCACAGGCTGGGCGCTACAACGGGCCATCTGCTTCAGCTGGCACGCATTCATCTGACGGGATTGGTGCAGCATATGGCGTCGCTCAACCCGCGGGCGGTGTTAGAACGCGGTTATGCCATCGTCACCAATCAGATGGGGCAGACAGTCACTCATGTGAGCCAGGTGAGGGCAAGAGAGCCGTTGGAGGTGCAGGTCAGTGATGGGGATTTTGGAGTGAAGGTGGATGGCCAACAAAAACCATAAGAGCAGTTTGCTTCGTCGGGCACATGGTGCCCTCCTCCCCCCAAAAAGCATTGGGGATTCTCCCCAAAAAAGCATTGGGGATTCTCCCCAAAAAAGCATTGGGGATTCTCCCCAAAAAAGCATTGGGGATTCCGCAAAGACATCAAAAACAATGTCATTGCGAGCCAATGGCGTTTTGGCGAAGCAATCTGCTCTTGTATCTTGAATAATGCAAACCTGAGAGCTTTATGAACCCTGTATCATGAATGAAAAACAATACTTAATCTACATAATGGCGACTATGACAAATACTGTGCTTTATACCGGGGTTACGAATGACCTTCAACGCAGAGTTCTCGAACATAGATCAAATAAAGGCAGCAGATTTACAAAGAAATATAAATTATACAAACTAGTTTATTATGAACGAGGTAATGATGTAAACTCTGCATTAGCACGCGAGAAGCAAATTAAGGGAGGCTCTCGAAAGAAAAAATTTGAGTTAATTAATAGTATCAATCCTAATTGGGATGATTTATACGAAGAATTTTTCGAATTGTAAAAACTGGAGAAATATACGGTTATTCAGTCTGTAGAGCGGATTGCTTCGTCGCAAAGAGCGCTCCTCGCAATGACAAATTAATTAGATGACAAATTAATGGGATGGCGGTTCCGAAATAGATTATCGCCAGTGTACTCGGTGAGAAAATTAAATGTGATTTACAAATGTTGTGAGCCGAATGCTTCTAGCAGCAACTACCATAGGTCTTCCCCGGAAATCTGCGGGGATTCTACCTCCAGGAACAGGGAAGATTTTACAAGGACAAATTAATTGGATGACTTATTTGATGAATTTTTCAGATAGGATTTTTTGGACAATTACTTAACATGGTTAATCAGTGTGTAGTGCGGATTGCTTCGTCGCAAAAAGCGCTCCTCCCCCAAAAAAGCATTGGGGATTCTCCCCAAAAAAGCATTGGGGATTCTCCCCAAAAAAGCATTGGGGATTCCGCAAAGACATCAAAATCATTGTCGTTGGGTGCAAGGACCCCAAGGGTCTCCCCAAAAAACAGGGGAGATATCCCCAAAAAACCAAATAGTTTAGGAGTAATCTATGTCTCCTGCAAAACCGAAAGTAAAAAACGACCTACCCCCGGTGAAAGAGCTATCTTACGAACAGGCGCTGGCTGAGCTGGAGACCATCGTCGCCTCGCTCGAATCGGGCACGCTCCAATTGGAAGAAACCATGTCATTATACGAGCGCGGCCAGGCATTGACCCGGCACTGCGTGGAATTACTGGACAAAGCAGAGCTGCGGGTCAAACAGCTGTCAGGTGATTCTATCGTTGACTTGATTGATCGTGAAGAATAAGGATCAAGTATGCCCCTGCTGCATAATTATGTGTTAATGGCTGCCTTGATCGCCTGGGGGATCGCCCAAATCATCAAGGTGCCAATTGAGTATATACAGACTCATAAATGGAATTGGGCTTTGTTCATCCAAGCGGGCGGAATGCCCAGCTCGCACACCGCCCTGGTGGTAGGTGTGGCACACGGGATCGGACTCTCAGTCGGCTTCGATTCTGCCTTATTCGCCCTGGCATTTGCCATGTGCATGGTCATTATTTACGATGCCACCGGCATCCGACGCCAGGCAGGTTTGCACGCCGAACGGATCAACGCCATGATCAATGACCTGGCATCCGGCAATCCCTTAAAACAGGAACAATTAGGAGAGGTGTTGGGTCACACCCCACTGGAAGCGCTGGGTGGCATTATCCTGGGTCTGTTGGTTGCCCAGATCACCTGGCTACTCTGGGCAAAGTAGGCTCTTTACTCTGTTTCAGGTTTTGTTCGCGCTCGTATACGATCACTCGCCGTAGCGTATCTTCGAGGGTGTAGCGCGGCTCATACCCGATCAGCTGGTGAATCTTGGTCAGGTCTGGCACCCGCCGGCGCATATCTTCGAACCCCGGTGCGTAGGCCTCCTCGTATGGAACGTAGACAATCTTGGAGGAACTTCCCGTAGCTGCAATCACCCGTTCCGCCAGCTCACGGATGGTTACCTCTTCAGTCGAGCCAATGTTGAACACCTGACCAATTGCGCTCGGATGATAAGCCAGCTTAATCGTCGCATTAATGACATCAGATACATCCCCGAAACAGCGGCTTTGCTCACCATCTCCATAGATGGTGATCGGCTCGCCTGCAAGTGCCTGGCGAACAAAGCGCGGCAGCACCATGCCATAACGCCCAGTCTGGCGCGGACCCACTGTATTGAAAAAGCGCATCACTACCACCGGCAAGCCGAACTGATGGTAATATGCCAACCCGAGGAACTCGTCGATGGCCTTCGAAGTGGCGTAAGACCAACGGCTGTGGCTGGTAGGACCCATGACGCAATCGTCGTCCTCGTTGAAAGGCACTTTATACCCCTTGCCATACACCTCCGACGTGGATGCCAACATCACCTTGCACTGGTAGCGGTTGGCAGTCGTCAGCACCGCTTCCGTCCCCATGATGTTGGTGGCGATGGTATTCACCGGGTCTTCAACGATCAGTTTGACCCCCACCACTGCCGCCAGATGGATCAAGATATCTGCCTCACTGGTCAGCCGGTCCAGCACCTGGCTGTTGGTGATGGTTTCGCGCACGAATTGGAAACTGGGAATCGGTAGCAGGTGTTGAATGTTCTCCAGCCTCCCAGTGGAAAGGTTATCGATTGCCACCACTTGATGCCCGTTATGCACCAGCAGCTCACACAGGTGACTGCCAATAAAACCCGCACCGCCGGTTACCAGGATCTTCTCTTTCATAAGTATTTTCCTTCGTGATCTATTTTGATGAGTTCTAGTAGGTTATTATTTTAATATAGATTACACTAAATAACGCGCCAACATCATTCAGGATTATTTTTTTTCTGGTTTTCGAATCCTGTGCTGGTCAATCCCTGAAAGCTGAACGGGATAGTTTTTTTAATTGCTGCTGTAATTTAACGGCAGGACGACCTCAAAAGTGGAGCCCTCGCCGACGACGCTTTCGACATGGATCTCGCCATGGTGTGCGTGGGCGATCCACTGGGCGATGGCTAACCCCAGTCCAGTCCCAGACGATTCCGGCTCATCCGATTCCCCTTCCGAGCCAGCTGCGCGGGTGCGCGAAGAATCTGCCTGGTAAAAACGGTCAAACAGCTTCGCCTGATGTTCGACGGCAATGCCGATCCCGTTGTCATGCACCCTAACCCACGCCAGCGAACGTCCAGGTTCCTCCCGCCTTCCAGCTGAGACCTCCACCAGCGGGTGAGGAACACCACCTGAGTATTTGATGGCATTCTCCACCAGGTTGGTGAACATTTGGGTGAGCGTGGAGCGATCACCGGTAATTGTAATTTCAGGCAAATCACCGATGTTTAAATTCACTCCCTGGGCTTTCGCCAATGGCTCGATGCGCTCAATCACTTCCGAAACCAGCCCGCCCAACTCAACCGGATCGGATTTCAAGCTCATTTGACCTGCATCCATGCATGCCAGGGCTAACAGGTTGGTCACCAGGCGGATCATAAACTTGTTTTCAGCTTGGATGGTGCGCAAGACGTGCTCGTACTCATCGACCGAGCGACGGCTGGACAACATTCGGCTGGTCTCCAATTCGATGATCGTCAGGGGAGTGCGCAGCTCATGGCTGGCATCAGCGGTAAACTGCTTTTGACGGGTGAAGGCAGCCTGCAAGCGATCAAGCATGTCATCAAAGGTATTGCCCAACTCAGACAGCTCATCCCTGCCCGGCAGATGCAACCGGCGGTTTAAGTCAGTCTCACCGATCTGCCTGGCGGTCTGGGTGATAGTTTGCACGGGACGCAGAGCCTGATCTGCCAACCAGAAGCCTCCAGTGAGGGCAATCGCCAGGGTAAGCAGGTTCCCGATGACCAGTGTGACCAGCAATCGTCCCAGCTGGTTGTTGGCATCCAGTGGAACACCCACTAAAAGGTAGCCGGTGATGGTCCCGTTTTGGAGAATTGCCGGATTGATGAACAGGAAGCGACTGTCTTGTATGGCAGCCATTTTTGGGATTCGGGCTTGCTCCACGCCGTTCCAACCCGGGAATGGGAGTTTCAGCTGCTTGATTTGGTCGGTTGTTAGCAGCCCCACACTTTGGATGATGGTCCCATCGGTCGACTGGAGTGCCACAACACTATCATCGAGAAAGTTTGTCTGCAGGTCTGGGGTGCTGCCAGGCAGCACCGAGAAGATATTCTGAGCCTGCTCGTAACTGTGCTCGTTTTCTGATTGACCAAAGGTTCGTTCAATGGTCACATTCAGCCGCCCCAAAGCTATCGATCGGACGACCTCTGCCTGGCGAAAGAAGATGAAGGCGCTGAAGAACACCATTACCACACCCAGGATCAATACAAACCAGATCACCAGCCGGAAGCGGATGCTATGGATAAAATTGGAGATCGATTGTTTGGATATCTTTTCCCGGCGGTTCATACGATTTTCTAAATCTCCTTCCCCACCTGGAAGCCGGGTTGGGATGGGCATCGAGCCTTCATGCTCCTGGTTTTATCAAGCGGTAACCAGACCCGCGGACGGTTTCTATCAGCTTGACATCGAATGGGTCATCCACCTTACGTCTCAGACGGCGGATATACACATCAACCAGGTTAGACCCACTCGCTCCGCCGTAATCCCACACATGCCTCTCAGCCATTTCCCGAGTAATCAGCCAATTGGGGTTGCGGATCATATATTCAAGGAGGGCAAATTCCTTATTGGTCAGCTCGATGGGAACTCCTGCACGTTGGATGGTATGTGTAGCCGGGTCGAGCTCAAGGTCAGCCACAGTGAGCACTGCACTCTTATCGGGGGCATCACGGCGCAGCAGAGCCCTTAACCGGGCGCGCAACTCATCCAGTGAAAATGGCTTGACCAGGTAATCATCCGCTCCACTGTCCAGACCTTTTACCCGGTCGTCAACTGTGTCGCGGGCAGTCAACAGGATAATGGGGGTGCGCATATGCTGTTCCCGCAGGTTGCGGCAAACCTCCAGCCCATCACGTTTGGGCAGCATGATATCGAGGATGATGGCATCATAAGCGGTCAGCTCGGCTAATTCCTGACCTTCTACACCATCTGCGGCAGTATCCAAAACGTACCCCGATTCTTCAAGGCTGAGCTTAATGGAATTACGCAGGTGTTGGTTATCCTCGACGACCAGCAGGCGCATAGCAAAATTATACAACGATCCTGGTCTAGCGTCTCACCGGCCTGGACTGCCTGACAGGCAACGCACGCAACTCTTTTTCCTTTTTCATCTGGCGGGCGTTGATCAGCCAATAGGAGGTGAGAAATACGACCACCATGAATGTGCTGAGGTAGACCAGCTGCACTGCAAAGAGCGAAGAATCACTCCCCGCAAAGAATGCATGCAGCACCACTCCCAAGTAGCCAGCAATACTCAGCGTGTGTATCGCCTTGAACCTTTTTTGACCGATGCGCTTGCGCAGGTAAAAAGTGACCGTTACCAGCAAGCTCAGGTAAGCACCGATTACACCCAGGCCGACCCAGATTGGCTTGTAGGTGGAAAGGAACGGGATAAAAATTTGAGCGAGGGTAAAGGGCAGGTATTGATCAAAAAGCAGCACGGTGACGTGTAAAATGACGAACCCGATGGCGAGCAAGGATATGTACTCATGAAAATCGACCGCAAAGGTCGGAGAAATGATACGCTCAAAAAATTTCGTGGGTATCGCCAGTCCCCATACCATGGAGAACCAGAGTAAGAAATAGGCCACCCAACCCGCAGCACGGGTGATATACCAGGTAGTATGCACGCTGTTGGTAGCAAAGAGCCAGGTGAGCATGCTTTTAAGGGCAACCCCAACAGGCGGGTAGCCAAAGACCAGGAATCCGAATGCACCGACGAGTAAGGCTGCCATCAACACAACGCCTCCCGTGATCCAGGCGGTGGTATGGTTATGGAAGGATTTAACAGAGACTGCTTTAAGATCAGACATGGAATACCTCGTGATAGTTTTTTGAACCATGCACCCAGCCTTGTTTATCCACGGCCAGGTAAGCTTTGGATGATTGATATTTAAATAACTCGTCTGCATTGGTTGGGCCGGCAATTAGCAAGGCCTTTGCGTACACTTCAGCTTCAGGGGCTTGTTCCGCCCAGACGGTTGTGCTGAGCCACTCGGTTTGTACCGGCTCACCACTGCGTGGGTCGATCAGGTGATGCTGGAAGCGACCAGCATGCTTCCACTGGCGCTTGGTAATGGAGGAGCTAGCGACCGCTCCTGGCGGGACGTGCAATACAGCCAGATTTTCATCCGGCGATAGCGGGTTTTCCAGACCAATTTCCCAGTCAGGTTCACCCTCCGGCAGGTTGACCAGGAACATATCTCCACCAGCACTGACGGCACAGGCGGTGGAAAAGTTAGCCAGCCGGTGTGCAGCCTGCTCGGCGATCCATCCCTTGGCAATCCCTCCCAGGTCGACCTGCATCCCTGCAGGCAGGAGGATGGATTTAGTTATGGTATCAAGCTGGATTTCGCGGAAATCCTGATTAGCCTCCGCCGGCAACTCCGTTTGCGCTACAGCTTCCGTTCGTGGCGACTGGGTTCTAATTTCATCCATGCTGCGGTCGTAGCCTGCCCGCATCAAGGCTGGCAGGATGGCAGGGTTGAACAACCCATTCGTTTCAACGGAAAATTGATATGCCAGCTGGACTACCTCGAACGTTTCTGCAGAAGCTCGGAACCATGCCCCGGCTGACCGGTTTAGATCGGCGAGCTCGCTGGTTTGGGTAAACCTGGTGAAGCGCGTCTCACTCTGGTTTATGAATTGGCGCGATTCAGAGAAGCCACTATTAATGGCAGCAGGATCTTTTCCGCTGGCAGCCAGGACGATATCCGAATTCATGGCACGGAATTCATCGTACAACATTCTATGATCCGCCCGTCCTCAGCCGAGGGCCAAAAGAGCGTGACTGTAATTGGCTCGAAAACGGGAACCCGCTCGATTGGTTATTGCGACTGAGTGTTTGAAAGGATGAATTCGACGATGGGGTGCTGATCACCGGCTGATTAATTTGCAGGGGGGCAGGTTTATTGGAGTGAGATAGAAGAATCCACCCTCCCAGGAAACTGAAAACTGATGCGACCGTGATCCATAAACGCAAACTTTTTTTGATGATTTTCATAATGGTTACCTTTCTTAGATTTGCCTCAAGGTGAATATACAGGCGATACTAACTCAGGGGCTTTTCTCGTAATGGTTGGATTAAGTGAAATGGACCTTAGTTACCTTTAGGAAGGTAAATATTTCCGTTCGAATCAATCGAAATGACCCCTCTTTGCTGCAGCACCACTAATAGGTTCTGGTACTGCGAGATGATCTGGCTCGCCTGGCTTAGCTGAGATTGCAGATCAGTTACCTGCTGCTGCAGCTGCTGGACCTGCGCTGAATTGGACGCAGACGATTGAGACGAATTCGCGCTTGAATTGGCTGATGAGCCTGCTAAGCTGGCATTCGGGGAATTTTGGAGTGGTACGACATTCTTATTGGTAAAGGCACTTACACCGATCACCATAATCCCTAATCCGATGATTGCGGTGATGATCAATGCGGTTGTTATTGCCGAGGCGTGTTTCATAGTGTTTTCCCTTCTGCGAAACAAGATATTGTTTATCTAGAAGACATAATATATCAAGTTAAGATGACAATCAGATGAACAGGATTGAATTATTAAAAACACAACGCCCTAATATACAGGGCGTTGTTAGGATTGCAAGGGAACCTGAAAGGATCAGGATTTCGGAATCGATACGGTTTTAACGCATCGTAACGGCAGTATAAGATTGGCTGGTATTACCATCCAGGTCAGCCACCATGAAACCCACCATGTAATCACCGGCAGGAGCATAAACCGCTGACCAGATGAAAGCATTGTTGCTCCCGAATGTAAGCGTGTCACCCGACTCATCGACCACCTGGGAGATGTTTCCGTTCTGATCCAATTCCATCCATTTTTGCTGGATGGTAAAGGTATCGCCCTCGGCTGGTGTGATCTCTGCTGGAGCTCCAGCTTCATTTGA
The DNA here is from genome assembly GCA_963726315.1 of uncultured Chloroflexia bacterium. Classification (GTDB taxonomy): domain Bacteria; phylum Chloroflexota; class Anaerolineae; order Anaerolineales; family UBA4823; genus FEB-25. The sequence goes on along the minus strand of CAVSBZ010000007.1, from coordinate 307,241 downwards.
TCCTTGATAACCAAACACCTTGGTTAATTTACCATCCATGAAGATAAGTTGAGTAGCTACCTGGTTGCCTGAATCAGCAAATGTGTATGTACCATCCAGACTGTAGGCCGCATTCTCTGCTAGAGCCCCATATACAGTCGGGAAGAGCAATGCTACCGTCGAGGTCGTTCCATCCGAAACAGAAAATATCGATCCATCCCAAGTAAAATTCAGTTTGAAAGACTCGCCCTGTGGCCAAACAGGATAATACACTCCATTTAGTTCTTGGGTTTCCGAGCTCTCAAGATAATCAGTATCCGCGATGAGGATTGAATTTGAATTGGGATCGTAATATCCAATGAACAGGTAGATATAGCCGATATTTTGCCCGGAGATAGTAGTGCTTAACTTTATAGATTCGCCTGGAGCAATAGAGTCATTAGAAGCTGAAACATTCGTAAGAGTTATTGTTCCCGCACCAGGTGCCCTACTAGTCACACCCGCACTCGGAGCTACTGCCTCTAAGGCATCTTCATGGAAGGAGCGATCACTGTAATGAAACGCTAGAAAATCATCCCACAGTGAAGATTGTACGAATTGCCCCGCGATGAGATTGTAGGACTCGGGCCCGGTAGTGGGCGACCTGTACATGGTGGAGTTGGGGAAATAGATCGCAATCCCGGTCGACCCAGGCTTGCCTGAGCCATGTTTTTCAGCCACGATGGTGTTATTCAAAGTATTGATAACTGCATTAGCTGCCTGGGTCACTTCAGTGCTATTCGCCTCTCTTGAGACTAGCTGAACAAAATGACCCATGTCAATATAAGAAGGACCCGACTTCTTGCCAAAGACACTGGTATAGGATTGTGCGTAGTCTCGTGCACTGGCAACCGCTGACTGGTCCTCATTCTGCAAGAGATAGACGAACCTATTAAATTGGGCCATTAAATCCGGCAATGCATCCAGGTTAACCGCAGTTAGAGTCCCATCCCGCCCAAGCTGCCTGGCCAGCTGGTCGGCGGTCACACTACTGACACCGAAAAACCCACCCATAGGTGATCCCTGGCGCATGAAATCCTGCCTGGCCTGATCATCCACGATGCGCAGGTCCTGGCTCACGTATGTATCCACAACATCCGTCGCCAGCTGTTGGATGCTCATATCCGGATTGTCAACCAGTTTCTGCAGGAAGCCCGCATAAGCCCAACCCAGGGATGGCTCTACTTCCTCCGAAGCCAGTGCAATATGTGCATGTGGCTGCAGTGCCGCATACACTTCCAACTGGCTCATCAGGCAGGCATCCATGCCAATAATATCCAATTTATCAACCCCGCTCTGGTTGCTGATTTCGGTTAACGCCGCATCTATCTCGGATAGAAAAAGGAAATCCCCATTCAGGGCGGAGATGAGCGGGGCGCGTCCGCTATCTTTTCTGGCAGGCGCCTGATCACTCCACCCCCCCGGCCAACCCATGCCGTGATCAGATAATACCAACACATAGCGATCCGCCGGATAAGACGAAATCGCCCAGGTGACAAAGTCCACCAGGCTGGAACCATCTGCCATATTTACTTCGCCCAAGTCTGCTATCACTTTTGAGCTGATTTTGTTTAAGTTATCATCTTGTGTGACCAAGTAGCGGCGGACAGAAGTCCAATCTCCATCACCCTGGAATGCACCTTTGTAACGATCAAGCTGTGCCACAATGCCCACCCGATCTGTCGACCCAACCCGTTCTGCTTCGTTCAGATCGAGGAAAATATCCTGTTCTAATACCTGATCATCCGCGTCCTGATACAACATGACCAACCATTTTTGGCCAGTTTGTCCAGCCACGGGTACATGTGTTGGCCGTGCGGTGTTGGTGGGCTGTTTATTTGCGATTGGATTGGATTCGGTAGGTTGTTCATAAACCGGAGCCTCACTTTGTAAGTCAGCACCCCCACTCCCCGATAGTAAATAATACCCAATAATTAATATAATGACCAGAATCCCACCACAACCACCCATTTTACCTTTGTTGGGGATATTAAATCCACCCCCGCTGGGCTTATATGGGTCGCCACCCCCTGCACCTGTCTGACGTCGGATTGGGGCTGGAGCTTGTTGAGTAGGTTTATCCGCCTTCCTGCGTCGCTCTACATTAATTTCGGGTTGGTCGCCCATCATGCATCTCCATACAGGTGAAAATGATAATTATTGTAATCCAATTATTTATTATTACATGTTTAAGTCGTTTTATTATTCATTTACCATACAGGCGTATGTATTCATTAACATACATGGTTTTTAATCCACGTCATGACTCTGTACCTATATTTATTTGTGAATGGCTAAATCCATTTGATGCGCGGGAATTGGGATAAACTTCTTGATTTCTAGAACAATTGTGCTATAATATTGTCATGAACCAGTCCCTGCTGCCGGCGCGTGGGATTTTCGTCCCCACTCAAATGATCTTCAACACTCAACTGCCGTCTGCAGTCCTGGTCACCTGGATCCAGCTGCGCTGCTTGGCGTGGAAAGGCTGGAACACGCCGCCTTTTACCCTTTCAGAGCTGGCTTCCCTCATCGGCATTCACCCTTCCAGGCTTAACCGCCATTTATCGCAGCTACAAGACCTTTCTGCGCTAACTTGCCGTCGCAGCGGAAATGGTAAGATGATCTTATCCTTCCCTGTAGAGCCAGCGGTTAAAACTGAAAATCAGGCCAGAGCAACGGAAATCTCTGGCACTGCGATTCCCCATTTCCATGACCAGGAATCACGTGATGACCGCTCATACTTTCCGGATCGGATTATGGGTTACCTTTCATATCAGGAAGATCAGGATGGATTTGACGTTACCGATGACCTTGAGCAATTACTCGTTGAGCGGGAGAAAGCTGAAAAGTGTTCCTGATATACGATCAGTGATATTAGGTCGAGCATTTACCAACAGTCTTATAACTCCCTCTTAAAAACCATCCCGGCAGCTATGACCATCCATGGCTGCCGTTGTCTGAATCCTGGTGTGAATAATCTACTCTATCTAGCCTGACGCCTGGCTCCTTGTTTGGAGCAGCTGGATCAACACCTGGATTAGAATCGAGCTTTCCTGGCTCGAGCGAGTGTCGGTGGCTGCCTGGTTGGAGACCGGCGTGCTCTGCGTGGTCACAGCGCCGCTGATGGCACTCATCACACTGTCTCCGCCTGCCCCTGGCATGCCGCCCGGTGCCCCTCCGGGGTTAGCCTGGCTGAGGGTTGAGCTGCCTGGCGTGCTGGCAGGTGCGCTGCTGGTGACATTGCCTCCCGTCGCTTGAATCAGCTCGCTGACTGACTGGTCGGTGAGATTCATCGCTTCAATCGCCTGAAGCTGGTCAGCCGTCAACGCGGCCTGGATTTGCGCCACTAATGCATCCAGCTCCACCTGTGAGCTGGTGTCACTATTGGTTATCGATTGGTATCCCTCCCACAAGGTGAGCATCTGTGCCGCCTGGGAGGCAGTCACCGCTCGGTTGGTGCCTTCCAGCTTGAGGGTTCCGACTGCAAGCCGGGTGGCGGTTGATAATCCGTTACTGGTAGAGGCTGTTACCGCAGCGGCACTGCTGCACCCAGCCAGCAAAATTGAAGCAATGATGGTTAAGCTAATCAGGATGGTATATTTAAGCTTCATTCAAGATCCTTTCTAAGTGGATGGTCCAGGATAAATATCACCGTTCAAAATATAGGTTTGGCTGCTAAACTGTGACCAGCCCTGAACCAATTTCATTTTCCTGTTTGTAAAAATGATAGCAAAGGGATGTTTTGTCTCTATTCAGATGATATTTAGACAATGTAAAGATTTCAGCCGAGTAAAGTAAAATCGGGCTTTTATTCAGGGGTGTCTACAAATCGTGGATATAATTCATCTCACCAGATCGCATTTTTGCCATGCTATAATAAAATTGAGGAGTATAAGGGCAGGGATAATGAGAAAAGCTATCTATTTCACCCTCGTCATTGCACTGTTGATAGCTGCATGCCAACCCGCTACCTCCGCAGGGCAAGATGCGAAAAAGACGATCGTCGTCACCTATTCAATCCTCGGAGCGCTGGTCAAGGATCTGGTGGGTGACCAGGCTAACGTCGTTGTGATGATCCCAAACGGGATGGACCCCCACGAGTGGGAGCCTTCTGCCAAAGACATCGAAACCTTAATGAATGCTGATTTGATCGTTCAAAACGGGTTAGGCCTGGAAAGTGGATTGCAGAAGACTTTATCCCAGGCAAATGCGGCCGGGGTAAAATCATTTATGGCGACCGACCACATCACCATCCGTAAGGTCGGTCAGGGAGAAGGCATACCCAATGCAGGCGCAGACCAAACCGTGGGTGCATCGGACCCACACATCTGGACCGACCCGCTGACCATGAAACAGGTGACGGCTGCACTGGCAGACCAGGTCAAGTCAGACCTGGGCCTGGACGTATCAACACAGGCGCTGGACCAGGAAGCGAAACTCGACAGCCTGAATACCGAAATTACAAGCATAGTTGACAGCTTGCCTGCAGCGGAGCGCAAGCTGGTCACCGGGCATGAGTCTTTGGGATATTTTGCACAGCGGTATGGCTTTAAGCTGATCGGGGCAATTATTCCCAGCTTGAATTCCCAGGCTGAAGTATCGGCTGCCGACATGGCTGCACTGAAAACAGCCATCCAGGAAAACCAGGTGAAAGCAATTTTCTCTGAGATCGGCACACCCAAAACGATCTCGGATGCAATCGGTGCGGAAACCGGTGTGAAAGTGGTCGATCTACCCACCCAAATCCTCCCGTCCGACGGCTCATACTACACATTCATGCGCGACCTGGCTCAAACCATCGTCGATAACCTGCGCTGAACATGGACATATTCGTTACCCCATTTACCTCCAATACTTTCATGATCAATGCCCTGGTGGCAGGGATATTAGTATCGATCGCCTGCGGGGTCATTGGCACTTTTATTGTCCTGCGTGGCCTGGCATTCATCGGCGACGCCCTCGCCCATGGCGTATTACCGGGGATTGCTTTAGCACTACTGCTAGGCTTCCCGGGCATCCTGGGAGCCACGGTCGGAGCCGTGGTCATGATTGGCGGGATCAGCCTGATCACCCGCCGGACGCGCCTGAGCTCTGATACTGCCATCGGTCTGCTATTTGTGGGTATGCTGGCTTTGGGGGTGGTGATCGTCTCACGCTCGAGCTCATTCAGCGGAGACCTGGTGCGCGTGCTCTTTGGGGAAATCCTCGGCATCAATCCGAGTGCCCTGATGGTCCAATTGGCAGCAACGATAATTATCCTGATCACGGTCATTATCTGTTCGCGGCCGTTCTTGATGTTGTGCTTCAGCCCCGAGCAGGCACAGGTTGCAGGTTTTTCTGCCAGCTTATACCACAACATCATGCTGGCATTGATCGCCTTGACAGTGATCACCTCTTTCCAAACGGTGGGAACCCTGCTGGTGTTCGGAATGCTGCTTGCACCTGCTGGGGCAGGCGCATTGATTGCCCGGCGTGTACAAACCATGATGGTGTGGGCAGCAATTTTCGGCTCAATTTCAGTTTATTTAGGTTTACTGGCCAGCTATCATTTCAACCTGGCTGCTGGAGCTTCGATCGTTTTAGTCGCTACAATGATCTTCTTCATTGTTTTCCTGCTCCGCAGCCGGCCTAAATCCCAATTCAGCTCCGCTCATCGAGATTAAGTCATGCAGCCTGAGCCTCAAATCATCATCAATCCTTCAACTTCGTGCGTGGTTGCCCAGAACCTGGATATTGGTTACCAGGGTGAGGTGATAGTGCCGGATGTAAATTTCCAGCTGACGTGCGGTCAGTCACTTGCTTTGGTGGGCATCAACGGGTGTGGGAAAACCACTTTGCTTAAAACCATCGTTGGCTTGCTGCCCCCCATCAAAGGCGATATCAACGTGTTGGGTAACCCACCCGGTAAAAACCCCAAGCAGCTGGCGTACTTGAGCCAATTCCACGAATCAGGCTTCATCCTGCCACTACGGGTAAAGGATGTGGTGCAGATGGGGCGCTATACCGATAAGGGTTTATTTGGACGCATGACGGAAATGGATGAAGAGATCATCTCCACATCAATAAAGCGCATGGGCATCGAAGACCTGCGGGATACCCCGCTGCGCTTGCTCTCGGGTGGGCAACAGCAGCGCGCCTATATGGCACAGGTGCTCGCCCGCCAGGCAGACTTGATCGTACTGGACGAGCCTACCTCCAGCCTGGATGCTTCGGGACGTGAGCTGTTCTCGAAGATTATGGATGAAGAACGCATGCGAGGTGCCATGGTCGTGATCGCCACGCACGACATCCAGCTGGCTGCTGAATGCAACCAGGCTATGCTGCTCGCACACGCAGTCGTAGCCGTCGGTCCGGGTGAAGAAATCTTGACCCCCGAAGCCCTACTGAAAACATTCGGTATTGTCCTGCTCTACCAGGGAGAGGATAAAGGCGTGGGCATCGTGGAGCGTGAGCACGGACACAATTAACCTCCATTAATTCTGAAGTGACTTTATGCTGGCTGCAACCTGAAGCTGAAAATGGAGAACCCTAGGCAACCAGCGAGGAGAAGCTCCCATGACACAAAAAGAACTTGGCTATGTCGAACTGGAATGGACTTGCAAGCGCTGTGGCACAATTAACCCGGGAATGGCGCGTGTTTGCACCAATTGCGGCGCACCCATCTCAGAGGATGACAAGTTCGAGCTGCCCGACCAGCAGGAGCTAATCACCGATAAAGCCAAGCTTGATGAGGCAAAATCAGGTCCTGCCATCCAATGTCCGTACTGCAGTGTACTCAATCCAGCCGGTACGAAGATATGCATCCAGTGCGGTGGGGATATCCAGGCAGGCATAGCCAGGCAGGCCGGGCAAGTTCTCGGTGCATTTGATTCCACCGCTGAGCCCGACAAACCCTGCCCATTCTGCGGTCAGCCGGTTAAAGCCAATGCTCAGCGCTGCCCACACTGCGGTGGCAGCCTGGTTGAAGCTGCGGCACCTGCCAACATACCCACCCCGCCCAAGAAAACACCCCTGTGGCTGATCATTGGTGGAATTGCGCTTGGGTTGTTGTGTTTAGCGTCGGTAATCGTCTTCATCGTGATGAGCAACCGCACCAGCGATGTGACTGCCAGCGTTGCAGAATTACGCTGGAAGTTATCCATAGACATACTGGAACAACAGCCTGTTAAAAGAAGTGCCTGGAGCGAGGATGTCCCGTCGCAAGCGCAGGAGGTTGTCTGCCGGGATGAATATAAAGAAACCAGCAGCAACCCCGCGCCCAAATCCACAGAAGTGTGTGGGACGCCTTACACGGTTGATACTGGCAGCGGTGCCGGCAAAGTAGTGCAAGACTGTGAATACCTCATCTACGCCAGTTATTGCGATTTTACCGTGCAAGACTGGGTGGTGGTCGATACCGCGATTGCGCAGGGCAGTGATAACAACCCACAGTGGCCTGTGCTCAGCATGGCAGCAAGTCAGCAGGAAGGCGACCGGCAAGAGACCTACCAGGTTATTTTCGATGCTGACGGACAGTCGTACACCTATACCCCAGCTGATATGACCGAGTTCGGTCAATATAATCTTGCATCGCGATGGATATTGGGGATTAATCCGTTTGGGGCGGTTAAAGAGGTGCGTAGTCCCTAGCTGTACTTCAAATATAAATTAATAAATAAAAAGCTGCTCTTGCGAGCAGCTTCGAGAGGCGTCGACGGGATTTGGACCCGTGATCAGGGTTTTGCAGACCCTTGCCTTGCCACTTGGCCACGACGCCATGCTTGCTTTAGTGAAAATTGCTGACTGATGATTTTGCCCTGGCCCTGGCGGATAAATCAACAATCAGCAACCGATGTGGAGAGCGGGCGGTGGGATTCGAACCCATGACCTTCTCCTTGGCAAGGAGACGTTCTACCAGCTGAACTACGCCCGCAGGTCTGACCACCCAGGTCAGGAGTGCCGAGAGTCAGGATCGAACTGACGACACCGCAATTTTCAGTCGCGTGCTCTACCAACTGAGCTATCTCGGCCTAAACGTTAGATTTTCAAGAATGCGGGCTAATTTTACCAGATGCATGCTGATTGTCAAGCATCCCTAAATATGAAGATACATTCACCGGATTTTAACTTGCCTTTTCATTGGAACTATGTCATAATAATATTGCGAACATCTGGGTGCCCCCCTCACCCAGGTGTTCGCAACTTTTAAGCGATATAACCGAAATACAAGGGCAATTTGCTCATAGTACGATAAATCACTATCCCATTTGCTTGACTTATTCCTGCATCTCTCTATAATTAAAGTGCAACGCTCCGAAAAGGCTCGCTGTGTGAAAGCATAGTGCGCAGAGTCATGGGTCTAAATCCATTTCCCCTGGTGGACACGATTCCAGACCGCCGATAATAGCAAACTAAGTGAAAACTTGGGACGCAAAGCCGTGGATCTAAAACCAGCTTGCTGGTCATGACAGCCAGGCCACCGAACAGGCAAAACCAGTGAAAACTGGCGACGCAAAGTTATGGGTCTACAGCTCTGGTTTTTTAAATTGGAGCCAAGACTGCCAGACTACCGAAGAGCGTTGGATTTTTTTAATCTGAGATTTTTTGTCCTTTGCCGCTACAGGGGCATGAAAAAGACATGGCCAATCCTGGACCATTATTAATTAGCGGAGATTCTTGAGAACAGTCAATTTAGCAACCCCTCCACATATTCTGTCGACATCCCCGTTTTCTTCACTATTTCTTCCATTGACAGATCCTGCTCATGCAGCTGCAGGATACTTGATTCCATACTTTCACCAATCTCTAGGATGTGACCATCGAGATCGTATAGGCGCATCACGCGCTGCCCCCATGGTTGCTCTTCGATCTCGTGGATGAAATTCACACCGGCCAGTTTCAGCCGTTCCTGCGCCATATCGAGATTTTCTGCTTCGAAGTACAGCTCGCCCGAGTTGGATTTCAGAGTGATCGGGTAGCGCTTTTCGTCCCCTAGTAGGGTCTGGAAGTGTGCTCTTTGGTGAATAGAAAACCCGCCCTCGAATTGTACGTCTTCGCCGAAATCGTGCAGCACCTTTTGCTCCAAGCAATCTTCGTAAAAACGCCGTGAAGCAGCAACGTTTTCCACCACGATCAGTGGCAGGATGAATTTAAGCATGGCTCCCTCCGCTTTCTATATATTATTTTACTTTAAAAGATATGAGAACGAAAAACGAACGGCGGTTCTCCGCTCCTTTGCTTATGCCCAACCCGGTCAAGCTACTGTTTTTTTAACTGGTAAGGGTATTGTACTGACCTCGTATCCATGGGGGATAGCTTAACTTAGCCTGTTCACCTTTCTCAGGATGGTGAAAATACCATTATTGGTACTCCAATGATCACCCTAAGCAGTTGATTGCACAAAAAATCACTAATTTAACTTAATAAGTCTGTTTTCGTATAATAATGAACATCCACTATCGATACCTAATCTCATCATCCCGCTGTTTCTTGTCTCTGTGACATTCTATCAATTTTACATATTTAACTGAAGGTCCCCCAAGGAGGAATAAATGCCAACCAAGCAAGGTGACTTATCATTGTTGAATGATCCGATCGCGCAGCAATTACTAAATTCTTCAATTCCTGCACATATGGCGTACATATGGACTGATGGAACCCCGCGGGTCATCCCGATTGGGTTCACCTGGACCGGAGGGGAGCTGGTCACCGCTACTCCTGCCAGTGCCCCAAAAATGTTAGCCTTAAAAGATGATGACCGGGTTGCGGTAACATACGACTCGTATACACCACCTTTCATGGTGCTGTATATCCGCGGAATCGCACACCTTTGCCCGTGTGATGAGCTCGTCCCGGAATGGTGCCAGGCAGCTGAGCGCATGATGGGCAAGGAGGGCGGTCAGAGCTTCACCAATATGGCTGATGGAATGCTCAAAGCCGGGGCGATGAAGATGGTCCGCCTGACAGTCGAGCCGACATGGGTGGGTATCCTCGACTTCCAAACCCGCTTCCCGAGCGGGATCGAAAAGGGCATGGTAGCGGTGCAGACACTGGGCGGTTAACCATAGGCTGAATTTAGAATCGTTGCATGTACCTGGGGCGTGTGGATAACAGATTTAAAGTAAGCAAAACTAACACATACATCTATCTGCAAGGCAGATATCCACCTCGAGTACTTAATTCGACATACCCGTTATTAATGATTGCGTGGTTTGGTTGATCGATTGGTAGAGGGCTGCTGATACTTAGAAAATAACAAGTGGCTGTCTCATAAGACTTGCTTTGGTATTGCCAACCTATTGCCGTAGCGGCGCAGGGAAGGATTTCCGCGCATAACCGTAAAATTCCACCCCTGCGCCACTACTTTTTGGTCAGCCCTTTGTGTTGCCCCACCTGATCGATTTGGGGTTTTAGCCATGAAAGCACTGCAACCTGGTTATCTAGATGATGGGGGTATTTAGCTCAGCGTCTGAAATAAATAATAGCTTATCGATCGTAATTGATTATTATCTAAGTAAGACCTCCATTGTAAGGTACCAGCCAATTGACTTTACTTTTGACCGACCTATAATGGTAGTACAACCTGTTTTACCATATTATCGAAGATTAATCGATAAAGTGATAAGGGCTGTGCTCGATATCCACGATATGGCTGGAATCAATTGAATTTATGCAACAAACGCTTTGCCTTAAATAACCCAGGAGATAATTACGACAACATTTAATCCGAACGAGGAGAAGAGAGGAATTACGCAACCACCCCTGGTGAGAACATTGACCTCGAATGACAAAAAAAGAAGAACATCAAGAATTCTGGTGATTGTTGGGGTTGTTGCATCTATTAGTCTATATTTCTTATTCTCCTATTGGCATCCATTTTGGCGCTATCAATCGGGCTATATCTCAGAAGCACAATTTGGAGCTGATTGGCCATTCACAGTATCAGAAGCGAGAGTTGTGTGCCTGGGTGCCTATGACATGATTTTAGAGACAAGGGTCGGTGTATTCGGATTAACCAGTAATGCTTCAAAATTTGGTTATAAGAGTTTGAATGAGGCGAATATTTGGAAATGGGATCCAAATGGATGGAATCATCGTGTGCCTGCAGACAAATTTTGGATCTATGTAAATACCCTGTGTAAATAAGACTAATGATGCATATAAATAAAATAAAACCTCTGTTTCGAGTAAACCTCGAAACGGAGACATTGGCCTTACCCTAAATTGTTGAGGCTACTGTGCGGGTATGCCCCCACCCGGTCGAACTGGGGTTTTAGCCTTGAGAGGGCTGCGTCCTGGTTCTCTAGATGATGGGGGCGGGTATCAATTAATTGCTCAGATAATCTCATTAACGTGGTTTGTAAAGGGCGGTATGATATTCTTATTACAAGGAATTGATATTGGTTGTTCGGATGGGTGCTCTTGCCGCGCTGGTGACGAGGAGTTTCATAAAAGATTGAGACGATATGTTGACCTTTATTTTAATAACGTAGTTCATTTAGTTAACCCTGATGGTTTGATAGCCAAGCGATCAGGGTAGATTTAATAGTCGAGGAGAAATGATATGTTTACTAAAGGTGGAGGGTTGAAGGCAGGCCGTGTATCGCTGATCATCCTGGTAATCCTAATCGCGGTTGTGTTGTTCTTTATGGCGATGAATCGCGTAGACGCTGGTTATGTTGGAGTCATTACCAGATGGGGAGCCGTGAATTGAGTGGTATACCCAGGTATTTCATGGAAGATACCAATTGCTGAGGGAATACGCAAGATGGATGTGCGTACCCAAAAAGATCAAGTGGACGCCTCTGCTGCCAGCAGGGATTTACAGGTAGTAACATCAACAATAGCGGTGAACTACCACCTTGACGGACAGTATGCCACCAATGTCTATCAGAATGTGGGCATGCTCTATCAAGACATACTGATAGCACCAGCGGTGCAGAATATCTTTAAGGCCGTCACTGCCCAGTACACTGCAGAAGAACTAATCACCAAGCGTGAACAGGTCAGAGTGAAAGCAGAAGAGGCACTAGCGGAACAGCTAGCTGTATACCATGTGATCGTAGAGAATTTCAACATCATCAACTTTGATTTCAGCCCTGAGTTCAATGCAGCGATCGAAGCCAAACAGGTTGCACAGCAACAGGTTGAAACTGCTAAGCAACTACTTGCTAAGGCTCAGATCGAAGCACAGACTGCAGTTGCTCAGGCACAAGGCCAGGCTGATGCCCAGGCAGCTCTAAAGAACACTGGAGCACTTACACCGGAGTACCTTGAATATCTCGCCCTTACGAAATGGAATGGTGTTCTCCCGGTAGTTACTAGTGGAACCCCATTTATAGATGTAACTGGGTTTACAAAATGAACAGTAGCTTCGCGGCAACGATCAACCTTTGATTGCTTTCGAGAGTTGCATAGAATAAATCCTCCGTTTCGAGTAAATCTCGAAACGGAGACATAAGCCCTACCCTAAGTTGTTGAGGCTACAGTGCGGGTATGCCCCCATCCAGATTCGAACTGGAGTTTTAGCCTTGAAAGGGCTGCGTCCTGGTCCCCTAGACGATGGGGGCGGGTTCCAAGCGGTCGGATTTTACCATCCCTGATGATTGGGGTCAAGGATAACTGGACAAATTCGCCTGTGTCAAGTAAAATAGCCTGCCGTGATCATGAAGGACTTTTTTGGAGGACTGAGTTGGCTAATACGAAATCTGCAATAAAACGCATCAAACAGAACCACAAGCGCCGCCTGCGCAACCGCTTATTCACTGGTAAGGCGCGCACATTTGTCAGAAATGCCCGCACCAGCATCGGTACAGGCACCCCCGAAGACGCACGCACCGCTACATTGGTAGCTATCAGCGCACTGGATAAAGCCGCTGAAAAAGGCATCATCCATAAAAACAACGCTGCCCGGCGCAAGGGTCGCCTGATGCGCCGTCTCGCTCAAATGGAAAAACCAGCCGCCTGATATTCCTGACGCTGATCTTGCGCACAATGCAAGACCATTTTCAATTCAAGGCTAATCTACCAGCGGGAGTTTCAGGTACTCCCGCTTTTTTGCTACAATAAGCCTATGTTTGAGTCTCAGCAACAGCTCATCGCGGATAAAATCCGCTCATACTGCACCGATCACCATTTGCCTCAGATTGACGAAGTCATTTGGAACCCAATCCCATTCTCAGGTGAGTGGGGCATTTCTACCTCCTTCTTCCAGCTTGCCGCCCTTGAAAGTCGGGCAATCAAGGAATCCACCGGGCAGTCGCTGAATGTCGCCGCCCGCGCTCAGGAGCTGGCATCGGAGATTGCAGAATACCTCATTGATGAACCTGGCTTTGTTCGAAGAGAGGCGGTGCGCGGCTACCTGAACCTATACTATTCCCCGGCTGAGTATTCTAAAAGTCTGGTGGATACGATCATCGACCAGGGAGCTGATTTTGGGCGGGGCGACCCAAAGGGAGAACGCGTGATGGTGGAATATGCCCAGCCCAACATGCTGCACTCCTTTCATATCGGTCATTTCCGCAATGCCATCCTGGGCGAATCCCTCGCCCGCATCGTGGATTTCGCCGGGTTCGAAACCATCCGCGCCACTTACCCAGGCGACATCGGCCTGGGGGTGATCACCGTGGTGTGGATCTATCAGAAATTCTACCAGGGGCAGGAACCGCAAGGCATCCATGAACGTGGGCAGTGGCTGCTCAAGATTTACGTTGAAGCCACCGCAATGTTTAATAAGAAGGATGACGAGACCCCCGCCCAGAAAGCTCAGCGCGAAGCTTATGAGACGGAAAGGCGTGAGCTCTACCGTAAATGGGATGCCGGGGACCCGGAAGTGCGTACATTGTGGTCAAAGCTGCGCAGCTGGAGCCTGGATGAGCTCAACGATATTTTCGAGATGCTTGAGATCAAGATGGACGTGTGGTTCTTTGAAAGTGAAGTAGATGAGCCCGCTAAAGCTATCGTGGACGAGCTGATCGCCAAGGGGATTGCCGATGACGAACGCCCCCAAGGAGGACGCAGTCATCGTCCATATCGATGAAAAGCTAGGGTCTGAAGAAAGAAAAGTACCGCAGTAATATTATTCTGCGCAATGACGGAACCACGCTCTACCTGACCAAGGACCTGGCACTGGCGAAGATCAAGTTTGAAACATACCACGTCGATCGCTCGATCTATGTGGTGGATGAGCGCCAGAGTATGCATATGCAGCAGGCGTTTAAAATCCTTGAGATATGGGGATTCCCCCAGGCCGGAAAATGCTATCATCTGGCGTATGGTTATGTGAATTTGCCAGAAGGGGGCATGTCTGCACGCAGGGGAAGGGTTGTGTTATTCATGGATGTGGCCGATGAGGCCATCCGCAGGGTGCTGGCAGAGATCGAGCAAAAAAATCCGGACCTGGCTGTTGAAGATCGACAAACCATCGCGGAGCAGGTGGGGTTGGGAGCGATGGCGTTTGCCATGCTGGCGGTTGATAACAATAAAGAAGTAGTCTATGATATGAATACCGCGCTCAATTTTGACGGTCACACGGGTCCTTATGTTCAAAATGCCCACGTGCGCGCCAATGGCATAATTAATAAAGCTGGCGGGTTCCCATCCCAGGCGGAGTTCGACTATCCATTGACCAGTCATGAAGTCCAGCTAATCGATTTGATGTCGCGCTTCCCTCTCACCGTTCAGCAAGCCGCCCAGGAATACCGCCCGCTGGTCATCGCCAACTATGCTGTATGAGCTTGCCAGTACTTTCCATAGTTTCTTCCATGTGGTCAGGGTCATCCAGACGGAAGACCCCGCTGTTCGGGCTGCTCGCTTGCGCCTTGTGGCAGCCGCCCGGCAGACTTTTGCCAATGCATTGCGTCTGTTGGATATTGAGGCACCATTAGTTATGTAGCCAGGAAAGGGTCAGGGTGACCTGGTCCATCTTTTGAAACTATACCGAACAGAGGAGTAAAACCGATAATGACAGGCATCAAAACTCTCATCATGGGCGCCGCAGGGCGCGACTTCCACAATTTCAACGTTTTCTTCCGTGACAACCCCGACTATGAAGTGGTTGCATTCACCGCCACGCAGATCCCGGATATCGAAGGGCGCACCTATCCTGCCGCCCTGGCGGGCAAACTCTACCCGCAGGGCATCCCCATCTTCGCGGAGAGCGACCTGCTCAAACTGATCGCCGAGAAAAATGTAGACCAGGTGATCTTCGCCTACAGCGACGTGCCGCATGAAGTGGTCATGCATAAAGCCTCCGCGGTATTGGCTGCCGGTGCTGATTTCCGCCTGATGGGCACCAAGACCACCCAGCTGAAGTCCAGCAAGCCGGTGGTATCGGTATGCGCGGTGCGCACAGGCTCAGGCAAGAGCCAGACCACCCGCCGGGTTTCCTTGATCCTGCGTGGGATGGGTTATAAAGTGGCTGCCATCCGGCACCCGATGCCGTATGGTGATCTGGTAAAGCAGGCTGTGCAGCGCTTCGCTGATTATTCCGACCTGGATAAGCACGAGTGCACCATTGAAGAGCGCGAGGAGTACGAACCCCACCTCGATAACGGGGTCATCGTGTATGCGGGTGTGGACTATGAAAAGATCCTGCGCCAAGCAGAGCAGGAAGTTGACATCATCCTGTGGGATGGTGGAAACAATGATTTCCCCTTTTATGTCTCCGACCTGCAGATTGTGGTAGCTGACCCCCACCGACCCGGTCATGAGATGAGCTACCATCCCGGCGAGACCAACGTCCGCGCCGCCGATGTATTCGTGATCAACAAAGTGGATACTGCCGACCCCGAGAATGTAATCAAGATCCGCCAGAACCTGCGCATGCTCAATCCTGAGGCGGTGGTCATCGAAGCAGCTTCACCGCTGTTCGTGGATGACCCGGCATCAATCCGCGGCAAGCGTGTGCTGGTGATTGAAGATGGTCCGACCCTGACCCATGGCGAAATGGCGTATGGAGCAGGTTATGTCGCTGCACGGCGCTTTGGTGCCTCTGAGATCGTCGACCCGAGACCCTTCGCGGTCAAGTCGATTAAAGCCACCTACGAAAAGTACCCCAAGACCGGACCGATCCTGCCCGCCATGGGGTATGGTGAAGCCCAGACGCGCGACCTGGAAGCCACCATCAACCAGGCAGATGTGGATATGGTGATCATCGGGACCCCGATTGACCTGAACCGCATCATCAAGATCAACAAACCTGCTCAACGTGTGCGCTATGAGCTGCAGGAAATCGGTCAGCCAACCCTGGAAGATATTCTAAGAGCGAAATTCGGTAAGAAGTGATTTGCCTGAATAGCATGGCTTGAACCTGATGCCCTCATTAAACTGGGCTACAAAGTCTTCTCCCCAACTTCCTCATGCCGCCCTGGAGATCGATTTGATCGTCTATCCCCAGGGCGTTGGTTATCCTGATGAGGCGCCCGAAAACCAACTGATCCTCGGTGACAACCTGCTGGTTATGTCGGCTCTGCTGCCAGAATTTCGCAACAAGATTGATTTGATTTATGCCGACCCTCCGTTCTTTACCAACCGGCACTACCCGATGCGGATCGGCAGAGGCGAGGATTCTCGCCGCCCCCAGGACTGGCTGCTGGCTGAAGGTTACCCCGATCACTGGGCGGATATGGATGTCTACCTGGATATGCTTTATCCGCGGCTGAGGACAATGTATGAGCTGCTTGCACCCACGGGCACGTTATACCTGCACCTCGATTGGCACGCCAGCGCTTACGCCCGCCTGCTTTTGGATGAAATATTTAGCTCTGACCGGCTGCTGAATGAGATCGTCTGGGTCTACCATGGTCCATCACCTATCCGCTCAGCCTTCAACCGTAAGCATGACACCATCCTGGTATACACCAAGAGTGATAAGTACACCTTCAACGTTGATGCTGTACGCCAGCCATATAACCCCGTTACAGTGAAGACCTTCGCTTCTTCTCCAAAGGCAGGCTTTGGCAAGGTGCCCAATCTGGCGCGTGGAAAAGTGCCCGAAGATTGGTGGTACTTCCCGGTGGTGGCTCGTTTACATTCCGAACGTATCGGCTACCCCACCCAGAAACCGGAAATGTTGTTGGAGCGCATTATCCTGGCGTCTTCCAACCCTGGTGATATGGTGGCAGATTTTTTCTGCGGCTCGGGAACTACTGCCGTCGTCTCAGCCAAACATAATCGGCGCTTCCTGGCAATCGATTTAAGCTTTCGTGCAGTCCACACCTCCCGTCTCAGGCTGGCACGGTCGGGCTTCCCTGTCTTTGTGATAAAGCAACTCAGCGGTAGGGCATCACCAGAAGAAGACCTCCAACTGGCTCAATCTTTTCATACGAGACTCTCAGGTCAGAGTGTATACCTAGAGACCGAACAACCAGATGATGTCGACTTCTGGGAAGTAGACCCTGCCTGGGATGGAAAGCTATTCCACAGTGCCGCTCAGGCGCTTCGACCGAGAGGCAAAGGTGGTTTCGTCGATCATCTATATCTTCCTGCGGTAAGGAGCGATCTACCGATTCTTGTCAGAGTGGTGGATATACATGGGAATACTTTCTGCCTGATATGTGAGCACCCTAAACCCTGACTGATTATTTAAACAAAAAACCCATCAAAATATTGACGGGCGCTATGGTGGGTTCAAGAATGATTTTTACGCATCCAGCCGGTAACCCACCCCACGGATGGTCTTCAGAAACTGGGGCTGGCGTGGATCTTCTTCGAGGGCCTCACGCAACCAGCTGATGTGTACATCCAGTGT
This sequence comes from uncultured Chloroflexia bacterium, assembly GCA_963726315.1. Lineage (GTDB taxonomy): Bacteria > Chloroflexota > Anaerolineae > Anaerolineales > UBA4823 > FEB-25. Next base: position 289,492 of record CAVSBZ010000007.1, on the reverse strand, counting down.
GCGCGTGTCGCCAGTGTATTGGGTATCCCATACTTCAGAAAACAGCTTCTGCCGTTCGACGGCCTCACCGGCGTGATGCAGCAATACCTGCAGTAAATGGGCCATCCTGGGTGTTAGCCGGGCTTCGCGTCCTTTGCATCTCACCCGCTTCAGCTCCAGGTCGAGGCGGATGAGACCAACGTGGATTATATTTTTCCCATCGCCAGGCAGCAGCGGCGTGATGCGGTTAAGCAGCTTTCGTGAAGTGAATGGAAGCTCGAGGACCACGTTCGCCGCAGAGGCCCCTGATATGGAGTGTTCCGGTGCCACGATCAATACAATCGGGAGTTTGCCAGATTGCTGGCGGATTTCACTGCAAATTCTCTTTCCGCTGCTCCGAAGGGCAGCCGCATTGACCACGACCAAATCGGGGTCAATCTCCACCAGGCGCGTTAATGCTGCGCTACCTGTTGGCACGATTTCCACCAAATATTCTTTTTTCCTCAAGGAGGTCACGAAGGATGAGCTATCCGTCCGCGTCCCCTCCACCCATAATATACTTGCTTTCATCCACCATTATTCCAATATATAAACTAACCCAACGCTTGACCTTCCCCGCTTGTAAAATGAGTGGAGCAATTATACCGTAATCTTCATTTCAGACAAGATGTTAAAGGATTCTTTTAACATTAATTGGGTATTTCAGTATTTATAATATCTGAGATCTGATACCTGTTCAACAGCATAGTTATTCCATGTTAAAATCACCCCACTGAGGATGAATGGTGCCGGAGGCATCTTATGTCAGATATGGTTGAAGTGGTTATAGACAGTATCCGGGTCAGCCTGATCTCACAACAGCGGATTGTAATCCTGCGTGAGGTGGATGCAGATCGTTATTTACCGATCTGGATCGGTATCTACGAGGCTGAAGCCATCGCCCTGGCACTTCAAGACGTTGAAGTAGCCCGCCCTCTAACATGGGACCTGTTGAAAAATATATTCACCCTGATGGATGCACGCATTTTAAGGGTAGAAGTCACATCCCTGCATGACGACACCTATTATGGCAACATCGTGGCTGAAGTGGAAGGACGGAATATTGATATCGATTCCCGACCATCCGATGCGATCGCTTTAGCGGTGCGTGCTCACGTCCCCATTTTGGTATCACGCCCGATCCTGGACTCAGTTGGGGTAACCCCTGAAGAAGACATGCAGGAAACTCCTGAAGAACCCGGTCAGCAGCCGGAAATCGCGGCTTCAGAAATTAATGACGACAATTTATCGGTATTTGAAGACTTCCTTGAAAACCTTGACATCGATGATGAAGACAAAGGTGATCAGGAAGACGATGAAGGCAAGAAAAAGCCATCCAAGTAGCAAAATATCATCGCAAGGCAAGAGCATAAAAACGCGAGATCCTATGCTTTTAATCCATTCGTTCTGATCTATGAAAGACGATAATGAGCGACATATTATCCTTCGATGAAACACCTGCACCCGCACCACAGGTAGTACCCCACAGCCGTGAAGCTGAAGAGGCGGTTTTGGGCGCCGTCTTGATCAACCCGGAGGCATACTACGAAGTATCCCAATTCCTGCGGGCGGAAGATTTCTACATTCTTCGCCACCGGTGGTTGTGGGAATCATTTATGCGCCTGCAGGAACGCCGTGCGCCAATCGATTTCCTGACTGTAGTCGAAGAGCTGGATCAGGTGGGTCAGCTGAATGAAGTGGGTGGACCGGTCTATATTACCACCTTGATCAACAACGTCCCTTCGTCATTGCACGCTGAAGCCTATGGGCGGATCATCGAACAAACCGCTATCAGGCGGCGCATGTTGGAAGCTGCTAACCAGATTGCCAAGCTGGCTTACCAGGAAGAAAATCGCCTGGAAGCCGTCATGGATGAGGCTGAAAAAGCCATTTTTGGGGTTAGCGAACGGCGCATGACGCGTGATCTCCAATCCATCAAGACCGTGCTGAGTGATTATTACAGCCGCATCGACCAGCTATCGAAGAGGGCGGAAGATTACTTCGGCGTTCCCACCGGTTTTATCGATTTAGACCGCTTGCTGGGCGGCTTACAGCCCTCCGATTTCTTGATCATCGCGGGCAGGCCTGGTACTGGGAAGACCTCCTTCATGCTATCCGTGGCAAAGAATGCCGCCCTGATCCATAAAAAGCATATCGCCATTTTTTCAATGGAAATGTCTAATGACCAGCTGGCACAGCGTTTGATTGCCCAGGAAACTGGCATCGATGCGCATCACCTGCGTACCGGGAAACTTAGCGATGATGAATGGTCTCTTTTCGCGCAAGCCATCGAGGTGCTAAACGACACGATGATCTTCCTGGATGATACCCCCGGTTTAACCCCCATCCAGCTGCGTACAAAATGCCGCCGGTTGCACATGGAATTTAACCTTGACCTGATCCTGGTTGATTATCTGCAGCTGATGAGTGGTGGAGTGCGCTCTGAAAACCGCGTACAGGAGGTCTCATTCATTTCGCGCAATATGAAGATCCTGGCGCGCGAGCTGAATGTGCCCGTCCTCGCCGCGGCACAGCTTTCACGGGCTATCGAGCAGCGGGCGGATAAAGAGCCGCAGCTATCCGATTTACGTGAGTCGGGCAGCCTTGAGCAGGACTCGGATGTGGTCATGTTTATCAACCGCCCTGAGCTCTACGAAAAGGACACCCTCAAGCGCCACCTGGTGCAAATTAAAATCGCTAAACACCGCAATGGACCGGTTGGAAACATCGAGCTGGTCTTCCGCGAGAACCTGACCAAGTTTGAAAATGCCGCCACGCAGATCATCGACTTGCGGAAGATCTAGCCATGACTTTCCCCGGTTTTCCTGAAGAAATCGCAAACCAAATCCGCATTCCAGAACAGTTTTTTCGCCATATTTTGCTCCATATTGAAAACCTGGCTGAGCTAAAATTAAGCTTATATATCTTCTGGCGTCTGGAACGCATGGAAGGACCTTTACACTACGTCCGATTTTCTGACCTGCTCAAAGACACACAGCTGGTTGGATCCATGACCAAAGACCCCACCAAAGCGCGCGGATCAATCAAGGCTGCCCTCAACCGAGCAGTCAAGCACGGGACGCTTCTTCAAGCTGACCTTTCCATGGATGATGGACAGGATACCGTCATCTGCCTGAATTCGCCCAAAGGTCGTGCGGCGGTCGAAGCCATCCAGCGCGGGGAATGGCGGGCAACGGAAAGCCAGCAACAACCGATTGAGATTTATCCTGAGCGTCCCAATATATTCCAGCTGTATGAAGCCAATATTGGACCGCTGACACCCTTAATTGCCGATGCTCTCAAGGATGCCGAGAAAACCTATCAGGCTGAGTGGATTGAGGAAGCCTTCCGGATTGCAGTTGAACGCAACAAGCGCAACTGGCATTATATTGAAGCCATCCTGCACCGTTGGCAGGAAGGAGGACGTGATGACCGAAAAGATCAACAAGCTCGACGCGACACTGAAGAAGCTATCAGAAAATACGGCGAGTGGGACAAGTGAACCCTCCCCCGAGGTGAGTGAGGTGGAGTATCTCTCTCCAACCGACCTGGCAGGTGATATCAATTGTCCCTATTGTCATGGGTTGGGATACCTGCGCCGCGACCTTCCCATTGGTCATCCAGATTTTGGCCGAGTACAAATTTGCTCCTGCCGCCATGGGCAGGTTTCTCGTTTGATTCACCAGCGTTTGTTCTCCATCAGCAATTTGAATAATCTTCAGCACCTGACTTTCGAAAACTTCCAACCGCGCGGCCGTGTGGGGTTGGGTCCATGGCAAGCCGATTCGCTCGAACATGCCTATAACCAAGCTCAGCAGTTTTCGCAAAAGGCAGACGGTTGGCTACTGCTGCAGGGCGGTTTCGGATGTGGCAAGACCCACCTGGCAGCCGCCATCGCCAATTTCACTGTAAGCATGGGTGTACCAACCCTGTTCATCACTGTTCCGGATTTATTGGATGCCCTACGTTTCACCTACGATAACCCTGAAAGCACCTTCGAAGAGCGCTTCGAAGAAATCCGCAACGCACCCCTGCTTATCATGGATGATTTCGGCACGCAGAATGCCACCACCTGGGCGCAGGAAAAGCTCTTCCAAATATTGAATTACCGCTACATCAACCGCCTGCCGCTGGTGGTGACTACCAACCTGCTGCTCGAGCAGATCGAAGGACGCATCCGCTCACGCCTTGAAGACCCTGAGCTGGTCACACGGGTTTTCATTCAAGCGCCTGATTTCCGCCGACCGACCGACGATACCACCCATTCTGACCTGTCGTCCCTGGGTATGCACAATGAACAGACATTCAGCACCTGGGATGACCGACAATCTGAAAATATCTCCCCCGACTTTCGCCAGAGCCTGGAATCAGCGCTTAAAATCGCCACCAATTATGCCCGTGAACCACAAGGCTGGTTGGTATTTACTGGTCCATATGCGTGTGGCAAAACGCATCTGGCAGCGGCAATCGCCAATTCACGCGCCGATATCGGTCAACCCCCCTTATTCATCAGTGTAGCCGACCTGTTGGATCATCTACGGGCAACTTTTAGCTCCTCCAGCTCGATCAGCCTCGACCGCCGCTTCGAAGAGATCCGCAGTGCGCCTTTGCTCATCTTGGATGCCTTAGGAGAGCAATCACCCACCCCTTGGGCGAACGAGAAGTTGTTCCAATTAATCGATTACCGCCACATCAATAAGCTGCCCACGGTGATCACCACAGCAAAATACCTGAATGAGGTAGATGAACGTATATACAGCCGCATTATGGATGCCCGTTTATGCGTCATTTGCAGCATAAAAGCTCCCGGCTACACAGGTGGTCACGCCAAGACCACCAAACGACAAAAACGTATGAAGTGATCGGTTTATTGGCCGAATCATAAATAACGGCGGGTCTTATTCACCCGCCGTTTTGATTCTCACCGGAGTTGCATTTCGTTTCAACTTTTATAAGTAACTTCATGCTGTCTTTTACCTATAGCATAATCCTCATTGACATCCCCATAATCCTGCGATATTATATCTAAATTGTCGTGATTAACCCTCATACCTAAGGAACAATAATGCCAAGCCTCACCTCCACATGCTTCCATTCTTATCAACACGCTCAAACTGCCGGGGAGTGGCTTGTCGAGTCTCGCTCCAGGCAATCTCAGATCATCCCACTGCCGCCAGGCACACAGCCCGGTACCGACGCTCTCTTGTCTCGTAAAGGTCCGGCATGATCACCAGCCTGGTACTTTCCCTGCGTGAAGGTCTCGAAGCAGCTTTGATCATCGGAATCGTCCTAGGAGCTTTGAGGCGCACCGGACGTTCGGACCTGAACGGCTCTCTATGGGCAGGTGTGGTTAGTGCATCCATCGTAAGCTTGCTGGCAGCCTTGCTCCTGCGCCTCATTGATCAAGAGCTGACCGGCTCCGCAGAACAGATTTTTGAAGGCATCACCCTACTGCTGGCAGCAGGCGTGCTGACGTGGATGATCTTTTGGATGCGGCGCCAATCGGGTAATATAAAATCTGAGCTGGAAGGCAAAGTTAGACGGGCAGAGCTTGGGAAAGGCGGGGGAGCCTTGTTTTTCCTGGCGTTTATCGCTGTGCTCAGGGAGGGTATTGAGCTCGCCCTGTACCTGACGGCCTCTGCTCTCACTTCCAGTGCTCTCCAAACCTTGATCGGAACGGTAATTGGCTTGTCAGGCGCCTTCGTACTGGGTTATCTGATGTACACCGCAACGGTTCGGCTCAACCTGCAGCGTTTCTTCCAGGTGACCTCCGTTATCCTGATTCTGTTTGCAGCCGGCTTAATTGCCCACAGCGTGGCGGAATTCAATGAGGCAGGTATTATCCCCGCGGTGATCAGCCCCATCTGGAATCTCAACCCATTACTGAATGATCAGTCTGTGTTGGGTGTGATCTTCGGGACCCTGTTCGGATACCACGGCAGCCCCTCACTGACCGAAGCATTAAGTTATGCTATATATATTTTGGCTGCGATGCTAATTTTTATCAAACCGCGCCGCTTACAGACCACGTAATTCATTCCTCACGCGTGATCCACCTGTCCATCCCCCCTGGATATTGGTAGCTCTCCAGCAAATCGAGTAATTCATCTGGCTGTTCTGCGCATACATATAATGATATGTGCTCAGCATACATGAAACCTTCTGTGCGGGCGTGCTCAATTGCGGATAATAGCGGATCGAAATAATGTTGACTGTTCAATATCCCAACAGGCTTGTGGTGCAAGCCTATTTGCGCCCAAGTGAGAATCTCAAACAACTCTTCAAAGGTTCCATATCCACCGGGCAGGGCAATAAACGCGTCGGAGATGTCTGCCAGGCGCTGTTTGCGCAGATGCATGCTGTCCACGATCTCCAGCCGCGATAACCCCTGATGCATCAGGGCTGGGGAAACAAACAATTTGGGGATAACCCCGATGACCTCACCACCTGCCAGTAATGCCCCATCAGCCACTGCACCCATCATCCCGGTGCATCCGGCACCATACGCCAGGGACAAGCCCCGGCGGGCAATCGCAGCACCCATGGCATGTGCAGCCAACAGGTAGGACTCACTCATCTTATCTGAAGAGCCGCAGTACACGCAGACCGTTTTCATGAACTATTTCCTCTTGTTGACAGTAGACGAATTGGGCAATTATAGCATTGATAAGAATCCCAGATTTCGTGCTTATTAGGCACCAAACAACCAATAAGCTGCTAAAAACCTCAGTAAATCTATGCTGGTTATTCTCACAATGCTATACAATTATCATTATTAGATAGCATTTGTTTCCATAGGAAGGAAGATAGCGCGTATGCCTACTGTTGAACTCTCGCACATTAGCAAATCCTTTGGCACGTTAAAAGCCGTAAATGACGTCTCCTTCGATGTTGAGAAAGGAGAAATATTCGGCCTGCTCGGACCTAACGGTGCCGGCAAGACCACTGCCATCCGGGTGCTGCTGGATATATTCAAACCTGATTCTGGCGCTGTGAGCATCCTGGGCGGTCCAATGACGGAGGGCAAGAAAAATCAAATCGGCTACATGCCCGAGGAACGCGGTATGTATCAGGATATACCCCTCGATCGCTGCCTGACTTATTTGGGAACACTCAAAGGACTTTCTCAATCAGAAGCCCAAGTAAGGATATCCAGCTACCTGGAGAAGTTCGACCTGGCTTCATCGCGCCATAAGAAAGTCAAGGAGCTGAGCAAAGGTATGCAGCAAAAAGCTCAGCTGATCACCACCCTGATCCATGAGCCGGAGCTGGTCATCATCGACGAGCCTTTCAGCGGCCTTGACCCGGTGAACACCCAGATGGTAAAAGACCTCTTGCGCGATCAGCGCGATAAAGGAGTGACTATCCTCATGTCAACCCACCAGATGCATCAGGTTGAGGAGCTGTGTGACCGCATCGTGCTGATCGATCATGGTCGCACGGTGCTCTACGGAAGCCTGGATGAAATCCGGCACCAATTTTCGGGTCACGCAGTCATCGTGCGCACACCGGGCGAGCTGCCAAACCTGCCGGGCGTTGAACACGTGGAACGGCATAACTCCTCCGCCTACCGGCTGACCCTGGCACCCACAACCACCACCCATGACATACTTCGTAAACTGGTCGAGAGTGGTGTGGAAGTCGAGCAGTTCGAGATCGCCGCGCCGACCCTGGATGAGATATTCATCCGCGTCGTCCAGCAGGATGACCAGACGATAGGAGAAATGGTATGAGTAAATTCTGGCGAATAGCCTGGCAGGAGTACTCCAGGCATGTATTCCGAAGACGATTTTTGCTGGCTCTGTTAAGTGTGCCAATCATGATCGCCTTTATGGCTGTGTTGGTCATCGTGATAATCTGGACCAGCACCAGCCCACTGCCGGTCGGATATGTTGACCAATCAGGAGTTCTGGCAAACGCCATCCCACAGCCATCGTCAAAATTCCCTGAGCGGACCGTTCGTATGCAAGCTTATCCCGACGAAGCCACTGCCCGCACCGCTTTGGATGCCGGAAAAATTCAGTCGTACTACGTCATCCCGAAAAATTACATGCAGACGGGAGAGATTGAGCAATATTACAACAAAGAGCCCAAGGGAATGGCTGCTCAACAATTTACCGAATTTATGATTACAAATTTGCTGGTTAATGTTCCACCACAGATTGCCGACCGCATCCAGGCGGGTACGACGATTGTAGTCGTTTCAGCGGATAAAACCCGCCAGGCTTCTCAGGACCAGATTATCAATATCGTCCTGCCATTCATCGCCGGGATATTGTTTATCGTCGCTATGAGCACCAGCTCCGGTTACCTGCTGCAAGCCGTTGTGGAAGAAAAAGAAAACCGGACCATGGAGATCATGGTAACTTCTGTGTCCCCCAATCAGCTGATGAGTGGAAAAACCATCGCAGATATGGCGGTTGGTCTCACCCAACTGTTCGTGTGGGCAATTTTCATTTTTGCTGATCTTGATCATTGGGAAATCTTATGTATCATTCCTGAGCGGGTTTACATTTCCCGTGAAGACGGTTGCCATCCTCACAGCAGTGATGGTGCCAGCTTTCATCATGGTCTCCGGTCTGATGGCTGCGGTTGGGGCGACTGTGACTGAAGGCAGTGAAGGTCAGCAGATCATGGGTCTGTTTACCATCCCCATCTGGCTTCCGTATATCCTGATCGGGGTATTTATTCAAAACCCAAACAGTCCACTGGCAGTTGCGATGACTCTTTTCCCACTCACCGCCCCCATGACCATCGCCATTCGGATGGGTTTTACCACCATACCTGCCTGGCAGTATATTACCAGCCTCGTTCTCCTGCTAATTTCTGCAGTGGGTGCTGTGTGGCTGGCCGGGAGAGCCTTCCGCCTGGGCATGCTGCGGTATGGTCAGCGTGTGCACTGGAAGGAAATTTTCAGCCAACAAAGAGCATAACCTATGAATAAGACGTGGTTAATCCTAAGAAACGAGATCATCACCATCTTTTCGCGGCCATCTTTCCTGTTCGCATTGTTTGGCATCCCCTTCATCGGTGCGACAGTATTTTTCATTGCCGGGCAGCTCTCCAAAGGCTCTAATCCGACCCAAAACATCCTCAGCCAGCTGATCAGCAGCCCACCGGCTGTACAGACCGAAGGCTATATGGATCAAAGCGGCATCATCAAGCAGATCCCCAGCGACGTGCCTAAGGATGTATTGAAAGCATTTCCTGATGAGGCTCAAGCCATCCTGGCTTTGAATCAGGGTGAGATTTCCGCCTACTATATCATCCCGCCAGACTACCTGGTCACCGGCGATATTACCAATGTTCGCCCTGATTTCAACCCACTGGGAGGTTCCGGTCAATCGCATTGGTTGAAGGCTATACTTACCTACAACATGTTCAGCGACAATCCCGAGCTTGCCTCGCGGATCAATCGAGCCTGCAAATGTTACATCTCCACCCTCTATCGGCTGCCCCCCAGCGCGCAGAGAGCAACATGCTGACTTTCTTCCTGCCTTATGCCGTCACCATGCTGTTTTACATCATTATCCTGAGCGCTGCCAGCCTGCTGCTAAGCAGCGTTGCCAAGGAAAAGGAAAACCGCATGATGGAAATCCTGCTGGTCTCAGTCACTCCACGCCAACTGCTCACCGGCAAGATCGTCGCCCTGGGGATGGTCGGACTGCTTCAAACGATCGTGTGGGTTGGTACCGGGCGCCTATTGTTAGCCCGCAGTGGGACGACCTTTAACCTCCCAATTGCCTTCCAGCTTCCGCCCTCTTTCTTATTCTGGGGATTGATCTTCTTCCTATTGGGATATGCCGTTTATGCCAGCCTGATGGCTGGGTTGGGTGCCCTGGTACCTAACCTGCGTGAGGCCTCCCAGGCAACGATTGTGGTAATTTTCCCCTTGATTATTCCCATCGTCCTGCTCAGTGTGCTGATCAATGATCCGAACAGCACATTGGCAGTCATACTCAGCCTGTTCCCTCTCACCTCCCCGGTAGCTATGATGACCCGCCTGTCCGCAGGCAATGTCCCCCTCTGGCAGACGACGCTTTCGGCAGTTCTATTAGCTGTGACGGCGGTCATGATCGTGCGATCCGTAGCCCGTATGTTCCGCGCCCAGACGATACTCTCCGGTCAGCCATTCAGCCGTAAGCTGTTCTTCAGCACTCTATTTGGGAGGCAATAGCAATCTGAGCACTAGCGAGAGTGAATTCCTGGTGCACCGGCAGTTTATTCGCAACTACATAATCATCTACCCAACCCTCCTTCCCTGGCTGGGAAGGAGGGTTGAGTATTAATTTAATCATAAGATTACGAAGGGAATTTATCCCAGACTATGCTTCCAGCCAGATGGTCACCGGTCCGTCGTTGATGATCTCAACCTGCATGTGGGCGCCGAACTCTCCCGTCTGGGTAGGCACGCCCAGCTCGGTCAGCAGCTGGGCAAATCGCTCCACCAGGGGTCGGGCAAGCTCCGGCAGGGCGGCATCCGTGAAAGACGGCCGCCTGCCCTTACGGGTATCGGCGTAGAGGGTGAACTGTGACACCACAATCGCCTGGCCTCCCACATCGAGCAGTGAGCGGTTCATCTTACCCTGTTCGTCTTCGAAGATACGCAGGTGGGCAATTTTATCGGATAGCACGGTGGCTTGTTCCTCGCCATCTCCTGGACCAATCCCCAACAGGATCACCAGTCCGGTGTTGATCTCGGCGATCGCGTGGCCTGCCACCAAGACTCTGCCAGATTTCACCCGCTGTAAGACCAGGCGCATAGCAGCCTCATTCCCGTGGTATCTGGCGCAGAGCGAACGCCACCGCTGCCGCCCAGGCTAGTATTATAAATTTACCTTCCGCAAGGGCTGATTCCAGCTCATCTCGGCTCAGCAACAAGATCTCCTGCTCTTCAAGGTCATCGCTTTCAATTGCATAGAGCTTGTTCGCACGGCGAGCCAGGAAGAGGTAACCCCTGGCGACTCCCCGGTTAGGGTCAACCAGGTAGGTTCCCAGGTCTACCCAATCAGCGGAGATGTAACCGGTTTCCTCTTTAAGCTCACGTTGGGCAGCTACCAGTGGTGTTTCTCCTGGCTCGATATAGCCTCCCACCACCGCCAGCATGGGCTCAGCGACGGCATACTTACGCTGCCTGAAGCATAGAAATGCACCGCCCTCAGTCTCTACCACCACGTTGATGTAATCGGGTGTTTTGATCCAGGTCCAATCTGGGATGATGCGCCCGTCAGGCAGCTCAACTTCGTGGTACTCGACCTGCAGCCAGGGAGGTTGGTCGAACACCACCCGGCGGGAGTGGGTGTGCCAGGGTTTCATCACTGCCTCAGGCTAGACCCACAGCCTTCCTCACTTCAACCATGGTCTGCTCGGCGATCGTGCGCGCCCGCCTGGCACCATCATCTAGCACACCCTGGACGTAGGCTGGGTCTTTCGCCAGCTCGTTGCGCCGCTCACGGAAAGGTGCCAGATGTGAATTTAAATTCCTGGCATACAGCATCTTGCAGTCCACACAGCCGATGCCTGCTCGCCGGCATTCCCGGTCGACCATAGCGATGTCTTCTGAGGACGAAAATATCTTGTGCATGGTGAACACGTTGCAGATATCCGGGTTGCCCGGGTCAGTGCGCAGGATGCGGGCCGGGTCGGTCATCATCATCTTCACGCGCTTGATCGTTTCTTCCGGTGTAGCGGCAATCTCGATGTGGTTGTTGAGGCTCTTGCTCATCTTTTCCACACCATCGATGCCCAGCACCTTGGGCACTTCGGTGTTTTTCATCTGCGGCTCGATGAGCACATTGGTGTTATAGCGGTAGTTGAACGAACGCACCGTCTCACGGGCGTATTCCAGGTGAGGCGCCTGGTCGATCCCCACCGGCACGACATTGGATTTATACAGCACGATATCCGCGGTCATCAGCACCGGGTAGCCAACCAATCCATAATTTACGTTATTCGGCTGCTGCCGCACCTTCTCCTTGAAGGTGGGCAGGTCGGTCAGCTTGCCCAGTGGAGATACCATGGATAGGATCAGGTGCAGCTCAGCCACCTGGGGCACGTGGGATTGAATGAAGATGATCGTCTCTTCCGGACGGATGCCTGCTGCCAGGAAATCCAACGCCATATCCAGTGTGTTTTGGCGCAGGTTTAGTGTGTCTTCAACGGTAGTCAGCGCATGCAGGTCAACGATGCAGTAAACACAGTCGTATTCATCTTGTAATGCCACGTAATTCTTGATTGCACCCAGGTAGTTGCCCAGGTGCTGCTTTCCGGTGGGTCGCGCTCCTGAAAATACACGCCCTTTCTTCGTTTGAACCATAATTGCTCCTTCTGTCATCACGAGTAGAACGCTCTTAGTCCGACGAACCTGTCCCCGCTGTTTTTCGGGGAGCGATCTTCCCATTACAAGATATTATAATTACTTACATTTCCATTTATCTTTTTTAGTTTCTAGAAGATTACTTCGGCAATACCGCCTTGTAATGACAATTTCATTACTTTGATTGCAAATACTTTTTGACGAGCTCCGTGATCTCACCTGGCTCGGCATGCCGGTGAGACTCCAGCTTTGAATATAAAATCACCCCATCGATCGAAAACTCATACTTGCCTCCATCGGACGGCACCAGGGTGAGTGACTCGATCTCGGGCTCAAATTCATTGATCAGCTCCGCTGCCAGACCGACAGCTCGATCGGTGTAGTGTCAGACTGCGCAGTATACCAGGTTGATTTTCATTAACATTGAAAGCCTCCATGTTTTAGAATAAGAACCCCCGCCGGTGATGCGACGGGGGTGAAAAAGCCAGCTTCACACATCAAGTACGGTTGCGGTCAACGATACCTTTTGCCCAGCTAACGGTGGCAGCTCCGGCACAGGCTACTCCCCATCAGGTTTCACCCTGCAGCTCTGAGGTCCATTCAACGCAGGCACACTGGCGGATTTTACAGCTTCTACCGCTCTCTGGACAGCCGCTTCCGCGCTTACTCGTCCTCTTCATCGCAACATTTATGATTTCGAAATAGTATATCATAAATAGAATCTTGTTTTTTCTACAGAGTGCTAATAAATTCCCCTCCGTCACAACCAACACAAAATAAGCCAATTTGTTAACGTCATAAGATTTATAGAAGCATGGATATCAATGTAAATTTTCCATATTGACATGCACCTTAGTTTATGCTAAGATACTTACAAGCTGTAAGTAAGTATTACATCATGTAAATAACCTGATGACCGATAAACCCATGACTTACCGCCTCACAATCACCTCTGCCGCCATGCGCGACATCAACCGCTCGGCAATCATGGAGATCATCCGCCGTGAGAGCCCCATCTCCCGCAGCACTATCGCCAAACACCTGGACGTGAGTCTGCCCACTGTCATGCGCATCGTGGACGACCTCATCAGCGAGGGTTTCGTCCGCTTGCACGGCGGCACCGAATGGAGTGGAGGTCGAAGAAGACCGCTGCTTGAATTCGACGCCGAGGGTCACCTCGTTATTGGGGTGGACATGGGCGGGACGAAAATCTTTGGCGCTCTATCAGACCTGGGCGGCACCATCCTCGACGAAGTCAACATTGCCCAACACGGCTCCACGGGGGAAGATAGTTACAACCGCCTCACCACACTGCTCGATACGCTGCTTGCTTCGCCCAAACTGGACGGCAGGCAGGTGCATGGCATCGGCGTTGGCGCGCCTGGGATAACCCTGCATACACCCGGCATCGTTACCTGGGCTAATACCCTGCATTGGAAAGATTTCCCACTCAAAACCAGGCTGAGTGAGCGCTATCCCTACCCCATCACCGTCGATAATGACGTGAACCTGGCAGCCATGGGAGAGCTGTGGTTCGGCGCTGGTCAGAACGTGCAGAACATGCTTATGATTGCCATCGGCACGGGCATCGGAGCGGGTATTATTATCGACGGTGCTCTCTACCGCGGCGCCAGCGAGGCTTCTGGCGAAATCGGCAACATGCTCCCCGGAAGCGAGTTCCTGGGACGAAATTTCGAAGACTTCGGCGCCTTGGAAAGCGTGGCATCAGGCACCGGCATCGCTGACCGGGCACGCAGCCTGCTCAAAGGTACCCGCAGCGCAAACGAATTGGATAGCCTGACCGCTGAAGATGTCTTCGAGGCTGCCAAGCAAGGGCAGGATTGGGCTTGCACCATAATCACCGAAACAGTGGACTACCTTGCCATCGCCATCGCCAACCTGACCGTGGCGTTTGACCCTGAGCTGATCGTTCTGGGCGGTGGCGTGTCGCGCTCCGCCGATATGCTCGTCAAACCTATCCTCGATCGGATGAGAGGTACCATCCCCACTCTTCCAAAACTCGTCGTGTCCAGCCTCGGCTTGCGCGCCGGGGTGATGGGAGCCATAACCAATGTGCTCCACAATACGTCCAACTTTTACGTCGTCCATAAACTTTCATAATCCGATCTAAGGTCACTGAAGGAGGTGTGTTGCGAGTGATAAGGAAACCTGCTGTTATCAATATCCACAAGAAAATCAATATCAGAACAGAAAAGAGGACAACTATGCGTATCTTAAGTAAAATCACTTTGTGTGCTCTCGTGCTGATCTTCGCCATTGGTGCCGCGGGCTGCCAACCAAAGGCGACGTCGAGTGGTGTAGTCATCCATGTATTGACCATGGATCAAGCCGGTTTGAAACCTGCCGAGATCGACTCGATCGCCCGCGAGTTTGAAGCTCAGAACCCGGACATCAAGGTATCCATGGAGTACCTGGGTTATGATTATATCCACGATAAAATCGTCACCGGTATGGCCGCCACTCCACCTGCCTATGACGCCGTCATGCTGGACGTTATCTGGCCGGATGAGTTCATCAAGGCCGGCTATCTGCTGGATGTGTCTGACCGCATCACCTCCGACATGAAGACCAACATGTTCCCAGCGTCGTGGAATGGTGTCACCCGCAATGACAAAATCTACGGTATGCCCTGGCTGATGGACGTGAAATACTTTATCTATAACCAAGACATCCTGACCAAAGCTGGTATCGCCAACCCCCCCGCCACCTGGGAAGAGCTGGTTGACCAGGCAAAGATCATCAAAGATAAAGGTTTGGTGGAATTTCCTATTATCTGGTCTTGGAACCAGAAGGAAGGCGTGGTGTGTGATTTCACAGCCCTGCTCTATGGAAACGGTGGCGCTTTCATGGATTCCAGCGGTAAGCCCATCTTCAACAACGAAAAAGGCGTCCAGGTACTCACCTGGATGAAGCAAACCCTGGATGATGGTCTCAGCAACCCGAGCTCAGTTTCCTCGGACGAAAACGCGGTGCGCGATAACTTCGTCGCCGGCAATGCCGCCTTCGCTGTGAACTGGCTGTTCCAATACACCGATTCGAACAATGCCGATATCTCCAAGGTGGTGGGACAGGCTGCCTTCGCGCCCATGCCAGTCTTCGCGGCTGGTTTAGCTGCAGATGTCACTGGTTCCAGCGTGGACGGCTCGAGCGCTTTCGCCGTCATGGCTACCTCCCCTTACAAAGAACAAACCTGGAAGTTCCTGACTTTCCTGGCCAGCTATGATGTGCAGATTAAGTACTCGACCGAGATGTTGCCCGTCTGGCAGAATGCTTACCAGGGCGATTCGCTGAACACGCTCCTGGCTGCCAATGACACCAACCCGGTTACCGTCCCGGCATTCCTGGCGCAGTTCCCGTATGCCAATGAGCGGCCTACCGTGGCATACTACAACGAAGCTTCGGCTGCCCTCCAGCTGGCGATCCAGGAAGCCCTCACCGGGGTCAAGTCACCTCAGCAGGCTCTGGATGATGCCGCTGCCACCTGGGTGACCCTGGCTAAATAATCCCTAACACCACACAACAGGGAGGGTATATTCAAAAAGTTAGGGCTCAGGGGTGGGATAAGATAGATGATCGGAAATCTACCCCTGAGCCTCTACGGTAATCGGAAGGCAGAACCATAACTAGACTATTGAGACTACCCGACCTTTAGGTCTCGAGATGAGCGCAACCACCCCCAGCCTTCGCCCCGGTAAGTTTTCTCTGCGCCAGCGCGATAGCCGTACCGCCTGGCTATTGGTCATCCCTGCCCTGGTGATTATCCTGGGGGTCACGCTGTGGCCGATCGTCTACACCTTCGTCTTGAGCTTCTACCACGCACCGACCGGCATCAATCAGGTGCGTACGTTTTTAGGGCTGGGGAATTACCTCGCCATGCTCAAGGACCAGGTCTTCTGGCAGACCATCGGGCGGACGATGTACTTTACCGTGGCTTCGGTGGGTCTGGAGATGGTCATTGGGATGGGCGTCGCCCAGCTGATCCACTCGCACCCGTTTGGTTGGAGGTTCCTGCGATTTGCCCTCATCATCCCCTGGGCAGTCCCAACCATTGTAAATGGCTCCATGTGGCGTTGGATTTATAGCGCCGATTTTGGTGCCTTGAACGGCTTGTTGTCACAGCTTGGGTTCATCAAGCATTACGTTGCCTGGCTAACCCTGCCTAATATGGCTATGCCGCTGGTGATCCTGGCGGACGTGTGGCACATGATGCCGTTTGTCGCCCTGATCCTGCAGGCTGCCCTGGCTACATTACCCGCTGAGCTGGAGGAAGCCGCGGCTGTCGACGGTGCCAATGCCCTCCAGCGCTTTTGGAGCATCCGCCTGCCCCTGCTCAGACCTGCCATCCTGATAGCCCTTATCGCCCGCACAGTGGATGCCTTCCGCGTCTTCGACATTGTCTACATCATCACCAATGCCGGCCCTGCCAACAAGACCCTCACCATCACCTTTCTAACCTACTTGAACTCTTTCCCATGGGGAAAGCAGGGCACCGGTGCAGCCCTATCCTTTTTGATCTCCATATTCACCATCAGTATGGCTCTTATTTTCATTAAGTTTCTTTACCACCCTGAGGAGAACCAGTAATGTTCTCCGGCAAAAATCTGCGTAAGCTGGGGCTGTTCCTCCTCACTCTGCCGGTCTATTTCTTCATCTTTTTCCCGATCCTGTGGCTGTTGAGCGCCAGCCTGTCTAACCAGGTGGACCTGTATGCGAAACCTATCCATTGGATTCCCCAGAACCCCACCTTGCAAAATTACATCGATATCATCTTCCCCAATCTGGCTGCTTCATCCGTGCCGCGCACGTTTGCCGTGTCACTGCTGAACTCGCTTAAGGTGGCATCTGCAGTGACCATTATCGCCATCGTGGTCGGCAGCCTGGCAGCCTACGCACTGGTACGCATCCCGTTCAGGGGCAGCCGTAACATCCTGCTGCTGTTCATCGCCACCCGCATGGTGCCGGAGGTCTCGCTGATCCTGCCTTTGTTCCTGCTGGCGTCAAGACTGCAGATGATCAACAAACCCAGCGTACTTATCGTCACTTATTTAAGTTTCTGCCTGCCGTATGCCATCTGGATGCTGGCCGCCTTCTTCCAGACTGTGCCGATCGAGCTGGAGGATGCCGCTCGCATGGACGGCTGCTCTCGCCTGGGGATTCTGTTCCGCATCGTGATGCCGATTGCCGTGCCGGGGCTCGTCTCCACAGCCATGTTCACCTTCCTTCTGGCGTGGGACGAGTTCTTCTACGCTCTAATCTTCACCAGCACCCTGGCAGCCAAGACGATGCCGGTGGCGATGGCTGAATTTGTGGGTCGTTATGCGGTGAACATCAACGGCATGATGGCGGGAGGCATTATCGCCGCCTTGCCCCCAATTATATTGGCGCTCGTATTCCAGCGCTACATCATCAGCGGCATGACTGCCGGTGCGGTGAAGGGGTGAGGATGAAGAAGGACCTAGAGTAACAATTGTCACATTCTTGGTTTAATAAATGACTAAATTTAATATACCACCTTGGTAAGGATGGAGACTGAACGAGTCTATTCACTTCCAATCACATAACCAAAAGACCAGCGTTAATGAGACCTGACAGGTTTTGAAAACCTGTCAGGTCTGGTTGAATAAAATGTCAGGTCTGGTTGAATAAAATGTCAGGTCTGGTTGAATAAATTGTCAGGCCTGATTGAATAACCTGTCAGGTCTGGTTGAATGAATTGTCAGGTCTGGTTGAATAAATTGTCAGGGCTGGTTGAATCAATTATGAACAGAATCCCGCTTTTTCCTGTGTAATTTACTTTGCTCCCCTACTTCGGTAGCTGACCCAACAAGCCCATAACCCAGCGATGGGGCTTATGGAAGAATGCCTGGGGTTGGGCGAACATCAGGATGCACTTTCCAAAAACCACGTTCATCCCGTTATCC
This sequence comes from uncultured Chloroflexia bacterium, assembly GCA_963726315.1. Taxonomy (GTDB): domain Bacteria; phylum Chloroflexota; class Anaerolineae; order Anaerolineales; family UBA4823; genus FEB-25. The sequence continues at coordinate 271,216 of CAVSBZ010000007.1, read as the reverse complement.
TGGGCGAACTGGATGGCCTCACGTGATTCTGCCCCCTGCTGCAGCCAAACGTGCTTGATCCCGGCATCATGCGCTTCACGCACTACCTTCTCGGCCTCAGCGGGTGGAACCGAAACCAATACACCGCTTACCGGCTCGGGCAACGCCTTGAAACCCGTAAAGCTCTGCTGGCCTTCAATGACCTCCCCGCTCGGATGCACAATGAACATCTTATAGCCCTTTCCCTTGAGATCCTTAAAGGCACCATTACCAAACTTATTCTTGTTGGTGCGCGACACCCCCACAATTGCCAGCGAACGCTGGGCTAGAAAATCGTCGACCATGGCCTTGGTGATCATAAATAATGCTCCTGTTTATCAACATCAAGTGAATTATGCTGGATATTATCACAAAATAAAGAATTATAAAAATGCTCTCGTATTTCGGGTGCTCAGATTTACCCCTCCATCAATAGATTAAAAATCATTGTGCGCACACTCCTCTGATTATGCTACAATTTATCCATAATCAGGAGGAAATATGAAGGCGAATTTGGATGTCCGTCCATCTCCAATCGCCGGGCAGTGGTACCCGGGTGACCCCAAGCGCCTGTCGGCCAGTGTGGACCAATACATTCGCGACGCTGAGCTGCCAGAATTAACCGGGGAAGTAGTTGCCATCGTAGCCCCGCATGCCGGGCACATCTATTCCGGTCCGGTGGCAGGCTACGCCTTCGCTGCGCTGCGCGGCCTGAAGCCCGATCTGGTGGCGGTGGTCTCGCCGATGCACTACCCCTACAACGCTCCTCTGCTCACCACCGCCCACGATGCTTACGAAACCCCGCTGGGAATTATCCGCGTGGATGAAGGGGCGATGCAGGCGCTCGATGGATTACTCGAACAAGAGCTGGGTTATGGGCTGTACCGCGTCAGGCACGACCGTGAGCATTCGCTGGAGATCGAGCTGCCCTTCCTGCAGCGGGTGATTGAAACTGAGTTTCAGCTGCTGCCGGTGATGGTGCGCGACCAGACCCAGAGAGCCACACATTTATTAGGTCAATGCCTGGCGAAAACACTCCGCGGTCGTAACGCGCTGCTCGTCGCCAGCACAGACCTGTCACACTTTTACCCGCTAGATATCGCCAACCAGCTGGATGCCGAGATGTTGCGCTGTATTGAATTGCTCGACCCGGATGCGGTAATCCTGGCTGAGGAGGAAGGTCGCGGCTTCGCCTGCGGCAGAGGTGCGCTGGCAGCCGTGCTATGGGCTGCCAAGGAGCTGGGCGCGAACAAAGTGATGATCCTCAACCACGGCACCTCGGGTGACATCACCGGTGATACCTCCCAGGTGGTGGGGTATGGCGCGGCTGTGGTCCTGCGTCAAGCGGCGCCAGCTTGATCCGACTGCTGTGAAGAATATTACCCGTATAAAAATCGCTTACATGGAATAATAACCCTATGTTTGTCTGGTATTTCCTGCTGATACTGCTCTTGATAGCGCTGAACGCTTTCTTCGTCAGCGTGGAGTTTGCTGCGGTGGCGTCGCGACGAGCACGCATCGAGTTATTAGCTGAGGAAGGCAATGCCGCTGCCAATATCGTGAAATCATGGATTGAAAACCCTTCCACGCGTGACCGTTTGATCGCGGCCTCACAGCTCGGCATCACCATCGTTGGACTGACCCTCGGCGCAGTTGGGGAGAACGTCTTCCAAAAACTTCTAACTCCCTGGTTCAACCAGATTGCTCATTCGGCCAACCTGCAGCGCCTGACTTCACTTCTGGCTGCCCTTCCGCTAGTGATTTCGCTGATCATCATCACCAGCCTCACCGTCGTGTTCGGTGAGCAGGTACCCAAGGTTGCCACACTGCACCAACCCGAACGCGTCGCCATGTTGGCAGCCCAACCGATGCGAGCCTTCACTACTGTATTTAAATGGTTCATTGACCTGCTTGACTGGGCTTCGCACATGGTCCTGCGGCTGTTCGGTCTACAACTGGTGGGTGAGCATTCTCTGATCTATACAGTGGACGAGCTCAAGCAGATGATCAACGAATCGGAGGAGGGTGGGGTGCTCGAACCTCCCGAACGCGAGATGCTCGAATTGGTGTTCGACTTCGGCGAGCTGCTCGTGCGCCAGGTGATGGTGCCGCGCACAAGCATCGTAGCTCTCGATGCCGAGACGCAGATAGATGAGATTATCGCCACCGTCACCCAGCACAGCTTCACCAAGCTGCCGGTCTACGAGACCGACATGGACCAAATAATCGGCATCCTGCATGTGAAAGACGTGCTGCGGGTGATGGTACAACCAGAATGCCAAAAAACAACCGCCCGTGAGATGGCGCGCGAGACGCTCTACATCCCTGAAACCCTGCCAGTGAACGAGTTGCTACACCAGTTCAGGCACAACCGCCAGCACATCGCCATTGTGCTAGATGAATTCGGAGGCACGGCAGGGCTGGTGACCCTGGAAGACCTGTTGGAAGAGATCGTCGGGGAAGTCAGCGACCAGTTCGACGAGTCGAGCCCTGAAATCCAAAGCCAGCCGGACGGCAGCGTGCTGATCGATGGGTTGACCTTGATGGAGGCGGTGAACCAGCAGCTGGAGCTCAACTTAATCGATCCGCATTACGACACGATTGCAGGCTACTTCCTGGGCAAGCTCGGTCACATCCCCAAGATCGGTGACGAGGTTGAAGCGGGTGGGGTCAGGCTAAAGGTCGAGCAGATGGATGGTTTGCGCATTGCCCAGTTAAGCCTGGTGCGCCTCAACGATAGACCTCCCGAATAAATGACTACCTTTGTCGAAGTCGCCGTCAATGTACCGCAGGTGAGCGGCACCTTTCATTACCACCTGCCTCCCGAGCTGGAGGGGACGGTGCAGCCGGGGCACCTGGTGGAAGTGCCTTTTGGGCGGCAGCGTGTGCAAGGGGTGGTCTTCCGCTTTGTCGATCAGCCTGAGGTGCCTGAGACCAAGGCGGTGCTCTCCCTGTTCGACCCGCTGGCAGTGCTCACCCCACAGCAGATCAAGCTGGCAGGTGAGCTGGCTGAATCGACCCTGGCACCCCTGGCAGCCTGCATCGATGCCATGATCCCGCCTGGTCTCGCCCAGCAGGCCGATACCCTATACCAGAAAAGCACCCCTGTATTCCCGGTCACTCACCCCCTCACCCCACTCCAAAACCGGATGCTCAAATTGCTCGACGAACGCGGCCCTCTACGCGGGCGGCAGCTGGATAACGCCTTCCGCCACGTGGATTGGCGCCCATCTGCCAGATCGCTGATCAACCAGGGCTTGCTAAGCACGCAGACTGTTCTGCCTGCACCGGCTGTGCAGCCCAAGACCGTGCGCACAGCTGTATTGTCTGGCACCCCTGAACAGGCGGAAACAGCCATGCCCGATCTATCCAGGGTGGGAAGCCCAGCATTAGCCCGCCGCCAGACCATGCTGCGCGTGTTGATGCGCGAAGCAGGAACGGTGGATGTGGCCTGGCTGTATGCCGAGAGCGGTGGCAGCCTGGCAGACCTGCAGGCGTTGGCAAAGCGCGGCCTGGTGCGATTGGGTGAAGCTGAAGTGTGGCGCGACCCATTGGAGGGGATGGAGTTTGTCGCCAGCGAGCCCCCTCAGCTGACCAGCGACCAATCGGAGGCATGGAATGCGATCCGATCTGGGATTCATGATGCCACCATAGGGAAACCTGTACAACCATATTTATTGCACGGGGTCACCGGCTCCGGCAAAACTGAAATCTATCTACGTTCAGTAGAGGAAACCTTGAAGCAGGGTCGCCAGGCGATCGTGCTGGTGCCTGAGATTGCCCTGACTCCCCAGACCATCCGGCGTTTCGTCAGCCGCTTCCCCGGGGTGGTGGGGAGCATGCATTCACGCCTTTCACCGGGAGAGCGTTTCGACACCTGGCGCAGGGCTCGCCTGGGAGAGATCACCGTCATCGTTGGTCCACGTAGCGCATTGTTCACCCCGTTTGCCAACCTGGGACTCATCGTTGTTGACGAATTTCACGATGATACCTATTACCAGTCTGAGACCCAGCCGCATTACCATGCCCGCGAGGTGGCAGTGAGGTATGCCCAGCTGACCGGAGCAGTGTGCGTGCTGGGGTCTGCCACCCCCGATATCGTCAGCCGTTACCATGCCGCCGAAAGGGAATGGCACTACCTGAGCCTGCCCCAGCGCATCCTGGCACACCGCCAGGCAGTGGAAAGCCAAGTGAAGAAGCTGGGGATCAGCTCGCAGTACCGCCCGATCGGCGAGCAGACTGAATTCATCGACCTGCCGCCAGTAGAAGTAGTGGACATGCGCAGTGAGCTACAGGCAGGCAACCGCTCGATATTCAGCCGTTCACTGCAGACAGCACTGGCAGAAACGCTCAATCGTGAGCAGCAGGCGATCCTGTTCCTCAACCGGCGCGGCAGCGCCACGTATATCTTCTGCCGCGATTGCGGCTACATCCTCAAGTGCCCGCGCTGCGACCTGCCGCTCACCTATCACATTATTGGCTCCAAATCTGCCACCACTAACCATACCGGCGAAAATACCCTCACCTGCCACTACTGCAACTATAAGCGCCAGATGCCGCTCACCTGCCCTAATTGCAAGAGCGAGCGCATCCGGCAGTACGGCACCGGCACCGAAAAGGTGGAAGCAGAAGTACAGCAGCACTTCCCGCATGCTCGCACGCTGCGCTGGGACTGGGAGACCACACGCCAGAAGGGTGCCCACGACATCATTCTCAGCCACTTCATCAATCACCATGCCGATGTGCTGATCGGGACGCAGATGATCGCCAAGGGTCTCGACCTGCCCCTGGTCACCCTGGTGGGGGTGGTGCTGGCGGATGTGGGTCTCAGCCTGCCGGACCTGCGTTCGGCTGAGCGAACCTTCCAGGTGCTCACCCAGGTTGCCGGGCGCGCCGGGCGCAGCCCATTGGGTGGACAGGTGATCCTGCAGACCTTCCTGCCCGAGCATTACGTCATCCAGGCGGCTTCCCGGCATGATTACCAATCTTTCTACCAGCAGGAGCTGGAATACCGGCGCCAGCTGCACTACCCGCCTTTCTCCCGCCTGGTGCGGTTGGAATACCGCCACCCCGACCCTATGCATGCGGAGGCCTCGGCAAATGCAATGGGGAGCGAACTTCACACCTGGTTGATAGAGGAAAACCGCACCGAAACCGAGCTGGTTGGTCCAACCCCGTGCTTTTTTTCGCGCCTTGGGGGCATGTATCGCTGGCAGATCGTGCTGCGCGGACCCGACCCGGCATCCCTACTGCGCGGTCGCAATCTGGGAGACTGGCGAGTTGAGGTAAACCCGCCTTCTTTGCTATAATATCTGATGGGTTTTTGCACGATGGTATAAATTAATAAAAATCGCGTTCCTGGGAGCAATTAACCTGACGGGAGGTCCACATGGAGAGTTTAAAACGGGGCTGGGCTTTTCTGAAACAATCCTGGCAGATGGTTGGGAAAGATAAAGACCTGATCAAACCATCTTTCTATACCCTGATCGCAGGATTTATCATAACCTTAATCCTGGTTGTTCCAATCGGGTTCATCACATTCCTGATACAAGATAGCAGCTGGGGGAGATACGTCGTTTATATCCTGTGGGCGATCGTCATCTTCATCCAATATACCGTCGGATATGTTTTCTCCGCCATGACGGTGTACCTCATTTATGGTTACCTGGCGGAAGGGGATGGGAAGATGGACAAAGCCTGGGTGATCGTCAAACGGGACGTGTGGGATATCGCCAGCCTGGCAGCCGCATCCACAGCGGTCAATTTATTAGCCAGCGCTCTACGAGGAAGGGGCAGGAACGCAGGGGGAGGAATAGTTGCCGGGATCATAGAGACCGTCTGGACTGAGGCATCCTTCCTGATCCTGCCGGCTATGGTCATTGAAGATATCAACCTGAAGGCTGGAGTGAAACGCGCCACCCAGATCATCAAGGATAACCTGCTTTTAGTCGGCATCAGCACCGTGGGGGTGAGGGCGATTGTGGGATTTGTCAGCTTTTTGTTGGGCGCAGTCGGAATTGCACTTGGTTTGGGTATAGGGATAGGTATCGTCTCGATTAGCCAGGCTTCCACAGCAGGTCTGATCACTGGAGTAACGCTGGGGATCCTGATTGCCACACCGTTTATCTTATTTGCCACAGTGATCAGTACTTACACAGCGACTGCCTACCACACCTGCCTGTACCTGTGGGCGCGGGATGTGGAGCGTGCCCGCCTGGCGGGGGATACAAATACAATTGCTGCACCCACCCCTCTGGCTGCAGCTCTCCAATAACAGGAATGTTGATATTACGCGGAGAGGTATATGCCCCAAATACGCCATGAAACCCTGACCTGGAACGAGGTCGATAAACTGATTGACCACCTGCTGCCGCAATTCGAGGGTGAATTTGAAATCATGGTCATCATCACGCGCGGCGGGATCATCCCGGGTGGGCTCCTAGCAGAAGCTACCGGAATCCCAACCGTGCTGACAGCTGCCGTGGATTTTCCAGCTGAAGCGGAGGCGCAAAAAACGGGGTTATTTGCCTGGCCGCGTTTCCTTGAGTTCCCCAATGATGAGCTGCTGCGGGGTAAACGCTGCCTGGTGGTGGATGACGTGTGGGGTTCGGGACGCACGATAACGGCAGTAAAGAACCGCATTGCGGCTGCCGGGGGTGTGCCATTTACCTGCGTGCTGCATTTCAACCCACACCGGACGCTGTTCGGCAGCCTATGCCCAGATTATTATGCTGCCATCACTGACGCGCACATCGTCTACCCGTGGGAGATCAGCCGCGGTCATGATAAGGTGCGGTTGGGGTGATCATGCCTGGTAAATCGTAAAAATCATGACGTAGGGGCTCAGGGGTGAAAAAAAAGGGGCACAATTTATCGTGCCCCTACTACTAACTCAGCCATCAATTACACAGGTGTATCCACGTTCGCTTCCTTCTCCCTCGGGTCTAACAGGATGACCAACCCTAATGCACCCATGTCTGAGAACAGCATGGGTGCCAGGAAGGGGGCGCCGCGTACAAATCGCTCCACCACGATGGCGTTTTCCTGGGCCAGGTTGTTCAGGATGTGTAAAACCACCCCCGTCATGCCCACCAGCACCAGCAAGACCATCGCCACCACGTAGATCACCAGGTCAGCTCGGCGGGGTGAGCTGATTGCTCCCAGCACCAATGCCACCACCGTTCCGAATATGCCAATCCCAGTTGGCAGCCACAACCACGGATTCTCAAAATTGGTTCGGGCGTGATCCAACACACTGCTGATCACCGTCGCCAGTGTGCCCAGACCCACCATGAAGAAAAAGGCGCTGGTCTTGCTGTAGGGTAAATGAAGTTTTCGACCACGAAAAAGGGTTAATATGCCGCTATCGGCTGGCTGCTCCATCCATACCGCGCTGATTCCCATCAAGCCCACCAGGGCAAAGGTGAGCGGTCCGAGCAGGGGAGGCGCCCATACGATCAGTGGGATGGATACCTGTTCTCCCAGGGGTGCGAAGGGCAGGACTGCCCGCACCAGGTGGAAGTAGATACCCAAAAGCCCAACTACGATGCTGGCTAGGTAGATCAAAGAGGCGATCACGGTTGCCAGTGAGCGTCTGTGGATGGCTAATAATCCTGCCAGGAACAATAGGATGCCTGCCACCGGACCGAAGATGATCGGGATCCATTCCTTGGGCATGATGGTGCCGCTGATGGAATGTGCCAGGTAGGTCTCGACACCCAAAAGGAGCTCATTGAATGCCAGCAATAACAGCATCGCCTGGTCACGGGTGACCGGGATGCGCACACGCCGGACGGGGGGGAAGACGGTCGCCAGGTGATACATGGCTAAGGCGTAACTCCCGCCGCCTGCAGTTTGTCATCGACCATCTCCTTCAGGTCTGCCAGTGTTTCCTGGAGCGGATAGGCTCCATGCCATTGGGTGTAATCAGGACCCTGCATCCAGGTGCCAAATTTGGTTGTACGACCCCAATAATGCCACAGGTCGAAGTAGGTAAAATCGATGGGTTCATCAAAGTTCGCCGTGTTGATCAAGCCATCTTTCTGCAACGGGGCAACCAAATCATTGCTCTCCGTCACCCATTCGTTGACCTGCCGGGTAGCGTCATCGGCACCGGAATACAAGTCAGTAATGAAGTTCTTATTATGGCATTCGAAGCACACACTCTGCATGTGAGTGCGGTTATCCTCCCAATTGGGACGGGGTTGGCTGATGGAGCTAAACAGGTACCACGACAGGCGATCGCCCACATCATGGGTAGTGCCAGTGGTTCCAAACCCGCTCATGTGGCACAGGGCACAGGTGGGGGCGGGGAAATCGTCCATGGTGAGATTGCCTGCTTCGGCATCCCAGTTCCAGGTGGACCCCATGGTGGCATACAGGATGCCGTGGGCTGATTCCTGGTAGATCTCCCACTGCGGGTGGTCAGGACCGATGTGGCAGTTGTTGCAGGTCTCGGGTTTACGCGCCTGCTCCAGGTTGAACTCGTGGCGGATGTGGCATTTCTGGCAGCGCCCAACCGCCTCGTCGGCGGAAGGTTCTCCGATACTGTGGCAACTCTCGCAGGCGAAGGGCGTGATCCGAGGTCCTTCGAGTACAGCGATGGCATTACGGCCTTTATCGGGGGCGAAAGAACCCTCAGGGATCGCCTGGTACATCGCCATCAGGGTGGGTGACAGGTCCTTCGACCCGGCTACTGCCACGTAAGCTGGCAGGCTGTGACGGCTCTGATAGAACTGCGCCACCTCGGCTTCATGGCACTTTTGACACTTGGCAGTGGTAGGTGCGGCAAGCACATACGACCCCTCATGTTCGACTGCACCCGGGTAATCCGCAGACACCTCGTGGCAATCACGGCAGGTCACTTCGGCTGCAGCCATTGTGCTGTGACCGAACTGGCCGACTATCCCCGGTGTAGCCGTGCGGTGGCAGGTGACGCATTCATCCGAGCTGCCTGCCAGGACGTCCACGGCCTCCAGGTTCACCGTTTGCCCCGCATTACCGATCACAATGACAATCAGTGCCACCCCCAATACAGCCACCACCGCGATCAAACCGATGATCAAGACCCGCAGAGTCTTCATAGGTTTGGAAGGTTGATCCATGTACGCCCTCCTTTCTGAGCTTGTTAATTTTAGCACAAGCTATGGAATTCTAAAACCGCCGATAAGTAAAGCTGGTTTGACTGCCCCAAAATCACCAGGATTGGAAAAATCTCAGCGGTAACGCCGCCCTTTCCAGCTCACTCCGTGCCCGGATAACACGTTATAAGCGGAGGCGACCATCATGGCGGTAAAAACGAGTGCCCCCAATGGAAAGGAAAGGGCATAACCTCCAGGGATGCCAAATGCCCGGCAGGCTTGCAAACGCTTCCATAACAAATACCCCCATAGCACCATCGCCTCCAATGCCACCACCCCGGCAACCAACCCACCTGAGCTGGCAAGCCAAACCAGTCCACCAAACAGCCATACCGGCAGCACAATGGAGACCACCAGCCCGATGAATGCTCCGAACAGCAGCAACCCAAGCCTATCCTGCAGACCGAGGTAGATGTTCTTCGTCCACCCCTCCCACATCTCTGGCAGGGAAGTGTACATGCGGGTACTAGCCACCTTACGCCCATCAGCAACCACCAGGCGAAACCCTGCCCCTTTAACAACCACGGCGATGGCTTTATCCTCATCAATTCGATCTTTCACCGCGCGATGCCCACCTACCTGGTCATAAACACTGCGTTTGATGAGAATATACTGACCATTGGCGATGGCATCTGGTTTGGAGGGGTCATTCACCCTGTCAGCAGGGAACCCGTAGGAAAGACCCAGGAAAACCAGGGGTAGCACCACTCGCTCCCAAAAACTGCCTAGCTCCTGGTCCGTAAGGATGGAGAACATGTCTGCCTGCAATTTGACCGCCTGGGAATAGGTGGACCACAACAATCCCGGCTCACCAAAAGTATCGGCATCCATGAAGCACAGCCACTCCCCCCGGGCAGCCGCGATCCCCTGGACCAGGGCATGCGGTTTGCCTGCCCATCCCGGAGGTAACTCAGCGCCATGGATGACCCGCAGGCGCGGATCAGCTTCAGCCAGCTGGTCAAGGATTTGAGGAGTCGCATCCGACGAACGGTCGTCGACGATAATGATCTCGTAACTCGGATACGTCTGGTTGAGCAGCGCCTGGATGCAGCGTTGGATGTTGCGCTGTTCATCGCGCGCCGGGATGATCACCGATATCAGGGGTAAAGGGGTTGATATTGAAGCATTGACCGGGTCAGTTAGATGATCAACCACGATCTGCATGCCCGCCCGGGCGTGCAGCAGCCAGGTGATGAGTAAACCCACTCCCAACAATAAGGTGGATGTGATGATGATAGCCAGCAAACCTACACCACCCTGATGGTGCTGCCTCGCTCAGTTTTTTCCACTTCGATACGGTTGGGGAATGCCTCCTTGAGCTCATCGATGTGACTGATGATTAGCACCTTGGCAAAATCCGGCTTGACCATGTTAATTGCCTCAATCAGATGCTGCCTGCCCTGTGCATCCTGGCTTCCGAAACCTTCATCGACTACCAGGGTCTGCAGCCGCGCCCCGGCACGCTTGGCGAGCAGCTCCGACAATGCCAGGCGGATGGCGAAGTTCACCCTGAACGCCTCGCCGCCCGAATAGAGCTCGTAATCACGCGTGCCCGCACCATCTGAGATGAGAATATCGAGGGTTTCCTTCAGGTCATCCCGTTTCTTATCTTTAAACGCCGCCTGAGTGGCAAAACGGACCGACATTGTGCCCTCACTCAGGCGCTCGAGCAGCTCATTGGCGCGGTTTTCAATCTCCGGCAGAGCCTGCTCGATCAGCAGGGCAGGTACCCCATCCTTCCCGAAGGCACGGTCGAGCAGCTTATATTGCCCCACCAGCCTGGCAAGCTCCTCGCGCTGGGTGGTGATATCCTTCAAGCGCACCTTTAAGTCCTTCAGCACCAACACCTTCTGTTGGGCGGCTCCCACTTCCATCCGCTTGGTGTTCTCCTGCTCCAGCAAGTCGTGCAGAATGCGTTCGGTCTCATCCAGATCGGGTGCCACAGCCTGGGCAGCGGTCAGTCGGTCAGCAGCTTCATTATAGTCATGCTGCTGTTGAGATACATCACCCGCCAGTTTGGCTGATTGGACCTGACCCTGTTCGATTTCACGCTGCAGAGGCTGCAGGGCAGCGCGGGCAGATTCTAACGCACGGTACTCACCTTCAGCAGGACGCGATTGGGCTTCCTGCTGGCGGCAGGCGTAATGTGCGGCAGAGTCGTAGCCGATGGCTTTCAGCTCTTCATCGATTTGTGCCAGCACCTGGCGTGCTTCACCGGCGAACGACTCTGAGGTCAGTATCTGGCGAACCTCCACTAACCGTAGAGCGCCTACTTGCTGCCAGGTTTCCTGCGATTGGTGGATAAACTCCAGCTGTCCCTGCAGGCGGGTGATCTTCTGCATCTGAACCAGACGCTCATCTTCTACTGCCGTCAATGATGCAATATGCTCTTCGATTTCACGCACCAGCTGATCTGCTTCCTGCAGAAAGGCCAGGTTGGTGCGGAAGCGGTCACCCAGCTCGGTTCCCTGGGTGGTAATTTGCTCAATCAGCAGGTTGCGCTCATAAGTATCCATGGGACGCCCACACAACGGGCAGGCGGCCTCCTCGGTCTCGGAGAGCTTGTCCACGCGCTCCTTCAGCTCTATCATCTCCGCTTTGAGGCGAGGGTTTTCAGCCCTGGCGTCTGCCTGTCTCTGGCGGGCAAACTGCAGCTCAACATCAAGACCTTTTCGCTGGTTCAAGGCCTCTTCTGCTTGCTCTAACGCCTGCTGGGCAGTTTTGAGCTGAGATTCAACTTCCATAGCCGTAGCGCTTTGTTCTTGCACCGACTTTTCAGTGCCCACCAGCTGTTCCAATTCCTTGCTCAGCTGACCTTTTTCCGCTTCGATCTCCAGCAAGGGTGCCTGACGGCGGGCATCATGTTCTCGAAAGCGCTCGGCTATCTTCTCCCAACGTTCCAGTTCTGCCCGCTGTGCCTGCCAGGCGTTATACGCAGTTTCAATCTCATTAGCCCTCGCCACCCGCTGTACATACACCTCCCTTTCCTGGATTCGGTCGGTGAGGCGTTCGGAGAGCTCAGCGTGGCGGAGCTGAGCTGACTCAAGCTGGCGAGCGAGCATATCCACCAGCTTGCGCTGTTCGATGAGAGACGCTTCCACTTTACGCGCTTGCTCGAGCACCTGTTCCTGGGTTTTCCGCGCTTTGGCCAGGCTTTTTAGCTCGGCCTGCAGGGCAGCCAGGCGTTCAGTGCGAGCTTCTTCCTCCTTTAGCTCAGCGTTGATCTCAGCCATCCGTCCGTCAAGACCCAGGATCTCGGCTTCCGCCCCCCTCCGCCGGTCATTCACGCGCTGGCGGTACGTCTCCCATACTTCGAGACCCAGGATGCTACCCAGGATGCGCTTACGGTCGCCGGCTTTTTGCTGGGTGAACTGGTCAGCCTTACCCTGCAGGAAAAAGGAAGCATTAACGAAGGTTTCATAATCGAGGCGCAGGGTGTGCTCGATATTTTCCTGTGTATTCCGCAGGGTCTCCCCGGTCAGCACTTTCCATTTTTTATCCGCGGGCTGCAATATCTGGAATTCAAGGCGCGTGGTTTTACCTTTCGGTAACGTGCGCTGGACGCGGTAGGTGTTGCCTTCATAATCAAAAACCAGCGCCACCTCAGCCAGGCTCGATTGGAGGTTGATCAGCGAATCATCGCGTTTGCGCGCCTGCCCGAACAGCGCCCAAGTGAACGCATCCAGCAACGAGGACTTCCCTGCACCGTTCGACCCGGAGATGCACGCCAGGTCGAACGAGGTAAAGTCGAGCTCGACCGTATCCTGGTAGGAGAGGAAACCTGTAATTGTGAGCTTAATCGGGATCATCGAACCTCCAAATCTATGGGGTTAAGTATAATCGGAGTATTTTTGAAAGTAATTACGAATTATTGAATTTTTTATTTCAGTCCAATAGTTGATCAATCACAAAGCTAAATTCAAAAATAATTGCTAATTGTTATTTTGGTGATTACTCAAGCAGAGAAATAACATTTGGTAGCAGCGCAGGGGAGGGATTTGAAATGTTACACTTGGGATTCCTCCCCTGCGCTTCTACGGAATTTAAACAATAGACAATAGAAATCATTCAAATTTTGCTGATTTGAGAAATTAATAGACAGGTAATGATCGGTATCTCACTTTTTCTGTAAATAGGAAGATATTTTGGAATTTGGTTAGTGATTACCTATTTAGGATAGAATAATAGCTGAAACAAGTGATTAAAAAGTGAAAGGCGTCAAAAATAAAGAGTGGCAGTCCTAATCCTAACACCCAGGCAGGTTTCAGAATCAGAAGATCTCTCGCGAGCTGCGATAGCACTGGGTTGGTTAGTAATTCAACTCCAGAATTGGCGCATCGAACCAATCCACAATGAGACCACAATTGCAGTTTATGGAGAGCATTTATTTGTAGAGGCTATTGCACAACAGCTCGGTTTATCCTTGCTGGAGCCTCCAATTGACTGTCTGCCCCAACTTCCCATAGAATATCGATTAAGGGAAGTAAGATTATCAGAGCTAAAATTATTGGAAGAGAGCTGGTTTCCGGCATTTATCAAGCCTGCAGATGACAAATGCTTTTCGCCGCAAGTATTCAATACACTAAACGATTTCCCACCAACTGATCTTCTTTCCTCCACAACGCCTATTCTGATTTCAGAACCGGTAATTTGGGAAGTAGAATTTCGATGTTTTATTCGTGAAAAACAATGTGCAACCCTTTCCGTATATAAACGATATGGGGAATTCATACAATCAACAGAAAATTTATGGTCGGCGGATGAAGACGAAATTAGTGAAGCGAATTCATTCATCAAATCTTTGCTTGAAGATGAAAAAGTATCTTTACCACCTTCAGCAGTCATCGATATCGGGCGCATACAGGGTAGAGGTTGGGCTGTTATCGAAGCTAATCCATCCTGGGCATCGGGAATTTATGGATGCGACCCGATCGAGGTTTTATTGACCATTGCAAGGGGATGTCGTTGGTCTAATACTCTTACATCTAAAGAAAAAAGATGGATTATTGAAAGATATTAAAGCAATGCTTTTCTCGTACGAATTGATTGCCCCAGATAACGAAGCCGTTTCTTTTGTGCCAACGAATTGTTGCCTGAACAGCATTATTGGTAGAATCATGTTGAATTTGTTTTTTAATAGATCAAAAGTGACATTTATAGGAGGAATAGCATGAAACTACAAATAATCGTTTTAGGCGCCGGGTTCGGCGGACTCGAGCTCACCACAATCTTGTCGGATACTCTCGGTGAAAGCCTTGACCTCACCCTGATTGACAAGAGTGACACTTTTTTCTTCGGTTATTCAAAACTCGATGTGATGTTCGGTCGCAAAACTCCCGACGAAGTACTGCTCCCGTATTCTAAAATCGTAAAGACCGGCGTGCGCTTTCGTCAGGAATTAATCACGGCGATTGATCCGGTTAACCGTCGCGTGACAACAGACCATGGAACATACGAGGCAGATGCGCTGGTGGTGGCGCTTGGAGCAGACTACGCTCAGGATGCCACCCCCGGGCTGGTTGATGGAGGAAACGAGTACTATTCCTTTACCGGCGCCGAACGCTTACGAGAGGTGCTGCCCAGCTTCAAGAAAGGTCATGCGATTGTGGGTGTGACCTCAGCGCCATTCAAGTGTCCACCCGCACCGAGCGAAGCCGCGTTATTGCTGCACGATTATCTGACTGCCCGCGGAGTGCGCGAGGCCTGCAAGATTTCCCTCGTTATGCCGTTCAGCGTCCCGATTCCCCCAGCACCCGCATCCTCCAAGGCATTGCTGCGTGCCTTTTCAGAACGCGGGATCACCTTCATCAGCAATCGAACCGTGCAAGCCCTCGACCCAAAGCGAGGTGTGGCGGTGCTTAATGATCAGAATGAGCTACCTTATGACCTGTTTCTGGGAATCCCCAAGCACCGTGTCCCAGACGTCGTCGCAGCGAGCGGGATGGCAGAAAATGGTTGGATCCCGGTCAACCCGAGGAACCTCGAAACGCGCTATTCCGACGTGTATGCCATCGGAGATGTAACCAGTGTCGGTACAGCCAAAGCGGGTGTATTTGCCGAAGGAGCGGCACGCGTTGTTGCGGCGTCCCTGATTGCCAAAATGAAGGGAGGCGAACCACCTTCGCCATACACTGGGGCGGGTATCTGCTATGTCGAGTTCGGGGCAGGGCAGATTGGGCGGATCGATGTAGACTTCCTATCGGGACCTTCACCTACGGGGACCTTCGTCGGGGCATCTACTGATCTCGTCCACGAAAAGCAGGATTTTGGCTCCAGCCGACGGAAGCGCTGGTTTGGATTGTAACGAGACAGTCCAAAGCTTTCTAGCGTGGATGAAAAGCCCGAATCGAAACGGTGAGGCTTTCTGCAAGTAGGAGGAACCGCATACTATCCCAATTATTTGGTGGTATTACCTTGGTTCCCCTTAGCAGGAGCTCGCCAGGTTGCTTTCCAATAATTTCCGGATAAATTCGCTGTATTCATCCCGCATGGGTAAATCGTAATCTATTTTAAGCCTTCGCCTTTGGGCAACAACGTGGGTTTGGGTGATTGGATTCCAGCCCTCTTTATCATACAGTTCCCAGTACATTCCAATGCCTCTTTTTTGCCAGGCGGGCAAATCATTGAAATTGATGCCGCGTTGGAAGAGAAATTCATTCTTCTCAGCGTTTGAAAGACCGGATAGCTCCTGGGTTGCATCATCGACAGTGTGACCTTCCTGGCGGAGAATCCAATAACAATGAGCATTCAAGGCGTTCCGGTGAGCATCTTCGCTGCGCCACCTAAAATAATCGATGACATCGGTTACCAAAGGAAGCTGGGATATCCGGCAATCAAAACAGGCCAGGTCGCCCAGGTTCAGTGAAAATCTGGCGCTGCATTCTCCCGCCAGGATGGAGTTATATTTTCGAATTTTCCTACCAAAGGTGTTTTCGTCAGGATGGAACAACAACGAGATTTCATCGCTCTCGGTGAAGGCATAAATGATCTGGAAGCCAGATTCAACCATTAAATATTCCATCGTGCCAAGCATGTAGTCGCGGAAGCGGACATCAAACGGTGCCTCAAATTGATGTGCGTCCCTGGTGAGCCGGGTGAACCCCCTGCCATCCAAGCGGGCGACGATATGTATACCCGGCAATACCCATTGGTCGTGGGCGGTTTCATAGATGCGCATCCTGGCGTCCAATTCGTCAAACTTCATTCTGCCACTCCTCAACCATAAATGATCCTTGTGGATCGATCTTAACATAATACAGTTTATCAAAGCCCTCGCCCAAACTAGGGATCTGGAGTTTGTTGTACGCGGCACGAATGCCAGCCTCAGGAATGCGCTCCTTACCCAGCCTGAGTCGATTCCGTTCAAGCATAGCTGTTAATTTGGACTCAAAATAATACCCGATCACTTCAAAGCCGGCATCTTTCGCCGGAAGGATATAGCGCTGCCTGTCTTCAACCCTGGGATTGGTGTTATCCACCACGAAGTTTTGTCGTGCTTCGAGACATGCTTTCACTAAGAGCTCTTCACGGTGCCGGGTTTTCAGCATATCCAGGTTGATCCGGATGTGTGTATCGGCGAACCTTCCCTTGAAGAAAGTGCTTTTCCCACTGGCCTGTATCCCGATAAAAATGACCGCCTGCATAGACTCCCCGCCTTAACTTTGATAACTCAGGCTGAGTCTTCCGGCTCTTCCATGATTTCCTGCGCCAGTTTCTGCAATCCGGCCTCGTCATCAGGAGGGATTTTACTTGAGCGCCAGTAGATATCCAGCAGCTCAAGCGGAGTCAGGCTGCTCACACCCTCGTCCTGTGCCAGGCGGGCGCGCGGATCTGCCAGGTCTTTCTTGACCAGGTGAAACTCAAACGTCCCCGCGGTATATTCATGCAAGGTGGCTTCATCGATGAGCGCCTCCCAGTCGCGGGGGTACTCCAGCACCAACCGGAAAATGGCATCTTTTAACTTGTCAGCATTCGGTAGAGCCCGCAGAATTTGACCGGTAACATCTTCCTGGCTTTTCAACCGGAGGTGGCGATCGATAAATGGGCGTATACCGGTCAGCTTGCGCCATTCCACCTCGGTGTGGCCGCGCTCGACATGGGCAATGACGAAATATTTATCGTCTTCAGCTTCACCAAAATCCACCCGCTCGATTGAACCAGGGTATATCACCGGCGGGTGGGAACCTTCATTGAGGTTCTGCCACTTGTGGATGTGACCAAGCGCCACATAATCCAGGCGCGGGTCACGCACAAGGGAACCCGGCAGCACCAGGTCACCTCCCAGCATGACCGTGCGTTCCCCTCCGTATACCGCCCCCTGGACGGAGGCATGGGCGGTCAACACAAGCGGTAAATCTGGGTCGGCTTCATCCAACATGTCGTGGACGATGATGGTCAGCCGTTCTTCAATCGCCTGGTTGACTGCTTCAGGCTCGACGGAACTTAACTCCTGGCTGGCGATCAGTCCCGAGCGGAAGATCCACGGTAGGGCAATGACCTGCAGGGGCAGCTCCCACAAGTCAGCCGGTGCCAGGAACAAGGGTCGTTCCAACACAAGCACATTGGGCACTTCCAGGGTGCTGAATGGGTCGAGGGTATGGGCGCGACCCAGGGTAGGCGAGGTGTCATGGTTGCCCACCAGTAGCAGGGTAGGTATCCCTGCCCGCGAGAGGCTCATGATGCGCTTGCCCCACTCGCGTTGGATGGTGGGGGCGGGGTTGCGGTCCTTGTAAGCATCGCCGGCGAACAGTACCAGGTCCACTTTTTCTTCGATGGCAGTATTAACGATTGTATCCAGCGATTTGAGGAAGTCATGCACGCGCATGGGCAGCGCTGTAGTGGGGTCATGCCGGCCGTAATTGGCCATATCAATATGTGCATCGGCAAAATGGAGGATTTTAATCATAGGCGATCATCGCATCCCATCGATTCCAAAATAATCAGTTGTAACCTCGAAACTCTATGAGCTCCCCAAATGTTCACCCGGCTATAATCGCTACCGCGTTACCATCATTTTTACGGGGTAACACCCAAAGCCTGCAGCTGAATCATACTCGGCTCAAAACCAGGGTGCCATTTCAAGCTTTCCTCGAAATCAGCGATGGCACTATCGGTGGCACCCAGGGCAAGATTTGCCATTCCACGCCAGTAATAACTCTCTTCCAGGGCCGGCTCGGTGGCTGCTTCAAGCGTTATCGTAGCCAGGTTGATCACGTCATAATAACGACCCGTGTAATAATAGGCGAAGTATGGACCGGTTTGATACCACATCATGCGCCAGGGACGCTTGTTTTCGGGGATTGCAGGGTAGAGAGCAAAGGCCTGATCGTAAGCCGCAGCTGCACCGGCGTAATCCTGCAAGCGGATCAGGTTGGTGCCCCGGTTGAACCAGGCAAAGTATTCCTGCCGGTCGGCCATCGAATAGATTTCGTCTGAAGAAATTTGGGCTGCATATTGAGAGTTATACGTTTCGTCCCACTGCGATCCTAACAGTGCGACCACTTCCTGCTCTCGTTCTGGCGGATAGATGAGCAAGTAAATATAGTTAAATGCCTGCCAGTGGAATAACACCGTGGAATAAGGAATGGTGAAATCATGGTCAGGACCGACGTAGGAATCATAGACCCAAAAAACACTCTTGGCATCATCGTAACCGCTGATCACTTCATAATGCCCCATCCAGCCATCGAATCCGGCTCCCTCGAACCCCTTCTCCACGATTACGGGAAAACCGGCTGCGGTCAGCTGTTTGAGAAGCTCTAAATCGCCACCCACACGCACGACTGCCCGCAGGGAAGTATTCCCATTTACAAAATCAGCCAGCTCGTAGGGCATCACGTTCTTGTCACGTGAATTGGGCTTGACTACTTCCGCAACGTCGAGCTGGTCTCCTTTCCAATCCCAGAAGGAAAGCGCCATTGCCAGGTTGGCAGGACCACAGTTATTCCATTTTTGATACTCATGCGTTATACCGGTCAGCTGGATAACCGCCGGGATCGCAGTAGGTTCAGGTGTCGTAGTGGCTGTCAGGGTCGGAATGGGCGTCGGACCGGGTTGCGTAGGAGTTGGCGCCAGCGTGGAGGTTGGGCTGGGTGTGGTACTGGGCATCACAGCCGCCAGTGTAGCTTGCACGATCTGATCAATTTGAGCTTGTTCCTGGGGCTGAAAAACCACCTTCTGGGGTGGGTTGATGGCATATTGAATTTGGGCAACTAGGTTATCCACGCGCCATGATAGCCGGCTGTGAACGGGTGGAAGGTTGTACACCAGCAATGCCACAATGAAAAGAACAGGGATGGCAAGGAGATATTTAGCTGAAAACCGGAAACGCATGGCGGGATTATAACACCGCAAGCTCTTGTCATTAAAGAGCGCGGATTAATTTCGGTCTCAATGCAATCTCCGGCAAGCGCAATATAAACAGCATAAACCGCAGCGGTCAGACGCGATCCATTTTTTGGATTGGCGGCACGCAATTTGGAGTTTGCTCCTCGAAATACAGCGGGGACATGTTCGTCGTAAATAACACTCACCCGCAAAGACAAATATTTGATCAGCCGCACCCCGGATCTCCAACCAGAGAGGGAATAGGGATACACAGATAATATGGGTTACGATTTATTAATGTAAGGTACAATAAATCTGTGAAAATTTGGTTGAAGCGCATCGCTTTCTTTATTTGGCTCAGCTTGATCGTCTTGGGCTCATTTTACAGCCGTCCGGCACAAGCCCAGACCAGCTCCCCACCGATCATCGTGTTGACCGCCGATGGTCCGATCACCCCCGCCATGGCCTCGTACCTGTCACGCGGAATCAGGATCGCTGAGCAAGAAGGGGCAGAAGCGCTGATATTCCAGCTCAACACGCCGGGTGGATCATTAGACACGATGGTATCAATGGAGCAGGCGATCCTTGCATCTAAAGTTCCGGTGGTGGTATATGTCGCTCCACCTGGAGCCATGGCTGCCAGCGCAGGCACCATTATCACCATTGCAGCACATGCTTCGTCCATGGCACCCAACACAATTATTGGAGCAGCCAGCCCGGTGGGTGGTCAGGGTGAAAACCTGTCTTCGACCGAGGAGCTTAAAACTAAAAATGCCATGTCTGAAACGGCGGATACACTCACTCAACGGAGAGGTGCCACCGCTCAAGCCATGGCGAGAGACACGGTTCAAAACGCGGCTGCATACACTGAAATCGAAGCGCTACAAGGCGGCCTAATCGATTTCATTTCCACTGATTTAAACCAATTGCGCAGCCAGCTGGATGGCTTTACAGTTACGGTAAACCAGCAACCGGTAACGCTCCACACCGCCAACTCCAGCTTTGTACCAGTGAGCATCTCATTCATTGAAGAGCTGCTGTTGATTGTCACCGACCCAAACATCGTCTTCCTGCTGATCACGATCGGCGTGCAAGCCATCATCATTGAGATATCCAGCCCTGGTGGATGGGTAGCCGGTTTCATCGGTTTGGTCTGCCTGGCACTGGCGACGTACGGTCTGGGCATCCTGCCGGTCAATTATTTCGGGCTGCTTTTCATCGCCACTGCATTTGTGTTATTTATCCTGGATATTAAAGCGCCCACCCATGGGGGTCTTACCGCGGCCGGAGTGGGAAGCCTCATCGTGGGTGCATTGGTTTTATTCAACACCCCGGTCACACCAAGGTTCCAACACGTCTCAGTCCCGTTGGTGCTCGGCGTCTCGGTAGCCAGTGGAGCGATCTTCTTTGGTATCATGATGATTGCTATCAAGGCTCAACACACGCCGATTCACACTGGTCAAGAAAGTATGACCGGGCGTTTCGGCATTGCCCGGACCGACCTCGACCCAAAAGGCAGCGTGCAAGTCGGCGGTGAGCTGTGGACTGCTCAGCTGGAACAAGACGACGCCAGCCTGTATGCCGGCACCCGAGTCGAAGTGATAAAAGTTGATGGTCTGCGCTTGATCGTACGTAAAGCCGAATGACCCCCTGGTAAGAATTTAACCGGTCAATAGTGCAGGTATCTGCACGATGATTTCGTCCCTGACTTGACGAAAAGCCGCCATTTTCTCTGCTTCGCTGCCCATCACTTTGGCAGGGTCAAAAAAAGGGTTATGCAAATTTTTCCCCTTTCCCAACCACACCGGGCACTCTTCATCGTCCTGATCGCATAAAGTAACCACTACATCGAACGACTGGCCGCGAAACTCATCGATGGATTTTGACCTGCCTTGATGGTCTATGCCCAGCTCAGCTAGAGATTTTACAGCCAGCGGGTGAACATAACCCGCCGGATGGGAACCCGCGCTGTGTGCCTCCCATCGATCACCCAGGCGGTTGTTGACGATGGCCTCTGCCATCTGTGAGCGGCAGGAGTTGCCGGTGCACAGGAATAACACCCGTGATTTAGCCATTTTATTGTTCTCTGTCACGCTTCAGGTCGTGTCCAGCTCACGCATTTCCCCCGTAGCTACATAGACAATACGCTCACAGATGTTGGTCACCCGGTCAGACATACGCTCGAGGTTATGCGCCGCCCACATAATATGGTTGGCACGATCGACCGTAGAGATATCTGCAGACATCTGTTCCATCAGCTTGCGGTAGATCTGGTTATACAGCTGGTCCACTTTTAAATCTTCCATCGGGATTTCCCGGGCAACGTCAGCATCAACAATGACAAACGCGTCCAGGGCTCGACGCAGCATACTTAATCCCAGGGTAGCCATTTGTTGCAGATCGTCGACCAAAACCGGATCAATCGCTTCTTCACTGATAATCTGGGTGATCTTGCAAATCCCCTTGGCATAGTCACCGATACGTTCCAGCTCGGTAATAATTTCAAGGATGGCAGCTAGAAAACGCACATCGCGCGCCATGGGTTGTTGGGTGGCAATCAGGGTCACACAGCCGCTTTCGATCGCATAGCGTTTTTCATTGATCTCATGGTCAGCCTCGGTGATTCGACGCGCTGCATTCAGGTCACGACGCTTAAGAGCATCCAGTAAATCAAGGACTGCCTGTTCCACCATACTACCAAGGACGAGTACTTGGTCCACCATCATTTGCAATTGACGTTCAAATGTTTCACGCGCCATAGTATTCTCCACCGCTTAGCCAAAACGACCCGTGACGTAATCTTCGGTCTGCTTGTTCTTCGGGTTGGTGAAAATTTGGGCTGTTGGCCCGTATTCCACCAGAATGCCGGTACGGTTCTCGGGATTATCAATCATCATAAAGGCAGTAAAGTCTGAAACGCGGGCAGCCTGCTGCATATTATGCGTAACAATTATAATCGTATACATCTCTTTGAGCGATTGCATCAACTCTTCGATTTTTAAGGTCGCTACCGGATCAAGCGCTGAAGCGGGCTCATCCATCAGAACTACTTCCGGCTCGACGGCAAGGGCGCGGGCAATGCATAATCGCTGTTGCTGTCCACCTGAGAGCGCCATGGCGGATTGATGCAGCTTATCCTTGACTTCATCCCACAGAGCGGCCTGCTTTAATGCGTTGTAAACTATCTCATCCAGTCCTAAACGGCGGCTGATTCCGTACAAGCGCGGCCCATAAGCAACATTATCATAGATACTCTTCGGGAAAGGATTGGGGCGTTGAAAAACCATCCCAACCCTGCGGCGTATATCAACAACATCCGCGCTTGTTCCAACAATATCTTCCCCGTTCAAAAAGATTTGCCCTTCTGTCCGAACATTAGGTACCAAGTCGTTCATGCGGTTGATGGATCGTAACAGGGTAGATTTACCACAACCGGAAGGTCCGATAATGGCAGTGATCTGGTTGGGGGGTATTTGCAGGCTGATATTCCCCAGGGCTTTAAACTTGCCATAATAAAAGGTGTAATCCCGGAATTCGATCTTGCTATCGCCAACGAGCGTAGACTCTTCAGCTTTCTGGGCAATAGCGATCGGAATGGATAGAGGTGCCATTTGTTTTTCATCAGTCATAGGAGTTTCCATATTAGTAAACATAGGATCATTTACCTTGCATACGATTGGCCCGAGCCTGCACCCATATACGGGTGAAGATATTCAAGGAGAGAATGAGGATCATTAGAACCAGCGCGGCTGCCCAGGCTTGGTTAATCCGCTCGGGGTAGGGTTGTTGAGCATATTTCCACAATGTCAATGGGAGGGAGTCTACCGGTTGGGTGACAATACTTCCCAGGATGGTAAAGATTCCCTGGTGATTGGCAATGCCGGCCCGGATGATCCTACCCACATCATAGTTATCATTTCCCAGGGCAGTGAAAAGCAATGGAGCCGTTTCACCCGATGCACGGGCGATTCCCAGCAGGATACCCGTGATGATCCCCTGGCTGGCAGCCGGCAGCGATACACTGATGGCTGTTTTCCATTCAGGAGAACCCAGCGCCAGCGAACCCTCGCGCAACGAATGTGGTACCAGCTTGATCATCTCCTCGGTAGTGCGAATAATGGTAGGCAGCATAATGATGGCAAGGGCAATACTGCCGGCCAGGGCGGAGTAATGCCCCTGGTATTTAACGATCAGGGCATAGCAAAACAATCCGATGATGATCGAAGGCACGCCTGAAAGAACGTCTGTCCCAAAGCGGACGGCAATACCGAGTGGAGTATTGGGGTTATAAGAGACGTAATAAGCCGCTAATATTCCCGGAATCACCGCAAACAATGAAGCCAGGATGGTAAGTATTATGGTGCCTTCAATGGCATTCAACACACCGCCACCTGTTATTCCTAGCGGCCGGGGTAAATGGATGAAGAAATCCAGGTTTAGATAGCGTAATCCTTTAATGACCACATAGGATATGATCCAAAATAAGACCCCCAGAGCTGCCAGCGTTGACAGCGCCGTGATGGTCAACATAATCGCATTGGTGAATTTTCGCTTCCGGTAGCTTGTCCTTGATTGGATCAGCTCCCTGGTGGATGCACCAAGCCAGACGTTTGTTTCTGAGCTCATGCGCGTGCTCCTTGAACATTACCCCTGCCTACCCGCCACACCAGCAAGCGTGCCAGTATATTGAGCAGCAGGGTCATG
The DNA here is from genome assembly GCA_963726315.1 of uncultured Chloroflexia bacterium. GTDB lineage: Bacteria > Chloroflexota > Anaerolineae > Anaerolineales > UBA4823 > FEB-25. The sequence goes on along the minus strand of CAVSBZ010000007.1, from coordinate 247,028 downwards.
ATAAACAAGATTAAACCTACTTCCAATAAAGCCTGGGTATGCAGGGGAGATACTGCTTCTGCAAACTCATTGGCGATGATGCTCGACATGGTATAGCCAGGTTTTAATAACGATAACGAACCTCCGATGCTGTTTCCAACCACCATGGTCACAGCCATGGTTTCACCTAATGCACGCCCGAGACCCAGGATCACCGCCCCCAGGATCCCCGACAAGCCATACGGAATCAGCACCTTCCAAATCGTCTCCCAGCGCGTGGACCCTAATGCCAGCGAAGCCTCCCGCTGGCTGACGGGGATCGCCAGGAATACATCGCGTGTGATGGCAGTGATGGTTGGCGTGATCATGATGCTGAGAATGAACGCAGCTGCTAGCATACTTGCACCGCTGGCGGGGATTGGACCGCGGAAGAAGATATTCAACACCGGTACCGCCCCCAGGGTGGTACCCAAAAATTTGCCCACTGGTTCAACCAGGTTGGGTAAGAACACAAAAATACCCCACAGACCATAAATGACCGAGGGGATGGCTGCCAGCAGCTCAAAGATCCCACCTAATGGTGCTCGCAGCCTTTCAGGGCATAACTCTGCCAAAAAAATCGCCACACCCAGGCTAAGAGGAACAGCCAGCACCAGGGAAAACAACGAAGTGACCAAAGTACCGTAGATGAAAGGCCAGGCCTGGAATTCACCAGTCACCGGGTTCCAGGAAGCATCGGTGGTGGGTTTAATAAAATTGAGACCAGAAGCTGCCCGTGACCCAGCCGAATCCCGCCAGAGTAAATATCCTATCGCCAGCACCAAAAGGATGGTCAGTACAGCCATGGATATGGTCAATATATTCCAGGGACGGTCTCCGTAATGGAGGAATAGACGGATTCGACTCACCCATTGGGGTGAAGGTCGTCTCTTAGGCAAGGAGTGTGAATCTCTGATCATAAACTCCACCCGACGAATATCGATGATGCAGGAAGTTGCACAGCTATTTCAGCCATGCAACTTCTTACAGGAGGAGAAAACGTCTGAAGATTAGGGTGCAACAGGAGTACCATTGCAAGTTACCCCACCTAGTTTAGCCAACACCTGGGTGCGTACAGCATCCGGTAAGACCGAATATCCCAGGTCAGCAGCACGTTTGGCGGCACCTGCATCGGTGAGAGACCATTTGAGGAATTCAACCAGCTTCTGCGCCTTGATGCAATCGGTCATGCTGGATGTATGCAGGATGATATAGGTGTATCCAGCAATTGGCCAGCTGTTGGTACCTGGACCATCCACAATGATATTGGTCATCTTATCGGTAAAGTTGTTGGCAAAGTCATTCATTGCAGAAGCAAGGCTGTCAGCATTGGCAGTGACTTTCGTCCCGGCCTTGTTCACCATGTTAGCGAAAGTGATTTTATTGGCAATGGCGTAAGAGAGTTCGACATAACCCATCGAGTTGGGGGTATTCTGTACGGCTGCCGCCACTCCCTGGTTGCCTTTACCGCCGATGCCATTTCCCGCTTTATCCACCGGCCATTCGACCGAGGTTCCAGCACCAACATTGGTTTTCCAATCTGAGCTGAAGGAGGACAGGGCATTGGTGAAGATTTCAGTGGTACCCGAGCCATCCGAGCGGTGAACCGCTGTGATCGAAGCATCGGGCAGTGTCACCCCGGGGTTCAGAGCCGCGATTGCAGGATCGTTCCATTTGGTGATGGAAGCATTATAGATGCCGGCTAAAGTTGTCCCATCCAGGGTCAGGGTTTGGGTAACGCCTTCTGCATTATAGATGGGTACAACTGCCCCGGCAATCATTGGGTACATCTGCAAGTCTTTACCAGCGGTGTATTCATCCGCGGTGACCACCGAGTCGGATCCTGCAAAGTCCACCGTATTATCGATGATCGCCTTCTTGCCACCACCCGAACCGATGCCCTGGTAATTCAGGATAACGGATGGATCGATATATTGGTAGGCGTAAATCCATTCGGTATAAACGGGGAGCGGGAAGGTGGCTCCGGCTCCATTGATCTGTATCGAACCCGCAGGAAGGTCCGTTGCATTTGTTGGCTGGGTTCCACCAGTGGTTGTGCTGGCTGCAGGACTGCATGCGCTCAGCACAAGGGTCAGAATTATGCTAACAACAAATAATAGGGAAATTTTTCGAGGCATTTCTTATTCTCCAAATATATAAAATTAATTGCATTACTAGGATACTATGGGATGTTTAACGATCAACCAAAGTTTGGTTAAGTATTGGTAATTGATTTGTAACCGAATTGTTAACGCTTAGCTGCCACTTTCCAATCCCCTGGATGGCATTATAAGAGGTGAGATCAAGCTGCAAAGGTGTGATCGAGACATATCCTTCGGACAATGCACCAATATCCGTCCCCTCCTCAGCGATTCCTGTGGGAGTATCACCACCGATCCAGTAATAGGGTCGACCGCGAGGATCTACCCGCCGATCCAACCGGTCACGATAGACCCGCAGACCCAGGCGCGTAGTATAGAAGCCTTTGATTTGATCTTCAAGCAGCATGGGAACGTTGACGTTGAGCAACGTCCCCATTGGCAGGGAATGTTGCATGGCAGAAGCGACAATCTCTTGAGCGACATGCGCCGTGGGCTGGTAATCAGACACCGCCAACCCATTTTCCACGGAACCCAAAGAGAATGCAATTCCTGGGATGCCCCAGATGATCGCTTCCATGGCGGCGGTCACCGTGCCGGAATAAGTAACATCATGCCCGAGATTGGGCATGGGGTTGATGCCTGATACCACCAGGTCAAATTTTTCGTCAAAGAAACCCAGCAGCGCCAGGGCGACGCAGTCAGAAGGGGCACCATCACTGGACCAGGCGGGATATCCATCGGCAAGTTTCACCTCCTTCACCCGCAAAGGACGTTCCAGTGTTTTTACATGCCCGCTACCAGACCAATTGCGGTCAGGCGCCAGGATTTTAATATCTCCAACAGAGCGCATTGCCTGGGCTAAAGCAAGCAAGCCAGGGGCAGTCACGCCATCGTCATTCGTTACGAGAATGTTCATTTGCCCAACCTCGTCTGTAGATATAGAATTCGGTAGGCTACTACATCGATTGCCAACAAGGCAAGGATATAGATTGACAACAGTATTGTGATTAGTATGTTAGTTTCCATACCAATAGAATATCACCCCATCATTTTCAAGGATTTAACAGTATGTTATGGTATTGCTATCGGATTGTTACCATTTGTTAACAAAAAACACCCGTACGTTTATCTGTACGGGTGATCGAGTGAGAATGGATCTTAAGCCAGCGGGATGGTGAAATAGAACGTGCTGCCCTTGCCCACTTCGCTCTCCGCCCAAATCCTGCCAGCATGGGCTTCAACCAGGTGGCGGGCGATAGCCAGTCCAAGACCTGTGCCGCTGGTGGCGCGCGAACGGTCGACTTTATAAAACCGCTCGAAGATGCGCGGCAGGTCTTCCGTGGCAATCCCGATGCCGGTATCTGCAACCGCGAAGCGGATCGCCTGGTCCTGCCTGACACAACGAACACTCACCTGTCCACCCTGTGGGGTAAATTTGATCGCATTGTGGAGCAGGTTCACCACCACCTGCTGAACGCGGGTTGAATCGGCCAGCACAGGCGGTAAATCGTCGGAGCATTCGATGGTAAGCGTCAAACCGGCACGCTCTGCCTGCAGGCGCAGCCGATCGACCGCCGGGTTGACGATTTCGAGCGGATCTGTGGATTTTATATTAAGCGGCACCCGGCCGGATTCGATGCGTGACAGTTCCAGAAGCTCATTGACCATCAAGCTGAGTGAATCCACTTCGGTTTCCATCTGCTCCAAGAAGCGATGTGCCGCCGGAGGGTCTTCCAACGCGCCAGCCTGAAGGGTCTCGGTGAGCGCCTTCAGGGCTGCCAGGGGTGTCCGCAGCTCATGCGAGACATTGCTGATGAAATCTCGCCGCATGGCTTCAGTCTGGCGCTGATGAGTCAGGTCCTGGAACAGCAGCAGGGTGCTGCCTGAGATAGCCGGGCTGAGGGAGGTGGCAATCCCTTCCAGGGATAATTTGTGACCGACCTCGAAATCAACCCGTTGGGCCTGCCCGCTCGCCTGGCAGCGTTCCCACATCTCGGCTGGTTGGTGGTGCCGCACCACTTCAATCAACTGTTTGCCGATAGGCGCGGGCTGGGTAATGCCGAACATTTTTAATGCCGCAGGGTTAACCAGCTGGATCTTGCCTTGATCATCCACGATCAAGACGCCATCGGTCATTTTTTGCAAGACGGCATCCAGGGTGGCGCGTTCAGTTTCAAGATCGTTGATCTGACCATTTAAACGAGCAGACATAAGCGTGAATACCTGGGCAAGCTGGCTGATCTCATCCTGGCTGGATGGGATTGGTTGGACAGCCGGATCACTTGAAGCCAGCTTCCAGGCAGATTGGGTTAGCTCACGCACCGGGCGGGTGATGCGCCCGGCAATGATCACTGCCAGGAGCACAGCAACTGCAGTCGTCAGGAGTGTGACGGCGATCAGCACACGCTGTAAGTTGGCGACATTGGCGGATACTTGCTGCAGGGGGATTGCCACCCGCACCAGAGCCAGAGGTTTATTATTCTGGTCGACCGTGATGGCTGTGTACAGCATGTCCAACCTGAGCGTCTGGCTGTAACGGATGCTGCTGCCTTCACCAGTCGCCAGTGCCTGGATGACTTCCGGTCGATCGCTATGATTGGTCATCGTCGCCCGGTCCTGCTCCGATTCACCCCACACGGTGCCATCGGGAGCGATGATCGTCACCCGCGCATCTAAAATCTCATCCCAATGTTTGGCTTGTGGGTCAAGGTTCGGGGACGCACCAGCTGATTCCAGGTCTGGTGTAATCACATCGCCAATCATGCGTGCTTCAGAAGCCAGTTTGGATTCAAGGTCACTCACATATGTCTGGCGCACGAAATTGGAGAGATAGGCACCCAATGCCAGCATGGTCACCAGGATCAACAATCCGTAAGGGAGGGCGATTCTCCAGCGAATAGAATGAAGCATGCTCGATTATCCTTCGAAGCGGTACCCGGAACCACGCACAGTGACCAGCCGGGCAGGGTGAGATGGGTCCGGTTCAATTCTCTCGCGCAGCCAATGGACGTGGACGTCCACCGTGCGGGTGCCACCGCTAAAATCCCACCCCCACACACGCTCAAGCAGAAAAGCACGCGAAAGCGCCTGCCGGTGGTGTTGAGTCATGAACAACAGCAAGTCAAATTCTTTCGGTTTCATGGCGATGGCAGTCCCATCCAGCAACACTTCCCGGCGGCTGAGATCAAGGGTTAGATTGCCAAAGGTGAGTGTATCTTTCGAGGCAGCCTCCTGCTCAGAATCGACTTCCTGGCGGATCAGCCGTTCGCGCCGCAGGTGAGCTTTGACGCGCGCCATAAGCTCGCGCATACTGAACGGCTTGGTAATGTAATCGTCCGCCCCGATTTCCAACCCAATCACCCGGTCAATTTCATCATCCCGCGCAGTCAGGATCAGGATGGGGATATTCATCTCCTGGCGCAGGATACGGCAGACCTCGAAGCCGTCCATCCCCGGCAGCATCAGGTCGAGCAACACCAGGTCAGGGGGATTTTTACGGGCTGCCTCCAGGGCAACCAGCCCATCACCCACTGCCTGAACATTGTATTCCTGGCGCGACAGGTTATACACCAGGGTCTCACGCAGCGAGGTATCATCTTCAACCACAAGAATGTCAGGCATGTGCTTCAACCTCCAAAAGATTGCTCGAAGAAATTCGCCAACCGTGAGTACAGCACCTCCTGGTTGGCTGGTTTTATGATTCCGTGCCCCTCATCCTCGAACACCAACACCTCGTAGGGTATCCGGAGCGCATCTAATCGCTGCCGCACCTGGCACACATTTTCTGGGCTGACGTTCGGGTCAAGTGCCCCCTGGACGATGAGCAGCTTGCCGCAGATATCCTGAACGAAGTTGATTGGTGAGCGTTCGAAGTACCGTTCAGGTGCCTGGTCGGGTCTCCCGCCCATCATCTCTTCGTCATATGGGCGTAGATCAGGTCGAGTGGTATTGTAATCCACTACCAAGTCGGTCATGCCGCAAATGGGCACAGCAGCGTTGATGATTTCCGGTGGGTAATGAGTGATCAGAAACCAGGCGCTGTACCCACCATAGGATGTGCCGGTTACGCCCACCTTCCCAGGTTGTGCCAATCCTGCCTGTATCAGCGCCTCACTGCCGCTGGCGATATCCGCCTGCTCACGCCCACCCCAGCCATCCTCTTTGATGGCATTGCGATACTTGAGGCCAAACCCGGTACTGCCGCGATAATTTACATCCAAGACGTTAAAACCACGCCGAACATAGTATTGGATTTGGGGATTGAGCCGGTTCTCAGTGTGAGAGGTAGGTCCACCATGGATATAGATGATGAGACGTTTTAAATTGGGCGATGCCCGGTAGAGCCATCCCTGCACTTCCATCCCATCCACCGATTTCCAGCGGAAATCCTCCGCCGGAGATAACTCCGTGGGGGAGAGCATTGTGTGATCCCATACCCGGGTCAGAGAAACCAATTCCGCTGGAGACTGTGCGTTGAGCGGCAAGCGCACCAGGTCTGCAGTTGAGGTGGCTGAATAATACAGTGCGATCCAGGAACCATCTACCGCCTGACCGACTGGTAACAGGTTGCCCGGTAAGCGTGGGAAAGGTGTCTCCTGACCGGTGATGATATCCAGGCAGGTAGTCAGGTGGTTCGCATCCCGCATCTCATCGACCACCACCAGCCCGTCGTGCGTCACCCAGTGGCTCTCAATGACCCGCTGGGGGTCGTCGATCAGCCAGCGCAGGTGGTGAGTGGGCCAGTGATACACTCCTAACCTGAAACGATCCATATTCCCATCACCGGTCGATTCGCTCAGGAAGACGATATGCTCACCGTCTGGGTGCCAGTCGGCAAATATCTTTACCTGGTCACCAAAGTTTAGGATTTGCTCATCCCGGGTGCCATCGACATCTACCAGCCAATACTGCCTTCCGCCAGGATGAATATCGCGCCGCGGGTAGATCAGATGCGACCCAGGCTTATTCAGCTCGGGGACGGTCCAAATCGGCGCCGACGGTTTGGCGATCGCCAGCCTCTCCCCCGAGATCAGGTCATGCCGGTAAATCCAGGTCGGCTCGATTGCCTTGCCAGTCACGAAATCATAATTTGCCCCGTAGAACAGGTGCCTGCCGTTGGGGTGCAACATGCCACCACGGATGAAGTACAGCGGGTGCTCTTCGGTGAGCGGCTGCATCGCCAAAGGATGACGAATATCCACCCGGTACAGGCAGGCGAATTCATCCCCATCATGATCTTCCGAGACGATCACCGCGGACGAATCGGGCATCCAGCTCACCAGCTCGGTCGCTTCAGGAGTGTGGGTCAGCGCTATTGGAGGTTGTGAGCCATCAGATGGCACAACAAAAATATCAATGTTCTCATGCCTGCGGTACCAGCTAAAAGCCACCCAGCGTTTATCAGGGGACAGCCTGGCTTCAGTTACGCTGGGCAGGGTCATAAGTTGGTGCAGATATGCATCGATAGTCATAAGCTCAATCTTCAAATATTCCACTCGTTCACACTAAACGTATTTTAATCTGAGGGAGAGGGTTGGGTTTCTCGCCGCGCACATAAATATAAAAAATCGATCTCCCCAACCTGAAATTTATATCATCCAATAGATATGCATAGCCTTGATCGTGAGCATCAGACATATCCATCTCGCGCCGCGATTCCCAAACAATGCGCAGGGTGGAGGTCAAGTCGAGCAGATGGACGTTGACTAATCCGGCATCAGCCATCCAGTGACGGAAGTCATTCTGGGTGGCGTCGCACACGTAATCCAGCCCGATCAAGGCTAGCTCCTGGCGTACCTCCGCCGGCAAAGGGCGGGTGGTGATCACATCGGTGAGGACCAACTTTCCACCTGGGGCCAGCACGCGTGCCATCTCCGCCTGCCCGATCTCAGTCGGTGAGGAGGTGGGGTAAACGATGAATTCGCTCACCACAGCATCAAAACTGGAATCGATCATGGGGAGCTGGTCCTTTTCGGCAGGTAGAAATTCCACCATGCTTTCCAGCCCAATCTCGTGTGCAGCTCGGCGGGAAATCTCAAGTGCCTCCTGGTCCAATTCCATCCCAGTGACTTTACCCGTTTCCATCATCTCAGCCAGCCGAAAGGCCACTTCTCCCGCTGCACTGCACAATACAAGGATTTGTTTGCCATCCACAGGCACCAGGTCTGAAGATAACTGTTCCAGGATGGGTGACAAACGATCAATCTCACTCCGGGTCCATTTCATATCACTCTCCACCAACAATATTAACCGAGATACCCATGCGCTGCATATCATTCAAGAAGCGGTTGGGTTCAACAATGTTTGCCTGCAGCCACAGTCCGGGTTTGGTGATCGAACCATCCAGGTACTGAAGCATGCACGCTGCCACCGGAATGGCAGTAAACAGGTACCCATCGGGGTGAGAGATAATCATTCGCGCCGTCTTGGGCAGGCTGTTTTTCTGACCAGTTGCCTCCACCTGGAGCAAAGTGCCAAAGGGAGGCCTGGAAAACTTCTTCAAACCCCAATGCATCCACCTGCCCATGGGTCGTATCGCTCTGTGAGGCGATATTTTCATCGCAACCATGGCAACCGGCATGATTACCCAATCCACAAACCAGTTGAAGCTGCCCACGTAAAAACCTGTCTCGGTTAAGCTCGGAAACAGACCTGGCAGTGCGCGCATCTCCTCCAACAACATGGGAGCACAGTACTGCCTGCCAAATTCTGCTCCAAAATCCATGCGGATGAAATCAGATGTACTGATCAGGCTGGCTTTATGCCATTTCCCCGCCTTGTAAGTCGACATATCAAAGTCATTCACCAGCTCCATCAATTCATCCACGGTACCGTCTTCAACCTGAAGGCGCCTCCAATCTTCCTTGATCACACTGCCCACCCTGGCAGTCTCCAGCCGGTCGAAGAACTGGGCGGCATAGCGTACCAGAAATGCTGGCAACCCGGGGTGGAAACCGCCATCGGTGATAAAGCAGCAGCCCGCCTGGCGGATGGCTGACTCCATCGACCTGAGGATTGAGATTTTCTGAGATGAATATTGAATGTCCAGGTATCCAATCCTGGTTTCCAGCGCCGCCTGGGCAACATTTCGGGTGAATTGTGACGTGGATGAAGCCATAACTACGAAATCTACCCCGGAGGAAGCGTTTCTCAAACTGTTCAAATCAGCAGCATCCACACAGGCAGCATTCACGCGGTTGCCCTCGAATGTCCGATTAAGTTCATCAGCATGAAACCTGGCTTTATCGATATTTCGCCCGGCAAGCACCAGCAGAGCTTTTGATTCCTGTAATAACAGCCGGGCAAGGGGTCTGCCGGTATTGCCGTATCCGCCCAGGATTAAAATGGTTTGTTGCTGTGTGCCATCAATCATTGGTAATTCACCTTCGATGCGCCTGCTAATAAATATAGGGGATCAAACGCCATGAGCTGCTTAAATAAGCTTCCCATTCGGCACCAAACTCCTGGTGCAACACTTGCTCTTCATCCCGGATGCGGAATAGAAGGACCGCCAGGAAGACCACGCTGGCAGCCAACCCAATCCACGAGCGGAAGACGCAAGATATCCCTACCGCCAAGGCGATTATCCCCAGGTAGCGGGGATTACGTATGTAGCGGTAAATGCTGCTGGTAATCAGCTGATGACCAGATTGGATCGTGACATCGGCGCTGTACTGTCTTCCCAACGCCAGGCCGGACCAAAAAATCAGGGCGTAACCCAGGGCGGAGAGCCCAACCCCCAACCAGCGTGCCAGGCTTCCATCACCGAATACCGCGACCGCACGCCGGTCAAAGAACGGGATGAAGAAGAGAGCGATATACAGGGAGAGCACCAATCCAACCCGAACCACCCGCTGGCGAAACACAAATTTGCTTTCCTCCCCTTTGCTGCCGCGAATCCCTTCTGTTGAGCCATAAGCCTGGATGCCAACCACCAGGCCGAACAAAACGACCACCCACGCATACCCCAGGCGAGGTGGAAGCGAGAAATATCCCGCCAGGTCGTGCAGCCCCCAACCGAGCAGGGAGATACCCAGGTAGATCAGCAGCGTGGCGATGCAGAACAGGACAGCTCGCAAGAATTTCACTTACCCTCCTTACACACGGCTCAACCCACTCTTCCCGGTCTGGATGTTGAGTTGGTGAGCGAGTTTATTTTACACCCTCTGCTCAGGAGGCAGTACTGCTTCCGCTTCCCTGTCTATTTATTCTCACTTCTACGATTAATACACTTTAAGCTGCAATGTCAAATATTGATGTAAAATTCAATCCTGCAGATTATGGCATACATTCCCACGCGTGACCGGGTCGACCCCGATAAAAACATCACTACCCCCATCCGCCGCCCGGATTGGATCAGGGTGCGCGCTCCTTCGGGTGAAACTTATCAACAGTTGCAAACGCTGATGCGCAGCAAGGCACTTCACACCGTTTGTGAAGAAGCCATGTGCCCCAATATGGGCGAATGCTGGGGCACAGGGACAGCCACATTCCTGATGCTTGGGGATGTGTGCACCCGCACCTGCGGGTTTTGTGATATTAAACACGGACAACCCACCCCGCTGGATTGGTTGGAACCAGAGCGCGTAGCCCAGGCGGTAAAATCCATGCAGCTGAAACATGCTGTCATCACCAGCGTCAACCGCGATGACCGTAGGGACGGTGGTGCCCCTATCTTTGCCATGGTAATCCGGCGCATCCGTGAGCTGCATCCAGGCTGCTCGATCGAAGTACTGATCCCCGACTTCAAAGGCTCTCTGGAAGCGCTGCAGATTGTCATGTCTGCTCGACCGGAGATCCTCAACCACAACGTGGAGACGGTGCCACGCCTGTATAAAGCTGTCCAGCCTCAGGATCACTTCGAGTGGGCGGCGGCTACATTGACCAACGCCAAAAAACTTGACCCGGAGGTGCTCACCAAATCGGGCATAATGGTCGGGCTTGGTGAGACCATGGATGAAATAAAAGAGGTCATGCGTTGCCAGCATAGCTGGGGGGTGGATATCCTGACGGTGGGGCAGTACCTGCAGCCGAGTAAAAAGCACCTGCCAATCGAGCGCTATTACACCTTGGAAGAGTTCGCAGAGATCAAGGAGTACGGTTTAAGCATCGGTTTCCAATGGGTTGAAAGCGGACCATTGGTAAGGTCCTCCTACCATGCCGCTGAGCAGGTTCGTGAGCTGAGCACCGTCCACCGAAAATTATATGGGTGAGATGCCTTTTTAGGCGATCAGCAAGACCAGACCCCCAATTATCAAACCCAATATCAACCCTGCCAGAATATCGGAGAGATAGTGCACCCCCATGGCGACGCGCGCCAGTCCTACCAATGGAGCCCAAATGAGCAGCAGCACCCCAAGCCAAAGCGGTCCAAGCCCTAGGGTGACCACCGCCAACATGACCGCTCTGACGGCGTGCCCGGACGGGAACGAATGGGGGTCGGTGCTGCGATAAAATTTGCCCCATTCCCCTTCCGGTCTTCTTCGGCGTACGGTGAACTTTACCAGGAAGACCAACCCCGCAGTTAGCAAAATGGCAATGATCAAGGTGAGGCTCAACCGTTTCCAATAATCTGACCCAAACAACCAAACCAGGCCCAACCCGGCCAACCAGAACCATGAATCGCCTGAATGTGCCAAAATGACTGCCACGGTGCGCAGCAGTCCAGGTTGCTCGGCGATCCGCATCCGTGCAGATAGGCGAGCGTCCAACTCAATCAATTCGCCGCCTGGCTATTCAGCTGACTGTTCAGCCTACTCTTCAGATCTGCCCGCATCAGCTCGAGCTGGTTCGGTTTATCCACATCCATGGCGATCTCAGCATATGGGCAGACGATCGCTCGTCCCGTCATATGCAGGTGACCAGTTACCTTTGTTACTGCCGCGTCCAAGGTGAGCATGCGAAGCATCATGAGAAAAAGTGTATCAAAGCCAATAATTGCGGCTTGTTTAACCGGATTTTTGCGCGTTGCGATCAACCTTTCCCAGATTTCCGGGTTCTGCGAGACAACCGATGTGTGCAAGACGTTCAAATCTCCCCCAGTCACTTCCATATCCTTGAGCTTCACATAAGTCCGCCTGGAGCTGGGGTAACGGGCTTCAACCACTTCGCGGTTCACCACGGTATAGCACAGGTCGACGTCCATCGGTAAGGTGGTCTCAACTTCCCAATCCAGCATTGCGGGAGTGATGGCGGGAATATCGGAAGAAACCATCATCACGCGAGTCGCAGACGGGTTGATCTCCAGTACTTTATTGATCCCCCCCAGGATGTTTTCGATCATCGAGACTTTATTAGGAATAAAGGTGAGCGGTTTTGAGCATGTAACACCGCTATCTTCGGTCAGCCCGATCAGGATCACATGTTCAACTTTCGCCGCCCCACTTAAAGCGTCCAAAACCCACTGCACCATGGGTTTACCTTCAATCTCTAATAATGCTTTTGGTTTCCCCAGGGTGTATGGATACAACAACTCGTCTGGCTGCGGGATGCCGCCGGCGGTAACAACTACATCCATTACTCACCTCCTGATAATTCAGCTTTACTGCTAAAGGGTTAATTCAGCGCTTGCAGTGTTGGTTGATATCCAATCTGGTCCAACATTTCACTCAGCTCAGCATGAGTCAGCTTGCGGTTTTTCCCGGCAACAGCAATTAGGGCTGCCTCCATCATATTCGTGCCAAAAGAACGGCCATCCAATACGGGCGTGGAAGTAACCAGGTACTTGATACCCGCCTGCCGGAAGAGCTCAACATCCTCCGCTGTGGTGGTATTGGTGGCAACCACTTTTCCATCCAACCGGTAAGGCATGTGTCGTTTCACATAGTGGCAATCACCAGCGATAACATTAGCCCATTGGTAATACTTTTCATATTTTGGATTGCATATTTCCTGCTTTTCCCCAACCGGGTAAATCCATTCGAATGGAAGCCTGCCGACGACTGGCAGCATGATCGCTGCCAGGCGTTTCACGGCTGAGACGTTGTGTAAAGCAATGGGTATCCCCAACCCGAACATCAGGTCACCAAACACGCATTCATAACCAGCATTGGTAAACGACATGGACATATCCCAACGGTCAACCCCAGCAGTGATCAGCACCTTTTTGTCTTTGATATAACCACCGATTTTTTCTTCTAAAAATGGAGCAATGCGGGTTTCAATGATGCTGCGTAAGCCTGCACCATCCACGTACGGTGTTTGCTTGATATAGCGGATCATCGGACGCATGGAATAAAGTGGATAACCCTTCGTGCCTACCGTCAGTCCGATATCGGTACCTCCCACACCAAACGCATCCACCTTTCCATCCAGCTCACGGTACAGCTGAGCCGCTTTTTCCATTGAGCCATCGGTACCGATGCGTTCGATACGCACCATTTCGCCCAACAATTCCACCTCTACCACCTTGTTCCGCTTGGAAGAACCAATGCTGATGCTTACTGCATGCTTCATGTTAACATTCTCCGGGAGATTTTCAATAGGTTCACAACAGCCGGAAGTATACTACCCACCGGCATATAACTAGAACCCCAAGTGACCTGAGAAGATACCCCAAACTTGGTACTTTGGCTCTGGATTCCCGTGTTATCTGTAGATATAGATATGAATTTGATTAATCCTTTGGCAATCGCCTCGAAAAGGATATAATTCCTATAACTGCCGGGTGGTTCTGACGGTGGCAGCCCCAAAATATACTTTAATGGAGGCAAAATCAGTGGTACTTCCCAAGCATGCATATTTCCAAGGCAAAATCGTCCCTTATTCTGAAGCTAAAGTCGGAGTGCTTACCCATGCACTAAATTATGGAACAGCCGCCTTTGGTGGTGTGCGCGCCTATTGGAACGAGGATGAAAAACAGCTCTATATCTTCCGAGCACCTGACCACTACAAGCGGTTCCTCAACTCTGCGAAGCTTCTCTGTATGGACCTCGATCACACTCCGGAAAGCCTGACCCAATTAACTGTCGATTTACTGCGCGTCGATGGGTACCAGCAGGATATTTATATCCGTCCCCTGGCATACAAATGTGATGAGGTCATTGGAGTGAAGCTGCACGGGTTGAACCACGAATTATCCATCTGCGCGCTCCCATTCGATAAGTATCTCGCGGATGATACCAATGCCCACGTTACCATTTCTTCCTGGCGGCGTGTCGACGATAATATTATCCCCGCCCGGGGGAAAATTTCAGGTGCATACGCCAATTCGGCCTTCATCAAGACCGATGCAGTCAGGGCAGGCTTCGATGAAGCCCTGGTGCTCACCCAGGAGGGGCACATCTCGGAAGGCAGCGCGATGAACTTCTTCATGCTGCGCGATGGGCAACTGATCACACCTCCGGTGACTGAAAATATCCTCGAGGGTATCAGCCGGCGCAGCGTCATCGAGCTGGCACGTGAGGAATTGAAGATGAATGTGGTTGAACGTCCGGTCGACCGCACCGAAGTCTACTTGTGCGACGAGCTTTTCCTGACCGGCACCGCAGCTCAGATCACGGCGGTGACGCGAGTGGACTTCCGACCAGTGGGCAGTGGGAAAATGGGTCCGGTCACCGCCCGCCTGTACCAGCTGTATCAAGACATCTTACGCGGCCGGGTAGCCAAATATAAGCATTGGCTCACACCAGTTTACGCCAGGTAACCACACCACGATCTAAACCGGCAGGTATGTTTTCAAACACCTGCCGGTTTTTTTATCGATCAGTCTATCTCGATGATTTCTCCCCAGGGTTCCTTTCCTGGCTCGAGATACAGCAGACCAAAGCTGGGCGGGAAATTCCTTGGCCACGGATAGCAGGTTGAGCCGGGGTTAAACAGCAGTTTCCCATCGAGGTGAAAATTGCAGGGTACATGCAGATGCCCAAATACAATCACCTGCACATCTGGAAAGGTTACCAGCATGCGCCGGAGGTACTTCCCCACGTACCTTCCAGCAACCACCCGCTGCAGCTTGTCTATCAAATAGCGGCTAAACGTCCCATGACCATGCGCCAAGCCAATCGATATCCCCTCGATATTTAAATTGACTCGCATTGGCAGGTATTGGGGATAAAAAATATCCCGGTTCCCTCGGACTGTATGGACCGGCGCTATCTGCTCCAGCTCAGTGATAACGCGTGGAACAGATACATCACCCGCATGCAGGATGGCTACCACATGTTTCTCATTGAAGGTTTGGAGCACCTTCTGATCGATGTTTGGCACCCGGTCGGGAACATGGGTATCGGCAAGAACTCCCACGACGGTCATGATACCGGCCACACATCTGAAGGCAGCCTGGGAAACAAGGCGTCCAGTAAGACGTGAATTTCGTCCCGCTCTGTCCAACAGTCAACAAAACTGTTTTTCAGCATCTCCAGGCTGCGGTACCCAAATAAGAGCTGCAAGAAAGTGTGGGGCGGGAAACCTGCATTGCCCGCGTGACCTACCGGGCTGGGAACCCATGCTTCAATCGTCTCCAACCTGCCTTTTTCGAACACAATGCGCACGCCGTCCCGGTAGAAGGTGATTTTAACTTCGCCCGAATAACCTGCCATGGGGCTAGCCGCCAGGCGCTGCTCCAGTTCGGGTGTGAGTGTGTGAAGAAAGCCTGGGACGTCTGGCACTCGTAAATACCAGGCATACGGTTTGCGGATACGTGGCAAGCGGTCTGGAATGATGCGGTATACCGGATGGTCTTCTCCCAACCAGAAACCAAAGGCGCCGAATGGTTTCTTCTCTCCATGCTCCGGTTGCAGCTGCTGATAGGTATTTTCGAGGTACCTTATCACCGAAGGTGTTACGTTTACCCAGGAAAATTCAGGCATAATTTCATAGCGCTGCACCGCCAGCATATCTCCCCAGGACGATCCAAAGTGGGTGATAAATCCGCATGGTTTACCATCCAGGGTCTCAATCATCAGCAATCTCACCCGGTTCACATTATTCTCACTTTTTCCAACCAGCTCATAACGCCATAATGCCTCATCCCATTCACACGCCACCAATGATCTTTTGCAACCTAATGTATATAACTGAGAGATGAGCGGAATGTCAGCCTCACCAGCTGGCCTGAAGTGAAAGGGTTCTGCATCGCCCTCGTTCAACCTGGGAATATGAGTTGGATAGCCCGCCCGACCACCTTGCAGGTTCATCGCCATCTCATATCCAAACAAGCGATAATAATAAGGGATACCGGTGATCGCCTGTACCTGGTCACCGTTCTGTTGGCTCCACAGGTGAATGAGATCAAATTGGCGCCGGACGAGGCCGCGATTGCGGAATTCGGGTAAGGTACCCACCAGCTCGGGCCGACCCACTTTGAATGGGATGCCTGCAAAACTCCAGGTCTGGGGGATGAGGTTCATAGCTGAAACGATCCGCCCGGTGTTCTCCGCCTCCACGATCGTGAAATCGTTGGCGGTGAACGTGGGGTGGGGTTTCGCCATCAGGTCATATGTCCATGCCCCCAACCTTTCGTCGGGTTTATCGATGCCTTCATCTGAGTGCACCCTAGCGTTAAAATCTGCCAGCGCTTCTGCATCGTCTGCGCACGAACGCCGCAGTACCAATCCTTCCCCCAGATGGATCGGCAGATGTTCCAGTGTAACTTGTGATGGTGTCATGGTGATCTCCTTGTCATTGCCCGCCGGCAAGCCAAGTCTATCACCAACCTTTATCAATTGGCAACCAGGAGATCAGGCCTTGAGCTTTTCCAGATATTTATGTCTGAACTTTGATACTTTGGGGGCAATCACTGCCATGCAATAGCCCTGGTAGGGATTGCGCTTGAAATATTCCTGGTGGTATGCCTCCGCTGGGTAGAAGACATTATATTGTATGAGCTCCGTCACAATCGGTTTCCCCCAAACACTATCGGCCTCGAGCTCATGGATGACCTGTTCTGCAGTAGCCTTCTGCTCTGGGCTGTGGTAAAAAATTGCCGAGCGGTACTGCGTCCCCACATCTGCACCCTGCCGGTTCAAGCTGGTTGGGTCGTGGATCGTAAAAAATACTTCCAGAAGCTCGCGGTATGTGACCATTTGCGGGTCAAAGGTCACCTGAACGGTCTCGGCATGACCAGTTGTGCCGGTGCATACCGCTTCATACGATGGGTTGGCTGGTCGCCCCCCTGAATAGCCGGAAACTACATCCACCACCCCTTTTAGCTCGTCGTATACAGCTTCGAGACACCAAAAACACCCCCCCGCCAGGGTTGCCACTTCCAAGGATTTATTGTTCCCATTATCCATATCGCACCTCACTTATAATGAGATAAATTATATCTTATTTCATTATAAATCCAGGTGGGAATCTAATGTTATTTTACACTTGGGGTGAATTATTGATGAACCAACCGGCAGCATGGATACGCCCGATTTATTTAATCAGGACACAGGTGCACTTCAACGGTGGCATGCACCACCCCTGTTTCTTCGGGGATGAGCGCCTTGTAAAGGTTGGGTGACTCGGGGTATTTCGTCACCACGCCAATCTCCGCTGAATATATCCCGGGACCGATGGACCAGATATGCAAATCACTGACCTTGGTATCCTTGTGACCTTCCAAAATCCTGGTGATCCTCTTCTGCACCTCGAACGGGATCTGGTGGTCAAGCAAGACCTTGATCGTGCCCTGGATCAGGCCGATCGACCAGCGTATCACCAGGATGGCACCAACCACACCCATGATCGGGTCCATCCAATTCAGCTTAAAATATTTGGCACCTAACAGGGCAATAATTGCCAGTACAGAGGTCATGGCATCGGTCAGCACATGAATGTAGGCAGCATTCAAATTGTGGTCAGCTCCTTTGGCATGGGTGTGTTCTCCCAGGTCATGGACATGATTGTGATCTTGAGTATGTTCAGATTCGTGCTCATGCTCATGACTGTCCTGGTCATGGGAGTGCTCTCCACCCTCGGAGTGAGTGTGTCCCTTCTCTCCCAGGATGACCATGCTGATTCCATTCACGACCAATCCAACTACAGCTACCAGGATTGCCTGGTTATATTCAATCGTCACAGGGTTTATCAGCCTGGATATACTCTCAAAAGCCATATACAAGGCAATGATCACCAGGAGAATGGCACTTGAATAACCGGCGAGGGCGTTCACTTTACCTGTTCCGAAACTGAACTGCCGACTGTGGGCATACTTGCGCGCATAGATATAGGCGATGAAGCTGATGCCCAAACCGACCATATGTGAACCCATATGAATACCATCGGCGAACAAGGCCATTGAGCCGAAGAGAAGCCCGGCGACAATTTCGACCACCATCATCAGTGAGGTAATAATAATGACGATCAAGGTTCGCCGCTCACCCGAACGGATCTGGTCCTGACCGAAGATATGGGTATGCTGCCACTGCGAGATGGATTCTGTATGCATTTCTTTTACCTGTAGTATTTGTTTGAACTGCCAGTCAAGAGTAGTACTTTTCCAATAAGAAAGATAAGTGTGCATTGTATCCTTGGAAAAGAATCTTGGGAAGGCAATAGAAATGCAAGCTACGTCACTTAAGGTGTATCAGCACGACCATTAACCGCTCAATGTGAAACAGATATTTGACTGCACAGCTTTGCAGCAAGAGAATATAATAAGATATACCAATCAGCTGACTGAAGAATATCGAATATCGGAGGATTTAAATGACTGACCGCAAGAAAGTTACTCTTCCTTATTTATTCAACAAGGTTGCCAACCACGAACCGATTACCTGGCTCACCTGCTATGATTATCCAACGGCGTTCTTAATGGAACAAGCCAATATGGATATGGTGCTGGTGGGAGACAGCCTGGCAATGACCATGCTGGGCTATGAAACCACGCTTCCTGCCACGATGGATGACATGATCCGCCATTCTGCGGCTGTCAGGCGTGGCGCCCCTAACGTTTTTATCGTTGGCGATATGCCATATATGAGCTACCAGCCCAGCGTTGAGACGGCGATTCGCAATGCGGGTCGTTTTATGGCTGAGGCCGGCTGCGATTCGATTAAGCTCGAAGGCGGTATCGAAATGACCGATCGCATCCGTGGGATCGTCAACTCCGGCATCCCTGCCATGGGTCACCTGGGGCTGACCCCACAAAGCGCATCTGCCCTGGGCGGTTACCACGTGCAAGGTCGCGCCGCCCGTTCTGCCAAAAAGATCATCGAAGCTGCCAAAGCGTTGGAACAGGCCGGAGCTTTCGCCGTTCTGCTCGAGATGGTGCCCGACAGGGTTTGCCAGATCATCACCGAGCGGGCGGAGAACTGCATCATCATGAGCCTGGGGTCAGGTCCGAACGCTCACGGGCAGCTGCTCATCTATCACGACATGTTCGGACTGTATCCAAGGTTCAAGCCGCGCATGGCTAAGGTGTTCGGCAATGCCGGAGAAGTGATCTTGAACGGTCTCAAGCAGTACGTCCAGGAAGTGTCGGATAAATCCTTCCCCCAACCTGAGAACTGGTTCACCATGAAAGACGAAGAATACGAAGAGCTGATGGGCATGTTATGAGCTTTGCCTCCCGGACCAGGCATCTTAAGCCAGAAGGGGCCTACCAGGTGTTGGCGCGTGCCCAGGCGCTGGAAGCCAGCGGGCGGCAGATCATTCACCTGGAAATTGGCCAGCCGGATTTTGAGACCTTCGACAACATCCGGTTGGCAGGGATGCGTGCCATCGCGGAAGGGCAGACGCGCTATACCCCTCCGATTGGCATGCAAGCCCTGCGGGAGGTAATCGCCGCGGATTTCAGCAGACGGCACGGCTTGCAGGTCCATCCCGACCAGGTGGTGGTGAGCCCAGGTGCCAAACCCAACCTGTTCTTCCCCGTGCTGGCGCTGGTCGAGCCAGGTGATGAAGTGATCTACCCCAACCCTGGCTTCCCTACGTATGAAGCCATCATCCGCGTGGCAGGGGGTCAGCCTGTTCCCGTACCGCTGAAGGAGGAAAATAACTTCTCCTTTGACCTGGCCGCGTTTCAACGCCTGGTGAGCAAACGCACCAGGTTGGTCATCTTGAATTCGCCCAGCAACCCCACCGGTGGAGTAATGCCGCTTTCAGACCTGCAGCAAATCGCCGATGCCGCCCAGGAATTCGATTTTTGGGTGATTTCAGACGAAATCTACTCCCGGCTGGTATACGATCAGCTGCTGGTACCGTCCATTGTCTCACTACCTGGGATGCCGGACCGGACCATCATCGTGGATGGTTTCTCCAAGACATATGCCATGACCGGCTGGCGCCTGGGGTACGGCATCATGCCAGAAAGCCTGGCGCAGACTGTGCAGCTTCTACTCACCCATTCAGTCGGATGTACCGCACAGTTCACCCAAATTGCCGGGGTGGAAGCATTGACCGGTCCGCAGGAACAGGTGGAGGCGATGGTCCGCGAGTACCAGGTGCGCCGCGACGCCATCGTGGACGGTTTGAACGGCATCCCAGGGATCACCTGCCAGCGCCCGCAGGGAGCATTTTACGTCTTTCCCAATATCAAGTCCTTTGGAATATCCTCTTCTGAAATGGCCGGATATTTGCTCGAAAAAGCCGGCGTGGCGGTGCTGGCTGGCTCGGATTTTGGTGAATATGGGGAGGGCTACCTGCGGCTGACCTATTCGAATTCGATCGAGAATATCCATAAGGCGATTGACCAGATTGGTGAAGCTCTCAATCGGCTTCAATGAAAAAACGATCAACTCGATCTATAATTACCTGCTTTCCAAGAAATTATTGGCTATCACAACCGGTAATAAATCACGCAATCAAGTCGAACAACCCGATCGTGCGTGCCGTTGCAACGCTTGACCGTTGCTTCGGCAAGCGCTCACTGAGAGAATTAGATGTATAAATAAATAGCCGATCGTAAAAATACTTTATCACTTTCGGTGTGATATCGAAGGAATAAAAACCGCACCTGGGCAGGAGAGTCAAAAGATCCATTTTATTAATGTGGTTAACTCATTTATTAGTAAAAGGCATGGCACTTGCAACCCTTTCAAGCAGGTAAAAATCCTACCACATAGAATGAATTACCGTAAATATCTGACCAATTTAATGATCACAAATCTTATCTCTATGAAAATCTTTCTAGCTCCCTGCGACGTTAGGAGTCAGACATGATCTTATTTGTATTAAGCATTTTCGTCTCCGCCTTTTTGCTTTTTCAAGTCCAGCCGATGATCTCGCGCTATATCCTCCCATTTTTTGGCGGGACGCCCGCAGTCTGGTCAACGGTGCAGCTGTTCTTTCAAATCTTTCTTACCGGTGGTTACGCCTATGCCTACTGGCTGATCAGCCGCATAACGGCCAAAAAACAAGCAAGGGTGCACATTGCCATGCTGTTGATGTCCTTGACTCTGGTGGTGGCGTTGGGATTTTTCTGGCCCACACCGATTACCCCGGGTGCGAGCTGGAAACCGGTAACCGTGGACACCCCCGTGCTGGATATTTTTAAGTTGCTGCTGGTGGCAGTGGGGCTGCCTTTCTTTTTACTCTCCACCAACAGCCCGCTGATGCAGGCCTGGTTCTCCCGGTCCCTGCCAGGGCGCTCGCCATATTGGTTGTACGCTGTGTCAAATATCGGTAGCCTGCTTGGATTGTTGGCTTACCCGTTTCTGATCGAGCCTAACCTGACTCTGAAAGCCCAGGGCTGGATGTGGGCGATTGGCTATATATTCTTTGCCTTGCTGGCGGGCTATGCGGCAATTAAGTCGGCCCGTGCTCATCTGACCGAAGCCAGCCTTCCTGAAGCGGCAGCCACATCCCCGGTGGATATCAAACCATCCAGGCAAGCGCAAGTGTTGTGGATTTTATTGAGCGCCTTGGGGACCACCCTGCTGCTGGCAGTGACCAGCCAGATGACCCAGGAAGTGGCAGCCATTCCCCTTTTGTGGGTACTGCCTCTTTCTATTTATCTGATTACCTTTATCCTGACCTACTCGGGTAGAGGCTGGTACAACCAGAAAGTATTTGGGGTTTTGATGGTTATTGCCAGCATCGGTTTTCTGTGGGCTCTGGTGAGTGCTGAGGCGAATTTTATTCCCCGCACAATTGCCTATTGTTTCTTCCTTTTTGTGAGTGTGATGATATGTAATGGTGAAATCTACCGTTTGCGCCCGGAGCCTGCCCATCTGACACGTTTCTACCTGATGACGTCCATCGGCGGTGCATTGGGTGGGGTGTTCGTAACCCTGGTTGCACCGGTCTTATTCAAAGGATATTGGGAATTAATAATCGGTTTTGGCCTGGCCCTGGCGTTAGCACTGGCGGTCTTTGTAACCCGCAAAAGTGCAAAACCTGAATTGCGGGTTCGTTTTATCTTTAATATCATGGTGACCCTGACCATTATGCTGGTAGCTGCCTTCAGCATATATGGCTTGATGGGCAAGAATACCTACGGCGATGTTTTTCAAGCCCGCAATTTCTATGGTGTGGTGCGGGTAAAGGAAGTCAATCCTGGCGACCCGGAATGGCATGGTTACAATGTGTCACATGGAGTTACCATCCATGGACTGCAATTCACCGCACAGGATAAACGCGATCAGCCCACTGCTTATTTTGCCAGGCAAAGCGGGATCGGTCTGGCAATATTGAATAATCCTAAGTACGGTCACGGGATGCGTGTGGGGATCCTTGGCCTGGGAATCGGGACGTTAACCGCCTACGGTCAACCCGGGGATGACTACCGGCTGTATGAAATCAACCCGATCATGGTGGACCTGGCCGAAGGGCAAGATGGCTACTTCACTTTCTTGCCAGATAGCCCTGCCAACAAAACCATTATCCTTGGGGACGCACGCATATCCTTGGAAAATGAGCTGGCAACGTATGGCTCGAACAACTTTGATCTGCTGGTAATGGATGTTTTCAGCAGTGACTCGGTGCCTGTCCATCTGATTACCAAGGAAGCCTTCGAAATCTACCTCAAACACCTTGCCCCCGGCGGCATGCTGGCTGCCAACATCTCCACCCGCTACCTTGACCTGATACCCGTGATGTGGCAGCTTTCCAAACACTTCAACTTGAACATGGTGGTGATCCCAACAGAACCCGATGGAAAGTTAGCTTCTGCCTCGCTGTGGGTATTGATGTCTCCTTCCACTACAGAGCTGCAAGATCCAGCCATCGCCGAAAGGGCTTTCCCTCTGGACGGTTACAGTACTGACATCCGTCTATGGACCGATGATTTTAGCAACCTGTTCCAGATTTTGAGATAAAGCAGATCAAACAATCAAGAGACCTGGATCAGGATCCGACTAATAGCCTGGTCTTTACCTGGTTTGCCGGAATTTATGGGAGCACCAGGGCGGTGTGTTATTCAGTTAAGCCTTCCGGGTTGTCGTCTATGTAATTCATGATAAAATAATGGCGCTAAATCGCGGGCATAGCATAGTGGTAGTGCGGTAGCCTTCCAAGCTACTTAGACGGGTTCGATTCCCGTTGCCCGCTCTTGAAGTTCCGCGTTTTGCGGAACCTGTACCTTAAAATGGGCCCATAGCTCAGCGGCAGAGCGGACGGCTCATAACCGTTTGGCCGTAGGTTCGATCCCTACTGGGCCCACCAACCAAAATAGCCCCTCATCGGGGCTATTTTTCATTTTTAGTAATAAATCAGGCGTAGGCTGCTGCCAACTGGACGCGGGTGGAGTTCAA
Organism: uncultured Chloroflexia bacterium; assembly: GCA_963726315.1. GTDB lineage: Bacteria > Chloroflexota > Anaerolineae > Anaerolineales > UBA4823 > FEB-25. The sequence goes on along the minus strand of CAVSBZ010000007.1, from coordinate 223,288 downwards.
CCGTCCCATCGCCGCTTCTGCGACACAACGTACCATCATGCATTCCAGGCGCGGCATCCTTCTCGAACTCGGCTTTCAAGTCTTCCACGCTCAGGCGGATTACCCGACTGACCCCCGAGCTGCGTCCCGTGGACGTCAGCACGTGCGGCTCGATCAAGGCTGAGATGCTGAAAGGCTCGCCCGGGTTAATCTCACACACCACCACTTCCGCGCTCCCGCTCGTGGTATGTGGGCTATTCACCGGATGGTACAGCGCCACACTACCTTCCAGGAGGAAAAACAGCGCATCCGCCGGTTTCCCCTCCTCAATAACCACCTGGCCATCCTGCAGCTCTATCTCACTGGCGATCATTGCCAGTTCTTTTAATTGCTCGTAACCCAACTTACCGAAAAATGGATACCTTCGAAGCAGCTCTACCGAAATCATGCTACGTCCTCCTTGGGTAAATCTGATGTAATCTGCCTCATTCACCATCCGAACCTTTTGTCTCACCAAAAAGGTACAATCCTCAGGGCGTTGATCAAGGCAGATTTAACAATAATGCGGTCACATGATTCGACCGCCCGGATTCGGAAATTATAGCAGGGTTAGTCAGATTGTCAAAGGTGAGCCAGGTTGATTATGACATGGGGCAGATTGGGTTAGCATAATTCTATCCTGTGAAAAGGCGTGAATTCGAGGTGTGTGTTTAAAATATAACACCCCGGTCGCAGAGACCGGGGTGCATTTGTTTTCTGCTTGGTTATTTCCTCATTGTTATTGGAAGTAGCACTCTTCTCACCGGGAAGCTCACGCGTGTTGTAACGGGCTCACCATATGCAAACGCGCCTTCAGCACAACGCACCGCGTATAAAGCGTTGATCACTTCCTTCCCACCGGTAACTTTCACCTGGAAGGTTAGCGTCAGCGACTCACCCGGATCGAGCACCGGTAGATACCACTGCACCATATCGCCCACCAACATCCCGCCTGAGCTGGCACTTCCGAAAATGTAGGATGTATTCGCCGGGATGGTGTCAGTGACCACCAGTAAAGTTGCTTGCTGCCCCAGGTTGGTCACCTCGATCTGATAGAGCAGTGGGCTGCCCATCGCCACCGGGTCTGGGGTAGCCGTTTTGGAGATACGCAGCACAGGTTTGTCGGTGATGTAGGCAACCGCTGTGATCACCTTATCCTGGAGCAGGCTCTCATGGCTTATGGTAGCAGTGTTCGTCACCACACCTTCGAAGAAGTCATCCACTACCACCGTGAAGGTGATCGTCTGTTCCGAGTTCGAGGCGACATCGCCCGTCCATTCCAGGCTGACGATATCGCTGGCAAGCGTTCCTGCACTTGCCACCGCGTCGCGCTGGTAGGTGGTATGCTCCCACGGGAAGATATCGCTCACCTGCACATCGCTCAGGTCATAGGGTCCTGAGTTCACTACGTGCACCGTGTAAGTCAATACTGTGCCGGTTCCTGGCAGAGCCCAGACGGGAGTAACCATCTTGTACGAGTCAATCAACCCCACCTCATGCACAGTGGTTGTCACCGGCACGCCCAGGTTGGATAAAGTGCCGGTCAGCTCGCTCTCAAACCACGTAGTGCGATAATTGTCATTGACGATCAGGGTACCACTCACTAGGTCTTCGTTTGCCCTCACTTCAAAGGAACGGACCAGGACATCACCAGGACCCATTGCTGGCAGCTCCCAGGTGATCAGTTCACGCCCATCAACCGTTTCTGACGTACCCCCGTCACTGATGCTGAGCAGGGTCACACTTGCCGGAACGGTTTCCGTCAAGACCGGAGAGGGTGGTTCCTCGGTGCTGAGACCGCTGTCAAGCACCTCGATGGTATAGGTCATAATCTGTCCGGGTCCAATTTCAGCGGGTGCAGATTTTGTTGGGATCAAGTTGGCAAAGTGGGTAATATGCCCAATAGCCGTCGCCGTCACAGGCTCAGTGACGAAACCACTCAGGTCGTCGGTGATCACCACCGTGGCGGTATAATTCGTCCCTTCTTCTCCGCCAATCGTGCTTTGTCCTTCGATGGTGGTGAAGGTGACTACATCGCCGACTGCCATGTCACCCGTCCAGGTGAAGTTCGTGCATGGAAAGGTTTCATTGCATGGTGGACCATCTACCAGTGTTCCAGCATCTGGGGGTATCACCAGCATGTCATTCATACTCACGCTGATACGCCCAAAATTGATCAGCGCGGTCGCATCCAGGGCATTACCTGGTCCCAGGTTGCGCACCGTCAGGGTGGGAGTCACGGGTCCGGTGCCGCCTCCTGGCTTTTTAGCGAGAGGATCGAGTGTGGCAGTCGCCTCGAACGTCGGTCCCACGATCAAGCTGGGTGTGGGGAGACCTGCAGCGCACGCACCTTCGGCGCTGCACACACTGTAGTCGCCATTCAACACGATGATCTCAGCGATATCTCCAATATATACGGTGAAGGTCACCTGCGCCGATTCACGTGTGTCCAGGCTATCCAGATGCCAGGTGACCACGCCATCGGTGTATGAATCGCCCCCACGTCTATACTCCACGTCTGCTGGAACGGTATCGGTGATCACTAAATCGGTCGCCTTCGAGCCAATATTTAACACCGTCAGCGTGTAAGTCATCTCATTGTTCGACCCTGGTGGGTCTGGGAAGACACCCTTCGACAGGATGAAGATCGGATCAACCACAGTGGTGGTATACGGCTCGCCTGCCTGGATATCCTCTGGGCTCACCACCAGGTAGGTAGCGTTATTGATCACCGTCCCGCTGGGTACATCTCCCACCTGCACACTGAAGGTGAACGTGGAGGTCTCATCAAATCCGAGGTTGACCGCCTCGTACCAGGTGACCACACCCTGGTTTTCGAATCCTCCCTGACCTGCATCGAGGAAAGTGGTATCCGTGGGTACAAAGTCGGTGACGGTAATGGGTGTATTCACCGCCTCCTGTCCAACATTCGTAATGGTTAGCTCATAGGTGAGCGGTTTGTTCTTTCCAGGGAGAGCAGGCGAAGCCGTCTTTTTGATCTCGAAAATGGGGTGGTCGGTCACATTTGTCGCAGCTATAACCGAAACTGGCGCTGCAATCATCGGGTCGCTGATCACGGCGGTGTTCTCGATCGTTCCCTCAAATCCCGGCGTGACGGTGACGCTGAACGTGATGACTACCGAGCTATCAAAACCCACCTCACCGTGCTCCCACAAGATCATCCCATCGGTGAATACCGGTGTGGGAGGTGCGCTTGACTGAACATCCTGGTTATAAGTTGTGGAGGGCGGGATGCTATCTGTCAGGGTCACGTCGGTGGCTGAATACGCGCCTGTATTGAGTATATTTATTCTATATTCCAGGATCGCTCCATCCGGAGATGCAACCGTTGGGCTGACCACCTTGGTGGATAAGGTCAGCTTGGGGTATCCCACTGGCGGTGGAATTGGACCGGCAGCAACCATCCGTTCAGACGACTTGCTGGCAAAAGCCACTACCGTCGCCACCATCAGGATACCGATTACAATAATGGTGATTAATCGAATTGATTTCTTAAGTTTCGTTCTCATATCATTCTCCTTATCAGACGACGAATACCGCAGGACTGTGAAGAACCGCAAGCCATCCCGCTAGAAGGCGAAAAGCGTGGAAGAATCACCTCCCAATGCATAACCACTGCGTTGCAATTTTCAGTCCATTCTCGGGACACATAATGACCTTATGGATCGGTCAAGACACTGCAATCTTCCTATAGCGTTGAGAAGCTGTTCAATGTGACCAGGCTATACGTTTGCTAAATCAATTTACCAAAACGGGAATATACCGCTATAGATTATGACGATACACACCTTTAGAAGATACTTTTTGAGAAACTTTTTACCAGCCAGAGAATTTTTTTAGTTTATACCTTTTTACGACCGACTACTTCCCCCAACATAAGTTATCATTCCATTGTTTACTTGATCCTATAGGTATTGCTATTACGATATACTTGGTAAACGGGCAGCATTATTGCATCCGTGTTCACGATCATCGCCATAACCCAAAAAACATCTTGACATCAAGGACCCATGAATTTTAGCCGACTTTTTCCCACCCTTATACTGCGTCGCCTTCCCCTGCTCTTGCTGATCGTTGCTGTCGTCACACCATCCTCTCCGCCACCGGCAGCGCAAGCAGTCGATGTGATCGTCGAAGACCCTCAGCTACATCCTGCCTACAGCCCGTGCCCTGATTCATATTGGTATCCTTTCGCCAATAACCGCGGTCATACAGCTTACCTCACCCTCAACACCGATGACCCCAGCCATTCTACCAACTACGCTGAGTGGCACCCGCTCATTCCGCAAGCCGGATACTACCAGGTGGAGGCCTATATCGCCGCTCATGATCCGATCACCTGGTGCACCGGAGAAGGTCGTACCATCCCACACGATACCACCCAGGCGCGTTACGTCATCCATCATGCTTATGGTGTGTTTTCCCGCACCATCAGCCAATACCCGCTCAGCAACCGGTGGCTCAACCTGGGTGAATATTATTTCAAGCCAGGCTCCACCGGGTACGTAAACCTGTCTGATCTGAATGCAGAAGTGGAATACAGCACCACCGTCTCGTTCAGCGCCATGCGCTTTACATTCACACGGCTTACCCGGCCTCAGGTCTACCTGCCCCTGGTCCATTACACTGACCCTTCTGGGAGGCCTCCACCAGATGTCGGGGTGGTCCAGGCGCAAGGTTTTGATGCCTGCTCCCTGCCCACCATCTCCAAAATGCAGACTTGGTGGAACGAGAGCCCGTATTCTTTTTATGGTCTTTATATTGGCGGTATTCACTTGCCCTCTGCGTGCACCGTCGCCAGTAAGTCGTGGGTCAGCACAGTCCACCAGCAGGGTTGGAGTTACCTGCCGATTTGGGTAGGTCCTCAAGCCCCCTGTACGACCTACCATTACAGGATGAGCGCTGACCCGGCTGCCTCCTATCTCGAAGGTCGCCAGGAAGCCAGGGCTGCCTCGATCGTGGCTGCCTCCCTGGGGCTCACCAATTACGGTTTGGGGGGCACGATTATCTACTATGACATGGAACCATTTAGCGGTGCCAACCTGGCTTGCCGGCAGGCGGTCGCATCGTTCATGAATGGCTGGGTAGAAAGCCTGCATGAATCAGGCAGCCTCGCTGGAGGATATGGTGGATCATGTTCTTCTTATCTCACCGACTGGTCTACTATCCCGAATTCCCCTGATAGTGTTTGGCCGGGCTATTGGTACCGCGATAACTATGATCCAAACGCATCGGTATACAACATGCCGTGCCTTTCCGATAGCTTGTGGAATAACCACCAGCGCATCCGCCAGTACGCCGGTGAGCTTAATAACACCTGGGGAGGCGTGACGCTTAATATTGACATCAATGTAGCCGATGGTCTGGTGGCAATGCCGCCATCAAAATCAATTTCCAACCCGATGGTCACCTATTCGCGTTCCATCGAGGATGCGGGTTGGCTCTCTGCACAGCAAGGCTGGTTGGTTTTGGAAGACCGCTTATATTGGACGGAAGACCGTGGCGAAAGTTGGCTCGACGTCTCACCTGCCGCGGTAAACCTGGCGTATTTCCTGCCTACAGGTCAGGCCTGGGCACTGACCACCTCCAACCATGCAGGAATGGGTCTCTACCAATCGTCCGATTGGGGTAAGAGCTGGGAGAGTAACGCTCTCAGTGTTCCATCCGGAAACTGGTGGCCCATGCAGTTGCAATTCGACTCACCCACCAGCGGTTGGATGGTTATTCAGCAAATGACCAGCCAGGCTCTCAGCTCGACTACATTGATGAAAACCACGGATGGCGGTCTTACCTGGACGTCTTTAGTTCTCCCCAGCGTTGGATATGTCAGCTTCCCATCCCAGGCAGATGGTTGGCTCATGAACAGAGCGAACGATCAGCTATACCACTCTACCGACGCTGGTCTCACCTGGACGCCTGCACAGCTCAGCGAATATCCGCAATCCCAGTCTAATTACCCTGCAGGCACAGCACGGTCTGGGTGGCAGTCGGGCAGCACTGGTTGGGCAGCCACATCACAGGGTCTTTGTAGCGGAGAAAAATCCTCCCCCGGTTTCACCTGCCACGTAGATCGTGCCCTCTGGCAGACGCTGGACGGGGGACAGCACTGGGATACGATCCCGCTGCCGGCTGATCATCAGGGTATTTACTCAACCACGCCTTAATCCTCACCCAATTAAAATAAATTACGTGGTATAAGCACTAATCATGGATCCAAGCGAGAGGTACCCAATGACCCTACGTTCCTACCTTGAACAGCTGACCCGCTCGAGAGAAATGCTCACCATCAAGACCCCGGTATCCACCATCTATGAAATGGCCGGAATCCTGAAAAAGCTGGAACCGCGCCCGGTGCTGTTCGAAAATGTGAACGAAAGTCCCTACAGGGTGATGGGCAACCTGTTCAGCTCCAAAGCGGCTTTTGCCAGCTATTTCTCGCTCCAGGTGAAGGAGATTATCCCAGCCCTCTCGCGTGCCATCGAAGGCTGTTCACCTTGCCCTGTAGTCGCATCTGCACCCTGCCAGGAAGTGGTTATCGATCCACCAGACCTGGATACCTTACCCATCCTGCGCCACTGCGCCTTGGATGGTGGTCGCTACATCAGCTCGGGGGTATTCATCACCCACCATCCAAAGTATGGTCAGAACCTGGATTTCCATCGTGCCATGCAGTTCTCAAAGACTGAGATGGCTATCCGGGTGGTGCGCGGGCGCCACTTCCACCAGTATTTAGAAGAACAAGGCAGCCTGGATGTGGCAGTGTGTATCGGTGTGCCCCCGCAAGTCCTGGCAGCAGCCGCCACCTCCGTCGAACTGGGTATTGATGAGCTGGAGATCGCCAATGCACTCTCCACTCAGTTCCTGGATGAACCGCTCAACCTGGTGCGCGCTAAATCAGTCGACCTGCTTGTTCCTGCTGATGCTGAGTTCGTCCTCGAAGGCACTATCTATAACGACCGGCGCCACTCCGAGGGACCATTCGTTGACCTGACTGAGACCTACGATATTGTCCGCAGCGAGCCGGTTTTTGAAGTCAAAGCCATCACCCACCAGCGGGATGCCATCTGGCATGCCTTGCTTCCCGGTGCACTCGAGCATAAGCTGCTGATGGGGATGCCGCGAGAGCCGACAATCTTCAAAAAAGTCAATGAAGTCGTCAGGTGCCTGGATGTGAATGTCAACCCGGGCGGCTGCTCCTGGCTGCATGCCATTGTACAGATCGACAAGCAATTTGAGGACGACGGCAAAAAAGCCATTCAGGCGGCTTTTTCTGGGCATCGCTCGTGCAAGCATGTCTTCGTCGTCGATAAGGATATTGATATCTACAACCCGCTTGAGGTGGAATGGGCCCTCGCGACCCGCTTCCAGGGCGATGAAGACCTGGTGGTCATGCCGAAAGCTCCAGGCTCCAGCCTCGACCCTTCCGCCGAACGCGACAGCTCTGGCGCCCACCTAACCACCCGCCTGGGCTTTGACCTTACCAAACCCCTCATCACCCAGGGTAAAGATTTTGATAAGGCTCTTTTCCCTGTAGTGGATATTGACCGTTACTTTACATAAGAGAAACGATGCACCTGACAGCAGAAGAAAACGAAATGCTTGCCGGTGGGCAGAGTAAGGCTGTGAAGAAAGCCATGCAGATCCTGGTTGCCCTCGGTAATATCTATGGTGCTGAACGAATGATCCCGGTTTCTTCAGTGCAGATTGCCGGGGTGAGCTACGATAACCTGGGCGAGGCTGGACTGCAGTTCCTGTCTGAGATGGCTGAGGGTGGGGGCAGGGCACGTGTGCTAACCACACTCAACCCGGCCGGGATGGATATCGAAAATTGGCCTGCCCTGGGAATCCAACCTGAGTTCGCTAAAAAACAGATGCAAGTACTTCAGGCGTTTTCGTGCATGGGGGTGACCACTACCTGTACCTGCACCCCTTATCTCACCGGTAACCTTCCCAATTTTGGCGATCACCTGGCGTGGTCTGAATCTTCCGCCGTCTGTTATGCCAATTCGGTCATCGGGGCACGCACCAACCGCGAGGGAGGTCCGTCTGCTTTAGCTGCCGCTCTCACCGGTCGCACTCCCGAGTACGGATTGCATTTGGAAAAAAATCGCCGTCCAGCGCTTACTTTTAAAGTGAATGCGCACCTGTCTGAAAACAGCGATTTTGGGGCCTTGGGCAAGGTTTTGGGAGAAAAGATTGAAGCAACGAAAGCCATTCCATACATTGAAGGGGTCGCATCCGCCACGCTGGAGAACCTGAAATCCTTCTGCGCCAGCCTTGCAACCTACGGAGGTTCTGCCCTGTTCCACCTGCCGGGCATCACTCCCGAGGCTGGGCAATACGTCCCCCCTGTTGAGGTCGTCTCCATCACGCAATCTGACTTGCAGTCAGCCGCTGAGTCAATGAACGATGCAGCCGATATTCAAGTGGATTTTATCAGCCTGGGCTGCCCGCATTTAACCATTGATGAAATCGCCCGGATTGCTCACCTGGTTGAAGGCAGGCAGGTAAAGCGGGAGTTTTGGATTAGCACTGCCCGACCGATCAAGCACCAGGCTGACCGGCTGGGGTATACCGAGATCATCGAAACGGCTGGTGCCAGGTTTGCTGCCGACACCTGCTGCGTGGTCGCGCCGATCAAGGGTCGTTTCAACGCCATGGCAACCGACAGTGCCAAAGCCTGCTATTACGCCTATTCCAAGAACGGGCTCAAGACGGCTTTGCTGCCATTTGATGATGTTGTGAGGCTGGCATTGAAATGAAACTTCACGGTCGCAGCATTTTCCCCGGAACCGTCCAGGGTGAAGCCCTGGTCACCACCCAGGCAATCTCATTCTTTGGGGGTATCGACCCCGAAACGGGAGTGGTGGTCGAGCGCGGGCATGAGCTCGAAGGTCAGTGTATATCCGGCAAGATTCTGGTTTTCCCTACCGGAAAAGGTTCCACCGTCGGGTCTTACACCCTGTATCGCCTTAAGCACAATGGTCACGCCCCCCTCGCTATCCTGAACGCGGAATGTGAAACCATAACTGCGGTTGGTTGCATCATTGCAGAAATCGTTTGTGTAGACCAGCTGCCCATCCACGAAATCCACTCCGGATGCCTGGTTGGCATCGATGGAGACGTGGTTGTCCATGAACCTGCGGATATGAACATCAAGAATGGAGAGTGTGCATGAAAAATCGAACCTTGCTGATGATCCCCGGACCGATCGAGTTCGAGCCGGCCGTCCTGGCTGCCATGGGAGAACCCACCACCAGTCACCTGGCACCCGCCTTTATCGAAGCTTTTAGCCAATCCCTTCAGGATCTGCGCCTGGTCTTCGAAAGCCCGTCGGGGCAGCCACTGGTGCTGGCTGGCTCAGGCACCCTGGCAATGGATTCAGCCGGGTCAAACCTGGTTGAGCCGGGTGATAAAGCCCTGGTGATAGACACGGGCTATTTCTCTGAGCGCTTTGCCACGATTTTGGAGCGTTACGGTGCACAGGTGACCCGCATTTCCACCTCGCCTGGCACCCGCCCCAGCCTGGAGCAGGTCAAGGCTGCCCTGGAAGCCGATTCTTTTAAGCTGCTCACCATTACCCATGTGGACACTTCTACAGCCGTTATTACTGAAGTGGAGCAGATTGCCGCCCTGGGTAAAAAGCATGGGGTGCTCGTCATTGTGGATGGGGTATGTTCAGTGGCAGGAGAACAGCTTCACATGGATGCCTGGGGGGTAGATCTGGCACTCACTGCTTCACAGAAAGCCATTGGTGTGCCACCGGGACTGGCCTTGCTAATGATTGGTCCACGCGCCCTGGAAGCTTTCCACAAGCGCACCACCCCGGTGCTCAATTATTACGCCGATTGGTCGAATTGGCTGCCGGTCATGCAGACGTATGAAGCCCGTAAGACCAGCTACTTTGGCACCCCACCAGTGAACCTGATCTTCGCCTTGAATATCAGCCTCAAACAAATCCTTGCTGAGGGCATGCCGCAGCGGATTGCCCGCCACATCCTCATCAGCCGGGCTTGCAAAGCGGGTATACACGCACTGGGATTAACTCAGGTGCCGATACGACCCGAATATGCCGCCCATACCCTCACCGCACCGCGCTACCCGGTGGGAGTGAATGCAGCCGATTTCCTGGCGCGGGTACTCCAGTCGGGTGTGACCCTGGCAGGCGGGTTGTTACCAGCTATCCGCAGTGAATACTTCCGCATTGGTCATATGGGTGCGGTCACCCTGGGTGACGTGCTGGCCACAATTCAGCGCGATAGAAACCGCCCTGGCAGGTTGTGGATATGGATTTACCCCTAATGCTGGCGTTGATGCCACCCAGGCAGCTGCTCAGGTTACAAAAAGCTAGCGGTCAGCCTGAGTTTCGCCTTCATTTCATCGACGAAAAATACTCCTTCATCGGGTCAAAGTAAGATTCCACCCAACCTGATTCATACTGACCACCGTGGGGTGGCAGACCCGTGTGACTCAACGTGAGCTTGGTCTGCTTGCCTGCAGGTTCCAGGGTGATCTCAATGCGGGAATCCGGTTCATCTTTACTGAATTCAGTTGTTCGCCAGGACTGAACAATTCGCTTATTCGGTACCAGCTCGAGGTTTTTCCCGTGGATATAACCATCCCAGGCATCAAACTCATCCCCTACCACCGCGGAGGCGGACGCCGGGCTGCTTGTCATAGCTGCATGTCCTTTAGAGCTCAACCAGGCATTATAGACTTCCTGCGGAGTTGCCGGAAGCAACGTCGATATTACAAATTCGATTGACATAGCACTTTCCTTATAAAAAACAACCCGGAAGGATAATCCTTCCGGGCGGTAAACTTACTTGCCGATTTTCTCCTTGATGGCAGCCGCGACTATTTTCTCATCAAAGTTGATCAGGATTTTCCCCTCGATATCGAAAGCTGGGGTTGTGCGGAACCCATTGGCCCATTTCTTCACCTGCTCAGCAGCGCCAGGAGTGACGTCGATGTCCACCTCGGTGTACTCGATGTTGTTCGCCTGGAACCAGGCACGTGCTCTACGGCAACCTGGGCACCAACGGGTGCAGTACATCACCACGCCCCCATGGGGTAATTGCACATCTTCCAGATTGATCGGAGGAGGTGCCGGGCTGCGTAAAGCAGCTTCGGGGTCAATACGTCGCAGTACTTCCAGCACGACGTCATTATCAGGCTGGTGGTCAATATCGTGGATATCGATATAGCGGATGTAGCCGCGTTTATCGAGCACGAAAATGGCGCGCTCAGAATACCCATCAGGCTCACGGAACACACCATACATCTTCGCCACCCTGCCATGCGGCCAAAAATCACTCATCAACGGGTAGTTAATCCCCCCCAATGACTCTGCCCATGCTTTCAAGCAGGGAACATGATCTATGCTTAAGCCCAGGACCTGGGCATCTAATCCCTCGAACTTGCCGGTGTCGGCTTCGTATGAAGGGATCTGGCCCGTTCAGACAGGCGTCCATGCCTGGGGGAAAAACACCAGTACCACGTTTTTACCCAGGTAGTCACTAAGCTTGATGTCTTTGTCTAAATGAGATGGCAGAGTAAAATCAGGGGCTGCCTGCCCGACATATAGTTTCATAATTTCCTCCTTCCTGGTGAGCAATTTTACCCCATATTTAATTCAAAAGTGGGCAGTCCAGACTGCCCACCGGGTGAGAAACATTTAACTGTCTAACTGACAGATTTGGCTCGGAATAGACATCCAAATAGTCGGCAGCGTATCCCTTTTTTTCTTTTCTACACTCAACCATTGGTTTTCAGTGCAATCTTTGACGCTAAACATTTAGATACACCGGTGTAAAAAAGTTTACATCCCTTGCATCGGCGAACACCCGCGTTTTTAAGTCTTCTTCCTGCAGACCAAACGGCTGCAGGATGGCAGCTGCTGCGCGCAGCAGCAGCACACAGTACCGCTCATGGTCAATACTGCGCACATCCACAGGCTCCGGCAGGTCCCAGGCATGCACCCCTGGCTTTCCCAGCGTGTACACGAAGCGCACGCGCTGACCGGGGCGCAGGTCTGTCCCTAACGCTGCCAGCTGCGCCGCCGCCCGTGCACCGGGAGAGGGAGTGCGGTATTCCGATAGCTCGCGGCTCAGCGTCAGCGAGACCAACAGGTCTTCTACCGGCACCTTGCCCGTGCGTAGCCTGGTCAGCGCCTTGCGCAGCATTTTTAATACCTTGGGCAGGTAGGTGGAGCGGTCATCCACGTTGGAGCTGTGCACCAGGATATCGAGGATCTCCATCTGCGCATCCGATACCCAGGTAGGCGTGTCGTGGCGCCTGACTTCGATCCCGCGCATCTTCAAGGAGCCGTCCTGGAAAACGCCAAAATAACGGTTGGGCACCGGTATGCGCTCATCCAGGCGTGAGGGCAGGAATGCCACCCAGCGGTAAATCCCATCCAGGGCTATCGGCAGGCCGGTGCGGTTGGTGATCTCATCCAGCAGCGGCTGGAAGGCGGGCACATCTGCCAGTCCCTTCTTCTTCACCCATAACCCATCCACGTACATGTGCAGAACGGTATAACCCAGGTCTTCGGCGGCTTCCTTGGCGCGCAGCAGCATCTCACGCCCGTAGGCAGTCACCGCCTCGTGTGCCTCGATGCGCCCAAAGCGCGCATTCTTGTAGCCCAGGTAGCCAAAACAGGTCACCAGCAGCCACTTGTGCGCCGTAGCCTGCGCCTGGTAGGTCTGGCGGCGCGGGTCCCAGGCAGGCAGCTCAGCCAGGCGTAGCTTGAGCTCCAGGCGTTTATCCAGCAGCGGCGCCAGTGTCTGGGGGATCAGACCGGAGGTTTCCTGGTCGATCCATAAACCCAGCTCTGAGACCCGCTCCAGCCGGGCGTATTGGTCTCTACCCACGGTATTCGGGTCAGCCACCGTCTCTGGGGAGATGTTGAAGTGGCGCATGATGCTCGGGTACATCGAGATGAAATCCACCTCCGCCACATCGCGGTGTAAACCGATCAGCGGCTGGTAGACCATGCCTCCCTGGTCTGCCTGTATCATCTCGAGGGCGCTTTTGGGGCGTTCAGCCTGCTGTTTGTGCCACGGCACCATGATCCCCAGGCGCAGGGCTGTCACCATCTGCATGGCAGAGATGCCGCTGCCCGGTGAAACACGCGCCACCACCTGCCCCGCCAGGGCAGTCACACGCGCCAGCTCGTACACCCCTTCCAGCCCATATTCGTGGAACAGCATGGCGTTGCAGCCGTCGATATGCCAGCGCCCAAACAGGTGCACCTGCCTGCCGCGGTAGATCACCCGCCCGTAGGCCATGTAGCTGCGCTCTTCTTTCCGGATGATCTCCCTGCCCGGCTCGCGGTTCAAGGGCAGCGGGATGTGCCACTGCTCCGACAAGTCGATCAGGTACGGCAGCAGCCAGGTGTCTCCCCAGGCCGTCATCAGCACGTCCGGATCCTGGCGCTCGAGGATGGCGCGCAGGTTGATCAGCAACGGGCGGGGATGCTCCAGGCTGAGGCGGTAGGAAACGCTCATCGAGCGTACGTACAGGGTTTTCGGCGTGGCATGCGCCGGATCTACCTCCGGCTCGATTGCCAGCAGGCGTAAGGGCACCGCGGGTGGGTCCAGCTCCCAGGGAGTGTCCAGCGCCTCCAGCGCCTGCACCCGTCCCTTCTCATCCACCTCCACCCGGCAGTGCACCAGTGGGAAGGTGTTATAGATGGCAGCGTGGCGGGTGGTAAGGGCCAGGTCGGCGTCGTAATAGGGCAGCTCGGGGAATTCCCGTGCCACGCGCTGGAATAAATAGGGCTGGGCAGCCGTTTGTGACGTGGTTGCCTCCAGCACCTGCACCGGCTCGGGAGCAAAGATATCCCGCCGCTCGGTGCGCTTCAGCTGCACCTTTTCCGGCTGGGCTTGCAGGAAGCGCCACAATTGGCGCAAGCGGGCAGGCTCACCAGCCGCATAAAAGGTGATCGGGAAATCCTGGGTCAGGCGATGGCGCTGCCCGTCCTCGCCCACCAGCCAGAGCACGATCCCGGGCTGCGTGTCGGCGAACAGATCCAGGAGCCACCCGGTCAGCTCAGCCATGGAAGTTGATCAAATTTGGCAGCGAAGTTGAGGGTTCCGTCCCCCCAGGGTTGGCTGGCGGGGCAGCCTGTTCCTCTTCCCCCGGCGTGGGGAGTAGGGCCGCGCCGTCCGCCTCCATTGCTGCATTGAGCAAATCGAGATAAGCGGTGGAATCGCCCCGCTCCAGCTGCTCCAGGGCAGCTGCATCGCTGGGGTTCAGCAGGTAGCGCATGCGCAGCACTTGCTTATGCTCTTCAAGCAGCATCGAAAGCAGGAAGACCTCAAATGGTAGCGCATGAGAAGCATATGCCGCAGCCGCCAGGTGTTTATGGGCTGCGGCGAACAGGTCGTCCAGCGCTTTCTGGTCACTGCGGCGCAAAGCACGCCGGAAGCGCAGAAATGACTCCTGCTCCTTCAGAAAGACTTGTGTAGCCGATGGAAGTGTACGTCCCATAAGAAAACCTCCTTAAAATAAACGCAGTGGCTCAACAGGCTGTGGCTCTTCAAAGCTCCACACCTGACCCGCTGCCCCTGCCAGCATATCGAGCAGCTCGGTTGGCTGGTCGCGGGTGGGCAAACTGGCGCTCACCGCCACCGAAGCCGTCCGGTATAGCCGGCGCAGCTCTGCCAGGCTCACCTCCAGCAGGCGCATCCGCTCGACCAGCTTCACGTTTTCATCATAGAAAGTGTCCAGCAGGTTAAGCACCAGGGTGGGCGAGGAGTCCGACACCGACTCCGTCAGCAGGGTCTCCACCTGGTAGCAAGTGAAGGCACGCGCCACGCTCACCCGTTCGAGCGCCGTTTGCCAGGCAGACGTTTGCTGGCGCAGCTGGCGTGCCAGCCCGTAGCCATCGAAGCAGTTGCCGGCATCCACCAGGCGCACCCTGCCGGTCACCGCCAGGCGGGCGGTCAGGATGGTCATCATCTGGCGCTGGGCACGGTGCGGCGCAAGCACCAGGTGAAGCTGCTTGGGAGTAAGCTGAAGTGGATAATCCACATTTCTACCGTAATCCATAGCGGGTTGTGTATAAGTTTCCATATCCAGATTATACCAGAACACATGTTCTAATTACATTAGAGTTTCATCAATTTGATCGTAATTACTCACGATAGCATTTCTTCAAGGAAATGAAATCAGATTTCACATAATAAAAGACTTCATTGTCTTTGCGAGGCGGGGTTTGCCGAAGCAATCTTCCGTTTACAAGAAAGCTCAATTGGCATGCATGTCTTATTGACCAAATCAATCTGAGGAAGATTACTCCCCGAAAATCAGCGGGGACAGGTTCGTCGAGCTTCGTCGTGTCAATTATCCCGTGGATCCCTAGATCGCTCTCCTCGTAATGACAGTAGAGTCGAACGATTTTATGAGTTTTGATTTCAAGAACAGGTACAACTAATGTAGTGATCATTTACTTTGTTCTATCGAAATGTCGAGTTGGACAGGCATTAAAGATGCAACCAATCCGGGGAGGACGCAATGGTTTAGTTACTCCCCCATGCGCAGATGAATCGTCTGGCGATCCATCTGTGCCTCTGGTCATCTTATCCCGAGGGAGGTCAGCTTGCTTGTTTATGAATTTGCCAATGTTGGAAGGCGTGCCCTGTCGGACCAAGTGAGGCGGTGCCGAAGAAAGATAAACAAAACGATCAACCCCTGTTGTACTTTACAGAGGGGTAACAAATCATCTTCCTTAAGGTGATTATAAGGATTGCTGACATTTATATATGATAAAATCATGCGCTTCCAAACTGGGAATCCTCTTAGCTTAGATAGCTATTTTGATGGACACATTATTCGCTTCCTCTTCTAATGGCCTGTCTGGTAATCACAGGCTGCTTATTCAGTTATGCCAGGTGGTCAAGGTATATCAAACTGTGGCGGGTGATTTCACCGCGCTCAACGGCATCACGGCTGATATCCATGCCGGCGAATTTGTCGGCGTCATTGGCAAGTCGGGAGCAGGTAAGACCACACTGCTCAATATGATCACCGGTGCGGATGAGATCAGCTCAGGTGAAGTTATTTTTAACGCTCCCGATGGTAAAAACACCTCCATCCATAAGCTCAGCGAAAACTCATTGGCAGTGTGGCGTGGGCGCAACGTGGGCATCATCCACCAGTCATTTCAGCTGCTGCCTATGCTCAACCTAGTGGAGAATATCATGCTGCCCGTGGATTTCAGTGGTCAATTCCGAGCGCGAGCGAGCAAGGAGCGCGCCATTGAGCTGCTCAAGCTGGTGGAATTAGAGGAGCATGCCTATAAACTGCCCGCGTACATATCGGGTGGACAGAAGCAGCGGGTGGCTATAGCCCGTTCACTTGTCAATGATCCCCCCATCATCGTCGCCGATGAACCCACCGGCAGCCTGGATACCCTCACCGCTGAAACCATCTTCGAAATATTCGAAAAGCTGATTGAAGAGGGGCGCACCATCATCATGGTCACCCACGACAACAACCTTGCACCGCGCTTTACCCGCCGTTTAATGATCACCGATGGACAGATCGATTTGGATTCAGGCTTCGAAATGCCTGATGCTCAAGTGCCGCAGTGAACAGTGACTATACTCCTTCTCTGATCCAATTACGTCAGGTGGTCAAACGTTACAAGACTTCGGCAGGTGAATATCTCGCCCTGCGGGGTGTGAATGTAGACATTCCGACCAGCGAGTTCGTGGCCATTGTGGGCAAATCGGGCAGCGGTAAATCCACCTTGCTCAACATGATCACTGGCATCGACCACCCCACCAGCGGCGAAGTGCTGGTGAACGGGGTCAATATTTACAACATGACCGAAAGCCAGCGCGCTTTATGGCGTGGACGCAACCTGGGGATCGTCTTCCAATTCTTCCAGCTCATGCCCATGCTCACCCTGCTCGAAAACACCATGTTGCCGATGGACTACTGCAATATTTTCACTCCTGCTGAGCGACCGCCGCGTGCCATGGAGCTGCTCAAGATGGTTGGCTTGGAAAAGCAGGCATATAAGCTGCCAGCCGCCGTGTCCAGCGGGCAGCAGCAGACTGCTGCCATAGCCCGTGCGATGGCAACCGACCCTCCCATTATTGTCGCCGATGAGCCTACCGGGAACCTGGATTCTCGCTCCTCCGATGAAATCATTGAGCTGTTCAACCGCCTTGTTGAGCAGGGTAAGACGATCATCCTGGTCACACACGACCCATCGATCACCAAGCGAACCTATCGTACGTTGATCATCTCGGATGGTGAAATCATCAACGAGACGATTGCCCAGGCACTGCCGCTGCTCAGCCATGCACAAATGCTAAAAGTCAGCCACCTGGTAAAACCTGTGCAAGTGCCCGCAGGTGGAATAATTCTCCACAAAGGGCAAAATATCGACAGTTTTTTTATCATTGTGCGTGGTCAGGTGGAAGTGGTATTGGAAAATCCGAAGCGACCGGAAATCACTCTTGGTCAGCTCGGACCTGGCGAATTCTTCGGTGAGATCGAGCTGATCCACGGCGGTGACTCGCTCGCCAGCGTTCGCGCTGGGCCGGATGAGCGCGTGGAGCTGATTGCCCTGCCCCATAAGGATTTTGCTGAGATGGTGGTTGGCTCACCCATGACCCAAGAAGCCATTTCACGCATCGTCCAGGCACGCATGGCTCAGAACCGTTCTGCCGATCGAAAGACTGGCTGGTGGTAGCGTCATGAGACCTCGTTGGCGTAAAGTCCTCTCCGATCTATGGGATAACAAATCGCGCACCTTGCTGGTGGTGGCATCCATCGCTGTGGGTGTGTTTTCCATTGGCATGATTGCTGGAACCTACGAGATCATATCCACAGATATGGGAGCCAGCTATGCCTCTGCGAATCCGGCGAATGTTGACCTCCACA
The DNA here is from genome assembly GCA_963726315.1 of uncultured Chloroflexia bacterium. Classification (GTDB taxonomy): domain Bacteria; phylum Chloroflexota; class Anaerolineae; order Anaerolineales; family UBA4823; genus FEB-25. The sequence goes on along the minus strand of CAVSBZ010000007.1, from coordinate 205,345 downwards.
CGGATGCTTTTGGCGGAATACTGCTTGATTCGATAAAAAACCTGGAAGATGTAAAAGAAGCGGAAGGGCGGAGAGTCTTATCAGCCAGCATCCGCATTCCAGGTGGTGATTGGTCTAACATTGACCTGGTGGCAATTAAAGACTTTTCTACAACAAAAATAAACCTGCTCATTCCCGTCGAGGGAAGTCCCATCCCAGTTGATAAACAGGTATTGCTGCAAACCCAGGTTTTAGATCAAATCTCAGCTAAAGTTGGAGATAAGCTGGAATTCCAGCTTTCCAACGGCAGCATCAAAACCATGATCGTGGCGGGGATCGTTCAAGACCAGACCACCGCCGCAGGCGATTTCCTATCGCCACCCTTGGGCTATATCACTATGGATACGCTTCCATGGCTCGGGCAACCCCCCACTTACAACCGCCTGTTCGTCACCATGGATGGTGACTCCAACGACATCAATCACATTCGTGATGTTTCAGCAACGGTCTCGGATAAGCTGGAGAAAAGCGATGTGCAAATCCAGCGTACTCAATTAAACAAGACGAATGAACACCCCATGGCATCCACCGTTCAGGCTATCCTGGGCATCCTGATGGCATTGGGTATATTGATTGTCTTTCTGAGCAGCTCCTTGATAGCCAACACGCTTAACTCTTTGCTCACCCAGCATCTCCCCCACATCGGCGTGATGAAGTTGATTGGTGCCCGCAGCCAACAGATCTTTGGCATGTATATTGTGCTCATCCTGTTCTTTGGGTTGATTGCGCTGCTGATCGCTCTGCCAACCGGTGGTCAGGCAGCTTATCTACTCTCAGCGTACATTGCCGATAAGCTGAATTTTAATCTCCAGGGTTACCGTATCGTGCCCGTAGCATATCTCCTGCAGATCTTTGTCGCCATCCTGGTACCGTTGGCTGCCGGACTGATACCCGTTATTAATGGCTCAAGGGTTAAAGTGCAGGCTGCCATCAGTGGGAGTGGAACAGGTGGTGGACATACCTCTATCGGTTGGGTGGAACGCCTGGGAAGCCGGTTGAAATGGCTTTCGCGTCCACTGCTCATCTCATTGCGCAACACCTTCCGGCGTAAACGCCGCCTGCTGCTCACCCTGTTCACCCTGACCATCGGTGGTGCCATCTTTATCGGTGTCTTTAATGTCCAGAAGTCTTTGAATGGTTTCATGGCCATGACGGAGAAGTATTTCATCGCCGATGTAACGCTTAACTTTGACCGACCGTATCGCGTAGATGAGATCCGTCAGGTTGTTATGGGTATCCCCGAGGTGCAATATGTGGAAGGTTGGTCTTTCCTATCCGCGGATATTATTCGTCCAGACAACAGTGTTGCCGATTATTTAACCGTCCTGGCTCCGCCGGTGGATAGTAAATTAATTGCCCCGGTCATGCTGGAAGGACGTTGGCTCCAGCCAGGTGATACAACTGCCATCACGGTCAGTGAAGCAATTTGGAGCCTCTACCCCGACCTTAAACCAGGTGACCAGCTAAAACTAAAGATTAACGGTCAGTATGACGAATGGACTGTAGTAGGAATATTCCGCTTCCTCAACCGTAATCAGATTATCGCCTATGCTACATATGACTACGTCTCCAAACTGATCAATTTGCCCAATCAGTCATTTTCTTATCGTATTGTTACCAACAAACACACCCTGGCATATCAAGAGCAAATGAGTGCAACCATCGACAGTTATCTCCGCAACCTTGGGTATCACGTGAGTGAAACCCAAGCGGGGTTAGCGACGATGCAAACTGCCTCGGAGAGCCTGGCCATACTTGATCAACTTCCTGCTCATCATGGCATTGCTCACGGCAGTCGTAGGCAGCATCGGCCTGACCGGCACCATGGGAATGAACGTCATGGAACGCACGCGCGAGATTGGTGTGATGCGTGCCATCGGCGCAACCGATGGGCAGATCATGAAAACGGTCATGGTCGAAGGGATCCTCATCGGGATGATCAGCTGGTTCCTGGCAGCCATCGCCTCATTCCCGATTACTTTTTTGCTGAATAGAATTATCAGCCTGGCAATCTTTAACTCCCCCAGCCAATTCTTGCTGAACCCGCTCGGTTTTATCATCTGGTTGGGATTGGTTCTAATTTTAGCGGCAGTTGCCAGTGTCCTGCCTGCCCGGAGTGCCGCCCGCCTGACCATTCGCGAGGTCTTGGCATACGAATAGCAACTATTATTTTGAGGTGGAAAATGAAACAAAACATAAAAATATTAACGATCATGGTCATCACCGCAATCCTGCTGAGCAGCTGCAGTGCCATTGGTATTAAAAGCACTCCCACGCCTACTCCCGTCCCCACGGTGGAAGCCAGTGGAGGGGTGGTTAGCCAGGGTCACCTGGTGCCCAAGGATTACATGTACCTGTCGTTCCCCAGCGGAGGTCATATTTCCGATGTCATGGTGATGCAGGGTGACCAGGTGTCTACTGGGCAGGTCCTTGCCAGCCTGGGTGATCGCGAGCAATACCAGGCCAGCGTCACCGCTGCGCAGCTGGAAGTTCAAAATGCGCAGCAAGCGCTGGATGACCTTAATACGAATGCGGACATCACTTCATCAAATGCGTGGCTGGCGCTGCTGGATGCCAATAGCAATCTCATCCAGGCTGAAACTGCCTGGGCTGCTATCGACACGGACGAATACCAAAAAAAGGTCGATGATGCTGAGCTAAAGGTCTCCGACATGAAGACCGCCCTGGATGATGCCCAGACTGCATATGACAAGGTTGCCAACCTGGATGCAGATAACCCCACCCGCAAGGCAGCCGAAACCGACCTAAAAAATGCCCAATCGGATTATGACGATGCCGTCCACGCGCGTGACGAGCTTATCATCGCCCGCGACCGCGCCCAGGCTAATTTGCAGCTGGCACAGGCGGTGCAAGTCAAGGCGCAGCATGATTATGATGTTACCCGTCAGGGTCCCGACCCCGACCAGCTCAACCTGGCCCAAATGAACCTGGATACTGCCCAGGCTCACCTGACTGCCGCTCAATCGGCTTTGAACAGCCTTGACCTGAAAGCGCCTTTCAATGGCACCGTGGTCGACGTGAACGTCAGCGATGGTCAGCTGGTGGGATCAGATACCTGGGCTGTCCTGGTGGCTGATTTCTCCGAGTGGTATGTAGATTCGAGCGACCTAACCGAACAGGAAGTGGTCAACGTCTCCATGGGTCAGAACGCGACCATCTCCCCCGACGCCCTTCCCGACCTGCACCTTTCAAGCCAGGTAACCGAGATTGCTGATATGTTCAATCTCCAATCGGGTGACGTGCTTTATCGTGTGCGCTTGCGGGTCGATCAGCCCGACCCCAGCTTCAAGTGGGGCATGACTGTTGAAATTGCCTTTGCACCGTAAGATGATTGGCCCGGCAAAAAACCGGGCATTTTTACTAAGAATTTCTATGCCTCTTGTGGATAAGAAATTAACAAAATGCAACCTTTTCTACTATTCAACATCTAACATTTTGTTCCAATTAACACTAGTATTACATCAAACCGAAGGCCTGGCCTTCAGACATCTTACCCTCGGAGTAAACAATGCCTGTTTATGAATTTATCTGCACCGATTGCGGCAAGCCGTTTGAGGAGCTCGTATTGAACACGAGCAAAATGGACGAGATCACTTGTCCCACCTGCCACAGTCAAAGTATCTTCAAGAAAATCTCAATCTTTTCCTCCACATCCAACGCAAGTGGAACGTTTTCATTTGGCAGTGCTTCCAGCTCAGGCTGCAGCACGGGTAATGTCTGAGGGACTTAAATAAACCGACCGTGAGTCGATTTCAGCCATGCGGCGTACCGGAATAGAGTCACATCCAATCCGGTCGCCGCACTTATTTTTTAATACTATAATCAAGCTTCGAGGAGTGCCACACGATGCGAATTCTGACAGACGCCCAGGAAAACCTGCTCAAAGATTCACGCAACTTGCTGAATGACCTGCGGTCTTCACTTATCCAATTTGGGGCTGCACCTGAAGACTATGAGACCCTGGCAGATTCCATCCGCCAGCTGGATGAGCTGTTTCTGCTGGTGGTAGTGGGTGAGTTCAACTCGGGGAAGAGCGCTTTTATCAACGCCCTGCTTGGTCAAAAGCTGCTCAAGGAAGGCGTCACACCCACCACTACCCAGATCAATGTGCTTAAGTTCGCTGAAAACCAGGAACACCGCGTTGAAAATGAGAACCTGCACACGCTCACTGCCCCCATCCAGCTGTTAGCCGAGCTTAACATCGTGGATACTCCCGGCACCAATGCCATCATGCGCCAGCACGAAGCCATCACCCAGCAGTTCGTCCCCCGCTCAGACCTGGTGCTATTCGTCACCTCTGCCGACCGTCCCTTCACTGAAAGCGAGCGCCAATTCCTCGAAAAGATCCGCGATTGGGGCAAAAAGGTGCTCATCGTGTTGAACAAGATCGACCTGTTCCAGAATGAGGAAGAATTACAGCAGGTGGTAGCGTTCATCAGCGAAAATGCCCGTTCCCTACTTGGCATCACCCCCGAGATCTACCCCGTCAGCGCCCGCCTGGCATTACGGTCCAAGCTGGGAGAACCCAACTTGTGGGAAGCCAGCCGTTTCGAAGCCCTTGAAAGCTACATCCACGACACTCTGGATGAAAAGGGTCGCCTGTCATTGAAATTCAAGAACCCCTTGGGGGTTGCCTCTCACCTGGTGAACAAATACCTGGATATCACCGCCTCCCGCCTCGAGCTGCTCAAAACCGATTCGGTGGTACTGCAAGACATTGACACCCAGCTGGCGTTGTACCAGGAGGACATGCACCGCGATTTTGAGTTTCGTATGTCGGATATCGATAATGTGCTCTACGAGATGGAGCAGCGCGGGACAGACTATTTCGACGAAACCTTGCGTATCGCACGTGTGTTTGATTTGCTGAATAAGTCACGCATCCAAAAGGAGTTCGAGCAGCGGGTAGTCGCAGACGTCCCCTACCGCATCGAGACCAAGGTCAACGAGCTGATCGACTGGCTGGTTGAAGCCAACCTGCGCCAGTGGCAGGCAGTGATGGAGCATATTGCCGAACGGAGGCGCCAATATGAACAGCGCATCATCGGCGATGCCGCCGGGGGCAGCTTCCACTATGACCGGGAGAAACTCATCGATGGAGTTGGTCGCGAAGCCCAACGTGTGGTGGAGGGTTATGACCGTGAAGCCGAAGCTCGCCTTATGGCTGAGGGCGCCCAAGCTGCCGTCGCCGCCCTTGCTGCTACCGAAGTCGGCGCGATCGGCCTGGGTGCGATCATCATTATCCTCGCCACTACCGCTGCCGCCGATGCCACCGGTATCATGATCGCCAGCCTGGTAGCCCTCTTGGGACTGTTCATCATCCCGGCAAAAAAGCGCCAGGCCAAGACTGAGCTGCGAGAGAAGATCGCCAGCCTCCGCCAGCTGCTCAGTAAATCTCTCCGCACCCAGTTCGAGCACGAGATGGAGCGCGGGACATTGAATATCAGGGATGCCATTGCCCCCTATTCCCGCTTCGTGCGTGCCGAACAAACCAAGCTCGATGAAGTGCAATCGAAATTATCCGACACGAACACCAGTTTGGAAGCGCTAAAATTCCACGTGGATGAGGTAATTAACGATTAATCGTTGAGTTCTGGGGGTTTCTTATCTGCTATCTCCCTTAGCTTTTCTCCCTGGTTGATAGATTGGTTTTTCAGCGGATCTTTTCAGGGTTCCCTTGCTTCTTTTTCCATCAGCCTGACCGATTGTGAAATTTATAATTTCCTCCTTGACTATTGGCTGATTCGGAGTAATAATCAGATTAGCGTGGGATGAGAAAGTGTGATTATAGATATAAACAATTAATAACTTTCAATGCGAATTGTATTTACATATGGATGCGATGAACCAAAGATCATATTTGGTCGCCCAACCTTTTCGTGAGGGGAAGTCTTTGGGGAGCTAATAGCGAAACCGGCCGTTTAGGTCGGTTTTTGTGTTTTTATGGTCACAGGATTTGGCATCAATCTTACAACGAATCAGGAGGTGGATTTAATCATCAAAGCTAAAAAATAATTTGTCCTAATAATTGATCAAACAAAGTAATCCATGAGGAGGGTGAAATGAAACGCACACGTGTATTTTTAGCAATTAGCCTGATTGTCATTTTCAGCATGCTGGTAGGCTTGACTGCCAGCATGGCTCAATCACCGCAGCTAGCCTCGCAGCCTGTCACGTTCAAAACCGGCATGACCGCCGCTGAAGTGGTAGCCGAGTTGCCCCGTGAGGAGACACTGTACTTTAACGGTCAACAGTGGGGTTCGATTGGAGGCTGGAATCCATACTCTGACGGCATGAATAACACCTTGGCTATGGCCCAAAAGGACAGTGCCCGCACCACCATGTTTGAAACCCCGTATTCGTATAATATGGTAGATGGTCAGCAGTATCCTCTGTTGGCTGATGGTCCTTACGTTTGGAATGAAGAAAGGACTGTGATCACCTTCACAATCAAAACCGCAGCAATGTGGAGCGATGGCACGCCCGTGACTGCGGAGGATGTTGGCTACACCTGGGCTTCCAATATCCTTTATGGAACCAATGCTGGCAATAATTTTAGAGATTTCATCAGCAACGTCATCGCGGTTGACGACCATACGGTTTTGGTCCTGGCAGCACTGGATGAGGACGGAGAAGCTGTCAATCCTCTTATGGTCGCTAACTTCCTGAGCAGCAACTACGTCATCCAGAAAGCCTGGACTCAAATATTGGAAGTTCGCACAGGGGGTGATCCTGATGCTTTTAAATCCGACCCTGCTGAAGACGTCGTTTGGTCAGGTCCTTATCATAAATTCGCCGCTGATGATACAGCAGTTGTTATGGTCCGTGATGACAACTATTGGGGGCAGGATGCATCCATGTGGGGCAAGCTGCCCACTCCCAAGTACCTGGCGCACGTGATCTATACTGGAAATGACGAAAGTCTTGCCGCATTTATCGCCGGTGAGGTGGATGTCAGCCAGCAGTTCATCTACAACGTTCAGGATCTGTGGCTGGTTGATAAGCTGCCCGTCTCCACATACCTGCCAGAGGCTCCGTATGGAATTGGCGCTACCCTCCCAACGGCCTTCTACAACCTGAATGCTTACGGCTTGGACAATGTTGTTATTCGTAAGGCGATTGCGATCGCAGTTGACTATACGGCAGTCATTTCCTACGCCATGTCCAATCAATCAGCTACCTTCGAACAGGTTCCCCGCTCGATCATGAACCCCTCGCCTTACGAGCAAACCTTATATGACCACGAGGCAGTTGCCGACCTGCAGTGGACCGGCAGTGACATCGATGGCGCCAATGCGATGCTCGACGCCGCCGGGATTGTAGACATCAACGCCGATGGCTGGCGCGAATATAATGATCAGACCCTGGTCTATACTGCAACCTGTCCCAATGGCTGGACTGACTGGATGGCTGCCATTGAGATCGTTGCATCTGCCGGGCGCGCTATCGGGATTGACACCCGAACTAACTACCCGGATTGGTCCATATATCAGACCGTCGTTACCGCATCGGATGTGCCTCTCCCCCCTGGCTATGAAATTTTCATGATGTGGAGTGACGGCGCTGGTCCAACCCAGCCCTGGAGCCGGGTGCGCCATTTGATCAGCTCTGAATTTGTTGGTATGCACGACAACTGGAATGGCAACTGGGGCGGTTATATTAATCCAGCTGCAGACGCCATTATCCAGGCAATACCTGGCGAGACCGATCCCGCCGTGCTGAAGCAATACTATACCGATCTCACCGAGATCTACCTGACCGATATCCCCTCCTTCACCCTTATGTACCGGCCCGATTTGTTCCATACCGTGAACGAGAGTATTTGGACGGGCTTCCCGCACCAGGGTGATGGTACCAACCCACCCGTCCCACCGATGCTCTGTACGGATGGTTGGAGTATTGCCTGCCTGTATAACCTAAAGCTTGCACCAACCCATCTTGTGTTCCTACCTGTACTCACAAGGTAGTAAATAATAATCAACTTTAAGGAGTGCCAGGGTCATGCCGATCCTGGCACTTTTTTATTGGTCGTAAATATTAGATATCCGGGCTTGGTAAGATGGTTGACCTTTCCGGTGTAGTGGCAACATTATTTCCACCTCACCTGCTCTCCATCGATGTATCGCCTCTTCTCCCGCTGATTCCACACCAACACGCCCCCACTGCCCACTACCTGCCAATCATCATTCTCACCTACCAGAGCCGTGTTGCCATCTATGCCCAGTAAAGTCTGTCCATCGCCAATCATCAAGTGAAGTGTATGGATCATTGCCTTGGGTAGCTCATTAAAATGCGGCATAATGAATGTGCTCTCCAACAGGCTAAAACCTGGCTTCGAATGCGGAAATCCCGGGATGAACTCGCCCATGATCATCGCCCCTGCGCTACATCCCGCCACAACCCCGCCTTGTTTCAACACTTCCATGATCGCTGCCCATACCAGGCTGCCAGCTAGCGTGCGGTATAAATAATCCGGCTTGCCTCCTGATAGGTAGATGAAGTTCGCCTGCCTGATGCGCTCAGCATATTCAACCTTATTGGCACTGGGTTGGTCGATCACCGGCAGCGATTCTGCTTTAACCCCCATTCGTGAAAAGTGACCTTTCCCCAGCTCCATCCAATACGATGATGCGTTCAGGTCCTTCCGTGCCAGCGGCTGTAGGCAAGCAGATCACCTGCGCCTCGCATTTCAGCCACCCGAGTAAAAACCGATCGACGGCTTCCATGGGGGGTAAATATTCCCCACTGCCAACCAGTGCCAGCATTCAGTTACCTCTTATTCCATGCATCGGCAAACTTCATGATCCGCCGGCGGATGTACCAGATATTCAGATCAGAGACCGGCCGTTGCTGTTTGATCAGCTCCATTGCCTGCTCGGGCGTCATCCCCTGTGCAATCAAGATGCACGCCCCCATGGCAGGACCACGGTGCCTGCCTTTCGAGCAGTGGGTGTATACCACCCCTCCATCGGCTATTACTTTCAGCGCTTCTTGCACACCCATCTGCAGCGCGCGGATCGGGATGGGGAAAATGGGCGAGTCAACAACCGGCAGCCATAAACTCCTCATGGGCGACGCATGCGGGTCACGCCGGGGAGATTTGCCTATGCGCACATTAATCACCAGATCCACCCCCAGGTCGTGCAGCGTGATGTAATCTTCTGCCTTGGGTGTAGTGCCAATGTACAGGTGGTCGGTTATCTTTGAATAATTCATCTCTGTGTGTTCACCCACCTTGCTTCCGCCCCTCCGCTCGCCCGGCACAAATACACTTTCGCCTGCCTGCCCGTTTGCTTCAGGTAGCCCTCCTGTAAACCGTTAACGAACACTTCAGCTTCATTTTCATCTACCAGATTGACCGTGCAGCCGCCAAATCCTGCCCCGGTCAGGCGTGCCCCGTAAATCCCGGGCAGTCCGCGGGCGATCTCCACCAGGCAGTCCAGCTCCAGGATGCTCACCTCATACAGGTCACGCAGGCTCTTGTGGCTGGCGAACATGAACCCGCCAAACATGCGCGCATCCCCTCTTTGCAAGGCGATCATCGCCTGATCCACACGGTGGATTTCCTTGACCACGTGTTCAGCTCTGCGCTCGATCTCGACGGGCAGGAAGGCTGAATATGCCGCCAGCTCAACCGTTGAGACGTCGCGCAGAGATTTAATCCCCGGCAAGTACTTCTGCAGCAGGACCACCGCTTGTTCGCAGGCTGCCCGCCGGTTGTTGTAGGCTGACCCGCTCAGGCTGCGGCGGATGCCCGAATCGGCAATGATGATTGCCGTGCCAGGCGGCATCTCGAGCGGTCTCCACTCCAGGCTGCGTGTGTCGAAACACAACACATGCCCTTCCACCCCACATGCGCTGGCGAACTGGTCCATCAACCCCGATGATACACCCACGTAATCATTCTCGGCTCGCTGGCACAGCTTTGCCAGGCTTAATGGGTCTACTTCCCAACTAGATAATGCCTGCCAGGTGGATGCGAATGCCACCTCCACCGCCGCTGAAGAGCTCAAGCCCGCACCGATTGGGATGTCTGATGAGAAAACTACCTGCATACCGCATACCTGCAGACCGGCTACCTGCAAAGCCCACGCCACTCCCGCCGGGTAAAGCGCCCACGCAGGTAAGGGCTTTGCCGCGATATCAATGCGTTTCTCGACCTCGTTCAAATTGAACGCCGTCTCATCGTCCAGGTCGAGGGCGCAGATTGTCACCCTGCCATCTTCGGTCGGTGCAGCTGCTATGCGCACCTCCCGATCGATCGCCGCCGGCAAGACGACACCCTGGTTGTAGTCGACGTGCTCTCCCAGCAGGTTCACCCGCCCTGGTGAGCGTGCCTCAACCGTGTGGGTACGCCTGAAATTCTCTTCGAAGCGCGTGCTTAAACTCATGTCCCAAACCTATTTTGAAACTTTCTCATCCTGGAAATCGCATCAATCTCCGGCGAGCTGCTCAGGATATTCAAAATTGAATGCCCCAGGGAAATCCTGCCGAGCGCGTTCTTCCTTGCCGCTCCACGAGTCGATCTTGATCCTGTATACCGAGGTGATATCCAGCTCTTGCGGCAGGATCTCCCGGTAATCGATCCCCGCTTTCAGCTTCGGGAAATACCGGTCTAGCAGCAGCTGCAGCCCATGCCGGGCTTCGTTAGCCTCGGTCAATACTTCCACCCTGCCAAATACCACCGCGCTGGCGTATTCGACCCCTACCTCCATAGCGGTATCTGCCGGGAGCAGTCGTCCCATTTCAGCGATGCAGAAGCTTACGTAGGGATTAATTTCAAGGTTGGTGCGCATGCGTCCCACCAGCGCCCCGTGAATGTAAATCGCATGCTCGCTTTCCTCAAACACGAACAGGGTCGGCTTGATGAAAGGTTGACCTTTATATTCAGTCGCCAGCGTCCCGAAGGGCACCCGTTTCAAATAAGCTCTGATCCAGGTATCGTCCTTTGCCCGATCTTTACGCAGCGGCTGGTTGATGGGAGTAGTTGGATTATTCATGGTTGACCTCGATTTTCCTTGTTTAAATAAATATCATCAAATAATTCCTGCTGAAACGGTCGCCACACCGAGATAGGTCAGTAAACTGATCAATAATACCAGCACGACGATGTAGGGCAGCATCTTGCGCATCACCTCGCCCTCGCGTCCCGCCAGGTCGGCGGTGCTCGTCCCGACGACAATCTTCGCCGGTGCCACCACGCTCGCCAGGCCTGCCCCTGCAGTCTGCCCTGCCAGGATGATCGCTGCGCTGTAGCTCAACAGCTGTGCCGTGCGCAGCTGCAGCAGCGCAAATACCACGTTGGAATTCGTGTTACTGCCGGTCATGAAGGCACCCAGGGCACCGATCCAGGGAGCAATCAGCGGGAATAGCCCCCCCGCCAGGTTCGCCAATCCACGCGCCAGCGCCTCGGTCATGCCAGAGTATTCCATGATGGTCGCCATGCATAACATCAGGATGATGCTGACACTGGGCGCCCACACCCGCTTCACCGTGCCAGTCAGGATGGTAGAAAAGGCGCCTGGTTTATACCTGCCAGCCACTTTATAGATCAGATACGCCATGATGGAGGCATATAGCAGCACGGCTCCGGCGTGGTTGAGCAGCGAGATGGGCTTGGAGGCTGCCGCTTTCGTAATATACCCCAGATGGGTGCTGAGCTCGGGGATATGCACCTGGATCACCACCCCTCCCAGCAGCTGCTTGACTACCGCAATCATCTGTATCACCAGCGTGATCAGCACTAAAACGGCATATCCTGATAGTGCGATCATCAATGCCCTTCCATCCAGGCTGCCATTCTCACTTTGCTTGCCCCGGTAGAAGCGTGCCAGCCCAAAGCTCGCCAGCAGTCCCGCCATGCCGCCCAGAAATGCCGCAGTATTCCATGGTCCCCATACCGCCACCACCAGCTGGACAATTCCCATCACCACCCCCAACAAGATTGCTACGGGTGTCAGGCGCAGCAGTCCGCCCCACCCGACGGTGCAATGCAGCACCAACAGCCCGGTGATCAAGGCCGCAATTCCCAAAAAAAAGGCACTCGGGAATGCCAGCTCGGCGGCAGACATACCCGTGGTGGATAGCAGCGCCTGGAATGCCGAACCGAGCGAGCCAAACGTCACTGCCCACCCGCTGCCGATGGATGGGATGATGATCGCCGCAATGGGAGCAAATCCCAACCCGACCAATATGGGTGCGACGACTGCCACCGGCACTCCGAACCCTCCCACACCTTGCAGGAAAGCGGCAAACCCCCAGCCGATCACCAGGGCTTGCATCCCCCGGTCAGCCGTCAAATGTGGCAACGCTTCTCCAAACTGCTTCACTGCTCCGGCCTCATCCGTCACCCGGTAGAACAGGAAGGCCGCCCAGATGATCAGCAGCACATCCAGGCTAGAAAGCAGGGCTTTGACGTGGGCATATTCCAGCAACCTGACGCCGCTGCCAAAATAGAAAATTGCGATCACCAATGCTGCCAGGTAGCCTGTGAGGCTTGCCTGAACCGCGCCCCAACGCAATCCCAGCATCAACACCAGGATCAGCAAGATGGGGATTAATGCCAGTAGGAATGTGAGCATGCTGCTGATGGAAATTGGGCTAAATTATGCCTGTCAGTCGTGAGTCCGGCTTAACCGGGTTGCCTCAGGCGCTGCCCTTCAGGTAAATTCCCAGCGGGTCGAGGTCTTCACGCAGGATGCGCAGCTCCTCGGGGTCAGGCGGCAGGGTGGTGCGTAAATTCTCTGCCACTTTAAGCTCCCAACCGGTATTCTCGCGTGCTTGCTCAGCCGTCGCTCCGGGGTGCAGGGCAGTCAGCACCAGCTCACCCGTCTCATCCGGTTCCATGATGCCCAGGTCGGTCACTACCGCCAGCATGCCGCCACCCCTTAATTTCATTGCCTGGCGTTCTGCCCTTCCGCCTAAAAATCCCGCCGATGTCCTGAAGTCCAGTTTTGCGGGGAAGCGCCGTTTGGAGTGGGGTGTGAGCAGGTAGCAGCGGTTTGCCCAGGCGGCGATCTCCATCGAGCCCCCCGACCCCGGCAGGCGCACCTTGGGATGGGCGTAATCGCCGATCACGGTGGCGTTGATGTTGCCGAACCGGTCAATCTGGGCTCCACCCATGAATCCAACGTCCACGTTGCCGCGCTGCAGGTAGAAGGCGAAGATGTCGTACATGCTGCAAACCCCCAACGCTCCGCTGACCAGCGTGGGGTCGCCGATTGAAAGTGGCAGCCGTTCCGGTTGCGCGCCGATTACTCCCGCTTCATAAATCATCAATAAATTCGGGGCATGCGTGCGCCGTGCCAGGTTGCACGCCAGGTTGGGTAATCCCACCCCTACGAACACCCGGTCGCCGTCCCGCAGCAGGCGGGAAGCGTTGATGGTAAGCAGCTCAGGTGATGTATAGTCAGCCATGTCTAGTATTTCCCGTAATCCACAGTGGCGCTGGGTCGGCTGGCGATTTTCAGCCGTTCATGCACTTCACTGCCCAGCTTTTCCCAATATTCAGCACGGGTCTCAACCCCATACACCCACTCATCCAGGTAACTTTGGGTTGCCTCGCGGCTGCTGCTGATCTCATCCCACTTGAGATAGAAGCTGTTATCCCGGTCGTAATACCCTTGCGTGTAGGATGGGTGAGCACAATGGGGCACTTCACACACCGCATCCACAATGAACCCTGGGATCAACGTGCGGTTGGGGTCTGAACGGATGATGCTCTCATCCACGATCTCCTCTGCCGTCAGGATCACTCGTTCCGCGGCGAAGGCTGCCTCCTTTTGCTCACCGATGATGCCCCAAATGTGGGCATTTCCATCCGCATCGGCGCGCTGCACGTGCACGATGGCTACATCCGGGTTCAGTGCCGGCACCACCACCACCTCCCCCCGCTGTACGGGTCTTTCACCGTGCGATAGTTGGGGTTGATCCGCTCCAGGTCTCCCGCCGCGGTCGGGTTCATCGGCATGAAGGGCAAACCGGTCGCCCCAGCTTGCAGGCGTGAGATCATCCCAAAATGTGAGTATTCCTCCCACTCCAACCTGCCGGCTTCGATCTCCGCTCGCACGATGCGCAGGGAACCCACCCCGGGGTTGCCCATATACGAAAAAATCACCTTGCGGGCACAGCCTCCCGCCACCATCTGGTCGTAGATCAGGTCAGGGGTGGCGCGCGCCAGGGTCAGCTCGCGCTTGTGCTGCCGGATGATCTCATGCCCGGCGGCGAACGGGATCAGGTGGGTGAAACCCGCCGCATACACCAGGTCGCCATCTCTCACATATTGGCGGACAGCCTCTTCAAGAGGGATTACTTTGGACATAACGGTTTAGCGCCTCCAGTCATTGAATCTCGATGTTAATACAGCTTTTCCTTTTTCTCGGCTTTTCGCTGCCGCTGTTGCTCCCGCCACCTGCGCAGGGTCCTGAAACGCATGCTTTCGTCGGGTGGCTGCTGGCCGCGCAGCATGAGCATCCCACCCAGGAATACCACCACGATGCCCACGCAGAAATAGCCATATGCCGGGTGTTTGGCCTGGTCCATGGCAAAAAATACCACCAGCAGGATCAAGCCAATTAAAAACAGCATCCTGCCGATTTTGCTTTTTCCAACCTGCATTCCATCCTCACCTGGGTAGTCCCAATACCCTGTTCCAAAATCATCCAACTGTTTTATTTGTTGAGGCTAACCTGCCTGGTTTATCCTTATGCTACGGCGTACCGTACTGTTTGCCGTCCTGTAGGGGCGTAGGGGTGGATTTCCGGAACGAACTTCCCATCTCAATCCCTACGCCCATCTGTATCCATCGCTTGACCAATAACAATCACCGGATCACGGTGTGGATCTGCTCGTGCATATACTGCGGCACGTAATAATGCCCGCCGCCATTCTTGCCCGTCGAACCCGACCCCTTCCAGCCGCCGAACGGCTGGAAACCTGGCCAGGCACCGGTGGTGGCTCCCTGCGGGCGGTTGACGTAATTCACGCCCGCCTCGATGTGGTCGAAATACCAATCTGCATCGTCCTCCGATCCATAGAACCCGGAGGTAAGGCCATAATTGACCGAATTCGCCTGCTGCATGGCTTCCTCCAGGTCCTTCACCCGCCCGATGGTGGTAATCGGGACGAACATTTCATCCTTCCACAGGTGGTGCTCGAAGGGCACATCTGCCACCAGCGTAGGCTGGCAGAAATAACCTTTGCCGTACTCACCTTCGGTGAGCACCTTTCCACCGGTCAGAAAACTGCCCGCCTGCGAAAGCTCTTCGGTGAAGTTCATGAAGTCTTTATACGAATTCCGGTTGACCACCGGGCCGAGGTACACTTCCCGTTTGGTCGGGTCGCCGATCACCAGCTTGTTGATCTTCTCCACCAGGCGGGAAGTCAGCTCATCATAAACCGGTTCTTCCACGTACACCCGTGAGGCCGCCGAGCATTTCTGCCCCTGCAACCCGAACGCCGAGCGTAAAATGCCGGTGGCAGCCCTCTCCAGGTCGGCATGCTTTGAGACGATCACCGGGTTCTTGCCGCCCAGCTCCAGGATGATCGGGCGGATGTAGCTGCAGTTGGAGAAGTCGCGGTAGATGCCCATCCCCACCCCGAACGAGCCCGTGAAGGTCGCTCCATCCACGTCGGCGCAAGTGATCAACGCCTGCCCCAGCGTGCTGCCTGGTCCGGTGACGTAATTGAAGGCTCCGTCTGGCAAACCCGCATCCCGCAGGCACTCCGCCAGCAGGCGCACCACCCAGGGGGTATCGCTGGCAGGCTTCATCACCACCGTATTGCCCGTCACCAGTGCCGCCCCGGCAGGTCCGCCGGTCAATGAAGCCGGGAAGTTGAACGGGCTGATCACCAGCCACACGCCATAAGGTCGCATGACGGAGATATTCTGTGCGCTGTAACCCACCAGCGGGTCGCGTCCCATCTCGACGATGTACCCGTTATTCCGTTCCATCTCGTCGCAGTAATAGCTGATCAGGTCGGCCGTCTCCTGCACATCCCCGAGAGATTCCATGCGGTTCTTGCCCACCTCCAGCGAGAGTGCTGCCGAGATGGTGAAAATGCGCTCGCCTGATCAAATTAGCCGCCTTGCGCATCGTCGCCACCCGGTCCTGCCACTTCATGCGTGACCACACCGGGAAGGCTTTACGCGCCGCCGCCAGGGCATCCACTGCGTCCTGTGCTCCGCCCTTCTGGAACAGCCCCAGCATCATATCGGTGTTGGCGGGTGACCGGTCTTCGATCTTCTCAGACGTGAAACGATCCTTCCCACCGATCAACATGCCGTAATCCTTCCCCAAGCCTGCTTTCAGCTGCGCCAGGGCTTCATCGAAATGCATGTGCAGCTCTTCGGGAGGGTTGAACATGGTGGCATAAGTAAGTTTGAAACTTTCATTCATTGGTTTTTCCTCCTAACAATAAAAGTGGATGTAGTATAGCATCGTGGTCTCGTCTCGTCAAAAGGGTTTTCCCCCACATCCAGCCCCGTGACGAATATCCGTGAAATATAGTGATGTATAAGGTTTACCATAATAATAGATTGCCAGAATAAATTGTTATTCTTGGCAGATGTATAATCATTTAAACGGCATGTCAGGTATTTATTTCTGGCGGATCCAAAGATATCATCCTGGCACGTTTAGGATAAAATCGAGGCACTGTGCATCAGCAATTGGGATAAGGATGGAGGATAAATTGATTAACAGCCATCTCAATCGGATCCAACATTTCAAGGGCAATCCACACGAAATTGGTTTTGCTGCTGGGCGCATGCTCGGGAACAAGCTTGAACAGACGCTCAACCACTATATTGCCAACCAGCCAATTCCCAAGGACATGGAAAAGTTACACAGTGGCGCATTACCCTGGTTACGTAGTCTTCCGCATCGTTTCCAGGAGGAATTAGAAGGCCAGGCCGAGGGTGCGAATATCCCTTTACAACGCCTGGCAGAATTTTCCTACATTGAAGAATGCGACGTCAAACAATGCAGTGGAGCCATCTATCCGTATGAAAACAAGGTGTGGGTAGCGCGTAACAACGACACTTACGTGCCCGAATTGTGGGGATATGCAACGATACGTGAAGTTGAAGGACGGATTCCAACGGTTAGCTTCTCGATGGAAGGCGATGTTTTCACCCCCACCGGCATCAATAAGGAAAAGTTGTGGCTGCACTATAACTTTCTGTCTGCTTGGGATCAACCCGCAGCAACGAAACCTCATTTCCCTGCCTATGTATTTCTGACAGAAGCCCTTGAGTTGTGCAGCAGCATTAGCGATGTGGAAATGCTGCTCAACCAAATCGATAGAGATGGTGGCATGCTATTATTTGCAGTGGATGGGAAAAAGAATGAGTTCGCTCTTTTCGAGTGCTTATGCTCAAAGTATTATCGGCGAGAACCATCCAATGGCTGGATTGTTGGAACCAATCATTTTTGTGCTTGCGAAGATCTAACATTAGCTGATACCGATAAAGAGCCGCTCGGAACCTTAAGCCGGTTCAGCCGGATGGAAAAGCTCATTCAAACACTATCCACTTCGCCCACGTCTCCAAATCTACCCGGCGATTTAATCCGCATTCTTGCTGATGACCAAATTGAAAGAAGGACTAAACGGCTGATGACTGCCTACTCAAATGTGGCATGTCCGAGTACTGGTGAGCTCTGGTACACTTTTGGAGGCTACCCGGCAGCCAGCAAGGGGAACTGGCAAAAGCTTGAGTGGCCTTGGACAGATTAACTTACACCACCTGACCATTAGGCGTATTTGAAGGCAAGGTCGTTTCAGCCTGTCTATCAACAGGTAACGTAAGTCGTTTATTTTTCAATCAGCTTCTCTCTTTTGTTACGCTGAGCTACTCCCCGTTATTCAGTCAACCAGACCGAGAAAATAATACCTGGTTTGACCCAGGAATATTACCACAGGGTTTTCCCCAGCCATCTTAGCCGTGTTTCACAGACTGTTGCCATGGGGGGATGTGGGGGGTCAAATAAGCCGACCTCCTTTCCCACTTGTATAAATTTTGCACTTTTCCCGGAGATGTTTATTAATATTTCTGTTTACCTATTGCATTCATCGCTGAAATGGTGTAAATTTGTTGTGCGCATCTAATTGGGTTATGCAACATTAATTGCAAATTGTCCAAGCATGCATCGGAGAGCGATTATTAATCTGGAATTCCAAATGGGTAAGCGCCAGCTTGTGTTTTCGGAGGTCGCCATTCTCCAAGCTACCCATCAATCGCAATATCTGGAGGAAAGAAATGAAAAAGTACCTTTATCTACCCCTGTTCATCCTCTTGGCTTTATCTCTCGCCAGCTGTCAAAGTTCAAGCACTTCGAATTTGCAAGCCACCAATGACGCCTTGAGCAATCAGGTCAATACGCTAAGCACCCAGGTGGCCCAGCAAGCCAGCTCAGCAAACCAATCAGCCCAGCAACCGGCAGCTGTCAATACAGAAAGCAATCCCCCCGCCCAGCCACCGGCTGCTACTCCCACCCAGATTCCGCCGGCTTCTCCCACCTTGCTGCCTACCCAACCTGCCGGGATTATCGCTCCATCCCTGATCGTTTCCGGCTCGGGTGAGATATTCCCCTGGTCGAACACGCAGCCATACCCCATGACCCTTTTTGGAGCCGCAAACGTTCACCTGGTGTGCGATCCCGCGATTCAGCCGATGGTAAGATCTGGATCGACTCTAAGAATTACTCGGCTGGCTGTAACCCGAATAGTGAATCCTGGACTCTCTGGAAACAGGATATCACCGTAGGTGATCATTACATCTACTCGCAAAATGCTGCCGATAAATATGAATTCTGGACGGTCGGTACCACGCCGTTCACCATCCGGAATAAATATGAAAGCACCGATTTTATGTTCAATGTTAACACTGCGGGTATCTATAATTTGACCACCAACCTGGTCAAAGGCGCCTTCAACGTCTATATTACCTGCGAAGGGGCACAAAACTTCAATTACAAGATCATCCAGTCCACAACCATCGAGGTGGTGCTAAATCCCGCTCGCTGCGAGATCATCGTGCGCGACTCACCCCCCGGAACGGTTACCCCCGGTGAGATAGAGGTCAGCCTGGTTATCAAATAATAGGTCGCTATAATTGGGCTGTTTCCCCGGCAGCCATTCGATCAAGTAGCGATGTAAGCGTCCACCTGCTGCTCGAGCATTTCGAGAGGCAGTTGGCCGCTGCCCAGGATGATACTGTGGAATTTCTTGAGATCGAACTGGCTGCCTAATTTATCCATCGCCTTCTGGCGCAGCTCCAATATTTTCAAGAAGCCCACATAATAGGATGTCGCCTGCGCCGGCCACATGATGTAGCGTCTGGTCTCTCCTTCTCCAGGGTAACCAGTCGCTTCAGACATATATTGAACCGCCTTGGCAAAGCTCCATCGTTTGGCATGAATACCACTGTCAAGGACGCACCGCACTGCCCGTAGTAGCTCTAAACTCAACCGGCCCAGGTTCCCGGCCGTGTCATTGTCGTATGCACCTAATTCCCACATCAATCGCTCGGCGTATAAAGCCCAGCCTTCGACGTAACCATCATATTGCATCGCATCGCGCAGCAGGGGCAGGTTTAGCTGGCGGGTAACATCAAACTGGTAGCCGTGCCCGGGCACTGCCTCGTGGAAGGCAATATCTTTGATCTGGTATTTCGGCTGGTAATTGTCAGTTAACGCCTTAAAAGTAGCCGGTCGCGAGCCATCCCGCGGCGCTGCGGTGTAATAATTACCTTCTTTTCCTCCAACTACGGCAATTTTATCCCGCAATGTGAAGTCAAAGGCCAGGTCGAGCATCCCGGTAGCCTGGTCAATAGCTGCCTGGTAAGCCGCAACGGCTTCATCGCCAACAATATAACCGGTCTCATTTCCCAATCGGTCCATTAGCACTGCCAGGCTGTCACTGGAAGAATACCCCAGTTTTCCAAAAGCAGCGCGCATCTCGCCATGGATGCGATCGACATTTTCCTGTCCCAGCTGGTGTATCTCCTCCGCAGTCAAATCGGTCGTCGTATAGTGCCGCAAGAGGTAGGCATAATAATCTTCACCATTCGAATACCGCCAAACGCCGACATCATCCGGAGCAATGGGCTCAAGTTTCCGA
The DNA here is from genome assembly GCA_963726315.1 of uncultured Chloroflexia bacterium. GTDB lineage: Bacteria > Chloroflexota > Anaerolineae > Anaerolineales > UBA4823 > FEB-25. Next base: position 185,164 of record CAVSBZ010000007.1, on the reverse strand, counting down.
TAATAATCGCTTAGCGATTTATAAGCCGGGATAACGTTCTCCTTGATTGCCGTCCGCGCCTGGTTTAATAACATCTGCCGGTCTGCCGGGTTCAGTCCGCTTATTTTGCTGGTCTTCGTGGAAAATGTGATGTAGTACGGCTGTGATTCCACGATGCCGGTATATTGGCTGAAGTTGTCCAGGAGATCGGGGATGATCATGCTGGGAAGGATCACCCCAAAATCTTTACGCCGGTTCAAATCATCCATTACCTGCTCGAACTTCGTATTGACCTGCTTAAGACGAGCAATATAATCCTGGGCCTCTTGCACACTAGTGAGCAGCTGTGCTTCAGTGAACAAGTACTGTAAATTCCAATTAAGGCTGTTAAGGAAAGGGGTCACCAAATAGTCATCGTACATAAAAGGAAAGCCGCGCACTAAATCATCCAGGTACCACTTATAGACAGCAGCATTTACTGCCTGGTCAGGAGTGAAAGACGTCGGAAAATATTTTTTAAGCAGCTCCAGGATTCCTTCCTGAAGTCGTTGCGTCTCACGGACGTAGCTATCGGAGACATTCGTCAGCTGATCGTTCCTCACCCCCAATAGGGTAGCCATGCCGTTGATCGTCACCGTCTCCGGATCGCGCAGAAACAGGCGTTTCACTGACTCGTCCAGGAAACTTACGATATCAAAATTCTCCAGACCAGTAGTGAGCGGAACGGGGGTCTCGGTCGGTGCCAGCGTTGACGTGGCGGATGGCGTCAATGTTGGCTTAAGTGCAGTCGCGGTAGGAACCAGCGTTGACGCCTGAGATGGCGTCAGGGTGGGGGTTGCAATCTGGGCGCGTTCACAAGCTTCCAGTACTGGCAAGAGCAGCAGTGATCCACTGGAGGTGAGAGCGAGTTTTAGAAATTCGCGCCGTGAGATACGAGATATTTGTACTTGTGATCCCATATTTTCCCTCCTGGAGCGAGAGATCTCCCATTCAGGTATTGCTTACTCCATGCTGGGAAGGACTCCCATTCCTGATCAGACCTGAGAAAATTGATATATCGCCTGCGTGTTTTCGAACAATATTCAAGCTTTCACTAACAGTTTATGATATTACTGTGTAGGAGGGTCAGTAGTTCAACTGTGTCTGGGTAGTAAGTCAGCAGGTGCCCGGGTACTTTGTAAACTCAACGATATCCGCGCAATTTAGCCGAGATTTAAATAGTTTATCGTATAATAAATATGTGTTCAGCAGCAGCTCGTCTTTTATCGGCCTTGATCCCACAGCCGGGCGTAAACCCTTCTCCTACGCCTCGCTCGATTCAAACCTGCGTCTCACTGCCCTGGGTCATGGCAGCGTGGAGGAAGTGCTGGCTTTCACCGCTGGTCAGCGCGAGGCCATGGTGGCAGTCTGTGCCCCCCGCCGCCCCAGTCAACGCCTGATGGAACGCACGGATATTCGCGATAGCCTCAACCCGCCCCCCCGCCCCGGGCGGTGGATGAACTTCCGCCTGGCTGAATACCTGCTTCGTCTGCATGGCATCAGCTGTTACAAGACCCCTCCTGATGAAAAAGACTGCCCCAATTGGATGCAGATGGGCTTCCACCTGTACCATCGCCTCGAACAGATGGGTTATCACCCTTACCCTTCACCTGAGTTTGCCCGGAAATGGCTGGAAGTTTACCCCTACGCCAGTTATTGCACCCTGCTCGGTCACGTCCCACTGCCGAAGCACACCCTGGAGGGAAGGCTCCAGCGCCAATTACTACTTCATAGGCACAAGCTTGGCGTGCCAGACCCCATGGATTTCATCAAGGAGATCACCCCTCAGCGCCTGCTCCAGGGCAGCCTGCGCTCGGATGACCTCTACTCTCAAGGTCAGCTGGATGCCCTGGTAGCAGCATACACCGCCTGGCAGGCTGCCACCCACCCCGATCAAATCACCACCCTGGGCGATGCTTCTGAGGGACTGGTAGTCCTTCCCGTGGCAGAGCTGAAGCGTCATTACTAGAGGTTTTCACCATGCCAAATATTGAAGAGCAGTTGCGTAGAGCTATCGAGGAAGGCAAGTTCGATAATCTGCCCGGTAAAGGCAAACCTCTGCACCTGGATGATACCAACCCTTACGGCGATGCTGATTGGGAGCTTGCCTATCAGATTTTAAAAGAAAGCGGCTATACACTCCCCTGGATAGAAACCCTGCATGAGATTGAGAACGATATCGATGTTGCACTCAAAGAATTAATCCGCGCTTGGAAGTGGCGGATGATTTATTTATCAGCAGATGTGCCAGAAGTAAAGCCTCCGTCGAATGGGAGCGCTCCCAATCCGCCTTCCAGGAGAAGCTCACGGCGCTCAACAAGCGCATCCGTGATTACAACCTTCAAGTACCTAACGCCCGTTTCCAGAGGCCAGTGTTGAATTTTGAGCGCGAGCTGGAGAAAGTTACATCCACATAGTAGGAGCGTACCTGTCCGGTCCGTTCTTGGACCGGAGGGGTGGAAACCCGGATGAAGCATGTTGAAATTCCTCCCCAGCGCCTAAACAATATTGGGTCATTGCGAGCCAGAGCTCTCCTGGCGTGGCAATCTTCCTGGTTCAACCGAATTCGATAACAATAATTTATATAACAAGCGTTGCGGTTAAAGCTTCGATCTTCTTCACTACTCGAGGCTGAATCTTCTTAGGGATCCCACCCTATATTTTTCAAGAGCTCTTCCCAACGGCACGACTTGATATTCGATTCCTGCAGATGAAGGGCGGGTCGCGATCCGGCTGAAGGGAACGCTGGACTCGCTCCGCCCCTACTTTTTACAACTCGATATCATAAGGATTTCAATACCTTCTCCCCAAACTCCGCCGGCTCGCTTTTCTCGATCACCAATTCCTTCGCCTTGTGGAATGCCATAAAATCCCGCATGGCGGTGGCAACCCCGCTCACCAGCTCCTCATCCGGCTCCACCCCCGGCTCCAGGTAAATTGCAATAAGGCGCATCACTCCCATCTTTCGCTCCATTTTCGGGTCGAACCGCCCCACCACCCTGTCATGGTGCAAGATGGACTGGCAGAAATATCCGTACTTCCGGTTTTCGGCTTTATTGTACGATTCGATAATATTCCGGTAGCCCCAGATCTGCATGTCTCTACCTCGGCACCAAAACAGGTTATCAAAAAAGCTGAGGAACGTCGTCCGCTCTGCCTTGATCACCCCTTCCGCCACCTGCTGTAACGTCTCAAGCCTGTCGCGATGCACCACCAATTCATGCACTTCCCCATCCGCCAGGGTCGCTTGCACCGGTACTACCAATCCCTCGTCCAGGATCACCGTCTTCAGTGCCTTCGGTAGAGCTCGTCGCATATGGTAGGCATACTCGGCAATCTGGTTGGGCAGACAGATGCCCAACGCCAGCACTCCCTGCTCGATCCAATAATGGTCCCGTTCCTCCAAGCTAGGCATGCTGGTATCCACCCACTGTGGCAGTACCCGCTCCGTCAGGTCGTACACCCGTTGAAAATTGACCCGGTTGGCAATCATCAGGTCACCCCGGGTGAATAAATACTCCAGGGCAATCTTGGCAGGCTTCCAATCCCACCAGCTGCCGCGTCTCGGTCCGTCATATTCAAAATCCGATGCCCGCAGTGCACCTTCCTGCCGGATGCGCTCGAGCACGCTCGTCGCCAATTCACGGTTTCCCTGCCCATCCAGCCACTTTCCATACCATTTGCTCAAGTCCTGGCGCCGTTTATCGAATTCAGGCAGCTGGTGACGGTAATCCTTCAGCGGGATGATCGCCGCCACACCCTGCACACCTTCGAACAGCTTTTTCTCTTCCGGTGAGTAGATCAGCCGGTCAAAATCTGCCGGGGTGTAGTTGCCCAAACGGCTCCACAGCACAATATATTGGGCACGTTGGATCAGGTTCAGAGTGTCGATCTGGACGTAGTTCACCTGGTCTACAGTCCTGTTGATCACTGTCAAGTCCGGTGCTGCGTCTACCTGGTTCGGAGTGGTTAGACCCTGGGCATACAGCGCCATCGTCCGCACGGCTGATAATGGGTACACGGTCATTCAGAATTCTCCCCATAAAAGACGACCTCATGTGAGATCAATCTTGCATTCTTGTAGATAAATTTACCAGAAAAGATCCCAGGGTGATCCAGCCAGGAAAGGAAAATCGCATCTCCTTCCCACAAATTGAGCGAAGTCAGCTCTGAATTATTTACCCAGCTCAGGTCGCCTTCTGGAGAATCGATAAGCTCACCCTCGAAATCGGTCACCAGGTAGACGAAGACATACCAATCCTCAAAATCGTCGAATGCTGGGAAAGTTAAAATACCTTTCAGTTCCGGGTTTCGCACCGCCAGCCCCGCTTCCTCGTAGATCTCACGCACTGCACATTCCTCGGGCGTTTCTCCGGCTTCGAGCTTACCTCCCAACCCGTTCCATTTTCCCTGGTGCATATCATTGGCTTTCCTCACCCGGTGCACCATCAGCGTTTTCCCCGCCCGCCTGACGTAACACAATGTTGCCAGCTTCATTTACACCTCAAGGTAACAGTAATCTCATTTCAGCCTGTTTCTATCAACCGTTGAGCCAGTCCAAGCAGCCTGGTCTCATCGTAATAAATTCCCTCATTTAATCTTCCTGCCGCCACCACCGGCACCCAGTGGTCGAACTCGTTTCGATTATCCGGGTTAAGTTGGAAATATCTTCGTTGATAGATGCGGTAGAAGCTGCCTTGTAGAATCCGCAACAGCCTTGCCCCGGGGATACTGGAGGGAATGTTACCTGCCCCAAACAATAGCGATGATCTTGCGACGTCCAGGATGGGTCTGCCCCTCGAGCCGTCAATCCAATCGATGATCACCGGGCCTCGACTGGTCAGCAGGATATTGCCTGGGTGAAAGTCACCATGGCACAGCCTGTCATCTTCAGGCAGCTGTTCCAGTGCTTTTAATGCCGCCTGGCGTACATTTTCCGGCAGCTTTTCAGCCCGGCTGATCTTCCACGCCAGCGTCTCACTCAGGGCTGGCAGCTCAGGCACTCGGCGTGTGTGCATCTCTGCATGCAGCTTTGCCAGCTGGCGCGCCAACATCGGGTACTTCCACGGACGATGAGTGAGCATATCCAGCATGCTGATTCCGTCCACACGCTCTAGCTCCATCCCATGTCGATCTTCGATTTCGATGATCTCACCTACTGCGGGTACAGGCAACCCGGTGGCGTGCACGATACGAGTTTTATGGGCCTCACTCTCCACAGCCGCTCGTGAAATCCCCTGGTTGAACAGCTTCAGAATCCATCCTTCTTTCCAGGCATAGATTTCTGCCGTGAAACCCCTTGCGATTGGAGCATCCAGCTTCATACGTGCGCGATCTCCCTGAAGATGATTATAAGTTCAATGGGCATCCGAACAAATCAACTGGCAGCAGCCTTAGGATGGAATTCTCCTCCACCAGGTAGGTATATCCATCCTCTATCGGGGTTTCTGCCAACAAGTGTCGGCGCAAATATTGTCCACAATTGCTACCAATAGCATTCTCCTCCCTCTCGCCGATGCTGATGATCACCTGGTAACCAGCATCTTGTAATTTCTGGACGATATCGTACTTTTGGTCTGCGCTGAGCGGGTTTATATATGAAGTCAGATCGTTTTCACGGGCACGGTAGGTTGGGTTGAGCGGCGTGATCTTGACCAGGAATTTATCCGAGTTGAAGAAATTCAACAACACTGCCGGGTCGACCGGCATCTCCTGCGCCAATGCAAAATTCAGCGTGATCTTCCGGTCACCCTGGGCAAAAAAGCGCTCGCCGAATTCACCAATCTGGGCGAAGCTCCATTTTTTCACCGGGATAAAACGGTCCCGCAGCGAGATGTCCGTGGTGTGCAGTGACACCTGGAACTGGAAATGTCCCCCCGTATAGTTCTTTTGTTTGATCTCCAACAGCCGCTCGAAGAAGCGTTCAGTCCCCATTGGGGCAACCGTGGATATCGAAGGCATTAATCCCGGGGCGTGATATCGTAGGGGCAGCTCTTCCAGCACATCCAGCACTGCTTGGTTTAGCGAAGGCTCACCCATACGGGCAAATTGGATCTTGAACTGCTCGCATGGAACGTTTCCGTCTGGGAAGCGCTTTTCCACCAGATAATCTATTTGGGCAAAAATTTCGTCCTTCGCCGGTTTACCATGGTAATACCCACCGGCATCGCACATCAGGCAGCCAATCGGGCAGCCGAACATCGTAGACACCAGCAGCACCCATTTCTTCTCCCGTGGCAGCGGGGGTTGGACTGATTCGACGCACTCTACCAGGTTCCCGCTGCTCGTCTCGACGATGTAAACCATGGCGATGTCTTCATTTCCTGCCGAAGCATGAATTTTTATCATGCAGGTTTCTCCTGACGGCGACAGATTTTCATGGCAGTTAAAACACCCTCGCCTACTGCGATGGATGTTTGCCGGTAAATCCCATTCTTCACATCTCCGATCTGGTAAAGAACGCCTTCCTCTTCCAATGCTTGTGCCTGTTGAAGGAATGTTGCTGATAGAAAGTCTAACTGTGGTTCGCGCCCAATCGCCTCCACCAGGTAATCGGCATAGAATTGTAATTCACCTTCCCGGCTCTGGCAATCCATGAACATTCCTCCCACGCGTGCTACTCTCAGCTTCCTCACTTCGATTTTATCCTTATATGTAATTGCTGAGACTTTCTGTGCTCGCTCCCACAATAAAGGCAGGCACTTGGGTTTGTCGCTGCGGTTCAGGATGAGCACCTGGTTCTGCTTGCTCAAGTTAAGCGCATAATCAAACGCTGCGTCTCCACTTCCAATAATTACTATATTATTATCTACAAGATTCAGCAGATCGCATACTTCGTAAAAAACCCTTCCGCTGAGCGCCTCGGGGATCGCAAGGCTCATAATCCGATAGGGCTTGGTTCCCGTTGCAATGACCGCCACCTGCGATAGATATGTATTTTGCGCAGTCCTCGCCTGGAACAGGTTTTGGTCATATCCTAGCTCGAGCACCTCTTCATGGGTCACATCGATGTTCAAATTCTGCGCGTGCCGGCTGAATAAATGTACCAGCTTATTTCCCGACACGCCCTTCGGAAATCCGGGGTAGTTCTCCACCAGGTTTGCATTCCTAAGCAGCCCACCTACCTGCGTGCTCTCGAACAGTCGCGGGTGGATCCCATAGCGTTTAAGCTGGATCGCTGTGGCTAACCCTGCCGGACCTGCCCCGATAATCATCACCGGCTCAACGTTCATATTCGCCTCGGATTATTGTGGTTAGTTCTTCCATTAATATAATCTTTGCAAAACCGTGCGCCAGGTTCATCAGGCTTGCCCGGTGAAATTCCAGGTTATATGTCGCCGTCCCATCCACCGGGAAGAACACCTCGAACCCACGCGTGAACGCTGACCTTGCCGTGGTCTCACAGCATAGGTGGGTCATCACCCCGCAAATAACCACCTGGCTCACGCCTTTCTCCCGCAGCAGCTTTTCCAGGTCGGTCTGATAAAAAGCGTCATATTGGCTCTTCTGGATGAGCGTGCCAGCTAGCACGTCGATTTCAGGGGCTATCCCGTGCCGCGGGTTCTCAGTCGTGATCAGATCCTTCCACCATACCGACATCATCCCAGAGTTCTGCGCATCGTTGATATGTTGGGTGAAGAGAACCGGCCTCCCAATTACCGTCATGATCTCGATCAGCCGGACAATTCCATCCAGGATCGCCTTCGCACTTGGGATGTAGGCATGGGAGGCGGGGTCCAGGAAATACGCCTGCATATCGCATACCAGCAGCGCAGCTCGCGACGGCTGGAAAGTGATCGGCTTTTTCCGGGTTAACTCTGCCACCTGCTGGTACATTTCCAGCGCCGTACTCTCCAAGGATTCTTCAGTAAAGTAGCTCTCTTTCATATCAATCCGAATGGATGTCCTCTCGCTTTACTCCATTAACACATAGTCGTGTAAAATTCACTTAATCATATCCTGTTTATGGGAGGTTTATTATGAAGATTGGTGTCGTCTTTCCGCAAACCGAATTTCCCCCCAACCCCATCGCCGTCCGCGATTACACCCAGGCGGTTGAAGGGCTGGGATTCGAGCATTTGCATGCCTATGACCATGTGTTAGGTGCCAACCCCGAGCGCCCGGGCGGTTGGAATGGACCCTACACCCACCGGCACCCATTCTTTGAACCTTTCGTCCTGTTCAGCTACCTGGCAGGGTTGACCCATAAACTTGAATTCGATACCGGCATCCTGATCCTCCCGCAGCGCCAGACTGCCCTGGTCGCCAAGCAAGCTGCCACGCTGGATGTGCTCAGTGGTGGGCGCACTCGCCTGGGGGTCGGCAATGGCTGGAACGCCGTCGAATATACTGCCCTCGATGAAGATTTTCACACCCGCGGCAGGCGCATGGAGGAACAGGTGCAGCTGCTGCGACTGTTGTGGACCCAACCGCTGGTGAACTTCCAGGGTCGTTGGCATAACATTCCCGATGCTGGCATCAATCCATTGCCTATCCAACGCCCCATCCCCATCTGGTTCGGCGGCACCGATGACAGGGTATTGAAACGCATGGCACGCATCGGTGATGGTTGGATGTTGAACATTCGTTCTCTTGAGCAGGTGCAATCGGGATTAAAACGCCTCAATGAGTGCCTGGACGAAACCAAACGAGATAAATCCTCCTTCGGCATCGACCTGCGCCTGAATATGAGCCTGGTTGGACCCGACGGCTGGACCAGCTTTATCGCCTCGTGCAAAGAGTTGGGCGCCACCCATCTGACGGTGAACACGATGGGCTGCGGGTTTGAGACACCCACTGCTCATCTGAAAGCCTTGAAGCAATTTGCACACCTGGCAGGATTAAGTTAGGTCGCCACACCCGTGCTGCTCGAGGAGATCACGGGTCAGCTCGTCATCCGGTCGCTCGCAGCATAATCTCAACAGCCTCTCATCAAGGATATCTTCATCGGGTGCAGCTCTGCCATCATCACGTTATTCTTAACCGCCGGGTCATTCATCATGAATGTCCGTGCCGCGGTTTCACTCTCAGCGGTTAACACCACAATTCCAAACGTCTCATCCAGGCAAGGTCCGGCGAGCACCACCGATCCTTCCAGCGTTGCTTTTTTGAGATATGCGTAATGCTCATCCATCGCGGTTACTTCTTGCAGCGTCGGCTTCTCGAAGAACTCGTGGCGCAATGGGTGAATCAGGTAAATAAATTCCGCCATGCGATCCTCAAATATAATACCGGTCTGGGTCGATCTCTTCCCGCAACAGGCGCAGCTCTTCTGCACTGGGCGGGTCGTTGACCGGAACATTTTCTGGGATAATCAGCTCGAACCCGGTATTCTCGACCACCTCATCGACGGTCACTCCCGGGTGCGTGGCTGCCAGGCGCATGCGGAACGTGCCTCCCGGACCATCATCATAGTCCATCAGCGCCAGCGTCGAGACTACATTGATCGGTTTGGTCCCAGCGGGTAACCCGGCATTCGCCCTCCCTGATGGACCGGTCAGGTAGCCAGGTGTGGTGAGGAAATCCACCCTGGGAACGAAACGGCGTTTATCGTGCTGCATGATCGCCACCGTCCGCCAGCACTGGCTGCCTACGTCATTCCCCCCACCGCTGCCAGGCAGGCGCGCCTTGGGATGGTCATGTTCACCGATAGTGACACTGTTCAAATTTCCATATGGGTCAATCTGCGCCCCACCCAGGAAGCCGTAATCGATAAAACCGCGCTGCGCCGTCTCCATCAGCTCACAGATCCCCGCGGCCACCAGCCCCCGATGGAATGTACGCGCTTCTCCCACCGCCTTCGGCAGCTGCTCCAGGATTGCTCCCAACCCCCCAAACTCGAACACAGGCACCAGGTTGGGGGCAATGGTCTTGGTTGCCAGCATCGCCGCCAACATGGGGATGCCTGTTCCGATGAACGCCGTCGTGCCGTCCTCGAACAAGCGGGCTGCCACACAGATCATCAGCTCAGTTTTTGAATAATCTTGGTCAGTCATCTGTCCGCCTCCCATTAAACCCTTTTTTCCCGTTCGTCCACCAGCTGTGATAACCGCCCTTCACCGATGAGCTTCATATAATCCTCGTGGTTGGCCACCCCGTAGACATATTTATCCAGGTATGCCTTGGCGCCTTCGGTCGTCTTGCTCGATTCTACCCATTCGCGGATCACCGGTTCATCCCGCCCATACATATACGCCATTTCCCCCGGGTGTGAGCCGAAGGGGGCATGCACCACCGCATCCACCAGGTAATAGGGGATGATGGTCCGGTCGGGGTATTTGCGGATATCATCCGTGGGGATGATTTCCTCTGCGCTGATGATCAGCCGCTTCGCCGCCCGCGCCATCTCAGCCGCAAACCCGGTGATACCTTCGATCTGGGAATTCCCATAGCGGTCCGCCCGGTGCACGTGGATGATCGCCACATCCAGGATCAGCGCAGGGAGCAAACACACCTTTAGTCCAGTGAAGGGGTCTTCTACCACCTTGGCTGAGCTGTATTTAACCATGTCAGTCCCCAGCATCGACCGTGCAGGCAGGAAGGGCACGCCCATGGCGGTGGCTTTCATGCGCCACGAGATAGACGCATTCGACCACTCCACGCAGGTATCGATTTGCCCCGATTCGACTGCCCTGCGCAGCGCGTTGGATGTACCGTATACTTCCAACCCGATGTAGGTAATGTCTAATTTTTTCACCAACCCGGCTGCCATCCATAAGTCCAGCTCCAGCACTCCCTGCCCGCACACACGCAGGTTCTTTTTGCCTTGCCTGACCAGCTCACGTGACAGCGACATCGGGCATCTGACGGTGCCGTACAGCTCAGTGCCGATATAGCAGCCGTCGTAGACGAACGTGCTGATGGCTTCCTGCTCGCTCATCCGCTTGTCCACCAATTTTCGCGTCTTGTGCGTCCGGTTCCATTCCCTGAAGCCCTCAATGTCGGGCGGCTGGATCATCTCACCAATCCCAGATTCTCAGTATCTCCATCTTTCCTCCTTGATCCTCTTTGTTGGGGCGAAGCATCCACTGCATATGACCTGCCACCTCAATTATCCTAGTTGTGGATGCTTCACCCTCACTCTAAGTCGCTTCTTCTCAAAACCCCAAATCCTCGATCGCTGATTCCTTGCTCATTTTTCCTTTCTCTTTCCCCTGCAGCTCCCTCCAGAACTCGTCATCATACCGGCGCGACCTTACCGGCAGCGGCATAGGCACTCCCCAACCCAGCAGAAGCACCTCTTCCTTGGGCTGCAGCCGCGCCAGCATCCCGCGCAGCGCCTCCCTTCCCGCCAGCCCCGAGAGCACGCTGTGGATATCGTCCTCGTCCCCCAGCCAGCCTGAAATGCGCGTCCCCAGCTGCGACATAACTTCGTCGTAGATTTGCGATGGGCGCTGGTCGATGATCAGCAGTGTGACATAGTACTTGCGCATCTCCCTGGCGATTGTGCTGAACGCCGTCTGCCCTGCCATCTCGCGGTTGAGCAGCTTGTGCGCCTCCTCCACCACGATCACCAGCTGTCTGGGTTCCATTTCACCCTTGGTGCGGAATTCGTTGGTCTTCCTTTCCCAGGTTTCACGGATCCTGCGCGTCAGCAGGTTGCTCACCAACAGGTAATCCAGGTCAGATTCATTCTTGCCAAAGGATAGGATCACATGCTGCCCGGCATCCAGCGCCTTGATGATCTCACCCACGCTGTCCATCGCCGGGTTAGGCACAACATACGGCAGGTCGAAAACCCGGTTCATCTTGCTCCGCAGTCCTTCTGCTGCTGCCACATTGACCCCCTCCCGGTTTGCCCAGGCTGCCACACTGTCGGGCGCTGGCACCTTTTTCCCCTCGTCTGTCTCTATCACCGCACCGATCTTCATTTGTTGGAACTCGCTGAACCAGTTGTCCCTTCCAAAACTGCTGATTAATGCCTCCAGCGTGGTGGGAGTGGTTTCCTTCAAGTTCAGCTCACGCGTCAACAGCTCGATATCTCCCGGTTGGATATCACGCCGGTCGATCTCCAGGTTGAAGTCTGGCGCCTGCCCCCGGATCTGCGTTCCTCCACCCAAACCGACCACCCGCACCCGGCTGCTGAACTTGGTCTTCAGCCCAATTACGCGCAACCCGGTGTCTGAGGCGGTATCATCGAACCCGTATTCGTTGTGCATGTCGAAAACCAGCACGCTGGCCGCGTTATGGTGGATCAAACCCGCCAGCACCAACCGGGTGAGGAAGGATTTCCCCGTTCCGGTAGCTCCGAATACCCCTGCGGAGCGCTGCACAAATTTATCCAGGTTGATGCACACCGGATGACCCTGTTCGCGGGTATAGCCCACCACAAAATTGCCTTCGTCCTCGCTCTTCCCGAATATTTCCCCGATATCCCCCTCTTCCGCTAGTCGTACTTCCGCATGGTGGGGCGGGACGGTTTTCACCGGCAGGGGTCGTCCGTCTTGAGGGTGACTCTCCCGCCAGGCTGCGTATTCCGCTGAGGCAGGGTCTGGTCCGCGTTCCAGCATCAATGCCGGCAGCACCTCCAGCGTGGTGAACAGCGTCTGACCATGCAGCAGTCGCGCCATCTCAAGCGGCAACCTTGCTTCAGACTGCTCGTCGGCGAAGCGCGGGTCCGTCGAGCCAAGCTGCAGGTCGATCACCAGCCCATAAAACTGCCAGCTGCCGCTTTCGATCACCACAAACGCCCCCTCCTGCACCTCCTGCGAGGGGATCGTCAACCTCACCCGCAGGTTCTCCTTCAGCCCCCCTCCCACCACATATCCTATATTTTTTTGTTTGTTATCCATTTTAAATCACCACAAAGGACACCAAGGACACAAAGGATTTTTTAAATAGCCAATCGAGTTATTCCGTCTCGTAAGTGAATAACATTGAAATTAATCAATAGGCCTAACCGGACTTGAGCTAATTTTAAATAAGTTAATAATTGAGCATTATGGATAGGTAGCACTGTTTCGACGGCTTTGATTTCTACGATAACACATTTCTCAACAAACACATCGAGTCTTAGTCCAGAGGCTACCGTAATTCCGTTATAAACAATCGGGAGTGCGATCTGCGATTCATAATTTAATCGTGCTAATTTCAATTCATGCGCTAGACATGTTTCATAAACCGATTCCAGTAAACCTGGACCTAACGCGGTGTGTACTTTAAACGCCGCATCAAGCACAGCTTTCCCTATTTCCTCAGTTCTTTGAGGAATAGGTTGTATATTTCTTCTCTGGGAGATCATTTTATTCTGATACGAATAATCCATTATGACGTAATTTTATTTTAGATAATTCGATGTCCTAAAAAGAGATTATTAGATTATTTATTCTCTTCATATTTTATTTTTTGCTATTATCTTTTCCCTTAATTGTTTCCTTCGTGTACTTTGTGTCCTTAGTGGTAATCTTATTCCGCATCCCCGAGCGCGCCAAGCACACTCATCAATGTCGCATAATCATCCCTCAGCAGCGTGATCAACTCCTGCGTGGCAGCATTCCTCCATTCCATATCCCCCGCTTCTGCATGCGCTGCACCCGCCTGCTGGATGTGCGCCGCCAACAACTCCCCCACCGGCAGGTCGACTGCCCGCAGCAGGTGCCTGAAATACCCAAACCTCCCGCTCCCGGTGAACTGCCTCACCTCCTCCGCCGTGCACAGGTAGATCACGTCCAGGCTGAGCGGTGGACGCGGCGGCAGCAGGTGTGACACCTTCCCATCCAGCCGGTATCCCACCGTCAGCACGCTGAGCTCGAGCGGTACATTGCGGTTCACCCGGTTGTCGGCAATCACCGCCTCATCCACCCCCTCCGCCGTCACCAGCTGCCGCACCAGCCCGTCATCATCAATGTGGATATCGTGGATCAGCCCGTACACCTGGTAATCTCCATCCAATGACACCCTCACCAGCGCACCAAACGATGGCGCATCGATCTGTGCCACCCGGCAGCCCACCACGAACCCGGTGGTTCCCGCTCGTAACAACCGACCAATCTCGAATTGTTTCATCCTCCGTACCTCGTCCGTGTCCCGGAAACGTCCTTGTTATACTGCTTGGCTGATGCGCCTGCCACTTCCAACCCTCTTTTGCGCAGCTCATTCACGATCATCTGCGTCACCTGGTCCTTTTCTTCCATGCTCACTACTGCTGTCTCGTGTGCCCGGTGCAGCAGGTATGGATATGCCGCGTGCCCCGATCATTCGGCACTGGCTCACCAGCACCGCATGCAGCGCATCCAGCCTGGTTTGATCCTCCGCCACCCATGCCGGGATTTCCACCCTCGCCAGGTAAGGGTGTTCCGCTTTCCCCACGTTGAGATAAAAGAAATGTAAGCTGAGCTCTCCCTGGTAAGACTTGGACGAGCGCGACTGGATGCTGAAGACCGCCGACCTCTCACCTGGTTGTAGGATGTCATTATAAAGCTCCCGGTCGGTCACCCCTTTGAACGGTCTGAATTTGCGTAGCTCGGCCAGGTCGCCCTCCCCTGCTTTGGCTACCTCCAATAACCGCACCACAAGGTCTGCTCCGGGCTTATCCACGTAACCGGCAGTAGTCGCATTGATTTCGTTCAATCCGCGCAGCACACCCAGGTACTGCTCCAGCGATCGCTTGAATTCCCCCGCCACCCTGCCTTCTTCCAGTGTGGTGGTCCACAGCTCCAACGGGCCATCCGTGAGCGTGATCACCGGCTGCAGGGCAAGTGCCGCCAACTCCAACAGTCTCGTCCGTTCCGCCAGGTCACGCTGCAATGACAGCCGGTCATCCGACATACCTTCCAATTCTTCGGCGTAGATCAGCCGGCTCTGGATGCTCGTCACCGGAGCTTCCGGCGATCCGCATCGCATCACGATCGCCCCCGTGTTCACCAGGCAGTACTCCACCTCGGCATGCCGGTCGGCGAAGATCTGCGAGCCATCTGCGGCGATCAGCGTAACCTGCTCAGGCATTACGGGCAGAGCGTGGCTTGAATTCAACGCTTCGTCTACCGGCACCGCGCAGCGCAGGGTCTGGTCGTAATTACGCACCACCTCCTGCACTTTTTGCTGCAGCTGCTCGATATCTGCGGCGCATCCCTCCAACATAATCCGCGACTCTGCCAGCCTGGTTTTTTGGTCTGCCTGGCGTTGCAGGGCTGTTTCGCCCATTTGCGTCACTTGTTGGCTTACCTGGAGGAAATCAAGCGCCATGCCACATCCTTATCAGGGGAAAAATCCCGCTGATTCAATCGTGTTGTTGCCCACACCACCACTCATCACGCAGTTATATTATACAAGAGGTTTATAACAGGGATTGATTTTGTCGCCAGGAAGGCTGTACCCGACCTGTACACTATCGCATTATGAGGAATGCTGCTTTCCCCAAATCGACTTCCCCCATTCCTCCTTTTTTCGCGTTTTTCGTGTCATTTTCCGCGTTTTTCTTGTTCCAAAATTAATAGACGATTTCCACACCGGATGCAGCTCGTGAGAAACAAATGTAAGGGCGGAGCGACGCTCCGCCCTTACCAACCTACCACAGACTGTTCCCTTTCCCCTCTACCCCGCCTTCCTCGCATCCCTCCACCTCAGGTATGCTTTATAGATTTCCTCCGCCACGGCTGGTACCAACGATAACAGCAGTACCACTGCCCATTCCCGTGTGCTCGGGAAGTGCGTGTTGAAGATCGGCTGCAAGAAGGGTACGCTCACCACCAGTATCAGCATAAACAAGGAAATCCCTACCGCATACTGCATGTACTTGTTTGAGAACACCCCCAGCTTGAAAATGGATATCCGCTCCGAGCGCACTGTATACGCCCGGAACAGCTCACACAAGCTGAGCGTCACGAACGCCATGGTTTCCGCCGACTGCACATCCACCCCGCGCCAGTTATACCGCAGCAGGTACAGCAGCGGGTTCATCCCTGCCGGTATAACTGAACCCGCTTGCAGGTGCCAGCTCAAACCGATCACAAACGCCCCTAACACTACCCCGGTTTGGGCGATGGTTTGGATCCCGATTCCCGTTTGCATGATCTTGTTGATGATCGGCTCGGAGGGTGGTCGCGGATGCCGCTGCATGATCTCAGGGTCACCTTTTTCCATTGCCAACGCCAGGGCGGGTGCCCCGTCGGTTAGCAGGTTTAGCCACAAAAGCTGGATCACCGTTAGCGGTGCGGGTAGCCCCGCCAAAGTCGCCAGGAAAATCACCATGATCTCCGCCGCATTGGACGAGATCAAAAAGAACACAAACTTGCGAATGTTATCGTAGATGATCCGACCCTGCTCCACCGCTGAAACGATCGAGGCATAGTTGTCGTCGGTTAACACCATATCGGCGCTTTCCTTCGCCACATCGGTCCCAGTGATGCCCATCGCCACGCCGATATTGGCGCGCTTGATCGACGGGCTGTCATTTACCCCATCTCCCGTCATCGCCACCACCTCGCCGTCATCCCTCAAGGCATCCACGATGCGCAATTTATGTTCCGGTGAGACGCGTGCAAAAACGTCTGTATATTCCACCTGCTGCTTGAGCTGCTCATCAGTTATATTGTCCAGCTCAGCTCCGCTCATCACCTGGTGGTTGGGTTTCAGCAAGCCAATCGTTGTTGCGATCGCCCGTGCCGTATTGGGAAAATCTCCCGTGATCATGATGGTGCGTATTCCCGCTTTGCTCGCTTTTGCCAGCGCCGCAGTCACCTCCGGGCGGGGTGGGTCGATCATCCCCACCAGACCTACGAAGATCATCCCCTCTTCCAGCTTATCCAGGTCCTCCATAACAGGCATACTGGGGCTCACCCGGTATCCCACCGCCAGCACGCGCAGCGCATCCTGGGTCATTTGGTCGTTCGCATTTAAAATCCGCATACGCTGCTCTTCAGTCAGCTGGGCATGAGTATCATCCATTTTCTGGTAATGGCTGCACAGTTCCAGCACCACATCGGGTGCTCCTTTGATCGCTACCACATATCCGCCGGTTTCATGCTGGTAGAAGGGTGAGAAATCTTCAGGTGCCGATTGTCTCACCTGGTGGACTGTGATCATGCGCTTGCGTTCCGAATCGAACGGCACTTCCTGCACTCGCGGGTAGGCGTGGTTGAGCGGTCGGGGCAGTGCCCCGGCTTTAGCTGCTGCCACCACCAGTGCCCCTTCCGTCGGGTCGCCGGTCATCCGGTAGGTCTGCTCCTCTTCGCTCGATCCCGAGATGGTCAGCTCGGCATCGTTGTTCAAGGCTCCCGTCCACAAGGCAGTCCGCACACCTGGGTATTCGTCCAACGACACTGGTGTACCGTTCTCGATGAAATCTCCACTCAGCGTGCGTCCCTTGCCTGTGATCGAAAGATACCTGCCATCCACCCAGATGCGGGTGAGGGTCATCTCGTTCTGGGTCAGGGTGCCGGTTTTATCCGAACAGATCACCGTGGTCGAACCCAGCGTCTCTACCGACGATAGCTTGCGGATGAGCGCATGTCGTTGGACCATCTGGCTCATGCCCAGTGCCAGGCTGATCGTCACCACTGCCGGCAATCCTTCCGGGACGGCTGCAATCGCCAGCCCCACTGCCAGCATGAACATGTTGATGATCTCTTCCTTGGCTGCTTTTAAATACACCAGCAGCCCGCCGTTTGGCGCTGTGATCAGGCTGAGGTCGGTAAAGCGAATGATTGAAACCACGAATACCACCCCACATATGGCGAGGGTAGCCCATCCCAATGTCTTTCCAAGCTGATCCAAGCGTTTCTGAAGTGGTGTGGGCTCATTTTCAACAGCCTGCAGCATCTCGGCGATCAACCCGATTTGGGTACGCATGCCGGTGCTCACCACCACGCCGCGCCCACGCCCGTATGATACGAGAGTGCCCATGAATGTTGTATTTTTTCGGTCTCCCAGCGGGATATCTGCTTCCAGCCGGATGTTGGCGTCTTTTTGCACCGGCACCGATTCCCCTGTTAAGGCTGCTTCCTCAATCCGCAGGTTGGCAGCTTCCAATAACCGGATGTCCGCCGGGACGTAATTGCCGGCTTCCAGCAGCACGATATCCCCCGGCACCAGCTGCGCTGATGGAACCGATTTCCGCTCCCCATCCCGCATCACCTTGGCGTCTGGGGCTGCCAGTTTCTTCAATGCTGCCAGCGCTTGCTCAGCCCGACTTTCCTGGATCACTCCCAAAGTAGCGTTCAAGATAACGATCAACAGGATTGCTGCTGCTTCAATCCATTCTCCGAATAACGCTGATATGACAGCCGCGATGATCAGCATGATCACCACGAAGTTATTAAACTGGTCCAGCAGCATCTGCCAGAAGGTCACACCCGGGGCTTCGGTCAGCTGGTTCGGTCCATACGAATCCAGTCGCCGGGCTGCCTCCTCCGATGTCAGCCCGGTTTCCAAGGGTGTCGCCAGCTGCCTGATGATCTGCTCAGATGTCAGGGCATGCCAGCTCACCTGGGGCTGGTTTTCGGGTTGAAATTTAGATTTATCTATGCTCATCTGGTCCTCCAGAGTATTAGCACCCCACAATGGGTGTGATCACCCACAATGTCTTGTCTGAGGGCACACGAATTATAGCAGACGTTGCGAAGGGTGATAAAATTTATCAGCCAAACCCCGCTGTTTAAACCTGAGATAATCTGAGGTTTATTGCCTGGTTATCCACCCAAAGGAGAACTTCCATGACCTATCAATATATACATGTGCCTGATTCGGGCGATAAGATCACCATCGCTGCAGGTAAACTGTCAGTCCCCGACCATCCTATCCTGCCTTTTGTGGAGGGAGATGGCACAGGTCGTGATATCTGGCGATCTTCTGTGCGTGTATTTGATGCCGCCGTTCAGCGTGCCTACGGCAATAAGCGCAAGGTCGAATGGATGGAAGTATTTGCTGGCGAGAAAGCCTTTCAAAAAATCGGTTCCTGGTTGCCCGATGAAACTGTCCAGGCGTTCCAGGAGTATCTGGTGGGGATTAAAGGTCCCCTCACCACACCTATCGGTGGCGGGATGCGCTCTCTGAACGTAGCCCTGCGTAAAGCCCTCGATTTATATGTCTGTCAGCGCCCTATAAAATACATCAAGGGCGTCCCTTCGCCGGTCAAGCACCCCGAATTAGTGGATATGGTCATCTTCCGTGAAAACACCGAAGATATCTATACGGGCATCGAGTTCGAATATGGCACTGACGGTAACAAACAGTTTATGGCCTTGCTAAAAGAAGCTTTCCCTGCAGAATATGAAAAAATGCGCTTCCCTGAAACGGCGGGAATTGGCATCAAGCCTGTCTCGAAACAGGGCACTTACCGCCTGGTGCGTTCCGCTATCCAGTGGGCATTGGATAACCACCGCAAATCAGTCACCCTGGTGCACAAGGGCAACATCATGAAATACACCGAGGGTGCCTTTCGTAATTGGGGTTACGAGCTAGCCCTATCTGAATTCAATGATCGTGTGTATACCTGGGCACAATGGGAAAGAACGAAGTTAGAGAATGGCGAAGATGCTGCTAATCTCGAGCAGGATGCTGCTCTCAAGTCAGACAAGCTGCTCATCAAAGACGTCATCGCCGATATCGTGTTTCAACAAACCATCACCCGTCCAACTGAATTTGACGTCCTGGCGACAATGAACTTGAACGGTGACTATCTCTCCGATGCCCTGGCAGCCCAGGTAGGCGGGATTGGCATTGCTCCTGGGGGAAATATCAATTACACCACAGGGCACGCCGTCTTTGAGGCTACCCATGGCACTGCGCCTAAATATGCCGACAAGGATGTGGTCAACCCCGGCTCGTTGATCCTTTCCGGCGAGATGATGTTCCGTTACATGGGTTGGAATGAAGCGGCTAATTTTATCATTAGGGGCATGGAAGACGCAATCGCGGCCAAAACGGTCACCTATGATTTCCACCGCCAGATGGAAGGCGCCACCTTGCTCAAATGCTCTGAGTTTGGTGATGCGATTATCCATCATATGGTCAGCTAGTTCAATATTTACTGGTATCCCATAAGCGACAATAATCACGTCTGCGGGTAATCTTTACGACGTGTACATACTAATGTCATCGAGTGACATTCTGCCCGACCACCCTGGTGGCATGTGAGTACTCATAAACTTCGAGCGACATTCTACCAAGCCACCCTGGTGGCGTGTAAGCACTCATAAACTTCGAGTGACATTCTACCAAGCTACTTGATGACCAATTACACCTGACAAATCGGTGAAACTTTGTGAAAATATACGCAATTTTCATCGATATCAACCCGGGGAGATGATATCTCTTCCCTGGTTTTCTGCGTCTATTCAAAAAGGAGCGAGAGCATCATGACGAGTCAGCAGGAATTGATCAAAGCCCTGCAAGCCATCCCCTGGTTCCAGGTGATGACTGCAGACCATTTCGAAAAAATCGTCAATATTGCCAGGGTCTTAAAATTCGAGCCCGGTCAGGTGATCTTCCATGAAGGTGATAAGGAAGATTACCTGTATGTCGTCCTTGAAGGGCGGGTGGCGATTGAGATCACCGTGCCTGGGCGTGGGCGCATACGCATCCTCACCGCCGACGCCATGGACGAGGTCGGTTGGTCGAGCGTGACCCCAGTGGTCCGCCAGCGCACGGCGGGTGCGCGGGCTGTCCTGCCCAGCCGCCTGGTGGCTTTTGATGCCAGTGAGCTGCGCAGGTTGTGTGACGAGGACCACGACTTCGGCTATTTTGTGATGCGCCGTCTGGCAAATGTGGTTGCCGGTCGTTTGATGACCACACGTCTGCAGCTGCTGGATATGTTTGCCAACCCCGAAGAGCAAAAAGAGGTTTAGCATGGCAGATATCTATGTTACTGTGGGTTCAACGGTAGCGATATCAAAAGCTGCCCTGGAAAATCTGGTAACCAAACTTGGTCAGATGGGCTACCACGTCTTGGGACCACAAATCCAGGACGCGGCCATTGTATACAAGACTCTGACCAGTGCCAGCGACTTGCCCAAGGGTTACATCAGCCAGCAGGATTCTGGTAGTTATCGCCTCGCATATAGTGGTCATTCCCGTTACTTTGACGTCACCCCCGGTGCCCAGTCATGGAAGCAGTTCTTCTTCCCTCCTCAGACCGAGCTTGCCACGTTTACCCGGGATAAAAATGGTCGCTGGCAGTTGGATGAGCAGGTCTCTGACCTTACCCCGTTGGCCTTATTCGGGGTATTCCCTTGCGACCTGGCAGCCATCCAGGTGCAAGACCGCATCTTCCTGCGTGAAGAATGGAAAGACCCCATCTACTGGTCTCGCCGGCAGAGTGCTTTTATCCTGACTGTCAACTGCCTCCATCCTTGTGGGACCGGTTTTTGCGCCTCCATGGGCACCGGTCCAAAAACCAACCACGGCTTTGACCTGAACCTTACCGAGCTGGACGATGTTTTCCTCGTGGAGCTCGGGTCTGAAGCCGGTCGCATGGTGATGGAAGGAATTCCCGTACTGCCAACCAGTGCATTTTGGCTGCAAGCGGGTCAAAAAAGCCTCGAAGAGGCCAGCGCGAAGATGGGTCGCAGCCTGCCCCGACCCCAGGAGCTACCTGAGTTGCTGCTCAACAACCTGGATGCGCACCAGTGGGATGATGTTGCCCGCCGCTGCATGAGCTGCTCCAGCTGCACACAGGTCTGCCCTACATGCTTCTGCTGGGATACGCGTGACTCCGCCAACCTTACCGGTCAAAAAGCCAGCCGTGAGCGTTTGTGGGATTCGTGCTTCAACCCCGATTACTCCTATATCGTCGGTGGAAACTCACGTCCAAATGCCCGCTCTCGCTACCGCCAGTGGTTAACCCATAAATTCGGTTCCTGGTATGCCCAATTCGGTTCATCCGGTTGTGTCGGCTGCGGGCGCTGCATCACCTGGTGCCCTGCCTACATCGACGTCACCGTTGAGCTGCAAGCAATCCGCGAGGAGGTGCAGGCATGATCCCCACCATCGGAAAACCCCATGCCATCTCTCCAACAGCTCCCATGCAGCCCTATTGGGCTGAGATCACAGAAATCGTGCATGAAGCTCCTGGAGTATTAACCCACTGGCTGAAGTTCCTCGACACTGCCCTGCAGGAAGGCTTCCACTTCAAGGCAGGCCAATTTAATATGGTCTCTGTGCCTGGTTTGGGTGAAGCGGCAATTTCGATCAGCTCCGATATGGAAGAGTCTGGTCGTATCGGTCATACCATCCGCTCGGTTGGGAACGTGTCCTCAGCCATCAACCGCATGAATGTCGGAGATATCTTGGGGATACGCGGACCATTCGGCAGCTGGTGGTCATTGGATCAATGCATTGGCAAGGATATTGTGGTTGCTGCTGGTGGGATTGGTCTCCCACCCATTCGCCCGGTGCTCTACTACATCATCAACCACCGGCAGGATTTTGGAAAAGTAATCGTTCTCTACGGAGCTCGGACGTCGAATGACCTGCAATTCACCCGTGAGTATAAGACCTGGCAGGATGCAGATATCGAGCTGCAGGTGACTGTCGACCGTGGTGACGATGCCTGGCAGGGGCGCGTTGGTGTCGTACCCATCCTGTTCTACAATACCCGCCTTGACCCGCACAATACCGTCATCATGACCTGCGGTCCCGAAATTATGATCCGCTTCGTCATTTTTGAAGCTTTAGCCAGGCGCGTACCCGCTGAGCGCATCCTGGTTTCCCTCGAGCGTAATATGAAATGCGGGCTTGGCTCCTGTGGTCACTGCCAGATTGGACCTTTCTTTGTGTGCAAGGATGGTCCTGTCTTTAGCTTTGACAAGCTGCAGCCGTATGTCAATGTGGAGGAGCTCTAATGTCCAAACCATCCGTTGCTGTTTACAAGTTTTCATCCTGCGATGGCTGCCAGCTCAGTATCTTGAATCTGGAAGATGAGCTGCTTGACCTGGTGGGCGCTGTCGAGATTGCTTATTTCCTCGAAGCGCGCCGCCTCACCTTACCTGGTCCTTATGATATCGCCCTGGTCGAGGGTTCGGTCACCACTCCCCACGAAGCAGAGCGCATCCAGGAGATCCGCAAGCAAGCCAAATCCCTGGTAACGATCGGTGCATGTGCCACGTCGGGTGGAATTCAAGCCTTGCGCAACACTGCCAACCTGGATGACCTGGCAATTGCCGTATATGAACATCCCGAATACTTGCATACCTTGCCAACCTCAACTGCCATCGCTGAACATGTCAAGGTCGACTATGAGCTGTGGGGCTGCCCGATCAATAAATATCAGCTGGTCGAGGTCATTCAAGCCTTATTGCAAAAACGGCGCCCGAATATCCCCACCCACAGCATCTGCCTGGATTGCAAACGCAAAGGCATCACCTGCGTGATCGTTGCCCAGGGAATTCCGTGTTTAGGTCCTGCCACTCGCACAGGCTGCGGAGTTCTTTGCCCGGCTAATGGTCGTGGCTGTTATGGTTGTTTCGGTCCTGCCCCCAACGAGGATATGAAAACTGTGCTGGCAGCTCTGGCGCCTGTCGAGCGCTACCCCGGTGAAGTTCGATTTTTACTCACCAATATCAGCAACAATGCACCGGCTTTCCGCCAGGCCGCTGAGACTTTACAACCACCTACCCAAACTACAGGAGGGCACTCATGAACCAGGATATCCACATCCCCGCTCTGGCACGTGTGGAAGGTGAAGGAGCGCTCACTGTCCGCCTGAAGGATGGAGCTGTTGACGAAATCATCCTGAATATCTATGAGCCGCCACGTTTCTTCGAAGGATTCCTCCACGGACGGTACTTCCAGGAAGTGCCAGATATCACCGCCCGCATCTGCGGTATCTGCCCGGTGGCTTACCAGATGAGCTCGGTTCAGGCATTGGAAGCTGCTCTCCAGGTGACGATTTCTCCGGAAGTTCGCCAGCTCCGTCAGCTGTTGTATTGTGCTGAATATATTGAAAGCCATGCCCTTCATATATACATGTTGCAAGCGCCTGACCTGGTGGGATATGAAAGTGCCATCAGCCTGGCAGCCGATGCTCCCGACCTGGTTAAAAAAGCTCTCAGACTCAAGAAAATCGGCAATGACCTGCTTAAAACAATCGGAGGGCGCTCGGTCCATCCAGTCAACACATGCGTTGGAGGCTTCTACCGTTGGCCAACTGAAGAATCCATTCATGCCCTGGTTCCCGATCTGAAGTGGGCGTTGCAGGCCTCCATCGACACCGTGAAATGGGCTGCCACCTTGAATTACCCCGACTTCGAGCAGGATTATGAATTTGTCGCCCTCAACCGCATCGATGAATATGCCATCTATGAAGGCGATATCCTGTCATCCAATGGGAAGCGCATCTCCCCGCTGGACTTTGAAAAACATTATATCGAAACCCAGGTCGAGCATTCCAATGCCTTGCACAGTCATTCAGTCAATAATGGCACTTACTTTGTTGGTCCTTTGGCCAGGCTGAACCTGAATTATAAAAAATTACGCCAGGTCGCCCGCGAGACCGCCCGGGGAAGCGGGATTAAGATCCCCATTCGCAACCCGTATAAGGGGTTGATCGCCCGTGCCATCGAGCTGGTGCATTCCTGTGATCTTGCCATTGAGCTTGCCAACGCCTACCAACCCCAGGGTCCCAGCTTTAAAGAGATCAAGGTCCGTCCCGGGGAAGGTGTCGGGGTTTCTGAAGCCCCGCGTGGTCTGCTCTACCACCGCTACGTAGTCGACGAGCAGGGTTTGGTCCGTTTTGCCCGGATCACCCCACCCACTGCTCAAAACTTCGCCCGCATGGAAGCTGACTTATGGGCGCTTGCACCCACCGCGGTCACACTGCCACAGGAAGAAGCCTCGCTGTCCTTCGAGCATCTGCTGCGCTCGTATGACCCATGCATTTCCTGCGCCACACATTTTCTGCGTCTGAATATCGATCGGGGATGAATAGCATTGGCGATGGTGCCGGGGGTAACCCCACCGGCACCATCAAGATAATCGGCATTGGTCAGAGCCTGCGTGGGGATGATGCTGCCGGATTGTCTGCCGTGCGTCTGTGGGTTGACACTTTCCAGGCTCGGCACCCGCAAGTGCAGGTAGAGCTGGTAGAGCTGCCAGGAATTGGGCTGTTGAATATTCTCGAAGGCGCCAGGCTGGCTATCCTGGTCGATGCCGTCCACTCGAGTGCCACTCCAGGCACTCTCCACCGCTTGACAGCCGACCAGTTGGAGTCTTTTGGTGCAGGTTCTGGGTCAGCCCATGGATGGGGAGTAGCTGAAACCCTCTCGCTCGGCAGGCAGCTTGCTCCGGAAAATTTACCCGCTGAATTGATCATAATTGGGATTAAAGCCGGTCAGCTAAATTTGGGGGAAGCCCTCAGTCCCGAGGTGAAAACATGCCTGCCGGAGGCGGTTAAATTAATTGAGCAATGTCTCAACGCTGCTTTGCTCAAATAACCTCACTCAGCATCTCCACGAATCTCACCCAGGTAGCCCAATTCTGCCAGCACACCCAGCACTTTGTCGACTGCTCCGGGTTTAACAGCCACCGTTGTGGGTCCCAGGGTTTCACCCAAGAAACGGCTGGCACGCGATTTCCGTAACGCTTGCAGAATATCCTCTGAGATCACCCTCAACACCACCATCTTCTCGAACCGGGCTTCGCTTCCTTGCTTTTCCCAGCGCTCCAGTGCTTTGATCAGGCTGGGAGGGATTGCCTTACCATAGTGATTTAGCAATGAGAGCAGCTGGCTCACGGTTAATCCCTGATGGCGGGCACGGGCGAGCGATGCCGGGCTGATCCGGTATTGGTACTCTTCGGGGGTTTCCTTCACCCACTCACAGAAGCGCGCCACCTGGTATCTCGCCCGGCGTGGAACCAGGCGCCTGGCGCTCAACCGTGCATCAGACCGTACTACCAGCGTATCCTCTTCCGCCGCCAGTCCTTTAGGTGCTTCTTCTTTTAGCAGGTTTTTAGACCAACGCGAGAGGCGGAAGGCAGTCACTTCCTGCCCCTCCTCCGTCCTTGCCAGGTCAAGCACTCCCAGCCAGTGCAGTGGTCCGGTGATCAGATACCGTATGAGACGTCCATCCACCTCATCCCAGTGCTCAAATCCACGCAAATACTCACCGTCGGCTTCCCTGCGGATGAACCAGGAATCATAATCTCCGGCTGGTCGTTGGAAGTCAGGATTACGTGTTTTCATCGCATATAGAAATGACCCCAGGCTCCACCACGTCTCGGCAGGGATGGTGGCTAAGTAATCGATGATCACCCTGCGGGCTCGCAGGGAATCATTCACCCAATTGCCTTCGATAACCAGCCCTGGAAGCAGGCATAACTCATTGATTAAGACGCTCTGCTTCCAGGAGTCAAAAATCTGCCTTAACGCCTCCCCCCGCTTTGCCTCCAGGAATAGCCGCACTGGCTCAGGGATAGGTTGACCTGCCTCGTCGAGTAACCCACCGGCTGCCAGGACAGGCTTAAGGAAAGTGGCGCTTAAATCCTCTCCACCAGTTGATGCGAATGGCTCCTGAATGCTGATCCCCAGGCGCAAAGCTGCTAAAAGTGTGCAGGTGTGGTCGAGGATGCGGTCGTTTACCAGGGTAACTTTGGCATATTCCAGGGAAGATGCCTGCCTCCCGTATTGCGGTTTACCCGTTCCCTCACCAGGGGGGATCAGCCTGAGTAAATCATCCGGAATATAGGCATACTCTTCCGGTCCTGCCGGGGTATCAAAAAAAGCCCTCGCCACGAAAGCGCGGTACCACAGCGTTTCAGCCGCTGAGATTGGCTGCGCGTATGGCCGTTCTCGGTCGCGCTTCGCCGGACCCATCTCACGCACCTCTCCGTAAGTGCGGGTAAATTGTGCCCATGGCAGTCTGCCTCCTTGCTGAGTTAGCTCCGCCAGGGCGGTTCTAACCTCCTGAGGCAACTTGGACACCATATCAGTCACAGCCGTTGTGTTTAGAAGGGATTTATTCAGATGGAGTATAGCCGAGTTGGTTTCCTGTTCCTCCAGCGTGATTCCCCACAGCTCGGCGACAATATGTAAATGCCCCAGGTCTCGACCTTGCAAGCTTTCAGTTAAATCGGGCATGGCTGCTATCGGACCAGGCTATAGGATGATTTCGATTGCTTCTGGGACTACTTCAACCTTGACGTTCTTCACTTCCGTCCCGAAACCACAGATCACTTCCCCATCTGCATGGATGGTGACGGGAGATTCAGATTGCAGTTCAAGTCGCCGGAATTGTCCCAACCTCACCTGCTTGAACCGTCCGTGGGTGCCCTTCATCACTTCAGGGATCAGCCGCAGCATCATCAACCGTGATACGTGACAAACGGAGGCGTAATTCAGGTACCCATCCGATATATCGGCACTTGGTGCGACGGCGAAACCGCCCCCTTCACGCGGTCCGTTGCATGCCACCAGCATGATTGTCTCTTCATCCCACGTCTCTCCATCAGCGACAATGTGCATCCGCGGGGCTTCATGGTTAAAGGCGATCGTTTGAAGCACCGCCATAAAGTACATCATGAAGCCGCGTATATGCTTCATGCGTTGGGTGCGGATGGTCACGGTGGCATCGAAACCCATGCCGAAGGTGTTGTTAAAGTACTCCCGCCCGCCTCGACCGATCTCGAATAAGCCCACGTCGATACGTCTATGTTCACCGGTAAAAATCCGGTTGAGCGCTTCAGTCGGAGTACCGCGGATACCCATCGTATGGGCAAAGTCGTTGCCGGAACCCAACGGTACGATGCCCAGGTGCGGTCGAGCTCCGAAAGGCACCCGCATCAGCCCATTGATCACTTCGTGAACAGTTCCATCTCCCCCAGCTGCGATTACCAGCTCGTAGCCAGCTTCAGCCGCCTGTTGAGCAAGTACAGTGGCGTGCGTTGGGTAAACCGTCCCTGCCCAATCTGCTCCGCCAAATTCCTCCACCAGGGGCCTCAGGTCACCGACTGCTCGCCAGGCACTACCTTTATCAGCGCTCGGGTTAACCAGGAACATCGTCTTATGTCGGGTCATGAGTCACTCCCATTACCGGTAATATGGAACTTTGCTCATACATTAAGGGATTGCATAGGTCGCACGCAGCTCATTCTGCGCATCATACAGGAACACCGTCTTTCCAGTCCTCCATACCGAGGCTGCCAGACCCCAGAATAAATCCACCACCGTGTCTTGCCCCGTGCGGGTATTCAGGTTGATTGCTCCGCCTTTATACAGTGTTAGCATGGGAAAGGTATATACGTTCCCTTTCCCATCGTCCAGCCGCCACCCTGCTAGGGAGAGCTCTCCGTCTCCGGTGCGGCGCAGTAGCACCCGCTCTGTTGCCAATACTCCCACCCCAACCACGTTATCAATCACCACCTGTGGCTCCTGCCCTACGGGTGTGGGCGTGGAAGACGCTGTTGGTCCTGGCGTGACGGTTGCAGGGCGGGACGTAGGTGAGGCGACTATCGTGGGTGGAATCGAAGTGGATGTAGGTTTGGGCAGCGGTGCAGTCGGGATGAAGATGATCTGCCCCACGGTAAGGCTGTCGGGGTCGGTCAGGTTATTCACCGCCAGAATATCAGCCACGCTGACGTTGAACTCGACAGCCAGCGCTCCGAGAATATCCCCTGCCTTCACCTGGTAAGTGAGCAGCTCATAAGTTGGCACTGCCTGTACTGTTCCAGAGATCGGCACGCCCTCATCAATTGGCAGGATTTCGTCTGAGCTGGAATTATTGGATAGGAGCGGTAGGATAACGGATTGTGTGGGAGTGACAACGATCACCACCGGTGTGATGTCAGCGGAGAGGGGTGGGTGTTTGGTTTCCCACCACTGAAGCACCGCAATCACGGTGACTGTTGAAATTATGACATTAAGCATTACGAAATAAACGAAACGCTTAACCTGCCTCATCGAGTCCTCACCAGAGAAATCATAGCATAAGCCACCGTTTGGCACAATACTCTCTGCGTGTGCCAGGATTTATTTGTATCAAGGCTGAATTATTTGTCGCTTTCCACCGGGTACCCAGCCTGCACCCAGGCTAAGTATCCTCCTTTGATAGGCGTGACGTTTGAGAAACCATTATCAATTAACCATAGTGCCGCCCGGGCACTGGATTCTTCTGCTGGTCAGGTGCAGTATGGGATGATCCATGATTTCGGATTGAGCTCTCCCGAGTGAGCGGGCATGTTGGTAATGGGCATGAGCACCGCTCCAGGGATATGCCCTTCTGCATACGAGCCGCTATCCCTCACATCCAGGAAGACTGCATTTCCACTATCATAGGCTGCCTTGGCATCTTCCAATGAAACCCGCTGCACCTGCTGCACTGAGGCTGGTGTTGGTGTCATGACCGGTGCAGCAGGTCTATTCACCAGGATATATGTCAGCGCTGCCAGGAGTAATAGCAAACCACCTCCAATTACCATCCAGGGAAATGGATTCTTCCGCTTCTCTTCCATTTACAAATCCTTTCGCTTTTCAATCATGGGCTGGCAGTTATGAAGTTATTTTACCCTTGATTTTACGAATTTCTTGGTGAAAGGGTGGTAACAAGCATTTGGAATGCTAATCTGGCTCCCTCTCACTTAAACTGCTGAGCTTACCCCACAAATATCCCTAAAAAGTATCCAGATTCATGGGTCCACCTCAGAATACGATTAGTTGGCTAAATCCCAATAATTCCTAATTAATGCAAATGCTTCCAGGGTTAATTTTGCTTAAAATATACTATAGTTAAAGCGGAATACTTCTTTTAGCGGTGGGGATTTCGACCAAAGGATTATTTTTCTGGATCATTGAGTTGTTTGAAAAACGTAAGTTGTAAATCGTAGTTGAGTGTAGCACCATGGCGAAAGGAGGCGCAGCAGCTGGCTAGGAACGTTGCAAGAGCGGTCTTGTAATTCGGTGGTGATAGATTAATCCCACATATTCGGGGGAAACACTGGGCGTGGAGGGAGATTCCACGCTCAGTCCATTTAATCGCATATCATGATCTTCCTGGTTATCAATCCAGCTCTTCAGGTTTATACGCCTCTAGTCCCTCATCCCCTTCTTCCAGGTCGATTTTGAATCCCCGCATCGTTAATTGATCTAATATCTCTTTGGGTGATTTATACCACTGACCCCATTTCCGTGAGATATGCTCAGTCCAGCTGTAATTATCATAGGTAAAGGTTTCTTCACGTCCGTGCTCCAATGGGATCTTGATCTTCGGCTTGCTGTAGTAATTCTGCGCAAGATAGCCCTCATCCATCTGTTTCATCGCTTCTTCGATATGCTCATCGCTGAATTCTGGGTATTTGTCTTCGAAGAGCGAAAAACTTACCGGGTAGCGCGGTCGTGTGGGTGGGTTTTCGGCTGGGTAACCCATCACCAGCTGCACTAGCGGGAATACCCGCGGTGGAAGTTTATATTTCTTGGCTAATCGATCGGCAATATACGGCGCCACCCCTAAAAAGCAGCTACCCATGCCGAAACTCTCCGCTGCAATGACCATATTCTCCGACATAAGCGACGCATCCTGGATGCCAAAGAATAGGAATGACAGGTCATTGGTCATCGTTTTCCAACCCCGCTTTTCCATAACCAGCTCCATGCGGTGCAGGTCCACACAGATGGTGAACAACAGTGGCGCTCCAAACGGCACTCCCCGCCTGCGGGTGAGTATCACACTGCACAGCTGTGCCGCAAATGGAGCTTGTTGTCCCGCCCGTATCACCGCCTCCAATACTTCCTCAGAAGGCATCCGGTCGGTGTACTTCCGGATCGATTTACGGTTCATCATTGCGTCAATCACGTCATTGCTCATTGTTTATCCTTGTGTAGATTTTATAAAATAGTATCGATCAAGTCATCTCTGCCAAATAGTCAAACTGTTAAATTGGATTTTATCCCATCCAGGCGCTTGTTCGCCTGGCGACCGCATGATTATATCCTGTCTGTTGCAACTTATCCTGTTGCAAGGATTAAGCCTATCCGCAGGTGATCTATCAGTTTCGTTATTCGCATCGCTGCAATTTACTCCTTGATAATTGAAATGCAGGTCCGATGGATTTTTATTAGAAGTTTCTAATTCATTAATCCACCTTGGAGAATCCTGCATAATGTTGAGAAAGGTCAATCCAATGGTGGTTTGAAGATTGACCAAACAAGTATGCTGATAATTGAAAGGATTATAAAATGAAAAGTCCCAATCAGCGCATGTTCAAAACCGGCATGGCGGTGTTTTTAGCGCTGCTGGTATTGGCACTACCTCTCAGCTCGGTATTCGCCGCCAGCACGGGTAATACGGGGCAGCCGAATCAGTCTTGTGAGGAACAGCCGCTAACCCCAGGGAATTCTGCCAGTGTGCCCGGTTCAGTCTTCAATCCCGATGGAAAGGCACCTTCAATTTATGCTGGTACCCAACCTCAGAATTCAAACAATCCCAATTCCGTATCTCAATATGACGTAGCTTGCTTCCAGGTTTCACAACCTTGAGATAAATTACTGGGTATGCAATAAATTAAAACCAGCCACATTGCATCTGTGGCTGGTTTTGTTTTCATATTAGCTGCTTTGTTATGTAAATTTCTACACTTCCCTGTCAATGCCGCCGCGAATTTATCTCTTCCAGTTGGCATGCCTCATGACCAGGTAGCTTAATAACTCGCCAAAGAATAACGATAAGTTCTTCCGTCGCTTCACCCAAAGATAAATGCTTCATAGACTCTAGTCTACAATAAATAACCTTGCCCCCACCTGGGTATATGACCGGTGGGGTTCAGCATTATCTGCCACCTGGTAGCTCATTCCCGGAGTTAATACGAATTTCCGCCCGTCAGCCAGCTCGGTGTGCAGTTCTCCCTCCAGGCAATACAGGATATGACCTTTTTTACACCAATGGTCCGCCAGGTAACCGGAGCTGTACTCCACCATGCGTACTCGCACCGCGTCAAATTGCTGGGTATGCCAGTATGCTGTTCCTGTCTCGCCGGGATGTTCCTCCGCTGCGATTTCCGACCAATTTGTGGTGCCAAAAGGAATGTTTTTCATGTCCATAATCGTCCTCCAGGATGATTGCAGTCTTGTGGTCTATTCTATATGAAAATTATGCTATCTCACTATGGTTATATTTTCCCGACGCGTGCTGGCTATGGGCTTCTGACAATTTTCGCCGCCAGGTCGCTGCGAAAAGGCGGTATTGGAATGGTTAATTCATTCTCCATTGCAAAGACTTCCGCCTTGGGAAGCCAGTTCGCTGTCTGCGGGTCATACCAATATACCGTATACCTTCCAGTATCCATCTCGTTCAATGTAAGCGATAATCCATCCAATAATGGCGGCAGATACGCCGGCGGGTTATGTTGTGCATCACGTGCCGCGATCGACGCGTCAACCGTGTAGTCATTGCTCCGCAGCCAGATTAGTACGTCCTTACCCCGCAGCCCCATGCCGGTCGCCTGTCCAGGGGCAACTCCCTGCTGGCTGATCTGCAAGGGTGAAAACGGTCGATATTGGGTTAAATCCACCCCCCTGATAAAATCCGCTAACCCATTAAACTGAGACCATAGGCTATAAGCTTCAATATAGATATCCCACCACCAATACATACCGCTACCGGCATAACCGCTGAACGTGGTAGCCCATAATCCGTTGTGCAGGTGTATCCCTGTTTTTTCGACCTCATCCCCATAATTATGTGCCGAGTAGCCAAATTCCCCCAGCAGGATGGGTTTCGCCGGTAGGCTGTGAGATAAGCTCTGGAATTCCTGCCCCACTCTGTCTGCCGGGTCCCTGGCATCGGCTGGGTAATGCTCTGAGTATTCGTGCACCTGGATGATATCCAGCTCAGGCAGCTTCCACACCGGTGACCAGCTGCGGACCGAAAAACTGTTGGTGGTCAGGTGCTGGTTCACGTCCCTCTGCTTCAGATAAGCTGTCATCTCATGCAGCCACGGGACGAGCGCTTTTTCCGAAATGGGTGTCAGGTCCACCTCGTTCCACCACTCCCAGGCAAGCAGATCGGGGCTATATCCCCAGCGGTTAATGATATAGCTGAGGCGTTGCTGGTAGTAAGACCGGGCAACTGTATCGTTCACGAACTGCTCCGGGCTGGTGAGCGGTCCACCTAACGCGCTGTTATACGGGTTGTCCTTCCATTCCGAGTTTGCCACAAGGCTGAATGGTCCATGGTTCATCAGCACCAGAATGATCTTCACCTTGTGCTCTTCCGCCATGCGGAACAGCTGGTCTAGCAGCCAGGCTTCATACTGCCTGTTGCTATAATCGCCCAATCCGGTATCCTTCCATTCGATTCCAAAAGACCAGGCAGCCATCCAAATGCGGATCGTATTGCCTCCGTTTGCCGAGAATTGGTTAATCCATTGATGGTATTGTTCCAGCGGATCTCCAATATCACCCCACCATGCCATGTTCACCCCGATGGGGAAGAAGAAATCACCGTTTTCGAACGCCAGGTAATGCGGGTCTCGCGGATTGGTGCGAATAAATCCTACCCGGTCCGATGGGATGACATTAAAGGAAACCGGTTCACTGATATTCCCTGCCCTGGTGTTGTAAGCGACTGCGTTCCAATCGCCGGGTTCATCCGGTGTGAATCTCACTTTCCAGCATGCCTCACCGATGGGCTGCCTGGTCTGGGGGTCATATCCCTGGTACCAGAAAGCCCCCACATCCGCCATTTTACCCATCGGTGAGGTGAACCGTACCTTAAGTTCTATCTCTTTCCGGTTATATGGGTTGACGGCTGGTGCGTTGGTCTGTAAATCTAATTCCAACACTCCGTATCTTTCTACAGGTTTGTTTTCTACCGGCCGGATCGTCAGCGAGTAGTTGTTGCTCTCAGTGATATCAATCGGCAGAATCAGTGCATTATTTAAGTCGGTTAATCCCGGCATATCGGGTAGGGTTATAGAAGCAGGGTGATCCTCCGGTATGTTGCTGACTGGGAAATTCGCCAGCCACTTACCGCCGATCAATAGCAGGATTGGCAGGGTGAATGCAAAAAGCATTCTGCTGTTCAAGACTCTTAATAGATGACCTCGAGACCGTGAACGCTTAACACTCCCCTCCAGCTCGTAAGGCGGTAACTTGCCTGTTACGGAATTATGGGTCATTGAAATGGAATTATTTTGATCGGAGGAATCAACCAGTTTGGGATTATCTATTCCACATTATAGTCCATATTTCCTCAGCTTGCACCGGCGCAAGCCGCGTCAATCTTCCTTAGGTGTTATAAAAAAAACACCCCCATCCCTTCAACCCATCGTAATTACTGACTGAGTTTATTTTAACTCTTACTAGAACCATAATTTGGAAAATCAAAAAATATAACCGTCATTGCGGCATCCCCCTGCTCTTCGGGGAAGGAGGGCGTTCCCGATTAAAGTATTTCTCATATACTCCGAAGCCCGACGTGCCTGTCCCCGCTGATTTTCGGGGAGCAAACTTCTCCTAGCAATAAACATAATCTACCGTTATTATCGATTCTAGTGAGTAATTGCTACGCGCGGCGTGATTAAATGATCTTATTCTTGGGTAAATGAACCACCTTTACCAGTAATGCTGCACCAGCTCCCTGATGTTCTTGTTGTAGATGCTCCGTACCTGGTCCATGGTTGCAGAGGGGATGGAAGGCAGGTCTGCCGCGCTGAAATTCTCATCCACCTGGGCTGGTCGCTTCGCACCCGGTATCGCACAGGTCACGGCGCTAAACTCTAAGATCCAGCGTAAGGCGAATTGGGTCATGCTCATCCCTGCCGGGCAAATCGCCTTTAGCTGCTCCACAGCCTGTAGACCCACCGCATAGTCCACCCCGGAGAAGGTTTCACCTCGGTCAAAGGATTCTCCCGCCCGGTTATATGCCCGATGGTCATTCGCCGCGAATGGGCTGATCGGTGTGAGCTTCCCGGTGAGCAGCCCAGATGCGAGCGGTACGCGTGCCAGGATTCCCACTTTGCGCTTCCTGGCTTGCTCAAAGAACAGCTCTGCCGGTCGCTGCCTGAACATATTGAAGATGATCTGCACGCTTTGCACGTTGGGATACTCGATTGCCTTGAGCGCCTCCTCCACCTTTTCGACACTTACCCCGTAATACCTCAATTTGCCTGCCGTCACCAGGTCATCCAGCACACCGAAGAACTCCGGCGTATAGTACACCTCGGTGGGAGGGCAGTGCAGTTGAAGCAGGTCGAGGGCTTCAGTTTGCAGGTTCTTCAGGCTGCGTTCCACAAAAGTGGTCAGATTTTTTCGGTTATATCCTTGCGCGTTGTGCGGGTTCAACCTGCGTCCGGCTTTGGTGGCAATGATAATTTCTTCGCTGTGTTCCTTGCGCAGTTTTGCCAGCAAGCGTTCGCTGCGACCATCACCATAAACGTCAGCTGTGTCAAAAAAGTTAACCCCCAGCTCGATTGCCCGGTTTAATGCCGCATAGGATTCGGCGTCATCCACCGATCCCCAATCAGCGCCAATCGCCCATGCGCCAAAGCTGATACTGGATACTTTCCAGCCCGTCCGTCCAAGTTTTCGGTAATTCATATCATCCTCACTCCTGTAATATATGCTCAACGAACGATCAAAATCCGACCTTCAGCCAAACCTTCGAAAGTTGTCATTCTGAAAGGTGTCATTTCGAAAATTTTTGTCATTACAGAAATATTGTCATTGCGGAATACAAGTGTTCTTCTTGTAAGAGACTGGTGTTCTTCCAGTCTCGTGGCAATCTGCTCTGTGATTAATCCGCTCCGCGATAATCATCGTTTTAAGCCGAACTCCGAAAGTTGCCTTCGTAGAATCCCCCCTGACTTCTGTGGGGAGAATCCCCCCTGCTCGTGGGGGGAAAGCCAGCGATCTTTGCTGGCTGTGGCAATCTGATCTGTGAATGATTCGCCACACTATAATCATCTATAATACCAGGCCACAGCTTACAAAATCCCGTTCAAATAAGCCACAAATGGTCTCATCACCCGGCAGCCTGCCACCACCTGGTCCAGGAAATCATCCGCCAGTACCTGCTGATCGGAGAAGGTATGCACTACCACCACTTGTTTATGCCGAAGCAGCTCGATCTCAGGATGGCTGCGGTCATATCCTGATGGTGCGGTCTTCAACTTCTCACCTTCTATCCCGCCAAAATAATCGAGGAAAGTCTTTTCCTTCGTGATCTGCTTGAACTCAGTGGCATCCTGATCAATTGCCTGCCTGAAGTGCAAAAGTTGTTCCGCTGTAGGCTCCCACATCCCACCGGCAAGGATGGACCGCTCCTGGGGTTGGATCGCAAAGTGATAACCCATCCGCGTCATTTTTTTCCCTCCCGGTGCGATCGTCGCCCACATATTGGTTTTATAAGGGCTTTTATCCTTCGAGAAGCGGATATCCCGGTAAATCCGCGAGACGCAATCCTTAGCCGATAAATCCTGCAAGTCGTCTGGCACTCTGAATTCATCGATCAGCAGATCGACGAAGCGTTCAAATGCCGCCTTTGCGGTCTCATATGCCTGGCGGTTCTGGTCAAACCAGGGCTTGTTGTTGTGATTTCCAATATCATTCAAGAAAGTTAGTACTGGTTCGAGATTGACCTTATCCATCGTAGTCTCGCTTTCATTGTTATTCTGATTGGTTATTTGTCAAGATTCTTTCCCGCTTATTTCATTTACACCCTTATCGAATACGCCTGCTATGAGCTCAGCTTGCGTTATTCGCCGTCGCGTATGCGATTATATTCCAAAGCAAAGGAAAACTGATACTCATAGGCTTAAACTAATATGGCGAGATATCATTTCCACCAGGTAATTACAGAAACCAGGCCTCCCGCAAACAAAATGACCTCTGGTAGCAATGATCCTAAATCTCGCCCATAACGTAAGTAGAACCTGGCGCCGTACACACCCCCCTCGTGCAGGTCGCGTGGGAAAATGCTCGACTTGCGCTTACTCACCGGCCAAAGCCACATGATTCCATCGTCGGTTCGCCAGCTGTCTAACAGCAGGTGGGTTAGCGTAATTAGCAAAAACAGGATCGCCTGCTGTACGCCAATTGCAAGCCAAACTGGTATGGATATACAAATGTAAAATATCGGCGTATGGGTCACATAATCGTGATGGTCGAGCTTTTTCACCCCCGGTTTCCAGCTCCCGAATATGAACGCGATGATCACATCCAGATCAGGCAAAATACTCAGGAATATGACCATCCCCACTGCAGCTGCAGAAAATTCCTCTTTGAAGAGCATCTTTTC
This sequence comes from uncultured Chloroflexia bacterium, assembly GCA_963726315.1. Classification (GTDB taxonomy): domain Bacteria; phylum Chloroflexota; class Anaerolineae; order Anaerolineales; family UBA4823; genus FEB-25. Next base: position 147,989 of record CAVSBZ010000007.1, on the reverse strand, counting down.
CGCCGTAACCGCCACCAGTAATCCGCCGCCAATATGTCCAAATGGAGTCATAGGGTTTTATCCGCTCATTATAAGTTTGTTTATCATTGCTTGGCTAGGGCAGGTTCTGGCACAGGCTGAATATTGTAAGGGCGAAGCATTTGCATACTAAATTATAAAATATTCTAGATCGTTCACCAGCAAATGCTTCGCCCCGACGTTTTATCCCTTTCCGAAATTTTCGTCAAAACCCAAAATTGCCTCTTGACAGTAATTACTCACCATTTATTTAGATTGCACTTAAGCAGGAACAAGTTATCGAATTCAACCAATTAGTCGTCATCCTGTATCGCGTTCTTTGCGATATGCGGCCATCCACGCTGGTATTCGGGAAAGCCGGTCGCTCGATGAATTCATCGGCCTTTCATCACTACACGGACCGGCGTGGCTTCCTGTAGTGTCTTCATGATTTCACGATCTCCTCCTGGCTTTACTCATAATCAACCTAATCGCCGAGTCCTGGTGAGTAGTTACAAAAGGTCTTGAATAGCTGCAAGGTCGCGTCCAGGCATGGTTTACACGCAATTGATAAGCTGATCACACTGAAATTTGCCATGATCAATTCAATGCTGTGAATAAAAAACTGGTGGCAGTATAGAATGCCACCAGTTTTATCTAATGAGCAAATTCTACCAGTTTATTTTCCAAATTTCTACCGTCAGGAAACCACTGTTATCATCATAATAGGAATCATAAATGGCAAAGCTCAATGGTTCCCCTTCTCCCGTCCAACCTTTTGTATAGATGTGGGTGGACTGAAAAGCACCCCAATCTTGGTTGGTAGATGGGTCATTGATGCTGAGGTCGAGAATATTGGGGAAGGATGGATATTCAGTGTCCCCTTTTATGGTCACGCCTTGCCGTAAGAAATACTCGGCATCTGCCCATTCGCCTTCAATATCATAGATATATGTGCCGCTTACAATCAATTCATAAAGCTGACCAGTTTGTAAGCTCATCGAATTGATTGTTTCCCCGGTTGGTAAAACGGATAGGGTTTGGACTAGCTCTTTTTGTGGGACCTCGATGATCGCGCAAGTGCTGGTAAATTTTTTCCCAGGTTGATCGGGAACCCAATCATCAGGGTATCCATCGCCATGGTTTCTTATGTGGGCCGGTACAGCATTCTCGCTGATATTGATCAATCGATAGGTACCATTCCCGGTTTTATGGCAGACGTACACCTTGGCTGCTTTCTTCCCCTGGTTAGTAACCGGTGGTACGGTTGCTGGTTGTGCCTGTTCATTCTGCGCTGTAGACGCAACCGAACAATCCGCGCCGAATACCTTTCCAGGCTGTCCAGGAACTGCCTGGCCGGGGGGAGCATCACCGTGCGACAGGTGGGCGTCTAAGGCATCAGCGCTTATGGAAATAAGATGGAAACTGCCATTTCCTGTTTTATGGCACACGTCCACCTTATTATCTTGTTTTGCCGAAGCCCCGCTTGCCAGTACCTGGGAAAATATCACAGCTGCGACAATGATGATGCTAAATTTTTTATATATTTTCACCGTTTCTCACCTCCTCAAATAGGATCTGAAGCATTTAAATCACGATTTGGATGAATAAATTTCAGATATATGTGTATTCCGGTCCGATTCAACCTCCTTTCGGTTTGTTCAAAAACGTGAACTTTACAAATCTCTGCAGATTATATTTTTAGCGCTGCCTGAGTAGTTTATCCCCTGGGCAATTTGAGTGTGCGATACGACAGGATCATACCAACTACCCAAATATAATAGTACGCCAGATTATTTTATATCACCTTTTCGGTAGAACGGAGTTAATAAACGCCTAACAATTATGAAAACAAAAAAACATGTCGGGTGTGTATAGTATCTGGGTTTTCATCTGAGATGGATGAGGTAGGAATGGTGAATTAGGGATAATGGCACATTTTCCCAATCGCTGAATTTCGGAAACTACTCACCATTTCTAATTATCAGCGATAATGTAATCATATTTCCCCAAATTAATAAAAATATGTCTTTGCGAGCCGGTCGGTCTATGAATCCCATAGATTTATCTCACTCCAAAAACCGGCTTGGCAACCTGTAGTGTCTTCATGATTTCACTATCTCCTCTTGGCTTTCTTATAATCAACTACATCGCCGGATCCTGGTGAGTAATCCCCTCTTGACATTTAGAACATTTGTGCTATAATTAGGGTGCGTTCAAATCTAATATGTATTTTAAATGATCGCACCCGTACATCGGGTGATTTTACCCGATGGAGGACGTCTTCATTCAATCATATTTGAAAAGACATCCGTATACCGGTCAGTGCCCTCCTGTATCGATCAGTGTACTTCTGTACCGGTTGATCTGAACCGGTATGATCTTTACCGATATGGTCTTTACCGGTATAAACGTGACTACTCACCTCTTGGAGTAGAGTAGAAAATTTTTCGAAAACTATTGTCATTATCGCTTCTTCTTTTATCCGCTAACTTGTACCTGCTGTTTTTGCAGGTATCCGTTTTATATCCGTTTACCGAGCGTAATTCGTGTACCTGTCTCGCAACCTGTTTTCGAGCGAGGTTCGTGTTTTTAAGCGTGAATGGTTTCCTTTTCAATATCTGTGTACGCACTGATTGCCAAAAGATTGTAAGTATATGCATATATCCGCAGGAAATATCATCCAAACTCATTCCTTCTTAAATTCACCCATAAAAAGTAAGGTCTTTGTTCCTCTTCGTTTTTCTGTTTTTTTATTAAATATTCTCTCCGCCCTGTCACCTGGTGCAAATCCTTGATAGTGACGAATCACTAGGTCTACCAATATAAGAGTTCCTCGCCCCATGGTTTAGCTGATGCTTCACCCAGTTAAAATCCCTACCCGAGTATAATTACCCGCATGGACCTCTTCACCCACGCTCACGAACAGCGCATGCGCACTGAAGCCCCCCTCGCAGCCCGTATGCGCCCGCGCACCTTCGAAGAATTCGTCGGGCAGCAGGATATCCTCGGTCCCGGCAAGCTCCTCCGCCGTGCCATCGAAGCCGATCGCCTGTTCTCATCCATCATCCTATGGGGTCCTCCTGGCACCGGCAAGACCACCCTCGCCATGGTCATCGCCAACCTCACCAAGTCGCACTTCGACACCCTCTCTGCCGTGCTGGCGGGTAAAGCCGAGCTTAAGGAGGTGCTTGGGGCTGCCACCGAGCGCCGCAAGCTTTACCAGAAGAAAACCATCCTGTTCGTGGACGAAGTCCACCGCTGGAATAAAGCCCAACAGGATGCCCTCCTGCCCCACGTGGAGAACGGTGCGGTCACCTTTATCGGCGCCACTACGGAGAACCCGTACTTCGAGGTGATCGGCGCCCTGGTTTCCCGCTCGCGTGTCTTCCAGCTCCGCCCCCTCGAAGATCAAGACGTGCACTCATTACTCGAACGTGCTATCCTCGACCCCGAACGCGGCTACGGCAGTCGCAAGATCGATATCGACGAGGCTGCCCTCGAACACATTATCCACGTCGCCGGCGGTGACGCCCGCAACGCCTTGAATGCCCTCGAGCTGGCGGTCGAATCCACCCCTCCCAGTGAGCAGGGGGATATCCATATCACCCTCAACATCGCCCAGGATTCCATCCAGCGCCGGGCGGTCCTTTATGATAAGGATGGCGATTCCCACTACGACACGATTTCCGCCTTCATCAAGTCGGTACGCGGCTCCGACCCTGACGCCGCCCTTTATTGGCTCGCCAAGATGCTCTATGCCGGTGAAGACCCTCGCTTCATCCTCCGCCGCCTGATCATCCTCTCCGGAGAAGACATCGGTCTGGGTGACCCCATGGGTCTGGTCGTTGCCAGCGCTGCCGCCCAGGCTTTTGATTACATCGGCCTGCCTGAAGGGGTCTATCCGATCGTGGAAGCCACCCTCTACCTGGCGACTGCTCCTAAATCCAACACCGCCACCTCCTACTTCAAAGCTTTCCAGCTGATTGAAGATGAGGGCACGGGTGATGTTCCTCAGCACTTGCAAGACAGCAACCGTGATGCCGTTGCCCTGGGTCATGGTGCCGGGTATAAATACCCCCACGAATCTCCCGACCACTTCCTCCCCCAGCAGTACCTGCCTCGACCCCTGTTGGGTACCTATTTCTACACTCCGTCCAACCAGGGCTATGAGGCTGATGTCGCCGGTCGCCTGGAGCGCTGGCGTGCTGCCCAGCGCAAAGCTCTCGGCATCACTCGCACCGAGGAAATCCCCGACTTAACCCAGGAAACCATCCTGGAGATAAAGCACAAGCACAAACCCACCTAAGGGGCATTCATGCCATTTTTTCTATTCATCCGCCACGGTGAAACCGACTACAACAAGAAAATGCACCTCCCAGGTCGTCTTCCTGGTGTCCACCTCAATAAAAATGGCCGCCGGCAAGCCCAGGCTGTCGCCGACCATCTTGCTCATGCACCCATCAAAGCCATCTACTCCAGCCCCTTGGACCGCACCATGGAAACGGCTAAGCTGTTGGCTGATTCCTTGAAGCTGGAAGTCATTCCCATGGTCGGTTTCCTCGAAACCGACTGTGGTGACTGGCAGGGTCAATCGGTTAAAAAGCTCCGCCGCCAGAAAATCTGGCGCTCGGTACAGCAGCACCCCTCATTATTTACATTCCCTGGGGGCGAGTCGATCGGTGAATGCCAGCATCGTATGGTACAGGCAGTCGAATCCTTACGCTTGATCCATGCCCCCGAGGATCTCGTGGCTTGCTTCAGCCATGCCGACCCAATCAAACAGGCAATTGCGTACTACCTGGGTTTACCGCTTGACCAATTCCAGCGCCTGGCAATTGACCCGGCCTCCATTTCTGCGCTCCAAATCAATGAAAATGGCAGCCGGTTGCTCATGCTGAATTTCAATCCATCCTTCACCTGGGAGGCTTTCCAGCCGCCTCAACAAGCGAAACCAGCTCCAGCCTCAAAATCTTGATCCATCTCCAGAATTCATAACCGGGTAAATATTGGTATACTTTACGCATGACATCCATTGATATTGATTTACACCCCGTTGACAATATCTTGATCGACGCACTCGGTCAGCCGGGAAAACGCGTCTTCTACATCCAGGGTTGGCAGGGAGAACGTACCATCACCCTGATTCTCGAAAAACTTCAGCTGCAAACCCTGGCTGTTGGTATCGAGCAGTTCCTGGCAGAAGTCCAGGATAAGGTGGAAGGATTAAGAGAAGCTTCGGCAGAATACCAGGAAGATCAGATGCATATTCACCCGCCGGTCGATCCTCTTTTCCGTGTCGGTGAGTTTGGGTTGGGTTATGATGCCGAAAGTGATCTGATGGTTTTGGTGGCACGCGAGCTAATGCCTGAAGGAGCCCCCTCTGAAGAGGGTGGCGTGGTGCGCTTCTGGTGCACCCGCGACCAGCTGCGTGCCCTGGCGCGCTGGGGCATCGAGGTTGCTGCACGTGGGCGCCCCATCTGCCCTCAATGTGGTGAGCCAATGGATCCTGAAGGGCATTTCTGCCCTAAGAAAAATGGTCACAAGCATTAACTGCAGCACCCTTACCAGGAACACACACCTCGCCAGGTATCGATAATGGCAGCGTACGGGTTTACATGCCTGAGTTAAAATCTCCCCACCATTTTAAACCTGCTTCACAATGGTGAGATCAAGATCAAAGGCGAATTCGTCTGGGGATCAAACTATACCTTCCTGGCTGAAGTGGAGCAGGATGGTGACAGCATTCAGACCGTTTACAAACCCAGTCGTGGTGAGCGCCCTCTATGGGATTTTCCTCCCGCCAGTCTGGCACGTCGCGAAACCGCTGCCTACCTGGTGAGCGAAGCCCTTGGTTGGGAGCTCGTGCCTCCCACGGTCTACCGCAAGAAAGCACCCATCGGTCCAGGCTCATTACAGCTCTTCATCGAACATGACCCGGAAAAGCATTACTTCAACCTGAGCGAAACCGACCGCCAGCGACTGCGCCCGGTGGTCATATTCGATCTGCTGATCAACAATGCCGACCGTAAGGGCAGTCACCTGCTGTTCGATGACCGCCACCATCTCTGGTTGATTGACCATGGCGTTTGCTTCCATGCCGACGATAAGCTGCGTACGGTGATCTGGGACTTCGCCGGTCAGCCCATCCCCAAGAAGCTGTTGGACGACCTGCGCTGCTTCCGCCAGGTTCTGATGCCTGACACCACCTTTTACAAGGAAATACAACCTCTGTTGACTCAACCAGAGCTCGATGCCCTGGTCCGGCGTGCCACCAACCTTGTCTCGGTCCGGCAGTTCCCTCAACCCGACCCCGAGGAGCGTTCGTTTCCATGGCCCCTTCTATAACCTGATGAAAAATTACCCCATTGCCCTGCTTGGTTTTGGCAACGTCGGGCAGGCTTTACTCCGTTTGCTGCAGCGTAAAAAAGACCTTCTGCTCAATGATTATGGGCTCGGGTTCACGATCACCGGCATTGCTACCGCGCGCCATGGAATCGTAATCGACCAACAGGGTATTGATGCTGATCGGGCTGCGCAGCTGATCTCACGGGGTGAAAACCTCGATCCCCTCTCCACGGCTCCATCAGTAGCAGGTCCGCTTGAGTTCATCCGCAGCTGTGGTGCCGATGTGCTGTTCGAAAACACTCCCGTCAGCTATGCAGATGGTCAGCCGGCTATCACTTACCTGCGCACCGCGCTGGGATTGGGTATGCACGCCATCACCGCCAATAAGGGTCCGGTGGTCTACGGTTACCATGAGCTCACCGCTTTGGCATTGCAGCACGGCTGTAAATTTTATTTTGAGTCAGCCGTTATGGACGGCGCACCCATCTTCTCCTTGTTCCGCGAGGCGTTGCCTGCCGCGGGTTTACATTCCTTCCATGGCATCCTCAATTCCACCACCAATCTGGTGCTTACCCGCATGGAAGATGGGGATACGTTTGAGTTTGCGGTCGCCTATGCCCAATCGATTGGTCTTGCCGAAACAGACCCATCCGGCGATATCGACGGGTGGGATGCTGCTGTCAAGGTCGCTGCATTGGTCACCGTTATGATGGGGTTTCCCCTCAAGCCCGGGGATGTTGAGCGCACTGGTATCCGCAGCCTTACTGCTCAGGATATCTCGCAAGCCCGCCAGCAGGGTAAGCGTTGGAAACTGGTCTGCACCGCTCGGCGGGAAGGCAGTACTGTCACAGCACGGGTTGCACCCGAGCTGGTAGGCACCGACTTACCCCTCTATGGCGTGAATGGCACCTCCAGTATTGTCACTTTTGAGACCGATGTACTGCCTCAGCTCTCCATCGTCGAAGGCAATCCGGGACCTGAAACCACAGCTTATGGGTTGTTGGCAGATTTTATCAACGCCACCCGCTAATTTATTAAGGCATTATCCAAATCTACAGGAGGGGTTATGTTCTACGGCATTTATACTCCAAATTTCGGTGCTGAAACTACTCCCACGCTATTAGCCGATCTGGCAGCTGAAGCTGAAGACTGCGGCTGGGATGGCTTCTTCTTATGGGACCATATCGTCTACAGCCGGACGCAAAAACTCCCCCTCTACGACCCATGGGTGACTCTGGCAGCCATCGCCATGCGGACGGAACGGATACGCATTGGCACAACCGTCACACCCATCGCCCGCCGCCACCCATGGATGCTGGCGCGTGAAACCGTTACCCTCGACCACCTATCTGGCGGCAGGTTGATCCTCGGTGTGGGGGTTGGCGACCCTGACGAAGATGATTATGGCACGTTCAACGGACCCACCGACCGAAAAGTGCGTGCTGCCATGCTGGACGAGGGTCTGGAGATCCTGGATGGCCTGTGGAGTGGCAAATCCTTTGGGTATCAGGGTCAATATTATCAAGTGAAAAAATGCACCTTCCTTCCCACTCCACTCCAGTCGCCTCGCATACCCATATGGGTGGGTGGGTTTTGGCCCAATAAACGTCCCTTCCGCCGTGCTGCCCGCTGGGATGGTGCTTTCCCGCTCAATATGGGTGGTCCTTACACCCCACCCCCCGACACGCTGCAGGCTATCAGGTCCTATATCGAAATGCACCGCCAAAGCCAGCTCCCTTTTGACCTGGTTATCATGGGCGCGACGCCTGGTAATAACCCTAAAGCCGGGCGGAAACGGATGGCAGGGTATGCCGGCACGGGTCTCACCTGGTGGTTGGAAAGCCTGTACCGCTGGCGAAATTCTATCGATGGCATGCGCCAGCGCATCCGTCAGGGTCCTCCTCGACCTGAAGGATAGTGTTGGCGATCAACATTACCCGGAGCGTTCAATATGTCGATCGGTCGGTTTTATGCTGGTATTGCTGCCCTGATCTGGTCACCTGCCACCAGCCACTATTTACTCCTGCGACGCTCAGATCAGAAAGATTATGGACGGGGAATTTGGGAGTGCGTCACCGGGCGGGTTGACCAGGGTGAAGGGTTTGAAGACGCTGTGCATCGTGAGGTGCGCGAAGAGCTGGGAGTTGAGGTCAAGGTCGAATACATACTCGGCACCACCCATTTTTACCGCGGCGATCCCACTCCTGATAACGAGCTGGTGGGTGTAATTTATCTGTGTTCGCTGGATGATCCTGGTTCCATCGCCATTAGTACGGAACACTCAGAGTACCGCTGGCTCTCAACCCAAGCCGCGCTCGACCTGCTCTCGGCTACGGATCCCAGCACGCGTTGGGTCAGGCGGGTGATCGAACGGGCTGAAATCATCCGCCCATTGCTTCTTCCAGGTCTGGTTAGGTTAAACAGGCAAACTGGTTTTGAGTTTGGTTGATGCGCTACTATTCAATCGATCAAGAGGTTCTGTGCTTGAATAGGATCGGTTCAAGTTCCATGCTTTCGGTGGCCTCCCTGTGCATCGTCTTAATCGACTCCTCCAACAAATACACCATTCGCATACGTTCCTGCTTGGCGTTATTTAGCGGGTTGTATGCGATCGGTTTTCCGACGATGACCAAACCTTCTTCGTGGATGGCAACCGGATAAAATAGCAGACGCTTACCCGTTTCTTGATCATACTGTTCCCCCAAACGCAAAAAGCCTCGTTTAAACGGAAAAATCCCTGTAATTGGGTCGGGTACCCCGTCTTCATCTTCGGGCACAATCAGCACAAATTTACCTTGAATTAACAATGCCAGGCTGGTTTTGAAAGTCTGCTCCTGCTCCTGGTGTGTATCCGGGACGGGTATGCAGCCAAGCGATAGCAGCAGCGGCGTGGATATCTTACAGATGCCTTCAGCGATTTTCCCGCTTATAGGAGGATGGAGGTGCAGTACCTTTTCAACAAAATCTTTACGGACTGCTTCCGGACCCTTTATTTTAGCTACAGTTTCTCCCTGAACCCATGGATAAAGCCGCATCGGCAAGGAAGAGCATATCCCCACTGGTCCAATTGCACCCATATGGTTGGCGACGATAACACCAGCTCCATCCTGCAGATTTTCCTCACCAACCAATTCTCCATCCCACAAGAAGGTTTCCAGGATGCTTATGATGAGATGATAAGCCATATCGCTCAGCATATAAGCACCTTTCTTGATCAGTCACGTATATCAGGAAAGTCATAAAATAAAGGTTTGGACGAGATCTGCATGGATACCACATTGATGAAATATTTTACATTTGAATAAAAGGAGCTCTTAAACCTTCTTCCGGAAGTCTGTACGAACAGGCTTTTATCCACCTTGAGTTGCCCCACCTTGCGCAGTTTTAGCGTCAGCCAGTAGTCCACCGTTAAATTGACCGCCGGGTCGATCCCCCCAATTTGGGTCACGGCAGTTCGTCTGACTGCCATATTGTTTCCCGGCAGCGCCTGGTTAAAAAATAGGACGGCTTGAAAACCTTTGTCAACGATCCTGGGTAAATCGTAAAACCCTACCTTTCCTCCTACCCCCACGAATTTTACGTCACTGGTGAAATGGGTCAGGATTTTCGTTGTCCAATCCGGCGGAACACGGCAATCGGCATCCGTAAACGCGATAAACTCCGATCCACTCACTTCTATCCCTTTGCGAATGGCGTGAACATAACCTTTTCTGAGCTCTTTTTCCACCCTCACACCTTTTTCCTGGGCAATCTTTGCAGAAAGATCGGTCGAATTGTTATCGATGACGATGATCTCGTATTTATCTTTGTCAAGGGTTTGGCTCAGGAGAGAATCAAGACAGCCTGCAATCAATTCTTGCTCATTATAGACAGGCACAATAACCGTAAGCATTGTATTCATCTGTTTCTCCGTACTATATATACCATGAATGGGATAATAGTTACGTTCTCACCATTATATAATCTGTCCAGATAACCGGCGTATAATTGTCGATTAATGTTCACTAAATAATCATATCACCTTTGGAGCAGTAAAGATCCAATGCAGGGGTGGTGCTGTGGAGTAAGATGTAACCATGACTATACCTGATTTGGAACACGTTATCCTCCCGACCAACGGTATTCGCCTTCATGTCGTGCAAAGCGGGTCACGCTACGGTCCGCTCGTGATTTTATTGCACGGCTTCCCTGAATTTTGGTATGGGTGGCGGCGCCAAATTCGACCCCTGGTGGAGGCTGGAATGCGGGTTTGGATACCCGACCAGCGTGGCTACAATTTGAGTGACAAGCCCGTGGGCATTGCCGCTTATCGTTTTGATGAGCTTGCCAGGGATGTAATTGGCTTGATCGATGCCGCGGGTGTTGAAAAATGCTACCTTGTGGGTCATGACTGGGGAGCAGCAGTTGCCTGGTGGGTGGCGCAAAAATATCCCGACCGCCTACATAAACTATCCATTCTCAATGTACCTCACCCAGCAATAATGGTCCAGACGCTCTCCACCAGCCTGGAGCAACTCCGCCGTAGCTGGTATATGTTTTTCTTCCAAATTCCTTTCTTTTCTGAGGCTATCTTGCGTAATGACGATTTTGAACCTTTAGTAAGGACCTTGATGGCTGGAAGCGCACCCGGATCCTTCACCAATGACGATTTGGAAAAGTATCGCCAGGCCTGGTGGCGTAAGGATGCCATCACCAGCATGCTCAAATGGTACCGGGCTGCCATCCAGATGCCGCCAGACATGAGCGGAGATAATCACATCAAGGTGCCCACCCTGATCCTTTGGGGCGCTCAGGATATAGCATTACGGCGTGAGATGGCTCAGCTAAGTCTGGACTTGTGTGATGAAGGTAAACTGGTATTTTTCGAAAACGCAAGCCATTGGGTGCAGCACGATGCTTCAGAATCGGTGAATCGGCACCTGGTGGATTTCTTCACTACTGCGTGAGTATGGCATGGTGAATGCTCCACCTGAACCCGCTCAAATCTATCTTCAGCTCCGCCAGCGTGTCTTTTCTCTCACCCCGGCAGAAGTGGGACTTGCCCCGTCCGACTTTGCCCCACACGTCTGGTGCATCCTGATGGAAACGGGGTACGCGGTCGGTTCCGCCACCCTTGTCTCTCTGGCAGATGGCACAACCAGCCTGTATTTCAGCACTGGAGGCGGCATGCTCGGTAGTGCTGATTATGCACCTGTCGCTGAAGCCTCCAAAGCTCTTGTAGCTCAGGCAGAAAACAACCTTTCTCAGATGGGATATACCACAGAATTTCCCCTGCCAGAGGTGGGTCAGGTCAGGTTTTCCTGCCTCACCTATGCGGGGATTTATTCTGCCCAGGCTGCTGAGGCCGCACTCCGGTCGGATGACCACACCCTCTCGCCCCTGTATAAGCTTGCCCATGAAACCATGGAACAGCTACGGTTGTCGGCAGAAAAGAACCACAAATAGCCATGTCTGCGAATGAATTCGATATTGTCACCGGCGCCTATGGATATTCAGGTAAATATATTGCACGCAGGTTGTTGGGTCTCGGTCAGACCGTCCGCACGCTCACTAATTCGATCAATCGACCAAATCCGTTCGGTGCGCAGGTGGAGGCATACCCATATAACTTCGACAATCTCGATAAGCTGACCGATTCCATGCGCGGCGCAGGTGTGCTCTATAACACCTATTGGGTGCGTTTTGACTATAATAACTTTTCCCATGCTGCCGGCATCGAGAACAGCCTGCGCTTGTTCACCGCTGCCAAACAGGCTGGTGTACGTCGCGTGGTTCACGTTAGCATCACCAACCCCTCCGAGGCTTCCTCCCTGCCCTATTTCAGTGGTAAAGCCCGTTTAGAAAGAGGCTTGGTAGAGTCAGGTTTATCTTACACCATCCTACGACCAGCGGTTCTATTCGGCAAGGAAGATATCCTGATTAACAATATTGCCTGGACTTTGCGCCACCTGCCTGTATTTGGCGTATTTGGTGATGGGGAGTATCGTCTCCAGCCTATCTATGTGGACGATCTCGCCGAATTGGCGGTGAACCAGGGGCAAGAACAGGTAAACTGCATCATCGATGCTATTGGACCGGAGACATTTACCTACCGGGAACTTGTCCGTTCGATTGGTGCGATCATAGGAAAAAACAAGCCGGTCATTTCGGTCTCGCCGACCCTCGGCTATTGGGCTGGTTGGTTTATCGGTCAGCTGATGGGGGACGTTTTAATCACCCGTGATGAAATTACCGGATTGATGCAAGACTTGCTGTACACCAGCTCACCTCCGATAGGCAAAACCTCGCTCACGGATTGGGCCAGTGAGCATGCTGCCACTTTAGGTCTGCATTACGCCAGCGAACTGAGGCGGCGCATCCATCGCGATGAAGCTTACCAGATCACATAATCCTTTGAAGGCACAAATAAGATACAAATACTTTTGATAGGCGGCGCATCAAGGTGAATCAGTTAACCCAATGAACATCGAAGTAACTACTGCGCAGGTTGAGGAACGCCCCATCCTTCGTCACCTGATGGAGTTATACCAGTATGATTTTAGTGAGTTTGACGGGTCTGATATCGGTCCATCCGGCTTGTTCGAGTATCCGTATCTTGACCACTATTGGGTTGAACCTGACCGTTCGCCTTTCCTGGTGCGCGTGAATGGATACCTGGCAGGCTTTGTGCTTGTGACACGCTATAATTACCTGACCGGGCTGAAAGATGCCTGGGTATTGGCAGAATTCTTCATTATGCGTAAGTACCGCCATCAGGGCATTGGGCAGCACACTGCCTGCCTGATTTTCGATCGCTTCGTCGGGAATTGGCAGGTCGCCCAGATCACTGAGAACCACGCCGCTACTGAATTCTGGCGCAAGGTAATAGCCCGCTATACCCGCAATAATTACCAGGAGCATAATCTTGACAATGAAAACTGGCACGGCCTGGTCCAGGCTTTTTCTTCCCCACCTTTCCAGGTACAGCCTCCACCGAAGAGGTAGAATTCGATTGCCCGATGTGTGATCCATCCACCCAGCCGTCCAGTTGATGAGATGATTTTATGCAAAAACCGATGATCGGAATCACCACATCTCGCCTGTCCAACCCATCTGGGGGACTTACTTTTGGCACCAATATACCCTATGTGAAATCGATCGTGGATGCCGGCGGTTTACCCATCCTTATTCCGTTAGACCTGTTTAATGAGGACCTTGATCTGATCATGCTCCATCTGGATGGAATCCTCTTTACCGGAGGCTATGATATCGACCCTCGCCTATACGGCAACCGCCGCCATCCTAAAGTCGAGGGAGTGGATACCGCTCGTGATCGTGTGGAGATACACCTTGTCCGCCAATTATTCAACTCAGGCATGCCATTCTTCGGCATCTGCCGCGGCTGCCAAGTGATTAATGTTGCCATGGGTGGAAGTCTATACGAAGACCTCCCTGAACAATTCGGTGGTGAAATCCCGCATGATAATCATGATCATCCCAGGGACTACCTCGCCCACACCGTGGACATACAACCGAACAGCGTACTGGCATCAATCCTGACCTCAAGCCCTGCCTGGGTCAACAGCCTGCATCACCAGGGAGTGAATAAGCTCGGTCGTGGGTTGAAAATCACCGCAATTTCCTCCGATAGTCTCGTCGAAGCATTTGAGCTTGAGTATTACCCATTTGGATTGGCTGTTCAATGGCATCCGGAGGAGCTGCAGGAACACAAGACAATGCGCGCCTTATTCCGGGCATTTGTACATTCTTGTCAACCGATTAACCCTGATCCAACCAACGAGGCACCACAATGAGCGAAAAATACCAATTTCAAGCGGTGATCCAACCAGGCGATAGCGGTGGGGCATTCGTCATTGTCCCTTTCGACGTTGAGAAAACATTTGGTAAAAAACGCGTTAAAGTTCTAGCCTCCATCGATGGTCAGCCATACCGCGGATCGCTCGTCCGCATGGGCACACCCGATCACATGCTGCTGGTGCTCAAGGAAATCCGCGAGAAGATCGGTAAATCGGTTGGGGATGAAGTTTCTGTCGAGCTGGAAGAGGACTTTGCGCTGCGCCAGGTGGAAGTTCCTGCCGACGTTAAGAAGGCATTGGAGGCAGAGCCGGATGCATTGGCTTATTTCAGCCGCCTGTCCTACAGTCATCAAAGAGAATATATCCAATGGGTCGTGGAGGCGAAACGCGAGCAGACTCGCCAATCTCGAATCGATAAGATGATCGAACTGTTGAAACAAGGTAAAAGTGAACATTAAATCCTTGCGTCCGATCGGCATCTTTGATTCAGGTATTGGGGGATTAACCGTGCTGCGTGCCATTCACCAGCTGATGCCTGATGAGCCCATGCTATATCTGGCTGACCAGGCGCACGTCCCATACGGTTCCCGATCCTTGGACGAAGTCCGGCAATTTTCTGAAGCCATTACCCGCTACCTGTTGGACCAGGATGTCAGGCTAATCGTAGTTGCCTGCAATACAGCTTCAGCAGCCGCTTTAAAATACCTGCGCTCGGTCTTCCCTGATGTGCCTTTCGTCGGGATGGAGCCAGCGGTTAAACCTGCTGCTGAGTATACCCGCAGCCGGGTGGTAGGCATTTTAGCCACCCCTGCCACTTTCCAGGGCGAGCTGTATGCCTCTGTTGTGGAACGATTTGCCCACGGGGTGAAGCTGCTCCAGGACACTTGCCCAGGTTTGGTAAATCAGATCGAAAGCGGTGCCCTGGAATCTCTAGAGACCCGCCGTATCCTCGAAGATGCCCTACGACCCATGCTTGAGCAGGGGATTGATACCGTAGTGTTGGGTTGCACTCATTATCCATTCGTTATTCCGCTCATCCAGCAGATCGCCGGACCTGATGTACGCGTCATCGATCCTGCTCCTGCTGTAGCCCGCCAGGCTCAGAGGCTGCTGGTGGCTGGCAGTTTGCTCGACCTGGATCTAAAAATCGAGGCTGATCCGTCAGCAAAACCGCGCCAGCTCCTGCGGTTCACCACCACCGGTGATGCTGCCGTTCTGGAAAGCATGCTCCCAGGATTGCTCGGAGAAAAAGCCCGGGTCGAGCCCCTCACCTGGCAAAATGGCAGGCTGAACCCGCTGTGATGCAATGCTAAATCCACCTTGTAATTAATCTAACTAATATTACTGGTATCGGGAGGCACCAAATGTTGAAGAGACTGCGTACTTTATCTTTTCCCTTGATGGTTGCAGGCATAGTTCTAATGGGGATACTCATACTCAGCGTCAGGATGGACGCCCTGGCTCAAAGCACCAACCAGAACGCATCCATCACCTGGTTGTTCAATGCCAAGGCTAACTCAGATTTGACCGGTTTCGGCCAGCATGAGCCGCACCTGGCGATAAGCCGGACTGACCCCAATGTGGTCGTCGCAGTCGCCAAGGATTATCGTAATGGTGACGGCAATAAACAAGTGTGGATCTACGTTTCACAGGACGGAGGCCTTACCTGGCCGCTGGAAAAACAGCTCCAAATTCCAGGGCTGCCTACTGACGTACCCAACCAAAGTGACCCGGTTGCGGTAGCGCGTGATGATGGGCGAATGTATGTGATTTCTCTAGGCTATGATCAATATTTCGGTCAAGGGCATGGCATCTTCATCACCTGGTCTGATGACAATGGCAACACCTGGCGGGATCCTTCTGTTGTGGTCACCCATAACCAAACCGGCGGTGGGCTGGATGATAAGGAATGGTTGGCCATAGACAATTATCCTGAGAGCCCTTATTACCATAATATGTATGTCGCCTGGGCAACCGGAGGCATCCAGTTCAAACGCTCTTTAGATGATGGTGAAACCTGGTCGACCAATCCCGCACTGATTGCTCCTGGTGATACTGAATATCCCTACCCTGTTGTGGGTCCTGATGGCACGTTATATGTTTTTTATATGGATGGTTGGGGGTATTGCGCCCGCGGAACTATTCGCTTCGTGAAATCTACCGATGGTGGATATAGTTTCACCGGTCCTCAGGATGCAGTTTTCGCATCGCAGCCTTGCAGCCCAATCAACCAAAATGGGTTTGACCAGTTCCGTTTCTTCTCGATCATTACCGCGGCTGTGAACCCTACAAATGGGGATGATGTTTGGATCGGCTGGACGGATGACAATGGTGTTTATTATGGGAAAACCGATGTGCTGTATTCGCACTCGATTAATGGCGGTGATACCTGGAGTCCCCCATCTCCTATCAGCCATGATAATCCAAACGTAAATGACCATATAACTCCCGTTTTCTCGATGAGCCTGGACGGACGTCTGCATGCCTTCTGGCTCGACCGGCGTGCTGACCCTGAAAACAGGATGTGGCATGGTTATCACACTTCTACAATGGATGGTATTAACTGGGAAGCCGATACTCAGGTGAGTGAAGATGCGTTTGATTTGAACTTAGGGTTCCCGCTTGACAGCGGGAACGCCGCCGGTGATTACTGGGGTTTGGATACCGTCGGAAACAAAGTGATGGCAGCTTGGAATACCACGGTTATAAATAGCCAGCAAGATATCTTCGTAGCCAGCGGTGTCTACAGCACCACTACGGTCACCCTCACCGGTCAGGTGGTGGACGCCCAAAGTATTCTTCCCCTATCTGGTGCTATTGTATCCCTTGACAATGGCAGTTCCACTACAACCGATACCACCGGTTACTACACCCTGACGGTCGATGCTGGTATCTACACTGCCACAGCCTCAATGACGGGGTATTTCACTCAAGTTGTGTCCAATTTACAGTTATGGTCAGGCACCACCGAACAAGATTTTGCTCTCCAACCTCAGGTGACCCTCGCTGGACAGGTTACGGATGGTGATACCCACCAACCCATCGAGGCAGCGTCGCTCCAGCTAGACACAGGTGCCTCAGCTGAGACAAATACAGACGGATTCTACACATTTACCTTGCCTCCAGGAACCTATACTGCCACAGCTTCAGCTGAAGGGTACGTACCGGTGACGGTCAGCGGGATCGAGCTGATCTCGGGCACCGTGACTCAGGATTTTGCCCTCAGTCCGGTCTTCTGCCCCCCTCCACAGATCCTGGATGTGACCGTTGAATTCATCAACAGGCTGACTTTATCATTCTCTCCAACAGTATCATCCACCCTGGCTGTAGAATACTCATGGGACTTCGGAGATGGCTCTCAAAGCACGGAACCTGCCCCAGTTCATACCTATCCAGATTACGGAGTCTTTCCTGCCGGCTTAACCGTGGCGAACATCTGTGGATCTGATAACTGGAACCTCACCCTGCAGCTCGACCGATATATCTACCTTCCCCTGGTTACCAGGGTTAATCCTTGATTTAAAACGCGAGACCCGGCTTATACAGAACGCCGGGTCTCCTATATTCTTTATCATTTCCATCACTGGTCAGCGATCGTCACTCCCAAATCCATCGGACTGATTTCTAAGCCCTTGAAATTCTCAAAGCTCAGGTCTCTGAAACTAAGTCCTAGGTGTGTTTTAAGACGCTCGAACAGAAGTGTATAGCTCTCAATAATGCCAGCTTCCCAGTTAATCCCAAGCTGCTTTGCTGCCGCTCTTATGCTATCACTATCCGGTCCTTCGATTTCAAGGAAATCCCCTGTCGGCAGCTCATCCACAACCACCTCCACATTCCCCATGCTATAGGTCGTGCGGTACTTTTCATAGATCGTGTAGACCTGGTAACCAAGGGCTTCAAACAGTGCTTTGGCAGTATCAAAATCTGATACGGTAAATTCAAGCTCCTGGCGACGGTTTGCTCCGCCCTCCAACGTTCCCCCAGCCTTGTAAGTAACCCTGACTCTTGTATCCCGCCGCAATCGCAATACTTTACCAGCTGCAGTTAATGAACGGTCTGGAGTATCGAAACGTAGATTGACTTCATATACTCTCGCGGCGATCACCCGCCCCAATGTGCCCAGCTTCATCTCCAGATCTGCGCGCCTGGAGATGTAAAATTTCATTTCAAGTTCGCTACCTTCAATATTCATTTCACCTCGTACATCTATTCAGCTTTTACAACGCTGAGGATGGTCTCTTTTTGTTCAACTCGTTCGCCCGGTTTAATCCGCACACGGATCACTTTACCATCCCTGGGTGAACGCAGCTCGTTTTGCATCTTCATCGATTCCAAAACTGCCAGCACTTCACCCTTACGGATGGTTTGACCTTCTTCTACAGGTATGGAGATGACCATACCTGGCATGGGTGCCTTCAGATGATAGTCCTCATGTTCCGCCACCCTTCCACCAAGTGCCGCCCGCAAGCGTTTCTCACGTTCATCCTCCACGGTAGCAGAATACAGGTTGCCCTGGAACAACACCTGCCAGGTATCATCATTGAGATAAACATTCGCATCGACCGACTTTCCATTCACCACCAGCGAATACACCTGTTGGTCACCCACGGGCATGAAATCGATCTGGTGCAAGACGCCGTCTACACAAACCTGGTGCTCGTCGAGGATGTCGATCAGGTACTCGCGTCCTTCTATCGTGGTCACATATTTCATGGCTATCTCCTCAGCCTCTCCCACCGGCTCAACCATTTCCAGTTGCTGGTGTCGCGCTCATTGCGTTGGATCACATGTGCCGCACGTTCCGTCTGCCGGTGTGCAACCAGCGTTGCAAGGATGGCAGCGATATCGGGAAATACTTCCTTCCCTTCTTCCGCTTCCTCGATGGAAAAGCGTTCCTCCACAAAGCGTGTATCGTACTGTCCGCCCATGAACCTGTGTGAATCCATCAAACGCTGGTGGAAGGGGATGTTGCTGTGTACACCCAGGATCTTGTATTCTTCTAATGCCCGGCGCATGCGAAGGATGGCTTCACCGCGTGTATCGCCCCACACGATCAGCTTTGAGATCAGCGAATCGTAATATGGGGAGACTTCGAACCCGATGTAGACCCCCGTATCCACCCTCACCCCAGGTCCGGTTGGCAACAGGGTGTGGGTGATGCGTCCGGTGGATGGGATGAAGTCATGGTAGGGGTCTTCGGCATTGATACGGCATTCAATTGCCCAGCCATTGGCGTGAATATCTTCCTGCCGGTGGCGTAAACACCGGCCGCGTGCGATGCGGATCTGTTCTTTGACAATATCGATACCGGTGACCATCTCTGTCACCGGATGCTCCACCTGCAAGCGGGTATTCATCTCCAGGAAGTAGAAGTTCTTGTCCTTATCCACCAGGAACTCAATCGTACCCGCATTGACATAATTGACTGCCTGGGCAGCCCGTACCGCCACTGCTCCTAATTCCTGGCGGAACTCCTCATCCTCCCCCACAAACGGAGAGGGACTTTCCTCCAACAGCTTCTGGTGGCGTCGCTGGATCGAACACTCACGTTCTCCCAGGTGGATAACATTGTCTTGCCCATCCGCCAGGATCTGTATTTCGATGTGCCGTGCCCCTTCAACCAGTTTCTCAAGATACACATTTCCATCCCCAAAGGATGCCTCCGCCTCGCGCCTGGCAGCATTGAGCAGGACAGCCATATCTTCAAGGCGGTTCACTTCACGCATCCCTTTACCGCCGCCCCCGGCGGTGGCCTTTACCAGCAGTGGGAAGCCAATCGATGGTGCCAGTGCCAGCAGCTCTTCATCATTCAGCGATCCCTCCCCTTCCGTGCCGGGTACCACCTTTACCCCTGCGCGTGAAACCGTGGCGCGTGCCACTGCCTTATCGCCCATGGCTGCAATGGACGATGGGTTGGGACCGATGAAAGCAATACCTGCGTCCCGGCATGCCTGGGCGAACTCGGCGCGTTCTGCCAGGAAACCATAGCCGGGATGGATCGCTTTCGCCCCGCTCTTATGAGCGATCTCGATGATTTTGTCTATCCGCAGGTACGAGTCGCGTGAGGGAGCAGGTCCCAATCGGTACGCTTCATCAGCATAACGGACGTGCAATGCCTGGCGGTCAGCGTCTGAGAAAACTGCCACGGTTCCCAGGCCAAGCTCACGGCAGGCTCGAATGATGCGTACCGCAATCTCTCCCCGGTTGGCGATCAATACTTTATTGAACATACCATTGCTCCATCTGCTAGATTACCTGTCCTGCTGTGCAATCACTTCAGGAAGTTGAAGGAACTGCAATAATCTTGCGTTAAAAAGTTCGGCATTTTCCTGGGGTGCCATATGCCCGGCTCCTGGAATGAGCCACAATTCTGCCCCAGGAATTTCAGCCGCGATATCTCTGGCATGTTGCGGGGTGGCATGCTCATCTTCATCACCCTGAACGATCAATGCCGAGCAGCTGATCTGTTGAATGTTTTGACGAATATCCCAGCTCAGGTACTCGCTCCGGTGCCAGCCATCAAACCAGTTGTGGAACACCGACTCATACTTCGCACCATGTGCGTAGCGTAGACCTGTGCGGAAGTGCACATCCGTCTCAAACGCAAGTTGAACGCCCAGTATACCCGGTTCCATCTTTGCTTCGACATAAATATGCGCTGCCACGGTGACCAGGCAGGTCACCTCATCGGGATATTGGGCTGCATAATACAGCGCTATAGTACCACCATCGCTGTGACCCACCAGGGCTGCTCTCCGGACTCGGAGCTGCTCTAATAGGATGTGAAGATCATCGATGTCGGTAGCAAAGGTCGGCAGGTCCAGGCTTGGTCTGCCATCGGAGCCTCCGTATCCCCAACGATCATAAGCGATAACATGATACCCGGCGTCTACCAATGCTGGTATCTGCCCGCGCCATGCCTTAATCGAGCCCAGCCCATGGTGCAGCAGCACCACACACGGTCCATTTTCTGGACCGTTTCGCTCCACATTCAAATTGTGACCGTTGATTCGCATAATGAATTTATGCCTGGATATAATCGCTCAAATGCATCATCACGTGAACAGATCACGCTTGTTGAACGGCGCAGTCAGGAACTTCAACATCATGCGTGCACTCGAGGAATAAGCAATCGTCACACCATTCACCTGGTTTTTTAAGATTTTATCCACCAGCACCGGCGCAACGGTCTCTGCTTTCTCAGCAATGATGTTCAAAATGCGCTTCGAATCTTCCAGCTCCTGCTCACGTCCTTCGAACTGGCGGGTGATCATATCGGTGATTACCATCCCGGGGGCAATCGCGCCAGTGATCACCGCAGTATGTTCAACCTCCTGCGCCAGCGATTTGTTGATAAAATGCACACTTGCCTTGGTACTACCGTATAATGTCATCCCTTTCATCCTGCGCCCACTCGCCCCGAAGCCTTCCAAATTATAGAGCGCTCCGCCACCCTGCGCCAGCATCCCTGCCAGGGCAACCCTGCTCCCGTACATCGTTCCTATCACGTTGGTTTGCACTACTTCTTCGTATTGCGCTGGTGTTAGCTCCCAAAACTTCATCATGGGTACTGCCATCCCAGCGTTATTGATCCAAATATCGATAGTATCAAAATGGTCTTTTGCACTCCCCCACAGCCGCTCCACCTGAATGAAGTCGGTTACATCACACGCAACAGCGTAAATTTGTTCGCCGTTGTGCTTTACGCTGAGTTTTGCAGTCGCTTCATCCACAGATTCCTGTCTGCGCCCGCTGATGGTGACGCTGCAGCCTCGCTCCAGGAACGCATCTGCCATACAGTAGCCAATCCCGCGTGTGCTACCGGTGATGACAATTGATTTTGGCTTACCGTTCATAACGGGATGCAGCCGTGTTTTTTCGGCGGGTTTGAATCACGTTTGTTGGAAAGCATTTCCAGCGCATTGATCAGCCGCTGGCGTGTCTCCCATGGCTCGATGACATCATCAATATATCCCCGCGAAGCAGCGATATAAGGATTGGCGAATTTTTCCCGGTACTCCTGAACCAGCTCATCCCGTTTTTTATCCGCATCTTCGGCTTGTGAGAGCTCTTTCCGGAAAATGATATTCACCGCACCATCCGGTCCCATCACTGCAATCTCTGCTGACGGCCATGCCAGGTTGACATCCCCACGTACATGCTTGCTGCTCATCACGTCGTATGCCCCACCATACGCCTTGCGAGTGATCACGGTTATTTTAGGTACCGTTGCTTCGCAATATGCGTATAACAGTTTTGAGCCCGCTCGGATGATACCGCCGTGCTCCTGAGCAGTTCCTGGTAGGAAGCCCGGGACATCTACAAATGTAACGATCGGAATATTGAACGCGTCACAGAATCTCACAAAGCGGGCAGCTTTTTCCGAAGATTTGATATCCAAGACACCCGCTAATACCATCGGCTGGTTTGCTACAATCCCCACGCTGTGACCCCCAAGCCTGGCGAATCCAATGACGATGTTCTGCGCATACGCTTCCTGGATTTCAAAAAAGATGCTGCCATCCACTACCATGCGGATGGCTTCCTTAATATCGTAAGGTTTGCTTGGGTCGTCGGGGATAATCGAGTTTAATCGCTCATCCATCCGCAGTGGGTCATCATCAATGCTCACAAACGGTGGGTCTTCCATATTATTCTGTGGAATGTATGAGAGCAGCTTGCGGATCAGATATAGCGCATCCGGTTCAGAATCCGAGGCCAGGTGGCACACGCCAGAGATTTCGGAATGTACATCAGCTCCACCCAATTCTTCAAATGTAACCTCTTCATGCGTCACGGCTTTAACCACATCAGGTCCGGTTATGAACATGTATGACGATTTCCGCACCATAATAATGAAATCTGTCAGCGCCGGTGAATACACCGCGCCGCCTGCACACGGACCCATGATCACGCTGATCTGCGGGACGACACCAGACACCAAAGTGTTACGCAGGAAAATATCCGCATATCCACCCAGCGACACCACCCCCTCCTGGATGCGAGCTCCACCCGAATCATCCAATCCAATCACCGGAGCCCCATTCTTTAGCGCCATATCCATGATTTTGCAAATCTTCGCTGAATGCACCTCCCCCAGGCTGCCTCCAAACACGGTGAAATCCTGCGAAAAGATGTAAACCAGCCTATCCTCGATGGTCCCCCAGCCAGTGACTACGCTGTCACCAAGATATTTCTGCCGGTCGAGGTTAAAATCACTCGTCCGGTGGGTCACAAATGCATCCACCTCGCGGAATGAGCCTTTGTCTAGCAGCAGGTCAATCCGTTCCCGTGCGGTCAAACGGCCTCGGTCGTGTTGGGCTTTAATCCGCTCGGCGCCACCCCCAAGCCGTCCCTTGGTTTTTGTCTCTCTTAGCCGTTTAATTTTTGGATCATCTGTCATACGCGTCTCCAACAGCCGTGGATATTTTAGGTATGTCTTTCAGGCTGTGTCATCATTTTCTCAATCGCTTTTATCCTTACCAGCCTGGTCATTAACGATGTCGGGGTTAGCGACTCCAAAATATGCTCTAACTTTCGCCCGACCCAGCGTCCAGGCCATGAATACCAGGCAGATTACGGTCACTCCAGCAGAAAACTGCCAGTTGGTTGGCAACATCAGCCGGAAGGCATCTGTCGCTCCACTCACCGGGTGATCCATCAAAAAGATGTGATCCATCCAGTAATACAGCGCATAGGTAAGCCCAACTGCTTGCATAAGTCTGGGCGCCCATTTCTTCGCTTTCCACAACCCCCACATTAGGTACAGGCCTACCGCACTCCAAATCAATCCAGTCAGGGTAAGATAAATTGGGGAGATCCCAGACTGGGAGCTGAGAAAACTCCAATACCTGATGCTCAGCCCTAACCTGATAAGGTTGATGACTGTGATGATTAACACCCCCACTACCAGCAAGGTTACGCTCCAAGGACGTTTGTTAATCGGTGCCTGGACCTGCGCTTGGGGTACTGCTGCTTTGTCGGGTGTCTGCGAGCTATCCATATCAAGCAAATTCCAAGTCATTTACTCAATAGTCAAGGTGATTTTACCGCATTGCTTACCTTGCTCAAGGCATTCCTGTGCAGCCCGTGCATCTTTCAATGGGTAGTCACGATCCAGGACCGGGTTAAGTTTACCTGCATAGATCAAATCCATTACAGTGGCAAAATCAGCCCGGGTGCCCATCGATGAGCCAAGGACCGATAGGTGTTTCCCAAATATCTGCCTGTTATCAATCTCGAATTTCGCCCCTCCCGAGTTGCCCACCGTCAGGATGCGCCCCCCTTTGGCAGCCGACCGAAAGCTCAACGGGAAGGTCGTCCCTACATTATCCACCACCACATCCACCCCACGCTTTGCTGTCAGGCTGAAGATCGTCTTGGACCAGTTCTCTTCCTTCGAACGGTCAATGAGATAATCTGCTCCTAATGCTTCGGCAAGCTTGAGTTTTTCGGGGTCCGAGCCAACCACATACACCGTCGCACCGGCTAACTTGGCAACCTGTATGCTGGCAGTATTCACACCACCAGAAGCACCTACCACCAACACACTCTCACCAGGCTTTAACCCCCCGCGCACGATCAGTGAGTGCCAGGCAGTATGAAATACAAGCGCCGCAGCTGCTGCTTTATGGGCGTCAAAATCAACTGGGATTAAATACAGGTTGGTCGCAGGAATAGCTATATACTGCGCATAAGTACCCCGCACCGTCTCGCCCAACAAATGCCAGTCGCGGCAGCGGTTATCTTGTCCGGCAATACATGCCGGGCAATGACCGCAGCCAAGGTTTGAATTGATCACCACCCTGTCACCAATATTCCACATAGCTACACCCGTACCCACCGCTGCTACTATCCCTGCCCCATCCGATCCAGGGATATGCGGGTATTGCAGTTTTATGCCAGGCCATCCAACGCGGGTCCAGATATCCACTCGGTTAAGCGCGGCAGCCTCGAGTTTTACCAGCACCTGTCCCTCTGCCGGTTCAGGTGTTGGGAAGTCTGTATATTCAAGCACTTCCAGCCCACCATGCGTATTAAATAACACAGCTTTCATTAGCTCCTCCGCACTACAATTTCATTCAAAAAGGGTGTCGAGCGAATTACTAAAAGCTGAGTGTCTACCCAGCGACAACATCTGCATCCCGGCTGAAATAAACCATAATTTTGTGTCATTGCCTTCTGGAATCTGGTCTTAACTAGATCTGTGATGCAGGTATCTAGCCCGGGTGTCAGTGGGGGTGAACAATGCAAAGTTGCCAGGTTATATGCCATGGGATGCGTCAAGTGTTCGAATAAGAGTACCTCAACGATAAGCAGAAGTAAGTGTTGGACAGAACCTATTCTTTTTATCCCTGAATCCCTATCCAAACCTATCGGAGTCCAAGCTCCATTCTTGAAATGACCAGGCGCTGGATCTCACTTGTTCCCTCGTATATTTCGGTGATCTTGGCATCTCTAAAGTAGCGCTCTACAGGCAGCTCCTTGCTGTAGCCCATCCCACCATGGATCTGCACGGCTGAGTGAGCCACGAACATCGCCGTCTCTGAGGCGAACAGCTTCGCCATGGCGGCTTCACGCGTAAATCGCTCACCGGTGGTCTTGGCGCGCTCCTTCGCCAGGGCTGCGTTGTACACCAGCAGGCGTGATGCTTCGATGCGTGTCTTCATGTCTGCAATCTTGAAGGAGATGCCCTGGAATTCACCAATCTTGGAACCAAAAGCTTCCCGCTCGCGGGCGTAGGTCACGCTGGCATCATAAGCCGCTTCGGCGATCCCCAACGCCTGGGCAGCAATCCCAATCCGCCCTGCATCCAACACTGCCATGGCGATCTTGAACCCATCGCCATCTTCACCCAGGCGGTCTTCCACCGGGCAGTGGTAATCCTCGAACAAGATCTCACTCGTTGCGGATGCACGGATACCCAGCTTGGGTTCCTTCTTCCCCCGCACGAATCCGGGTCTGTTCGCATCAATCAGGAACGCCGTGATGCCGCGGTGCTTCTTATCTGGGTCGGTCATGGTGAACATCACCACATACTCTGCCACCGGTCCACTTGTCACCCAAGACTTGCGCCCGTTGATGACGTACCCCTCCCCTTCTTTGACTGCCCGGCTGCGCATCGTCCCCGCGTCTGAACCAGACATAGGCTCGGTGAGGGAATAAGCTCCAATCGACTTGCCTGAAGCGACAGCTGTAACATACATTTGCTTTTGGGCTTCCGTCCCAAACTTCAATATGCCATTGCAAAACAGGCTGTTGTTCACCGACATGATGGTGCCGTGAGCGGCATCCACTTTGCAGATTTCCTCGAGCGCCAGCACGTATGCCAGGGTGTCCATCCCTGCTCCGCCATATTCTTCCGGCACCTCAATCCCCATGAAGCCCATTTCTCCCATCTTCTTGATCGTCTTGGAGGGGAATTCACCGCTTTCGTCAAACTCTGCCGCCACCGGCGCGATTTCTTTTTGCGCAAAGTTACGCGCCGCCATACGGATGCTCTCGTGCTCTTCGGTAAACGGAAATAATCCACTGCCAGCCATCGTATCCTCCGCATCAATTGTAAGTAGGAATGATCGTGATTATAGCATGGGACATATCTTTCCTAATATTAGCCTGATTACACCCCGCCGTAAAAGCGGGAGTGGTATATACTATGGATAGAGCAGTTTTAGGTTCATCGGCATGATTTCAAAGATTAAAAACGCTCTCATCGGCTCCCCCCTTCCCACCGCACAGCTGGCTGAAAAACGCCTGAATAAAGTTCGGGCGCTAGCCGCTTTTTCTCCAGATGCCCTCTCCTCGATTGCATATGCCAACCAGGAAATATACCTGGGATTGGTCGTTGCCGGGAGTGCCGGCCTGTTGCTGGAATGGCCGATTGGACTGGCTATCATTGGGATCCTCGTCATTGTCGCGATTTCATATTATCAGACCATCCATGGTTATCCTTCTGGTGGTGGCTCCTATATTGTTGCCCGTGCCAACCTGGGCATATTACCGGGCTTGGTTGCCGCAGGCGCTTTGCTGCTCGATTACCTGCTGTGCGCCGCAGTCAGCCTCACCGCTGGCGTGGACGCCATCGCCTCAGCGTTCCCCAGTTTATTGCCCTACAAGGTTGGAATTTCCCTCGGGTTGCTAGGGTTGATCATGCTAGCGAACCTGCGTGGTTTGCGCGAAACCGGCACCATTATGGCGGTACCGGTTTACCTGTTTTTATTCACCTACATTCCTATGCTGGTATACGGTGGTATCCGCCTATGGATTGAAGGTCCGGTCCCTTTAGCCACAGTTGCCCCTTCCCCCGTCCAACCACTGACCCTGTTTCTCATCTTACATACTTTTTCCACAGGGTGCACAGCCCTGACCGGTATTGAAGCTATCAGTAATGGAGTGCCAGCTTTTCAACCTCCGGAATCGAAAAATGCCGGCCGCACCTTGATTGCTATGGCAATCCTGATGGGGATATTATTTATCGGCAGCATCGGGTTGACCCAATTCCTGGGGATCATCGCTGGTCCAAACGAGACCATCCTTTCGGCGCTGGCACGACATCTGCTAGGTAGCGGACCCGCTTATTTGCTGATCCAGTTTTCAACCTTGCTCATCCTGGCAGTGGCTGCCAATACCAGCTTCGCAGATTTTCCCCGCCTGTCTGCCATCCTTGCCCGTGACGGGTTTTTGCCACGCCAGTTCACCGGGCTGGGAGATAGGCTGGTGTTTGCCAACGGCATTGTTTTCCTTGCCATTGCCACTGGCGTATTGATCGTGCTTTTCAGCGGTAACAGCCACCAGCTTATACCTCTTTTTGCAATAGGGGCCTTCCTGGCATTCACCCTTTCGCAGTCGGGTATGGTCGTACACTGGGTTCGTGAACGGAGTCAAAATTGGCGCTTGAAAGCCTTTCTAAATGGACTTGGCGCTGTGGCCACAGGGACCACTCTGGTGGTAATCAGCATCAGTAAATTTCGTGAGGGTGCCTGGATCACTGTGCTGCTCATCCCAATCCTGGTAGTGGTATTTTTACGCATCAGGGACCATTACAAGGAAGTAGGCAAGCAGCTCTCAATGCGCGGGCTTCCCCCCGATATTAAACCCTCCCCACCTATGCGCCTGATCGTGCCCGTCTCAGGGGTTCACCGTGGTATCATCGACGCCATAGACCTGGCTCAATCCATCTCCAAGGATATCACCGCCGTGTATGTCGAGCTTGACCCCGGGTCTGGCGAGCAGATCCGCAAGGAATGGGAATGTTGGTGGCCTGATATACCCCTGGTTGTTCTGCCCTCACCCTACCGCTCGATCATTCAGCCATTTCTCGATTACCTGGATGAAGATGACCGCCAGCACAACGACGGCACATTGGCAGCAGTGGTGCTGCCTGAATTCGTCCCTGCCCGCTGGTGGCATCAGCTACTGCACAACCAGACTTCCTTGCTGCTCAAAGCGGCTTTGCTCTACCGCCGCCGTACACAGGGCTTCCAACGCATCATCATCGACGTCCCCTACCACCTCAAGAAATGACCAAGGAGCTTGTAAACTATGAAAATCCTAATTGCCGCCGATATGGAAGGCATCACCGGTGTGACCAACTGGGATCAGGTAGATCCCAACCATGCCGAATACCCCCGCTTCCGCCGCTTGATGACTAGCGATGTTAACGCGGCTGTGCGGGGTGCATGCGAAGCTGGGGCTAAAGAGATCCTGGTCACCGATGGGCACGATCGCGGCACAAACATCCTGATTGAAGAGCTCGACCCGTGTGCCCACCTGATCAGCGGAGACTACTCCCCCCTGGCGATGGTCCAGGGTATCGACCAGGGAATCGATGGTCTGATCTTTGTTGGCTATCATGCCCGGGCTGGCTCGCAGAATGCCATCCTTGACCACACCTGGTCTAGCCGCAGGGTGGCAAACCTGTGGCTGAATGACATCCTGGTGGGCGAATATGGGTTGAACGGCGCCGTAGCAGGTCACTTCAACGTCCCTGTTCTCATGCTCAGTGGTGACCAGACTGCCTGCGCCCAGGCCAGCGAGCTTCTTGGACCGATCGAGACGGTGGTGGTGAAGACCGCCGTCAGCCGGATGGCTGCTGAGTGTCTCCTGCCACAGGTCACCGAGGAGCTCATCCAATCGGCTGCCAGGCAGGCAGTGAAGCGCCTGCAGGCTGGGG
This sequence comes from uncultured Chloroflexia bacterium, assembly GCA_963726315.1. Taxonomy (GTDB): domain Bacteria; phylum Chloroflexota; class Anaerolineae; order Anaerolineales; family UBA4823; genus FEB-25. The sequence continues at coordinate 118,676 of CAVSBZ010000007.1, read as the reverse complement.
AGGCTCCCAAGCCGTTTATTGTCGCGAAGCCCGTGCAGGTGACGATCGACTTCAACACCTCCGACCAGGCTGACCAGGCAGCCATCTTCCCGGGAGCCACGCGCCTGGATGGTAGACGACTGACCTTTAAAGCCAGGGATATGCTGGCAGCCTACCTGGGCTTCCAGGCGGCGGTGGCTCTGGTGGGGATATAGATCACGGCATGCAGCTTTTCACCATCGGTCACAGCAACCATCCAATCGACGTATTCAACCAGCTGCTGTTTGACCACGAGATCGCTGGCCTCGTGGACGTAAGAAGTGCTCCCTACAGCCGCTTCCATCCCCAGTTCAACAAAAATGCCCTTCAGCAGGTGATGCAGGTGCAGGGTATCGACTATACGTGGGCGGGTGAATTGCTGGGAGGTCGTCCAAAAGACCCTGCTTGTTATAAGCATCATGCCATCCCGGTTAAAGCTGCCGATTATATCAACGAACTCAGCTATCCGGCAGTGATGCAGCGTCCCTGGTTCATCGAGGGCATCCAGCACCTGCTTGTGCTTGCAGGTCAGCAAACCACCTGCATCCTGTGCGCCGAGAAGGACCCTGCCAACTGCCACCGCCACCACCTCATCGCCGCCTACCTGCTGATGGAATACCCCCAGGTGGCTATATGGCACATCCTGGCAGACGGCAGCCTGGTCGATGCACGCTCCATCCACAACCCGGACGACCCATCCAAAGGTCAGCAGTTATCCTTTAAGTGATCTGCCCAGCCTTACCATCTAGGGTGTCAGTAGGTCGATACAGGCCTGGCTTCAGTCGCATGCCGCTCTCAATTTCCCTTAAACTAACTATGCTATAATCCCCCCGCAGAAAGGGTGTATATGCTTAAGAAATTCGTTACCATTTTCGGCGGTGATCCTAACAAGAGAGCGCTCACCAGGTCGAATGAGGTCGTCGACCAGATCAACAGCCTGGAACCTGAGTTCGAGGCGTTAAGCTCTGAAGAGCTGCTCGCAAAGACAGCTGAATTCCGATCACGCCTGGCCGATGGCGAGACTCTCGATGCCCTGCTACCCGAAGCCTTCACTGCCGTGCGTGAAGCCAGTAAGCGTACCAACGGTCAACGCCATTATGATGTACAGCTGATCGGCGGTATTTCTCTGCACCAGGGCAAGATCGCCGAGATGCGTACCGGTGAAGGCAAGACCCTGGTTGCTACCCTGCCCCTTTACTTGAACGCCCTCGCCGGAAAGGGCACCCACCTGGTTACGGTGAACGACTACCTGGCACGGCGTGACGCCCGCTGGATGGCACCCATCTACAATGCCCTCGGTCTTAGCGTGGGTGTGCTCCAGATGGCCTCTCGTACGGAGAATGGCAAGAAAGCCTTTATCGTTGACCTGGAGAAGACCTCCCCACACGAAGACCAGCACCAGTTGCGCCTGGTGGACCGCCGCGAGGCTTATGCCGCCGACATTACCTACGGTATCAACTCAGAGTTCGGCTTCGATTACCTGCGGGATAACATGACCATGAGCCTGGATGAACGCGTCCAGCGCGGCCACTATTACGCCATCGTGGACGAGGTCGACAACATCCTCATCGATGAAGCTCGCACCCCTCTGATCATCTCCGGACCTGCCCAGGACGATGCCGAATGGTATATGCGCATGGTGCTGGTGGTACGGCAGCTACGCGCCGAAGACTATGAGCTGGAGGAGCGCGACCGCACCATTACCCTCACCGAGATCGGTGAGCTGCACGTCGAGGAGCTGCTAGGTGTCGCTCTGAGCGACCCCGAACGCCCGGAGGACGTGACCCCTGAGCAGGCACGCCTGAGAGGCTTCCTCGAGCAGGCTTTGCGTGCCCAGTTCCTGTTCAAACGCAATAAGGACTACCTGGTTCAAACGGGCAAGGTGGTCATCGTCGACGAGTTTACCGGGCGATTGATGCCTGGTCGGCGCTGGTCGGACGGGCTGCACCAGGCAGTTGAAGCCAAGGAAGGTGTGCGCGTCCAGGCGGAGAACGTCACTTACGCCACCATCACCATCCAAAACTACTTCCGCATGTACGAGAAGTTGTGCGGGATGACCGGTACTGCCCTCACCGAAGCTGAAGAGTTCGACAAGATCTACAAGCTGGACGTGATCGCCATCCCCACCAACCTGGAATACCAGGCGATGCGGGAAGGCTCTGCGCTTTCCCTGTTGGAAGGGAAGGATGAGCAGGGGTACAAGTACCGCTATTATGCCCTGCAGGCTGATACTGCCAAAAAGCCGGTCTACTTCCAGCGTAAGGACTTCCCAGATGTGATTTACCGCACCGAGGAAGTCAAGTTCCGCGCCATCACCAGTGAAATCCTGCGTTACCACGCCATGGGTCGCCCGATGCTGGTAGGCACTACTTCGGTTGAGCTTTCCGACCACCTCTCCACCCGCATGCGAGCGGAGCCCCTACGCAAATTGGCCCAGGTAGCTATCCTGCGGAAGGCCTGGTTGGAGAAGAACAACCGCGAAGAGGATGGGCGTATCGTTGAAGAGCTGCAACCGCTCAATGCGTCCTTAGACCAGCTGCAAGTGCCCGATATGCGTAAAATGGCGCGTGACCTGGGCATCTCCTTCAACCCCGAAGACCCCGAGAACCTCACCCGCCTGCTGGATATCCTCGACCTGCCAGCTGAGGACGCTGAGAGGTTGAAAACCGACCTGGAATCGGGCATCCCTCACCAGGTGCTGAATGCCCGCAAGCACACCGAAGAATCCCAGATCATCGCCGATGCAGGTGCCTTTGGAGCAGTTACCATCGCCACCAACATGGCGGGGCGTGGCGTCGACATCAAGCTTGGAGGTGAGCTGCCTGAAGGCGTGATCGACTCGGTCAACCGCGTCTTGCGACGTGCCGGGTATGCTGACCCCTATGACATGCGCCATGAAGAAAGGCGCCAGGCTCTCGAAGCACTCACCCCCGACCAGGTGGGCATCTATGAAGCCGATATCGCCAGTTTTCTCACCTACATGCAGCACATGGGGCGGGTTAAAGAGCTGGGCGGTTTGCATGTGATCGGCTCGGAGCGCCATGAGGCCCGCCGTATCGATAACCAGCTGCGCGGCCGTGCTGCCCGCCAGGGCGACCCCGGCTCGTCACGCTTCTACCTCTCCCTGGAAGACGAGCTGATGCGCCGCTTCGGCGGTGGGCAGGTCGAGTCGATCATGCAGCGGATGAAGATCGACGATGCCGTGCCCATGGAAGTGGGGCTGGTCAGCCGCCTGGTCGAGCAGTCACAGACGCGGGTGGAAGGCGCCAACTTTGACGTCCGCAAGCACTTGCTCGAGTACGACGACGTGCTCAACACACAGCGCCAGCGCATCTATGGTCAGCGCGACCTGATCTTCACCAAGGCTGACCTCTCGGAGGACGTGACCGAGTTATTGGGCACTGAAGTCAACCGCCGGGTGCCTGAATCACTGGCGGATGAGGAAGGTCCGTGGAAGCTGCTCGCCTGGCTTGATCAGGTGCAGCCACCGCTCGACCTGGGTGGGATACTCTTCCCGTCCTACTCGCTCAAGCTGCTGGTGGACCATCTTGCCAGCCAACAGAAGGGCTATAACTCAATCGATGACCTGCGCGATGCCCTGCTTGGGTTGGCGAACGAAGCGCTCAAAGCCGAGGAAGAACACTTATTACGCACCATCGACAACCTGCTGGAGACGAGCCGTGAGCGCCTGGAGAGCCAGGCGAAGGAACGCCTGGAAGCACTCGACACATTCTACGAAGGGCTGAGGATGGGCGAGGCGGAAGATGCTGCCCCGCGCACCTCGCGTGAGCTGTTGGATGAGCTGGTGGGCATGGTGCATGTTAATATCCGCCTGAGCCCGGAGGAACTGCGCCTGCTGCGGGATGACCCCGACAAAGTACGTAAGTCCATCCGCACCCAGGTGGAGAACGCGGTCGCCGGGCAGTCGGTGATGCGGCTGGTGGGTGCGATCGAGCGCCGCCTGGAAGACACCCTCGACCTTGAGGTTACCCAGCTGGACAGCTCGGATTGGGAGGCGATGGCAGACCAGGTCTACCACTCCACCCAGCTGGTATTGACCAGGAGACGGGAGCGCCTGTTGGGTAACGGCGCCGGACCCGCATCCGGTCAGCTGGTACATGACCTGGAAAGTGCCCTGGCGAAGATCACCGGACCCGTCACCACCAACCACATGCTGGGCTTGCTGTTGATGATGCCTCAGGGAACCAAGGCCTCCTTTGACAAGAAGACCCACCGGCGGGTCTTGCAGCGCACTACCCGACTGAGTTACATCTACCTGGCAGCCCGCCTGCTGGAGGGACGCACCCCGGAGGATATTACCGATGAAGTGCTGAAGCACCTGCAGAGTGCACAGGAGACTATCCGCCGGGCTTGGGGAGCGAGTGAATTCTCGCGCCTGGCGAATGCCACGTTGCCAGAGCTCGACCCGACGCTGCGCGACACACTGTGCAGCTTGCTGGGTGAAGAAACCTGTGCCAGCCTGGAGACTCAACCTCTGCAAAGCCTGGACCGTGAGCAGATTATTAAGCTCATGGACGAGCTGGGTCGGCGCGCCCTCACCGAGGTCTACCGCCAGCTGCTGCTGGGGGTGATCACCGAGCTGTGGGTGGACTACCTGACCCAGATGGAAGCCCTGCGCGTCTCCATCGGGCTGGAAGCATATGGTCAGCGCGACCCGTTGGTGCAGTATAAGAGCAAGGCGTTCGAGCTGTTCCAGAATCTGCTCAAGGATATGCGTTCGGGAGTAATCTCGCGCATGTTCACCTATCGGCCACGCCTGATGAGCAGCGTACAGAGCGAGATGCACCGCCCAACCACGGTGGAAGAATTTGAGGCGGAGACGGATGCCGTCACAGCGAGCGGTGATGGGGGAGAAGCCGAGGAACAGCCGGCAGACGGGACTGAACTTGAACCTGAGCCCGAAGAAGAGCGGGTGGGTGTGCAGGACAACCAATCCCAGCTTAGCAAGTCTCAAAAGAGGCGCAGGCATAGGAGGTAAGCTCCACCCATCACTTTCCAGTTTTACTGCATACCTCCCCATCCCACACACCACGTCAAAATGATTTATCGAGGCAAGGGATGATCATTGGTCTTTCCGTGTCAATCTTATCTTGATATAACTAACGATTTATCTTGTTCGGTTGCCCGTATTAAGCCCTCCAGCCATCTGTACTGAAAATATTCATGGTTTGTTTAGTGATGCTTTAGGGACTCATAAAATGAGAAATCTTAAATCTCTTAAACCCCTTGTGGATTAGAACATTTGTGCTATAATCAGTGTACTTCTGTACAGATTGATTTTTATCTGTATAGGATGCTTTCCTATAAATGTTTCTATGAAAGCATCCGTATTCCGGTTGATCTTTACCGGTAAAAGTGCTCTTCTTCCAGATCGGTCGAATTGAACCGATGTTAGGATACATTCCATTGTCTGTTTTATATAATTATGCATCCGTATACCGGTTAGTCTTTACCGGTAAAGATGTAATTACTCACCCATGTTGTCATTGCGGAATCCCCGTTGGTTTTCGGGGGATAAGGACGCTCTCAGAATCCACGATTCCTCTTACACTCCAAAGTCCTTAGAACCGGTCCCCGCAGCTATTCGGGGAGCAATCTGCTCTATGTTTTATTCATAATCACATGTGATTTTTGCTCTTGGTGAGTAATTACATGACAGTGTATGTATTCACTACAACATTTCTACAAGGAAAATAATTAGATTTCTCAAAATTACAACACTTCATTGTCATTGCGGTTGCCCTCCTTCCTTATCGGCGGAGGCGTAGTATATCGAAACAATCTTCCTTTTACTAGAAAGCTCAATTGACACGGAAGTCATAGTGACCATACTTACCTGAGGAAGATTACTTCGTCGAGCTTCGGCTATGAAAAATTCTCTGAATTGCTGGAGCGCTCTCCTCGTAATGACAGTAGAGTTGAGCGATTTTTAATCTAAATTTTTTGGACAGGTATAACTGACGTAGTGAGTAATTACATAATGATGGAAACATCTGCTATTATGATCATAAACGATCTCATTAAGATCATAACCCATCCTTTACACACTCACTAAAAGAGCTTTGTTTCGATTTATTTTTCCTTTTTTTTATTAATAATCCAACCAAATTCAATGATCAATATCATACCGGTAGATAGGGAGTGGTTGTGAATACCATTGGTCTAAAGCAGATGCGTTCGCCATGATGCCTAACCATGTGCATGGGATTATTATCATAAAAGACATATCAAAAGAAGGGGCGACCCGTCATACGAATAATGAAATCATGGCTAGCAATATTCGATGGGTAAACCAGACCGAGGATTATCGTGTTGGGTCGCCCCTATAAAAAAACACTACCAACCCTTTAGCTCTTCCTACTGGCTTTTAACGCACGCTCGATGTCGCGAACCCGGTGCAAGGTAGAATGACCGTCGAGGTCGTAAGGCCATTGCTTATTGCGCTCCTTACCGGTGAACCATTCATCGGGGGCTGCTCGCATCGCAGCGAGCACATCCTGCTGTACCTGCCTGTGCCAGGCGAGCACATCCTGAGAAGAACGATCACGCCAGCGCATATAGATAAGGTGGTTGGCGTCGTTCCACTCCAGCCCGCGCTCCTCGGGAGGTCGCTTCTGCCGCCGGGAAGAACGGGCCAGGTCTGCTTTCCAATGGGTGATGTGGGCAACAGCATCTTTCACCGTCCAGGGGTCTTTCGTCTCGGGTCGGATCAACAGCCGCTCCCAATCTTCATCTTTCAAGCTCACCAGCAACCGATCCAGGAGCTCGAACTCATCGATGGTACGCTTGATTACTTCTTCACGGGTGTGATGCATGGTTTATAAGACCTCTTGCCAGATGGAGCATCAGGTAAAAGCTTGAGCATTTAGCATTCCATGGAAAAGATATTTATTAATCAGCATTATTACTTGCGAGTATACTCGATCTGTGCAGACGTCGCTCGCTGGGTCACAGGCATCATTGAGGCAGTGTAAATGCTACTTCAGAATTGCGATCAGAGATGGTGCAGCTATGATTGAACTGGATGCAAGTTCTCGAGTAAATCAGGAGTAAGAATATAGATAACTCGGGTATAGAATTTCAAATTATGGACTTAACCCTGGAAAAGAAATATCAGCTCCTATTGGATATCTCGCATAAGGTGCGAGATACTTTGGACCTGGACGAGATTATGGAGCACTTACTCGATATGGTAAAAACCGTGCTCCATTACGATGCCGCCGGCATATTTGTGCTTAATCAAGACCTGGTGCGTGGAAGGCATGAGTCGCCGCTGGGAATGATCGCAGGTGTCACCCGACGAGGCTTTGATCCTAACCCACCGCAAGAAGATGCCATGCTCATGCGTGGACAAGGGATCACGGGTTATGTCATCCAGAATTGCCAGAGTTTGATCGTGCCGGATGTACGCCTGGATGCGCGCTATGTTGTGGGACGCCGGGCGACACTCTCTGAAATTACTGTACCGATCATCCGTAACCAACGCGCGATTGGTGCCCTCAACCTGGAGAGTGACCAGCTATCTGCCTATACGCCCGACGATGTGGAAGTGCTTCAATTTTTCGCCGATGCTGCCGCGATTTCGATTGAAAAGGCAATGTTACACAAGCAGCTGCTCGAGCAGGAGCTGGTTGGCAAACAGCTCGAAACTGCGCGAGAAGTTCAGTCCAAGCTACTACCGCACAGTGCACCTGACCTGATGGGTTACGATATTGCAGGGATTTGTATTCCGACGGATGAGATTGGCGGAGACTATTTTGATTACATCCCTTTATCGCATAACCGGCTTGGACTGGCTGTAGCCGACGTATCGGGGCATGGCATTCCTGCTGCGCTGGTTATGACTGCATTTCGAGCATTATTACGCACAAAAGCGCTTGGCAATTCAAGACCTGCCAACATTGCAAATACGATAGACCGGCTTTTACCAGAATTTACCGGAAACAAGCATTTTGTCACCGTCTTATATGCCGTACTGGACGCATCATCCGGCGACTTGAACTATATTAGCTGTGGGCATCCACCGCCGCTTATCCTGCACGCAAACGGCGAAATGGAAAAACTCAATCGCCATAACCCTGCGCTCGGGCTTGCCCTCGGGATTTTTCAAAACCTGCATCACAGTGACGAGAAAAGTCATATGGCTGAAGGGGATATATTGGTGCTATATACAGACGGGGTAACCGAAGTAATCAACCAACAGAACGAATCCTTCGGTATACAGCGCCTGGTGCAAGTAATCCGGGAGAACCAGCAACTGGCTGCAGCGGATTTAATTCTAAAAATTATCCGGGCAGCCGGGGTTTTCACCGCAAATTATGGCTTTTTGGACGATTTCACCCTGGTAATTGTGCGGCGAGAGAAAATTATTTAATCCATGTGGCGTTATACTACGCCTGCGGTGAAGCAATCGTTGGGCTAACCTGGTGTATAAACCAATCACACGATTCGTGTAGCTGTTGGTAATAATTATGGCGAATGCAATGGTGCCTGTTACTAAAGCTGATATCAAGGATGGCTTGGCACAGCTTGGTATCCAACCAGGCTGGATATTGGGTGTTCATAGCTCACTTAGCAGTCTCGGTCACGTCGACGGTGGTGCAAACACCGTCCTTGAGGCGCTATTCGATACGGTGGGGCAAGAAGGCACCATTGTCATGCCGACATACTTAGTAGGACCTCCTGTTGAGCTGACTCAACAAGATATTGCGAGAGGAATAAACTGGAAGATTAAGCGCATTGCCTTCGATGACCTTGAGAGCCCGAGTGGCATGGGTATCATTGCCGATACCTTTCGTCGGCGCCCAGATGTAGTGAGATGGTATGATCCAGTTCATTCTGTATCAGCCTGGGGCAAGGACGCGGAAATTTATTGCCAAAGTTTTAAACCATTGGTCGAAGCTAATGGCTGGATTCTGCTCTTTGGCGTTCAAATGGACAGATGTTCGGCTTTACACATTGCTGAGGAGCAAGTGTTACTACCTGAAGACATAACAATAATTATGGAAGGAAAAGTACCAAAAGAATTGTTAGAAATTTACCCAGCAGATGAATGGTTGTTTGGGTGTGAGAATAGATGGAGCGATTTCCTGATTGTCCAACGGGAAGCCGAGGCACTTGGAATGATACAGAGCAGGATGATTGGTACAGCTACGGTCAGGCTATTTCGAGCCAGGTCAATGGTCGAGTTATATAAAAAGCTGTTGCAAGAAAATCCATATCGCTTCTTCGGAGTTTGAAGGGATAGTGTTATGTCGAAAATTATTACTACGCTTGGTCCCAAGTCGACCACCGAATTGGGGATGATCTTGCCCCATGAACATGTCTTCGTAGATCTGCGTACCTGGGACACCCCGGGTTACGCCCAAGCTGAGGTTGAAGATGTGCTCAAGCTGATGGTACCGGAAATAAAAAGAGCTCAAAAATCTGGCGTGACTGCCATCGTTGAATGCAGCACCGTTGGAGTGGGACGGCGGGCCGATATAGAAATGGCAGTGTCGGAGGCGGCTGGTATACCGCTGGTGATACCAACGGGGGTTTATCGTGAACCCTGGATCCCTGATTGGGCACAGGCTGCTAGCGAAGCCGAACTGACCGCCTGGATGCTGGGCGAATTGCAAGGTGAAATAGAACACAGCGGTGTGCAAGCTGGCTGGATCAAGCTGAGCGCCGGGGATGATGGGCTGACTGACTGTGAAACCAAAATCTTGCGGGCGGCTGCTGCAGCTGGACGTGAGACGAAAGCGGTCATTGGCAGCCACACGGTTAAAGGCAGGGTGGTGCGCGATCAGCTTGATATCATCGAGCAGCTGGGGTGTACGGCAGAACGGTTTATCTGGATCCACACCCAGGCGGAGCCTGATTTCGAGCTACACCTGGAAATAGCTCGCCGCGGGGCCTGGCTCGAATATGATGCGATCGGGAATAGCGAGTGGCAAACAGATGAGTACTATCTGGAGCACATCCAACGATTGTTGGAGGCTGGTCTGGGGAATCAACTGCTGCTGAGCCACGACCGGGGATGGTATGACCCGGCTCAACCGGGTGGAGGCGTTCCCAAGCCGTACACCTATCTCACAGACCAGTTCCTACCGAAACTGCGCGCGGCTGGAGTGGACGAGGGAACCATTGATCAGCTAACCCAAGTCAACCCCTTTCTGGCATTTGCTGTTTAAATAAGACGAGTGTCGTGGATAAACATGGTGTTTATCGTGAGGCGCATTGAGTGCTCACCCAGAATCTTTTACGCTTGATTAACTATCCTATTGCATCACGGAGATATTTATGAACAAAATCACTACACGAATGCTGGGCAGGTCTGGCATCGAAGTCAGCCCGATGGGACTTGGCTGCTGGGCTATTGGAGGCCCATTCTGGGAAGGAAAAACACCGCAGGGCTGGGGTGAAGTGGATGATGAGGAATCCATTCGGGCGATCCACGCTGGCCTGGACATGGGGATTACGCTCTTCGATACCGCAAACGTATATGGTGCCGGGCATAGCGAACGGGTGCTGGCACGGGCATTTGCCGGAATTCGCACCCGCGTGGTCATCGCCACCAAGTTCAATGCGGTTTTCGACGAAACCACCCGCCAGGTTACCGGCAGTGATACCTCCTCCGAGGGTATCCGGTCAGCGTGCGAAGAATCATTGCGTCGCCTGAACACCGACTATATCGACCTGTATCAATTCCACGATAACGGATATCCCCCCGAACAGGCAGCGCCAGTACGTGAGACACTCGAAAGGCTGGTGGCAGATGGTAAAATCCGCACCTACGGCTGGAGCACAGATTTTCCTGAACGAGTGAAAGTCTTTGCTGAGGGTCCAAAGTGTGCTGCTGTTCAATTGCAACTCAATGTAATGGATGATAATCCGGAGGTCATAGCACTGTGTGAAAAGTATGATCTGGCCGCACTCAATCGCGGTCCACTTGCAATGGGGTTGTTAACCGATAAATATTCTGCAGGTACCAGGTTGGCTGAAGATGACGTACGGGGCGAGAAAAGCCCGGAGTGGATGAAATACTTCAAAGAAGGTAAACCCAATTCCGAATGGATGATTAGGCGCGATGCAGTACGCCAAATTCTGACGAGCAATGGGCGTTCAGTGGCACAGGGGGCGCTGGCATGGTTGTGGGCACGCAGTCAGAAGACGCTCCCTATACCGGGTTTCCGCACTGTTGGACAGGTAAAAGAAAACGCCGGAGCCATGCAGTTCGGTCAGCTAACGATGGAACAGATGCATGAGATTGATAAATTACTCGAAAGAGAGTAGTATTCTTTGATATATTTCGGCCATCAGGATTCCCGCAGTTAGCAATACCTAGCGTTGCTAAGATGCACATGGTTAAGAACGGTGAAATTTCTGCGGATGAGCAAAGCTATACCTAATGAGCTGGTCATGACCCTTTCATCGCAATAATTCGAGGCAGAGATTTGAATTCACAACACAGACGATGCGCTGGAATTAATAAATCCATCCATAAATCAATAGCAACGTCTTAATGGGTTGTATTAACAATAATCTGGCTTATTAGAATTAGCGAGTGACGATTGGGATAAATACGCTGGATAGCATTCCCCGGTCGTGTACAAAGACATCAGAGAACCCGTTGGTATCCCCGGGCACCAATTCATAATCCGAGGAGTCAAATGCTACATACCGCCCATACATAGAGAGGTATGCCCTGCTTGAATCGCCAACCCCCTCGGTCCCGTCACTCGCCACGGAAACCCTGCTGGTCCGATGGGTGAACCGGTCGTGCAGGAAGATATCAAACCTCTCGTTGTAGTCATCCTTTACCAGGTTAGAAGCACAAGAATCAAACGCAACATAACGACCATCAGCCGAAATGGAAGGGAAGTTGGAATAATTATCAGCCTGGGTCTCATCAGTAGCGACTGAAACCCTGGTGGTCTCTCCGGTCAGAGTATCACGCACGAAAATATCCGACCAGGCGTTGGTGTCATTTTCCACCAGGTGTTCGGCCCATGATTTGAACGCCACGTAGCGCCCGTTTTCAGAGACTGATGGCCAACCAGACCAATTGTTTGCTGGCGACCCATCACTGGCGACAGATACTATGGTCGTCGCACCAGATAATAGGTTATGAAGGAAAATATCCTGGCAGTTATCATCGTAGACACCATCCTGGTCGGTATCGCAAACGTTATTCGCATCACCCTCCACCAGGTTAGATGCATAGGAGCGGAAAGTTATGTACAAACCATCCGGAGAGATGGCAGCCTGATCGGACCATTGATTCCCTTGCTCACCACTACTGGAAACCGAGACTCGGGTGGTCTGCCCGGTCTGCATGTCATGCATGAAAATATCCTCTACTCCATTGTCATCACCGTCGACCAGGTTGGAGGCCAGCGATTGAAACGCCACGAATCTCCCATCGGCGGAGATGGAGGGATAGGTAGACCGGCTATTCCCTTCTGTACCGTCAGAGGCCAACGAGAGGCGGGCGATCTGCTGCGTCACCAGGTCATGCACAAAGATATCCTCAACCCAGTTGGTATCACCATCCACCAGGTTGGAGGCGAGTGAGTGGAACACAACGTAGCGTCCATTAGCAGAGATATCCGCACCCCCCGTATCGTGATCGGCTTGCTCTCCATTACTCGAAACTGAGACACGGGTGGTCCCGCCGGTCAGGCGGTCGTGCACAAAGATATCATGGTCAGCATTGGTATCTCCGGCTACCAGGTTGGAGGCATCGGAACCAAATGCCACGAAGCGACCGTCTGCAGAGATGGCTGACCAAACTGAATCTCCATTTCCCTGGAGAGCATCCGAAGAGACCGAGATCCGCTCAGTGGTCCCTGCCGTGGTAATACCAGTGACATGGGCGGATGAAGCCACAGCTGACTGACCGAGAGTAAACAGCAGGATTAAGGTGATGGTGAGACGAGTAATCATTCTGGTTTGCATGCAATTCTCCCCGTGATGTTGGCAGACCTTGTCAATTATAAAATGGAAGCAGTTTTGATTTTTGGAGCGTTATAGATAGAGAATAGCAAAATATCACCGGTATGTCAATCGGGACCGAGATCAACCCCCTACAATTGCAGTGGGGGGCAGGCCCCTTCCAGGTGCATTGGGGGGCAGGCCGATCTCGGCTACAAAACAAAAATGTTATGGATTTAATTTACTTCGAGGAGGGTTTGGTTTGCTTCTCCCATTCCATTACAGATGAGCGGATCAGGTTGCGCACATCTTCATCGGGCACATCCTTGACACCCGGGTATTTCTGCCCATCCAGGGAGACAACCACCCCATGGTCGGGACCATCCGTCACGGTGATCCGACGGCTTTCAAACGGCGTCCCGGCAATGCGCGCCTGAAGGATGTCATTAATCTGCATGGCAATGCTCTTGTACACTGGAGCAGGGATTGGGGTGGGGCTCAGGATGCCTCCCACCACATCAGGGAGCTGTGTGCTGACGGGCTTTACTTCAGGGATGGGGTCCACGGAGAATGGGGGCACGTGATGATCTACTGATTCTGCGGGAGCAGCTTCTGCAGGAATCCAGTCGCTAATATCGGGCAGGGCTTCAAGCCAGGCAGGATCGGTATGGGCCGCAGAGGCGGGTTCAGCGGCAGTGACGGGCAGCTCGACCGGCTCGGGTGTAACCTCGGGAACGGACAGTTCTGCACCATCCGGAGAGGCAGCGGGCAAGGATTGGTCAGTTGCCGCTGGGTCGCTGGTTAGAGGAACAGGTTGACCCAGCCATTTTGCAAGTACGGTGGCAGTGAAACCAAGACGGCGCAGCTGAGCAGGCGAAAGCTCAGAGACCGACGTAAAGCTCTGACCGTCCATCTCCACGACCAAATCCTGCGATTTGTTATCGCGCATCAGGCGCGCCAGCACCGACAGGTCGGCACCTGGTGAAGAGCTACCATTGGCTTTATGCTGGACACCGCGCACAAGAGCCACAACGATCCAGATCAAGCCGATAATACCGGCTCCAAGGATGAAAAAGAAACCAGCCAGATATAATAAGGTGGATGAATCCATTATCGACCTCCATTTTGGAAGGCAACAGTTTTACACGCTCGTTCAGTAAAAAACATACTCAATCCCTTAATTGGCAGGTTGGGCAATAATGGGTGCCGCGCTGCCCCACAATAATGCGTGCAATCGGTGTGCCACATTCAGGGCAAGGCAGCCCCGTCCGCTGGTACACGCGGAAATAATTCTGGAAATCTCCACCGCGGTAGACCCAATCAATGCTGGCACCATTGCGGGCAATCCCATCCCGCAGGACGCCGCGGATGCTTTCTAGTAGCCGGGTAGCCTGCCTGGGAGTGGTGCAATTGGCCGGGCTGAGCGGGTGCAGCTTTGCCAGGTTGAGGGCTTCATCAACATATATATTCCCCAACCCGGCGATGAAGGTCTGATCGAGCAGCAATGGCTTGAGCTGGCGGCGGGTGGCATGCAGGCGATCGAACAAAACGTCAGGGGTGAGGCTTTCATCTAGCGGCTCAGGTCCCAGGTTTCCCACTACCTGGTCGACTTCGTTCACCAACCAGACGCGCCCAAACTTGCGAGCATCATTGAAGACCAGCTGGAACTCGCCTTCGAGCTGCAGCACAAGACGATCATGGGTCTCTGGCGGAACGTTGGCGGGTTTCACCAATAAATCACCGCTCATGCGCAGGTGAAATAGCAGCCAGTCGCGGGTGAGGCGAAAATAGAGGAATTTACCCCGCCTACCAATGTCTTCTATCACCTGGCTGATGAGCCGATGCTTGAACTCAGAGGGAGAAGGCTCAGCGAGGGTGCGCTCCCAAAGCAGTTCAACCCCCTGGATATGCCTGCCAATCAGGGCGGGTTGGTCGCATCCACCCTGGCGAAGCATCCGGGCTATGGTTTCCACTTCAGGCAATTCAGGCATGCTTATCTTCCAACATTAATATATAGTGTACTCCCATATTCATCCAGAGAGCTACAATTCCAATCCATTTTTGATAACCGTAATCTGTCTCTAATCATTATTGGTCGGGGCACGATCATGCTAGCGCAAGCTAGAAATCGGGCACGTTTACATAATCAAGCTTGTTCCGCGGCTGGATTATGCCTTTGGTATCATATTGTATAGGCTCAGGATTCATGCTGGCATGATTTAGAATTCACTGCTCAACATGCTCATCACCAACAGGTCGATGTAATGACCGTCGCGGTAGTCTGCCTGGCGCTGGCGACCTTCATGTGAGAAACCGGCTTTTTCATACGCCCGGATGGCACGCGGGTTATTCTCCAGCACCCGGAGGTGGATGCGGTGTAGGTTCAGGGTTTTGAACCCATGCTGGCACAGAAGACGGACTGATTCGGTGCCATAACCCTGGTTCCAATATTCCTTAGCGCCAATCATGATGCCAAATTCCGAGCTGGCATTACGATGGTCAAGGTTGAAAAAGTCGCAGCTGCCGATCAGTTTCCAGCTCGCCTCTCCCTGGGGGGTGATTACTTTCACTTCGATCGCCAGGTTGTGCTCATCAGCCGGGCGTTTCTGCATGGTCTCGAACCAATCTTCCTCATCCGCCATGGAGAAAGGCAGGTAAATCCCAATGCCCTGCTTGACTTCGGGATCGTTGATCCATTTCACAAAGCAGGGCAGGTCGTCACGATCGATGGCCCTAAAGCGAATGCGCTCGCCATTTATCATATATGCTCCAATAACCTTCCATTGATGGCACCTGATAAATATGTAGATAAATCATACCGATAAGAATTCACCCTTCAAAAGGCTCATCCGGAGAACATCGATATATTTTCCATCCTTATACTCAGCCTGGCGCTCGCGTCCTTCATGGGTAAAGCCGGCTTTCTCGTAGGCGCGGATTGCGCGCGGGTTAGTCTCGAAAACATGCAGGAATATGCGGTTCAGGTTGAGGGTAGTGAAACCATGTTGAGCCAGCAGGCGTACCGATTCGGTACCATATCCACGGTTCCAATAGCTTTTATCACCGATCATGATGCCCAACTCAGCAGCCCTGACATGCCAGTCAATTTGTTCGAACGCCAGGCTACCAATCAGCTTCCAGCATTGTTCACCCGTCTCATCGGCGGGTAATCTTGCTTCGATCGCCATCACATGTTCATCCGCAGGTCGCTTGAGCATGCGCTCGTACCAGCCTTCCTCCTCCGTCTGCGAGACAGGGTTGTGGAGCAAAATCCCCTGACGCACTTCCTGGTCGTTCGTCCAAATAACAAAAAGTGGCAGGTCAGCCTTTTCCACTGCTCTGAAACGGATTCGCTCACCATAGATCATAGTATCTCCAGACTTGTTTTGCTTTTCCCATTGAGAAGCTTTTCGACGGCTTCAAAGGGCGAGAGACGCCGCGCGAAGACATCATCCACAACCTGCTCGTAGGCTTCGCGTGGCAAGCCAGAGCGGAAATCCTGGACTAGGGTAGCCTGCAGCAGCAAGTCGAGCTCGGTCTGCAAGCGCCAGCGTTCACGCTGTTCCCAGCCTCCGCTCGTTTCGAGATGACTACGATGGTCGGCAATCGCCTTAACCAGCTCGGGAATGCCCGTACCATCCAATGCCACCGTACGCAGGATGGGCGGCACCCATAATGACTCAGCAACTGCTTTGTCATCTGCCTGCCCGGCGACCATATCAAGCGTTCCATGACCGCTTGCTTCGTCGTGCAGGCTGTCGTGGATAAAGCGATGAGGTAGGGGATGGGCAAGATTTAGTGATCCGCGCAGGGCGCGTTCGGTAGTTTCAACACCCGGGAGATCAGCTTTATTGACCACGAGCACATCGGCAATCTCCAAAATGCCAGCTTTGATGGCCTGGATATCATCACCGAGACCTGGTGCCTCCACCACGAGGGTGGTGTGAGCGAGACGGGCAATATCCACTTCAGATTGACCTGCTCCGACCGTCTCGATCAGGATCAGGTCATAGCCGGCCGCGTCAAGTACCTGAACCACCGCGGCAGTGGCTGAGGCAATCCCACCCAGCGAGCCGCGCGTCGCCATGGAGCGGATGAAGACACCGGGATCACCTGCCAGGTCGCGCATGCGGATGCGATCCCCAAGAATGGCTCCTCCAGAAAATGGACTGGTGGGGTCCACAGCTACAATACCCACGCGGCGAGGCTGGGTACCTGCTGCGGGGTTGCGGTAATAGCGTGCAAGCTGGTTGACCAGGGAGGACTTACCGGTGCCGGAAGCACCAGTTACACCAACCAAGTGGGCTTTGCCAGTGTGAAGGAAAAGCGTGCTCAGGGCAGAGCGACCTTCAGGGGATCCATTTTCCACCTGTGAGAGGGTGCGCGCCAGCGCCAGCCGGTCACCCGCCAGGACTGCCTGGGCAAGGTCAATGTTCTTCATACCGGGCTTCAAGAATCAGCAGTCATCACGGCTTTACGGATATCGCTCACATAGGTGGCGCTCAAGGTGCCTGGTCCATAGATGCCAATCACACCCATTTCCAGCAAGAGCGGCACGTCTTCGTCAGGAACGATACCCCCCAGGAAAACCCTGACATTACCTTGACCATTGGTTTTAAGCAGCTCGAGCACGCGCGGCACCAGGGCCATGTGTGCCCCAGAAAGGATGGAAAGGCCGACTGCATCCACGTCTTCCTGCAAGGCAGCTTCGGCTATCATCTCGGGGGTTTGCCTGAGACCGGTATAAATGACTTCCATTCCAGCATCACGCAAGGCGCGTGCCACCACCTTGGCACCCCGATCATGCCCGTCAAGCCCGGGCTTGGCGATCAACACTCGAATCTTTCGCTCGCTCATATTTCCTCCATGGAAATCTGATTGAAAATTATACCAAAGAGCGGTGGATAGAGATTAGTTGTTAGGGGTTAGTTTGTTAGCGGTTAGCAAAATAATAAGCCAAGGAAGCACATTCCCTCCAGGTAGGGTCGGGGGCAGGCGGATATATATTGCCTTAGATAAAATTACTTAACCGCTGATGAATGCAGAAAAGAGCAGATAAAAAATGATAATTTATTTAGGGAAAAGGGGAGGATCCAAGAACATTACAAAGGCCGTGTGGGTAAGGAAGAAACCGGTCGTCAAAGGTGGAGGAATAAAAACCGGACCTCAGTAGATTGACTTTTTGGGGATATTTTTGTAATATCATATCAACACCAGCTCGCGCACAGAGAAGATAAACCAATGGACAGACTAAAACCCATGCCCGACCGGGAAAAATTTAACCATGCTTTAGGGATGGTACGCCTGTACCAAAAGCAGGTGCTGCCATTTGTGGAGCACCGGTTGGGTTATGAGGCGATGCACGAGCTGGAATCGGTCTGGCAGGCTGGTATCGCTCACACCCGTGAAAGGTACCCGGATGAAGAAAATTACCAAAGGGCATACAACAATTGGTTATGGATTGCGCGCTGCAGTCATGAATTCCTGGCAGATCAACTGGACCGGGAGGAAGTTGGGGATTATAAACGGCTGCTGCTGCAGGCTTATAAACGCCAGAACGATCAACCTGACCTATTACTTCTCCATATGCTAAAACGGCAGGCATCGCTGATCAGGGCATGGGCATATGAGATGCAATGGATGACGCCCATCGAGATCACCGATCAAAAGGCGGGTCAAGCAGTTTGCGTGGTATTGCATTGCAGGATCTTACAAACTCCGGCGACGGAGAGGGTCTGCAAGGTGGACTGTTGGAATGTGGGCACAGAGATGGCGCACCAGATCTATCATCTAAAACGAAAAACCCGCCTTGTAGACCATGGCTGCACGATCACGTTAACTGCCGTAGAGGATTAACTCAATTATTTAAGTAAAGTGGAAAGACGCCCGGATAGGCAGCATTGCCTTCCGGGACGTCTTTTGATATTTCAAAATTATTTCAGGGGATACGTTCGTATCGCGAGCCAGGAGTCCCGCATATGGGGCATTTACCTTCGAGCGGTCCTTCGTGGGTATTACCGCACACCGGGCAGACATAGTATTCCACGTTCTCGAGTGATTGCTTTGCTTCCAAAGCCGCCAGTGTCTTGCGGTACAACCCCTCATGGACTTTCTCGACATCCCATGCCCAGCGGAATGAGGTAACCGCACGCTTCACCGACTCATCTTCAGCATCCTTGAGGAAATCGGGGTACATCGTGATCACCTCATAGTTCTCCCCCGTGATGGCCTCATGAAGGTTCTCAGCAGTGGATTTCACACCGTCCAAGGCACGAAAATGGTTATTCGCATGCACCGTCTCAGCAGCAGCGACCGCCCTAAATAGTTTTGCTATCTGGGTTAAACCCTCATCATCTGCTTTCTTGGCAAAAGCCAGATATCTACGATTAGCTTGTGATTCACCCGCAAACGCAGCTTTTAAATCTTCGGTAGTCTTAGTCATATTATTCTCCTCTAAATTTATTGCCATTGATAAGATAAAACCACAATATTCCTCCAATCACCGAGGGAGGAGCTGCCATCATCGATCATCCCACCTTGTTCAACCCACACGGTGGTGAATAGTGCAATCGGTGAAAATCCCTGCGTAAGGATGGAGCCGAATTAATCGACCTGTTCAACCAGATAAGACTGGAGACCCATCACCTTGACCTGACCAATCTGGGCTTCCAGCCAATCGACATGTTCCTCCTCATCGGTGAGGATGGAATCCATCAGCTCACGGCTGCCATTATCACCGAGCTCATAGGCCAGACGGATGCCATCGTTGTAGCCCTTGACTGCGCCGTACTCGGCAGCTAAATCGTTAGCAAACTGGGCTTCGATGTCGGCACCGATGTTGATCTTCTTCAGGCTGCTGACGACGGGCGTCCCATCCAGAAACAGGATGCGGGCAATCAGTCTTTCTGCGTGCTTCATTTCCGTTATCGCCCTCTCCTCGACGGCTTTATGCAACTCCAGATAACGCCAGTTATCACACATCTCGGAATGCACCATGTACTGACTGATCGCTGTGAGCTCATCGGATAAAAGGTTGTTAAGCACTTCAAGAATCTTCTCGTTGCCTTTCATTGTAAATTACCTCCTCGTGTAATTTGTTCTCAGGAATATCATTCGAATTGGGAATATTATATAGTTTACCACTCAGGATGAATAGTAATATTATTCCTCCGATTGCATTTAAAAAATAATACAGAACAGTGACAGGTCAATTTTGAAGGACTTGAGATATGAAAATCTGGTAATATTCACCTCTCAGGCATTCCTACCAGATTCATAAAGGAGGCAGCATGATCAGTCCTGATAAGATCGATGAATGGATCCGCGAGGTAGAAGAAAGGCCGGCTTCCGCGGAGCTGATCATTCGCTACATTGCTAATCGATTGAGTGAGCTGGCAAGCCGGGAAGAAGAGCTGGCGGCACAAAATATCGAGCTGCTTAGCGGGAGAAAAGTGGATGAATACGTGAGCCGGATTGCCAGCCTGGAGTACCAGCTGGAACTGTTGAAGCGGCAGCTGGGGGGTGAGGTGGTGTTTCCCAGCGAAGTACCAGCCACCCCACCCATCCAGGAGACCATCAGTATCGTGTTATACAACCCGCTGGGCAGAGTATTAAGGTTGGAAATGCCCCCGGCAGAGGCGGTTCCTTCACCATCGATTGCAAATATCATGGGTGAGATTTTCCCAGATGGAGCTGTGCCTACTGTGCTGGCTACCAGCTCTCAGGAAGAGCTTCTTTTTCTATTCAATTCAGGGCGGACTGTGACGCATCCAGCCTCTCTGCTGCCTTTATCCGACGCCGCTAACCTCGGGTGGGATGGAGCGTTTTTAGAGGAACCGCGCATCAAGGAGGAGCTGGCGGCCATCCAGCCGATTGCTAAAATGCCGCTGTACGAAATGTGCATCCAGGCCAGCCGCAAAGGGTACGTGAAGAAGATAAAGGTGTCGTCCTTCACCTCTCACTTAGCCGATGATTACATCGGAACAGGGGTAAAAGTGCCAGCGGATAAAACCTGCGGGTTGACATTTACTAATAAAGATGGCCTATTTGTTCTGGTGAGCCAGGAGGGATACATCTTCAGCATGCAACCAGAGCACCTGCCAACTGCAATTGAGGAAGTGATCCGCCTGGGGATCACGGACCACATCGTGTCAGCATTCCTGGTAAACCAAGAGCCATCCATACTGTTCATCACCCAAAATGGTAAAGCAGTGCACCGAGAAGCGAGCTGGCTAGAACCGGCCAATTCTTTCAAGTCTAGAGGTCAAGCGATCATCTCCAAGGAGAGACGCGAGGCGGGCATCCGCATCGCAGGAGCAGCCCCGGTGGATGAAACCAGCTGGGGCGTGTTCCTGCAAATGGATGGGGCACTTAATGTCTATCGAGTGAAAGACCTTTTGGAGACCGGAAGGGTGCCGTCAGGGCAAGCTTCACCATCGATTGTGAGCTTTTCAACTTTTCACCGACCCGAGGGGCATGAATAGCCTGCCCATGATATCCAGCAGAGGTGATGAATAAAATGGGACTGAAGGTAGGGATTGATTTCGGGACCTCAAATTCAGGTGTAGCCATCTATCAGGACGGCGAGGTGTACGTCCTGCCGCTGGACAACAAAAACATCGTACCGGAAGTGGTCAAAACAATCCTGTATATCACGCGGGACTACAAGCATTTCATCGGACAGGAAGCGGTGGAGAATTATTATAAGCATAATATCAACCGGCCGCGACGTTTCGTCAAGAAGTGGTCTGGCGAGATTGATTACACCGGCGCGGAGCTGCATTATGTACGCGATATTTACGTCTACGTGGACGAGCTGCAGTCGGGAAGACTGCTGCAATTCATCAAGACAGCATTACGCTCAGAAAAATACCAGGGGACGCAGGTCTTTGAGCGCTATTACAACCTGACCGATATTATCTCCAGCTATCTGCAGGCATTAAAGCAGCGGGCGGAAAGCGTGCTCCAGGATGAGATCAGCGCGGTAACCCTGGGAAGGCCGGTGAAATTCTCCCTGGATGCGGAGCAGGATCTGCGAGCCCAAAACACCCTGCTACAGGCGGCAACCGAGGCCGGATTTAAGCAGGTTGATTTCGAGCTCGAACCTGTAGCAGCGGCCCTGTATTATGAAACCTCACTCAGCCGCCCGCAAACCGTTCTTATCTTTGACTTTGGCGGCGGGACGCTCGACTTGACCATCATGCGGCTGGGTGACCCAAAACACCGGGAGGTGTATGCCAGCGGAGGTATCAGCATCGCCGGGAGCGACTTCGACCGGGTGATCATCCAAAAACGCATGCTGGCGCACTTCGGTAAAGGGTTGGTGCAGCACGACCCGGAAATCCTCAACCTGATCCAAACCATCCCAGATTGGTCGACCATGCCGGAGCTATCGACGCCGCGCGCCAAAGCTGCGCTGGAGGAAGCGATCCATAAACGGATTGCGCCGGTGAGGCTGACTGCACTCAAATCCTTGATTTTTAATGACCTGGCGTTCTCCTTTTATAATATGGTGGAAGCGACCAAGATCACATTATCAAGCCGGGGAGCAGCAATTGCCAGGATGAAGGAGAAAGACCTGGACCTGTGGGAATTGTACACACGCAGCCAGTTTGAAAAAGACATACAGGAATACCGCGACCAAATTGAACAAGTCTTGATGGAGACAGTCAACGCATCGGGGATAGAACCGGGTGAGATCGATGCAGTAGTAAAAACCGGTGGATCATCCAATATACCGTTATTCTCCGACATGCTGGTGAGGATCTTCGGACAGGAAAAAGTGAAAGCGTCGGATGTGTTCAACAGCGTGGCGGGGGGACTGGCGATCAAAGCCCATCAGGCTTAATCATCCGGCTTATTTTGACTTAACGCTTACGTCTCATAAAACATTTATCCTCCCCAGTCAACCCGGACGTTATAATCCAAATTACATTAAATCAATCAGGCACCTGGCCTCGATGGTGAGCCCAGGGGAACAGTCAGGAATGAGGGATATATGGTGAAAAAACCAGATTTTGACCTACAAGCTGCCCATAAATACTTTTCAGCAGGATGCTTCAACCAGGCATGGGATTATATAGACAAACCCGTGCGCACCAGCGAGGAAGATGACAGGATGCTCCGATTAAGCCTGGCATCGCTGTGGCACTGGACGCAAAGGGAGGACTGCACCCCCACCAAATTATCGATCGGATACTGGCAGGTGGCAAGGGTGTACGCTCTCATGCGCCAGGCGGATCAATCAAGGCATTACGGGTTACTATGCCTGGAGGCTGCTCAAGCCGATGGCGTATTACCCTTCTACCGTGGTTATGCTTACGAAGCACTGGCACGGGCAGAAAGCGTGGCAGGCAACCTGGACGAGATGGAAAAATTCCTTATCTCTGCGCACCAGGTGGCAGCGACTCTGCCTGACCCTGAAGAAAAGGAAGCACTTTTAAAAGACCTGGCGACCATCCGCTAGGCTGGAACTAACAGCCTTAGAGTAGAGGGATTGCTAGCATAGACGCAGCCATAGAATCATAAAGGCCGGTGATATCCGAACCTGAGCCTTTACAGATGGCGCTGGATCCTTTACTCTGGTTATTTTTAAACAGCGCGAAGCCTTTCCGCCAGACTTAAGCAGGGTTACAATCTCAGCATGGGATTCATCCACCTGCGTACTCATTCGTATTATTCCTTACTGCGCGGGTTGCCATCTCCGCTGGAGCTGGCAACCACCGCAGCAAATTGGGGAATGCCTGCTTTGGCGTTAACCGACCATCACTGCCTGAGTGGGGCTGTTGAGTTCCAGGATGCCTGCCATCAGGCAGGGATCAAGCCCATCCTGGGCTTGGAAGTGGATACAGCTCCCCCGCAAAAAATGGAAACCGTTGGGTCGGGCACATTGATCCTGCTGGCGATGGATATGACCGGATGGCGCAGCCTGTGCCGGATCAGCAGCGCGCTCAGCGATGATAACGCGGTGCTGCCATTCGACATCCTGGCGCACGAAAGCGACGGATTGATCTGTCTGAATGGGGGAAGGAGAGGCTCGCTCGCCAGACTGGTGGCTTCAGGACAGCGTCAAATGGCAGAAAACTGGGCTGAACAACTCAACGAGCTTTTCGAAGGACGCCTATACATTGAGCTGCAGAACCATGCCGCCGAAGACCTCGAGTTATGTGTCAGCCTGACCACGCTGGCTCACCGGCTCCACCTCCCCACGGTGGCCACCCATGATGTGCATTACCTGACTGCACAACAGGCGCACCTGCAACAGGTGCAGACAGCCATCCGCCTGATACAACCGCTTAAAGAGCTTAACCCCACTACGACTGCCCCTCCCCAAGCCGAATTTATCAGCCCGAGTGAAATGGGAGAACGAATGCCGAACTTTCCGCTGGCTATTGATGCGACGCAGGAGGTTGCCTCACGCTGCCAGCTGGAGCTGCCATTAGGTGTGCTGCACTTCCCGGAAATCAACCTATCAGCCGGGATATCCAGCCAGGAACTGCTGCGCCAGAAAGCACAGGCCGGTGCTTCCAGGCTGTATGGGCAAATCTCGCCAGACTTGCAAGCCCGTCTCGACCATGAGTTAGCGGTGATTGGTGAATACGGGTATACCTCCCTGTTCCTGATCGTGGAAGAAATCTTGAACTTCGCCCGCCGTGAGGGAATCCCATTCTCGTCACGCGGTTCTGCGGGATCATCCCTGGTAGCACACTGCCTGGGAATCACATCTCCAGACCCAATCCGGTTAAACCTGTATTTCGAGCGCTTCCTCAACCCGGCGCGGGCGACCCCACCGGACATCGATACCGATCTGTGTTCACGAAGAAGAGATGAGGTGATCCGTTTCGTCTACCAGCGATTTGGGGAAGACCAGGTAGCGACCGTATGCACGATCAACCGCTTCCGCAGCCGGTCAGCGCTGCGGGAGGTGGCAAAGGCCTATGGGCTGCCAGCAGATGAAGTGAGCCGCCTAGCAGACAGCCTGCCGTATCGCTGGTTCAGCCCGTCCAGGCGGGGAAGCAGCAAGGACGATCCTTTCGCCGAGTTAAGCGAGCGGTACCGTTCTCCGACCCACCAGGCGATATTCAAGGATGCGGCGGCGCTAATCGGACTGCCTCATCACCTTTCCGTCCACCCAGGCGGGGTAGTGATCAGCCCAGGACCCCTAACTGACCTGGCACCCACCCAGATGGCAAACAAAGGTGTGGTCATCACCCAGTTCGACCTGGAATTGATTGAACGGCTTGGATTGGTCAAGATCGATTTATTGGGTATCAGAGGATTAACCGTATTAGGTGATGTGGTTGAGATTATCGCCAAGGAACAACCACCCAAGAACCTGCATCCAGAGAACTCCATCCTCACCGAAATCCTGGAAACCATTCCCCAAGAAGACCCGGCAGTCAGCCAGATGGTGAGCCAGGGACGGACGATTGGCTGTTTCCAGATTGAAAGCCCAGGGATGCGCGCCACGCTCAAAGAGGTCAAAGCCAGCAGCGTGGATGACCTGATGGTGGCACTGTCACTATATCGGCCGGGACCACTCACCGGTGGTCTGAAGGACGCATTTGTGAGGAGACACCTGGGCAAGGAAGCCACCGAGCACCTGCACCCAGCGGTGAGCTCGCTGCTGGAAGATACTTACGGCGTCATCCTGTACCAGGAACAAGTGCTGCGGATCGCCCATGAGCTGGCAGGTTTCAGCCTGGCAGAGGCCGACCTGCTGCGGCGGGCGATGTCGCACTTCGACCCGGGTAAACAGATGCAGGCACTGCAAGAGAAATTTGTGTTGGGGGCATGGGAGAGGGGCAAGGTTCCCGAGGATATCGCCACGCGCATATGGGAGCTGATGGCCGCGTTTGCGGGGTACGGGTTCCCCAAAGCTCACGCCGCATCCTATGCCCAGGTGAGCTGGCGTTCAGCATGGTGCAAAACACATTACCCGGCATTTTTCATGGCAGCAGTATTGGCGAACTGGGGAGGCTATTACAGCCAGCGGGTATATATGAATGAAGCCCGCCGCCTGGGATTAAGACTCCGCCCACCCGAGATCAATTATGCGGAGCGGGAATTTAGCGTCAAGGTGTTGGATAGAGAAGCGGTGCTGTTCATGGGGCTGGACCAGGTGCGCGAGCTAACCCAGCGCACACAGTCAGCCATCACCCGTAAGCGCCCATTCAGCTCGTTGGGTGATTTCCTGAGGCGGGTGGACCCACGCCCGGTGGAAGTGGAAAACCTGGTGAGGGTGGGTGCGCTGGAAGGCTTTGGCACCATCCCGGGACTACTCCACCAACTGGAACATGGGGGTTGGCAAGGTGGGCAGCTTTCCTTGTTTGCACTGGGGGAGAGTGAGCAGGGAGACTGGGACCTGGCTCAAAAAGTGGCCGCACAGGAGGAAATCCTGGGGACGGGCGTCATCGCGCACCCGCTTGAGCTGGCAGAGGCGGAAATTAGTGCAGCAGGGGCACTCACTACTGTGGAAGCGGCAGCGCGGTTGGAGCAGCACGTGCGCGTGGCGGGTATGCGCCAAATTTGGAGGCGCAGCATCACCACACGCGGGGATTACATCTACTTTATGTCACTGGAAGACCTGGAAGGCATGCTGGACGTAGTGATCACAGCGGAAGTTTACCGGCGCTCAAGAGCAGCCCTAGCCACTGCGGGACCATATGTAGTCGAGGGTCTGGTGAACCTGGACAGCCAACGGGGGGAGCCTTTCATCCGGGCAGAAAAGATCTGGTCGCTCGTATGATCGTATGCGGGGGAAAATCGACAGGAACCTAAAATAAAAGAGATTTACTCAGCAGCATAGACCTATATGACCTGACTCAAATATGAAATATGCCGCTGATTAAAACACAAGAGGCTGGTTTCTCAACCAGCCTCCCCTTTGGATGTCCCCGATCTTAATCCTTGTTAGTTAATTCTCCCAGGGTTTCGATAACTGCCCTTGGTGTCCCATCTTCGGTTTCTCCATCAGCCAGAAACCCCGGGAGTACTTTTGAACTTAATTTATCTTGTCTAAGATCAATTCGTTATCCTCCATAAATTAATCAGGTTTATGGGGCTGCGGGTACCGTGAGTACGTTTGACCAGGTGGTCCCGGATTGGTTTACTGAACCGACCCGGAAGTACCAGACCTGCCGGGCAATGTTACCGGTGGTGAAGGTTGTAACATTGGCTCCGACGTTGGCAGTTCCAGCAATGACACTAAAGTTGCTGAAAGCACTCCATTGGATGGTGTATCCAGTTTCGCCGACGATATTCGTCCAGGTCACCGTCACGCGCTCGGCATTTGCTCCCTGCCGGACTGGGGTAGCAGTAAGGAGGGTGGGTGCTGGCGGGAGAGGAGGCACGACTACCGAGGCAGTATTGGAGTATGCCGATTTTACGATGGCATTTATCGCCGCGACCCGGTAGGTGTAGGTTACTCCAGGCTGAACCGAAGGGTATTTATCTCCATACGAGACGTTACCTGTGCCGTTGCGAGGTCCCAACGTGACGAGCAGGGTGAAGTTGATACCATCTGTAGACCGTTCCACGATAAAGCCGAGCTCGTTGTTGGCATTATCACGGAAGGTGAGGTTGACAGTAGGTCCAACTGCCAGAACCGCGGTCAGGAGGCTAGGAGCAGCTGGAGCAGCTGGAATGACAACCTGAACCTGGTTCGAGTAAAGGGATGACCCAATGGCGTTTACAGCTGCCACTTGGTATGTGTAGGTCGTAGCGGGAAGGCCAGTCGTGTCAACATATGTGGTGATTCCTGCCCCAACCGTTCCAATCTGGGTGAACGCCCCGCCGGTGGACCGTTCGATAATAAAGCCAGTCTCATTGGTGGAATTGTCCGTCCAGGAAAGGG
Source organism: uncultured Chloroflexia bacterium (assembly GCA_963726315.1). Lineage (GTDB taxonomy): Bacteria > Chloroflexota > Anaerolineae > Anaerolineales > UBA4823 > FEB-25. The sequence goes on along the minus strand of CAVSBZ010000007.1, from coordinate 90,865 downwards.
TGACCGTCGGACCAAAGGTGAGTGCAGCAGTCAGGTTGGATGGAGCCCGGGGTGGGTTCAAGACGATAACCACCGCGGAGGTTGACTTTACGGTCATACTCGGGAACTCAGCTCCATAACCGACGGTATTATTGGCGACCACGCGATACTGGTAATCGGTGAACGCATCGTACGCTGGGTCAGTGAAAGTGCGAACACTGTGTGCATTCGGTGCGTCGAGAGGTGAAGGAGATGTCCCAGCATCAACCCAGGTAACTCCGCCGTCGATTGAATTCTGTACTAGGAATTCTGTCTCATTGATCGAGTTGTCATTCCAGGTCAATGTCCCAGTAAGCCTGTCGAAGACAAGTCCATCGGGTGCAATGGGGGGTAAGGCTACTGAGACCGGTCGCATCATGTCCATTTCTTCATGGCTCAGGATGTGGCAGTGGTAGACGTACTGCCAGCCAAAGTTGACCAGCTGATTCAGGATTGGGTTAGTTGGGTTGCCTTGTGGGTCAACATTGTTGAACCCGACCTGTGAACCAGGTTCCATCATAGGGTTCAGCATACGGATGCTGTTAGGCAGCTCCCACGGCACATATGGGATGACCGGACGCAAGGCCACGATGGTGTCTTGCAGCGGGCTGATGCGCACGGTATCCTTCCAACCCAGCTCGGTGGGGTCATCCTTGATAATGATGTTGTCCCAGGTGACCCGGTTGAGCACCTGGACGTCGTACAGGTGGAAGTGGATGGGGTGTGTATCCACGCCATTGTGGGTGATTTTCCAGATCTGGGTGCCGTCATCTGCCACAGAGATGGGCGTCATGCCGATACCGAGCGCGTCGAGCTTCGGCAGGTTGGTTGCATCGATCAGCTCCGTCGCCGGGTTAATGAATGGATACAGCGTGACGTTTTGGGCTGCCGGATTAGCTGGGACGGCTTCGATACCTATGTTGGCTGTCATGCGTCCGAACTCATCGAAAGAGACCGCATTCATCTCATCGTGAAGCGCCTTCGGTTGGAACGGGATCGAAAGCTTCGCCCATGTGCCGGATGTTGCTCCTTTCAGTGTGTCAAAGGTGAACAGGTCACCGCCTTGTTGATTGATACGAGCGAGCCCGTCGCATTTAGCAGGGAAAGGAGGATTGGTGCAATCACCGCTGGCGGCAAAGCTGGTTCCGTAAGCGGTGTTATAGTCTGATTGCCCGACGATGATGGGGTGCTGGCCAGACTCGAACACACCTGAGCCATTGGCTTTATGAGAGAAGGCAAGCCTAAGTGCATTCAGGTTAAAATGGAGCAGCCGGAGTAATTGCAGCGATCTTGACCTGCATGATGGTGCGGGTATTCGGTCCGTAACCAGGCAAGATGGCTGAAGGTCCATTCGGGCTTTGATCGGGGTAACCGGTATAGTAATCATAACTTGGAACACGGGCTGGGAAGGCGGCAGGGGCATCATTATACAGGATCAGGGTCTTGCCAGCGAACCGTGAGAAGTCGACGATCACGTCAGCGCGCTCGGCGGGAGCCAGTAATAGGGAATGCAGGTCCACATTACCAACGTCAAAGCGGGTAGGGTCGGTGATCCAGGTGGTTACTTGCTGACCATCGATGACCACCGGAGCAGGTAAGAAACCACCCTCGCTACCGATGGCAATCCAGTCGGGACCCGTAAGATCGTATGTCACGTTGTTGATCGTGATGCTCTTTAGCGCCTCCGGGAAGACGACCGGATCCAGCTGTGCAGCTGCCACCTGAGCTGGGTTCAAGGCAACTTCGCTATCGGTACCCGTGGATGGGTCTGCAATGTACCACTGTAGGTTCCAGAAGCGGTCATTGGCCGCGTTGAGGATGCGGAAGCGGTAAGACTTGGGATCCAATGTTACCGTTGGGTAAGCAGTCCCGTTCACCAATGGCGTGTCATTGAACTGTTCCATACCGACCGAAATATTGGGCGTGCCGGGGACATATTGAGGCTCGCAGAACGGGTCAGTATCATACTGCCAGGTGGCGGGGTTGTCGAGGCTGCATGGCACCGCCAGATCAGTTGTGAAGTCATCCACCGTATGCCGTATACCATCTGGGCCTAGCGGATCTTTGCCGTAGTAGGGGTTGGCAATGGGTCCGTGTACAGGCGTAGCAGGTGGCCAGAACCAGGGACCGTACATCCAACGACCATAAGCGCTCATGCCGCCCGGGTCACCGGGGTTCTGAGCCGACATGTAGACGTGGTGGTACCAGAAATTGCCATAACCGCCCCAGCGAGAAGCATCCCAGGTTGGGTCGGCTGCAGCCAGCTGGGCTGCGTCAGGCACAAAGGTGCGGTCCTGGATGACCAGCGGGATACCGATACCCACACTAGCCAGGGCACCGCCCGGAGCAATCAGCTTCTGCTCAGTAGCGTCCGTAATCACGTAACCAGCGGCTTCACCAGCATATACGTTCAGGCGGGTGATGCCCCAGGAATGGTCATGGTAGAACAACAGGCGGGCGCTCTGCTGGTTGGTGTAGTAGAAGGACAAGCAGCCAGAGTCAGGAGCGGAGCAGTCGGGTACAGCCGGGTTATTGACCATATCCGGAACCTGAGCCACATCCACTCCCCTCGGCCAAGCGGTGGTAGCGGACTCGCCTGCCGGGGTAGTCCATTGATGAGCGGTGCCATCGCTGATCCAGGGTGAGGTTCCGCCGTGGAGGTGCAGGGTGGCGCGGTTGTCCTTGAAGCAATCATAGGCTTTCGGGTACTCGCCGCACATCGGGTTGCGTACCATATCCATGACGGTGCCTTCATCCATTGGGTCCTGCATGCCGACCATAGGACCCATGCCTGAGCCCATGACGGTGGAATCGGTGGGCAGGAACAGGTCGCCGTCCGAGCCAGTCGGCAGCAAGTTGTAGAACACGATACGGACGGGTGTGTTCTTCGTCGCTACAATGACCGGTCCGAGGAAGTGGGGGTCATCCACCGCATAGACTTGCTGCCCATTGAGCAAGATCGGAGTAGGTGCTGCGAGTGGGTCAAGGTCGGCATTCGCAAGTGCGATATGCTTGCTCCATGTGGCATTCTCTGTGGTCTCGAGCTGCACGTACTCACGCACCAAGGTGCCCGTGGCAGGCAGGGATGAGCTCATCTTCTCGCGGTGTTGCACGACAGCGATCACGTAATAGTCCGCACCCGGGAAGGTGGTTTTATCAGGAACCGCGATGGGGATATGCTGTCCGAGGTTATTGTCTGTGCAGTTCCCCCAACCTGCGGTTGGGTCGCACAGCACGGGCAGACCATCCTGGAATTTCTTGATCCCAGTCTGGGTCAGGTAGCCCGATCCGCCGTTGGTTAAATTGATGACAGTGACAGCGCCGATATCAACCGTAGCGGTGGCAGAAGCGCCAGATCCAGTCGGGTCATTAATGGCCACCGATGGGACAGAAGTATATCCTGAACCGAAGGTATCCAGACCGATAGACGTGATGGAAAGGGTTGAATAAGCCTCGGCGCCAGTACCGCCACCGGGCACCGGGTCGTTTATGGTGCCGTCACGGATGGTCACACCAGGAGCTAAAGTATAGCCGGTCCCCACCTGGTCCACCTGAACGCCTGTGATGGTCACTGGATCGCCCTGGACAGGTGCCTGGCAATTTGGCTCGAGACACAAGACGTGACCTTTTGCCTGAACACCATTGGGATCAGTGGGCATATCAAAGTCTACTGTCGGCATTTGGTAACCGGAGCCAAAATTGGTCACGACCACCTGGTCCACTGAGCCATAGGCTGTTGCAGTAGCACCCAGGGATGGTGGCTGAACCAAACCAGACCCGTCTATCGAGACTGTGGTTGGTGCAATTGCGAAGAGAACGGACCATGTTGGACTGGCACCGCCAACGAAAACTGTTACTCCAAATGACGAAAATGCGGTTTCGATATCAAGAGCCGAGGCGTTCCAGGCGATGGGAGGGGTGGTAGTACCATCGACGGAGAGGGTGAAGGTACCACCATAGGCAGTGCCTAAATCTACAACATAGGTATCAGCTGCATAATGCACCGTGCTTGCATCAGCCACACCCATCGTTAACAATGCAAAGTCAGGAGTGACCGATAATGGTGCAGCTACAAAGGTGATGACCCATGGATCGAGAAGAGTACCGGTACCAAGGACCGTGGCAACGGTAGATCCACCGAGCGCAGTTTCGACGTCGAGTGCCGCCGCATTCCATAAAATTGGGCCGGCCACCAAGCCGTCGACATCAAGCGTGAAGCTGCCACCCGTGGCGCTGCCGGCGGTCACGTTCCATACATCAGACGTACCCCCAACAAAGGCGCTGGCATCCACGACACCCTGGGTGAGACCAGTGGGGTCGAGTACCACGGTGGCTGGTGTTACCGTGAAGGCGATGATCCACGGGTCGAGAAGCGTGCCGGTACCGGTGACTGAGTTGGTAGCAACACCGGCATTGGTGAGGGCTGTCGCAACATCCGCTGCCAATGCGTTCCAGGCAATGGGTGCTGTCGCTGCACCACCATCGACAGAGAGTGTGAAGCTGCCACCTGTAGCGCTGCCAACACTCACACTGTACATATTTGAGGTGACGGCAACAACAGTTGCCGGGACACCGATTGGACCACCGCCGGAGATAATCACGCTCGGCGCGGTGTAACCACTCCCGCCGGGACCTATATTAATCGCAGTGACTGAACCAGTGGTCGAGACGACTGCGTCAGCCGTGGCTCCCGAGCCCGCGCCACCAAAAGCCACCGTCGCTGCGGAATAGCCAGATCCGGGGGAGGTGATGGTGATGCCGGTGATGGCACCATTACCACCGACGGTGGCAGTAGCAGTTGCTCCAGTGCCATCACCCGTGATTGTTACGGTAGCATCAGGCAGCGTGAACGGACTGTTCGCCCAGTTGGGATATGGACCAAAGGCATGGGGAACCTTTGACTCATCTACTGGCGACATCGGCATCGCTGCACCAGGCTGGATTTTACTTGCAGCCCCAAAGATAAGAGAAGCAAGCAGAATGGTAAAAATGAAATAACTAAAGAATTTACGAAGAGCCATCATGACCTCCTAAGGGTATGATAATAGTTTTGTGTTTTTACTGATGAATAATTTTGGATTTGTGCTTTTTTTTGAGCCAATTTTTCTATCTCCTCAATTTTTTGATCCCCTGTACAGCTTACCGTTAGACTCGCGGTTCTCATCTGGTCGGGGTCATTGCAATCACCAATAACATACTTCGAGACAATGACTGGGAATTGTTGGGCTGAATTACCTGTTACTTTAGATCGGAGCACCTCCTCTTGCGAAAATGTCTCTAACAATGAATTCAACTCGGGCTGGGTAAAGCTCCCGAGGTCGTTCATGCCTATAAAAACCATAGGCGGTGATTTTTTATTGGTAATCATCGTTTGGGTATCACTCAATGTGGCCTCCATAAGGACGGATCTGAATAATTGAGGTATTTTGAATTATTGAGTAACGATAAAAGTGAAAAACATGCTTATGATTGTTGGGACCCATGGGCAAGGCGCACATTAGCCAGGGATGGAGCTACCCATACCCATAATCGTTCCGACACAATCCAGCAGTCTTTCTGGGGCAATCGGTTTAATCAAATAGTGAGCACTTAATAGCTTGTCCTCCTTTTCAATCTCCGAACATGACTGATCGGTCAGTAACACAATCGACAGGTCGGGATATTTACCCAGTACTTTGGGAAGGAATATCTTTCGGGTTTCTGGAATATTGACATCTGTTATTGCCAGATAGTAATTGCCGGATTGAAGGATGTCTATTGCCTTGTAAACACAATCGGTGGCGGTGACGAAGTAACCGGCGCGTTGAAGGATGAGCGCTATCGATTGGCGTAAATTAGGATCATCTTCAACTAGAATGATTAATTTAGGTCTCATGAATCTCCGTCAGGTTTAATCTCATCCTTATTTTATAGATAATATGTATGAGAATAATTTGAAATAGTTGGTATATATTGGTGAGAAACCAATGAATTACTTAAAATCAAAAAGCAGGCAGTGAATATCACTACCCGCTTTTTAGGGAAAATTCAAAATTATACTATCAGCCGATAACCTACATCGCGCACTGTGATGACCAATTTTGGTTGGCGAGGATCCGGTTCGATTAATTTACGAATCTCATGCATCTGCCAGCGGGCAATTTCGCGGGCTTCTGCACGGCTGATATGCTGATACCCTTGCGATTCTGAGACTAATTTCTCGTAGGTTACCGGGTGGGGCGAGTGCCGCGCCAGTGTGACCAGATAATCAAATGCGGAGGGCGGCAGGGAGGTGCAGGAGTTATCATATGTGACCGAGTGAGTATGCCTGTCCAATACCAACGGTCCGCATTTTACGTATCGTGATGGGTCAACCGAAGGAATCGGTTTATCCTGCGTTTCAGAACGCACGTCCTTATGATCAATGGATTGTAATTCGGCCAATAAATCCTGTAACTGGTTGGTGATCTCACGACGCCGTTTTGGTTTTGCTTCATTCAAGAGATTTTCCACCCGATGGAGAATGGTTTCAGGGTCGATTGGTTTCAATAAGTAATCCCTAGCTCCCAGCCTGACTGCCCCTATTGCTGTATCCAGGGTGGCATGTGCCGTGAGAATAAGGACTGGCATGTCTGGATATAGCTCCCTTAATTGGGGAAGAAGCTGGATCCCATTTTGATCGGGCAGCTTGATATCCAGGAAGGTCAAATCATATGCTCCAGCCTGCAATACGTGAAGCGCTTCAGTTGCGTCGGGAGCAGTAGTGACCGTGTAGCCGGCGCGCTGCAGGATCAGCCCAAGGCTGCGCCTTAAATTGGGCTCATCATCGATAATCAATATGGAGTGACTGGTACTCATGGATCAATCTCCTTACTTTTAGATTATTCTACCAAACGGGGCAGCCAAATGGTAAAGCTCGAACCCTGACCGGGCAGACTTTCAACTGTGATCTTCCCACCATGTTTCTGGATAATGCCGAAGCAGATCGATAGACCCAATCCCAATCCGAATTCCTTGGTGGTGATAAACGGCTCGAAGATATGGGGTAGTATTTCCGGGTTTATCCCCGGACCTGTATCACTGATGATTATTCCCACTTGAGCTCCATCACTCGAGTGAAGCATATTTAAGGAAAGAATTCCGCCTGAGGCTTGCATCGCTTCAACGGCATTCAAGGTGATATTAAGGAACACCTCGATAATCTGGTCTCGAATACAACGTATCTTGCAGCGCTCCAACCCTGGCGAAGGTTGCCAGGTTACGCGGGAATTATTAAGATGGGGAGTGATTAGTTGATGGACCTCTTCGATGATTCCCAACAATTCCTGGGAGTGCATGGTCTGAACATCTTGCGGTCGATACAGCTGGCGTAATTGACCGACGATATTAGATAGCCGCTGAGTCTCTGATAGGGCCATATCCAACGGTTCTTTACTGATTGAATCAGCTCCAACATCCTGTCGGATGAGGAAAAGACAATTTTTTATCGTCTGTAACGGATTATTTATTTCGTGAGTGACAGACCCAACCATGCGACCGATGGCGGCATGCTTTTCAGCTTGAATCAACTGGTTCTCATAATTCTTTTTCTCAGTGATATCGGTGCAGGTACCGATCCAAGATGAGATGTTACCATCATTATCCTTAATCGGTACGCCTCGAACTGCAAAATGGTTATATTCACCCTGGCGATTTCTTATCCTATACTCAACATCATAATTTGATTTCGCTTCAACGGCATGTGACCATATTTCGGCAACCCGTTCCCGGTCATCAGGGTGTAATGCGTTGATCCAACCCCAGCCCAAAAAATCTTCCAGGCTTTGCCCTGTGAAGCCTCTCCAACTGAGGCTATCCTCGACCACCTCGCCTGCCGCGTTAGTCTGCCAGACAATCTGCGCGGTGGCGATGACCAGGGAGCGATACTGCTGCTCACTCTTTCGAAGTGCATCTTCGGCCAGCTTATGCTCTGTAATATCCTGGCGGATGGAAATAAAATTGGTGATGTTCCCATCCTGATCGATGACAGGGGTAATTATTTGTTCTTCATAATAGAAGCTGCCATTTTTACGGCGGTTTACCAGTTCACCGTGCCATACTTTGCCTGCCAGGATATTTTCCCATAATTCACGATAAAATTCTGGTTCGTGCATTCCAGATTTAAGGATACTTGGATTTTGACCAACGATTTCCGATTTGGAGTATCCAGTCATGCGGCTGAATGCCGGATTTGACCATAATATCGAACCATCCTTATCCACGAGGATGATCCCATTCGCTGCTGCTTCAAGTGCAGTGTTCAAGACAGTGAGTTGTCTCTCAGTGACCTTTCGCTCTCTTATGTCGCGGGCGGCAGCGAAGACCCCCGCCACATTACCGGTCTCATCATGGTAGATTGATGCATTGTAAACCACCGGGGTTGTATGACCATCTCGATGCTGGATTTCCAGCTCATAATCGCGAACCGTCCCCGTCTCAAAAACTCGCTCATAACCGAGGCGCGCTTTCTCTGGATTGGTGAAATAACTATGGAACGCTGTGCCGACCAGCGATTGGCGAGAATAGCCCGTTATTGCTTCGGTAACAGTATTGACATCGCCGATTTTTCCGTCTGCTGTAATAGTCACAAGCGCATCCAGGTTAGCTTCGAGCAGGCTCCGGTTGTAGTTATTTAATAACCGCAATTTCTCTTCCGCTTGCTTGCGTTCGGTTATATCAATGCCCAATTCAAGGATAAGAGCTGAGCCGTCAACATCCTTGAAGGGGAAGTCGAAGACATCGTAAGTTCGCAGGTCCGGACCCGTCCATTCCCAATGGCGGTTGGTCCCGGTTTCCATTACTTTAAAAGTTTCGCAATTCGCACAAGGTTCACTGAAGCCGAAGAGATACTCAAAACAGCGCCTACCATGGTCCTCCCCAAAACGTTCCCTAAAGTAACGGTTGGTAAAGGACACATGATAGTCGGGGGTCAGGAGAATGGTGTATACCGGTAATAATTCCAAAACGTCATTAAATCGCTGTCGTTCAGCCTCCACAGCTTTAGTCTGTATAAGAAGCTCCGATGCGATCCTTTTTCGCTCAATGATTTCCTTCCGTAATTCATCATTGGCATTCAAAAGCTCTTCGGTACGCTGGTGGACAGTTAATTCCAACCTATCATAGGTCTGGTGCAGGGCTTCTTCAGCTTGTATCCGTTGAGAGATGTCATTATATGTGATGACAACACCATAATCCTTCAGTGGGATAGGGGATGCAGTTACGCTTATCCAATTGATTTGTGCCTTATCTTTAATGATGCCCATCTCGACATCTTCGATACGGCGCTTTTCTTTTAGGGCACGCACACTGGCATATTCTTCAGGCGGCATTGGAGAATGATCTGGACGGACGATCTTCCATTCCTCCCCGTGGATCAGCTTGCCTTTTTGTTGTTCGCCGGATAACCCTAATAAGCGCGTGGCCTCCTGGTTAAATTCGATGATTTGACCATTTTGATCCGTGATCGTAACGCCAAGGGGAAGGGTGTCGAACAACACTGAGTATTTGGCTAAATTGATACGCAATTCATCTTCCATTTGCTTGCGCGCGGTAATATCCAAAAATATGGCTGCAAACTGATCGGGTGCGCATCGATAGGCAAAAACCTCAAAATGCTTTTTTAATACAGAGGAATATTCTTCAAACTGGATGGATTCACCGGTGAGAATCACTTTCCCGCACATATCGACCCAGCTATCACTCTCACCTGGGAGTACTTCGTGATACGTTTTACCAACCACAAGCTCTTTTTTCAGACCGGTAAGACTTTCGAAGGCAGGGTTGATATCAAGGAAGCGGTAATCACAAGGTTTGCCATTTTCATCGAGAATGATTTCGTGGATGGCAAATCCTTCCGTCATCACCTGGAATAAGGAATGATAGCGCGCTTCACTTTCCTTCAATGATTGTTGCGCCTGTACCTGTTCGGAAATATTGTAAGCCACTTCCCCTGCACCTACCACATTGCCATCATGAGCCCAGATAGGTGCGTGAAGAACATTGTATACTCTCCGATAGAGGCCGGGATCGCCAAATTCTACGATCCTGTTAGTTGTCTCACCATGTAAAACCTGACTCCACTCCTGTGCGATAACTTTTTGTTGTTCTGGAAGATGGGTGAAGGTATCCAACATGCTCACGCCGAGGCAAATATCCTTGCCACTAAGATGCTTCACTTCTTCCTTGTAAGCCTGGTTGAAGTAGGTATAGCAGAAATTTGTATCTATGGTGGCAATAATGACGTCATTTCCTTTGGTCACTGCTTCAAGGAATTCCATCGTTTGAGCTAACTCGAGCGTTTTGACGTTAAGCGCCTGTTCAGCCTGACGGCGTTCGGTAATATTATTGGCATAAATGCGGATCGTATCGAAATCTTTAGAGTAGACGATGGTCTCTTCAAATATCTGGTCATGAATTTTTAACTCGGTGAAGGACTGCAGAGCACTATCTCCTTTACCGAATACCGTTTGATCCAGGTTGTCGGGGAAGAAAAGGCGTGCGTCGACCAGGCCAAGCCTGGTAAGTATCTTTTGAGCGGCCTGGTTAAGATAGACTAGCTGGTGATTCCGGTCAAATTCGAATAATGGAAAGGGATTTAGTTGAGAGAATGTAGCCTGGCGACGGAATTCTTCGTTCTGCTGGCGGAGATCAGCCAATTCTTGTTGTAATTGCTCAATCGGGGAGTCAACCTTGTCCATATTCATGGTTTGCTATTCTCCTATGATGGTGACTTACCGAAGCTCCAATATGTCCATCATGCCCAATTCATATCCTGTCTTACAGAAAATTGACATGATATTTAGTGGACATCTGCGGAATAATCCATCTTGTAGATAATATTCAGATTGGGAAGCTCGTTTGAGTACAGACCGCGTTTTACCATAACGATAAATTTATTTAATTACCAATATTTGATTGTCACTATTCTAATACATATTTATTGAGATATTTACCCTGGATTCAGATGGAACTTACAGTTATGTAAAGTCCACTGGTCCATCGATGGGCTGGGCTTCGCTGGCTATATTATGGACAAGGAAATTGAAGCGATTGAGCAGTCCCTTATTCGTACACTTTCTCACCGTCTGCGTCGGCATTTACAGCGTCGATTTCCACATCCCTGGAGGTTGGCACGTCGGTGAGCAATTCACGGTAATATTCATGCTGGATAACAAGGTTCATGATCTCATTTGTACCAGTCCAGATGGTCATCAGGCGTGAATCTCGCAGCATACGCTCAAGCGGGTAAACATTGGTGTAGCCAATTCCTCCCATTACCTGCATCGCATCATTGACAACTGCCCAGGCAGTCTCTGTGGCAAACTTTTTAGCTTCCGAAACCATTCGACGAATGTATCCAGAGCCACCCAGCGTATCAATTTCGCTGGCGACCTGGTGGACCAAGGCACGTGCTGCATCCAGGTGGGTCAAGCTGTCGGCGATTTTAAAACTGACCCCCTCAAACTCGCGGATTTTCTGCCCAAATGCCTTGCGCCGATCTGCATAACGGGCTGAAATTTCCAATGCAGCCCGCGCCAGACCAAGGGCACCCGCAGCGCTGGTCATCCGTTCAGGAATCATCATCTGGTTAAATATCTCATAACCTCCATGTTCCTGACCGATAAGGTTTTCCACCGGGACAGGAACATCCCGAAAATATACACGTCCGGTTCCACCTCCGCGTGTTCCCATGAGCCCGTAGACGTGCTGGACTTCCACACCCTGCCCGCGTTCGACCAGCAGCGTACTGATGGCTTTATGGCTTGAGCTGCCAGGGTTCGAACGGGCATAGACCAGGAATAAATCGGCTCCCTCTGCACCGACAATAAAGCGTTTCTGCCCGTTTAGGATGTAAAAATCGCCCTCACGGGTGACAGTTGCCGTGGCACCAAAGAAATCCGATCCACCACGCGGTTCTGTCAAAGCTTCTGCAACGGTCAGCTTGCCTGCCAGGATCGGTATAAGATATTTCTCTTTTTGTTCGGACGTGCCGAAGACGTTAATCGCTTCACCAACTATGGAAGGAAGGGAAAATAAACAAGCCAGGCTGGCACCAAGCACACCGATTTCCTCCAGAGCTATTACTTCAGATGTCCAGCCGAGACCTCGCCCACCCCACTCGGGTGGGAAGCGCAACCCAAGCAATTGCTGTGCAGCAAGCAGCTGAATGTATTCGCTCGGATAATGGACCTTCTCAGCATCCATATCGAGCAGCAGCTGGCGTGTTATTTTCTCACGCGCAAACCTGCGTGCTTCATCACGCAAAGAGCACTGTTCAAGGGAGAGCAAGCAACCAGACATAATACCCCTCCTATTTATTGAGTCTGATATCTATATTTTATGGGATGCATTTTGAGCCAAGAAAACAGGTGCAACCAGTCAGTATAATGGTTTTTTTGATGATTGGAAATGCTAGAAAGAAGGGGGGTTCGTTTTAACCTTTGTGAGAGGTAACTAAACCATACCGGTGAGCGTAAACTAATAACTCCAACCGGTCAGATACTCCCAGCTTGTCATAAATTGAGGTTAAGTGATGGCGTACAGTGGTTTCACTGATACATAACTCGCTTGATATTCTCTTGTTTTTATATCCCTGACCAATTAATTTGACGACTTCTTTTTCACGTTCGCTCAGGCTATTAATACTTGCGGTTTCCGGATCGACTTTTGTAACCGGTTGGCTACGCGAAAAACGTACCAGCACGTTCGCAATAAGCGATCGTTCGAGCCAGACCTCACCAGCATGGACTTTCTCGATCGCTTTTATTAGAGTCTCCGGTGATTGAGTTTTAGATATCACCCCCACAACACCATCTTCAACAGCCTGCTGCTGAACTGTAGGGTCATTTACTCCTGAGACGAGGATCAGCCGTGCTCTGGTGGATGCCTTTACCAGCGTTGGAACCAAATCGCAAGGAGGATCACTATGTAAATTCGACTCAAACAAGATGATATCCGGATTTTGGCTGGTGATTATTTCGAGACTTGCATCAAGATCACCCGCCTCACCAACGATTTCCATCCCTGGTTGGCTCTCAAGGATACAACGTAAACCAACCCTGAAAAGGGTATGAGCGTCAAGCAGAACGATGCGAATCGGAGTGTTGGATGTGCCTGGCATCTTATTAGGGTCCAAATCCCCCAGTAACTTCCTTCTGATTTAATCGAATGGGATAGGGTTATTTCGTGTAAGAACTCTTATTTATGATATCAACTTATAAGTTGTCTGTACATAATATATCAAAGTATGCTACACCTGTCAATAAAACACAAAGCGACAACTAGTGAATGAGTATATGCTTATATAGATAAATAACCCATCATAATTATGACGAAAACTGCGGCGGGTAGATACTGCCAATTATTTAATCTCTACTAAGTCCTTACAACCTATGATATAAATCACCCATCGATGATCAGTTAGAAATTCTTTGAATAAACAAACTATTGAAAAGGAAGGACAGTTAAAATGCCTCTGTCCTTCCTTTTAACAATCTAAATATATCCTATTCCGGTTAGGCTTTTTTCAGCTCGTCAATCTTCTTCGATAATCCATTAATCTTCTGGCTGAGGGCATCAATATCAGTCCTGGTGGGGATATTCATCCGTTCCAAAACATCTGAGATGTTCTTATTGATTTCGTCCTCAACCTTCATGGTCTTGTTTTTTCGCTTATCCATCATCTCGTGCATGAGCTTTTTCCCGTCTTTTTCGGCAATCTCACCACGCTCGACTAATCGATTGATAAGCGCTTCAATTTCTTCCTGGGCAATCACGGCAGCACCGATGGTCGCGAGCATTACCTTTCGCATCATCTCTGCCATTTGAGATTGATTCTTGTCTGTAAATTCTACAGCTTCCTCAACTTTCGGCTTGGTTGGCATTCAATTCCTCCTATTTATTTTGTTATTATCAGGTGATATTATGACGCACTACGTCATAAAATTATATCATCAGGGTGGTGATAAGTCAAGGGCTGACGACAGGGCTGACGACTGGCATCGCTGATTTCAGCGATTGATATTCCTCTAAAAACAGCTGGAGAAATACTTCGGGGTCGGGTATCAACCCAATATCGGCATTTAAACCGACTACCAGCTTATTGTTGTAGCTGATAAAGCTTAATCCCACACCAATTCGCCCAGACTGGGGCACCCAGGCGACAATGGATTCAATAGGAGTGTCGGCCAAATATAGTTGCTTGCGAGACCCGGGGACGTTGGTAGCCACTACCGTTCCTTTTGTATCTAAAATCCTGACTGCCAGATCCTCCACCCATTGAGGTACCTGTCCCAGGATATTGAGGATTAAATAGGTAGCGGCATATTCAGCAGATGCTTTCAGGCTGTCCATACCGCATTTGATCGCCTCAAGGCGCTCCAAGGGCTGGTTGCGATCCAGAGGAAGTCCTAGAAAGACAAGACCAAATTTATTGCCAAGCTCGTCATCATACAAACGGGCGCGCATGTTTACCAGGATAAAGGCGCGGATATTCCGCGTTCTTTTATCCTTATGCAGGTCCATATAGCGCCGGATTGCTCCCGATGCAACCGCCATCAAAACATCATTTATAGTAGCTTGCTTGGCGGTAGCAATTTTCTTGAGCTCAGGTACGCTTAAGTCATCTGACCAGACCACTTTTTTAACATGGCCCAATGGCCCTTTTAAGATCGTGGGCGGATCGGCTGGTCGGGTAATAATACGAACAATTGCAGCAAGCAGATCGGTGATCCCTGGGGAAGGATAAGCCCTCTGACCAGTTTTGGGTGGAGTAGATGGTTCTGTCTCGGAACCTGTCGCAGTGACAGCGGGATTGTCTATGGCTTGCAGCATGGTTGGAGTAACTACCGGCTCGCCGTTATCCAGCAGCTCAGCCTGACCTGTATCGGTAAGCGTCGCTTGAGTTGCAGGTGCTATTATTGAGGTGCGGGTCAATTGCAAAAGCACCTGCATCAGGGATATGCCATCAGCGATGCAGTGATGAACACGTACGATGATAAAACTGCCTTCAGGATGATTATCCACCAGTGTCACGATCCATAAAGGGTGGTTAAAATCCAAAGGCGTATTCATTTTCTTGTTTACCAGATCTTCCAACGCGGCTTCATTCGCAGGAATAGGAAGATCTACGCGCTCAAGATGATTTTCAATTCGCAAGGCAGGGTCGTCTTCCCAATAGGGACGCTGAAATAAACCGGTAGGTCGAACGATGCGCTGCCGGAACCGACGGTAGCGCTTGAACAGATCTTCCAACAGCACAACAAAGTGTTCGTAGTTAAGTTGACCATTAAATCGAAGAGCAACCGTGATCATCATCGGGTTGATTGGCTTATCCATGCGAAGCCAGGCAAGATCGACATTATTTAATTTGATGGTTGAAATTTTGCACCTCTTTTACCGATAAGGATTTTCATTAACTCTACATTTAACGGACTTCGAATGACTCAATCGGGGTTCAGATCACAAGATAGTTTACGATCGCAATGCTAGAAATACTGCCAATACGAATAATACTGCCCATACATACCAGGGTCCATTCGACGCCAAGACGAAAGCTCCAGCGAGAATGCAGAAACCAGACAACAATGTGCCGCGCACGCCATTCAACGGCCCCGTGGGAGGTTTCTTTAAATTCATCTCCAACACTCGCATTCCTTCGGTCAATATCAACGGGCTTTTCCGAAGCACATCGACCATTTCGGGTAATACCAGGGCGCTATCGCGAATCAGATTCACGGGATTAAATTCTTGTATCAAGATGGACTGTACATGCCTGCGAGCAGCAGAAGGGATGTTGATCTCCGGATCGAAGATGTGCCCCACCCCTTCGATGGTCACCAGGGCTTTGACCATGAGGATGATTTCTCCAGGATATTGGATTTTATAATGACCTGCCATCAGAATGGATTGCAAAATTACCATGGCGAGGGAAAATTCCGTGTAATTGGGTGTCGTTAGCCAACGAGCGTACATGTCGGAGGCAGCCCGGCGAAAGCCTTCAATGTCTGCTCCCTTTCCAGGTAGAGTCATAGAGGTCAGGTAACGCGCGGCACTCTCAGGGTCACCCGTGACCAAAGAGTAGAAGTAGTAGAACATGCTCTTACGCATGTCACGGCTGAATTTGCCGACCATTCCAAGGTCAATAAAACCAACCGTTATCTCCTTGGTGCCGGGTTTTTTAAAAATCATTAAATTCGCCGGGTGCAGGTCAGCGTGGAAAAACCCATCGCGGTAAATCATTCTCACAATTGCTCCAACACCCAGATCGATTGCCTGGCGGCGTTGTTCAAGGGTCAGCTTTTTTAACGCAGTTTCATCCGGCTTCAGACCGTTGAAATATTCCATGCAGAGCACATCATGTGAGCTGAATTTCCGATAGATACGCGGAAATCGAATTTCGGGTTCTTTGATAAAGTATGCAGTAAAAGTTTCCGCGTTATCAGCTTCCATGCGCAAGTCTACTTCGCGCAAAGTATAAGTGCTAAATTCGTCGAAGACGCGGGCAGGCTGGAAACGAGCCAAGAAAAGCTGCAGAAACCTGCCAAAAAAATGAAGCAGGCGGGTATCGCGTTCGATAATCGTGCGAACTCCTGGCTTGAGTACCTTTATCACAACTTTTTCATTAGTGATCAATCTTGCCCGGTGGGTTTGCGCCAGAGAGGCAGATCCCAGAGGGATGGGATCAATCCAGCGGTACATGGTATTGAGCGGTTGCTGGAGACTTTCAACGATAAGCTCCTTAAAGCGCTCATATGAGACCGCCGGTAGTTTATCCAAAAGATTTTTTAGCTCATCGGTAATGGTTTTGGGGAGGAGATCTTCACGCAGGCTGAGAATTTGGCCAAGTTTGATATAGGTAGGACCCAGCTTTTGCAACCGGAGCCTAAATTGGATGGGGAAAGGCAGGTTTACGATGTCCTTATCGAGGAAAGGCCAGGCAAGGGCAAGAATGATGCGCAGGAAAAATATACCCAGGGTGCGGTGTTGACCCAGCGCTTTTTTCTGCCTGACGTAATCCATACCACCCCCTAACGCCATACCTAAGAACTCACCCGAAATCTCAATAAAACGGATGATCAATCCTGGCTGGCGTCTTTCCTGATATGGCTCGAAACCGTTTTCCATGGATGAACCTACTTATGCGGCTTTTTGGGAATGTATAACACCTGGGTACCGGCAATTTTATCGTGCCAACCCTGGCGTTTCGGGTCCCATAATATCCAAAAATAGCCCAGGCACAGGGGAATCAATGAAATCCAATATGCGAAAAAGCGTAGGAGGGAGCGGAAAAAAGATAACTTTCCACCGTTATTCCGCACAACTTTAAGACCTAACAGCGCCTTTCCGGGGGTATACCCTACCAAGGTCCAGAAAAATGAATAGTAACCGATCACGAAGAGGGCCATTAAAATAGAACCAGAGATAAGATCAAAGGTGGAGTTATCCAATAGGGTCTGCAAACTTGTCACCAGACCGGTGAGTTTGAAGAATCTGACGATGGTCTGAATAAAAGTCGAAGCGACAAGTTGTACGATGCTGAGAATAATCAGATCAATGACGAACGCCTCAAAGCGGCTGAAAAAGCCTGCCGGGTGTACTGTGTGCACCGCCATGGGTGGTTTTTCAATCTCGGTCATTTTTGGTGTGGTTAATGCCATATCGCTTTACCCCCCTTCTGCAGGAGTGTTGGGTGGTTCGGTGGGTTCTTTTGGAGTGCTTTTACGAAAGATCGATCTGAGTTTCTGCTCCAGGATCGAATCAACATTCGAGCTCTGGTCTCGAAATTCATCCACAACGTCCACCGCTATGGTGGTGCCTTCTTGTTGGATGATCTCCTGAACTTTTATTTTTAGAACCAGATATTCCACGAATTCATTGATCAGGTCATCAATCGTCTCTTGTTGGAGAGCGCGCCGGCTGTTCTGTTCCTCGACCCGTCCCTTCATGATCAGGCGATCGATCACTTTTTCTCCTCGAGCCGCAGCATGATCATATTGATTCTTCACAGGACTGAAGACCCAGCTGTCGGTAAAGGGAGTGATCACCTTTGAAATAAAACTAAAAAGCTTTGACGAGGCGTGATCTACTGACGACATTCTGCGTTGGATGACGTCGGGAGTCTCGAACAAAATCCCCAGGAGAAGATATCTTAATTGGTCCTGGGTGGTCTCATTCTCATTAATTTTTATCGCCTCAGGTTTGACACCTACCTGGGTAGTTTGCATCCGTCTCAGTCGATCGACATAGACATCTTTTCCATTCAAGTAGGAGCCGAGAACCAGCCGTAGAGTTGCCTTGATATCACCAGCCTGCTGAGGGGTAATAGTCAGACTGGGATCAATCTCCTCGCGGGGTGCAAGGCTGGGGTCTTCGCTAGCATAAGGGAAATCATCATCTTGTGGTTGCATATAGCCTTCCAATGTATTATAGAAAAACGCAACGCCTCATGTTAATCTCAATTTAGATTAACCAAGGTAACCGGAGCAAGTTTCCAAGTACAAAATCCTCGTGATAATTATAGAGTCAAATTTATACCAGAATCGGTTTTGCTATGTGAGAAAATAGAAGCCTATAACCCTCCATTTTTCCCAGACAAGCCTCGAAATAAACCTGCCTTGTAAGGCATAACCTATGCGGATGTACCCTCCCACATATCCCAATCGATCACGTAGAGAGATACGATGATTATAATTGAAACTTGATTAACTCTACAACCTGGTTAAGGCTAAAATCCCTTTTTACTCGTTTTAGTCATGGCTCAAGAGTTAAATATTGCAGATGACGATGTTGAGCATTAGGTCTGCTACATATGGAGAGCGATGACAGGCAAGGTTCACTTGATTTTTTCCTCTGAATTGCGACCAGAGGTAAATGAGCCCCTTACTTTTCCCCATAACCCCTGCACATGTTTGGCCGCTTCTTTCCTTTCCTCTTTTTTCTCTTCTCCTGTATAGCGCATCAGAATCGCAACCGTTCGCGTACCTTCGAAATTCTCCATGATGATCAGCACCAAAAGCGTCATCGGTACTGCCAGGATGGCACCTATGCCCCCCAACAGGTATCCCCAGACAAGCAAGCTGATGAAAACAACCACTGGTGAGATCCGTAACCGCTGACCCATGAGTTTCGGTTGGTAAAAATTCTGCACGCCACCATTTATAAGAACGTAGGCAAAAAAGACGATCAGGGCAGTTTGCAGACCATAGAGAGCGTATGATAAGAGAACCGGTGGGATCAATGCAATCCAAAAACCAATCGAGGGAATATAACCCATGAACCATGCCAACACCCCCCACAGAAGCGCATAAGGCACTCCCAGGATGATGAGAAGTATTGTATCGCCGATGCCCACCAACATGTTGATCAGAGTAAGGACTGACATGTATTTGCGAATATCTTGGGTGAGATCAGCTACCCGTTTGATGATCGATGAACCAGGATCCAGGCCCAAGCGGGAGGGAACAGGCTACGAAATGGCGGCACTGATCATGAGGAGGAAAATAACCAGCGCTAATCCAAATTGAACCAATAATTCAATCGTAATACTCAGAACTCCCTGTGCCACGGTACTCAGACCACGGGTCACCTGCTCTATCTGGATGTTCAACTCAGAGGTTGGAGAGGCAAAAAGATCTTCGGTGGCTTGTGCTGAACCACTTGCCAGGTAGGTTGGAAGTTCAGAGGTCAGCTTGGTGACCGAGAAAAAAACCGTCGCTATTACCAATCCCAAGACCAAAGCAACCAT
Organism: uncultured Chloroflexia bacterium; assembly: GCA_963726315.1. GTDB lineage: Bacteria > Chloroflexota > Anaerolineae > Anaerolineales > UBA4823 > FEB-25. Next base: position 71,085 of record CAVSBZ010000007.1, on the reverse strand, counting down.
CAGAATGGTCAGAACCAGCGACAGCCAGCCAGGTATGCCGCGCTTTGTTGCAGGCTGGGAACCGGCAGCACTGTAATCGTAATCACGACCGCCAGGAGAATCGGGTTGATGATTGAAGCGGATGCGCGGATTCCAAACAAAATCAAAAAGATACTGGCAAATCCGACCAGGTAAATCACCAGCCGGTTGGGCAAATTATCCATGCATAGTTCTCCTTAGGCATGATAGAGATAGGTTACTCTTACTGCGGGGATTAACATCCACAGAATAATCTACGATTATGATGAAGACGGCTGGTCGAGCTAAGATATGCATGATGAATTAATCCAGGTCGCCTTCAGACAGATTTTTTTCCAATAACTCCCGAAGAGAAGCGACCTCATTTTTAAGCGCTGCTAATTCATCCTCAATTTTATGGGCTGGCAATTGACCCGAGGCATCATTATCCACATCAGATGGTCTTCCACCGACTAATACGCTGGCAAGGATACTGGCCAGCGCGCCAATAATCCCGACGCCCATGAGCATGATGAAAACCGCGGCGATCCTACCACCTAATGTTACCGGATAACGATCTCCATATCCCACTGTGGTAATGGTTACAATTGAATACCACAAGGCATCGCCACCTGATTTAATATTTGCGCCACTCGATTGGCTCTCAAATTGAAGCACCAGTACGCTACCTGTCGCCAGAACGATAAGAGCCAGTGTGGCAGTAATAATGGCGGCATACTGGCTGCGGTTCTCGAGTATATCACGGACCAATTTCCTTCTTTCTTCACGACTAAACTGGCGAATAATTCGGAATAGCCGACTCAGGCGCGCCAGTCGTAATAACCCAGAGTACTTAAAGATAGGACCGAATGAGGGTATCGAGCCCAGAAGGTCTAGCCAGCCACGCTCTTTAATCAAGTAATCAGATTTCTTGGAAGCAGAACTCAAGGCGAGAAAAAAATCGACTAAAAAAATGACGCAGATCAGGTTGTCATAAAATTGGAGCAGCCTGACGGTAGCATCGTTAAGGGGTAGCATCATGATAACCATGATGACCAGGGAAATTATCGTCAATATGAGAATGAATATGTTATAGGCATTACTATGACGGCGTGGGGAAACAACTTCTTGTGCCATAAGATTACGCCTTTACCTCTTGCAGTGGTAGGTTCTCACGCAGGATATGCAGACTGATCAACAGAAAAATATTGTTAAGACTAATTCTTACCATAGCCTATTTGAATATTTTCATTGATGCTGTACTCCGGTGATATTCGGATCGATGATGAAGCAAAAGTATATATTGGTAAACTACTACAGAAGATTTTAAAACCAACCAGCGATTGGTTGGGATTAATTATTATTACTAATCCCAACCAATGTTCACCAGAAATTTACCCGTCAGCCTGCCAGCAGTTTTTGCTTGGCTGCAGCGAACTCTTCATCGGTCAGCACGCCTGAAGCGTGCAGGTCCGCCAGCTGCTGAAGCTTGGCGGTCAGATCATCCTGTGGCGCCTGCGCAGGGGGAGGTGCATACTGTGGTGGGGGTGGGGCATATTGCGGCTGCTGAGCCTGGGCGTCAGCTGCACCCTGCTGATATGCCTGGTCATACTGCTGCTGCGCGGCTGCCTCTTGTCCCGCATATTTCTGCTGCTGGTGGTGCTGAACCGCACCAGCAGTGCCTGCTACAACTGCAGTTCCCACTGCTACCCGAGCGATACTTCTTCCAACTGATCTTCGTCGCATCATATTGACCTCCAATTCAACTTTAATTATCGATATGTATTTTCCTGATATTAATCAACACCGGCAAATTTCGCCATCGTCTCTTCAACTACTTCGTTGGGGATACGCTCCATCATCACCAGGCGACCGTTGGCATTCAACACGGCTTCTCTGAACTTGATCGGCCACAGGTTCTCGAACAGCATGATCGCGGCGGTGGTGTTGTTCTCCACCTTCTCCCCAATCATCTCGATGTCTCCCAGCTGAATGATCCCGGTGATCTGTGCTTTCAGCGGATCAAAGATCGCCACCGCCGAAGGCTCCATCTGCTGCATCTCGCGCATAGTCACCTTGCCATCGGCATCTTTCTGGACGATAACCAGATCGATCACACGCACGATTCCTTTATTCACCAGCTCCAACAGCGCCGGCATGATCTCACCCTTGAATTGGTTGCCTTTGAATTCCAGGGCAAGAAAATCAATTGGACCGTAAGTCATTCTAATGCTCCTTTCTTAATCGACAATCTGTCGTTCCATATTGGTGGGAGAATGACGATGTGTGAGCAGGTTTCACCTACCCACACACCACCAAACTCAAGCCTGGATCTGTATTGCTTGTTAAAAATCATTGCTACACTATCAAACACTATTGCGAGTTTGGGTGTTGACTTTACCGATTTACGCCGCGGGTGCAGCAGGCTCGGTGTAACCAGGAATGCGGTTTCGGTTTTGATAAGCAGTGCTGCTCCAATGCCCCAGGTCGATAAATACCGCCATGACAATCCAGAACCAATCCCAACCGTACAATCCAACTCCAGGGCTCCACAGGATTACAAACATCAATGTGGTGAATGGCAAGAAGATAATCCCCAGGATCGGCCACAGCCAGCTGCCGCCGAATGCAGCGCTGAACATCGCTGGACGTGCTATCCAAATGAAAAGGGTTCCAAGTCGTGGGAATATCCCGGCAAACATTGCAAATAAACAAGGCATTTTCTAATCCTCCAAATATTTCCAGATAGATTTCCGTTCGGGGATGGCAGGACATTGAAAGCCGCCATCCCCACCAATATGATCAGTGTGCCTTACTTGCCTGCGTGGGCCATCTCGTCAATGCACACTGCCACCGCCAGGATAAGGGCATCATCCTGACCAGGATCGATGGAAACACCATAACTGTCGCGCAGGCGGAACCACTTTTTGGATACTTCTGCCACCTTATCGCGTCCTTCACCGATGGAGTACTCATGATCCAAAATATTTCCTTGCACGTCCAAATCAGGTCCATTCTTGATCTTTACAACCCAGCGCTCCCGCACAGGAGTGATCAGGGCTTTTTTCACCATGGCGATTTTCTCGCCGCGAGGTCCTTCGATCTCCATGCTGTCTTTGATCCGCAGCATTTTTTCCTGGATTTTGCACAGCTCGGTACCGTGGGCATCCTCAAAGATCAGAGTCTGGCGCACACGCAGCGCTTTGCCGTCCACTTTGAATACTTTCTGACCTTTATCATTCTCGATCCAGAAATCATCGCCAATGGCTACCATTTTCTGACGCATCTGATAATGGTTGCCGCCTCCGCCTGGTCGTCCAAGCTGTCGGTCTTCCTGTCGTTCATCACGTCTGTTTCGCATAAAAAACCTCCTTTAAACATTGGTCTAATTTTTAATTTATCGGTTTTAGAATAATATGGTTAAGACACATCAAAAGCTCGTTTAACTCCCGGAAGCATGGCATAGATCAGGATGATGGCGTTGAGCAGGAAGCTTACGCTAACATCTGTCCAGTTGCCTGCGCCTAACATGACGGTGAAATCCAGGATCATATTGAAAGTGGTAATTACTACCAGGAACAGCCAGGCTTGCTTATCAACTGCCCACAGCATCTTGACCAGCCACGCCCACACCCAAACCATCAGTCCCCACATCAGGGCGGACCAAAAGCTGAAGGCGTGGACCTTGAATTCGCCAATGAAGAAGGGCAATATATGCAAGGCTTGCAGCGTGTGGATTGCAGCCAGCACTGCGGCGATCCCTGCCATGATTGCCAAAACGGTAACTCCAAATGGACGTTGTTTCATATATTTTCTCCTCTAGATCAAAATTAGTGATGATTAATTATTTACTACCTGATACACCTAGAACCAGCGCTTTTTATTCGGCCGATTTTATTCTTTATGGTGAGGTTATCGACGAACTAACGCCTGGATGTACGGAGCAGCAGCAGGAACAGGTTGATGAAGTCGAGGTAGAGCGCCAGCGCTCCGACGACCACCATACCGCCCATGCCCTGCTTGCCCTCCATTTGGGAGGAGAGCTGCTTTAATCGATTGGTATCCCAGACTGTTAACCCAGCGAAGAGCATGATGCCGGTAAAATTCATAGCCTGGTTAAGCCCGGCTGAGTATGGGAAGAACAGGACGAAAATCCAACCGAACAACCAGCCCAGCAAGGCAAGCATTAAGAACCTGCCCACACCACTCATATCGCCCTTTATGAATAGCCCAACAATGCTGCCGAATAAAAACATCCCGGCAGTTACCCAAAAAGTATAGGCGATGGTGGTCTGACTGTAATAGATAAAGATCGAGGAGAGTGCCAAGCCGGTGAGGGCTGAATAGAGCAGGAATAGAAGCAGAGCTGCTCCGGTGGACATACGCATCACGGCGGCACTCAAAAAAACAACGACGATGATTTGTAACAAAAACAGCCCAAAAGTAAACCATGGGTAATACAAAATCCGCTTCATAATTTCTGGGTTGGTGCTCACCGCGGTAGAAACGACTGCTGTGATGGCCATTCCAAGGGCCATTACCAGGTAAACCAGGGCAAGGAAACGGTTGAAACGCACTACACTGGTGGCGAGTGCGGCTTTTGCTTGTGCTTGTGCCATAGCTTCTCCGATATAAATGTGATGTGATTTACAGGTGGTGGGTGAATAAATCACCCACCACCTGTTCGTATATTATGCTTACTTGCGACTGCGGCGCAGGAAAAACTTGATCACTTCGTCCACTAAAAGCAGAACAATGGCAAACACGAGGCAGATAATCACCTGGTTCGTGTCCAGATTGGTTAAGCCCAGGAATTTCTTGAGAAAATCCAGGTTGAGGGGTAATAGGATCATCAATACTGAAATTCCATAGAGCATAAGCTGATGTCGATTTTTTAGAACCTCTCGATTGAAGGCACTGCCAGTCTCACTGCGTGCGCTCAGGGCAAGTACAACCACAGCTAAGGAGAAGAAGACAAATCCCATCGATTTCGCAACGAGGGCATCGGTAGTCTCATAAAACATCTCAAGGTAAATTGTGCCTATTGACATCAAGATACCTATGAAGACAATCCGTATCCATTGTGGACCAGTAAGGATAGGTTGCTTGAGCGGTCGAGGCTTATGTTCCATCAGGTCAGGTGCCGGGTCATCGAACCCCAGCGCTAATGCCACCGGGATTTGAACGAGGAAGTTTATCCACAAGACCACGAAGGCGGTGAATGGGGTTCCGCCGAGCACGATAAAGAACGCAGCCAGCAGGTACGAGACGATGAACGCCACTAGCGATTCCATCTGGAAGCGGACAAAATTGAACAGATTGTTGTAGATGGCACGTCCAAATTCCACCGCTTTGACGATGGTAGCAAAGTTATCATCGGTCAAGATCATCACGGCCGCACCCTTCGAGACTTCGGTGCCGGTGATGCCCATCGCCACGCCGATGTCAGCCTTCTTCAAGGCAGGGGCGTCGTTCACACCATCGCCGGTCATAGCGACGATGTTATCCAGCTCCTGAAGCATGGTCACCAGACGGATCTTATCCTCTGGAGCCACGCGGGCTACCACACCGATATCGGGCAGTTTCTTCTTCAGCTCATCATCACTCATGGCTTTAAATTCGGCACCTGTCAGTGCAGTTCCGGTGATGCCGAGTTCGCGGCCAATTGCTGCGGCTGTCACAGCATGGTCACCAGTGATCATGCGTACCTGGATACCGGCACTGTGGCATTTGGCAATCGCGTCCTTGGCTTCGTTACGGGGTGGATCAACGATGCCAACCATAGCCAGAAGGGTGAGGTCATTCATCAGATCGATCAGCTTTGCTTTTGGATCAAAGGTTTGCGGATCAAAGTCTTTGCGGGCGACCACCATAATTCGTTCACCCGCTTTAGCAATGCGTTCATTTTCATCAAGTGCCAACTTGCGGTTCTCGTCTGTGACGGGTCTTTTCTCTTCGCCTGGCAGCCAGAAATAACTGCTGCGGGCGATCAACACGTCGGGCGCGCCTTTTACAAAGCAGCGTACTACCGTCTTGCCTTGCTCGTTGGTCATATTGTGGAAAGTTGCCATGAACTTGTAATCCGAATCAAACGGCACTTCAGCCACCCGGGGATACATCTGGCGGGAGCCATCCACACTGATACCGCCTTTTTCAGCCAGCACAATCAACGCCCCTTCGGTGGGGTCGCCGATTAGCGCCCCATCGTCGAGACGGGCATCAGCGCATAATGCCATGGGCAGCAGGATCTGTTCGAGATCAACCTTGGCACCCCCGGCACTCAAAAGCTTGCCCTCAGTGCTGTAGGTAAGGGTATTTTTCTGCCAGGGCTGCAAACCTTCGATACCACTGGCTAGTTTATATTCTCCTTGCGTTCCGTAGCCTTCGCCTGTTACCACGAAGCGGTTCTGACCCGGGATGGTGAACTCGCGCGCCGTCATCTTGTTAAGCGTCAGGGTGCCGGTCTTGTCAGAGCAGATTGCCGAAACCGAACCCAGTGTCTCCACTGATGGTAGGCGTTTTACGATGGCGCCCTGTGCAGCAAGCTGGCGTGTGCCCATCGAATACATGGTGGTGACCACAGCCGGCAGACCGGTTGGAATGGCAGAGATGGCCAGGGCTACACCAGCGATGAAGATCGTGTCAAACTCTTGCCCGTTTCGCAAGCCCATGATCACCATGAGAATGAATGCCAGACCAGCCAATGATGCGATGATCACGGTCAGCCGATCTAGCTGCTTCTGCAGCGGTGTCTTGTCGGCCTCGGTCTTATTCAGCAAATCGGCGATATTGCCCATCTCTGTGCCCATGCCGGTGGTAGTAACGATCATTTCCGCACGTCCGCGCGTGACTGAAGTATTCATATATGCCATGCAGTGGCGGTCACCCAGTGGAGCGTCGGCTTTGGCGATGGTGTCAGTATCCTTAGGCGAAGCAACGCTCTCACCGGTCAGGGCGGCTTCCTCGATCTCGAGGGTAGCAGTCACAAACAGGCGCCCATCCGCCGGGACGCGATTGCCCGCCTCCATCAGCACTACATCTCCCGGCACAAGTTCCTCTGCATCCACCTCGATTGCCTGACCATTTCGGCGCACGCGGGCGATGCTCTTCATTGCACTTGCCAACGCGGCCAGACTGGCCTCAGCCTTGGCCTCCCCGCGCATGCCCAGGATGGCGTTAAAGACCGTCAAACCGACAAGCACCAGAGTAGTTCCCCATTGACCGGTGGCTACCTGGTTGACGATAGCAGCACCGAGCAGGACGAATTGCATCAAATCTTGATACTGTTCTAGAAATGATTGCCATCCTGATTTTTTCTTCTTCTCTGCCAGACGGTTCGGACCATATTTCTGCAGGCGAGATTTCGCCTCGTCTGAGCTCAGGCCTTTTGCCGGGTCGACTTGAAGTTGTTTGCCAACTTCTTCAAGCGACAGGGTGTACCAATATACTTTTTTATCAGTCGAATCTGTCATTAGCTGTTACCTCCTTTTTAATATTTCTGTGGGACGATGCGGAAGGGATAGTTTGGTTCTTCATAGTCGCCCTTCGCCTGGCGCTTGGGGAACTTGATCGGCTCGCGTTTCACCTCTTCATATGGGATCAAGCTCAGGAAGTGCGTGATGCAGTTCAGGCGTGCCCGGCGCTGATCATTGGAGGGGACGACGTACCACGGGCATTCCGGGGTATCAGTCGCAGCAAACATGGCATCACGCGCCCGCGAGTAATCGTACCAACGGGCCTGGGCTTGCACATCCATCGGGCTGAGCTTCCAGATCTTGCGATAATCTTCATTGCGCTCATGGAAACGCTTGGCTTGCTCGTCCATATCCACTTCCAGCCAGTACTTGATCAGGTGGATGCCAGAGTTGATGATGGCTCTTTCGACCAGGGGCGTCATCTTCAGGAAGTTATCTACCTGTTCCTTAGTGGCAAAACCCATCACCCGCTCGACCCCTGCCCGGTTGTACCAGCTTCGGTCGAACAGCACCACTTCACCTGCCGCAGGCAAATGAGGCATATAGCGCTGGAAGTACATCTGCGTTTTCTCCCTATCCGTGGGTGAGGAGAGTGCCACCACACGGAAGATACGCGGGCTGACGCGTTCTGTTATGCGTTTGATCACACCACCCTTGCCAGCGGTATCGCGGCCTTCGAAAATCACACAGATCTTGGCCCCGGTAGCTTTCACCCACTCCTGCATCTTCACCAACTCAACCTGGAGCTTTTCCATCTCTTTCTCGAATTCTTTCTTGCTCAATGGAGAGGGTGATCCTCCAGCCGTCTCAGCTGCTACAGCAGAACTTTCTCCTTGCGGAATTGTAGGTACGTTGTCGAGCTCTGATTTCGCTTTATCCTTACCTTTCTTACCTTTTTTCTTGCCCTTGTCCTTTGCCATTTCTATCTCCTTTATCTGTCAATTTATTTTTGCCCACATAGGTACCAAAATAACCTTTTTTGGTTTGGAAATACCGATAACATATTCCAGCTGATAAAAGTAAAACCTCACTGGATAAATGCCAATGTGGCTGCGACCAAAAATCCCATCACCGTCATGATCCCTACCAGCTTGCCGCCATGCTCGAAGGCTTCAGGCATCATCGCATCCGCCAGCATGGTCAGCATGGCACCGGCAGCGAACGCCTGGGCTATTCGTCCATCTGCGGCCGGTAAAAAGTGAATGATGGCGTAACCTACACCTGCACAAGCGGCAGAGATGAGCACCAAAATAGTCCACATCCAAAAGATGCTACGCCTGGATCGACCTGAAGCTTCCATATTGACCGTACCCGCCACACCCTCCGGCAGGTTCGATATAAATACAGCTGCAAGGAAGGCGGCGTTTATCGAACCACCAAGCGCCAGGCTCATTCCCAGGATGATCGACTCGGGGATGTTATCCAGTAGGGTGCCGATGAAGATCGCTGAGCCTGAGCCGACTTGTCCACCGGTAATGTCCTTGCGATCCGACCCTCCACGATGATCGATCCACCAATCTGCGCCAAAGAATGTGAATGCGCCAATGATGAATGCCAAGCCCATTTTCCAGCCGCCCAGGGCTGACTCGGGTATCAGCTCATAGGCAATGGCACTGAGCAATGCCCCGGCGCCAAAACCCATGACAATTCCGATGGTGCGGTTGGAAAGTCCACGATTTGCAAGGGCAAATCCAATCAGCAGGGCAGCAGCTGCCAGCCCACCCCATAAAATAGCTAATAGCATCAACAGACTCCTAATGCATCATTACTAATTTAACCTGACCCCATGGTAAAGGAGGTGGTTGCCCTCCCTCACCACAGGATGAAAATCCAGGTCACTGCCCAGCTGTGATAAGGAACTGCTTTAGCTGTTCCTCCGTCGCCGACAGGACGCCGTAAATGCGGTCGAAGATGGCTTTAACTGCCGGAGTATCCGCTTCCTGCGCAGCCTGGTCAACCGCTTGAAGTGTCTGATCGAACTGCGCGATGGTCTGGTCCAGTTTGTCAACCGCCAGCTGGCCTTTCAAGTCGGCTGCTTCTGAGAGACGTGTGCTGATCGCCTGGATATCCTGTTTTATCAGGTCACCTTTCGCCTGCTGTGAAGGCAGATACCCCGCAAGTTTAACTGCCACGTCGACTGAAGTCATTGCCATCTGTGTTACTGCATCGATGCGATCCTGGGTGAGAGCCGTCCGCTGTTCAATGCCTCCCCTGGCAATGTTATAAGCCTGTTTGTCGGATCGAAGAGTAAACAGGACCCCGATGATGACCAGACCTACGATAATCCCAATAATCCAACGCCAAATGTTTTTCATGGATTCTCCTCCTCAATCAGCTAAATTCCATCACGCAAGAACGGACAAGTCATGCAGTGACCACCGCCACGCCCTTTGCCCAGCTCGAAACCGGCAATGGCGATGACCTCTACACCAGCCTGGCGCATCTTGGAAATGGTGAAGGTATTGCGCTCGTACGAGACGACCACCCCTGGCTCAAGTGCCACGGTATTATTGGCGTCATCCCACTGTTCACGCTGGGCTTGTGATTCATCACCGCCGGTCTCGACGATATTGAGCTTTTTGATATGCAGCGCATCAGCTACTGCGTCAACAAAACTCTTTTCCTCGGTCACGTGGAAGTCACCGGGTTTCTTTCCCGGGCGCAAGCTGATCGCCCGAATGTTATTAACCACCTTGGGGAAGGCAGTGGCGATATCACGGTCTAAAAGCGTGAAGACCGTATCCAGGTGCATGTGAGCGCGGTCTTTGGTCATCACCGCGGCGATCACGCGCTCTGCCCCACCACTTTCAAATAGTTTTTTAGCAACCAGCTCGATCATCCTTCCCTGGGTACGCTCGCTCATCCCAATTGCCACTGTGCCGTAGCCAATTGGCTGAACATCGCCGCCCTCCATGGATGCACGCCCAAAATCCTGTATATTGAAGCCGTGATCCTCGGTCTGTTCTGGATACCAGAAATTGAACTTCGCTGCCTGGAACATCGGGTGGTAGCGGTAAATGGTCAGCATATTGAGGCTTTCTCGCCGCCTGGCTGGCCAGAACATCGAATTGACCGTCACACCGTTATAAATCCAGCAGGAGGGATCGCGCTGGAAAAGTGAGTTTGGTACCGGAGGGATTACAAAGTAGCCCGGCTCGTTCACCGCTGCGGCGCCCAGGAGGGAGATTTGGCTGTATTTAGCCAGGTCGAAACCACCGGCTTCCATTTCACCGATAGTCAAGCCACCAACGAGGTGCTTGGCGAGCAAATCTGGTTTCATCTTCGATAAAAACTCGCGTACTTCTTCCACCAACGACCATCCAACGGTATATTCGGAAGCTACCATATCGATCACATTCCGCCGGGCTTCATCGGAGGCTTCCAGTGCTTCACCAAGCAAATCCACATGGTAATACACGTCAACACCACGGTCACGCATGGCTTTGACAAACTGGTCATGCTCCCATTGGGCGCGTTCAACCCACAAGACGTCATCGAACAGCAATTCGTCATGGTTAGTGGGGGTCAGGCGCTTCAGGCTGAGATCCGGCCGGTGAACGATCACCTTGCGGAGCTTGCCAACTTCAGAATTGACACCAAATTCATTACTCATAGTTCTCTCCTTCTGATCAAGACTTGATTATTTTTTTATAATCCAAACCTGCTGCTGAGCTAAACGCATCAGCATGTGTCCTGTTATGGATATACATTAGTCCCGGCTTCGCCTGCCACGATCTGCTCGATATCCTTTAACGAACCGATAGCGGCACGTTTGCCAGTCTTCTCGACGAATTGGATGGCAGCATCGACCTTCGGTCCCATCGAGCCAGCCGGGAATGGATGCTCCTTGAGGTCTTTTATCGTCACCCGACCCAGAATGCGCTGTTCCGGCTTGCCCCAATCAAGGTAGACCCCATCCACATCGGTGGCAATGACGAACAAGTCGGCTCCCAATTCACGTGCCAGAAGCTCACTGGCCAGGTCTTTGTCGATCACGGCTTCAATGCCAGCCAATGTGCGTTGCTTACCTGCCTCATACATGGTAGGGATTCCGCCGCCACCCGCACAGATGACCAGCGTGCCGTGCTCCAATAGCCATTTTATCGGGCGGATCTCGAATATCCGCTTGGGCAGCGGAGAAGGTACCACCCGACGCCACTTCGCCCCATCCTGTTTAAAGACCCAGCCTTTTTCAGCTTTTAATATATCTGCTTCTTCTTTCTCATACACCGGACCAACGAACTTGGTCGGATTCTTGAACGCAGGATCCTCCGGATCGACTTCGACCATGGTCAGAATGGTAGCAAACGGTACCTCAAAGGGGAGCAGATTACCCAATTCCTGCTCGATCATATAACCGATCATTCCCTCGGTTTGCGCTCCAAGCACATCCAATGGATAAGCCTCAACTTCTTTATAGGCGGATGCCTGGAGTGCCAGTAATCCTACCTGTGGGCCATTGCCGTGTGCCAACACTACCTGATGCTGTTCGGCAACCGGCGCTAAGGCTTGTGCCGCAACCCTGATGTTGGCACGTTGGACATCGTGAGTCATCGGCTCACCACGTTTTAACAAAGCGTTACCGCCCAGTGCAACAACGATTCTCATAAGTTACTCCTTTCCAGTTTCATTTGTCATCTCCTTGGTGCCCCAAACTTTTATCAGTTGAGCATAGAATTTAACCATATCAGCCATCGCCTTAACCGGAATGCGTTCGTCGATGCCATGTTCAAGACCCATAAAACTCTCGTCCATCACCACAGACGTGAAGCGGTAGATGTTATCGCATACCGGGACAAAATGCTGGCAATCGGTGCCCCCAAGCATCACAAACGGGGCGATAGGTGGATTATCGAACACCTGCCTGATTACGGTACTGAGACCTTTATATGCTGCGCCGGTGGTGGAAGATACCGGCAATGCCTCATTAAATTTACCTTCAACGGGCGCGAATTTCACCCGCTCGTCATTGATCACTTTCTTGGCATGCCACAGTACATCTGCAATTGTGTCACCGGGAAGCAGGCGGAAATTAACAATTGCTTTTGTTTCTGCAGGAATGGTATTATCTTCTACTCCACCATTAATAATGGTCAATGCAGTAGTGGTGCGCATACTGGCATTCATCTCGGCTTTAGGAACCAGCCAGCGCTTTAATAAAGGCCCAAACAGCCAGACATTGGAAAAGGCAACCTGGATGTATATCGGCGCTGCCTTACCTATCCCGGCGTACATCGGACGCAACCGGCGCAGGTGGGTGGGCATGGGGTGAGCTTCCAATCGGGTAAGGGCGCGCGACAGGATGCCAATGGATGTTTGAGGGGGTGGGGTGGATGAATGCCCAGGAGCGCTGTGAACGGTGAATTCCACCGTCAGGTAGCCCTTCTCACTCACCCCAATCAAAGCAATCTTACCGCGCACGCCTGCCGCCAGGCCTGCCATCATCCCGCCTCCTTCATCGACGATCCCAGCCAGGTGAATGTTGCGCTTTTTCAATTCCTGCCCTAAAACCTTGCAGCCGTTCACTCCGCCGGTTTCTTCATCATGCCCCAGACCAAATAGGATGGTGCGTTCTGGGCGGAACCCCGCCTTGAGTAAAGTCTCTGCGGCTTCCATAATGCCAATCAGCTGGTTCTTAATGTCCAACGTACCGCGCCCCATATAAAATCATCAACGATCTTTCCTTCAAACGGAGGGTGGGTCCACTCGGTTGGATCAGCCGAGACCACATCCTGGTGAGCCATGAGCATTACCGGCTCAAGGTCGCCACGGGTGCCCTGCCAGATATACAGCAGGCTGTAACCATTCACCACCTCACGTCGCAGCTTCTGGTGAACCAACGGGTAGGTCTCTTCCAGCATTTTATGGAGCTGTCTGAATGCCTCCGGTTCCGGGGTCCCTTTATCATCCAGGGGAACGGTTTTACAGCGTATTGATGCCGCCAGGTGCTCGGCTACTTGCTGATCATCGACCGCTATGCCCTCAATTTTTTCCATCGCACGCATCGACCTTTGGAATAGAATCGTGCGGATGACCACATAGACCGTGGTGAGGATCAAGATCCCCAGGATAATTAATAAAACATTGGTTACCATATATTTATCCTTGTCGACTAAGATGCCGGTCGGTGAGTGCAGAAACCGGGACGAACTTATTTAATGTACTCGGCAGAACTCCGATCGAAACCATCCAAAAATGCACTTCAAGCCTTCTCCACTACTACTTCGCGCTTGCTTATGGATCTCCATACCGCTTCGACCACCCAGGCCAGGATGATCGTTGCTATCAAAATGATAAAGGTTTGCGGGGCAGTCAACAGGGTATTCCAGCAGAACAGTAGAATGGCGGCAACTGTAGCAATCAAGGCTATTACCAGGACGATTATCGAAGCCCCAGTCTCTTTTGCCATGCGTAAATGAGCGACGGTGAGAAAAGCGAATATAGTCAATGAAACTGCACTGCCAATCGAAGCGATAGCAGTTACGTCGAAAAATACTGACAGGAGGATTATGAGCAAGGAAGAGATCACCAAACCCTGCGTGCCTCCCGCTCGTCGCCGGCGCTTCAATGCAAAAACCGGAGGTAGCTGACCATCTTTGGCCATAGAATATGTAGCGCCGATCGAAGCATAAAGCTGTGAGTTGATCGCGCCGGTGGTGGCAAAAACAGCAGCAAGAGTAATCAGTGTGACACCCCATTCCCCAAAGATCGGATAAGCAGCCACAGCCAGGGCAGTATCAGCATTTTCAATCACTTGCTGAACGGTCAGTGTTCCAAATACACCGATAGATAATGCAATGTACAGCACCATCGTGAAACCAAGCGAGATGTACATGGCCCTGGGCATATTCTTTTTAGGATTTTCGATATCTCCCCCAACAAATGAGATCACCCCAAAGCCCAGGTAGGCGAAGAAGGTTAGCGCCACACTGGCAAATATTTTACTCAACGGAGGATAATCGGCAGGTGCCAGCATGGAAGGATTTAAATTCACCAGCATGGCAATTGCAAAACCGCTCAAAACGAGGAGCACGATGGTGACAATTACTGTTTGTGCCTTGGTTACTGTATCTGCACCAATCGAATTGACAAAAGTGAGCAAGCAAACAATGAGCACAGCAAAGATTTTTGGCCAGAATTGAGGCGCGCCTTCGCCTAATATCAGACTGGTCAAATAATTGCCAAAAGACACTGCTACCATGGCGGTCACTATGAGCACCGAAAAATAGCCCAATACAACCAAACCGCCGGTGAATAAACCCTTGCCATAACCGCGCACAATCCAGGCGATCAACCCACCTGAAGATGGAAAACGGGCCCCGAGCTTGGCAAAGGAATAACCCTGCAGTAAGGCGATAATCCCTGCGATCAGGAAGGACACCCAAACTGCAGCGCAGGCGATCTTACCAGCCTCGCCAAACAGGGCAAAGATACCGGCACCAACCATCGAGCCAATGCCGATGAAGATCGCCCCCATCAGGGTAATACTGCCCTTTTTCTCCGTCGTACCTTCGGTAGATAAATCAGACTCTGCCATATGATCTACTCCATACCTCCAGGTATTTTTCTATAAAATGATAAATTTCTCACGCAGCGGGTCGATGATGTCGTTGTGCACCTTGGCTGCCAACGAGCTATCCGCTTTTAGGATGTCAAACGGTTCGCAGATACGCAGCACCTTTTCATCCAGCTTATAAAGCAGGTTGCCCTGGTTGTCGTAGAACTTCAATGCCTCTTTTATTACGCTTACTTTACCCTTGATTATATAAACCGGCTGACCGGAGGCATTTTTAATATCAAAGTCTTGCCCCATTGCAACCATACGCTGGCGCATAATGAAGCGGTTTATGCCCTGCGATGGCTGTACTCCAGGTGCAGGCTGAGCCACGGGTGCCGCCATGGGAGTGATCATACTGCCTGGTCGGGCGAACCCACCACCTCTACGGAACATATTGATTTATCTCCTATCCATATCCCTGGTCAACCCTATCTTGTCAGCTGATAAACAGCATGCGCATAAATCTTCATCGCCAGGAATAAGTTGCTCAACACCAGGCGCTCATTTGGTTCGTGCTCGGTCAATACCTCATCCGGAAATAACGGTCCGAAGGCGACGCAGTTCTTGAATGCACGGGCGTATGTGGCGCCACCCAGTGAAATGGGTTCGGAATGCTCATCGCCTGAATATTGGTGATATACCTTCATCAACGTGGCAATGACCGGATGATCCTTGGGCAGGTAAAGCGGTGGCAGCCAGTCAAATTCCTTATATTCCAAACCATAGCGGGCTGCGGCAGCACTGAGCTTCTTTACAATTTCTTCCTTGGAAACCGTGACGGGGATGCGGGTATCTATCGAGATCTGTTCTTTTTCACCCAAGTTGATCAAGCCCACATTGAACTTCAGCTTTCCGGAGGGCTGATCACTACAATCTCCAAAGATGCGGGAAGCGTTCGGATCTTCCCCTATCTCCTGAGCAATAAAATTGATCGCCTTAGACTCGACCCCAATGGCATGCAAGGCAATACACAAGCGGTTGATGGCGTTGATCCCTTCTTCCGGGATCATCGCATGGGCAGCCTTCCCTTTGACTTCTACACCATCTTCTTTCCATTCGTAGGCATAGCCCAGGTCATCAAGCTTGTTCGCCATTTCCTCATGCATCACGTCATCGTAGAACATCGCATCGGGGACTGCATTAAAGGCTGAACCCCCGGAGAACCGCAGGCTGGTCTGGTTTTTCCCCTCGAGGTTCAGCTGGAGCAATCCTTTTTCAGCGTAGATCAGTGGGAACCTGGCATCGGGAGAAAAACCCAATGCAGGTGTCTCTTCCGTCTCCTTGTAACGATTAATGCAGCGCCAAAGGGTCTCCTCGTCTACACCAAAAATAAAGCGCACGCGCTTATTAAACCTTACACCGGCATCCATGAGCGCTTTTACCGCAAACAGGGAAGCCAGTAAAGGACCTTTATCGTCCTGGGTTCCGCGACCGAACAACAACCCATCTTTTTCTATTGGATCGAACGGGTCACGGTTCCAGTCCTTCAGCTTCCCCGCAGGAACCACGTCCAGGTGCCCAAGGATGCCCAGCATTTCTGCCCCCTCCCCAGTTTCGGCGATGCCATAATACCCACCTTCACCGTATTGGGTCCTGAAACCAAGGTCAGCGGCAATCTGCAACGCCTTGCGTAAAGCTTGATCAACAGCTTTACCGAATGGGAATCCACCACCGCCTTCTTCGCACACACTGGGGATTCGTACAAGCTCTAGCAGTGCCGCTTTCAGTGGTTTTTCCTGGGCAGCGAGTTGGGTATCAAAGTTTTCAGGCATAACATTCCTCCGCTAGCATAAAAATCAACCTCTAGCTGCAGGGAGTACACTGTGGGTGGTTCCCACAATGTACTCTCTGACTTGTGTCATCAAATCAATCTCCCAGCGTGGCAACCATGATTGCCTTGATGGTGTGCATGCGGTTCTCTGCTTGGGCGAAGACGATCGAGCGCTCCGATTCGAACACCTCTTCGGTCACTTCCAGGGCATCCAAACCTGTCTTCTGGAAAATATCTTCACCCACCTTGGTCTCACGGTTGTGGAATGCCGGAAGGCAGTGCATAAACTTGACATTGGGATTGCCGGTCTTCTTGACAACATCTGCGTTGATCTGGTAGGGCTTCAGCAGCTTGATACGCTCATCCCAAACTTCCTTGGCTTCACCCATCGAGACCCACACATCGGTGTACAAGTAGTCCACACCTTTGACACCCTCTGCTACATTCTCGGTAATGGTCAATCGAGCGCCGGTCTCAGCGGCGATCTCACGGCAGGTCTTGACCAGGTCGTCTGCAGGCCATAGGGCTTTAGGAGAGCATAGGCGCACATCCATACCCAGTTTGCAGCCGGTCACCATCAGCGAGTTACCCATATTATTGCGCGCATCACCCAGGTAGCAGTAGGCGATTTCACCCAGATGTTTGTCACTGTGTTCAATCATGGTGAGGATGTCGCACAACATCTGGGTGGGATGGAACTCATCGGTCAGGCCGTTCCACACCGGCACACCAGCGTACTTACCCAGGATCTCCACCAGCTCCTGGCCAAAGCCGCGGTATTCGATCCCGTCGTACATGTGACCCAAGACTCTGGCCGTATCTTTCATCGATTCTTTGTGACCGATTTGCGAGCCGGTTGGTCCCAGGTAGGTAACATTAGCACCCTGGTCATAGGCTGCTACCTCGAAGGCGCAGCGTGTGCGAGTGGAAGTTTTTTCGAAAATCAAGGCAATATTCTTGCCCTTGAGCGTCTGCTTCTCGTAGCCGCCATATTTGGCAGCTTTCAGGTCCGCTGATAACTTGAGCAGAAATTTAAGTTCTTCGGGAGTAAAGTCGAGCTCTTTTAGAAAGTTCCGATTGCGTAGATTGAATGCCATTTTTAACTCCTTCATTTTTTAGAAATTTTATTTTGTATTTACCGGTCGTTTCGCGGAGGAAACGCAGTGTCTTATATCCTTTTACTAATATCCAGATAATCTCGGTTATCCACCAAGTAGGACTCCACCTGCCAGCACGATGATGGTGAGCACAAATAGCAGTACCAGCACCAGTGCAACGAACTTCCACCAGACTCCATAACCCACCCGAGCGATAGCCAGACCACCCATCACAACCGCCGATGTGGGGGTGACCAGGTTCACAATGCCGCT
Organism: uncultured Chloroflexia bacterium; assembly: GCA_963726315.1. GTDB lineage: Bacteria > Chloroflexota > Anaerolineae > Anaerolineales > UBA4823 > FEB-25. Next base: position 52,914 of record CAVSBZ010000007.1, on the reverse strand, counting down.
GGCAGCCTGGTAGGCAGTCACGACCAGAGCGGGATTTACCCCAGCAAAACTGGCCAGCGGAGCCATGATCGGCATAGAGACAGTGGCCAAACCGGAGCTGGAGGGGATCAGGAACGATAAGGGTATATACAGCAGGTAAGTTACGATGATGAAGCCCACACTGCTCAACCCTGAGACCGCCTGTTCAGCCCAGTACAATACCGTGTCGGTGATCAGTCCGTTGGTCATGATCACAGTGACCCCACGGGCGACACCAATGATCAAGGCTACACCCAGCATATCCCTGGCACCATTGACGAAGGTATCCACCAGATCCTTCTCAGAAAGTTTACCGATGATCCCGATCAAGATGCCGAAGAACAGGAAGTTAGCTGTCATCTCAGGGAACCACCACCACCAGGTTGGAATTGCCAAACCCAGGTCTTCCCAGGGGATCACTCCATACACCATCACCACAAAAGCCAGGAAGAAAAACACCAGGATTACGATATGTCGGGTAGTGAATTTCTCGAATTCGGTACCTTCAGCCTTGGCAGCTAAAAACTGTTTCTCATTCTCAGACTTCATATCGTAGATCAAGGACTTAGTGGGATCCTTCTTCACCTTTTCGGCATAGCGCATCACGAAGAAAATGCCTATTGCCGTGCCAACCACCAGCAAAACGATTCGCCCGACAATCCCATCGCTGATGGTGGTCCCGGCAAAACCAGAGGCAATACCGGTGGCAAATGGGTTGACTGTGGAGCCCAGGCAGCCAATCCCGGCTCCCAACAGGATAAGGGCTGCAGCACTGAGTGCATCATAACCTGCTGCAAGCATGACGGTGATGATCAGGGCATAGAAGGCAAGCGTCTCTTCAGCCATTCCATAAGAAGTGCCGCCGATGGCAAAGATAACCATCAAAATGGGGAACATCCATTTCTCTTTACCTTTCAGCTTGGAAACCACCCAGGCAATCCCCGAGTTGATAGCGCCGGTCTTCATCGTCACACCCAGGAAGCCACCGATGATGAGCACGAACATGGCAACGTCGATGGCGCCAAACAGCTCACCATAGTTCCACACGTCTACGTTGCCAGTCTCATCCTGAATGCCGTACATCCCGGTAATGGGTCCTTTCAGTGCACTGGTCAGCAGTGCCTGAGGGTTAGACTCCACCTGGTGATACGTGCCCGGGATGGGTTCGCCATTTTCGTTATAGTCATATGACCCAGCCGGGACAACCCATGTGGCGAGTGCAATCACGACCAGCAAAATGAACAAAATCGTGAATGCGGTTGGAAAGGTAAACGCTTTCTTTGTTTTTTGATTAGCCATTTCTACACTCTCCTTATATGTCCGTTGAATGTCTATTTTTACCGTTTCATAATTCCGGTTAATAATGTCATTTATACTAAGAGAGAAATGCTATTCGTTTTTTTTTGACCGACTTTCAAATTTTTGCAGGGTCTCCAGCAGCCAGGCAGGCTCGTCTCCTTTACTCACAAAAGCATCTGCGCCAGCCTTGAGCAACTTGCGACTGTTTTCAAATTCACTGCTCATGACAACGACAATCGGTGGGGGTTCAAGCGCATGCAGCCTGGTGATCAGATCCTCGATGTAAAGACCAGGCAGCTCGCTATCAACAAGGACCAGGTCTGGAAGATGTGTTTTCGCCAGAACGACTAAATCCTCCCCTTCCACTGCCTCGCCTATAATTTCAAATTCTGGTTGCTCCTCGAGCAACATCTTTAGCGCCCAACAAGGTTGTGTATGATGATCCGCAAGAATTATGCGCATGATGATTGCTCCCGATGAGTACAGATATTTTTATCTATTCTTTTTAGAAATATTTGAGCGTCGGGTACATGAGGCTTTGTTTTTGGGTAATGAAGCCGGCATCGTCCGAGCCCTAGACTTATCCCTGGTGTTACGAAAACCTATCTACAACAGGCGCTCAAATAATTCCTGTAACCAGTCAGGCAAAGGAAGTATTTGTCTGACTGGTTGTGGACAAAATCTGCTCATTTAATTGTTTGTTAATGGGATACACAATATATCAGCCTGCCAGCAGTTTTTGCTTGGCTGCGGCGAACTCTTCATCGGTGAGCACGCCTGAAGCGTGCAGGTCCGCCAGCTGCTGAAGCTTGGCGGTCAGGTCAGCTTCAGGTGCCGGCGCAGGTGGGGGAGCATACTGTGGTGGGGGTGGTGCATATTGCTGCGGTTGCTGAGCCTGGGCATCAGCTGCACCCTGCTGGTATGCCTGGTCGTATTGCTGCTGTGTTGCTGCTTGTTGATTGGCATATTTCTGCTGTTGATGGTGGCTGACTGCTCCAGCTGTCCCGGCTACAACCGCTGTAGTCGCTGCAACCCTCACCACCGATCTTCCTACCGATCTTCTTCGCATCATTTCGACCTCCTGATCAAATTATTTTTTTGTTCCTAATCAACGCTGGCAAACTTCGCCACCGTTTCAACGACCACTTCATCTGGGATACGCTCGAGCATCACCAGGCGCCCATTGGCATTCAGCACGGCTTCTTTGAACTTGATCGGCCACAGGTTCTCAAACAGCATGATCGCGGCGGTGGTGTTGTTTTCCACCTTCTCCCCGATCATCTCGATATCTTCCAGCTGAATAATCCCGCTGATCTGTGCTTTAAGCGGATCAAAGATCGCTACCACCGAGGGTTCAAGCTGCTGCATCTCGCGCATAGTCACCTTGCCGTCGGCATCTTTTTGGACAATAACCAGGTCGATCACACGCACGATTTCTTTATTCACCAGGTCCAACAGCGCTGGCATGATCTCTCCCTTGAACTGGTTGCCTTTGAATTCCAGGGCAAGAAAGTCAATTGGTCCGTAAGTCATTTGGTTTCTCCTTTCACTAGCTATGGGACTGCATCATTAATCGGAGGATGAGGGTATGCGGTGTTTTTCTTTTGCCCGCACACCCCCTTACTCACACTCAGTCGTGCAATCTACTTTACCTGACCCGTATATGTTTACAACAGTGTGCTTTAGCTACCTGTTCTATGAACTGGTATATCCTGGGATGGAATTGCGGTTTTGATAGGCAGTGCTGCTCCAGTGCATCAGGTCAATCACCACAGCCATGACAATCCAGAACCAATCCCAGCCGTACAATCCGACTCCAGGGCTCCACAAGATCACGTACATCAATGTGGTGAACGGCAGGAAGATGATCCCCAAGATTGGCCAAATAACGCTACTGAACGCGGCAGAAAATAATTGCGGTCGGGCGATCCAGATGAAAATCGTCCCAAGTCGAGGGAATATTCCTGCAATCATCGCAAATAAACAAGGCATTTTCTAATCCTCCATCAAAAGTGTGTGTTTGGATGTACTTACAAACAAATTCAAGCGGAATAATTTCGCCCGGGTCCTCCTTTATCAAGGGTGTCAAAGGCAGGTATCATATTTTTTCTGCAGCCCATTTGATATGATGGCATCCCACCCATTCTATTTATTCCTGCAACGCTACCTTGTGAATAATCTTTCACAGCGTATTATGTAACCCGGAGAAATGTTATTCTTGTAGGTTACCAGGGAATATGGAGAAAATAACAGCAATCAAGAGCTGTGAGTAATAGTCCCGTTAATAGCACAGATACAACCAGGTACTATAAGACTATATCAAATTCGCGTTCGCCAAACAACAACAGGCTGGGGGGGATTAAGTCTTGTATTTCCGGTCCGAATGGTTCGCCATTCGTCTAGCCGAAAGGATAGGCAGGATTATTTTTGTAAATCCTAATCTGCTTCCTGATTAGGATTCTCCACCAGGTTATGTTCCAAGGCGATGGTCGTCACCTCAACCCTATTCCTGACCCCCAATTTTGAGAATATATTGGTCAGGTGGTATTTTACTGTGGCAATACTGATGGAGTACTGGCTGGAAATTTCCTGGTTGGAATAGCCTTTGACCAGTGCACTTAAAATCTTGCGCTCGGTCTCGGTCAGGTCGGACCCAAGACCAGGCCTTTGGCGTTCATTATGGATCAATGCTTTGGTAGCTTCGGGAGCAAAAATCGAAAAACCACCATGGGCAGCCTGGATCGCCTTGCCGAGCTCATCTGCGCTAACGTTCTTCAGTAAGTAACTGGTGGCACCCGCTTTCAACGCCTTCTGGACCAGGTCTTGTTCGTGGAAGCTGGTAATGACGATGACCTTTACGGGTTTATCAAGCGCCATGATGCGCCGGGTAGCTTCGCTACCGTCCATCAATGGCATAACCAGGTCCATCAAGACGACATCCACATCATGGGTGGCACAAAACTCCACTGCTTCCACACCGTTCTGAGCCTCGCCGACCGCCTCCATCCAATCGTAAACCTGGATAAAATCGCGCAATCCGCTGCGTACCATCGGGTGGTCATCAACGATTAAGACACGTATGGCATTGGTTTCATTCATTTTTAACTTCCGCTTCCATTTCACTTCTCCAGGTCAAGGACACCAGAGTCCCGTGACCTGGTTCGCTTACCAGCACTAAAGTTGCGTCGATCGCTGAGGCGCGTTCGTGCATGATGCCGATGCCCAGGTGACCAGATTGGATATTCCCAGAATAAAAGCCAACCCCATCATCCTGGATGATCAGCTTGACTATACGCAATATTAAATCGTTTGATTCTGTAGCAACCCGGGTTTCATTCAAACTCACAGAGACCTGCATAGCCTGGGCATGTTTGACCACATTATTCAAGGCTTCCTGGGCAATGCGATAAAAATTCATCTGCACATCATCCGGTAGGATGGGGATTTGCTCGATAAAGAGCTGAAACGGAACGCCGCTTCGGCTGGTGATGGCCTCAGTCAGCTGTGCCAGCAGCTCACTCAGAGGGGTATTGATCACCGCAGAAGGACGCAGCTCGATCAGCATGGTGCGCATTTCAGCCAGCGCCCCGCGGGTTAGCCGGCGCAGCTTATCCAAGGTTTGGAAGCCTTGATCTGGATCGCGCCTCCAGATTTGAGGCAGTACCTCGGTCAGAAGATTGGCGGTGAAAAGCACCTGTGTTACCGAATCATGCAGCTCGCGCGCCAGGCGGTTCCGTTCATCCAAGGCAACCAGAGCCAGGGTCTGGTCAAGCAGGACGGCATCCTGGTACAGACTGGCTAGATCTAATGCCATCCTCTCAATCAGATCTGTTTGCTGCAAGATGTATTCCTGTAACGGTTCTGAGGCGAGTACACCTAAAATCCCGAATAACGACTGACCTATCAGCATAGGCGCGAACATCGACAGTTGGATATTGTGTTCCAGGCACCACTCCCTGAATTGTTCGGGGATAGAATCGCCGTGGTCTGAAGAGAGGGCTATGGTTTTGCCTGATTTGAGGACGAGTCGCAGCGGGGAGCCTTTTTGGAAGGTATCTATTAAGTTTTCTAAGTCAGGTGTACATCCATTCTGAGGATAGAAGGAAAAAGTCTCAGCGTTGTCCCGTTTGTCTTCCCAGCGTAATATAAAGACGAAGGTCGGTTTGAGCAGCTGGTAGATTTTGCTGCACATCTCCTCGGATACCATTGCCAGACTATCCACGCCTTTGATCATTTTTTGAACCTGGATCACCAGGTACAGCCATTCCAGACGAAGCTGCAAGCGCTGATTGACCTGATCGAGCTCGGCGGTTCTTACATTCACCAGCTTTTCGAGCTGTTTTTGATAAAGAGCCAGCTCAGCTTCTGCCTGCTTGCGCTGAGTGATGTCCTGGAAAACTGCCACAGCCGCGTTGACGTTTCCTTCATCGTCCTTGATCGGGCTGGCCCAGATTTCCAGCGGGAGTCGTGTATCACCTAAATCCATTTCAATGTCATCCGTAGAGGCCGGTGTACCCTTCAACGCCTTAGAGACTGGAAGTTCATCAACCGGATAATCTAAACCTGTACCTACCTTGTGGAACGAGAAATAACTCACCGCTTGCTTTAAAGTTCGACCAGCAGAAGTTTCAGGCTTTTTGTCCTGGGTAGGGTTGCTAAGAATATCCACTGTACGTTGATTGATATAAGTCGGTTTTTGGTCTTTGCCATACACGACGACACCGAGGGGTAAACCCTCCAGGATTTGCGTAAGTTTGTGTTCACTATTGCGTAAGTCGCGGTTGGCACTTTCTGTTTGTACCTTCAGCACATTGATGCGGTCAACCAACGCAAAAGACCAGCTTACCGCCATCAAGATAAATCCTGCCAGGAATATATTCTCATCGAATGCCGTACTGGGTAATATTCCCAGCCTAACCAGAAGCAGGAGGAAAATGCTCGCAGCCATCCCCAGCCAGGCAAGCATGAAGAACCGTACAGGGTGGCTGCCTTTATACCAGGCAGTTATACCGATAATCCATGTGGCGCCAATAGAGACCAATTGCCAGGGTGTCATCAACCTGGCTATATCTAAATAGCTTAGGAACGGCACCAGCATCACCAGCACCCCCCAAACTGCCAATAATCCCACATTCACCCAATGGAGTCTTGGAAGCCGGGTTCGCAGCTCGAGGAATGTATCGGAAAATAAAATAATCGAAGCATATAATCCCGCGATATACACAGGGATCAGGTAATATTTCAAATTATACAGGCTGGGCAATAAATAAACAAAAAGATAACCAGAATAATCGATCAGGAAGACCAGCATGCTGGCTAGCATGGTGACGAAATACAGGTAGCTGGCCTCCCTCAGGGTAATCAGTAAAAAGATGTGGTAGACCAATAAAGCGAGAAATCCACCAAATATTACCCAGTGAACGATCAGGTCTTGCCCAGATTGGACGATGAAAGCATTTTTTGTCCATAGCGTGAGCGGTATGGTCATCGATGAACCGCTTTTGATGCGCAAATAGTATGTTGCCTCATTGCCAGTGGGCAAATTTAAGTTAAATATAATATTCGGGTAAGTTACATCGCGGCTGGAAACAGGTCTCAATGCCCCACTTTGCCTGACCTCAAACCCCCCAACGCCTGTTATGGGTGTGTACAGGTCAATATATTGCAGATTGGCAAATCCCAGCTCTAGTAGCCATTCATTTGTCTGGGAAGATTCGTTCTCCAGGAGGAATCGTACCCATAATGCATTGTTAGTGTATCCATAGTTCGGCACTGACACCTGGCTCGGGATAAATTGTGCATCGTATGCGGGGGAAGATACATCATCAATGGTCAGATTACCGCTGGGATCTTCGAGGATTCCCAGGTGAACTCCTAGGGGGTATTTACCTTGCTCATCGGTAAGGACCAGGGGCTGTGAGTCAGGTTGAATGCTACCCTGAGTCACAGCCCCGGGAGAGACATGTTCTGGCGAAGTGAGAAATAACCCAAACGTTTGGGAGGCAGAATATCCCGATAGCAGAAGCACGATGGGAATGGTGACAGCTAGAATTATTTGACTTTTCTTGATATTCATACGCGCAAAGTTAATCGGAGGCCATATATTCCAGCAGTCGAGATTTACCCTTCTAGCTTAACCTTTTTCAGCAGCCTCAATTTTCTCGACCAGCTCATCATAAGTAATGTCCGATAGCCGCTCGTGGATGAACTGACCACCGTTCTCGGCCATCTCGAGCTGAAGGGTGTTGAACCAGCGGTGTTCGACAACCAGCACAAGCGCCGATCCACCAGGGGCGAGGCTTTCATTGAGCTTGCGAAGTTTTTCTTCGGAAAAACCTACTTCCACTTTCTTCGCCGATTTCTTACCGGCTGCTCCACCTGCCAGCGCACCAGCTACCAATGCAACCGGGCCAATCACCAGTCCTGCCAGCCCACCCAATGCGATCCCTAAAGCCACTTTACGTTTGGAAGGTATCTTTTTCTGTTCGTGTGCCTGGATCTCGCCTTTCGAATCTTTTTTAAGTAATGTGGCATTCAAAATGTCCAATTTATATTGCGTGGCTAATTTATGGATATTATCAAGCGCCTGGTCAGCAAGCTCATTACGGTCGAACACCCAGACCATGAGCTCGATATCGGTAGCCACGACTTCATTCCAGGTGCGCTTCACAGGCAGGGAAGGAAGCTGATTGATTCTCTCTTTATCGATTTTAAGGTGGATGACCTCTTCTTCAAGCCGGTCAATCGCAGAAACTTGTATGGCAACCTCTTTTTCTCCCGCGCCATGACCCTTCATGAGGAGAAAGTGGGTAATCTGCCCTGATTTTGGATCGATGAGCAGCTCTCCAACCTGGCCGACCATCCCGTCCAGTGCCTCCACTTCCATCCCGCGATGGACCGCTACCGATCCCTCAGGGACGAGCTGGTCTTGCACGGAAATATATCCCATTTCGGGTGCCATGGTCACATCAGAATATGTGGTCATATATGGCATGGTATAGGCGTAACCGTCATCGCCGTAGGTTGATTCCAGGTAGTGAGTACGGGTAAAGGGCTCCATCTTCAAGATTTCTTCAGTCGTGCAGTTGAGGTAGATTTCATTGCGCGCCGTTTTTGTGACGCGGTCGATGGGAACCAGATGTTCTTCACCATGAGTTAGAGACTCTTCCACAACCGCGATATGGGTGATACTGTGCGAAACTGGATCGACAATCAAAGCTGTTGATTTACCCCCAGAGCCATTTGTACATATTATTTTAGAACCGATTGAAATACTGGTGATCATTTTCCACTCCTTTTTTTCGCAGAAATTTTGCTAACCTGTTTATACAGATCGTTAATTAGCAATATCGAAGATCGATAATATAGACATGCACAATCAATCTATTTATGAACAGTGTATCCTGCCAAATGAACTATAACTGATTACAACCGCGATTTCGTCTACCAGTCGTTGAATTAAATATCAACAGACCATTATACTTAAACAGTAAAACCATCACTGCTGGTTGATGAAGATTATAAATTAAATTTCAGCGAATTCCAACAGTGTTCGCTCCAAAAGAAAAACCGGGTATCGAATTATGCTCTCGCGAGAAGCTGAGGGCCACCGAGAATGATTATTCTTCTCATCCTCAGGTGGCCCTCGATGAATCAACTAATATGGTGTGATTGATAAGGTACCGGACTGATAAAACACCAGAGTACCATCCGGGGAGATCAGGGTTACCGCGGTACCTTGAATCTGGGCGGTAGTAACCGTGGATAGAAGGGCTTTATAAGCTGACGCCTGGTCCATGATTTCAGCTGGGCAGGCTATGCCACCACCGATGAGACCAGAGATCGTTACTGCATAGGTGCCGTCTGGGTTGGGTGTGGCGGTGTATGTACCACTATAACTGTTGCATCCATCAAAACCAGCCAGCTGCCCCTGGAGGAACTGCAGGGTTATGGCAGTACCAGGGAGCACACCCTGTCCATTTAGGCTATTTAGCAGATAGACCACGGGCGTCCCCAGCCGGGTTGAGATAGTAATTTGCATGGTGGCGCTGCTGCTCAATCCATTTTGGTCAGTGACCACTACCGAAGCCTGGAAACTGCCAGACTGGTTGTATAGAGTGACTGTATTCGGCGAGTCCGAAGGACCGGCGCTCGTGCCATCCCCGAAAGTCCAGGCATATGAAACGATCGGACTGCTACCTGGTGTAGAGCCGGAAGCATCGAAGTAGACCGGTTCACCCACATAACCATTTCCCGGGCCTTGAATTACCGCCGTGGGCGGGACTGGTGCAGGAGGCTGGGTGGGCTCTGGGGTAGCGGTCGGCTGAGGTGGTACTGCCGTTGCAGTGGGTTGAGGTGGCTGGGTTGGCTGACCCGTCGCAGTGGGAGCCGGTGGCTCGGTTGGCGGTGTGGTTGCTGTTGGTTGCGCAGTTGGCATGGGCGTTGGGGTTGGGGCAGTTGTTTCATAGACGACAAGTCGTTTCTGCAGCGTATTTTGTTTGCCGAGCTCATCGGTCACCCTCAAGCCAACATTATGGGTCGTTGCGCTGGTGTATACATGCTGGACGATCATTCCTGTCCCATTGGTACCATCGCCGAAATCCCACTCATAGTACACGATGGGCACTCCGCTGGTGGAGGAAGTTGCATCGAATGTCACCGTTGAGTTAACCGGCACTTCATCGGGGGCGGTAAACGCGGCGACGGGTGGTGCGACCTCTTCCTCTCGATGTAATGGAGCGATTGAGTAATTCAACACGCCGCTGTCCGAAACGATTTGCATAACGGTTTCATTTACCTGGTAGGTCTTTGCAGAGCTAAGGATTTTCAGCATGGCATCTTGCTGTGCCTGCAGGGTCGAATTCGGGCAGGCAGACTGAGTAGCATTCAAATTCGTGATCGTGATGTCCTGGATCTGCGTGCTGAAATTTCCCTGGAAGTTATTACACCCCGTATAACCTTCAAGGGTGCCATCGGATTTGAACAACGTGTATGGTTCCTGCGCACCAGGAGTGCTATACGTGCTGCCATAGGAAACCAGATACCAGGTTGGTCCGACCAACAAATGGGTTTGATCATTGCTGGACCCCGGCATCGTGCTGTAGTAGGTTAACACACCTTGCCCGGTATTAAGGATCAGCTGATCTCCAGTTTGCCAGTATCCATATGCCCGTGAGAGCATACCGACGTAAGTTTTTTCTTGATCCATTACCCCTGCAGGTGAATCACAGGTTTGGGTGGCATTCAGCGTAGCCTCTACTCCCAGGTTATCGCCGAACGTTGCCACATAAGTATTGCAGCCTGCAGAACCGCTGATCGTACCCGATGCACCATCCTGATTGATTACGAATTGGGCTTGAATTGTAGTCCCAGCGAGGATTGGTGTGTTGTTCATGTACCAAAGGTACCAATTTGTTCCGTTAAGATCGCTCAAAGGCGGTCTTTTTGCTGCTTCAAGCTGCGTTCCTTCAAAAACGAGCGCTTGTTTTCCGCTATCATAGGGGATGGTGAGCGTATTTCCTGATATGTGGTATGTTGTGGCATTGTTCAAAGCCAGGAAGTACTGCTGTTCCTGATCGGTTAACCCAGGCACACAACTCTTGTTCTGTGTGCTTGCTGGCAGGTTGATCTTTATCTCCTCGGTAGAAGCAGTAAAGGCAGCAGTATATTCATTGCAGCCCGTTGTTCCAAATAAAACCCCAGAAGGAGATCCCGCAATTACAGTGAATTGAGCCGAGAACGCACTCCCAGCAACAGGTTGTTCTGGTTTACTTACATCGCCGAGTGAAACCAGGCTCCACAACGCTCCGGTTAATGGCGTGCGATTTGCCGTAAAGGTAAGGCTACCGGAGGGGTTAGTGAGGACAAGCTGGTTAACAAAAATCTCGTAGGAAGTTGATGCTTGCAGCGCCTGCAGATAAGCCTGCTCGGTATCCATTGCGGTTTCACAGTACATCCTCGTGGTTGCTGCAGGTTGGATGGTCAGGTTTTTCCCATCTTTAGTGTAACCGGCGCTATAAGTGTTACACCCCGAAGATCCATCGATAGTGCCAGTATCGGTAGTTTCCCCTGGAGTAAACACGGCGGTAATATTCGTATCACTCAGGACGGCCGTCCCATTCATGGCAGTCAGGGTCCACAGTGTATACTCCAATGGCAGGTTGGCTGCGGTGTATATGAGTACTCCGCTTCCATCGCTGTTTGTAAGGGTGAGCGTTGGACCTGAAATCGCATATTGTGCGACTGTTTCAAGGCCTGTCAGGTAAGCTTGTTCGGCTTCCATCCCGGTTGGGCACGCCATTTGCGTGATGGCGATAGGACCCAGGGTGAGCTGGCTATCTTGGGTAGTGTAGGGGACGTTGTACTGGTTACAGCCAGATAAACCGGTCATATAACCATCAGAGGTGAACACGGCAGTGATTACGAGACCCGGAGGCACGGTTTGAAGCGCCGTTGGATCCCCATAGGAAACCAGCACCCAGTTGGTTTCAGTCAGAGCTTTCGCACCGACGATAAAAATCATCACCTGGTTGGCTCCAGTTTCCGGACCGTACGTGATCTGCAGACGACCTTCGCTGCTGAAGTTAAAGCTTCGGGCACTCTGCAATGCGGATAGATAGGCAGTTTCCTGGTCCATGCCCTCTGCGCAAGCCATGAGGGTGGTAGCCAAGGGACCAATGGTCATTGTCCCATCGGTTGCCGCCTGGACGGGACCGCTGAAGCTGTTACAGCCACCAAAGCCGCTGATCTGGCCGTCGGCAGTGAAAATCGCGGAAAGGTCTACGCCCCCCGCAACAACGGTGGGATTTGCAGGATCCCCATATGCCACCAGGATCCACGGATTGGCGTAAAGCTGGTTCAGGTCGATTACGACCTGGGTCGGTGCCGGCGGGGGAGCTGTGTTTGTCGGAATAGGTGCCGCTGTCTGGGTCGGGGATGAACATGCAGCGAGCAATAATGCCACGAACAGTAAAGACCCCATTGAGCGCATTAGTAATTTACGAAATGTAAAGGCTGTTGAACTAGTATGTTCCATTTCTTGTCCTCCTTTTAATATTTGGGTTCCTGTGAATATAATGATATTTTAAATTAAAAATGCGGTTACTAACATTAGGATATTTGCAGTTCGAAATTGTATCATCGTATGGATGATAATATCGTCATACGCAAATTGTGGAATTGTGCACATATGCTTTGACAAATGTTGAACCTGTAAATCAAATCTAGAATCAATTGATTCCCTGTTATATTGGTCTCTAAGGGATGCGAAATATATGCCAGAATTTTCACTGCTAAGCCTCAATACATTTGGGATACCTTTCTTCATCAGCCAGCCACGGATAAAGCGCATCGCGGTGAAATTAAACCAGCTTGCCCCATCCGTCCTCTGCCTGCAAGAGATCCAGCAGAATGCTTATCTAACCCCATTACGAGATCACCTGACGAGCTATTCGCATTTCGCTCACTTCCATAATTTCATCGCCCCGAAGGGCGGGTTATTTACTGCGACGGCTTTCACAGTACAAGTGGCGATGAGCAACTTTTTTCCATACCCGAATCAAGGTCGACCAATAAGTATCGGTTTTTCCGATTGGGCATTGAACAAAGGTGTGCTGGTGATAGAACTACAAGTCAATGAGCGTAGTTTTGTAATCATGAACACCCACCTCCAGGCAAACTACCTGGCAGACTGGCGTCCGTCCAATGCGCAAACAAAAATCCAGCTTGACCAGGTAAATTTTCTGGCAGAACTAGCAAAATCTCAACCGGATGATGCCTGGGTGATCGTATGCGGCGATTTTAATTTCCCGCGTGTTGCCCCAGCCTATGAGCTGATGGTCTCACAGAGCGGGCTTACCGATTCCCTTATCTGTGACCCACGCCCAACATATCAACCCTTCCCCCTGGTCTCAGCCAAGTGGCAGACCTCACTGGATTATATTTTTTACCGGAAACCGAAGGGAGATACCAGTGAGGTCACAGCCGATATTATTCCAATTGAAAATTCCTCAGCCCGCTGGTCATTTCAACGATTTTTAACCGATCACCATGCCCTGACACTTGACATTCAATGAGCAAGCCTCGACATTTATATCATCCTTTTATTATCCCTATTCATCACCATACGAAAGACTTGCGCTCATCACTGGGTTATGTCTTATCCTGGGATGATGAGTGTATAATTCATTACCCAATTAGAAAGGATTGTAGTTAACGGTATAACTCATGAAAATTACACGCGCTCGGATCATTCAAATCCTCTCAGTATTCATCGTCCACGCGATTACCCTATTCCTCGTGCAGAGGTCTCTATCCGGCTTCCAGGTGGATAGCCTGCGCTCGCTGCTGGTTCTTACCATCGCATTGGCTTTCACTCAAGCTGCTTTCTGGTGGGTGTTTATAAATTTCTTTTCCTGGCTACCATCCTGGCTTTATCCGATACTCACCTTCGTCCTAAACGGAGCGTTAGTGCTTTTGGTCGGCAACTTTATCCCAGGAATCACTATCGATAAGGTCAGCACGGGGATCGTGATCGCGTTGTGGTTGGCGGTGGTCGATGCAGTCCTGGGTGAACTCCTATCCCTTGATAACGATGCGCGCTTCGACCGCAGTGTTACCCGACAGATGGTTTCACGCCTGGGCAAACCCATTCATACCGATGTGCACGGTTTTCTGTTCCTGGAGATCGATGGTCTGAGCGAAAAGCTTTTACGCCAGGCGATGGAAAATGGGTATACGCCCACGATGAAGCGTTGGGTTGATCAGGGCAGTCACCAACTGATAGGTTGGGAGACTGATTTTACTTCGCAGACCGGGGCAATGCAAACCGGTATTCTACTGGGAAATAATACGGATATACCCGCCTACCGGTGGTGGGATCGCTCCGCGAATACAATGGTGATGTCTGGCAAGCCTAAGGACGCCCAAGCAATCGAAACACGTTTGAGCACCGGGATCGGTCTGTGCTCGGATGGGGGTGCCTCTCGTGGTAATATGTTCTCTGGTGACGCAACCGAAAGCATGTTAACTTTCAGCACCATTCGAAAGCGAGACCGAGCCAGGGGACCGGGATTCTATTTCTACCTGTTCAGTCCCTATGTGGTAGCCAGGCTGATTACACGCTTCATAACCGAGGTAATAAAAGAATGGTGGCAGGCTGCCCAGCAGAGACGGAGAAAAGACAAATACCGCGTAAAAGCGCGCGGTTTTGCCTACAGCTTCCTGCGAGGTTTCATGGGCCCGGTGCTACAGGATATGGTGACCTATACATTAATTAGCGATATCTTGCGCGGTCTGCCTGCAGTTTATGCTTTATATGCCGGGTATGATGACCTGGCTCATTTTGCCGGTATGACCTCTACTGAAACCTTTGAAGCACTGCACGAAGTTGATCGCTATTTCGCCCGGGTGGAAAATGCCCTGAAGATTGCTCCACGACCATACCACATTGTCATCCTGGCAGACCATGGTCAGAGTTTAGGACCAACTTTTCAATCAGCCTACGGGAAAACCTTAGAGCAGTTGGTCAAAGAGCTCATTAAAAGTGATAGCGAAGTGTTTTATTCAGATGCGCATAATGACAGCTGGGATAACCTTAATGCGATGCTAAGCGAGTCGACCAGCGCAAATACACGCGCGGCTGGGTTAATGAGGAAAATGTTAGCCAACCGGGCTCACGACGATTACGTCGAAGTCGCCCAAAAAGGTGCCACTGCAGACAAAGTAGAAGCTGAAGCCGAAAAAGCTAAAGTTGTTGTGATGGGCTCAGGCTGTACAGGATTGATTTATTTCACCGACTCAGCCCAACGGATGACATTTGAACAAATCCAAGATGCATACCCAGAATTATTGCTAAACTTAAAAGACCACCCAGGGATCGGATTCGTCCTGGTAAAGTCAGAATCACAGGGAGATCTCGTGGTCGGCAAAGGTGGAATCCATTACCTGGTGGATGACAAAGTGGAAGGGACCGACCCATTGGCAGTTTTCGGACCCAATGCCGCCAGACACTTGAGGCGTGAAAGCAGTTTTTCGAACTGCCCCGACCTTCTGGTCAATACAGTGTATGATCCTGTGACCGAAGAGCTAGCAGGCTTTGAAAACCAAGTCAGTCATCATGGAGGCATAGGAGGTCCGCAAAATCATCCCTTCATTCTCCGCCCGGTAGTTCTCCCCTATGATGGCACACCTGTGATTGGAGCCGAATTTGTCCATCATCTGCTACGCGGCTGGCGAGAGCAGGTTCAGAACCTCACTGGTCTAAAATTACCCGAGCAGGATAAGCAGGAGCTAAAACAGTAGCGAGAAGGATTAACTACCCGGGGTGGATTTCATCAAAGAAATTTACAAAATTTGGGTATCAGAGCGACCTACCCAGCTGGCGGCCGCGCTGGCATATTTTGGTCTTTTTTCATTTGCCCCGGTCATATACATCGCCTTCATCGTTGCTGGTATCTTCATCGATAAAATCACTTTACTGGATCGAACTCATGTCCAGTGTTGAAGCAACGTTCGGACCCGGAGTAACCCTGGTCATTCAAGAATTGCTGAACAGTGTTAGTACGAAGACGGCGGGCAGCACATGGTTTATTACACTGGTCAGCTTTATCATTCTACTACTGGCGGCTTCCGGAGTATTCTTCCAGCTACAATTCGTTTTAAATACAGTCTGGAAGGTGCCCGTCCCGACTGAGCGATTAATGCTGCGGACCATCCGAAAGCAGTTGTTCTCATTTTTAATGGTTATCGGACTTGGCCTGCTACTCGTCGCAACAGCACTATTAAGTTTTGTTGCCAACTGGCTGAGCTCGTTTTTTAACCTTTTTGGATTCCGACCCTCACTCACTGTGGTCGTTTTTTTTCTAATCGCAGCAGTATCATTTGCGGTGATGTATAAGATTTTACCCGAGGTCAAGATTACCTGGCGCGATGTATGGGGCGGTGCGGTTGTGTCTGCTTCCCTGGTTGCAATTGGAGGCTGGCTCATCGCCTTTCTAATTAAAAAAACAACTTTTGCCTCAGCTTTAGAAGCGACCGGTTCCTTTGTTATCCTGCTTACTGGGTTTTACTATTTTGCGCAAATCTTCCTTCTCGGTGCAATTATCAGCCGGATTTACGCCCATCGCTATGGCTCAATGCGCCAGCTTCCCGCCGAACAGCCAGTTGAAAACGAGCAGCTGCAAAGCGACCTGGGTTAATTCCGCCGAGATCACCCGGACGTGGATCGATCGTGTTTCTAATAGCTAAAAACCAGTGCCTATCGCGTAATTAAGAATATCTGGTCGTAACAAAAGGAGTTTCGAATAAACAACCAACCTAAAAAAACCACTCGTCAAAGCTGGTTAATCATCGCCGGTGTGATCCTGGCGCTGCTAATTCTTGGCGTAGCCATCCCTGGAGTTCGCGCTTCCCTGAGCACCTATCTGGGATTATCAGCCGCTCCGGCCAACCAGATGCCTGCAGCACCAGTAACCCTGATAGCGATCAACCCCTCACCATCTGTAGGCACAACCCCAACTGCTGAGCAGCCGTCTCTCGCTCCAACGGTTGCAACCTCACCAGGAACCAGCTCTCCAACCCCGGTACAACCTGTTATTTCCGACGGTAACCCACTTAGTTTAAGCCAGCTTTCGGCTCAGATCGGATGGGATATTCTGACACCTACCTTTCTCCCTGAAGGCTATCATTATCAAAGCGCATATTATGATCCCAACCAAACACTGCTGGTCTTGACTTATCTGGTGACGCGGCCTTTACCTAATTCAACCGACCCATCGCTCACCTCGAGTGAAACAGTCACCCTCTTGCAGAGCCAAAGGAACGATTTTATTCCAATGCAAATTGCACCCAATACGGTCGTGACCGATACACTAGTCAATGGTGAGCCTGCTGCATTAACCATAGGCGGATGGGATACCGAATTCGTCAAGGACAACCAGGCACCAGGCGGTGGGAAAATGGTATCCAGTTGGAGGAATGATTTACCGGTGAAAAACCTGTACTGGCAGGTTGGGAAAACGTACCTGGCATTGATCACCGCTGATGGAAACGTGAGCCAGCAAGAATTAATGGATATGGCTGCCAGTATTGGTAAGTGACCGCAGCTTGATATATATAATCTGATTAATAAATTCCGCTGGAGGCTTTATGGTAAGAGTCTCCAGCGGAATGTTTATTTTACAACACCCCAGTAATTCGGGTTGTAAATATTACCAGCTTTACCCAAAACAGCTGACTTAATAAATGTCCTACTCCGTAAATGCCACCAATAAAATTGTTTTCAGTCCGACAGGCTAAGTTGGCAACTTACAATCTGCTAAATTTCCTGTTTTGGTATAAA
The DNA here is from genome assembly GCA_963726315.1 of uncultured Chloroflexia bacterium. Classification (GTDB taxonomy): domain Bacteria; phylum Chloroflexota; class Anaerolineae; order Anaerolineales; family UBA4823; genus FEB-25. The sequence continues at coordinate 35,258 of CAVSBZ010000007.1, read as the reverse complement.
GACCTATTATCCTTACTTCAAGGCTTTCTTGAGTTCCTCTTCTATTTCACTATCGAAAGAAGATTGGTAGATCGTACCGCTGTAAGGCTCCAGGGCAGCAACCAGCATACCTGCATTCTCATGTCCAACGATGAACAGGATGGCGGAGTTCCCCGGCTTGATTGCCTCGGTAACTTCTTTGACGAACTGTTTGTCGACACCGTTACCCAGGGTTTTCCCTACCACAGCGCCACCCGCAGCACCCAGAGCGATCGCGGCAACTGGAAACAGGATACTGCCGACTGCCAGACCGATCAATCCGCCGATGGCTGCACCTGACTTCACATTGCTCTCTGTCATGTTCTTGACCTGCACTTTCCCTTCTTTGTCTTTAACGATGATGGCTGCATCATCGAGTTTTAGCATGTCTTGATGCTGTAAATTTTTTAGGGATTTAAGCACAGCTAACGCCTGGTTCTCATCATCGAAAGTAATTACCAAAATATTAGACATATTTTCCTCCAATTGAAAATTGCTGACTCGCCCATTATTCCATGTTGCAGGATAATTATAATCAGTAACTTTATATTCGGGGGTGTGATGACCTTGGTCAGTGGATAAGAGACCGGTTTAACCACATCTCGATATAACCAATAGCGGTGGTGACATTGATTAAAGCGCCATACCCTTTCTTATTGTGAGCGCGCTTGAACAAGTGTTGTTATCTGGCAGCACGAATTCATTTATTGTTTTTTAGAAAACCAACTTATAATAGAATACAGTTGCCTATCGACCTGATATCTTTAAGATCAAATCTATACCAACATAGGGTGAAATCATGAAAACGATGAAAAAATGGAAATTAATCATATTAACCGTTTGTCTGTTATTTACCGCGGCGTTGATATTCCCATCTGCTGCCCTGGCTAGCGGGAAGAACCTCTCCGATACGGTAAATCAAGGCGAAGTCCTAGATCAGAATGTGATCCTGAACGGTACCTCGGTAGTCATGGATGGCGTGATCAATGGTGATTTGCTTGCTATTGGAAACGATATCAATATCAACGGCGAGGTAAATGGCGACCTGGCGGTCATCGGTAAAAATGTGACCCTCAATGGTCCGGTGTCTGGCAATATTTATATCAGCGCCTTATTCCTGGTGGTGGGGCCGGAGGCGAGCGTTGGACAGGATGTTTATTTCATCGGTAACAGCATTAATACCCATGCTGGCTCGACAATCAACCGCGATCTCAATGTTCTTGGTCTGGAAAGCGAACTTTCCGGCACAGTAAACCGCCGTGTGAATGCGCTGGTTGGACCGGTGGTTTTGGTTGAAAAGCTTTATAACTTCATGCTTAGCAAGGGTTGGTTGCCCGAATCTTTACAGATAAAACCACGAACATTCCAGGATGTGCCCGGGCAACAGCCTGCGCCTGGGTTGGCATTTGGGGCAGCCTCAATTCGAAACCTGATCCTGATCTCGTCCTCACCTGGAAACAAATCGACTTTAAACGCTGCTGCAAGCGCACATGCGAAGGCAATTGATGTACAACGCCTGCAAGCCTGGGTGGTCCCTTTCCTGCGAAACCTGGTTTCCCTGCTCATATTAGGATTGCTGATCATCTGGCTGGCACCTGCCCAGCTGAACATGGCAAGCGAGCAAACCCGGTTAAAACCCTGGCGCGCTCTTCTGACCGGTTTACTCGTTTTCGTCCTCGGTTGGATTGTGGCTATACTGATCTTTGTGCTGGTCCTAGCCCTGGCATTCTTCTTTTATTGGGTTTCTCTCCCCAATTTGGGCTTTTTCACCGGAGTCTTTGGCTTGATGGCGCTTGGATTCGCACTGTCCATTTTCTGGCTCTCAATCGCATACTTTAGCAAAATCGTGATTGCATTCCTGATTGGTACGCTCATTTTCAAGCGATTTCTACCGCAACGTACCCGGGCTAAAATCTGGCCCTTCCTCACCGGGGTGTTCATCTATGCGCTCCTTGCATCCATACCATACCTGGGCTGGCTGATCGCAGTGATCACAACTTTATTCGGATTAGGCGCTATTTGGATGTTATCAAATACGCGCCGTATGCCGGAGCTTCAACCTGATTCTCAAATGGAGAATACAGGCGAAGGTCAGGAATTGAGTGTCGCTCCAGAAGGCTAATCTAATCACCTATAAAAGCAGGTCTGGCGAAAGGAAAATCTACTATGGAACCAAAACCTAAAAAGAGCAGAAGATACGCATTTCCGTACATGTTCCTGGGATTGCTGATCGCATTCATCCTGATCGTGATAGCATCTGTGCTATTAGTCGTATATCTTCAACAACCTGTCACACTAGAAAACTTGATCCAGCTGCACCTGACGAAACTCATAATGATATGGATTGATATCATTTGCATATACAGCGCTGTGATCTGGGGCTTCGTTGGTTATCAAAAAGACCGGGCAGAGGATGCCCGTCGTGACGCTGATAGGCTGGTTCAGAATCAACAACGCGAGATGGTAGTGGCGCAGGAAAACCGTGATGGAGTGGATAAAAAGTATCAAGCGGAAATTGTGCGGCTCAACGAGCTAATAACCAATCAGAAAGTAAAGTTCCAGGATCTAGAGGCCATCATCCAGCGCGGGAAGCAGCATTGGGAGGCCACATTTGATGCTTTGGATGATTTGATCGTTTTAACCGATGAAAAAGGGAATATCTTGCGCTGCAACCGGGCTACGGGAGAAGTTTTCCAGCTTGGTTTCAGCCAGATTATTGGCCGCGGCATCGATGAATTGTTCGTCAGTGACTCTGCCAGCCTGGTAGGATCAACTCCAGGCGACATGAAGGAAATGAAGCTTCCCCACACGGAGGATTGGTACGAGGTATCAAAGAGCCATCTCCTGGTCGATGGCAGGCAGGAGGGATGGGTCTATATATTCCGAAATATCACCCTTCAAAAGCATGCCATGCGTGATCAACAGCGCATGACCCAGTATTATGAAATTTTAGTCAAAAACAGCCCGGTAGCGATTGTTACCCTGAATCAAGAGGACCGGATCATCGACTGCAACCCTGCGTTTGAGAGCTTGTTCCTTTTCAACCGAAAGGAAGCCGTCGGTTCAAAAGTCGATGAGCTGATAACACCCCCAGAACTGGCTTATGAAGCAAACGGGATGGTGGATGCGGTTCGAAGAGGCATGAAAGTTCAAGGTTTTACCCAACGTAAACGCAAGGATGGTACCGCTGTAGATGTGGAGGTGTTTGGTATTCCGGTAATCCTGGGCGGAAAACAAGTGGGAGCGCTGGGGTTATATCATGATATCTCGAATTTGGTTCGTTCCCAGGCAGCCGCACCAAAACCGGAAGAACCACCTGTCGAAGTAGCCGAGCTCCAGGAGCCAATCGCAGAGCCTGAAGTCGAGGAGGAGCAGATTCCGGCACTTGAACCTGTTGAAGAAGAGCCTGTTCAACCTGATATTCCTGTCCGCAAGCGTTTAATCCCGATTGAAAAAATCGAAGGCATCGGACAGGTCTATGCTCGAAAATTATTAGAGGTTGGGGTGAAGTATACTGATGACTTGTTAAATCAAGGCAAGAGCCGGAAAGGTCGCGAAGACCTGGTCGAAAAAACTGGAATCTCTTCTTTATTGATCCTTAAGTGGGTGAACATGGCGGATTTGATGCGCATCCGTGGGATCGGTGAAGAATACAGCGAACTACTCGAGCGCGCCGGCGTAGATACGGTCAAAGAGCTCCGCAATCGCAATGCGTTCAACCTGTACGAGGCCCTGTCGCAGGCTAATGAGGCACATAAACTGGTCAGGAGAATGCCAACTATTGCTGAAGTTGAGAGCTGGGTTAAGGAAGCCAAGGAATCTGAACCACTGATGACCTATTAGTATGCTTTCCTGCTAACAGGTCGGATTCGTCAGCTGCCTGGTTCTGTGTTCCTTTGATATTCATATCGGTTCAATCACTGACCCTTCACGCCTGGTGAAATGGGATGGTATCAGCTCCACGAGCAGGTCTTGATTGTAGGGGAAGGATATCCCAAGCCTTTATTTGCTTGCCAGATAGGAAATTTCTATTGCTGGGGACTCTCGTTCAGGCGTACCTTACAGGGTGAAAAGCCCTTGAGTGCATCTCCCCGGTGCTGGGTTTAACCCGCACTCATCGAATACTTTGGTTATTTGATTGAACGGTTGACACCGAATATTTTTTTTGTAATGCGTGAGTAGATAAATCAGGGCAATAAACCAAGAAATAGACGTTATAATAATGGGCATTTCATTCACCTTATGTTGAGGGAGAAATAGCACCAACGATAATTTTTAATTGTGAATTCCACAACCTAAGACGACGCACCATCTTTTGGGAGTTATTGAACGAGGGCGAACTGTGGATTTCAATCGAAGGTCGTTATGATTTTGCAAGGTGGATGTTGGACTGGTATGTGTTGTGCGTGGAAAATTTCCACGAGATATTAAACTACAAATCTGATAAAGGAGGCTACACATGTGCTGCATATTTACCTTGTTGGTTGTTTTAGGACCCCGTGTTGCTGGAGCGATCTGGTGGCTGGTAAACCCAGCTTTATGGCAGAGAGCATTCAATACCATCATCTGGCCAATCCTTGGCTTGATTTTCCTGCCCTGGACGACATTGATGTACATGCTGGTGTTCCCAGGTGGCGTGGTGGGTTTTGAATGGTTTTGGCTCGTTCTGGGTGTAATCGCCGACATCGCCTCTTACGCTGGCGGCGGTTACGGAAACCGCAACCGTATCCCGGGGTATAGTTCATAATAATTTCGATGGGTGCTAAGAATTTACATAAAAATGGAGCTGAAAGAATGACTGCTGGAAAAACAACAAAACAAAGACGTATATCGATCAGCAAGCGCAAGCTGGCTGAAACTGCAGATGAAATGGAAGGCGCAGCGATTGTTGCCGCAATTACCGGTGAACAAGAGGTCATCCATGGCGTAGACAAGATGAAAGATGCCAGAGAGATGGAAGCTGTTGGTACGGCGTTCATTGCCAAGGGTGCCAGTGATCTCACCCGAGCGGTGGACGAAAAAGTGGTTTCACAGCGAATGGCAGTTCTGAGCGATGTGGTCGCCACTGCAGGCGTAGTAGATGTCGCTGAAGGTGCCGAAATGCTGGCTGCATCGGAAGATGTAGGTGTGATGAGTGCCCTGGTGGGGATGATGAGCCGCGCTGATCTCGAGCACGGGCTGGAACTCGCCCGCTTATCTGGTGAGCTACTTACTGCCAGTGAAATGATGGATGCCATGAAGATGCCTGTGATGGCGGTCTTCCTGTCAGAAAGGTCGTCTCGCCTGCACGAAATGTCGGTAGAACAAATCCGTATCGCCATCAGCACCGATGGTGTATCTCAAATCCTGTCTGGTGCCGGGCAGCGAATTAACGCCCTGGGTGAAAATGAAGTCGAGGAAGGGATGGTGCGCCTGGCCACATCTGAAGCGGTATCAGCTGAAAGTGTGGCAAGGTCAAAGGCCAGTGAAGATCTCGCTGTCCAGGGGATCGAAGAAATGGTCATCGGCGGAGATATTGCTGACGCGGCCCAAGCAGTTGCTGTCGAAGGCGCCTCAGAAATCTCGTCGGGCTCAGCAGTCATTGGCGCCGCGCTCGTTATGGATGATATGGCGGCAGCCCTTAAAGAGAAGAGTGAGCAAGGGCAAAAAGAATTACCAAAGACAGCTGCCAAGAAAAAGTGAGTGAGGTAGAGAGATAACGTGGCGAAAAAAAATCAATCAAATAAAAGTAATCAAAACGCAAAATCGGCTTCTAAAGCAAAGAGTTCCACAAAAAAAGTGGTTAAGAAGCGAAGAGGTGGCTTGCTGTCCGTCCTGATCATTTTGATTGGCGTGCATGCAATTTTTGCAACCTACCTGAGTTATACCTCCCTGAAACAGTATTACGTTGGTCAGAGAGATTGGATTCTGGGGTTACTGGTCCTGATTTCCCTGGCAGATATTGTTGCCGCTGTAGGAATGTGGTTGTGGAAGCAATGGGCAATTTATCTATATATAATCGCCACGGTAATTTTGACTGCAATGTCGATCGTTCTCACCGGATCCGTCTGGGTTATCTTATATCAAATGCTTCCCGTGGCGATCCTGGGGTATGTAATCAATTTGCAGAACAAACAGAAATTGTTCGAATAGCATAATCAGGACAAGGTAAAAAAATAGATAAAATCGGTTACAATCAACAATTCTGTAAAAAATAGTAAATTATTTAAAAGGAGAGTAAGAAGATAATAATGAAAGTAAAAATGAATTCCGCTAAATTGGGAGCGATGGTTCTTATCATCGCCGTCATCCTTGCTGGTTGTGGACCGGCAGCTACGACAGTAGCACCAACTCCCGTACCACCAACCGCTGTCCCGGCGACTGCTGTCCCACCGACCACCGTCGCACCGACTACTGTCCCACCGACCGCTGTCCCGCCAACCGCGGCGCCCGATCCGATGTATTATTCAAACGAACCGGTTGCGGTTGTCCCTGCCGGTGTTGCTGGTCAACCCCTGGTTGAAGCCGCGATTAATACTGTCATTATGGGTGGGCCTGGTACCAATTATGTGGTTTATGGTGCCTTCCTGGGCGGCAAGACCGCCATCGCCACAGGTTTAAGTGAGGATGGCCAGTGGTATGCCATCAGTGTGCCAGTAGCTTCGGGTGGCATTGGTTGGGTGTCTGCATTATATGTCATCGCTCGCGATACATCCGGTTTACCCGTACTGCCTACACCTCCGGTACCCCCAACTGTTGAGCTCGTACCTCCCGCCGAAGGAGACCCCCAGGCTGTCGCTCTAACCCAGGTGTATGTGCGCAATGGTCCTGGTGACACCTATCCTGCTTATGGTATCGCTCAGACCAACGCCAAGGCACGCGTAATTGGTAAGAGCCAGGATGGGGCATGGCTGACTGTGCGTATCGATCCGAAAGTCGTTGGACTTGGTTACGGTTGGGTCGCGACAGCATACACTCAGCCGTCCAACATAGACTCAGTCCCTGTAGTAGCCGCTCCCGATCAACCACCGCCGGTCACTGTTGCACCTCCTCCTTCTGGTGCACCGACTGCCACAGCAATAGACTATGTCAACATTCGCAGTGGTCCGGGAACCGAGTACCTGCTATTAGGAACCGCTGCTCCTGGCGCTACCGCTGAGGTGACCGGGAAGAGCGAAGATGGATTGTGGTGGGAGATAAAAGTACCCACCAGTTATTACGCCCCCGGACTTGCCTGGGTATCAGCAGACTGGGTTTACACCGCCAACACAGACAGTGTGCCTGTGGTCGCTGCTCCCCCGCCTCCTACGACTGAGGTGCCAACCACTCCACCGCCTACCAACATGTGCCTCCTGGTCTCACAGGAGCCTGCAGATGGCACAACGTTCGCTCCGAGTTACGGTTTCGGTGTGAAATGGGAGCTGAAGAATACCGGCACCGAGGCATGGAATCAAAACTCCACAGACCTGGTCTTTGTGGGAGCCATCAATGGTCAGCGCTTGCACCAAAACTATGACTTATATGACATCACCGCCACCGTCGAAGCAGGCGAGGACTATACCGTCAGCGGTAGCTTGATCACCCCTTCGACGCCAGGCCAATATGGTGAAGCCTGGTCAATCGTATCAAACGGCGTAACCGTGTGCACCTTCTGGATAACGGTAAACGTCCAATAACTAAAGCATTAATCCAGGGGATTTAACCGAGATCGGCCGGTTCACAATCACTCCGGCCGGTCTCTTGGATTAAATGGTGAACTCCCGCCAGATTAAGAAATTCCATCCCCGTGGTCTATGAGCACTGGTAGAATTTTACCTATGTCTTGAATTTAAATCTACGGATGGGGAAGATCACAGCAATAAGACGATTTTTAATGGGAAAATCAACGAGAAAAGGATTACACTTGATACGCTCGATTGTATCGTATGGTTGATTGATGAATAGCTCAATGCCATCATACTTGACGTTTACACCAATTTTGCGAAGATAAGGATCATTAATATGGACGATAATTCAGCTGGCAAGCTTCCTGACACCTTCACTGTTACCGTGGGGTCCTCTGAGTATTCGGTAACCGCTGGCTCGAGTGTGGAAATTATTGTAACCCTTTCCAACCAGGGTTCAGACGGTGATTACTTTAAAGTAAATCTGCTGGGCATCCCACCGAGCTGGATTGCTTATTCAGGTCCACCAGCGGTTTGGATTCCGGCTGGCGGACAAGAAAAAGTGACGTTCACCATCTCACCAGTCACGGTTGATGAAGGCATCACAGGAAATTATCTCGCCCGACTGCAAGTATTCAGGCAGACAGCCCCAGAAAAGGTGAATAAGCGGGAAATCCTTTTGAAAATCCTTCCTGCTGCGAAAGCGAAGGGGATAATCAAATTGCATGTCGAATCAAGCGAGCTCAAAGCTGCCCCCGGCAGCGAAGTGAAATTGCAACTGGCGATCAGCAATCTATCAGGGGAAGCAGAATCCCTGCAATTATCCGTCCAGGGAGTTCCCCATGAGTGGGTCTCGCTACCCTCACCCGTGGTCAGCGTGCCTGGAGGCGTGGAGAAAAAAATCGATGTAATCCTACAGGTCCCCGCTGGCCCACAAATCCGTGCTGGAAACATTCCGTTGAAAATCTCCGCCACCAGCCAGACACATTCCCAAATCAAGGAAGAAGTAGAGATTACACTGGCGATCGTTGCATTCGAGTCTCAAGGGCGAGTTGGAGTGCTGTTGGGTTCGGTTCAGTTTTCCACGCCGCCCGGAGAAATCTTGACCATTCCCATCAGCGTATTGAACCGCGGCCTGACTAGCGATACCTTCCGCCTGGGGGTTGAGGGGATCCCGGTGAGCTGGGTTTCTACCACCACTCCGCTCATCCCATTAGCATCGGGAGAGAGCAAGGAGATTAATCTCCTGATCCGCCCGGCACTTTCGCCGTCCAGCCAGGCTGGGCGTTACAAATTCTACATAACAATGACCAGCCAGGCAGTGCCAGACCAGGTGGTTAGAGTAGACTGCATCTTGACAGTAGCCGCGTATAACCAGTTCAGTGCTGAGCTGGAACCCAAGAATGCCAGATCTGGGCAGCCAATCTCGCTGACCATAAAGAACGATGGGAATATTCCCCAGGTGTTTTCTCTCAGCTGCACGAGTGAGGGTGACAAGCTGGTCTTTGAATTTATGCCTCCGGAACGTATAAATCAAGCGGAATTACCGGCTGAAACACAGCGTTCTCCAGGTATGGCAACCCCAACAGGATCGGCTGTCGACTATTCAACCCTCACCATCCCAGCGGGAGCATCAGCAGCCTTTAGATTTACCGCCCAACCCCAACAGCGCCCATTGCTCGGCGGGCCGATTACTTATCTCTATACTGCCAGAGTCAAATCGCCACAAAAACAGTACCCTCCCATCCAGGGACAGGTGCTCAGCCAGGCACTGATTCCTATCTGGGTATTACCGCTTGCCCTGTTTGTGTGCATATTGGTCTTCCTGGGTGCCATCATCCTGGGGCGTCAGAGCGGAACCAAAGCCGGCAGCACGACCCAGACTTATTTAGCCGCAACAGCACAGGGGACCGGGATAAGCCAGACAGCTGCAGCAGGTACGGCGCGGGCACTTGAAGCCACTCAGACCTTCGCTGCACAGCTGGGACAGGCAATCAGCTCCACCCAGACCGCAGCTGCCAGCACAGCATTGGCTGCTTCTGCCACCCAAGCGGCGACTGCGGAGACTGCGCAGGCAGTGGGTGCCACCCAGACCGCCGCCGTCGGTACTTTACAGGCTGTGGCTGCAACGGAGACTGTCGCAGCCCTGCAAACATCGATTGCGACTCAGCAAACGGCAACCTTGACTCCAACTTTCTCGCCAAGCTTAACGCCTACAATACAGCCAACTGCCTCACCAACCCAGGTTCAGCTCCCCCGCTTCGGAGGCGTGATACTTTTTACGTCTGAACGGGATGGAAATCAGGAAATCTATAACATGGATGATGCCGGTCACATCAGTCGCCTGACCAATAACCCGGCAGTGGATATGCAGCCTGCCTGGTCACCGAATATGCAGGAGGTGGCTTTCACTACAAATCGTGATGGACAGAATGAAATCTACTTGATGAATGCGGACGGCACGAACCAGGTCAACCTGACCAACAACTCAGCCGATGACCAGTATCCAGCCTGGTCTGTGGATGGACAGTGGATTGCATTTTCCAGCGATCGCGATGGTAACAATGAGATCTATATCCTCCGAGTGAGCGACCTTGAATTACACAACCTGACCAACAATCCGGCAAATGATACCCAACCGAATTGGGTGCGCAGCTCTACTTTTGATCCAACAGGTGAATCGATCGTCTTTACTTCCAACCGCGATGGGAACTCGGAAATCTACCGGATGAAGACAGACGGAACGGACCAGCTCAACCTGACCCAAAACCCTGCCAATGATACCCAGGCTAAAGGATCTCCGGATGGTTCCCTGATCGTATTCGCTACTGACCGGGATGGAAACCAGGAAATTTATTCCATGAGGATCGACGGGGCTATTCCGACTAACATAACCAACAACCCAGCCGGTGATTTTGGACCTTGCTGGGCGCCCAACCAGGCTTGGGTGGCATTTACCTCCGAGCGTGACGGCAACCGTGAAGTCTATATCACAAAACCGAACACCACAGATATTTACAACTTGACGGTAAATCCCAGCCAGGATGTTGTATCGGATTGGCGTTGATTTTTCTGAGAAAACAAGGCGGAATAAGGGTATCGGATGGTAATACTTCAGGCATAAATATTATCGGGCATAATTAAATTCGCTATAATAACAGTGTTGTAAAACGGAGAAGCTATAGTATGGCAAACAACAATACTGCTGAGAAACAAGTCCCTCTCACCCGGTATGCCTGGTTATCGATTGCTGCAGCTGTAGTGACCATCACCCTGAAGGCAAGCGCTTATTACCTGACCGGCTCGGTCGGGTTACTATCTGACGCTCTCGAGTCAATGGTTAATCTGGCTTCAGCAATAGTGGCACTGCTTGTGCTGACGCTGATCACCCGTCCCGCGAATGACGAATTTACCTTCGGTTATTCCAAGGCAGAATATTTCTCCAGCGGGTTTGAAGGTGGGATGATCCTGCTGGCAGCAGCAGCGATCATCATCACTGCGGTACCTCGTTTGATAAACCCGGTCCCATTGGAGCAGCTTGGGCTTGGTCTGGCTATATCGGTAATTGCTTCTCTAATTAACCTTGGAGTATCCCTGATCTTGATGAGGGCTGCCAAACGATATAACTCCATTACACTGGAAGCAGATGCCAAACACCTGATGACGGATGTATGGACTACAGCCGGGGTGCTGGTGGGCATTGGGCTGGTGTGGGCAACTGGTTTTATTCGCTTAGACCCGATCATCGCCATCCTGGTGGCAATAAATATCTTATTTACTGGATACCGTTTACTCATACGTTCTGGACGCGGCTTGCTGGATGTCGCCGTACCCACGGAAGAAATATCCTCGGTTAAGTCGATCCTGGATTCCTATAAAGATCAGGGTGTTAGCTACCATGCCTTGAGATCAAGACAGGCCGCGGCACGTAAATTCATGGTAGTGCACCTGCTCGTACCAGGGAACTGGAGTGTCAGGAAGAGCCACACACTGGCAGAGCAGTTCGAAAACCGGGTCGTCGAAACCATCACCAATGCCAATATTGTGACCCATATCGAACCAATCGATGATCCGATCTCGATGAAGGACGCCAGTATTGATCGAGAGCAATCAGGTAACATTCTGCCATAAAGGCAGGCAGCCTCGACCTGGCAGGTGATAATTGAGTAGTTTTCTGGGCATCACAGTTCATCGGACTCCCAGAAGGGAAGCAGTCCAAAAAAGAGAACGATCAAAGCAGGATTTCAGAACAATTGATTAAGTAAACGGAGGAGAGAATATGGGAAAAACCGGTCGTAGAATCTGGTATGGAATTGCAATCGTACTGTCCTGCCTGGTAATGCTGCTGAGTGTGGCGGGTATCGCAGGTGTCTGGGTCACCCAGCGCGCCGTATCAAACGCAGTCGTCCAGCTAATAGACTCAGTGAGCAATGTCACAGGTAGCTTACGCCAGACTGCTCAAACGGTAGATCAGAAATTAGCGAGCATGCAGGATATTACCAGCTCAATTTCGACGGCTTCTGTATCTTTAAGTCAGCAAGTGGCAGATCAAGGACTGATCAATCTCCTGCTTCCTGAAGAGCAAACCCAGAAACTATCTGAATTCTCCTTATTTGTAAAAGAAACCATCAACACCTTGCGTGATACGCTTACCTCCATCAGAGGCATTTATCAGACCATCGATTCAATACCTTTTGTTAACCTGCCAGCCCCAACCCAGGATCAGATTGATAAATTGGGGGAATCGATTACCGCAATTCAATCCGCTGTTGATGAAGTGACCAATGCAATCACGGCATTCCGCGCTGGTGCCAGTGAGAAGATCAGTCTCGTTACCCAGGCGGTGGATCAAATTAGTGGCCGCCTGAGCAATGCCAGGAGCCGCCTGGCTGAATTGGATACCCGCCTGGCCAACGTGCAGGATAGACTGGCGCAATTAAAACAAGTGGCGGTGGTGGTACTATTCCTGTTATCTGTACTGGGTAGCCTGTTCCTGGTCTGGGTGGTCTACACCCAGATTGAAGTAATCCGTTTATATATCCTTCGTTGGAGAGCTCCAGTTGCCGTCGCTGCAATCGAAACCGGAAATGTACAAACGATAAGCTCCAAGGATGAGCCGGAAATCGACGCGGGTACGTCAACGCAGGATAATCAAGAAAAATAATCAATCTACAAAAAAATCAAAAGAGCGCTGACCAATTAATCTCCCCCCCAAGGAACGAATTCTTGGGGGGGGTGGTAGGATGAATTAGCATTTTCCCGGGAGCGGAACGACCCTAATACAATCACTTCGCGAATGTGTCCACCAGGAGTTTTACATCCCCACATACAGGATATAAGATGGGGCAGGTACAGCCGTGCTTGCGGTACTCATTCACACAAATGCGTGCTTCTGCTGGAGTGCCTGAAGCGGTGATGCGATCGATCAGCTCATCGGTGACGAAATGTTTAGCTTTGTCGATCTGCTCCTCGGTGGCAGGCCAGCCCAAAATAGATTGGATTTCATGCACCACCTCGTCACTTACACCAGATGCTTTCGCGATATGCGGCTGCTGCGCAAGGTACTGGCATAACAGGCCGCGGGCAGAATCATATGCCGTGTCATGGTCATAATCCACTGAGCAGACGATCAGCTGCGGGCGGTCAATGTCATCCAGGCTGCGACCAATCTTACGGGCGCCTTTCTCCAGCAGCTCCAGAATGTGGTCATTGTGTTCCGGCGGTGCGCAGTAGTTCAAGACGACACCATCAGCGATTTCGCCAGCCAGCTCCATCATTTGGTCACCGGTTGCGCCGATCATTATCGGAACATGGCGCGGCTCTCGGCGACCATGCACTACATCTAGCTCAATGCCGTTCACATGGATGAACTCTCCATCGAAGGAAACCCGCTCCATGTTCAATAAGCGGCGCAGCACATCCACCGTCTCCCTCATGGCGGTCAGCGGTTTCTTGCGATCGATCCCCACATTTTTTGCCAGCGGGTCCCACCACGCACCGATGCCGCAGATGATCCGGTCAGGTGCCAGGTCATCCAGTGTGAGGAATGTGGCTGCCAATAAGCCGATGTTGCGCGTCCAGTTGTTGATCACCCCCGAGCCAATTTTGATGCGTTCAGTAACGGCGGCATAGGCAGCCATCGGCACGATGGCATCTCTAACCAATCGGCTTTCCGCCTGCCATACGGCCTCGAAACCTTTACTCTCCGCGTATCTGACGTAATCAAGCCCATCCCGCAGGTCATGCGCATCCTGCAGGTATAAAGCTACACGATCCATAATTATCCTTCCCATCTCCCCCAGCCCTTGGGTTTGTTATTGAATTGGGTCTGTTAAAGCTCGTTCAACCGTTCCCACATCCGTGGAGCCAGCTCGCGTGAGCGGGCAGTGATTCGCTCCTCATCCATGCTCAGGATTTGTTTGCCTCGCATTAATATTTTACCCTTACAGACTGTCGTGTCAACGGTGGCGTCAACCAGGCCAAAAATGAGATGACCGAGAAAATTCGCTTCACTGAGAGGTGTTGGAGGTCGATAATCGATGATGGCTAGATCAGCCTGATGCCCGACAGAAATTTCGCCTAACCTGATGCCAAATTGCCGTTCCGCGATGGCGGCATTGTTTTGCAGCAGGAGCTGTGGGGCTTCGAGGAATGCAACGCGTGGGTCGTGATTGGCCAGCCTGTGCAGCAGGTAGGCGCAGCGCATTTGGGCTAGCATGTCTGAACCCATCCCGTCCGTTCCCAATCCAACCAACACTCCCTTATTCAATAGCTTCAATAGTGGCGTCACCCCAACAGCATTATTCATATTCGATTCGGGGTTGTGGACCACGCTCGTGCCAGTGGCAGCCAGGATATCCATCTCTGCCTCGTCGATGTGGACGCAGTGGACGAAAATCGAATTCTTTCCAGTCACCCCCAGTTTGTCCAACCGGTTTACGGTCGGCGTCCTGTATTTGGCAATCGAATCTTCCCTGTCTGCCGCATCTTCGGCGACATGGATATGACAGCCCACTCCTGCCTGGCGTGCGAAACCGGCGCACTCATCAATCGTCTCATCAGACAAGGTGAATGAGGCGTGCATACCCATCATGGCGGCTATCTGACCATCACCTTTTCCTACTTTCTTGATGAAGCGTTTGTTTTCCTCCACACCTCCACCGGCAGCATTACGATCGGAAACTTCATAACACAATGATGCGCGGATGCCTGCCTGCCGGACAGCAATTTCGATCATATCGAGTGACCCTTCACGCAAGGAAGGAGATGCGTGGTGATCAATGACCGTGGTCGTGCCATTGCGGATGCACTCGATCAGGGGCACCTGGGCAGATAGGGTGATGTCTTCCTCATCCAGAGCCCGATCCACCTTCCACCACAGCCGTTCGAGGATCTCAACAAAATTCGCCGCTGGTTCACCTGGGATGCTCATCCCCCGCGCCATGGTTGAGTAAAAATGGTGGTGGGTGCAAATGAACCCTGGGAGAATGATTTTGCCCGAGCAGTCAATGCTATTCGCCGCGGGGTAACGCTGCTTCATCTCACTCAAGCTGCCCACCGCAATGATTTGCTCTCCCTCGACCACAACACTGCCATTCCAGATAACCCGGCTCTCTTCTCCAAGTGTGACGACGATACCATTTTCGAATCGAGTAGCCATACCTATCCTTTCGTCTCTAATTCTCTCTGAGCACTGCCAACTCTTCGGGAGTACGTTCCCGCATAGAGATGGCGCCAACAAAACATTTCTTGGCACAGATTGAGCAGCCTATGCACAGGATTGGGTCGGTGTGCGGAAAACCTTCTGCATCCAGCTAAATTGCCAGGTATGGGCAGCGTGCACAGTTGCCGCATGATACGCAGTAATCTAAATTGGCTTCTGAGATCTTTTTTACCGGCGTTAGAGCCATAAAGTCGGTGACGGGGCTCGGTTGCGCGATGCCGATCAATTCTTTCATCGATCCGATACCCCGCTGCTGCATCAGGAAAGAAACACCCGATTCAAGCTCATGGATAATGCCGTAACCATGCTTCATCACGATGGTGCAGAACTGCACGGTTTTAACACCCAGGGCCAAGAAATCCATCGCAGCCTTGTAATTCATCGGACCACCGTTGCCAGATATTTCAATACCTTCAGGTACCGATTGCGCCAGGGTCAGGTAGGAGATCGGGGTTACGCCCTCACCGCTCATCCCCACGATAACCCCTTCTTCCCAGATCCGTCCCACAGACGGGCGGAATGCCAGGGTAGGGAAGGAGTTCGCCAGGGTGATGCCGGCTTTCTTATTGGGGTAATGGTCCAATACTTTCCGGATCGCCCTCAGGATGGGTGCGATGGAAGTGACTGCTGCGGTTAATTTGAACAGCTTCGGGATGTTTGGATCGCCAACCTGCAAGATCCAGTCGATAATCCTGGCAGTGAGGGCTGCATTTTGCGAGACGATAGCGCCTTCTGTTCCATCGCCTCCCTGCGGGCACGACAATGAATACTCTATCCCCATCACGCCGGCTGCTTCCAGTTTTCTGGTATTGGATTGCCAGTCGACCGCATCTGCCTCGTCATTGCCTGTCACCGGTCCACCTGTTGACGCCATGGTCAAACGATCCGGCCACTGCCTGACCAGCTGTTCAACCTCACGGCACACTCTGTCCAACGTGTGACCTGAGACGTTATCTGCATTGGCGTAGGTGTACGGGTTATATGTGAACATATACTCACCCGGGATGTGGATGGGGACGTTATCAAAGGCAGTTTTCATCACCCCACCAGCCCATCCAGCTTCATACGCCCGGTTCATCTGTTCCAGGCCGTCCGTGGAAGGAGAGGCTGAAATCAGGAATGGTGATCGGATTGAACGGCCGAAGAACTCAGTCTCCAAAGGAACCGGCACAGGATTATACCCGGGTAGGGCAAAATAAGACTTGGTCGGTTGTTCGATCTTCGGTTTCGGCTCACTTTTGATGTAGGCATCAATTTCAAGGGCTGCATTTTTACCTGATGCCACAGCCTGGACGACAGTTTTAGGTCCGGTCAGGATATCACCTGCATAAAACAGGCCGGCTCCGTTCTGACGGGCGATATCTGCCCGCATACCGATTGCCACAATAACTGCTGAAAAGTCCGCATGTATTGCTTCACTTCCGGTGACATTGCGCACGTTTGCAGGGCTGAATTTTTTCCCGTCCGGAAGCTCAACTTTTATCGTCTCCAAACCGCCGACTTTCTTGCCGTGCTTAATGATCGTGCTCACCCGGATGCGTCCATTTACCTCGATATCAAAATCCAGCAGCTCCTTACGCTCCTTGGCAGTCAGAGGCATTTCGGACAGTTTTTCCAGCATGAAAAGCTCGACGTGCGTGGCACCATTTTGTTTCGCGGTGATAGCACAGTCAATCGCCGTTGCACCACCACCAATCACTACCACTCGCCCATCAAACTTGTGGGCATACGGCTTAGCTAACAGGTCTGCCATCTTGATCGCCAGGTCTTCATTCTCGATGCCCAGGTCGATTGGCTTCCATAATCCTGCGGTAATACATACTGCTTGATAACCGTTATTCAATAATTCATCCGGGTGCTCAATTTTTAACCCCGTTTTTGCATTGATGTCTCCCAGCGATAGGAGAAACCGAATATCCGTCTCGATCACTTTGCGGTCCAGGCGGTGTTCAGGGATCAGGTTCATCATTCCACCCAGGCGATTGCGTCCTTCGAAGATATCCACCGAGTAGCCCAGCTGTCCTAACACCGCTGCCGCGCCCAGTCCGGCTGGTCCACCGCCGATCACTGCCACTTTTTTTCCATTCAATTGAGGCCTGGAAAACTCCGGGATACCCCCCAGTTGCTTCGCCATTTCGATGATGGTTGCCTGGACGAGCGGGATATTGATTGCACCATCAAATTTCTTACGCGTGCAGGCAGCCATACACAGTGTGTCTGGGCAGACCATTCCACACACCCCGCCGAGCGGGTTGGCGTGCATAATCTCAGCTGCCGACCGCCGGATGTCTGAAGGGTTCCCCAGGCGAGCCGCCATGATGAAATCGGCTGGAGAGCAGTTTGCCGGGCAAGCTTCTCTGCATGGTTTTTCTTCGCAGTATTCGCACCGCAGTAGCTCCGTCTGAAGTTGAGCCGCGGTCATGATAAGCGAACCGGTCCGTTCATTTTCCATTTTATACCTCTCCATATATGTCCAATAAGTTGAAAGTATTATACACTGTCTGACATTTGCTTCAATTCACGCTCATGGGGCAGATAGGTTGCATCATAATATTAGGGTGGGTTGGATGTACCATACCGCCATCCACTGGATCATGGGGGTGACCTACCTGATCATTATAGAAATGGCGTAACCACAAATCTGTACCCGGAAAACAGGGAGGAACAATCATATGGAATTAATAAAATAAGCATACTCTCAATGATACCGTCCCAGCAACCAAATCTGTTTTAGATATGCTCTATTGTTTGTTCCAGGTCTTGACTGACCTGTTGCTGTAGATTAATCGGCCGGACAAAAAGTGCCAATACGATAAATCCGCATATGTTAATCACCACTGTTCCTATTACATTAGCAACCAGTCCACTCCGTATCAATACCGGACCAATCAGCGCGCCGAATGCATCCCCTAAAGACAAAAAAGCCAATGTAGCAGCCATAAATACACCGCGTGCCTGAGTGGATAAAGTGGTCATCAGAGGCAGCAAGCTGGTAAGCCCAAACTCAAAACTCAAGAAGAATATGAACAATGCAATTAATGCTCCCCACAAGTTATTTACCAAAAAGGGTAAAACAAGGCATATGGCTGAATTCACCACCAGTCCAAGACCAATTGCCTGTCTCTTCCCTAAGCGGTCTGTGAATAGCACCGCGCAACCTACCCCCACCAGCCCAGCCAGACCGATCACGATCGAGGCGGTTCCCAACTGCTCGATATTTAATCCAAAGGAATCTTCCATCCAAATTCCAAACACAATGCTAATCAATTGATTTGCAAGAGTCATTAACATGGCTAATAGCAAACCCATTAAGGGAGAAGGGGCAAGGATCTGGCGGAGGCCGAATCGCAATTCCTTCCAGCTCCCTGAGACCGGAATTGTGCGCGGTAAGACCAACCCGATCAAACCACCTGCCAGCAAGCCAAAAAAACCCAACCATAGGAATGGAGCATTCCAGCCATAGTGGGCCATACTCCACCCCACTAAAGGAATGCCAATTACAAATGCCAATGACCAGCCTAACTCAACCAGGGCTGTCGCTCGACCTCGCTGAGCATAGGGAATCCGGTCACCTAAATAAGCATGAATGGAAGAATCGATAACAACTGTAGCTCCTCCGGTAATGACCAAACCAATAAAAAACACTGCATAAGCTGGCCAGATGCCAATAGCAAGTAATGACAAGCTAAACAGCAACAGTGCTCCAAGCAGTGCTTGTTTTCGGCCACGTATATCTGCAATAGCACCCAGAGGAAGCCCAACAAAACCAAGCGCTGACCGGGCACTCACTGCCACCGCAACCGCTTCAACTGGCACCCCCAAGCCCCGTGCCAGGGCAGGCAGAAAGGGGAAGACCATCCGGAAAACCGTCGAGACAATCAACCTGACATAGATAAAGGCAGCCAGTAATGGCTTGGTGCGGACTTGTCTTGAAGTCACCGACACATAACCTCGAAGTCGCTCCTTCTACATCTTTGGCGCTTGGTCAGTCGATTATTGCTCATCAGCTATGGAGGATTATGAACCTGCCTATCGAGGCAAAGCAGGATCCAGTGTCTTCCAGCTTCCGACCCGTGCCGACCCGGTCGTCATGCCCACGGAGGAGGTGTGCTGCACTGATACGTTATTTAGTAAGGATGGATTTACACAGCTCAACCGCAGAGGCAGCATCCAATGCATATCCATCCGCACCAATCTCATTTGCCCAGTCCTGTGTGATGCATCCTCCACCAACGACGAATTTATACTGCCCACGAAGATTAACTTCCTTGAAAAGGTTGATGGTACTGCGTGTTGACGGGCGAGTAGTAGTCATCAATGAAGACATGGCGATAATATCCGCCTTTTCCTTTTGAGCTGCGTCCAGGAACGCGCTGGGCGCCACATCCCGTCCGAGGTCTACCACTTTGAATCCATGCGAGCGCAAAAGTGTGCTGACGATATTCTTGCCGATGTCATGTACATCATTCTCAACGGTCCCAATTACCACCGTCCCCAATGAAGAGATAGCCTGACCGGATGAGACCATTACCTCTTCCAGGATACCCGTAATTTTTTCTGCCGCATCACCAGACGCCATCAGCTCAGGCAAGAAGATAACCAATTCCTGGAAATCCTGCCCAATTTTAGTTAGAGTGGGAACAATCACTTGCTGGATTAAATCTAAAGGAACAGCACCCTCTTCCAGTGCCTTGCGGGTGAGATTAACCGATGTATCAGTATCTCCGTTTGTCAGCGCTTCTCTAAGTCCAGTACGAATTTCCTCATTTATGTTAGCCATACTTCACCTTCCTCCAACCTGCATCGAGATCCAATCCCATTTTTATTACCGCTTGTCTAACTTTATGATATTTTTCCAGCCAAATTTCCTTTGGTTCAATCGTATTTTCATCGTAGACTTCCGGAAATGGCATACCCCGGTTGGGTTCATTGAACGTTTTTTCGTAATGGCTGAGCAATTCCAGCACCAGTTCATTGGCATGTTGGCGGGTCATTCCCAGGCAGGCGTGTGAGACTTCAGCAATGAAACGTGTTTCGAGACCCGTAGTATGGTCGGTTTTGAAACCCCCTGTGCACCCGGCACCCTGCATATTCATACCCGAACACGTGCCTGTAGTTGCACCTGCTGCAACTTCCCATAATAATTCCTCCGCCCCGGCGCCAGATACACAATAGATGTCATTCAGTGCGGGTATGGGTGTGTTTCGTGATAACGCCTGCCCAACGATTGATTGCATCCACAGACCCATACGATCGGTATTATTTACCCAACGCATGTGAGTGTGACTCATCATGTGGTAGGATGCATCGTATAGAACCACGCCAAGGATATGGCAGGCAATGGTAACTACTGCCGTCCCTTCAGCACCACCACCCAACCCACCGATAAGCGGAGTCATCAAATCGACAACGTGCATCCCAATGCCCTGCAGGTAAGCAGCGCGTGAAAGCTGGTCATAGTCAGTCTTAAGCTCAACCATTTGTGATACCAGGAAAGCATCTGACGTCCGCAGACCGTATTCAGGATCAACAGCCGCCATCTTGCCCTGGCAGGTAAGAGGCACAGCTACATCACTGATATGCATGCCAGGTCTCCCCGCTTTTCGCACGGCATCGCGGGCAACTACGGCATCACGGCGTGCACCGAGGATTTCAAGCGGGGTTCCGGGGATGATTTGATTACCCATATAAGTGGAGACTGACCCGGCACCGAGCATATCCACCAGCGGTTCCTGGGCACAGCTCAACAGGATAAGTGGATGATATTTTTCTGAGCACGGAGTTCCCGTGGGTCCGCTGAGGACCACCGCCGGGGTATTGCCCTCAACATCTCGGTGACGCATGTTGACCGCATCCTTACCCACGCCCAACACCAGGTTGCTGCGAGCATTCCCGACCAGTTCTTCAACCTCACTTCGGCTGAAGAGGATGCGGCGCTCGGTTGATTGGTTATATACACCCAATTCAACGAACAAATCCACCCCGGCCCGGTAGAGGCGGTCTGCCATGTCATCGTCAGATGGGACGGGGGTCTGCGGGTTGAATTTCAGTCCATACTTTTTGACCAGCTCTGCGGTATGCTTTGAAAGCGCGCGTTCATAATCTGGTTCTTTCATAAAAGGACCGTTTTCTGAGCGTTTTACCACAGTTGGCATCAGATTTTTTTGCATGAAAACCTCCAAAAATAGTATGAAGACTTTTAATACAGCTAATTCCTTTAATTCAACAGGTAATACAACCAGAAACTTCTTAGCAAAGACATGTTTTCCTGAGATTGCTGATTAGTATATATGTTGTTACTCCCGACTGTATGGCACTCCCAAGGATTCCGGAGCATTGGAACGCGCCCGTCCACTAATTAATGCAATGATCGCAACAATATATGGTAGAGCGAGAAGAATCTGGTATGGTAAATGAACACCGATACTTTGAACTTGAAGCTGAAATGCATCTAAAAATGCAAATATTAATGTCGCCAAAAGGATCCTTCCCGGTTTCCAATTTCCGGCGATGACAATGACGATCGCCAGCCAACCTTTTCCAGCGGTCATATCTGGAAAAAAACGTTCCACTGAGCCTATGCTAATAAATGCACCACCGAGTCCTGCCATCAATCCACCGATAATGACTGCAATATACCGGTTTTTATTTACGTTTGTCCCGGTCATATCTGCGGCTTTTGGATTCTCTCCCAGGCTTCTCACTTTTAACCCATACGAAGTCCTATATAAAAAGAACCAGATGATAGGTACCAGGAAGAAGCTCAGGTAAGTTAGAAAATTATGGGAAAAGAAAATCTTGCCAATATAGGGGATTTCGGAGAGCACAGGAATAGCGATTGGTTTTAGAAAGTCGACCAGAGGTGTATTCTCCAGCGTTGTCTGCGCATAATCCAACCGAAACCAGAATAATGTACCTCCGGATGCAAGCAGGTTCAATGCCAAACCCGTTATGATTTGGTCAACTCCAAGGGTGATGGTCATGACCGCCAGGATGAAGCTCATTACAGCGCCTGAAAGGCTGGCGACGAGGATTGCCAATGCCAGGGAGCCAGTTTTTTCAGCAACCATAAATCCGATGAAGGCTGCCGTGAGCATGGTTCCCTCGAGTCCCATATTCATCACACCTGATCGTTCCGCAACCAGCTCGCCCATAGCTGCAAAAAGGATCGGCGTAGCTATCCGAATCATGGAGGCGAGAATATTGATGATGATCGCAGCCTGAAGCAGGTTATCAACCATTTTTAATGAACCTGATCTTATATAGACTAATTGCCCTCGCTGCTAGAAAGAAAAGCAGCACAATAGCCTGGATCACATATACGATCGATGCGGGAATATTTGTGGTTGTCTGAAGATAGAACGAGCCATTGATCAATCCACCAAATAGAATTGCAACCGGAACAACCGCCAATGGTTCAAGCCCTGCAAGCATGGCAATAATAATCCCTGCATATCCATATCCAAGGGATATAGTCGACTTGAGGCGATAAATCACCCCGAATAACTCACCAGTCCCGGCCAGTCCGGACAATGCTCCGCTGATCAACATCACAATAATCATGGTTTTAACGACATTGATCCCTTGAAACCGGGCTGCTATAGGGTTTATTCCCATTGCTTTTATTTCGTATCCCAGGGGGGTTTTTGATAGGAGGAGATAGATCAAAATCGCTGCAGCTATTGCCACAAAAAATCCCAGGTGTAAACGCGTATGGGCTAGCAAGATCGGGAATTGAGCTTTATCCAGAATTATCGGGGATTGCTGGTAATAATGATTGGGATCTTTCCAGGGGCCGGATAATAGCCAGGATAGAAAATAGATGACGATGTAATTCAACATGATGGTGATAATGATCTCATCGACACCAAATTTCGCTTTGATGACCGCCGGCACCAATCCACAAAGCGCACCACCGATAAGGGCAAACAGGATAATGATGGGAATTAAAATCACGGGGCTTAGATTATTAAATTGCAAATATGCCCAATAGGCAGTGATGGCTCCGACGTAGAGTTGGCCTTCCTGACCGATATTCCAAATCTTTGCCCGAAATGCAACGACTGTTGCCAACCCGGTTAATATCAAAGGTGTGGCTTTTACTAATGATTCAACCACGGCCTGCCGGGAACCAAAAGCCCCTTCGAATAAGGCAATAAAACCTTCCTTGATGTCAGCTCCCCCGATATACAGTAATAATCCGGTAACGATAATCGATAGTAATATCGCACCAATCAGCGCACCTATCTGGGCAATAGGGCTGACATGCTCCCTTTTTTCGACCTTTATTCTGACCTTCTTATCCAGTGCGTTTTCCATCTATTCCGGCCATGCATAAACCGATCTCTTCCAAATTGGCATCCACTGCATTAAACATTCGCACAATCTTGCCGCGAAACATAACCGCCACCCGGTCGGATAATGACAATAATTCGTCAAGATCTTCGGAGAACAATAAAATCCCGACCCCCTTCGAGCGGAGCTCCAATAATCGCTGGTGTATATATTCAATGACGCCCACATCTAATCCACGCGTTGGTTGGTTAGCGACCAGGCATTTAATCTCCTGATTAAGCTCCCTTGCAAGGATAACCTTTTGTAAATTTCCTCCCGATAAGTACCTGGTTAGATTGGTTGGTGAGGACGGGGTAATATTAAATGTATCAATCAGGTCAGCAGCCGAATTGATTATTCAATTCCTATCCAGGAATATGCCTTTCCGAAAATCCTTAGCTCTCTGTCGACCAAGGATAAGATTATCCGCGACTGAAAAATCCATGATCAGACCTTCGCTGATGCGATCATCTGGAACATGGGCGATCCCTGCCTTTTTGATCTCGGTGGGCGATAAATTATTAATGCTCTTTCCGTCGAATAAGATTTCTCCGCTATCCAATTTACGCACGCCAGACATCACTTCAAACAATTCCCGTTGCCCATTTCCAGCGATTCCGGCAATACCAAGGATTTCATTCTTATGTAAAGTTAAAGATAGGTCGCGTAAGGCAGGCTGTCCTTGGTCGTTGGAGGCATTTAATTTAATGATTTCCAACAGGGGTTCACCTGGAGCCAGGATGTCTTTCGCAATCTTGAATACCACGTCTCTTCCAACCATTTTCCTGGCCAGGCTTTCTTGGGTAACCTCGGTTGTGTAAGCAGTTTCTATAAGTTTGCCTCGTCTTAAAACGGATATCCGGTCTGAGACCTCCAACACCTCTTTAAGCTTGTGGGTTACAAAAATAACCGATAATCCTTGCTCCTTCATTTGCTGAAGCACGGAAAACAGCTTATCCACTTCCTGAGGTGTTAATGCTGCCGTTGGCTCATCCAGGATAAGCAGATCCACGCCATAATAAACCGCCTTCAAAATTTCTACCCACTGCTGCTCACCCACCGAAAGTTGAGATATCTTTGCATGCAGATCAATGCTGATTCCATACTGCTCACACAACAATTCGGTTTTTTTCTCCGTGGAACTGAGATCCAGCAGGAAATCACTTTTTAACGAACCCATGGCAATATTCTCGATCACACTAAAAGGACGGATAAGCACAAAATGCTGGTGCACCATGCCAATCCCTAGCTTGATCGCATCGCTGGGAGACGACAGGACGACTCTCTTGCCCTTATAGTAGATTTCACCTGAATCAAGCTGGTAGTACCCGAACAGGCATTCTGCCAGGGTAGTCTTTCCTGCGCCATTTTCACCCAGCAGGCAGTGGATTTCCCCTTTGTGAAAATCGATCGATATATCATCATTTGCGACCACATTCTGGAATCGTTTGGTTAGATTCCTGGTCGCAACTACAATAGATGCGCTATCGATTGATCCCTGCGGGCTGGTATTTTGATCCATTCAATTGTTCACTGGTAAGCGGTGTGCCCTCAACAATAAACAGTTGAGGGCACTCTTTAGATTATTCGATGTAGCTCAACTACTCATCCGAAGTGGGTGTGGATTCATTGAGCGGAACGATAAATGTCCCATCAAGGATTTGTTGCCTGACTTCGGCAACTTTATCCTTGACGTCCTGTGGAACCATGCTATCCAGATCATGGAAAGGAGCGATGTCTTGTGAACCTTGTGCCATCGTGAACCAGATCTTTTCTTTGGGAGCATTATATGGCTGGTTAGTGGTTTTATACTGGTACCACTGGTCGATAATATAGTTAATTGCCGGATCCCAATATCCAAGCGCGCTGGTCAATACGGCTGTTGGAGCCATGAAATTTAAATCGGCGTATCGAGCATAACAATAGATGCCAGCATCTGCGCACACCTGGTAAACTTCACCACCTTGCAGGATGTGGTCGGCGCCAGCGGCAATCAAGGCATTTGTGGCTTCTGTCGCTTTTGCGGGGTCATACCAGGTCTCTATGAAGGTCACTTTAGCCTTAATATTGGGATTGACTGATTTTGCCCCATCGATATAAGCATTGGCGTCATCATTGACATCGTCGGCTGGGAACAGACCGAGCACACCAATCGTGTCGGTCTTGGTCATCATCCCGGCAATGATGCCTTCAAGATATGAAGCCTCATGAATTCGCATATAGATATTGTAAACATTGCCGCCCAGCAGCTCGTTCCCAGACCCGGAGACAACCCATAAGATGTTAGGGAATTCCTCAGCTAAAGGCTTCACCTGGTCGGTGAATGCTGCTTGCGCAAAGATGATGTCGTATTTACCAGATTGAGCATACTGCCGCATGACTGTGCCGGCTTCATCTCCGTATGCGCCTTCCGTGTATACCAGGTCATTGACCTTCACGCCATGTGGGCTTTCTGCCTGCACCCGCTTAAACGCATCATAAAAAGTGGAATCCCAGGTTGATTCGAGCCCGACGGATAAAATCGCAGCCACATTTAATTCAGTCGGTGCTGCCACCGCAGCAGTTGGAGCTACTGCCTCGGTTGGGGGAACTGCAACTGCTGTCGGCGTTGATTTTGCGCCACAGGCGGTGAGCAACATCATAATGATGACGAATATACTTACTAATTTCCAATTTCTCTTGGTTAACATTTGCTTCTCCTCTCACTATTATTGTTTGAACTATTCTATTGAAAGGGCTTCCGGATTCATTTCTCTTTTCTCATGCAACTCCTTTCCTCGAACCGGTTCTTTCACCAAACGATCCAATGGTAGACCCATCTTTATTAATTCGTTGCGTACCTCATCGTACATCCCTTGCCACTCTGAGGTTGGTTGAATGGTATCAATATCATATACTTGCTCAAACGGTTTTCCGATGGGTTGGGTAGTCAGTTGCGGTTCATATATTGCTATCAAACGCTTTACTAAATCATTGGCATGTTCACGGGTCATGCCCCGCACTGCATACGCCACTTCACCACAGATCTTTGCATCCAAACCGCTCACATGCCTGGGAACATTTCCACCCGCTGAATGGCTGGCTTCAATCATCGATTGACCCGAGACTGTGGTTGCAATCGTAAATGCAGCATTTTCATAGAGCATCGTTTTGGTCCCTGGGCCACCTGCCGGGCCAGTTAATGCCCCAACAAGAAGGTTAGTGTTCCGCGATAAACCCTGGAGAGCAACACTCATTGCCCAAAGTAATTCGGGGGTCGTATCACAGCCTAAGAAAGGATGGTTGGGGCGGGTAGCGATGGTATCGGCCATGTCGATTTGATTCAAAAGGACTAACGCAGCCACAATCGCTACTGCCACTCCTTCAGCACCTCCGACGTATCCGCCGTAAATGGGGTTGTAGTAGCACTCCATTACCCCACCGATGCGGGTGATATGCGCCACCTTGGAAAGAAGATCATAGTTGGTTTTGAATTCACTGATTGTGGCAACATGATGCCAATCGGTGGTGCGGAAGCCTCCCCAGGAGGCTGCAGAAAGCTGAGCCAGGGCAGTAGGTGAAGTTTCAACACATCCTATGCACAGGCCAGGTCGACCTGCCCGGTTAATCACTTCCATCGATAATTCTGCCTCCCGCCACCCGCCGAGCACCTCCCAGGGTGAACCGGCCTTAATGGGATGCCCGTAGACCGTTTCCAGAGTGGCGTTTTCGATGACGTCGATAACGCTTTCCTTAGCAAAACTAAGCATGACAGGTACAAACAAGTTTTCCGGAAAAGGCACTCCATACGCTCCACCAATGATGACTGGAGGGGATGTATCTTCTGGGACACGCGCCCGACAGATTACTGCATCATTCCCTGCGCCCATGATCGTTTCTCCAGGACAGAACCTGATGCCCTCTTCGAGCTCGGCGTGAGTAAAGGTGATACGCCGGCTGGTGGATTGGCAGAACATGCCAATCTCTACCGAAAGCTCAAGGCCGGCCTGGAATACACGGTCAGCGAGGTCATTATCACTGGGGACCGGGTTATTCCTATCCATCTTGAGCCCATATTTTTGGATAGTGCGTTTTATTGCAGGAGCCACCAAATGGCGTTCAAACTCTGTTTCTTCGATGATCGGTCCAACCTCAGCCCGATGGAGTACCTCAAGTATACGAGAGCGATGTCTTGGCACAATATTCTCCTCTGCAATCCTAAACGGATTATTTTAGTATTTCAACCGATCAAGCGGCAAGCCCTTTTTGATCAGATCATGGCGAACCTCATCGTACATCCCCTGCCATTCAGCCGTTGGCTCAATCTTTTCGAGGTCATATACTTCATCAAAGGGTTTCCCTATTGGTTTTTTGTCCAATTCGCTGATATAAAGTGGGACAATCTGCTTTAGCAATTCATTAGCATGTTCCCGGCTCATTCCTCTTACGGCGTGGGTAACTTCACCACAGATCTTTGAATCCAGGCCGCTGGCATGTTTCGGAGTGGCACCTCCGGCTGCCGAGTGGCATGAAGTCATGATCGACTGCCCGGAGACCGTGGTGGCAATCACAAAAGCCGCATTCTCATACAGCATCGTTTTTGTCCCCGGACCGCCCGCAGGACCAGCCAATGTATCCAGCACAAGGTTCGTATTTCTTGAAAGGGCTTGGATCCCAAGGCTGATCGCCCAGATCAGCTCAGGGGTGGTATCACAGTTATAAAACGGATGGTTAGGTCGGGTGTTCAGAGTGTCACCCATATGGGTTTGGTTCAACAAGATCAACCCTCCAGCAATTGCCACGGCAACCCCTTCTGCCCCGCCTACAAATCCACCGTAGATCGGGTTATAGTATGCCTCCAGCAC
The DNA here is from genome assembly GCA_963726315.1 of uncultured Chloroflexia bacterium. Lineage (GTDB taxonomy): Bacteria > Chloroflexota > Anaerolineae > Anaerolineales > UBA4823 > FEB-25. The sequence goes on along the minus strand of CAVSBZ010000007.1, from coordinate 6,696 downwards.
ACCACCAATCCGGGTGACATGGGTGACGATCGAAAGCATATCGTAGTTGGTCTTCAACTCGCTCAAGATAGGCGCGTGGTGCCAATCAGTCGGGCGATATCCACCCCAAGACGCGCCTGCCAATCCACCCAGGGCAGTTGGGGATAATTCCACGCATCCCAGACTGATCCCAGGACGCCCGGCGATGTTGGCCGCCTGGATTGCGAGTTCTGCTTCTCGACGGGCTGATAGCACTTCCCAAGGAGAGCCAGCTTTTATCGGGTAACCATAAACAGTTTCTAATGAAGGGTTATCAATCAGCTCAATTACGGGTTCTTTGAGATAGCTCAAACTCATAGGAATATACATGTATTCCGGGACGGGAGTGCCGTAAGCTCCCCCAGCCACAATCACCCGGGCATCATCATCAGGTCTACGTGCTCTAGCCGTTACCGCGTCGTTACCGGCGCCTAAAGTAACCTCACTTGGGCAAAAGCGTAGCCCTTCTTCCAGCTCGCTCTGAGTCCACACAATTCTCCGGCTGGTGCTCTGGCAGAACATACCAACCTCTGTGGCGAGATCGAGACCAGCGAGAAAAACACGATCGGCTAAATCGTCATCGGATGGTACGAAAACTGACCTGTTGTATTTAATATCGTACTTCTTCAACAAGCTTTTGATTGTTGGCGCAACCAGCTTACGCTCAAAATCTGCCTCTTCCACGATTGGGCCTGTTTCAGCCCGGTGAAGTACCTCAACCAAGCGAGAGCGGTGTTTCATGATATTCTCCTACTCCATCTACGACACGACAGGGCGATCGAGAAGCAATAAGCATTTTTGTACCGCTTCTACCGCGTCCTGTCCAAATGCATCTGCACCGATTGCCTCGGAATACCCCTTCGTGATTGGAGCGCCACCAACAATGATTGCAAACTTGTTCTTTAGACCAAACCCTTCGCGTAACTCGACTACTTCTTTCATGTAGGGCATGGAGGTTGTCATCAAGGATGAGAGACCTACAATATCGACCTCTTGATCCCTGGCTCGGTCGATAATATCTCTAGGGGGGACGTTAACACCCATGTCTATTACTTCGAAGCCATTGACTTGTAACATCAGAGAAACCATATTCTTTCCAATGTCGTGCAAGTCACCTTTTACCGAAGCAATGATCACCTTTCCTCTATTGAGGCTGTTTGAAGCTGTGTTTTGAGCCAACAAAGGTGCCAGTACTTGATCACTGATTGCTTTTGCCTTTTCTGCTGCATCCATTAATTCGGGCAGGAAAATATCCAGGCGCGAAAATTTATCTCCAATTTCTGCCATCCCTGGGGTGAAGACATCATCAAAGAAGGTAAGGGGCAAAACTCCTTTTTTAAGCATTTCTTTCGTCCAGTCGATGATTAAATCGGTATTGTTCTCCTCCAACAGCTTTGCCACGAATTCTTTTTGTAAACCATTTGGGGCGTTCAAAGTATTCTCCTTTTATCTTCTTCAGCGAGGGATTTAGTTCGGCAAGTATGATTTGCATTTTTAAAAAGTGTTTCTGCGCCTGATGAGCTCAAATTTCATATGATTACCGGGATAAAAATGAACCGATAACATGATTGGTTTTTCTTGATAGTTGTATCCCACTTCGTCGATCACCAAAGCAGGTGTGTTATGTGAAAAATCCTTCAACTTGATTGAGCAGCTGTTCATTTCGTCCAATCGAAGTGTAGAAATATAAAAGGCTAATGGTTCCCCACATTCATTTTCCAGAAAATCAAAAATCGGCTCGGTCATGGACGGCAGACGGAGTACTTCCTGAAACAACGTGCCCTTTAGCACCCATTTCGGTAAGATGTTGCTGCACAGGATCACCGGCTCTCCATCCGCAGTAAATACCTTCTGGAGTTCAATAATTTCTTCATCCGTGCAGATTTCCAACTTGGAGGCTAATTGGCTGGTGAGCGGAACGATTTGCGCATGAATAAATTGAATGCCAGGTTCATACCCCTGGTTTCGAATTAAATCTTGAAATAAGATCGGATTTACAATGGGATTAGCAATTTGGGATATCGAGCTTACAAAAGAACCAACACCCTGCTTTCGATATATATTCCCCCGTGACACAAGAATATCCATCGCACGCCGTATGGTAATGCGACTGACATTAAATTCTTCGCATAACGAATTTTCTGAAGGCAGCTTGGAATCAGGTGTATAGGTCCTGTCCTTGATGCGTTCTGACAGGATATCGAGGATTTGCTCTACTACGGCCTGGCGTCGAACAACCGTTCGTTTTTCCATGGGATATTTATTGTTTTAAGAACTAAATTGAGTAAATACCAACATGTATCTTGGCGGCCATGTGCGTTTAAATTATAACATAAAAAAGTGCGTCAAAAGAATCGCCTTTGGAACACCTGCCTGATTAGTTTGGCCAAGATAAACTATTCTTGATAAAGTTCGAGCCCCCTGGTTGCAGTAAACCGCTACTCAGGCAACCCAAATACCCCAATTTTGTCATATATAGAGGCATTTTCATGACCATTCCTGTATTTCTGATGACCCAAAAAGGACTTGAACCTAAAGGATTATGGTTGCAACAATCCTTCAAATCTAGAGAAACAATCAAAATGATATAATTTTGAAATATTCAAGAAGAAAAAATATAAGGTGAATAGTCAGGGGTTCGAAGGAGCTCGGAAAATGGAAGAAGAGTATCTTCACTTGGTAGTCGGGAAGAATGACAATAAGATCCTGGTAACCAGGGTTCATACACTCGTCTTGGGCAGCGGTGCTGCAGGTTTGAACGCTGCCGCTCAACTTCATCTCAATGGAATCAGAGATCTTATCATCCTCACCGAAGGCCTCCGCATGGGTACTTCAATCAATACCGGCAGCGATAAACAGACTTATTACAAATTATCATTATACGGAGATGAATCAGATTCCCCTAGAGAAATGGCACAGACATATTTTGACAACGGCTCAATGCACGGAGATTTGGCGCTGGTTGAATCCAGTTTATCAGTTCGCAGTTTTATAAACCTGGTAAACCTGGGTGTTCCATTCCCAAGAGACGAATTCGGCCAATTTGTTGGGTACAAAACTGATCATGACCCACGCCAAAGAGCCACCTCGATTGGTCCCTATACGTCAAGAGAGATGTGCTTAAGGCTCATCGATCAAGTGAAGGGATTGGGTATTAAAATCCGAGAAGGAAGATATGCAGTTGAACTGTTAACCATTGGCGGGAAACCATCCCGGGTAGTCGGTCTTATTGCGGTAAGTAAACAAGGAAATTTCGAGGCATATATTTGTGAGAACCTCGTTTTTGCTGTGGGTGGTCCGGGGGGATTATACAAAACAAGTGTCTATCCTCCTGCCCAATCAGGGGCTATTGGTGTAGGGTTGATGGCTGGTGCTTGTGCTGCAAATTTACCGGAATCTCAATATGGCTTAGCTTCGACAAAATTCCGCTGGAATGTATCCGGCACTTATATGCAGGTTATACCGAGAATCATCAGTAGAAATCTTGATGGTGTATCGAACGAACAGGAATTTCTGCGTCCCTACTTCAAAACTGTTGGCGAGATGAATGGGATGATTTTTCTAAAAGGGTATCAATGGCCTTTTGATGCCCGAAAAGCGATTGGTGGTTCTTCCATCATCGATATCCTGGTTTATATTGAAACGGTGACCAATGGGCGTCGGGTGTACCTTGATTTCCGCTCAAATCCCCAAGATTTTACTTTTTCTACTCTTCCCGATGAAGCGCGCACATATTTGGAAAAATCAGGTGCACTGCAAAATACTCCAATTGAGCGACTTTTGCATATAAATCCTGGTGCCGTTGATCTTTACCGAACTCATAAGATAGATTTGTTACACGAACCCCTGGAGGTGGCTGTTTGTGCTCAACACAATAACGGCGGATTGGCGGGAAATCTCTGGTACGAATCCAAGAACATCAAGCATCTATTTCCTATCGGTGAGGTTAATGGTTCCCATGGGGTCACCCGACCTGGTGGGTCGGCGTTGAATGCGGGACAGGTGGCCGGTTTTCGAGCAGCAGAGTATATTTCCAACCGGTACTCAAAATGGACTGTAGATGAAGCTGAGGTAAATAATGCTTTAGCAACCTCCATGCAACGTGTCCTTGAGTGGGCAGAATTATGCCTGAAAGCAGAGAGACCATGGTTATCCGAGGTGATGGAAATTCAAGAACGAATGTCACGTGCCGGGTCACATATTCGTAGTATTGAGGTGTTGAAAAGTGAAGTCACCCATGCGTGGAAGCAGGTTAACAGGCTAAACCAATCCGGGTGTAGAGTCAATAATCTTAAAGATTTGAAGTATGCATTTAGAACCAGGCAATTGGCACTTTCACAAGGGGTCTACCTGGATGCGATCAGGTTCTCACTTGACAGCAATGTTGGAAGCCGAGGATCTTCAGTAATATTAGTCACAGACGGCTTGAAAATACATGATAAGTTGGATAATAACTGGAGAGTTGCGCCCGAAGATACTGCATTTAGGAATAAAGTCTTGGAAAGCCTGTATATAGGGGGGGACATGATTCAACATCAATGGATCCCATGTCGACCGATACCTGAGAGTGATTCGTGGTTCGAAACCGCATGGTCCCGATTCCGCAATGGCGATATATATAACGACGCCTGATGAATTTAATAGTATTCTTCCCAGCTCAGAACTAACCGGTTTATTATTTCATATACTCATTTTCTTTTTAATCCCTTGCTTTTTTTTTGAACATGTGCGATAATACCAAATGCCATACGGCAATGCCGCATGTGTGTAAATCCAAAGAGTTTTTTTATTCTAAAATTAATCGAAATACGCCATAAATGGCGAGCCAATTTGATTGATAGGCGTTCACGGAAATCGAATTGTCTATTCGAAAGAAACTTATCATAAAAATAGCTTATGGATATCATGATTGACATCCGCAATTCCGCTCTCCTCATCATTGATCTTCAAAATGATTTTGTCAGAAAAGGTGCACCAATGGAAGTTGAAGATGCTCGTACTTCCCTTCCAAAAGTCCACGCACTCATAGAAACAGCTCGCCAAAAAAATATCCCGATTATTTATACAAAATTTTTATCCGGTCCAAGCAAAACATTGTTATGGAACTGGAGCCCCCAAATTGAAGAATTTGGTGCCTGCCGGCGCGGTCTAAAACGATACTATGTCGATATCGATGGCGAGCGAGATTGCGCAGATGTGGTTGATGAAATTTATCCTCAAGCGAATGATTACATCGTTGAGAAGTATGGCTACTCAGCTTTCAAGAATACTAATCTAAAAGACATTCTGCTAAGCGAAGGAATCGCCTCGCTCATTATCGTCGGGACTGTGACGCAAATTTGTGTGGCTGATACCGTACACGATGCGTTTGGATCAGGGTTCAAGGTTCTCGTGGTTTCCGATGGAGTTACTTCATTTATGGCTGATTTACAGGCTGCATTTTTAAAAAATTTCGAGATGAAATTCGGCTGGGTAAATGATACGAAAGATACTCTCAAAATGATCGAGGCTCTCGGCTAGTTCATAATGACCACTTTGCTTCAACGGTTCAAGCTAAATAAGCATAATGGTGTATTCGTAATTCTAGCTTTTCTATTATTAATCTCAGCATTATACAACCCCAGGTTTGTCCAACCCAATAACCTCCTCACAATGTTACGGCAAGCGTCTGCCCTGGGAATTCTCACTATTGGGCAGCTTTTTGTAATTGTGAATGGTGGCGTAGATCTCTCTGTTGCATCAACCATGCAGATGAGTATTTACATATTTATGTTCGGCTACGACAAACTGGGAACCCCAGGATTAATAATTGGTTTATTCGGGGCGATAGTATTTGGCATCATCGTTGGTTTGGCCAATGGAATAATTGTAGCTAAATACCATGTTCAACCTTTTTTAACCACATTATTTACCGGAACAATCATCACGGGTATTCGAATGATTTTTGCTGGGATAAAACCTGCTGGTGATATACCGGACTTTATTCGTATTTTCGGCCGAGATAAAACATTGGGAATTCCCAATGCATTGATAATTTTTATCATTGTTTCATTAATAGCTTATTTTGTCTTTGAAAAAACGGTGTACGGTAGAAAACTTATCGCAGTTGGAACCAACTATTTAGCAACGGTTTTCTCCGGGATGAAAGCAGAATTCAATAATTATTTCAAGTTACGTGGTTTGTAGCCTGCTTGCAGTATTAGCTTCGGTTGTTCTGGCAGGATATATCGGATTTGCAGATCAGTGGATCGCCGCAGGGTATAGTTTTGATAGTCTCATCGCGGCAGTAATCGGAGGAAATTATCTGGGTGGGGGCAGAGGTTCTGTCTTGGGCACCATCGGAGGAGCGCTGACGATGACATTTGTGATAAATTTTGTGACATTGCTCGGATTCTCAGCCCCCCTTCAGTACGTCGTTTCAGGGATAGTTCTGATTTTAGCTCTATTCATCGGTGTTTCTACCACAAAGAGGTAAATTCGGCTTCCCATTTGATGTTGAAACATAAAAGAACAGATTTATCGAATAAGGAGGATCTACAGAGAAAAAACAATTATCAGGATGTGACCACTATTTTCGCATCATTTAACGAAGTTACTCCTAAAAAAGTAATTTTAACCCCTGATTTTCGTAGAAGAAAGAAATAACAAAAAAAACGAGGAGAAAAGGTAATGAAACGT
>CAVSBZ010000006.1:0-103515 GCA_963726315.1 uncultured Chloroflexia bacterium | reverse complement strand
ATTTTCATAGACTGGATCCTGCTCAACGTGACAGGTATAACAAGATAAATCCGGCGGTGGGTTACTACCACACTGCGCTGCTACTGGCGTGGGCGTCATTGCCCAAACAAGGACATTGCCTCCTAGGAAAAGTAAACCGATAATACCTAGTGTGATAAGCCATTTGCGAGACATTGGTCACCTCCTGAAAAATATCTTGACCAGAACAGTTGCCGATAAAGGCAGGTTACTCCGGTTTGAAATGACGCTCGGTTGGATGGTCGCTTTCATCAGCCGGGCACATGATCAACAACGATTGCGAGGTCGAATCGCCAACATTTTGCCAAAAATGAGGCAGGTGGGCTTCGAAAAGCAGGCTGTCACCCGGATTTGAGGATATAGATATGGCCTTCAATGGTATAGGATAAACGTCCTTCCAGGCAAAAAACGAATTCATGACCGGTATGGACAATCGGTGTTGAGCCACTATTAGCCTTTGGCTCTAATGTGACCAAAAGTGGCTGCCCACCCCGTAACGTCAGCCCAGCTCCCAGGTCCGCTAACGTCCCATAAGCAAATGCTGCTTGAGGACGTTGACCAGTTCTCTGATAGGAGATGTTATTTTGGGTGACATCCGTTTCGAAAAAAGCCGTTATGGGAACAGCAAGTGCACTTGCTAGTTGCTGTAGTGTGCTGACGCTTGGAGAGGTTTTCCCGTTTTCAATCAAGCTTAGAGTATTGACATTGAGCCTGCTCAATTCCGCCAACGAGCGGATAGACAGCTCCCGTTCAGCCCGCAGATCCCGCAGATTGCGGCCTACATAAAATGAAGCTAGGTGCCGGATTACGCGATTCTTCAAATTCCAGAATTGCTGCCTAGGCCTTCGTTGCTCCCGATGTAATTGCTGCTTTTCTTTAACACGACCTCTTTCACACGAACAGGGGTTGACATGTAAAATTCTCCTTGCCAATATTACACAATTGGCAACTATTATTATAGTACAAAAATATTATAATAGTCAATGTTTTGTACTATTTTATTGTGTTATTCTAATATTTAACTCACTTGTGGTTAAATAAACAGGCGACGGAAAACCGCCGCCTGAAATTAGGATTTGATAATTTTCTTGATATTGAGATCTATGGTCGACCGCCGTGATAGCCGCCTTGTCTAATTCCCCCTCCATTACCATCTTCACCAGTTTGCATGCTTGCATTGATAATAGTCCTGGTAAGTCTCGGCTGCTGAGGTATTGCGGCCGATAGGTCTCCCGGTCTGAGTATTCAGTGTTGAGGCGAAAGCACGCAGGTGGTTGTAAGAGCCATTCATTAGATTGTTGAAAACCTGTTGGATGTCTGCATTGTCGGTCTCGGCCAGTGGGATTGTAAGTCGAGGATGTCAATTTCCTCGATTGCCGCGCCTACTTTAAGGGCCTTCAGCCAATGGTTGGCTGCCACGCGCTACTAAATTATTGTAGAGCGCCTGAAGATCAGGCTTTGAGAATGCACCTACCAAATTGCTGATGCTGGGTCATCAAGCCATAGCGGACGATCGAAGTGTCTTGACCGCATCGGTATGGGTCTGTTCGCTCTGGCTTATATTCTGGAATATCGGTAAACCCCATTGGGTATAGAATGTGACGTAGCATCGTGTGCAAGCTTCTCTTCTTCCCGCATATAGAGCAGCGCAGCAAACCCATCCAAGCTCAACTCACCGGGGGTCGCTGGGGGTAGGTTGATAAACCACCTGCACGTTACCACTGCGTATTCCCCGGCGATTACCGCTATTCCCTGGGACTGGTAATTCTGTCCGCGCAGCTTGACCGGCAGTGGAAATAACCCCGGTTTGGTTTCATTACCTACCCTGACCTGAGCTTTCCTTGTCGCCCTTGCCTGGGTGCGTTGATTGCTCCGAAAACGAGCACTCCGATTACGGCGACCAGCGCCGAAATTATTAATATTTTCTAGAACATTTTTTATACACCTTTCTGAGTTTGGATTTTTACATGGATTGATTTGGTTATGAATTTACGATTGATACTGGTTGGGCAACTGCTCTGGATGGGAACACCAGCTTGATCATTTTACACGTCACCTTTGTAACCCACTTCCAATGGATTACAAAGTGGATGACCGCAGTGGCGATTAACACAATAGCAGACCAGGTGTGGATCAAATCCCAAGTAGTCCGATTGAATAAGATCATTCGGTCAGCTGCCCTCCCCGCTAGGGACGAACAGGAAATATATCCCACTGAGCACGGTGAATATGAAACTAACAGCTACGACGGTGTTGATATATCAGGTTCCATCGCCCACGTGAGTTCATACAGCCGCATTTACCGGTCAGTTCATTCCAAGTGGGACGGACCATGCTAACGACCCAAGACCAGTGAAATGCTAAATGGATGATGGCAGCGATGATCATCGCCACGCCGCCCCAGGTATGCAGATCATCCCAGGTCTGACGAGTAAACAGGATTTGAATGTTATACAGTGGATTTCGTCCACCCTGGAAGCCACCCGCAGGCGGGAAGAGGAAGTAAATCCTGATGCGGCAGCGAGCACAGCGCTGGTGAAAAGCGCCGCATTAACCCACCAATGTTTTTGAGTTTGTTTGGATACACATTGCATTGTCATAAGGTTTCTCTATCTTCTTTATGCAAAATTGTCGATTTTTGATGGTGCAGCAGTCCTAGTCTATTTTTACCTATATACTGATCATACTTAATTGGTATGGAGAACTGGTGAAGAGTTAGCTGTCGGATGGATGAATTTTTGGAAAAGAAGATGCCACCATAAGCACATATCAACATCTAAAAAGCTGTAAACAAATTGGATTTATATTAATTGAGGAGAAGAAACGATGTTCAAAGCAAACGTAGCCAATTGGGATCAAATCAGCATGTCGTTTTAGGCATTATCTTACTTGTCTTGGGCTGGGGTGGGATTGTATCTGGTGGCTGGGGAGTATTCCTCAAGATTATCGGGTTCGTTCCCCTGCTGACCGGTTTACTGGGCTACTGCCCGATCTACGGTATATTAAAGTTCGGAACGAAAAATGCTGGATAGTTTGCACGAAAACTTTACGACGGCGGTGTTAAACGGCTGCACCTGAACGGGTAGCCCGGCTTGAGGTCGAGCGGGTAATTTCGCTCTGTTTTGGAAGCAGCTGATCTCAAAAGTGTGTTGGATGTAGGGGTTGGTTCAGGCCTATTTTCTGAAGCCTTTGCCCAACACGGATTAGAGGTGGCAGGGGTGGATGTCAATCCCGAAATGATCGTGGCTGCCAAACAGTTTGTGCCCGAAGGAGATTTCCGCAAATCAGCCGCTGAGAAGCTGCCTTTCCCAGATGTATCGTTTGATCTGGTGTTCTTTGGCTTAGTCTTGCACCAATCCAACAATCCTCTCAAAGTCATGCAAGAAGCACGGAGAGTATCCCGGCAGCGGATTTGCATCCTGGAATGGCCTTATCTGGAGGGAGAGTTTGGCCCTCCCCTGGCTCACCGCCTGAACCCAACTCAAATAGCTAACCTGACGCAGAAGGCCGGCTTCGCACACCTGGAAAGCATTCCTCTCACGTATCTGGTTTTATATCGATTGACAGTCTGAGGGGCTTGGGTTCCACCCTGGGTAGTCATTCCCGCATTGGGATGAGCTTCAGGATCCACCGCGTCATGTACACCCCTGTAAACGATGAGACAATCACAACCGGGTTCATGACTACCCATGCCCTCCAATCTCGCACAACGACTCGAACAGGTTCCGTAGGGGAGTATACAACGCTAGGAGCTGCAAACCCACTGCCACTCCATAGTTGGCCAGCAGGACACGATTGGACCACAGGGACAGGTTATCCAGCTGGCGGACCATCATAACACGCGTGAACGTGTACACGATGATGCTGGTGAACAGCATAATGTGGGCATAAATTTCCTCGCCAAGCTGTAGCCCCGCCCAAAATCTCAATCAACAATTCGTTATATACTGAGTGCATTAATACTTATTTCTTTCGAATGTTTTTATCGTAACTTTTCTAGATATCCATTTGCCGAATCAGACAATTGTGTTTATCCAATAGTCTGAATTATATTGGGGCAAATATTGAGGATGAAATTTTTGCGAAAGTGGTAGGGAGGAATATATGACCGATGCTGAACCCATTCATCCAGATCAAGCAGCCCAATCCAAGGCACCACCTATCGGGTTGAGCAGTCAGGAAGCAGCACAACGCCTAAAACAATATGGGCCAAATGCGGTGGCTGAAGAAAAAAGATATCCCTTACTCAATTTTCTGAAAAAATTTTGGGCACCGGTGCCCTGGATGCTGGAGATCACAGTCATTCTTGAGCTTTATTTAGGCAAGGACATTGAGGCGATCGTTATTGGACTGCTGCTGGTGTTTAACGCCATCTTGAGCTATCTGCAAGAAAATCGCGCCCAGGGCGCTCTGGCGCTGCTACGCCAACAGCTTGCCGTAGAAACCAGGGTTCTACGCGATGATCATTGGCAGCTCGTGCCTGCACAGGATCTGGTCCCTGGAGACTTCATACACTTACGGATGGGCGATCTTGTGCCAGCCGATGTGAACCTAACGGAAGGCCAAATTCAAATGGATCAATCGGCTCTTACAGGGGAATCTGTACCAGTGGAGGGCGGGATAGGTCACCAGGCGTTTGCAGGAGCGGTAGTCAAACGTGGTGAGGCCAGCGGTGAAGTAACAGCAACCGGAGTTAAGACTAATTTTGGCAAAACCGCTGAACTGGTACGGACAGCGAAAACAGCCAGTCACTTGGAAGAGATCATCTTGTCCATCGTGAAATATCTAATCATCGCCGATATTGGATTGGTGATTATTGTTGTCCTTTATGCCCTAATTTCTCACATCGCTTGGCCGGATATTCTACCCTTTGCACTTATCATTCTGGTGGCTTCTGTTCCAGTAGCACTGCCTGCGACGTTTACCCTGGCAACTGCACTAGGCGCTTCAGAGTTAGCACGTAATGGCGTATTGGTCACACGACTCTCAGCAATTGAGGAAGCTGCTGCAATGAGCATATTAGCCAGCGACAAAACGGGGACACTCACGGAAAATCGTTTGACTTTGGGAGCGGTGCATACATATGCACCCCACAGTGATGAGGATGTCTTGCACTGGGGTGTATTAGCATCTGAAGAAGCGACCCAAGACCCACTCGATATGGCCATCCTAGCGGCTGGACGGGAAAAAGGGCTGAAAATCACGGATACCATCCTTCATTTCACACCCTTCGATCCAGCCTCGAAGCGTTCTGAAGCCCTGGTACGCCAACCAAATGGAACCACAATGCAAGTCGTCAAAGGCGCTCCCTTGACTATTGCTGCCCTGGCTGGGGCAGGCGCCGAAATTGAGAAAGATGTGGCAGGGTTAGCAGCCAAAGGCTACCGCGTGCTGGCGGTGGCCGCCGGTCTCCAGGGAGGGCCTTTGCAGTTAGTCGGTCTTCTCGCTCTACAAGACGAACCACGGGCGGATTTTAAGGCTTTGGTGCAAAAATTGAATGACCTGGGGGTGCGCGTACTGATGGTCACCGGAGATGGTGCATTAACTGCTCAAGCAATTGCTGAACAGGTAGGCATTAGAGGTTCGACATGCGATTTTAGAGTCTGCATGATCAGGTTAGCGCTGAGACTTTACAATGCAATATTTTTGCTGGCGTCTTTCCAGAAGACAAATTCCACCTGGTTCAGGCACTCCAGAGTACAGAGCATATTATCGGTATGACTGGTGATGGTGTCAATGATGCTCCAGCCTTAAAACAAGCGGAGGTGGGTATCGCGGTTGCCAGTGCAACGGATGTGGCCAAAGCAGCCGCCAGCCTGGTGTTAACCACCCCTGGCCTGAGCAACATACTCACCGCAGTTAAAACCAGCCGTCAAATATATCAGCGGATGTTAACCTACACGCTCAACAAGATAATTAAAACTTTTCAAATTGCTCTCTTTTTGAGCTTGGGGTTTATCCTTACTGGAGAATTTGTCGTTACCCCATTATTGATTGTCTTGCTGCTCTTTGCGAATGATTTTGTGACCATGTCGATTGCGACGGACAATGTATCTTATTCGAACAAGCCTGATCGATGGCAAATTCGGACTCTGATGCAGGTGGCTTTCCTTCTTGCAATTCCGGCCTTGATTTTATCGTTTGCATTTTTATATGCATCAAACTACCTGTTCCATTTACCATTGGCCCAAATGCAAACCCTGATGTTTGTAATGCTGGTTTTTACTGGCCAGATTAACGTCTATCTGGTTCGGGAGAGACGTCATTTCTGGAAATCAGTCCCCAGCCGTTGGATGATATTGGGCACACTCCTGGATATCATTGTTGTGAGTATCCTGGCTACTCAAGGCTTCCTGATGACCGCCATCCCATTCAATCTGGTAGTCCTCACCTTGATCGTTACCCTACTTTATTTACCTCTGGCAGATATCTTGAAGATGGCCGTTTTTAAATATGCACATATGGATTGAGGAATTTACCCAATAAAACTCCTTGGTGATTGCGATCGGTGTGAATGACGAAGGGGAGCAAAATATGCTCGGTCTTGGGCTGGGAGCCAGCGAAACGGAGGCTTTCTGGCAGGAATTCCTGCGTTCTTTTATCCAGAGAGGATTGCTAGGGGTGCAGTTGGTCACCAGCGATGCCCACGAAGGGGTAAACGCGGCCATCGCCCAGGTGCTTAGTGGAACCAGCTGGCAACGTTGTCGGATACACTTCATGCGTAATGTACTTGCCCATGTGCCTCATGGGGATCAGGCTATGGTGGCAGCTGCGCTGCGCACGATTTATACCCAGCCCAACCAGGAAGCGGCCAAGAGGCAGCTGCAGGCAGTGTATGATGCCATGCAATCCCGCTGGCTGAACGCAGCCCAAATCGTGTTCTAAGCTGAAGACGATATTCTGGCATATATGAACTTCCCGGTCGAACACTGGAAGCGGATCTATTCCAACAACGTGCTCGAACGACTGCACAAGGAGGTCCGAAGAAGGACCAATGTGGTAGGTGTTTTTCCGGATGAACCTTCGGTGATCCGCCTGGTGGGAGCGATCCTCCAGGAACAAGACGACGAATGGGAAGTGATGATGCGTTATTTTTGTCTTGAGTCGATGCATCGGGTTTACCATCCATTGTTGATCCCTGCGGAGGCGACACCTTTTACATTGGCACCTGTACATTGATAAAGACATGACAACCTTCATGCGCACATGGTGAATTTACACCATTGACTGAGACGTAAACAAATTATGGGAAGTCTTTTGGGTATTTTCATTGCCGATAGGGATCATTGAAATTTCAATATCATTAAATTCCAGCCTCAAACCATAGCTGAATTTAATTAGTGATAGAAAATGGTCATCTAAAATCCCCTGGTCTTTGCTTCTTTTTGATACTGGCTTATTCTAGTTCCACTGATATGGATTTTATAGTCTTGCCAACCTTGTCTAGTTGGAATGACCTCGGCACATAACTCACTTGCTAATCTACAGATGTTTTCCTTATTGTTTTTATGATCAAATCTACACCCCAATACAATTTGCCGCAATCGCAACCGATCTCCAAATGGAAGTAAATAATTAGAATTTTCAATGACGCATTCTTCTAATTTAACTCAAAATCCGATATTCTTTTTCGTACGCCCACAATTTATATTTGATATTGGCCAACTGTAAAAAATTCGTCTCATTTTCATCTGAGTTATCAGTCAACTCAATTTCTCTTCTTTTTTCGTCAGAAGAATAAGTCACTTTAATTATTTCATCTTTTAATATTTCAAAACCCAATGCTATTCCTTTATGCCCATTGGCATAATGAGACCAAAGTAATTGTTCTTCCCATGATTCAGTAAAACACAAAAGGCCCCATTTTTTATTAATTCTTCTAAAGACCTTGTCATAAAGTTTTCGCTTATCACGGGGATATCTTTTGTATGGCATTATCTCAAATGGGTCATTAAGATTATTTAGTCTACTAACCATAATCCTTTTATATTCCAGATCTTGCAACACGTGACTAGATGAGAGAAAGTGGTAATAAATTGGTTGTTCCATTATCCTCTCCATCCCATTATCAAAATCAAACCACATTAATCCTATAATTATTGTCCTAAGAATCGGTATTTATTACATTAACTAATTTTAGCTAAATTTGGCTTCAAAATAACTAGGTATAATTTTGGTTATGCTCAGAAAACAAGTTTAAGCCCCTGGACTTTCTTTTACAGTGTTAATCGGCTGTTTGATAACAAGTGTCTGGATCCCACCTCCAATGAAAGGAGCTGGATAGTCGCTTACTTTAAAAAGAGTAATTATGATTTGAAAATACAAATTAATGAACAATTTAGTTTCCTCAATTGATTGAGGTGGTCGAAATTTCCAAGTGGAATATCCCCAAATTTGTTGGAAGAAAGGTGTTAAAACACTTTGAAGTTGGTTAAAACCAATTCTACCGGAGGCAAAACCATTGATATAGATAAAATATATCCCTTCTTCAAACGCTTCTATCAATCTATATTGAGGACAATCTCTTGACCAAAAATCTTCTGATTTCTGAAACTGTTGTGATATTCCAGTGTACTCTCCAGTTTCTGGGTTTATGCCTGCCACATTTCTAACAAACCAGAACTCTGGATGATTCAACCCGTTTTCTTCAACATATCCTGCTATATAAATCATGCTCCCATTATTTTTTTCCAGCGAAACCATTTTGTTTTCAATCTCATTTTTTAGGTTGTGTGCAAATTGAGAGAGAGATTTTACCTTTAAATTTGATTGCTTTTGAATAAAATCACTCATCCAAATATTCATCACAACCCCACCAACTGAGTATGCACCCGCAACAGTCAATCCAGCATTCAGGAAATTTATCTTGAAGGTTTTTTTATTTTCCCCAGCAGGTCGATTTTGGCTGGTCAATGCCGAATCACTCGCATGGATAATTCCATACTTGTTTATTATTGTGAGTATAAGAGTCATTGACTTTTCTTCTATCTCCTCCGTTGTTTCAAATTTTCTCAGAAACCAAAACCTCTTCTCCCAACATATCCGTAATCTTTACCGCTAACGTGGTTTCATCGTTAACTGCCGGTAGACAATATTTACCATCCACCAAATCGCTCTTCTTCTCCGGCACATCAGCCAATACAACATTAAACACCTCACCATCGTAAGCAGGGTCTATCATCACGCTATCGACCATTGCCCTCCAGTCATCAATTTGAGGGCTTAGAAGACCTGCCTGCTGCTTCAGGCGTTCGACGATTGTAGGTGAGACAAAGGATTCGATGGTCACCTCAATCTCTTCCCCTGTCCGTTGAATTTTAATATCCGCTTGCGCCGGTTGATGAGTAAAGAAACCACCATACCTGGGATCTGAGCGTAATTCGATGACCTCGATTTTATTTGGAAAGTCACCTTGCTTTCGTAGCCGGTTCCAATCCTCGATCCACGCTTCAACTGCCAGTTCTTTTCCCAGACAAACCACGACAATATCTCTGCCCTCTTCCGGTCGATTGCTTAACTCTCTTTTGATTTCTTCCAGATCAAGCGGGCTTGCAGGATGGTTGAATGGAACTATTTTTACCAAACGTTTACCCAGAATACCATCAAAAAAGGCGTCCATTTTGATGCGAGTAATGCCAATGTGCTCGCAAGCTAAATTTACGGCTTCGTTATGTTGAATTTGAAGGTCATAATCGTTGACTCTGAATACTGAAAACGAGAGTTGAGTGGGTTTTGACTGCTCTTCTTGTTCAGCAGCTATGAGAGGCAATTGGGGAGAATTAAGGCTAATCATTGCTTTCGCCTGGTTATTTAGAATATCCGCTAATCGTTTTGATGTGGTTTGAATAGCTCCTTTGTTGATATCACAACCAATCCAACGTCGTCCAAGTTTTTGTGCTATCGCTATTGTGGTGCCCGACCCAATGAAACAATCCAAGACTAGGTCACCTGGATTTGACGAGGCTTGGATAATGCGTTCCAGTAAAGCCTCAGGCTTTTGAGTGGGAAATTCTTCCCTTTCTTCGCTCTGCGCCTGAATAGTCAACATGTCTGTCCATAGATCAGGTGCCGGTTTACCGTGCATAACCTCCTCTAAATATGATTTTGTTTGGATACGTGCTTCCTTCGATTCTGGAAAGAACAACCTACCCTGGGCATCAAGTTCTTGCATTTTCTCAATTGATACTTTCCAACCGTTTGCCGGGGGTTTATACCCCTTATACTCATATGTTAAGTTGGGTCTTGGGTGTGGACTAGCAAAGTTTCCCAAGCGGAATCGCCTCCAACTTTTAGGACATACCTCGTCTTTTTTCAATCGTCGGATTTCACCAGAATTAGACTCAGCGTAGATAAAAAACTGATCAATATACTCTTTGGATTGAGGAACTTTTGGATTATTCCATATATAATCTGTACCTTTGGAGTAAAAAAAAATAAGATCATGAATCGTTCCATAACGACTTGGATCATTATGGGAGGCAGTCCTTTGCCAAACTATTTCACTTTGAAAGTGATCTGGACCAAATACTTCATCTAACAAACATCTTAGGAGATGACTTTTATGCCAATCGCAGTGCAAATAAATACTTCCATCCTCAGACAATAATTCTTTGAGCAAAAATAAACGTTCGTACATAAACTGCAAGTAATTATCATTTACCCATATGTCAGTGTATTGAATTTGTTCTCCGAGAGAATAGCTATCTCCATCAAGGTTTATTAATCCAGAAATTCCTCTTAATGCAACCTTACGAATATAATCAGCTCCGCTATCAAAAGGAGGATCGATATAAACTAGATTTACCATCCCTCGGAACCCATTCGCTAATAAATTTGCCAAAACATCCTTATTGTCGCCGTGGAACAAAAGACCACCCTTGGGATAATCAGCCGGCCAATCGGACCAAATGTCTGTCTGCCTATCATTAACTATATTCGTTGAGCCGAAGACTTCTATTAGCTGAGCGGGATATGCAGTGACATTTCGTAGAGGCCTTTTCCCGACCCAGGTCAACATGGGTCGACCTTTAGCGGGTTTGATCTGTACTTCACTCGTTTTGTTATTCATTATTCTTTGCCTTCTAATAATTGCCGGGCTCTATAAACCTGGTCATAACCAATTTCATCGCTAGCCGTAAATATCATCTGATACTTGAGTTTATCCGGGTTTAATCCAACCCATTTTTGGGTGGCTACCGCTTTTGCGCCTTTCTCTCCATCAATAATATGTAACCGGTCGTGCTCCTTTTTTATCTCAACAATTAGGCACTTGCCATCCTTGCGCCTTATTACAAAATCAGGTGTATACCTGTGCCAGCTATTATCTTCACCTTTGTATTCAACAAAGAAGTCTGTTTTTTGAGGATCGCTTAAGGCACCAGTAAAGTAAATGTCTTCAACTTGGTCAGGTTGTTGGTTCAAATTATCAAGAAGTTGGGTAAAGAAGCTCCTCTCCGGACTCGAATCGAAATTGTAAGGATCGTAATGAAAACCTAAGTCTCCAGCCAGATTCTTCCACTTTTCCCATCGGGTAAGAAGTTGCTCTCTATCTATCGGATAACTAATTTCTGCTGTGTAGGTTTCTACGCCACCATCTGAAATTTCTTTGTCAAAACCATCTGGTTTGATGAGAGCTAATGCCACTTCAACAACTTCTTCTCGAACCTCATAATTGCGTGTTTGGTCTTCGATTTGCTCAGCGAGTTTCGTCAGGTGGGATATCGGAATTGCAGATGTTTCATGGTAAATATTTTTTAGAAGTGTATATAAGGACAATACGTCCAGATGATAATTAACAGCCAGGTCAACTGATGCTGCGAACAAATCAACCGCTTCTCGTTGTGACTCAATAGTTACAGTCTCCCCAACCTGTTGCAGCACTTTATAAATTTCCAGGCTGTTCAGATAGACGATAGGTCGTTTTGGTTAAAGCCGGCCCAACTTCTTGTTGAGGCAGATCCAGATGCAGTTGAGCAGCCGCTTTTTCAATCCGAGCTACGGTTCGGATAATTTTACGAACTACCAACGGGGGAATGTTTACTTTCCGTAAAGTAATTGTCCATTTCCGGCTATTGGTTGTCGCATGGTTGAGATCGGCAATAGTCTCACCGTAAGTCTCCTGCAATTGCTTATCTAAAATTGACCGATTATCGAGTGAAAGATATATCCTGGCTTTGACAGTATTTCCAGGCACCTGGCGCAAGCAGCGAGACGTGGCTTGTAAGACAAAATTGTTACTGCTTTTTAACTTCCTGGCTAAGGCACAGGCAAACAAACCAGGCACGTTCCAACCCTCTACTCCCCGATCCACCAATAATGCCACTCTATAAGGGCTATCTATAGACTTGAAACGGTCAAACTCTGCTTTGTGATCATTTTTCGTGTGGTGCTCCAGTACCAGGGTGGGTGGAAGACCGAGGGAGGCTAGCTTGGCTTCGACTATAGGGCGGAGCTGCGCTACATCATCTGTTTGGGGAAAAAATATGGCTATCTTGGCTTGGGTGCCATCAGGCAAAACAACAGCTCCGTAATCTCTAAAGAAATCCTCTACCACATGAGCCAGATAGATATCAACCTTGCCCTCAAAATCGAACGCCTGGATATTCCCTGCCACTTCTTTTAAAATGCCATCCCTGATACCTTCCGACAGCCCATACCAAATCACTACATCTTTTAATGGCTGATGTTGGTAGTAGGGTGTTCCAGTTGTATTGATCACACAAATCAAGTTCGAATGGTGATTGGCACGTTCAGGGGATCCAGCCGGATAGGGATTGTACAGGTAATCGACTGTTTTACGTACTTTCTTTAGCTCGGTATCCATCGCCTGACCGTATGTATGATGGGCTTCATCGGAGAAGATGGCCAGGTTGGGCAAACTGGCAATAGCTTGAAGGCGTAAATTGGCAACTTCTATC
The DNA here is from genome assembly GCA_963726315.1 of uncultured Chloroflexia bacterium. Taxonomy (GTDB): domain Bacteria; phylum Chloroflexota; class Anaerolineae; order Anaerolineales; family UBA4823; genus FEB-25. Next base: position 90,580 of record CAVSBZ010000006.1, on the reverse strand, counting down.
CGGGCTTCATTTTCTTTTTCTTTGGAGAATAATTTTCCAAGATCAGATTTCCGGATATTTTCTTTTTGAATGCGGATTTTCTCGGTGTTCGTAACGATCACATTGAATTGACTGCGAGGAATGATTGGAATGCTCGGTCTCCATCCCGGGTGAATGTCAGTTTTAGGGAGGCTGCAAATGGCTTGTAGAAACGAGGGGGTAAAACAGCTTCATAACGCATTTCAGCTAGTTCTCGTAGGCTTTCAATGATCGTTTTACCCGGGGCGAACGCCAAGGCGTTTTCAACAAATCCATTATCGGGATATTCCTGCGCCATCGCAAATTCACTGGCAAAAATAGCTCCGATCAAGACTGTCTTTCCAGCTCCCATTGCCAGGGCCAAAATATAGCTGGGATATTCCAAAGTTAAGGTTTCCCGAACAGCTTCCAAGTGATACTTTTTAACCAGGGCATCGTTAATCTTAATCTTTTCAACTAATCCATTGAAACCAATATCCTCGATTAAATCGCGCAAATCATTGTGTTCAATACCCAGGGCAGCTCGTCGTTCGGTGCTTTTAGAAAAACAGCTGGTATACAGGTCGAAAATGTGAGGGGTTTTCTCAACCAATCGTAAGTACCAGTAAGTTTCAAGAGCCCTGAATTGTGGTTCTCGGAGCTGGAAACTGCTAACATCCGGTTTCCTCGACCACTCTAAAATTTCATCGATAGCCGGATAGTCAGCACAAGGATACTGCTTTTGCTGCCATTCAGCGACTTTAGATGCTAATACTTCATAGAGGTGCATTAGGCTTCCTAAAAATCGTTTATATTGACTATCAAAATGTGAATTATTTATATTATATACTTTTCAGAATATTACGTCTGATGGGTTTCACAGGTCACGTTATTTGTTTCAGTTTCATCCTGATTCCACCCAAGTTGAGTAGAATTCACAAAAAAATCGTTACCTAGAATATATGTTCTATTTTGTGATATGATAATAATATTGGAAAAATAATCGCTCCGCAGTGTGTGACCACTCGGAGCGGTGACCAGGCTGATGCGAGCAGCCGGCAATGACCATTATATTCCAAAAAGGTTGTTCGCAAATGCGCACAACCTTTTTGATTATAGTTTGGGAGTGATTTTATGGAAGTGTTAGTTGAAATCTCACAGTTCTGTTTTATTCTAGAGGATATGCAAGATATTACTCCTTTTTGGGAATGGGTCAAAAATCGTTTCGGACCTGAGCAGATCTACACTGAACCCGATGAATTGGAAGCAATAACGAAAGGTGAAAAAAAGTTCGATGAAAATAAAGTCTTGATCATCGGTGAACAAAGACGGGATAACTGATACTTTTTGTATCATCCCTAGCACTTATCAAGGTCAATCTCTAGATGTTCTTGATATAGATGTTAATCGCCTAAGTGATCATCGGTTTAAAGTTGAGATCACTTTCTGGGATCCGGATGATTGGCCTAAAAAGGCGCTATGGGAATATTTTAACAATGTGATGAAGGATTTAAGCCATGATTATCCAGAAGTCAGTACAACACTTCGTAACAGCGTTATGGGATTTATGTATTTACCATTAAGCAATAAACAAAGATTGGAAATGTTAGGAATTGGAGAAGATCCTGATGGAAATAATAATGCTTTCCCTAATAATGGGAATAGAGCTAGAAAGAAACCCGGTAGAAAACATCTGTCCGATGATATTTGGGCATATATTGAAGTTAATAAGAAGGATCGAGTACCATCAGATGTCTATAAAGAATGGATTGTAAGACCTGGTGTAATTGTCCGTAATTTGCAAGATTCTGACAGGCAATTTAAACTCATAATAAAACCTGATTGGTTATACGGGGAATAAATCATGAAGTAATATTTACTCACTATTTCTTCGGCCGATTATTTGGTATCCTGTCATTATTGACAGGACGAAAGCAAGATCCTGTTGATCTCAGACAGGATTTTTATTTGTTGGAGGCAGACCATGATGGAGAGATTTACTATCAAAATCACTAGCCAGGAGCGTGAGGCGTTGCAACGATTGGCAGAAATGGAGCTGCGTGATTTTCGAGAACAGGCGCATTTGATCATAAAGCGAACATTGGAGAGCCAGGGTTTATTGAGCTCGAACAAAACGCAAAATAATTCTATTGATCAGGAGGCGAGCAATGACAGATCAGCTAAGTCCTGAAAAACCCATGGAGACATCGCAGCTGAGTAACCTACCAAATTACCTGCTAACGGCGAGAGAGGTCGCTGGCATTTTGCAATGCTCTGCGGTTCAGGTTCTATCGCATGGCCAGGCAAGATGTAATTTCATCTATGCCATTTGGAAAATCAGTCCAGTTTTTAACAACCATTTCACGTAATTTGTGGCATCATCACATTCATGATGCTCGAGGAGAATTTTATGGAAATCGATGATTTATACCCATGCAAATACTTGCGGGGATCGGATTTGCAAGGCCATGTTGTGACGGTTAAGATCGAACGGGTTGCATTGGAGCGGTTCTATGACCAGCAGAGCCGATCAGACGTCGAAAAGTTAGTTGTCTACCTGGTTGGTAAGAAAAAGGCACTCGTCGCAGGAAAGTCGTTGGCATACGAGATTGCTGGAGTCTGTAAGAGTAGCAACACTGATGCCTGGCCTGGGCAGGAGTTTGTGCTCTTCGCGGAGCGCAAGCTGGTTTATGGCAGGGAGATGGATATACTCCGAGCCAGGGCTAAAGTTGCTGAAAACGCAGCTGAAACCGGATTTTGATGAGCTCATTACGAACCAATGGTTTGAGCTGAAATGTCAATCAAGATAATGGCCTCGATATTCGCTATGCAAGGAATAACCTCCAGTAAAAAACTCGTATTGCTCAGCCTGGCTGATCACGCAAATGACGAAGGCCATTCGGTTTATCCAAGTATCGACAGGACAGCTCAGCGAACGGGATTGACCTCAAGGGGGGTGAGAAAGATCGTTAAGGAATTGGTAAACGATGGATTCTTGATACCAGTTGTAAAGAGTCATGGTTATCACACAAACGAATACAGGATTGATGCACAAAAATTGTCCCAATTCGCTGCTCAAGCAGAAAACGCAAACCCTGAACCACGTTCATTGTATGCTGAGGTAAACCCTGAACCATGTGCCGTTAACCCTGAACCACATTCCATTAACCCTGAACCACGTTCAGCCGAATCATCATTAATCATTAAGAAACATAAAGATACGGATGCAAAAATCGCATCCGTGAAGCAACAAACCCCTAAAAACCAAAATCATCTTCCATTCAGGAATTCGCTTATAGCCTTTTTCGTTGAGTGTACCGGGATTTCTGGACCACCCAGAGATGTTAAGGCTGCTAATCGATTGTGGACCACGCCGATCTACCGGATCGGTGAACTCGTCGATTTTGATATTCAGAAAGGGCAGGACCTTATCAGCCTGTCACTAGCGCGTCTAAAAGGCTTAACAGTGGCCAATCCTAACAGCATTCTAAAGACGGCTCAAAGCATCGCCGGCGAGCAGAAGATCCATGCTGTGGCGCATCAATTTCGTGAGGAGATTTATTAGTGGATGAGCCACTACTTGACGATCTGATCCTAGCCCGCATACGAGAGTGTGAGGAGTACTTCGCAGCTTACGTATGGCGTGAGCCTGAGATGGCATTGGCCGAGTGCGGTTGGCTCGAGCCAGGCAGGATCCATAACCAACAAATACGCCAATTCTGGACAGAGGTGATCAGCACAAAGGATTCATCGACAGCTGCACTGAAAAGTGGTCTTCATGAAGATCTGTTCCGCTGGTCTAATCGAGCTCTCGATGAGCCATTTGGAACCCATGCGTTGACCTTTGCCAGGCGGATCCAGGAGGAAAGTTATTTGCTGGATATTTCCAGGCGTTTATCAGAAATGGCGGTTGCCGTTGGTCACGGGGACATTGAGAAGATCCAGCGTTTGAGCCGGTGAAAATATTGATGGATTGCCCCTGGCAGATGAGAAGCTACCCAGTGCAGTTGATGTTGGCTTGCAGTTCATAGGAAACCTGGAAGATGAGAAGGTGACGATTCCAACCCACATCATCCCTCTGGATAATGCGATGGGTGGATTGTGGCGTGGAACTGAGCTGGTCATTTGCTCGCGGCCATCGATCGGTAAAACGGCGTTATCCTGGCAGATCGCGCGCAATATTGCCTCAGCCAGGCAAAATGTTTTATTCATATCCCTGGAGATGAGCTCGAACAACCTGTGGGCAAGGGCAGTCTGTGGGGCAGCCGGGATCCCGTATCGGGATGTGATCAGCAACCGGCTTGAACCAGAAGATCGGGAGCGCAAGGTAAAACAGCTGATCAGTGAGAACACAAAACTGATCGAAAAGTATGGCGACTATTTATTGATCGACGATAAAACCCCGAAAACCACCGCGGATATCTGGAAACTCGCTGCAGCTAACCGGCCGGACGTGATCATCGTTGACCATTTACGCCTGTTAGCTGACACCACCAGAGAAAGTGAAACCAAACGTTTGGGAGTGATCACTTGGAATTTAAAGCAAATTGCTAAGGAATTCAACCTGGCTATGATTGCCCTGGCTCAGCTCAATCGTGGACTGGAAAGCCGGTCAGACAAGCGACCAACCCTGGCAGATCTCCGCGATAGCGGTGAGATCGAAGAGAATGGGGATATTGTCATTGGGCTGCACCGGGAAGACATAGCACTCCAGGTCCAGAAAATGCCGTGCGAAGCGATCATACTAAAGTTCAGGGATGGCCCATCGGCGATCCGGGTCCATATGGAGTTTGACGGATTGAGACAGTGGTTTGATTCAATTGACAAGACCATTATCCAGAAACCAGTGTTTCGAAGGATGGATAGGGAAAATGGAGATCGAAATGACATCTAAACCCGACGGTAACCAGGCAGTGATCGTCTCCACCTTGAGAGCTGCCGGCGCATCGGTCACGGTCACCTCTATGGTCGGAGGCGGTTTCGTTGACCTGGTGGTCGGATTTCGAGGCAATACCTACCTGGTCGAATGCAAAAATCCAGATGGTAGAGGTCGAAACTCCCTCACCCCAGCTGAGATGGAATGGTTCAAGGCATGGAAAGGTGGGCCAGCTGCGGTGGTTAATTCACCCGAGGAAGCGATGCGAGTGATATTTGGATTCCTTGATGAACCGTAATAGGCAATCAATCCCAGTAAGGCATCCATATTGGGATCTCGATGAGACACCCGATCCAGCCTCATCATTGGCGAGCGTCGATCCCCTGGCTCGCCTGGCAGCCGCGATCGTAGTCCGGGCTATTCTGGATCTTCATAGTTCGAAATCTAGCTGGTTGACGGTCGTCGATTGCCTCAATTTCTTTTTAGATCCAGACGGCGCTGAGTTATTCCTCGATGTAATAGGATACAGGATGGATCCGATCGATTTGTTAGCTTGCGTTATTCGTGGAGATATTGTTTATGCTGGCTCTTCTTACTATCTTATCCGAAGAGATGAAGGACCTCTCGACCTGCCAGAAGCGAATATTTATGAGCAAACTACAGGACGGTCATGTGCCTGAGTACCTGGAGCGGCTCATCCGTGAGGCTGGTGTGGCTGCCCGGTCATATCGGTCTCATACTCCTGGCAGACGAATGGCGAATGAGAATCAACTAGGAAACGTTGACGGGCCAAAATAACAGGATTTATGGTGAGATATATTCTCAGCTCAATTAAACTGACAGGCAAGGGGGTATGGGGCAATAAAGTTATGCTCTTTGGGTTTGGCAAGCGGGCGGGGTGGTTCACACGAAATTTTTTCGTTTTTTGAAGATTTTGGTTTTTTGAGGATTTAGGAGGCATTTTATGATAATCGTTGATGCAATAAATTACTGCTTGGAAAGAGTAGATGGGTAGAACCGACTTTTGAGAATAATTCTCTGCATCAATCGATACAAATTAGCTATAGAATCGCATGCCAATTGTGCCCAACCAGATCTTGCTCTTCACCAATCAATTTCCAGATTTGGGTATGGCTCTCTGGCGAATGAGAAGGAATTGACTCGATTAGTAGTAAATCTTTATCTCGTCAGATACATGAATCGTTTGATAAGAATATTTAATACCATACAATGAATAATAAAGAGGAGATAACAATGGAAAACAATCAAATTCTCGACCAATCGATTTATCCATCAGATCGTTTGCTAATTGCAAGCGAGGTTGCTTTTATATTACACATCAGCAGAAGCCGTGCCTACGGTTTGATGGCTTGTGGAGCTATCCGAAACATTCACATTGGTCGAAGCAGGCGGGTTCGCCCAATCGATTTGGAACAATTATATCAGGTCCAATATATATGATGAGAATGATCGATAGAGGAGATGATCTCAGCAATTTCTCCGGTTATGAGTATTACACCTTGTTCTCCTGTCCATTATCTCGAGTGAGAGTTACAATGATCTCGCTTCGCTTGTACCTTAACAATTGAATGGACAGGGCATGCAGGTTTGCCTTCCCTCAACTCTTTGAAAAGAAAGGAGTAAGAGGGAATGGCAAAACACATCCGTGGTAGATATGAAGGTTCAATATCCCAACGACCTAGTGGGCATTGGCGTGTGCAAACTTCCCCAATTAATGGTCATCGCATCACCCGCACCTTCAAGACAAAACTTGAAGCATTAACCTGGCTACGAGATATGCAGGCTGAATTACAACGAGGTTTCGATTACCAGGGTAGCAAGACATTATTGAAAGTCTATCTCCATGACTGGTTAGAAACTTCCCGGATAGCATTGCGACCTAAAACAGCTGATAGCTATTCGAGGACAATGCAAAAGCATATCATTCCAGACCTGGGTGAAGTACCTTTGAAAGACCTGACACCTTTCAAGGTAGAGAAATTTTATGCCGGATTGATCGAAAGAGGAGTGGGCATTCGTACTGTACGGTTAGTGCACTCGATCCTTCACAGCGCTTTAGAAAGAGCAGTCATTCAATCGATGTTGACACGTAACCCGGCTTCACATGCCGCACTACCTCGTTACAAACATGGCGAGATGAAGGTCCTGGATGAGAGCCAGGTCAACCAGTTTTTATTGGCTGCAATTGACTCTCCGTATGTTGCGTTATACCACCTGGCAGTTAAAACAGGCATGCGTCAGGGGGAACTTCTGGGATTGCGGTGGCCGGACCTGCAGTGGGGTAGTGGTCGATTGAATGTGCAACGACAGTTGCAGGATGTCCGTGGAATGGGGAGTTTTTTCCAGGAGCCAAAAACAAGTTCAGGTCGCAGGACGCTCCAGCTCGGGGAAGGTACAATCCAAGCCTTACGTGAGCAGCGTGAATTCCAGCAATTACAAAAGGAACTTGCAGGTCAGCGCTGGCAGGAGAACGATCTGATCTTTCCATCGAAAATCGGAACACCGTTGAATCCCAGTAACTTGCGATTGGATTTCAACCGGGTGATAGAACGGTCAGGGGTTCCAAGGGTGAGATTTCATGATTTAAGGCACACCGCAGCATCGCTAATGCTCAACAACGGAATTCCAGTGATTGTGGTTTCGAAGATCCTGGGGCACGCAAAACCAAGCATCACTCTGGATATCTACGGTCATCTATACAACGAAATGCAGGGGGATGCAGCTCGTTTGATGGACCAACTGGTTTCACCGATTAAAATTAATTTACCTGGTAAGGTGTACAGTGTGGCATCCCAGGGCGGTTAGTATATAGAATCCAATCCCGAACATCTGCATCAATCTGCATCGATAATAAAAAACCTGCTGAAAAAGCAGGTTTTGACCCTTATATATGGGGGTTAAACAAACGAAATGGCTATATCTGGCGCCCCCGGCGGGATTCGAACCCACAACCGTCTGATCCGAAGTAAAACGCTCAACCAATAATAATGTGTGGTCATTTCTTATTTTGGTCTGGGCCTTCTCCTTGGCTCCAGCTTCCAAAGCTAGGTCTCTTTCCAATTCTTTTTCCCATCCTTTATCCTTCAAATAAACATCCGAACTTAAATCTCCCGGTCTTTTACTAATCACTAACTAACTAATCACTAATAACTACTCTTTACCCTACGCTTCCCTTAAAATCTTCTTAAACCCCTTGTGGATTAGAACATTTGTGCTATAATTAGGACGTCTTCATTATATCATTTTAGAAGAAGACGTCCGTATACCGGTGCGGTCTTTACCGGTAGAAGTGCTCTTCTTCCACATCGGTCAGTGTCATCCTGTATCGGTTGATTGGTGCGCTTCCATACCGGTAGTGGTCTTCACCGATAAAGGTTAAATTACACGCCTATTTTATGATTGACAATATTATTCGAATCTCTCGTAGTCCACACCAAGATATTCCTCCCCTAAAAACATGTTCTTATGTTTTCGTTGCCTAGCGAACTGTTTTTGTGAGCGTGGTGGGAGAGGTTGGGAGGTGGCGGTCAATAGTTACACGGATCTTCGGAATAAGTCCTATCCACAGTTCCACAATCCCCATTGCATTTTTTTATACATTAACAACTTGATTTGTATCGCTTCGTTTTTTTTCTGAAACAATTACTCGATAAAAAGCTCTTTGTTCCTCAAAATATTTCCTATGTCTACACATCCCCTCATCCAGTAATCCGGTGCAGCATGACCAAATTTGTCGGGCTGATCGTCGCCACCGGGTACCCGCACGTCAACGCAACTTGCTGTCCAGGTTTTAACACGCCCGAGCTTTTCAACACCCGGTCAACCTCCTCCAGCATTTCATCGAATGTGGTGCAGTCAGGTACGATATAGGAGGTTACTCCCCAGCATAATTCCAGACGGTTAAAAGTGTGTTCGTCAGGTGTGAACGCAAAAATCGGAACTGCCGGGCGTGTCTTCGACACGAAGCGCGCCGTCCGTCCACTCATGGTAAAAACTGCGATTGCCTCCACATTCCGGTCGTGTGCCAGCTCTCTTGCTGCTAGTGACATATACACCGTGTCGTCAGCGGGAGAATCTGCGATGCTGGGTCCATGCCAGTGTCCCCATTCTTCAACATGCGCTTCCGCCTGGCAGACGATCCTGTCCATCATCTGGACGGCTTGAATGGGGTATTCACCCACAGCAGTCTCAGCAGATAACATGACCGCATCCGTGCCATCGAAAATAGCATTGGCCACATCCGAGGCTTCGGCGCGCGTGGGTCGCGGGTTGTGGATCATCGACTCGAGCATCTGCGTGGCAGTAATCACCATCTTTACGTGGCGGTTGGCACATTCAATAATCTGCTTTTGGGCGATGGGAACCTTTTCCGGAGCCATTTCCACTCCCAGGTCCCCTCGCGCGACCATCACCCCATCGGCTTCTTCGATGATTTCATCTAGATGCTCCAATGCTTCGGGACGTTCAAGTTTGGCAATAATTGGGATGCGCACTTGTTCGGGAGCGATCCTGGCGATATTCTCCCGGAGCGATAGGATATCCCTCTCGGAGCGCACGAACGAGAGTGCAATCGCGTCAACTCCAAGGGTTAAGCCGAATTCCAGGTCAACCAGGTCCTTGTCGGTCAGCGCGGCAATATCCAGGTGGGCTTCCGGTAAGCTGATCCCTTTATGCGAGCTCAGCACCCCACCCACGGTGACCCTGGCAGTCACGTCATCGGTCTCTATCCCGATGACTTTTAATTCGATAGCGCCATCGTCCAACAAGATGCGCTCACCCGGGTGAACGCTTTGGGGCAGCTGGGCAAACTCGACCGGGATTTCTCCGGTTATGATGGTATCCGTTCGGGTGATCAGGGTTACCCGCTGCCCCTCTTCCAGGACCAGCGTATCTGTGGGCAGTTTGGCTATGCGAATTTTCGGACCCTGTAGGTCCAACAGGATACACAGTGGTAGATGCAGCTCTGCAGCCGCCTCGCGAAGACGATGGCAGATCCCGGCATGGTCGGCATGCGTCCCGTGCGACAAATTGAGCCGGGCAACATTCACCCCGTTTTTTAGCAGGCGACGGATCATCACCTCGCTTTGACAGGCAGGACCCATGGTGGCAACAATTTTTGTGCGACGCTCCATCACTCACCCTCCACCCCAATTATACCTGCCCGTAATTGGATAAAATAATGCCGGCAGGTCATTAAAACCCGCCGGCGGTATTTGATCTATGATTGGTCAACTGGAGAATTACATGTACCGTAGCTCCACAGCTTCCTTTTTCATATCAGCTCTGACGTCCGGATGTGCGATCGAAATCAGGGCTTCTGCACGCTTGCGAATGCTTTTTCCATACAGGTCAGCCACGCCATATTCGGTGACAATGTAGCGCACATGGTTCCGGCTAGTCACCACACCCGCGCCACGCTTCAGCATGGTCACAATGCGTGAGATCACGGTCCCATCGCGGGTGGTGGTAGTGCTGGGTAGCGCAATGATGGGGACTCCACCTTTGGAACGGGAGGCGCCGTAGATAAAGTCAAGCTGCCCTCCAACACCGCTATATAGCTTCGGACCGATACTATCGGCGCACACCTGCCCGGTGAGATCAACCTCAATGGCTGAGTTGATCGCCACCATCCGGTCATTTTGGGCAATGACGTAGGGATCGTTGATGTATTCAGTTGGATGGAGCTCAATCAATGGGTTATCGTCAACCCAATTGTAAAGCCGTCGCGAGCCGATGATAAACCCGGCTACAATTTTCCCGGTGTGCAGGGTCTTGCGTGCATTGGTCATCACACCGGCATCCACCAGGTCGATCACACCGTCAGAAAAGAGCTCGCTATGCACGCCCAGATCCTTCTTATTGTAGAGATACTTGAGCACTGCATCCGGGATGGCGCCAATTCCCATCTGCATGGTCGCGCCATCAGGGATGAGCTCGGCAATATAACCGGCGATCTTTTCGGTGATCGGATCGGCTCCTTCGCCACCCATCGACATCTCTGCCAGTTGGTAGTTGACCGGCACGATGTAATTGATGCGGCTCATGTGGATGAAGGAGTCGCCCAGGGTTCGGGGCATCTGTTGATTGACTTCGGCGATGATGATTCGGGCAGATTCGGCAGCTGACTTGGTCAAGCCATTTTCGATCCCGAAGCTCAGAAATCCATGCTCATCCGGAGGTGATAAATGCACCAGCGCCACGTCCACCGGCAGGTGCTTGTTCTTGAACAGTAAAGGGAACTCTGACAACAAAACCGGGGTAAAATCTGCCCGCCCTTCCTGGACGGCTTTGCGGATATTGGCGCTAATGAACATCGTATTGACCCGCATATGCCCTTCCATCTCGGGACTGACATAATCGGCAGGTCCAACGCTGAGCGCCTGGCAAATCTCCACATCTTTTAGATTGGGGGCATGCTTAACCAGCGCCGCCAGCACCGTTTGTGGTGTAGAGCAGTTCCCGGTTAAAAATACACGCTGGCCAGATTGAATCTTCCTGACGGCATCCTCGGCAGTAACGACGCGTGATTGGTACAGCTTATTCAGATCCATTTTCCTACTCCTCTTCTTCCAGGCCGGTTCTCAAGCGAGGCAAGCGTCGGAGTTCACCTTTATAAATAATGGCTCCAGTCTCAATCGCAGGATTATCTTCAATCGCCAGTTCAGAACCTTTTTCAGCAATCTCTTTGATAAATGGGTAGGCGGCATTTAAGAATGCATAAGTTGATGTGCGTGCCACCGCACTGCCCATGTTGGGTACACAATAATGGATGATCCCTTCTTCTACAAAGGTGGGGTGCTCATGGGTCGTTGGTCGCGACGTCTCGACGCAGCCACCTTCATCGATACTCACATCCATGATCAGGGAACGAGGTCGCATCCCACGGATCATATCGCGCGTGACCACGATGGGAGGTCTCTCTCCTGGGATCTGGATGCATGCAGCCACAATATCTGCATAGGATGTGGCACGCAAAAGGTTGTGCGGGCTGGATACCATTGTCGCTACACCCGGGAATGTCTCATGGATGGTCTGCAATGCATCCAGGTTCGTATCCAAAATAGTCACATGCGCGCCAACCCCCAGAAAGCTGCGTGTCGCGGCTGTTCCACTTACCCCTGCCCCGATGATAACTGCTTCTGCTGGAGGTACTCCGCCCATGCCACCTAACAAGATTCCCTTTCCACCTGAATCATTCTGCAATAAGTGGGCGCCAATTTGGGCTACCAACCGGCCGCCAATCTGGCTGAGGGGTTTACGTATTGGCTGTGAGCCGTCAGGTAGCTGGATTTGTTCATATGATATGGTGGTGATTTTCTTCTCCACCATAATATCGATCTTGTCCTGCCGGGAGGAGAACAGGTGCAGCAAGCCCATAATGGTGATTTCCGAGCGCAGCCACTCGAGCTCTTCATACGTCGGACGAGCGACTTTGCACAATAAGTCCGCACGTCCGAACACTTCGTGGGGCGTATACACAATCCGTGCTCCGGCACGCTCATATTCCTGGTCGCTGAAACCTGCCCCAACACCGGCATTATGCTCCACATAACACACATGACCATCCTTGGTCAACATTTGCACAGCGCCGGGGGTCAAACCAACCCGAAATTCGAATGTCCGTCTTTCTTTTGGTACGCAGATATTCATAATTACACTCCTTTTATGGGTGATTTTTCGACTGATCACCTTTATTGTATATTAAGCACTTCACGGATACGCGGTAATGCCCAATCGATGGTCGCCTGGTCAATGATCAAGGGGGGTGCAAAGCGGATCACGTTTTCATGTGTCTCTTTGGCTAATATCCCCACCTTAACCAGCGCCTCGCAAAATCGTCGCGCCCCACCTGCTTTAGGCAGCAGCTCAATTCCGATCAGCAACCCCTTACCGCGAACTTCCTTCACATGCGGGCTGGAAATCTCTATCAGCTGTTCGAGTAGATACTCGCCCATTTTGGCCGAGTTTTCTACCATGTTTTCTTCAACCAAAACACGAAGCGAAGCGCGTGCCACTGCCATGGCTAACGGATTCCCACCGAAAGTCGAGCCATGCTCACCGGGTATGAATAACCCTAATAGATCTGCATCGCCGACCACTGCAGAGATGGGATAAAAACCGCCCGAGAGGGCTTTCCCGATGATCACCATGTCTGGGCGGATGGACTCATGCTCATAGGCAAACATTTTTCCGGTCCGGCCAAGACCAGTCTGAATTTCATCGGCGATCATCAAGACATTATTCTTTGTACAAATCTCCCGCACTTTACGAATGTAGCCTTCTGGTGGGATGATAACCCCAGCTTCACCCTGCACCGGCTCTAGCAACACTGCTGCGGTATGTGGAGTGATGGCATTGGTGATTGTATCTGCATCACCATACGGGACTACCACAAATCCTGGGGTAAATGGACCAAAATCATCGCGGTAAAGAGGTTCAGTCGAGAAGGAAATTATGGACACTGTTCGCCCATGGAAATTATTCTGGCATGTGATGATCTCAGCATGGTAGCGGGGCACACCTTTTACCCGGTACGCCCATTTTCGTGCCAGCTTAATGGCTGTCTCCACACCTTCTGCGCCCGAATTCATCGGTAACGACATTTCATAACCGGATAAGTCGGATAGCTCTTTATAGAATAAAGGCAGCTGGTCGTTGCGAAAGGCACGCGAAGTTTAACGTCAGGCTCTTGGCTTGCTCGAGCATGGCGTTTAAAATCTTCGGATGGACGTGCCCCTGGTTTAATGCTGAGTAGGCACTCAGGCAATCAAGGTAGCGATTGCCATCAATATCATATACCCACACGCCTTCACCACGTGAAATGATCACGTCGAGTGGATGATAATTGTGAGCCCCATACTGTTCTTCGAGTGCAATATATTCCTGAGTATTCATTAGACCTCACACCACGAACTTAATTTGACCAAACAGGATTCGGTATTGACCTTGCTGCTGGTCCGGTGGGAAACTCCTTTATGATGCATGTATTTAACTGTAAAAACCATCATCCGCAACGATATGTCTCACACGAGCTGATGCCTGGCGGAAACTCGATGGATATTCATCCCTTATTAACAACAACTCCTGAAGCATTGCCAGTAGTTTTGTGCAGTATAACACAACCGCCAACCCCGTTCCATTGCCATAGTTCAGCGGATTGTTTGATTAATGTCACATTTAATAAGATCACCCCGGTGATTTCTCATCGGGGTGATTTTATAACTATATGGTCTGCCAGTCTTACTGTTTCATAACCAGTGGCAGATAGATATCCGTGATGGGAGGAACCACCATAGTGTCCGTTGTAGCCGTGTTATTTTCCGGCACAAGGTCGGGTTCATTCCCAAACACGGTAGCTTTGTTGGTAAGTGTCCCTTCAACATCGGGTGCGGTGACGACGATAGTCAGCGTGACCACTTCACCGGCATCAAGGCTGCCGATCGTACAAGTGATCTTTAGATTAACGCGGGCGCAGCCGGGGCTGGAATGGACATACGTCACACCTACCGGAAGGTTGTCTTCCACTTTCACCCCAGTCGCATTATTCGGACCGAGATTGTTGACAAACAAGGTGTAGGTCAATACTTCACCAAGTTTCACCGGAGATGGGTCAGCTTCCTTGGATATCGATAGGTCAGCCGGCTCGATCTCCACCGTCGTGGTCAAAGTGGCAGTATTGTTAGCTGGTACCAGGTCGACGACGTTGCCAACCACCACGGCAGTATTGGTGATAACTCCTGCAGCCGAGGGTGCAATAACAACGATATCGAACGTAACTGGCGTGCCAACAGGTAGGTCACCGATGTCGCACGTAACCTCCAGGCTCACCGCGGTACAACCCGGGCTGGCGTGATCGAACGTCACACCTGCAGGCAAGTTATCGGTCACGATGACTCCAGTAGCATCCATTGGACCAAGGTTACTTACATCGAGAGTGTAAGTCAGTGGATGACCATCATATACTGGGTCCGGTTGACCGGTCTTGGTGATGCCTAAATCAGCATCAGGCAAGACAGTTAATACCACATGCTGGGTGATAACTGGTGTGTCAGGATCATTACTATCTATCTGCAGGTCGGTCTCATAGACACCCGGCACCAGTCCGTAGGTATAGAAGGATACGGTAACATCCGTAAATTCTCCAGGATTCAACGTTCCAAATTCTGGATATTCAGCCAGCCAGTCTACGGGAGTAACCTCGGACAAAGTCCAATCAAGCGGTAGACTTCCAATGTTTTCGATTGGCACGATACGGAAGGTGTCAACTTCAGGTGGTAAAACGAGTTCCATCGATGGCCAGGTTACTTTAATGTTAGGCTGAGGAGTGACAACATTCACGACGTAATACTCGGGGAGGCCGTACGGAGGTGTGTCCACACCACTGCGTCCACCGAATACCCACATCGCGCCAGGATCTCCATCAATGAAGAAGCCGGCCGTATTGCGTCGGGTGGTATTCAGGTCAGGGAAGCTGTAATCGAAGGTGTCTGTATTCACATCGTAGCTAAACACCTCAATGGTATCAGCTGGCCATACCCCACCACCAGCAACAACAACCTTGCCAGCCTGGTCGTATGGGCTGCTCGTATCGAAGCCGTAAGTCCGGCCTTCACCGGTCGCTTGGGGCAAGTCAGACACGGCAGCGTCATTCCAGGTGCCTGCTGCCGGGTCATAGACTTCGGTAATGGTCTGGGCTACCAGGTTGGTGCCGTCAAAAATATCTCCACCCAAACCGTAGATCTTGCCATCCACGACTGCTGCATCGATGTAACCCCGACCCATGTTGATATCACCTTTTTGAGTCCAGGTATTGGATACAGGATCCCACTCCCATGACTGCGAAGAGTGGTAGGGAGCGGTCGTGTTGCGGAAGCCACCGAAGACCAGTACCTTATTATCTAAGGCGATTGTACCGCCAGGGATAAATCCAGGCAGGTCACCCGGCAGGGTTCCCAGGGTTGAAGCGGTGTTGGCGACGGGATTGTAGCACTGGTAATTGGCGGTGTATCCACCGGCTGAGTCGCGCCCACCGAAGATGCACAAAAGGTCAGCTGCGCCATCATTAACCAGGGCAATGGAGTAATTGCTAACCGGAGTGGGCATATCCACTCCAGTGTCGATGCAGTTGTTTGCCACTGGGTTAAAGGAGTAGACATCACCGAACGTGGACCCACCATCAGAACCGCCACGTCCACCCAGGAAGTACACCAGACCGTTGTAGACCTCGCCATCAAAGCGGGTATAGTCGGGGCATCCGGGAGGTAGCGGGGAAATTTGCGTCCATGCTCCCAGGTAGGTCAGAGTGAAGTCCTGAGTGACCACAGCTCCATCAGTGATTAGGATACCGTTGACGGTTTGAGATTCGTAGTTGGTTTTCTGTGCGGTAACGTTATAGGTACCTGCTAGCAAGGTCATCGTATAAGCGCCAAATGGGTCGGTAATTGCGTTGACCTGATTACCGGCAAAAGCCGGATTGGCGCTGACACCTGCACCTGCCACCGGGTCACCATTTTCATCATAAACGTGCCCGTTCAAGGTACCAATTTCTGCTCCACCGCAGAAGATCAACGCAGACTGAACCGCTGCCTGGGCATCGATCGTGCCTTTTCCCCAATCATTATTCGGACCTATCGTGTAGTCGCCACCACAGTTTGAGCCGTGCTGACCGGTTAATGGGACTGCCGTATCAGCAATCATCTGGTTAGTGATATCGACAAGACCGCTCAGTGCAGGGCAAGCTGACCACATAAGCCCTACCAGGGCTGTGGCATGCGGACCCGCCATACTGGTTCCAGACCAGGAGGCGTACTGGTTTCCAGGTAGTGCGGAACGGATCCCGTTCCCGGGTGCCATGATATCTGGGAAGTAGTTCCCATCCAGGCTTGAAGGTCCCCGGCTTGAGAAACCGGTTGGCACACCTGGAAACACCTGGCCAGTATGGTCAACTGAGCCAGTGGTCAAAACTTCCTGGTAATCTCCGGGTGAGCGTAATGATTGGCATCCAGGACCTTCATTCCCGGCTGATACCTCAACCAGGATGCCTGCTGCCTGCAGGTTACCAATCGCAACCCGCATACTGTTATTTCCACCACCTCCGAAACCCCACGAGTTATTGATTGCGTCTGGGGCTTTAGATGGATCCGGGTTCTGCCCTGCCAGGTCCCATGGAGCCAGGTCCCATTCGAAGCACAGAATAAAGTGTGCATCGTCACCACTGCCACCTACCATATTCTTGCAGTGGATCGTCTGAGCGCCCGGTGCAACTCCGATTTGGTTTCCGGCATTGTCATCACCAACCATCGTTCCGGTGGTATGCGTGCCATGACCATAATCATCCCATGGAGCTACGTTGGTGGGATCCCATACATCATACCAGTTGTAGTTATGATCCCAGGATGTGCAGGTAGGTGGGTTCAGGCAGCCACGATAATGAGGAGCAATCGCGGGATGGGTTACATCCAATCCCGTGTCATTGCCTGCCATTACCGTGCCCTGTCCGGTGATGCCCATCGCCCACGCATCATCAGCGTTGATGAAGCTGATATTGGGTTCGACCGAATTTGGCTGTGCCGAGCTGGGTTGAGGGTTAATGGGCTCCTGTAACTGGTATGTGTTATTGAAATTGATCGCCGATACATCTGCACGCATAGCGATCGACTGAGCCAAATCTTGGGTGCCGCCCTTTACCCAAATCGCATTAATGATGTACAAAGACTGATAATTCGCGCCTTGCCCATCAAGGTAAGCGCGTAATTCAGCCTGAGTACTGGAGGCTTGAGCTACCAACGTCTCAAATACATATTGCCCTTTTTCCAGCTTAGTTTGCAACCGATCAGCTGCATTCAGATCGGCCTGTTCACTCATCATAACGATGAAGTCTGCCTGACCGCCAGTAGTAAGCTGATTTAAGAGTGAGCTCTCGATTTTTTCAGATCCATCCTGGGCTGCCATGACAAAATCGTGCTGGGCTAAACCAATAAAAGCCATTGCACAGAGCACCAGGACAATCGCACCAGCAAATATCCATTTGTACTTCATTTCGTTCTCCTCTGTTAGTAGTCCTTAGTTGATTGATTTTCGGGTTGCAAGGCCTAGTTGTCATTATGTTATCTTTAGTTTTTTTCCAAATCACACTCCTTCCATTGTGGTAAAACAGCTTTCACAATATATTATGAGAGATACCAGAACTGGATGAAACCTGGTGGAGATCAAAATCGCTTTAATTGATGATGAACATTGAGGTTAATTTTAGTATAACACACGATGCCATTTTCTCACATTTTCTTAACCTTGTAATTTCCTACTTTTTTATAGAACCCCGTATTGAAAAAATACCCCAGCGGTTTTCTCGCTGGGGTATCTGATACCGTTATGGGTCTACCGAGTTAGTGCTTGGATACCAGTGGTAGATAGAAGTTAAGGGTAACTGGTCCAGCAGGGATGACGGTCGTTTCCTGGGAGACGGTGTTATTCGCCAGGTCAGGATCGACATCGAGACCGGTCACCATGGCCTTGTTGGTGATCGTACCTTCAACGTCTGCTGTGACTACAATCGTTAGCTCGATGACGCCATCGACTGGTACAGCACCGACTGTGCAGGTGACCACACCAGCAGCTTCGACACAGCCTGCACTCGCACTGACGAAAGTGACACCAACGGGCAGTGTATCAACAACCGTCACTCCAGTGGCAGCCTGAGGTCCATGATTCGTTACCGTCAGAGTGTAGGTAAGATCGCTGCCGACCTTTACTGGATCTGGGCTGTCTGCCTTGGTAATCTCCAGGTCAGCCTGAGGTAAAACGGTCATTGTCACTGGAATTTCTACCAGTGGAGTGACCGGATCGTTGCTTGCTGCGCAGACTGTGCCGGTGTATTCCCCAACACCCAAACCGGTCGAGTCAAACGTCGCATCGACTGGGGTAGCCTCACCTGGGAGGGTGGTGCCATCAGCTGGAGTGAAGCTCAGCCAGGGCAGCTCAAGCGGGCAAGCAGGATTAGGTGTAGTGGTTAAGGAAATGTCGTCATAGTAAGCGACTGAGGCACCATTGGCGAACAAGTCAACCGCATTGATGTTCAAAATCCCACCACCAGACATGCCTTCTGTCCATGAGCCGGTGAAAAGCATATCACCATCATAGAAGAATGTCTGTGTGTCAGTGTCGAGGTTGATTACCACACGGATTTCAACCCACTGTCCCTTTATTAGTGAAAGCTCACCACCTGCGGCACCCTCATTCAGCACGATACCGGTGGCACTATCAAATGACACCTGAGTCGACCAATTATTGGTTGCTCCTCCGTCGTCATATTGGTTTAGCAAGAGGAAGTAGGTCAGACCCGAGAAATCATTCGGGATGAACTGCCATGCGGTATAGGTCCACTCACCAGAAGTATATCCAGCATACTCGTGCACAAGGTCTGATGTGGTTTCGATTGCCACTGAGTTTGACGGGGTATGTGATTGGACATCTGAGACGTAAGCAGTAGCAGCTGGGTCATTTGCCCAACCTTTCCAACCACCCTGTCCATGCATTGAGCTACCAACTTCGTAGCTATCAAAATTTTCAGACCAACTTGCACCAGGAGCCCCGGCAAATAACTGCCAGGTCAGGTCAGCATTGCCATCATTCCCCACAGTCATCGGAACAACAATCGATAAGTCGGGCACAAGTGACGCAGCTAGAGCAGGTGGTGTTACAACAATTACCGGCGTCGGGATGGTTACATTAACCTGAAGGTATTCAGGAACCCCAAAGGGTGGAGTATCTGCACCTGATCGACCTCCAAAGACCCACATGGCTCCAGGATTTCCAGGAACATAGAAACCAGCCTGGTCACGGCGAGTGATGTTGAGATTTGGGAAGGCATAGTCATAGGCGTTTGTTGCCACGTCGTATGAATATACTTCGTTTGTATCAGCAGGCCATAGACCACCACCAGCTACAATGATCTTACCGGCTTGATCTAATCCGCTGTTGGTGTCAAAACCGAATGCACGGCCTTCTGCACCAGCGGTAGGTAGCTCTGCCACGGCAGCATCATCCCATGTGCCCACGACCGGGTCATAGACTGCTGTTTTTACCTGGGAGTTTAAGTTGACACCATCAAAGACTGTGCCGCCAAAGCCATATATCATCCCATCAACGATAGCTGATTGGATGTAGCCCATACCGAGAGGTAGGTCACCTTTTTGAGCCCATGTATTTGCTACAGGATCCCATTCATAGGTAGCGTTCGTCTCATAGGGAGCCGACAAATTCTGGAAGCCACCATAAACAACAACTTTGCCATTTATCGCATTGATCCCACCAGGAACAAAGTTGGCGAGAGCACCTGGAAGTGTGCTGACCTGAGTCGCAGTATTCGCTACAGGGTCGTAGCACTGTACCGCCGGGGTCACACCACCCGCAGCTGGTCGACCACCGAAGATACAGAGTAGGTCAGCTGAGCCATTGTTTACCGGTGCGATGGTATAGTTGCTGACTGGTGTAGGCATGACAGCGCCTGTATCAGCGCAGGTTTGCGTAGCTGGGTTGAATGAGTAGACATCACCAAAGGTGTCTCCACCACTCGCACCGCCACGACCACCGAGGAAGTATACCAGCCCTGTGCCTGCAAAATACTCACCATCAAGGCGGGTCCAATCAGGGCAGCCGGCGGGTAGGGCAATCTGCGTCCATCCACCCAGGAAGTTCAGTGTAAAGTCCTGAGTCGTGACGGCACCACCAGTTACCACAACACCGTTGGCCGTCTCGGAGGTGTAATTGACCTTTGAGGCAGTGACATCATATGTCCCAGCAGGAAGGGTCATTGTATAGTAGCCGGTTGGGTCAGTGAGAGCCTGGATTTCATTGCCTGGCGCACCAGGAGTTGCATTGACTGTGGCTCCTTCAACAGGACCACCGTCCTGGTCAAGCACATGCCCGTCAATCGCTCCAAACTCGATCGAACCGCAGACTACCTGACCAGCTGCCAGGACGTCAAGGTAGCCATACCCAAAGGTATAGTTGCCTGGCTGACCACCAGGGGCGCCACAATCACCCGCCGGAGGAGCATCAGCAGTATTCTGGAGCAGCTGGAATGTTTGGTCAACTTGTCCGATTAATGAAGGGTTACATGCCCATAACAAAGCAACCGCGCCTGCATTATGCGGGCTGGCCATGGAAGTGCCGCTGTTAGGACCCCATCCACCAGGTACGGTTGAGTAAATATTCACCCCAGGGGCTGAGATGTTTGGCTTGGTATATGGGACATGACCGAAAGCACTGTCACCTCGGCTTGAGAAGCCAGCGATAGCACGATTGCTTGCATGAGCTGCACTGGCAAAGGATTCCTGGTATGAACCCGGATCGCCCATGCTTCCGCAGGTCGGTCCTGAGTTACCAGCTGAGAAGGCGGGGAAAATACCCGACGCACGCCAGTTATTTACATAGGTTAGATACCAGGGATCCCCATCAGGTGTGCCACCCCAGGAGTTATTGACCACATTCGGCCTGTTATCAGGGTCGCCAGCAGGGGCAACCAACCAGCTACCGCAGGTCGTCAGGGCGAAATCGGAGCAGCCATTACCTGCATCGCAGCCGAGGCAGGCAATCCACGTAGCGTCCGGTGCCATGCCTGCAATATAAGGCAGCGCCGGATCGTCATTCGCAACCATCGTACCCATGGTATGAGTACCATGACCTGCGTTATCGCAAGGTGTGCCGCCGCAGACATTGCTGGGATCTTCCCAACAAGCGGGGTTACCAGGGTCGCCGGCACAGGCATACGAGCCGTTCAAGGCTGGATGGGTGTATTGAACACCGGTGTCGATGTTGGCGACTTTAATCCCAGCGCCTTGCACGCCATAAGCAGCCCAGAATTGGTCAGCCTTCGTGTCAGTGATACCCCAGTCGGTAGTGGCAGTGGTGGAATTACCAACACTGGTCATGGCATTATTCGCCAGGAAGTCACCAGCCCAGGTAATGTTCTGGAGCGGTTTTATTACCACGCCCGGATCGATGTAATGGATCTGTGTAGCTCGGATAAAGTAGACTTCAGGTAGCGCAGCGATTGCGTTGGCATCGGTCAGGGTTCCGCTCCACACATATAGATCGTTTCCACCGATCATGGTTTGATATTTTAAGCTTGCACCGTCCAGGATTGCTTTGGCATTTACCTGGCTCCTGGTCGCAGTTTCAACCAGGCTGTTATAAACAAACTCACCGCGGGCTGTCCAATCCATTGAATATGCCGCCGAAAGGTCAGCTTGCTCGGTGAAGCGTACGATAAAATCGGCACTACTATCGGCTGTGAACCGGTCGAGTAGTGTTCCTTCTATTTTACTGCCCTCGTCTTGGGCGGCCACGATCGAATCATGACCAGCCAATCCAAGGAATGCGACAGCGATCAGGAGAGCTATTGCTGTCGTTCTAATGATCCACTTCAACTTCATAACATCCTCCTAAACAGGAATTTAAATTTTTAAAGTTGTGATTCGCGTGAAGTTCCTATGTTTCTCGACGGTAGATTTAAATTAGAATTTCTATCAACCACACCTCCTTTTAGGAATGGCTCAATTCCCCCTATCAATATTTGATCAAATCCACATATAGAATATACGGCTTGTGTTTTAGAATTCTTGCTGCAATGCATGATCATGTGATGACTGTCTAAAAACAAAAGCTCATCCAGCAGTCTGCTATGGGAATGTTTCCCGACAGAATAGTTGTAAGCCAGATGGATGACAGTAAATTAAGATTACCTAAGACTACCATTAATCAGCACTTAGTATATCACATCCATATGGGTATTTATTATTTATTCAGGTGATGATTTATGAATGAAGATAATGGAATTTTAATAAATATTTGGATGCACACCAATCTGTAGGATCGGAGTTATGGATTAATATCGGGTATAATCTATTGACCGGGGATGACAGGCTTCGACGGGAGAGGCTGAGCCCGGATTGCGAGCCGAGAGGCACCGACCTCGAAAAATCAGTGCAAAACACAAGTGCCAATAACACTTCTTACGCTGCTCTTCCTCTCGCTGCATAAGCGGTAGAAGTTCAGCCATGAGCCTCTTGTAGGCTCACGTCTGCCTACCCCGCTCTCCGACCGGTGGTAGAGTGGACGTCAAAAGGTCGGAGTGCCATACACGACACCGCTATCTGTGTGAAAGAGGAGCTTTCGGGCTCCAGCGGTTAGCCAATTGAGCCTTTTGTCGCTTGTACCTCAAGTGGTGAACCTAACAACCGACTATGCTCGTAGATATCCGCGGTTCTATTCTTTCGGACGCGGGTTCGATTCCCGCCATCTCCACAAATGACGTACATCCTTAGTGTGCGTCATTTTTTTAAGGAGAGGGCTGAGAGCCCCTTACAGCCATTATCAGTCTGGTATATCCGCATATAATTAAATGTCTATAAAGATGCTTTTAAGGCTGCCAATACTTCTGTGCTGTGCTCTGCAGGTTTTACTTTCTCGAAAACATGAATGATCATCCCATTCTCGTCGATTAAAAATGTCGTGCGTAAAACGCCATAGTACTCTCGCCCGTAGTTTGTCTTCAATCCCCAGACACCATACAGTTCACAGACTTTGTGCTCAGCATCGGCCAGCAAGGGAAATGGAAGCCCGTATTTTTCCTTGAACTTGGCATGGGACTTTGGATTATCGAGGCTCACCCCCAGGATGGTGATACCTGTCCCTTCGTACTGGCTGTAATCATCACGGAAATTACAAGCTTCAGTCGTGCAGCCGGGAGTATCATCCTTGGGATAAAAATATAAGATGACCGGGTGGCCTTTGAACTCAGATAATGAGCGGACGGTACCGGTTTCGTCTGGAAGTGAAAATTGAGGTGCAGGGATTCCACTTGATATAGGCATAGCTCCCACCTTTCATTATCTCAACTGGTTAGCAAAGTCTAGTATTCCATGAGCTGTCTTCCGGTATATACACTGGAGTTGATGATTGGTCTATCATCTGCATACACCAGAGTCATTGGCAACATTGAGCTTGCTTAAATTATTTCCTCACCCATCTGGTCAATATTATACCCGGGCATGCTGGCAACGGTTTTTTTGAATGCATTATCCTGTAATAGATCCAGTAGAGGTTGCAAAAGATCACCCTCGTAATATCGCTTTGGGATGATCAGATCATATCGTTCCTGATACAACGGGATGAAATCGAGCTCAAGCGCTTGAGCGGCAGCGGCAATACCCAGGCCGCAATCTGCCCTGCTAGAAGCAATTGCTGCTGCTACCGCTAGATGGGTAAACTCTTCCTGGTGGTATCCTTTGATGATATCCGGGGAGATGCCCTTCAGGAGCAGGTGATAATCCAGTAACACCCGCGTGCCTGCCCCGCTCTGGCGATTGACATAAGTAATCGCTTCCCGAGTCAAGTCCTCTAGTGATTGAATGTTCTTTGGGTTACCCCTGGCAACCATCAATCCCTGCTGCCGGCCGACTAAAACGATGATTTTTATTGGTATATCAGGGAGAACACTGCGCACGTATTTAATGTTATATTCTCCACTATCCGGATCAAGCAAGTGGGAGCCAGCCAGGTGAGCTTCCCCGCGGCTCAAGGCTACCAGCCCACCCAGGCTTCCCACATTGGCAGAGGTCAAACGGCGATCTTTGGCGCTCAGATATTGTGCCAGGATGTCAATCGTGATGTCGTGTGAGCCAATTACGAAGATACTATGCTCGATTTCATCCGGACGTCGATACAGGTTTACTGTCACTTCGCTCCCCGCGGCCAGACCTTGCACACCTCGCGGCAGGACTGTGATCCCATCTGCACGGACCAACGAGGTGATCACCCCAGCTCCACGTGAGAGAGGTGCTGCTAACACCTGGTCTCCCACCTGCCCAACAGCCAGGCGCATATAATCATCATCTCCCGCGGGAGAAGTCACCTTACGGGTGAGCTTAGCTTTAAGGGTTAGTGGGACAACTGGGGACCGCCCTAACCATCGCGATATTAGCGGCTCGACAAAAATCTCACCGGTAAGTATTGCAGAGACCGGATACCCCGGAACACCGATGATCGGTATCTGGGTCGGTTTTTTACCCAGCATTCCCAGGATGACGGGATGTCCTGGTCTGACTGCCACGCCGTGAACGAGCAAATCACCCAATTTTTCCACCACCTTAGAAGAAAAATCTTCGGAACCGGCCGATGATCCCGCGTTGAGAAGAATTAGATCATGATTACTTGCTGCTTGCTGCACATTCCTGCAGAGTAGATCGAAGTCATCACGAGTGATGGGGTAGCGGGTAGCAAGACCACCCCATCCCACAACCTGGGCAGCCAGGGCGACTGAATTGTATTCAATGATATTTCCAGGATGAATAGAGAGTCCAATTGGTACGAGCTCACTCCCGGTTGGCAGAATGGCTATCCTCGGCATTCGCGCCACTGGGATATAACTATGTCCACTTGCCGCTATAGCAGCCAAATCCACCGGTCGTAAGGTATGACCCCCCGGCAAGACTAATTGGGTGGCAACAATATCTTCACCCAGTGGCCTGACATGACTCCATGGTGTCACCGCGGCTCGAATTCGGATTGCTGAAGGCGTTACCTGCTGATTCCTGTCAACCGATTGTTCAGCTATCAACTCCACATTTTCCACCGGGATAACCGCATCAGCCCAGGTAGGCAGCACGTCACCGGTGTCGACATAGCTTGCCTGGGTGATGATGGTCAAATCCAACGGGTACGCTGGTGAGGCGGTCACTGTGCTAGCTGATCGCACGGCATAGCCATCCATCGCAGAAGCATGGTAATGCGGTGAAGATATATAAGCCCATATAGGTCCTGCTAATACACGACCCAAGGCCTGCTCGTCGAGGGGTATCTGCTCGACTCCCAACACGCCCATCCGGCCGTTTGCGTGCAAAGCTTCATTCAAAATGCTCCTAGCCTGAGGTAAAGGGATGTCGTGCAAATAGATCGTCATAGTTCAGATGTGCTCTGGCTGATTTGTCTACGTCAATTCCCGGACCAGGGTAACATGGAGGCAAATTTCGACATATCGTAATCGCCCTGGATTTCCATCCGGCTAAGGTAAAACAGCATATTAATGTATTGCTCGTAGCCCGAACCTAAACCCATCCCGGCACGATAACCATATTCACTGACTTTTGTAGTGACGAATTCATCCGTTCTGCCATAAGGATAGGCGAATGTATTGATAGCCTCACCGGTTGCGTCCTCCAGGGTAAGCATGGATTGCCGCATCTCATAATTGGCAATGGAATAATCGGTCGTCAGGTCGGTATGTGTCATGCTGTGGCTGCCAATCTCCCATCCATCATCAGCCATCTCCTGGATTTGTTCAACGTCTACGAAGTATTTTGACTGCAGACGGTTGGCGACGATATAAGCAGTACCAACATAGCCCAGCTCACGCATGATGGGGAAGGCATTTTGATAAATATCCAGGTTACCATCATCAAAGGTGATAACCACAGGTTTACTCGGAAGCTCTCCCCCATTGATAAGTACTTCAGCCAAATCAGAGACAGTGATCGAGGTATAGCCCCACTGACGCAATGCTTCCATTTGAGCGCGGAACGTTTCCACTGTGACGAAGTAGCGGTTGCCAGCACCCTCATCGGAAACATGATGGTAAAGTAGAATCGGAGCAGTCACATGCCCGGAAGGAATAAATTCCAGCGTTGGAGTGTCAGTGGGGATAGGTGTGTCAGTGGGGACTAGGGTATTCGTAGGGCTGGGTGTATCGGTTGAGGTGGGGGTTGAACTTGGTGGGACGATGATGGGAGTATTCGTCATTGCCTGAAAAGGAGTCTGTGTAGTTGAAGCTGTGGCAGTAGCGGATGGATAGTAGTGGATATCGAGAGGTTTTACAGCCATATTCGAGCTAAAAGAGCACCCAATAATCAATATTGATAATCCGACCATACAAAAAGCACGTAATATTCTTTGTTTACCAGCCATCAAATTTCACCGAACCTAATCTAAGATAATAATTGTACTTCTACAATATCTCCTGCTGATAAACCGGTTGCGTCTGCAGGCACCTTGATCATACAATTCGCTCGCACCAGGCTAAAAATCAGGTTGCTTTTGCTGAATATTGGTTCTACTTGATATGCAGACGGATCTCCAGATAGACCTGCGGGCAAATCGGAATATAACCTCGCAGCTACCCAATCCTCACGCCCTGCCTGGGAAGGAACATTAGCATTCAGCCTGGCTAATAGCCTTACATGTACACCTGCTCCTGTAAGACCAAGAAGGGATTCTACCACCGGTACCACGAACATCCCGGCAATAACCAGCGCGCTAACCGGATTTCCAGGGAGACCAATGACAACCTTGTGGTTACACACTGCCAGGATAGTTGGTTTTCCAGGTTTGATACTGACGCCATGCACAAGTACACCCGGCTTACCGAGGGTATTGATCACCTCTGCTGTAAGGTCGCGGGCACTAGCAGAAGAACCGGCAGTCAGGAGTACTACATCACATTCATCTACTGCTCTGGAAGCTACCTCCTCCAATTGATCAGCCTGGTCAGGGAATATTCCATATCTCCTGGGGATCGCACCAGTCTGGTCGAGTAATGCTGACAATGAATATGAGTTAATGTCTCTTACCTGCCCTGGCATCAGGTCAGCTTCTGGTGGTACCACCTCATCTCCACTGGAGATAATACCTACCACAGGTTTTTTTGCCACCTCTAGCTCAAGGATACCCAAGGCAAGCAATCCCCCAATTTCTGCCGGACGGACGCGCACACCAGGCTTGATGACTTCCTCACCGGTTTGAACATCTTCCCCAAGCTTAATGATATTTTCCCCGGCTGCAACGGATCTTAAGATTTCAATGGTATTCTGCCCCACCGTCTGGGTATATTCGATCATCACCACTGCATTGCATGAAGCTGGTAACATGCCTCCGGTATGGATAACTCCGGTCTCACCTTTTTGAATATCGAATTCCGGGGTACTCCCCATATGAACTTCACCTACAAGTTGTAAATAAGCCGGCAAACTTTCTGCTGCCCCGAAGGTGTCTTCAGCGCGAACTGCATAACCATCTACTGTGCTGCGTGGAAATGGAGGTAGTGAAATTGGTGAGCGAATCGGTTCAGTCGTTACCCGACCTAAGGCGTCCAGCGTAGAAATACGTTCTTTGGATACCTCGACTTGCAGGTGAGAAAGCAGGATTTGTAGGGCTTGTTGGATGGGAATAAGTTTTAGAAACTCAGGCATGATTAATGGGTCCAAAATGCGTATGTCAAAATGTAAGCTGCCAGACCAAAAGTTGAGATTGCGCTCAAAACGAGTAAGTTCCAATTTGGCTTTACACCATCTGCAATCCGGTTCATCTGCCAAATCTGAAATACCGCAAATGGAAATACAAGGATAACCGGCCAGACAACATTCAGGGGTAAACCGAAAATAAATGCCATCCCCAAAATGATAAAACTGAGTATTATCAGCAGGTTATGTAGAAGCATTCCTCGTTGCCAGCCGAGTCGGATCAGAAGGGGTCGTTTTCCCTGGCTGATATCGGAAGCATAATCTGGAAGCTCCAAAGCCAGCAACATACCTATGTGGAGTGTCGTTAACGGGAACGCCACCATGACCAATAATTGGTGAAAATCATGCCGTTGGATTAAAAATGCTAAAGCCGGTACGAGGGCAACATTGATGATGGACATCTCAATTTCGCCAAACCCGGATGAAACCAGCCGTACAGGCGGTAGAGCAAATAGAACCTCACCAACAAATATAGTCACCAGGATCAAGGTTATCGTCGACGAAAGCCCTACAAACTGGATCATTGATGCTGTTAATGAAGCGGCGATAGCCAGGCAGATCAATCCAGCCCACAATGCAACCTGACGAGACAATTTTTCGGCGCCGATAGCACCGGTCACTCCAGAAAAGGGTGTATGTTTCTGGTTCTGGTCAGCAATCAACACAACCGGATCAAAATACTCATTCAGATATTGAGCTGCCAATAAAATCATGATGACCCATAGCAGCCCATAAATAAAAGCTGTCCAATCCATATCACCGCTTAAATAATGTGAAATCCCTGCACCGAGCAGATAGGTCAGACTGGCAAGGAATATAAATAATGGGCGGGATAATTGGATAAATAATCGTAAATATTTCATATAAAATAATGGTTCGGTTTAGTTATTTCGACCGGTTGTCTTCATAAAATGGTCAATTATTTACCTGGAGCAGGTGCAGATGGTGAAATTTTCCTCCCACCAATGCTCCTACCCTATCCTGGCAGGGTTGATGATATCAGAATTGAAGCGCAAGTTCCAGTATATCGCTGTGTATATCCCTATTGTACTTTTTAACAATAATTATCTAGTCCTGTCGTCGTCTCAACAAGGACAGCCTGTTTATGTATTAAATATTCCGATCATATATCTACTTAATGGTTTACCACCGAAGCAGAAACCAAAGGTCTGCCGGGCGCTCAGCGATCCGTCGCATGAAATAAGGATACCATTCCGTACCGTACGGAACATATACCCGCACACGATACCCCTCCTTAACTAGCCCTTCCTGCAGATCACGCCGAATGCCATTTAGCATTTGGAATTCCATCGCATCCTTTGGCAGCCCCATCTTCTCAGCATACGCCTTGGCAAAGTCAATCCTTTTCGAGTCGTGAGTGGCCAAACCAGGGATCGGCGGGGTCTTACCGTCATCACTGACAGTGGGGCAGGCTTTCGACAGCGAAGAGTCAATCAATAATGCTGCACAACGGTCATAATTGGCATCGATATCCTTCATTTTTGGATAAGCGATACGCGAAGATTCTGTATACGCGCCTTTGCACAGGCGGATTTTAAAGCAATCTGATAGCAGTTTGCGCAGGTCCTCTTCGGTTCGATACAGGTAGGCTTGGATCACGATACCGACGTTTTCATATCCAAGCTGGCGAACACTATATAAAGTATCTATGGTCCGTTGAGTAAAGGGGGAATCCTCCATATCTATTCGCACGAAGCTGTCATAACTCCTGGCTTTATCCAGGATCAACTTTAAGTTTTCCAGGCATAAATCGCTGCTGATCCCGAGACCTATCTGAGTCAATTTGATCGAAACGTTAGCGCGCACACCGGCTGCTTCGATCCCGTCGAATGCCTCGACGATATCCATGGCTGCTCGTCGCGCTTTCTCAGGAGAATCGGTGTTTTCCCCGAGATGGTCCAGGGTGGCATTGATTCCTTTCTCATTCAACGATTTAATTACTCGGATACCATCGGCAAGAGTTTGCCCTGCAACAAACCGGGAGGCCATTTTCCACGCTAATGACCAGTTGGCAACGATATTACGTGCCCATGCAGCTTTGGCTAAGTAACTAAAGAATGATCGGACCATCGGATTTCACCTCGTTTAGGCATCAATGTGGGATATATTGTAAATTTTAACACAAATTTAGGAATAATTCCCTGGCATAGAACTTGCAACATTAGCGAAACAAGATATACTAGAGGTTAACCATGCTACTACAAAGTCACAAACCCATGCTCCGTCCGCAAACCACAGCCCACCTGGCCCAGACCATGGCCTTACTCGAGTTGACTGCGGTTGAACTGCGTCAAAAAGTGGAAGCAGAGCTCGCCCGTAACCCTGCGCTTGAATTAATCGAGGAATTTCGTTGCCCCACCTGCCATAAAATCCTCCACAATAATAAACCTTGCCCAAGCTGTACAAATGCATTATGCGGTTCGGTTGAACAACCTATCGTGTATTTATCTTGCCATGAAGATTTCTTTGCCAAACCTGGATCCAATTCTAGCCCAGAGGATTTACCTGAAGATAACTTTGCTCCGAACCAGGAAGGTTTGCCTGCCTACATTTTACGCCAGATCGGACCTGAGCTTCCGATTGATGACCGTCAGCTAGCGGTGCACATCCTGACTAGCCTCGATGAAGATGGTTTGCTGTCGATTAAACCACTCGAAATTGCCATGTATCACCACGTGCCTCTTTCCAGGGTCGAATCGGTGATCAATATGATCCAGCATGCCGATCCACTAGGTGTCGGCTCGCTCAGTCCCAAGGATGCTTTATTGATCCAGCTTGAGGTCTTAGGCGAAAACCTGGCTGTTCCTCCCCTGGCTGAGGAAGCTATCCGCGCCGGGATTGAGCTGTTAAGTCCGCACCACCTGCCGGAATTAGCCAGGTATTTAAACATCCCGACTTCCCAAGCGAAGGAAATCGTTCGTTTCATCAGCGATAATTTAAATCCATTCCCTGCCCGCGCCCATTGGGGGGATCTGCCAAGCACGGGTAAGTCGGATGGTCAGGAGCACACTTTTCACTTTCCGGATATTATCATCAGCAAGAATTCTGAAGATGATGATGCTCCTCTGGTGGTTGAAATCGCCATGCCCTTTTATGGCACCCTGCGTGTCAATCCATTATTCCGTGAAGCGCTTCAGCAGGCACCTGCTGATAAATCTGAGCTGTGGCAGGATGACCTTGAAAAGGCTACTTTACTGGTAAAATGCTTGCAGCAACGCAACCATACGATTGTACGATTAATGCAGCGGCTGGCAGTAATTCAGCGAGAATTTATCTTGAATGGCGATGCATATTTAAAACCCATTACCCGCGCTGATATGGCTGAAGAGCTTGAGGTGCACGAGTCGACTATGTCGAGAGCAGTCTCAGATAAGGCCGTCCAACTTCCCAGCCGCAGGATTGTTCCCCTTGCAATGTTCTTCGATCGAAGCTTGCACGTACGTACCGCCTTAAAACATATCATCGACCAGGAGTCTGATTCATTGAGTGATTCTCAAATTGCAGTCTTGTTATCAGATATGGGTTTCCCCGTGGCGAGGCGGACGGTTGCCAAGTATCGTTCAATAGAAGGAATCCTGCCAGCTCATCTGCGCAACCACCTATATAAACCCCACATGATGATTCCCCAACATGAACAGAGTATCACAATTTAGTAGCTTCATAAAAAGCCAATTCCTTCAACTAGGAACAGCAGAAATTGAGACGCTACTAAATAATCTCCCTCAAGCTGCGGTAATCATCAACAATCTAAACAATCGTATATATCTCGCAAATTCGAAAGCCACCGAGCTGACTGCTTACACACGCAGCGAGCTGGCTGAAGTTGATTATCGCAGTTTGTTCCAGGTGATCAAAGCTGATATTCCTGAAGATGGTGACCAAAATGAGCCGGTTAAATATCCATCAGCTGTTGAGCTAATCAAACGGGGTGGATCTAAATCGGTCGTTCAGGTAACTTTCAGCCCCCTCGGCGAGGCAAATAAATATTCCTTGATCACTTTCGAGTTAGACGAGCAGTATCGCTCGCATCGGGAAGAGGAAGAACGCTACCATTCATTATGGGACCACCTTAATCAGTTATCCAAAGCCTTGCTATCAACAAATTTGGAAGAAGCATTGACCCAATTTTTACGAACTGGGCTAGACCTGACCGGTTCAGCATTCCTCTGTATTTACCAGGCTAGCAGCCAGCACCCCAGCCTGAAACGGATTTCTACCTCTGGGATTGACCATGCCTTTCCTGAGGAAATTAGTGGCGAGGATTTTTCCTACCTACAGTCACCCATCATGTGGGTAAAAGGAAAACGAGCCATCATCAGCCTGCATCGATTGGCTCATTCTTCCAATATTTCCTACTTTGCCTCTGCTCCCATCGGCGAGCCCAATGCTTATATCGGGTTGCTGGTCGCGCTGGGAGAAAATTCCATTCCTTCCACAAACCTATTACCGCAGCTCACTTTTTTGGCTTCGCAAATCAACACAATAATCCAGGGTCATGCTCTAAACACCCAGCTGCGGATGGATATTCAAGAGTACATGACCAAGGTCTCGACCAACTCCTCAATTTTTAATTCCATGGAGGACGGTGTGATAATATTGTCGCCCGATCTGGTTATAACCTCCTTGAACCCTTCAGCAGAACTATATTTAGGCTATGCGACAGAGGAAGTTGCCGGTCAGAAAATCGATAATGTGTTGATCGGTGGAGAGGATTTAAAAGCCTCCTTTCAGGTAGTGCAGAATGAGCAGCGTATTGGCAGCATTGGCAGCCTGAAATTATTCCGCCGTAATGGCGAATCGTTCCAGGCGAATTTACGTATCATTCCGATTATTAACGATAATGTGCTTAACCGCATCATTATCCTGTTCCATGATTTGAGTGAGCAAGAGGAATACCGCTTGAAGAACCAGCAGCTTGAACAGAGGGCACTGCTAGGTGAGGTGACGGCTTCTTTTGCCCATGAAGTCAAAAATCCGATCAATAACATCTTCACCGGACTTCAACTACTTGCAATCAACCTGCCACCGGAGGATCCCAATCAAGAGAACATTGCCAGGCTCGAGGAAGATTGTGAGCGCCTCACATCTCTGGTAAAATCTAGCCTGACTTTCGTCCGCCCGATGGAATATAAGCTCGAACCGATCACCTTGGGTACCTTAGTCTCAAACCTTTTAGAACGGTGGAGATCAAGGTTAGTTAAGCTGAACATCAAGTATCAGGTTCAGGCAGATAAATCAGTACCTAATATCGATGGCGATTATCGAGCCCTGGAGCAGGTGTTTACCAACTTGATCAATAATGCAATAGAAGCCATGGAAACCAGCGGCGGGATGCTGTCGGTCAAGATAAGGCAGGTTGGTGAAGGCGGTGAACAAGCTCATATCGAAGTCAGCATCTCCGACACTGGTCCGGGTATTCCCGCTGAGCTTAGGGAAAAGATTTTCGAACCCTTCTTTACTACCAAGCAGCATGGCACCGGATTGGGATTGGCAATCGTAAAACGCATCGTGACTGCACATAAAGGGTCAATTTATGTAAACAGCATCTTGGGTGGAACTAATTTCGTAGTTCAATTCCCCTGTGCATCATCCTAAAACTAAATGGGTAGGATATGGCGGCTACTATACTGATTGTCGACGATGAAGTTAATGCACGAATAAATATCGGTCAATTTCTCACCACTCGAGGTTACGAAGTCCTCGAAGCAGCCACCTTGTCTGATGCCGCGAGCAGCTCAGGCTGGGCACCCCGGATATCATCTTACTCGATGTAGAGCTGCCGGATGGATACGGACCCACCCTCCTGGACGAGACCGCTCACCTGCCGATGCGCCCCCCGATCATTATTATCACAGCTTACGGGCATATTGACATGGCAGTCGAAGCTATGAAGAACGGCGCTCATGATTTTCTCCAAAAGCCGGTCCAGCTTAATTCCTTGGAGAAATCTATCCAACGTGCCCAGGAAATCGTGGCTATGCGCAGAGAATTGGTACATCTGCGTGAATCTCAGCGTAAAGAATATTCCTCCATGGTGTGCGTAAATCCTGCAGTGCAGGTAGTACTTCATCAAGCCCAAAGAGCAGCCGCGGCATCGGTCTCTGTATTAATTACCGGGGAAACTGGCACCGGTAAGGAAATCCTTGCCAATGCCATTCATCAGATGGGGCCACGTGCCAATAAGCCATTCATCGCCATCAATTGTGCCGCTATCCAAACCACAGTATTGGAATCTGAGCTGTTCGGTTATGAGGCCGGTGCATTTACCAGCGCTGAGAAGAGAAAATTAGGGTTAATGGAAGTTGCAGATCAGGGCATCCTGTTCCTGGATGAAATTTCCTCCATGCCCGTGGATATGCAGGCAAAATTATTCCGCGCTATTGAAGAGCAAAAGTTCCGCCGAGTGGGCGGTACGGTAGAAATACGCGTGGATGTGCAGATCATTGCCGCCTCCAATCGTGATCTAATATCCGCGATGGAAAAAGGGGAATTCCGCCATGACTTATATTACCGTCTCAAAGTTGTAGACCTTCACCTACCCCCATTGAAAGATCGCAAAGAGGATATCCCTGAGTTGGTGGGATTATTTATCCGCCAAAATAATCAACGGCTGGGGGTGAATATCCAGGATGTGACCCCACGCGCAATGGAAGCATTGATCAACCACACCTGGCCTGGAAATATTCGTGAATTGCGCAACGTGATCGAGCGCGCCATGCTCTTTTGCGATGAGTGCTCGATCGACCTCCCCCACCTCCCAGTCGAGGTCATCAAAGCGGCTCAATTACCCCCGGATGCGACTGAGTAAACCCTTTCTGTCACGAAGAACAGGTAAATTTATTGCTGGTCCCAGATGGTATAACTCTGCGGAAAACAAAGCTGAGGTGTGACTGAACCAACCACACATACCTTGTACTGGACGATCGCCCCATTCGCTCCATTAATCGAATCCAGCTCTATGCTCGTTTTTCCATCCATCCCGGTTGGTTCCAATGAGTAGGTTTTCGTTATTCCATCAGGTTGCGTAACCAACAAAGAAATCTGGATACCGCTCACGGGCTCATTATTTTGAGTTGCTTCAATATGAATGACCTGTTTTTCACCAGAGGGGATGAGTGGTGATTCCTCCGATGCTTTGATCTGCAGTGCATTATCAAGTGTGGAATTGACCGTGTCAGGTTTTTTACCGCTGATCAGGTAATCGGCACCTAACGCTTGAGGTCTGACCTGCAGCCCTGGAGGTGCGTCCGGGTGGTACTCCAAACATACATTCCGAAAACATTGTGAGTATTCATCTTTGGATAAGCTGTGATATTCGCTGATAGGTTCTCCAGAATACTCAATCGATCCATGTTGATTTATATAATCTAGAAATGTTTTAGGCACATTGAAGCCCTGTTCATTCTTGATCGGGTAAAAAGATAACCAATTCTCATCCAGCGCTTGTTTAAGTTGTTCGGACTGGATCCCTAGCCATGATGGGATTGGTCTCAACCGGATTTGGTGACCATCGGAGGGATCGATATATAGGACAACATTCTCGAACACCATTTGGTAATTCCCATCCGATCCCAAACTCGGAGTTGCCAGGGGTTCGCCGGTAAATCCATATCCAAGACGGGCAGCTGCCTGAAGGAATAACTGCTCCGTGGCACTAAATTCCTGTGCGTATGATGCTGCCGGTGGCAGGTCATTGCTGGCGTATGCGCAATTATTTCCGCACATCCAGTCCCCGTATGGCATTAAATAAATTTTCCCGGCTGGATCCGAAAAATTCCGATAAAAACCTAACCCATCGAAATACTGTTCATAACGCTGTTTGCTGGCGTTAGCCATCACTGCGGTCAGAGGCAATCCGATGATATTGGGACCATACCGGTCATAATAAGGTAAAACTTCTTCCCAAATCTGGTGACCATTCACATAGTGAGAGTCATACACTTGTGGGGAAGGTTCAACCATTCCATTAATCTGCCATTCCAAAGCTGCAATCGGAGAAAAGGAATATCGTTTCAGTGGTTCCAGGTTTGGGTTGTATGCCATTAAACCAGCCACTATATACTGGTAAGTCACCCCATCCTTATCAAATAGAGGTGATATTGCAGGTCCGAGGATATCCTCCCCCCCAAATTCGCGGTAAAAATCGGAAAAAGATGGGTCAACAGTGAAGGTTCCACGCGTTGAGGCGCCGGACGTAGGGGTACAAGCAGATATTATTAAAATAATCAGCAAGCTGACACTGAATAATGCCAACTTGCTCTTCAATGGAACCATTCTCCTCCGCACGCGTGTTAATCCTTGCAATAAACCAGATAATAAGCTGGCGATACCCAAGATACCCGGTATTGTCAGCTGCCTTAAGATTCATTATACATTGAAATAAACCATCTGGATAGTAACCGAAGTTGCGGTTGTCTGGCATAGCTCTTGCACCTTTGCTCGTGTAGATTAATCATAGGAGCAGCACAACAAAGATGACCTCCCCGCATAAAACTCGTTATGGATTTTACTACTTTCCCGATACCCTGCATTACCGTGAGAACGATATCCATACGTGGATACCAGAGCTCCAAGCTCTCGGTGCATCGTGGCTGACCTTATTAGCTCCTACCGATCGTGCTATTCCTGAATCGTTCATCCGACAGATTATTGATCAAGGTATCCAACCGGTCATCCATCTACCATTGTCCACTTATGGTTCAGGAAACTCGACAGATCCAGGTATTTTCTTCGATGCTTATTCACATTGGGGTGTTAAATTCGTTACCTTGTACGATCGACCCAACATGCTAAAGAATTGGTCCCCAGCCAATTGGGCTCAACGAAACCTGGTCGAACGTTTTTTGGATATTTTTATCCCAAGTGCCGATAGAGCGCTC
The DNA here is from genome assembly GCA_963726315.1 of uncultured Chloroflexia bacterium. Lineage (GTDB taxonomy): Bacteria > Chloroflexota > Anaerolineae > Anaerolineales > UBA4823 > FEB-25. Next base: position 53,492 of record CAVSBZ010000006.1, on the reverse strand, counting down.
GATGCAGGATTAATCCCTGTATTCCCACCTTTGGAACCTGGAGGAGACTATTGGGATACAGCTTTTTTATATTCTGCTCTACAAGGTTTACACCGGCGAGGTGAGCAGGATTTATTAGACCAGCTTGTCTTATCTGCTTACGCATGGTCGAGCAACCGCTCCCCGAACTGGGGTGCGGGAGGACCGGAACGCTGGCCAACCACCAAACCCTATTCCACGCCTCAAAATTCGGAAGATCATCTTGGATTCAGAATTTTTGATTGGTACCTGGCTATCTCTGAAGCTGCCCTTGGAAAACGCCTGCCGATCATCCTATTGGGTGCAGGTAGCCGGATCGGTGACCAGCAAGATCGCCAATCTCCTACCGTCGATCTCCAGGCTCATACCTGGCAGAATATGACCTTGGTAAGGTTAATGACCGGGCGGTCACAGGACTATGATCCCGTCCCGCCAGATGTGCTTACGTGTAACTTTTGGATGTTATCTGCCTCTCAGGGTGATCCGGAATTAAATAACGCCTGGTATAAACCGGATCAGACCCAACTGCCGATTGTTGCCACGCTCAAAGAATGGGTGTCTAGTGGTGGTACGGAGTCATCCCAATCATCCAAGGTTATGTTCGCATATGGGTCACACGGTTTCGGTACCCGTCCCATTGCACATTACCTGCTCCTGCCGACTATTGAAACGGGTGTCGTTGACTGGCGTTTGGATGCCATCCGCCCATTTATCAACAAGTACCAGCCCACGATTGGTTTTTCTCCTGTTGAAGCCTCTCATGCCAAGAAAGTTACCGTGGTTGGTGGCGCGGCTGACATTCCAGAATCAATCATCGATGGTTTATTGGCTGCCGGATGTATTGTAGAGCAAATTAATGGAGATGGCATGATTATTGCAACACCAGATCCAACCACTCAATGAAATTGTGCCTTGGAGATTTATCACTCGGTCAGATGAACCCAAACCAAACGTAAAAAAGGTGCCCTCATGAATGACATGATCTATAACTTCCAACGAAAATCTTCCTTCCCCTTCACAGTTCCAGATGACGCTGATCCATTATGTGCCAACGTCCATAAACCCTCTCTTAAAGTATTAGGACTGGGTGGAGGAGGCTCGAATGCCATCAACCGCATGATAGAGCTGGGTCTTTCCGGTGTGGATTTCATCGTTGCCAACACCGATTCGCAGGCGCTGAAGAACAGCCTTGCTCCCACGAAAATCCAGCTGGGTCCAAAAACTACACGTGGTTTAGGCGCCGGTGGTAACCCTGAAGTGGGTCAAAACGCAGCAGAAGAAAGCACCAGGCTTATTGCGGCTGCGCTTGAAGGTGCTGACATGGTCTTTCTGACAGCAGGCATGGGTGGTGGAACTGGGACGGGTTCAATCCCGGTTGCAGCAAAAATAGCTCGATCGATCGGCGCGGTCACCATCGCTGTGGTAACCATGCCATTTTCATTCGAAATGGGCCGGCGGCAGCGAAATGCCAATGAAGGGATTAAACTCCTCTCGCCTAATACAGATACCTTGATCTCGATCCCGAATGACCGTCTCCTGGAAGTCGCTCCGCGTGACTTGCCTTTGGATACAGCCTTCCGCCTGGCAGATGATGTTTTACGGCAGGCTGTCCAGGGCATCACTGAGCTGATCACTACACCTGGCATGATCAACGTGGATTTTGCCAACATCCGAAATCTGATGAAAATGGGCGGCGGTGCGCTTATGTCGATTGGACAGGGTGATGGTGAAGATAAGGCTATGAAAGCAGTTGACCAGGCGTTGCATCATCCATTACTGCAATCAACTTCAATTGAAAATGCAGCTGGGATCCTGGTGAACTTTACATGTGGTGGCGAGTTAGCACTTTATGACGTTCAAGCTGCACTATCCCACCTCCAGGCACAGGCGGGCGGTAAAGCCGAGATCGTCCTGGGCGTGGTGAATGATCCCCGCTTGCAAGACCGGGTCGAAGCAATCCTGGTAATTACCGGATTAGGCTCAACAACCTTGGAAGATACACTCTCCCGGTTGGATGTCAGACAAAGGCCGCTCGAGCGCCCAAGGATACCTGCCCCCGAAACGTATGAGCTGAAACTTCCTGAAGTGGTTCCTGACGAGTACATGGAAGAGGAATTTACCGTGTCATCCAACGACCTCGATATCCCTGCATTCCTGAGGCGAGGCCGTAGAGTTTCTGTCAAAAGTATGGGATAACAGAATATCCATGAATGCGAATACGATATTCAACCAGTTTGAGATCTTTTTTTACTCGACGCTCACTTCTGCAATGAGCGGGGTAACTCATCTACGGACCAGTATCCTGGATGGCTCAACCGCTGATCGTCAGCAAGTACCGAATGTTGAAATTGCCAGAATCCAACAGGTTGATCAACCAAATAGATCATTTGCATTCAGTTGGGAATCAATAAAAGTAGCTCTTCTCGGTCTTTTGTTGTGGATGGTTCTGGGGTTCGCTGCAGGTTTTCTTATTGGAATGCTGTCACCCAGGTAGTTTTTCTATGAAAAATCATTCGCTCTTGTTTTTTGGGATATTCATTTGCTCGCTGGTGGTCGGATACACTTTCAGCACCAGGTTCTATCCATCTGATTTCAACCTCCTGTCCGGCAGCCTGAAAGTCGTCTCCGCGAGTAACCAAAGACCCATTAATACAATGAGCAATGGTCAGCGCAGCATCCTGCTGATCAGCACATCCTCGCTGAGTTCGCTACATCCGCACCTGGAAAGCGTCTGGTTAGCAACTTACTTCCCTACAGATACTTTTATCCGGTTGTTGCCGATATTCCCAGCAGGAGATCAGACGATATCCGAATTGGAGTCACAACTCGTTAATTCGTTTAACTTTAAAAAGGCAAACGGCAGGCTTAACGTAAACCAGAATTTCCTGGATATATTGGCGGCGGAAAACTACTGGTGGAGTGGTTATATTGTATTGGATAATGTAGCCATGGCGCAAACCTTCGACCTCCTCGGTGGGATCGAGTTGAAGGGACAAAAGCTCACAGGTGAGCAAGTACTTAGCGAATTACCTGATGTGCAGGATGACCCGTCAAACGCTTATTCATATCAGATCGCAATTCTGCAATCAGCCTGCAAGCAATTTGCTCAGCTGGCTACCAAACTTGATCTTTCCGATGCGAATTTCCTCCTTCCCCGGCACTTAATTACCGACCTGGAACCGGAACAGATAAAACAAGAAATACAATCTTTTACAGCTAGTGGACGTGAGCCGACATGTAAGTTTCCACTTCTAGAACAATCACAAATTGTGCATTGATGATTGATTCCCGCAAGTCGACCGCAGAAATGTTGAGGTAACCATGGAAAATATAAACGCAAGTGATTTAAAGTTGTTTATGCTTATTGGCACATTTTTACTAGGCACCATCACTTTCTTGCTTGGTCTTGCCATCTTGATGTATGGCGCCTGGGGGAAGGACTTGCGAACGATTGCTGATCAAACTGCAAAGCTTGCGCAGAAAGGTATTGCCGAGGAAATTTCAGGCCTTGTCGGAAATGCATCCACATTAATGACCACTTTGAATGATTTGATGCGCACTTCAAATGGAATAGGATTTTATTTAACCATTATCGGTGGTTTATTGATGCTGGCATCGTGCCTGGTGTTACTAAATAATCTCTAAATCGCTATGACGAGCATAAAATCGGTCGATCACATCACTCAAATCCTCCACAACTCCAACCTGTCCTGGTTGCTGGCAAACCTGAGACAGGATTTTTTAGTTTGGAACAGCCTGACTGACCCCGAATTTTATGACAAATTTCTCCTATCGATACCAGCTGAGTCGGTTTTTTCACAGCTGGATTTTGCTCCCGCACGGCTGGCTCTCCTGGCATTAGGACAATCCAATTTTAACTCGCGTGACCCGCAGAATTTATTCAACTCAATCGATCAGCATCTCATCCAGACAGCTGTGCGAAGTTTTTCTGACCAGGTGATTCTCAAAACTTATCCGCAAGACCTGGCTGGCGCTGGCATGATCGCTCTGGCAATAGCCCAGAGGTATCATATGTCAAATTCGTGGGTAGAGCTGATCGGTACACTGCCTTATACTGATTATCAGATCTGGTCAGCTCCAATCGCCTGTTTATTCGGTTATATCGAAAATCCATTTGGGCTGCTCTCCGCATTAATTCAACCAGGCAGCGAACTAATGCGGTTCAAACTCGCTATTCACGCGTTGCTTAGTAATCCAATCTATCCCCAAGATCAGGTAGATATTCTTATCGGGTTGTGCACTGGGCATCAGGGTGATTTATTACCCCCTGCCGACAGGATAATCTTGATCGATGTATTGAACGAACAACGCCCACAACTGGCGGTTGAATTTTGCGTAAAATGGTTGGACACCCATCCGTTACACTCCGCTGAGTTATATCCACAACCCTTGAATACATCCAGAAATTTTGAGCAACTGGCAGAAATCCGGTTCCAAATTAAGGTAAGGCAAATCGCTGGATGCTCAAGCCTCCCAGCCAATCTAATCTCTGCTGAACGAACACTCTTTCACTGCCTAGCCACCAGCCTGGCTGGCGAAATTCTCTCACACGACTCTTCCTCTCTATCTAAGAAAGACGAATTACCTGGTTCGCTTGATTTTGGAAAGCAAGCCGTACAGATATCAAATCTTACGCTACCTCCAAACCACACTTCGGTGCAACAAGCAGAGCTGGCACTGGCGCTTTGCAGATTGGGACGCGTTGAGGAAGCGAGCGAACTGCTTCCCCAACCCACGGGTCATCTCCCTGATGATGTGAATATTCTGTATGCTATCAGCAGAATCGCATTCAACATAGGAGACCGACAACTTGCCTTATCAGCAGCATCCCGCATCATGGAGCTGCTCGATCATAATGTTTCCATCGCTACGGTTCCCGTGTGGGGAGAGTACTTGTCTCATGTCAACCTTGGGATATTACTCGACGATCTGCAGAAACCGGTTGAAGCTAGCAGAATATTTGAATTCGCCCTCCGCACCTGCCCTGACGATTCCAGCTTATTGAAAATGCTTGCACACAGTTATCAAGCAGCCCATCAAGACCAGCTCGCTTGTGAAACTTTACATACGCTTGTTGCGTTGAACCCACAGGTTGTGGATTACCGGCGTTTATATGCTAATTCACTCGCAACGATTGATGACTGGGAAGCCTGCTTGAAGGAACGCGGAATCATCCTCGAGTCAAATCGTGAAAATGGCAAACTCGAACAAGTGAATGATTGCTATGCCTATGCGCAATCCGCCCTCAACGCTAATCACCCTGAGCTGGCACTCGAGGTAAGCAAAGAGTTATTAGCTCTAGACCAGGATGACACGCAAGCTCTCGTCTACGCAGGACAGGCTTACCTGCAGCTAGAATCGGTCGAACAGGGTTTGGAATACCTGATCCGTGCAACCATGGCACCAAATCAGCTTGCTGAGGCTTGGTTGGCACTTGCCAGCGCACAAATGAAAATCTTACCGAGAGCAACCGTGATCGAAACTCTCAAGAATGGTGCATTGGCTATCCCGGATTGCTCCATGATCTATTTCACCTTGGGAAACTTATTCCTGCAGGATAATGCTCCCACCCTGGCACTGCCGAATCTTCGCTCCGCCCTGGAGCTTTCCCCAACAGAGCCTGAGATCCTTGTTAGCTACGGCCAGGCGCTCAAATTGCTCGGTCATCTTGATGAAGCCCAGCAAGTACTGACCAAAGCATATGGCATCGAGCCAGAATTCCCCGGATTAGCGCAGACCTTAGCAAAAATCCTGGTGGATGCGGGTGACATTGAAGGAGCAATTTCACCGCTCGAGAGGCTGATTAATAACAAAACCACCCAGGACCCGGCAGCTTATATGGACTATGCACGCTGCATCTTAAGCTTGAATAAGGCTGGTTCAACTACGTACCCAGCCATGAAGGCACTAATTGCGCTTAATGAAGTGCTGCAGATTGATCCCGAGCTTGCTGAAGCTAAGGTTCTCACCGCTGAAGCATTAGCCGCTGGTGGAGAAAATGAGCTGGCTTTCCAGGCATATCGAGAAGCCCTGGATACCTCATTGACCGAGGACAACACCTGGCGCGAGCGCATATCTTACGGGTTCGGCTGCATTGCGAGCTTGATCGGTAAGCATGATGTTGCTATTGCTGCCCTGCAGGAAGCTTGCCAGGCTAACCCAAACAACCCGGCAGTATATATGGCATTGTCCGATTCTTATATATCAGCCTGCCTGCCTGAAGACGCAATCCGTTCAGCCCGCAGTGCCATGGTAGTTGATGGTGATAATCCAGACAGCTTAGCGTGGTTTGCTCGGCAGATGATGAAAATTTTGTGGAGCGATTTATTGGATATATCGAATTCAGCGTCCACTTTATCAAAGCAGCTCCCCACTGAAGCATTGACTGCAATAAGTAAAGCCATCCAATTGGCGCCCACCCGTACCGATTTATTGATCCAGCTTGGTAATCTACATTCATCTATTAGTGAAAAAGAAGAAGCCAAAGCCATTTTTACTTCCATTGCCATGTTCGATTTTGCCACCACCACTGACCTTCGCGATGCCGCACAATACTTAAGCGACGCCGGAGATCACCCAGCTGCAATCGCCTGCCTCGAAAAAGCAATCTCCCTGGACCTGGCAGGTATAGATCAGCACATCGCCTTCTTATACAGCTTCCTGGCTCAAGAATACGTGAATAACCATGATCACCCATCCGCCATTAGTATTCTGGATAAAGCTATAAGCTTAATCCCGGAGGACAGCTCGTTACTTTCTTTGAAAGTCGATATCCTATTGGGATTGAATCAATATATTGAAGCATTACACTGTATCGAGACCGCTTTATCGAACCCCGACGAAAGAGAATTGGATAACGATCTACTCTACCTTGCCTCGCGTATAAGCCGCTCGATGGGTGATTTCAGCGGGGCAATTAAATATTCCAGGATGGTTACCGAAGCGACTCCCAAAAATGGTCCGAATAAGTGGATCGTTGGATTACCAATTCGGCATCGGATCCAAATTGCTGAGCTGTATTATTCCTTAATTCAACCTCACCAGGCGTACCAAATTCTCCAAAGTCAGCCCATTCCGAATGCTTCAGATTTCACTGCTGAACAGGACTACCTGGACTATCTCTGCCTGCATTTTGAATTAGCACTATACACGGGTGAGACTTTAATTCCAGGTATTGAGGATTTCCAGGTCGATGCATCCAATCCATGTTTCTGCCGGCTGATGGCAATAAAATCGAGATTAATGAATTCGGCAGGCGATTTGATTCAGGCGCTTCAGCTATTCGATAAAGCTCTATGCAACCTGAATAATGCTGTGGATACCTCGAATATTCCAGGCTGGGAAGCCCCATACACAAAATATATCAATACCATCTCAATGATTGAGGCTGCTTTAGATATCGGATTATGGGATCAGGCTGTAGATCTTACACGACAGATCCTAGAATCATCTGCTGGTGTGCCCCTACCCCTCCTCACCCTCGCACGAGCGTATATACTCAAGGCTGAGTATATAAACTTATGTGATATCTTCGAGGTCACGGCACATAACCCTTCGCAGGATTCTCCAGCATCGCAAAGTTTCAAGAAGGCAATGCAATATCTCGACCAAGCACAATCCATCCTGGAAACTCACCAGGATGAACATATCGTCGCTGACCTAAGTTTGACCTACGATCAGGTCTATCGCTGGCGAGCACGTGCTAATATCATTTTTGAACAGAACGAACCAGGTGAGATAAATGATATCGAGATCCTGGCTCACCAGCTGACCGGCGCAGATTCAGCCGCATTAATTCTTCATCTTTACCACCGAAGCGTGCTCGACCCTTCAAGCGATGCCCTGACCAGGATCATCAAGCTTGCCAGGGTGAACCCAAGTGACCCGGCGGTGATTCTGCAAGTTGCGCTTGCGCTGCAAGAGAGTAATCCTGCGGATGCAATGAGAACCCTGCAATCCGTCTTGCAGCAATATCCCACATCAAAGAATTCGACCATTGCCTTCTGTGAAATCTTATTAGCCAGGATCGGATTAAAACTCGAAAATTTCACCACCTCAAGGGCTGCTATAGAAGCAGCTATTGAATATTGGCCTGATGAACCATTCTGGCATGCCTTCGCTGCACAGGTTTATCTACAGGTTAATGACTTGAACAAAGCCGCAAACCATTTATCAGCAGCTGCCCAACTCGACCCAAACAACATCACCTACCTGTTGGATTTAGGTAGGCTGTACCTGGATACAACTCACGAGGACTTTCACATCCTCAATCATGCCCTCATGTGCTTCGAAAATGCTCTCGCTTTGGATCAGAATGATATATCAGCATTGATTTACTTGGCTACGACGAAGTGTTTAATGAATGACCTCGAAAATGCGAACGATATTGCCCGCAAAGCACTGCAATTGGCACCGAATCGAGCCGACATCTACCAGCTACTCAGCGAAATAGCTGTCCGAAGCGAGGATTACCAGGGTGCATACGAATATGCCAACAAGGCCATCCTGATTAATCCACGCGATATCCAATCAACCGTCGTGCTGGTGAAAGCGTTATCAGCCCTTGGCAGGTATGACGAAGCCCTCGCCAAGCTGAATACTGCCATTCCGGCAGTCCAAAAAGCCATACCGCTTTACCTGGAACGTGTGAACATTGTCCATAAGAAAGATGGACCGCGTGCCGCACTTTCTGAACTAATTAGCTTGACCAGATCGTATCCGTCTGATTTCAGTGTGCTGAATGCATTATCCCGGTATTATGTTGAAGTCGGTGAACCTGAAAGTGCTGTCCTTACTGCACAACAAGCCCTGAAGACTTGTTCTGAGAAAACTTCCCGTAACGAGCAAGCAAACTTACACCTGCTGATTGGCCAGGTCCTGCGCCAATCTGGGCAACTTGACCAATCCATTGAGCACCTTACTGAAGCGATTCAGCTGGCACCCGATAGGCTCGAGCCGTATCTCGAGCTAGGTCTGGCCCGAAAAGAGCAGCGCGAATACCAGCAAGCGCTTCAAATCTTCGAGCGCGCCACCATCATAGCCCCCGACGACCCCCGAGCTCCTTATCAAGCCGGATTGGCTTTGAAGGAAAGTAAGGACTATAAATCATCTGAAACCATGCTCCGCAGGGCAGTCAGCCTGGCACCCAATGATTTGAACATCCGCCGCCAGTTGGCTGCAGTAGTAGCCCTGAATCTGGTGCATAATCCCCGGGCTGGAAGGAATTAATCCGCATGAATGGGATCATACAGCCTGCCAGCTCACCTGACCGACCATTATCCCGCGAGTTCCTGCTAAACCTGCTCAACACCGCATTGACCACTGGAGAGCTGAAATACGCCCGCCGATTGTGTACCGCATGGTTGGCAGTATATCCCGGCGACCTCCAGGTAAACCTGCTTTATGCCCGGGCTTATTATAAAGAAAAATCGGAATCCATCCAGTTGCAAGCCTTAACTATCCTGGAAGAATGCTGCAAGGTGGATCCGGAGTTCCTAGATGCCCAGCAATTGCTGGCAGAAGTTCAGCAGTTGGCTGGCTCAACGAAAAGCTCAATCGCAAAAGCTTGCGCCAATGCACTGTCGCATGGTCACTCGGTAAAAACTGGAACGAGTGGGCATGTATCTTCCTGGGCTAAATACGTATTCGAAGCCCGCAGCGCGTTGAAGACAGTCAAGGCGGGTGATTATCAGCAGATCGACAAAGCTGAATATTTCATACACAAGGCACTGATCGAAAACCCTGATACTCCCCTGGCGGCGGTCGTCCATTTAAATCTGATGGAATCCAAAGCTTCAATGCCCAAACTGGCTGTACGCAACCTGGCGCAGATCTACCATGAGCGCTGGCCTGACTGCCTGCAATTCCTCCTGAGCCTCTCCAACGAATTAATGGAATCCGGTGAATCCGACCAGGCAGTCAGCATGCTGCACCAGGCTGTTTCCAAGGATATCGCCGGGCAGGTAGCCAAGCGATTGTGGGGAGACCACCACAAATACGCATCGTTGTGGCCTGCCATTCTCGAAGCACACAACACCAGTCCCAACAGCCCTCAGAACATCCCCATACCGGCGGCAGTGGCATCGATCCTCGGTTGGAACCAGCTGGCGGCAGCTAATTCTGGTGATATTGTTCCCGATGCGAATGAATTTGGAACTTCTACGGTAACATCAGGTTATGATGCCACTGAAGTTCCCCAAGCGCAATCGATCGCAGCTCCCCATGCTATTAAAGCTGAATTAGAGCCTGCACCAATGAGTGAATCATCTCGGGGTGTACAGACTGAGCTGGAGAAAATGGCTGCCGGGTTAGCCGTACCGCACATTACCCATGAGGACGGCCGGTTCCCAATCTATGTCGTCTTCACAACCCTAGCAGGTTTAAAGTCGCAATATAATCCAAGTGCAGTTCAAGCCATCCATGCCCAGTTAAAAAAGTTAGTTGAGGTGGTGCATGGTCGCAAGATCAACCAGGAATTCTGGGGATCACTGTTGTTTTATGCGGATGACCCGACCTGCACAGGCGCTTTTAACCTTCTACCGGCTCCCCACAACGATCCCTGGCAGTTAAAGGTGATACTGGCGGACCTGGATGCAGCCTTAGAAAAACGAGGCGAACGCATTGGTGCCTTGCTGATCGTTGGTGGACCTGAAATCGTCCCCTTCCACAACTTACCCAACCCGGTAGAAGATGCAGACATCGAGGTCCCTTCGGATAACCCGTATGCCGCCAAAGACAACAATTACTTTGTCAGCGATTGGTCAGTTGGGCGGATCTCTGGAGGAGCTGGGGAAGATCCGGCGACTCTGTTGACCGTGGTGAAAGAAATTACCAACCGTTATGACCACAATGCCAGAAAACCCGCCTGGTATCGCCGGATCATCCAATACCTGCGTGAGCTGCTCAAAACAGGCGTGTCCAAAAAGCTATCGAGCTTTGGTTATACAGCCGCAGTATGGCGCCGAGCTTCATTATCGGTCTTTCGACCTATTGGCAACCCCTCAGACCTGTTGATCTCTCCACCCATCCACGCAGCTGAGCTGCCTGACTCAATTTATTCGGAACAGGTGCCCCAACCGTTACCTACGAAAGCATCAACTTGCCTGCTGATGCCTGATACCCGCCTGGCATATTTCAATCTTCACGGTGTACCCGATTCGAGTGAATGGTACGGGCAGTGTGACCCAACCCTGCCAGAGGCTGGCCCTGAATTTCCAATCGCCATGCGCCCTCAGGATATTCGCAACAGCGGTTCCGCCCCCCACCTGGTGTTTACCGAAGCCTGCTATGGCGCTAATATTGGTGGCAAGACTGTCGACGAAGCGATCTCATTAAAATTCCTTGCCTCCGGCACTCATGCCCTGGTAGGTTCCACCTGCATCTCCTACGGCTCACTATCGACTCCATTGAGCTCCGCTGACCTGCTAGGGCGGGTATTTTGGAACCTGCTGCAGGAAGGGTTTACCGCGGGTGAATTGCTCAAGCGGGCAAAGATCCACCTCACCCGTGAGATGAACCAACGCCAGGGTTTCCTCGATGCCGAAGACCAGAAAACACTGATCTCCTTTGTATTGTTCGGAGATCCCCTGGCGCAGCCCTTCCAAACGCGGGTTTCTCCCAAGATCACCCCCCATCTATCAGATGCAGCTGTGCCAGTAGCTACGGTGTGTGAACGCTTTTGTGACGGCGAAGCTGGGTCAACCGTATCGCTGGAGACAATCGCACACTTGAAAACCATCGTTGCCCAATACCTCCCTGGGATGGGTGATGCCGAGGTTAGCCTTTCACACGAGCACCAGAGGTGCTCGAACAAAGGCGGAAAGTGCGGCTGTGGAAAACAATGCCAGTTTTCTCATATTGTCTCCAAGCACCAGCCTTTGGGAAAACCTCGCCGCCGGGTGGTCACCTTGAGCAAGAATTTCGAGCAGGCGCAGCGCATCCACAAGCAGTATGCCCGTCTGACGCTGGATGACCAGGGGAATATCGTGAAAATGGTTGTCTCACATTAAAGATATTAACTTCTAAGACACCCCTCTGCCCATCAGATTAGAATCATTCGTGGTATCATTTCTGCGGTTTTATCCTAATCACGTTGAAAATTATTTGGAGATAGATTGCGGAGCAAAGGCTCATTCTCATTCCTTCGCTGGGGATCATTACTTCTCGTCCTTCTTGCCGTAGTGGTGACTACTTTACAGCTGATCAGGTTCAGCCGACTTTGGATCAATTTTCCCTCAAACTTATCCATTGCCGGTGTCCCTGTCGGTCAGCTAACGCGCCAGGGGGCTGCGGAGAGGCTGTTAACCGTCTATTCCCAGCCTATCGAGCTGGAATATAACGAGTTTATCATTCACCTTGATCCGAATACCGTCGGTTTCAATCTGGATAACGAATTTATGCTTGCAGCTGCCGAACAAGAACGTATCCGTACCTCCTTCTGGGTCGCATTTTGGAACTACCTGTGGAACCGGCCTGTGGCACCGGTTAATATTCCTTTACGCGCTTCATACTCTGAAGACAGGCTGCGTACATATTTAGCGAATGAGATTGGAACACGCTACAACCAGCTATCGACCTCGGCCAAGCCGGTGGTCGGGACGACTAATTTTCAGTCAGGGACGTCTGGGTCAGAGCTGGACATCGAGCGCGCCATCCCGATAATCGAAACCTCCCTGTTTTCGTTAAAGGAGCGGTCTGTAGTATTACCCATTAAAAAAACCAACCCACTTCACCCCACCTTCCAAAACCTGGAAGTGTTGCTCCGGCAAACCATCAACTTGTCGGGTTTTGACGGGATTATCGGGGTTGATGTGGAGGATCTTCAGACCGGGCAAAATATCAGCTTCATGCTCGATAAAGGCGAACCGGTCACCACGCCTCCTGATGTGGCATTCACCGCCAGCAGCACGATCAAAATTCCCATCATGATCTCGGTGTTCCGGCATATTGGTGAGAACCCTGATGCGGAAACAACCAAAAATCTGGAAGACATGATCGCCAAGTCGATTAACCCCGCGTCCGACTGGCTGATGCAGAATAAAATCGACCGCGATAAGGGTCCGCTGATGGTGACAGATGATATGCACACCCTGGGGTTGAAGAACACCTTCCTGGGCGGGTATTTTTACGCCGGAGCACCACTGCTGGAAGTGTACAGCACCCCTGCCAACCAGCGAACCGATATTTCCACCGATCCAGATCCATACAGCCAGACTACACCAACTGAGATTGGATTACTGTTGAAAGACCTGTACCAGTGTGCCAACTTGAACGGGGGCTCTTTAATCGCCGCCTTCCCCGGCGAGATCACCCAGGCGGAATGCCAGACGATGATCAACTACCTGGTGCAGGATCGCATCGCCCTGCTAATCCAATCCGGCGTCCCAGATGGCACGAATGTAGCGCATAAACATGGCTGGGTCACCGACATTTACGGCATCATTCACGATATGAGCGATGCTGCGATTGTCTTCTCTCCTGGGGGTGATTACGCCTTCACAGTGTACATGTATCACCCGGTCCAAATCGTGTTTGACCCTGCCAACCAGCTGGTGAAAGACCTATCCAGCGCGATCTACAACTACTACAACATCCCCACTCCGTAGTCCCTCGATAATCGACTAAGCTGGTCCATCTTTCAGACCTGTTAGCTGCAGGCTGACCTCCCACAGCTGTTTTGCCGCCTCCAGGTTGTAGGAGGCACCGCTTGAGCGGACCGGTCTACAGTTGGCGAAATACTTCCCCGAGACACCTTCCACTTCAGGTGAGGTCGCCAGGTAGATAGTCGTCTGAGCCCCCTCGAGCGGAGTTTGACCACTGCGCTGGATGAGCGGGTTGATCAGCGGGGTCAGGATTGGATTCACCTTTTTCCAGATATCCGTCGCTACCATCCCCGGCGATAAGACATTGGAGGTGACTGACGTGCCCGCCATACGGCGTGCCAGCTCATAGGAGAACAGCACATTCGCCAGCTTGGAGCGACCATAAGCCCGATAGATGTTATAGCCTTTTCTCAGCTGCAGGTCGTTGAAGTCAAGTTGTTCGCTGTAATGACTACCGGAGGATACACTCACCACCCGGGCAGATGGGCTGTTCTTGAGCGCATCGAGAAGCAGGTTGGTGAGCAGGAAGTAAGCCAGGTGGTTGACAGCGAAAGTCATCTCAATGCCATCGACGCTCAATTTCCTACGCAGGGAAACCCCACCGGCATTATTCACCAGAATATCCAAATTGTCATATTTGCTAATGAACATGGCTGCGGCAGTGCGGATTTGAGCCTGCGAAGACAGGTCTGCCAGCAGATACTCAACCGCTGGATTCCCGGTCTCCTGCTGGATCAGTCTGACTGCTGCCTCACACTTCGCCTGGTTGCGACCTATGAAGATGGTCGTCCCACCCATCCTGGCGATCTCTTGGGCGGTGTAGAACCCGATGCCTGAAGTTGCCCCCGTCACCATGCAAATTTTTCCGTCCATCGTTCCCATGAGGATTGCTCCATCCCGACCAGACTGCCTCGCTGAGGCTTAGGTCAATTTTAGCACCGACGGTATTGTGCCGGATGGCATAACCGGAGTTCCAAACATATATCTCAGTGTATAATTTACCCGTGCCCCCGTAGCTCAATGGACAGAGCGCCTGACTTCGGATCAGACGGTTGTGGGTTCGAATCCCGCCGGGGGCGCCAGATATGAGGGTTATTATTTATTTACCCCCATATATAAGGGTCAAAACCTGCTTTTACAGTAAGTTTTTTAATAGTGATGCAGATCGATGCAGATGTTCGGGATTGGATTCTATTACTAACCGCCTTGGGATGACACACTGTACACCTTACCAGGTAAATTTATCTTAATTGGTGAAACGAGTTTATCCATCAGACGGCCGGCTTCCACCTGCATTTCGTTGTACAAATGACCATAGATGTCTAGTGTGATACTTGGTTTTGAGTGCCCCAGGATCTTCGAAACCACTAGCACCGGAATTCCGTTGTTAAGCATTAGGGATGCTGCAGTGTGCCTAAGATCGTGAAATCTCACCCTTGGTATCCCAGCCCGTTCTAGCACCCGGTTGAAATCCAAACGCAAGTTACTGGGATTCAACGGTGTTCCAATTTTCGATGGAAAGATCAGATCGTTCTCGTGCCAGCGCTGCCCTGCAAGTTCCTTCTGTATTTGCTGGAATTCACAATGCTCACGTAAGGTTTGGATCGTACCTTCCCCGAGCATGAGCGTCCTGCGACCTGAACTTGTTTTTGGCTCCTGGAAAAAACTCCCCATTCCACGGACATCCTGCAACTGTCGCTGCACATTCAATCGACCACTACCCCACTGCAGGTCCGACCACTTCAATCCCAGAAGTTCCCCCTTACGCATGCCTGTTTTTACTGCCAGGTGGTATAACCCAATATAAGGAGAGTCAATTGCAGCCAATAAAAACTGGTTGACCTCGCCCTCATCCAAGACCTTCATCTCGCCATGTTTGTAACGAGGTAGTGCGGTATGAGCAGCCGGGTTGCGTGTCAACAGCAATTGAAAGACTGCTCTTTCTAAAGCGCAATGTAGGATCGAGTGCACTAACCGTACAGTACGAATGCCCACTCCATTTTCGATCAACCCCGCATAAAATTTCTCTACCTGGAAAGGTGTCAGGTCTTTCAGAGGCACTTCACCCAGGTTTGGAATGATATGCTTATCCATCGTCCTCGAATAGCTATCAGCTGTTTTAGGTCGCAATGCTATTCGGGAAGTTTCTAACCAGTCATGTAGATAATTTTTCAATAATGTCTTGCTACCCTGGTAATCGAAACCTCGTGTTAATTCACTCTGCATATCTCGTAGCCAGGTTAATGCTTCAAGTTTTGTCTTGAAGGTGCGGGTGACTCGATGATTATTAATTGGGGTAGTTTGCGCACGCCAATGCCCACTAAGTCGTTGAGATATTGAACCTTCATATCTACCACGGATGTGTTTTGCCATTCCCTCTTACTCCTTTCTTTTCAAAGAGTTGAGGGAAGGCAAACCTGCATGCCCTGTCCAATCAATTGTTAAGGTACAAGCGAACAGAATCATTGTAACTCTCTTGCGAATAGATGGACAGGAGAAACAAGGTGTAATAACCATTACTGGAGGAACTATTGAGACATCCCTTATCGAATATTCTCACCGAATCTGTTGGAGCTGATAAATTGTTCCAAATCGACGGGGCGGACCCTCCGGCTTCGACCAATGTAAATCGTTGGAAGTTCCCCTGACATCATTAATAGGTAGGCAAAGGAGCGGCTTATATGCAATATGTGTGCAACCTGCAGTGCATTCAGCAATTGCCCAAGAAGATTTTCTGACTGACCAACCTGTTGATTGTTTTCCATTTTTAGCACTCCTTATTACTTTTTATGATCTTATATATTCTTATCAAAAGGCACTAATGTTTACGATGTAAAAATTTTTCTTAGCCAGTAAATTCCTGCTCATTCGCCAGATAGCCATACCCAAATCCGGAAATTGATTAGTGAAGAGCAAGATCTGGTTGAGCACAATTGGCATGCAATCTATAGCTAATTCGTATCAATTGATGCAGAGAATTATTCTCAAAATTCGGTCTACCTCATCTTCTCTTTCCAAGCAGTAATGTATTGCATCAACTATTATCATAAAATGCCTCCTAATCCGCAAAAAACCAAAAAGTTCAAAAAACGAAAAAATTTCGTGCGAAACACCCTCCGCGCTTGTCGAACCCAGATCGAAAACTTTATTGCCCCATACCCCCTCTAGGTCATTATTGTAGATAAGTTTCATCACCTACTCCTCTGCGTCGTCAATATCCTCCAACACTGCCAGAACCTCTTCAGTTGTACGGCAAATCGCAACCTGGCCTCTCCAGGATTCTATCCAGTGCCTCTCCGCATCAGTGAGATCGCACCTGCCGGCAGGATTTTTTATTTCGACCAAAACATTCACTGCCTTCCCTCGATAGGTGGTAATGCCAATCAACAAGTCCGGCACACCCCTGCCAAATTCGCTCAGAACCTGGACCGAAGCACCAGCTCGCCTCAGCGCTTCAACAATCATCGATTGATTAATATCAACTCGCTTTCCGGCCATTATCATCACTCTCTATACAAGCAATTCAGCATGCTGTCGGTCGATGTAAATAAAGTTGTCTTGTCTGGATCCGGGAGAAAGCAGCCCACGAGAATGGCTGGTGAATTACACCACAAACACCACTGCGGTTCTGGTTGCTGCAGGACAACATCAGGAATTTTCACGGGTCCGTTGATCGCCATATCATGATCGCCTTTTTTCATCGGTCAAACTTCTCTTCGACGTATATCCTGGCGGTCAGCTCATCGAACTCGTCCCACAATTGCCCGGCACCTTGCCCATCCAACTTGTCGTCATGGAGTTGCGCCTCCCTTTCCAATTTTGCAGCACGTTTTCTCATCGCTTCGAGCTCATCCTGTGTTAGGCGAAAATCAATGGAATTTGGCTCGCCTTTCAGCTCACAACCATCCACCAGGTATGCCGTCTTAATCACCATTTTTGCCACTCACATTGCTACCAGTTTGCTGGCGGACATCCGGATCGCCTCAACATTATTACCGGTCCGGTAAGTCATCTTTCCCAGTTACCATCCATAGGGGATTGGCAGCAGACTTACTAATATCAACTTTCAGCTTGCCACTCAGTAACAAATCAATCATAGATCCTTGAACCCGCATCCATTGACATACACCTAAGAATTTAAAGATCTTGCTTTCGGGACAAGGGCCACCATTCCCACTTACAGCTGCCACTATTATCTTCTCAACTTCTTCATCCGTAAAAATTTTGTCACTCATATTTACTCCTTTTAGAATGAGAACCGATTGTCCTCATGGTAATGGGTAGCCAATGTGGTTCCTTATAATGCACCAGCCGTTTTGCATAAGGCAGGTTAAGGCCTTTACCATCAATCATATAAATAAGCGGGCTGCAGGATGATAGATAAATTACTTCTTTTTGCAGTAATTCTTTGAGTGCATCTGCCGCTTCCACAGAGACAGTCCATAATAAAATGTTGTAATCATCCTCGCCCAAAAATAAACCTAATTCTCCTGAAAAGCCCGATATAAACCGCTCCAACTCCACAAACGATGTGCATGGATGATTTTTAATAAAGTCAATAATCTCGTTTTTCATTCTCCGCATCCTCTTCAGGTTCGATTACATTCTGGATCCGGGCATTGACGCGCCCTTCTCCACTGGGTGGTAACAGGGGTAACAGGGGTTTAGTAACATATTTAAAAAATTAAATTTATAAAATATTATCAAACCCCTGTTACCCCCTGTTACTCTTTCAGCCATACGCTACGCCATACACGTACAGGTTGCCTATTCACCTTTATCATGTCCTTCTCAAATCCCAGGCGGGTCAGTATATTAGAGATCCGCTGCGCTATTAGATTGTCATTGCCACCTACCAGCTTACCATCGGTACGCAGCCGGTATATGATCTGTGCCGTGGCCGTGTACATACCTTTTTCTTCTTTCACGCAGTTGAATGCACTGAACAGATCGTATGCCATTGGATCATCAATTTCATACTTTGCATTGATCTCGATGATTTTCTTTTCTGTCTCTGGGTCCATCTCAAAGGTTTCTCCATGTTTGAACAGTGCCACTGCTTGTGCCCATATCTGATTAACATCAATATCCCGGCTGTATTTCCAGTCGATCTCAGTAAGTGTGCAGCACCGAAAACGCCGGCTGCCAGTTGGGTCAGCCAGGAAGCCACCTGATGAATTGATTGTGCCAATGAATGACGCAGTAGCAGGCTTGACGATTTCATCATGCCCATAGGGTTTACGAACATTGATGATCTCTTTCGATATGAATGCTTTAAGGGCTTCAATATCTGCCTTGCGGATAGTGCTGCCCAGCTCCTCCACCTCCCAGACCCATTTGCTACATAACATGATCAGAAAATCTTTGTCCTCCGTGTTGATAGCATTTTGAATATAGAAAGCTGGTAGTGGGCTCCCCAGCCACCATACAAAACGGCTCTTTCCGATGCCCTGCTTACCATCCAGAACCCACATGGGGTGTTGCTGCCCTTTCCTGGGACCGAGCACCCGTTGCACAGTACCAACCAGCCATTTTCGCAACAGAATAGGGAACAGTTGATCACGATCAACAAAATAAGACGCCAGGGCGCTGATCCAGTCAATAGTCTCCCAGTGCTCTTCTCTGGATCCTTCCCAAACCAAGGAATTGAGGTAATCCCGGATCGGGTGAAACATATGCTCCATCCCCATAGACGCCATGACGTCCAGGGCTACATCTTTACCCTTGTATTCGTATTCACGCAGGCCGGTCATGATCTTGGCCATGTGCAGGTCACTCATGCGGGTGCCGTTCACGTAGATCATATCGTTCATGTCGTTTACGGCGAACGTATACCCCTGAGCTGCTAATGCTTTCATGTAGTGGCTGGGTTTGGGTTTTTTGGGGCTGGGCGAATAAACGGTGCAGCGCCATCCTCTTCTGCCCAGCGTAGCAAACTTCCAAAACCAATTTTATTAGCGTCCCCCAGCGCCGGGCTGAATGTAACCCATTTTTGAGCGCATGCACCGGGTTCATATTTGTCAGATTGTTTTGACCATGTATCCCAGGCGATCAACCCCGCTTGTCCCAGGCTAAACAGGCTCATACCAACCTCCAGCCATTGCTGGTAATTGTCTGCCCGTTCTTTCTTGAGGGCATTCAGTGCCCGATGGGCATCTTCAAGCAGGAACGCCCCCGCTTCTCTTTCCTCTTCTGAAGGTGCCTGGTGATCGGTTCTTTCTTCATTGGGTAGTTCCTGCACCAGCTGCACTATCCAATCAGGGGCGGGTGCTACAGGTGTCTCACTTGGATTGAGCTCAAAAATATACGGTTGATTTGTCACAGATGGGGGAATAATGATCAGCCCCCCATTGGATTTAATATCAATGCCGGCACCCAGGACGTCCGTTCCACATTTGATTACGCATCCATTGGGGGGATATTGAAAGTATAGGTGGGAGCCCTTATTACCAGTTGTAACCGTTACAGTCTCGATGGGTTCCGGATGCTCATTTCGAAGCATATCCCAGGTAATATCACCGCCATGCCTGGGATCAATATCAACCACAAAAATGCCTGCACCACCTTGATTGGTGCTGCCAGTGGCCACTGCCCAGTTGGCTAGTGGATATTTTGTATGCCATGCATGGATCTTGTCATGGTCTGTTGTGGCAATTTTGTACCCACCCGGGATGAATGGATGTTTTCCAGGATGCCTGCATTCTTTGTCCCTACAGCTGCATGATCCCCCATTGATCAACCAGGTAACTGGGAAGATCGGCCAACCTTGGTTAGCATAGAACCGAAGTTTTGAAAACTTGTTGTTGTCCATGAACATTATTCAACTGGGAGGGATGCACCATGATGCACCCCTCCGATCATCTCACCAAGGGATGGTATCATCCGGTGGTGCCGGCGGTTCTGGTGGTGTGAGCTGTTTTGGTTGTGTCGATGCACCTATCTGTGTTTGTATAGCCAGATCAGGATCCGGAGTTGCAGCTGTATTATTGGCCTTTCCACGAAGGACCGCCATAATATCGACGATCTTGTTAAACTCTCCACCGTTAGCGCTCACATTCTTTTCTACATTGATCATCACCCTTTTGTTGATTAACTTCGCAGCTTGGAAGTCTGCGGACGGATCAAAATCGCCGGCTAACGCAGCTCTGGCCCAACGGAACAACTTGCTCTTTTCCGAATAGTTGGTTGAACACCAAGCCAGGAGATCCACCGATCCGTCTGTATATTTCACGTCATCGGTCAAAACGTGGAAAGTGATTTTGACCTGCTCACCATAGACGCCGGCCGCTTTTTCCAAGCCGGTGATTGTAGCGCGATAAGTACCGGCTGGAATCAACAAAAATGTCTTTTTGGGTATTTGAAAATCTTGGTTCATTTTATTCTCCTTAAAATTTTCGGTTTTGTTTGATAGTTGATGTTGATCTTTTTATGTTTTGAACAATCGCCCTTGCCTTTCCGCCGGGGAGTGTTAGAATTAAAATCGCACCAGATATTGAGGATTGCCCGGCTGGTACTCCTCCTACCCCCAACCACACAAATCTGGGGGCTATTTTTTTTAATCATGCTGGTCCTCATCCTGACTATTCAAATTCTTATGATCATCGATATACTTCCAGGGATCCCCGCTGAGAACGCGAACAGTAGAACCGCCAAAACGAATTGCCGGCAGCTTGGTTCGCAATAGCCTGTAAATTTGCGTTCGGCTAACACGAAGGATGAGCGCAACTTCGCCAAGTTTAAGGAGACGACTGGGATCATCGAGAGGATTTAACACTTGATCCCTCCTCGACTTTGATTTTTTCCGGGTTATTTACTTCAGAATAATTATCGATCAGTCCTCGGCGCTGTAATTCCGATCTTAAAAGAAATCTAGCTTCTTCTTTCGGCTCCCGTAAATCGATTAATGCAGATTTTAACAAAGCCTCAAATTCGTGTCCGTCAAGAGTTATGTATAGTTTATTCAACTCAGTCCCTCCAAAAAACAAAATCACGTCTATATATATAGGCGTGATTTTTACCCGTCGCTAAGCGACGATTGTGACGTCACAAGATTACTTGAATTATTATATTTCTACAATTCCCATTTTATAGGAGCATCATCCTTATAGATAAATACTTTTCCACGTTTAATAGTGCCTTGTAAGTATCTTACTAGACCAATCATCTCATCAGGCTTACTTCTCATATTTTTATAGGAACGGTCAATACTCGCTGATATTGTCTATCGTGCTTTATCAAGTGGTGATTTATTTAAGTTTTTACTTTTACCGTTTCTAGTTGAATTAGATAATTCTTTATTGATAATATCCAAGCATTCTTCCTTTTCACTAATATCCGATGGATCTCCACCTGCGTCATGCAATACGGTAATTTCCAATTCTAACTTTTCTTTAGCATCTAGAAGATCTTTCTTATATTTGGGATCTAACACTGGATATATGTCATCATCTTCTGTTATTGATAAATAATTGTCGTCATCCCCCAGAATTATTTTTCTCTCGGGAAACAACTTGTTTCCTAATCGGTATAATTCGGTTGAAATTATATCCTTATTAGGGTTACTCAAGAGAACATGGATATAGTGCATTCCTTTGCTGTCCTTAATATCTTTATACTCATTTCCATATTCTATATGCCAACATTCACCATCTAGTCTAAATATCCCCTTTGTAGGTGAATCTGATCCAATACTGCGATTTGTTGAGATAACTTCATTATTCGTCCTGATTGAAATGCTTTTTTCCGTATTTTCAGCATTCCCAACCAGGGATTTAATCGAATCCATATATGCCGTATATGGTTCGTGATTTGCTCTTGATTTAAAATACTTTAGAGATAAATCATCAAACGGTAAAATCTGAACTACATCATAGACCTTAACATAATATATATTCTCTGAATATTTGTCCGCGATTGCCCTACCCTTATATGCTTCAATGATATACCAGGCCAACTGGCGCAAGTATTGAGAACAATCAGCCCACAGATCAGTAAGATAATAAATTTGCAGATGATAGGTAGTAGGTGAAATTTTTTCTGCAGCAATCCAACCGCCCAAAACACCATCAGGCATATACACAGAGCAAATGGTATATATTATGGTATCTGCATCAAACTCAATCCGTCCATGATAATTCTCGGTAGTACTCAACTTTTCATTCCTTGAACGGAGAAGGGCTTTGAATCCCTCAATATCCATTTCAAGACGATCATCATACACGATCATGCTTTACGCTCCTTTTGCATTTCCTCCTGGGAGCGCACCATGTTATAATCGCTCTTACCAGGCAGCTGCATTCTGCGAGGTCACCGCTCCGAGTGGTCACACACTGCGGAGCGATCATTTTAATTAGATAATCGCATCATATCACTAAACGACTAACAATAGAACGTATATTCTAAACATGGTATACATACAATATGTGTGCGTTTCGAGGTTGATGTGTGTTCAATAGATGGTTCTTCCACCTTTTTCGGTAATGTTTTCGCTGGGATTTTGAATTCCATATTACCCGTCGCTCAAATGTTACTCCCCCTAAATTAGATTGTTGTCAGCTTTTCCATGCTGAACCTTAGTCAATTGAGCGAGTGTTTTACTGCTCTCCTCTAATACAAACAAGTATCGCTCCCATCTATATTATATGGTTATATAATGTTGCGAATCCGACGAAAAAAATTATTGAAATTTGTTTCTTAACTTTAGAATCTTTGCAATCTAGATTAAATGTTACATGTGTGTAGGGAAGAATTTGAAAGATAGCTCGTCGTGAACACCGTCACTTCACCTCAGTACACTCCATTATGTGGGTCGCGATCTCATCCACCGTCAGCGACACGTCAACTACCAGTCCATTCGTTGGCTCTTCCAGCACTTCGTACTGGCTTTTTAGCATTTCAGGTTTCATGTAATGTCCCGAACGGGTAATCATCCGCGCCCAGATCAGGTCATAATCCCCTTTCAGGTATACGATCAGCACACCCTGGTTGCCAGCCTGAAGCTTTTGTCGGTAAGATTTTTTAATGCTGAACAAGCCAACACGCTAGGCTTATTCTCTTCCAGGCAAGTGGAGATCAATGTATGCAACGACTCCAACCAGGGAGCGCGGTCATTGTCATCCAGCGCGATACCGCTGCCCATTTTGGCGATCCCTTCGGGGGTGTGAAAATCATCCGCATCGTAGAAGTCCCAGCCTAATTTTGCAGCCAGTGCTTTTCCAACCGTGGTTTTGCCACATCCTGAAACGCCCATCAGGAGATAAAATTTTGGTCTCAATTTATCGAGCCTTGCCGGACTTGATCATATTTCGCACGAAGCAGTTGCTCAATCTCTCCAATCGATCGATCGAATACACCTAGTTGTTCCATTTTTAAACTGGTAACTGCCGCTGCCCATATCCCGGCATCATATGGATCCTTAGAGCGACGCATTGCCATATATGCACCTATACAGGTATCACCCCTGCCACTACGACCATTTAAATTCCCAGGATAAAAACCGATCGAATGGAACTCTCCCCCAGCATATAAAAGCAAACCATCCCTATGGGTCAACACGATTTCTTTTGCTCCCATCTGGGAGAATATTTGGGCAGCTTTAAAAATATCCGTTTCACCAGTTAGGAACTCAGCCTCAACCGCATCACTTTTAAGTACATCCAAATTGGCGACCGTTGCCTTCATTTCCTCCCACGGTTCATAGACCAACGATTGGCCTCTCAGCACACGCACAAACCCCTGCATATCTGCTGCTAAAAAGATATTTCTCATCCTTAGGAACCGAATTACATCCAATCCTACTTCACCACGCAAACTTGAGCCAATGACCGCTGCTCTAGTTGCGATATTTTCCACATCCCGGGGTGTAATAGATCCAGCTGTACTGGCCACGGATAAGGTTCGAATATCCGGATCATTGGTTGGGTATTCCAACTTCATCGTGGTAGAAGCCGGGGAATAGGTTGGATAACAATCAATACCATTCTCATTGAATTTATCGATGACCCTTTTATCTTCTTGGGCAAGCCTGGTCACGACAGCAACTGATATACCAAGCTTATTGGCAGCATGGGCAGCGTAATTTATTGCGCCGCCATCTACGTATCTTGTTCCAGAAGGAGAAATGATCGTGTCCTTGGTGTAATTACCAATACATAATAGATCATAAATCTTCTTTTTTTCCATAATGTGACTACGCCTATTTATTTTATTAATGAATGAAAAGTGATAGGAACCAGTATAATCCAGCCGCCACTACGGCCGTTGCGGGAATCGTGACTACCCAGGCTGTGGCAATATTCTTACCCACACCCCAGCGCACCTTGTTCTTCCTTTCGGCAGCACCCACTCCCATGATGGATGAGCTGACTACTTGCGTGGTACTTACAGGTCCACCAACCAAGGATGCACCAAGAATAACAACTGATGAGGCTAATTGTGATGAAAATCCATCAATTGGTTTTATCCGAAAGATTTTCCCCCCAATGTGCGGATCAGTTTCCAACCCCCAACCGCAGTTCCTAAAGCGATCATGGAAGCACAAGCAAATACTACCCATTGCGGAACTACAAATTCCTCTAAAACACCTGCAGTTACCAGGGTAAGCGTGATGATTCCCATTGTCTTTTGAGCATCATTTGTGCCGTGCGATAATGCCAGCGAAATGGATGTAAATATCTGGCTGCGTTTAAACACGCTATTTACTTTAGGGGTCGCATTCCAACTGAGTAACAACAAAAGCTTCAGAAAGAGGTATCCAAATATAAAACCGATAAAGGGTGAAGTCAGGAGAGTTAGCAATACTTTTAACAAACCAGGCAGTAAAATTGCTTCCCATCCAGCTCCTACAAGGACTGCGCCAATCAGCCCACCAATCAATGCATGTGATGAGCTGCTCGGAAATCCGAGGTACCAGGTTAATAAATTCCATAGTATGGCACTGAGTAAAGCTGTCAAAATCACTAACAGGCTGATAGCCTCGGCATCGACTACCTCATTACCAATTGTTTCTGCGACTGCAACACCAAAAATGAAAGGACCTAAGAAATTCGCCACTGCAGTCATTCCAAGCGCTGTGCGGGGTGAAAATGCCCGGCTGGCAATCATCGTCGCCACAATATTACTGGAATCATGAATCCCATTTAAAAAATCGAAACCCAGAGCCAGTATGATGATAAGGATGATCAAGGGAGTCATAGAAGGTATCTTTGGTTAAGAGATTTTTACAACGATATCAGCGATCACATTGGCAGCTTCATCTCCCTTGTCTGCTGCATTGCTCAAATGACGGTAAACTTCACGCGATTTAAACATTTTCATGACGTGTTTTATATCTTCTGCACCGCTGAACAAATCTGCCAAAGCTTCACGGTATATACCCTCGACCCTATTCTCGAGAGATTTGGCTCGATGGGCATGCTCATTGGCGACTTCGGGGTGTAATTCCAACCGATCTACAGCCATTAAAAGCTCATTGGCAGCGTCTCTGAGCAATGAAGCAATGCTTAACATAAACGTGGTAGGCCGCACACGAAGCACTTCCATCTCAGTGACAGTACTATATGCATAATCGAGCACATCGTCAATCGTGCGTGATAACGCAAAAATATCCTCACGATCAAAAGGCGTTACGAATGTCTTATTTAATTCAGCAATCAGGATGCGCCTGGCTTCATCAGCTGCTTTTTCCGCAGCAGTCACCCTTTCGGCTGCCGATGCGTCTTCCCCCATATATGCCTTCAAGGCTTCCATTCCTTCTAATGTGAATGCAGCCTGATCATGGATAAGCTTGATAAAAATGCTCTCACGTTTTTTAAAATGACTTTTCATTACACGACTCCTTGTTCATCACAGATAATTAATGCAACCAGCCTCTGCTAACAACTTTAAACCTTCCTTAACCTGTGCAATAGTGTTGCCAGGCAACAGCTCAAAAGTACGAAACGCATCCCCAGGTAAATATGGTGCGATCTTTGAAAAATCAATCTCACCTAAACCAGGCGCGTAATGGTCGGTCACCCCGATGACATCATGGAGGTGTGTGCCAAGCATCCTTGATGAATATCTCTTTAGCCAGTCTTCATGGGAATAAAATCCCAACCGATCGAGAGCCTGGGCATGCCCTACATCATAAATGAAACCAAGCTGAATGGAATCAGCCAGGCTTAAGAGCTCATCCATTTCATCTATCGATGGAATGTCCATGTAATGGTATCGATTTTCCAGCCCAAGTCTTACATTTAAACTGGATGCATGCTCAAGAAGCTCATGCAAACCCTTTTTTACTGCCTCTAATCGAGGACCAATTGATTTTTGCCGGTGATCGATCAGCTGGGATTTAATTTGCAGATATTCATCCGATCCGGTTTTACCAGCTTTGAAAAGATTGCGTAATTTATCTTCGTAGTTGTTACTGGTGGAAACTGTGCCACAATGGATGACAACAATTGGGGCACCTAATTCGTGTGCCAAATCGATGCTTTTTTTTACGGCGGTAATACCAAACCTTCGAGAATTCTCATCCACAGAGGAGATCAACCAATCCCGGCTCACTAAATCCTTGGTGGAGATATCTGCCGGACAAGGCTCGTGGATACTGCTAAATTGATAGTGATCTAATTTAACCTGAGCCAGCATGGCTGAATTTATTTGATGGTTTAGTTCAATTTTTTGAAAACCTAAGCGCGTTGATACAGTAAAAAAATCATTTAAGTCAGGATAGTTTTTAAATGCCCACATGGTTGATAAAGAAGCATTGGTGGGGCGATTTTCGATAGTCATTATGTAATGTCAATCTTAATTTAGTATAGGATATAAAATACCATTAGTTCATCATCGGCAATTTCGGCAGATCAGAAAATTCCTCAATATAAAAATCTGCTTTAGCATCTGCATCATAATTGAATGCTACAGTTTTCATTCCTGCATTCCTGGCACCTTCAAGTTCGGTGGCTTTATGTCCAACGAATATCGCCTGGTCACAAGTGACACCCAATTGCTGTAATGCAAGCTGATATATCCTTGGATCCGGTTTTTGAACACCTACTTCACTTGAAGGGGTGATTGAATCCCATAGGTTTCCAATCCCGCCACGCTCCAGCTTACTAATTTTTATATGCATTGGCTGGGCAGTATCAGTCACTATCCCAAGATATAAATGCCTGTTTTTTTAATTGTAATAGTGTCTCACGCGCACCATTGAAGAAATGAATTTTATCCTTTTCTTTGATCACTTTTTGTATCCCGCGTGTGACTAAGTCGGGGTCAGTAATACCATGCAGGTTTAGAACAGCAGTTTTGTACTGCTCAAATGTGATTTGCCCCACGAATGCCTGGTGCCGGAGTTGGTTAATCTCAGATTTTGCGAATCTCCCGACCCGGTGTGCCATATTTCTTAATAAATGGATTTAACTCCTGATCTTTATTCTTTCGATAATAAAGGACTCCATCTGCATCAAAAAGTACCGCCCGAATTTTATTGCTTGGATACTTCTGCTTTTGCTGCTGATGGGCGGATTGATTTTCCTTTCGAAGGATCTCAAATAATTCAGTCATGTTGGCGATGATTAAATCAGGAGTAGCACCTTCATCACTTTCGCCATGGTTAAAATCGTGCTTGATCTGAATGGCTAGCTTGAAACCGGCACGCTTTGCCCCCACGATATCTCTTGATATGCGGTCTCCGATATAAATGCATTCACTTGTCGGGCTATTCGAAAGACGAGCCGCATAATGGAAGATGGCTGGATCAGGTTTACGTCGCCTATATTCACTCGATAAAACAATGGGATTGAAATAATGTTTTATTCCATATTGGTATAAATTTTGTGGCACCTGCCCATGGCTGGTGACATTGCTGATCAGACCGATCTTGTATCCCAGATTTTGGATTTCAGCTAACACTGCTGGCATTTCGGGCCGCATCTGCCTGCGATAATACTGAGTTTCAATCCAGACCATCAAGTCATCGGCATGTGCATCCAGCTGAGGGAAGTCATATGGATAATCAGCCAAGATATAATTACGCCAAACCACACTCACTGGTAATTCTTCGAGGGTTTGCAGCCTCCATTGGTGATAGCGTGCAAGCCCACCTGTAACCAGGTTTAATAAATGCGCATCAGATAGGTGTAGATCTATCCCATGAGCCGAAAGAAGCTGTTGAAGTCCAGGTGTGGCTTGCAGACGCATTTCTGGTGAATACCAAAATGTTTCTATTGTGCCACCCATATCGAAGAATACGGTCTTGACAGTCATTAAGATTTTCCCTTAAAACTAGAACTCAAAATCCTTCCCAGCTGGAATAATGCAAATTCTGGTAATCAAAAAGACATAATAACAATAATGATTATTTGACAAACAATTACGGTATTACTTTGGGACACGGACAGGCTACGTCCGTGTCCCAAAAGCAGATCGAGCTATGGTTAAGTTCTGAGTAGCTTATTCTGACTAAGGAGCGACAAGCACGCTAGCCGCCCAGAAGTCGCGTACTTTACTAACATTTTCCCAGTCGAAGATCGGATCCATCTCCCAGACCTGAGGCAGTAGTTCATCCAAAGGCAGGTTGTCTTCAAAGACTGGAAGACCTTCAGCCGCTGGGTAAGTACCAATCTCGTTCCAGGGTTCAAAACCTGCTTCCGAGAGAATAAAACGGATGAAGAGTTTGGCTGCATTAGGGTGCGGGGCATTGTTGGCTACAGCAAGGAAGCTGGTCTTGAAGACGCCCATGACCGGTTCCATACCGAAACAAGGAGCCATATTCAACTCGCCTTCTTGGGTAGCTTCGTAGCTCGAGTAGCCCGTCCAACCAAAACCAGGTTCTTCGCCTTCGGGTAATTCAAGCCCGGCAAAAGCTGCATCCACCATATCGCCATCGTCAAGAACCACCACATCGTTATACGCCAATTTCTTGAGCCACAGATAGCCGGCATTCTCCGGTACCATACCAGAATCATCCGCTACTGCAAGTTCATCGGTAGTCCAGTCTTTGCCATAAAGATCCTTATAGGCCTGGGCCATCTCGTCCCCATTTTGAACGAAAGTGGCAATCTTTGCCATGGTGCTGACGTCTGACATCGGGTCTTCCATGAAGAATTTACCCTTGTAAACGGGTTCTGTTAGCTGCCAGATGTTGGTGAGTGGGCAGCCATCCGGGTGGACCTTGTTGTTATACCCGATTACATCAGTCGAGTGGCGCGCAACTGCAAACGGACGCTCATCAGTTAGCTCAGGGATAGACACATCCCTTGGAACGAACGACCATAACCACTGGTTTGGAACAAATTTGCCAAATAGGATGTGCCCATCGCTGTTGAACCAAACATCCCCAACAACATTTCCGCTTTCCTGCTCTGCTTCCATCTTGGTATCAATGCCATCGGTGTCAGCAACATCGAATTCAATGTCTGGGTATAGGGCATACCATGAATCAGGCAAATCCTCAACTCCGCCTGAATTGGCATAGACTGTCACCTTCCCTTCCTTAATTGCCGCGGCTTCGATAGCCTCCCAGTCATCGGTGGCAGGCTGGTAAGGACCAAAACCGTTATCCTTTGCCCATTGTTCGTTCGGGGTGAGGGTTGGCTCAAAGACTGCAGTGGGTTGTTCCACAGCTGGCTCAATTGCAGGCGCTGTCGTTGGGGTAGCCGTGCTGGCACAACTGGCAATAAAACTAAATACTACACAAATCGTCAAAATCCTTAAAAAATTCTTCATACATCCTCCTTACAGGTTGGTTGAAAGAAAATGAAATTTGATGCTTAAAAGAATTAGCTGGGTTTTAGTTTCCGTCTAATTGTCCTCCTTTTTTAGTGGTGTTTTCTCCGTTTACGATAATTACATGTTTACTTATTCCCATATTCTGGCTCCAATAGCCTCCTTAGCTCTCTGTTATTGTACATTCCAATGATCCTTGATCAATTATTGGGGACAATCAAATCTCCGCTCGCTTTATCATATAGATTTAAAGTTTGAGGATCAAATTGAAGCCAGATTCTGTCATCCATCTGGATTTTGCTGATGCCCATGACTCTGATAGTCAGTTCGACATCACCCAGGCGGGCGACAATGGTCGAGTCAGCCCCGGAGGGCAGGACGGAATAGGCGCTGAACTCCACCGCATCCGGGATGGGCTGGGATGATACGGCGATATCTTCTGGCCGTATGCCAACCACCACACTGCCATTTGCATTACCGGTATTAATCGTAATCTTGAAATTTCCGAGGTCGACAGAATTTTTACCGCTCACCACACCATCCAGCAAGTTCACTTTTGGATTACCAATGAAATCCGCTACGAAAAGATTAGCGGGGTAATGGTAGACCCTATCGGGGGTATCAAACTGTTGCACAACACCTTCTTTCATGATAGCAATGATGGTTGACATGGTCAGCGCTTCCACCTGGTCGTGGGTCACATAGATGGTGGTAGCGCCGGAAAGATGATGCAACCGTTTGAGTTCGGTGCGCATGTCCATACGCAGGCGGGCATCCAGGTTCGATAGCGGTTCATCCATCAGGAACACCTTTGGGCGATAGGCGAGCATACGAGCTAATGCAATGCGCTGCTGTTGGCCTCCACTCATCTCGCGTGGATAACGGTCTTCAAAGCCTTCCATCTGTACTTCTTTGAGTGATTCTTTTACCCGCTTTTCCATCTCAGCCTTGGGCATCTTCTGGATTTCGAGGGCAAAAGTAATATTCTTATCCACCTTCATATGCGGCCATAAGGCATAATTCTGGAAAACCAACCCTAAATCGCGCTTACTGGCGGCAAGCGAAATACCCTTGTCGTAAGAAAAAACCAACTTATTACCAATATAGATCTCGCCACCGTCTGGGTCTTCTAAACCAGCCACGCAACGCAGCAGCGTCGTCTTACCGCACCCAGATGGACCCAAAAGTGTTACGAAGGTCCCTGGTTCGATGACCAGGCTGACATGATCCAGTGCAAGCACTTTACCAAATTTCTTGGTTAAATTATTTATCCTGATGGTTGTTTCCATGAAGTCCTCGCTTTACATCCCGAGACCCTTTTTTAGACTGCCGCCAGAGAAGCGACTAATGATGGCGTTCCCTATGATTGTGATGGTTATCAAGAGCAGGACGACAATGTTCCCCATTTGATCTCTTCCGGCTTCTATATACCTCATGGTCAGGCTAGCCAGCAACTGGGTATCACGCGTGACAAGTAGGATGATCAAGGAAAGCTCGCGCATGGTAGTGATGAACGTCAGGAGGAAACCGGAAATGAAACCACTCATGGTTAGCGGAAAGATGACCCGTCTGAAACGCTGCCAGACGCTCGCGCCAGACACTTGGGCAGCCTCCTCCAGTTCGTGCCCCACCTGCATCATGGCCGAGACCCCTGAACGCGAAGAGTAGGGGATGTGTTTAGCCACCGAGACGATCACCAACAGGGCAAATGTTCCATATAAAGAAGGTAACGGTCCTATCTTCTTGGCGAACATGGCAATATAAACCGCGCCGAAAGCGATGCCCGGGATGACATACGGAATATATGCAAGCTGGTCGACCAGCTTTGCAAGCCGGGTACCACGGCCTTTAACGATGGAATATCCAAGCAAGACACCAAGCAGGGCGGTGAAAAACGATGTATACAAGGCAAGCCGGATGGAATTCCAGGCGGTATCGTAGATTCTCGGGTTAAGCAGGACTCCCGGTTCGCCGTCGTTGTACAACGGGTTAGGTTTTCCAATCCAGTTCTGTAAAGTCAGATTACTTAAGCTGTAATCCCCCGTCCGCAGCAGGAATGTATCAAAGATCAGCAATCCCAACGGTACTACAAGAACCATCAGCTGAAAGCTGATCACGACCACAAAGAGAGCCTTCTTCATATTCCTTAATTTACTTGGATTGGAGACAAACCCTCGCCCCCCGATTGTCTCATAACTCCTGCGCGTACCGGTCAGTCTCTGGTTGAGTGAAATGGTTACCATGGAGAACATGATCAGGACGATCGCCAGCACGAAGGCATCGGCCTTGTCTCCAGCTGCCAAACTGCCTCGGATCATGGTAGCAACCACATAATACCGAACCGGTGAGCCCAGGATATTCGGACCGCCAAACGTGCCCATCACCTTGGAAAAAGTCATAATGAAACCAGACAGTAAAGCCGGTAGAACCAGTGGCAGGGTGATCTTCCGTAAGATACGCCATCGGTCGGCACCCATCAGTTCTCCTGCTTCTTCAAGGTTGGAATCGATCGACATCAGCGCGGCCGAAACAAATAGAAAAAAGAAGGTGTAATAGTGCAGCGCACAACAAATGATAATCGGCACCGGTCCATACGATAACCAGTCGGGCGGACTCACTCCAAAAATGGATTCAATCATTCCCGGGGCTCCACCGACTGTCCTATTCTTGAACAGTACCAGCCAGGCTTGAGCTAATGTCCAGGAAGGCATAATGTAGGGTAAAACCGCCAGTGAAGTGACAAGCTTTCTACCAGGCATATCGGTACGCACAACCAGCCAAGCCAGCGAACCACCAATTAGTAGTGCAAAGACAACCGTGCCCATGGCGATGGTCATCGAATGTATCAGGGGGTTGTAGGTGTATATTCGGCCAAATATACCCGTCGACATCCTGATCCAGTGAAAAAGCGTGAATTCACCCTCCACGGCACCAGGGATGCGGCTGGTATCAACAGGCTGCCAGGTAAACGTGGTCTGAACCAGTTTATACAGAGGGTTGACGACCATTATGGCCATCAGCCCGAGCATGATCAAAGCTAAGACGACATGTGGTTTGGTCAGCCAGTGAAAGAATCTACGGGAACTAGCCTGAAGCTTTAGTAAGAAGGGTTGTGAGGAGGTCGCAGGGATTTGCATGAATTTGCTCCAAGTAATCCATTCTACCTAGTAAATTGTTTCATTGGTTTTCTTCAGTCGTGCGCGCATTTGATCCAGCTTATCCAGGTTTGTCATTACATACCCTTGGTCTTCCTGAGCAACTGCCAATAGAAGAGTATTAATAATAGTCATTGGCACAACCAAGGAATGGAATTCTGAAACAGGACCGCGCTTAGCAGACAGCACCACATCCGCTTTATCACCAATAATCGAGCCAAGTGTGTCGGTCAACATGATCACAGGACATTTAATTTCATTTGCATAATCCAGGATCAGCTGAAGAGCCCCAGAGATATCAAAAAAACAAATCACGAATAAGAGGTCTTGATCGGTCATTAATAACAACGGCTCCAACATTTCTCTACCAGCAGTCGTTAACGGAACAACCTGCCATCCAAAGCGACCTAACCGGATTTCCAATAAATTTACCAGCGAGACAGATGGTCCAACTCCAAAGATAAAAATGCGTTTACGTGAGCGGATCATCTCAACAGCTCGATTTAATGATTGCCGTTCAATTGTCTCAAGGGATTGGGTCAGATAGTCGATTTCAGAAACAACCAGTCGATCAAAGATATCCCCTGCTTCACGTAAATCATCCAACCGGCTGCGCAGTCGCGCAGAATGGGTTACTCTATGTCGGAATGCCTCTTGTAATATCGTACGCATGGCAGGGTAGCTGGAAAATCCAAGCGTGCGTGCGAACCTGACCAGGGTAGCTTCGCTTAGTCCGAGTCGGTCTGCGATTTCTCCAGCAGATAGGAAAGCTGATTCTTCTTGGTTTTTCCGCAGGTAGTTGGCGATACGCTTCTCACTTTTAGTGAGATTTTTATAGTTATCGCTGATGATCTGGCTGAAGTCGATGATACTTTGATTTTCTGTTTGCATAGCTCATCTCACTTGACAACCGGCTGACCGGAACACGCATTTTTGTTTTTTCTGAAAGAAATGTTACATTTGAAGATGATACAACATTTTAAATAAAAATGCAAGCATTCTTTCAAAATTCATGATGTTGAATGCTTTTCAAGCGAAATCTGTCGAGAACCATACACTTACTAAGACACATTCCCAGGCAATTACAGGTATTGTCATTTCATCATAAATATACGGATTGGTTAGGACAGTGTAAATCATGCTAGTTTACAATATGAACGGTGATCTGTTTCTTCGTTCAAAACTCATAAGATTGACCCGGAATTTCTTTAAGGATTCGATGATTTCTAAAATACCAAACCCCACATCCGTCACCTTGTGGGCATCGGATCCCAATGTGATGATTGGGTCCGTGCCCAATGCTCTTGATTTGGAAAGGTACAGCTTCAAGAATTCATCGGAAGGGTAAGGTTCCTGCACCGGTCGTCGTAATCCCTTTGTGTTTACCTCGATCCCCACCCCACAGGTGATCAGCTCACCAATGAATGATTCAACGACATCCTGATATTTATCAAAAGAAATCAGAGGGGTCAATTGATAGGTATATTTCTTTATCAGATCGGGATGCGCAATGACGTTGAATAAGCCAGATCGAACTGCGCAAGCCGCAAGCTCAAAATACTCATGATAGGTCGCAACGATCTCACGATCCTTGAAAAAAGGTACTGCTGCCAATTTATTAGAGAAGAAACCTCCCCTGATATCATGGATTGAACCCAGGATAAAATTAAAAGGTCTGCCAATTAATCCTTCATAAAAAAGGATTTTTTTGGCAATATCGCCTTCCATGTGCGGGTAATAATCCATCTCAATCCCCAGACGGATCTGTAACTGGGGATATCGTTCCTGACATCCCTGAATATTTTCCCAGTGTCTGATAAATGAAGCTGGAGAGATGATGTAATTAGGCTGGTTGAGCATCACATGATTGGTGAAGGCAATCTCCTGGATGTCCAACGCTAATGCACGTTCACAAGCATCAAATTCATGCATATTGCCGTCAATCGTCAGGGCAGTGTGCAGGTGATAGTCCATCTGTCTCGGTGATTCCATTCCGTTATACCTATCCGTAGTGCAGTTATTCATCCAGGCCTTCTTTTATTTCGGGCGTTGTCCACAGCGCTGCACCCGTTGTGTCCACTACTATATCGCAGGCTTTCATCTGGGGAATATATGCAATCTGAGCCATGATAAATTGGTCTTTAAAAAATCGATTACGGAAATAGGTAGGTTCATATTTTTTACGATAATCGATATCTCGCTTCCATTTTCGCTTCAATCTAACCGGATCATCGGTTAGGTAGACCACCTTGATATCGATCAGGTGAGCGATTTCTTCAAGCAGGAAGGGGAAATTACCTTCGATGAAGATGATGTCTGCCGGTTTGATCTCGATGGGTTTCCCACCAGGCTTTAGGTTGCCATCCAGTTCATGGCTTGACGTGGCATATACGAAATCATACCTGGGGATGCTGATGCTTTTTCCCTGGCAGATCTGTGAAAGACTTGATTTTAATAGTTCAAAATGCAGGGCTGCTTTTCCCTGGGTATGGATACCTTTTTCCTCCCGATAATCCCGGTCGGTTAAAAAGTTATCCATCTCAATGGAGGTGGTATTTTGCCCAGTATTTTCAAATGAAGTACGCAGCCTATCAACAATCTCCGTTTTACCCGCGGCAGTCGGTCCGGCGATGGCAAGTAATGTGGGTGTTCCGCGCTTTGAAATAAGCTTCTTTACAATATCGATAAAGAGAGTATCAACTTGCTGGTTGGCTCTCTTGAAATCACGGTACCCAACTCCCTGATATCGCTCGAACATTTTCTGTTTTTGATCAAATTGGCGATATGGTCGGTGACCCAAGTGGACTAATACCTGGTTAGTAAAATACTTCGTCCGATGAAAAAAGAGAAAACTCCGAACATCAAAATAAAAGTGTTCATTAATCCATTCTAATGGATAATCACCAGTGACCAAGCCAACGAACAGCATATTGGTCAACTGAACAATTTTTTCATCCAGGACGATCCGATCTTCGATGCGAGGTTTTATCTGGATGGCATCATAGAATGAGAAGGATTTAACCAGGCGCTCAACCTCACCGCATGTATCCAATTTAACCGATGACCAGCCTTTCTCTGGGATAAGGTTGTTTAATCCGTATTGAAATTCATACAGTTCAAGGTCCTGCAGAGCAGGCGTCAAGGTTTTTAACTCCTTGAACAATTTCTTTGAAAAAGTGCCCATGTTATTCAGATCAATTCCAGCATTTGGCATACAGGTAGATCCTCCGAAAGAAGTAATGAATTACACCATTTCTCGAACCCGGGGAAACTTGAAGAACACAAAAATACCATAAAATAAGGATAGAGCTGCACCGATAGCAACAGATAGTGGTGCACCGATCCAATCCGCTACAAATCCCGCCTGCAGCCCACCTAATTGGTGCATTCCCTGGGTCACGAGGGAGTATTGGCTCATCACCCGACCCCGTAAGTCGTCTGGGGAGGTGATTTGAAGCAAAGTATTTGCGATGGCATTTTGGAAAACCTGACCCAACCCTACTAATGCCAGTAGAAATAGTGACACAATGAAGATTTGGGAATTTGCAAATGCAATAAGCAGGATTGGTAAGCCTAAATTACCCAGGGTTAATAATCGACCTCTCCTGGCATGTACAGGTAAGGAGGCAACCAGGATCGCCCCTGTAACTGCCCCAACCCCCACGGCAGTATTCAACAATCCAAGGGGCAATGCCTCCGGTTTTAGGCATTTAAGTATAGGGTTGTCTCCATAGCACAAGGCAGATATCACTGGTTGGGCGCTGCCGGAGAGACTCTCATCTGCAAATACAGGCAGCAAGGTCTGGTAAGGTCTTGAAAGAAATGAGGTTACTGCCACAAGGCTCATAATAACCAGGAGTACTTGTTGGCTGATCACATAGCGAAACCCCTCCATCATGTGAGCAATAACCGGGGGATTTGACTTTTTCTGTTGGGTTGACTGGGGTAAATTGCGCATTAATAATAAGCAAGCAATCACGGCAATAAAACTCAAGCTGTTTATGAAGAAAGCAAATGCCTCACCCCGGAGGGCGATCACCACACCGGCAATCGCTGGTCCAAGAGTGCGGGCGCTATTGTGGATCGCTGAATTTAGCCCGATCGCACTAGTCAGGTCTTCTTTCCCTTCGACCATCTCAACAACAAATGATTGCCGTGGAGGCATATCCACTGCTTTGAGCATCCCAAGGATAAATGCCATTAAATAGACATGCCAGACTCGGACGGCACCTGTCCAGGTAAGTGTTGCCAGAATCAGAGCCTGGACCAACATGAGTGATTGCGTAGTGAGTAATATTTTCCGTTTAGAGCCACGGTCTGCAAGCGAGCCACCCCAGAAAGAAAAAGGCAGGAGTGGTAGAAAAGTCATTAGATTGACGATTCCTAATGAGATCGCTGAGCCTGTCAAATTATATACAAGCACCTGTTGAGCAATGGATTGCATCCAGGTTCCGATCAGGGATACACCCTGTCCGAAAAACCACAACTTGTAATTCCTGTGTTTGAGTGCCCTGAACGTCGTTTTAAATCGGGGGCTAGGTGTAAATGATGGAAAACGAAAATTACGCGCCATATTTTGATATACGCAAGGCATTTGCTAGTGCAAATGGCATGATGTGCGTTGCTGGAAAAGTCCCCAGACTCCCCAGGGCGCACGTGCGTTCTCCAAATTCTGCCAATCCATCCGCTCGAACATAAGGGGAATATATGAGCACCGGGACTGGATGCCAGGAATGAGATTTCATTACCGCAGGGGAAGAATGATCTCCACCCACAATGACCACATCGGGTTTAAGGGCTAATAGGCGAGGCATAAATGCGTCAACTTCTTCGATAGCTGAGACCTTTCCGTCAAAGTCTCCTGATTCCCCCATCGTATCGGTTTTTTTCACATGCAGGTAGAAGAAATCGAATTCTCTCCAATACTTCTCGAGAGCTGTGAATTGATCGTCCAAGGTTTGACCCGCTAACGGGAGTACCTGCATCCCTACCATCCTGGCAACCCCACGGTACATACCATTGACCGCGATTGCGGCAGCGCGCAAACCATACTTTTCCTGGTAGGTTGGCAGAACCGGCAGCCTGGCAAAGCCGCGCAGTAATATCATATTGGCGGGTGTTTGGCCCACCAGTGCTTTTTGAGCATAAGCGATAAATTGATTCACAAGATCGGCCGCTTTTTTGGATTTTTCGTCCAGCGCACACACAGGTAAGGGTGCCACACCGGTCTTCTGTGGGTCGGTTTCGGATAGCGCATCGTGTAATCCTGGAGCGCGTAATATAAAGGCAAAACGATGTTCCTTGATGGGTTTGATGAAGATTTCTGCATCCTCAATTTTTATGGATGATAGCAAGCCGGATAATGCTTGATTAATATTTGTCCCAATTCGTCCAGCCCGGCGATCGGTGATTAATCCACTTTGATCAACCGTACAATAGTTACCCCTGGCTGCCAGGTCATCCGGGCTAAGCTCAAAATCAACTCCCAGTGCCTCCATGGCACCCCGACCGATTTCAAATTGGATGGGATCATAACCGAACAGGGCAAGATGCCCAGGACCACTGCCGGGTGTGATGCCTGGGGCAACCGGGATAATTAACCCCAGGTTTGATCGCCTGGCTAATTTGTCCAGGTTTGGTGTACGGGCTGTCTCCAATTCAGTCTGTCCTCCAGCCTCCTGTGGCAACCCACCCAGGCCGTCCATAATGAGCATCACAATTTTGGTTTCAGCTGGGAGGATCAATTTTTGTACAAGGCTGGAATTCATACTCTTCCCTCAAATACTTCCAAATGGTTGGTGAAACATTGCTCCAATTTGCAATCTACAACTTGTGCGTCGTAATGATCTATAAACCATCCCAGGTTTTGAGTCACTTCCAATTTACCTGGTGTTTCTTCCCAACTCCAAAAACCAGGGCATCGTAAGCACATTGTGTTTTCGAATAATTTCCGTCCCGATCCAGGGCAATACCCCGCCCGATCCCAGTAACGATTTTCCCAATACCAATTTCAGCGATTTTATTCTCAAATTTAGCAAGCAGCTCAGGTGCACTACCTGGTTCGGTGCTGCGACCATCAAAGATAACGTGAATGAATACATCATTCACCTGGTGGTCTTTCGCCATGTGTAACAGTGCAAGCGGATAGTCGATCGAGCCATGCGAGCTCTTTTCGCTCAACAGACAGATCAAATGTAGGCTTGAGTGATGTTGTTTTACGTCTTCGAGGGTCTGGAGAAAAATCTTATTCGAATAGAATGAACCATCCTGCATGGCAGCATCCAACCTGACATCGTCCTGTTGGATGATCCTGCCTGCTCCCAGGTTCATATGACCGGCTTCGGAATTACCATTTTTATCAGCCTTCAACCCTACGGCTTCTCCTGCAGCTTGCAATTGTACATATGGATAACATTGGACTAGATCATCCCAATAGGGTGTGTGAGCCAGATATATTGGGTTGGTCTCATCTTGGTGTCCAACTCCCCACCCATCAAGGATCACCACACACAATTTTTTGGCAGTGAGCTTATTCACTGAAGCAATGAGATTATTTCCACTCATCTCCGGAGGTTGTGCAATCCCCAGGATGGATAAAATCGTAGGAGCAACATCGGAGAGCTTCCCCGGGATAAGTTTGATCGGTTTTTCTTTTTCCGCTGTTACGAGTAAAAAAGGAACCGGGTTGTCCGTATGGGATCCATTAGGAGAACCATCGGGGTTGTACATAGCTTCCAGGTTACCGTGGTCAGCGGTGATGATGGCTGCATAATTAGCGCCAATGGCAGTAATAACAACCTGACTGAGGTACTGGTCAATATATTCAGCGCATTTAATCTTTGCGTTTACATCCTGGGTATGCCCGATGACATCCGCATTGGCGAAATTGGTGACGATGAGCTCGTAACCCTCCTTTATTCCATCTATCCACCTGATCGGCGACCTAGCTAAACGCAGTTCTGGGATTTGCTCAGGCGGTATCCTCCGGATGGATGGGACAAGGATGTCCTTCTCACCGAAAAATGGCTGGTTATTCCCACCATTGAAGAAAAATGTGACATGGGCGAATTTCTCTGATTCAGAAACATGCAATTGCCGTAAACCAGCCTGGCTGATGATCTCCGCAAGGGTATTGGGAATCTTTGTTGGGGCAAAGGCCACGGGCAGGTCTTTAAACTTCCCATGATATAAAGTAAGGATGATAAATGGTAGATGCTTGAAATCGGCACGGGGGAAATTACCCACTTTCGGGTCCACAAAGGCATCAGTCAGCTGGACTTCCCGCTCACCCCGGCGCAAGCAAAATATCACCGAATCGCCATCCTTTATCCGTCCAATAGGTTTACCTTGTGGATCAACAAATATGACCGGTTCAAAGGAGTAGTCGGTTTGTCCTGCTGTATATAATTCCTGGACAGCTCTAGCAAGCTCTATACCACCATGGGATGAATTTTCAGCGCACATATCGGGCTCCCACTTCAAAACAACCGGCTAAATTGCAGGAAAGATATCTAACAGCTGTTTGAATTCATGAATGATCACATCCGGTTTCTTCTCACCAGTTGGAGGATCCTTCTCCACTTCCTCAAGGTCCATCAGGAGGATGACCATCCCAAACCCGGCATTCCTCGTTCCAACCACATCTCTTGACGGGTTGTCTCCCACGTACACACACTTTGCTGGTGGGATGCCTATCCTTCGTGCGGCCTCCCAATAAACCTCGGGGTCCGGTTTCCGCCGTCCAAGCACTGATGAGAGCACAACTGATTTAAAGTATGGACTGAGTCCATCCGCATCAAGCCAGTCAGGAATTTCCTGGGTTGAGATGACATTGCTGATGATCCCCAGGCGATAACCACGCTTGTCTAATTCGAAGACCACCTGTTTAGCATCCCTTTGCAGGATACGTCTCCCCATGGACTGGCGGAATTGATAGGTCAATTCGGTAGCGATGGGAACAAGCTTTTCAGTTGGATAATCTGGTAATAACCAGCGTGTCCATAATTCGCTTTCCACTGCTTCGATCATCGTTTCGAAGGCCCATTTTCTATATGTTTTATAGCGTTCATCGATGCGCTGGCACAATGCCTCTGGGGATTCCTGTGATCCAACCAGCTGCGCAATTTTATTCCTGGCTATGGATTGGTGTTCAGCATCTTTTACCAAGACACGCATGGTATTTCCAAGGTCGATGAAAATGGCTTCGATATCTGGTTTCATTCAATCCGCCTTTAGTGAGAGTTTCCCCGAGGGTTTTATAGTGATAAAAGCATAATGGAATGTAGAATTTATCTCAATTTTTCTCGTGGAGGGAATATATCAAGCAAGTCACTGCATTCCCGAATGATATGATCTGGTTTATTCTCCCCTTCGGGTGGTTCCTTAGCCAGTTTCTCCGGGTCCAACAAAATGATCACCATCCCGTAACCTGCCTTCCGCGTGCCAACCACATCCCGCAGAGGATTATCCCCAACATACGCGCAATGGGCAGGTTCAATACCTACCCTGCGCGCCCCCTCCCAATAAATCTCCGGTCCGGGTTTCCGGTAACGGATTTTTGAAGAAAGAACGACTGCTTTGAAATAGGATGAGAGCTGGTCGTGCTCCAACCAGTCAGGTATCTCAGTCTCGGTGATCGTATTCGCAATAATCCCCAGGATATAGCCACGCAGATCCAATTCCAGGACAACTTTTTTCACATCCGGTCGAGGTATCCTGCGTCCATCCTTATCACGCCATAGGCGGGTAAGTCGGCCTGAATGTGAGCCTATCCTTTCGGAAGGGAAGTCTGGAAGCAGGTAACGCGTCCATAGTTCTTTTTCGGATGCCTCGGTTAAATTCTCAAATGACCATTTCCTGTAGGCTTTCCATCTCGCATCCAATTTTGTAAAAAATTCATCTTCGGTTTCACTAGCACCGACCAGGTTCATAAGGTCCTGCCTGGCTTGTGCCTGAAATGGCGCATCTTCCACAACTACCCGCAGCGTATTCCCAACATCCAGGAAGATTGCCTCGATAATATCCTTCATGTATCCTCCTTGTTCTGTATACGAAACAATAACTTACAAAAACGGAATTTGTGAAACTATACTTTCATTTGTTTATCATACAACAATTTTATTAAAAATGCAAACATTCTTTCAAAATAGTATTGACTTTTTGCGTTGTAATGTGTACACTAGTATTAATGCACACGTGTGCATAGCGAGTAAAATAAATGGCAGCAACCATCAAGGATATCGCCAAGCAGGCAGGGGTCTCTCACGCGACAGTGTCGCGAGCCTTGCATCACAGCCCGCTCATTTCTGAAGAAACTACCCAACGAATTCAAAAGATTGCTTTAGAGTTGAATTACCACCCAAGTTTTGCGGCGCGCAGTTTAAAAACCAACCGCTCACAAGCCCTGGGAGTGATTGTAAGCCATATTGATGATCCTTATTTTAGTGAAATTTTACAAGGAATTGATGATATCTCTCAGATGAATGGCTATAGCCTGTTCATTGCGGCTTCACAGCAAGATCCGGTTCGGGAAAGGGCAATTGTGAATACCATGCGTGAACACAGGGTTGATGGAGTGATCCTATGCTCACCCAGGTTCACCCGTGAACAGAGCGACCAGCTTCATTCATACGAGATTCCGATCGTGGCAATTAATAATCAGGCGGTTGATGATTATCCTTATTCCATTTACCATGACGATGTGGATGGTGCCCGACAGGTCTGCGAGCATTTAATTTGCTTGGGTCACAAGAGAATTGCCTACCTTGGGGATGCAACCTCCGGGCGTACGACCAA
Organism: uncultured Chloroflexia bacterium; assembly: GCA_963726315.1. GTDB lineage: Bacteria > Chloroflexota > Anaerolineae > Anaerolineales > UBA4823 > FEB-25. The sequence goes on along the minus strand of CAVSBZ010000006.1, from coordinate 10,189 downwards.
GGAAAGGCTGGCTGGTGTTTCGCAGGCTATGGATAAAGCTGGGCTGTTCATAGGAAGCGAACACATCCATCTTGTGCCCGGTAATAGTTCCAGACAGGGTTTTGAAGCCGTGGATTATTTCTTGAGCCTTGATCTCCGTCCAACCGCCCTGATTTGCTATAACGACATGATGGCAGTTGGTGTGCTTAAGGGAATCCGTCAGGCTGGCTTGCGGGTACCAAAGGATATCTCGGTCACAGGGTTTGACAATCTAACGGTTTCGGATTACACCGATCCACCGCTTACCACCATTGACCAGCCTAAACGTTTTCTCGGTGCTGAAGCAGCGCGGATGATGCTTGATCAGCTCAACAATAAAATAAAAACAACTGACAATGGCACCAATGTGAAACGCTTACAAGGGACGCTATTAATCCGCCTTTCAACGGCAATGCTTATAAATGACTAAAAATCATATGGAAATGCATTTACTGTCCTCAAGACTTAACTTATCTCAACGCTCGCTCGTTTCCACCAGGACCGCACAATTTGGGCTTGCGCAGACCAATGCAGGTTTAAAATTAGCAGTCTTAAACCTCGGGAAGCCTGATTTTATCAATCAGTTTGAGGGTGAAATTTCGGAATATGGTGATCATACTATGAAATTATGCTCCCTTAATCATCATAACGCTGAAAACCTGCGCTCCAACCTGCCTTGGCTCAAGCCGAGGTTATTGGGTCTCCAGACCTCTGCAGGTATGGGGGACCGAATGGGGATTGCCACACCAGGGCATGTGCGCGCTGTGAGAGGTATTGACGGAAAGGTTGCGCCGATCTTTGCCCAACAATCCATCCGTGAGATGAAGCGAACCGGACGTAGTCCACAACAAGTGATGGATGATGCCACCTGGGGTATTTTTGAGGAAGGCTGGCAGGCAGGGGTAGGCGCTGATGCAGATCATTTAAAGACCATTGAAGATGTTGATGCCTGCGACGCAGCTGGCTTCACTTTATTTACCTTTGATCCAGGTGAATATGTTGATAATTCCAGCCTGGCAGGACAGAACAATCTACTTGAGCAGAGGATAAAAACCCTTCCGGTTTATCTGCATCCTGAAGCAACAGGGCTGCTCGGACAACGGTTGGATATTGAAGGGCACAAGATTTTCATGAGCAGGGAGATCTTAACCCGGGCAGTATTGAAATATGCAAAAGCAATCGATCATGTTGCCTATTTATATGACCACCTAAAAAAAGTGGCGGGTTACCTGCCGTTTGAAGTGGAAATATCGATGGATGAGACTGAGCATCCAACTTCTCCTGCAGAACATGTTTACATCGCCAGCGAATTAAAACGTCTTGGAATCAATTGGGTTAGTTTCGCTCCCCGGTTTGTGGGACGATTTGAAAAAGGAGTGGATTATATTGGAGTTTTGACCGCCTTCGAGGCTGATGTTGCCACACATTCAGCGATTGCCAGGCAGTTTGGACCCTATAAACTAAGCCTGCATTCCGGATCAGATAAATTTAGCATTTATTCCATTTTCATGGAGGCAACGCGGGGATTGGCACACCTGAAGACCGCCGGTACCAGTTACCTGGAAGCATTACGAACCATTGCAGCTCTGGATACATGCCTGATCCAAGAAATCTATAGCTTTGCCCGGGAACGCTTTGAGAATGATCGACTGAGCTACCATATCTCAGCTGAGCTTAACAACGCACCACAACCAGGTGAAGTAAAAGTATGGTCCGACCTTTTTACACAATTTGATGCCCGGGAGATCCTGCACGTCACATTTGGGTCTGTTTTAACAGAAAAAACGATCGATGGAAGCTTGCGGTTTTATGATCGCATCATGACGCTTTTAAAAAATAATCGAGAAGCCTATTTTGATAATCTAGAAAGCCATTTTCAGCGTCATTTACTGCCTTTTTCGATATAACAGATAAAAAGGATGGATTATGAACAATCGCCCTGCACATAAGTTATTTGACCTTTCTGGCAAGGTGGCGGTAGTGACCGGTGGGGCAGGTGTCATGTGTGCTGCATTGTCCCGTGGTCTGACACTTGAGGGGGTAAAAGTGGCCATATTGGATATTAACCGGCAGGGAATGGATGGGCTTGCCAGTGAGATCAACCTGGCGGGTGGAGAGGCCATTGGAATCGAATGTGATGTGTGCGATAACACCAGCATACAATCAGCTGCCGTAAAGGCCATCAACACATGGGGAAGGGTAGACATCCTTATCAACGGGGCCGGTGGTAACAGCCCGCAGGCAACTACCAGAGCAGATCTCCCTTTTTTTGATCTCCCTAATCAAGCTCTGGAATGGGTGATAGAGCTCAACTTGTTTGGAACAATGCTGGTTTCGCAGGTTTTTGGAAAGATCATGGCTGAACAGAAAAAAGGGATCATTCTGAACATCTCATCAATGAATGCATTTCGACCATTGACTAAGATCCCAGCTTATTCTGCAGCAAAAGCAGCAGTCAGCAACTTTACCCAATGGTTAGCTGTGCACATGGCAGTCGAATATTCGCCGGATATCCGCGTGAATGCCATTGCGCCAGGGTTTTTCCTCACCGAACAAAACCACTACCTCTTGATCGATAAAAATGACGGTGAGCTGACTGAGCGAGGCCAGGCTATCATCGCCCATACCCCAATGAAACGCTTTGGCAGTCCAGATGATCTGTTAGGTGTGGTCCTGTGGCTGCTTTCACCCGCTTCGAGTTTTGTTACTGGTATTGTAGTGCCAATCGACGGAGGCTTTTCTGCATTCAGCGGAGTTTAATGTCGAATATGTCCGGTTTTTTCTATAAACCGTTGGGAGAATAAAGAAAATTATGGTGATCGGATCAGGATTAGGGGATGGGCATCTTAGTAAGGAAGAGATCCGGGCGATCGTGAGGGAAAGCCTGGATACCCTGGTATTGGATGGCAAACGGGTTCTTATCCTGATTCCAGACAATACCCGTACGATGCCCATGCCATTGATGTTCGATCTGCTTGATGAATTTCTATCTCAGCGGGTAAGTCAATTGGATTACCTAGTAGCCCTGGGAACCCACCATCCTTTGGATGATCATCAATTGGGTAGGCTGGTTGGCAGGCAGGTGAAAAACGGGGCGGTTGGATCTATTCGAATCATCAATCATGAGTGGCATAAACCTGAAAGTTTTGCCCAAATTGGCTTGCTCACTAAAGAAGAGATCAATCAAATATCAGAAGGTTTACTCTCTTATGATGTGCCTGTCCGGCTTAATAAACACATTCTTGAGTATGACCAGATCATTATCTGTGGGCCAGTTTTTCCGCATGAAGTGGTGGGATTCTCTGGAGGGAACAAGTATTTATTTCCTGGGATTGCTGGACCAGAGATCATCAATTTCACTCACTGGTTGGGTGCGCTCATCACCAGTTACAAGATCATTGGCACGATGATGACGCCTGTGCGATCCGTCATTGATCGAGCGGCTGATTTCGTCTCCATTCCCACCGCGTGCTTTGGACTGGTGGTGACACAGGAAGGTGTTGCCGGTATCTATTTTGGACCAGCGAAAGAAGCATGGCAGGCGGCTGCGAGATTATCTAACGACAGGCACATTATATATAAGGATAGGCTATATAAACGCGTATTGTCCATCATGCCTGAGAAGTATGATGATCTTTGGACCGCTGCCAAAGGCATGTATAAGCTGGAGCCCATCATTGAAAATGGTGGTGAAGTGGTCATCTATGCTCCACACATCCATGAGGTAAGTTATACCCATGGTAATCTGATCGATGAAATCGGGTATCACTGCCGTGACTATTTTTTATCCCAATGGGAGAGGTTTAAAAATTACCCTGGGGGAGTGTTGGCTCATTCAACCCATCTCAAAGGCATGGGCACCTACGATGCTGCCTTTGGGAAAGAAACGCCACGGATAACCGTAACCCTCGCCACTGATATCCCTCCAGAACGCTGCTGGCAAATTAACCTGGGATATTTATCACCCCAAGAGATACATATGGATGAATGGCAAGACCATGAAAATGAAGGAATATTGGTCGTCCCACACGCAGGAGAGATTTTGTATCGTATTCGAGAGAAATAATATGCATGTAGCATTTGAATTAGCAAGGGATGCGCAGCAAAAAAATAGGTCGAATGATTATTTATAGCAGAGATAGCAATTATTAAGGAGGAAGAATGAAAAAGATGAAAGCTCTTGTTTTCAGAGAAATTGGCAAGATTGAGTTATGCGAATTACCCATTCCTAAGATCACTCAGCCAGATGATGTGCTGATCAAGGTATCTGCGGTGGGTATCTGTGGTTCGGATATTAAGATTTTGGAAGGCAAACACCATTACAAGGAAAATACGGTTTTAGGGCACGAATTTTGTGGAAGAGTGGTGGAAATTGGCTCACATGTTACCCATTTCAAGGTGGGCGACCGTATAGCCGTGGACAACAACATCCGCTGTGGATTTTGCACATTCTGTCGAATGGGATTAACCAGCCAATGTGTTGAGATTAAAGTTAATGCCATCGGGGTAATGCGTGATGGTGGTTATGCAGAATATTGCCTCGTACCTGAAAAACAGTGCTACGCAATACCGGAAGGCATTGACGACATATTGGGGACCCAGGTCGAGACATTGGCAACAGTTGTCAATGGGATGAATACACTGCTAATGTTGCCGTATGATTATGTATTGATCCTTGGGTTTGGACCCATCGGTTATCTCTTCGCCCAATTTGCTAAAAATATCGCCGCCAAAGTAGCTGTGACAGAAATCGACCCATTCAGGATCAATGTTGCCAGGCAGTGTGGTCTGACAGTTTGGAATCCGCACGAGGATGATATCGTCAAGAAAATAACCGATTTCACCTATGGCCGAAAGGCGGATATTGTGGTTGAAGCGACGGGAAACGCCTTGGAACAGGCACTGCAGTGCGTCACTCCGGGCGGCAAGGTTTTACCATTTGGGATGGATTCGAGCATCCAGGCAACAGTAGTCCCGAACGAAATCACCCGCTGGGCTACAAAAATCCTGGGCTTATATCTGGGGCAAAATACCATGGTTCCATCGATAAGGATATATCAAGAAAAACGGTTGAATATGGATCCATTCTTCTCAAAGGTCATTCCATTGGAAGAGGGAATTCGGGCATTCGATGACCTGGGTTTGGATCTTAAGACTTTAACCCACCATCCCAAAAGTGCCATGAAGATCGTGATGAAAGTTTAGTGAGGAGAAAATGAAAAGACAAGTTAATCTTGCGGTGATTGGAACCGGTCGTATCGGAAGTTTTCACACCCGCAACCTGGTCCGCAGCATCCATGAAGCGAATGTAGTAGCAGTTTGTGATATTCGCTTGGAAGTAGCCCAGGTAGTTGCCGAAGACCTTGGAGTTGAGCGCGTGGTGAAGGATTATCACGAGCTCCTTGCAGACAAGGATATTGAAGCAGTGCTAATTGCAACAAATACAGACACACATGCTTTAATTGTTAAAGATGCGGTGAATGCTGGAAAGCAGATATTTTGTGAAAAACCGCTGGCTCTAAATTTAGCTGATATCGATGATGTTATGAAAACAGTCGAAAAGAGAGGGGTAAAGCTTCAGGTCGGTTACAATCGACGGTTTGACAAGGGCTTTCGGCAGGTGCATCAGCTTGTTGCCTCAGGGGAAATTGGTCAACCATGCATCCTACATATCACCAACCGTGACCCAGAACCACCTTCCCTGGAATATGCGAAGAGTTCTGGAGGAATGTTTCTGGACATGAGTATCCACGATTTTGACATGGTGCGATTCCAGATCGGGGAAGTCGATGAAGTCTATGCCATTGGAAGTGTAATTGTAGCACCTTATCTCAAAGATATTGGTGATGTGGATGTGGATATTATTTCCTTACGATTTGAAAATGGTGCTGTTGGCGCAATCGATAACAGCCGTAAATGTGTTTATGGATACGACCAGCGCCTGGAGGTGTTTTGCTCGAACGGAACTGCGATGGCTGGAAATGAGTTTGAAAATATGGCTATCAGGGGAGATGGTAAGGGATACCATTCCGCGAGGGTGCCCTATTCGTTTATCGAACGATATGCCGATTGTTACGTTGAAGAAGTGCGCCAGTTTCTTCAATGTGTGCGGGATGATAAACCCGTATCACCCACCGGGTATGACAGCCGCGCCTCGGTGCTACTGGGATTAGCCGCCTGGGAATCGTTCAGACAGAAACGCCCGATTAATATGAAGGAATATAAAGGATAAGAAAGCAGATTATATCCTTCTGATGAGTATAAACTTACCCCCTGATAATCAGACGAATAATTAAAATTTACGAGGAGAAATGCTATGACGAATATCAAGACACCCAAAGGATTTATACCCACCGATCAACCTGACCTGTATTTCGAAGATAATCCAACCGGGCGTTTAAAGAAAGAAATTTGGGATGCATCGGACAATCAAATTGATGCAATATTGGCTGACTACGGGATTCCTTCACCTGTGGAATGGGCAAGACCAGGCGCTTACATCCAGACAACCACTCGCTGGCAGGTGGAAGAAAATCGTAAGCATAATGACGTGGTATTCATCCCCGTCGGTTGCACTGAACTCCATGGCAGGCACCTACCAAGCGCTGCCGATACATTGTACGTCAGTGCCATCTGTGAGGGAGTACGGCGGTTTACAGCCAAGCGCGGGGCAGCTGTAAATTTAGCCCTTCCACCCTTGATGTATGGGGGTCACCCCTACCATCACCTGGGTATGCCGGGCACAGTGATTGTTAGAGAGCACGTGGTACGGGAAATGATGATCGATGTGATGCTGGGTCTGTGGAACGACGGGTTCCGCAAGCAGCTGATTGTCAACAATCATGGGCAATTATGGATGCTTGAATCAGCTGTGCAAGAGTTCCAGAAACGCTACCAGCTGCCTGGGATATACAGGGTAATTGATTGGCATCGTGGTGTACGGGAATTCTTCCGCACCACTGAGCGCGGCGGGCAGATGGGCACCAATTTTGTGCATGCCGATGAAAGTGAGACTTCACTGAGCTTGCTCCTGCATCCTGATATGGTAGACATGGATTATGCCGTGGATACAGAAGGGAAGAATTACCTGCCGGATGGTCACTTTGATAAATCAGTTGATCCATTTGGACGTCCCAGTCGCTGGTCTGAAGGTGAAGGGCATTTTGCCATTGAGATCAAGGCTACCCCGGAAGGCGTGGTTGGCAAAGCCATGGATGGCGCTGCCTACAAGGCAAAGCGCCCGATTGCGGCAATATTAAAGTACCTTACACTGTGGAATGATGACATCCTGGCTGCATTTCCACCGGGGAAGCTACCTCCCGTGGAGGAGGTAACACTACGAAGCGCTGAAGAGCTGGAACCTTACCTTCGTGAGCCCCTCAGCCCAGGTTGGAAACCAGTTTATGCCATCCCCAGGATTGGTCAGGGCACCGAAGTGTAAAGCTATAAGGTATTCGTTACTTTACGAGAAGAATATTCATTGATAGAGGAGATGCGTAATGAATGGGAAAATGCAAGGCGTCACACTGGTTGCAGATTGGGACCCAAAACCGGGATTTAAACTTGGGTCGAAGGATATTGAAGGACGCCAGACCTACCTGGGTAGCCAGGTCTGGCGAAATCCCAGGTTGGAGATCCGTGAATATGATATCCCAACGCCCGGTCCTGAACAGGTGTTGCTCGAAGTGAAGACTTGCGGGATATGTGGTTCAGATGTTCATATGGCGCAGGCAGATAAAAATGGATATATCTATTATCCAGGTTTAACTGGTTTTCCAAGCATTTTAGGGCATGAATTCTCCGGCGTTGTAGTGGAAGCTGGAAAGAATGCAATCAATAAGCGCACCAACAAACCCTTCAAGGGTGGTGAACCGGTCACATCGGAGGAAATGCTGTGGTGCGGACAGTGTAAACCATGTGCAGATGGGCAACCCAACCATTGTGAACGATTGGACGAGGTCGGGTTTAACATTAACGGTGCTTATACCAAATACATCCTTGTACCGTCCAGGACTGTGTGGAGCTTGGAACCATTAATTGAAAAATATCAAGAAAATGATGTTTTTATCGCTGGAAGCCTGGTTGAGCCAACCGCGGTTGCATATAATGCAGCGATCGAGCGTGGCGGAGGCATTCGTCCAGGTGATCGGGTAGTCATCCTGGGCGGTGGACCGGTTGGGATCGCCGCCTGTGCGATTCTTAAGCGGGCGGGTGCTTCGAAAGTCATCATCTCTGAGACACAACCAGAACGAGCCAAGATGGCGCTAAAGCTCGGTGCTGATTACCATGTGAATCCACTCAACGAGGATTTTGCGACAAGAGTCTTGGAAATTACGGATGGAATGGGAGCAGATATGTTCATGGAAGCCACCAGCCTACCTGAGCTGGTCTATCCAGGGATTGAGCGGGTGATCTGGGAGGGAAGGACAATCTGCAGTACAGTGGTTGTTACGGCCAGGGCAGATGCAAAAATGCCGGTCATGGGAGAAGTGCTGCAAGTCAGAAAAGCCCGCATAGTTGGCGCGCAGGGTCATTCGGGTCATGGAAATTTCCCCCGGGTTATCGATTGCATGGCTTCGGGAATGGATATGACCCCCATGAGTACCAAGAAAGTCAGCTTAAACGAGCTGCCAGAGAATATCATCAGGCTGCAAAAAGACCGCACAGAATGCAAGATCACTTATCTGGCCGGGTAATAAAAGAATCACTCACATGAAACAGGAATCACCATGATCAGGGAGGAACATGGCTTCATTGGATAAATTAAAGCTATCCATTGTTTTATCTACCCATCAAGCACGATTCGAGGCGGTTGCCTTTAAAGGTGATTTTGAGAACAATATTGCCAAGATTGCCGGGTGGGGTTATGACGGTGTGGAGCTTGCGATTTGTGATCCTGACCTTATAAATATCGATACTCTTGAACGAGTCCTTTCTGGTCATGGTATAAAATTGCCTGCGATTGGAACTGGGCAGGCATGGGGTGAAGAAGGATTATCATTTCACCAATCCAAACAAAGAAGTTCGAAATGCAGCTGTTCGTCGGATCAAACGCCAGATTCAGCTTGCACATCAATTCAATGCTCTTGTTATAATTGGTCTGATTCGTGGAGTAACTCCATCGGGTCAAACTAAGGTCCAGTCAATGCGTTTCCTCGAGGAATGCTTGCAAGATTGTCTTGAAACTGCGTCTGAACTGTGTGTTTACCTGGCATTAGAACCCCTCAATCGTTACGAAACCGATTTAATCAACACAACAACTGATGGATTGGAACTCATTAATCAGATTGGCTCACCCAACCTTGGTTTGCTGCTGGACACATTTCATATGAACATCGAGGAGGCAAGCATCGAGGATAGTATTAGTGTGTGTGGCAAGAATATTATTCATTTTCATATAGTTGACTCAAACCGCAAGTATCCCAGTGCTGGCCACCTTGATTTCGTAGCAATTTTGAATACTCTGGCATCTACTGGCTATACAGGTTGGGTGTCTGGCGAATTCCTACCCTATCCAGATCCAGATAGTGCTGCCCAACGAAGTATTATTTATCTCCGCAGTATTAGTCAATCCCTATGAACCTGGAAACCGTAGTATTGAATGGACCTTGATAATCGTTGCAAAGTACTTACATGTTTTATGTCTGATGAACTTCGGTAAAAATGGGGAGACCCTTAACAGGAAAAGTGTGCTTCTGGATCATCCTTGTTAGTTAAAGGTTCGTACGTTCGAGCCTACTCAATCGAAATTATTTATAAATATCAGTTTTTACAACATGTGTTCTTGTATGGTCGGGGTTGCGGGTCGCCTTTCTTTGCTTCATGATGCCGTACAAATTCCATGCGGTTTCGGTGCAAATACCCCGAGACAGTATGGTAATCGTGGAATCAAGTAGTATTTCCCCCGTTGGAGAGGGCTGCAGGTTGCCTTCCCTTGTTGCTAATTTGAAATAACGGTTCTAAGCATTCATCTCAAAACGATGCAGATGTGGTGCAGATGGGTTGTTAAGCAGTGGATTTAAAAGACATGCTGGAGTAATTTAGCCGCATAAATAGGATTCTGTGGACAATAAAACACAATATATAAGGTATAGAACGCCAGTCCTAGGACTTCGGATCAGACGGTTGTGCACCCTTGACGGGTGTCCGGTTCGAATCCCGCCGGGGGCGC
>CAVSBZ010000005.1:0-2001094 GCA_963726315.1 uncultured Chloroflexia bacterium | reverse complement strand
TCTGCCCATGTCGCGGTTTCCCGCCATGAAATCCTTAATCCCATCCTTACAGGCGATCTTTGCACCGATGATTTGTATGATTGTGGTCATCCTCAACAACAACCAGAGCGCTTGGTAAACCCGGCAAAATCGATCCCTAACAGCTGGCTGATTTCACCGTTGACCTCTCGCATGAAATTGACGGCTGCTTGTTGGGCCTCTGCATATCCCTTAATGACATCATTCTCACGAACCTGCGTCTGCAGTGCTCGGAGAAAATCAACTTCCTCCTTTAGTCAAGACTGCTATCGGTTTGCTTTTTACGCAGTTCGGCCTGATCTTTGGAAAGCTGATTGAGCAAAGCCTGGGCTTGAGAATCCTGGTCCAATTGGACTTGTGATTGATGGTATCTGACGAAGGCTTCCGATGCTAATAAATTGCTGATGAATACATCCGTTGCTTCTTGCATATTAGGAGAAATTATCGTTTCCATTATTGTTTCCTATCCGCAACAGCTGCTGGTTGCACACACTGCAGCATAATTTAATCCAATGGCAGTTGACAGCTCATCACCTAACGCCTGGCACAATGTAGTCAGTTCTGCCTGAGCAGAGAAGTATTCTTGGACCACTGCCTGGCTGGTAAAGGCAGTCTGAAGTTCCATCAGCTCTTCACGCTGCATATTGTTGAGCGCGTTGAGCTGCATCAACGGGCGTAACGACTGCTGTTTTTGTTGTAGAGCTATCATGGCTTGTTGGGCTGCCTGATCGTTACGAAAGGTGTAAGCTGCCTTCTCAAATGCGATGAACTGAGGCGTTTCCGCCACAGCGGCTGCAAAATCACGTGCAGCTTGCTTCACAGTAGATTCGGAAGCAATTTCAATATTTTCATTTACCTGATCTATCATACGTACTCCTTTTGGCTAGATTCTTGATATCAATTATCAGTAAAGAGTTTTCGATTATTATTTCAGGTTTTGAAAATCTTTATTTGTTGCGAACCATTGGTCACATCTGACTCTTTTTCAAGCCAATGATGGGAATAAGGACAAGTCTGTGTGGGGTAGAAAAAGAGCTGCCGTGTACTCATCGAAGTAGCGTGGCTCAATGGTTAATTCCAGGCAGGTGATGGATGATGCAATGGTCTGAGCACGTTGCCAGGCTGCTCGTGATAGAAGGGCAGTCCGTGCCCCATTCAGTGAGCTATTACCAATGAATTTGATCCTCTCTCGGGATATCGGGCAAGAGGCCGATGCGTACCGCTTGTTCGATTTCAAGAGACTGGCCAAAATTACCCGCGATGTAAATTCGGGTGACATCATCAAAGGTCATTCCCATATTCGCCAGCAGGATCCGTGAACCCGCATAGAGAGCAGCCTTATCCCGTATAAGGTTCTCAATATCCCCCTGGCGAAGGGTAATTTCTTTTCCTTTTGCGGTTTCTTCGGCAGGTACCAGCAAGATCTCAGGATGCCCGGTGCTGTTTTGAGCACCTGGTGTCCCTAAGACGACCTTACCGCTACGGTTGATCGAACCGCTTTGTAAGAATGCACCAAGGGCTTCGATCAATCCGGAACCGCACACACCTCTGGCAGGTTGATTATCTACCGTATGGTATATAAGGCGGCCATCTTCATAACGCAAACGATCAACAGCTCCGGGTTGTGCAGCCATACCCCATTCCAAGCCACAGCCTTCAAATGCTGAGCCGGCTGAACCTGAGCAGGCAATGAGAAACTCATTATTACCTAGCACGGTTTCCCCATTCGTTCCTATATCAATAAGGATGGACAGTGGTTCTTCATCGGGAATGTGTGTCCCTAATAAGCCAGCAGTTACATCGCCTCCTACATAACCGCTAGCAGCAGGGAATAGATATAATGGCGCTCCAGGACGGATATTCAATCCAACTTCATTTGCAGTGAGTATTGGAAAGACGGTCGTCGCTGGTACATAGGGTTCACGACGAATGCTGCTCGGATCGAGGCCGAGAAGTAGATGGAACATGATCGTATTACCTGCCATAACAACCCCAGCGATTTCGCCATATTGGCAATCCACCTTAGAGCACAAACCTGTTATTTGATCATTCAGTGTGTTTAGAGCAGCCTGGCGGAGTTCTGCAATACCTCCTGGTTTTTCAGCATACATCATCCGAGAGGTGACATCCACACCATATTCTCGTTGGGCATTATAGGCCAAACTTGAAGCCACAACTTCTCCTGCGCCTGTATCGATCAATTCCACTACGACGGTAGTCGTCGTTCCGAGGTCAATTGCCAGCCCATAGGCAGGTGTAGTACACTCTGCAGGATCGATCCAAACGAGTCGCCAGGCATCCCCTATATCAGCTAAAGTGACCACTACGCGCCAATTACCTTCGCGTGATGCAGGTCCGAGCTCCCGCAATACCGCCAGGGATGCCTGGAGAGGGCGGCCATCCAGATAAGGACCCAAGCTCTTGGAAATCCGATCCAGGTCGCTGGCAGTATCATTGAGAGAAGGTGGGTCAACAACAAGGCTAATTTGCTTGATCAAACCTTCAAGCTCTGTCATTTTTCACCTCCTTGCTTAAAAACGTCATGCATACTAAGTATTACTCTGCCGCAGGAACAACCGTGACAGGATACATTCGTTTTTTCAAATAAAACGCCACGTTTACCAATCCGATCATCACCGGCACCTCTACGAATGGACCGATCACCGCTGCAAAAGCTGCGCCACTACTGATACCAAACACAGCCACTGCTACCGCGATGGCGAGCTCAAAGTTATTGCTGGCTGCTGTGAAAGATAGAGATGTAGTTTTGGGATAGTCAGCTCCAATACGGCGACCCATCCAGAAACTGATCAGGAACATCGTCACAAAATAGATCAATAGTGGGATCGCAATGCGTACGACATCCAGCGGATTTGCACGATCAGGTTGCCTTTCAGACTGAACATCACAATAATGGTAAACAGAAGGGCAATCAGCGTTAGGGGGCTGATCTTTGGTACGAAGTTCTTGTAATACCATTCCTTACCTTTTGCCCGCACCAAGATCAGGCGGGTAAAGAATCCAGCGAGGAATGGAATGCCCAGGTAAATGAATACACTTTTAGCAATTTCGCCAATCGTAATCTCCACGACACTGCCCTTCAAACCAAACAATGGCGGTAGTACAGTAATGAATACGTAGGCATATATGCTGTAAAAGAATACCTGGAATACGCTATTGAACGCCACCAGCCCGGCTGCGTATTCTGTGTCGCCGTGGGCTAACTCGTTCCATACGATTACCATAGCAATGCAGCGTGCCAGTCCGATCATGATCAGCCCGGCCATATATTCCGGATAACCACGTAGGAAGATGATTGCCAGTGCGAACATCAATATGGGTCCAATGATCCAGTTCAGGACCAGCGAGAGGCTCAACACTTTCTTGTTTCGGAAAACGTCTCCGAGTTCCTCGTATCTCACTTTGGTGAACGGCGGATACATCATCAGGATCAACCCAATCGCGATCGGAATATTGGTCGTCCCTACAGTAACGGCATCGTTAAAACTTTTGACTGCTTCCGGGAATAGAAAGCCGATGCCCACCCCCACCGCCATTGCCAGGAAAATCCACAATGTCAGGTAACGGTCAAGGAACGAGAGCTTTTTCGTCAGACCTTGCGCTGGGGTTTGTGTTGCTGCAACATTGGCCATAAGAAACCTCCATAATAAGAATATCTATTAACGACTTGAGCCGTTATAGTTCACTAACAGATTAGATGATTTCGCGTTCAATATCATCACGCACTTGGCGAAAATTATTCATATCATTGGATATAGTCGGATCAAATATGCAGCGATGCGCTCGTTTACCTCTACCCAACCAGGCTGGGCAATTTTCTTCCGCCTCATCACAAAGGGTGACCACCAGATCGAAATCCACGTCCCGGAATTCTTCCGCTCGACTTCGAGCGGCCTGTATGCTGGATACCGATTTCATCCAGTGCCACCAATGCTTTGGGGTGAATGTAACCCGCTAGGCTTTGTCCCTGCACTGACAGCTTCCCATTGGTCGCCAAGACGGTAATTGACGATCGCTTCTGCCATTTGCGAGCGGCAGGAGTTTCCAGTGCAAAGGAATAAAACCTTATGTTTGTCCATGTACCAAAATCTCCTTTTTATCTCTTTCAAACCAATCAGGATAATTATCCTCCGCTGTCATATTGCGGGCAATGGTATAAAGCTCACTGCATGGTATATCATCCATCATATCTTCCGCTTTACCGGATAATCCTGGATTCTGGCTGATGTGGCATTTAATCGCCTGGATTTTCTCAAGTTTATAGGCAGAGATATCGACTTCTACCAATGGTTGGAAGTCCTCTGTATCAGCAGATGAGATTCCACATCCCAATTCTGTTGCTTCCGACGGGTGAATATAGAGCAGCATCCCTTTTTTATAGGTAAGGTCAAATGCTTGGGTAACGATTTTCGAGATTGTTACATGGTCAGGATGTCCCGATACACCGTCAGGACCAAAGGTGAGGATGAGCTGCGGTTGTACAAGATCTATCCACCAGGAAACAATCTCTAATAGAGATCGCGTTTCTATATCAGATAGACCACCGTCTGGATAATCGAGGGTATAAACTTCGATCCCCAATTGATTTGCAGCTTGCTCCAATTCATGCATTCGGATGTCTCCGGCCTCTTTGGCTTCCACTCCAGGTATACCAGCACCTCCATGTGTCAGGCACAACAGTACCACCTGTACACCTTGATGGGCATATTTTGCCAGGGTACCGCCAGCTCCGAAACTTTCATCGTCGGGATGGGCAAAGATTGCCAGCATGCGTTTTGGTCGCAGTTCACGTACACATTCTCCCTTGGAGTTGTATCCGTAACAAGGTTCTTCCTGGGTAGTGTGAGTCGTATCCATATTATTGAGTGCACCCTGAATGCAGCCTAATTATTGGCATCTCGGTAAGGCGAAGCCTGCCTCCAACTCCGCTTGAATCATTCTGGGTATCCTGACTTCAATATCATACAGCAACACCTATACGCTCTCCTTGATAAATCTGATCGCCTAACTTGGCCAGCATCTCCAGTCCCTTGATTTCATACGGAAGAAGCGGGATTTGGGCTAATGGAAGGTGGAAACGGTTGTTAATTTCGACCAGGTATTTCTCCTGCATCGTGCGCCGGGCATAGGTGAAATCGGTATCAGCCTGATCCGGAGGAATAACCATGTTGGCAACCACCAGCCCAGGTTGAATTCCTACTGTGCCCAACTCACGTGCTGCCCGCCAGGCTTCCAAAATAGGCGTGGCTTCAGGATACATGACGAAAGCAAAGGTGCTCTGTTCTGGATCCCGCATCATCTCGATGACTTTACCAAATCGTTGCTTGGCGACGTCATCCGCTGCAGAGGTATCGACAGAGGCGAAAATCTTCACATCCAGCTGCTTGCTCCAATCCACCGGCAACTCGAGCAGACGCAGGGTATGGCCAGTGGGTGCAGTATCGAACACCACTGCCTGCCACTCATCCTGTGAGGCATATTCGATGAATTTATCAAAGGCAGCCATTTCTTCAGTACAGGGTGAGTTGAGCTCTTCTTCCATGACCTCAATCGCCTTTTCTGGGCGGCCACGTTTACGTGCATCCTCCAGGATGCGCGCTTTGTATGTTTCGGCTGCTGCCTTGGGATCGATCTTAACCGCCCATAAGTTCGGCTGTCCAGCCACAGGAGCGATCACATCTCCCACCGGGCTATCCAGCACGTCTCCCAGGTGCGCCGCAGGGTCGGTAGTCAGGAGCAATGTCTTATGTCCTTGGCGGGCTAACCAGACGGCGGTGATACAAGAGGCAACGGTTTTGCCTACCCCACCTTTACCGGCGAAAAACACGGTCCGGCGGTGGCCATTGGGCTGGATACGTAATCGAATATCTTCTAGCGGTGTGGCCAGGGTTTCAGCTTGTGGTTGTATAGCTTCAGCTTCAAACGTTTTAGAGGCTGATGTTCCATCAAAAAATATCTTTCCGACCTGGCGAAGTCGCTGTACACCTTTGATCTCGCCTGCCAGCAAGGACATGCGTTGCTGCTGGTAGGGCATCTCGGCTTCAATTTGGGCCAGGTATTGCGCTTGCATTTGAGCACGAGCTGCAAACAGCGCATTCTTTTCACCATCGAGTGAAATAATGCCGTTGATGATCAGGCGATAATTTTGGATGCCCAATTTACTCAGCTCGGTGATTGCACGCCGGGTTTCCTTGATTGAAATAGCTTCCGGATGCAGAACGAAAAAGAATGTGGTCTGGCGTCTATCCCGCATGGCAGCTAAGGCACGCTCGTACTTATTCTTGGCTTCCTGGATGGCTGCTGCTGGACCAATACAGGTCTGCCCATTGCCCGAGCTCGCCGCATTGATCGATTGGCTCCACTCGGCGGGCAGCTCCAATAGGCGAATCGTATGTCCAGTAGGAGCGGTATCAAAGATCACGACATCGAAAACTTTATCAGAACTGGTTGAAACTTCCAGAAAATCAGTAAAGCGGTCAAAAGCAGCTACTTCTGCAGTGCAGGGACCGCTCATCTGCTCTTCCATCACCTGGACGATCTGGGGCGGAAAAGCAGCACGGATAGGTGCCATTGCACGATCGATATATTCCTGGGTGGCTTTATCAGGGTCGATCTCCATCGCCCATAAATTGGGTACATCGGTAATGGGGGTGATTTGGTGTCCGATGGGCTGCTCAAACGTGTCGGAGAGATTGGATGCCGGGTCAGTGGTGACGATGAGGGTGCGTTTTCCTTCATCAGCGTAGCGGACCGCATGCGTGCATGCCATGCTGGTCTTGCCAACTCCGCCTTTGCCGGAAAAGAAGATGTATTGGGTCATGAATGGGCTCCATTGAGATATGTGTTTACTTCATCGAGGGAAGGGTAATTCTGCGTTTTGATCACTTTTCCATGTACCACCGTAATCGGTAGAGCCTCCATCTGCTTTTCCATAACAATTTTCATGACTTCAGGATTATTAAGGAAAGCATTCGGATGGCTGGTCATTTGATAACGTGCCACAACGACTCCCTGGGCTTGAAGTGCCAGGACCATCTCGTTGAGATCCAAAAGAGTCTGATCGATAGTTGGACCGCACATTCCGGTCGGGCAGCACATGGGTGGATCAAAAATTTCCACTTCTGCTGTTTTAGCGTTGGAAGGCAATATATCAGTGATAGGTATAAATTCGGTCATAGTAATTCAGTCTCCATTGAAGTATTTCGATAAAAAAACTAACCCTCTTGCTTAATATCCAGGCGGATAAACTCACCCTGTGGACCACAGGTGAGCCGGCGTGGTTTAATTCGTTGTGGGTCAAAAAAAGTGCCCCAAGCGAAATTAATTGCTTCGAGTGCCTTACGGTTTATTGAATAGTACATCCAGCGGCCATCCAGGGAATCGCGTTCGACATCAACAAGACCTGCCTCGCGTAAAACCCTCAGGTGGTGGGAGATCAGGTTGGGAGCTATTTGCAGGCCGTCCCCGAGCTCGCAGTTGCACTGGACGCCTTCCATCAGAAAGTGGAAGATCAGCAATCGGTTTGGCTCGGCTAAAACCTTGAGCCAATTAGCCAATTGATTTAAGTCAACTGGAGGGGTTGCTGGATCAGGTAAATAGTTCAACATACATTGAATTATATTGGGATTTACGATAATTATACAGTGACAATAATCATGAAAATTATATGATGGATTGTGGGCAACAGACTATTACCAATAACCTAAAGCATCGCTTCCAAGGTTGCTCGACGTTCGGCAAATGCCGCATCCGCTTGTAGTGGAGTGCATTCGGGTAGTTCTCGCTCTTGAAGCAATAATTTACAAGCAAATGCCATGCAGGTAGCCTCACCACATTGTTTACAATTGGTTTGGGGTAGTAACGTCCATATATCCAGGGGACGTGGAGCGTGTTTTCGAGCAGTCATTGCCACCAGCTCTTCCCGATGATCCCAGGTCGCATTGATCGCATCCACTAGCGCTTTGAACAATTCCAACCCTTCTTCAGTATCCTTGACCTTGGTGATATATGCTTTTTCTGAATACAGCGAGATAAAACCAGGCTGCCGTCGCAGGGTAAGTGTGCAAGCTATCCGGGTTATAGGAGATCACATTAGGTAGTGTTGCCAGATAAGGCAGCACCTCATCCAATTTGCGTGATGGATCTCCGATCACGATGATCTTGCCTGGTTCTGCCAGGCATGGCAGTATTTTAGTGAGTCTGATGGATTCGAGATACATCCATAACTCCGTAAGCGATTGTGCACCGAAACGTACCGATAGCTTGCTTAACATAAAATCGGATTTCTGGCTCATTATTCCTAATTTCGATCAATATATTGCTTAAACCACTCAGTAATTTCTTCTTTTTTTGGGAACCATCCCGTGCAGAATAACTTTTCATTGATTACCAGACTAGGACAAACGAGCACAGGAGTGAATTCTTCTATCTCTTCGAGTGTTTTGACTTCTGAAATCGTAATATCAAAATCAGGATAGGTTTTGCGTAGTTCATTTCGCGCGGCAATTAATGTCTGTCGCACGATATAACGTTGAGGTTTTTTATAACTTAAAATCTTGACATTAACCATAATTCGTCTCTACATAACGAAATTTATTAATCGATTGATCGAGCTTACCCACCACTCATTACGGCGATTAACTTGACATCGTCATTATCCTGAAGGATATAATCCTTCGTCTGTAAATCACCATTGACAACTACGCCAGCCACCATTTCAGGTACTATTTGAGCTGTGATAGAATTGCCGGATTGCTTGCCCGCCTCGACTGTAATCGTTGATTGGTTGTTAAAAAAACTCTTTAATTGACCTAATGGATGAATAATTACAGGCATTATATTCCTTCTTAATAATCTCAATCATTAGTTATTTATTCTTTGAGTGACTTTTGAGAATATCGATCACTTGTGATTAATTATAATTCGACATCTCTGTAGATGAACGCCTTTTTTCTCGCAATCAATACACATATCGGTATCACGGTTTGTCCAATACTCGAAACCACAGGCTGGACATTTTACCTTGCGCAACCCTTTCATGACATCCGTGTTCCGGGGTCTCAATTCTGGTGGCAGGCTGGTGAATGGATCGGTCAGGCAAGAGCAAAGGGGTTTCTCTAACTCCTGATTTTGTTTTGGTTCGATATTATCATCCATATCTTTCATGCCGAGCTCCTGTTGATCATTTTATAATGTTCTCTATTTGTATACTGGCAGCATTTATATCGAGTGGTGCTTCATCACTCAGCCCCAAGTCCTGTTTCCATATTACTTCTCCAGCAGCATTTAGCAAAACCAAGGCAGGTGAGCGCGCAACTCCATATTGCTTGGCTAAGTCAGGTCTTCGGCTAAAATCCACTGTGAATAAGGGGATCTTACTATCGACAACAACCTTCCATTCTGCCAGTTGCTTTTCTGCATTGTGGATGACTTTCATCTGGCATTCGCAACCTTTCCCCAGCGTGAAAAACACCAGGGCTGGTTGTCCATTCAGTGCAAGAGGTATCCGTGGTTCAAACCAATTGTCGTTAATCGATTTAATTGCTAAAACAGCAAATACAATCACTGCCACTAACATCAGCGTGGCCATGCGCCTGCGATTTGCTGAAAATGGAGACCGTTTAGATTTCATCACTTAAGCAATCCACAAAAAATATATCCCGACCCCGATTATGATCACACCACTAGCTTTTTCTATGACACCTGACCACCGTTCCATTTTTTGAAAGTTTTTCAGAGCACCTGTAAATGTACCCGCCAATACGACTGGTACACCACGACCCATCGCATAAACGAAAAGCAATGCAGCACCATAAAGTATTGCACCCTTCGCCATCACAAAAGTCAGGATGGCAACCAGCACTGGGGTGGCGCACTGGGAGGCTACCAAGCCAGAGACCAGCCCCAGGGCTAATGCTCCGGGGATACCTTTTAGACCAACACGTTCACGCAGCCCGCCAAATACCATTGGTAGATTGACCCGGATCACCCCGAGCATCTTTAGTCCAAGGACCAAGCAGACTGCAGCGACAAGGTAATACCACCAACGCGTATTCGCCCCAATCAACCCACCGATTAAGGCAGCAATCACACCTAAAAACATGAAAGTGAGCGCCAACCCGACAGCAAAAGCTAAAGAAAGAACAAAAGAACGATTACGGCTGAGATCATGGCTACCGCCTACATAGCCAACAATGAGGGGGATCGTAGCAATATTACAAGGACCCAGGCTGGTGGCTATCCCACCTAGAAAGACAAGGATAAAACCTAGTATTGAAGCGGTTTGCAGGAAGGCTGGATCGAAAATCATATTATTCTCCAGCCACTAGGTCTGAAAGTGTTTGGTGAAGTTGGTCGGCTTCGATCACACCTACGATAACGTGCTGTTTGCCTGCATGGTCATAGAATATGAGTGTTGGAATATACTGCAATCCTACCCGTTTTAGTAGTTGAGCGTTGTTTTGATCATAAACATTGACATCCACCAATTCGATGGATGCAGAGAATTCGGGGTAGACCTGGTTGACCGTGTCGATCATGATGAGACATTGTTTACAATTATTGGAGTGGAAGAACGCCAGAATGGGTTTGTGATCTGCCAAAGCGCGGTCGAGTTGGTGTTCAGCTAATTGGCTCGGATCGACACTCGGAGCTGCAGCTTGTGGTTTTCCTTTGATTAATAAAATAGCCAGGACTAATATCACCACACCTCCAATTGCAAAAAGCTGAGGCAAACGTGATTGTGTACGGTGATGTGGCTTTGGCATATAAATCCGGAAAGCTCCAAATTATGTTTTACAGCGTTGCTCGAGCTTACTTACATAGCTCCTTGTTCCAGGTGACTGCGTAATTCTTTTTGATGGGTCGCCTGGACCTGAGACCAGATGACCTCTTTCAGGTAGCGCAAAGCAGCCTCTCTATCCTCATCCGTAAGGATCATCTGCAACTCTACCTGCTGCTGCTCGTCCAAAACCACACTCACTTTTAGCATTTTTCCTCCGTTGAGTTATCCACAGCGCCTGCGGATTGCTTCTTCTACTCTTTTCGCAATCACTTCCTTCACAAACTTATAGATTGCCTCCGGATCATTCTGTTGAGCCAGGCGCATTACTTGCCTTAACTCATCTTCGTTCAGAATGACCAACGTCTTTTCGATGCGCTGTTTCGCCATTTGACCGCCTACAAGATATCCTTCAAAGCGCTGACTGCATCATCGATCTCTTCGGCTGTATTAAAATATCCAGGACTGAAACGCAAGGCTCCATCTTCCAGGGTACCAGCTGCATTGTGGGCTTGGGGGGCGCAATGCAAACCAGCCCGGGTCGCGATCCCAAATACCTTATCCAAAACAGACGCTAATTGGTCAGGGATGTAGTTCTCCACAGTGACCGAGACTACCGCGGTGCGCTGCCCAAGGCTTGCCGGACCGAGTGTCCTAAGGCCTGGAATTGCTTGAAGCTGGTCGATTAACCGCTTCGCTAATGTCATCTCATGAGCATGGATTTTCTCGACCCCCTGCTCCAGCACGAATTGCACACCCGCCAGCAGCCCTGCGATGCCGGCTGAGTTTTGGGTACCAGCTTCCAACCGTATAGGCAGTTCATCCGGCATGGTTTCGGGGCGAGATGGGAACCCTGTACCCCCTTCCACCCAGGTTTCAAGGTGGAGGTCAGGTGATACGACCAACCCTCCTGTCCCTTGAGGTCCATAGGTGCCTTTATGGCCAGCAAAAGCTAAAAGATTAATTCCCATTGCTTGCATGTCAATGGGTACATTTCCAGCCGTTTGCGCCGCATCTACAAGAAAGGGTATCCCATGTTCACGGGTGATATGGCCGATCTCTACAATAGGTAAAATAGTACCCAATACGTTTGATCCATGTAGCATGGCAATTAACCGGGTATTCGGACGCACAGCTTTTTCTACATCATCTGGGTCGAGTAATCCATCTGAATTACACGGAACTGCGGTAATCTGCACACCATGTTTCTCCAATGCCTTCAATGGACGCCACATGGCATTATGTTCAATCGAAGAAGTGACAACATGGTCACCAGCCTGCAACATTCCCTTTAATGCCATGTTGATCGCGTAAGTGGCATTGAGTGTGAAAACGATACGCTGTGGATCTGGTGCATGAAAGAGCTCGGCGATTGCTGTCCGGGTTGCATCAGCAATCCTTAACGCCTCTTCCTCTTGCTGGTAACCGCCTCGCCCCGGGGATGCTCCCACCTCTCGCATGAATTGATCAATTGCCAGATATACTGTCTCCGGCTTGGGCCAGCTGGTAGCAGCGTTATCCAGATAAATGCTCATTGCTATCCTCATTCAAGGAAATGCCGCGCTTTTCGGCAGCATCCTTCGCACGTGGTAGGACGATGCGCCAGAAAAAATCAACCACGTCATGGGAATCGCGATCCATGATCGCTTCCTTCAGCTCAATGATCTCCTGGGCTTCCAGTGTTACCCACGCGAAGCGTTGGCGGTCAGATGGTACAGACATGGTGCGTTCCCTCACTTAATAATGGATAAATATCCCGATTATTCTTTAGCCAGGAATTGGTCGATGGCCTCCAGAGCATGGGTAGCGTAAATTGATCCCGGTCCACCCCCCATCATCAAGCCTACACTGACGGCTTCCAGAAGCTCTGCACGCGTAGCCCCTGCTTCAATGGCATCGTGCACATGATAGGCAATACAGCCTTCACAACCTACCACAATACTAATGGCCACTGCCATCATTTCCTTAACCTTCCGGCTTAATGCCCCATCCTCAATGGACTTTCTATGCAAGCGGGTAAAACCGCTCATCGGTCCGGGTAGATCCTGGCCCAACCTGGCCAAGCCCTCTTCGAGGTGTTGGTGATATTCAACATAATTGGTCGTCATATACACCTCTTAGAGATAGCTGATTTATCAAGACATGGCATTGGCCAACCAGGTGGTCACTTCCAATTCGGTTGGAATACGGCCGGCGCAGACAACTTTTTCATTAATCACCAAACCAGGCGTACCCAGGATGGGATATTTTTTGATTTCCGCCCAATCGGTCACTTTGATGACCTGAGCTTCAATGCCAAACATAGCAAGTGCCTTGCGAGTTATGGCCTCCACATTTTTACAATTTTCACAACCGGGACCCAGAACTTTGATGGTAAGCATTTTCATTCTCCTTCTCTAAAATATGGTTAATTGAGTTCAATAGCAGATCCGCAGCATTTGGTGACACAAATACCACACTCATTACATTTTTCATAATTGAAAACAATTCGACCGCCCTTACGGATACTTTTATCAATAACATACGACATCGCGTTTTCCGTGCATGCCGGAATAGCTGGGCAATATTGCCCGATGGCCGGGCATTTTTCTTCGTTGAGAACTGGTTTCATTAGCTAACCTTAATTTGCGGTTCGATGATAATCTCGGATTTCACCGAGTTTGCTACAAGGCTGTATTTTTGTGCCGACTGTAAGGCTCGACGAGCACGCCCTTCGACTGACTTTTTCTTCTTCACCACCTGCTGCAATGTGGATTACCGGGTAGAAACGTAAATGGGTGAAAATCTCTGTGCGGTCCAGCTCGATCAGCTTGGTCCCCTCAGCCCGGCAATCATAAGAAATCAGGTTCAGCTTGAATCGCTCAGACGCCCAGATAAACATCATCATGATGCAGGTATTGGCTGCAGCTACAAACGCATCTTCGGGCGTCAGCACACCGGGATGACCCTGAGCATCGGGCGGGGCTGAGAAATCCATTTCTGGACCATTGCCCATCACGATATGGCCCCAATGCTCGCCTTTCCAGGCTACAGTCGTATTGTAGGTGGCTGTGCGACTCATTGGGAAGGCTCCTTCTCGAAGTAAGCCGAATATTCTTTTTGCAGCATCTCACGGTAGATTGGTTCTTCTCCGGCTGGGATCGGATTATAGATCTTGAGTAGATCCAGTAGCTCTGTGACAGTCTCTGCTCCAGGAGCTTTACCAGCCTCTTTGAACTGCTGGAGCATCACCGGCAGGGCGATCAGGGTTACGCTCTGCCCATTGATCATCACCTTTTGGATTGGGATTCCTGATCCGCAGGAACAGGTAGCCTGGACTGTTTCTTGAATTGATGGAGCGGATGCATCATCTCTCTGGACAGGTAATGTAAATTCACCTTTGCGCCGATCCCACTGCAAGCCAAGGATCTGGTCAACTTGGTCCGCAATTTGTTCTGCCATTAAATCCACAGCCTGCTTTCCAGCATTGTTCAACCGGCGCAACCCTTTGGGTTGCTCCAAACCTTTTTGCTGCACCAGATCACTTACTACCAGGCTTGCAGCTGGTTTTCCGGAATACATCTCGGTTCCTTGTGCAGCGCAGCGTAAATTGCAGCCATCTACGGCAATCGTCGGATAAAAGCGGGCAAATGCTCGGTCGCCCTCACCGCCGGCCAGAAAAAGCGGCAGGCAGATGGTGACCGTTTCAGCCGGGCGAAGCTGCTCTAGTACCTTCAAGGCCGCCAGGCGTGTTACTGTCCTTCAGCCAGTTCTTCGCCAGAACAAGCCACAATCCCAACTTTTTTCTTGGGAAGATCAACCATTCTTTTCTCCTCCGGTCCCAGCCAGAGTACTGTCCACGACCGTGGCAATCTCTTCTGCCAACGCATGCGCCAGCTGCTGGCCACCTTCGTTGAGCTCAGCAATCCCCTGCGGCTTGAACTGCTTATACCGTCGATAGACATCCAGCACGGCATAATCCTGGGCGACCGTCCCACCGCTTTCGAGGACCATTTTGGTAGCACAGGCTAACTTGCATCCGTCAATGGTCACAGCTGGAGCTCCAGCCAGGGCAGCCCGTGCACTTTCATCACCCAGGACGAGCATAGCCAGGGAAACCAATTGGGTTTTCTCGGGACGTAAATCTTCGGTGACATCATATGCAGCCTCACGGCTGACAGAGCCGTAGGTTTTACCGATCCCGCTGCAAGGTACAATTGCGACCTTGCGCGGCAAATTTGTGTCGCTCATCCTTTATTCAACTCCTCTTGTGCCAGAGATTTCATGTGCGCAAAGTAAGCCTGGGGATCCATCAGGCGTGGTCGATCGGCTTTCCAATCTTCTGCCTCGATCACAGCCATCCAACCAGCCCATAAGGATCCTGGTTTATTACTTCGGGAGCATCAGTCATAGCTGGATTGACTTCAACAACACTCCCAGCGACAGGAGAACCCAGGCTGATATTGACTTTGATCGTCTCGATCACCGCCACTTCATCATCAAAAGCAAGCTGCGTGCCGACTGGTTTGATCTCTGCAAACGCCACGTCGCCGCTGCGTTGCTGTTGGAAATCAGAAAGGCCGATCCGGATTCGGTTGCCTTCTGCTAGCGCCCATATACCTGCTGGTGTGTAGAAGCGATCATCAGCAACTTTGAAAGTAAATTTATCGATTGTAGTTTCAAGAAAATTAGGCATGGGTTCCTCACTGTTTTTCAATAGGCTAGATATATCAATGTGTTTTACTGTTTCCTTCAAACTGTAGCCACAACCTCATTTAGCGCTAAGTCCTGTGATTCATTGTGATTTGCCTCTGAGCCGGCATTGCACTTGGGGCAGGGACAAGGACGCTGTTTTTCTGATGAACTAATATTGGATTGAGTACTGCCAGTTTGAATGCTATTCGATGTGTCGGTCATGTTTTTCATTGCATCAATGACCTGGAAGATCTCCGGTTTATCCACTTGATAATAAATATTCCAGCCATCACGTCGATCAGTAACTAATCCAGCATCGCGCAGCACCATGAGATGTTGTGAAATATACGCCTGGCGTAAGCCGAATTTAGCCTCCATGTGGCAGACACACTGCTCACCATGGCGTAACTCATCCAGGATGGCCAAGCGGGTGGGGTGCATCAAGACCTTGAATAATTGAGCTTGAGTTTGATATGTTTCCATATATACCTCTTAGTTTATTACATTCAACGGATTGAATATGATTTTATCGCCTTTCTCATTAGCTGTCAAGAAATTAATCAAGTTCGTCAATAGAATTAGGGACAGCGGATGAAACCTTGTGCCCACAAGCATCCCCCGCAAGTTGGAAATATATTCCCATAACAGTCTTCCTCGTTCGATTCAGCCATCTGGCAGCTTGCACAAACGGTACAGGGGGAAAAATCGAATTCATCCACCCGCTTGCGAAAATCCACATATTCTCTTGACTCCCATAAATCCTTAATGCCTTGTTCTGCGATATTACCGATTACATATCGCTTTACACTTCTGGATATATCCATTAAATAACTCTCGTATTGGTGCATCAATGGTAAACAAGGGCTTACACTTCCATCCCATGCAATCGCTGTCGAACCTTGACGGATGAACGGACAACGTCCTCTAAGTTCTGCTAAACTACTATCCATTTGATAATATTGCGGATTGGCACTCATTATCCGAATTAACGGATCACGAGTGTATCGGTTGGTATCCATCGGGGGAAAATCCAACCGCGGAACCCATGACGAAGGAACACCTGCGAGCGTATCCATAGCACGACCGTAAAGTCTTTCTTCACACATCTCGCGTGTATAAGGGATGACGTTGGTCACCAAATAGCGTGACACTCCAAGTCTGGTACTCATTTTTAGTAGTTCAGGCAAATCAGCAATGTTGCGTTTCATGGCAACGAATGCCAAACCAATCCCAGGATCCCTGCCAGTCATATCCAGATATAAATAGCGATAATGTGCAATATTCCGGAAAATATCTGGGAGTGCTGCTCCGATGCGAATATCCGCATAACTTTCAGGCGAAGCTCCATCAACCGACACCCATAAAAAACTCAATCCAGCCTGGTGTAAAGAACGCGAGCGTTCTTCGGTCTAGCAACATACCATTTGTGATCAACTCTACCTTGGGACTAATTTCTTTGCTCGTGCCACCATATCAACAATCTTAGGATGTGAGAGCGGTTCGCCAAAACCTCCAAAGAAGATCAAGGGGCTTGAGTTTAACTCTTGGATACCGCTTATTACCCGGTCGAAGGTTGCATCAGTCATTTGACCCATCGGCTCATCCCAAGAATTTCTGATACAAGTCCGGCAGGAGAGATTGCATTTACTGGTTGGCTCGATGTAAACTTTTGCCAAATGCGAAATCGGCTCGGCGCAAGAAAATACCATCATCTTTTTCGTCCAGGAAAAGCTCTCCCCCTGGTTGAATCCCGTACTGCCTGGCAACATCAGCTGGGATTATCGGATTACCATTATCATTGACTCGAGCTCGCTGGCTATGATTGGAAGTCATTCTACATACCTAAGATAAAATATATTCAAGACACCGAATATATTTTATCTTTTATTCATCACATTCAAAGTGACGAATGTCATTCATCTTTCTGAGAGCCTGTCATTCTATTGAACCGATGGATGGAGAATTAGTCGTTGATAAATTGATTTCATTCCAATTGACCGATGTCCTCGCATGCGAGAAGAAAAGTCTTTGACCTCCGTAATCGTATTACGGGTGCGATACTCACTTTCATATTGTGTGGTTAATGAGGGTGAATGAAAATAAGCGAAAATCCAATCATGGAAATATCGTTATTTTCCCTTATTGAAATGTATAGGGTTGATATATACTAATTAGCAAGGATCTAGAACTTCATGGATATTATTTATAGACCTATTGGCATTATACATAGCCCCTTCAATAACTTGGAAGATATGCCGATCCAGCCTACGAGTGACATAAGCGGATCGGGTATTGTCGAAATCTTTCCTCAATTTATAGATGGCTTGAAGGATTTGGAAGGCTTCTCCCACATCTATTTACTGTATCACTTACATAAGATGCGCCAATCCAATCTGATCGTGACCCCCTTCCTCGACAAAGAACCACGGGGTATCTTTGCTACCCGCGCACCCAGCCGTCCAAATCCGATCGGTCTCTCCTTAGTTGACCTTGTACGCATCGAAAACAACCTCATTTATATTGATCGATTGGATGTGCTAAATGAAACTCCTCTTCTGGATATCAAGCCATATGTACCTGATTTTGAACACACACAGAACGTTCGGATAGGATGGCTTGAACAGGTAAAAGGACAAATTCAAACTCAAAAGTCAGACACCCGCTTCAAATGAAATCACATCAAGGTAAATTGCTATATAATGCCTGTCATCAATCGGTAGGATTATTATTGGAGAAGGACGCATGTTTCCGGCTCTGACAATTTGACAATGACAAAATGGGATGGATACCATGAACAGATATAAAGGAATTATCATAGCATCATTTCTTCTGATGACGACGTTGCTGCTCGCAGCATGTGGTCTTATAAAACCGATAAAGAGTTCAAATGGGACAGGTTGGGGAAACGGTGTTTTCGATTCGAATGGTGAACGCATCTATTTCACTGCCACCAGTGACGATGGGATTGATATAAGCTATTCAGGTGGTCCTTCATCCAACGGGTGGATGATGATGAATGGTCAACTCGCCTGTGTTTCTTGTCATGGACCCGATGGACGCGGCGGTGTACACAGCATGGGGATGATGCAAGAGATGGACGCGAAAGATATTCGTTGGAAAACTTTGGATGATGAGTTTGATACCGAAAAATTTAAGCTCGCAGTTGAGGAAGGGAAGGATCCTGATGGTACTCAGCTGAGCACAGACATGCCACGCTGGAAGATGAGCGATGGAGACATCTCGGACCTGATCGGTTACCTCAAAACTTTACCTTTAATTTGATAAGTCCAAGCTACTTTGCTTGGTTGTTTGATCGAAAACTATTTAGCCTAATAACATCGAATACGATTACGAGACTCCATTATTTTGTAAGCTAGCTCGAAAATATTTGGGTGCTTTTTGATTTTCATAGCGAAAAAACCGATCGCAAATTCACCTCGTGAAGATATTTCCCCCTTTGGACGGGCTCCTGGTCGCCTTTCCTTGCTTCATACCGATGCAGATCGAGAGTAGTTTAGGTACAATTTGGGTGCAGATATGCTCTACCGGTATGAATAATGGATTATCCTATGGTTGGAGCCTATGTCAGGCTCCGTGAGGTACCCACCGCTTCATCAGTTCCTCTAATCCGAATTCTCCCGATAACCCGAGTGACGGAGGCCACCGTTGCTTTGCCATTTGAATAGGCCAAACACAGATCGTTGCTTGGCTCCATCGTTCATCTTGCGAGGTGGGGATTATTACGGATTTGCCGGTGTTGGATCGAATATCCGCATGTTAATACCTGCAGAGCTAAAGGACCGAATCCGATCGTTGAACAATAACCAGTATCGTTGCTTGTCAAATCATTAGTCCTTCCAGTAAGTTTCGATGCTTTACTATAACAGCCCGTAGGATCAACACATTTCGCTATCCAAACAAAGGTTAGAGCTGGTGGATGTAATGTTTCCATAAGAAATCTGCGCTCCACTGGGAGGTAAAACCAAAACTTACTACTATAAATTGCCTCAAGAACCATTGCGGTCTTTACTGCCCAGGCGCTCAAAATGGACTGTTGCTGAGAACTAATAAGGATAGTCTCATCGTTAAAAATGGGCTCTGAAAATGGGTTTTACTTGATCCTCAAGTCGACTCATCCATCCATTATTGCATTCTTTACAAATATACTTAACCTTCAATTCGGGGCTTATTTGGCGCCAGGGTGGAAGATGTATAGTACCAATCTGACCCTCCATGATCCCGGTTGATTTTTTAGGAAATTTGCGCATTAACCATAATGGCCATGCATCTTCTCTGTTAAACTATACTTTCCACAGAATATACAGGATCGCATCAGGACTCCAACTGGTATTACCACAAAATGTGTTGATGGACCAGTCCTCCACTTCCAGTATAATATATTTAGTCAAACAAATCGTAATCCCAATTTATATAAACCTTTTACCCCTCAGCGGGTCGCCATTCCTTGCTACATACTGTGGTGCAATTCGGGTGTAGATTCCGTGCAATTTCGGTGCAAATATCCCGATACAGTATGGTAATCGTGGACTTAATGGACTAAACCATTACCAATTTAGTCGCATTTTTGTACATATTAGCACTAAAAATAGGTGCTGGACTTAATCGACAGCCAATAAATTCCTTCTCACTTGACTGCGGATCAAGTGATTTTTTCCCCCTTTGGACAGGTCTGCAGGCTGCCTTCCCTCGTTGATAATTAGTAATAACGGTTCTAAGCATTCATCTTAAAACGATGCAGATGTGGTGCAGATGGGCTGTTAAGCAGTGGATTCAAAAGACATGCTGGAGAAATTTAGCCGCATAAATAGGATTCTGTGGACGATAAAACACCATAAACAAGCGTGTAGAATGCCAGTCCTAAGACTTCGGATCAGACGGTTGTGCACCCTTGACGGGTGTCCGGTTCGAATCCGCTGGAGAGCACAGCAGGTCCCCGTCGAAGAACACGACAGGTAGCCCCGCCGGGGGCGCCTATATAAGGGGGATAGAACTCAATATACCCTCACATATAGCCATATTCAGATAAGTGACCATACATTTTAGCGCCATTTTAGCGCCATTAATTAACTCTTGAGATGGACCGTGGGGAAAACACCCGGATCCATAGAACGTAGTGGTGTGACCCCGGCCACGATCATGGGTGGAATTCCGTGGGAGAGCACGATGTTCGTAGAAGTGTGACTGTAGAATCTCAATGTTGGGTTTCGTAAAGCTTATCCAAGCAATAAACGTCCCGCGCTACCCAGAACTCCTGCATCGGTGTATCTGATATTTTCTCACCCCAAAAAGTAACAAAAATGCCTGAAGCGAAGCGCTGTCTTGGTTTCATTTGTGTTCCTACTGATTGGCCTCTATCACCCGCTCTACGACCAGCCCTGTACTTTTTGCTATGCCAGCAAAAAAGCCTGAACCTAAGATCGGAAGAAAAGGTAAACCGACGAAATACAGTCTGGGATTGGTGCTGCTGACTCCGTATGGAGCTTTGGGAATGCCAAACTGGTCAAGGAAAGGGAATTTGAAGATCGATGAGTCATATGTGTAACCGCAAGCCCAGATCACGGTATTGATTCCTTCAGCATGCAAATCCAGTGAGGTGATCTGCGGAGCCTGGTACCCGTCCATTATCGCGGGGGGATCTTCCAGCGGTGCATCCACCCCCGCGAGCCGGATGTATTCATCAAATCTATTAAGGATCATTTTCTGAGCCTGGTCAGCTTTGCCAAGGTTTTCTTTCAAATCTGGGGCAAGGTACAGCTTACCATCCACAACATCCTGGGCATGGCCAAGCAGAATGGCGCCCTCGCGGTAAAACTTGTGCAGGTTAAGGGCGTGACCGCCATCTTTTCCGCTGATCATCGGGGCTACAAATTCCTTACCAAATAACCTAATTTGTTCAAAGGTTTGATCTATAAACCCGGATTCATACGCCCATTTGAAAAAGTCTTTGCCGCGGTAACTTCGAGGTGAATGTGGGGCAACACCGGTGGCCAGGAACACCTTACGCCCACTCTGGTACAGCTCTTCGGCGATCTGAGCGCCAGATTGCCCGGAGCCTACCACGAGCACCGCGCCTGGAGGGAGTGACTGCGGGTTGCGGTATCTGTTCGTGTGAAATTGGATGATAGACGGTGGAATCTTGTCCGCAAAAGGCGGTGTTTTACCAAGCTGGAACCAACCGGTTGCAGCCACAACGTTGCGGGCGAGGTATACCTTATCGCGTGCCTTGATGATATAACCGCTGCCCTCTTCCGGTTGGACGGAAATGACCTCGGTATTATATTCTATTGGAAGTTGGTACTTCTCAGCGTATTGTTCGAAGCGGTTGACAAGCTCATTCCGGGACATAAAACCGTCGGGTTCAGAGCCATTGTATTCTCCCCCCGGAAGGAGAAAAGTCCAATTTGGCGATACGAAGGTGAACGAATCCCAGCGTTCACTGCGCCATGAATTACCTGGTTTACTAGCCTTATCCAGGATTATATGCTCTCTCCCGTGCTGCTTGAGAGCGTAACTAGTGGCTAATCCAGCCTGTCCTGCACCTATAATCACGGTTTCGATGCGCTCCATCATAAATCCTCCCTAGGATAATAATTATATAAAAAAGATAAATATTATCGATATAATTGTACTTCACTGGTATGGGGATGTCAATACAGCCTGGAAGACAGTTCTTATTTATTTTCCAGATCCTTGAGCTCGATCTGGACCGGAATGAACAGATCACTTATTAGCTGAGCTGCTTCGCCCTGAATTGTCGGGATGAAATGACTGTGAGCATTTAGCAGGATCGAGATCGAATGATCAAGCATCCGCCCAAAATTCGGGCAGCCGCCTAGAAATCAGGCAACCCGGGAAGAACAGCCGGATCGTAATTACTCACCGATCGAAAATTATCCTCGACACATTCAAAATTTGAGGTGATAAATCCTGTTATTCAGATGCACAAAAAAAGAATACCCCCCTCCCGACTCCCCCAAAAACAAAAAACATGTTTTTAGGGGAGGAGTATTGAGGTATGAGCTGTGTGATGGTCGAGTTATTTTTACTATTCATAAAATGGGTGAGTAATTTCCACGGATCCATAGAACGGAGTGGCGTGAGCCCGTCCACGATCACAGGTGGAGTTCCGTGGAGAGAATGATATTTCTAGATATGTGAGCGCAGAATTTCGATGTTGGGTTATGTACGGGAATTCGCCGTACTCAATCCTACACACAATTTACAAGTAATGAATTTGACTTAAAGCATTATTAAAAGTACAAGCGTTGAGCTCCCAGTCAGAACGCACATGCAAAACCCTTGACTTGGAGTGAACTCCAGATGTTAAAATCTCGTTCGAGGTGACGGAGACAAATATAAAATTCAGTGATACAACAGAAACATCAGAGAAAAAATGATGCATAATGCAAACTTGGAACAAGAAGTAATCAATCTCTCTAAAGAGAAATGGCACTGGATGTCTGAGCGCAAGGTAGATACCCTGGACGCACTCTTCCATGAGAAAGCTGTCTTTGTCCATATGGGTGGAACCATGTCAAGAGATAAGGAACTCGATGTCATCAAGAGCGGAGGAATTCACTACAAAAAAGCGGATATCCATGAAGTGTCGGTGAACATCATTGGCAATACTGCCATCCTTTTAAACAGAATTACGCTGCTGGCCGTTGTTGGCGGCAATGAGGTCACCAATCCCTTCGTGGTTACAGAAGTGTATGTGCAAGAAGATGGTAGCTGGAAGTTAGCGTCGCTCTCGTTCACCAGGCTACTTACCCCATAGTGACAATAATACAACAGAAACATGAGGATAAAATGATGCAAACTATAAAATTGAACAATGGCGTCGAAGTCCCTATTCTTGGTTTCGGCGTCTTCCAGATAACTGATTGCACTGAATGTGAAAGAAGTGTCATCGACGCTATTCAAACGGGATATAGCCATATTGACACGGCTGCTTCTTACCAGAATGAAGAGTCGGTTGGTAATGGAATCAAACAAAGCGGTGTTGCGAGAGAAAAGTTGTTTATCACGACAAAACTTTGGATTCAGAGGAATGGCTATGAGGGCACACTAAAAGCCTGTGAAAATTCTCTGAAGCGATTGCAATTAGATTACATTGACCTATACCTGATTCATCAACCGTTCGGCGATGTGTATGGGGAATGGCGAGCGATGGAAGAACTGTATCAACAGGGCAAAGTGAGGGCGATCGGGCTTTCAAACTTTCCTCCTGACCGCATAATGGACTTGATGATTCATAACAAAATAACACCTGCAGTAAATCAAATCGAAGTCAATCCTTTTCAGCAGCAAATTGAGACGCAAAAGTTTTTACAAGATAACAGTATTCAGGTAGAAGCATGGGCTCCATTTGCAGAGGGAAGGAATAATGTTTTTCAAAATGAATTACTGCTATCAATCGCCGCAAAATACAAAAAAAGTGTTGCCCAAGTTATTCTCCGCTGCCTTCTCCAAAGAGGGATTATTGCGCTTGCAAAATCAACCCGCAAAGAAAGAATGCTAGAAAATATCAGTGTGTTTGATTTTGAATTAAATGCGGAAGATCTGGCAGCTATTACAACGCTAGACACAAAGACCAGTAGTTTCTTTGACCATCGTAACCCTGAAATGGTGAAATGGCTGGGTGAACGAAAACTAGATTTGTAATTAATGAACAGCTGTCACAAGAAGGGTTCGCTATCAAAGAAGAATTGGGCTAAAACGGGACTCGCAAAGAGAGGGATTCCTTTGGGGAAACATCAATGATACGATGCCCTCATTAAATCCATCTCCAAAGCCTTATGAATATATGCTGGAACGCAGCTGATACCAAGTAAGAATAATCCGATCGGTCTCCAATTTTTACTGTTTACCGGTCCCTCCAGGAATATCCAGGATATCGTGTAAACTCCGTCCAGCTGAATCCTTTATGATCGACCAGTAATTGAAATTATCACATAACTGAAATTTAACCATAAATTGCTGGGTTCCGATGATAGCTTTCAATAATCACACTTATATTGAATCCGTAAAACCAGCAAAATTGTCTGGATATAATGTAAATAATCTATATAATTAAGTGTAAGATGTCAGTGGTAAGGCGATTGACAATTCTATTTTCGTACGTGATGTGGCAATCACGATGCAAGAACACCCATCGTGTCTGTGTGGTTGGAGCATATGAACGGCAACCCGGAAAGACAACTCACGGCATCAAACACGCGGGTGCAGGCGTTCTTGACCCTGAAATGAACATCGGAGGCTTGTGGGATTGAAAAGCTACCACCGCGCTCCATCATAGGTGGGCGATGGCAGGAACTATTATGAGTGGAGGAGCTATGGCTGACCTTATTCGGGTGACGCTAGAAATCGGACCGAAGGGCAAGAAGGTGGTGGCAGTGGCACCAGACTGGCCCGGGCTCGAGCGGGGAGCAACGACCCCGCAGGCTGCAATCGAACGCTTGCTCTCCTATGTTCCACGTTACGCAAAGGTGGCGAAGCTAGCCGGGTTGGAAACTGCGTTTGCACCAAGCAGCGTCATCGACGTGGTCGAGAAATATCAGGGCACAGGCTCAACCGACTTTTGGGGTATCTCATTCGGATTTTCGAGCATCGACCAGCAAGCTATGTCTGACGAAGCATTGGAACGTGATTTGACTCTGATGCGTGCGTGCTGGGCGTTTTTCGACAATGTGCGTTCGTACGTCTCGGCTGAAATGCAAAAGGGTCCGCGAGGTGGAGGGCGAGATCGGGACCACATCGTTCGTCATACATTTGGCGCGGAGCGGGACTGGGAGAAGAAGCTCGGCATGCGTACACCTCCGGAGGTGATGCTGATCGAAGAGGGATTGAACGCGCATCGCGACAGCTATTGCAACGAAATTCGGGCCTTGCATTCCCAGAACAAAATGGCGCGCACCTGGCCACTCCGGTACCTGATTCGCCACACCGCGTATCACGCGCTCGATCACGCTTGGGAAATGCAAGACAAGGATCTGACTGTCAGATGAGCATGAGGCCAAGCGTCAGGTGGCCAGAACGTATAGAAAGGAAATTACGATGAAAAATGAAAAGACAGCACTTGAAACGAAAGGTGTCACGGTGAAACTGCTAGCAGCGCTTGACCTTGGCCTTGAAATCGAGGGCATGGCAGGTCGCCAACTTCGAATGCGTATGGTGACATTCGAACCTGGAGGCGTTTTCGGCCCGATTCACGACCATAAAGATAGACCGGGGATGGTCTATATACTGGAAGGAACGATCACTGACCATCGAGATGGAATTGCTAAGGAGTACGGTCCGGGAGTGGGCTGGCCTGAGGATAGGAATGCCACACACTGGCTTGAGAATAGAGAAACGACGCCGGCAGTGGAGATCTCGGTCGATGTAGTCAGGGTCAGCTGAGACCTGACGTCTAACCCGTCCGCTGCCTGACAGCACTCTGCAGCGGACTCATCTTCAGTTGCGGTGTTCCTATTTCCTTCTAGGCTTAAATCGTTGGGCAGTTCTCTTCTACATGAAAAAAATGGCTGAATTGAGAGAGTAATGCATCATACTGTTGGGTTATTCTTGCCTGGAATACCAGTCCAACACGCGTAAGGCGCGCAGTGTGTTCCACCGGCTGGCAGTGCCTGGTGGACCTTCCATGCTGAAGTTGACTTGATCGAGGTGGGGATTCTGAAGCGGCCATCGCCCGTTTTGGTGCTGTTTTTTCGCCACTAGGGCAACGGCTTCAACAACTCGTTCGTCCGGATCAACACCGGCACTGCGTAAGTAATCCAGTCCGCGCAGCACATCGTAGTGCCAGGTGGGGGGATACGAAAAGCGCAGCCAGTTGCGGTCGATCACCTCTCCGGTTGACAACCTGCGGAACAATCCACGCACCAGGAGATACTCCTGTGCTCGGAGGCGTGCATCCGTCACCGCTCGACTGGCTCCCTTGGCTTTTTCGTACGCTAGCAGCCCTTCCAGAACGCAGATGGTAGTGTGAAACGAGGATCGCCGGCTGGGGGGAGCTTCGCAATTCCAACCTCCATCCTCAAGCTGCTCGCTGAGGAGCCTGTCAACCAGACGATCGCTCGGCTCATCGAAGTAAGCTCCTAACGCCAGAACCCTTCCATTGATACAAGGCTCAACCTCGCCTTCGAAAAACGGAGGGTTTCCGAATTCTTGACCCCAGGTGACCCTGTCGCGCACGAGACTTATTGCCATCCGGGCTTGCTCACTTTTCGGGTCAAGACCCATATCCTTCAGCAATAGCAGGGCGTAAAATGTGGTAGCCCACTTAGCTAAAAAGATCTCTCCATCCCACTTGCCATCTGGACGCTGGAGGGCAAGCAGCTGGGCACCCCAACCTTGCGTGGCTACCCGCTGGCGCTCGGCTACAACTAACTCATTAGACTCTGTGGTCAAGTCACGCATGACTTGCCAGCGAATTGAAGGATCGGAATCAAGCAGCCATTTGATGACCGCTGGCTTTGGTTTGGTGAACTGTTGCTTTAGTGGATCAATCATCATTTATCTGTCCCTCCTGACACTATTCGATACACACTCATCCTGATAAGCGCGTCTTGGGAAAGCGAGTGGAAAATCTAGATATTATCAGTCTAATTATCAATTATATGACGATGAATTTTTATGGTCAATCCCAGGGGATTTGAGCTCGATCGATAGTGAAGTGAGAATAGTATATATCAGGTGAGCAGATTCGTCCTGAGTACCTGGGAATCAAAAAGCCACCTGACGACGATCCAGGTGGCTTTGGAATTCAATAGGGTTGAAAGGCCTACCTTATCAGCAAAGCTATAAATACCTGATATACCGGAGGTACAGCAATAACATCGATTGAGACGGTGACGGGAGCTGAGTTGCCTGATCCATCGTTGACCAGATAGGTAAATTGATCGGTCCCATTGAAACCTGATGCAGGGGTATATGTGAATGAGCCATCTAATGCGAGTGCCAGGGTTCCTTGACTAACATCTGTTATAAGGACGGACGTAAGCGGGTCTCCATCAACATCCATATCATTTTGCAAAACTCCAGGAGGATTTATGATCAAGGTGCTCCCCTGGGTGGTGGTGTATGTATCACTATTGGCAATCGGAGGATCACTTATAGGTGTCACTTCGATGTTAACGTTGGCTGAAGCAATTCCACCACGACCATCGCTGATGGTGTAACCGAAGCTATCGGTTCCGAAATAATTCAAATATGAGGAAAATAGAATTTTGTTATCCTGGATGATGGCAGTACCATGCGCTGGTTGAGTAATCCCGGATACACTCAGCGTGTCGCCATCTGCATCACTATCATTCGCCAATACATCTATGGTCACAGGGATGTCTTCGGGTGTCGTGGAAGTATCATGCAACGCAACTGGCGACGTGTTGGTGCCGGTTATGGTGAGGGAAACGCTAACAAGATTGGAGTTGTCGATGCCATCATTAGCGTGGTAAGTGAAGCTATCGGAACCGATGTAACTGAGGGTCGGTGTGTAGACGAATGAGCCGTTTGGCTCCAGTACTAATATTCCGTGACTGACACTTAAATCAAGGAATGCTACCAGCGGATCACTATTTGGATCGGTGTCATTACTGAGTACCCCAGGAACAGGAACCACTAGGGGAGTGTTTTCCCCGGTAATATAAGCATCCGGTTCGGCAATGGGAGGCGAATTGGGTACGGTAATCTCGATCGTATTTGAATAATCTGAACCACCCATGAAACCTTTCGCCTGCACCCGGTAAGTATAAGTAACGCCTTCAGGGACATTAAGATCAGACGTTGTCGTACTGTTTTCGCCGCGTGTCTGGGCAACCTTGGTAAAGTCTGTGCATCCTACGCCCGTACAGCGTTCAGCCTCAACCCAAAACTCATTATTAGAATTATCGTTGAAGGTTAATATTACATCATAATGGAAACCATCGAACGACGCATAACCGGTTAGATTGGTCGGTGCGTTCGGGGTGAGATCTGGTAGACCCGTCTGGGTATAATGCGTGGTTACAAGATAAGCCCAGGCGAGGGTTGCGAGTGTGTCACCCGTACCAAGCCGGAATGCTTTACCGTTTGCATAATCATCCCACACTGCCCATCCAGGTGAACCATCCGGATTGTATTTAACCATCACACCTTTGACGTAGGAAATATTCCCGGAACTTGGATTAGGTCCACCTTTACCGGTTATATAAACCGCACCTGAAGAGTCGATTGCCAGCATATTGGGGGTTTCATCATTATTCTTTCCACCATCATATCTCTGAGACCAAAGCAGATTACCATCGGCATCTGTCTTGATCGTCATCCAATCCATATATATCCCGTCTATGCCTGTAGCCAAGATATTCCCCTGGTAATCTACCCCGATATATAATGCGCGATCACCGACGTTGTAGCTATGTATCCAGGACTGATTTCCCGAGGCGTCAAATTTCACGATTGCCATCTGATAAGGATTTGGATCCTGTGGAAAATAACTGCCTGTGGAAAAATAGGCGATATTTCCGGTGCCAAATGCCAGGTCATTTGCAGGGTATAGATTACTGTCTGTATTTGCCCACAACTGGTTGCCGTCAGAGTCATACATGAGTGCCATGAACAGGTTGCCGCTAACACCGGCGATTCCAACTCGGCTATTATCCGGTGAGATAACCAGAGATGTAGGTCTATCGACGGCACCGTTGTTGTCGAAGACTGCTGTCCATAGGGTCGATCCGGTGGGAGAATATTTGATCAAGACCGAGTCATGGGTGGTATCGCCGAAGGGATTGGTCAACCACATACTCCCGGCTACATAAATATTATTACTGTTGTCAACTTTCACCCTACTAGCGTAATAGAATGGACCAGGCAGACTATTTAACCATAGCAGGTTGCCATTTGAATCGTATTTCAGGGTCAGCCATCCAGAGGGGGTATTATTACCACCAGAGACCATGGACGCCAGCATGATGGCATCTCCGTTACTGTCGACAGCCATCCAGGTGCCTACCAGTCTTTCTGGAGGATTATATGTTGTCTGCCAGAGCAAAGAGCCAGATGGGCTGAATTTTTTTATTTGCAGATAATTGCCTGCGGCTGTATCACCAAGGACAAAGACGTTACCGTTTTGATCCGTGTCCATCATGCTTGCATTGAAAGCATAATCACTGTCGCGCCAATCTTCATTTACAGCCGGAGTTGGTTGGGCAAATGCTAAAGAGGAGTTAAGGAAAGCAAGAGTAATCGAAAGGATCACTACAAGTGATAAGGTTTGTGTAAATCGGCTATATTTGTTCATACATTCCCTCATATATTATTAATTTGACCAGGGGTTACATTAGGCCTTAGTAAATTTTACCATAGATTATGAATTAACTCCAATTTATCTAATTACTGTGAAGAAGGATTGCTAGCTGTATCCTGTTGATTGGTGGATCGACGAGAATCTACCATATATACAAGGTAGAAATACTGATTTTGAGATCGAAACAGACGGATAAGCCTGCATGTGAGCTGGCGGAGAACTTGCAACGGGAAGGTTGCCAGGTAAAATTCTACTGGCTAGCTTCCAGTTTTGTAGTTTCGTGTAAAATGGTAGTGTGGCGTGGAAATTTGCCTGATTACACTGGTGTTGACTGTTTGGAGAATGGGTAATGAAATATAAAAAAGTAATTCTTGTTTCTATCACCGTTATCGTCTGCTTATTCATTTTCTCGCTCCCCACGGCATCCTCTTCAGCGCTATATGCCGAGCCAAAACCATCTTCCGGCGATACACAGGTGCTCGAAGATCAAATCGAGCAAGCTGTTATTGATGCCATCGCAGCGAGCAAAAACTACGTTCAAAGTGGATTGGCGAGCGACCTGCAAGTCACCGATATCAAAATATCCCAGGATGAGCAGTGGGCAACTGCCTGGGTAGTATATTATGACCCCCAAACCCAGTCTGTAGTACCCATCGAACCAGGATTGGCGATCACTCACCTGACGAATGGACAATGGACGGTTCTCCTACCTTCCGATGCTGGCTGGCAGGAGGCTTTAAAGTCGCTTCCGGATGACCTGATGTCTGCGGACGAAAAAGATATGTGGCTGGCGATGGATCAGGGAACGGTAGAAGCTTACCCGACCCAGAGCGGATACTTCCTTCCCTGGCACGGGGGTCAAACTGGTTATCTATCCCGCAGCGTGGGTCACGATGCTGATTTCGACACTGCACATTATGCTTTCGATTTCTATTACCCGGGTACTCAAGTTTGCCCAGCCGGGGGAGGTAATTCAGAATCTTTCTGGTACGGAAGGTTATAATTTTAGCATCTACGCTTCGCGAGCCGGCACAGTGTGGGGATGGGATGATTCGGTACAGGATTGTGATCACAGCAAAGTCAATTTCATTGTGATCAGGAACATCGATGATCCGATCCATCTTCCAACTGTATATGCATTTATCCCAAGGCACTATCCCACCGGCATTGAAATCGGTCGGTGCGCCTGTTGCCAGGGGTCAATTTATTGCCCTGGCGGATAATACCGGAGCCAGCACAGGCTCCCACCTTCACTTTCAGGTTGAACACCAGCCTATTTGGCCTACGGGGAACCCATATTGGAATACAGCCCTGGATATGACCTTCGACGATGTAAGCATCAACGGTGGCAGGCCGCGGGTACATCCATTGGATGATGCGTACTGCCGTGATAGTGATATCTGTGACGTCTTTCAGCAAACATACTTATCTGGGAATTACTACCTGGGTGACTCAACGCCACCGACGGGCGAATTGGCGGGAGTGGTCAGTGGTGAGCTCGTCGAGACACAAACCATTACCCTGACCGGGTCGGGCGTGGATGACCTATCGGGTCTGGATTACGGGCAAGTGGTGGCAAATTTCAATGGATCCTGGCACAATCTAGGATCTCATTTCAACCCCGATTTTACATATCAATGGGATTTGTGTAACCCAGCCCTACCGGTAGAGAATGGACCGGTGAGTGTAGCTCTGCTTCTGTATGACGTAGCAGGTAATCCTGCCCCGCGGGTCGGTCTGACC
This sequence comes from uncultured Chloroflexia bacterium, assembly GCA_963726315.1. Taxonomy (GTDB): domain Bacteria; phylum Chloroflexota; class Anaerolineae; order Anaerolineales; family UBA4823; genus FEB-25. The sequence continues at coordinate 1,969,553 of CAVSBZ010000005.1, read as the reverse complement.
CACTTTATAAAAAATTATACCTGTCCAATCCCACCACCGAGCTGCATCCCTGGGGCAGACCAGGTGACATTATTTGAAGATCCATATTACCTGGGGGGATGTGTAAAATTCGGGATTGGAGATTACCCCACCGGACAATCGCTGAACCCACTTGGGAATGATGATGCCGATTTAGTGCTGGTAGGAGAGAATGTCATTGCCACCCTGTATTCTGACGAAAATTACTCTGGGCATTCCCAGGTTTTATCTGAAGACAGCGCTTACATGCAGTACGCACCGGTGCCCGGAAACAGTCTGTCGTCAATAAAAGTTGCTCCGCGTGACGCAGCACCATTGGCTCCAGTTTTGGTCATGCCTGTAGAGATATCCCAATTCAGAGCTGGAGATATTATCCCGTTTTCGTGGCGAAATGGTGGCGGAGCCGCTGAATATAAACTTGAGATCTATTTAGATTCGAATTTATACAAGACATATCCATGGCAGACTGACCCTATGCGCTATGTTGATCTCGATGATATTGGGTGCGTATAGCTGGAGGGTGCAGGCAAGGAATGCTGCCGGATTAAGCCCATGGACTGCAAAATCTAATTTCACCATAGAATCACCGATCATCTTTCCACCATTGGAGACAATACCTTACAGCGACACGATGGAATACAGCGAATCAAAATGGGCGCATGATGGATTGTGGACTTACAAGGGCGACCCTGGAATGGCTCACAGCGGTTCTAACAGCTGGTGGTACCAGAATGAATTCGGCGATTACGCTGGTGATCAAGCAAATTCAGGCAATTTAACCTCACCACCGACAGATATTACAGCTCCTGGTTACTTCTTAAGATTCTATTACCGCTACCAGACCGAATCGACAGGCACGATATGGGACCAGCGTTGGGTGCAAATCTCGGTGGACAGAGGTCCATTCCAGAACCTGGTTCAAATGGCTGATGATCCGCAAATGCCTGAGACGTCCAGCTGGTTGAGGAATAAACCGATCGACCTGAGTGCCTATAATGGACACAATATTCGGGTCCGATTCCAATTTGCGACCCTAGATACGTCTGCCAATAATTATCCTGGGTGGGGGATCGATGATTTCAGCATCACAGCCACACCACCTGGAAATTGTACCGATAATCGGCAGGATGAATCTCCAGCTCAGGCATTTTTACTGGCTTATGATCCCACTATCAAGGTTCCTGGAGAAATTTGCCCGAACGGGGATTATGACTTTTATAAGTTTTATGGACACTCTGGCGACCGTATTGTGGCCGACATTGACGCGATGGTTGACGGCTCACCATTGGATTCTTACCTGTACCTATTGGATACAGATGGTAGCTCTGTCCTGGCTGAGAACGACGATGAAGTTTTCCCTGAACAACGTGACCCGCTGATTGGTTACACATTGCCTGCAGATGGCATGTATTACCTGAAGCTCAAAGCCTGGAAACACCCGCTGGTAGGTGGGGAAGGTTATGCCTATACCATCCGGTTATTCGAAGACCATATCACACCATCTGCAGAACTTACCTGGCCAACCTCGAACACCTACCTGCCAGACTCGGATATGCTCCTGACGGCGGATGCCAATGATATTAACAATGGGGTTGATCGGGTGGAGTTTTATTGGCATTCAACGAATTGGGTGTCTGGAATTTGGGAAGAAATAGGGATCGACTATGATGGTTCGGATGGCTGGGGCATGACCTTTAGCCCGGTTGGGCAGCCTGAGGGGAATGATGGTGCGGTGTTTGTTCAGGTTTATGATAAGGCTGGAAATTGGACTGGCAATGGTGCCTGGGGCGTAGGGATCGATAAAACAGCACCCTCCACATCCATGGAACCATTGGCAGCAACTCAACCCAGCAATGCCTTCCAACTTAAATGGATCGGATTGGATAATTTATCAGGGATCGATTTTGTTGAGATACAAGAGAAAGGGATCGCCGGCAATTGGATCACCCTACCGCCCATCGATGGGTCGAATACTTATTACTGGATCATCGGCGAGCCCGGGAATAGCCATTCCTACCGTATGCATGCGGTCGACCATTCAGGTAATACCGAGACATATCCTGCAGATGCCGAGGTGAGCACCTCCATCCCGGACGCAGATGTGATCTGTTTTGCCCCTGATAGTTACGATACTTCAGGGAACGATAATACTCCTGCCAACGCCAGCATGATATTTCCGAATGGCGCCAGCCAGTACCATAATTTTTGCAACCCCCTTACGCCGGATTATCAGAGTGACGAAGATTGGACGAAATTCACTGTGGCTGAAGGGGAGCATTATCTCGTGAATAGCATTGCGAAAAGCCAGCCAGCTGCAACATTGATTAGCTTATACGCCCAGGATGGAACTACACTTTTGGCTGAGTCTGCTCCGGCGGAATTTGGGGAAAACACGCTGCTGGTGTGGACTTCAGACAGAAATGAACAGGTCTATTTGCGCTTCCGCCATGTGGATAGCCGGGTTATCGGGAATGATGTTGGCAGCTCGATCACGGTCAAAACCGGAATGTGGACCTATCTACCGAGTGTATATCGCAAATAAGCCCACTGTGAAGAGGACTGTGAACGACAGAGCTAACCGGTGTTCGGTCTTAGCGCAAGAAAATAAATGCAGCCAGACCGAATGAGATCAGATAAGCCAGCGGGTAGAGATAATTAAATGGTGCCTCCAGACGGTCAGCTTTCTCACGCTGGTCCTTCTGCTCCAGCCACTTAAAGTACACATTCAACACTACCACCACCGTATTTATGATAAATGTGATCGCCATAATGGCGTCCATGAAAGTCAGGTAGCCCATGCGCGGGTAGTTATCACCCAGGCTGAAGCTGAAGGCGATGAATAACAGCAGGTTGCCAGTTGCAATCTCGATACGCCGGGTGTAATCCTTGAGGAAGAAGGTGATGTAGGAAACGATGATGATCAATAAGATGGGCACAAAAAAGCGAAAGATGTAATAACTGAGGTGGCGCGGCGCTGAAAAATGGAAAGAGAACCGACTGGTTGGCACCAAGCGGCTTGAAGTCTCAGTGCTGATCTTCGTATCAAAGCCAGTCAAGATAAATTCATCTTCACCATTGAGGGGGTCGATCTCAGAATAATTTTCCAGTGGGACGAACACATATTGGTCTTCTGCGAAAAGCATATCGACCTTTATATAAAAATCCTGGGTGTCAAATGGATACGCAGTCCAGTCGAAATCGATCTGGAAATTGGTTGAGAAGCGCTCCAGGTAATTCACATGCCCGTTCGATTCCACCTGGATAATGCGGTTTAGTATCCAACGATTGCCTTGCTGGTTGAAGAAAGTAAAATCTGGCCATTTGCCATCGACGTCTGAGAGGAACTGGTTGAAATCGTTCTCTGTATACAGCTTGGAATTGCATCTGCAGCTATCAGGATTGAAAGCCAGCGCTGGATCGGTCCAATCCAACCTCAATGTACCCACATCGTTCATGATCTCATTCGGCTGGTCGATATTAATAATCTGCTGAAGTTTAAGGCCTACTTTCACCGGGATAGCCAAGATCATTACATTATCACTGATGGGTTGCCCCAGCCCTTCAAGGACCTCAGGAGCGTTGATGCCTACCTGCAACTTGAAATCCCCACTGGTGGACTGCCCATTTTGAACGGCTGGTGTGATGTCCAGGGTAAAGTTCGAACCTCCATCAGGGAATGCCTGCTGTAATGTAACCGTACTATCTTGCCCGTTTATATTGCTCACCTGTACAGGTTTATCGGCATAATCCCGCAGAATTAGAATAGGCTTGAGATCACCTGAGGTGGTCTGTAAGTATACAAACAAGGTGTCTCCCCGGTTGAAATCGTTCAGCCTGATTGAAACAGAAGGAATATTAGTGGTTATGCTTCCGTTAAGCTCCTGCATCAGGTGAGCACCGATCGCTTCCTGGTTTTGGACTGCGATGACCGCACCGGTTGAAGTTGCGGTTCCATCCAATACTTTTGGTGCATCCAAACCGAGGAGCAGGCGGTAATTGCCGGTGGTCGAACGTCCTGCGGCAGAAAGAGAGGCACCTACCAACAAGTAATAGTTACCGTCGTTTGGTACGGTGAACTTCAGGGCAGCGTTATGACCGGTGCCGCTATCATCATTCCAGACTAATGTGTACTTATCCCGTAATGCTGGCAGGTCAAGCAGCGGATTGGCTGAGCTAGCGATCAGGTTATCGAGATCCTTTTTAAAACTAGCCAATGTCGCCGGGAGATCTATGTCACCTGAGAGGATCGATAGAATCGGGTCCAAGTTCCCGGAGCTATTTTCCATCAACGCATCCAGGGTCTGACCTTTCTTCAAACCCGATATGAGAAAAACATCAGTTTGATCAGCCGCAAGAGAGCCGATGATTTCTTGAACAGGAGGATTGCCCTGTGCCTCGACAATGCTCAACGGTATGACCAAGATAATGGTCAGCAGGACGATAATTATGATGACTCGACGCATGGAGTTCCCTCCTTAGGGATTGACTAACTTAATTCTATCAGAAAGCGCATGGGCAAACCTAATCCAATATCTACGATGGTTCAACCAATTAAAATGGATTCTTCCGGATAATCGACCAATTTCCTGCTCTTATCCCGTCCCATTAATGAAATCATAATGGTGATTGCTCCCAGGCGACCGGCAAACATGGTGAAAATAATGATCAGCCGACCGATTGTATTCAAACCCGTGGTGATACCAAGGGATAACCCGGTTGTCGAGTAAGCAGACACGACTTCAAATAAGGATTGATCCATGGAGAATGGATTGGTCAACATTAGCAGCCATGTCGCCAGGATTACCAGGCTTAAACTGATCACAAAGACCACCAACGCCCGCAATATTAATGCTGATGGAAGGGTATGTTTTCCGATGCGGATTTTATCCAACCCGCGCGCATAACTAATAACTGCCAGCAATAGGACGACCAGTGTTCCAGTCGTAATCCCGCCGCCCGTGGAAGCAGGTGCGGTACCAATAAACATTAATGTGATCAACATCCATATGCTGGGGAAATTAAGTTCACTAAAACCGGGTAAACCTGGGAATCCGGCTGTGCGGGCAGAGACGGACTGAAACCAGGTTAGGATGGCGCGCTGATCGAACGGCATACTGCTTAAGACGCCTGTCTGGCGGTACTCGGATATCAGCAATCCAGCCCAGCCAAATAGAATGAGGATTATAGCAATGGCAACAGTCAGGCGCGTGTGGAGTGAAAAAGGGCGCCTGCGCCGAAAGATCAAATCCATATAGACCGGTATTCCCAGCCCCCCCAGGATGATCAATCCACCGAGGATAATCAGACTGATTGGATCGGTGGGTATGCCATTGGGATATTGGGGAAGACCAAAGAACAGGTCAAATCCTGCGTTGCAATATGCAGTGACTGCATGGAAGATAGCATAGAAGACAGCTTTACCCGGTGGCACGATCCCGGAAATCCTCCAATGGAGAAAGAGCAAGGTGGCGCCTATCGCCTCAATAACTAACATCAGACCAATCGCCCTCACCATGACCCTGGCGATCTCTTCTGGGCGATCCAATCCCAGCGAGCTGGTGACAGTCAATCTTTCACCCAGGGTTAGCTGGTGTCCGATCATGCGGAAAATCATCACAACAGTGACGATAAAACCAACCCCACCAACCTGGATCAGCAACATCAGGATAAGTTGCCCCCAGATGGTTAGGTCTGTACTGATGGCGAACAGACTCAAACCGGTCACTGCGGAAGCTGAGGTCGATGTGAACAAGGCCTCCATCAACGACAGCTTGTGCGTGCTGGCGCCAGGGAGCATCAACAAGGCGGTCCCAATGGCGATGAGCACGATCAATCCTGTCACCAATTGCATCGCAACCGGGAATTGCCGTTTATGCTCTGATTCAGTTTTTCTGCTAATGCGAATCAACCGCTGATTGCGGGCTGAAGCTCCCAAGATACGTTTTGGCTTATCCGAGGATTGCGGCTTATTCATCTCGGTTGGTGAAATTTGCCAGGTGACGTTTTTCACCCACAATCACCAGGATATCATCCTGAAAAAATCGTGTATCCTGGTCGGGGTTGATGATCATATCATCGCCGCGCAGGATGAGAACCACGACGATATGATATTCATCAAACGCTTCAATCCCCTCGCCAACCAGCCAGTGGGGAGGTTTTATCTCGATCAGGCTGTAATCCTGACTTAAATGCAGCTGGTCCAACATGCCGGGAATGCTGAGCTCATCCGCTAACCCGTATCCGCTGTCTTCTTCCGGCAAGATCACCCGGTCTGCGCCAATACGCAATAAAATTTCCCGATGGCGGTCCGAGTTGGACTCACAAATCACCTGGGGTATCCCCAATTTTTTTAGCGTGGAGGTGATCAGGGCACTGGCTTCAAAATCACGCGATATACCAACCACAACAGTGTTAAAAGAAGTGATGTCCACCTCGCGGAGAGCATCTTCGTCATTCGCATCCAGGATGACCGCCTCGGTGATTTCATCAGCAATCTGTTTCACCGCGGCAGGGTCGATATCGATTGCCAGGACTTTGTGCCCCAGGCTTTCGAGCCGGCGCGCCAGGCAGCTGCCAAAACGGTCCAGTCCAATAATGGCAATTTCCTTGTCTTTATTATTTGAGGCGGGCATGATTTCTCCTTGAGCGGAGTGATGGAATCTGGTGTAGCGAGGTGGAAAATGTTCCTATCAAATCAAATATTTTGGCAGTTGTTGAAGCTTATTGGCCGATCCATTGGAGCTTAACATGTCTTGGGATTAGAAAAAATCCCATCATTGATAGGCAAATAATGGGTGGATATGAAATCAATCCTCTGGAGAGAATTTCCCTCCAGAATCAAACAGTTAAAAGGGAAATCCGGACGAGCACCAGGTTGGAAGTGAGAAAACCTAAAAACCTTTAATCGGCGATTATCACCCGCGCGGCGTCGTCAATTTTAAACCGGTTTTATAGCTATCATGATTCATGATTTCTTTTCCAATCCGACGAGGAAGATATCACAAACCTGATGCTCATCCAGGATTCTGCCCACACATTCCGAAGTAACCTTATGCAGACCGCTGCCGGAAAGCCTGGAAGATGAGACCAATCCCACCGATGACGGCAAGCACTGCGGCAGACCATACCATGGCCAGCCCCATCCCGAGTTTATAATAATTGGCCATCAGAGCGATACCGAAGATGATACCAAGGACGCCCAGGATACCTGCACCCCAACCGGCACCGCTGAAAGCCATGATCAACAGGGAGATGCCATACATCAATCCCCAGATGCCCAAGACCAGCGCGAAAATCTGAGGCAGAGCAACTCCGGCGATGATCGGGTAGGAGAGGATGTATATTCCCGCGCCGATGCTGATGATGCCAAGGAAGAGCTTCCATCCCCACATGGAATGGTCCACAAAGATGGCGACGATCTCGAAAATACCCTCAACCAGCCAATAGATGCCCAGTATTACAACCAGGCCTTTGTAAACATCTACCTTGGTCGCAGCAGGAGCCCAAAGCATGATTGCTCCCACGATCACTGCCATAATACCTGTGATCAGTGTCAGCCACCAAGGGCGTTGCTTGGTTTGCGTTTGTACTGCAGTTGTCATTGTCATTCTCCTTAGAGTGTAAAAAGTGATTTTTTGTTACTCGATCTACAGCTACTGATATAAAAATATCCCTCGTCATACCGCGCGATTATCTGTAGCTATATTATACTGTTTTCCCGCTCAGTTGTTTGAGATTTTTGGATTAATGCTTTAAAGGTCGAAAATAAAACGATCTCCCAGCAGAAAAAATGCGAAATACTTAAATAAATACTGCCGCCAACATTGAATAATGGGGCGGCAGTGTGGTTGAAAAATTATCGTATCAAGCTGGGTGTTACGATTTATCTAAACCATAGATGATATTACTTTTTATTGAATTGAACCGCCAACGCACCGTCTTGAGTGCGTAACTCGAGCACGTTCCCTTCCACCTGGTAAGTTGCAGCGGTTTGTAGAGCAGTTAAGTACTGGGACTCCTGGTCCATCACACCGGCTGGCTCACCGCAGAACTTTTTGGTCGAGGCAAGTGGACCGACAGTTATCTGGCTCCCACTTAATTTATAAGAGCCGCTGTAAGAGTTGCAGCCACTGCTGCCTGAAAGAGTGCCATCCGTGCCAAAAGTGGCATCGACAGTGGTGCCGATGATCACACTGGTCACCGCTTGCTTGCCATTGTTATAAGCGATCACTTCCCAAGAGCTGCCCGATAGATCCTGGGATTGAGCCTGATAAACCCCAAGTATTGATCCAGAATCATCGAACAAGGTGAGCTGGTCGCTTTTAACAGAATAGGTTTTCGCCTGGCTTAATGCATTGAGGTAGGCAGTCTCCTGTTCCATCACTGGCGCATCACACATCATCATCGTTGTAGCTAATGGTGATGGAAAGGCGATCGAATTTCCTGAAGCGGTATAGCTGCCTGAATACCGGTTGCAGCCAGTAGAACCGGACACTTTTCCATCTGAGCTAAATTGAGCTGTGATACCTGAACCAGACACAAGCGGTTTTCCCGCCAGCTCTGTTAGCGACCAAACACTACCGGTCAGGTCTCCGCCACTGCCTTGTTGCGAAGCGGAGCACGCCGATAATGCGATGATGGCGATCGATAATCCAAACCCTAAAAATAACTTTTTCATCAAATTCCTCCGTATTTTTTCTTACTGGATATTAGTGGTTAACGATATTATCCTCGAAAATGTTCCCTTATAAGGATCGAATTTAACACATCGGAAGTATAGGCAGTTGTTTTAGAGACAGCAAATGGGATTTCGCCGTCTTTATCCAATTTCCATCCCCGAGCCTTCAGCGGTGAGTGCCAGGATTAGCCTGGTATATCGATAGATTAATTTTTTAATTGAAATGCTGATTACAGGTTCGGATTATTGATGTTCGATTATTATACGGCAGCGTTGAGATGACTTCGAATTTTCTGGTGTGTATTGAGCTGAGATGTAACATGATAAAACGAGTTACTAAAGTGCTGAGCGATTAGATAGATAAAAGTATTTGCAATATAGATAAAAAACACCTCAGCCAATGATTATCGGCAGAGGTGTGATTAATAAGTGTATCGATAATAAAATATCTGGACTTTTTTCGTTTATCCTTATCGCTCAGGGCAGGGAGATTGTATCATCCACGTGCAAGCAGAAATCAGGGGTCACCATTTTCATACATATCAATCCATTTCCGTTTAGGTCTACCTGGACACCAATGTGGCGCATATCCATTGAATCTCCGCTGTGATCCATGTAATTTGTGAGGGTAAACCCTGTTGGGCAGCCGCTAACGGGTTGAGATCCAGCAGCAAAAGCCGGGAATGTAAATACGATGGATAGCATAGCCACAACCAATAATGCAGACAGCAATTTCTTCATGAATATTTCCTCCAATTTAGTGATAATGTACCTGAGCTTGTAAGATGCCGAAAATTTGGCGATTGGGTGATGTTACCCCGATCATAGAGTGACGGATACAAGCAAAATTGCCTATGTATCATTCTAGCTGAGGACAATTAAGGCATCATGCGCATAGCCAATTGTGAATGTTGCAAAGTAACGGAAGAGTTTGCTGTAGCGTAGGATTTGACTCAGTAAAATTAAAATGGAACCCCGTAAGTAAAGTCTTTCAGAAAAATTACCTCAACAAATTGACCATTACTCTCATATATATAAAAAAGTAACGATAGTGCAGGATCAGAATGTTTATATAACTGTTATAAACAAAAAGGACTTCCTTCTCAGAAAGTCCTACAATTGTTGGGGTGCCTGACGGGGGTCGAACCCGCAACCACTTGATCCACAGTCAAGTGCTCTGCCATTGAGCTACAGGCACCATGAGCGGGCTGATTTTATCACATGGGGCGGTGGCTTTCAAGCAATTTAGCTATTTCTGCAACTGCTTGCACCCAGAAAACGGTTTGTTGGCTACTGTTTGAGAGGTCCTTGATGGTCACCTGGTGATTGGCAGCTTCATCCGGGCCGATTACAACGGCAACCCGAATTCCCATCCGGTCAGCATACTTGAACTGCTTGGGCAATTTAGAGGCTTCAGGACTGCAAATCACGGTCAAGCCTGCCTTACGTAACTCAGCTGCCAACGCCATTGAGGCTGGCTGCCTGTCAATATCGAACACGGTCACCAACACCTGTGCAGGCGGACTGGCGATCTCACTGGGGATTAACCCAGTTGTCTCAAGCAGCAAGCCAATCGCCAGGTCACCCATCGCAAAACCGACCGCTGGCAGTGGCTCACCACCTACCTGGGACATTAAATTATCATATCGCCCGCCACCCAGGATGGCGCGCTTGATATCACTATTCAAGGCGTATGCTTCGAAGACCGTGCTGGTATAGTAGAGCAAGCCGCGGATGGTGTTTGGGTCATAGCAGACATATTCCCGAACACCCAAGGCTTCGAGAGCGTCGAACACCCTTACCAGTGTGGCGGACTTCCTCCACAGGTCAGGGTTACTCAGGAATGCTTTCATTCCTTCCAATTGCTGCGCATTCATCCCCAGGTCCAGTGCATTCGCTTCCCATTCAGCTGTCTCCATTTTTGCCCGGCGATCGATCAGGTTCAAATAATCAGGCTGTTTGTCAGCAGGCACGCCCAGTGCGGCCAGCTCTGAGTTGGTCAATTGTCGATCGTTTACATTGATGACTGCTTTTTCAGCGGAAATCCCAACGTGTTCAAAAAACCTGGCTGCAATGGCGATCAGCTCTGCATCCGCTTCAGGCGTATCCACACCCAGTAAATCAATATTCCATTGGAAAAATTCCCGTGTCCGGGCACGCGCAGGGCGTTCATAGCGCCAGAAGGGTCCCCAAGACCACCAGCGCAGGGGAAACACCAGCTGGTTCTGGCGCTGGGCTACCATCCGTGCCAGGCTGGGAGTCAGTTCTGGGCGCAGGGTGAGCATGTCTCCACCGCGGTCTGGGAAAATAAACGACTGCTGGTTGACCAATTCCTCACCAGATTTTGCTGCGTACAGGGTGATGCTTTCCAGTATGGGAGCTTCCCACTCCTGGTATCCGAATGACGTCGAGACCTGGCGTATGGTCTGATACAACCAGTTCCGGACTGCCATTTTCTCGGGGTAGTAATCACGTGTACCTTTGACCGGGGGAATGATTTGCTTCATATTAAATTCTTACCTTTCACGGTTAACTCATTGATGATCCCACTCTGTAATAACGATGGATGATTTTAACACAATTTTCTATTCAGGTCTTGTATAATAGCCGCATAACTGATACATCCTAGACTAGATAAAGGGCTATAAACCCATAATTAGGTTGAGCCAAGGAGAAAAAATTTATGAAAATTGTGACTGATTGCGCTGCCGATTTACCCAAGGAAGAAGCAGCAGCATTGGATATTCAAGTTGCACCCCTTTTTATCCAGTTTCCTGAAGGTGAAGTTAACTCGAATGATATCACCCCCGATGATTTCTACCAACGGCTGGTAAGGATTGCGCCGCAGATACCCACCACCTCGCAACCATCTTCTGGAATATTCGCGGTAATATATCAGAAGCTGGTTGAGCAGGGAGAGGAAGTTATATCGATCCATATATCATCCGGATTGAGTGGGACGATCGAGTCAGCCCGGTCGGGTGCAGCCCAGCTTCCCGGGAAAGTGATTACCATCGTGGATAGTTTTACCCTCTCCGGCGGTGAGCGCTTTCAGGTGCTAGCTGCCGCGTTAGGTGCAAAGGCAGGTCGCAGTAAAGAGTTTATCCTGGATAAGCTTTCAAAAATCCGTGAGTTCCACCGAGGTGATCTATACCCTTGAGACGCTTGAATATCTTCAGCGCGGGGGTCGCATCGGTAGAGTCCAGGCGTTGGCAGGCTCATTGCTGGGTATCAAACCGCTCATCCGGGTGGAAAAGACGGATGGTAAATATTCAACCATGGGTAGGGCACGGACTATACCCAAAGCATTGGAATCGATTGCCAACCACATTGAAAGCCTGTACGGAAAAGATACATCATTGTGGGTATCAGTCCTGCATGGTCAGCTGGCAGAAGAAGCGAATAATCTGGCTGAGATGATGAAAGGCAAAGTTAAGGTTGGGAAAATGGAAGTCCTCCGGATTTCACCAGTCCTGGGTGTTCACACCGGTCCCGGATTGGTCGGTCTTGCAGCGGTTCCGATTGAATTGATGGATGGGTTGGCGTGAAGATCACTACCTGGAATGTCAATGGGCTGAGGGCAGCTCTTAGCAAGGGTGCCTGGGATTGGGTGCAGCAGGAGCAGCCGGATGTCCTTTGCTTGCAGGAGGTCAAAGCTCGTCCGGAGCAGATCCCTGCTGACTACCAGCAGCGCTTCAATTCTCACCAGGTCTATTGGAATCCAGCGGTAAAACCCGGTTACAGCGGGGTGGCGACGTTCACCAGTGTTTCTACGGTTGCGGTGGATTACGGCATTGGCAAGGATGAATTCGACCAGGAAGGCCGGGTGATCCGGACGAAATTCCCGGGTTTCTATTTATACAATGTCTATTTCCCCAGTGGTCAGCGCGGCATGGATCGGGTCGATTTTAAACTTCAGTTTTATTCACAATTATTGAATCTGTGCGACCAGCTGCATAATACGGGTGAGCGCATGATCATCTGCGGGGATTTTAACACCGCTCACAATGAGATCGACTTGCGTCATCCAAAAGCGAACCGGAATACATCGGGCTTCCTGCCAGAAGAACGCGCCTGGGTTGATACCTATCTTTCACATGGCTTTGTGGATATCTACCGGTTGTTATTCCCCGACCGAGTTGAATATACCTGGTGGACATATCTGGCGAACGCCCGTAAAAACAATACTGGCTGGCGATTAGATTATTTTTTGATCTCGGAGGCACTGGTACCTTCAGTGATGGATGTGAAAATTCATTCGGATATCCTTGGCTCAGATCACTGCCCGGTGAGCCTGGTCATTGAGGATTAAGCTCCTTAACCACAGCCGATTCCTATTGCTATTCACCGAATTCGGTTTCTAGGTCATCCATCTCATCCCAGGCTTCAGATATCTCCATCGAGATATCACCGAACAGACCATCCTGAGAGACGCGTACCAGGTGCCGTTTGATCAGCTCGAGCATGGCTAAAAACGTGACGACGATATCCAGGCGTGAATTTTCATGGCTCACAAGCGAACGGAATGAAACAGTCTTCTGACGGTGGAGCGAATTGGTGATCAATGTGATTTTTTCACGGATTGTCACCCGTGAGGGTGGAACCACCGTGCTGAGTGCATCTGGCAGGTTGAGATCAGAAAATATTTCCTGGGCGGCTGCAGCGATATCTTCTATCGTGATCCCTGTGAGGTCATAACTTCCCTCAATTCTTGGTGGTGGTGCCACCCTCAAGTAGGTCTTTAACCCTTCCGACTCGCGTTGGTCGAGGATGGAGGCGATTTCCCGAAAGCGCTTATACATGATCAGCTGCTTCGCCAACGCCTCACCGGGGTCTTCCTCACCCGGTTCTCGTTGTGGTGGGCGCGGTAATAAGGCTTCAGACTTGATCTGCAGAAGTTTGGCTGCAATCACCAGGAAAGCAGATACTTCATCTGCCACCAGTTCGGTAAGATTATGGATATAGGCGAGGTATTGGTCAGTGATCAGGGCTAAAGATAACTTTGTGATGTCAAGCTCTGCGCGTTCAATCAGCTGCAGTAGCAAGTCCAGCGGTCCTTCATAAACTGGTGTGGCGATGGTGTAATTCGAAACCTGTTGATTGGCTGGGTTGAACATTATGGCGAGATTATACCTGACAATTGTAATGGCTCATGCTATACTTGGTTTAAATTCATTTCAGGATAAAAATATGACAGATCAATGGCGTGAGATCGAAGCCGAGTGGAAAGGCGGGGGTGTTTTCATTGGTACTAATGATTTGGGTGGGAGGGTTCAGATGGGCAACCTTGATGAAGTACCCGGTGTCTCCCCGATGGAATTGCTCCTGGTGGGTTTGGCAGGCTGCACGGGTGTGGATATTGTCGATATATTAATCAAGAAGCGTGAGCTTCTGGAGGCTTTAAAGGTAAAAGTGCGCGGAAAAAAGGCTGAGGATTTCCCCAAAATCTATAATGAGATCGAAGTCACCTATTTGATTTGGGGAGAAGGGATTTCTCCAACTTCGGTTGAGCGTGCCATCCAGTTATCTGAAGAAAAATATTGCTCGGTTAGAGCTATGCTGTGTCAAGCCGCCCAGATCAGATCCTCCTACCAGATCCTCTCCCCTGGAACGCCAGCAGAGTAAATTATGATTGTGCAACTAATTTATTAGGGCTGCATCTAACTTAGAAACCATTACTGGAGAAATATTAATGATAATCGACGAACCCATTCATGTAACCGATGCAGCATTCGAAAAAACCGTTTTGAATTCAAGCATGCCGGTTATTGTAGATTTTTGGGCACCCTGGTGTACGCCATGTAAAATGATTGCTCCGACCCTGGAAAAAATTGCCAAGGAAAATGCCGGCAGGGTGATTGTTGCGAAGGTTAACACGGATGAAAATCCAGAATGGGCGATGAAATACGGTGTACAGGGAATTCCGACGATGCTTTTCGTGTCAGCAGGTAAGATTGTCCATCGTCAGGTTGGAGCGCTGCCTGAACCGATGCTGCGCACCATCGTTACCCAATTTTTAGAAGTAATTGGTCAGGTCTCCAGGAATTAAATCCCGGTTAGGTCACAATTCAGCCGTTCTCTCAATTTTAGCGCCCAGAAGGCGCAGTTTCTCGTCTATCCGTTCGTAACCTCGATCGATCTGCCCCAGGTTTCGGATGACAGATTGTCCTTCAGCTGTCAGCGCGGCCAGAACAAGAGCCATACCAGCGCGGATGTCTGGGCTCTCGAGCACCTCGCCGTAGAGCTGGGTCGGACCTTGTACGATGCAGCGGTGCGGGTCACACAATACGATTTGTGCACCCATTCCGACCAGCTTATCGGTAAAGAACATGCGGCTCGGATACATCCAATCGTGGAACAGCACACTGCCTTTGGACTGTGTGCCGATTACGATGGCGATGCTCATCAGATCAGTGGGAAACGATGGCCATGGCATGACGTTGATCACCGGTATGGCATCCCCCAAGTCTGGCTCGACTACCAGTTTTTGGGGTGCGTGGACCATGATTTTATCTCCATCCACCTGCCACTCAACGCCCAATCTACCTAATACCAGCCTGATCATGCTCAAGTAGTGTGCTCCGGCATTGTTGATGGTGATCGATCCACGCGTAAGCGCGGCTGCACCGATGAAGCTCACCACCTCGAGATAATCGGGGCCGATGGTAAATTCACCTCCATGCAATTTTTTAACCCCTTCGATATGTAAGGTGTTGGAGCTGATATTTTCTATATTTGCACCTAGGGAGTTGAGGAAGTGGCATAATTCCTGGACGTGGGGTTCGGAGGTTGCGTTCCTAAGAATGGTGGTTCCTTCAGCTGTAACGGCAGCCATGATGGCGTTTTCTGTGGCAGTCACACTGGCTTCATCCAGGAGGATATCTGCGCCGGTCAGCTTTCGGGCTGAGAATACGAACATCCGGTTGGCACGGTCGAAATCAGCCTGGGCACCCAAAGAACGGATGGCGAGGATATGGGTATCGACTCTTCGCCTTCCGATCACATCGCCGCCCGGAGGAGGCAGCCTTAGCTCCCCCATCCTCGCCACCATCGGACCTGCCAGCAAGATCGATGCCCGTATTCGGCGGCACAACTCAGGTTTTAATTCAGCCGGGCACAGGTTGGCTGCTCGAATCTTCCATGTATGGTTATCTAGCCTGTCTGCATCTGCTCCCAGGCTTTGCAGCAGCGCAATCATATCGTGCACGTCGCGTATATTCGGAACATTGTGCAGAATGACTGGTTCATCCGTCAGCAAGCAGGCTGCCAGTAAGGGCAAGGCGGCATTCTTATTTCCTGAAGGAGTCACTTCTCCATTCAACGGGTATCCCCCCTGGATGATCAACTTTTCCATCACAGCCTCCTTACAATATCGATAATAGCTCCAGGTGATGCCTCGAAACGAAAAATACTTGCTATAATTTCCTCTATGATAACATACAACCTTCTGGCGATAATTCCTGGCTGGCTGTTTGGGATGTTGGTTAATTATTTGGCGGATGTTCTACCACTTCGTCGTCGGCTTACCCGACCATTTTGTATTGCCTGTGACACGGACCAGAAGTGGATGAACTACCTCTTTTGGCCGAGGCGGTGTATCAACTGTCACCGGCGAAGGAGCATGCGGGTGTGGATCACCGAGGCATTTTTCATTGTTGCCTCAGTTTTCATCAGCTATTCACCACCCAATAAGCTCGGATATTGGCTTGGAATGGTCGTCCTGGCTTACTTTGGTGTGGTGGTCTTGATTGACCTTGAGTATCGCTTGATCATGCACCCGGTGAGCTTGTTCGGCGTGGCATTGGGACTGATCGTCGGTTTCCTGCGCGTCGGGTGGATGCGCACCCTGGAGGGCGGGATTGCTGGATTTGTGATCATGTGGCTGATCTACATGCTGGGGGTACTGATCATGAAGCTTATCAATCGCCGTCGGGGTCAGCCGGTCAATGACGTCGCTTTCGGTTTCGGCGACGTAAACCTGAGTGGAGTACTGGGGCTGATGCTCGGATGGCCTCTGATTTTGGTTGGGTTGGTCGTAGCAGTATTGATCGGGGGATTGGTCAGCTTGGTGTATATTTTGGTAATGTTGGTCACCCGAAAGTACCAGGCATTTGCTGCCTTGCCCTATGGTCCCTTCCTGGTGATGGGGGCGGTTTTATTGATTTATTTCCAGGATCTGGTTGCAAAAATGGTCGGGGGTTGATTTCGTCTGGGTCTAATTGATTGTCTTCACAATATGGTATATACCTAAGCTCTTTATTAATATTTCACATTGAATTGGAATGCAAAAAATCTGATAAGTTGCGTTGTGGCAGAGATCTATTACTTATATAACAGGTAGATGGTTACCCATTCTGTCAATGTGTGGCGTATTTTTTGGAAGTGATTTATGTTCGCAAAGGCACCCAGAATTCCAGCGTCCACCGCTTTACCCCGCCGGAATGGGTGGATTAATATATAAACTGGATCTTAATTAGGAAACTGCAATTGGAGCTTTTGTATTTGCACAACAAGAAAGGGCGTAACTGTCACGCCCATTCTTAGAACCGAAGCGAGGAATTTAATCATAAACCAGTCTGGTTTCCTTACCCACGCCTCCCCTAAATAATAATTATTCAACCCAACGAAGATCTACTGGGTTCAGAATTGCATGTTAAGCTGACTTAGCACTCCGCCGGAACCATGTTTTCCATTCCTGGTTCTCCCACACAACGAGAATGGGAGAAGCATTGAAGATCGAGGAGTACGTGCCACTAAAAACACCCACCAACAGGATAACCACAAAATGACGGATGGTTATCCCACCGAACAGTGCCAGTGAGAGTAGAGTGAGCATCACCGTCAGCTGTGTGTTCACCGATCTCACCAGGGTCTGGACGATGGAGTGGTTGACCACGGTCTCATATGGCAGTTTTCGATATATGTTCAGGTTTTCCCTGATTCGGTCAAACACCACGATGGTATCGTGGACCGAAAAGCCAATCACAGTCAGGAGAGCGGTAAGGAAGAGGGCATCAACTTCCCAATGGAAAAAGTGTGCAATGATCGCTTCTACGCCAATGACCACAGCAACATCGTGTAGCATGGCGATGATCGCGGCAACACCATAGCGGAAGGCATGCGACACGCCTCTGAAAGCGAGGGTGATGTATAACAGGATACCAAGGGCAGCCAAACCAACCGCTCCGGCAGCTCGCTTAGCAACTTCCTGTCCGACCGATGGTCCGACTGATTTAAAGCGGTTCACCGTGATGGTTGTTCCAAAACGAGATTCAATTTGAGATACGATTTGGTTGCGCTGAGCGTCAGTCATATCCAATGATCGTATGATCAGCCCATTTGTGCCGGAAGTTTGCACAATTGTATCGATAAAGCCATTCTCCGTGTAGATAGCACTGATTTGTGCAGGCTGTGGAACTGCGCCGGTGTCGAAGCGTAGGTCAAGCAGACTGCCGCCTTTAAAGTCGATCGCCAGCGGTAATCCCCATAACAATAATGCAATCATCCCGGGAATGATGACCAATAATGAAATCCCAAAGTATAAATATCGCCGTTTTACAATATCAATCATCCAAGGCTCCTAAATACCGAACCAACGTGCGTGCTCGGTGAAGTCGATTCTATCCAGGATTAAATGCAGGAAGGTACGCGTGACAACTATGGCGGTAAACATGCTCACCAACACACCGATCGCAAGGGTTAGGGAGAACCCTTTAACAATGCTCGCCCCAAATGTATTCCCGAACCAAAACAGGATTCCGCATGTGATCAGGGTCGAGAAGTTAGAATCCCTGATGGATGGCCAGGCATTTTTCCATCCAAGATCTATCGAATTCTTGAGAGTTTTACCCGAACGAAGCTCTTCTTTTAACCGTTCAAAGATCAAGACATTAGCATCTACAGCCACTCCCACGCTCAAAATAAACCCAGCAATACCGGGTAACGTAAGCGTGACCGGGATCCAACGGAATATTGCGTAGGTAAGCAGGGCATAACACAGCAATGCCAGGTCGGCTACCACACCGGGAAGACGATAATATAACCCCATGAACAATATCACAACCATCATACCGATCCCACCGGCAATTAAGCTCGCCCGCAACGAGTCCTGCCCCAGGGTGGGGCCGACGGTCTCGCTGGTGATCACCTTGAGTGGGATGGGCAAGGAGCCATACTTTAATTGCAATGCCAGGTTGTTAGCTTCATCAGAAGTGAATTTTCCCTCAATTACCCCTTTGCCCCCGGTGATGGGGCTATTGATGCCAGGGACAGAGATTACCTGTTTATCTAATGCAATTCCCAGGATTTGACCGACGTGCGCGGTAGTGAAATCCTTAAAAATCTGGGTGCCTTCCGAGTTTAACTCAAATCCGACCACGTAACCACCACCTGGGTTGGTTTGAACGCCGACGTTGGTTAAATCAGCTCCGGTCATCACGGTATGGAAAGTTGGACCAGTCACCAGGGGCAGCGTTGAAGTGATTGTGGATGATGGTGTGGCAGATGGTGTAATCGCTGGAGATGGTTGGCTGCCTCCGGGTGTCCAATCGGTATTGATCTTCTTGCCCATGAGCGAAGCTGCTTCTGCGTTCGTTAGTGCGGTCATGTCCACAAACTCAAGTAAACCGGTCTGCTTGATGAGGGCTAATGCCTTTTCAGTGTCCGTCGCACCAGGAAGCTCCACCACAATGCGGCGTGAGCCGGCTTGTTGGACGACGGGTTCCGAGACGCCTAGAGCATTCACACGGTTACTGACTATCTGCTGGGCGATATTCATGTCGCTAGGATTGATATTTGTTGTAGCAGGGACGTCCGCCTCCAACAGTGCCTGTAATCCCCCCACGAGGTCCAGTCCGAGGCGGGTGCTGAAATCACGGTTTATGCCGGCAAGATGGATGCCAGGGCTTTTCGGCAGGTCAATATAGATCGCGAAGATCAATATTAATGCGATAGGGATAAGTAATCGATAAGTCCGGTTCATTTACTGGTATCAACCTCCATGATTCACGCAAACGCCAGCCGAATGCTGGCTACGATGCCAAAATCGACTGGCGGGTCGAATTATACTCCCTATCTATGGGAATGTCTATTAATAGATTTATGTCTGGGCAAAAGCCTCAATAAATGCCAGCGCCTTGTCTCTGACTTCCTGGACAGTCATCGGGTTTGTATCCATGTACAAGTCGGCATATTGGCGGGCGTGCCTCAATCTGCGCTGTTGTTCAGCATATTCATCAATGTTCCAATCCAATTTTCGCCTAAGGATGGTGTTTTCGTAGGTAACATCCAGGTAGATCAATATATCAGGGTTGGTCAGCCGTTTCCACATGTCGGGCACGTATGAATGTTCCTGTGCTATGTGCCTGACGGTGTAACCGTGCGCCACTAAACCCGCCACCAGGGAGGATTTTCCGGCGCCACATGAGCCTACCACCCCGATTAACATATCCTTGTGCTCTCAATCTCAACTGGTGGAGTGATTATCAATAGCCAGTGTTCTGATCTCACTCAACCCACCCAAGACCGCCAGCTCATCCTCAGCAGACAAGCGGCAATCGGCAGGTGGGTGGAAATCTGAGTTGCTGTTTCTACGGATGAACACCACACTGAGCTTATATTTTTGTTCCACTTCACTGATCGTCTGGTTATTGATTACCGATTCCCGCTCAATCTTTAAATGAGCTAGGCTCATCGATTGACCTTCGACGGTAATCGGTCGGGTCATGTCTACACCTGAGGCCGCAGCCGCGAAAGCCGGTGCTGCCATCCCCGTAGCACTGAAAGCTGAGTACCCGAATTGTTCTTGCAGCCCCTGGGCAAAATCATCATCAAATATTCGCAAGATTACGTGGATATTAGGATTTAGCCGTTGGGCTTTAAGCGCAATCTTGAGGTTCAGGCTGTCATTTTGGATGCAGAGGATTATTGCCCTCGCTCGCTCGACACCCGCGGATTCCAGCGTCAGCTCATGGCTGGCATCATCCTGGATCACCGGGATGCCCATCTTTTTCACTGTGGCAGTTAAATCGGCTTTTGGATTAGTCTCAATAATGACGATGTCTTGCTCCATATTGATCAATTCTTCTGCCACCCGAAATCCCAGGTGCCCTAAACCGACCAGGATGATATGATTGTTATATGTAGAGGCCACGGCTATCTCCCATTCTTTACCACGTGCCCGGCGGTTGAATAACATCACACTAAACTCTGCTACACCCTGTGCCAGTATGATAAGACCAATCACAGGCATTATGAAATAAAAAATTCCGAGGTACCAGGTATGTGGAAAATCGCCGCTGGTTTGCAAGAATGTCATCGACAAGACCAGGTAAATACCTTCAAGCAGGTTCCCCAATGGTTCTCCCGCTTCCAATGACAACAGATAGAAAGCAATCCCTCCCCCGAAAATTGCGAGGGTAAAGATCAATAACGGCGATGCAAATCTTCCTAATAATAACCAAATGTCGCGCCAGGCAGCTTTTATTTCCCTGGCTCGGGATCGGTTTCGATAGGAAGAGGCGGGATAGGCGATGTCTGGCATTTGAATATTTAATTAAGGGGGAGCTGAACCGTCATGCGCCGGACCGAATCCACGTTCTGGCTGGTCACCTGGATGACAACTACGGAAATATCATCCACCGGTCGTCCCCGGTCAAGCTGCATCGCATCAGACAGGAGCTGGTCTGCAATGATCTGCGGTTCGGTGAGCTCCTCCTCGATGTGAGCTTCTAAAAAAGTTTTCACATCCAGGCTTTCCCCACTCCGCGAACCTGCATGGATCAAACCATCGGTAAACAATACCACGGTCAGTCCGGGCTCGAGCGGCATTTCATTAATCAATGGGCGAGTATCGCGATAGATACCGATGGGATTACATTCATCATCAAAGGCGCATACTTCTTCATTAGAGGCAATGAGTACTGGCAGCGGATTGTTGCGTGTGATCACCATGGTGGCAGTCTGCAAATCGATGGAGACGATATTAAGCGTTGCAGATACTTTCCCTTTACGCTCGGTGAAGAGATAATCCGAAGCTGCCCTGGCTGCTGCACCATCGCGCACACCCTCGGATAACAGTGAGATAACCTTTCTAACCACCAATGAAGAAATATGCTTGGCACCTTTACCCGAGCTCTGCCCATCAGCCATGACCACTGAAATTCCCCCATTTGGGCGCTCTACCACTTCCACTGAGTTGCCGCTCTCGGAGGTAGCATATTTATTGATTTTAGCAACCGCCAGCTTGATTTCCATACCCTACATTTTACAACAATATCCCGCTTGAATGGCAACAGACCTCAGGCAGCGGGAATGGGTTTATCCATTCGGATCAGCAATGCTTTACTCGAATCGAATTCAATCATCTCCCAGCTGACGGTAAATCCAGCATTTTTCAAAGGTTCGAGGGATTTCTCATTCCATTCGGGAGCTTCCCCTGTGATCCGGTTAATCCAGGCAGCGGTGCGTTCAAGCGGCTTTTTTCCTGTGATCCAGGCTAGCGGGAGCATGATCGCCGTCCCACCATCCGTTAAAACACGGTGGATCTCTGCCAGGGAGACCGGATTTAGTATATATTCCGAAGGGAAAGTCATGACCACGTGGTGAAAACTACATGCCGCAAACGGTATCGCCAGTGCATCACCACGGATTAAATTCGGATGGAACCCTAATCTTATCAGTCGTCGCTGCGCAGTTTGCCCCATCTGAACACTTTCATCAAGCCCGAAGATAGTAATCCCCTTCCGGCTCAACGCTTCCTGCAGGTGACCTGGTCCAAAGCCAATCTCAAGCGTTCTCGGACCTTCCAGGTAGGGTACAACAGATAAAACCCATTTTTGCCATGAGCCTAAAGATACAATCCAAGCTACCCAATCATACGTCCACGCTAACTGGTGATATAGAAGCTTGAAAAACAAGCGTAAGAAAGATGCGAGGAGGCGAATTCCAGGAGATAAAGGGGTTCTGCTCCCCAGATTAGCGGGGTTCTGCATTCATCAGCACCGGCAGGTAATCAGGCAGGATGTGATATTCAATATCCTGGGTGGCTTCGAATTGGATTTCACCGTCGGCATGCAGAGGAGTTGGTTGGTCAGTGTGGATCTTTAACCAGCTAACCTTGATTTCATGAATCGCGGGGTGTTCCACATAGCTGCCTGGTCCAGATTTCATCGTCCTTGGGAGCAGGTTTAATATTTTCAACCTGGAAGGCATGGATCCAAACACGCAATCCAATTTTCCATCAAATGGATCGGCATGCGGCGCCATATAAAAGACACCGCCGGTGAGAGGATTATTACCAGCCGTTACCAGGGTGGCGGGGCCATTGTATTCTCCGCCTTCCCATTGTAAGTGCATCTCCCACTGTGGATTCTGCGCTACACCGAGCAGTGCAGCAACGACATATCGAAGGTTGCCGCGTAACCAGAAAATTCGCTGCTGGATCAGGGTAATGCAGGGCTCCAACCCAATCGCACTGTTATTATCGAAGTATCTCCGCTTCGGTTCACCACCGGCGATTTCACGGGCGGTTACTTCACCCAGGTCGATCCGCCTGGTGTGCCCGGAAGCTATTACCCCGACAGCCTCCTGGATATTCGTCGAGATACCCAGGTTGACCATCAGATCATTGGCTGATCCCAACGGTAGAATTCCCAGCGGTGTGGGTTCAGTTCCACTTTCCTGGGCAGCAGACACGATTCCGTTCATCACCTCGCTCACACTTCCATCTCCCCCGGCTGATACGATGGGAGAAAAACTATTTTTCGCAGCCTGGAAAGCCAGCTCGGTTCCATGATTGGGTGCTTCCGTCATCACCAGGTCAAACTCAATCCCCGCAGATTTTAAGGATTGCTCGACTTCTTCACGTTTCTGCAGGCCTTTCCACCGGCCTGCATAAGGGTTTAGGATGACCTTGGTTGGCATTGGCAGTTTTCCTCCTTTTGCATTTTAGCATAAAACCTAAGAAGAGAGGCTGAGAGTGAACCTGGTGCTGCAAGCCTGAGTAGATGTATAGGTGCCCGCCTCTGAATCTATGATAATATTTGCATGGGGTAGGTAATTTCACCTATAAATTGGCAATTGGAGTTTAGCATGACAGATATACAGACCTTTACCGAGAAAATTGTCAATAATATTGAAAAAGTGATCGTGGGTAAACGTGGCCCCGTTGAGCTGGCAATCATTAGTTTGATTTGCCAGGGGCATTTGCTGATAGAGGACGTCCCCGGGGTAGGAAAAACAGTTCTTGCCCGCAGCTTGGCAAAATCATTAGGCTGCGAATTCAGCCGGATCCAGTTTACACCAGACATGCTCCCCAGCGATGTCACAGGTGTATCCATTTATAACCAGGTGAGCACGCAGTTTGAGTTTCGCCCCGGACCCATCATGGCTCAAATTGTGCTGGCTGATGAAATCAACCGGGCGACGCCTAAGACACAAGCAGCCTTGTTGGAAGCCATGGAAGAACATCAAGTGACTGCAGATGGCGTCACCCATATTCTGCCGAAACCGTTCATGGTGTTGGCAACCCAGAATCCAATCGAGTATGAAGGGACTTTCCCACTACCTGAAGCACAATTGGATCGTTTCTTGATGCGGTTAAGGTTGGGATACCCGGATCTCAATGATGAGATTAATATCCTTGAAAGGCAGCAATTCCAACACCCGGTAAATGATTTACAGCAAGTTGCCTCAGCCGAGGAGCTTATACAAGCACAGGAAGCAATTAAGTCTGTTTATGTAGCTCCTGGGGTAAAGCACTATATCGTTGAATTAACCCACCAGACCCGCAAGCACGCAGATGTATACCTGGGCGCCAGCCCACGAGGCAGTCTGGCGTTATTCAGGACAGGCCAGGCAATGGCAGCCATGCAGGGACGTGATTTTGTCTTGCCAGATGATATCAAGGCTCTGATCAAGCCCGCGCTATCTCACCGGGTGATCCTGGGTCCAGCTGCCCGACTACGCGATCTTAGCAGCGACCAGGTGCTCGATGAGATCATCGGTCTTGTTCCCGTACCTGGGGGAGATTTAAAGGCCAGATCTGAAGTATGACTACTGGGCAAAAAGTTGTACTGGCCTTATTCGCCCTCAGCCTAATCGCGGGACTCGCGACTGGGGGAAAGCTTTATTATAGGCTGTCAATTTTTTGGGCTTTGCTGTTCTTTGGCTCATGGCTTTGGTCCGTTTTCTCCTTGAGCGGATTGAAATTCTCACGTTCAGCGCGGACGTTGCGGGCGCAAGTGGGTCAAATATTTGAAGAAAAATTTGAGGTACAAAACCAAAATCGTTTTCCCCGCCTATGGCTGGAAGTGAGAGACGAATCAACCCTACCTGGCGGTGATGGATCGCGGGTTCTTACCATGCTGAAAGGTAAGCAAGGTAGATCCTATGTTGCCCGCGTGCGCCTTACTCGCCGGGGAGTGTTTCCTCTTGGCCCAACGGTCATTGCCACTGGTGATTTGTTTGGACTGTTTCCAGTCGAGCACTCCATCCAGGAAGAAGATTCCTTGCTGGTTTATCCCATGATGGTGGATGTGCGCGGATTTCCCAACCCACCCGGTTTGCTGCCTGGCGGTGAAGCATTACGACGGCGGACTCACCAGGTAACACCGAACGCGGCCGGTGTGCGAGAATACTCTACGGGAGATCCACTCAACCGCATCCATTGGCTCAGCACCGCAAGGAGGGGAAGGTTAATTGTAAAGGAGTTCGAGCTCGATCCTCTGGCAGATGTTTGGATATTTTTAGACGCTGCTGAATCGGTCCAGGCATCATTGCCACAACCGCCTCAAGAGATGCATGTAAAGGATTTGTGGAGCCATACGGGTAAGGTAGCATTACCCCCTTCGACAGAGGAATATGGGGTATGTATCGCAGCCTCATTGGTAAGGGATTATTTACGCCGGGGTAGGGCTGTGGGTTTCGTATGTTCAGGCAAGCACCTGGCTTTGATTTCACCAGACCGGGGAGCCCGCCAATTGGGAAAAATCCTGGAAGCCTTGGCATTGACCCAGGCAGAAGGAAACCTTCCATTACGCGCATTGATCGAAACCCAGGTAAAACACATGGTGCGAGGCAGCACTGTGGTGCTCATCACCCCTTCGTCGTCGAGAGAAATAGCCTTGATCGTGGATTTTCTATTACAACGGGGTTTGAAACCCATCGTTATCATCCTGGATGCATCTACATTTGGTGCTCCCGAGGGGTCTGGTCAGCTGGTGGAGAGTATTACTTTGCTCGGCGTGCCTACGAGAATTGTCAAGAACGGTGCTGATTTATCCGCAGCTTTATCGAACGGCTATGCTGGCAGATGAGGGATTTGATCGTTTATTTCGACCAGGATCTGTTTTATGCTTAATAAAACACTTCTTTCTTATTCATCAAGATAAGAATTGTTACACGCTTCAAGATGAGATGAGGATTTTTTATCGAATTTCTATCGCGTCTTTCAATTTAATACCAGGGACATCCAACCTCGCAAGCCTATTTGCGTCGTTCTTTTACAACGCCAGACCAAGTTCAAGTTACACCCATAGGTTAGCCAGCCTGGGAAGACGCTCGGCTATAGCCTTTGGGTAGTCCTACCCTCGACAAGAACGAATGGTGATACCTTGAAAGGTCCGGATATTTATGAAATGCTGGGCTTAATGGGGATGGTCATATCCATCGCACTATGTGAAAACGCGACCTGCAACATAGCTAACCAGTTATACAAGCTGTGCCAGGTCTAATTATGCTTTTGGCGTAGATATGCAAGATGGATCACGGTTGTCTCAACCTTACAGGTTCAATATATCCCAAATGGAAGTAAAATTTGCTAATCCAATCAGCAGACAAATTCGAGACGACCTGTTATGCTTAAGCGAAAGAAAGGAGTACTGAATGGCGAATAAACGGGCGTTAATTACGGGGATAACTGGTCAGGATGGGTCGTACCTGGCAGAATTTTTACTCGAACAGGGTTATGAGGTCATCGGTATGGTGCGACGCTCAAGCACGATTAATTTCGAGCGTATTGAGCACATTCAAGATAAGATCACCATCGTCTCCGGCGACCTGATGGACCAGATTTCCGTAATTGACATCATCAAAACACACCGCCCCAGCGAAGTGTATAACCTGGCAGCGCAGTCATTCGTCCAAACTTCGTGGGTCCAACCGGTGTTCACCGGAGAAGTGACCGCATTGGGGGTTACCCGGGTATTGGATGCAATCAGACTGGTCGACCCGGATATCAAATTCTATCAGGCAAGCACGAGCGAGATGTTTGGCAAGGTACATGAATCGCCTCAATCTGAGAGCACACCTTTCTATCCACGCAGCCCATATGGAGTTGCCAAGCTGTATGGTCATTGGATTACGGTGAATTACCGTGAAAGTTACAACCTGTTTGCTTGCTCTGGGATCTGTTTTAACCATGAAAGCCCACGACGTGGCCACGAGTTTGTCACCCGGAAAATTGCCCGGGGAGCTGCGAGGATCAAGCAAAATCTGGAGAAGGAATTACGTCTTGGGAATCTTGATGCACAGCGAGACTGGGGATTTGCGCCAGATTATGTACGGGGAATGTGGATGATCCTGCAACAGGAACAGCCGGAAGATTTCGTGCTGGCTACAGGGCATACCCACTCAGTCAGGGAATTCACCGAGCTTGCATTTGGCTGCCTGGGATTGGATTATAGAGATTATGTACTTCAAGACCCACTCTATATGCGCCCTGCAGACGTCGAGCTGTTGGTAGGGAACCCCAGAAAAGCAAAACAAATGTTAAATTGGCAAACGGAGACATCTTTTGAACAATTAGTGCAGATCATGGTCGATGCCGAGATCAAAGGTTTGGTAGATGCAAAGAAGCTAAATAATTAATGTATACCGGTATGCTATAATGAATTCCATGCCCATTATCATGCTCTCTGACGAGGAACGACTGCAATTGGTTGAATTGTCTCAAAGCGGTACAGAATTGCTAAGCCACCGCGCTAGTCTGATATTAGGTTATGCAGATGGAAAACCAACGATCAAGGCAGCGATGGATGCCGGGATTTCACGTGGTAGAGCACGCTTCTGGAAGCGTCAGTTTATTGCTAAAGGAATGGGCATCTTTAGCCCGGATTCGGAGACTGCATCACCAACAGAACCAGTGGTAGCAGAACAAAATTTACCACAGGATAGTTTGGGATTGGATACTGTAGTAGCTGAACCATCGATAGAAGTACCCGCCAGCTTGGAAATACCGGTACCACAGCCCAGGGAGACCATTGGGATCAATCCTGATGATAGCCTTGCGTCAGCCGGTAAAAAAGTATGGTCGTTTTACTTTGCGGAGATGCTGTGCCATGAGCCAGGCACTTTGGTGGGCGAGAACATTGAAGAATTGCATGATATGCGTGTAGCCACACGCCGCATGCGATCTGCTTTTGATATTTTTAGCTCCGCTTTTGAGCCAAAAATTATGAAGCGTCATCTCAAGGGACTACGTACAGTTGGGAGGGTGTTAGGTCAGGTACGGGATTTGGATGTTATCGTGGAAAATGCTGTGAACTATCAGAGGAAACTCAAAGAGGACCAACGCCCTGGTTTGGGACCCTTGTTAGCTGACTGGCAGAGCACAATTGACCAGCAGCGCACCAAAATGCTAAAGCACCTGCAAAGTGAGCAATACGCTAACTTTAAATATAATTTCAACCTCTTCTTACAGGCACCTGAACAGCTTGATTCTCCGCTGGTCCAAAATGGAGGCAGGAATTCACTCCTGCGAGATGCTGTCCCGGTATTGGTCTATAGCCGCTACGCGGCGGTCAGGTCCTACGAAGGCATCCTGCCCACCGCCTCGGTCACTCAGCTGCATGCACTTCGGATCGAATTCAAGAAATTCCGCTATACACTTGAATACTTCAAGGAAATTCTCGGGGAAGGTGCCAACCAGGCTGTCAACGAAATAAAACAACTGCAAGACCGCCTGGGTGAGCTGCACGATGCGGATGTAGCCTGCCAGCTGGTCAGTGGGTTTTTGAAGAAATGGGATAAACAACAAACCCAAATACCCATCGCTGAGCGTTTAAACCCTGAGCCTATTGTCAGTTACCTGGCGTACTTAAATGCAGAACGCTTCCGATTAACCGCCTCGTTCCCCGAATTATGGAGGAAATTCAACCGTCCTGACTTCCGCCAGACGATTGCCCAGGCGATATCCTTGTTATAAATCCCTCTATCTTACATTACAAATTACTTGACGATTAATTCGGTCTGGGGGTCACCCAGGTATTCGGCTCCATTATCAGTGACCAGTACATCTTCTTCTAGCCCAAGGTAGCCAAACCCCGGCACTGCCAACCCAGGCTCAAGAGTATAAACCTGACCAGCTTCGAGCGGGTAATTCGGCGTGTCTCCATATCGCTCCCACTCCGGTCCAAGGATGGCAGCACCATCATGCACCACGCGTCCCACCTGGTGACCGGTAGCATAAGGGAATTCCGGATAGCCTGCTTCCAGGATCGTCTGGCGGGCAATTTGGTCAATTGATTTACCGGTGACTCCAGGTTTCATGGACTGAAATGCAGCCTGGATGGCTTTCCTGACAGTGTTAAATGCACGTTGGACCTCAGCAGGAGGTGCTTGCTCACCCCGACGGCGGAAATAGACCACGCGCTGGATGTCGGAGCAATAATCGTCCTGCAGCACACCGAAGTCAAAATGAACGATTTGCCCAGGCGAGATTTTTAACTCGGTCGGTCCCACATGCCCGATGGGTGAATCAGGTCCGTTGTTTACGGTTGGACAATTGATCAGCTCCCAGGCGGGTTGCACACGGGATTCGTCCAGCTGGGCATGCATGAAATCGCTGATTTCGACCTCAGTCATACCAACTTGGATAAAATCAAACGTATTCTGAAAAATTCTCGCAGTCGTACGAATGGCAGCCCGAATAAGCTCGATTTCCTGCACTGTTTTACGCCCACGCAGGGCGCTGTGCAGTTTTTCTGCGCTGACCAACCTGGATCGATATGGTGTGCCCAGATACCTGGATAAAAGTTGGTACATCCCAAAAGACAGCCCATCGGCATGAACATCGTCGATCGAATAGTTGATGGCAATTTGGTTTGGGTTCAATCGTTCAAGAACACCCAATAACGCCGACTGAATAGACTGATCGTAATGGATAATCTCGTCATAGGCACCAGTACGGCGTGCTGCTTCAGCTTCAAGTCTGCCGACGATCGCGATACGCTCTCCTGTCCTGCATAATATCAGCGCGCTTTGCCAGGTCAGGTCGAGACCATAAATAAGTGGAAGGACAGGATCGCCGCCAGCGGTAGTCTCTCTGACGAAGGTCAGCCACATATCAACGCCCATTTCCTGTAATATTCCAATGGCTTGTTGTACTTTTTCCTGAACCAGAATCGGATTCATCGCAGCCTCTTAATCATTCTAATAGATTATTGCAGGACAACTTCTTGAGAGATTGACCCAGCACGTTCACTCAGCACCTTAAGCTTGACTGTTGTCCCTGGCTGTGCCTCAATCACCCACTCGAGACGAGCACGGTTGTCTGTGGGGCTATCTGCAGATAGTGCCGCTACTTCCAATTTATTACTTCGACCTTCGAGATGACCTAACTCCTGGCGGTGTTTTCCACTGGTCAGCAATGCGCCGTCAGGTAGCTCGATCACCACTCTGACCGGGCGGCACGATTTTCGCGTTTTACTTTGCTGGCTGGTATAGCTGGGTAAAAAGCCGCTATTTTCGACGACTAAATTGAGGTGATACTTATCTGGATTTATCTTCTCAACCTTAATCGTGTGAATCGAGAGATGAGGCAGCAGATCTCCCAGGGTGAGGATGAAGGGGTAATGCTTTTTTACTTCCGCCTCAACAAAACCTAACGGTGGATTACGCCAGGTGTACATATTATTCCAACCACCCAGCTCGATTTTTCCCAGCTGGGGGTGATCGAAAGGCTGCCATGGCATATAGGCATCCGGTGCGCCATGTTCATCAATCCATTTCAATATCTGCAGGTCCTCTTCATGCGGATGCTCCCGCCACCATTCAATCCACTTGCGGTCTTTAATCCCAGCCTCAGTGGGCAGGTCCCACAGCTCAATGGTATAGGTAAAAACTCCATGGTGGTCATACATCCAATCATCAAATGCACCGGTAGTTACTTCCTTGGGGTGGTATTTGAAATCATGGAAAGTGGACACACTGCGATAGCCACTGATTTTTGTGCCGATCTCACCGATCTTCTTGAACACCCACAGGTCTTCGGTGTTCATGTCATCATCTGATTTTGTGCTATACGGGCGTAGAATGACCCGGCTGAAAGTATGAAATGTAATCGCTACATTGATATTCGGGTGTGTAATCACAAAATCTGTCAGGGCACGCGTCTCTGGTTCAGAGGTGGGGTATGGACCAGCACCGTTCTGTTCTCCTTCAGTACGCCATTCGAAGGGGAAATTACGGTTGAAATCAAGACCTTCCAACGGTCTGGCTAATTTGATGACATAGCCATCATAATCCTCGAGTAGCCCCTCAGTAAATAAGCGGTAATAATTACCACCGCTCTCATCTATTGAACGCTTCTCCATCAAGCGTGGGTCTAATGAGCTGACCTTCCAATCGCCGTTGGGATCTTGCAATCTCATCTGGAGTATTTTTCCATCACCATTGATATCCTGGGTGAACAAGCCTTCGTCTTTTTCCTCCCACGGATAAGGCCTCACTCCCGAACGCACGTAACGTGGATTGGGTGCCATCGCCCAGTGAGCCCCATCAGGGTTCGCACGTGGGACGATATAATACACGCTCTGATCCAGCTGGCGGGTGATGTGCTTATCAGTACCGTATCCGACTAATAAGTTATATGCAATGTACAAGGCTGAGGTGGTGCCGGTGATCTCAGTGGCGTGCAGATTAGCGTCAATCCATATGGCTGGTTTTTCCAAATCCGACCCGGTTGACTGGTTGGTTATGGTTAACAGCTGGATGGGACTCCCTTCATGACTGGTCCCAATCGAGCTCACATTAATGAGATCAGGATATTTTGCACCCCATTCTGTTAGAAGCTGGGATAACTCTTCGTTGGTAAAGTAATGATCAAAATCCATGAGAATCTCCGATTTTTATCTTTGTATATTTTGATTTATGTAGCTATATAAAAGTTCATCGATAGTGGTGAGAAAGAAATCCAATATTGGACATATCGATATCGTATAGTCATTTGATCGAACAAAAGCGCTGAGACATGCAACATTTTAAATTTCCGGTTTTCTAAATTTGTTCCAGTATCTGAAGATGCCATCTGCTGACATGGAGGATGGATTGGCGATCTGCTGGTTCTCTACCGCGGTCTTCTCTACATGATATTTCTGGGCGCGCAGCTGCTCAAACTCAATGAATTGTTGGCGTAGTTCATCCAACGAGGGATTTAGGAGTAATCTTTCTTGCATCCAGGTTTCCACTTCATCCAGCCCATCCAAAACTGCCTGGAGATGCCACCTGGCGTCTGCATAAACCCCGAAATGGGTTGGCACGATGCGTGAGGGATTGAAGTTCTGGATATGATTTATACTTTTCCGCCACGTTTCCAGGTTTAGATCGGGTGGCGGCATCGGTAGACTGATATATTGACGAGCATTGAGGCGGATACCTCCAATATCACCACTGAAACACGCATCTCCTATGAGGTAGGCCAGGTGATGGCTGGCATGACCGGGAACATCCATGGCACGGATCGCTAAATCGCCAGCATTAACCACATCGTTATCGTGAAGGATGGTGATCTTATCTCCGTGCACAGGTAAAAATTCTCCCCACAGGCTGTCCATTTTATCTCCATACAACCGGCCGGCGCTGGCGAGCAATTTCTCAGGATTGACCAGATGAGGAGCACCATTCTCATGGACATAAATCTGGCAGCCTTGTTGCGCCAGCCACCCCGCGGCACCGGCATGATCGAGATGGATATGGGTGAGAAATACTCCGCTTATATTTCCGACGTCAAATCCGACTTGTTTCATTCCCGCCATCAGGTTTTGGATGGTTGAGCCTGGACCTGTTTCCACCAGGATCGCCCCGTCTGAATGTGGCACCAGGTAGGCTCCGATGGTACCAGTTCTCCCCTTAAAATTCAGGTCGATAGTATGGATTATGGGACTATCCATTCAGCCTCCCATTTTCGTCAGCATAATTTCTTGGCTTGATTTTAATCCAGAAAGGAGGTGAAATTTTCCTGATTCAGACAGGATGGCTATATTTCCAAAAATTTCCTTTATCAGGCGGTCATACCGAATAAAGCGGTTTGCAACGATAACTAACTGACCACCCGGGTTGAGCGCCAGGAAGGAAGCTTCAATCAACGCATGGGCTACCTGATAATCTACTGCCATTCCAGTATGGAAAGGTGGATTGGATAGGATCAGGTCATAATGATCAGGGAGAACGGGGTTGAGTAAATCTCCTGCAAACACTTGTGCGTTCTTGATCCCATTTAATGATAGTGTTTCCTGGCTTGCGGCTATGGCAAGCAGATTATTATCCACCAAGTGCACCGTTTCTGCACCATTGATTGCAGCAAACAAGCCGATAATCCCAAAACCACAGCCTGCATCCAGCACTTTCGCATGTGGTGAAATTTGAGCAGTGGATAAAAGCATCTCCGTTCCCTCATCCAGGTGATCAAATGAAAATATTCCTGGCAGGCTGCGAATTGTATAAGGGTGTTCACCAATTGTGATTGAAAACTCGACCCAGGTGTGGGTTTCTATACCGGCAGCATGGGTCCAGTCAGGTTTCAGATCATCGCCGGATTTTTTTATGAAATGCGCCAAACGATTGCCTTTTTTATACGCCACTATCCTTCCCGTTCCAAATAAGGCCTGGGCATCTTTGATGATTGACTGGATTCCCCAATGGTTGGAGCCCACGAGATACAGATTTCCATTCGCAGCCAGGGCATCGAATGCCCGTACGAGCCATCTGCGAGCGAGCAGCCTGCCTTTTGGAATTTGGATGATGGCTACGGTAAATTGATGAGCGTATTCTGGAGGCAACTCAATATCGGTCAGGATATTGAGGGGAGGAGCATTGTTGGCAGACAAAGTTTGCTTCGTAACCTCTAATGCAGTGACGTTATGATCTGTTATCGTTAACTGACCTGCTGGTATAACCAGTGACAGGTAAGCGGCCAGTGCACCCTGGTGGCAGCCAAACAAGAGCACCTGATCTTCATTGGAAAAATTGATATTGTCAGCACACAGCCGTGCTGATGGGTAAACCTGCTCCCAATCTGGCAGACCAAGCTGTGAACAGACCTGAATTTGCTTATCCCCAAGTTTCACCATAAATTTTTGGCTAGCCAGGAAGGTAGCAGGCGCGGAAAAGCTGGATTGCTCGGTCATTCGATTTCCGGGACAAAAGATGAAAATCTATCTCCGAGGTCTCTTACCAGAACTGAACCGGTTTGTTTTGATACCCAGGCAACCACAAGCATATCTCCGAGTGCCCCGGCAGCATTGAATGTAGCAATAAACAATGGGTAGGGGGCAATGGAGGC
Source organism: uncultured Chloroflexia bacterium (assembly GCA_963726315.1). Lineage (GTDB taxonomy): Bacteria > Chloroflexota > Anaerolineae > Anaerolineales > UBA4823 > FEB-25. The sequence goes on along the minus strand of CAVSBZ010000005.1, from coordinate 1,935,300 downwards.
TGGCACAAATGATGCGATGACGATACACACAACAGAAATTACGATTAACGGAGATAAACCCACGATGATATATTGCGCCTTTGGCAAGTACCACTCAGGTGCAGCAGCAAAGGCATATCCCGATCTCAAGGCAAACTTCGGTCGTTCGCGGGTGAATAACCAAAAAAACAACCCATGGATGAGCTCGTGGACAACCAGCATTAAGATGACAGCAACCAGGATCACAATCAAACCCCAACCCGAAAAAGTGCTCACCAGACCCCAAAACCCATTTTGAAATGGATTGAATGACCGCAGGTATACGATAATACGGTTGAATAACCAACCAAAAAAGAAAAGGAGCGGGATAGTAGCCAGGTTTAACCAAAGCACTGTCCGAGAACCAGATAGATCCAGTGTCTTTCGGTGATGATAGTTGGTAGGTAAATCCTTGATGGCATTCATGGTGGAATTATAACTTCCTCTGCGTTTATGGATTGACGAAAGTGTGCAACGCGGCTAAAATTCAGCCTGCTTTTGAGACGTCTCCGAGGCTGAGGCGATTTTTTTGCCCAAGGATTGGTGTGCATCACAGGATGTATCTTGCTCAGCGCATATCCTGAGGCAAATTTCCAACCGGTGGATACCGGAACAACCAATAGAGCGAAGGTAATCCTCAGGCATCATTGCCTTGAGAGGTGAGAGGCGCTCGAGGAAGGGAATAATGGAAGAAATTATATTGAAGGCGAATCGCCGCACTCTAATCGGCAAACAAGTTAAGGCGATGCGTAGGGAAGGTCAGCTTCCCGCGGTGATTTATGGTCACAATATCGACCCAATTTCTATCCTGATGGATCTACGCGATACCGCCAAGATCCTGGCAGGACTGGCTCCGTCGGCATTGGTGACCGTCGATGTGGAAGGAGAAACACATCGAGCGTTGGTGCGCGAAAAACAACGCAATAAAATCAGCGGAACCTTGCTGCACATAGATTTCCTGGCAGTTTCCATGAAGGAGAAGCTGCGCTCACAGGTATATATGGAGATTGTTGGTGTCGCTCCCGCAATCAAGGATTTCAGCGGAGTCCTGATGACCGGTTCCGATGAAGTCGAAGTTGAATGTTTGCCTCAGGATCTACCGGAACGATTTGTGGTAGACGTCTCGGGGTTGACGAAAATCGGGGATGGGATTTACGTCCGTGATCTTACTGTACCGGATGGGGTTAAAATCCTAGAGGATCCGGATACCATGATCGCACTCATCACTGCCCAGGCAGCTGAAGAGGTCGAGGTCGCTCCTGTAGTAGAAGAAGTTTTGACGGAAGAGCCGGAGATCATTGAACACGGCAAGAAAGAGGAAGAGGGGGAAGAGGAAGAAGCCAAGTAATCACTGGCGGGCGAGTCAATCGCCCGCCAGTTTTTTATTATATAGAATATTCACAAAATTAAGCGTGATCTCTGCGCTAACTCCCCATAACAGCTCATCCTGGTAGGTTTTGAAATAGATTACTGGATGCGTTGATGATTTCAATATTTTTAAAAAGGCTTCCGGGACGTTGCGTTGACGGATCTCGTGGTTATCCGGATTTGCCAGCCATTCCAACGGGATCGAGAAGACCCGGCTTACTTCTATTTCCTCAATCTGTATCGGAAAAGGCCACGGGATCACTCCGACGATCGGAGTGACGCAGTAATTCGTGATGGTGCGCAGCCTGTTCATCCGTCCCAATAGTCTCACCTGAATTGGATCAATCCCAATCTCTTCGTATGCCTCGCGCAAGGCAGTCGATTTAGGCGATAAATCGGTAGGATCTGCCCGTCCGCCAGGGAAAGCTACCTGCCCCTGGTGTTCGGCGACCACCTCCGTTCGGCGGGTAAGTAAAACCTGCCAGATATGGTTCTGCCTATCTTCTTCTGTGGCATGGAAGAGGGGAATTAATACTGCCGCAGGACGGGCTGAACCCGAAAGCGACTCGGACCAATTTGGATAATCAATCCCAGGCTGCAGGACTTCTGCCAACTGTCGGGTGATATATTCATCAGTAATCACAGGCATATTTTTCCTGGGAATATTATTAGGGAGGTGCTATATCTTCATCGCGCTCATCGGTTTCTGCTCTACGTTTCCGGTCGGTGCTAATAAAGTTAACAATTTCTGGAAGAACAGACCGTGCAAATACCAGGTACCCGGTATGGGCAATCATCCTATCTGTGGGTCGTAAGCGATCTGCAATCGCCTTGTAATAACGTACCAGGATTTCACACACCTCGATGAATGCAAAATTTGACCGCCTGAGCGCAACCAGGAGCGTGGAAACCTGGTTGGTGGTCGGTAAAATACATCCCAGGTGACCCCCGGGTTTCAAAGCTTTCTTGGCTTGCGGGAGATAATCCTGAGGGTTGGGCAGGTCGAGGAAAACAGCGTCGACATTTACTTCATCGAAACCCTCGACGATATCGCGCAGTTTGAAATCGACGCGATCAGCAAGACCAAGCCGGTCCAGGTTTTTTTGCGCCAGGTTTTGGAACTCCTGGCGGGATTCGTAGGTTGTCACTTGCCCCTGTGGACCGACTGCATAAGCCAGGGCGGTAGTGAACGAGCCTGAGCCTGTGCCGGCTTCTAAAATATGCTTTCCAGGACCAATATCCATGGCTACCAGGATATAACCGATATCCTTGGGATACATGATCTGGGTATTCCGGCGTGTCTCCACCAGGATATCAGCCAGGGAAGGCTGGAGCAGTACGAAAGGGCTACCCATGTGGCTCAATACCGTGGTCCCCCAGGGTTTTCCGATCAGCTCATTATGGCTGATATACCCACGGTGCGTCTCAAATTTCCCGTCAGGCACGATGCGGAAAATAAAGCGTTTATTTTGTGCGCTGATCAGTTGAGCAATATCGCCAGCTTGCGCCTCTGTATTTATTTTAGTTTCCATTATTTCATCAGTTGCTTTTTGAAGAAATCTGTGATGGCGTTGTAACAGGTGACGCGATTCTCCAGCTTGAGCACATCATGACCTTCATTCTCGAACATCAGGTACTCTACCTGTTTGCCAATTCCACGCAGGTGTTCAACCAGGTCATGTGATTCCTGCTCGATCACCCTGGGATCGTTTTTCCCCTGGATAACGAGCAGCGGGCATTTGATCTGATCAATATAGGTGCGGGGAGAACGCTCGGTTAAAAATTCCCGGTCTTCGACCGGGTCACCGAGGGAGACCTTAAAATAGGGTTTCCACGTCTCAGGCAGGCGGTTGCTGAAGGTGATCAAATCATATGGACCAAACATATCCACTGCAGCAGACCATAGTTCCGGGTGCCTGGACGCCATGGTGAGGGTCATGTAGCCACCATAAGAACGCCCAACCACTGCAGATCGGGAAATATCGATCCGGGTATCTTTCTTCAACACTTTCATCGCATGGACGTGATCCAGCCGGTCAAGACCACCCCAATCATGATCCACTTGTTTCATATAACTCAATCCATATCCCATACTGCCACGCACGTTGGGAACGAAAACAGCGAACCCGTTCAGAGTCAAGAATTGGATCAGTGGCATGGAGAACCAGGCGAAATCTGGACGTTCCTGACCCTGTGGACCACCGTGAATATAATAAACTAGCGGGAACGGCGGTTGGAACTTCGAATCTTTTGCCGGCAGATATAAGCGCGCTGATACCCGTAAACCATCATACGAAATAAACGATGCATCTTCTCCCGCAGAAAGCTGAGACTCTGCCAAACCGAGCACACGTTCGTTGGTATGGATCAGGATCTGGTCCCTGTTCTTGCCGAAGATGGCAAAAATCTGGGTTGGCGAAGTGGCAGTTGAGTGGCTTAATATATATGTATCACTTTTCTTGTCATAACTGACCAATTCCAAAACTCCATTGGAGATCGGACCCTTACCGACCAGGACATTTCCAAGCCGCATAGTTAACTTCTCTTCGTCGAATTCTGCCCTCATAAAGCCACGAGCACCCATCAATATTGTATTCGACCAGATATATGTTCTTTCGAATGAATTCACATCGGTTGAGCTCACCGTTTCCGTGATGTTTAACACCTTTTACTTTAACCGGTTTTACCTCCTCCGGGTGTTTTAGACGCAGATATCCAAACCCGAATGTGTCCTCAAAAATCGCTGATAAAACTAATAAACCTCGATCATGGTCTACAAATTGGACTGCATCGATTGCGTTGAAAGGAATAACCTGATCGGGCTTTCGAGCCTCAAGCGGAGTACCATAAATCAGCTGTCGCTGGTTTGAATTCTTCTCCCATAAATAGAGTACGTTATCACCAGCGGTGTAGCCATCGATGACGATCAGCTTGGAATGGTCTTTATTGTGGGTACTGACATACGCTCCCCACCTGCTTTCGGCAATTTTAACAAGCTTACCCGTTTTGAGATCCCATTGGAAAGTTTCGTTCATTGGCGCTGTTCGAGATTCAACGGAAAAGTAACAAGTTTGGCGCTTCAGGTCACATCCATGCAGGTGGACCCGATAATTTTCAAAATTTTGCTGTAAAACTGGTTCGGGATACCCACCTGTGAGTGAAATCATCGTAGGCTGATAGTTTTCATCTCCATCCTTGTCCAACATGACCAGGATTTTTCCGATCTTGGGAAAGACGAAGAATGATTTTCCACCGATAAGGTGAGGGTTTTGCAATGCAATCCCTGGGGGGAGAAGAGGCTCGGGCACGCTGCCTCCAAAATCCATGGCATATAAACTCATTTGACCACTGAGGTTGCTGATGAAATAGATGCGTTCATCCACCAATTGAGGTGAAAGAAATGCTCTAGCAGATAGAAAAGATTCAATTTGTGCCATTGGTTTATCCCTTCTTGATTATTCGTGTTTTAGCAAACAATTGTACCTTCAAAATGCCCTGATAACAGGAAAAGAAAGAGAAATCCGGTTGATTATGAGTAAAAGCTTAAAACCTTGACTAAAATAAGCATGCCTGATAAACTGAATACTAGTTCCAGTGGCACGTGTGTTCTTTCTGGATTTCATCAGGAACCGGTTTGAACAAGTAGTGCAGTTCGGACCGGATGTTTTTTAATTACCTGATTGGTCTGGATTGAGCTCGAGATGCCATAGCTTAAAAATTAACAACGTAAGGAGTAAACAAGATGAGTGAGCGGGTGACAGGTACTGTCAAATGGTTCAATGCTAGCAAGGGTTATGGCTTCATTGAACGCCAGGATGGCCCAGATGTGTTCGTGCATTTCTCGGCGATCCAATCTGAGGGTTTCAAGACCCTTAACGAAGGACAAAAAGTGGAATTCACCATCGAGCAAGGCCCAAAAGGTCTCCAGGCGGCAAACGTCATTAAATTAGCAGAATAATTTTCCCCCACATTAAAATTGCATACCCCTCACATCGGTGAGGGGATTTTTTTATTTATTGGGGTTTTGTTTCTGTCTGGACCAGGCTGAGCCAGAAACCGATGGCTAAGAAGATCAAGCTACCCAGTGTTGCAGTCACCAGGTGAAGCTGACCGATGGTGTCGAAGGATACATTGAGTAAATTACCGACAAGCTGACCGATCCAAAAACCTATCCACGAAAGCAAAAGGTACAACAGCAAACGTCCAGCATTCCCACCTCGCCAGAGATGAAAGATCGCACCGTATAATGTTGACAATATGAGACCCAGAAATAAAGTAGGAATGGACATCAGCTCACTTTAAGAGTACTTATTTATTTATCTTGTTCGTAATTATTCCGCCGCCAAGACAGACCTCACCATTATATAACACTGCTGCCTGCCCTGGGGTGATATCCCGCTCCGGATTTACGAATTCTAATTGAAAACTGGTCTCGTTTATATCCTTTACGATACATGCGGCATCGTGAGCCTTATAACGAACCTTTACTGCAGCTTGTAGGGGTGCGAGAGGAGGCACTCCAACAACCCAATTCACATCGCAGGCAACGAGACCATCGCTGGATGATTGATCACGCCTCCCGACAACGACTCGGTTGTGGGAGATGTCTTTTTCTAAGACGTATAGCGGGGTGGGGGAGGCGATATGCAGCCCTTTCCGTTGACCGATGGTGAAATTCACCAGACCTTGATGATAACCGAGTATATTTCCCTGTAGGTCGATAATCTCACCAGGGATGACGGTCTGAGGGGCATGGCGTTGGAGAAAGTCGCGATAATCGCCTTCTGCACCGACAAAGCACAAGTCCTGGCTGTCTGGTCGTTCGGCGACCGGCAAATTAAAATCGATGTGCAAGCAGGCGGACCTCGGTCTTTCTATAGCCACCAAGGGGGAACATGGCATGCTTGAGCTGACTTTGGGTCAATACATGTAAGACGTAAGATTGGTCCTTGGCTGGGTCCACGCCTCTGAGTAATTGGAGTGAACCATTATCTTTATAAATGCGAGCATAATGCCCCGTGGCGAGGAAATCTGCACCAGCGGTAAGAGCATGGTTGAGCAGGAAATCCCAGCGGATAGAGCGGTTGCAGGCGATGCATGGGTTAGGGGTAAGATTATTCGCATAGTCATCAATAAAAGGGATAATGACATGCTCATAGAAGTATTGCCGGGCATCCAGCACATAAAATGGAATAGATAATTGTGAAGCTACCCGGCGTGCCAGCGCCATAGAATCGGGTGTGCAGCAGCGATTGGAGCGCACAAAATCCTGCTCGCTCCATAGACGCAGCATCATACCGATGACTGAATAACCCTGCTCAACTAACAAAGCCGCTGCAACTGAGCTATCCACTCCACCGCTCATCGCAACGGCTACAACAGGCCTGGTGCTCATCCTGTATTTTTTACCTGGTTCACCTTGCGAAGCCTGGATATCACGCCGGGCAGAATTGACAGAAATTGCTCGATTTCCGTTGGAGTTGTATTCATACCTAAAGTCACTCTCAAGGATCCAAGTGCCCATTCCCGTGTAAAACCGAGGCTGGTCAACACATCCGAAGGCTCGGGATTTCCTGTTTTACACGCCGATCCAGACGAGCAAGCGAACCCTTCCAGGTCCAGCATCATTAATAATGCGTTTCCGTCGATCCCTTTGAAGATAAAGCTGGCGTGATTGGGAAGGCGTTCGTGCGGATGCCCGGTTAATTGGCTGTCTGGAATTTCTTCCAGGATCGTACCGATTAAATGGTCACGCATGGGTTTCACCGTGGAACTGCGGGCAACTTTCTCTGCCTGTGCCAGGCGTAGGGCTTCAGCCATCCCTACAATGTACGGAATGTTTTGGGTCCCAGCCCGTAAACCATACTCCTGACCACCACCTGTTTGCGCTGGCAAGATAGGCACCCCTTTACGTATATACAGAGCTCCAACACCCTTGGGTCCATAAAACTTGTGCGCTCCAATGGAAACCATATCCGTGTTCAGAGAATTCACATCCAGAGACAGATATCCAGCAGCTTGCACGGCATCCGTGTGAAAGCTGATCCCTTTGAATCGACACAGCTGACCAATTTCCGAAATTGGATTGATCGTCCCGACTTCATTGTTGGCGTATATCACCGAGACGACGGCAGTATCCGGGCGCAGGCTGGCAGAAACATCATCTGTGGTGGTAAGCCCTTCGTTATTAACCGGCAGATACTCAAGCTCAAAGCCATGGACCTGGGCTAGCTGTTCAGCAGTCTTTGATACTGCATGGTGCTCCACCGGGCTGATCAGGATGTGGTTCGCCCCCCTTGTTTGACGGGCATGAAATGCTGCGCCTCTAATTGCCAGATTATCACTCTCCGTACCGCAGGAGGTAAAAACGATTTCCTGTGGTAGGCAGTTCATGATTTGTGCAATGGTAACCCGCGCATTTTCCAGCGCTGATTCCGCAGTCTGCCCAAACCGGTGGATCGAGGATGGATTTCCAAAAAATCATTAAAATAAGGCATCATGAGCTGTAATACGCGCTCATCGACCGGGGTTGTCGCGGCATAATCAAGGTAAACCTGGTTTTGTGAAATCATGGCGCAGATTATAACCCCGAATTATTAAAATTATCTTTACTACAACTCCACGGTACGAGTTGCGAATACCTAATATAATCTGTTGTATTAAAATTTAAACAAAGGCTATAATCGAAATTATTGACCCCAAGAAAATGTATTCGCTCACGTGGAGGATAAAATGTCCGATATGAAAGATCAGGTTTACCAAAAAGTTACCAACAGTATGGATATTTTCAAGCAACTGGGGAGCAAGATACCTGGTTTCAAAGGCTATGTTGAACGCCAGAACCGCAGGGATTCGGATAAACTTATCCGCGATACGATTTATCGCCGTTTTCGCGAGTTAGAAGGTCGTGTCTCTGACCTGCAGGTCGAATTTATCAACCAGGGAGAGATTAAATACACCGATGACCTGGAAAAAGCAGCTTTAAGGCTGCGGACCTTTGCAGATCGGGTGCGGACTGCGCCGAGAGGTTATTCCAGTCTGTTTGAAGCCGTTAAAATCAACGAGCCTGAGCTACTCAAGTTATATGAATACGATGCTGCACTGCTGGATAAGACAGATGAAGTTGGCAGAGCGATCGACAATATCCAGGCGTCTGTTGGAACGGATGGATTGCCAGCTGCGATACGAAACCTTCAGACCGTGGCTAAAGAATGTGTGCAAGCGTATGACCGACGCCAGGAAGTCTTGGTTGCTTAGTGACCTGGAATAATTCGAGATTTTTCCAATAGGAGATAAGACATGGCTAGAATATTTGATGTAGTTGAATACCCAAATGAGATGCGGGATGAAATCGTGCATCGCTTTCCTGAAACAGGTCCGGGTGATTTCAGGATTGGTACCCAGGTAATCGTCCGCGAATCTCAGGAGGCTGTCTTCTTCAGGGATGGTAATGCGCTAGACACATTCGGTCCTGGACGGCATACGATTACGACCTATAACATCCCATTATTAATCGAAAAGATCGGACCCGCATTGTTCAACACGGCGACTCCCTTCCCCGCGGAAGTTTATTTCGTCGCCATGCGTGAATTTGCAGATCAGAAATGGGGCACACCACAGCCGATCATTGTCCGCAACCCCGGGATGGGTCTAGGTGTGGCATTATTGCAAGGGTTCGGCAACTATAGTTTCCAGGTGAAGGATGCACAGCAATTCGTCACCCAGATTGTGGGAACTCAAGGCGCGTACCGAACCGAAGACATTGAATCACGCCTTCGCGCAATGTTGCTCTCAAAATTACAAGACCTGCTGGGCGAGACGGCAACGAAAAATGATATTCCGCAGATGATCGGCCTGACTGAAGAATTAGGCGCAGGCGTGCGCGCCAAGGCAGTCGAAGATTTTGAGGCGATCGGCTTAACCCTGAAAACCTTCTATATTGAAAACCTGAAACCCTCCAGCAAGTCGGCGGAGGAGCTGCGGGCGATGGGTATGCTGGATATGGCCACCTACACTCAGCTGCAAGCCGCGGATGCTTTAAGAGATGCTGCGCAAAATCCAAGCGGGGGTGCCGGACTAACTGCTGGTATCGGTGCAGGTTTAGGGATTGGGCAGGTGATGGGCTCAGCCTTGCAGGGGATGACTGGTTCAAGTGCGATGACGCCTGCAGGCGGACCTCCCGCTGGTGGAACCCCATCGGGTGGCGCTCCTGCTGCAGCAGCAGTGCGGCGATGCCAGATGTTATGACCCCCGGTGAAGCAGCCACATACTTGAAAGTATCTGAAGAAGATGTAGTAGCTGCCATCACTTCTGGTGATCTAAAAGCGAAGAAAATCGGCAATTCCTTCAGGATCAGCAAGGACGCCATCGAAGCATTCATGAAGAGCTGATCTTTACTAAGAGTAAAAAAAAACCGGTGCTCACTTTATAAAGCACCGGTTTTTGTTTACACAAATAACTCGTTGATTTGTTTTATCAATTCCGGAGATAAGGGGTTTACCTTAGTGGACTTCTTTATGGCGTTCTTTAGCTCCTTTATTGGAACTGTCAGCAGGGGAGCGTCCTTAACATCAAGTTCGGCTCTTTCATTCACAAATACCAGGGCGACGTTCGGCTCACTGAGTTCCACATCGGGTATATTCTTCTTGATATACTTTTCGATCGTTGCCACTTCAGCTGGGGCTTCCAGGTCAGGTCTCCCTAAACCTTCCTGACCAAATATTCGCAGGTATTTCTGCATCGCACCACCCCCTTTTTGCTTATATCTGTTTTTTTCATACACGATACGTCCAGCCTGGTGGTATGGCAAAATGACCCATAATCCAGACGGACCTACGAGTAAATGAGAAGCTGGCGACACATAATGATAGATCGAGTATTGGTCGTTAAGTCCCTTCAAACCCTCGTCAAGCTTCTCATCGGGTCGTGGATGCCTTCCCCAACGGTTCCCAAAATATAGTCCAATTTGCGATAAAGCAAATCCTGCTAATAACGCCACCCAGGAGAGAGCAGCATAATTTGGATTCCGGAAGGTGATGACCATTCCTCCGACCAGTACAATAAGCCCCGCAAACGTTGCAAACTGTCCGATGCGGGCATTACGCTTAATCAATCTTTCATTCGTGATTACCTTCATTAGCACATCCCTTAGTATAGTTTTGACGAAATTTATTCTTCGAACTTCTTCAAAATCAGGCAGGCATTTTGACCACCGAGGCCGAACGAATTTGATAAGGCATAGTGAACTGCCTGTTTTCGAGCTTTATTTGGGACGTAATCCAGGTCACACTCGGGATCGGGAGTTGTATAGTTGATTGTGGGGTGGATCGTTCCATTGAGGATGGACAGCACACAAGCAATCGCCTCCAGCGAACCGGAAGCACCCATGGAGTGACCAATCATCGATTTGGTGGAGCTTACTGCCAGCTTATAAGCATGTGCTCCAAAGACTTCCTTGATTGCCTTGGTTTCGGTTAGATCGTTTAACGGAGTAGAGGTACCATGGGCATTAATATAATCAATCTGGGTAGGAGCGATGCTGGCATTCTCCAGCGCCCAGCGCATAGCACGTATCGCACCTGAAGCATCGGGATCTGGTGCAGCAATATGAAATGCGTCTGAGGTGGAGGCGTAACCAATAATTTCTGCATAAATATGAGCACCCCGGCTTTTTGCAGTGTCAAGGCCTTCGACAATCAACGTCCCAGAACCTTCGGCGAGAATAAAACCTTCTCGGGCGGCATCAAACGGTCGGCTGGCACTTTTGGGGTCATCGTTAAAGCTGGTCGGTAGCGCCCGCATGGCACAAAAACCTGCCACGGAGTAATCTTCAATCAAAGCTTCGGTTCCGCCGGTGATCACAACATCGGCTTTACCATTCCAGATCAGCTCAGCAGCTTCACCAATAGTCTGCGTCCCTGTGGCACAGGCAGTAACGATCGTGCTGTTCGGTCCCAATGCTTGAAATTGCTTGGCGATTAAAAAAGTTGAGAGATTTGGGATTGCAAATGGCAGCGTAAAGGGATTCCCGCGACTTAATCCTTCAGAGCGAAGTTGGAATATCCCGTCAACCATCATATCTATTCCGCCTAAGGCTGTACCATAAACTACGGCGGTACGTTCCTTATTTGGCATGGTACCTGGTAATCCAGCATCGTTAACTGCTTGAATGGCAGAAGCCACTGCTATCTGGGCTGAACGCGGCAACCGCCTGGATTCCTTTCGTTCGAGATACTGCGAAGGATCAAAATCGGGTATCTCTCCTGCGATCTGGCACGGCAGATCTCCAGCATCAAATTGTGTGATTTTGCGTACACCTGATTCACCATTAATCAAGCCGTTCCAAAATAATTCCACCGACGACCCTAATGGAGTGACAGCCCCCATACCGGTTATGACAGCACGTTGAACTTTCATGTTATTTCCTCAAGTTGGGATTTTTGAATACTATTCTGAATTGCCATTTGAATTGATCCAAGCAGGTTAGCCTCCACCGACGCACGCGCTGCTTTTATCGCACTTACCAATGCGTGAGCATTCGAGCGTCCGTGACCGATAAATACCAGACCATTCACCCCCAGCAGCGGCGCCGCACCGTATTCATCTGGATTGAGCATCGCACGAACCTTGGTCAGACTTGGCCTGGCAAGCGCGCCACCTAGCATCGAAACTGGATTGGATTTTAATTGCTGGCGCATGATATCCATGATCAACTTTGCGACTGCTTCGGTTGATTTTAACAATATGTTGCCGGTAAAGCCATCAGTGACGACGACATCGGCTTCGCCTGCAAATAGCTCTTTTCCTTCAACATTACCAATAAAGTTCAATCCACTATTGACCAGCAAAGGAGTCGCATCCCTAACCAGCTCATTTCCCTTTCCAGCCTCTTCACCGTTGGAAAGGATTGCCACGCGCGGTTTTTCGATCGCGCGTGTTTTATTAGCAAATATCGAACCCATTATGGCAAATTGAAGGATATGCTCTGGTTTACAATCGGGGTTGGCACCAATATCCAGCACGATACAGAATCCATCTTTCACCGGAAATGTGGCAGTCAGAGCAGCTCGCTCCACGCCCGGGATTGTATCCAGCCGAAAGTAAGCCGTCGCCATCGCTCCACCGGTATTCCCCGCAGTGACGAAAGCATCTGCTTCGCCTGATTTCACCAGGTCGATACCGACTGCCATGGATGTCTTTGAATTTCGACGTTTGGCTTTCAATGCCAGCGCCATTCCTTTGTCAGACATGGAGATGGTATCTGTGGCATCAACCACACGTACTGATCCGCTAGATGCTCCTGCTGAGTCAAGGCGCGCTTTAAACTCTTCAGCAGGACCAACGAGAATAATTTGTTCTCCGAATAAACGCGCCGACTTCAACCGCAGCCAAAACCTCTGGCTCGGGACAGGTATCACTTCCCATTGCATCCAATACGATACGCATGGCGCGCTCCTATATTTATGCTCGCTTGACAATCTTAGTTAGCCGATTATAATACCAATACCTTTTGCGCTGGTGCTGGAATTGGCAGACAGGCATGGTTGAGGGCCATGTGCCGCAAGGCGTGGGGGTTCAAGTCCCCCCCAGCGCACACCTTGAAGAACCCTCAATGAGGAAAAATGAATAACGCAATCTTCCCTTCCACTGAATGGATGCAGGTAATCAAAGATAAGCTCAATTCAGACGAGCATTATGCTCAGGTTGCTAAAAATTGGGAAGGAGATATGCGTATCGTTATAGAGCCTGCTGGACCTATTCAGGAAACCATGTGGCTCTATTTTGATCTTTGGCACGGCAAGTGTAGAGATGCCTATGTTGAGGAACAATCATCAAGCCTTAATCCAGCGTTTGTTCTTAAAACCTCCTATACGAACATTATAAAAATATTATCCGGTGAGGTGGGGGTGGTACAGGCATTGATGACTCGCATGCTCGGTGTTCGTGGCAGCATGGCAACATTGATGAGGAATGTACCTACCGTCTTGGATTTTGTTCGCTGCTGCCAGGAAGTAACCCATAGTTGGATCTAATCATATATAAATAAACCAGGTCCGCTCAGTGTTTAGGCTGGGCGGACTTATTTTATTTAATCGCTGCCTGGATGATTTTTTGAATCCGTTCAATCATTCCTGCCGGGTCAGGGTGTAATCCTTCGATCAACAAGGCATCTTCATAAATCTGCTCGATGATCAAGTGACCGAGTTCTGCGTCTGAAGGTACCGAGTTGAGCTGGAGGATTATCGGGTGCTGCGGGTTAAGTTCCAGCACTTTTTTAGGGGTTTGAAAATCCTCTTTGAGCAGGCGGTACACGCGTTGCATCTCCTGGTTGGGTGCACCCTCAGGATCGATTAATCGAGCTGGTGAGCCTGACAAACGGTCAGTCATACGGACATCAGTGACTTTCTCACCCAATTCTGTTTTGAAGCGCTGGATCATCGGAATCCATTCGTTTGGATCCAGTGTTGCCACGGGCTCAGACTCAGTCTCTTTCTCCAGTACAGGCAGCTTCAGATCGGGAGAGGAGACATTAACCAATTCATGTTCCTTATATTTCGCCAGGCGGACAACCATAAATGGATCGATCGCTTCAGTTAAAAGCAGGACTTCAAGTCCATGCTTATTAAGCATATCCAGGTGCGGGCTGTAAACGATGGACCGTTCATCATCTCCCAGGATATAGTAGATTTCTTTTTGATCAGGTTTCATCCTGCCCAGGTAATCATCCAATGATGACCATCGATCTGTCGCGCTGGTTGTATGAAAGCGCAGCAAGGGGTAAAGAGAATCAGGTTCGGTTTGCTCTATCGCAACGCCTTCCTTGATATAGCGGCCAAATTCTTCCCAAAATTTGGAGTAGACATCAGGTTCATCTTTAGCTAGCTTTTCAAGCGCGCCGGTGATTTTGGATGTAATCAACGACTTCAGGTTAGCCATAACACGGTTTGCCTGGATCGTCTCACGTGACACATTCAAGGGTAAATCTTCGGTATCCACCACCCCTTGTATGAAGCGGTAATATTCCGGTAATACTTCCTTGCAATATTCCTGGATCAGTACATTGCAGGAATAGAGTTTTATACCATCCTCCTTGCGGATGGAAAATAAGGTCCGTTCGGATTTTGCCGGCACATATAAAATCGCATACATCTGCACCGGCGCATCAATTGACAAGTGGATATGTGTGAGTGGGGGTGAAAAATCCAGGGTTAATTGGTGGTAAAACTCTTCATAATCTTTTTTATCCACTTTACGGGGCGTCTGGCGCCATAAAGCTGTCTGTTTATTGACCTGTTCCTTCTTTTCACCGAGGTAGATGGGGTAATTGATGAAATCAGAGTGTTTCTTAATGATCTCCCGCAATCGATTTTCCTGGGCAAACTCGACAGCATCCTCTTTAAGCTTGATTTCAATCACCGTACCACGGTCAATTTTCTGCGCTGGTTCCACGATGAAAGTATCATTTCCCGAGCAATACCAGGAGGCGGCACTTGTGTCCGGAAGATAGGAGCGTGAGGTTACACGGATCCATTCCGCAACCATGAAGGCAGAATAAAAGCCAACTCCGAATTGACCAATGATGTCGGAGACATTTTTCGCCCCATCTTTCGCCGCAGACATAAACGCCCTGGCACCGGAATGGGCAATCGTTCCCAGGTTTTCAACCAGCTCTTCTGCAGTCATTCCGACGCCAGTGTCGGTGATGGTCAACGTTGCCACGGAAGGGTCAGAAGTGATTGTGATGGAAAGTTCTGCATCCGGATCGAGGACGTCGCGGTTGGTAAGCATCTCGAAGCTCATGCGGGTGAGCGCATCTGATGCATTCGAAATCAGCTCGCGTAAAAAAATCTCCCGCTCCGTGTACAGCGAATGGATCAGGATATCTAAGAGCTGGCGGGTTTCAGCTTTGAAAGGAATGGCGCTTTGGGTTTCACCTGCAGGCTGGGTTGTTTGATCGGTCATAATTAAATTCCTTCATCTTTCAACGGCTTAGTTTTTTATATTGGATGCGGTGAGGAATGTCGATGGCAATGCCATAGCGTCGTTTCCGGTCGAGCTCATAATCCGAAAAGTTTCCGTCGAACCAGAAAATCTGACTGTCGCCTTCGAACGCCAGGATGTGTGTGGCTACTCTGTCAAGGAACCAACGATCATGACTGACGATGATGGCGCACCCTGCAAAGTCCTCAACTGCCTCTTCCAGGGAGCGTAAAGTATTCACATCCAAATCGTTGGTCGGTTCATCCAGAAGGATCACATTGGCTCCCTCGGTGAGCATTTTCGCCAGATGAACCCGGTTGCGCTCACCGCCAGAAAGAATGCCGACTTTCTTTTGTTGGTCAGTCCCATGGAAGTTAAAGCTTGCCACGTATGCGCGTGAGTTCATTTTTCGACTTCCCAGGGTGAGGTTCTCCTCGCCGCCCGATATTTCCTCCCACACAGTCTTTTCGCTATCCAGCATGTCACGTGCCTGGTCGACGTATGCCAGCTGCACAGTCCCACCGATGGAGATTTTTCCACGGTCGGGAATTTCCTGACCAGTGATTAATTTCAACATGGTTGTTTTACCGGCTCCATTTGGACCGATCACCCCCACAATACTGCCTGGAGGGACACTCAGGTTAAGGTTATCCATCAGCAGCTTTTCACCATAAGCCTTGGACACTCCGGTCAACTCAATCACCCTATTCCCCAATCTGGGTCCGGGTGGGATATAGATTTCAAGGTTCTCCCGCCGTTGCTCGTATTCCTGGCTGAGCAGGTTTTCGTAGGCTGATATCCTTGCTTTCCCCTTCGCCTGACGGGCTCTAGGCGACATGTGGATCCATTCCAGCTCGCGTTCGAGCGTCTTTTGCCGCTTGGATTCACTTTTCTCTTCGTGCTCAAGCCGGTCTTTTTTTTGCTCCAACCAGGAAGAATAATTCCCACGCCATGGGATCCCATAACCACGGTCCAGCTCAAGGATCCACTCCGCTACATTATCCAGGAAATAACGGTCATGGGTGACCGCGATTACGGTTCCTTTATATTGTTTAAGATGCTGCTCCAGCCAGGCGACCGATTCAGCGTCCAGGTGGTTGGTGGGTTCATCTAACAGGAGGATGTCTGGTTCAGTCAGTAGCAAGCGGCACAACGCAACTCGGCGCCGCTCACCGCCTGAGATAACCGCCACAGGCATATCTTCAGCCGGGCAACGCAGGGCGTCCATGGCAATTTCCAGCCGGTTATCCAAAGTCCATGCATCCATTTTATCCAGCTTTTCCTGGATACTAGTCTGCTGGCTGATCAAGGCCTCATAATCAGCATCGGGGTCGCTGAAGCGGTTATTAATATCCTCATACTGATGCAGCATATCGAGGATAGGCTGCACGGCTTCCTCCACTACCTGCTTCACAGTTTTTTGTGAGTCCAGCTTGGGTTCCTGTTCCAGCATACCGACCGAGTACCCACGTGAAAATGCCAGCTCTCCGATGAAATCCTTATCTTCACCAGCAATGATTTTCAACAATGTACTTTTCCCGGCACCATTCAAGCCAAGCACCCCTATTTTCGCTCCGTAGTAGAAACCGAGTGAAATATCACGCAGCACCAACCGGTTAGGTGGGTATAACCTGCCTACCCTGCTCATTGAAAAAATTACTTGTTGGTCATTCATCGTCTACCTTTTTTTCATTGGAGTGGAAATACTGCTATGAGAAGCCAGGAGAGGAGCATCGCACCCGAAAGAGCAAAAGCCCAGCTGCCATGCCTGGGTCTGATAGCCAACATATGCAAACCTAGGATTACCGGGATCAGCGGGAGAAGGATAAAGATAAAACCAAGCTCGGGGGTAATGGTGATCGCCAGAAAGAATCCAGCCAGCACAACGAAGACCTCGTATAGCCACCAGCCAATTTGACCCAAGGCAGTGGAATGTTTTGCAACTTCACCAACGCTATAAAACCACGGGAGCAAGAGGATCGAACCCGGTATCCACAACCACAGTCGGGTGGGGATCAGCAGCCAGGGCAACCAGACGAAATTCCCCAGCAGACCAACGCCCAGCCACAGTGCTGCAAATGCAATCAAACCTTTGATAATTTCCACCCTCCCGGGCTTGTAGATGTGAAGTCGCAGGAGAATAAAGCTGATCACTCCAGCTATCCCGAACCAGATCAAAATATAACCTCCAACCAATAATCCCAGCATCTGGCTCAAGTTTATTCCGGTAAAACTAACCAGCCATAGAATCATTGTGGCGGATAGGCTTCCGACGATCAAGGCGACCAGTCTACGCCACAACGGAGAAACGCTGCCCTTTTCAAGGATTGTGGCAGGAAGTGTATTTACCGCGGATATCGATAAGAAAATAAACCCAAGGATGCCAAACCCGAACCAAATAACCCGGCGGTCGGAGTAACCGGTTGCGCCAGGTTGAATTCCAAAAGTCTCGTCCAACCAGAGGCGTGTGTTTAGATGGGTAGCAGGTGAAAAGAGGATCGATATATGCTCAACGTTGGGAATGATTACTGACCTACGCGCTGTGCCGGAAGAAAAATCTCCGTTTGCCCCCCCTGCCATGGACAACAATTGTTCAGCATTAGCAGCAAACTGAGGTTCCAGACTGCCGGCCATCAACAGGAGATTATGCGGCAGCTCGGGGGTGACAATCTGTTTAACTGGAGATATCGCAATTGTGGCATAAGTATCAGGATGAGCGCTTCCATAGGATAATGCTACACCGCTCCCCATCGAATGTCCCAATATCGCCACATGCTGCGTATCGACCAAACCCGTGCTTGCCGCTGTTGAAAGTGCCAATTCTGCATTCTTTAACAAATCCCCCGATTCGCTGGATGAAGCCATTGGAACTGGGTTCTCCCCATGTCCTTCAAAATCCCATGAGACAGTGGTATATCCTGCATGGGCGAGAGAAAGGGCGAACCCGCGCATGAGCACCGAAGACCCGGCGAAACCATGGGCGATTAGAACGGTGGGTCTTGATGCCGGGGCAGCGTTTGCTGGAGCAATGATCGTGACAGGTGGGTCTGAAGTGTGCATATTGATCACTTTTAAGCCACTTTGAGCCATGCTGATCTGCCAAACGGATAGGAAAATAAATACTAATCCGATACCCAGAAGTATTGCGTCTTTCTTCTTCATCATCCCTGTCCTGACCCAATGCTATATATCGTCCAGTGTTATCTGAATGGATACGAAATCTTATTACCTGTCATCCCAGGAAGAAATCCTCAAGTGACGATGACTAATGTCCCCATTCCTCTTTGTTCCCATTGGCGGTGGTTTTCGATGGGGGTTTTAAACACCGGCGTGGTCCACCGGAATAACCATTTAGCCTCTTCAGTCACCATGTTGACGCAGCCGTGGCTCATCTGCAAGCCAAAATTATCGTGCCAGTAGGTGCCGTGGAGTGCGTTCCCCGGAGGGGTGAGGAAAAACTGGGTCCATGGGACACCAGGAAGGTCGCTACCATCACTGGCAAGATCACCAATCCCCATGTGCTTGGATGGCATCTTCGATTGGATGTTGAAACGCCCGCGGGGTGTATCCCAGGGTATGCCGTCCGGGTCAGGCCTTTGGTTTATCCCGGATGAAATGCGTGTAGACAGCACAACTTGCTCCCCTTCATAAGCAATCAAAGTCTGGTCCTGGATCGATACTTCAATCCGTTTTTTGGACGGTGCAACCTCCGGTGAAATTGGGGTTAGCTCTTCGTCAGGGATAATCCGCATGTGCTCAGCAGGCACGTGGTATTCATCTTCACGGAGCTCGTCATATAGTCGATACCAGGGGGCGCCATCAGGTCCTTCATCCACACCGACGCCCCAGTGGGTGGATAAGTAATATAACCGGCTCCTCGGTTGCCATCCGTAAGATAGGCTCTTCTGATAGATTTGCGTGTATGGAACTGAAACTTCGCACAATTGACCGCTTTCCGGTAAGGAAGTGACGGGTGTATTGAATCGATATTTAACTTTTTGGACGTATGCGCTGTGAATATAACCATTCCAGATCCGGTACCAGGTCGGATTATACGGCGGTCCATCTTTTGGAGATAATGAATAATAAAGGTTTTCTAGAGTGTCACGGCGCAGGTAGGCAATAGTCTCACCTTTAGGCCAGGTTGGTTCCTTGAAGACGCTGACGGTATCCTTGGTAATCCGACCAATAATTCCGCTCGGTCGAGACGAATCATCTTCCGACGGTGGAAATGGATTGGCTGCCATTGTCGATAACGCCAATAAACCTAGCTTGAAAAAACCTTTACGAGAAATTCGCTTAACCATGTTCTTGATTTTAATGAATCAATGCCAAGTCGGCAAGGCTGATAATTGTTTCGTAGCCATATTCAGGGTCATGATTCCTTGTCTGTCAATATGAGGCGTTCTGGTTTCGCCGTTCGGTAGTACCGTCTATATGCCGCGCTTTCAGCCAGCATGGAAGTAAGTCGGGTAGAAGCGGCACTGGCTGCTGCTTGCTTTTGCCTGGTGCCAGGTTCAAGGTTTACTTCATCTCCTTTGATGGACAAGATATGGATATAGCCTGAAAGATTGAGCCACTCCAGTCCGGCTTTTAACGTAGGTAACCTTTGAGCGCAAGCAGATGCCATTACCTTGAGGCTGACTTTGCCGCCCGATGATTTTATACTATGTTTTAGCAATCCAACCAGTCGATTAAGAAATTCAGTTGAATCGTCTGTTCCCGGATCGATAGCAAATAAGTAGACCTTACACGGCTTTACTTTTTCGAGCACGGTGTGGAGCTCAGCGGTGCCAGGGGGGATCGTCCAGATCGCCAGGGTGTCTGCAGCCTGGAGTGACAACCGATCTTGGCAGTTTAGCATTGATTTGTCGCATGCTTCACCCCAGATAATGAGTTTTTCGCTTATCGTAATCTGATTTACCTTATTAATTGGCTCAGGTTCATTGCGGAGGTCAATGATTTTAATCGGTCGCCTGGCGCTTTCCATCACCAGAGGTTGTGTTTTGCTTATCCGGTAATCGATCCACTCGATTTGGACATCCCGCTGACCGCGATACGTGCTGGCACGCACAGAATAAGCCAGATCAAAACTTTTCTCCGGTAAGGAGAATCCCGCACCTTGCCACCAGATGGTATGTTGTTTATGCCCAAGCTCATCTTCAATGGTGAGCTGTAGATGTTCTCCCGCACGTCCAACTGCCGCATAGCCGGTCAGAGAAAGATTGCGTGTGGCGAACACCAGCGATGGATTTCCCGCTCCAAACGGTGCTAATCTTTCCAGGTCTTCAACCAGATCGAGTGATAATTGTGGCAGCTGCAGATATCCATCGATTGGTAAATCCTTCTCTTTTTGGATCCCAATCCCCATTCTGGTGACTGTACGAGAAACTGCGTGGCGAAACTCTGGAATATTATCCGGCTCAATGGATAATCCTGCCGCCATCGGGTGACCCCCGAATTCCTTGATCAAATTGCGATTATCCGCGATGACATTGGTTATATTAATCCCTTCGATCGACCTGGCTGAGCCTCGGGCGAACCCACCTGAAGGGGCAGAGAGCAAGATCACCGGTCGGTGATATTGCTCCACCAGGCGTGAAGCAACCACTCCAATTACCCCGGCAGGCCAGGCAGGGTGCGAAAGCACCAGGACCGGGTAATCAAGCAGCTTGGTATCCGCGTTCAGCTGTGACTGGGCTGCCTGGTACACCTGGTCACTGAGCAATTTTCGCTGCGCATTGATCCCCTCGAGCTCGAGGGCGAGGGTACGGGCACGTCCAATATCACCAGATGTGAGCAGCTCAACCATGCGGTTGGCATCATCCAGCCGCCCAAGCGCGTTCATGCGTGGTGCAAGGACGAATGCGATATGTTCTTCAGTCAGGTTGGATTGATTAAGCTCAGTCAGCTCCATCATTGCCAGGAGTCCAGGTCGTTTGGTATGCCGCAGCTCATCTAATCCAAGCTGAAGCATGTAACGTGTATCTCCCTCAAGTAAGGCAATGTCGGCGACAATTCCTAATGCTACCAAATCAAGGTACTGGTCTGGGTTTAGATCGCTACCCAACCGCAGGCATAATTCTTCTATCACTTTGTAAGCAACCCCCACTCCTGGAAGTGTGCCCAACGGGTGATCGGCTGGTAGTCTTTTGGGGTTCACAATGGCATCTGCGTTGGGCAGCACGTTTGGAAGGTCGTGGTGGTCGGTGACCACCACCTGAACACCGCTGTTTCGGGTGTAATCAATCGCTTCGAGCGATGAAATGCCTGTGTCACAGGTCAGGATTAAATCCAGGTCTTGTAGCAGAAATTTATCTAATGCCGGCATGCTGATGCCGTGGGACTCTTCGCCTCTCACCGGGATGTGGTACACCACGCTTCCACCCATCTTCCGCAGTGCAGAGACCAGAATGGTTGTTGACGTTTGCCCATCGACATCAAAATCACCCCAGATGCCAATCCTCTTATTTGCAGAGAGTGCCTCCCTAATGATGGTAACAGCTTTTTCTAAGTCCGGGATATCGCTGGCGGGTGAAGGATGATAATCCTTCGCTGAAAGGAATCCCTTGGCGGTCTCTATATTCGTTATACCCCTGGAATACAATACCTTGCTCACCAGCGGGTTTCCTCCGATAGCGCGCAGAAAATCTTCTGGAACAACGATTTCATCAGGTTCAAGCCAGGTTCGAAACATAATGAGTTAAAACTCTATCTCACCGATTTGGTCAAAATCAATCCTGACTTCATCAGTCAGTTCAGGTTCGAGCCATTCGTCCAGGTGTTGTAGCTCGCCGGGTTTTAGCCCTCGGTTGCACAGCGAACGATAAGTACAGAACAGGCAGCGCTGCACATCTGGCGTGAGTGGGTAGATGAGCTCTGTTTTGTTATCGATGGTCGAGATCAGATTGGCAAGGAATCTACCATCTTCTCTATACCTTGTTTGATCATATTGAAAGCGTTCAGGCTGTTCCGGTTGGTAGGCATACCAGTAAATCATATCAACCTGCCCAGGTTCGAGCGCATTTCCGCCGGTAAGCGCTGAGCCTGCACCGGTTAATACGAACGGATAAACGTGAGTCTGCAAGCGATCAGCCAGCCACTGATGCTTGGGATGCTTTTGCGAAGTCTTCCAATCATAAATGCTCCACCTGCCATCTGGGCGAATTACCAGCAAGTCAAACTTGGCGATGAGATGGAACTCCTTTACTGTAACCGCCAGACTGATTTCTTTAAAAAGTTGGTTTTTTGGGTCATCCAGGATGTCGAGTGTATCATCCTTGATGGCGTTAATGTAATTACTCCAGCAGGTTTGCAAGGCTTCATCACCAGCCAAAGACTGCGAGATTTGTGTTTCAGGAACGCCAACCAGGTGCTGGTGGACGATTTTATGGAATTTCGAACCCAAGTCGATCAAACGCTCGTTCTCCAGGTAAGGCTCGGCCTCCACCGCTGGCCAGGCCTGGTGGAGGATGTGCCTGAGCTGAAAGCGCCGCTGGCAATCCACATAATCTTGTAAACTGCTCTGGCTGAAGATAAATCCCTTAGGTAGGCTCATCTTGGATCTCTGTTTGACTTTCCAGGAAAGATTTCAATGCTAACAATGGCACCGCCGGCAGCGATTCTCCACGCCTGCCGTTATTCCAGGTAATGATTAATTCCTTCTTAGCCCGGGTGATGCCAACATACAACAGCCGTAACCGCTCACGGGCATAATCATTGCGTGCATCGATTGTGGCAACACCTTCCTGGTACCAACCATAGTCATTATTGGAAACCAGTGTTTTTAATTGCGCCAATGTTTCTGCGACGATGTTTAAATAATCCCGGATGAACCACTTCTCCGATATATAAGGGTCTCCCGCTAAACCAGACGGAAAATCATAATTATTCACCGACATGAGATAAACCCGGTCCCATTCCAATCCCTTGGCCTTATGCATGGTGGATACGACGACTTTCCCTTTATATTTATCCGGCTCGAAGCCTGAATCACTGTCACTAAAACCGAGGAAACGCCGCTCGTTCCGGGCGATGACAGCTAATTCTTCCGATAGTTGGAACAACCGCCAATCTGGATGAGCATCTTGTGCTCGACCAAGCAGGATAGCCAATTTATGTGCCACTGCCAGCTCACCTGGGTCAGTCAACAAGTCTTGCGCAAGGGATAGTACGATCTGGTCGATTGGGAGCAATACCAGCCCTTGCCACCGCCTGACCAGCAAACGGAACTGGCTGAGCAGTTCATAAGCCTCTGGAGAACGTTCAGCCAACCCTGATAATTCCAGCCAATCCTTATCATTTACCGGCCAGATAAATTCTTCCACGTGGTTGATCTTTTTTATTGCCTCAGCGATTTTTTCAACTTGAGCATTTTCCACTTCATTTTGTCGGGTGTCTCGTTTCCATACCTTGAATATAGTGGCAAGCTTGCTCGAAGAACCAGGATCTGAGAGGTAGCGCAAGATATTTGCCAGGCTGCCAGCAGAAAAGCGGGTGGAGCTTGAACTTCGTAAAAGGTCATCATGGTACGGGAGGTTCCTTACACGCAGCTCATCCACTAGATCAAAGGCGCGCAGGTTGCGTGGCGCTAATACAGCAATGGTAGATTCCTCATGGCCTGGAAGCCATTGTTGAATGCTATCAGCAACCGCCTGGATTTCACCTGCCGGGGTGAACTTTTGGGAGGCGATGTCGATATAAGTGAGATTATCGTCAGGGTTTGGTTGAGGATCGTCTGCGGAGGTTGGTTCGATCAGTGGGGATGATTGAAGTGCATTGCGGACCGTTTCCACCGGATGGTCATTGTTCGTCCAGTGAACCAGGTAATTGGCCAGCTCAATCAGGCTTGATGTGGACCTGCCCGAATTCGGAAGCTCCTTTTCAGCCACGTCTGATCTTTTGATAAACGTTTGTAAGTATTCAGGGCTGGCTGTGGTGAAGGTTTCATAAATTGCCTGGTTCGGGTCGCCCACTCGAACCCAGTTGCCATCTTCTCCTGTAAGCATCCGGAGGATTCGTTCTTGAAGCATGCTGCTGTCTTGCGCTTCATCTTCGAGGATGAATGGCCATCGATGGCGTAATCGCTCCAACAATGCAGCATCCCACTCAAATGCATGCAGCGCCAGTCGAATGAGGTCATCAAAATCGACTGCCCCCCGATAAATGAGTGCATTTTGATAGTTTTCATACATCTCCAATCCCATTTCTGCCAGCTGTAATGGGATTGGCAGCTGTCTGACCTTTTCACGCAGGTGTTCAGGCGTGTACTGGTTGTCCTTTGCCATGCGGATGAAGCTTAATGCAACATCTTTAACCAGTTGTGGCAGCTGCTCGCGCTTCGCCCACTCCTTTTTTGAATCATCCATATTCGGGTCAAGATATGCTTCCAGTTCATCGGGATGGCTGGCTAACCAGGCTTGCGCGACTCCATCCCGGATGGAATCAGCTTCGCGTTCATCAATGATTTGAAAATTCGTATCCAGCCCCAGCAGCTCAGGGCGTTCTCTGACAATATCATGGGCTAACCCGTGCAAGGTACGAACACGGTAGCCGATATTGGGGATCAATCCCCTGGCTTCGATGAAGGAGCTGATCCGCGTATAGAAATTATCAACTGCAGAGTTGATCAACGTCACGATCAGGATCTCCTGGTCTTCCATCAGGATTCCACGTTTCAGCAAATCTGCGGCGAGGAATGATAAAGTCCAGGTTTTACCGCTCCCAGGAACGGCAGAAATACCCATTTTCCCATGTTGGTAGCTCAGTATTTCCTTCTGTTTAGGGCGCAGTTTGAACATCAATATCCTTCATTCAATCGGTGACCAAAGACTGAAGAATTCGATGGAATGCTTGTAGCAGTGGACCACGCTGCTCGTAACCCTGCTCGTTGTATTCACTTAATCCGAGGAATAACTTACGTCGACAGCGGTTCAATAATCCTAGCACCAGGGCATATAGCACCTGGTCGCCGGTTTCCACTTCTTCAACATCCGTCCAAATCTTCCCCGGGAACCAGTTGCGGCTGAGAACATATGGATGGGTGAGTGGTTGATAGAGGCGTTCCGCCCAGCTGCGGTTTCCCACATCCAGCCAGAACTGCACATCCACCGGGTAATTGCTGATCAGAAATGTATATGCAGGTGCGATAAAAACCGCATTTTCATCCTGGGTCTGCCAGCCAGGCATATATTGTGCCGCGATGACTCCATCGATTGCCATCTGGATATATTCTTTCCCCACATCAACCCCGGTTTCAGTCAGGTCATCACCGGCTACCCGGCGGAAATTCCGGATTGAATCAACCAGGTTGGCTGTTGCTTGTCCATAATCAAAACTGAAGTGAAAACCATATCCGGGCTGTGAAAGGACCTCACCAAAAACACGGCTGATAAAATGGTCCAGCTCTCCCGAACCAGATTGACGGTATTCTTCCAGCCACAAGCGTAATCTTTCGTACTTTTCCCCGATTAAATATGAGACGCGTTCCTGGATAGACGTTGGAATCTGGTCGAACGGCAGGAAGCTGAAGTTTCCCTCGTGCACTCGAAAAACATTCTCGGCCAGGATCTTTGCCCTAATCAGGTCCAAGCCTTCAATAGACTGCATCAAGCATTGAGCGACATCGAAAATCGTCGGTGCAGCGCCCCATTCCGGGTGAGCGAAGGCAGCCAGGGTGAACAAACAAATCGTTGCAGGCTCTTCGCGTAGACTTCGGGAGGGACGGTGGGTTTTTACCGGTATTTGCTTACTTTCCAGGCGATTGACGATTGAATAGCGTAATGAATCGGATAAGAATGGTGCCAGAACCACGATATCCTTCGGGTGAATCCCATCATCATTGATCAAATTCTCGATCTGAGCGGCAACCCAGTCCAGCATCTGCGGATAATAGGTGTGGGTTTGGTGAGTCAGTGCTTGGCGAGGATCGACCTCAACCGAAGGTGAAGATTTATGCAGAAGAGAATTCTTAAGATGAGCTGCCAGTGAACGAATTTCTGGGGAAGTCACGTAAGAATCAGTAAATGTGTACGGAAGATTACAGTATTCGATTAACCCATGGGCGCTGAGTGGATCAGCTCCAAGAAAGCGCCGGTAACCGGCGTCGCTGTCATAGATCACCAGGCAAGATTGAGCTCGAGGCAACCATTCAGCTAACAGGTCATGAGTTACAGGAACATCTTCTTCGACGTTATCAACGATCAGATGCTGATAAGAATTAATTAAATATTCCTTACACAGCTCGGATTTCCACAAATGTTGCCAAAAAATCTCAATCTGTAATGAAAAATCCAACAGGTTATGCTTAAGGCAGTACTCGCGGAACATCGAGGCACAGGTTTGTGCGTCATCGTACACCCTCGATTGTCCCGGCTCACCTGACCAGGCAGACTTTAGCCGGTCACCAATCTCATTATATGGAAACCCAACGATCGCAGCCTTGTTCAGATTATCGATGATCTGGCTATACAGGCGGTTGCGGTCTATGGTGACTGATGCCAGTAATCCATCACCCAATAACGGGCGGA
Source organism: uncultured Chloroflexia bacterium (assembly GCA_963726315.1). Classification (GTDB taxonomy): domain Bacteria; phylum Chloroflexota; class Anaerolineae; order Anaerolineales; family UBA4823; genus FEB-25. The sequence goes on along the minus strand of CAVSBZ010000005.1, from coordinate 1,908,406 downwards.
CGATGTGAGCCATGTAATATTGCGCCGTCTCAAGGTTCAAGAATGTGGGAGGGATATCCGGTCGGGCAAACCCTGCGGTTTCTGCGACAGTCGGCCAGAAAAGTTCTACCATCCTCCGGGCAAGTCCGCTGAGAGTCACCACGCTCACCATTCCACCCGCAGCAACACCCGGTGCGTTCATGGCATCCATATAAGGCACCCCCAACGTCCGTTGGGGGACGATGACCAGGATTGAGTTACCTGCCACGCCTGAATTCATCAAGTACAACATCCGCTCAATTCCAACCGTGGATTTACCTGTTCCAGCCGGTCCTTCAAGGAAGATTTTTGAAGCGGGTGGAAGATCGATTATTTGTCGATGGCTGTCGCTAATGGATGGGATTGACATCATGTGTAGGTTGAAATTTACTGGCCGAAATTGGTTCATCACTTTTAATGGGTCGAAGCGAGTTACAAATATCCGGCTAAACAGTATTAATGCCCTCAACAACCAGGGTTTACTAATTAGCATTGTATTGTATTCGATATATTCAGAACCTTCAAATGAGATTATCACATGTTTGCACCAAAGATAAAGAAATCTCCCTTAGATGGTCCAAAGGAGATTTGGTACTGAGATATATCTGGTCGGGGCGCCGAGATTTGAACTCGGGACCTCACGGACCCGAACCGTGCGCGCTAGCCGGACTGCGCTACGCCCCGAATGGATGGGATTATAATATAGGCTATATGGATTTGCAAGGATGAGGTGCGATCACAAGCTTCATATATTTAGCTTCTATTTAATTTCCAGCTATAGTAGTTTTATCGAAAAAATGATATCATCTATCGGTTTAATTTTCAACTGCAAATTTTTCCAGGAGGATTTTTGTGAGTGATAACGAAAAAAAGGTACGTGTAGCGATCATTGGTGTCGGTAATTGTGCATCTTCTTTAGTCCAGGGAGTGCATTTTTATCAAAACGCCAAAGAAGATGAACAAATTCCCGGGATTATGCATGTGAACCTGGGAGGCTATCATATTCGCGATATCGAATTCACTGCAGCATTTGATGTTGTGGATACCAAGGTCGGGAAGGATTTGTCAGAAGCGATATTCGCTTTCCCTAACAATACTTTTAAATTTTCCGATGTCCCGAATTTAAATGTCCCGGTGTCGAGGGGTATGACGCATGATGGGTTGGGTAAATACCTGTCGCAGATCCTGAAAAAGGCTCCCGGACCGACCGCAGATATCATCAATATCCTGAAGGAAACCAAAACTGATGTGGTGATCAACTACCTGCCGGTTGGCTCTGAAATGGCGACGAAATGGTATGTTGAGCAAATCCTGGAAGCAGGTTGTGCTTTGGTGAATGCGATCCCGGTGTTTATTTCCAGCTCGGAATACTGGTCCAAGCGCTTCCATGAGCGGAATTTACCGATCATTGGTGATGATATTAAAAGCCAGGTTGGAGCGACGATCCTGCACCGCGTTCTGACCAGCTTATTCGTTGACCGGGGCGTTAAATTAGACCGGACATACCAGCTAAACTTTGGCGGTAATACTGATTTCCTCAATATGCTGGAACGTGAACGGTTGGAATCGAAGAAAATTTCTAAGACGGGTGCCGTTACCAGCATGTTACCGTATACCCTTCCTGAAACTGATATTCACGTGGGTCCGAGCGATTATGTTCCCTGGTTGAGTGACCGGAAGTGGTGTTATATCAGGATGGAAGGTACCACTTTTGGCAACGTCCCGCTCAATTTCGAAGGTAAACTCGAGGTGTGGGATTCACCCAATTCTGCTGGTGTGATCATCGACGCAGTGCGCTGTGCCAAACTGGCATTGGATCGAAATCTAGCCGGTCCGCTGATTGCCCCCTCGTCTTATTTTATGAAGACACCGCCCAAACAATTCAAGGATGATGTCGCTCGTGAGATGACCGAAGCATATATCCGTGGCAAAGAATAGGCATGGTATAATTTCGAGGCTTAAGAAATAATTAGCTTTATCCACCAGTAACCTATTAGGAGTATAGTTATGTCAGGTCATTCACATTGGGCGACGATTCGGCGTAAGAAAGGTGCCGCCGACGCCAAACGTGGTCAAGTATTTACCCGCCTCGCACGTGAGATAGCATTAGCAGCCAGGGTAGGGGGCGGTGATCCATCAACGAATGTCGGCCTCGAGTTTGCCATCGAACGAGCACGCGCCCAAAATATGCCCAAGGATAACATCGAACGCGCCATCAAACGCGGCACGGGGGAAGGTAAAGAAGGCCTGGATCTTGAAGAGATATTTTACGAAGGATATGCCAACCACGGGATAGCATTAATGATCGAAGTGGTGACCGACAACCGAAACCGGGCTATTGCCGAGATCCGCCATACACTCACCCGTAATGGGGGAACGATGGCTGAAGCTGGCGCGGTTGGATGGCAATTTAATCGAGTGGCTTATTTCTCCTTTCCTGCAGAAGGTCAGGATCAAAATAAGATCTTCGAAGTTGCAGTTGAAGCTGGGGCAGACGATGTAATTTTTGATAAGGATTTAATTGAGATTATTGGTCCAGTTGATTCTTTCAAGTCCATTTCCGATGGCTTGCGCAGCGTTGCGATATCACCGGAAGAAGCCGGACTGCGTATGCTTCCGAAGAATGAGATCGAGCTGGAACCAGATGCCACGGTCCAGGTTATGCGTACGATCGAAACCTTAGAAGAGCTCGATGACGTCCAGGAAGTATTTTCGAATCTGACCATCACAGATGAGGCAATCGCCAGGCTTGAGGGAGAATAACCTGGAAAGACAGGATGATCACCTTAGGGATAGACCCCGGGACTGCGATTACTGGTTATGGAATTATAAAAGAAGAACAGGACGGATCTCTGATCATTTTGGATTTTGGTGTGATCCGCACCAGCGCAGATTTTTCGCAAGCTGACCGATTAGTCCTTCTTTACAAAAGAATGAAAGAACTTATCCTTCTCCACCATCCTCAATTGGGAGCGGTGGAGAAGTTGTTTTTTGAGCGGAATGTCCGCACAGCATTAAATGTCGGTCAGGCACGGGGAGTTGCGCTCCTTGCGATGGCAGAACTGGGTTTGAAGATTGGTGAATACACTCCACTAGAAGTCAAGCAAGCTGTAGTGGGTTATGGTGGGGCAGATAAAAATCAGGTTCAGCAAATGGTGAAGACAATCTTAAACCTGGATGCTATCCCGCATCCCGATGATGCCGCCGATGCCCTGGCAGTCGCCATCTGCCACATCCACAGCATAAAAATACGCGAGTTATACGACGAGAATCACCCATGAAAAAAGAAATTCATCAGGATTTAAAAGTACCGATTATTGAAATGCTTTCCTCAAAGTATTGGGAAGATTATGAGCTTTTGGATACAGGGAACAGCCTCAAGTTAGAACGCTTTGGTTCGTATAAATTTATCCGCCCTGAAGCCCAGGCGGTATGGAAACCAGCACTACCCGCAAAATCATGGGAGAAGGCGGATGCGGTTTTTCAGCCGACTAGTGAGGAGAGCGGCGGTAAGTGGCAGTTCAACCGTCAGATAGAGCCTAACTGGAAAATGCATTACCGTGATCTATCCTTCTGGGCTCGGACGAGTAATTCGAGGCACCTGGGCATGTTTCCAGAACAAGCCACACATTGGGATTGGATCCGTGAGCGCCTGGTTGGGAAACAGCCGCCCATAAATGTATTGAACTTATTCGGATATACAGGCATCGCTTCATTGGCTGCAGTAAAAGCTGGTGCAAATGTAACCCATTTGGACGCCTCCAAGAAAAGCGTCCTATATGCCAAGGAAAATCAGCAATTGTCTGGTCTGGAAGGCAGACCCATCCGCTGGATTATCGATGATGCGCTGAAGTTTGTCATGCGCGAATCCCGGCGTGGCGTTCATTATGAGGGTGTCATTCTGGATCCTCCAAAATTTGGTCGCGGACCAAAGGGTGAAGTATGGGAATTCTTTAAAATGCTGCCATATCTGCTACAGGAAATCAAACCCTTGTTGGCGCCGAATCCGTTATTCCTGGTGATTACGGCATACGCCATCAGGGCTTCAGCCCTCTCCTTACACTATTCGGTCCAAGAAATGATGAATGGATTCAATGGAACGCTTGAATCCGGAGAGCTTGTGCTCAACGAAAAAAGTGCTGGTAGAATTCTATCCATGGCAATTACTTCCCGCTGGTCGGCACTGTGATGATCAGTCGGTGGGTGAGTGGAGGCAATAAATGATTTCCATCCTTCATGGGAATGTTATCTCTCAGGAGACCGACGGTATCATTGTGGACGTGAATGGAGTTGGTTTTCATGTTTTGGTGCCAATGCCATTGAGAGATCGTTTACAACCTGGGGAGAATATATATTTGTTCACTCGGATGATCATCCGGGAAGATGCATGGATACTGTGCGGATTTGAAACCAAGGAGGGTCGTGAGGTATTCGACCTGTTGCTGAGCGTCAATGGAGTTGGACCGAGGTTAGCCTTGAGCATCTTATCCACGCTGACACCCGATACGATCCGCCGAGCAGTATTCAATGAGCAGGCTGAAGTATTCAACCGGGTTCCAGGGATTGGCAATAAGACCGCCCAAAAGATCGTCTTGCATTTACAGGATCGCTTGCCATCCAGGGAAGGATTAGAACCGCTTACCAGGATCAGCGAAGTGGATACTGAGGTATTGGCAGCTCTTACCTCGTTAGGCTACAGTCTGGTGGAAGCCCAGGCAGCCTTGCAATACATCCCCCGGGATACACCCCAGGAAGTTGAAACTCGCTTGCGCATTGCATTGCAATATTTTTCCACGCCTTAACCATCAGCGAATAGAATAGTGGGTTACGGAGCTGGGTATCAATCTTCAGCCTAAATCTAGGTGAGTACTTTGTGCTGGATTTATATGTTGGACCAATCTTGCTTCTGTGACGAATTATCAGTTACGATAAAACCCAAAGAATTTTATTTCTGTAAATGAAGAAGCTTTCATAGACGAGATGAGAAAATCACGGAATTATATGCTATACTTTTCACATTCTCGAAAACCGAGTATTTTGCTGTATATTTATTTATCTTCATACAATAAATCATATTATCTGGGATAGTACTACTGATTTTGAGTGCGTCATTTAGATATCATACTGGGTCATCTCTGACAGGATAAGGCATTTTGTAAGTGTTTTTATGGAATTAGAAATCAAAATAACCGAAAATTTTATTCACCCTGAACCGATTCCCATGATCAAGGTTAAAGGCACCCACAAGGAAATCGGCCGGCAGATTGGTGAAGCTTTTAGGGAGCAAATCACTCACCACATCCAGAACACACGTGAGCTGATTAATACCACCTTCGAATCGCTCGAGCTTGATTGGAATGGGGCCAGGATGCAAGGTCGTAAATACCTCCCATTCGCCGAAGAAAGATTTCCTGAATATATCGATGAAATGTGTGGGCTATCTGAGGGAGCAAATGTCGATTTTGACGACGTTGGGGTGGTTAATGCCCTCGAAGCGGTGACCATAGATGCACTCCATCTAAGCAAATGTACCAGTGTAGCGATCAGCGAAACTCGGACTGCAGACGGACACGTCTTGATCGGTCATAACGAAGACTGGATCCCCGAAGATGAGCCGGATGTTTATTTAATCCATGCAGAGCCGAACGATGATCCGCCATTCCTCGCTATGACTTATGGCGCTTTATTACCCAATATCGGCTTCAACGCCTATGGGATAGCCCAGTGCTGTGATTCAGTCTATCCCAACGACAGCCGGATAGGGATTCCTCGCCTGGTAGTCTCACGCGCGATCCTAGCTGCACGAACCCCCAGCGAAGCCATCCGGCAAACGCTCATTCCACGCAGAGCTGCCGGATATAATCACTTGCTAGCCCATGATAGTGGCGAAATATACAGCGTGGAAGTATCTGCCAGGAAGTTTGCCATTTTGTATGCTCAAGATGGCTATATGGTTCACACCAACCATTACCTTGATTCCAATATGCAGAATATAGAATACGAGCCCGATGAGCTTGTCGCAACTCGAGTGCGTTATTTTCGGGCAAACCGTTTACTCCGGGCGTCTAACGACCATACCATCAAGTCTGTCCAGGCATTGCTTAGGGACCATATAAATTTTCCCAATTCGATATGCAACCATGCAGAAGATGATATGGATCCACTCGATCGGGAAAAAACCGTTAATTCCATGGTCATCGACCTCACCGCACGTGCGATGCATATTGCTTGGGGCAACCCGTGTGCAAACTCGTATCATACCTATTACCTTGAGGCATAATACTTTTATTCTATTGTATATAATGAGCATGCCATGCGCCCCTCGGCAAAAAATACCAGGAGCTAAAATTGGCGTTTAATCCCCTAAATTGGTTATTGGGTTTTTTCTCGCTTGATATCGGTATTGACCTGGGCACCGCCAATACTTTAGTCAACGTGCGCGGGAAGGGTATTGTCATTAATGAACCATCCTGGGTCGCCATAGATAAACGCACGCGGATTCCGTTAGCGATTGGTGCTGAAGCCAAGGAAATGATGGGGCGAACCCCTCCTAACGTGATTGCCATCCGTCCACTCCGCGACGGGGTGATATCGGAGTTTGAAATTACTCAGGCGATGCTTGAATATTTTATTGAAAAAGCCCACCGTCAAAGTATCGTGCCCGTCCCAAGACCACGCGTGGTTGTAGGAATCCCATCAGGGGCTACAGAGGTGGAGAAACGGGCAGTGTATGACGCCACAATGTCTGCCGGGGCACGCGAAGCAGGTTTAATCGAAGAACCCATGGCAGCTGCATTGGGTGCGGGATTACCGGTCAGTGAAATCAGGGGTAGTATGATCGTCGACATTGGCGGAGGAACTTCTGAGGTGGCTGTCATTTCAATGGGTGGCATCGTGATTTCGCGTTCCCTAAGGGTGGCAGGGGACGAAATGGATCAGGATATCGTCCAATACATGCGTAACAAATACAATTTGCTGATCGGTGAGCGCATCGCTGAACAGGCTAAGATTTCCATCGGGTCGGCCTATCATCTGCCTGAAGAAAAAACGGTCATCTTACGCGGTAGAAACCTGGTCAACGGGCTGCCGGAAAGCGTGGAAGTATCGTCCGTAGAAATTCGAGAGGCCATCGCAGTCTCCGTGAATACCATCATCGATACGGTTAAAGATGCTATGGATGAGACACCACCTGAGATTATTGCTGATTTAATGGAAGTTGGAGTGTGTCTCTCGGGTGGAGGTGGTATGCTCCAGGGGCTAGATCGAAGGCTAAGTGAAGAATTGAAAATCCGTGTCTGGGTTGCAGAAGACCCAATGAGCTGTGTCGCCAGGGGAGCTGGTTCCGTCCTAGAAGATTATGAACATCTCAATAATTTATTGACCTCCTTGGAACGTTCAACCGATGGACGACACAGTCAGTTTACTTAATAGTGGAATTAACCTGGTTGTTTCGCAACTCGACTGAGAATCCCACGATACGTGTCCCAAAGTGATGAAAACAAATTCCCCACGTTCGATGCAGTTAATTGTGATCATATTATTGGCGCTCGGTGTTACCGGCCTTGCGTTGGGTGGATACTTGACCCCAATATCACGAATCTTTGTTAATCCTTTGGTTTCAGCCCAAACCTGGCTGGCGAAACGCTACCAGGCTGTGCAAAGCCTGATCAACCAGCCGGAAGATATCACCAGCTTGCGCCAGAAAAATGCAGGGTTGGAGGCGGAGAATTCAAGTTTGCAGGTCCAGATCGTTGAGCTGCAGAAACAAGTGACTGAATCTGAATTACTTTCGACCCTGGTCGATTACGAGCGCAGACATGTTGAGAACGAATATACCGCAGCCTCGGTGATTGCCCGTGATGTGAGCCCCTTTATGCATTATGTGATCATCAATCGGGGCTCGGATGATGGGCTGAGGAAAGGTATGCCTGTCATCACCCAACAAGGCTTGGTGGGCACCATCGCAGCTGTAACAGCCGGTGCATCCAGGGTCCAGCTGATTAATGACCCAGGCTCAAGCATCAATGTGATCCTGCAGCAATCCGGTGAAGAAGCAGTTCTCAACGGTCAGCTTACCGGAGAAATTGAATTGGACATGATCAGCCAGAATGCAACGGTACTACCGGGTGACCTGGTGATGACTTCCGGTTTGGGAGGTAATTACCCTGCTAATATTGTCATCGGCCAGATCCTGACTGTTAAGAATGAGGCCTCGGCACTTTTTCAGACTGCCAGTGTTCAACCTGCTGTGGATTTCTCTCAGCTCGATATCGTGCTCATCATTACCAACTTCCAGCCGGTTGATATTTCCCCTTTAATCCCCACTCCCAGCTCCCCTTAATTAATACAGAATGAGAAATTTGGTCGGCTTGCTCCTTTTTGGGGTTTTAGCCATCATCCAGAGTACAATTGTCGCCAGGATACCATTACTGCAAGGTACGGCAGACTTAACCCTTTTATTCATCATCGCCTGGGCGCTTCAAGATCGAGTAGACTCAGTCTGGGTGTGGTGTTTATTTGGGGGAATATTTGCCAGCTTATACTCAGCACTCCCTTTGGGAATTTACCTTCTGGCTTATTTTCTTTGTGCGGGAATTGCAAGATTGTTAAAACGACGAATTTGGAAGGCTCCATTTTTAGCCATGCTGGCTGCTACGTTTATCTGTACCTTGGTTATGCAGCTATTTTCCCTGGCAGCGCGATTAATCACCGGCGTGAATATTCCTATAATTAGCTCGTTCAATTTGATAATTCTGCCGAGTTTATTATTGAATCTAATTTTGGCCTTCCCAATATTCTTGATTATGCATGATATGGCAGACAGGCTGTATCCGGAAGAGTTAAAGGTATGAAAAGTTCTGGTGCATTAAAAAATATGGTGGCAACATGGCGCATCCTCGTTTTTGGGATCATATTGGTTGCGCTGTTCTTCGTTTATGTTGGGCGACTGCTTTATTTACAGGTCATACAATATTCTGACTGGACTGCTAAAGCCAACGAGAACCGCACCCATGAGCTGAATTTACCTGCCACCCGCGGTATGGTTTATGACCGGAAGGGATTTATTCTTGCCCGGAACATCCCCTCCTATAACGTGGTGATTACTCCAGCAAACTTACCCGATGATGCCGGAGAAATCCAAAATATATACCGGGCGATCTCCGATCTCACGGGGATACCGGTCAATCGCGGCGAGGTATCCGCTGCAGATCCCTACGTCCCCTGTATATCAGATCATGGAATTACAGAGATTGTTAAATATGGTGAAACTACAGCGCCATATGAGCCGGTAAAGATTGCCTGTGATGTGAAAGCCCAGATCGCCCTATCGATCCAGGAAAACGCTAACAACTGGCCCGGAGCAGGAGTTGATGTTGTCCCGGTGCGAGATTACCCCACTGGATCTCTCACCGCCTCGATCATTGGGTTTCTTGGTCCCATCCCAGCCAGCGAAGAAGAATATTATCGGGCCATGGGATATATACCCAACCGAGATAAGGTGGGATATGCTGGAGTCGAGCTGTTCTTCCAAAACTTGCTAGCAGGGGTGAACGGTCATCGGGTGGTCCAATGGGACATCGCCGGGCAAATCCTGGATGACCTGGTTCCACCGGTGCAACCGACGCCCGGTTCCAGTATTGTTCTCACCATCGATACGCGCTTTCAGCAAGCCGTTCAATCGATCTTAATTGACGAAATTAACGATTGGAATAAATCGTTTGGCGAAGAACGCATGACCAGCGGCGCGGTTATCGCGATGAACCCACGCACCGGTGAGATCCTCGCCCTGGTTAATTACCCGACCTATGAAAATAACCGCATGGCGCGTGTGATCCCGGCTTATTACTACGAGCAGCTGATTGCCGATCAACGTAATCCTTTGTTGAATTTGGCCGTTGGCGCTGAGCTGCCGGCTGGTTCGGTTTTCAAGTTAGTGACTGCGACGGGTGGACTGAATGAAGGAATTGTCACCCCTGAAGAAATAATCAAAACCCCGGGAAAAATTACGGTTACCGAACGGTTTTATGCCAATGATCCAGGAAAACCGAGGGACTTTGTCGACTGGATTTATAAATCAAACCCTGATGGTTTCGGCCAGTTGGACTTTGTTCATGCCATCGCTAACTCAAGCAATGTCTACTTTTATAAAGTCGGTGGTGGCTACCAGGATGAAGTAAATCCTGGTCTGGGCGTTTGCCGGCTGGGTACATATGCCCGCGCATTAGGATACGGGACCCTGCCCGATGGATATGCCGGGTTACCCAGCGGTTATCGAACACCCGAAATTGAGCTTCCCGATGTGGCCTCGGGGCTGATCCCCGATCCAACCTGGAAACGCATCAATCAAGGCGAAAGCTGGTCCACCGGTGACACGTATATATCCAGTGTGGGACAGGGCTATGACCTGGCAACACCGTTGCAAGTTTTATTATCCGCATCCACTGTTGCCAATAATGGCAAATTGATGGCTCCAACCTTGTTGTATGAAGTGTTGGATAGCGAAGGAAATGTTATCCAACCCTTTATGCCACATCTGCGCTGGGACCTGACTGTTGACCCGGTTATCCAGGTTTTCGAAGATAATACCATTCGGGGCTGCCAGCCCACCGGTGAAATGAAAACCGTCCAGCCCTGGGTCTTTGACCAGATTCGCCAGGGGATGCGCCTGGCTGTATTGGAAGGCACGTTAAAATCTGAGTTTACCAATGTGAAAATCGCCGTGGCAGGCAAGACAGGCACCGCGGAATATTGTGATAAATTTGCCCAGGCAAAAAACCTGTGTGCGCCGGGTAACTGGCCGTCCCATGCCTGGACGGTGGCATTTGCCCCGTATGAAGATCCTGAAATAGCGGTAGTGGCTTTCGTCTATAATGGGCAGGAGGGCTCGACCGTGGCGGGACCCATCGTCCGCCGGGTCTTGGAAGCTTATTTTGAGTTAAAGTCTGCCGATAGCCCGATCAACCCTTAATTCAGACATTTACAACAGGTCAGGTTGATTAAACGCTCGATTTGAAAAAAGGCATATTGTACGAAGTATTGTGAAGGTAATGTTGGGAACGATTACTAGATAATGATGTACATGTGGATGTATGAGTCAAACTAACTGGCGTCACTTTGATTTCTGGCTGTTGGGAGCGGTTGCACTGATGACCATCTTCGGCATCACCATGATCCGTTCTGCAGTCGCGGGAAATATTGAGCTTGAGTCGGCGAATATCGTCCAGCGGCAATTGATCTTCGCCGGGCTGGGCTTTGCCGTAATCTTTATCGTTGCCGCCGTCGATTATCACCTATGGGCTTCGATCAGCCGACCATTGTATATCATTACTGCCGTTTTGTTGGGTGCCCTGACCATTGCTGGGCAGGCTCTTTACGGCTCTGCTCGCTGGTTTGATACAGGTGTCATCCTGATCCAGCCATCTGAAATCGCCAAAATTGTGGTTATCCTCGTTTTGGCTGATTTCTTCACGCGCAATATGGACAAGCTGGGCAATATCACCTGGATCGGACGCAGCTTGTTGTTCACCCTGGGTATTGTAGTGTGGATCATCCTCCAACCTAACTTGAGTACTTCTCTGGTGATTTTAGCCATCTGGTTCAGCTTGCTGTGGGCAAGCGGATTAAAACTCAAATTCCTGTTTATATTCGGTGCTGCAGGGATAATAGCGCCATTTGTTGCCTTCCCCTTTTTGGCCGATTATCAGAAACAAAGGATATTAAATTTCATCATTTCAGATCCTAATGCCACCCAGGGTGAGACGTACAACATTCAGCAGGCATTGATCAGTATTGGGTCTGGGGGCTGGTTGGGAAAAGGTTATAACCAGGGCACGCAGGTCCACCTCAGGTTTCTTAAAGTACGCTGGTCTGACTATATCTTCTCCGCCACTGCTGAGGAATTTGGTTTTATCGGTTCAGTATTAATTATGCTACTGCTCCTGTTTATCATTTACCGCTGTTTGCGTGTAGCCAAGTTATCCAGGGACACCTTCGGGGCGTTGATAGCCTACGGTGTGGCAGTCTTGCTGGCTTTTCAGGGAATGGTGAATATTGGGGTTAACTTGAAACTTTTACCAGCTACAGGGCTACCGCTGCCCTTTATCAGTTATGGCGGGAGCTCGCTGCTCTCGCTCCTGCTTGGGGTTGGATTGGTGGAATCCGTCATTTTGCGTCATAAACCGCTCGAATTTTAATCTGATATCGCAAAATACGGATAACTGCGCATAGCCATAATTACTAATTTGGGAGATACACTGTGAATCAACTCACACCGGTCCGTGTGCGTTTTGCACCATCGCCTACTGGTCGGACACACCTGGGGAGTGCTCGTACCGCACTCTACAATTATCTATTAGCTCACCAGACAGGTGGGACATTTATATTACGGATTGAAGACACCGACCAGAAACGCTATGTTCCTGGAGCGGAGAAGGAGCTAATGGATAGCTTGCACTGGCTGGGGATTGATTGGGATGAGGGTCCCGGCGTTGGCGGACCAAACGGTCCCTACCACCAGTCTGAGCGAATAGAAATTTATCAAGAGTACGCACGCCAACTCATTGAATCAGGTCATGCATATTACTGTTTTTGCACCCCCGAACGCCTGGAGCAGGTCCGTAAGGAACAAATCAGTAGGAAGGAAAATCCTCGATATGACGGTTTATGTCGCTGGCTCCTTCCTGATGAAGCTCTGCGACGTGTGAACAATGGTGAGCGCCATGTTGTTCGGTTTAAAGTCCCTGAAGTCGGTTCCATCACCATCCATGATATGGTTCGTGGAGATATCACCGTCAACAATTCTGCCTTGGATGATCATGTCATCGTAAAATCAGATGGACTGGCACTCTATCACCTAGCTGCCATGGTGGATGATCATTTGATGGGAATAACTCATGTAATTCGAGGTTCAGAATGGTTATCTACATTTCCTCTTCACGCCCACATCATCCGAGCCTTTGGTTGGCAGGAACCGCACTGGGTCCACCTATCGATCTTTCTAAAACCCAGTGGCAAGGGGAAGATGGCGAAACGTGACACAGAAAATGCCATCAAAGATGGGCATTCCATTTTTATTAAGGACCTGGAAATCATTGGGTTATATCCCAGAGGGGGTGCTAAATTGGATTGCGTTGATGGGATGGAGCTTTGATGACCATACAGAATTTTTTACTCTGCAGGATTTAATTACGAAATTCAATCTTAACAAGTTGAACCCATCTCCTGCTGCGATCGACTTCGCCAAGCTTGATTATTTTAATGGCTCGCATATCCGAAATCTTTCCCGCGATGACCTGACACACCGGTTAGCTCCTTTTATTATCAATGCCGGGTACCATCTCGATGAAGCTATCTTGTACCAGGCTATCCCGGTAATCCGTGAACGCCTCGTCACCCTGGATGATGTGATCCCGGTGGCTGGTTTTTTCTTCAAGAATGCTGTCTCTCCAGAGCCTGGCCGCTTGGTCATAGCTGGTCTATCTCCCTTCGAAATCAGCCGCCATTGCCAGGAAGACGTACCAGATATTGGTTCCCCTGCCGCAAATTAGCAAAGATCTGGCAGAACCGCCCATTCGTAATTTTGTCACCGAATCTGGTCTCAAAGCGGGGCAGGTTTTTGGATTTTTACGGGAGGCAGTGATGGGACAAAAAGACAGCCCACCGCTCTTCGAGAGTATGGAGATCATCGGCAAAGATAAAGTCCTTGAGCGCATACAAATTGCGATTGAGATACTGGATAAGATGTAATCCCTAACCTGGGGTTGATGTCAGGCTGGACGCCAGGGGGTGGGCATGGTAAAATTTTGGACGTTATTTACTGGGGGCTCGTCTAATGGTAGGACAGCAAACTCTGGATCTGTATGTAGAGGTTCGAATCCTTTGCCCCCAGCCAGAGATCAAAACACCCCGTCAGTGTGATCCGGGGTGTTTTGATAAACGAGGAGGACGAAATGATTGATATACCAACCACTACCCCTACTAACTTCATCCGTGAAGCTATCCAGGCGGATCTCCAATCAGGTCGCTATAATCATGTAAGCACCCGTTTCCCACCCGAACCCAATGGTTATCTGCATATTGGTCATGCCAAGGCGTTCAGCATCGATTTCGGCATCGCCCGGGAATTCGGTGGGAAATGCAACCTACGCTTCGACGACACTAATCCGGTAAAAGAAGATGTCGAATATGTTGAATCGATCAAAGAGGATATTCGTTGGTTAGGCTTTGATTGGGAAGACCGCCTGTTTTTTGCCTCCGATTATTTCGAGCAGCTGTTTGGGTTTGCCATAAAGCTGATCAAAAAGGGAAAAGCTTACGTGGATGATCTAAGCGCCGAGCAGATCAGCACATATCGCGGCACGTTGACTGAGCCTGGGAAAAACAGCCCATTTCGTGAGCGTTCAATCGAGGAGAACCTGGACTTATTCGAACGTATGCGCAAAGGAGAATTCCCTGATGGGGCACGCGTCTTACGGGCAAAAATTGAGATGGCCGCTGGGAATATGAACATGCGCGATCCGGTGATGTACCGTATCAAGCACGCCACGCATCACCGCACTGGCGATGATTGGTGTATTTACCCGATGTACGACTTTGCGCATGGTCAGAGTGATTCAATCGAAGGAGTCACCCACTCACTATGCTCATTGGAATACGAAGACCACCGCCCTCTATATAATTGGTTTTTGGATGAATTGGAAATATTCCATCCACGCCAGATTGAGTTTGGCAGGTTCAATCTCACCTACACGGTGATGAGCAAACGCATGTTGCTGCAATTGGTTCAGGATGGATATGTGAGTGGATGGGATGACCCCCGCATGCCCACGCTATCAGCGATGCGACGCCGGGGTTATCCACCCGAGGTAATCCTGCGATTTTTGGAAGCGGTTGGCGTTCCTCACCATAACAACCTGGTGGATATCGCTTTGCTCGAATCCATGCTCCGGGATCACTTGAACCAAACGGCTTCCAGGGTCATGACCGTGTTACACCCCCTAAAAATTGTGATCGATAATTACCCTGATGGTCAGGTTGAAGAGCTAGATGCGGTCAATAACCCTGAGGATCCTGGTGGAGGCATGCGTAAGGTCAGATTCTCGAAGGAATTATTCATCGATCGCGAAGATTTTCGTGAGGAGCCGCCTAATAAATATTTCCGCCTCGCCCCGGGTAGGGAAGTGAGGCTGCGTTATGGCTATTTCATCACATGCGTGAGCGCTGTGAAGGACAGCCAGACGGGTGAAATTACAGAGCTTCACTGCACTTATGATCCTGCCACGCGCGGTGGATATGCCCCGGATGGGCGCAAAGTTCAAGGCACCTTGCATTGGGTCTCAGCTGAAAGTGCCATTGACGTCGAAGCAAGATTGTATGACCGCCTTTTTACCAAATCCGATTTGAGTGATCTGGAGGAAGGTGAAGGCTTCCTGGATTTTGTCAACCCCGACTCTCTCCACGTGATCGGGAAGTGTAAAGCTGAGGCCAGCCTCGCCTCTGCCGTTCCCGGAAACCGCTACCAGTTTGAGCGCGAAGGTTACTTTGTGGTTGATCTTGAATCCACTCCAGGGCATCTCATCTTCAACCGCTGTGTGCCACTCAGAGACACCTGGGCAAAAATAGAAGGTGCTCAAAAGCAAGCTGGAAAATAGACCCGAATGCACAAGGTAAGGCAGAATGTAATTTGCCATGCCTTGTGCTTGATTGAGGAAGGTAATATGTGTGGAATCGTTGGATATATTGGACCTCAGAATGCCACTCCGATCATATTGAATGGTTTAAAACGGCTGGAATACCGGGGTTATGATTCCGCCGGGCTCGCAGTCATCCAAAACGGTCGCATCGAGGTCCGCAGAGATGTGGGCAAACTAAACAAACTGGCTGAGCTGGTTTCGGAAATTCCAGTCGCTGGTAACGTGGGCATCGGTCATACCCGCTGGGCTACCCATGGGGAGCCCAGCGCACGCAATGCGCATCCTCATCTGGGGATGACTGGCAACGTGGTGGTGGTACATAATGGCATCGTGGAAAACTACCTGGAGCTGCGCAATGAGCTTTCAGATGAAGGTGTGATATTTAGTTCCGACACCGACACAGAAGTGATCGTCCAGCTCGTTGAGCGATATGCGTCAACCGGCATTAATTTGGTCGAAGCTGCTCAAAAATCCATGCGCCAACTGAAAGGTGCCCATGGGATTGTCTTGATGTCGAGCCTCGAGCCCGATAAGATCGTCGCTGCCCGGATCGGCAATGCCGGGGGGGTAGTCATCGGGATTGGGAACCACGAAATGTTCATCGCCTCAGATTCACCTGCAATTTTGGAGCACACACGGCGGGTGGTGTTCCTGGAATCGCGCCAGGTGGCAATCGTAACTGCTGAAGGCTTGGTTGTCCAAACATTGGATGGAAAACCCGTGAATTATAAGGAACAGGTGGTCGCATGGGACCCGATTTCGGCAGAAAAAGGTGAGTATCGCCACTTCATGTTCAAAGAGATCAATGAGCAGGTGCGTTCACTGACGGATACGCTTGCCGGACGGATCGATTTTGAATGTGGTCAGGTGCGCTTACCTGAATTAAACCTGACGCCTGAGAAGGCTGGAAAAATAAACAAGATCATTATTACTGCCTGTGGGACAGCATCGCATGCCGGCATGATCGGTAAAATCCTGCTAGAACGGATCACCCACATCCCAACACAGATGGAGATAGCCTCAGAATTCCGTTATGGTGATCCGATTGTGGATAAAAATACTATTGTCCTGGCGATCAGCCAATCGGGTGAAACTGCAGACACCCTGGCAGCCATGGAGGAGGGACGAAAGAAGGGGGCGGTGTTGTGGTCGATCGTCAACGCAATAGGGACGCAGGCGATGCGCATAGCCGATGGATATATTTCCATGCAGGTGGGACCCGAGATCGGGGTTGCCTCGACCAAGGCGTTTACCGCTCCGATTGTCGATCTGTACATGCTAGCGATCCTGCTTGCCGACCTGCGTGGATCTTTGGACGAAAAAAATAGGCGGAAGTTGGTTGGTGATTTATTGTCGATACCCAACCTGGTGGGGAAATGCCTTGACCGCCAGGGAGATGTGGAGTTGATCGCCGAGAAACTGAAGGAGACCCACAGTTGTCTTTACTTAGGGCGAGGGATAAATATGCCAATCGCCTACGAAGGTGCGTTAAAGCTAAAAGAAATATCATATATCCATGCTGAAGGTTATCCGGCAGGGGAGATGAAACACGGACCCATCGCCCTCATCGATCGCGAAATGCCCGTGGTGGTGCTCGTACCTCATGATCCCTGGTATGAGAAGATGATCAGCCAGATTGAACAAGCCAAGGCGAGGGGTGGAACCGTCATTGCGGTTGCCACTGATGGGGATGAGCTGGTTCCATCGCTAGTCGATCACGTGTTATGGGTTCCAAAGACACCCTGGCTGTTGAGCCCTGTAGTTACTGTTATTCCTTTGCAGCTACTGGCATATCATATCGCCGCCAAGCGTGGTCTGGATATCGACCAACCCAGGAATCTCGCAAAATCAGTTACTGTCGAATAGAAATTTAAACCCTAGCCTTACAGCAGCTTCTTGTGGGCGATTAAATACTCCCCCTTGCTAAGTAGCTCCTGCTGGTCATCTGGATATTTGATTTCGCTGAGTAAATTCAGGGTATGTTGGCGCAAAATATTTCGTGCTTCGGGTCTCTCCAATTCCTGCCACTTTTCATAGCTTAGGCGTGGGAAGATATTGCTGGAGTGATAAGCATCGCGGAACAATTTCATCGTTTGGCGAGAAGAGATAAAATTACCACCTACGCCTACTTTTTTCATTTCCTCAAGAGCTATTGTTTCTTCATTAACAATGAAACCATTCTGAAAAGACCGCGATTGTTCGATCAGCTCACTCGTGTAGACCGCCACCTCCGGTGAAAAAACCTTTGACCCCAGAGTGCCTCCAACGAAAGGTGCAAATCCAACCTTCCCCAGGCAGCTGGTGATCTGATTGATGCATAATGCTTCACTGGCGATTAAATCTGCTCCCCAACCATTCGAACTGCCTGAAGTCCCTGCGTGGGGGATATGGTAGTGCGACATCATCTCAGCACACGCCAGGTTGAGCAGCATGGTTTGAGGGTCGAAAAAATCCACCATTGTTTTCATGTCAAAAAACGCTGGTAAGCTGCCTAAAATGATGGGAGCTCCCGGTTTAATCAGCTGGCTGTATACCAAGCCTGCTAATAATTCGGCGTTTAACAGCGCAAGCGTACCAGCGGAAGTGATCGGTGTGGACACACCTGCCATGCCGTAATTGGAGAAGATAAACGGCAGCCCTTTCTTAATTGAGATGATCATGTTATCCGCGGTCGCCTTGTTCAAGATCAGCGGAGTAACAGGGTTGAAATAAGGGATGGCAAACGGTTTTACTGCCAGATTTCCAACCAATTGTTCGAGTAAAACTAACCCTGGCAGGAACTGTTTTTCATCCGAAATCAGGATAATCAGTGGTTTAATGGTATTCGCCACCATTTCTAATAACGCCACCAAGTCTGCTTTTTCTACTTCAACATCGCGCAGAATACCAATGGTTGAAATTACATCATAGGCAGAGAGGTAATTGCCTAACCCGACCGATTGACGCATGTGATCCCGGCGGAACGGAAGGATCTGATTATCTGTCGGATCTTGATAAAATAAGTTGGTAACACCGATTCCAAACCGGGTTCTGTCATCACCCAGGTGTATAACGGAACCCCCATATCGGTTAAAGATATCAATCGTCGCTGGTGCCGATTGAATAGCCCATTCCACGAGGTCTGGTTGAAAGGTGATTTGCTGCTCGTTATGAAATGTCACCCCCGAAGCTTGTTTAAATACTCTGGCAGCCTGCACAAAATCTACCCGAATGCCGATATCAGATAGAATCTGCAGCGAGGCTGCGTGAATGCGCGCGATTGCCTCCTCTGATAATACCTGGATTCCTGGTTTAACCTGGATAGAGCTCTCCATCATAATAAAGGTTTAAAATCCACCTTTTCTAAGGAAGCGTAATGTCGTTTCCGCCAAAATAGCTGCCCCATAAGGTAAACAATCATCGTTAACATCAAACCTGGAGTTATGGTGTTCCCGTTCATCGCCTTCGAGCTTGCTGCCCAGGTAAAACATGGCTCCCGGAGCAAGCTCTGAAAAACATCCAAAATCTTCTGCACCCAGTCCGTCGGTTGGCGGAAGCACATTTTCAGCTCCGATCAGGTCGCTGGCGGTTTGTTTAATCAAGGTTGCCACCTTCTCATCATTGATCATCGGTGGCGTTCCGAGCTCGAACTTAAGCGTATAGTCTCCACCCAATGATTTTGCGATCTCGAACGCCCTTCTGATTTCTGAGTGGATCTGTTTCTGCACCTCAACACGGGTGTAGCGCAGCGTCCCGATCAGATCGACCTGGTTTGGGATGATATTTTCCACACTCCCTGCATGTATCGCGCCGATAGTTACCACCGCTGGATCAAACGGGTTAAGCCTGCGGGAGACAATGCCATGCAAAGCCAATAATACATACGCAGAAATGTAGATTGGGTCGATGGTCTCGTGCGGTCTGGCTCCGTGACCACCCCTCCCAAGCACGGATCCGCGGAATGTATCCACCCCCCCGGATGAAGGGCCATGACCGATTTGGATCTGGCCCACTGGCACGTGAGCAGAAACATGCAGGGCCAGTGCCATGCTCACCCCGCCATCCATCGCACCGTCGTTGATCATACGTGGAGCCCCACTGAGACCTTCATCGTCCGCCACTTCTTCTGCCGGTTGGAATATAAACCGTACGATTCCGGGCAGGTTTTCTTCCTTAGCAAGCAGCTCAGCAACACCGAGCAAGATCGCCACATGGGCGTCGTGCCCACAGGCGTGCATGACCCCAGGGTTTTGGGAAACGTATTCCACCTGGTTGTCCTCTTGAAGGGGGAGTGCATCCATGTCTGCCCTGATCGCCACGATTCGAGTACCTTGTCCGAGCTCACCAACAACACCGGTTTTGCCAACATTCTGGCGCACACGGCACCCAAGCGAAGTTAATACTTCAGCGATTTTTGTTGATGTGCGGAATTCATGAAACCCTACTTCGGGGAATTTATGGATATCATGGCGGTGTTCGGTAATTGTACCCTGCAGTTCTTTGGCTTGGTTCAAAATAGTATCCAAAATAGTTTCCTTTTGTATCTCATATTTTCTTCAGCTTATGGTCCGCTTCGCTTAAGATTTCGTCCAGTTCTCTTTCCTGGTCCAGCGAGAGCGGTGGAACTTCGTGGTCCTGCAGGATCTGGTCAGCCGCGGCTTGAGCACGTTCAGCCATTCCAGTACGACTGTTTGTCTCCCATGATTCCCAAGAGCCACGTTCAGCCAATGAGGTCAGCAGCACTTCGCCAGCTTTGAGGTAACGCATGGTGTGTTTTTGCCCCAGGAAATTGTGGCTGCTGTTCATTGCAGATGCGATCACCTCCACCGCCAATGATTCGTCCGTTACATCAAAGCCTTTCATCACCCTGCGTACGCTTGCCGCGATCTCGTTATCGCATACGATTTGAGCAAATGAACCCATCACACCTGCTTCCATTTCCCCGATGCCAGATAACTCATCGGCTCCGGCGAGTGCAGGGATCATTGCGTTAAGCGAACGCTCAAAACCATTCTGGATATCCAGGGTGTGAGAATTGGTCGAGAAACCATACACATTAACCGGCAACCCATAGCGATGACCGATTTGCACCGTGGCTGCTGAAGCCAAACCCAGTTCAACCCCTCCCCACACGGATATCCCTGTACGTGGTTCCATCATTGCCAGGCGTCCACAGTAAATGATCGGTAAACCTGGCTGAACCAGCTGAGCAAGGACGATTGACGCCAGGATCTCCGCATTTTGTTGTGTGACTGCTCCTGCGATGGAAAACGGAGCTGTCGTCCCTGCGGTGGGGCAGGGTAAAGGAGCAAATGGTATTCCGTGGCGCGCGATTTCGATGATTGCTGCCGCCCCATCATTCGGAAAGCTTAAAGGGCTGACCGGTGAAACACTCAATGAAAATGTCTCACCAGGTTTCCCGATGATCGAAGCCATTTGGATTGCAAATTGAACTTCCTGGGCAGTTTGCACGCCGGGTCCTTGAAGAGGCTTGGTGGTATTCGGGATGGCGTGGCGGTACATCGCTAAAGACATCAGGTGCCCGGAGACGTCCTGGGGAGTGAAAAATGGAGTGATTGTGGTCACCCCGTCTAATGCGTCGAGCAACCGGGTGCAGTCCTGCAGGTCTTTCAACATGGCTTTACGACGTTTGCCGGTTCCGGCATCGAATATATCCCGCGCTCCGCCCAGGTTATGCCAGTGCAGAGATTGGTCTCCGAGTGTTTTAATCGTTCCGTTCCGGCCGCGAATACTCACCTTGGTGCCAGCCTTGGAGACCTGTGCCTCGACCAATTCAGGTGGTAGGTACACCCTGTCGTTTTGAATTGACGCTCCTGCAGCGGATAAAATATCACGTGCTTCTGGATGAGACAGAAAGATCCCTGTATCTGCCAGCACGCGCAGGCTTGCAGAATGAACTGCTTCCACATCAGATTCAGACATTAACCTTAATTTGTCCATAATCTCCTTTGGAGACTAATAATTTTATTGACTGTCTCATTCCCGAGACGGATAAATTTTTGCCTGGAGCAGTGCGAAGGATCACACCTCTCCAGGAGGCAGCGGTTTGATCGTAATGCTTAATTAAGTTCAAGCAAAGAATCCATACCCGCCTGCATGGCATGATAATTCACCAATTTACGCAGCTCAGACACCTGGTCTTGTGGCAAGGCAGGCTCATTGTACTGGCTCAACAGTTGGTCGACCTGTATTCTAGCCCGTTCCAGGGTATTTAAGCTGCCATCCTGGTGCCATCCACGGATTGAGTCGCGATCCAACACCTTTGATGGGATGTACTGCTCCTGGCTGAACAGGTCACGCGTCACCTTTTGCCTGAGGAAATCACCCTTGAAGTTAATCCCCTCGAACATGGCAGTCGCCAATGTTTCGGTGGGGGTGTGTATGCCAGAGAGAAGACGTTTCGCCATCGCCACAATTTCAGCGTCAATGACCAGTTTTTCCAGGCTGAAACATGCCAGGAAATCCAGCATGCCGGCACCAGAGATCATATTGATCCCGGCGAGGGCACCGATGATGGCACCCATTCCGCTTTCCAGTCCTGCCTGGGCATCAATGATTTTCGCATCACTGGCGCATAAGTAGGTATGGGTGGGTAGCCCGATGAATTTACCAATTTGGGCATATGAGGCATCGATCATCGCGGTTTCAACTGCCCCCATTGGAGTGGTGCCTTTACGCATATCGAAGATAGCCGGCGCTCCACCCCAAACAATCGGGGATCCTGGTTTTGCCAGCTGGTGAATCGTGATCCCGCTCAAGCATTCGGCTGCATGTTGAACGACAGAACCTACCAATGTCACCGGAGCAGTTGCACCTGCCAGCGGCATCGAGACCATCTGAGCCGGTACACCGGCATGTGCCAGGTCGATTAAGTTTTGCGCTCCAAAATTACTCCAGATCAGCGGGGGCGAAGGACAGACGTCGAATACTGCCTGTGGTTTTTCAGCCAGCGCTTTTCGGCTGCCAGCGAATATCGCCAACATATCCACCATCACCTCGAGCGTAGGGATGGCAAAAGCGCCCGTGACGATGGGTTTGGTTGAATGCAAGAGTACCAGGTATAAGCGATACAGGTCGCTGATCGACTTGGGAATTTCATTGCATATTACCGCAGTCGATTGTGCGTCATACTGCGGTAACATTTCGGTCAATTTTACAATATTGACCAGGTCACCGGATAGGGATGGTCGGTGCTCGTTTGTCACCGGGTCCAGGATATGTACACCGGATGATCCAGGGTCGAAGTGGACTGCATTTCCACCGTAGTTGACTTTCGGGTTGCCATTCCGGTCGTAAAGGTAGAACTGGTGCGGTACTGTTTCCAGAGCCTGGTAGACCAGCTTTTCAGGGATCTGTACTACCTCAGCTTCTTTATCTACCTTGGCACCAGCACCTTCCAATAATTCTCGTGCCTGCGGGGACTGCACTTTGATCCCCGGGTTTATCAACAGCTGAAATGCCTCATCAAGGATTTGCTTGACCAATTCATCATCGAGCAGGGTGATATTGGGCTGCATATTTTTCACTCTACCTTGATGGAGGCAATGATTTTCTTGAGTTCTGCAGCTACACCTGCATCCAGGGGTTCTGGTTGGTGGGTTTTAAGGATATTCCTTGCTTTTTCGAGTGCCCAATCCCGCCCATCGTCATGTTTCTCTTCCCAAGCGTTATATGGACGGCGGTCCATAAACTGCGGGATAAAAATCTCTCGCATGTGCTTCAGAGTATGTTTTTGGCTCAAGAAGTTACCACCCGGTCCGACACTGCGGATCACATCCAACGCCAGCGTTTCATCATCGACGACAATACCCTGCATCACCTTATGGATAATGGAGAATATCTCACAATCCATCAGCATTTGTGAATAAGACCAGATCCGGCTGCCGTGTAACAGACCGACGCCCAGGAGCATATCCGACATCACCAGGCTTGCCATGAATGTGGACAGGCTGTTTTCGACACCCGCGTGCCAGTTGGGTTCTTTGGCGCCTGTAGCGAATGAACCCATGGATAAGGGGATATTATAAAAATCGGAGAGCTTATTTTGTGCCGCACCAAACAGAAAATCTTCCGGTCCGCCGCCGGTATAAGCACCGGAGCGCAGGTCAGATGCGGTTTGTGCCGCTGCATAGAACACAGGCGCACCTGGGAACGCCAGCTCGATCAGTGCCGTTGCACTGATTACCTCTGCGTTGCCCACCACTAGGTTGCCGGCCATTGTTGCAGGTCCGGTGGTTAAACAGGCCGCCATAGTCATAAATCCGACCGGCAGACCAACTTCCGCGCCGATTAAAGCAGCATCCACGCTGCCTCCATCCTGGCCGAGTGGCGGGGCAGTGCATTGCATGATCGAAAGCACCGGGCGTTTTCGTAGCGCTTCCCTACCGCCCGCGATCACTGCCGCCATCTCTACCGCAGCCTTGGCTTCCCATTCATTGTAGATACTTTCAGTTTGGGCGTGTTTGGTGGAGTTTTCCCATATCGCTCTCAGCTCGTTCAAGCCGCGGGTCTTTGGGGGTAAATCTTGCGCGGATACCGCTACCCAATGGAATGCAATTTCCTCCAGCGCATCCGCGATCCTGGCGATATCAGCTACATCCTGCCAAGTGGACATCCGGCGTTTATTGGTTTGAATATCCAGCACTTCTACCCCGCAACCGTCTGTACCCAGGAAAACATGGTTGCCATCCAGGGGCAGATCTTGTTCTGGTTTACGGGCTGCTAAATCATACTTTGCAGGAGCTAATTTGAGTGCATCTTCGATGATCTGACCTGGTACCTTTACAATCGAAGTCTTCCGGTCAACCTGTGCGCCGTGCTCTTCCCAAATATCTAAGGCGCGCTTGGAAGGGAAGCGGATGCCGGTAGTCTCGATAATATCCAGCGTGGCGGTGTGGATGCGGTTAATTTCCTCCGGGGTAAGGATCTCAAGGCTGAGCTTCGGGTTGGTGATAGATTTTATTTTTCCAGTCATAACGGTATCCAATAAGGATCAGACACCGAGAAGTTGTTTAGCGACACGCGCAGCCCCGATGGCATCCTCGCTGTATCCGTCAGCTCCGATTTGCTTGACCCATTCCTGGGTTACTGGTGCCCCACCGACCATTACCTTCACTTTACTGCGTAAACCGATGTCTTCCAACGCTTCGACTACATCTTTTTGGTGCACCATTGTTGTAGTAAGCAGGGCACTTAACGCTACGATGTCTGCTCCTACTTCACGCGCTTTTTCCACCACCTTCATCACCGGGACGTCTACCCCCATGTCATAGACCTGAAATCCTGTGGCTGAAAGCATTGTTCCAACCAGAGTTTTACCAATTTCATGGATATCGCCCTCCACAGTGCACAAGACGACCTTTCCAAGCATCTTCCGTTCGGAACCACGCCGTGCAAGTTCTGGCTCCAGGACGGCTACAGCGGCCTTCATCGCTTCACCAGCCATCACCAGCTCAGGGAGATACATATTTCCACAACTGAACTGGTCACCAACATAGTTCACTCCATTGACAAATCCCTTGTTAATCGCATCCAGCGGATCGATTCCCAGTTCAATGGATTGTTTGGCTAGCTCAGCCGCTTGCTCTGCTTCACCATCTGTGATGCTTTGCGCCATCGCTTTGAATAATTCTTCGGTTTGCATGGTTTTCTCCTTAGTTCCTTTATATATTTTGATGATCCGGGAACATTGCCCCGATTTGTTTATCAACTTCCAGCACTGAATCACCAGAGATATTTAAATATGCCTGGAGATTTTGCCAAAGATTTTTTATGTGCTGGGCAACTTGATATGAAGCGGCTTCAGCGTCCTTACTCACCAGCGCATCTACGATTGCTTTGTGTTCATTGTATTCATTGTTCAAGCTGGAGGCTAGCAGCTCAGGATGACGGAACATATATTCGTATAGCATCCAATCTGGAAAAGCATTGGTAGTCATCTCATACAATTTGCTTAATAAGGGACTGCCTGCGTCCTCGACGATGCGAGTATGGAATTGCTTGTTCATTTGGCGCAGGACGGGCATATCTTCCAGGGTAAGCAGGTTGGCAGTTTTTTCAACCAAAGTTGAGAGGGCTTCTACTTCCTCAGGGAGAATCGCTTTTGCTGCAAATCGCGCCCCGGTCGTCTCTAAAATTAGTCGAAATAGGAACGCATCTACGATTTCCTTTGCTTCCAATATCGGTACCCTGACCCCTCGGTAGGGCGCGCGTTCTGCCAGACCGCTGGCGACCAGGCGATCAAGTGCTTCTCGAACCGGTGTCTGGCTGACGCCCAGTAAGGTGGAAATATCCTCCTGCCGCAGCCAATCGCCCGAGGAATATTTACCAGCAATGATCTTGCCGGAAAGATACTCATATACTTCGTCGGTCAATGAGCGTTTACGCAGTAACTCGCCCGACTCAGCGATGGGATTTAATTGGTCCATGTTTTACTTTCATATTAGAGGACAGGGTTGTTTCAAACGTTCGATATATTATATATTATATATTATATTATCTGGGTTGTACAGCATTTAATTGTCTGGCGCCGATTGACGCACAGAAAACACACATTGCGATAATCCTCGCCCGTCGTTGCTAAGCTTTTCAAGATGTTCTACGGGTGCATCCAGTAAGGCCTCGAGCACGAATTCGTCCATCTGGCATATTTCCGGGTGGCGGGTAAGTAGGGTGATGTATGGGCAGTGACCCATCATAATGCGCGGATTATCCCCGTGTGCTTCCCAGTGTGCCTGGTAATTCATGCGATTGAGCATCCGGATGGACGAGTATAACTGCCTGGTCGGGTTATGTTTATCCACTGGAAAGTCGGCTACCATTTGATCGGCAACGTTTTTTAACACTGCCCCAGCTTCATTCTGTTCAATATTTTTGAGTGCCTGCGATAAAAGTACTTCAGTCAACGCTTCGAGGTTGTTTTGATTGGTTTGTTGCGCGCTGCTGTATATTTGAGCCGGGCGTCCCTTAAACTCAGCTGATTTCAACCCAATGATCCTGATACTCCCTTGTTCGATCAAAATGGACAGGTGGTGACGAATGTTAGCGGGTGTCACTTTGAACACCTTGCTTAACTCCTCCACCGTTGCGGTTTTCTGCTCAAGAATGTAGTTTAATATCTTCTGTCGTGAGGTCGCCATTTGAGTTATCTCTAAGTATATCAAATTACCCGATAAATGCAAATATATATTTGCGTAAATCGCTTGACACGATATCTGATGGGGTATAATTCCCTAGGCATGGAATCCACGTTGAGGAGGCACAATTTATGAGTCAAGACCTGAATAACCCTGGGTATGATATTCCACCCGAGTTGATGGGACAGGTGTCTATAACCACGCTGGATAAGATATACAACTGGGGACGCCGGTCGTCGATCTGGCCTATGATGTTCGGATTGGCATGTTGCGCTATTGAGATGATCTGCACCGCCACCAGCCGGTTTGACTTTGCCCGCTTCGGAATGGAAATCATGCGCCCCAGCCCTCGCCAGTCAGACTTGATGATCGTCGCAGGTACTGTCACCAAGAAAATGGTCCCTCAGATTGTCCGCTTATATAACCAGATGCCTGAGCCAAAATACGTGGTTGCGATGGGCTCTTGTGCCTCGGGCGGTGGTCCCTTCAAAGAAGGTTATAACGTCGTCTCTGGAGTCGATGAGTACCTCCCGGTGGATGTTTACGTGGCGGGCTGCCCTCCGACACCCCAGGCATTAATCAATGGTTTTATCACCTTGCAGAAATTAATCGATAAACAGTCAATCAAGACCGTCCGTTGGTATCGCAAGGGTCCCGAAGTGCCTCTGCCCGTCCCTGTGCTTGGTCCAGATTTAATGGATCCGAGAGAGTATGCCCGCATTAAAGAATACTCTCAAAATAAGCTCTTAGCTCAGCAGTCCATTGATCAACCAACCCCCGACGAACCTAGCACTCCAGACGCAGGATAATCGACAATGGATCATAAACTGATGGAGCATATTCATGGGTAACCAAAACTTCGTCCTTGCCTCAGATTTAACCCAGATATTTCCGGATATTGTCACACGTGATGAGCGTCCCAACTACGACGGCTACCTGGTTAAACCCGAGCTTCTTTCATCCACATTACTGAAGCTTCGTGATGACTTAGGCTATGACTATTTATCATCGGTCACCGGGGTGGATTACCTGCCTGAAAATAGTATGGAAGTTGTGTATCACATCCGCAAGTCGACTGGCGGCTCACCGCTGGTGATCAAAGCTCAATTGAACCGGGATCATCCAGTGATTGCCTCAGCTGTACCCATTTATCCGGGAGCTGAGCTCCAGGAGCGGGAAGCCTGGGACTTGTTGGGAATCAAATTCGAAGGTCATCCCGACTTACGCCGCATTCTCACCTGGGAGGGCTTTTTCGGTCATCCGCTCAGAAAAGATTGGAAGGAAGGGTTCTACGAAGATGAGGGTAAACCGTTTAAGAGCCGTTGGCCAGCTGGGTTCTACAAAAGCTCGGAAGAAAAGAACCCGCTGGGGAGAAATTTGGATTTTCCCGGCGGTTTTAACCCGGAAAGTTGGGTGCCAGAGCCAGAGACAGCCCTCTATGCTGGTTTAAGCAAAATGCAGCGCCTGGAAGAAGATACGGGGATCGGTACCGAGCAGGTAATCGTCAATCTTGGACCCCAGCACCCTTCTACGCATGGTGTATTTCGAATGGCGGCTAAATTGGATGGAGAAACCATCGTTGGGTTAAAGCCCGTCGTGGGATATCTCCATCGCAATCATGAAAAAATTGGCGAACGCAATACTTACCTTGGTAACATGCCCTACACCGATAGGTTGGATTATTTTAACTCGATGAGTAATAATTTTGGTTATGCCCTGGCGGTGGAAAAGCTGATGGGTATCGCTCCACCTGAACGCGCCGAGTACATCCGCGTGATGATGGCAGAGTTAACCCGCATTGTCAATCACCTGGCTCTTTTTGGCTTCTTGATGAATGACTTCGGCGCTTACTTCACTCCTTTCTTGTACGCATTTGAGGAACGTGAATTAATATTAGACATTTTCGAAGCTGTCTCGGGGTCGAGGATGATGTGCAATTACTTCCGCTTCGGTGGGGTTGCCCGCGATCTGCCCCCCGGTACACTCGAGAAGGTGAAAGACCTGGTGCTTGATCGCTTGCCGCGTAAGATCGACGACCTTAATACGTATATTACCAATAACGAGGTTGTCCGCCATCGCGCTGAGGGCATTGGCGTCCTTACCCCTGAACAGGCGATTGCTTTCTCTGCGGTGGGTCCGGTTCTGCGTGCCTCCGGTGTGCCCTACGACTTGCGGCGCGCTCAGCCGTACAGTATTTATAACCGTTTCGATTTCGACGTTGCGGTTCGCTACCACGGCGATGTATATGACCGTTACCTGATCCGCCTGGATGAGATCCACCAGAGCTTGCGCATCCTCCAACAAGTATTGAAGGATATCCCCGAGGGACCCATCCAGGAAGGTAAGCCTCAATATCAGGTTCGGGTGCCGGCCGGCGAAGCTTATGGATGCGTCGAAGGACCCAAAGGAGAGCTGGGATTCTATGTCATTTCCAACGGGAAACCCAACCCATGGCGCTACCATGTGCGCGCTCCATCATTTATCAACCTGACTCCGCTTGAGACGCTGTGCATCGGTAGTAAGATCGCCGACGTAGTGGTAATTCTCGGCTCAATCGATATCGTTTTGGGCGAAACAGATAGGTGAGTGAATAATGTCTGAACAGAAGAATGCGTATATGTACGGGTTGGGTGTCCTGAAAACCCTGGGTTTAGCCTTCAGGCATTTTCTCGAAACGTATTTGGATGATATCCGCCACCGGGGTAAGCGCTACGGTTCCGCTGAAGGGATTGCCTATCGCAGGAGCAAGCACGTGAAAGGGATTTTCACCGTTCAATATCCTGAAGAGAAGCTGCCTGTACCTGAAGAATTCAGATACATACCCTTTCTAGTCTACGTTGAAAACGAAGGCGTCAAGGAGTATCGTTGCACCTCCTGTGGCATCTGCGCCAAGGTCTGCCCGCCGCAATGCATTTGGATCGTCAGATCCAGTGACCCCAATACGGGTCGTCCTATCCCCGATCCGGCTGAATTCTATATCGACATCGATATTTGCATGAACTGTGGATATTGTGCTGAATATTGTCCATTTGATGCCATTAAGATGGATCACGATTACGAAATAGCCACCTACAGTCGAAAATCAAACGTATATGATAAGGAAAAACTCGGCAAGCCGCTGTCTTATTATGCTTCGATCCGCCCTATGAATTATGAGCGAGAAGAAGCTGCCACGCGTGAAGCTGAAGCCCAGCGCGTTACCAGAAGACCACACGCTTAACGTGATGATGCATCGGTTAAGGTAGGCATGGATTTAAACTAATGCTGCAGGACAACGAAATTGATCTGCTTTTTCCATCCAGGGCGATCGAGCCTTTACGAAAATTACGTGGTGAACAGTGGGAAAATCTGGTCGCCAGCATGCTCGACCTCGCACCTGGGAATCCTGAACGGGTGGCATTTGTATTATTCATGGTCAGGATTGGTGGCTGCACTACCTGTCAATCTGATTCTTATCGGGCGATGAGAGGCTGTATCTTGTGTTCGAGTAATACGATAAAACGTTATAAAGGCAGTGATCAAAACCTGGTTGACCTTTATAATGAAGCAAAGAAGGATATATCTAAATATATGAAAGAGGTATGAATCTATGAAGGTGGAATCTGTTACGGAGGCTGCGGTTTTAGCCGCCTTGAGTAAGGTGCAGGAACCAGAGTTAATGAATGACCTTGTTTCATTACACATGATCAAGGATTTGGAAGTTAAAGGTGATCGGGTAAGTTTCTCAATTATACTAACCACACCCGCCTGCCCAATGAAAACCAGGATCGAAAACGAAGCCCGGGCCGCGGTCATGCAGGTACCTGGGGTAAGTAAAGTGGATATCAAGATGGAATCCAATGTGCCGAGTGATGGTCGCGCCAGGGGTTTGATGCAGCTGCCGATCCGCAATGCGGTCGCCATTGCCTCCGGGAAGGGTGGAGTTGGAAAAAGCACCGTGGCAGTGAATGTAGCCGTGGCGTTGGCTCAATCAGGAGCTTGTGTGGGATTGCTGGACGCAGATATTTACGGTCCTAATATTCCCACCATGATGGGTGTAGGGAAGCTGCCTCCGCCCACCAAGGAGAAGCTTGTTCCGGCTGAAGCTTACGGGGTCAAGATGATGTCGATCGGTTTCCTGGTGAAGCCTGACCAACCATTAATCTGGCGCGGGCCGATGCTGCATTCTGCCATCCGGCAGTTCTTAAGTGATGTAGAATGGGGTGAGTTGGATTATTTGATCGTCGATCTGCCGCCAGGCACCGGTGATGCTGCTTTGAGCCTGACCCAATCACTCCCACTGAGTGGTGGAGTGATCGTCACTCTCCCCCAGCAGGTTTCATTGGAAGATGCCCGCCGGGGTTTGGAAATGTTCCGCCAGCTTAACGTACCGATTCTCGGGGTAGTCGAAAATATGAGCTATCTGGAGTTGGAAGACGGGTCCCACCTGGATATCTTTGGAACGGGTGGTGGGGAACGGCTGGCTAAAGAGGGAGGTGTGCCGTTCTTTGGCACCATTCCCATCGATCCCGCAGTCCGCGTGGGGGGCGATTCGGGCAAGCCGGTTATCATAGAAAACCCAAAATCGCCCGCTGCAGCCGCGTTGCGCAGCATTGCAGAACAGATCGCTGCCAGGGTAAGTGTTGCCGCAATTGAAAAGCACGGAGTAGTACCAATCACGATTATCGAGTGAGCTCAACCCGTTGAAAAGAGGATAATTTCGTGGAAGATTCAGTACAAAATCTGGCACCCGAACAATGCGTTGTCGGATTGCGTTTTCAACCTATTGGTAAGATTTACCATTTTGACGCCACAAATTTTAAAAGTGTGCAAAAAGGTGATTATGTGGTGGTCGAAACAAGTAGAGGGACTCAGCTGGGGCAAATCGTGCAGTTTGTGACCAGTCCTGACCGCGCCACACCAGGATTAAAGTCCATCTTGCGCATAGCCACTCCACAGGATTTGCTTCTTCGCCAGGAATACCAACATCAAGAAAAAGAAGCTCTCACTGCTTGCCGCGCAAAAACGATCGAGCTTAGAATGTCTGCGGATGTCAAAATCGTCTCGGCTGAATTTAGCCTGGATGGCAGCCGCTTGTTATTCGTATTCTCCAGTGAAGAGGGTGAAAAGACGGATTTGAAACCGTTGAAGAAGGCGATGCAGCGCATGTATCCTCAGACCCATGTCGAGATGCACCTGGTTGGTCCACGCGATGTTGCCAAGACCCTGGGTGGGATGGGCGCATGCGGGCTTGAGTGCCGCTGCTGTTCAGCATTCTTGACCGAATTCAGTCCAATTTCAATCAAGATGGCGAAAGAACAAGGCATTTCCCTTACGCCTACTGAGATTACCGGCATGTGTGGACGCTTGAGATGCTGCCTGGTATATGAATATGAGGCCTATGTCGATGCACGCAAGCAGCTGCCCAAACGAGGAAAACTGGTTGTTACCCCACGGGGGAACGGAAAGGTGGTGGACGTGGTCCCGCTCAAAGGGGCGCTCCTGGTTGAATTGGAGCAAGGTGGAACCCACGAGTTCATGCAGGAGGAGCTTCAACCTTTGGAAGAATTGGAAGCATTAAAGAAAAAGACTAACGAACCTTGTGAAAACTGTCCGGATGATAAAAAACCGGTCGTAAGACCATTCGAGCCCAGGAGGGGGAAGAAGAGGCCGCATGCCCGACCCCGATAAAGCACCCGACAACTGGGAATCTTCCCAAAAGATTCTGGTTGTGCTGGCTCACCCGGACGACCCGGAGTTCTTTTGCGGCGCAACTACAGCACGCTGGGTGAAAGCCGGTCATACCGTCTCCTATTGTGTTGTTACCTGCGGTGATAAAGGCACCAAGGACCTTACCATTCAATCAGGAGAATTATGTTCCATCCGGCAAGTGGAACAGCGGCATGCAGCCCAAGTCCTTGGGGTAACCGATGTCAGCTTCCTCAATTATCCAGACGGCTATCTTGTGCCCGATATCAATCTGCGTAAGGATATCACCCGTGTGATCCGCACGGTCCGTCCTGATGTGATGGTAACCTGTGATCCCCAGACCTTATACACCGCCAATGGTGGACTGAACCACCCTGATCATCGCGCCGCTGGGCAGGCTGCGCTGGATGCGGTTTTTCCGGCTGCCCGAGACCATTTATATTTTCCTGAGCTTTTAAGAGACGAAAATTTGGAGCCTCACATCGTCAGGGAAGTATGGGTCGCAGGCACTTTAGCACCCGATGTCATTTTGGATGTAACTGAATACTGGGAAATCAAGATTAAAGCACTTTTCGAGCATAAAAGTCAGATCGGGGAACCCGAGAAATTAGCTGAACGCATGAACAGCAGGCGAACAATCGATAGCACCCCTGAGAATCCTCGCTACGAAGAGAAATTTCGCCGTCTTGTTTTGGGTTAAAATTATCACCAAATTGGACAATTATCATCTAATTAACCAGAGGAAAGATGAATAAATTCCTTGATGAAGCACAAGCTTTATTTGAATATTCGCGTGAATTACGCCGGGATTTTCATAAACACCCTGAGATTGGTCTAAAAGAATTCCGCACGGCAAATATTGTTGCCCGCGAGTTATCCAGCCTGGGCTTGGAAGTGACCACCGGGGTCGGGCAGACTGGCGTTGTGGGGCTGTTGGAAGGGCAGGCGCCTGGTCCGGTGGTGCTAATCCGCTTTGATATGGATGCCCTCCCCATCCAGGAAGAAACGAACGCCGAATATGCATCGCAAAACGATGGTTTGATGCATGCCTGCGGTCACGATGGGCATGTCGCCGTTGGATTGACGGTTGCTCGCTTGCTGAATGATCATCGCAAAGAGATCAACGGAACGGTTAAATTTATCTTTCAGCCCGGTGAAGAGGGTTTCGGTGGAGCCGAGAAGATGATCGCCGAAGGAGTTCTGCATAATCCACCCCCCAATATAGCGCTTGGATTTCACATTTGGAACGAAAAACCAGTCGGCTGGGTTGGCATCGTGCCTGGTCCGGTTATGGCTGCTGCGGATACATTTACCGTAAAGATCATCGGTCGTGGTGGGCATGGTGCCGTGCCCAATCAGGTCGCAGATCCAATCCTGGCAGCTTCACAGGTGGTAACTGCCTTGCAAGGGATCGTTTCCAGGAATGTATCCCCCTTAAAATCAGCCGTTGTCACGGTCGCTGCCATTCATGGTGGCGACGCATTTAATGTCGTACCCTCCGAGGTGGTTCTGAAAGGTACCCTGCGGAGCTTCGAGCCAGAAGTTCGAGATCTGGTGGTTAGGCGTTTCCATGAAATTGTTGAGAATGTCGCCCATGCCTGTGACTGTGAGTCGACTATCGAGATAATATCGATCACGCCAGCTGTATATAATGATCCAGAAATAACCGCTCGTCTCCAAAAGGTTGCCAGGCTGCTGGTGCCAGGGGATGACCTGGATACACATTCGATGACCATGGGCGCTGAAGACATGGCTTTTATCTTACAAAAAGTACCGCGGTTGCTATTTCTTCATCGGATCAGCCAATAAAGATAAGAACTTGGTAGCTCCTCACCACAATTCGAGATTTGATTTTGATGAATCCATTCTCCCAATCGCAGCAAGTTTGATGGCGGCTTCAGCCATGGAGTTCCTTGAAAAATGAAGAATAAAGCATACTCGGAGGGGTTATGGAAATGAAATCTGACGCATCAAGTTTAGACCTGGCACAACCTGTACTACCGGTTACCAACAATTTCAACATCACAGTTGCCACCGTCAATGGCTCGGGTAGCCAAACTTCCAACCTGACCCTCGTGCGGGCATTATTCAAGATGGGCATTCCAGTCTCTGGGAAAAACATTTTTCCATCGAACATTCAGGGGCAACCCACCTGGTACACGATTCAGCGTTAATGAGGCTGGTCATCTTGCCCGCTGTGAAAATAATGAGGTCGTGGTGGCAATGAACCCGGCAACATTTACCAGGGATATCGAAGGGCTCCTTCCGGGAGGGGTATTATTCTACGATGATAGTATCAAGCTTCCCATAAGCAGGCAGGATATTCACGCCTATCCCATGCCAATAAAGCAGATGGTTCGAGATTCAGACGTTCCTCCGAATATCCGCGATTACATCGCGAACATGGTTTATGTGGGTATCGTCGCTCAGGTTTTGGGAATTGATATGGATCATATCCACCAGGCATTGGAATTCCACTTTAAGGGCAAACAAAAACCAATTGATCTAAACTGGACTATGGTCAAGAATGCCTTCGATTGGGCCGCCAGTAATCTTCAAAAAACGGATGCTTATAACGTAAAGCCATCCAATAAAACAGAAGGTTATATTATGGCGGATGGGAATACTGCCGCTGCGCTCGGTGCCCTGTATGGTGGACTGCAATTTGCTGCCTGGTACCCGATCACTCCCGCCACCTCACTGGCGGAAACATTGAATGAATTTGTGCCGGTTTTCCGCAAGGATCCAGTCACCGGCAAAAACACCTGCGTCGTCATCCAGGCGGAAGATGAATTAGCTGCCATTGGGATGGTGGTCGGCGCTGGTTGGTCGGGGTTGCGTGCCATGACGTCCACTTCAGGACCTGGTTTCAGCTTGATGGTTGAGTACGTCGGTCTGGCGTATTTCTCCGAGACACCGGTTGTCATTTGGGATATCCAGAGGATTGGCCCTTCGACCGGCTTGCCCACCCGTACTTCTCAGGGTGACCTCAGGCTGGCTTATTTTATGGGTCATGGTGATGCCAGGCATGTGGTCCTTTTCCCGGGTTCTGTCACCGAGTGCTTTGAGTTGGGATGGAAAGCATTTGACATCGCCGAACGCCTCCAAACTCCGGTGATGGTTTTATCCGACCTGGACTTCGGGATGAACCAATGGATGACTAAACCATTCGAATATCCTGATAAACCCATGGACCGCGGGAAGATTTTGTGGGAGGAAGACCTGAAGAAAATGAGCGAGAGATGGGGGCGATACCTGGATGTGGACGGCGATGGCATCCCCTACCGCACTCTTCCCGGGAATAAACTGCCCAACGCGGCCTACTTCGCCCGCGGCACCGGTCATAATGAATATGCTAGCTATAGCGAAGAACCCCAGGATTGGGAAAATAACCTGCTTCGGCTGCGCCGCAAACTTGAAAATTATATTCCCATGCTGCCGAAGCCAGAAATCAGACTGGCAGAGGGAGCAAAAATCAGCATCATATCATATGGTTCCACCACGGATGCGATTAATGAAGCCATGGATGCATTAGCCGAAAAAGGCTATTTGATCGACCACCTGCGAATGCGTTCTCTTCCAGTCGCTGATGAGGTGAAGGATTTCGTCCGCACTCATGAGCGCAATTATGTCATCGAGCTCAATCGGGATGGTCAATTACACCAAATCTTGCAGCTGGAAATACCGGACTGCAGCTTGAAATTAATCTCTCTTTCTCACCTGGATGGTCTGCCCTTGACCGCTGATTGGGTTGAACATCAGGTAATTTCGAAAGAGGAGTAGAAAACTATGACAGATCAAACGACTCAAACATCACGTGCCCAGGTCAATTTAGTCGGGCTTACCAAGAATGATTATCGCGGCAACCCCAGCTCACTTTGCCAGGGTTGCGGGCATAACTCCATCTCCAGCCAAATCATTGCTGCCTGCTATGAATTGAATATTATCCCCGAAAATATGGTCAAGTTCAGCGGGATTGGCTGCTCGAGCAAAAGTCCCTTTTACTTTCTCAACCGTTCCTTCGGCTTCAATGGCTTGCACGGTCGAATGCCCTCCCTGGCAACCGGGGCTATGTTTGGGGATATAGCTTTGAAAGGCATTGGCTTGAGCGGTGATGGTGATACTGCCAGTATCGGTATGGGGCAGTTCAAGCACATCGTGCGCCGGAATGTGCCCCTGGTGTACATCATCGAGAATAACGGCGTATATGGGCTCACCAAGGGTCAGTTCTCTGCTACAGCAGATGAAGGACTTGAGCTCAAGAAGCAGGGCACTAATCCGTACTTGCCGGTTGATATCGCCTGGGAAGCCCTGGTGGGGCATGCCACTTTTGTGGCCCGTTC
The DNA here is from genome assembly GCA_963726315.1 of uncultured Chloroflexia bacterium. Classification (GTDB taxonomy): domain Bacteria; phylum Chloroflexota; class Anaerolineae; order Anaerolineales; family UBA4823; genus FEB-25. The sequence goes on along the minus strand of CAVSBZ010000005.1, from coordinate 1,871,530 downwards.
CTTTGCGGGTGATCCGAAGCAAGTAAAGGAATTGATCAAAGCCGCATTCAGCCATTCCGGGATTGCCGTGTTAGACATCATCAGCCCATGCGTCACGTTCAATAACCAGGATGAAACCAGCCACTCTTATTCTTGGGGAAAGGACCATGAGATCGCTTTGCATGACCTATCCTATGTGCCAAACAAGGAAGAGATCATGATTGATTATGAAGACGGTCAAATCAAGGAAGTGACCATGCACGATGGCTCGGTGGTCATATTGAAGAAGCTAGACCGGGATTACGACCCCAAGAACCGGGCCGAAGCCATGCGGGTGTTGGAAGAATCAAACAAGGATTGCTGCCTGATCACCGGTTTGATCTATATCGATAAATCGGTACCGACGCTATTCCAGCACTATAACCTTCCCGATGAGCCGTTGAACCGCCTCACCGAGGAACGCCTCCGCCCCTCCAGGGAGACCATGGATAAGTTGAATGCGATGATGTTTTGAGGAAGTGATTAGGAATTAGTCAATCAGGGATTTGGTTGCTCCCTTGATTAATGTTATCCACTCAAGTCGCGATCGATCTTGGGGATTTGAAAAGGGAAAAATGCGGATCAATTTCCGATCTGTCTGAAATCTGTCGAATTACTCACTAAATCGACTGCCAGGGTGATTTTCGTTAGACGCCTTTAATCTCCAAGACTGAACCTTGGAACTTAAGGGTTTCCAGGTTCAATTTCAGTTAAGGGATAATTTCGGTAACATAACCGAATGGCTCACCTTTCGCCGATTTGAACACGACAACACTGCGGAAAATCACTATTTCTACCAATTGTCCACCTTGTACCGGTGCCGATAACAGCTAGGTGTAGCCGGTATATAGCAGTGTTATGGTTTTCTCTAATATTCCTTATTCTCTACGTATAAGTTCGTCGAGTGATGGTCTCTGAAAAAACGCAATCCATTGTTTCATCGCCCCTTCAGGAATATGGAAACTCTCCTGCGAATCCTGCGAATTCCTTACCGCAAGCCGTCGCATCAACTCATCCTCTGGCGCATCGAGAAAATGCACTTCACTACTCGCTCCAAGCTGCTTGGCTCGCAACCGGAAATCTTCGCGTTCCTCGCGTGCCCAGAAGCCAAAATCGAGGATCACATTCGTTCCCAATACAAGCGCTCTACTTGCTATGTTCCACATCATGGCCTCGATCAGACTATGCCTGGCATCATGTTCTGGCTCTTCGGTATCTTGACCGAATAGACGCACTTGCCATTCATCGGGCGTCAATCGAAGCGCAGCTTTCTCACTCTCAAGCCTTTGAGCAAGCGTTGTTTTTCCTGAACAAGGTAGTCCAACCATCAAATGTAAAGTCGCCACACTTATTGCTCCTGAAATCCGCAAACAAGCCGCCTAATTAGTTCATAATATGCCACCTTGCTGAATATTTAGCTGTATATAGTCCTAATAAATATTATAAATCGATGATCGTGGCTGAGATCACGCCACTCCGTTCTATGGATCCGGGTGTTCTTCCCGGGCAGCCTGATTTCTAGGAGGCTGCCCCGTTTTTAGGCGGATGCTGGGTCACTACCTGGCGATCTTAAGACTTGCTATGCACAATTAGCTCGCTTTGCTTACTTTGCTAGCAATATTCCAAGGACCCAGGATGAAGTCAGCGCGCCTGATGGATGAAATTCTCACTCCAATCCCGATCGATCTCAGGGATCTTAGTTAAGCAACTATACACATATTCCAAACGACCGGTCTCTAGGTTAATTTAGAGACAGGTCTATTTTTACCAGTGATGACCTGAGTTATTGCTTTTACACGAGAGGCTTTGATGATAGCTTTCATGAGGGCATTGATTCACTTACAATTCATAGCATAAAACCCACCTATTCACTGCATTTTTTTCATCGGCTCTTTGTAATAGAAGCGCTTATTTACCATAAAATACTCTGACATTTGCTAATTTATTCTATGGTTATTCAATTGAGTATAAGATTTCGACCCAACCAGATCGTCCAGATAGGATACATGATATAAGTTCCGAGCCACCCAAAAAACGCAACATAAAGATACCACGGCATGGATTCCATGCTATCAATTCCAGCTAATATTCCTGGAATACCGAGCAGACCAATTGCCATGAATGCTCCTACAACAATCCCAAAAATGACTAGGTTGTGAGGCAACGCGTCACTGCGTAGTAACGAATAACAAAATGCCGCCAACCAAAGGCCGATCAGCGCATACCCGATGCCTGAATACCACCCTGCTAGAACAAAGTCTGTTAAGCCATAGATGATTAGAACCGATCCGACAACGGTAAAGATCGCCCCAATCACTGCAAGTGCAAGCGCGATTTGACTCATCAACGGTGACTTCGTATGATGTTCAGCATACAACATCCACGCCAGAACCGCACTTGAAATCCCGAGAATGGCGTTGAAAACATCATTGACCTTGCCAAAGGACATATTCACTGTAGCCATCAGGGTGAGAAATATCATAGCAAGAATGGCTGAAACTCCTGTTACGATTGCTACCCAGCCAATTGTAGAGGCTGAGAAGTTGCTTATTATCATAGGTTCCTTTTTTAGATTTATAGAATTTTCGATAGTGTCACTTGATTTTATCATTCGTATTTCCCTCTTCAGTTAGATAATTTGTTTATACCATATATATACTAATAAGACCATATTAGGATAATAAATCATTAATACTTACATGTTTTTTAAGAGGATAAGGTGACTATAAGTGAAGATGGGGTTCTATATGAATAAACATCTGTCCCCAAATGCTGATGACCCCGTAGGGCACCGCCTAGATACCAATTATATATGAGTAGACAGGTGCATAGCCTGCCTCCAGGTCGTCCTCGAGATCGGTTTATTTCACACAGATCATTTTGTGAGGATATTAATGGCGCTAAATTGGCGCTAAAATGTTTGGTCACCTTTCCATTCATTGCTATATATGGGGGTTCATCAACCAAATACCCCCGTATATAGGCACCCCGGCAGGGTGACGCCACCTGCCGTGCTCTTCGGCGGCTGTCGTGGTCTTCGACGGGGACCTGCTGTGAATTTCAGCGGATCGAACCGGACACCCGTCTAGGGTGCACAACCGTCTGATCCGAAGTCGTAGAACTGGTGCTCCACAGCTCGTATTAGGTGTAATCTTGTCCACAAAATCCAATATATGGCGCTAAATTTCTCCAGCATGTCTTCTGAATCCACTGCTTAACAGCCCATCTGCACCACATCTGCATCATTTTGAGATGAGTGCTTAGAGCCGTTATTACTATCTATCAATGAGGGAAGGCAGCCTGCAGTCCTGTCCAAAGGGGGAAAAACCTCTTGATTCCACATTAAAGTGATCAGGAATTAATAGTCTATCGATTATGTCAACTCCCTATATTTGGTGCTAATCTGTTTAAAGCTGAGACTAAATTGGTAGAGGTTTAGTCCATTAAGTCCACGATTACCATATTGTATCGGGATATTTGCACCCAATCTGCACTCAAACTGCACACGGTATGAAGCAAGGAATGGCGACCCGCGGACTTGACCTTAGGTGAAATATAATTACTAATTATTTTCTGTGAGAGGTAAATATAGAGTGGCTCGACCGCTCAACCGATGGTTAAATAGGCAATACAAAAATTGCATCAAAGAAAGTATTCCTTATTATTCAGGCAAGGTCACAGCCAGTCTCTTTTATAAGGGGAATTATAATTTATGAGATGTTAATGATCTCCCTCTCATTCTGATCATATCAACCATTGCCTGAGTTTATGATTATCATCAAATCCAATAACTCGATATTATTAGATTTGCTAACATACCAGATGAAATATTAGTTTGAAACTCGAATCTTATAAAACTCTTCGATTCTATACATGAGTTTTTTTTATCTAACATTAATTAGATTAATACAAAAATACTAGAAACCTGTTGTAAAATTTACATAATTTAGACAATTTAGGTGAGGATATGACAATTTCTCTACACTCCACATTGGATGGAACTCGTCCATTTTTTGAAAAAGTTGCGCGTTTTATTGTTCGCTGGCGGATTGCGATTTTGCTGTTAAGCTCAATTCTTGTGGGAATTTTCGAGCTAATTGAGCACCCTGATTTTCTTGTCGACGATACTTACTATTTTTTTAAAGAAATTGCGCTTTACTACATCTTGATCTTCATCATAGCGATTATGGTTGAGCTCGCCATAAAAGCCTCTATCATCAAGAACCAAACGATCAGAATATTGGATGCGCGGCATAACCTAAGCATGCAATTGATCTCAGCCAAAAATTGGGATGAGGTGGTAGACGAGGTTCTTAAGTACCCATCTTCAATCTTGCCGGTGTCAGCAATATCACTCTTGATATATGCTCAGTACACAGATACTTATATCACCGAACGTAGCTGGGTAGCCGCTCATGAGAATATCGATCTATCGGTTGCAAGCATCTCCAGGGATTCTTGTTGTACGGAAGATATCAACCCAATTGCCCCAAATGTTCACCAGGTCGATTATAAGAGCATAACCGGGATGGATATTGGGAATCGGAAGTGTTATCACATCACGATTAATTATGCGGATTTTCCGGTTGGATTGCTGTATATAATCCTCCCTAAAAACAAGCAGCTAACCCAGGAGTACGCTCAATTGCTGAGTAATACAGCTGACGATATTGCCATTGGCTTGAATGCAGCCCAACAGAGGCAAATTCAACATGCCATCGAGGTATCTAATGCTGCCAGTAACGAACGCTTGGGGATCGCCCGCGATCTTCATGATACGCTAGGTCAAAACCTGGGTTACATGCATTTAAAGCTGGACCAAATTCTTACCACGCAGCCTAGAAAAAGATTAGGTACAATGCAGGGTGAGCTTGAGCATCTTCGGGAGCTTGCCAACGAATCTTATGAATTGGTAAGAAACACCCTCGTCATCTTACATCACGGAAGCGACCATCGAATTAGTGAGCTTTTCAACGCTCATTCCCAAATTATTGCCAGGCGGGCAGGAATATCAATTGACATCGAGGAAGAAGGGCTGCCGCGCGCCATACCACCGCGTTATTTGCAAGAGCTGCTTTTCGCATTTAAAGAGACTCTTTACAATATCGAAAAGCATGCTGTTGCTAACCAGGCCAATGTGCAAATAACCTGGACTGACACTCACCTCATAATAAACATCTGGGATGATGGGCGTGGTTTCCTTCCAGAAGACATAACGACAGATGGGCATTATGGTCTGCATATCATCGATGAGCGTATTCGTTCTTTAGGGGGAACAACAGAAATAAAAAGCGCACCGGGCAAGGGGACACAGGTCACGCTTAGGCTGCCATTAATTACACCCGAGTTTGAACAAATAGAGGAGCTGGGTGAAATATGAATGTATTGGTTGTCGATGACCATGAGTTATTTCGAGAAGGGTTGGTTAGTTTACTCAAAGCAGATGATTATTTTAATGTGGTCGGCCAGGCTGGATCGGTCCACGAAGCCATAAACCAGGCCAGGAAAGTCCGTCCCGATTTAGTTTTAATGGATTTCAGCTTACCCGATGGTGATGGTGCTGAAGCCTCCGCTGTTATTTTATCTGAGCAGCCGGATTGTAATATTGTCTTCCTTACCATGTACGATGCTGACGACAAGCTATTTGCAGCCATCCGCAGTGGCGCTAAGGGATATTTACTAAAAAATGTTCCGGTCGCTAAATTAGTGAGCTCGCTTAAATCCATCGAGAAGGGTGAAGCAGCCATCTCGGGCACATTGACAATGCGGATCCTGGAACAATTCTCACAACATTCTGAAAAGAATTCCCATGATAGATATGCTTACCAATCCATCCTTAGCCAGCGTGAAGTTGATATTTTGCGAGAGTTATCCATGGGTGCTACGAATAATGAGATAGCCAGTTCACTTTTCCTGTCTGTAAACACCGTGAAACACCATGTCCATAGTATCCTGACCAAGCTTGGGTTGGAAAACCGCCGCCAGGCTAGGACCTACGCCAAAGAAGCAGGGTTAACAAAACTGACCGTAAAGGATTAACCCAGGAGTTAATCCTTTCCTTAAAAGAGCCATTGAAAAATGGCTCTTTTTTACTTCTCTTTAGGTTAATGGAGAATGTATTCACTTGGCGACTAATCCGGTATGCTATGGGTACCTTTAACAGGGGAGAAATATAGTTTTGAACGCCGATTTACGACATTAACAGATGGCTCAGTAAAAAACAGCATCCTAAAATGCTGCTTTGAGCCGTTATTGCTCAGTCAACACAACAAGGAGGGTATATCAGTACATGACTAATTTCGAATGTATCTATCTAATAAATCTATCAAAGGAGACAAATCCATGAAAGGTATGAATAATAAACCGAATAATCGTTTAAATGCGTTCCGGCTAGTGTTGACCCTGGTGATGTTGGTAACTACCTTCGCACCACTTGGTTTCATTAATGTCACTCCTGCCCTGGCGCAAACCAACACCCTTAATTTGAGTGTGATCAGTGCTAACAATAGTCCTGCTTATAACATAACAAAAGGTGACCCGATCACATCATATAAATACATCATCAATTTCGATAACTCAGGAACAACCGAACAAAGAAATCCAGATCCAGGTTCGGGTTGTTCTCCCGCGGATGCCGGATACCCAGCATCATGTAACTGGGTCTCTATCGCCGGTGTGAAGAGTTCAAGCCCGATATTTACCCAGGGTACTGAAGCTGATTTCGCTGCCGGTGGCATAGATCTGCCCGACGGACGATATCTGATCTCAGTACTGGCTGACAATTATAAGATCGATGGCGCCCATTTTACGGTGCCATTACCCGATCCTGTGGGCGGTGTAAATGTAACTGTTCAAATGCAGCCCTATGATCTACCCGACGCAACCATTCAGGCGGAAGTGTTTGAAGATGTAGCTCCCACCAATAGTGCGCCCGATGTACCTGCTGAGCGTGGCTTGGCTGGTTTTGAAGGCCACATCTCCGACTATATCGATGAGGTCACAACCAATGTATACGGAGATCCACTCTGCGGTGGCGGTGGCTGTGTGAGCCAATGCTACGTTGTGGATGGTGGCATTGATCACGGTTGGGTCAATCCCGTGGATGGTTTCGGGAGATGCCCGATCGCTTTTACAACTGCGGGTGATCCATTACTCCCAGCGGATATCACAGTAACCAGCGACGGAACACTGATCAGTGATCTTGCCAGCCCGGTTATTGAGGGTAAATTAATCATCCCCAACCTCGGTCCCAACCGCTATGCTCTTTCCGTGGTAAGACCGGATGGTACTGATTGGGCTCAAACCACCACACTGGAAGGCAACCATGATTGGGATGCCTGGGTGATGGAAGGAGCCACTGGTCTGGATACCGAATTCGTCGTCGCCGGCGAACCTTTCCCGGCTACTTTCTTCGGTTTTGTACTACCTACCAATACGATGGCAGGGGGAAGTGGTACGGTCACAGGCATCGCACAAACGGTGAGTGCTTATGTACCCCCCGTAGGCGGCACCGGCGGTGAGTTAGGACTCCTGGGTGCAAAACCCAAGGATCCAAACCCAATCCATCGTCTGTTCGTCTCCCTGTCTGATATCAACAATAACGATCAGACGGTTTACATGCAAGAGTTTGATTGCGATGAAGGTCTTGGATGTCCCGCAATTCAGTTCACGATCCCAGGTGTCCCCGATGGTGATTACGTTATCGGTCTTTGGGATGAACCCCAGGACTATATCTTCTATACACAAAACGTCTCCGTTCGAAATGGTGAAGTCGTTGATATGGGTTCATTATCCATGGTTGGCTGGTGGACCACGATCGATGGTCACGTTTTCAACGACACCAATGAAAACGGCAAAATGGACGCCGGTGAACCGGGCATCCCCAACTTCCCCATCGTGATGCGCACGCGTGAGAATTCCATCATGGACCGCGGCGCAACTTTGGTAACAACCGATGCAAACGGTTATTACTGGATGGAAAACGCTTACCCCATCACCCAATGGCTGGTGGAAGAAGCCTATGCTGATGGCTTCATGACGACTGGCATAACATACCAGGCAGATAACCAGCCTGAAGAAACCACAATTCTCGGCCAGGGCGTGGATGTTAATGTTCACCCAGTCATTGGCTTGGGTGGCCGCCTGGATTGGGGTGTGAAAGCATACGCTGCTGGAACGAACGGCGGCATCGTGGGCACAATCAGCTACGATACCACCCGCAATGAGCTGGATCCATCTTACGCGGCTATAGAAGACTGGCAGCCGAGCATTTCGAACTTGAAAGTCGACTTGTTTGCGCCAGTGGCATGTCCATATGATGCAGATGGGAATCAGACAGCACCATGTGACGCAAATGGGCTTTATATGTTGGATCCCGATGGTTCTTATTCACTGGGTTCAATGTTGAACCAGTATGTCTCTGAGACCTGGGAACGACCCACCGGATGTGTTGCCCGCAATGTGGACGGTAATCCATTGATCCACGGGACAGATGAAAACGTGCTGCCCCTCAATCCGGATGCGGAATGCCTGGAGGCACCCATGATGGGCTTGCAGTTTGGCCCAATGAGTGATGGCACGAACTTCGGTGCCAGCGTGGACGGCAACTACGGCTTTGGCGATGGATGTTTCCAGACAGATGGAACCCCTGGTTCGTTCGATCCAGCATCCGGAACCTGCCTTGTCGGCAGCTTCTCATCCTTACCATCCAACCGCGACTACTTGGTCAAGCTTGAAATCCCAACCGAAGCAGATGTCTATGGCACTAATGCTGTCCATCCGGAAGCAGCTCTGTATAAGGTGACGCGTGAAGAAGATATCAACGTCGCCGCCGGTGATTTTTTCATCCCGCAAGTTCCACCTCCGGCATGTGTTGGTCCGTACCATATTGTGGACGTGGCAAACAGCGGGGCTTCAGATAACTATCCGGCGATTGTTGGAGCGGGTTATGAGGTCAACGGTGTACCCGTTGGTATCACTGTTACAGCTTCTATACCGACTGATAATCAGCCGTTTGCAGATATGGGCGGAACCGTTTATGAAAGCCAGGCGAAACATCTCTGCGATATGAAACTGGTCCGTCTCAGTGAGAAAAAGTCAATCGCCCCCGGATTTAACCTGTTCACCGATGTCCCGCTTCCGGGGCGCTTCTGGGGCCTGATCGTGGACGACCTTAATTTCTCCACCAACCCTAAGTCACTTCTCTATGGTGAGAAGCTGGGCGTTCCTTTTGCTCCTGTCGGAATCTATGATTACACCAACCGCTTGATCTATACGGTTGAATTTGACTACAACGGCCTGTGGGATGTGCTTTTGCCTTCCACCAACCGCATCAGCTGCCCCACACCTTCTGGTGTGTGTGCCAATCTATACCGTTTCGTCGGCAATGATCCCGGTACCCCAGGTCGTTGGAATGGGAACTACAATCCTCAATACCGTACCATCTCAGCCGAGTTCGAAGCTTTCCCCGGTCTGACCCTCCCGGCCGACCTGGCACCAACTCCTGTTGCCGTGGCAGTCCAGATACCGGGTTTACAGACAACTCAACTGGCTGTCTGCACCTTGAACGATCCTAACGCATTATTAGATCCAAACGGTGCAGGGATAACTCCCGAGCTGTTTGCAGTCTCGCAACCTTATGTGGATCGTACAGGTACGTTCAGCATTGAGGGTCAGGGATTCGGCACTACAACGGGTGTAGTGACGCTAGATGGTGTGGCAATACCCACAACGAGCTGGAGCCCGAATCACATCGATGTGATTGTGCCGGATGGTACCTTGCCAGGTCCACACCAGCTTTTGGTCACATCTGCTAACACCAGGAGTACGGTCAATGGTCTTACATTCCACGTGTTTGGGATGCAGGGACCAGCCTTCCCAGCCAGTGTGGTACTAGATAACTTCAATCGTGGCAATGGAACGATAATAGCTACAGGTTTTCCATGGGTTGTCAGTAACACAGGCAACAATGGTCGTCTTCGCATCCAACACCCGGTGTCTCCATCGGATGGTGTAGTCCAGGTACGCACTGGAACGAATGTTGACTGGGCTTTTTGGAACACTGCGCCATTAAGCCCCTATCAAGAGGCTTACTTCACCTTTGATAAGGTCAGTTCTGTTGGCACGGAACAAGGTCTGCTCCTCAAGTTAACCGGGAACAACCCGAATTCCACCAATGGCAGTTCATGGATTGAAGTGGCATATAACGCAGTAACCCATGTTGTAGCGGTACGCACTAAAAATAATGGCCAAAACCAAAATGCTGCCGTCACACAGGCGACCTTCCCGGTTACCTTTACAGCCGGTCAGACCCTTGGGGCAAGATCTTTCCCTGATGGTACCGTCAGCGTTTATCAAGGTGCCACCTTAGTCGGTAGTGTTAATGTCACCACAACCGCTAACCCATGGCCTCTGAGTTTGGCAGCTGCCGGCGGACGGATCGGTGTCAGATTCGTGGGAACATCTAACACGAATGATGCCTGGTTCGATGATTTCGGCGGTGGCAATTTTACTGTCTCATATGTCTACCAACCCACCGTTTACCAGGTTGGGTCGGGATATGCATATGCCACCATCCAGAGTGCACTCGATGCAGCTGCTGCAGTACCCGGACAAGATACGTTGGTTGTGGTCCACCCGGGTGCAGTCGATCAGACTAACCCGCGCTATAACGGACGCGGTGCGTATTACGAGAACTTGATCATGTACTCACCGGTCAAGTTGCAGGGTGTTGGTCCAGGTGGTGTACGCTTTGATGGCACCATAGTCCAAGGCTCCATCATCGATGGCATCGCCTTTGGCGGAGATACCCAGCTTGCGACGGACTGGCTTACTAGAATCAGCGGTCTGACCTGGGACGGTTCCCAGGATATCAATGATGGCCAGGTGATCTATGTACTGGCTTCTGAGAACCAAACCACTGCACCTGGTCAAGCACGCCAGTTTGGCTCATCATTCAAGGCTTCTATCGACGGCTTTGAAATCCGAGGCGGAGATCAGCAGGGACTTCCGGGTAACCTCAACGCAATTTTCGGCGGTTTCCCCGGACCTCTCCAGGCGCTTCAGGTAGTCACTCAGGGCGGCGCGATCTTTGCGAACGCCTACGTGCGGAACTTGCAAGTCACTAATAACCTGATCGACAGCAACGGTGGCTCGTACGGCACCATCCGCATCGGAACACCCAACCTGGTTGGTGCAGATACCAACCAGCACAACGAGAACTTGCGCATAGCCAACAACCGCATCTTTGCCAACGGCGGCACCAACCTGGCAGGCGCCATCGGCCTCTTCAACGGCGCTGATGGATATGAAATCGCCAGTAACGACCTGTGCGGCAACTTCTCCGCCGAGTATGGTGGTGCGATCAGCCACTTCGGCTATAGCCCTGATGGCAAAATCCACGATAACCGCATCTACTACAACCACTCGTACGATGAAGGTGCGGGCATCATCATCGCAGGTGAGCTGGCTACTGATCCATCTGCCCCATATGGTGACCAAGGTGGACCGCAAGGTTCAGGTCCTGTAGATATATACAACAACCTGATCCAAGCTAATATGGCTGAAGATGATGGCGGCGGTTTACGCTTCCTCATGGCGGGAAACTTCCCCATGAATGTGTTCAACAATATGATCGTAAACAATGTCTCCTTGCACGAAGGTGGCGGTGTCGCCCTCGACGATGCATCCAATGTGCGTTTCTATAACAATACGGTCATGAGTAACAAAACCACAGCAACCGCGATTACCAGCGATGGTTCCCCTGCTCCGGCAGGTCTATCGACCGGTACCAATAGCGTACAACTGCAATCTACAATACCAGGTAATCCCCCGTTCAGTGATCCTTTGTTATTCAACAATATCTTCTGGGATAACCGTGCAGGTACGCGCGGCACGAATATGGTGACTGGTATCGGCGCAGCTAATGACGTGTTACCAATCGACTACTGGGATATGGGTGTAGTAGGTACCATTAACCAGTTGTCACCCACAAATTCGATTCTTGGACCGGATACCCGAAATAGTGTGGTCCCAAGCCCCACCAACAGCTCAGCTGATCCTCTGGTGGTGGCTGTGCTGGATATCCCGCTGACTTTCACTTCATGGCGGACGAACATCAATTTCATCGGTGCCATCTTGGTAACGGTGGATCTGCCCCCCTATCTGGCGGGTGATTACCACCTGGCTGGTAGTGGGTCACCAGCAATTGATCGTGGTGCAGCGAGTAAAAACACGATAACCGCACCTATCTTCGATATCGATAACCAATTCCGACCGTCTGGCGCAGGCTTTGACGAAGGCGCAGACGAGCTACCCTAACCAATTCGGTAGGAGAGGGACAAGCCCCCTCTCCTACCGGTTAGCAATCAAAGGAGCAACACCATGATTAAACAACCTTCTCGAAATTCGATCAACCGGCGTGATTTTTTCAGACTGGCAGCTGGTGCAGGACTTATCGTTGCTGGAGCAAGTGTCATGCCGCAATTCCTGCGCAAAACCTTACTGCCTGAAGAGGTCGCTGGTGCGGCTGGTGATTTTGACCTGTTCTTTGCTGGAACGGATGGGTGGTTCTATTTGCCATCCAACGGTCAAACGCAATCACCTTACTTCCCGGATTCACTGGCAGCTTCACCCTTAACTACTTATATCTTCGGCTTTCGCAATGTTACCTGGCTAGATGATGCCCAGCGCCTAAACCAGAAGGAAAAGGCTCAGCACAATGCGCCTTTTTTCTGGGTGGATCAGTTTGATCCGAGTAATCCTAAAGATTTCAAAGTTCAGCTCACCAACCTGGGCCTGGCGCTACGCCCAGATCTGACGGATGCCCATACCTTGCACTGGCATGGCTTTCGGAATGTAATCCCGTTCTTTGACGGCGAACCAACCGGTTCAGTCGCAGTGCCAGTCAACCAGTTCTTTACCTATGTGTATCGCCCGCGCGATCCGGGGACTTACATGTATCACTGCCATGTGGAAGATATCGAACATGTAACCATGGGCATGACCGGGATCGTGTTCGTCCGCCCATTACAGAATGGGCAAAGTATTGGTGGTTATACCAAATTTGCCTATAACGATGGTGACGGTTCAACCGGCTATGACCGTGAAAATGCCCTGTTCCTGAGTGAAATTTGGTTGCTGGGTCACTGGAACGATGCTCACATCCAGGAATCCGATTGGAGCCTTTTTGAAGCGGATTTCAGCTTGCTCAACGGGCGAGTCTATCCGGATACATTGCATCCCAACTCACCGATCGATCGTCCAAATTCCATTGGATCTTCAGCTCACGCTTTGACCGTCCAGACGGATGCCAATGGTGATTTGATGACTCTTCCGGGGTACGAGCACTTGCAATATAACCCACATTCAGCCCTGGTCGCTTGCAATGAAAACGAAAGAGTCCTGCTGCGCTTTGCCAACCTGGGTTTCCGTGAAGCAGCCATGACCCTGGCAGGCATAAAGATGAGGGTTGTTGGGCGTGATGCCACCCCGATGAGGGGTCGTGACGGCACCGATACCAGCTACTTCACCGATACGCTCCTGATGGGTGCCGGTGAAAGCTACGATGTCATCATTCAAGCCCCACCCTTTAGCGGTGGCACTGATACTGATGAACAAGGACGTAGCTACGACAAGTATATCTTGTACAACCGCCGCTACACCCAAGATAGCAACCTGTCCCCTGGTGGGGCAGCGGGGCAGCGTACGGAAGTGCGTGTCTATCCCACCGGTACCCTTGGTGACCAAGAGTATTTAAACCAACACCCCGTCGAATACCCCGCTGTTTAGCGGGGATTAGTCAGAAGGAGTAATTAAAAATGCGTACAACTAAAAATAAATGGATGCGGTTGGCGATGGTAGTCATCCTGGGGCTGCTGGCATTGAGCCCGCTGGCACCGGTTCAACTCGCAAAAGCTGCACTCCCGCAAACAGGCATCCTGTGTACCACCGGACCAACTTTCGAACTGACAGCACAGTCTGGTTACATCCAAATGCCCGACATGAACGCCATGTATATGTGGAGTTATAGCCTGACTGGTGGAGCATTCCAGCACCCGGGTCCCACGCTGTGCGTCAATGAAGGGGATACGGTAACTGTAGTTCTCACTAATTCCCTGCCCTATAGTCTCAGAACTTCGATCATGTTCCCCGGGCAGGAGAATGTCGTTGCCGGTACCGGACTTGCCCAACCTGATTTAGCGAACAATTCGCTAACCAACAGTGTGGCTAATGGTGAAAGCATTACGTATAGTTTTATCGCCACCCGCCCCGGCACGTTCATCTATGAGAGCGGGACCGATACCAAAACCCAGGTACCCATGGGCTTGTTCGGAGCCTTGATCGTCCGACCTAGCTTGGGTGCCAACTACGTTTATAACCGAGCCGACAGCCAATTCACTCCCACCGAAGAATTCATGGCATTGTTGTCAGAAATAGATCCTTTTCAGCATCAGGCATGGGAGTTAAGTTCATCCAACGGTAAAAACTTCAACCTGAACAATTATGACGCGCGCTACTGGCTGATTAATGGGCGCGGCTTCCCGGATAGCATCGCCGATAACAACGCTCCCTGGTTGACAGCTCAACCCTATGGTGCTTTGGCAAGTATCTATCCATATGATGCTGCCACCCATCCTTATCCCGCAGTGGAACGCTTCATCAATGTGGGATCTGAAGAATATCCATTCCACCCCCACGGGCAGAATGGATTGGTGATTGGCCGCGATGGTTATCCACTGGAAGGTTCTGGTGGTCAAGACCTGTCGTTCGAGAAATTCGCCGTCAATATCGGTCCGGGTCAAACCTGGGATGTGATCTTCAAATGGCACGACGCAGAAGGTTATAGCCCATCAAATCAGGTCCCGGTCCCCGTGCCAGACCTGGTGAATGTGATGATCGGCATGTTCTACAGCGGCAGCCCGTACCTGGGTTCGATGGAGACTATGCCCCCGGGCACCAACACGCTTAACCAGTGCGGCGAGTATTACATTATCTCGCACAACCACGCATTGTTCCAGCTGGATGCTTTCGGACAGACTATGTCCGGTCCGATCACTTATCTGCGGGTTGACCCACCCCTGCCCAACAATTGTCCATAAGGGCTAAGGAGACTAACATGCAAACAATAACACGCAATACACTAAAAATAACAATGGCACTGCTTGTGCTGGTGGCGATGCTCGCTGCTGGGCTAAAATCATCCGTGGCTTATGCCGCCCCCTGTACACCTACAGTTAGCTTTGACTTATATGCTAAAACGGGAATAGCCACCCTGTATGGGACTACCACGGTGAACATCTATGGATACTCCAGCACAGCTGGTGGTGACGCAACCCTACCTGGTCCCGTCTTGGACGTCAGTCAGGGAGTATGTGTGGGGATAACCTTATATAACGACCTTTCCGAAACTACGTCTTTACTCTTCCAGGGTCAGGATATGATCCCTGATACGGTCGGTGTTGCACCTGGTGGGTCCTTTACGTATACGTTCACAGCCAGCAGTGCAGGGACTTTCCTCTACGAAGCAGGCCTGCTTGCCAACGCCCAACATCAAGTGGCGATGGGGTTATACGGTGCACTGATCGTACGACCTGCAGCTCTTGGTCAGGCATATGATGATCCGAGCACAGCATTCACTAAAGAAACAGTCCTGGTTCTGAGCGAATTCGATCCTTCACTATATGCCGTCACAACGAAGAATCCCTTAGGCGATTCAGCCGCTTTTGACATGCGTGAATACAACCCTAGGTACTTCCTGATCAACGGAAAAGCCTATCCCGGAACACTTCCCTTTGCAGTCGATCCTGCTGATACAGTACTCTTTCGTTATGTAAATGCTGGCTTGCAAGCGCATGCAATGAGCACCCTCGGCCTTTCGCAAACCATCATCGCCCAGGATGGGAGCCCATATGCTCTTTCACATAAGGTGGTCGCAGAAACGATCGCCACCGGGCAAACCCTGGATACCCTCGTCGTCATCCCCGCCACAGCTGTCACAGGAGACATGTTCGCTCTTTATGATGCTAATATGTCTTTACGCAACAACACTGGCACTGGTGCTACAAACTCAGGTGTCGGTGGCATGCTGACCTTCCTAACAGTGGGTTCTACACCGCCCCCGGGACCTGACATAACTGGGCCCTTACTTTCATCCCTGAGCTTATCACCCAATCCCAGTATTGGTTCAGTGAATGTAAACCTTTCCTTCACTGCAAATGACACGACAACCGGCAATAGCAATGTCGTTGCGGCGGAATACTGGATTGATAGTGGTGCTGCAACAGCCATCCCAGTCGGTTCGCCGGCACCGGTTGTTCCGTTGAGCACTTCAATCGGATCCAGCTTTAGCGCAGGAACACATGTCGTATCAGTTCGTGCCCAAGACGCAGCGGGGAATTGGAGTTCGACCGGGACGATCAACCTGATCGTGGATAACTCAGGTCCTGTAACCAGTGGACTTAGCCTGACACCCAATCCCAGTAATGGTTCAGTGAACGTGACCTTGTCTTTCACTGCCAATGACAGTGCCAACGGCAACAGCAATGTCACCGCGGCGGAATACTGGATCGATAGCGGTGCACCAGCGGCCGTCACAGTCAGTTCTCCAGCACCGGTGAAAACCCTGAGTGCTGTGATTCCTCCTTCCGGTCTCACCGCGGGTCTTTATACTGTCTCAGTTCGCAGCCAGGATGCACTTGGCAATTGGGGCATACCAGCCACGATCACCTTGGTTGTTGACCAAACTGGTCCTACCACCAGCGGAGTCAGTGCTTCACCCAATCCGAATAATGGCAGCTGGGGATTCAATACCAGCGTTCAGGCAGTGCGCGTGACAGCCAGCTTCAGTGATGCAGCTACCGGCGGTTCAAACATTGCCGCAGCTGAAGGTTTCCTGGATACGGTTGGCACAACTGGCACGGGTTATGTCTTCGCTGCGAGCGATGGCACTTTTAACAGCCCATCAGAAACAGGTCTCTATGATATCCCACTCGCCGTGATCGCTCCTCTCTCAGAGGGCAGCCATACCATCTATGTCCATGCCAAGGACGCATCTGGGAATTGGGGTGGAATGAGCACCACAGTCCTGGTGATCAAAAAGTCGCTCTATTTCTCGACCCTTGGAACAACGAATCCTCCAGGTGTCGGTGGAACTGCGGATGATGCGGATATCTACTTGTGGAACGGCGCTGTATTCAGCCGTGTGATTGATGCCTCAATTGCACCATATTCCCTCCCAAGTGGAGCGAATGTCGATGGCTTCGACCGTGTTGATGCGACCCACTTCTACATGTCTTTCAGTGGTAACGTGTCCGTACCGGGACCCGGAACTGTCCAGGATGAAGATATCGTTTACTACAACGCAGGGACGTGGTCTGTGTTCTTTGACGGAACCGCCCGGGGACTGAATAGCAATAACCTGGATATCGATGCATTCACTGTCGTTGGAAGCACGATTTACTTCTCCACGGTTGGTAATTCTAACCCACCAGGTGTCAGTGGTACTGCAGATGCAGCCGATATCTATCTCTGGAATGGAACAGCTTTCAGTCGTGTAGTGGATGCCTCTACAATCGGTGTTCCGGTTACATCTGGCAATAATAATACCGGTGTGGACGGGTTAGTGTGGATCGATGCCACTCACTTCTACCTTTCCTTCTCTGCGGATAATACGACGATCGTGGGTCTTGGAGCAGTCCAAGATGAGGATGTTGTTTACTACAACAATGGTACCTGGCTATTGTACTTCGACGGTACCGCACGTGGATTGACGAATAGCAACCAGGATATCGATGCGTTTGATATCCCGTAGTTAACAATGAATTCCATGGCTGGAGGCTTGAGATGATCAGGCCTCCAGCCTCAAATTCTTTCGAGGTAATTCGTGGAGCATCCCTGGTTTCAAATCCAGGGCTTTAAGCTAAAAAAGGAGCAACACAACCATGCAAGCCGTGAAACCCAACCGCACTTTATTGTCACGCAATTCAACCAATAAACTTATATCCATTGTCATTATTCTGTTCATATTGATCGCTATCTCCTTGTATGCAGTCAACCTCTCCAGGGCATTTGAAGGTGCAGCTCTTTCAAAGGGAGCTGTGGTGATTTCTCAGAACACCCTGGAAGAGAAGTATGGTCTGCGCGTGAATCTGGTTGCAGTGACTGCCGCTGGCGGATTTGTGGATGTCCGCATGAAAATTGTTGATGGTGAGAAATTAAAACTGCTGTTGGCAGATAAGAACAACTTTCCAGCATTGTATACCGAGCAGGGAGTTGTTTTAAACGCTCCTGCGGAAACAAAATCGCAGGAGATAAAGTTCATCACCGGGGGAAATCTTTTCATCATGTACCCAAATTCCGGAAACGCAGTCACCCAGGATAAACCGGTGACCATTTTATTCGGAAATATTTCCATTGAACCAATCCATGCCAGGTAGGTATGTTGAGATTGGTGGATTATTCTAAGGAGAAAATAATGAAAAAAAGATTTCTAAATTGGTTGGCTATCGTACTTATCCTGGAGACCGGACTGCTGCATCTGATGACCGCCCAGAGCGAATACGAAGAGGCAGTATATATGGGCTATCTCTTCGTCGGCAATTTCGTCCTGGCGTTGATCGCTGCCTACGGTATCTATCGTAAGGAATTGTGGGGGTGGCTGGTTGGCCTGTTCGTGGCGCTAGCCTCGATAGCCGGGTATATATGGAGCAGGTCATTGGGAATGCCAGGTATGGAAGTGGAGGAGTGGCTGATGCCCTTTGGGATCTCAGCCATGGTAATAGAGGTGCTGTTTGTGCTGCTATTCTGCCTTCGCCCATGGCGGTCCATAAATGCTACCCAGCCGAGCTTAGGAACAGTCAAAATGCAGCAATATCTCCTGCCCACGACTGGAGTACTTATTCTCGTGCTGTTCAGCACTGCAGTATATCGCTGGGACACTTCGGCGACTATGACTTATGGTATGCATGTCGTCAGCCTTGAGCAAGTGATGGACTCCCCGGCAATTACATTACCTGAATTGGAAGAGCGATACGGTGTACAGGTATCATTGGTCGCGACTTCCATGTTGGATAGTATCGTCGACGTACGCTTGAAAGTGATCGAACCAGATAGAGCGCAGGAATTATTCAAAAATCAAGCCCGCGTTATTAGTCGATCAACAACTCCTGGTGTTGGCTCCTCATATGCATTCACACACTGGCAACAGGCTTAAAGTAGGAAAACAGTACATCATTTTCTTCCCGACTTAACAGGTGATCCAATCGGGCTCTTCGGTCAGCCTTGTGTTTGGGAATCATCGCATCGAACCAGTGGTTGTTCAATGACCAGGGAGTTTACAAGATTATGAAAAAGATCATCCCTTTACTCGTTATCATTGTGAGCGTTATATCATATCTCTTTGTGAGCCGGGAAGCCCAGGCGGGTTCCGCGGATGCCAAGATAGCTCCCCAGGTGCAGGAACAGATGGACGGCCTCCCCGCCGGGCAGATGGTCACGGTCATTGTCACCCTGAGGGACCAATATCGACCGGATATCTCCGCTCTCCAGAATCTACCCAACCAGATGGCTGTTATCCACGGCTTGCAAGGTTTGGCTCGTGAGAAGCAGGCGGGACTTTTAGCTCAACTAGCAGCTGAACAAGCCCAGGGACGTGCAATTAACATCATCCCCTTCTGGGTGTTTAACGGACTCTCAGTCACAGCCACCCCAGCAGTAATCCAGGCACTGGCTGACCGTCCTGAAGTCGCCAGCATCACCTCTGATGCTACCGACATTGTTCCGGTTGGAAATGTCGCGGAAGCTGTCCCAGCTGACAACCTGACTGCCATCCACGCCCCCGATCTATGGAGCCTGGGTGATACTGGTCAGGGTGTGGTAGTGGCAAACATGGATACTGGTGTCGACCTGAACCACCCTGACCTGGCTACCCGCTGGCGAGGAGGTGACGACAGCTGGTATGATCCCTATAACCAGCACCCTACCACGCCTACCGACATTACTGGCCACGGCACCTGGACCATGGGGGTGATGGTAGCTGGCGATGCCTCCGGCACCGCCTTGGGTGTGGCTCCCGGAGCCAGGTGGATTGCTGTGAAGATCTTCAACGACAGCGGCGCCGCCACCGCTACCGCCATTCATCTCGGATTTCAGTGGCTGCTTGACCCTGACGGCAATCCATCCACACCTGATGCCCCCCAGGTGATCAATAATTCCTGGTCCTATAGTTCGCCAGGCTGCAACCTCGAATTCCAAAACGACCTCATGGCACTGCGCCTGGCAGGCATCCTGCCTGTCTTCGCAGCTGGTAATTATGGACCCAATGCCTCTACCAGTGTCAGCCCTGCCAATTACCCCGAAGCTTTTGCTGTCGGCGCCGTGGATAACACTGGCGCGATCCAATCTTTCAGCAGTCGCGGACCGTCTACCTGCGGTGAGACGTCCAGCATCTATCCGGAGGCAGTTGCGCCTGGGGCGAACATCCTTACCACCGACCTGTATAGCCTGTACGCCCAGCAAAGCGGCACTTCACTGGCTGCACCGCATGTTTCCGGAGCCCTGGCCTTGCTTCTCAGCGCTTTTCCGGGCATCACCACTGAGTCACAGTCTGCTGCTCTGCTGAACACTGCCTTCGACAGAGGCTTAACAGGCCCTGACAATGATTATGGCTATGGTCTGATCGATGCGCTGGCCGCCTATAACTGGCTGGCAGCTGGAAACCGTGTTACACCTACCCCGCTACCAACTGCAACGGCCACTCCACTCCCAACGGAAACTTCCTCCCCAACTCCACCCCCGACCAGCACACCTTCACCGACCCCCACTCCGGTTATCGATAACATCTTCACAGATGGGTTTGAATCAGGTGATTTCAGCCGCTGGACCGCGGCAGTGACCGATGGTGGCAGGTTAAGTGTCGGTCCGCAAGCTGCCATGAGCGGGTCGCAAGGCATGCTGGCGGTCATCAACAGCACAAAGTCCATCTATGTTCAGGATACCTCCCCCTTGGCTGAACCCGCTTATCACGCTCGGTTTTACTTCTCACCCAATGGGGTCAGCCTGCCCAGGAACAAGGTCCAAGATATTTTCACAGGCCGCACTGCCTCCGGCTCGGTGATCCTGCGCGTCCAGCTGCAGCTGGTTTCAGGTGCCTACCAGGTGCGGGTAGCGACCTTAACCGGCAGCGGGAAAACCGTTACGAGCAGCTGGTACTCCATCAGCAACTCACCCCACGCAATTGAACTGGCTTGGAAAGCTGCTTCAACTGCCAAAGGCACCGATGGAGCCGTCAGCTTGTGGCTGGATGGGTCTCTCAAGCAAACCGTCAATGGGGTTGCCAATGGAGGCTATCGACTTGAGGACGTACTTCTAGGTCCACAGGCCGTGCCATCAGGAACGCTCGGTACGGAATACTTCGATGTTTTTTCGTCTACACGTACAACGTATATTGGTCCATAAAATAATTATCTGATGAGATTATTTCACTATGAAATGGAATTTGGGTCGTTTAGCTATCTGAAAATAATGAATGGGTACTTTTTTGCTTAGATACCTACAAATGATTTAATAATATTCGCTGGTATGTGAACAATAAACTACCAAATCGATAAAATGGAACGGAGGAATTTACCATGCCAGTCAGACTTGGAGTACCGGAATTACTGATTTTGTTGACCATCGTTGTCTTGCTTTTTGGTGTTGGTAGAATTAGCAAGATTTCTGGTGAATTGGGGCGAGGAATAAGCTCCTTTCGAAAAGGCTTACAGGAACAACCTGTGGAGGAGGAGAATTTTGTAGAAAAACCAAAATAATACTCACCCATTAATGAATATCACCAATTTTCATAACCCGTCTAAGCGATACATCAGCAATCAGTCAGATTGGTGAGATATCATGTGCAAGGGAATTATCCAATGATTCTAGCTCAGCGGTGAGGAGGGAGGAGCGCAGCAACTGAAAAAGAGTCCGCTGCAGTGTGTTGATAAGCGGTGTTATAGTTTTCTCCCTTTCCTTTGTTCTCTGCGCTCAAGTTCGTCGGTTGTTGGTCTCTGGAAGAACGCAGTCCATTGTTTTATCGCCTTTTCGGGAATATGGAAACTCTCCTGCGCATCCTGCGAATTCCTAACCGCAAGACGTTGCATCAACTCCTCCTCCGGCGCATCGAGAAAATGCACTTCACTGCTCGCTCCAAGCTGCTTGGCTCGCCACCGGAAATCTTCGCGATCCTCTCGTGCCCAGAACCCATAATCGAGGATCACATTCGTTCCCAATACAAGCGCTCTACTTGCTATCTTCCATAGCAGAGTCTCGATAAGACTATGCCTGGCATCGTGTTCTGGCTCTTCTGCATCTTGGCCGAAGAGACGCACTTGCCATTCATCGGGCGTCAAACGAAGCGCAGCTTTCTCACTCTCAAGCCTTTGAGCAAGTGTTGTTTTTCCTGAACAAGGTAGTCCAACCATCAAATGTAGAGTCGCCACACTTATTGCTCCTGAAATCCGCAAACAAGCCGCCTAATTAGTTCATAATATGCCACCTTGCTGAATATTTAGCTGTATATAGGCCTAATAAATATTATACATCGATGATCGTGGCTGGGATCACGCCACTCCGTTCTATGGATCCTGGTGTTCTTCCCGGGCAGCCTGATTTCTAGGCGGCTGCCCCGTTTTTAGGCGGATGCTGGGTCACTACCTGGCGATCTTAAGACTTGCTATGCACACTTAGCTCGCTTTGCTTACTTTGCTAGCAATATTCCAAGGACCCAGGATGAGGCAGCTCGCCTGATGGATGATATTCTCACTCCGATCCCGATTGATCTCAGGGATCTAAAAAGAGAAAAGAGCTGAGCAGTTACCGATCTGTCTGAAATCTGTCTTAGATCAGTCTCTGGGTGAATCCCCGGTGTCAACTTTTAGCATAGTTAGGTTGATCTATTTATAATCCATTTCCCAACAGTATTTCCGTCCGGAACACGCCAATATAATGTCTCGTTAAGTTGAATTGCTTTATCAGAATGAGATATACTAATCTTAATTATTAATTTTGCTACCGAATTGTCAAAATTGATAATTGTTGATTTTGACTCGCCTCCTCCAGTAATATTTAGTCGTCCGGGTCCCTCAATGATCGCTTCGGATCCAGTATGACTAATTGTAAGAGAATCGGATACATTTTGAGAAGGACCAGTTGACCAACTATGTTGATAGGTATATGGAGGGACTAATCTAATATTTACGAAATCAGTTTTTTCGACTAGATTAACTATTTCGAAAGATGCTTCACATCGATGAAATGGTAATACACAGGGATAGCCAATTTGGGGTGTAATATATGTAGAACAGTGAAGATTCCAATACCAATTTCCTTCTTTATCTGCTAATAAAGTAAGATCTCCATCAAGAACCTCTATTTCAGGTACATACATAATTGGTATTAGCAGTTTTAATAGATCAGACCGTCGTGCGCTTCTTATACTTGTACCTTCTCTCCAAGGTGTTTCGTGAGAAATTGGTCCACCTTTTTCTATGCCAAACAGAGGATTTTTAATAACATAAGGAGCTCGGTCGGTTTCAAAATATAAAGCAACAATAGTTTTTCCGTCTATAGGTATAGTAAGGTCAATCATAGTTGGAACTACCATATCAAATTCTGCTTGAACAGATATAAACCAATTGGCTAATTCTTCTTTGGTCGCTCCTTTCACTCCTTTATCTTCATCGACCCCAATTAACCAAAGTATGGATTCCCCTCTTGCTGCATTGGCATGACCTGCTATTCTTCTGGCCGCTCTTCGAGGATCAGGCCATTCAGTTTTCAACTCTACACGAAAGTCTTCAATTGGATTTTTGGAATTAACACGATCAATAATTTCCAATGCCCATGCTTCGATCTGGATTCGTTTCATGTTATGTCTCTACGTGGAATATTTTCAAATATTTCTACTGCGAATTTGATGTATATCATACCAAACATTAAGATTTAATAGATCCATTAATTAGAGGTAATTTCTATTACTGATCGATCTTATACGAATGAGCTGATAGTAGTGCCCTCGGTTAACCCATAAGATCGGTTTCCAGGGGATGTAGGACGCCGATCTATTTTCCACACGCTCCATTTCGAGAATTAATTAATGGCGCTAAAATGGCGCTAAACTATTTGTTAACCTTTGCAACTATGGCTATATGTGGCGGTAAATCAACTGTCATCCCCCATATCTTGGCGCCCCCGGCGGGATTCGAACCGGATACCCGTCAAGGGTGCACAACCTCTGATCCGAAGGCAGGCGCTCTGACCATAAGGCAGTGGAATTTTCAAGCGCTTCCACCCTTGGAAATTAGAACATTCTTTCCTTTGTTGCAGGTTAAAAGAGAATATTCACAGATCACGGAACTTATCTAGATTATTTTTCGTCATAATATCTGAAGATACATGCGGCTGGCAGCAGCCTCATGTGTAATATTGATAAAAATCTGATCATTGTTTATCTTCAGGTCTAAAGGAAATGCTATGGCTTCCAAACACACAATCCACATCCTCACACCGCTCTTGCTGATCTTCGCATTGCTCCTTTCTAGCTGTGCGCAGACGATCCAACCGGTGACAAGCAATGTAAATGTTCCCACCCCGGTCACAACCGACTCGGCGGTTGGTGTTGATAACCCCGAAATCTTTACCGACCCAGAATCCTTTCTGCCCGCGCTGCTCCAGGCACTGACCGCGCACAATACCGGAAAGCTGCAGCAGTGGATGACCAATCCTTTCCTGGAGAGCACATGGCGCTTCAACCAATCCGAGAGTTCACCCGATGAGGCCATATATTTCCTTTATGCTGACCAGTTGGGCACAGATAACAAGCTGGAGTTGGTCAAGGATGCCGACCTCAAAACCCTGATGGGTGGCATCGATCCGCTCTCCATTCCTGGCAGCGAGTTGGGTGTCATGTATGCGTACCTGGTTAGCGGCTGGGGTAAAGATGGGCGCGACGAGGCCATCCTGTTCGTCACCATGGAGCCTGCAGACAGCCTGAAATGGCACGGCTGGATGCAGATAAAGGGCGGCTTCAGCGGGGCACGCGTCGGCGGTATACAGGCATACACAGATGATGCCCTCGGTTTCAGCATGTTCCTGCCCAAAGATTACGAGGTTTTAAACCCAAGTGACAGTGAAGTCATGTTCCTGGCACCGGGAGAGGGTCATCCAAGCGATGATCGCGCGGCAGCCACCATCTTCGTCGAGCCGGCAAATGGGCGCACGGCTGAGCAGGTTGCCACTGCGATCGCTGAGGATAACAAGTCTGTGATGGGTCCCGGGTACACCGGAGGCGACATCACGGTGATGGAAATCGATGGTGAGCCAGCCTATTCCGTCGGCGGGTTGACCGGGCAAGATATTAACCGCCGGCTGTACATGGTCCACAACGACCAGCTTTATTGGATGATGTTCGTGCCCGACACCACGCTGGCTCCTGCGTACCAGCAGATGGAAGACGTGTATACAATGATCGTCAACACCTTCCACTTTACCAGGTAGTTGGTAGTCCGCTGGGTTTCCCAAGAGCAACACGAAGTCCTCTGAATAACCCTGGAATTGTTCTCCAATGCCCTCGCTGAGAATGGATCATTTCAGCCGGTGAATGATTTCCTCGATTGGACCATATACGGCGGCATAACAGGAGGGGATGAACTCCCCTCCTGTTATTTTTGCAATACCCTATGACATTCTGCTTTTCTAAGGCCAAAAATGACGCCAGAAGGCAGAATGAGCGTCTGGCTGGGCAAATTCGTCATCGGTTTGACCATAAATATCCGCCACGGGTAAGATTGTCGCGCGCAAAATCTGCAGCACCTGGGTGCCATCGGCATTGATGCCAACGCGCTGGGTCATCGCGCCATTGCCGGAGATGCTCCCGAATAAGACTTCCACATCGGTCAGAGACCGATCAGAAATCACGCTGCTGCTTTACAGACCGCTACCCTACGCTTCCCTTAAATCTCTTAAACCCCTTGTGGAAACAGAACAGATGTGCTATACTATTTTCGTAATTACTCACCGCAACCGGAAATCGGGAGTGAAGGCGGACCGAAAAGAGCTTGGATCGCATCAAAAGCACGAACCCCAGCCAATTCAGCTGTATCAATGACCGATGCTAACGCTGCATAAGTGTTTGTGCCCCAGTTGGAGCGAAATCCATTGGTAACCTTACGATGCACAACCGAGTGACGCAAGGCGCGCTCAGCGACGTTGTTTGTCGGCTCAACATCGTTGCGATGCAAGAACACAAACAGACAGGAGCGATATTTCAAATAGCGGCGCTGTAATCTCTGCGCTTCGGGTGGAGCTAAGTCTTGGTGCAGCAGGCGATCACAATTACGCTCAATCTGAGCTACTTGTTTATCAAATTGTGCGCTAGTCATCTGGTCACGTTGGCGATGAACTTGGATGGCATGTAGAAATAGCTTTCGCAGAGCGTGGGCCCAGGTCAAATGAGGCTGAGCATCCAAAATATGCTGCAAGGCGCGCAATTGATGGGCCATACATAACTGTCTTTGCCTGGCAGGGGCTTTCAACTGTCCCCCATAACAGTCGCTCACCCATACTTCCGCCGGTAAATCGTGCATGACACCCCGGATCACTTCCGCACTTCGGTCACGACGGATCACATGCAAAACACTTGTCAGTGTGCAAAAAACCCATTCCCAAGCATTGGCTCCGTTGATCCGGTTGGTGGTTTCATCACAATGAACCACCTGGCTGTGGCGAACACTGTCCTGGATCTGGCCGAGCTTGCCTATTGCCCACTTTCCAGCACGTTTCATGATCTCATCGATCCCACCCTGGCTGATCTCAACCTGATGCAGGTCGAGCATTGCCTTTTGAGTGCGGACATAGCTCATGTGCTGCTCCTGGCGATAATACACCACCGTTGCTTCCAGCCGACTTCCGAATGCACGGTGCATCTCCAACCCAGCCGGTGAACCTTCAACTTCAGATGCACCGCACTCAGGACGGTATTTCGTAACTTCTCACTGAATTACCTATCTTGAACCGTAGAATTCATAATTATCGATATTACCTCAAATAATTGTCATTGCGGTTATCCCCGACTTATTTCGGGGAAAAGACCAGTTCTTTTCTGGTCTTGAACCTGTCCCCGCTGATTTTCGGGGAGCAATGTTCCACGAACCTTAAAAATCAAATGTGAATGGAAAGTCTTTTGAGTAATCTTAGAAAAGGTAGATTGCCACAACCAGCTAAGAGCGCTGGTTTTCCCCGAATAGAACGTGGATTCCGCAACGACAAAACACTTCATGCAACCAAATGCGAAATTCTCATAGGGGTGAATAATTATTTGGCTGTCCCTTCCTCCCACATCGGTCAGTGTTCGCCTGTATCGGTTGGTCTGTACCAATATGGTCTTTACCGATATGATCTTGACGAATTTGTGCTCTACCATTCTAGTTGCTTTATGATCTGATTTGATCCTATTCGTTTTTTTACTTTTTTTATTATATATGATCTCCAGGTTTGGATCTCGACGATAATTATGAAAAAGTAGGGGTGGAGCGACGCTCCACCCGAATATTGTCAAAAAAAACATATATTAATGTAGTGGTGGGTCTTTATTACATCAACAGAGATCCATATCTATATATCGAATAGTATCCCTTCTCATCATCATTCAAAAGTGACCCACCTGAAATCGTAGCCTTCATTTACCCAAATACTTCTGTGACCAATAATACAACACAGTGCTGGCAGGCTTACCGTGGATGGAAGTGGATTTATCCTGCAGGATGGCGGGAGGATAATAGCCCATTGATACGTAACCCGAGATCCAGATGCGGTCATTGATGGCTGACAGGACGGCATTATATGTATCCGACTGTGCCTGCAGATTGAGTTTAAGCTCAGGGATGTCGGGATTGGGCTGGGAGAGCAGGTCATAATCGAGGCAACCACCACCTTCAATGGCGATGCAGCCGGTGGCAGCCTGGTCGATTGACGGGTAGGAGATGGCGATGATCAACGGTTTCTGCACCTGCTGCTGGAAGGGCAGCAGCTCCTGGTCGAAGATGGCAGCTGCCTGAGCCTGCATTTCCTCCATTGTCGCATCGGGCTGGCTTGCCAGCGGAGCTGACCACAAGACGTAAACCTGGTCGACAGCATCCAGGAAGGGTGGTGGGTTTTGAATGCCCCCAGGATAGACTAAGGCCCAGGCGATCTTCCCGCTATAACGATCGCGTACCTTACCAATCAGCGCGCGCCAGCGTGCCTCAGCATCTTCGGGCACATTGCTAGGCGTGCCATCGGCAAGCTGACCGCCCGGCAGGGCGGGGTCCAGCCAATCGCCTCCTAAAACCAGCACTCCGGCGTTTGTGCTGGAGGCTACAGTGGCATGGTGAAGCACGAAATTTGAATAGCGCTCAAAAAAGGAAACCCACCACGGAAAATCGCGGGCAGCATCTTGCCACCATGTATCGGCATCTGTAGGGAAATTCGTTTGTGGGAATAAGACTACGCTCAAGTTGGTGCGTTGAGCTGTGCCAATCGAGCTCACCAGCTCCGGGAAGAGCATGTCCTGTGGCGGATGGGGTTCAAGGATGGGAGGGTTGCCATTGGTAAAGGTCCAGGTGGGCGAAAGGAGCAGCCAGTTCACCCCAAGACCCGGCACATCCTTGATGGCAGCTGGAAGCAATGGACCCCAGGAAGGATGGTAATTATCCTGATAACCGAGCCCGGCGGTGAAATCAAGACCGCGTGAGGTTACCTGCAGGTTAGCGATGGTCACGGGCTCAGTGGATGCACCCAGCCAGGCCCACTCATCGACGATATCATTCACCGATCCGGGGTTCGAGGCGGGGTTTATTACCCGCCCACTGGGATTAATCCCCAAAGTATAAGTGTCATCAGCGGCACCGCATTGCTCCTGCCGGCAATAGCGGTATTGTAAACTGGCCAGATGATTGAACGGTCCTGTCAGTTCGAACGTCCAGAATGAGCCTGCAAGATCTACTCTGGGCGACATTGGTAGTGGTTCAAGCCATCCGAAACCGGGGTTGAACTGGATCGATACTGCCTCATTCTTCGGAGTATCCGGTGGCACTTGTACTGTAAATTGGATTGGATTGGAATCTGGAGATAGCCAGGCATCAACAAGATCATTTTGCTCAAGGTCGCTGTCTGGGATGAGCACCTGCCGCAGTCGGATTGCACCTGTGCTAGTCATTTCAGAACTCCACAGCCCATCTCCGAGTGTGTATTTGTACTCAATATACGTGCCGGCAGGCAGACTGATAGTCAGCATGTATCTACCGTCTTCTTGCTTGCCCAGGGTGGGCATGCGGGAAGCCAGGCTGCTCACTCCACCGGATAAGTCGGTGAATGTGTTGCCTAATTGGTACAAGCTTCCAGCCAATCGGATGGGAGCATCTGCAGGTGTATCTGCAGGTACTTTAATCGTGAATATGACGGTAACCAATTTGGCGGGGTTTAATTGTACTGTTACTGGAGTTGTTGAGCCACCCGCCACCACCGCCCCTTGCTGGTAGATATGATACCCGCCATCCAGGGAATAAAACACCATGTTGTGATTACCGGGCGGCAGTCCTTCAAGCAGGAAGGTTCCATCAGCCAGGGTAAAAGCCTGCTCTCCACCAGCTGTTACCAGTAGGTTGGGAACCGGCTTGCCGGTGGTAACATCCAAAGCTTCACCCATAATGCGTCCGGTGGGACCCTGGTATTGGGTGTCAGTCCACCGGCTGATCATGTCCTGGACGGTGGCAGGTCCCTCGACGTCATACAGTCGATAACGGACTGGTCGATCGTTGTAAAGATGCTCATTTACAATGGTAGAACCCTCACGACTATAGCGGTACTTGATTACTTTCCCGATGGTGAAGGGCAACGTGACCGAATAATGGAGGGCATTGTCTGCCTGCATGATGTATTTATGGGCATTGAACGACAAACCGGTGACTTCATCTAATAAGTTGAGGTAGATTGAATCACCAGCCGGGATGGACTGGGTGATACTCACCCCGAATGTGACCTTCGTTTGCTTCAGCTCAATCACTGGAGCAGCAGTGGCATCAGCAGAAGATGAAGCTTTTTGTGGAGGAAAATTGCATCCCACCAGGAGGATCAGAATTAATAAAGCCAGTAATTTACCAGGGTTCCATTTTCGTAGAATATGAGGCATATATCGACGAGTCCGCATTATTTAGTTTTAGCTTGCGAGAAAAAATAGAACAAGTTGGAAATTCAATGAATTTTATCATCACGTAATGAGATATTGCAGATGATTAATACACTGTATCCTGCGGCGATATTGTAGACTCGTGACAAGCGAATCTCACAACACCGCAGGGTACAATTTATGCAAGGAACTTCGGATTAACCTAAGCTGGTTTGAAATACTTGATATCCAGGATGGAACCAGTCCGCTTCGAGGCAGGCTTGAGCACTGCTTCGACCATCAAGCCAATCTCTACTTGTTCTGGCTCAATCTCACCCAGGTGATGAATCAAACCACCATCACCAAAGCGGATGAAGGCGATGAGCTCGGGTTCCTTGAGTGGGCTGCCATCCAGGGCCACATTGAGCACAGTGTAGGTGACCACATCGCCAATCGTGCCAACGTCGAGCCATTCGTCCAATTTTCCGAGGCAGCGTTCACAAAACGCCGCCGCAGGCACATAAGTATGGTCGCAGTGTGGGCAATAGGTACCCAGGATTTTCCCCTCATCCTTAAGGGCACGAAAAAACTTTTCACCTGCCAGCCCATACGTATAGCGGTTGGTGACAGGCAAATCTCCCAACCAGGAGAGAGGAGATTTTGGATCACGTTGAAGGAGTGTCATGGTCATGCCTCCTTGATGGGCTTGAAGTATAAAATATCATTGATCGAACCCTGCCGGGCTTTGGCAGGTTTCCACACCGCCTGCACGCGCATACCAATTTTCACTTCCTTGGGATCGATTTCACCCAGCATGTGCATGATTCCATGTAAGGGTGAGGCTCCATCGATGTTGATCACTGCGGGGATCTCGGGCTCTTTGATGCGCTTGACATCCCAGGTGACATAGCATAGTGAGAACGTATTTACCGTGCCGGTATCTTTTAGCGGCACAAACTCATCCATGGGGCGGTAGCACCATTCGCACACGGTGCGCGGAGGAATGACAATCTTTCGGCATGTAGCGCAATGGCTTCCCAAGAGTACACCTTCTTTCAAGGACGCCAGGTAGCTCCCGATACCGATGCCAGTGTCCCAGGCATAGATGCCGTTAAGCTTGTCGAAGTTATATAAAATCTTGCCGTCAGCGAAATCCTGCTCGCTTAAGGATATTCCAGGGAATTCTTTAATTTTTGCAGTCATGACAGCCTCCTCATTTTCCCATAATGACCACTGTGCCGACTTGCATAAGGTCACCCCAGGCCTGGGCGAGACCTCGTCGTGGCTGACCCGGTACCTGCCTGGCACCAGCTTCGCCGCGCAGCTGCCAGAAAAGCTCGGCGATCTTCATCAGACCAGCAGCGGCGATGGGATTGCCAACCCCCAACAAGCCTCCGGATGGACAGATGGGCATATTGCCGGTGATGGCGGCAGTGCCATCGCTATAAAGCTCGGCAGCCTTACCGCGTTCCGCCAGTTGGAGCCCTTCCAGGTGATGCAACGCCTTATAATCGAACGGGTCATACGGTTCTGCGATGTGGATCTCCTTGCGGGGTTCCTTGATCCCTGCCATATCGTATGCCATGCGGGCAGCGTACTCCACGTAGCGTGGGTAAGCCAGGTCGCGGTCGGTCCAATAGGATGTATCCAGGTGCCAGCCCACACCTTCGATCCATACTGGCTTGTCGGTGATGCGCTTGGCAATGTGCTCGGCTGCCAGGATGACCGCTACGGCTCCATCAGAGACCGGGCTGACGTCAAAGCGTTGCACCGGCCAGGCCAGCACTTCAGAATCGAGGATATCCTTGACGGTTATATCGGCATCCCCCAGCAACGCACAAGGATGATTGGCAGCATTGCGCTTATGTAGTACCGCCACCTGGGCAATATCCGCCTTCGAGATGCCGTAAGTGGTCATGTAGCGGTTCATTTCCAGGGCAAAAATCCACAGCAGGTTCGGTTTAAGAGGACGCTCTGTGGTATGGTCAAAAATGGTCAGGAAAGCTGCCTGGGCGTGTGGATAATAAGAAGACATTTTCTCTTCCGCCACGACCATGACCACATCGAACAGACCAGAGGCTATGTGATACCAACCCTGGATGGGTACGAATACTCCCGTCCCACCACCGACGTAGGAACGCATATAAGGCTTACGCCAGCCACCTGCTCCATCACTGACATATTCTCCGTTGAGGT
Source organism: uncultured Chloroflexia bacterium (assembly GCA_963726315.1). Lineage (GTDB taxonomy): Bacteria > Chloroflexota > Anaerolineae > Anaerolineales > UBA4823 > FEB-25. Next base: position 1,839,141 of record CAVSBZ010000005.1, on the reverse strand, counting down.
GGACTCCATCGAAGGCATCAGGCGCAGTACCGAAACAAACTCCCTCAATATCATCCATGGTCATCTCACACGATTCGAGTGCCATGTGAGCCGCTTCCCAGGTCAGCTCCTTGGGAGTTTCCAGGGCACGCCGGACGAACTTGGTCATACCAGCACCAACAACAGCTACTTTTCTCAGTCCCATGTTCGCATCCTTTCTAGTTGGTGAGGATCAGAACTGCACCGCTGGTGGTTGGTACACCCCGCCAGGATTGGGCCAGACCGATGTTGATATCCTCAACCTGGCGCGGTCCGGCTTCTCCGCGCAGCTGAAGGACGATCTCGAGTGCACGCGCCAGGCCATTGGCATCCAACAGGTTACCCATCCCAAGGCTGCCTCCCGAAACATTGACGGGCAAGCCGCTATCTCGGTTGGTGAATCCCTGCAGGGTGATGGTGCCAGCTTCACCTTCAGGGCAGAAGCCAAGTGCTTCCAAGGCTTGCAGCTCTTTGTAAGCGTAGGTATCGTCCACTTCGGCGATATCGATCGCTTCCAGAGGATTACTGATGCCAGCTTGCCGGTATGCCATCCAGGCAGCTTCCTCAGCGTAGATGGCATGCGCCCAATCTCTATTCTCGAGCGAGGGCGAATTGTTACTCCAGCCGGAACCCAGGATCCAAATGGGCTTATCAGTAAGGGAGGTGGCTTTTTCTTCCGCTGCCAGCACCATCACAATTGCGCCATCGGCATGTTCTGCAGCCTGGTGCGCACCTAAAGGCCAAGATAGGACAGGTCCGGAAAGAACATCTTGAATGGAGAGGTTTGCACCGTAAGGTGCAATGGGATTTTTGAGAGCGTTAAAGCGGTTCTTGACCACAACGGCAGCACAGGCTTCTTCAGTTGAATTGGTTTCATATAAGAAACGGTTCATCTCGAGACCAGCGATGAAATGACTATTTAGCTTGAGAGGACGATTTAATATTGGGTCCTGCGCATAGGCAGTAACTTCAGAAAGGGTCTTGATATTTGAGGCTTTGCTGTGACCTTCAACGGCAACAACATCGAATTGTCCGGTGCGAATGAGCATATAAGCAGTGGCGATTCCATGTAATCCATCCCCCGTGATGGTATGCACCGATTTTAGTGCGCCCCCAAGTTGATCTGGAGTGTATTCATCAAAGATGCTGGTTCCCTCATGAAAATCTTCGGCGACAGTCACAAAACTATCCACATCACGGCGGGGGTCTACACCAGCATCATTATAGGCACGCATGGCAGCTTCATATACCATTTCCTTATACGACTGCTCAGGGGTGATAGGTCGAAAACCTGTGCAGCCTACTCCTACTATGGCAACACGTTCATGCATGGATACCTCCTTAATAAGATCAGGTATTATTATTTTGAGTGAAAAACGTATGGTCCTAACAGATTACACTTTTTCCAGCACCTCCTTTTGTTTGGCTAACCGGTTCCGTTGAGCAAAATAAGCCAGACCGATGCTAATAAAGTAAAGCACGATCATTGGAAGCATAACGATTGCCATATTGAACGGGTCTACAGTTGGCGTGATGATCGCCGCGACCACGGCGATAATAACGATGGCAATCTTCCATTGGGAGGCTAATTGCTGTGGCTTGATTAACCCCAGGCTAGCCAGTAAATAGATCACCAATGGAAACTCAAACGACAGCCCGATCCAAAACATGATGCTGGTGACGAAGTTGTAATATGATGAGGGGCGAGGTTGGGTTACTAAACCTTTAAAAGTTAAAATAGGAAAGGTAATGCAGTCGGAAGCATGACAAAGAATGTGAAAGCCATTCCCCCGCCGAAAAGAAGGATCGCGGTGGGAATGGCGATCAGTCCTTTAACTCTCGACCGAACTCTTAGCGCTGGGGCGATAAACAACCATATCTCAAAGATGATGTAGGGTAAGGCAATGGTGAAACCGCTTAACAGGGTTACGCGCATGACCGTGCCGACATTCTCTGTGGGGTCGATGGCGACAAGTTTCTCGATCCCACCTGGCATAGGTGCAGCGAGGAAGGTCATAATTTGGTGGACGAACAAAAATGCAAGACCGGAGGCGATAAAAATTGCCAACACTGCTCTGAATAAATGTTTACGCAGTGCAATGAGATGCGGGAGCAGCGCAGATGGATTTTCTATCGTGGTGGCAAGTGTTTCTCCGATTGGAGATTCGTCGGTTTCTTCTTCGGAAAAATACGCTGAAATGTTTTTTGAGAAATTCTTTATGGCATTAAGGATGCGATTCAACACCCACATGACGAAGCGGAATGGTGCGGTAATAAATTTCCAGAGTGAATTTAGCAACTTGCGCATAGATTAATCTGGTTTAGTCTCAGGATCAGGGTTAGCTGAAGGATCAATGTCAGACGCAGGATCGGGCATGGGTGAGTCTACAAACACCGTAGGAGGTGCATCTTCAGTAGGGGTGGATGGTGTATTGCCAGTATCTGGCTCATCAGGATGCATTAGGTCAGGAGGAGTTGTCCAGGAAGTGAGATCAGATTGCACCTGTCTCATGTCCTTATTCAACTGACTACCAATTTTATTGATATCATCAAAATCTTTGGAAAGGTCTTCCAGACTGGCTTCACGCATCAACCGGTTGGGAAGATATTTAAGCTCACGGGAGGCTTTTTGGACTGTGCGCCACTCGGGCGATGTGATCACTTTCCGCAAGAAGCGACCCAGAGTCCGCCCTGCCTTGACCATGTCATTTGGTCCGAGGATGATCAATGCAATGACCAGGATAAAGAAAAGCTCAAGAGGACCAATACCGAATAATTCCATTGCTAAACCTGGGCAAACTTTTTAAAATATTGAACGATATCGTTGTAGTGAAGGGCAAGACTTCCGAGCACGCCATTGACGAAGCGGGGTGTGCTTTCAGAGCCATAAATTTTGCCTAATTCAACGGCTTCGTTGATTGCCACCTTTAGAGGCGTCTGGTTACTGACGGCAATTTCCCATAAGGCGATGCGCATAATATTCCGATCAATCACCGCTACCTGGTCTAATGGCCATTCAGGAGCGTGTTTAGCAATAATCTGATCAAGCTCGTTGATGATAGGTTGGATTCCGAAAACAATTTTCCTAGCAAAATCACCCAGGTTATCTTCCAATGGGGTTTCAGATAATCTCTCTGCGATAACTACTTCCGGTGGGTGACCGGTCATATCAATTTCGTAAAGTGCCTGCAGGGCAATACTGCGTGCCCTGGTTCGAGGTTTCATTGGGTTAAGTCTCTACCTCCGAAGGGTAGTCGATATCTTCGATATGTATATTTACCCGACCAACAATCATACCGACCATTTCTGAGATTGCCCGGGAGACTTCATGTTGAATATTATGGCTCACATCGCGGACGTTGACATCGCTATTTAAGATGACGTATATATCAATATACACTACGTCATCTATCACCTCGATCATGACACCCTCTCGCTTTTGAGCTCGCTTGAGCAACCGGTTAACGGGTGTCTGAACATGGCTGAGGCGGCTAACACCATTCACATTCATCGTGGTTAATTGGGCAATCGTTAACAGGACATCCGGGGCGATGGTGGTCGCTCCCTGTGCTGTGGCATCATCTTTCATCGTAGGCTCCATTTCAGATGGCTTCATATTACATCATTGCCATGCCGCCATCAACTGCCAATACTTGACCGTTGATGTAGGCTGCCTCCTCGGAGGCCAGGAAAGCTACAGCAGCGGCAACTTCTTCCGGTTTTCCCATGCGTCCAGCTGGCGTAGCACTAAGGATGGAATTCTTGAGCTCATCCGATAATTCATTCGTAAGTGCGGTGGGGATAAATCCTGGGGCTACAGCATTCACCGTGATCTGGCGCGAGGCAACCTCACGGGCAAGCGCTTTGGTAAATCCAATCACGCCTGCCTTAGAAGCTGAATAGTTAGTCTGTCCGGCCTGGCCAGCCTGACCTGAGACGGAAGATATGTTAACGATGCGACCATAGCGCTGTTTCATCATGGGTCGAACGACTGCTTTTGAACAGTTGAATACACCTTTAAGGTTTACATCTAAGACGGCATCCCAATCAGCTTCATCCATGCGCAGGATCAAGGTGTCGCGGGTAATCCCGGCATTGTTGACCAATATATCTACTTTTCCAAACTCTAGAAGCGTTTTTTCGATCAATTCTGATGCTGATTTGCCGTCAGTTACATTAACTTGCACGGCGGTTATTTTTCTACCCGTCATCTGGTGGATTTCTTCGGCTGATTTTTCAGCCAGATCGACCAGCATATCGGCAATGACTACATCGGCACCCAAACCGGCTAATTTTTCCACGATTGCTCTACCGATACCCCTGGCACCACCGGTCACAACTGCAACACGTCCTTCAAGGGAACAAAAATCCACCTTTAGCATGACAGACTCCTCAAACAGTATAATCTAATCAGAGCCACAATATTATACACTAATAGAGATTAAGGCAGGGTTGAGAGGATTCTTACAGCTTGGTTAATGTTTATTGGATGTGCTGGAAGTCTGCTGATGAGCCAAGCGTGGAAGCAGCAACATTGCGGTCGATGCGCTTGACCAGTCCACTTAATACCGAGCCATTCCCGATCTCAAAGAACTCCGATATACCTTCCGAGATAAGCCTTTTTACCGATTCTGTCCAACGTACACGGTGAGTGAGCTGATTCTGTAAATCATTTTTTATCTCATCGGCAGCCAACATTGGCAGTGCAGTTATGTTACTAATAATCGGTACTAATGGATTTCTGATCAAGGTCGAAGCAATTGCCTGATTAAAATCTTGCTGTGATGTGGCCATGTAGGGAGAATGGGCGGCAATACTGACTGCCAGACGGATAACCCGCCTTGCACCTGCCTGATCAAGCAAAGGTTGAACTCGGTCGAGGGCAGCATTTGAGCCAGAGATCACCACCTGACCTGGGCAATTATCGTTTGCAACTTGAACAATCTCTGATGGTGTGCTGGCTTGAAGGCAAAGCGCCTCGATTTGAGGAATTTCCAGACCAAGGATGGCTGCCATGCCACCGGGGGCAACATCACCAGCGCGTTTCATCAATTCACCGCGAGCTCTGACCAGGCGTAAGCCATCGCTGAAAGTAACTGCACCAGCTGCAACCAGGGCGCTTAGCTCACCCATGGAATGACCGGCATGATAGGCAGGCAGAAGATCAAGATTTATAGAACGGATAACTTCTAGAACCGCAATTGAGTGGGTGAATAAAGCAGGTTGGGTGTTAATCGTATCGTTTAGACAATCTTCCGGCCCTTCCCAGGCGATTTGCGAGAGAGGAAAACCCAGGATCTCATCAGCCTGCCTGAATATTTCACCTGCGGCAGGGTAAACTTGGGCGAGTGATTGCCCCATTCCTATGGATTGAGATCCTTGCCCGGGGAATAAAAATGCGATTTTTCGGTTGTTCATGGCGGTCGAGTTAAAAATTCACGAGCCGTGAAATTCACGGCCCGTTTCATAATTACTTCTTTTCTTCTTTGATCTCGATGATCTCTCGGCCTTTGAAATGACCGCAATTTGGACATACTCGATGCGGTAAGCGCATCTCCCCACAGTTGCTGCAAACAACCAGGTTTGGATATGCCAATGCATCATGGGCTCGCCGGCGATCGCGTCTACCAGAAGAGTGCTTTCTTTTTGGTTGGGGCGTCATGAAGATTCTCCTATCTAATTCAATTGGCAAGACCTGGTCTGGAATTGCCTTCGATGTGAACTCACAATAACACCTGCCCATGAGGGCAGGTAGGCGATGATTATATATTCGTGTGTCTAGACTGTCAAGGTTTTACACCCAGGATCCATACCCCATCTTGACGGTATAGTGTGTCGAATAAGCCGCTGGTGGCTAATTTCTCGGGAGGGATAACCCCGCCCCTGGCACCAGTAAATATATAATGCAGATCTTGGGTGATCATAAACTCTCTTAACGCAGCAGGATCGTTGCTGGTAGAGATAATTTCTTGTGATAGCAGGTTGATTTCCTTGGACCCACTGCCCAAGCCATAAAGGACAGGGGGCGTAAAAGTTAACCGACCTGTCAATGGCTCGATCCAGTACCCGCCATCGTTACCACCATATAATCCGTAACCCCAGGCGAAGGGGTTAATTACGATGGTTTCATCTTCCGGGATGTGGTCGGAAACCCAATCAATAGCAGGTAAATCAGCCTGCCTTGAAAGGATGGTAATCGGGTTCAGAATCGCCACCAATTGCCTAGATCCTAGATATGCCATACACCCAAATAATATGAGGAGAAATGCGTAGGCTAAAATGTTGAGCCTCGATGGGATGAACTCTTTCCAATTCTCAATAACCTGGGAGATAAAATACCCACCCAGGATGGATATGGGGATAAAAAGGATGATCTCCACAGAAATATTTGTTATCAACCCGCTTCCAGGTAGTTTTAGGACGTCTAAATTTGCCAGGATGAACAACAATAGGACCCAAAAAGTAATGACGAACGCTACCTTCCACTTCTTTATGATGCTCCAGAGAAGACCCAGTCCGGCTAAGGCGATAGCCTGCTTTCCAAGTGCGGAGGTCAAGTAAGGCCAGGAGAAATCCTGGAATAGTCGCACAGATCCAATGACTGGTGTACTCAACCTGGGTAAAAAAGTAGATTTTAAGGTCGGGATGAACCAAGGGAGGATAAATATGATACTTAGAAGTGCCATAGCTGTAATGAATAACAGTACCGGGCCAGATCTAACCTGATCAGGTTGGCGTTCAAAAGCAAAGTAGAACACCAAATATACTAGAATCAAACAACCCAGGAAGGCCACTACACGGTAATGAATCATGAATAGACCAGCAGCAGTGATAGCACCAAGGCCTAATAACCAAAGTAATATCTTATCAGCTTTCCCGTCCAGCCAACTTTGGAGCATTGCAAGGACCACTGGCAACAGCAACAAGCCAGTCAATTCTGTAAATCTGCTCCAGCTTGTGTAATAGGCAGGCATGGGGGTGAGAAAACCGGTGATGAAGGCAGCAAAGAGACCTGCGCTCAAGCTACGTGTGAGCGTCTTGGTTATAAGGTAAACAGAAAATACGCTGCAAGCATTTAATACCTGACCCAATATCAATAAGGATTGGGCAAGGTCTACGTTGGTGAGCCATACAAAAGATGCGGCGATGCTATGGAAGCCGGGATGGTAAACCGTGGGAGTAATATTCAGGTATGGTAAATAGGATGAAGGATAGGCGCCATTCGCTAAAATTAAGCGTGTGACCAGGGCATGGTGGACCGCATCAACCCAAGCTGGAGTAGCCAGGTCACGGACTGTGACCAGACGGACGAGCAGACTAGCCAGGAAGATCAAGATCAGCACAAGTCCATGGTTTGAAATTAAAACAGAAAATCGTTGACGGAAAGAAGGTCTTGCACCAGGCATTGTATGGCCTGATTCATTTTTCCTTCTTGAGGTGTGCAAATGAACATAGGTCAAACGAACGATAAATAAGGCGACTAGGAGACCGGCAACAAACAATACTGCTTCCCGCGACCATTTTGCATTCAAAACTGTCGTCCATATCATGATCACTGGTATCAATGCCAGGCTGAGCCCGGTGGATATTGCAATTTGTTCACCCAGATCAAACCGCGGACGAAGACCGGATACATCTAATAGAAGCCTGCCGGGTAGCCATAATAAGACCAACAAAGGGAGAATGATCCAGCTACTCGATAAATATAATATTAAGTCTTGCAGAAAGGCTGGCAGATCGTAGTTATAACTAAGCCGAAAAGCGATATCCGCATTGACCGGGCTATCGCTTAGGTACACTTGACCGTGAGGGTAAGCATCCTCGAGACGCCCATTAACTTTGACCGTACCGGATTCTACGGTAAGGAGCAGATAATAGTTTTGTCCGGCAGGATCTTCCAATCCTGATATGGGTATCGAAATGGGGATTTTATTGGCAGAGCCTGGAGTGTTTATTGAAGTGGAATAGATTGGTGCAGCATCGCCAATGGTGTGGAATAACCTGACTTTAAGGGAATTGTTTATTCGGCGAGATGCGGAATTCTCCGGATCAGGTGTAGACGTCACCCAAAGGGTAATGCCATTTAAATTTGGACGTCGTGAAATAAAACTTTGACCCAAACTCGTTTGTCCATCCAATATACCAACCGTGTCGGCGGTATATTCCTGTGATGCTTCAGGATCAGCCAGGGTCACGCAGCCCGAAGAACTAACCATAAGAAAAAAAAGAAGAGTGATTAACGCAAAATATTTCGTGTTGGAGAATTTTCTCTGGTAATATTTGGTTATCTGACGTGTGGTTGGATTAATTTTTAACATTGCTGAGATTCGAGCGGAGATAAGCTTCAATGAACCCGTCGATATCACCATTAAGCACGCCCTGAGCATTACCAACTTCGTAATCTGTTCGGTGGTCCTTGACCATTTGGTAGGGATGAAGCACATAGGAGCGGATTTGACTCCCCCATTCAGCTTTTTTATATTCTCCCCGCAGCTCACTCAATGTCGCTGCGTGTTCTTCCTCTTTCAATTCGGCTAACCTCGAGCGTAAAACACGCATTGCATTCTCGCGGTTCTGCGTCTGTGAGCGCTCATTCTGGCAGGTCACCACAATTCCGGTAGGGATATGCGTAATACGGACCGCCGTGGCATTTTTTTGAACGTTCTGTCCTCCTGCGCCTGAGGAAATGTAATTATCGATACGTAAGTCGTCGGGATTAATAGCGATCTCGGTATCATCATCTACTTCCGGAAGCACTTCTACCAGGGCAAATGAAGTATGCCGGCGATGGGCAGCATCAAAAGGAGACAACCTGACTAATCGATGCACGCCTTTCTCAGGTCGGAGGTAACCATAAGCATAATCGCCATTAATAGCAATAGTCACGCTCTTTATTCCAGCTTCTTCACCTTCACTTAGATCGAGAATTTCCGACTTAAAACCTCTATTTTCTGCCCAACGGAGATACATTCGCTCAAGCATTTGAGTCCAATCCTGAGCATCGACTCCTCCTGCTCCGGAATGGATTGCCAGAAGGGCGTTATTCGGGTCATACTTGCCTGATAAAAGTACATCAAATTCCCGCTTTTCGATGTCTTTTTCTATTTCTTCGAGATCCCTGGTAATATCCGGGCGGAGCGATTCATCATCCAACTGGGCAAGCTCCATCAGGTATGCAGCACTTCCTGAGAGCTTATTCCATTCATCGACGACTTGCCGAAGGGAGGACATCCGCTTCATCACCCGCTGGGCTAAATCAGTATCCAGCCAGAAGTCATTTTGTTCGGATTGGGTTTGTAGGCGAGAGAGTTCTATCTCTTTTTCTTGTACGTCAAAGACGCACCAATAAGCTTTGGATACGAGATTGAGCAGTAGTTAGACGATCAATTAAATCTTGCATTTGTACGGTCTCCCCGATGATTGATTATTCCTGGATCAACCCAGATATGAACATATCTGGATCAAAAGGTTGCAAATCATCCGGCTGTTCGCCAAGACCTGCAAACAGTATCGGTAATCCCAGCTCCTTTTGAATCGATAACGCCATTCCACCTCGTGCAGATGAATCCAGTTTAGCCAGGATAATACCGGTGATTTTTACCGCCTCTTTGAATGCCCGTGCTTGCTGGAGCGCATTTTGACCCGTAGTGGCGTCCATCACCAGCCATACTGCGTGTGGGGCGCCTACCAAGGCTTTACCTACGACACGATGAACTTTTTTTAGCTCTTCCATCAAATTGAAACGGGTGTGAAGGCGACCAGCAGTATCGATGATGGCGATATCAGTTTTACGGGCGATGGCTGCCTGGACAGTGTCGAAGGCAACCGCACCTGCATCTCCACCGAGCTGACCACTAATAACAGGTAAGTTAATCCTGTCAGCCCATATTTCGAGCTGATCGACACCTGCAGCGCGAAAAGTATCAGCGGCGCCTAAAATCACCTGCTTACCCTCGTTGGAAAACCTTTTGCCCAGCTTGGCGATGGTGGTGGTTTTCCCCGAACCGTTCACCCCAACGATCAAGATGATGGCGGGTTTTTCCGTGAACTGGATCGCTGGAGGCGTTTCAAGGTGAGCCCGTAGCTCCAAACGCAACATGTCATTCAGGTCGCTTTCCTTTGTGATACCTTCGCGGTCAACACGATCTTCGAGCTTATCGATGATATTAATGGTTGTATCCACACCAATATCGGAGTGGATCAGGAGAGCTTCCAGCCTTTCCCACGTATCGTCGCTTATTTCTGTAGCGCCGAACAGCGTTGCCAGCTGCCCAAAGGTTGCTTTACTGGTACGGGATAACCCAGTTTTCCATTTAGATAGGATATTATTCATCGGTCGGGTATTATAACATGCGGGAAACAGGGTTTATAATTGCCCATTGGCTCTAAACTGGAGGACTGGATGAGTGAATATTTCTCCATCCGCTGGGTAAATGGCAGGGTGAGAATGTTGGACCAGCGACTGCTGCCAGGTCAAGTTGTGTACCGTGATTTCACCAGCAGCAGTGACGTGGCTGGGGCAATCAGGGATATGGTCGTACGAGGAGCACCGGCTATTGGTGTCGCAGCAGCGTACGGATTAGCGTTGCAGGCTACCAATAGTAAAGCTGTCGATACGAAGGAACTGATTAGTGAGTTAAATAATGCATCAATTGAGCTTGGTAGAGCGCGTCCAACCGCAGTGAACCTGTCTGCATCAATCAAGCGAATTGATCGGATCATAGAACAAGCTGGTTACCGAGAGATTGATCAGCTAAAAGAAATGGTCCTTCAGGAAGCTCATAAAATCGCCGATGAAGATATTCAAATGGATTTACAGATAGCTCAGAATGGCCAAGAGTTTATACCAGATCGGGCGAATTTGATACATCATTGTAATACGGGGGCATTAGCAACGGCTGGTATAGGTACCGCATTAGGTGTGATCAGGCTTGCGCATGAGAGAGGAAAGATTATCCATGTCTACGTTGATGAGACTCGTCCACGATTACAAGGATCAAGATTAACCTCCTGGGAGTTGGTGCAATTGGGAATTCCGCATACAGTGATCGTTGACGGCGCATCGGGATATTTTATGCACAAGACAAGGATTGATGCCTGCCTGGTGGGGTGTGACCGAATAGCGTCCAATGGAGATGTTGCGAATAAGATTGGTAGCTACAACCTGGCACTGGCAGCCTCAGCCCACGGGGTGGCTTTTTATTCTGTTGGCCCGACGACGACAATTGATTTTTCAACCGCTAGTGGAGAGGATATACCCATTGAAGAACGTCCTGCTCATGAGATCACACACATTGGTGATGAACAGATTACACCGGATTATGTAAACGTTGCAAACCCGGCGTTTGATATAACACCAGCGAAATATATTACCGCGATCATCACAGAAAAAGGTGTTGCGTATCCTCCATTCAGTGAATCATTATCAAAGTTTAAGAATGGGTGAGATTAGATGACCACAATAGAAGAATTGACCCACCTGGATGAAACCGGGCAAGCCAGAATGGTTGACGTCGGTGAAAAAGAGGTTACCGAACGGATGGCGATTGCCAGGGGCGAAGTAGTCATGCAGCTAAAAACGCTCGAGCTCATCCGCGCAGGGATGATCAAAAAAGGTGACGTGCTTGGCGTTGCCAGGGTGGCAGGTATCATGGCAGCTAAACGCACCTCCGATCTGATCCCGTTGTGTCACCCACTACAATTAACGGATATCCAGATAGAACTGACGATGGACAGCGAGCTACCTGGAATACAAATTATCTCATCAATTAAGACGATCGCGAAAACTGGTGTGGAGATGGAAGCTCTAACAGCTGTCGCTGTAGCTGGTTTGACTGTATATGATATGGCGAAAGCTGCTGAAAAGACCATGCGGCTGCAAAATATTCGCTTGGTAAAAAAAACGGGTGGACGGAGCGGAGATATTGTTAATGAATAATCACTGCAAGGTGTTATTCTTTGCCACACTGCGTGATAGTGCAGGTGTCCGCGAAATCAGAGATCGAGTTTCCTAGTGGAGCTCACATCTCTGATATAAAAAGGCTGGTGTTAGAGAAATTTCCTGGCTTGAAGCGGAACATGGATTCGATTATCGTTGCTCTTAACCACGAGTTTGCTTTTGATGAGGATATCGTTCCAAATGGGGCCGAGATTGCCATTTTCCCACCGGTCAGTGGAGGGGAGAGCGAAAAGGTAATCTATCCCACGATTATCTCAATTACCAGCGACGAGCTCGATATTAACGAAATCGTCACACAGATTACTATTTCGACAACTGGAGCAGCCTGTGTATTTACAGGGACTGTGCGAGGATTAACCAGCCGGGGAGTCGAACGCCAAACAGAATACCTGGAGTACGAAGCTTATCAGGATATGGCGGAAAAAAAATTAATTCAAATTAGTGAGGAAATTCGGACTAGATGGAAGAATGTTGAAGGAGTTGCTCTGGTGCAAAGGACTGGCACCTTAAAGCCCGGAGAGGTCTCTGTAATCGTAGCATGCTCCTCTTCACACCGTGATTCCGGGATATTCGATGCAACACGCTATGGAATAGATCGACTTAAAGAAATTGTGCCGGTCTGGAAAAAAGAGGTGAGCAACATAGGAGAGGAGTGGATTGAGGGAAAGTACCGCCCACAGCCACGAGAATAATTCAATTATCAAGATTTTGGGTAAGACAATAAAAACGGGATTTGATTAGTCTTGAAGGAGCTCATCTGGTGTATCATACTATCCAAAATCAAGAATTTTGAAAATAATATCGCTTATAATATATGAGTGGTGTAAATCTATAGTTTAATTTGAACTAATGGATCGCCAAATACCCGGCACAAGCAGAGTGTTTGACGCTCCCTGAGTTCGTAGGAGAGATTTTATGGATAGTTCCTTAGGGAGCATTCGACTAGAGGAATCTCCGCAGGATTTTTCTCAACGTATTGGTGTGGAATTTAATAACCTGGGATTACTTGCTCGCGCACTCACACATCGATCATATTTTAATGAACATCAAGATGCAGTTGAAGATAATGAGCGCCTTGAATTCCTCGGCGATGCTGTATTGGATTTTATGGTCGCAGCATGGTTATATCATCGGTTTCCAGAAATGGCCGAAGGTCAGCTCACCAGATTAAGAGCAGCCCTGGTAGGTAACGAACAGCTGGCGCAATTTGCGGCAGACTATAACTTAGGCGCAGCCATGCGTTTGGGTCATGGAGAAGCTGAAAATGGTGGCCGGGCGCGTTTACCCTTATTAGGCTCCACATTTGAAGCTGTCATCGGGGCAATCTATTTAGACCAGGATGTTGACCGGGTGTGGAAATTTATGGACCCAATCCTTGAAGTGGCAGTAAAGAAAATCATGAAGGACCAGATCGAGCATCACCCTAAAAGCATCCTGCAGGAGTGGTCACAATCTAAAGGTTATGGAACACCAGTTTACCAAACGGTTGGTGATAGTGGTCCGGACCATAATAAATACTTCGAAGTCCAGGTAGTCATTGATGGCATGGCATATGGGAATGGACAGGGACACAGCAAGCAAGCTGCAGCAAAGGTAGCAGCCAAGAATGCATTAAAAAAATTGGGGTTGAGGTAATTCATGCCCGCCAGACTAAAGTCATTTGAGCTTCACGGATACAAAACCTTTGCTTCGAAAAATGAATTTATATTTTCGGATGGAATTACTGCCATCGTCGGACCGAATGGGTCAGGTAAATCCAATATCGCCGATGCACTTCGATGGGTGTTGGGTGAGCAATCCTATGGTTTGTTGAGAGGGAAAAAAACCGAGGATATGATCTTTTCGGGATCCGAAAACCGCCCGAGAGCGGGTATGGCTTCGGCAACCATTGTATTTGATAACAGTGATGGCTGGTTGCCGATAGATTTCACTGAAGTAGGAATCACCCGAAGGGCGTACCGTGATGGGGATAATGAGTATTTACTGAATGGTCAGCGTGTGCGTCTAAAAGATGTATCTGAAGTATTAGCTAAGTCAGGCCTGGCAGAAAGAACTTACACGATTATTGGCCAGGGACTGGTGGATGCAGCATTGGCATTGAAGGCAGAGGATAGACGGCGACTGTTTGAAGAAGCAGCTGGGATTGGATTACACCGCTCCCGCAGGGAAGAGGCACTCAAGCGGCTTGAAACTACCAGGCGAAATTTGGAGAGAGTACAGGATATATTAGCTGAGCTCCAACCACGATTAAGAAGCCTTGAGCGGCAAGCCAAACGTGCTCAAGAATATAACCAGATGAAAGCCGATCTGCGACTTGTGCTGCACGAGTGGTATGGCTATCATTGGCACCAGGCACAATCAGAGCTGGTTGCTGCCCAAGTTGAATCCAAACAAAAAGAAGAAATTCTCACAAAAGTGCAATCAACCCAGCTCAATCTTGACCAAAAATTGAGCTCATATAGAAGCCAGATCAATGATTTCCGGGGAAGATTGAGCGATTGGCATAAAGAACTGACCACACTACACCAGCGACGGGAAGCATTGAGCCGAGAGCAGGCAGTCAATAATGAACGCTCAAGGTTATTGGTACAGCAGCTTGAACAGCTTGATTACGAAAAGCTTAGGCTGGGTGAAGAATCAGCTATCCAAAAAGACCAACTTGAAATAGCAAACCAGGAACTCGAGCAAATGGAGCTGGAGTTATCAGAAGCGCGCCAATCTGCATCTGAGTCTGCTGAAGGATTAATAACCAGGCAACTCGAACGGACAAGCCTGGAAGAGCGGATCCAGACGCTTCAAAAGGAAATCGGAAGTATTACGGTACGGTCGTCCCAACTCCAGGCAAGGCTGGCAGAAAAAGAAACCCAAATAAACAAGTTGAAGGCATCTCTCGGTAAAATCGGCAGAGATATCGTATCTTTACAGGAGGAGCTGAAATCGACTCAAAAACAGCTCGATCTACTCCAAATATCAAAAGATGAAAAAGGATTAGAAACACAGGCAATCCAGCAGGAACTGGTTTTGGTGAAGGAAAGCATTACTCAGCTCGAACTGACGCGGAAGCAGCTGGCAGAACTTATGGCAGCTCAAAAAACAATCATCGCCAGGATTCAGGCTGAGATCAAGGTGCTCGATGATGCAGAAAATAACCTTACCGGGTACGAGGAAGGAGCAAGAATCTTGTTGCAGGCAGTAAAAGATCATCGCCTCGATGGGGCGATTGGTCCACTCGGTAACTCCCTGACAGTTCCGGAAGAGTATGAATTTGCAGTAGCGGCGATTTTGGGTGAATATATCGATTCGCTGGTCATAGAATCACTTGACCAAAGCGATCGAGCGTTAGATCTAATCGAAAGCGAGACGATCAGAGGTTCCATCCTTCCTTTGGACGTAATCGCCCAGGCAAGATCCCTTTCCCTTGAGATTGAAAAAGCGCCTGTTGAAGCGGGGAAAATCATTGGCATCGCGGCTAATCTGATCCAAGCTGAGCCTCGAGTGAAACCAGTTACTGATTTTCTATTCGGACAGGCGATCATCGTTAAGGACCGGAAAACTGCCCGGACAATCCTGGCATCAAGCGATTGGCGAAAAATGCCAAATTTACGTATCGTCACATTGAGTGGAGAGATGTATCTCTCCAGCGGACCGATCATCAGAGGTGCTTCCAGAAAGGGATTGCTGGTCAGACCGCGGCATCGAAGAGAGAGTAAAACCTTATTGGACCAAGCCAAAACATTAGAAAATGAATACGAGACTAGAAACACATCGATCGATGGCAAAATAAGTGAGGCAATTGGTCGGGAAAAAGAAATCAATACCAGATACCAGAAAGCGCTAGAAGCAGAAAAAGTTGTTAGCCATCAATTTCATCAGGTGGAAATCCAGCTGGAGAAGATTTAACGCAATCTACTTTGGCAAGAAGAACAAAGGAACAGAACTCAGACCGAAATTGAAAATGAAGGTGTGGCTCAAGGAAATCTCAAGGCGGAAGTTTTAATATTACAGAACGAGCTCAAATTATTAAATGACGAAGTAAACAACAAAATCGGTGAGTTATCTGGTTTACCGCTCGATGAATTGGTGGCACAAAATGCCTATTGGACTACAAATAATGCTGTTATTGAACAGGCGTTGCTCGATGCCAGGAACCGCCAGCGAGATAAATCCAACCGGCTTGGACAGATGGAAAACAACCTGGCAGATCTCGCCAGGCGATCAGAGAAGCTTGAGCTTGAAATCACGACATTGAATGAAACAGTACAAGTATCTTCAGTCGAAGAGATTCAGATAGCTGGAAAAATTGAGGTATTAACGAAAACGGTAACCCCCATGGAGGACCAACTAGCCCTCCTGGAGAAGGAACATAACAGCCTATTATCTACAGATACCGAGGCGCGCCAGGTGCTGAGATCCGCTGAACAGCAATATACACTGGCGAAAATTGCTTATGCTCACCACCAGGAATTGTTCGAAACCTTACGCGGTCATATCGAAGATGATTTTGGTCTGGTCTCATTTGATTATACAGATTCGGTCACAGGACCGAAGCCACTTCCTTTGGACGGAATGGTTGAAAAACTGCCCAAGGTTGAGGTGTTATCACCGGAACTTGAGGAAACTATCCGACAACAGAAAGCACAAATCCGCAGGATGGGTGCGATCAACCCTGAAGCTCAAAATGAATACCAGGAAGTGAGGGAGAGGTTTGAATTTCTCACCTCGCAAGTAGAAGATTTGATGAAAGCCGAAGGTGACATCAGGGAAGTCATCACGGAGCTTGATCTGTTAATGGAACGGGAGTTCCAACGCACATTCGATGCAGTTGCTCAAGAATTCAAACAGATATTCACACGACTATTTGGGGGAGGTTCGGCGCGTTTAGAATTAACAGATCCTGATAACGTGACTGAAACAGGAATAGAAATCGAAGCAAGATTACCTGGCAGGAGAGAACAGGGATTATCCCTCTTATCTGGTGGTGAGAGGAGCTTGACTGCGGCTGCGCTCGTGTTTGCCTTACTCAGGGTATCCCCGACACCATTTTGCATTCTGGATGAAGTCGATGCGATGCTGGATGAAGCCAATGTAGGTAGATTTCGAGATTTATTGACCGAGTTGAGTGAGAAGACTCAATTCATAGTAATCACGCATAACCGGAATACCGTTCAGGCGGCAAGTATTATTTATGGAGTCACGATGGGACGTGATTTAGCCAGCCAGGTAATCAGCCTGCGAATGGATGAACTGGGGGAAGAATTTGGTGTATAGGCTACTTTTTCTATTCTATTAAACTAAATACACTTGACAATGTAGATAAACTAGGTATAATTATGTTACCCCTACCCATATGGGGGGGGTAGGTGGATGTAAACATGAATGATGACGTGATAAAAAGGCTTAAAAACATCGAGGGTCATGTGCACGGCATCGGGCAGATGGTAGAGAATGGCACTTATTGTATCGACGTTATCAAGCAGATTTACGCGGTGCAAGCATCGCTCGACAAGGTGAGTGGCATTATTCTGGAAAACCATTTGCATTCCTGCCTTATCACTGCAGTACGGGGTGAAAACCCTGATGAAGAGGGAACGAGTTTTAACAGAGATCGTGGATGTTTTTGGAATGAAGAAATTTTCTTAATCAACGAAGGAGAAAAGCAATGACGACCACAGTTACATACTCAATACCAAATATTCATTGTGGGCACTGTGTCCATACCATTCAGTCCGAATTAATTGATCTTCCAGGAGTAAAATCGGTTAAGGCAGACCAAGATTTAAGGAATGCCGTGATCGAATTTGAGCCCCCAGCGAGTGAAGAGAGAATCAAAAAACTACTGGAAGAGATTGAGTACCCCGTAGTAGGCTAATAAGAAGATTTAATCCCAGGATTACGCAATATGCCCGCTGTAAGGTGGTGCATGTTGCGTAATTCACTTTTCAGGAGTTGTTATGTCCGAATCTAAGCAGATCATTTTGCCCATCACCGGAATGACATGCGCCAATTGTGTGGCGACGGTCGAACGCAATCTAAAAAAAGAAAAAGGGGTTACCATAGCCAACGTTAATCTTTCATCTGAGCGAGCAACGGTTGAATATGACCCGGAGGTTTCAAAAATTGGGAGCTTAATCGATCGGGTAAATCGGGCGGGGTATGGTGTTGCGACCGGCGAAGCGGATCTCCTGATCAAGCGGATGAGTGATGATAATGATGCAAGGCGTATCGAACACGCAGTCAGCAAAATTGAAGGCGTTTTAGGTGTAAATGTGAGCCTCGCTACGGAGCATGCCAGGATCAAGTATATTCCAACGATCGTTAGCCAGGCAGAGATAAGAAGGGAAATCAAATCTTCCGGTTTCGAGGTAGCTGAGACAGGATCGGAAACTGAAGACGCAGAGCAAATTGCACGGCAAAACGAAATCGACGAACAGCGCCGCCTGTTGATTATAGGTCTTATCTTCACCATCCCATTATTCATCCTGGCAATGGTACGCGATTTGTTAATGCCAACATGGGCAGAGGATCAATGGGTCAATTGGGTGATGTTCCTGCTAGCTACTCCAGTTCAGTTTTATGTTGGCTGGCAGTACTATGTAGGTGCATACAAGTCGTTGCGAAACCGTTCAGCAAATATGGATGTGTTAATTTCTATGGGCTCATCGGTGGCTTATTTTTACTCGTTATTTGTTACATTGGGAGCGTTACCAGGTCATGTGTATTTTGAAACGTCTGCTGTGATCATTACATTGATCAAATTAGGGAAATACCTTGAAGCCAAAGCCAAAGGCCAAACCAGCGAGGCGATCAAGAAGTTGATGGGTTTACGAGCAAAAACTGCGCGTATTGTACGTGATGGTGTAGAGTGTGAGGTGGCAGTCGATGATGTAAAAATCGGTGATATCGTATTGGTGAGACCAGGAGAGAAAATCCCGGTGGATGGCGTTGTGATAGATGGGCATTCATCGGTTGATGAATTTATGCTCACCGGGGAATCAATGCCAGTGGAGAAGAAAGCTGGTGACGCGGTAATCGGGGCGACTTTAAACAAACTGGGTTTTATTAATTTCGAGGCTACCAAGGTTGGAAAAGAAACCGCACTGGCGCAAATCATTCGGTTAGTTGAGGAAGCCCAGGGTAGTAAAGCACCAATTCAGAAATTAGCCGACAAAGTGTCGGAGGTATTTGTTCCGGTGGTGATCGGGATTGCCGCGGTTACCTTTTTAATCTGGTATTTCGTCATCCCGCTCCCGGTGGACTCCAGCGTTGACTTGTTTACCCGGGCATTGATCAATATGGTAGCGGTATTGGTGATTGCCTGTCCCTGTGCGATGGGCTTGGCAACCCCAACAGCAGTCATGGTGGGCACGGGGAAGGGTGCGGAAAATGGTATCCTGCTGAGGTCTGGAGAAGCTCTGGAGCGGGCGGGAAAGATCGATATCGTAGTAATGGATAAAACCGGCACAATAACCAAAGGTCAGCCAGTTGTGACTGATTTTATATTGCTTAATGGAAATGGGGATGGGAATGAAGAGAAGCTACGCTTGTTGAGAATTGCAGCATCGGTGGAAAAAGCCAGCGAGCACCCACTCGGAGAGGCCATTGTCGCCGAAGCTGGCCAACGCGGGATCACGCTGGAGATGCCGGATAAATTCACAACCGAATCTGGTATGGGAGTGCAGGCTGTTTTACAAGGCAGCCAAATATTGGTGGGAAACAAGAAATTAATGGACACCCACAATGTTTCGATTGAGGAAGGCGAAGGTGCAATAAACCAGCTTCAAAATGAAGCGAAAACAGTCGTGCTGATCGCTATGGATGGAAAATTAATGGGAGTTGTGGGGATTGCTGACCCTGTAAAGGATAGCTCGAAGGCTGCGATCGCTGAATTATCCAAGATGAAACTGCGCATAGCCATGATTACCGGCGATAACCAGAAGACAGCTGCAGGAATAGCAGCACAGGTGGGGATTGATACCGTACTCGCAGAAGTGTTACCTGGGGGGAAGTCAGCCGAGGTGAAGAAATTACAAGCTGATGGAAAAGTGGTTGCGATGGTCGGTGATGGAATCAACGATGCACCTGCACTAGCGCAGTCGGATGTTGGAATCGCCATCGGCACTGGGACTGATATCGCCATGGCTGCAGCACCAATAACTTTGATCAGCGGTGACTTACGTGGTGTGGGGAAGGCAGTTAGACTTTCCCGTAAGACACTTCAGACGATTAAACAAAACCTTTTCTGGGCGTTCTTTTACAATGTCATCTTGATCCCAGCTGCGGCATTAGGTTTATTAAACCCAATGCTGGCTGCTGGAGCTATGGCTTTCAGCAGTGTGTTCGTGGTCACCAACAGCTTGCGATTACGGAATGTAAAGATAGACTAACCTATCGACTGAAGATAAAAAGCAGATCGTTTAGATTGGTAAGAGTTGGTCCGATTTTGATCAAATCACCTAGCCGGTCAAAATAATTATATGAATTGTTGCGTCGTAAATAATCTGTTGGATCCAGGCCTATTGTAAGTCCCGTGGAAAAGGTTTGGTTTGTGACAACTGCTCCCGCAGCATCGGTGGGTCCGTCTCCTCCATCCGTCGCGAGGGAGACCAAAATTATTTGATTTTCCCCGGATAAGGGCTTTACTGCTCCAAGGGCAAGCTCCTGGTTGCGGCCCCCTTTTCCATTCCCTTTGACGGTCACAGTGGTCTCACCGCCAGCGATAATGCAGGCCGGAGATTCTCCAGAACTATGCATTCCGAGAGACGCTTTTATTCTTTCTAAGATAGTTTGACCAACCATTGACGCCTCTCCTTGGAGTGGATCGCTAATTAATTGTGCGGAAAACCCTAAATTATTAGCGGCTTGCACTGCTGCCAAAGCGACTTGAGTGTTATTTCCGACCAGGAAATTATGGACCCTTGCGAAGATTGGATCGCCGGGTTTCACACTTTCTGGAATCACAGCTTCGATCCCATCCAACAGGTGCTTACCGAGGAGTGCGGGGACCTGGTCCAATAATTGGTATTTATTGAGCACTGCCCAGGCGTCAGAATAGGTGGTGGGGTCGACACTGGTCGGACCCGAGGCAACCATGTCCAACCTGTCTCCGATCACATCGGATAATATCAAGGTGATCACTGTGGCAGGGAATAATATTTTAGCCAGCCCCCCACCTTTTAGATCATCACTGTGCTTTCGGACCGTGTTAATTTCATTTATACTAGATCCACAGGATAACAATAATGAGGTGGTTTCCTGGATATCCACCAGGGATAACCCTGAGGATGGCTTCAACAATAATGAAGAACCACCTCCAGATAAAAGACATATTACCAGGTCGTGTGTGGATAAATCCTTACTCATTTCGACTAATCTAGATGAGCCTGCCAGGTTGCGTTGGTCGGGAACAGGATGACCTGCCTGGATAATTTCTATTCGGTGGTCAGGGAGAACGCTATTGAATCCAGCATAGCCATCCTTTGTGATTACAAGACCAGCTGATATGCGGTTCCCAAGGAGCTCCAAGACAGCTTCTGCCATGGGTACGACAGCCTTCCCGACTCCCAGTATGAAGATACGCTCAAATTCCCCCAGGTCAAAGGTTTGACCACATATTGTTAGTTTATCTTCTTCAATGGAGAGTTTATTTTTTATACTCATACCTGCATCCGCGCTTTGGATCGTGGCTGACAGGACCCGGCAGATATCATTCCCCAATGAAGAGGCCTGAAGGCTGGTTGTTGAGAATTTTTCAGGTGGAATGATCATCAATCGCAAACAAGCTATTCATAACTGACTGGCTGGATTAATTCAGCAAAATCATACTGGGGGCTATTTACCAGGCGCGAAACCGGGAAGGCGATCATTTCAGCGGCAGAGTAGGGGACCAGCAGGTCATTCAGCTGCTCAGGTTGTCGGTCATCAGGTGCCAACCAGCGATCGTATACTTCCGTCGGGAGGATTACTGGCATGCGATTATGAATTGGTTCCAAAAGAGAATTCGGGGTGGTGGTTATGATGGTGCATGAACGCACCTCCGACTCATCAGATGATTTCCAAATCTCCCATAAACCAGCGAATGCGAAAGGTTGACCATTTTTCATACGGATGTACATTGGTTGTTTACTTTTCATCGCTGGATCTGATTTCCATTCGTAAAAACCATCTGCCAATATCAAGCAACGGCGGCGACGATACGCATTACGGAAAGATGGCTTTTCTGCAAGGGATTCGGCCCTGGCATTGATCATCCGATCACCAATCGATGGATCTTTCGACCATGATGGAATCAATCCCCATTTATACATCGCCAGGGTGTGATCACCGGTATTGGGAATGACTGCCAGCGGCTGAGAGGGGGCGACATTATATCTTTGGGCAAGATCATCAGGAATGATAGCCCAGGGGAAGGCCTGCTGGAGATGATAAGGATCAATGGTAAGGGTAAACCGTCCACACATAGATAACCTCTCCTTCTGATTATTTTCACCACGCATAATAATTTTACTATTATTAAATAGAAATGCGCAGTTTATCAATATGGACGATTTTCTTATGGATAATCATGATGGCTATGCAATATATCTTACCCTTGTCGCTCTTAACAGGCATGGGTATACTATGACGGATTAGGTCAAAATTATGCAAATCGAGAAACTAATGGAATCACTGCCAGACCTGTATACGATTGCAGATCGTGAATTGATCTTACGCGCATACAGAATGGCGGAGACTGCACATGAAGGTCAAAACAGAGCGTCCGGTGAGCCATATGTAAACCATTGCGTTGCCGTTGCAGCGATACTGGCTGAGCTGCGCGTACCCGTCGATGTTGTTGTGGCAGGACTCTTACATGACACCGTTGAGGATACAGCAGTCACACTGGATGATATTAAAAATGACTTTGGTGAAGCTGTTGCCAAGATGGTTGACGGCGTCACCAAATTGACCCAGCTGCCCAGGGTTTCAAGAGGGGACCAGCATGCAGAGGATGAACTTCTCGAGGAAGAACTGCGCCTGGCTGCGGATCGAAGGGGGGAGCCCAGCCCTGAAGATACCGCTGATCAACGAACAAAAAGCAGGCGATATGATCTGGTTTCAGAAACGCTGCGGAAAACTTTCCTGGCTATGGGGGAAGATGTTCGAGTGGTATTGATCAAGTTGGCTGATCGGCTGCACAATATGCGGACGCTTGGCCACATGCCTGCTCAAAAACGCCAGAGGATTGCGCAAGAGACATTGGATATTTTTGCTCCCCTGGCAAACCGGTTGGGCATCTGGACAATGAAATGGGAGCTTGAAGACCTTGCTTTCCGCTATGTCAATCCCGATAAGTATAAGGAAATAGCCAACAACATCGCCGAACGCCGTCTTGATCGCGAACGCGAGATGAACGATATCATCGATCAGTTGTCGAAAATCATTACTCTGCCAGGGATAACAGCAGATATCTCCGGGCGTCCAAAACATATCTATTCGATTTACCGAAAAATGGTGCGAAAAGGTGTCCCATTCGACCAGGTACACGATGTTCGTGGAGTGCGCATCATTGTTCCTGATGTACCATCAGCATATAGTGCCCTGGGTGTGATTCACACCCATTGGAGACCTATTCCCGGGCAATTCGACGACTATATTGCAGTACCAAAAGATAATTTTTATCAATCCTTACATACCGCAGTGCTGTATGACGATGGGAAAACCTTAGAGATTCAAATTCGTACACCCGAGATGCACCAAAACGCTGAGCTGGGAATTGCTGCCCACTGGAGATATAAAGAGGGGGCGCCTAGAGATGAAGCCTTCGAGAAAAAAATCCTGTGGTTCCGTTCATTAATGGAATGGCGGCAGGATATTGACTGATGCAGGTGAATTTGTCGACAGCCTTAAATCAGATGTATTCCAGGACAGAGTCTACATTTTTACACCAAAGGGTGATATTTACGACCTACCGGCAGGATCTACCCCAATTGACTTTGCATATCACGTCCACACGGACATCGGACACCGCTGTCGAGGGGCTAAGGTTAACGGAAAGCTCGTATCGCTCGATTACATGTTACGCACTGGCGAACAGGTTGAAATATTAACTGCAAAACGGGGAGGACCCAGTCGAGATTGGCTTAACCCAAACCTTGGATTGGTGAAAACGCAGAGGGCGAGAGCTAAGATACGCTATTGGTTCAAGAAGCAAGCTCGGGAACAGAACATCAATCAAGGAAGAGATTTACTCGAGCGTGAATTACGTCGGTTAGGGTTGGCGGATATCAATATCGAACAACTTGCGCGCCAATTTGATTATAAAATCGTTGACGATCTTTACGTTGCGATTGGCTGTGGAGATATACCGCTCATTCGGATAGCCAACCAATTGATGCAAAATGAGCAGGATGAAGAGGGATTAAAGTTTGGGACACGCATTATCCCGGAGACAGCCGGCGAGAGCCACGATACGATCACAGTTGTGGGTTTAAAGGGTTATTAACCACTATGGCACGCTGCTGTAATCCTGTTCCTGGTGATGATATTATCGGCTACATCACCCGGGGTCGCGGAGCGACTATCCATCGCAGAGATTGTCCCAATATCTTGAGGTTGAAGGAAAGGGAGAGATTAGTACGGGTCGCATGGGGAGAACCCAAACGTACGTACCCGGTATCTGTCAGGGTAAAAGCGTATGACCGCGACGGACTCGCCAGGGACGTCTCGAATTTAGTCGCCAATGAGGGGATTAATATGGGTCTGGTCCAGGCAGGGGTAAACCACGATTCCAAACTAAGCCTTGCAGTGCTCGATTTGGTGTTGGAAGTAAAGGATATTGACCAGCTTACCAGGGTATTAACCAGGATTGAAGCGTTGCCCAATGTTATGGAAGCCCACCGGATCAGACCCGGGTAAGAATACTATAAGGGGGACTGTATATTACTCAACACAATTCCAGCTGAACAACTATTTTATAAATGTGGTGATATAATGTCGCCTCACATTTCAAAATGGGAAAAAGGTTGAAATTTACTCTTGACAGATACTATTCTGTTTCCACGAACTGAGGTAAAATCACTGCCGTCTGGAAAACTGACTTATAAGTTGATCTTGGATAAAGATATGACGGAATGTGATTACATTTTAGCAGGAGGATTCGATGCCCCGTATACGATGCCATTACGTTGATTGTGTTTTCCTGGACGATGGATATTGTGGAGCAGCTGCTGTGGAGATTGATCCTGACATGGGATGTATGACTTACTCCCGTGCGAATGATGTCGAAACAGAAGATGAGTGGGACGAAGAGGAAGATGAAGGCGATGAATTGGATGATTGGGAAGACGTTGATGTTGATGAAGAAGACGATGACCTGTATATAGATGAAGATGAGTTTTAGTTACACACTAAAAGATAAATTAGTAAAGAGCCTCCTGATACAGGGGGCTCTTTAATATCTGTGAGAGGAAATGAAACCGTTCAATCACTTTGATTTCCTGGCTCCTTATTATGACCGGTTTTTAAAACCAGGCGATCCTGGTATGTTCACTAGGTTGCTCGAGTTACCTGCAACTGGGTTACTACTCGATGCAGCAGGGGGCACAGGTGGCAAATCTCATCGCCTGATTGGATTGGTGTCGGGTATTGTTATCGCCGATTCTTCAATGGGAATGCTTAACCAGGCGGGGAATAAAGATGGATTAATGACAGTATGTTCCGCGACAGAACAATTACCTTTTAAAGATGGATTGTTCGAGAAGATTATCATGGTGGATGCACTCCATCACGTCTATGATTACCGAATAACGCTAAATGAGTTGTGGAGGGTTCTCAGACCCGGTGGGCGGATTGTTATTCAAGAACCAGATATCAGAACCTTCCCGGTAAAAATTATAGCCCTGGTAGAAAAGCTGGCTTTGATGCGCAGCCATTTTTTATCCCCTCAGAATATTGCTGCTGCGTTCGACCTTCCTGGTGCGGTGGTCAATATTGAAGTTGAAAATTCAACCGCCTGGATTGTGATCAATAAGGCGGGCAGATAAAATTCCCTGAGTTTACACTACTACAATTCCGGGACGATAAATCAACAAATCCGGGGTAGCATCTCGCCAGACAGCATGTCGACCATACGTGTAGTGCCAAAACTTGTCCTCACCGTCACATGATCGGCCGGGTTATCGGTGATTGTGCCTATGATCGATGCATTCACGCCGAGGGGATGATCTTTCATCACCGAAAGTACTTCATCTGCTGCATTTTTTGCTACGATTGCTACCAGTTTACCCTCATTGGCGACGTATAACGGATCAAAGC
Source organism: uncultured Chloroflexia bacterium (assembly GCA_963726315.1). Classification (GTDB taxonomy): domain Bacteria; phylum Chloroflexota; class Anaerolineae; order Anaerolineales; family UBA4823; genus FEB-25. The sequence goes on along the minus strand of CAVSBZ010000005.1, from coordinate 1,812,872 downwards.
CCAGCATTTCACAGGCAGCAGCCACTGCAGGCTTCACCGGGATGGTATCTTCAAAAATTTGTATTCCAACACGGGATTGGACGGATATCTCATTCAAGCTGGTTGCCAGACCACCGCGGGTCGGATCACGCAAAACGTGGATCTGATTGGTTGCGTTTAAAATCGATGAAACCAGACTATTCAATGGGGCGACATCGGATGTAATTTGAGTTTCGAAATGAAGCTCGCCTCGAGCGGCAAGAACGGCAATCCCATGGTCACCGATTGATCCGGATATGATCACGACATCACCAGGATTGGCATTGCATCCACTGATGTTTACATGGTTAGGGATGATCCCTACACCGGTTGTATTGATGTACATCCCATCTGCTTTCCCATTCTGGACTACTTTGGTATCACCGGCAATAATCTGGATATTTGCTTCCAGGGCAGTGATCCGCATAGACTCAACTACCCTTTTCAAAATTTCAATATCCAACCCCTCTTCCAAAATAAAACCCGCGGTCAGATATAGAGGATTCGCCCCCATCATAGCGACATCGTTAACCGTCCCGCAGACAGCAAGCCTGCCAATATCGCCACCAGGAAAGAAAAGCGGCATTACCACGTGAGAATCAGTGCTGATGGCGAGTTTCGAACCCAGTGGATCAATTTCGTTTGGAATAGTTACTACACCTGCATCATCTCCTGCCCTTAGGATCGGATTGTCAAAAGGTGAGGCAAATACCTTCGATATCAGGTCGAATGACATCCGGCCTCCACTACCATGTCCCATGACAATCCTTTGATTGTGATGTAATGGAACAGGGCAAACAAGACCTTGCAAATCCGGTAATTCTTCTGTCATTGGGACCTTCCATAGCGATAATACGCTGAACAGGCACCTTCGGATGACACCATAGTGGCTCCCAGAGGGTGCTCAGGAGTGCACTGTTCAGCGAAAGCAGGACAATCAAACGGCTTTTTTAATCCCTGTAAGATCTGCCCGGCAATGCATATTGGTGACTCTGAGGGTTGTATGGATTCGACTTGAAACCTTACGGCAGCATCGAATTCCACAAATTCGGGTTTAAGTCTCCACCCGCTATTAGGGATTTTACCAATACCGCGCCAGTTTTGATCACACTCATCAAACACCTGGCGTATTACTTTCTGAGCGGGGATGTTTCCTTCGAAGTTAACCACACGTGAATAGGCATTTTCAGCTTCATATGTGCCCTTTTCCAACTGCCTGACCACATATAAAATCCCCTGGGAAATATCCAGTGGTTCAAAGCCAGTCACAACAATGGGAACCCCGTATTTTTTTGCCAGTGGAGGGTATTCCCAAAAACCCATTACGGTGCACACATGACCAGCTGCCAGAAATCCCTGTACCCGGTTATTGGGAGAGCTGAGTATTGCATGCATTGCGGGAGGAACCCTGACCTGGGAAATTAATAAACTAAAATTTTTTATTCCCAGTTTTTGCGCCAGGAGAACGCTCATCGCATTAGCCGGAGCCGTGGTTTCAAACCCGATAGCAAAAAAAACGACCTGTTTATTTGGGTTGTCCTGTGCAATTTTAACTGCGTCCAAGGACGAGTACACCACGCGGATATCAGCGCCAGCTGCCCTGACTGAAAAAAGATCTCCATTTGAACCAGGTACCCGCAGCATATCACCATAAGATGTGAAGATCACACCCGGTTCGGATGCAACTGCGACCGCCTTATCAATCATTTCCAGTGAGGTTACACATACCGGGCAACCCGGTCCATGCACCAGCTCTAAACCCTCAGGTAAGAGCTGGTCCAAGCCAGATTTCATGATGGAATGCGTTTGACCACCGCAAATTTCCATGATTACCCAGGGATGGTGAATAGTGCGAGATATTTCATCCATTACAGACTGAACCAGATGGGCATCTCGATATTCAGATAAATATTTCATTCTTCGATGTCCTGCCTCGAAATCTCATCCAGGAGCGATAATGTCTCCATGGCTTCCTGTTCATCGATCAAATTCAAAGCGAAACCCACATGAATAATGGTGTAGTCTCCAACTTTCGCCTCAGGCACATAGGCTAAGCAGGCTTCGCGAGTAACGCCTCCGAAATCAATCTTGCCCATCAACAGACCGTTCGTTTCGTATATATCCAGGATTTTTCCCGGTACAGCTAGACACATAAAACCTCCAAATCATATACCATCAAGTCATCATAGTATGGATAGCCACTACTGCCTGACCAAGCGCCAGCCCGCCATCATTTGTTGGTACCTGTCGGTGGATAACTACCTTAAAGTTTTCGGAACTTAATAAATCACAGGTTTTCCGAAGAAGTGTCATATTTTGCCATACACCTCCGCTCAGAACAACCTGATCGACACCAAATTCTTTCCGGATATGATCACTCACGCTGTAAGCAATCATTGCAATTGTATTGTGAAAACGGGCTGAGATCTTTGAAACAGGAAGCCCGTTATTCAGATCAGTAATCACCTGCTGGAGAAGAAGAGACGGATTGATTTGAGTAGCTGAATTCTCGGAATTTATGTCATTTTCTAAGCTAAATCCATACTCACCAGTCTCATTTGGATCAACCTGGGTTTCGAATTCGATGGCAGCCTGGGCTTCATAATTCACTACCTGCCGGATTCCGCAAATGGAAGCTACGGCATCGAATAATCTACCCATGCTGGAAGTAAGTGGTGTATTGATTTTTAATTCTAGTTGAGATTTTATTATCGAACGTTCCTCGACGCATAGGGATGCTACCGGCTGCAACGTCTGGTCCCAGTCTAAATTATTTGCCCACAAGTATGCCAGCGCAATCCGAGCAGGCTTGCGAATTGCAGTATCTCCACCTGGAAGGGGAACATATTTCAAATGACTGATTCGTTTATAGCTTCGATAATCAGCGAGCAGAAACTCTCCGCCCCAGATTGCGCCGTCCGCACCATATCCGGTACCATCGAAAGCGATTCCAATCACCGGCTGATCCGCGGGTAGTGAATGTTCTACCATACATGAAGCTATATGGGCGTGGTGATGCTGAACACCCAATGAAGGCAAACCGTCCCGGTGGGCGCGCTCGAGTGCATAACGGGTCGCCAGATAATTTGGGTGAAGATCATAGGCGATTGCTTCAGGCTTACATCGAAAAAGCGTTTCGTAATGAGTGATGCCATCCTGGAAGGAATGGAAGGTCTCTACATTTTCCATATCGCCAATGTGATGACTTAAAAATGCATAACGGTCCCGAACAATGCAAAATGTGTTTTTTAATTCTCCACCGGTGGCAAGCAAAGGGGGTGATTTTGATGATAAATAAACTGGAAACGGCGTGTAACCGCGTGACCTGCGGATAGGAAAAGTCTCCTCATCATATGTGCGCATAACTGAATCATCACAACGCGTCCTGATAGGTCGATCATGCATTAAATATGCATCGGCCAGACCAGATAATCGTTCAATAGCTTCTTCATTATCGATTGCAATGGGTTCCTCGCTAATGTTACCGCTCGTCATTACGAGAGGTGGCATTACGAAGGTTTTATGAGACTTTATCAATGATTTCTTGCCTTCGGCAGGAGCGAATAAAAGGTAATGAAGCGGTGTATATGGGAGCATCACACCCAGGGTTTTCTGTTCTGGGGCAACTTCAAGCGCAATTGACGAAGATTCTTTTCGAGGCAGGAGCACAATGGGACGTTCTTTAGATTCGAGTAATTTAAGGTCTGCTTGTGTGACTGTACAATGCTGTTCAACGGTCGCCAAATCTGAGATCATGACAGCGAATGGTTTATCTACGCGAAGCTTGCGGCAGTGGAGTTCTGCGACTGCCTTAGGATTTGTTGCGTCGCATGCCAGGTGAAAGCCTCCCAGACCTTTGATTGCCACAATTTTTCCTGCCAGCAAAAGTCGTTGAACTTCATGAATCGAATCATCCCCACGTAAAACTTTATTTCCTGCTTTAGTATTACGAACTGCGTATTCCAGCCATACATGAGGACCACATTCCGGGCAGGCAATAGGTTGAGCATGGAACCGGCGATTGGTCGGGTCGGTGTACTCTGCAAGGCAGTCAGAGCACATGGCGAAGTCGTGCATGGTTGTTTTCGGCCGGTCATAGGGGATATCTTCAATTATGGTTAAGCGGGGTCCGCAGTTGGTGCAGTTGATGAATGGATAATGATAGCGCCGATCAGATGGATCGAACAGTTCCTGTAAACATTCTGAACATATCGCTATATCTGGAGATATGGGCTGAAATGCATCCGATAACGTTTGGGAATCGAGGATCTCAAATCTATCATATGATTTGAGTGGTATTTGCTGGATATTGAAAGAATCGATGCGCGCTAGAGGTGGTGCTTTGGATTGCAGTGTTTCAATAAATTGCGATATTTCGACCTGTTCACCGGTGACTTCAATATCTACTCCGGCAGATGTGTTACATACCCATCCGGTCAACCCCTTTTGTACAGCTTGGGTAAACACAAATGGGCGAAAGCCCACCCCCTGCACAATACCTGTAATATGGATCCTTGTTCCGATCATCTTAATTCTGATATCCTTGGATAGAGGTAGAACCTATGCGTTCTGTCTGATCCATTCGATCCAATTATCCAACCCTTGTCCGGTCTTGCATGACAGAGGGAAGGTTACAACGCCCGGATTAAGGATTTCAACGCCTTTTTGGAAAAATTCCATATTAAATGTAACGTAAGGTAGAAGATCAATTTTATTGATTACCAGAGCATCTACCCCTCGGTACATCCCAGGATATTTGTAGGGTTTATCATCACCTTCAGGGATAGAAGCGATCAAGACGCTTTTGTGGGTACCGAGCTTAAAGCTTGCCGGACACACCAGGTTGCCAACATTCTCTACGATGATTAAACCGATTCCGGTTAAATCCATTTGCTTCAAGGCAGAGTTGAGCATGACGGCATCGAGGTGACAATCTCCGCCAGTGTTGATTTGCACCGCGACTGCACCAGCAGCTTTGGCTCTTTCAGCATCCAGGTTGGTCGCGATATCACCATCAATGACTGCCAGATTCATTACTGGCAACAAGCGTTTGACTGTCTGCTCGATGAGCGAAGTTTTACCAGCACCAGGAGAAGCCATCAGGTTGAACGCTTTTATCCCCGCAGCATCGAAGATAGCCTGGTTTTCTGCCGCGATACGATCATTGGCGCTCAAGATTTTTTCAACAACAAGGATATTCTTAGTCATCTCATTCAATAAGCAGGTTTTATTCTAGGATTCGACATCAATCGCTTCCATAAAAAATTCATCACCGGATATTACCTTGACATGGTCGCTGTCGCAATTTGGACAAGCAAACCCGTCTCCGCTAGGCTGGAATTGGTGGCTGCAATCCAAACATGCCAGTGTGGCAGGAAGCCGACGAAAATGCAGTACGGATCCGGCTGCAATTGTTTCCTTTGCGACAATATCCCAGTAAAATTGGACCGAATCGTCCACAATACTGGCAAGCTGCCCGATCACCAGATAAAGGTTGGTGATACGTTTTGCATTAGCTTCCTCTGCGTGGCGTAGCGAAATCTCAAGGATGCTTTCGGTGACAGCTAGTTCATGCATAGCATTTTAGAATACCACAGGCGGAAATGCATCTCTAGTGCTATTCGTCATCCACTAATCATATCATTATTCTCGAATTAAGCTAAAAAAGACCAACTTGCTGGTCTTTTTTTTATTCGAAATTATAACAATGATTAATTGTTCGTAAGTATATGAGTGATGATAGTTGCGCCACTCCCACCAATGTTCTGGGTCATCCCGATCCTGGAGCCTTCAATTTGTGTCAGTGAAGCTTCCCCGCGCAGCTGTTGAACAGCTTCCACAATTTGATAAACACCGGTCGCACCAACTGGATGTCCACGAGCCTTGAGACCGCCGCGTGTGGTGATCGGAATTCTCCCCTTCAGGGTAATATCTCCCCTAATCCCGAGAATTGGTCCTTTACCGCGTTCAGCAAAACCACATGCTTCCAAAGAAAGCACCGACATGATCGAAAATGCATCATGCAACTCAAAAAAATCGATTTCCTGGGGACCCACCTTTGCCTGATCATAGGCTTTAGCAGCAGATTTTTCAGCTGCGGAGAGCCAAAGTGGATCTTTCCGGCTATGAATTGCTATTGAGTCTGTGGCAGATGCTGAGCCGATAATTTTTATAATGCGATGGTCGTGAGCGGAAATTGTTTCAGCTGGGACTAATAATACTGCAGCAGCACCATCACCTGTGGGTGAAGCATCCAGCAGATTGATTGGATCAGCCACCATCCTGGCATTCACATAGTCTTTTTCGGTGATCTTTTCTCGTAAGCGGGCATATGGATTATGAAAGCCATTGGCATGGGCATTGATCGAAAAGGCTGCAAAATCGGAGTGTTTCCAACCGTATGTATGTAAATAGAGCTGCATCACCAATGCATTGATCGCTACGAACGATAGACCTTGAGCTGATTCATAATCTGCATCGGCAGCAGTCGCCAATGCTTCTGTTGTTTCAACCGGCAAACTTTCGGTCATCTTTTCCACTCCGAGCACCAGGGCACTATCCACTTCCTCGGAGCCAACCGCCATCAATCCTGCGCGAAATGCAGCTGCTCCTGAACCGCAAGCAGCTTCGACCTTTTCGGCTTCCATCCCAGGTAAACCGATCCAATCGGAGATCAACCCACCAATGTTCTCCTGTTTACTAAGGATTCCCGAAAGCATATTGCCGATATAGAGTGCTTCAGCAGAATCACGTTTGGCATCTGATAAAGCAGCAAAGATCGCTTCTCCGGCTAATTCTTTAAGTGATTTTTCCCAGTGTTCGTCAACAGAGGTTTGACCAATTCCAATAATTGCTACTTCCCGCATTTGGTAATCCTTTCAAAATGGAGTTGCCACTCAATTATGCCAAAATGCCCTGTCAGAACCTATCAGCTTAAATTAGTAAAATCAGAATAAAATTAGGAATAAAACTATGCGCATAGTCATTATTAGGAACACATGCTTAAGGATATTATAAAACTGGATTTGGTAAAATTAGAATAATGAAAACTTATAAGAGTAAGGCAGAATTGATTATTGTTGGAGGAGGGTTGGCAGGATCAGAAGCAGCCTGGCAGGCAGCAATACGCGGCATTAAAGTGCGATTGTATGAAATGCGACCTGTGGCAAAGACAGGCGCACATCAGAGTGACTGCCTGGCGGAGTTAGTTTGTTCCAACTCCCTTGGTTCCAATCTACCCGATAGAGCTGCCGGAGTACTAAAAGAGGAACTGAGATCTCTCGGCTCGTTATTAATTCAATGTGCTGATGAGACTGCCGTCCCTGCAGGTGGAGCGTTAGCCGTAGATCGCGAGCTATTTGCCCAAAAAGTCACCGCAAGGATTGAAGCTCATCCGAATATTGAGCTTGTTAGACGAGAGATTACAAAAATCCCTACAGAAGCCACCATCATTGCTTCAGGACCATTGACATCAAAAAAATTGACAGAAGCAATTCAAAAACTGACCGGATATGACCAGATATATTTTTTCGATGCTCTGGCACCCATCGTCAGTAGAAATTCAATTGATATGGATATTGCCTACCAGGCATCGCGTTATAGTAAAAGCACTGAATTGGGTCAGGGTGATTATATTAATTGCCCCATGAACATGGATGAATATTACAACTTTGTGGATGAATTGATTCGAGCCGAGAAGATTAGTCTTCTTGATTTTGAACGCAAGGTAACGACGGGAGTAACTGCGGGGGCGGAGAAGTATTTCGAAGGCTGCCTACCGATAGAAATAATTGCCAGGCGGGGAAAGGATGCCTTATCGTTTGGACCGATGCGACCGGTCGGATTGATTGATACCAGGACCGGAAAGCGTGCTTACGCGGTAGTCCAACTGCGGCAAGATAACCTGGCAAAGAGTCTTTATAATCTCGTCGGGTTTCAGACCAACCTCAAATATTCTGAGCAAGAAAGAGCATTCCGATTAATACCTGGATTGGGGCAGGCAGAATTTGTGCGTTATGGGCAGATGCACCGTAACACCTATATTTTCTCTCCAGCATTACTGCAACCAACCTTGCAATATAAACACAGGGAAAGTCTTTTCTTTGCTGGTCAGATTACAGGGGTTGAGGGTTATGTTGGTAATATTGCCACCGGTTATCTAGCTGGTTGGAATGCAGCAAACTTTCTCGTGGGAAAACCGATGATCGTTTTGCCACAAACCACAATATCAGGGGCTTTGGTATACTATATCACTCACGCCGCGGCCAGAGATTTTCAGCCGATGAAAGGAAATTTTGGCATATTACCAGAATTGGAAGTGAAACTAAAAGGAAAAAGAGAACGCGCAGTCGCATTTGCCGAAAGATCGAGATTATCTCTGCGAAATATTTTAGAGAGCAATAAGACATAAATAATATCGAGAATTGCGCATAGACAACATGAAAATTGGTATAAAAATATTATTACTGTTAATACTTATCGGTATGGTTATTCTTGCAATAACATTCCTTGCTATGTCGCTCGGCGACAAAACCCAAGTTTTTGATGGCGAGCGCGCTCTGACAAATGTGAAATATCAGTTGGATCTAGGTCCGCGTACCATGGGAAGCGAGGCACACGACCAGGTTGTCAGCTGGATGATTGATGAATTAAAAGCTCAGGGATGGCAGGTTGAGACTCAAGAAGCGGTAATTTCCGGCCAGGTGATAAAAAATATTATTGCAAAGAGAGGCGATGGAACACCTTGGATCATCCTGGGAAGTCATTATGATTCACGGCTTTTTGCCGACCAGGATAAAAATCCTGTAAACCGTAAATCGCCTGTGCCGGGTGCAAATGATGGAGCTTCAAGCACCGCTATATTAATGGAGCTTGCGAGGGTTTTATCAGTCAAAGACAATAAGCAAATTTGGTTAGTTTTTTTCGATGATGAAGATAACGGTACAGTTGCCGGGACTGGCTGGTCGATTGGCTCCTCCTACTTTGTCTCGCAGCTGAAGGAAAAACCGGACAGTGTTGTGATATTGGATATGGTCGGTGATAAGGATTTGAAAATTTATAAGGAAGGCAATTCTGACCGCGAACTAAACGCCGAAATTTGGAATGTAGCCAATGGATTAGGTTATAAGCAATTTATACCGTCTTACAAGTATGATCTGATTGATGATCATATTCCGTTTATACAAGCCGGCATTAATGCTGTGGATGTGATCGATTTCGATTACCCCTATTGGCATACTTCTAATGATACTCTGGATAAGGTGTCAGCTGAAAGCCTCAAAACTGTTGGTGATACGATATTAAAATGGCTGGAAAAGTATTCGCAACCGCCCACACCAGTCAAATAACACGGAAATTAACTTCCAACTTCAGAGATTTTCGATAATATTACTAGAATAATTATCAAAGGAAGAATTAATTACATTAAATGGCAAAAAAAATAGCAGAATCAACATTACTCCCGCGTGAAAAGGCATTCCTTGTTGGTGTTGAGATCAGAGGGGAAGAGCACCTGTTGAGCTTGGAGGATTCGCTGACTGAATTGGCACTATTGGGCGAAACTGCTGGTCTACAGGTGGTGGGACAATCAACTCAACACATGGATAAACCGAATGTCAAGACCTATATCGGTTCCGGCAAAGTTGATGAAGTCCGCACTCTAGCTGAAGAAGTAAAGGCAGATGTTATTCTATTTGATAACGAGCTCTCCCCTCGACACCTCAGAGAACTGGAGTTGGAATTTAATGACCGTATCCGTATCATCGACCGTACCGCGCTTATATTAGATATCTTCGCGCAGCACGCTAACACGAATGAAGGTGCTCTTCAGGTAGAATTAGCCCAATATGAATACCGACTACCTCGACTGACGCGTGCCTGGACTCACCTGGCTAGGCAGGCAGGAGGTGGGGGTGGTCGGTCGGGAAAAGTGGGTGGGGTAGGACTGAGGGGTCCCGGTGAAACCCAGCTTGAAGTAGACCGGCGCGAAATTCGTTCACGGATCAAGCATCTAAAAGAACAGTTGGAGAAAGTACGTATTCACCGGCAGCAATACCGAAGCCGGAGAAAAAAGAGCCTGACACCAGTGGTTGCCCTGGTTGGGTATACCAATGCAGGAAAATCTACCCTACTAAACAGCCTCTCCAAGTCGGATGTCTATGTAGCAGATAAACTGTTTGCTACACTAGATCCAACGACCCGCAGGGTAAATATGTCTGATGGTCATATTGCCTTGTTTACAGATACAGTCGGATTTATCCAAAAACTCCCTACAACCCTGGTAGCAGCGTTTAGAGCTACATTGGAAGAGATCGCTGAAGCTGACTTACTAATCCATGTCATTGCTATCACTCATCCGCAAGCAAAAGAACAAGCAAGGGCGGTGTATCAAACCCTCACCGATATCGAAGCGGATCATATACCGATCCTGACTGCTTTGAATAAAATCGACGGACTTACCGATCCGGACCATGCCAGGGAAGTACTTTCTAATTTTCCGAGTGCGGTAGCCATATCGGCATTGACTGGAGAGGGAATCCCCGACTTACTTTTAAAAGCTCATACTTACCTGTATGAAGATTATATCCCTATCCAAATCTTTCTGCCTTACCAACAAGGCGGTTTGATCAGCCTGTTCCAGGAACAAGGACAAGTGGAACGATTGGAGCAGGTTTCAGGTGGCGTTGAGATCCAGGGACGCCTGCCAGGAAGGCTGCTTTCATATTTCCATCAGTATATAAAGGAAGTCCCGCAATCGAAACCCTCACCTGCCAGTTAGTAGGCAGGTGAGGGTTATTTGTTTCTAAAGATCGGTTGATTATATCTTTGGCCCCGCGTTGACCAACTCGGGCGGACAATCATCGGCGAATTTCTTGAAATTATCAATAAATCGAGCTGCTAGACTAATATACCTTTTCTTATATGCATTCTCACTGGGCCAGGCTGAAGATGGATAAAGCACTGAATCAGGAATTCCCGGACAGTGTTTTGGTACCTGGAATCCAAAGACTGGATCCGTATAATACTCAACGTCATTTAGTTCACCGTTTAGAGCAGAGTTCAGCAGGTCACGCGTATATCGGATGCTGATCCGTTTTCCAACACCGTACGGTCCACCTACCCAGCCGGTATTGACCAGCCAGCAATTGACACCATAACGTAAAATTTTCCTCTTTAGTAGGTCGGAATAGAATGCCGGGGGGAGAACCATAAATGGGGCACCGAAACAGGCACTGAAGGTTATTTCCGGTTCTTCACCCAATCCAATCTCTGTTCCGCCGACTTTGGCTGTATATCCCGAAATAAAGTGGTATAAGGCTTGATCTGGGGTTAATCTGGCAATTGGAGGCATTACACCGGAGGCATCACAGGTTAGAAAGATGATGTTTCTTGGATGACCACCCATCTTTTCTGGAATGGCATTAGCGATGTAATCGAGAGGGTAGGAAGCACGCGTATTTTCTGTTAGGGTATCGTCATCTAAATCGATTATCCTTGTCACAGGATCGTAGACCACATTTTCGAGGATAGTACCAAAGTGCCTGGTACAAGCATAAATTTCTGGCTCAGCGCTTGATGAAAGACCGATTACTTTGGCATAACAACCATCTTCAAAGTTAAAGATTCCTTCATCACTCCATCCATGTTCGTCATCACCAATCAAGCCACGCTTTGGATCAGCAGACAGTGTGGTTTTACCGGTTCCGGAGAGGCCGAAAAACAGGGCAGTATCACCGTTTTTCCCGGTATTGGCAGAGCAGTGCATGGTCATGATCCCTTGGATGGGCAGGAGATAATTTAGCAATGTGAAGACAGATTTTTTGATTTCACCGCCATAACCTGTATTCCCGATGATACATATCCGTTGATCGAAATTGATCACAATAAACGTATTTGTTGGAGTTCCATCGATTTGAGGAAAAGCTTTGAAAGATGGTACGCAAAGGACGGTGAACTCTGGCACATGCCGGCGATATTCCTCGTTCGTCTTCGGCTTAATGAACATGTTTCGAGCAAATAAGGAATGCCAGGCGTATTCAGTGATCACACGTACAGGTAACCTATAAGCAGAGTCGGCTCCACCAAAACAATCCTGGACGAATAAGTCCCGTCCTTGCAGGAATCCCTGGACGCGGCTGTAGAGCTCATCAAATTTTGAGGTGGCGTATGGACGATTATATTCTCCCCACCAAACAATCTTTTCCGTTGTAGATTCTCGAACAATAAACTTATCGTTGGCTGCACGCGCAGTGTGTTTACCGGTATTTACAATAACTGGTCCAAGCTGGGAAATCTGTGCCTCGCCTCTAAAAATAATTTCCTCATAAAGGGCTTCAGTGGTGAGATTCCAATACACCTTCCGCAAATTAGTCAACCCGATGTTTTCCAAGCCGAAATCACTTTTGGTTGCATCTGCTTGACCTTCAGCAGGAGTTTTGATATTTAAAATATTATTCATAACCAATCCCTAACTAATTTGCGGTCGCCAATGTAAATTTCGTTGGGGGAAGTGGGATCTAATACCCATTTGATCCGCTCAATTCCTTCTTTTATCTCCTTAACAGACCCTGCATAGCTTAACCTGAGATGGCCTTCCATGCCAAACTCTTTGCCTGGGACAGTCACTACGAGTGCTTTTTTTAAAATCACTTTTGACAGATCAACTGAATCTTTCGCCAAACTGGAGGGTAAGTAGGCTCTAAAATCTGGAAGGGCATAAAAAGTCCCTTTGGGTGGATTTAACTTTACCCCTTTAAACGATTTTAGCTCCTGCACAACTACCTGTTTATTATTTTGAAAAGTAAGGCGAAGGTTTTCAACAACGCTCTGCATTCCATTTAATGCGCCTTCAGCAGCAGCCTGTAACAGGGCTGAGGTACAGGAGGTCATTTGCCCTTGTACATTAGTCATTACTTCGACTAATTTTCTGTTAGTCACCACCCAACCGATCCGAAAACCGGTCATACCGTAAAGCTTGGCTACTCCGTTGACAACAATGACCATGGTATTTTCTACATCCAAATTGGTATATTTGTACGCCGGCTCCCAGGTCACACCATCGAAAACTAGCTTATGATAAATATCATCCATAATAAGGAAAATCTTTTTTCGCTCGCAGAATTCCACTATCTGTGCAATAAAATCAGCTGAGAAGACCTCTCCCGACGGGTTATTCGGGCTATTCACAATGATCGCCTTGGTATATGAGCTGACTGCTCGTTCAATATCTTCCATACGCGGATGGAATGTACCATCTTCAGGAGTGACGATGACCGGGATACCATAGACCATCTTAACCATTTCAGGATAACTAACCCAGTGGGGAGCCAGGATGATCACTTCGTCTTGAGGATTGATAATGCTGTAAAGGATGTTAAAAAGCGACTGTTTTGCACCTGCTGATATGATCACATTCTCAGGAGCGACAATCCGGTTATAGTTTTCTTCGGTATATCGAATGATAGCTTTTTTGAGTGATGGTGTGCCGTCAGGCGGAGTATATTTAATGTCCCCTCCGCTCAATTTTGTAGCAGAGCTGAGCACAGCGGTGATGGGGGTTTTATTCTTGGGTTCACCGATGCTCATATTTATTACCGGCTCGCCGCGCTCCCGAAGAATTCGAGCTTCTTCGTTTAGGGCAAATGTTGGTGATTCAGCAATTGCTCTGGCAAGTCTGCTGATATTCATAAATTTATTTCTCTCCTAATGATATTTCGATAGATGGTATTTAATAATGGGCGATAAAACACCATGTTAATATAACATAAAAAGTTTATTCGAAGTAAAGCATGGCGTCAATGTGATTTTTGTCTGCTAATTATCGACTAATTATATTTTGGTCGCTTCTATCAAATGGGATCTTACGGGGTAATGTATTTTATGCCACTCCCTGTATTGAATAAAACGATGCTCTCTTCCGGGTCGATCGACTTTTGACCGATCAGTTTTACCAAGCCTGCCACGGTTGCTGCCCCCTCAGGGCATGAAAAGACGCCTTCGTAATTAGCCAACCGGTTCTGCCAATAAGTGATTTCCTGATCCGAAACACTCACCGCGGTACCATTACTTTCGCGAATATCTCTTAATATTAACTGATCGGCAAAACTTTTAGGAACACATAAACCCACTGCGATAGTGTGAGCATCTACCCAAATTTCGCAGGCATCTGCACCGTTGGCGATTGCTTTTACTACCGAGGCACAATCTTCTGCCTGTACTGTAATCATCCTGGGCAACTTATCTGACTCGAGCCATCCTAAAGACTTCATTTCTAAAAACGCTTTCCACATTCCGACGAGCCCTGTCCCACCACCAGTTGGATAGATAATGACATCAGGTAATTTCCAATTGAAATCCTCAGCAATTTCATATCCCATGATTTTCTTACCTTCCACGCGGTATGGTTCTTTAAATGTTGACATATTGAACCATGCTTCCGTCAATGACTTTTGTTCTGCAAATGTTCCTGCTAGATTGATCAAGCCATCGACCAGCTCAACATCTGCGCTCATGATCTTGCTTTCAAAGATGTTCGATATTGGTGTACTCTTTGGCATATAGATCAATGCACCAATTTCTGCGCGGGCTGCATAAGCTGCCAATGCACCTCCTGCATTTCCTGCAGTAGGAATTACTAACTTGTTTATCCCGAGCTCCTTGGCTTTAGAAACTGCAGCTGAAAGACCCCGAGCCTTAAACGAGCCGGTTGGGTTAATCCCCTCCTCCTTAAGAAAGATATTCGCATAGCCAAGTTCTTGACCCAACTTATGGAGAGATAGTAATGGCGTATCCCCTTCACCCAACGTGACAATATTATCAGCATCACGCACAGGCAACATTTCAAACCAACGCCACATCCCTTTGGCTCGGTGCTTATATTGATCTCGGTCAACTGAGCGTTTAATTGTGAGTAAATCATAATTAGCGAACAAAGGTGCTTCGCAATCGAGGCAATAAGTCTGGATTTGCTCGGCAGAATAAGGCTTACCACACGATGTGCAGGAGAGATCTGTTAAGTAAGAAGAGTATTTCATTATTCGGTGACTCGCTTTTATACAAGCATTATATAATAAACGCTTCCCCAGAATGTGGTATAAAATAACTGCATTGTTTAATAAAAATTCCCGGTAGGTGCTATGGACAATCTATTACCAGAAGTCATCGCAGAACTGCAACGCGCCATAACTGGTGAGATTAAGACTGATCCTGTTACAAGGGTGCTATTTAGCACCGATGCCTCGATCCATAAAATCGAACCCCTGGGAGTGGTATTTCCCCGGAATATTGATGAGCTCATTCCAATCGTTGAATACTGCAACAAGTATCAAATCCCCGTTATCCCACGTGGGTCAGGGTCTGGCCTGGCAGGACAGGCTATTGGAAAGGGGCTGATTATAGATTGCTCGCGTTACTTAAACCAACTTGTTAATATAAATATTGAGGAACAAACTGCAACTGTCGAGCCTGGATTGATATTGGATGATCTGAACCACGCAGTTAAGAAATTCGGATTGCAATTTGGACCCGACCCCGCTTCATCAGAGAGAGCTACATTGGGAGGATGCATCGGGAATAACGCAGCGGGTGCTCATTCAATCCTGCATGGAATGACCGCTGACCATCTCCTTTCAGCGGATGTTGTGTTAGCCGATGGGTCGAATACATCGTTTAAACCAGTTTCCACAGAATTCGCCGAACAAATTTTAGCGGGTAGGCTAAATTCTGCCGCGTCGTTTGTTGAAGGATCGATCTATCGAGCCGCATTAGCTATCCGTACAGAATATGAAGATGAGATCAAACAAAGGTGGCCTAAAACCTGGAGGAGGTCATCTGGATATAACCTGAATTACCTTATCCCTTGGTCACCAACCTATCCTCCTCAATGGAATACGAGTCAGCTCCCATATCCGCCGATATTGCCAGGAACTATTAATATTGCTCCATTGTTGGCTGGTTCTGAAGGGACATTAGGGGTCATCCGGACAGCAACCTTGCGCCTGGTACCATTAAAAAAGCATGCAATTTTGGCAGTGCTCAATTTTTCCAGCATCATTGAAGCTTGCGACAGTGTAACCAAGATTTTGGAATTAGCCCCTTCTGCTGTCGAGCTTATCCCTCAAAGTCTGATCCATCTAGCTCGTTCTGTCCCTGCGTATGCCAACCAGCTTTCGTTTGTGGTGGGTGATCCAGCTGCGATCCTTATTGTTGAGTTTTCTGGAGACAAACCAGGGCCATTGGTAGATCAAATATCAAAACTTAATTTGATTAGTAACTGGGGAAGTAGACTCTACATTGCTGAAACACCAGCGCAACAAAAACAAGTTTGGGAAGTGAGGAAGGTAGGCCTGGGCATTCTTATGTCCAGGTTGGGTAATTTTAAACCGATCAGCTTCATCGAAGATTTAAGCGTGCCAGTAGAACGGCTGGGTGAATTTGTCAAGGAGCTTGGTAATATACTAAATAGTTTTAGTACACAAGCGGATTATTATGGACATGCATCTGCCGGTTGCCTGCATATCAGACCATTATTGAATATAAAAACACCAGAGGGGAAAGAAGAGCTTCGCGCGATTGCCCAGGCTGCAGTCGATCTGGTTATCCGTCTAGGTGGGGCAGTCAGTGCAGAACACGGAGATGGAATCACACGGGGTGAATGGATCGAAAGAGCGTATGGTCCGAAAGTAGTTGAGGCTCTACGAAGTCTTAAGTATGCGGCCGATCCGAATGGAATTTTAAATCCAGGGAAAATTGTAGACACACCAAAAATGGACAGCTCATTAAGATATGATGATTTATATCATCCGGTGAGCTGGATGCCAGTGATGACGTTTGCCGCAAACTCGCCTGATCCAAATCGCCTGATAGAAGCTATCGAACAGTGTAATGGAGCAGGCGTATGTAGGAAGTCGAGTGGGGTCATGTGTCCTTCTTTCCAGGCAACTAAAGACGAAATGTTCAGCACTCGTGGACGAGCAAATTTACTTCGGGCAATGGTTTCGAACGGTTATTCCATCCAAGAGACTGCTATGCAAGCTGTTAAAACAACATTGGATTTATGCCTGGCATGTAAAGGGTGCAAAGCGGAATGCCCATCTGCTGTTGATATGGCTAAGCTTAAATACGAGTTTTACCAACATTACTACTTGGACACCGGGCATCGCCATCCCATCCGCGATTATGTTTTTGGATATATCTCACCAATAGCAAAATATAGCCATCCATTTGCGCCGTTGGTAAATATATTTCTTTCCGCCTCAATTTTTGGCAGATTTCGTGAAAAACTTATCGGACTTTCTCAGCTGCGGACATTACCGAAATTATCCAGAGTTTCTTTTCAGACTAAAGCGAAACGATTACTAAAGCTTTCCGGTGAACCCGATTGTTTATTGCTTTCGGATGCGTTCAACGAATATTTCTTTCCTGATACTAGTATGGATGCATTACAAGTACTAATGGCAACGGGAAAGAGGGTCAGAATCTTATCAAGATTAGGCGCTGGTAGAACATTAATTTCCAAAGGATTTCTTAATGAGGCAAAGAAGCACGCACAGCGCATAATAGATGAAATAAGAGTGATTGATCCAGATGGCAGGCTCCCTGTGATTGGATTGGAACCTTCAGAAATATATACGCTAAAAGATGAATTTATCAATTTTATGCCCAATAATAATTATGTTGAAGAATTGGCTGATCGGGCATATATGATTGATGAATTCTTGATTAGGCAATGGGGAATTGGCGACCATAGATTATCTAGTTTAAACCTTGATAAAGACACAAATAATACTAGAACAAATGTACTGGTTCATGGGCACTGCTACCAGAAAGCACAACCTCCAGCAAAAGATGGATACCCGATAGGTGTGGCAGCGACTGTTGCTATGCTGGAAAATGTGGGTTATAGCGCGGCCGTTATCGATGATGGTTGTTGCGGGATGGCAGGGGCGTTTGGTTACGAATCCGAGCACTATAATGTATCAATGCAGGTCGGTGAGCTGGCACTTTTACCGACGGTAAGAAGTGGTGACGATCAACTCATCGCAGCTTCAGGGATATCCTGCCAGTCGCAGATAATGGATGGCACAGGTAGACAGGCATACCATCCCATATCGTTGGTTGCCAGAATGTGTAAGTAGACACCAAATAGGGGGAATATTCTTATAATTCATGAGTTATAAATAATTAATCCAACAATTTCCAGAATATTAATTACTTAGGCGTTTTGATTCACGATGATGTTGTCAACTTGAATAGGGGGATTGACAGGTTATCGAAATCAGGATATTATGATTATGGTTTCGATAAGTATTATTATCATAAACAATAATATCGAGAGGTTTTTCGTGATGAATAAGAGATCACCCATTTCACTGGTAATCGATGAATATATAAATACGGTCACCTCTGCTCGCAGTGCTAACACCGGACGTACATACCGAAATGCAATGAATTCGTTTCAGCTTATGCTGATAGATCATAAACTTGTTTCAGATATAGCTCCAATTTCAGCACTGCCGGAAGATGCCGTGACCTGGTTCCTGGCTGCGCTAAAGGTCTATTCACCCACGACAGAACGTCTCTATCTTACCGCTCTGACTGGCTTTTACGAGTTTTTATCCGCAGAACGACTATGCGAAATCAACCTTCCTCGCATTCGTATCCTGATCCGCCAGCGAGCTCGAAAACCCGGTCAACGTTTACCCCAATTCCCATTTAATAATATTGAAAATATACTTAAATATACAAATAATCTTGTAAAAACTACAACAGATGATCCGGTTTTTCAAATGATTAATTATCGAGATCGGGCGTTCTTGTTAACACTTGCAGATACAGGACTACGTGTACATGAAGCCTGTGCTTTGCGCAGAGGTGATGTAGACTGGAATGAAGGGCGTGCACTTATCATCGGGAAGGGCAACCAACAGGCGGTGGTTCGCTTTTCACGGCGTAGCCTGGCGGCGATAAGAGATTATCTCACCGTCCGCTCTCGTCTGGATGGAGTTTCGAGCCGTCCTTTGGGTTCCCTGCCCCTCTTTTCCAGGCATGATCGCGGTGCAGGAAAAAAAATTAAACCAATCACAACGACGACAGGCAGGAATATCGTTAGTCAAAGGGTCAGGGAAGCGCTCGGAGATGAAGCTGTTGGAACGATAACCCCCCATTCATTCCGCCATTATTTCGTTACAGTTGTTCTCAGGGGATCAGGGAATTTAAAGCTTGCTCAGGAGTTGGCCAGGCATAAGAATATTGCGGTGACTCAACGTTATGCCCATCTATCGGATGATGAGCTTGATAAAGGATATTGGAATATTTTCGAAGGGAATAAAAGTGATAATAATTAATCAAAATATCACTCAATCTAATATTTGTCTGACGTGGTAGATCGGTTTTTCCCCTGTTTCGTAATAAACCCGCATGATCATCTCTCCCAGAAAGCCCATCATTAGCAACTGTATACCGATCAATATGAGTAATATCGCTAACAATAACAAGGGTCGGTTTCCAATCTGATAGGCTTGAAACCCACTCCACCCGCCAATAATCCCATGATATATCTTCAAAAAGGCTAAAATCCCACTAATGATAAACCCAGACAGACCACAAAAAATTGCCAAGGAGCCGAAAAGGCGCATCGGGCTGGTGAAAAAAGTTAATAAATAGGTAACCGTAATCAGATCGAGTACGACACGAGGAGTGCGGGATATTGAGCCATATTTCGATTTTCCGGATATTCTTGAACGATCATTAACTGGAATTTCTGCTATCTTCACTCCGACAGAACTGGCGAGCTCTGGTAGAAAACGATGAAGCTGACCATAAAGTTTTAAGTTTTTTACGATTTCACGCTTAAAAAGCTTCAATGAACATCCACGGTCGTGGACCACCAGATGAGTGTTTCGACTGATGATGTTATTTGCAGCTTTGGATAATAACCGCCGGATTAATGGTTCTTTGCGATTAACACGCCAACCAATTACAAAATCACAATCACCATTCTCCAATACGGATAACATCCGAGGTATATCGTTAGGGTCATTTTGCCCATCTGCGTCTAAAGTCAGGATTAATTCCCCAGCAGCATGGTCAAAACCTGCAGCAAACGCAGCTGTCTGTCCAAAGTTTCGTCGAAATTGTATTACTTTTACTGCTTCATCTGATGAATGCAAGTCGGAAAGAACCTTATAGCTTTTATCGGTACTGCCATCATCTATAAATATGATTTCATATGGGAGATCCAATTTCCCGATTACTTCGGACAATTCAGTATAGAGAGGAGAAATATTGGCCTCCTCATTAAAAACGGGGATGATGACCGATAGAGTAATTTTTCTGTCCATTAGGTTATTACCTTATTATCTGGTTTTATTAAATTTACGTGACTGAATAATATATTATATTCCCCAATGGTATAATTTTAGTATCATAATTGACGACAATCATACAAATAAAGGATATACGGTCATGGAAATCACCGTAACACCGAAAGAAAATTGTGATCTAGTCGTGTTAAAGGGTCGGATTGACAGCTACACTGCTCCGAATTTATCAGAATCACTAAATGAAATAACGGAACAAAAACGTTATAAAATCATTCTTGAAATGAGTGAAGTCAGTTATGTATCCAGCGCAGGACTTAGGGTATTGATTGATATTCAAAAGACGTGTAAAAAAATACACGAGGGGGAAGTATTATTGGTTAAGATTCCACAGCGGGTTTATGAGACACTAGAATTAGCAGGTTTCGCACCTCTTTTTAAGTTCTACAGTAATGTTGACTCAGCCATCGCCGAATTTTAATAATGATGCCAATCATATTCATTGGCAGGCATTATTAAACCTTGCCGATATCTTATCGACAAAGTACAGTATAAAATCCCTTCTTTCCTACATAATTCAAGTTCTTGAACCAGAAAGTAATTGGAAAATCAGGCTATGGCTGGATCCTTCTTTTTCTAATCTGGTTGCGAACGAGGGTCTAGAAACAACTGATGCACTGATCCAAGATCCATCTCCATTGATGGAACAGGTCTATCTTAATAAAGAGATATATTCTAATATTGGTGATAATCCTGGTGATAATGATAATCGGTATACGGTAGTAATTCCCCTGATGGCCAGGGCTCAAGTATTGGGGGTCATACAGGTGGAGACTGAAAGTTTAGATAATGTTACCACGCAGGATATCGAGTTGGTCATTACTTTGATTTCCCAATTTGCGATTGCGTTATCCTATCTATTGAATACACCGCAACACCAGTACACTCAAAATAGAATAAATCATCTGCATATCTGTGAAGAAATAAGTAAATCAATTCTTTCCAACTTAGATCGCGACAGTTTGTTGAATAATCTTCTCTCGCTGATGCATCAAAAATTTAATTGTTCGCGGGTAAATATCTACATGTTGCGGGGGGATAATAAGAATGTACTAAAGAAAATCGGAATTTCAATGGAGGGAATCGACCCTGAAAAGGTCTATCATTTCGACCAAGGGTCAAGACTGGTTTCGAACTGTATTACTCGCCTCGAGCCAGTCTTGGTTAACGATATAAACCTCAGTCTCAGTTATTCCTCTGCTGACATCGATAAAAATATTCAATCCGAGCTCATAATTCCCCTTATTAATGGTGAATTATTACTTGGGGCGATTGAGCTATGGAGTGACTCAAAAGATGAATTCGGTCCAGATAGCCTCGAAGGTTTTCATGTATTGGCACAGTATATTTCGACAGCGATCAGGAACGCCGATACATATTATTTAGAACAAAGTCGAAGAAAGCTGAGTGACCGCCTTGAATCCATGATAGGACCAATATCATCTGAGGTGTCTCTTGACGATCTTCTCCATATTATATTAGATGAGCTAGAGAATCTATTGGATTGGGATGCAGCAGCTATCTGGTTGTTCGATCGAGCTACCACTGAGACTGGATTGGACCAATTTACATCATTCCTTCGGCTGGCAGCTTTCAGGATTAACGAGAAATCCTTTGCACAATCGGGTCAAAACCTTCCTCAAAAGGTTGGGGAATTGCTAGATAAATATTTCGATCGAACGATTGGGGAGGATGATCTGTTATCGGTTTATCCCTGGATTTCAGAAATCATTGATTCCAGATCACCTATAATCCGGAATTCTCCCTTTCAATATGAACCTATTGGGGCGATTTTGGGTTTAAATAACGATTATTCAGCGATCGCTGCCCCACTAATAAACCAGGATCAAATTATTGGATTCGTCGTAATAGCACATCAACTTTCCGACCAATATAGTAGCGAATCTCAATTATTAACAACAGCTTTTATGAGCCGCGTGTCTACTGCAATTAATAATTCAAAATTATACGCGGCTGCTCATGACCAGGCGTGGATTTCCACCGTATTACTCCAAGTTGCAGATGCAACCCAATCTATTACTAATTTAGACGAACTACTTGAAACGGTTGTCAGCATGTTACCAGGACTGATTGGTGTGGATAGCTGCATGATATTCCTATTGGATCAATCAACTGGATATTTTATACCCCGAGCGTTTCATGGTTTTGACGAACTTTCCAAGGATGAGTTTAATACTTGGGAGATATTTCCAGGTGAATATACAGCTTTCGATGAATTAAAAGCTACCACAAAACCTATAATAATAGATAAAGGTAATCTTCCAAAAGATTTTGCAACACATATATTTCCTCACTACGATTTTGAAAGCAATATGATGATTTTGTTTCCCCTTACCTCCCAAACCAGCTTATGTGGAGCAATCCTATTTGACTTTTCGAACTCCAACCTGGCAAAGGATTCGTCACAGGAAATATGGGACGAACAATACACGCTGATTGAAGGTGCGGCACGCCAGACCGCTATTGCTATCGAAAATCTCCAGCTAATAAAATCCCAAGAAGAAGAAGCATATACATCAATTGCCTTGCTTCAAGTTGCACAGGCGATTGTAAGCTTTAACCAGCTAAATGAGATATTGAGCTCAATTGTCAGAATAACGCCTATCCTGGTTGGAGTTAAAAGATGCATAATTTATCTGTGGGACAGCAAGGAGATCGTATTTCGGCAATCTGAATATTTCGGATTTTCAAAAAATGACCTGGCAGTTCTTGGTAAAGAGATAAAAGCCAGCGAATTTCCATTCATCGAGGCAATTCAGCAGGGCAACCAAATTCTATACCATTTATTGGGAAAAGAAGTTACTCCAATTAATTGGAGTGAGATTACTTTAGGGGATTATCAGGTTGTAGAAAGTGTTGTTTCTGATGTTAATGATGATATCTCAATAAAATTGGATGGGAAATCGTTAGGAGAACGAGAGCCATTATTGATTGGTTTTCCATTATCGGTTAAGAATGAAGTTTTAGGTGTGATGCTTGTTGAGGAAGAAGAACCTATCAGGGGTATTCCCTCAGTACATATCCGAGAAAGGCGAATAGAAATTGTTAAGGGGATCTCTCAGCAAGCTGCGATAGCGATAAAAAATGAGCTTTTACAGGATGAAGCCGTCAAGAGCGAAGGAATGGAAAGAGAATTACAGTTAGCCAGGGAAATACAAACCACATTTCTCCCAGATAGACTGCCCTCACTTCCCGGTTGGGATATTGGGGTTCGCTGGCGACCTGCGAGGCAAGTTGGAGGAGATTTTTACGATTTACTCTTGCTACCCAATGATCAAGTCGGATTTGTAATCGCCGATGTTGCCGATAAAGGTATGCCGGCAGCACTCTTTATGACCTTGATCCGTACTTTGATTAGAGCTGCTGCCAGAGATCAATCGTCTCCTGCTGCTGTTTTAAAACAGGTAAATGAACTCTTGATTCCTGATTCAAAACATGGGATGTTTGTGACTGTTTTCTATGGAATAATTTCATTAAAATCTGGAAAGCTTGTCTATGCGAATGCAGGACATAATCCGCCGTTGGTAAAACAACTCGATCACGACGGATTGATAGAGCTAACCCGCACGACAATTGCTTTAGGATTATTTGAGGATATTGAGGTTGATGAACGTGATCTGGTAATCAATCCAGGTGATTGGATATTGTTATATACAGATGGGGTTACGGAAGCATTTTCTTCTGGTGAAGAATTATTTGGGACAAAGAGACTATTTGATATATTGGAGAATTACACCTTTATTTCATCAAATGACCTGGTAGACAAGATTCAAGGATCAGTTGATGATTTTATTAAAGGAGTTGATTTATCCGATGATGTAACCCTGGCAGCAATATTTCGAAAGCCTTTCGAGTAAATTGGATGAAGAAAATAAAAGGACCTTACGCCGTTATTTTAATAATCTAAGCGCAGGTCCTTTATAGATTTAGAATTTATACTGAATGTTTAAGGCGCAGTGCTGTTCCAGAACCAATTATAAGCAAAGAAGCCGCTGGTAGGACTTTGCAGCCGAATAGCGATTTTCGTCGAACCAGCTAATGACGATGGGATGTTATATGTCGCTGATATGGATCCACCTGAACCAGTGCTGGTGCTCCCAACATTCGTTCCACCAATACCTTTAGTACCATATGGACCCATCAAGACGGTAAATGTATCATTCGGAGGAAAATTTGCTCCTGATATGGTGACTGTGCTGTCTTTTACGACTGCTGTAATCGTGAAAGTTGGAAAACCGCTATAACCAGATGGAGGAGGAGTTGAAGGCGGAGGAGTTGGAGTTGGCGAGACGCTCGAGTCGGTATTCCAGAACCAGTTATAAGCGAAGTAACCTGTTGTTGGGCTCTGCATACGGATGGCGAGCGGATTGAAATTATATAAATCTGTGGGAATTGTATAAGTAAGCTCAAGAGAGCCACCTGAACCAGAATTTGTGGTTGTCACCACGATTCCTCCGACGCCTTTTGTTCCGTATTTACCCATTGTGACGGTGAAAGTGTCATTGGGTGGTAAATTGCTAGTCAAAATGGTGACGGATTGATTCTTCACAACTGATTTGATAGAAAATGTGGGGAATCCACTATACCCAGGCACGGGAGTGGTCACCGGTGCTGTAGAAGGATTATTCCAGAACCAGTTGTATGCAAAGTAGCCGGTGGTCGGACTTTCTAATCGAATAGCTATTTTCTCAGAACCAACCAGGGTGGAAGGAATGGTGTACGTAGCTGTAAACGATCCACTACCGGAATTCGTATTAGTTATCACCACCCCGTTTACGCCGTAAGAGCCATAAGGTCCCATCGTTACCCGAAGGCTATCATTTGCAGGAAAGTTGTAAGCCTGAATAGTAACGGTTTGATCTTTTGCAACTTCTAATATATTAAAATAAGGAAGTGCCTGTGTAGATGCTGTTGCTGGGATTACAAATGCAGTTAGTGCTAAAATTGTTATCAAAATCGAGATGAGGCGTTTCATTGTTTGTCTCCTTTCGAACTATCCCTGAACACCTTTATAATACAATTCTTAATTATACATTTATTCACAATATAAAAGAATACTATTTCCACCTAATAATATTATTAGGTCACTATTAGACGAAAAAGCACATATATATGTTCCGCCATATTTATTTTGGTACGATTTTATTGGCAATAAGCCTTACTTTCCTCTCCGGTCTATTATCAGGATGTCAATTCGCGGTTATTGACCAAAACAAAAGCAAATTATTGGAGTGGGGTTATAGCGATCTGAAACTTTTAGATCCAATTGATGAGGTCATTCCCGACCAGGATTTGATTGCTGCCTATGCTCGAAAGAACGATCATTCTATCCAAATACGTCTTGATTTCTTAGACCTTACTCAATACTTGGGAAAGGATATTTATATTCCCATTGATACCAATCCGGGAGGCGTAGTTCAGATCGTCACTATAAACGGTGGCCACCTGGTGAGTGATGTCAGTTGGGATTATTTACTACTACTAACCGCAGCCGGGGATGTTGAATTGATCGATAACACTTACTCAGTGGTAGCAGAAGCGCAGTTGTTCATCATTTACGACTCCTCACAAGATAGAATTATTATTGATGTCAGTCGAAGCGATCTGCTCAGATTATTTAGCAACGCAAAACTGGAAGTGATCATAACTCCTCCCGGGGAGGAAAAAATAGTCGATGTATGCGGAATATTTTCGGCAGATGACCCCTCCCCTGCTAGAGCCAGGGTCTTATTTGCATTTTGGAATACTTTTACCTCAGATACTCCTGCTCAGACTCTCCGATCCTGGGCAGGAGCACATACAGGACCAATGAGCAGCCGCCATGGGTTGAAATACTTGATTGATGTTGCCAGTCGAACGCATTCGACCATTTTTATGCTTGATTTACTAACCCCGAACAATGTTTCAGCGCTTGACTATTTAAATGTTTTAACTCAAATTCAACAATTAGCCAATAAAGGTATTCTTGCATTGCCTGCTATTAGCATAAATGGGCAATTTACTGTGAATGAACAGATTTTTTCCTCCATTCCTGATGGTTATGTCTCTTACAACCAGACAAATCCTGAATGGGAATTTAGTAATACTGGCAATGTAACAAATAATGCTATGTTTTTATTATGGAGTTATTATAAACTTGGATATATTGATGATAAGAGTTTTGGTGATTATGGCTATGCGCAATTTAATAATTTAATATCTGGTTGCGAACTAACACCAACATTTGAATATTTACAACAACCAATCGAAGATATATCTTTAGAATGTAAAATTCTTCTCTTTTCCTATGCCAATAATCAGATTACCTCACCACTTGTACTGGGAGGTGATTTTTCGAAATCCGTGTTGGGTGATCCAGCTCTCAGCACAGAAGTATTTTCTTATATTGCCGAGCATCCATGGCTACAGGTGTTGACGATTCAGGATATATCGACACAAGAAAATCTACTCCAAGAAAAAATCCCGCTTGCCCAAGGCAATTTGACTGCAGAAGACTTAACTGCTTCACAGACGGATACGGTGAGCGATACCCTTTCTATGGACACTCAAAATAAGGTCTATTCATCACTTATGCTTTCACCTCAAAATCAATTAACAGACCTTGCCTGGCAAATGTATTATTATCTCTTAAAACCTGTTTCACCCAAACTACGATCCATCCAGGGCAATTATGTCGGTCAAATCGGTGAGGTACTTACAGCAGCTAATTGGGCTGAAGCACCGATAGAAATACAAAGTTGCGATCGAGATATTGATTATGATGGTATGAATGAATGTATCCTGGCGAATGACCAAGTATTTATCGTGATCGAAAAATCTGGAGGATATATCCCATTTGCTTTCACTAAGGACGCAAAAGGTATCCATCAGGTTATTGGTCCTACCTGGGAATTTATCGTTGGTTTGAGTGATCCGTCTTCCTGGGATCCAACGCTTGGTTTACGAGGAGATTCTGCCCAGATTCTTGGTGCTTTCCAGGACCAATTTAATAGCTGGAATGTTTATAATGTGGCTATATCAGATAATAATATAAAATTATTTAATGAAGAAATGTCTATGCGCAAGTCAATCAGTATTTATCCGGATAAAATCCATATCGATATAGAACATATTAACCAGTCGCAGATTGACCCAATTATCCCCCTGGTCGTTGATCCTTGGCAACGCTTTATAACCCATTGGGGAGATTTTTATACCGGTATTGAAACACAATCAGGATATACTTGGGGAATACAGCGAGGCGAGATAGTCGGAATAAACACCTCATATCCATTCACGGTATATCCGTTTAATGAAAGTCGAGGAGCATTAAGTAGACCTGAAGATCCCAATTTCGACTATTCACGCGGTCACTATCTCCCATACCCAATGGCACTAGTAGAATTTTCAACCTCAGACAGTCTGTCAGTTGATATCGTCATAAATCCATAACCTCACAGATCGTCCACCCCTGAGTTCGACTCCACCCTGTCAATTCAAAAGATAATGTTACCGTAAAGGCTTCGTTGGTTCAAATGATAATGTTACTGAAGCATGCGCCTCCTTGATCAGAGTTTCAAAGACATTAACCGTTTCTGCTTGGTGCAGGGTAGGCAGTGAAAGCAGGTGGGCGATCAGCATATCAATCTGGTTGCGCAAATCCATCGGGTTCGTCTGCATGCGGAGAGACTCCAATTGAAGTCGGGCATGATCGTTGAGTACATTTTTCTCTTTTAGCCGGTCGAAAGGAGTTTTGGCCTGGTCATATTTGCGGCGATATTGCACAGAGGAAACATATTCTTTTTCTTGTAGCCGCATGACCGGTTGGAAGAAGTTATGATACAGCCACAATTTTTCGTACAACTGGCGTAAGGCTTTGAGCTGTGCCTGCGTGTCCAGCCGGTCATGGCCAATGTAGGTCCTGATCAGGCTGTGATTATTCTCTTCCACGAAGCGGTTGTCGTTCTTCTGATAAGGACGACTACGGGACAGCTGCAAGTCGGGTACTTTTTCCTTCCAGTAATGTAATAAGTGGCGATTGAAGAACTCTCCGCCATTATCGGGATGGATTTCCTGCACTGCAAAGGGCAAACGAGCCAGCATATACTCAAATCCATCGGCCATCACGCGATAACTGCGCCCATATACGGCCACCATTTCACTCCACCCTGTGGCAATGTCCACCATTTGGATGGTATGGATATATTCTTCATTAGCGCTTTCGCCACTATGATGCACTAAATCCACTTCAAAATGCCCTGCTTCTGGAATATCCCAGGCGATCTTTCGCATCGGATATTGTCTACGCAAGCTATTGGTCGGAGATCGTCTGGGTTGCTGAAAGGCAATTTTGATTTCACTCTGCCCTCTGTGTTGGTAGATCCGCTTCAAGGTGGAAACGCTAACCCTGGCTAGCTTTTCCAGGCTCTCCTTCCCAACGTTCAACTCTCCATGCCGGTGGAGATGGTGCGCCATCCACACCAGGTTGGGTTGTAAGCGTTCCGCACATGGATAATCCAGGCTGCGGGCGATCACCAGCACGGCATGTCTGACCTCAACTCCATAGACCCGGCCTCGTTCGCGGCTACGCATCTTCCTGGATAAGCGCCCATTCAATAACCGCAGGATGGCTTTGCGGTGCATTCCGGTCACAGCTTGGATTTCATCCAACAGTCCACCTTTTTCCGTCTTATTCGATGTTCGGTATCGACCCCACATTTTGTAAATGTACTTTCTTCTCTCATCAATATTCATCGCTTCTGTTTCGCTCATCATTAGCCTCGGTAACATTATCATTTGAGCTAATGATGATACTTCAGTAACATTTTACATGAGCTAACGCGCTCCACTTGACGATGGAAAAATTGTATAGTAAACTATCGCACGCAAGGTCCCGTGGTGTAGCGGCCAAACATGCGGCCCTGTCAAGGCCGAGATCGCGGGTCCGAATCCCGTCGGGACCGCACGATAGGCACCAAAAAATAAACCTGGAGTTGAATGCGCTCTCCAGGCTTTATTTTTTACCAGACTTTATTTAGACAATTTCTATTTTGTGTAAACCTGTGGTTTTAACTCAGCTATGAAAGGTAATGTCCGATAATGATCGGCGTAATCCAGTCCATAGCCAACGACCCAAGCATTGGGTATTACGAAGCCAAGGTAGTTTATCGGTACATCTAAATTGTCCCGGTTCTTCCTGAGGAGAACACAGGTTTTTAAAGATGCTGGATTGTGCCATTGAAGTACCTGGTATAAATACTTCAGTGTTTTACCGCTATCAGCAATATCTTCCACGATAATGGCGTGCTGACCATCTATCGGTTCTCTCAAATCCATGATTAACTCTAACCGCTCCTGTATTTGCAGTTTTCCCATAGCTCGATACTGCCATAAAATCAACTACATGAGGAATTTTGAGCTCACGGCATAGGTCGGCCAAAAAAATAAAAGCCCCCTTCAGTATGCCGATTAAAAATATTTGATCAACATTAGCGTAATCCGTAGATATCTGGTCAGCCAGCTCTTTTACTCTCGTTTTAATTTGTTCTGTCGAAACCAGTATTTTTTCCAGGTCCTGTTCATTGGCATACATATAATAACTCCCGACAACTGAGATGCATAGTGTGCTCAATTATAACCACTTCAACTATATACATTTGCTAGTTATTGGTTAA
The DNA here is from genome assembly GCA_963726315.1 of uncultured Chloroflexia bacterium. Classification (GTDB taxonomy): domain Bacteria; phylum Chloroflexota; class Anaerolineae; order Anaerolineales; family UBA4823; genus FEB-25. Next base: position 1,782,802 of record CAVSBZ010000005.1, on the reverse strand, counting down.
TTCGATAACTGTCTATGAATTTATGAAGAAAAACTAAAGAGATTTATTCAATTTTGTTTTTGGATTAGAAATCCTTTTAGATACGCCCCTTCCGGGAAATTCAGTGCCACTGGATGATCGGCTGCCTGGTGTAAACGCTTTATTATTTTCGCGTCTACATCAGCCTCAAGTGCTGCACCAGCCACGATCTTTTGAAATAATTCTTCATTTACTCCCGCGGAACATGAAAAGGTCAACAGGTAACCTCCTGGATTGAGCAATTTAAATGCGAGAAGATTAATGTCTTTGTAGCCTCGAGCGGCGCGTTCAGCCTGGGATACCGTCGGTGCAAATTTAGGAGGATCCAGAATGATCAAATCAAAGAATTCGGCTTTATCCCGTAATAATCGTAAGTACTTAAACACATCCTGTTCAATAAAAGTCACATTGTCCAGGGAGAAAGTATTGCTGCAAAAGTTGTTCAGTGCTGCATCTAGCGCTATATTCGACGAATCTACAAGGGAAACGCTTTTGGCTTCGCCAATTATTGAGTTTATTGCAAACCCGCCCGTGTATGAAAAACAATCCAAAACTTTCTTTCCCCTAGAAATTCTCCTGGCAATAAGTCGATTATCGCGCTGGTCAAGATAATAGCCCGTTTTATGCCCGTTAATCACATCTACATTAATATTGAGGCCATGCTCAAGTATCGTTACAGGATTTTTAAATTCCTCCCCGTATAGAAGACCTTTTTGCTGAGGTAATCCTTCCAGCTGCCTGACATCCACATCGGAACGTTCAAAAATAAACTTCGCATTGGTGTACCTAAGAATAATATCCACCAGGCTTTCACGCCAATACTCAACCCCTGCAGACAAGAATTGAACGACGACCACATCATTATATTGATCGACAATTAATCCCGGTAACCCATCCGATTCTCCATGCACCAAACGCCGAGAGTTCTGATGGGATTTGGTCGCCTAACTGTTGCCGTATGTCGATCGCTTGAAGGATTCTCCTTTCGAACAGGTCAGGAGAAACCTCCTCCTCGAGATCCCAGGTCCAAATGCGAGCAATAATATTCGAATTTGGGCTATAAGCTGCCTTAGCCAGGATTTGACCATGTGATCCGAGAATTTCAACTACTTCACCCATCCCAGGTTTCCCTGTAACTTCTGAGACCGCGCCTGAAAATATCCACGGATGGCGGCGTAGCAGTGATTTCTCCCGCCCAGGTTTGAGTATGATCTTCTCCATGATTTATTTAGTTCATATGACGAATAGAAATCATAAAATAGATGTCGTTAGCGGATAGAATAGCATATTATATGAAGTAACTTATCGCTATTTTCTCTTTATTGGTTACTCTCTATTCAAGCAGCTTATTAAAATCTTCAAGTCCGATGATTTGAACTCCCAGCTTTCTGGCTTTATCCAGTTTAGAACCTGGCTGGTCTCCAACTATCAAATAGCTAGTATTTTTACTGACGGAATCGGTTACTTTACCTCCGTTTTCCTGGATAACCTCTTCTAATTGCTCTCTCGTTAAACCCGCTAAAGTGCCAGTGATGACAAAGGTTAGCTCACTCAATCTTATCTTTTCGCCGGTCTGATGGGCTGCTGGTTTTTCAACCGGCCATACATCAGCTTGATGTAGTTTTTCCAGTACTTTTTTGTTGGTTTCTCTTTTAAACCAATCAACGATAGCCATTGCAATGTTCGGACCTACACCCTCAATCTGTTCTAAGTCGATAATCATGGCTCGGGATAAAATATCCAAGTCGGTAAAATTACGCGCTAATTCTACAGACATTACTTCGCCGACACCGCGTATCCCAAGTGCATTGATCAACCGGCTTAGCGGGCGATCCTTTGATTCTTCGATTGATGCAAGTAAATTATCGGCTTTTTTTCCTGCAAAGCCTTCCAAAGAGAGCAGCTGATTTTTGTTCAAAGTATAAAGATCTGCGACATCTTGAACAAGTGTAGAAATCACTAATTGCTCAACAATTTTTATCCCAAGCCCTACTATCTCCATCGCTCCGCGTGAGGCAAAATGCTCCAAATTTCGGATCAATTGCGCTGGGCAGGATGTATTTACGCAATACCAGGCTACCTCTCCTTCAAAATGCTCGACCGGTTGCTCGCAAGTTGGACACTTTTTTGGTGGTATAAAGGTTAATTCATTTCCTGTCCTCAAGTCGTGGATAGGTCCGATAACATAAGGAATTACATCCCCAGCACGTTTCAGTGCCACCCGATCACCGATACGAATATCCTTATCACGAATGTAGTCAAAGTTGTGCAATGTGGCTTGCCTGACAACCACTCCCCCAACTTCCACCGCTTCAAGGATTGCGTATGGTGTAAGTACGCCAGTGCGACCTACATTCACGCCGATATCTAATAGTTTTGTTGTAACCTCTTGGGCAGGAAATTTATACGCGATTGCCCCTCTTGGATCTTTACCAACAACACCAAGGTCTTCTGCCAGTTTCAGATCATTGATCTTTATCACTGCCCCGTCAGCCTCGTATGTTAACTTATCGCGCTTTTCGGAGAGCTGCTTATAGGCATTGATTGCCTCATAAATATTATTACAATAATACGCCTCTGGAACTGGAAAACCAAGATATTTCAGATATTGCAAGCGCTCAATTTGAGTGGTTGGAGTATTTCCATTTTTAGAAATAACCGCATAGATTAGAATCGTTAGGGGTCTTGTGGCAGTAAGACCAGGATCAAGTTGGCGTAATGAACCAGCAGCAGTATTGCGAGGATTTTGATAGGTACTCTCACCTGCATCTTCCAAGTGCTGGTTGAGCTTCTCGAAATTCTTGATAGTGATAAACGCTTCTCCACGGACAACGATCTCAGATGGTGGTTTCGGACCTTTACTGTCAACTGGAATATTAAGCGGTAAGGCGCGCACAGTCTTCAGATTTGCCGTGATATCTTCCCCGATGACGCCATCACCGCGTGTCGCACCTTGAATAAAAATACCATCACGATAATGTAAAACAACCGTCAATCCATCTATTTTTGGTTCCACTACAAACCCGGTTGAATTCACCCTCTCATCAAGACGGTTTATTCGTTCAAACCACGCTAAAACATCTTCGTCTGAAAATGCGTTAGCTAAACTTAAGATCGGTCCTAGATGGTGAATTTTGACGAATTTATTCAGGGGTTCGGCTCCTGCTCTCTGGCTTGGTGAATCAGGGGTGATCCATTCAGGATGAGAAGATTCTATGTCTTTTTAATTCTTTGATTAATTTATCATATTCATAATCGCTGATCACCGGCGAATCCAATACATGGTAGCGGTAATTATGGAAATTGATTACTTGTTTTATTTGATCCAAGCGATCATATAATTCTTGATTAGCCATATGTTATTCCCTCAGAATTAATTATAAGTCTTCTAAAGTAAATTTTATAACGAGAAATCAATGTGAAGAGTTTATGCATATCTATTCGTATATTTCTTGAAATAAGAATTGAGAGATCACTGATTTTACTTTTAACAATCGAACATTTGCATTTACTAATAAAATTGAACGATAGACAAATTCATCCGCCATGGATCTCGTTGGCGGATGAAACAGTTATTTTCAAGGAACATAAAAAACGTGTAATGCAGAATTGACCTTGCCTATCTTACCAATTGTACACGCCGTCCAAATCTTCCTCAGTTACATCAAAAATCGCATTAGTCGGAGGTAAAGGTTCGCGGGTCATCCACTCAGGTAGACGATCATCTGCGCTGGAGAACCCAGCGCGTCTGATTAAACTCCCGTTCCAAGCTCAGTGTTTCTTTACCTAATACCTGTAGAATATCTAATTTCACTTCCCAATCATATCGGGAATTCAATAAATCACGAATTGATTCCGGGGCAGCAAGAAAGCCACTGCCGGCGAATATACATGCCCCAAGTGTGTCGTAGCCTGCCATATTAATTTGGAACGTTCTTGATAGAGCTGCCTGCCCGTTGGGATCGAGGTGATTGACTTTCGCCCGGATGGTCAGCCCACTCGTATGGTCCGCGCCTTGTGGCGAGGTGGCGTAGGTCACTCCAGTGCCTTTGATGGCACGAGGCTCATAAGCAGACATAGCCTGCCCTTTCACCGCTGGAACTTGCTCAATTCCCAATACCTTACCTGTTATCGTAGCACCACTCCCTAATAACCTACCTAATGGTGTATTGAGTTTAATTTCTGTGATCAGTTGTTCGGCACGTTCGTAATCCCCGAATTCCATTACACCTGCCTTCGCTGCTACACCAAGAGCAGCTCCAATCTCGATCGAATCTAAACCCAAGTCATTTACCATCCAATTCAGTTTGGCAATTTTATCCAAGTCGCTGATTCCCAGATTAGAGCCCATTAAACCAATCGTCTCATATTCTAACGGAGAAACTATCGATTTACCGCTTGTATCCGCATAATTATTTGAACACCGGATCGTACATCCCGGCATGCAGGCATGAGTTGGCTCACCAACTCCATCTCGTTTTAAGATCACATCGCGCATATATTCACCGCTGATCGTCTCGACCGACTCGAACTGTCCAGTAGAAAAATTACGGGTCGGTAATCCCCCGAAGCTATCGCTCATACGCGCCATTGCTGCAGTTCCATAATCCCGGTAGACAGCAGTTTGGGGATGATCCATCAGAGCTTTTGTAAATGACTTTTGCGCAAGTTTGAATTCATCTGGATGGGCTATAGGAGGTTTTTGCCCTTCATTGGAATCAATCACAATTGCCTTTATCTTCTTCGTTCCCATAACTGCCCCTAAACCACCTCTCGCGGCAATACGGGAGGGAAGATTTTCTTTATCGAGGTTCTGAATACCAGCGGAAGCCAGCTGCATTTCTCCCCCTTGCCCGATCACCGCAACAGCAATTTTGTTACCATACCGCTCAGTAAGTTTTAGCGCACATTCATACACGCCACGTCCAATCAAGTAATCTGCTGGTTCAAAAATAATCCCTGATTGATTTACCAGCAGTACACTCCATTCATCATCATCCGGTTTATCTTCGATGATTAAAGCTTTTATTCCTAAAAACATCAAATGTAAACCAGTTGTACCTCCAGCATTCGCTTCTTTCACACCCCCAGTCAAAGGACTTTTACCACCAATCGATATACGGTCGCAACTCGACAGCATATGCCCAACCAGTAAACCTGGTGCAAAGATTAACTTATTGAGTGGACCAAGCGGTTCACAAGCGGGAGGAACTTCATCCAACAAGATTCTAGCAACTAATCCTCTCCCACCCAATTGTCCCCATGAGGGTGGCGTTATTTCGCGTGCTACTTTTTTTGTCCTGCTGTTAACCCGCCATACAAATAACTCATACTTAGCTTTAGTTTTTTCTTCCATCAAAACTCCTATTTATTCAATTAATAAATTTTGAACAGCTTCACGAAATACCAAAGTATGGAAATCAATATCGGCTTCGGACGTGTCTGGGGCAATCAAAGCCATATTATGGAATGGTGTCATCAAAATGCCTCGATTAAGTGAATATAAGTGCATATATCGGTCTAATTCACTGTCAACAGCATCGTTGGCTTCCCCACCGTTCCGTGGAGGCGTTGCACGAAACCAATACTCAATGCGGCAGCCTAATCTGTTGACGATCCAAGGTAACCCCATCTCTCGGATCACCGATTCTACCCCATGAGTAAACCTGATGGTTAGCTCAATCGCTTTTTTATATGCAGATTTGGTCAAGACGTGCTCAAGTGTGGCTTTCATGGCAGCAATGGACAGCGCATTTCCGGCCAGTGTCCCACCAATACCACCTACATCAGAATCATCAAGATTCAATCGAGCATTAAACCTTTCGGCAATATCCTGCGAAAACCCATATACCGCAGCTGGAACACCACCAGCGATAGGCTTCCCCAATGTGAACATATCCGGCTGTAATCCGTATTCACCAGTGTAACCACGTGGGCCAGTGCAGATCGTATGGGTTTCATCGATGATAAGCAAGGTGCCAGTTTTTCGTGTAATTTCTCTCATCGCATCATGAAAACCGGGATCGGGATGGATGATCCCAATATTCGTCATCGCTGGTTCTGCGAGTACGCAAGCCACATCTCCATCAGACAATGCCGTATCTAAAGCCTGAATATCGTTGAATTCAATTACCCTCGTGGTTTCGTTCGGGTTCACTGGCGGACCGAGGTTGCCCCTTCTTGGTCCTGGACCCTCCGGATTGATCGTGATAAATGTCTCATCTACCGACCCGTGGTAGCAATAATTGAAAACGAGAATGTATTTTCGTTGCGTGATCTCCCTCGCCATACGAATAGCGAACCGATTTGCATCGGTTGCAGTGAGGGTAAACTGCCAATAAGGTAGTCCAAAGCGCCGCTGCAGCTCTTCACCCACCCATATTACATCTTCGGTGGGTAACATATATGTAATCCCTTTTTTTGCTTGCTGAATGATCGCTTGTACTGTAGCTTCGGGAGCATGCCCGGTCATTGCACCAGTATCACCCAAGCAAAAATCAATATACTCATGTCCGTCTATATCAACAAAATGAGCACCTCTTCCCTCTTTCACGAAAATCGGAAAAGTGCCTGCCCAACGAATCATCCATAGCATCGGAACGCCGCCCTGCAGAGATTTTCGGGCGCGTTGATATAACTCAAATGATTTTTTATGCTCTTGGTGGAAACGGTTCTCTTCTGCAGTGAGCAGCTCCGCCAACCGCTGGCGATCGATCGCAACCATAGAATTACCTTAATAATTAGAACGGCTTAGTTGACTACAGATTTAAGTGCATCGACGAAAATATCTGCTGCCTCATCAATCTGCTTTTCAGTGACAATCAGTGGTGGGATCCAGCGGATCACATTATCAAAGGTGCCACAGGATAGTAACATTAACTTCCTTTCAAAGCACGCCTGAACCACTGCCTTTGTTGTTGCTTTATCGGGTTTCCTATCTATACCTCGAAATTCCATCCCAATCATTAATCCCAAACCGCGCACGTCACCGATGACCGGGAAGTCTAGTTGAACTCGCCTGAGCTGATTCATCAACTGTTGGCCTCTGTTGCGGGCATTATCAAGCATATTTTCGTTGCGCATTGCTCTAATTGTTGCCACACCTGCTGCACATGCGATTACGTTTCCGCCGTATGTGCCTCCATGGGTGCCGGTCTGCCATTTCTTCATCAGGTCAAGACGGCTGAAAACTCCGGACAGCGGTAATCCGGAGGCAATTCCCTTGGCGACGGTCATTATATCGGGAGTAACATTGAAATGCTCTTGGGCAAACCATTTCCCCGTCCGTCCAAAACCTGATTGGATTTCGTCAACAATTAACATAATTCCATGTTTATCACAGATGTCCCGCAAGTTGTTCATAAATCCAGTTGGAGGCACGACATAGCCACCCTCACCCAACACTGGCTCAATTAATATAGCCGCGGTTTCCTGGGGAGCTGTTTGTGACAAGAATAAAAATTCTAACTCATCTAGGCACCATTGAGTTGTTTGCTCATCGGTCCAACCGTAACGATAGCTATATGGGTAAGGTGCTACGAATACCCCAGCCATCAAGGGTTGATAGCCCGTTCGGTAAACGGTTTTCGAGGTAGTGAGTGACATCGTGCCCACCGTTCGCCCATGAAAGCTCCCTTGAAATACAATAATATTGGTTCGACCGGTGGCATGACGTGCCAGTTTCATCGCCCCTTCAACAGCTTCTGCTCCTGAATTCGTAAAGAAAAATCCATCCATTGCTGGATTTGTTATCGTCTTCAGCTCACTGACCAAATCCAACATCGGCTGATGAATCACGATATTAGCCTGTCCGTGGATTAACATCCCAGCCTGTTTGCGGATCGCTTCAACTACTTTCGGATGGCAATGTCCGGTATTCGTTACACCTATGCCACAGGTAAAATCCAGATATTTATTACCATGGATATCAACCAAGTAGCTTCCTTCCCCATGGTCAACCTCAATAGAGAAAATCCTCGACCATACGGGAGATAAATTTTGTCTAAAATCATTGTCGGGGGTCATAGTTATCTTCTCTTCATTTCTCACATTTCTTTTATACCGTATGGAAATCCATACTCTTCCATTTTCTTCATAAATGGCATAGGATCGAAAGCCTCGGGACCGAGTACACCAGTACCGCTCCAGGTGCCAAAATTCAACATTTCCCAGCCGATTACTGCGTTGAAGGCTGTTTGCGCGACTACTGCCTGGCAACCCCAATTCTTCATGCATTCTTCATTGTCCGCTACCTGGTAGAGATATACCTGGCGTTGTTTTCCATCTTTTATACCTTTCACCCATGTACCGGCACAAGTTTTCCCGAACATTTGATCACCCAGGTGAGCGGGGTCAGGTAGGCAGGCTACCACAACATCTCTTGGAGCAACAAAGACGTCTTTAACCTTGATCGTTTCCTTGTTATCCAGGCCAATCATATGCAGGGTCTTTAGTACATCAATAAATTTATCTCCCAGCCCATATTTAAACGTCACTCGTTTACTCTTCACCCAGCGAGGTATCAGCAAAACTTCTTCATGCTCGACATTAACCACCTCGACCTTACCTATACCACCAGGAAATTCAAATACTTCTGGCTCAGAAAATGGTTGTGTAGTAAACCATCCACGGTTCTTTTCCCAAATCACTGGCGGGTTTAAACATTCTTCTATCGTCGTCCAAATCGAAAAGTTCGGAGCAAATTCATAACCTCTCACTTCGATGTTTGCGCCATCCCGAATGCCTACTTCATCAATTTCATCAAAGAGGTAATCCTGGGCATATCGTGCGAAAATATCTGCCATCCCTGGTTCAACCCCTAATCCAACCAGAGCGAGTAGTCCTTTTTGCTCCCATAATTTCGATCGCTCGAATTGATAATCGCCTAGTTTTATCCCGCATTGGTTGAATGGATCACTCGGATGAGGTTCAGATAAAGTCATCGCCATATCCATGTAATTACATCCATAGTTATAGGCGGCTTCAAAAATTGATACGTTATAAATCGGATCACAAGCATTCATAATTAGGTCAACACGATATTTCTGGGCGAGGGCTTCAATCTGTTCCCGATGTTTAGCATCCACTTTCTCTATCGGGAACCGTTTATTGTCTCCTAATTTTGCTTGCACTTCTTTTACGCGTTCAAAATTATAGTCAGCGAGAACAACTTGCTCCACCCATTCCTTCGGTTTCGCAATCATTGCCATCGCTTCTCCTACACCACCAACACCAACCAGCAATATTTTCATAACGCATCTCCTTATTAATATTAGGACAAATTCGCTATCATTTCGATACGACAAATCGTCATATCAAATTGTGATCTATCGAAATGCTATACATATAAATAAATACCTGCAACTCCTGATCCTGAATTGAAATCATCTTTTCAGGATCAGGACTATACACCTAACAATCCTTATTTAGACTTAAAATCAGTCCATAAACTATCGTATATTGTCGTTGCTTCACCTACATCCTTGATTGGTGTTGCGTTTGCCAGGAAGGCATCATCAGGATTGGTCCCAGAAAATCCCATATAGGTTTCATACAAAGCAGGGTCATCTGTCTTCAATAAATCCAATGCAGCCTTATTTGGATTGGAATATGGGAATTCCTTAGTGATCAAAATGCTTTGTTGTGGATCCATAACCCAATCCATAAACAGTAGTGCTGCATCCATGTGAGGCGCGCCTTTGGGGATCGCAAGGTTATCAAACCAGATGGTGCAGCCCTCACTAGGGCAGATGTAGACAACATTTGGATCTTCTGCCAGCGCCAGGGAAGAATTCCCGTTATATACCAATCCCGCCCAGGCTTCGCCGCTGATAATGGCAGTCTCAGGTGCATCGCTATCAAACTTAAGGATGTTGGGTTTCAGTTCTAACAATTTTTCCTCTGCCTGTTGCAGCTCACTCTCATTGGTAGAGTTTTTATCGTACCCCAGTACTTGCAAAACCATTCCCATTACTTCCCGCTCATCATCGAGAAATACAAGGCGGGCATTAAAGGATGGATCCCATAAGTCAAGCCAATTCTTTGGGGCAGATGGGCTCGTAGCGCTATCATAGATCAATCCTGTCGTCCCCCATTGATACGGGATTGTGTATTTATTTCCAGGATCGTAATCGCGGTTAATGAATCGCGGGTCAAGGTTGCCGAAGTTGGCAAGTTTGGTCACATCAATCGGTTCGAGCATATTCTGGCTGATCATGATGGCGACGGTATAATCACTGGGGATAATTACATCATAACCAGAAGCTCCTGCCTGGAGCTTGGCCAACATTTCCTCATTAGATGAATATGTGTCATAATTTACGGTGATTCCATATTTCTTCCCGAAATCGTCTAATAATTGTTGGGGAACATATTCTGACCAGGCATAAAGGTTCAAAGTAGTAGATTTCTGAGCGCTACCTCCGCAGGCGGTGAGGATCAAAGACATAATCAATAGTGCGACAAAAAACAGACTAATCTTCTTCATTATTATCTCCTTTTCTCGTATTTGGTTAGACTTTCTTACGTTGGGCAATCTGCCCGATGACTAAAAGTATAAATATGATCAATACCCAGATCGAGGACAAAGCGTTAATTTCAGGTGTCACGGCCGTTTTCACCATAGAAAATACGCGTAGTGGTAAGGTAGTGGAGCCTGGTCCAGCAGTGAAATAAGTGATGACATAATCGTCGAGCGATAAGGTTAACGCCAGCATGGCACCTGCCAACACACCGGGCATAATCGTTGGTAGGGTAATTCGCCAGAAAGTAGTAAGCTCATTAGCACCAAGGTCCATCGCCGCTTCATCGATAGCCCTATCGTAACCATGCAGACGCGCTCTAACCACCAAAGCAACAAACGGAATGCTAAAAGCAATATGGGATAATGTGATCGTAGTCAACCCCAATGTAAAATTGATCATCACGAAAAACACCAATAGGGAAATGCCCATGACAACCTCGGGGATGACAATTGGAATATACATAACCGTCTCTGAGGTGTTGTAAAGTGGGAACCTATAACGATGCATTGCCAAGGCTGCCATAGTACCAATGACCGTCGCGACCAGGGTAGAGATTATCGCGATTAACAGGGTATTCCGAGTTGCTAGGAGAATCTGAGCATCATTAAACAAAACTTTATACCAACGGGTTGTAAAACCTTCCCAGTGGATATTGAGTTTTTGGCTGTTAAAAGAAAATATAATCAAAATCAGGATGGGTGCATAGATGAAAGCATACACCAGGATTGAATAAACTCGCAGCCAGAGAGCAGGTTTCTTTTCACTCATATTAAGAGTTCCTCACCGAATCCGGCTTTTCGAGTGTAATACAAGGTGATGACCATAGTCATCAGCATTAAAACCATGGATGCAGCAGCTCCAAAAGGCCAATCACGGGCAGTCAGGAATTGGTTTCTGATGACGTTGCCAATTAAAATGGTTTTCGCGCCACCTAATATATCGGGTACCACGAACATCCCCATGGAAGGAATAAATGTCAGGATGGTTCCAGCGATCATCCCTGGCACACTCAACGGAAGCGTAACACGTAAGAATGCCTTCCAAGGCGGTGCACCAAGATCGGCAGCAGCTTCCAACAAAGAATTTTCAATTTTCTCCAGAGAGGTATATAAAGGCAACACCATAAATGGTAGGAACTCATATACCATTCCAATCATGACTGCGGTAGGCGTGTATAAGATATTCAAAGGCGCCTGAGTGAGATGGAGCCATTGCAATAATGCATCCAGTAATCCGCCGGATCTCAAGATAGTCATCCACGCGTAAATTCGGATAATAAAATTAGTCCAAAATGGAAGCAGAATTAAAAATAGTAAAAGCGACCTTTGCCTCGATGGAGCACGTGCTATGAAGTACGCCAATGGATAACCAACGAACAAGCAAATCACAGTGGTTCCAAACCCAACTAATAATGAAAATGCCAAAACTTTTGCGTAAAGGGGGTCAAATAGCCTGGCATAATTCGAAAAGTTCAGCTTAAATTCAATCTGACCATAATTACCGCGCGATAAGAAGCTTAATCCAGTCACGAGAATAAGTGGTAAGACGATGAGAATGAAGAGATATATATTTGTGGGCGAAATGAGGAAAAATCCTTGAGCTCTGGGATTTTCCCTTATCGTGCGGATAAATGAAAATTTTCTCCTAGGCTTTTCACTGATCTGCTCAGAGATCATGAGATATCCTCGGGCAGAACAAGCGTATTTTCATAAGGTATTAAAACCCAGACTGGATCTCCAGCTGAGTAATATGCTTCAGGATCCAGGGTGGAAATCGCATTTTTCTCCCACACTTTCATGCGCACACCTGTAGCTAATTCCAATACTACACGAGTATCGGAACCAATATAAGCGGTAGTTGTCACACGGCCTTTGAGTTTATTCTCGAGTAATTTCAGACTTACCTGTGATCCGTCGTCATCGACAAGGTGGACTTTCTCAGGTCGTATTGCGACGGCAACGGACTGACCGACACTCAGGTTGCCTATACCTATCCCATTAACCTCCTGTTCTGGTGCATTTAAGGTTACTACAACACGTTGATTATCAATCTCTTTAACTGTTCCAGACAGGAAATTCGTCTCTCCGATAAAATCCGCAACAAATTTACAGTTTGGCCGTTCGTAAATCCCGACCGATGTGCCTATTTGCAAAGCTTTTCCACGGCTCATCACGGCGATCCGGTTGGACATGGTCAACGCTTCTTCTTGATCGTGAGTAACATAAATAAAAGTAATCCCTACTTGTTCCTGTAATGCTTTTAGCTCCAGCTGCATTTCTTTTCGTAATTTTAGATCCAAGGCACCAAGAGGTTCATCGAGTAAAAGTACCTCCGGACGCTTAACCAGAGCGCGCGCCAGCGCAATGCGCTGCTGCTGCCCACCGGATAATTGCTTCGGTTTACGTTTACCCATCGTCGGAAGTTTGACCATTTCTAGAGCTTCATTCACTCGTCGAGATATCTCGTCCTTTGAGACTTTCTCCATTTCAAGCCCAAATGCGACATTCTCAAAGACGGTCATGTGTTGAAATAAGGCATAGTTTTGGAATACTGTGTTCACAGGTCTCTGGTACGGTGGTTTCCGCCCCATCTTTTGTCCGTCGATAAGCACATCACCGCTGGTGGGCCATTCAAAACCTGCCATCATCCTCAATGAGGTTGTCTTTCCGCATCCAGATGGTCCTAAAAACGAGAAAAACTCACCATGCCCGATCTGAATGGATACATGATCGACAGCATTTACCTGTCCTCCCTCGGGTGTGGGAAAAATTTTTACAACGTCTTGAAATTCAACAGCGAAATCGCTTTTCATAATTTTTTATTGATTTCTATAAGCACATCCTCAAGTCGGTCTAAGACAGCATCCAATTCTTCATATGTGATTACCAGTGGTGGTTCTATCCGGATGGTCTGGGCACTGGTAAGAGTTCCTGCCACTAAAACCCCCCGCTTAAATAGACCTGCTGCAACTTGATATCCGACGTCAGGATTATGGAAATGTTGACCGATCAACAAACCTTTCCCCGTGATGCTATGGTAGATCTGCGGATATCGGATTGCCAGCTCCTGGAGTTTCGGAATGATATAGTCACCTTTTGCAGCAGCTTGTTCCCATAGCTTATCGCGCAATGTGACCTTTATGGCGGCTATCGCCGCACTGCAGGCTAATGCGCCACCGCCAGTGGTTGTAGTGTGGATAAAAGGGTTTGGAAACATCATGCACTGCCATATTTCTTCGGTCGAGCAAAATGCACTTACCGGCATCACCCCGCCTCCGAGTGACTTGGCTAAGGCAATAATGTCTGGCTCAACTCCCCAATGTTCCACTCCCCATAGTTTTCCAGTACGGCCAAACCCCGTTTGCACTTCATCGGCAATTAATAGGACACCATAAGCCTTCGTTAATTCCCTTATTCGAGGCCAAAAGTCATCCGGCGGAACAATCGCTCCAGCTTCACCCTGGATGGGTTCCATCAAAACTGCAGCAATTTCAACGCCTACTTTTTTTGCAATCTCCAACTGCTGCTCAACCGCATCAGCATCGCCAAAAGGAACATGGTAGACCGGACCGCCATAAAGTGTTCCCACGGGAGTGCGATAATCGGATTTACCCATCATGCTGAGCGAGCCCATGGTTTTTCCATGAAAAGCTTGAAGTGCAGCTATAAACCCATTTTTATGGGTGTACATTTTTGCCAGCTTGATGGATCCTTCGATAGCTTCAGTTCCGCTGGCAGCGAAGAAACTATACTTGATATCACCGGGTGTGATCATTGCCAGGAGGCGTGCCAATACCCCTCGCAGCGGGTCGATTAGCTCCTGGCTAGGCATAGGAGAACGACCCAGCTGAGCTTTCACATTATCTATAACTTCGGGATGACCCCATCCCAAGTCCATCATCCCGTATCCACCCAGGCAGTCAATATACTGTCGACCCAAGACATCTTTAAATATCGCTCCGGATCCGGTCCATTCCACTGAAGCCCAATCGCCCGCCTCAGTAATAGATTTACGGTAATCAAGCCAGCCGCGATTAAAGTGTTCAGCAAAATTATATTTTGATTCGTCAATAATTAATTTTGCTTCATCAGGAGTTATTTCCGTTTTATGGATGATATCAATCCATCGTTGCGCGTATGCAATCGCCTCATCTTGAGATTTACTCATAGTTAAGTCCTTTAATTGAATTATTATTCCCAATCTGATACTTCTTTGTACCAGATCTTACTAGTGCCAGTTTTTGCCCGGCCCTTCCATTTTCCTGATTTTGGCTCGTTTTCTATTATTTTTATGATTGCTTCTGCTTTTTCACTAATAATTATTCTGTTTTCATCAGTCAGCACCGGGACGCCTAAAACAGCCGCCTGGATTTTATTTAGGTTCATAATCGAAGTGTAATAAAATCCCCAATCGTCGGCCATTAATTTCGCAATGTATTTGAGGTTAACTTTATTGGCCTCACCATCACCAATCTGCCCGGCTAAGAGCAACAGCATTGCATCTTTCAGATCCTTATCGTTGATATTTACTATTTGCAATTTTTGTAACAATAAATCCGTGAGAGAAACACAATATGAGTGGAACTCAAGTCTTCCCTGGTAATTAATCGGGTGGTTATAGTCCAACTTATCAAAAAATACATCGATCATTGGAATTCGCCCACCAAAATAGATATGACGGGTACCACCCATCATCATTGCAGCTCGCTTTTCCAATTCATATCCCATCTTTTCAAAAAATGGGACGATTTTACCCCGCTGCTTGCCATAGGAGGCATAATCTATATCGGTAAACACCCTATCTCCCAGGCGCTCCATGCTTCGGTAAAGCTCAACGTGTTCTGGAAAGTAAAAATGCAGTGCAATCGGCCCCATGACCCGCAGAATCAACCCCTGCTTCTGAGCTTCATCGGTCAATCTGCGCGCCTCATTCAGGTATTCTTCAGGATTTGGATATTCCTCTAACGGGATATCTTTCGGCAGACGAAATCTTTTTACCGGTAACATGGTCTATTCTCCTATCCAGATGTGAATACGTAATCCTTGACTTTACCTTTTTCCAATACAATCATTGCTCCCTTTAAAATTCCTTCAGAATATTCACTACCGGGATTGACAATGAGCGTGCGTTTTATCTTCTGTGCGCCTCGCGATTCATGAATGTGACCGTGAAGACCGATCAGGGGTTGGTATTTTTCAATCATTTTTGTCACCGCGTGGCTACCAACATGGATTTTTCGGTCAGCTGCCTGAACCAAATCCTTGTTTAATTCAGGTGCTAAATCTAGAGCAAAACCATAGGGTGGAGCATGAAAGTTAAAAATGGCGTTGGATTTATCTTTCACCAAGGCTACAAGTTCCTCTAGCATGGGTTCCAATTCTTCATCAGTTTTTTCACGGGGCGTATTCCATGGGGTCGGGTTTGCCCAGGAGAAGGTAATCATCTCGTGGTCGCCAACCATCACATTTCTATTATTGCAATTGACGATTGCTGTTGAATTTGAAATTATCTGATCGACTTCAAAGTGGTCATCATTGCCTGGGGCCATATAGACCTTATAACTGGTTCCAGCTAAACGTTCATCAGCAAGGTCAATCCACTCGCATAATCGGCTCATCATCAATTCCTTGAATAATAAGTCGACTTTTATGGGATCTGTTTTAAATTCTTTAAATTCTTCGGGTGTCTGGTGCACCCAGTAATAACCCATCATTTCGATCGTTTTCTTTATTTTATCGACCTCATCCTGGGTATTGAGATCGACATGGGTTCCCATCAATGTAGTTTCCCAGCCTCCACCGGCTTTTTCCACCAGGGGAACTAAAACTTTCCCAGTTAAGTCACCTAATAAGATACCAACGTCCACGTTATAGACTTTGAGAGCGTTTAAATATTTACGATAGCACAAATTCGAGCCATGTATATCGGTAACAAAAAATATTTTTATAGCATTTCCCATCGATCACTCCTTAACCATTAAGTGTTGAAGGACGAAGGGTTATCCCTTCGTCCTTCAGCGAGTTAGGTATTAATCAGGAGGTAGTTCCCCATAGGTCATACTGACGTCGACTCCTGCCTGCTTGTTGCGATTCTTCCAGAAGAAATACCAAAGGATACCGGCACCCCAGATTATGGAGTACAAGATTAATGATCCCCTCACAAGTTCTTGTTCTCCCATCTCCGACATGAAGAAGAAGAAGTAGAAAAGTATGCCTAAGTAGATGAGGTTTACTACGGCACCAATGGTAACTACAGGAATATTGAGGATTTTCCATCCCCGATAGGGTGAGGATTCCCAAATTTGACGTGCACGTTTTGAGAACGGGAATATCGCCGCCGCAATTGCCGTGATCCCAAACACAGAAACAATTTCCATTCCCGTTACGGATAACGATTCCATCGGATCTCCAAAGAATGCAAATAATAAGATACCAATCTCGCCTAGGAAAAAGCAGAGAATGTGATTCTTCACAGGAGATGCCCAGCGGTAATCGATATCCGCAAACCACTTGGGACCCATCCGGTCCATACCCCAGGCAAACAAAATGCGTGGAAAAGCCAGGTATGAAAGGGCAACCCACCACAGGTTAAAAAGAATGAACGATAGTGACATCATGAATAGAATTATGGTATTCGTCGGTACGATTACTGCCGCCAAACCGACAAAATGCGGTGACCATGGGAAGGTATACCCAGCCAGCTCAATTGCATTATTATCCACAAAAGCTGTCGCTGAGAGGAATTCAAATCCGACGGTCCGATACAAGACAATTCCCAGCCAGGTCATAAAGAAAGCTGGCACCAGCACTGCAAATAAGTTTGCCAGGATGATCGTTTTATCCGGACGTTTTACTTCTCCTGCGATGAACGTGATGCAGTATGCATAAGCAAATAACCATGACCCAGCAACCATCACACCAAAAGTATCAAACCAGTTCCAGGTAGATGGCAATACCTTACCTGCTTCCTCGATGGATGCCCTGGCGCTGGTCAGAAACGATTGATAATCCAATGAACTGTATTGGACTGCAAGGTTATTCCAGGCTTGCACGAATGCCTCATGTGATGTAAATGTGAACACCAGCAGGATGATCGTACAACCTAAAATACCAAAAATCATGATTATTTTTTGAACAGTCGCAAATACCCTCATGCCAAATACCACGAATAACAAAGCAATTATGCTTACAATGCTGGAAATTAAAAAGACAGCTGTTGGTGTTTGGATGACTTCAGCAGCGCTTTCAAATCCCAGGAATTGAAACATCATTGTTAGACCTGGATCGATCGTCCATGGCGCTAAAACGAAAATCCACATGATCCACACAAACGCATTCCCAAAGGATTCTGCGATGCCAATCACAGGGTGAATAATTCGCGAATTGTATATATACTCGCCACCAGACCGAGGCATCGATCCGCCGAGGATCCCCCAAACGAGAGAAAAGCCAATGCCACACAGGACTGCAGAAATGAGCGTTGCGATGATCAAATTTCCACCAAGATAAACCCCCAAACCGAAACTAATCATTACCCACATGCTCGGTGTAAGCCCCTGGTTCATAAAACCTACACCAAAAGCATCCCAAAAAGAAAGTCCACGCACTAGACCGCTTGCTTTTCGAGCAAAAGCCATTTGTTCTGGCATCTTACATCCTCCTGCAGTTATTTAATTAAATTCAGGTTATTCAACTTCTTAATCTGGAGCCAATCAAACACCGAACTAAACTCTTATAACTCCTCCTTTCGTTAGAACTTCCTGGACCATTCCTTTGGCCAACGTTCAATTACTACCTTGGTCTGGGTAAAGAATTCTATAGCATGTTTTCCCTGCCCATGCAGGTCGCCATAGAAGCTCTCTTTCCAACCGCTGAAAGGAAAGAATGCCATCGGAGCCGCGATTCCAATATTGATGCCTATATTCCCGGCATCTGCTTCATATCTAAATTTCCGCGCAGCTGCCCCGTCGCGGGTAAAAATCGAGCCGGCATTTCCAAATGCGCTATCATTGACGATTTTTATCGCTTCCTCGACAGTGTTGCAGTGCATGATTCCCAATACCGGGCCAAATATCTCTGTTGAATGAATAATTCCCTTTATCGGAATGTCAGTCATGATGGTGGGTCGAATAAAATATCCCTTCTCATACCCCGGAATTACCGCACTCCGACCATCTACCAACATTTCTGCACCCTCGTTGACACCTTGCTGGATCAACCCCTCAATTCGCAGTTTATCATGTGGTGTAATGACCGGACCCATTTGGACACCTGGGTTCAGTCCGAAACCGGTCACCCGCCTTGCTGCTGCGTCAGCAAAAGCGGGAATAAAGGTTTTATCGGCTTCGCCAATCATTATCGCAATGGTAGCCGCAAGACAGCGCTGCCCACTACAACCGAATGCACTATCCATCATGATATTAGTCGTCGTATCCACGTCAGCATCGGGAAGTATTAGGACGGGGCATTTTGCTCCACCACCTGCAGATACTCGTTTCCCATGCGCCGCTCCACGGCTGAATACGTGTAATGCCACTGGAGTGGAACCGATAAAACCGATCGCCTTGATCAGTGGGTGGTCAAGGATGCCATTTACGATGTCAGAGCCACCGTGAACCAGGTTTACGACACCTGCTGGAAAGCCTGCTTGTTCCATTAATTGGAACAATTTAACCATGGTAATGGGTACCCGGCTAGACGGTTTCACAATGACCGTATTACCAGTCGTTACAGCATAAGGCAGATACCAGAAAGCGATCATGGCAGGGAAATTGAAGGGAGATATTAACCCCACCACACCAAGAGGTTGACGGATCATTAACTCGTCAATCCCCGGGGCGATATCTTCCACAATATCGCCCATTCCAAGTGATGGCGTTCCGCAAGCTACTTCTACGTTCTCAATCGCCCGACGCATCTCGCCGCGTGATTCGTCCAACGTTTTACCATGCTCAAGGGTGATACTGCGCGCAAGATCCTCAAAATTCTCTTCCAATAATGTCTTTAACTTGAAGAAGTATTGTATACGTGTTGTTACAGGAACTCTTCGCCAGGTCTGAAATGCTTGATGCGCAATTTGCACTGCGCTATCCAGCTCAGACAGCTTAGAGACCGGAACTTTCGCCAACAACTCATCTGTAGCCGGATTTGTTACTTCTCGGAAATTCTCACAATCAGGATTTATCCATACACCGTTTACAAAATTCTGTAATACGAGCTCGGTCATCAACATTCTCCTTTAACTAATATAATTTACAACATACAACGGGAAATTAATCCGTTAGTTTGTCGATCTGATCCAACGCCAAATTGATGATTTCTAATCCTTCATCGATTTGGGAGTTTTTGATGCATAAGGGTGGAACCACAAAGATCACATTGTGAAAAATAAAGGTAAATAGTCCATTATCCCTTAAGTACTTTTGATGTCTCATTCAAAGGATCTATCGGTAACTTCGTCTTTTTATTTCTTACAATTTCGATAGCAGTAAATAAACCGATGTACCTTACATCTCCAACACTTGGATGATTAACCTTGATTTCTTCCAACTTTGTACCCAGATATTTGCCTACTTTTACTGCATTCTGAAGAAGATTATCCTCCGAATAAACGTCAATTGTGGCTATTCCTGCAGCGCAGGCTAAAGGATGTCCGCTGTAAGTAAGTCCACAGTAAAGCATTTTATCGTCAAAGTATTCAGCAATCGGTTCAGACACAATCACTGCCCCGAGTGGTACATACCCGGACGTTATCCCTTTGGCAGTAGTAATCATATCCGGCACGACATCCCAATTATCAACTGCAAACCATTTGCCAGTGCGACCCCACCCGCTCATGACTTCATCTGAAACTAGAAGGATCCCATATTTATTACATATTTCTCGGATCCGAGGCCAATAATCATCTGGAGGGACGATTAAACCATTGGAACCGGTTACACCCTCCATAAAAATCGCGGCTATCCGGTCTGGGCCTTCATAACTTATCACTTCCTCTACATGGGAGATGCATTCTCGATGGCAGGTTTCAATTGTCCAACCAAATGGGCAGCGGTAACAAAATGGATCGAGGAAATGTACAACTCCCGGGAGGGCTGGTTCTACAGGTAATCGCCGGTAATCACCGGTGAGAGCAATCGCGCCGTGAGTAGCACCATGGTATGACCGGTACCTAGCCATAATTTTGTTTCTGCCGGTATAAAATCGAGCAATTTTGATTGCATTCTCATTCGCTTCTGCTCCACCCAGGCAAAAAAAAGTTTTCTTCAAGTTACCCGGTGCTACTTCAGCGATTTTTTGAGCTAACAATCCGCGCGCTTCAGTTGCCATTCCAGGATGGGCATAACAGAGCTGAGCTGCCTGGTCTTGGATAGCTTTAATCACCTTGGGATGCTGGTGCCCGATATTCATATTCATCAGCTGGGATGAAAAATCAATATACCGCTTATCGTCAGCATCCCAGAAATAAATCCCTTGTGCCCGCGAAATGGGGATGGGATTGGTTGTAGATTGTACTGACCAGGAAAAAAGAGAGTATTCCTTATTTAGTTTTACGATTTCCTGGGCAGAAAGTCTGGCCTCGATTTTACTCATGAATTTCTCCGTGAAAATGAAGTTCCAAATGACGCTGTAATAAGTCTTTATCGGTTAATTATCTACTTACATTTTTAACCGCATCAGACATTACATTCAAGGTTTCCTCGATATCTGCATCCGTATGGGAATAACACAGGAACCAGGGCTCGCGTGGGTCGTGGTCAGGCATCACTCCACGATCAATGGCGTAATCCATCAATCGCAGATAGTAATCCCGCTCAGTTTCCTGCCAGTCACGTTGGTTGATGACTTTCTCGGTGCCAACTGAGAAGGCCAACATAGCGGGGTAACCATGAACAGATGCCGGAATACTCGCATGGTTGAAGATATCTTTTAACCCCTGCATCAATTTTTTTCCACGCTTTTCAATTTCTTCCAGGATGGGTTTTTCTTTGAGCAGCTTAAGTGTTGCATACGCAGCAGCTACCCCTGGTTTATTATTGTTATATGTACCTCCCTGTGCAACCCCCTTCCCAATCACACTCATGATCTCTTTCTTTCCACCAAACGCAGCTACCGGGTATCCATTTCCCATCGCTTTGGCATAAGTAGCCATGTCAGGGACAAGATTGTAGTATTCCTGAGCGCCTCCCCTGGCGATCCGAAAACCAGTTTTTACTTCGTCCAGTATGAATAAGATCCCATATTCAGTACACTTTTTGCGAATAAATTCCAAGAAACCAGGTGCAGGCTCGATCGAGGCGCAATTACCCATACACGGTTCAGCGATGATCGCTGCAACTTCATTCCCAACCCTTCTTAATATCTTGTCTAAAACTTCGAAGTTATTGAAAGGTAGGGTGATTATTAGATCATTTAGGGGTTTGGGGATCCCGGAGGATGAAGGAATTGGTATCGGATTGTTAATATTCCCGTACGCTTCGGCGGGAGCATAGGTAGAAAATAATGTGTAATCTTGGAAACCGTGATACATTCCTTCAAATTTAATTACCTTCTCCCTGCCAGTAAAAGCCCTCGCAATCCTCAAGGCATGCATCGTTGCTTCGGTTCCGGAGCATGCCAGCCTGACCATTTCAACGCAAGGACACATATCGATCATCATTTCAGCAACTTCGAGCTCGAGCTCACTGGTCATGGCGCAGAGTACAGATTGGTCGATCTCAGCGTGCACCTTATCATTTACTTCATCGTATGAATGTCCAAGGATGATCGGACCGAATGCCAGGCGGTAATCGATATATCGATTTCCGTCTACATCCCATAAATACGCACCTTTTGCTTTGGCTACATATGGAGTGATTCCGTCTCCCCAGTATCTAAAATTTGAATTGACTCCTAATGGAATCGATTTGAGTGCCCTGGTCTGCAATTCCTGGCTCTTTGGTCTAGGTCCTTCCATTTACTTTCTCCTTTGTTGAGTAGCTAATCTTCGAATTAACAGATGTGCAGGCCGCTTTTGGTATACGCCATTGGTATACATCTTTTAGAACCAACGGTACTATCGATGTTGTCGTTTTACGCACCCCGGGGATTTTCCCAATAATGTCGGTCACAAATTGATACACTTCATTCGTATCATGACCAACAATCTGAATACTGATATCGTTTTCGCCGATAGAACATGCAACATAGCTAACACAGTCATATTCGGCAACTTTATTCGCAACATCAAGGATAGAATTTGACTCTACTTCTAGAAATACATCAGCTGTAACCAAATACCCTAATGATTTGGGATTATTAATCGCACTGATTTGAATATATCCCTCTTTAACAATGCGCTCGATCCGATATCGAATAACCCGCTCAGATATATCTCCAATACGCCTCGCCATCTCGGAGGCGGGCATTCGACCATCCTCCATCAATAAATTTATTATTTTTATATCAATATTGTCTATTTCATACATATTAAGGAGTAATTACTTCCGTTTCCAACAATAATTATACTTTTGATGTATCAAATGTCAAGTAAAATCATGGGCGACCACTTAATTATTGATTTATCTTGATATAAATAATAGAATTTGCTCAAATAATTTACTTTTATCCCTATGGTATAATATTTCTCAATGGACACCGGGACAGAAGAGCCTCAGAATATTCCTATTGAAAAAGAATTAACTCCAAAAGAGCTTCGCAAACAACGCCTTACTATCGCAGGCATAGTAATTGCGAGCATCGTAGTCCTGGGATTATTGATCACAGGATTTATTTTTCTGATAAATCCGGCTCTTACATCGTATGAAACGGTAGCACGCCTGCGAGATATTGCTATCATCTTAATGGCGATTGAATCCTTATTCATCGGTTTGGCATTAATCATCTTGATTATCCAAATTGCCCGATTAACCAATTTAATTGAAACTGAGGTGAAACCGATTTTGGATTCAACGAATGAGACTGTCAGCAATTTACGCGGCACTACAAAATTCTTAAGCGATAACCTTGTCGAACCCGTTATAAAACTGAACGAGTTGATGGCAGTTTTACAACGATTATTAGTACTTTTGAGAATGACAGGGAAAAAATAAAGGACCTTTGAAAGGAGAAAACTACTATGTCTGATCGAGATGGTGATTTTGGTGCCTTCCTTGCCGGTTTTATCATCGGTGGAATGGTAGGTTCAATCATTGCTTTGCTGCTCGCACCTCAATCGGGTGAAGAAACTAGAACGATAATTCGAGATCGAAGCATTGAATTAAAAGACAAAGCCGTTGAAAAAGCCGAAGCAGCAAGGGTGAAAGCTGAAGCCGCAGCTGCCGAGGCAAGAGCCCGAGCGGATGAGCTGATGAAAAAAGGCGGTGAAGCCTATCAGTCTTACCGATCCAAGGGCGAGTCTGCAATTTCCTCAAAAGCAGAATCTGGTTCTGACGAAACTCCTGAGGTGACTGTAGAAGGCTAATCAATTAAGCTTTAAATCAAACGGAACCCATTTGTATGAATGTGGGTTCCGTTATTTTTTTAAAGCCGTGGTCGATTATAGATCACTGATCACTCGAGGGACAGCATTTAACACATCGCTTGCAATAACAGAAGCAGTATTTCCCATATGTTTTGCAGCCAATACTCCGGCAGAGGCATGGATCCATGCGCCCGCACAGGCTGCGATAAAAGCATTCAACCCTTGGGCGCGTAATCCAACAACTAATCCTGCGAGTACATCCCCCGTTCCTGCACGCGCTAAAGCCGGTGTAGCGATAGGAACAACAGCAATCTGCCCATTAGGGGCGGCAATAACCGTGTATGCGCCTTTTAATATAACAATGTGTCCCCAGAGCTTGGAATATTTTTTTGCAATCTCCAACCGGTTCTCTTGAATTTCTTCAATAGGTAAACCAGTGAGCACAGACATTTCTCCTGGGTGTGGGGTTAATATCGCTGGAGTCGAAATAAGGTTAGCCCAATTCTCAATCTTCGACATTAGCTTTAAACCATCTGCATCCACAATAAGAGGCGTATGTAAAAATTCACCTGCGTTATCTAAAGGCTTACTTTGGATAAAACCCATCTTCCCGGGGTTTATTGAGGTATCTTTGTTGAAAAGTTTTTTCAGAAACTCCATGGTTGGATCTTCAAGACCAAAACCTGGTCCGATCAAAATGGCGGTCGCTCGAGTAATATTTTGCTGAATTATGCGAGCTGCGTCTGGAGAAATCACTCCCATCTCATGGGGTAAGATTATCCATGTAGCTTCCGGCAGTTGACCAGATAAAGCCTCATGCAACGGACTAGGCACCGCCATACTCACCAGTCCAGCTCCCGAACGGTAAGCAGCGAGACCTGATAGAAGCGCTGCACCAGTGTAGTTAACAGACCCAGCGATAATCATTGCCGTTCCAAATGTCCCTTTATGAGCATCAAGAGGTCGAGCAGGGAGATATTTTTTTACTATTTCATGATCGAGGATGGTTTTTGGATTATTTACATATGCCTTCAAATTCTCAATGGGTCCAATGCTTCCAATGAATAATTCTCCCGAAAGTTTAGCCGCAGGGAAACGGATCAATCCAGATTTTATTCCTGCCATGGTAACGGTAATCTCAGCGGGTATGGTTTCATCAGCAGCAGCTCCTGTTTCGCAATCTACTCCTGAGGGGCAATCAACTGCGACCACGTGTATTTTGTTTTGCTGTTCAGCTAAATTCTTCTTAACAACGGCTAAAATCCCTGCAATATCATCTTTCAACGGAAGTTTTATCCCAGTACCAAAAACACCATCAATTAATACCTGGCATGAATTCAATAATTCGATTAAATGTTGATATTTCTCGTCGTCTTCAATATCAATTACTTCTCCTCCATTTTCCAATAGCTTTTCAACGAGCGTATCTGCGTTGGCCCTTTTTCTAACAATGTATGCGTAGGCTTTCCACTCAGACGAAATTAATCGGGATAATGCAATAAGTGCATCTCCTCCATTATTTCCTGATCCAATTAAAGCGATAATATTTTTGTTGGGTAAATGCCTATACGCATAATTGATTTTTTCTGCCAGCGCATTACCTGCATTTTCCATCATCATTTCATAAGTCAAACCTGCTTCATTTGCTTCTTTTTCTAATTCCACCATTTCCTTTACCGAGAAAAGCTTTACCATAAATCCTCCACCAACCACCCTAATCCTAGCTCTACCAGCTTATCCTTTGTGGGATAACCGCTCTGCGGATCCCATCCTCGAACATAATAATATGCCTCCAGCATGCTATGTATGTCAGGCACAAATCCGTCCGCACCAGCAGGATGGTCAGCATAGGGAAGTGAAAATGCCTTCGGTAGTATATCGTTCTTACGGTTTACTCCCAGACGATTATTGATGGCACGCTTTAGATTCCATCCACGTTCTCCAGACCGCATGAGGTCTGTAATCTGCCAATCCAATCCACACGCTGAATTTACTAATTCCAAGACAGTTTTCGCTGGCACATTCGCAAATATGCACATCACCAATGCATTAGACACAGTTCTCCAATCCTGGTGAATGGCAACGTTCTTCGCTTTTTCAGCCCCACCATGTCGATCGTACGCCTCCATATCAAGAATGGTTAATACCTGTCCCATATCGATCAAGAAATAATCAGACTGGTTATGACAGGCTCCTCGAGGTGAGGTGGCGTAGACTAAGCTCATTCCACTCGAGCCACGTGGATCGTGATAAGGAACTTCAAGTCCATTAACTTGTATTGCTTCTTCTTCACAGCCAAAATGCCTGGCAAGTTCTTTCGATCCTTTCGCGATCCATTCTCCCAGTCCTTGACGCCGCACCGTCAGACGGATCAATTGCTCAATGCTCTCATGATCGCCCCATTCCAATGACAAATTGCCGGCTTCCTTTGAGGATATAACACCCATTTGATTAAGCTTGAATACCAGACCAATAATATTGCTCATGCTAATCGTATCCATACCATACCGGTCACACAATTCACCAAATTTTGTGATTGCCACCGGGTCGTCATAGCCTAGATTTGGACCAAATCCGGTTAATGTCTCATATTCAGGACCTTTCCGTTTTTCCCCATCGTCAAGCTTAACCACTCTTCCACAGGCAATGACGCAAGCATGGCAGGCACTACTACCTACCAGGATACTTTCAGCGATGCTCGCACCTGATATATTAATTGCATTTTCGTCAACGCCATTCTGAAAATATCGTTTTGGCATATCAGCCAGGTAATCCCAATATTCGGCTGCACTGGCTGAACCGAGCTCATGAAGTACTTCCGTATAGACATCTGCTTTTAGCTCTCGATTTGCAATAGATCGAATTATTGCAAAATGTTCAGGATCCGCTACCGGAACCCTTCCTGTCCCTTTTACTGCAATTGCCTTTATTCCTTTGGATCCCATTACCGCGCCCATTCCTGTTCGACCTGCCACTCTACCATGATCCGTCAGAATGCCAGCAAATGGGATCAGTGATTCACCGGCCGGACCAATCACGGCGACTCTTGGATTTTTTCCTCCCAGGTCGTCTTTTACCATCGCCTGGGTTGTGTAGGTATCCTGCCCCCAAATATGATCAGCCGGTCGGATATCTACATGTCCATCGATAATCGAAAGGTAGACCGGCGATTCGGCTTTTCCGGTTATCCATAAGCCGTAATATCCTGCCATTCGCAGCTCAGGACCCCAAAAACCGCCGCAATTTGATTCTCCCCATAAACCGGTTGCAGGTGATTTGGCACATACAATAAATCGTCCCACTGCAGGTCCGGAAGTGCCAGATAGCGGCCCATTGAGAAATAATAATGGAGCCTGCGGAGAGAGTGGATCCAGCTCAGGAAGTAATTCATCATGCAATAATCGGGCGCCTAGGGATGCTCCACCAAGATAATCAATCTCCCAATCTCGGGGTACCAAATACTCATCAATAGAACCTGTCGATAAATCAATTCGTAGAATTGGCTGCACGATACCTCCCATCTTTCTCGATAAGTATCTACAAATTTAGTCTAACATAATTATTGGGTAAAACCAGACCTTCCAGTAATAATCTGGAAGGTTTTTTGGAAATTAAATTTAGATTTATTCGAACCCTGTTATTGTCGGAGTTCTAGGCAATTATCTATGATATAAAATTCATAACTCTTTTTGATATACACGATGATTTTTATATGCTTTTCCACCTATGTTTTCCAAATCTTTGCGCATCTGGACTGCCGTTTCGGCTACTTGAGTTAAGTCGGCATGTTCAAAAGTATAGTCATGCAATGACTTTTCCATTTCAACGTAAAGCAATGCATTTCCCCCCACACCTTGATATTCAGGTAGCACACCAGCTCCATTTAAAGAAATCCACTTCGTGCGCTTCATCTCAAGCATGATCTGGATTAATCCAAACGGAAGCAGCTTTCCTTTGGCGCGTTGCATTGCCGAGGATAAGTCTGGAAAACCAAACAAGAATCCAATTGCATCATCGTTATGAGTGATAATTTTTATCAATCGAGGATCAGCAACGGTGAGAATATTATCTAATAAAAATTGGATTTCACGTTCAGTGAGTGGATAATATTCCCAATTATTTACGAACGAATCATTATAAAGTTTGCCGATCTTATTTGCCCAAGCGCGCAAATCTTTCTTAGTTTCAAACGTGTGCACTCCCATATTATTGCGTGATTTAACTCTTTCCACAATTTTATATACTCTATCCGGTAGATGGAAAGACTCCCGGCTCATGTAACACGAAACAAAATCGACTTCCTTGGTAAATCCAATATTCTCAACCAGTTTTACATAGTATTGGTAGTTGTAGTTCATCATCGTCATGATCTGCCGGTGATCATAACCTTCGACAAGAATCCCATAACCATCGAGTGCTCCGAACCCTTTAGGGCCAACAATACGATTTAGTCCCTTTGCTTTTGCCCAATCAAATGCTCTTTCAAACAGCGCATTTGCAGCTTCCTGGTCATCCTCGCATTCGAATAGATAAAATTGGGCTTGTCTGGTCTTGTGATATTCGTTAAAACGCTTGTTTTCAAGTGCAGCAATTCTTCCAACGTCACGACCATCTCTTGTGGCGATAAAGAAATCAGCATCGCTATGTTCGTAGTATGGATGTTTTTTTCGATTTAATTGAGTTTCTGCATCCATTAATATTGGAGGTACCCACTGAGGGTGATTCGCATACAACCGGTACGGAATACGAACAAATCTTTTAACTAACGCCTTATCATTAGTATCAATTTTATCTACACGTAACATTGTCTCCTCCAGCGAAAATTTAGAATATCAACTATTACCAGGCTATCTTGTCACTTATAAAATCCAATAAATCGATCTCTTCAGTACCTAACTGCCAGCCTAAGGCACCAGCATTTTCCTGGGCTTGGTTTGCGTTCCTGGCACCAGGAATTGGAACTGCTCCTTTGCATATCAACCAATTTAAAGCAACTTTTGAAGGCGTCTTACCACCATGCGTCTCACCGATTTCGCGCAGAGCTGTTATCAAGGGAAGGATTTTAATCAGATATGTTTTATTATATCTCCATGATAGAAATCCTTGGGGTCTACTTTCGAGTGTGTATTTTCCGGTAAGGATGCCTCTCGCAAGGGGAGAGTAAGCAATCAATGTCACTCCTAATTCCTTACATAGATTTACCAGTCCACTTTTTTCAGGATGCCGATCGAGCAGACTATATTCCACCTGATTAGCCGCTAGCGGGATGGAATGGCGTGCTAATGCATCATAAGCTTTTTGAGTTTGGGAGATCGAGTAATTTGATACACCTACAGCTGTGATCAGACCATCAGCGACAGCGTCTGACATCGCTTCCATCCAGGATTTAATCGTAACCGGCGGGATTGGCCAGTGCATCTGGTATAAATCAACGTGGTTAACTCCCAACCGGTTAAGGCTGTGTAGGAGTGCTGATCGAAATTCACCTTTTGTCAATCGCCATGGAAAAGGCATGAATTTGGTGGCAATAACAACATAATTGGGGAGTTCTTTCAAGTATTTTCCGAGGTAAAGTTCAGACTTACCACCCCCATACATTTCTGCAGTATCAAAAAAGTTAACCCCAGACTCAATACTTACTTGATAAGTTTCACGAATATCTTTATCAAGGTTA
The DNA here is from genome assembly GCA_963726315.1 of uncultured Chloroflexia bacterium. GTDB lineage: Bacteria > Chloroflexota > Anaerolineae > Anaerolineales > UBA4823 > FEB-25. The sequence continues at coordinate 1,753,126 of CAVSBZ010000005.1, read as the reverse complement.
CTTCCGAGTTGTTGTGTAAATTGGATGTCTCCCCACTGCATGGTCCCCAAACCCATCAGGGATATTTTTATATCGCTTCTACCCAACTGAATCATTTTATTCATCGATAATGCTCACGCAATCACTAGAAATCTTCCCAAATCTTACACCTAAACTCTGATTATGCCTATAAAACCCTGCTCATATTACTTTGAAGATGATTTTATTTCCCAGGATTTGGTATACTAGCAGTAATAAAAATATAAATCTTACCTGATTCTCAAACTATGGCTGAAAATACAGAATTCCTCCCGTTTCATGCAATTAATGAATACATGCGTCCGGACTTCAGGTTGAAAGTCATTCGCGAAACTTTGAATGCTCAATCTTCACTAGAAGAACATCTCACTCATGAACTTAATCAAAAAATAAAAAACTACGTAACCGTTCCAGGGTTTCGGAGTAGCGAGAAAGCCCCAGCATTAGTTAAAGTACTTCCAACCTCAAAAGCATTCGAGAAATATCCAGATCTCGCTGCGGTCATTCTTGCTTGTTGGGCAGAAATACAGTCAGACTTGCGAGGTCAGGCGTTCAATGTATTGAAAGAACGTAATTGGCATATCTTCCCCTATAATGAAGCGGTTACTCCATCTGTATCATTCACCGAGGCAATCAAGGAATGGCCTGTCTTTCCTATTTCGATGGATCGAACTAAACTCCCAGGGTTTTACATCCATTGGCCTAAAGGCGAAGATTTTGATGTTTTATACAAGACATTCTCTGAGCTATTTCCTGACTCGGATGCCAGCATTGATAAAGTCAGCTTGATGGTAGTATGGTTGACGATGCGACTTCCATTTCAAGTCGATTCTGACTTAGAAATAGCGGATGAGGCGCAAATTTCCAATCCCGAATCGTAATAATCAACCCAATTTTCCGATCAAGGTAAATCACATCATGGCAGATCTTGCAATCACGAATAAAGATAAACGTTTTTATTTTAATTGGTTACCAGACATCCTTTTTAAACCCCGACTTGCTTTCCAACATATATCAACCTCAACTAAATCAGTCTGGATCACCCCATTGCTCGTACTTTCTTGCCTGGTGTTAGTTAATGCATTCGTGACAGGTAGAATTAAATATCAAGCCTCGCAGATGGGAGAGATATCCTATCCACCAGATTACCAATACTACACACCCGAACAACAAGCCCAATATCTTCAGGCCATCCAATCCACCCAAGGACCAGTGTTCGTTTATGTTTTACCGGCAATCTTCGCTTTATTAGGTGTGTGGATTGGTTGGTTGATCCTCGGAGGTATCTTACATCTGGTCACCACATTGCTTGGCGGTCGCGGCAGCACAGTCATGTCGATGAATATCGTTGCATGGGCCAGCATACCAATTGCAGTACGGGCACTTATCCAGATTATATATTTGTTGGCTTCGAAAAATTTAATTGCCAATCCGGGGTTATCTGGTTTCAGCCCTACAGGCGATTCAGCGTTGATTATGTATATCAGTCAATTCCTCAAGCTGATAGATATATTTATCGTGTGGCAAATCCTTTTGCTTATTTTAGGTGTAAGAATATCAACTTCATTGAGCGCTTCGAAATCATCCGTTGGAGTAATCCTAACTGCTGTCATAATTCTTGCTATGCAAGCAGGACTGGCTTACTTAGGTACCTTAATAGGAAACCTTTCAATAACCAGGCCATTTTTCCTCTAGGAAATAGAGACTCTAGTTGTTGATTAATGCCTGATACATTCGTAAAGATTTCTGAGATTTATAAAGAATTCACCATGGGGCAAACTATTGTGCGCGCCCTGGCAGGGGTGGATTTGGAGCTGGAGTCGAATTCATTTACGGTGTTGATGGGTCCTTCTGGCTCTGGTAAAAGCACCCTGCTGTATTTAGTAGGAGGGCTCGACCGAGCCACACGCGGACATATTGAGGTCAATGGTCATATATTAGATGAATTAGATGAGAATGCGCTGGCAGTATACCGGCGTCAAACGGTCGGTTTTATATTTCAATCCTTTAACTTGATTTCAAATATGACCGCCCAACAAAATGTGGAATTTCCCATGCGCTTCAATCGCACATCAAACCACGATCGTAAGCAAAAATCAGTCGAAGTACTTAAAATGGTGGGGTTGGAGGACCGAATGTCCCACAGACCTACCGAGCTCTCAGGTGGTCAGCAGCAAAGGGTGGCAATCGCCCGCGCCTTGGTTAATGACCCGAAATTAATTTTAGCAGACGAACCCACTGGAAATTTGGATACTTCGAGCGGGGTTAATATTATGCAGCTGCTTGCAGAATTACACCTGAAAGGGCATTCTGTGCTGGTGGTTACACATGACACAAGGATGAAGCAGTTTGCAACCAGACATATGTATTTGCTGGATGGGAAAATCGTCACTGAAGATGAATATAATGCTGCCTCCTTATTAGCAACTCGTAAGGATTACGCTTCTTGAATTGACTGATGCAATCATAAGGGAATGTGAAGGGTAGATCCTAATGAAAAGAAATTTATTCATAATCGTCATCCTCATATCGCTAGCCACCGGGTTGCTGCTGTCTCCAACAACTGCCCAAGCAGCATTGGTGATCAGCAGCGTTTTTCCAAGTTCAGTCTCGAATAGTCACGAGAGCACGATTACAATTTCAGGAAATGATTTTGCCATTGGTGCCATCGTTTCATTGGATGGCTACGGTTCACTAATAACATCTTTTTCATCAACAACAAGCCTGTCGGCTAATGTTCCTGCAGGTGTTCCTGTTGGAACATATTCAGTCACGGTGACCAATCCCGATTCTTCGACGGCTTCTCTCTCCGATGCACTCACGGTAATCTCCGAAGCACCTACGGTTGCACCTACCGCCACTTTGGAGCCTCCCAGCAACTTCGAACGTCCGGTGATCGTGGTGGATACCTACAGCCTGGACCAAGATACGATATCACCTGGTGAAGCATTCACATTATTCGTTACCTTATATAATGCAGGTCAGCAGTATGCCAAGAATATTGTCGCCACTTTTTCGACTGGTGATGTAATGCCGCGTGGAACGGGAGGAGTCGTGGCAGTGGGAGAAATTGCTCCCGGAAACCATAGCGAATTTAGCCAGCCGTTATACCTTAGTAGCTCCATGTGGGCAACCGAAACCTCAATTAATATGGTTGTTTCGTATACAAATGAAACCGGTGCGGCGTACAGTGAGACGTTCACCATCAGCTTACCGGTCCATCTGGTTTACACATCGGGCTCTACCCCAACACCCACACCCACACAAACTCCTACTGCATCGGTAAAACCCCAGCTCGTGATCACGAGTTACACTACAGATGTCAGTCCACTTCAACCTGGGACGCAATTCAATTTAGGTATCATCATACAGAATATGGGTAATTCGACTGCGAAAAACGTCACCATGATCGTCGGAGGCGGCAGTAGCACTTCAGGTGGCGACGGCGGTACCCAACAACCTGGTGGAGTATCGGGAGGCAGTGGGGAGTTTACCAATTTCGCACCCATCGGGTCATCGAATATTCAGTCGATTGGTGATTTTTCTCCTGGTCAGAGTTCAACAGAGTACCAACCCCTGATTGTTAATGTGAATACTGCGCCAGGTGCATATCCGTTAAAAATATCATTTGTTTATACCAATGATCAAAACCACTCTTTCATCGATGACCAGGTGATCACCCTGTTGGTTTACAGGCTGCCCATTCTTGAGATCAGTTTCTATCAGGAAGTATCCACACTTTTTGTCGCTCAACCGAATACCCTCCCGATCCAGGTGGTAAATCTTGGCCGAAGTAGTATTGTATTAGGCATGATGCGTGTCGAAGCCCCAAGCGGACAAATGAGTAATAGTTCAATCCTCGTTGGAACCCTAGACCCGGGCGGATATTTTACCCTCGATGCCACATTCATACCCGACGTCCCAGGATCAACGGATTTATTGGTCTCTATCGACTACACAGACGATTTCAACCAGCAACAGGTAGTCACCCAGACTCTAACCGTCGAAGTGATGGATCAACCGGTTATTGAACCCCCTGTTGATGGCAATCCGAATGGTGGTGTTGATATACCTACACAATCACCGGAAACATTCCTTCACAAGGTATGGCGCTTTGTTTTGGGATTGATCGGACTAGATAGTGGGTTAAGTACTGGCCAATCACCCACCGGAGAACAGCCTTTGGCTACTCCTTCGTCAGATAAACCGATAATCGTTCCAGCTCAGCCGCCCCTTAAAGGACCCTAAAATGCTTAGACCCTGGAGAGCAATTTATTAATGGGTTTAATAGATCTGTTTTCACTCATCCTTGATAACCTGGGGAGAAGAAAAGCACGAGTTGCACTTACCGCGATAGGCGTCATCATTGGCACCGCGGCAGTAGTTGTACTGGTATCTCTAGCTATTGGCTTACAGAAAAATGCCACACAGCAGCTGTACGGTATTGGGGATCTAACCCAGATCCAGGTATATCCCAATTATGAGGATATGGGACCAGTAGCAGCCGGTGGGAAAGGAATGGCTGGTGGTGGTCCGCAGGTACAAACACTGATTACAGACGACACGATCACTCAACTAACTGCCATACCTGGCGTAAAATCGGTCGTCCCCCGAGATTACATTCAAGGTGCAGCTATCTTGAAGCATAATCGCATGGAAACTTACACAGGCGTAATTGGTGTAGGCGCCCCAGACCTTAGTTTTCTGGGTGTTGACTTAAAAGGTGGAGAGTACACGCTCAAACCGGGAACAGCAGTAATAGGTGCGCAGGTTCCAAGCACATTCTATAACCCGCAGTGGCGTCCAGGTCAGGAAACTCCTACTCCGCCAGAATTACTGGGACAAACCATCAAACTGGATCTGCTTAAATATGATCAGGACGGAAATGAAATCCGAAAATCGGTGCCGCTAAAAATAGTCGGTGTGCTTAATGAATTTAAAGGTGAATCGGATTATTCAGTCTATATGCCTATGAGTGATATAACTACGTATAACCAATGGATATTAGGTCGACGGATTAACCGTGCACGGGATGGTTACCAGCAGCTGGTGGTGAACGTTGAAAATGTGGATCAAGTGCTCGAAATTAGTGATCAGATAACGCAGCTTGGCTATCAAGCCTATACTCCGCAATCCTACGTCCAGGGAATCAACAGCTTTTTCCTTATCCTGCAAGTAATTTTTGGTGGAGTTGGAGCAATTGCACTATTGGTTGCGGCTATCGGTATTGCCAATACGATGGCAATGGCAATCTTGGAACGGACACGCGAAATCGGTCTTATGAAAGCGATCGGAGCAACGAACCGCGATGTTTTGACAATATTCCTGGGAGAAGCATCAGGTATTGGGTTTCTCGGTGGTTTAGGGGGAGTAATATTAGGTTGGACTGCTGGTCAAGTGATTAATGTACTGGCCTTATCCTATCTGGCGGGTCAATCTGCCCAACAGGGTGGTCCACCACCAAGCACAGCTGTATATACGCCTTTATGGCTACCAATTTTTGCACTTATCTTTGCTACGCTTATCGGCCTGATATCCGGTTTATATCCTGCACTCCGGGCAGCCACAATGGTCCCGATCACTGCACTAAAATACGAGTAAATGCCCAGAAAAATTCTTCATATCGATTTAGATGCGTTCTTCTGTTCGGTAGAAGAAAATAATGATCCCTCCTTACACGGTAAACCCTTTGCGGTAGGTGGTCGTCCTGATCAGCGTGGCGTCGTGGCATCATGTTCATATGCTGCCCGAATGTTTGGAGTGCATTCAGCGATGCCTATGGCACAGGCGATTAAAAAATGCCCGAATTTAATAATTGTTTCCGGAAGTCATGGAGATTATGGAAAGATTTCGCACCAGGTGGTGGATTACCTGGACACATTAACCCCGCTGGTTGAACAGGTGTCCATCGATGAGGCATTCCTCGATCTCAGCGATCTTCCCGACAATGGTGAAATACTAGCCAGAAATATACAACAGTATGTCCTCGATCATTTTAGCTTACCATGCTCAATCGGTGTTGCTACAAGTAAACTTGTGGCAAAAATTGCCACTGATTTTGGTAAAGCTTCAAACCGGTCTGCATCGCCACCTCAGGCGATAACGGTGGTTCAACCAGGTCACGAAGCGGAATTTCTAGCTCCACTACCTACAAACGCCTTGTGGGGGATAGGTCCCAAAACAGCTGCACGCTTACATGAATTGGGAATCGATACGATCGGGGATATAACCCGAATTCCAAAGCAGGACCTGGTCAAGATTTTAGGTAAATTTGGCGAAGACCTTGAGAGACGGGCACTCGGAATTGATACCAGTCCAATCCACACCAGTCATGAGGTCAAGTCGGTAAGCAATGAGACTACCTTCGCTCACGATATTTCAGATGTTCAGACACTCTATGAGGCTTTGCATTCATTGTCTGAAAGTGTGGGACGTCGATTAAGAAAAAAAGATCGTAAAGGCACAACGATAAAGCTTAAGCTGCGATGGTCTGATTTCACAACCCTCACCAGACAGGTAAGTTTATCCGAGCCTACCAATGACGACCGTGAAATTTACTCAGCAGTAAAGAAGTTATTTAATAACTCCTGGAAAAAAGGAAGGCCAGTCAGACTCCTGGGAGTTGGCGTGACTCAATTTGATAATCCGGTAAAGCAACTAAGCCTGTGGGAGGCGCCCAATAAGAAAGATGACAAATTATTTTCAGCTGTGGATGATGTGAGGAACAGATATGGTAAGAATTCTATTATGCGTGGTAGCGACCTTAAATATAAGAAATCAGATAAGCAAGGGTAATTGACCATTTTATTGAAGGTAGACTTGATATTTATTGGAAATGGATCGAGTTGGGGTTCACATTGATCATCTCGATCGTTTTTTTACAGCGTCACATCTATCCTTATTAATCGTGATGTTTGTCATTTGACGCATTGAGTGAGTTTTAGTAATCTATACGAGTATTTTGACCAAGTAGGTAAACTAATTTATCTCAGAACAGAGAAGGAGAGAATTATTATGGCAATGAAAGTCACTGAAGAGTGCATCTCTTGTGGCGCATGCATTCCTGAATGTCCGACTGAATCAATAACTGAAGGCGATACGATATACGTGATCAGCGCTGATACCTGCGTAGAGTGTGTTGGTCATTATGACTTGCCCCAGTGCGTATCGGTTTGCCCGGTAGATTGCATTGTTAAAGCATAATAACTGAACATATCAACATTAAATGCCAGTGTTCGTTTATACGGATGCCGGCATTTTCTTTTTAAGCCAGATTGTCAGCTAATTGTATTATCATCCTTCTCTATCACTGCTCCCGTCGTTGAATTATTTGAACATTATTTTCTGATATACTGATTAACAACTAATAAGGAAACATTATGTGTGGTATTTTTGGGATTATTACGCAAGAAGAACAATTGCTAGGACCAACTCTTACAGATGCAGCCTCCAGGCTATCCTATCGTGGATATGACTCAGTAGGCTGTGCGACCATTACCAAAACAGGTCGCATTGACCTTCGAAAAGATGTTGGTAAAGTCGCTGATGTAGCCCCACGGCTCAATTTTTCTGAGATGGTTGGTACCCGTGGGATCACTCAGCTTCGATGGGCAACTTTTGGCACTCCATCCCAAGCAAATTCCCAGCCTCACCTGGATTTAAAAGGCATAATGGTGGGAGCTCATAATGGAAATGTAGTCAATAATCTCGAGCTGCGCCAGGAGTTTATTGATGAAGGCATGATTGTCCGGTCAGAAAATGATGGAGAAACCTGTGTTCATGCTGTTGAAAGATATATTAACCAAGGCAACGATATCATTGACGCCATCCGTAAAGCCTATCAAGACCTTTTAGGTGATTATTCATTCGTGATTGGTATGGTTGGTGAAGAAAAGCTATACGCGTTTAAAAAAGGCTCAGGTTTGGTGGCAGGTATCACTGAAGATGCGACCTGTGTATCATCCGATTTACCCTCAATCCTTCCAATAACCAGGCGGATTTTATCGATTGAAGATGGCGAAATTGTGATTCTCCAGCCCAATTCAATTGAGTTGCGTAGTGTACAGGATGGATCCCTTATAGATAGAGACTTTGAGCTAATCACTGAAAGCATGGAATTAGCTAAGAAGGGTGGCTATGCGCACTTCATGCTAAAGGAAATTCATGAGCAGGCCCAAGTCGCACGCGAGCTGATCCATATGCTGGATAACTCATCTGATATTCAACCCATCGCCCAACGGATGTCTGCTGCCAGGAACCTTTATTTAATCGGATGTGGAACCAGTTATCACGCATGTAACCTTGGCTCATTCTATATCGGCAATCTGGCCGGAAAAGCATCAATACCAGTGCTCGCTACGCAATTTGCTTCGCAGTATGGTCCAACCTTAGGCCCGGAGGATGTTGGCATTTTTGTCAGCCAGAGTGGTGAGACTAAAGATGTTCTGAATGCCCTTTCTCTAGCCAAAAGTAAAGGCATGCAGACATTTGGCCTGGTAAATGTGATTGGCTCAACCCTTACAAAATCGACAGAACTGTATTTACCATTAACTTGCGGATATGAGATTAGTGTTCCGGCAACCAAAACCTATACGAACCAGGTTATTACCTTTTTATATTTAGCATTGAAAATGGGAGGTCTCCCTACAACTGATGTAAATCTACTGCCTGAATTAATCGAGCAGACGGTTATTTCCACCGATACGCAGATAATGCGTCTGGAAGAAGTACTAGATTCCTGGACCGATACATACTGCCTGGGTTATGGGTCGACCTATCCAATCGCACTCGAGGGAGCCTTAAACTTAAAGAGGTCACCGACATTCATTGTGAGGGTTTATTATCTACCGAATTCAAGCATGGACCTTTGGCAGCGGTCAAGAATAATTACCCAATAATATTTATCGCCGGACCAGAAGATGTGCCATTGATCGTTAGCGGAATTAATGAAGTCGCCTGTCGAGGTGCCAGAACAATCGTAATTGGTGAAGATGACAGCCGGTTACAAGCCAATGCCCATGACATGATCACGATCCCGGCAACTGGAAAGATAATCAATCCGATCCTGGCGATCATCCCAATGCAGCTGCTTGCTTATAGAGTCAGTGTTTCACGTGGATTCGATCCAGATTATCCGAGAAATTTGAGTAAAACCTTGACTGTAGATTAGAGCTGATTTTCAATCGGGTACGATTGACCGAATAACAATTGCTGTTATCAATCAAATTTCTATGTCATCTTATGAGGAGATAGTGCCGTATGGATGAGAAAATTCGTCAGCTTCTTAAAGATCGATGCCTCACGACTTGATGCGCTAAATTCAATCCTTCTGGATGCGGATATGAGGGTTATTAATGATTTTCTCGGTGTAGTTGATAAGTATGGCACTCCTGAGGAAATTAATCGAAAAGCCGAGCAAGCCGGGCAGCTCGAAAATCTGTTGAAGAAAGTTGAAGCAACCAAACCCGAGTATCTACCTGACCTAAAATGGTTGGCGCAACAGCGAGATAATTCCGAATTTATTAGTGTGGCCGATTACCGGAAAAAGGTTTTAGGAGAAAAAGCGAAGCTCATTAAATTCAATGATGATTTTGCAGTAACCCTCGAAGTAAGTGCCTGCCAGTACTTTCCCTGGATTATTGCATGTGCCGCAAGAAGCGATTGATAAACAGCTTCTAATGCCAGGACGGTTTATCAAGGTTCGAAAAATGAAGGAGCAAGAACTGGATGGCGATCTTCCTGCAATTGCAGCTGCTATGAGTATTATCGGCGCATCCTATGTTGAGACGCTTGATACCAAGGGAACGGATGGCTCTAATATCCACCTTGGTGGACCAGCAACGATCACAGGATATTTTGGTGGTGTTGGTGAACCGAATAATTACCCGTTAAATGGTTGGATGAATTTTTATATTACTATACGAACTATGGCGTTCGCCAAGTATTGAACATTAACCCTGGAACTGTTCTTATTAGGATATCTGTTATACCGGATTGGGGTGAATATCGAATTCAAGATCTCGGTCTTCATGGGAAATGACAATCCTTATGCCGGTTTATGGACTTTGATTGGAGCGAAATTGTTCTCACGTGATGATGGGACCTCACCATTAATTGGCTTCAACTGGAGTAATTCAGTCAATAACGAGACCCTCGAAATCACCGCACAATTCCGTAAACATTTGGATTTGAAGATGTCGTCCGGTTCGAGCATCATATTACTGAAACCTGGAAGAGCATCGTCAGGCAACCCTATAACCGGCGAGATGAACTGATCCAGCTGGCAGATCACGTCGCCAATATTTCTGCCAAACACGAAGGTGGCGATCCTGAAATTGACAAATTGCGCTCCCACCCCTCTGATATCCTGGATTATTTCCGCGATAAAAGCGAAGTGATCGAATCTGGGGATTGGGAAAACCTGAAGATCAATTTCATGGATAAGTTTAAGCTTGCTAATCGCACCGCCTGATGCACTCACCCAAAATGGGCTATCCTTTATCGCAGCACAAAATCTGCACAAATAAGGTGACGTATGATTCCAAAACAAATGGAGTCGTTCCTCAAAGCGCATATTCCTGAACAGACCTGGGAAAATCGCCTCATTCGTGAAGATGGTAAGATGCTTCATCGATTTTGGTCCACTGGATATCGATCGCCTGGGTAGGCTTGGAATTGAAGTCGACAGCCTGGGACCAAAAGTGCTTTCCTGTTTATGGGATGAAGACACGCCACTTGAAGTTGGCGGATACCTGGTAGTTGATAACCTGGCGATGGGACGTCCATCCATGGGTGGAATAAGGATGCTACCAGATCTGACGCCAAATACCATCCATAACCTTGCCCGGGGGATGACGCTTAAAAATGCTGCAGCTAATTTACCTTATGGAGGCGGTAAAGCAGGCATCGTTGCTGATCCGAACTTGTCTCACCGGAAATCCATCAAGAAATTGTCACGGCGGTTTGCGGGTTTGATCTATCGTTATCGAGATATTTATCTCCCTGGTCCGGATGTTGGCACGAATGATGCTGATATGAAAATCATCGCCATCATGAATGGGCTGGATAATGCATTATCAAAACCTGTAGATATGGGTGGCAATCGCATCGATCAGCTTGGTGCTGCAGGGGGTGGTCTATCGATAGCCTTGGAAGCTTTATTGGAGGAGATGCCACGCTTATGTAATCTTCCGCAATTCTTCCGAGCGGCAATTCCCGAGAAGAGTGAGATCACCATCATGATCCAGGGTTTTGGTGCTGTAGGTGCCCATGGAGCCAGGTACTTGAAGCGTCGATTGCCTGAAGTACACATTGTCGGGATCAGTGATATCTCAGGATACTTGTTTGATCCCAAGGGTCTCCCTGTGGAGACCTTGTTCAATGACTGGGTAAATAAAGGAACTGTCACGAAAAGCTATTTCCAGGAAAAACTGCTTAACCTACCTTCTGGTGATTACTCGACTAAATACTCCAGCGACCCGGAAGACCTTCTACGTGAGTCAGCCTTTTGTTTTATTCCTGCTGCGCCGATTGCAAACTATTTAGATATCGTCAATTCAACCAACCCATCGATGACCACCGATCGTATGGGCGCTTGGAGACTGATCATCGAAGGAGCGAACACTTATTCACCGGATCCTGATCGAAAATATGCTCGCTCTCGTATGGAACGTGAAGTCTACCGTCATAAAGGAATCCTGATCGTTACTGATTATCTGGTTAATTCTGGGGGAGTAATTTTCGCTGCACAGGAGCACCTTATCAGGACGCCAAATCATCTCCGTATCCCAGATGCTACTCTGGGCAATATCGATGGTGTTAATAATTGGCTGGATAAGCATGCACAAGACTTCGAACAGCTAGCAGAGAAGCGCCTAAAAGCTGCTGAAAAAGCGCGTGATGAGGTGATTAAGCGCAATATGCACGAGCTGGTTGATCTCTTGATTTCTGACCCTGACCTACTTCCATGTGAAGCAGCCGAAAGCATTAGTATCAGCCGGATTGCATCGAAGGAAAAAGATCGTAAAGCGTCAGACATCATGGAGTCGATCATCACAATCCAATCGACCAGCACTTTACGGGAAGCGGCGCGATTATTCGTAGATACAGGCTGCCCGATCCTTGCAGTGATTAATACTCGGGATGAACTGGTGGGAATTGTGTCCAATTGGGATATTACCAAGGCAGCTTCGCGTGGACCGATAGAGAAAACTACGCTAGACCAAGCCATGACCAGGAAGGTGATATCGGCAAAACCCGAAGATGCAATTCTGGATCTGGTACGTAAGCTTGAATACTACGAGATATCTGCCATGCCCGTAACCGATGGGAAAAAAGTTTTAGGTATGGTTAGCACGGATATTCTCGCCAGGCGTTCGCTCTACCGTTTACTCCAATCCCGGCAAAACTAACCATCGAATTTTGCATGATCCTCAGCCTCTCTATGACGTTCATGAGAGGCTGTTTATTTTGTTTGCATACTTGACAGTAATTACTCACATGTCTCAACTTCAGGTCAAAGAATCCGCTTAACTCATCCACATTGTGTATTGTTTTATCCGATAATCCGTTATTTTATCCGTTGACCGAGAATCAGACGCCAATATTTCTACAAAAACAGCTCTTTGTTATGTTTTTTCGCGTTTTTCGCCTCCTTTCGCTCTGTTCGTGTTCCAAATCCTTTCTCATGTGAGTAGTTACACTTGACAAACAGTACATCTGTTCTATAATAGCAGGGTGGAAACTTTCGAGAAATTGAAGCTTGTCACATCGCAAATGCACCTGGAGCCTGCAGAAGATTCTAGCTGTGTACAGTTATCCGCTCGTAAGCAGGATAAAGTCTCTGTGAGTGATGCAGTCTTACCAAACGGTAAAAGAATATCGTTATTGAAATCCCAGTTGTCCACGATCTGCGAACGAAATTGTTACTATTGCCCATTTCGGTCCGGGCGTGATTTCCAGCGAGCTACCTTCAACCCAGAAGAATTCGCCAATGTGTTCATGTCACTATACCAGGCGCGAATTGCTGAAGGGATTTTTCTTAGCTCAGGGATACTAAATAATGGAACATATACTCAGGATAAGCTGATCGATACTGCAGATATTTTGCGGAAAAAATTACAGTTTCGTGGTTATATTCACCTAAAAATAATGCCCGGTGCAGAATTTGCTCAGGTAGAACGTGCTATGCAGCTTGCGAACCGGGTTTCCATCAATCTCGAAGCACCAACCACGGAACGTCTGGAAAAACTTGCCCCACGCAAGCAGTTCGTGGAAGAACTTCTACTTCCATTAAAATGGATCAATCAAATCCGCCATACCCAACCTTCGTATAAAGGATGGGACAATCACTGGCCATCTTCGGTGACTCAATTCGTAATCAGTGCAGTCGGCGAGACGGATTTAGAGCTATTATCAACAACCAAATATTTATACAGCCAATTAAAGTTAAAACGTACATATTATTCCAGTTTTAACCCAATTCCGGATACACCCCTGGAAAATGTACCCCCGGGCTCCCCAAAACGAGAATTTCGTTTATACGAAGCCTCGTTTTTACTGCGCGATTTTGGCTTCGGACTGGAAGAGCTGCCCTTCAATCATGATGGACATCTGCCATTGGATGTCGATCCGAAATATGCATGGGCACAGCAAAACCTGTCTGGGAACCCAGTTGAAATCAACCGGCTGGATAAACAGGAACTCCTGCGTGTCCCTGGGATTGGACCAAAAAGTGCCACGAAAATTATTGCGGCACGGATCAAAAATAAATTAACCCGTCCAGATCAGCTGCATTCTTTTGGTGTAAATCTTAAACGCGCCGCCCCATTCATTCTGATCAATGGGAAAAGCCCCGTATTTCAAACTACGTTTTTATAATTCAAGCTTCATCCCTTGTAATTTTGATTTGGATATTCTATACTGAGATATCATGCTACGTATAGGTATTGATATTGGAGGCACCTTTACCGATTTTGTGTTCCATGATCCTGAGACTGATAGGATTATTACCTTAAAGCTCTTAACCGATCCGAATAACCCTGCACGGACCGTTTTACAAGGCATTGGTGAACTCCTCCATGGTCAGAGCGCTCAAATAATCCATGGATCCACCGTAGCAACGAATGCATTATTGGAAAGAAAGGGTGCCCAGACAGCCCTGATCACCACATTTGGATTCAAAGATGTCATCCAAATCGCCCGGCAAAACAGACCCAACCTGTATGACTGGTCAGGTAAACCACCACAAGCGCTCATCCCATCTGAATTAAGAGTTGAAGTCAATGAACGAGTTAATTATCAAGGAGATATACAAAGACAGCTTGATATTGCTGAGCTCGATGAAATTATAAAATCCTTCAATCTGCAGGGAGTTGAATCCGTCGCAGTGTGCCTGCTGTTCTCATTTCTAAATCCTCATCATGAACAATTAATCGCCAATCGATTGCGTTCATCCGGTTATCTTGTTTCTGCTTCGTCTGAAATCCTTCCAGAATATCGAGAGTACGAACGAACAAGCACAACTGTAATTAATGCATACGTTTCACCAATTCTCGATCGTTACTTATCAATGCTTGAAACCTCGCTACCTGAAGCAAACCTGCAGATCATGCAATCAAATGGGGGCATGATCAGCCTGGAGGATGCCAGAAGGAATGGAGCTCGCTGTATTCTCTCAGGACCAGCCGGTGGGATTATTGGTGCTCAAAGTATTGTTCAATCGACCATGAATATGCAATCAGGCAATCCAGCGGGTGACATTATCAAGTTGCTCACTTTCGATATGGGTGGGACATCAACCGATGTATCGCAAATAAATGGGCAGCCTGGTCTTACAACGGATGCTGTTGTGGGAGGATTTCCTATCCACCTGCCAATGTTGGATATACATACTATTGGAGCTGGGGGTGGGTCTATCGCAACGATCGATGCAGGAGGTTCCTTACGTGTTGGACCACAAAGCGCAGGGGCAATCCCGGGTCCGGCATGTTACGGAAAAGGTGAATTACCCACTGTGACGGACGCAAACCTGGTTTTAGGGCGATTAGTTCCGGATTATTTCCTGGGTGGAAAGATGTTAATCGATCCGACGCGTGCATATAAAGCAATTGAAAAGCTTGGTACACCACTCAAACTTACTCCCATCAAAACTGCTCTTGGAGTTATCGAGATCGTTAATACTCAAATGGAAAAGGCTTTGCGGGTAATATCGGTTGAGCGAGGCTTTGACCCATGTGATTTTAGTTTATTTTCATTTGGTGGTGCTGGAGGTTTACACGCGGTTGAACTGGCACGTCGTATGGGGATACCCAGAGTGATCATTTCAAAATTTGCCTCAACATTGTCTGCATTTGGTATGTTAGTGTCCGATATTATTAAGGATTATGTCAAAACGATAATGCTGCCAGGAACGTCAACACTTGAGGCAATTGGAGATCTGTTTTCTCCAATGGTGAGAATGGGAATTTCAGATTTACGCGCGGAAGGTATATCTTTATCAGATATCGAGATCCAACCGAGTGTAGATTTACGGTATACAGGCCAATCCTACGAATTGAACATTCCATATACTGACAGTTTTATTCCAAATTTCCATTCAGCCCATCATTTAGCATATGGTTACTCATATCAGGATAAGAGCGTAGAAATCGTTAATCTACGCGTCCGGGCAATAGGCAAGGTACCAAAAATAAAGATCCCTCACGTTAACTCACCCCTATCAACCGATAAACCCACTCCGATCGGAAGACGTCAGGTATTTTTATTCAGAACAGCTACATCTCTCCCAATATACGATTACGATTCTTTGATCCCAGGCATGATATTAAATGGACCAGTATTGATCGTCTCCCCTGATACCACCATTTTAATTAGCGGAAATGACGTGGTAAATGTCGATCATTATTTAAACCTGCTGATCGATGTTTATCCCGATAAGGATATTTCTTAAAACCAAACCTAAAAGGAAAACCTCTAAAAAAATGGAGGAAATTAGATAATGTCAACTCACCCTTTACGGATCTTCACAGGCTCATCACATCCGGCTTTAGCGTATGAAGTTACCAATATCCTGGGTGTCCCCTTGGGAAAATCAACCACCCGCAGCTTTGATGATTCAGAAACACATGTGATAATAGATGAAGCCGTCAGAGACGAAGATATCTTTTTCATCCAGACCTGCTCAGCACCGGTCAATGACTACGTTATGGAATTATTGCTCTATGTAGATGCTTTTCGTCGCGCCAGCGCACACACGATCAGCCTGGTAATTCCCTATTTTCCTTATGCCAGGCAAGATAGGATGGCTCATGGGCGAGAAGCAATCAGTGCCAGAGTTGTTGCCAGTCTTTTGGAATGCCAGGGCGCTGCCAGAGTAATCTTTTTTGACATCCATAACCCAGCTATTCAGGGGTTTTTCAATATCCCAGTTGATCCACTATCGGCTATTTCACTGCTAGCGAACTACTACCGGAAACCAGAGTTTAGAAATGCAGCGATCGTCAGCCCTGATGTTGGTCGGGCAAGCCTGGCGGGTAAATATGCTGGTTTGCTCGACCTCCCCCTGGTCATCATGCATAAACGCCGGTCCAGTCCTTCTGAGGTGAAAACAACACATATCGTCGGAGATATAACTGGTCGTCGCCCAATTATCGTCGATGATTTAATCGCCGGGGGGAGTGTGCTTCACCAGCTGGATGATTTATACCAACACGGAGCCGAAGGAAAGGCGTGCCTGGCAATTACTCATCCGGTATTATTACCTACTGCATTGAACACACTTGATGAAGACGAACGGATTGAGAAATTAGTTGTGACTAACACAATTCCAATCCCTACGGAAAAGATGCATCCAAAAATTGAAGTCCTGTCCATCGCTCCCCTATTGGCAGACATTATATTTCGAATTTATAGTGGCGTTAGCATATCTGAAAAATTGATTATGAGATAATGTCTATGCGCAAATCACGTAAATATTTTCCTTCAGATCCTGTGCGGCTCGAAGTATATAAACATCTGTTCTCCGCCATTGCGGAAGAAATGGGAGCAGTCCTTCGTAAAGCGAGTTTCTCACCCAATATAAAAGAACGGCGGGATTATTCATGCGCACTATTTGATGCTCAGGGGAGCATGATTGCTCAGGCTGCCCACATTCCTGTCCATTTAGGATCGATGCCATTATCGGTAAAATCAGCAATTGCTGCATTCAACCACAATGGCGAGCATTTTCACTCTGGAGACACAGTAATACTCAATGATCCCTTTCTGGGTGGTACACACTTACCAGATATCACCCTGGTCACACCGGTTTTTCTGGATGTACCTGTATCTACTCCTGTAGCCTATGTAGCCAGTCGTGCACACCACGCCGATATTGGTGGGATTACCCCTGGCTCAATGCCCATTGCGCGTGAAATCTTTCAGGAAGGTTTAATTATCCCACCGGTGAAATTGGTCAATGCGGGTAACATAAACCAGGGTATCCTTGATCTGATCCTGGCAAATGTTCGCACCCCGGAGGAACGCTATGGTGATCTTCAAGCACAAATCGGCGCCAACCATCGCGGCGTAAAACGCCTCGTAGAATTAATCCATCGCTATGGTCTTAAGAATGTGTTCCATTACATGCAGGAATTACAGCTATATACTGAAAGTATGACCCGTAGTCTGCTTATGGAGCTATCTGATGGAAATTATTCATTCATCGATTATCTTGATAATAATGGCGTCACGGAAACAGAAATCATCCTTAAAGTGAAAATAACGATAAAAAATGATACTGCCACGGTCGATTTCACCGGATCTGCAGCTCAACAAGAAGGAAGCGTTAATGCAGTCTATGCAATTACGCTATCCGCGGTGAATTATGTTTTTCGCTCATTAATTCGCCTGGATGTGCCGAATAACAGTGGATGTTTAGTTCCAATCAAGATCATAGCACCGCCTGGCAGTATTGTAAATGCAGTCCGTCCGGCACCCGTTGCAGGCGGAAACGTAGAGACGTCGCAGCGCATCGTAGATGTATTACTCGGTGCACTCGCCCAAGCCTGCCCTGATCGAATTCCGGCTGCCTCTCAAGGCACGATGAATAATGTGAGCATCGGTGGTTGGGACCAGGAAAGAAACCGGTTCTTTACATATTATGAGACCATTGGCGGTGGAATGGGGGCAAGTCCAACTTCTGATGGTACATCGGCGATACACAGCCACATGACCAACACCCTGAATACTCCCATAGAAGCGCTCGAGTATACCTATCCTTTGCAGGTAGTCCGATATTGCATACGGGAACATAGCGGTGGTATGGGTACGCATAAAGGTGGGGATGGGATTATCCGTGAAATCAAACTGTTGTCAGATGCGCAAGTGACGTTGTTGACTGAACGGCGAAACACCCGCCCGTATGGATTATCAGGTGGCTCCCCAGGACAGAGCGGTGAAAATCAGCTCACTCATGACTCCGAAGAGAATACTCTGCCTGGTAAGGGATCATTTTACTGCTCTCGAGGGGACGTGCTGACCATCAAGACACCAGGTGGTGGTGGCTATGGGAATAAAAATGACTGAGATTAACTTGCTAGCTATTATCCTGGCAATCTTACCGGTGGTCATTATTTTTCTCCTTTTGGCTGTTCGCCACATACCCGCTGACCAGGCAGGATTGATCGGGTGGTTGGTGACGGCTGTAATCGCATGGATATTCTTCAAAACCTCCATTACTGTGATCCTGCGTTCCAGCCTGTCTGGGATAGTTGCCTCGCTGCCGATTGCCCTGGTGGTGGCAACCTCGATATATCAGGTAACCATCATGCAAGAAACAGGGGCGATTGCCAGGCTCGTTGCTTTACTGAAGACTATTTCACCCACAGATAAAATTGTCCAGATCATGCTGATCAACGTGGGATTCGGTACGTTGCTCACTGCTTTAGGAGCTGTGCCAGTTTCCATCTTGCCTCCTATTATGCTTTCCTTAGGTTTTTCATCCTTTATAGCCATAGCCCTTCCGGCAATTGGCTATGATGCTCTTACTACTTATGCCCTGTTGGGGATCCCTGTGGTCGTATTTGCTAGTACCGTGGGATTACCAGTGAAAGAAGTGGGAATGTATTTTGCCCGATTTATGCCGGTAATCAGCACCTGTATAGCCATGGGTATGTTATGGATCGTTGGCGGTTGGAAAATGATGCGTGAGGGAGCAGTACCAGCCCTGATTTCCGGGTTAGTCGCTGGATTTGTGTGCATCGGTATGAATCAACTGGGATTGATCACGGTCACCGGTATTGCTGCTGGATCTGCCGTCATTCTTTCAATGATGATTTACCTGTTGGTAGCCAGGAAACCGCTAAGAGACCTGGAGAAAATGGACGACGCAGACAGAACTGCGGTCAAAAATATGTCTCTGGTTGCCGCGATTTCTCCATGGCTGATCCTTACCGTTTCATCATTGCTGGTAAATGCCCCCTTCCTGCCCTTCTTTGAACAAACTTTTACACGTTTCTCGATGCCACTGGAAATTATCCCCGGCGCACCAGAGAGAATCCGAATATTCTGGCAGGCTTATTTTTGGATTGCAGTTAGCACGATCCTGGCATTTCCCATCCTAAAAGCGAACAGATCAAACGTAAAAATCAGCCTACAAAAATGGTTGAAAAGAGCTCCGCGCCCGGTATTTTCAGCTGCCATTTTCTTTGCAATTGCTTACCTTTATAACAATTCTGGAAAAAATGCCAATTGGGAGATTATCCTACCCAATGTGAATATGGTGGCTTTACTGGCGAAGGCTTCTGCTTCAACTTTCGGACAGTTTTACCCAATTGTTGCACCCTTTCTGGGACTGCTCGGTGGCTTCATCAGCGGCTCGGAGACATCAGCGATCGCTATGTTAACCAACCTTCACATGACCACCGCACAAGAAATCGGGGCGTTTGGTTTGGTCGTCGCAGCTGCCAGCGGTATTGGGGCTGGGTTGGCAAGCGTAATATCTCCGGCTAAACTGCAAAACGCAGCTGCCAGCATTGACCGCATTGGTGAAGAATCCACAGTGATTAAAACCACGGTAGTTATCTCTTTGGTCATTACAGCGATTTGTGCATTAATGGTTATGATTTGGGCTTATTAGCTTCTGATACGAACCAATCCATGGAGTTCCCAACCGGTTTTTTTGTGCTATTTTCACCTTGCTCATTTTTTGAGTCACCTGGGCTGTGATTCTGGCAACAGCATCCCAATCTTCCCTCAGTATTGATTGCCTCATCTCCTCCCCCCAATTACTCGCCCAGGTCCATTCCATCCGATAGCGGTCAGCTTTGATCCAATAGCCGCGCTTTTCCCAGGCCGCCACCGATTCATCGATTGTTGCCCCAATTGCATGTAAGGATAGTGCGATATAGGCTAATAAATCACGGGTAGTAGCATCCATCCCCGATTGTTCTGTTAGCTGGCGAATTGCCACGACGATCCCTTTTTCCAACAGTACCCGATCTTTACCGGCACTACCTGTTTTAATTACACGGCTCACTCTTCCACTCCTGGCTCAGACTGTTAACATTTTGATAGAAAGCCGGCATGATTATATCCGATTTATTGACGTTCATCTCTCTCTAGCTTATAATTCCAGCCCGCGGGGAAGTGCTGGAATTGGCAGACAGGCATGACTTAGGATCATGTGCCGCAAGGCGTGCGGGTTCAAGTCCCGCCTTCCCCATAAACTAAATTACCCTCATTGGGTCCGGGGTATATTAAAGGGATAAAAATTTGAATATCGAACAAGAAGCATTAGAAAATCATCAAGTCAAGCTTACCGTCCAGGTAGAAGCTGCCAAACTGGAGGAAGCAAAACATCGCGCTGCCCGCCAGATCTCTCAGCAAAAGAAGATCCCAGGTTTTCGCCCCGGAAAAGCACCATACCCAATCGTAGTGCGTACAATAGGTGAAGAAGCTATTCTAGAAGAAGCCTTAGACCTGCTGGTAAAGGATATTTATCCGAAGGTCATAGAAGAAGCTAAGATCAAACCTTATGGTCCTGGGTCACTTGAAAATGTACCCAAACTAGACCCGGTAACATTCGAGTTTATCGTGCCACTCGAGCCTGAAGTGATCCTGGGAGATTACAAGAAGATTCGGATACCCTATAAGCTAAAATCGATCACTAAAAAAGACATCAACAAGGTGCTCGAAGATTTGCGTGAACGGCAGGTCATCCTGGAACCTTCCGACCAACCAGCAAAAGAAGGCGATCAAATCTATATAAAACTATCTATCACGCGGATTAACCCTGCCGAAGGAGAAATCCCGTCCCTGGTCAATGACAGGCGTATGCCCGTGGTCATTGCATCAGGAAAAACTGAGAATAAAACAGAGTGGCCATTTACAGGTTTCTCACAAACTTTGATCGGTCTCACGCCGGGTGAGCAGAAAGATTTCCCCTACACCTATCCAGGGGATTCAGAATATAAAGACTTACGTGGAAAGGACACAGAAGTCCATATTGACGTGGAGGAGATCAAGAAAAGAATCCTCCCCGAGCTGAATGACGAATTTGCCCAATCAGTTGGTGAACAGTACGAGAATCTTGATGCATTGACCGCTGATATCCGCGCCTCGCTTGAAAAGCAGGCTATGGAAGAGTACGACAATAGCTATAACGATAAAATAATGAAGGAAGTACTCAAGGATACCAGTTTAAAATACCCGCCACAAATGTTGGAGCGTGAGATCGATATCTATATCCATCAACTAGAAGACCGCCTGGCGCAACAGAAACTTGATATGGAAACCTACATGAAAATGCGTAAGATTGACGCTGCAGGTTTACGCGAAGAAACCAAACCTCTGGCTGAGGAGCGGTTGAAACGCACATTGATCCTGCTTGAAATTTCAAAGGCGGAGAATATCAAGGTCGAGAATTCTGAATTAGAGAGCGAGTCTATGCGCACCTTAGACGAGCTTGGTCGTATGATGCCTCCAGACAAGGCAAAAAAGACACTAACCAATGAATTTGTGCGCGGCATGATTGGAAATATTGGGGCCGATTTATTAGTCCAACATACCTGGGCATATCTCGAATCAGTCGCCCGCGGTGAAATAGAAGAAAAACAAAACGAACCTCAACCCGATCTAGTCGAAGAAAACGCCACGATTGCTGAACAAACTGAAAAACCAAAAAAGAAAAGAACAACAAAAAAGGTGGAAAAGAATGAACCTAAATGATCCTTTATCTCTCGTACCCATGGTTATTGAGACCAGCGGACGAGGAGAACGTGCTTATGATATATTTTCCTTGCTGCTCAAGAACCGAATTGTGTTCCTGGGCACACCGATCAACGACCAGATCGCAAATCTGACCGTTGCACAGCTATTATTCCTGAACCAGGAAGACCGCGAAGCACCTATCTCGATGTATATCAACTCACCTGGCGGGCAAGTTTATGCTGGATTGGCCATATATGACACCATGCAGATGATCACCAACCCGATCAGCACTGTTGCAGTGGGAGTAACTGCCTCCTTTGGCACCGTCCTGCTAACTGCCGGCACGAAAGGTCAGCGTTATGCGCTGCCACATGCCACCATCCATATTCACCAACCTTTGGGTGGTGTGCAAGGTCAGGCGACCGATATCGAGATCGAAGCCCGTGAAATCCTGCGCTTGAAAACCCGTTTAAATCAAATCCTGGCTTTCCACACCGGTCAAACTGCGGAAACGATCGAGAAGGATACCGATCGGAATTTTTACATGGACGCCAAGGGCGCTGTAGATTACGGCATAGTGGATAAAGTACTCGAGTCACCTCCCGAAAAAGATGGGAAAGTTAAGTAATCGGATTACGGCTAATTACTTACAATCCGGGCGATAATAATTAAAGAAAAGGGTGTACCTGGAAAAGTGATTAAATCTTCACCAGCTATCCGGGTACACTCTATTTCATTATTTACTCATCGTAGAACAGGTTATTGACTAATTGACGATCTCTACAATTACAAAGCAATCCATTTCTGCGCTGATCCTGGATATGGATGGCGTATTATGGCGTGGGTCTGAACCCATCGGTGATTTAAGCACCATCTTTGCTGAAATCGACCGAATAGGTTGGAAGGTCATATTTGCAACCAATAACGCCACGCGGTCAATCGGCCAATACATCGAGTTACTATCTTCGTTTGGAGTAAACGCTGAACCCTGGCAGATTATCACTTCTGCTACTGCAGTGACTACTTATTTATGCAACAAATTCCCAAATGGAGGGCCGGTTTATATACTTGGTGAGAAAGGCGTCGTGGATGCTTGCAATGAGAAAGGATTTTATCAGTCGGATGCAGGTGCATTAGCGGTAATTGCAGGGATGGACCGCAATCTGACCTATGAAAAGCTAAAAACAGCCACATTGTTGCTTCGGTCGGGAGTGCCATTCATCGGCACAAACCCTGATCTTACGTTTCCAACACCGGAAGGTCTGGTGCCTGGTGCGGGATCAATCCTGGCAGCACTCACCGCCGCTAGTAACGTCTCACCCATTATTGTTGGTAAACCTGAGGCGTTGATGTACCGGGTGGCATTGGAAAGGCTAAATCTTACCGCTGAACAATCATTGGTGGTCGGCGATCGCCCTGAAACAGATATTAGCGGTGCCCAGCAGATTGGATGTCGGACAGCTCTGGTTCTTTCGGGGGTCACCGATGCAGGTCAGGCAGCAGCCTGGCAACCCTCGCCAGATATCGTTGCAGATAACCTTGGTAAGGTCATTCAGCGTATCATGGAAAATTAATCATAAGGGATTATCATCCATATAAGGATAAATAGGTCCCAATGTCTGCCAGCATCTACGATTTATCTATAAATGAATTTGGTGAACTTCTAGAATTGTGGGGTGAGCCTTCTTACCGAACTGCCCAAATATGGTCTGGTCTTTACCAGCGGTTGTGGTCTTCACCAGATGATTTTTCCAGTCTTCCCAAACAATTACGCCAAAAACTTTCTGATGTTTATGCCGGCGAATTGCCAAATGGTGACCGCCCAACATTCAGCGTACTGAAGGCAGTACAAAAGCTAGAATCTTCCGATGGAGAGACAATTAAAACCCTATTTTCGCTCAGCGATGGCAGACAGGTCGAAGCGGTATTAATGCGCTATGCGAAACGGCGTACTTTATGCATATCCACCCAAGCTGGATGTGCCATGGGATGTGTTTTCTGTGCCACCGGTCAAATGGGTTTCAAACGCCAGCTAACCAGCGGAGAGATCATTGAACAGGTGCTGTATTATGCTCGTCAGCTGGCATTGCAAACTGAACAGGTGACGAACATCGTAGTGATGGGTATGGGTGAGCCGTTTCATAATTATGATGCAACGATGATGGCCATCCGCAGGTTGAACGATCCGCAAGGATTTAATCTGGGGACGCGTCGATTTACCATCTCCACGGTAGGTCTGGTGCCTGGAATACGCCGTTTCACCAGCGAGCACTCTCAAATTAACCTGGCAATATCGCTCCATGCAGCTGACGATAACCTGCGCTCTCAACTTCTACCGATAAATAAGCGCTACCCACTAGATCAACTCTTAGCTGCCTGCCTGGAATATGTACAGCTAACCCACCGGCGGTTATCCTTCGAATGGGCGCTCATCCAGGGCGTGAACGACACAGAAGAACAGGCACACCTCCTTGCCCAGCGGTTAAAAATATTTCGAATCAGCGGGGCAATCTTGTGCCACGTCAATATGATCCCCCTGAATCCGACCCATAAATATGGTGGGCACGCTTCAAATCGTCAAAATGCACTCGCCTTTCAAAACATTCTCGAACAATCTGGAATTCCCTGTACCATCCGTCTGCGTCGAGGGATAGACATCCAGGCAGGCTGTGGGCAGCTAGCTGCACAGAATCAAACATTAAATTCCCATTAATTCATCAGTAAATAAAAATTGATTAATCATACCTTGAGATGATTAATATTTTGCATCTCATGACAAATTCATGCCGTTCTCACTTGACATTAATGCCTAATAATGGTATTTTTTAAATGCCTTGGCAAAGCAGCTGTTATTTGATGATTGATTAATTTAGTATGAATAAAGCAATTCCCATACTTGGGGGGTCATTGGAATTGCCGACCGGGTTATTTAATCTGGAAAGGAGGAGACATTAATAATTAATCGTTATCGCTTTCACCCGTTCAACCTTTCAAAATTACGATTGCTCTTACTCTATTAAATAATTCAGGAGGCAAAAGTATATGAATAAAACTCGTTTAATGATGCTGGTGGGCGTTATTTTGTTATCACTGGCATTGGTGGGTATGGCATTAGCTGCAGACAGCGCACAAAAGCCGAATCCACCACAGCAAGTGGCTACTACAGGAGTATCTCCAACTGGAGGAGGGATCCAAAATGTTGCCGATTTTGGCGTAAACTTTATTGATCCTGACTCCTTCTCTCCTGCAGGTGGCACAGTCGACCTATGTTTCAACGTACATATCGATTCACCTGATGCCGAATACATGGATGGGTTTGATTTTAACCTTCCGGATGACTGGACGGTTAACTCTGTAACCGATGTCCCTGGTACCGGTTGTGGTTTTGGCCACACCTATGGCGTCAATCCTGGAAACGTGGTTTACTGGTACACGAATGGGATGCCCACCGGATGCGGTGACTGGAGCCCAGTTGCGGATCTTAACTTCTGTGCTAATGTAACCGTCCCCGCCGGGTGCACTGCATCATGGGATTTGCCTTGGAATTACTTCGGCGATACCTATGGCGCACCGCCCCACTCGAGCAGCGGATCCGCGTTTGCTTTATGTGAAGCGCCTGGTTTATACTTGTTCCCTGAAAACTTACAGGCTTCAGGTTGCAATGGCCTTCCCCAGGAGCATACTTTCTCCCTGTTCAATAACACCGGCACTGACGGTATCTTCGACATGGCCTACGCTGCGCCTCCAGGAATGGCGACGCTAGAAGGTCCTGCCCAGATAGCGGCTGCGTATGGCGAAACTGTGGCGTTCAACGTAACCCTAACACCGAACGTCTGCAACTTCGACCAGATCGTTGCCACGATCGATGCCGAAGGAAACGGCTATAGCGACCAGTCGACAATTACCAAGGATATCATCGATGTACCGACATGGGAGGAAATCCCTGCCTCTTCACCTGCTTGGGGCGGCACTGGCTATCCATCGGATGGATGTACCGCTCATAATAATGCTGGGGAGTGGATAAGCTACGAAATCGGTGACACCAGTGGTACCGGCCCGATTGGTTTCTGGGGCTATAACATTACTACCAATACCTGGTTCCAGCCGGCGGCTGCAAATACTCCACCCGACCGCTGGGCACCTGATTGGGCATATGATCCTGAGACCAATATGTGCTATATGACCGGTGGTGCAAACACCCCTGGTGCAGGCACTTACAATGAAACCTGGGCATATGACCCGATCGCCAACTCCTTTACCCAATTAACAAGTTTCGCCAGTGTCCGCGACTTCCATGATTCATATATCGGTGTAGTCGACGGAACCAAGTACTTGTGCATTGGTGGTGGTAATAATGGTTCTGGGCTAGTCTCCACCCAATGCTACAACCTCGGCACTGGCACCTGGGCAGCGGAAAATGCCACCATCGGAACATACCCAATCGACGACTGGGGATCCGCTGATGGCGTCCTCCATGCAGCCACTGGAGACCAGTTCTGGTTCGTTGCTGGTGCCCAATCTGGTAGCATGATCGGCGATGCTGTCTACTATTTTGATGATGCCGACAACGCCTGGCACTCCGCAGGAAACACCGGTCTCGCTCGCTATCGAGTTGAGGGTGATTTCTATAATGGAGCGTTCTATCAGGTCGCAGGTTCTGATGGTACCTTCACTGGTACGACAGGCGTAATCCAAGGCTCGTTTGATGGCGTAAACTGGGTTTGGACACCTATGCCGGATGTGAATAACAGACGCTTGGACAATATCGTTGCATCGGTTCCTCAAGGTTTGTTATCCATTGATGGTTACGGCATCATCACACCAGATTATGTCGAACTTTCGGTGTTCTGTCCACTTTGCTCCGGACCACTTGCGGTTGAAAAAAGTGCAACTCCCGCGGTGCTCCCTGAAGACCCAATCGATTACTCCATCACGATCAATAATACTTCAGAAGATGAAGTGCTTGCATCTATGGTTGATGCGATCCCAGTTGGAACAACCTTTGTACCCGGAAGTTTAACCTGCGATAGCGGAGAATGCAGTTACGATGCAGGTTCAAACTCAGTCTTGTGGGACGGAACTTTAGCTGGGTCTGGTCAGGTGAGTGGTGGAAACGTCAATTCCTTGACCGGTTCTTACGTAGCATTTGATCCATCTGTGGGTGGTGATACCTGCACTATACCTGGAGAAGATCAAACATTCTGCTTTAAAGCAAAATCTTGGACGCCGGATTATGCCTATGTATATAACGTGTTTGAGAGATTCCCGGCAAATTGGCAGGTATTAAATGCCTACGTTCAAGGGACGCCAGTCTGTGATAGTGGAAGCTGGGGTCCATTTAGCTGGTCATTCCAGACCAGTCCGTATGAAGTCAATATCAACCATGCTCGCTACCAATCAACAGTCGATCACTGCGTCGCCTACTACTGCTTTGATGTTGTAACAGGCGCTGCACCTGGTCTTAAATCATGGTACTGGACAGGCGATGACTATGGCAGCCCGCCTGATCACCCATGCAGCAGTGATGTATACACTCCTGCCGGGTATGACGCCTGCGACCAATCGATCAATCCTCAAGCTTCCATCCCGAGCTGCGGCCCAACCAGTGCTGTGACGATCAACTTCCAGGCTACTTCTGGCCTTGAATGTCCTGTCGTCGTTAGCAATACAGCTGTGGTATCTTCGGAAGGTAACCCTGATGTGTTCGCCACGGCCGACACCAATGTCTATTGCTCATTTGCTCCGGATATTGTGGTCAGCCCGCTATCACTATTAGCGGAACAACCTCCCGACACAATCACGACACAGCAGCTACAGATCTGTAACGAAGGCCCATCTCAATTGGATTGGTCTCTGACCGAGGTGCCTGGAATGAAGGTAACTTCGGTAACACCAGCTCCATCTTCGAAACAGGCTGCTGCGATCAATAAGCCAGCGAATGTAACCCGTGATCCAGCGATTACTCGTACCCCAACAGCTCCTACTGCTGACATTCTCTTGAATCAAGTACCCAATCAGGTAAACGGTATATTTGTTGATACAACTTGTGCCCTTTGCCCCACCGGTATGCAGAGTGTCGCTGATAACTTTACATTCGAAGCTGATGGTGTCATAGAACAGGTCATTTTCTGGTCTGGCTACTACCCGTCAGATACAGAAATGAACCCCGACACATTCCGGGTTCTTTTCCACGAGGATTTAGGTGGTCTGCCCGGTGCGGTAGTCTATGACGAGAACAATGTTGCCTATACACGCTTCGAAACGGGTGTGATGCTCTTCGGTGTGCACGAATGGCAACATACCCTGACCTTCGCAACACCAGTCAACCTACCTGCAGGGATCTATTGGATCGAAATCTTCAACACTGCCGCTCCAGATGACTTCTTCTGGGAAACTGGTAACGTTGATACTGAAGGTCGAGGTGGCTTCGACTCAGTCTGGGCAGAAGAAACCCCGGGTGTGATCTGGAATTTCCCCGATGGTTATGAACAATCGTTACAGCTTCTTGGAACCATCGGAGTGAGTGAAGGTATCCCCTGGCTGGATGAAGCTCCCGAGGCTGGTTCAGTCGCGCCATTCTCCTGCACATTCGTCGATGTCAGCTTTAACTCGGCTGGCTTGATCCCCGGTCTTTATACAGGTGAATTGGATGTAAACAGCAATGATCCTGATACACCCGTAGTGCCCGTGGATGTTGCACTGAACGTGCTCGAATCACCAGATATCGCAGTTGATCCGACCTCCCTGACGGCCGACCTGCCCCCCGATCAGCAACAATCGCAGGATCTCAACGTCTGCAATGTTGGTCAGTCACCATTGGACTGGACACTCACTGAAGCACTTGGGATGAAGGTCAATTCTGTGACTACAATCCCTGCAGGAGCCAAGCCATCGCATCCCGTTACTTTAGCCCTGGATGCAAATGGAATTGCTGGCCCAACTGGTCCGGCACCAAAGGCTCCAAATGGTGATGTTGCCCTGGTACTGGATGACGGCAGTCGTGACAATGATATCGGCATTGGCGGACTCCAGGAATTCATCTGGGTAAACCGCTTTACACCGAATGCCTCAGACTTCCCATTCCAGATCAATGAAGTATGGATTTACTTCAGTGCTCAAGGACTGGTCAACGTCGGTGATGATATCAAAATCGTCTTCTACGAGAACACCGTCGGTGGGTTTGATCCCGCTCCTGGTTCCAATTACCTGGGTGGTTATCTTACCACCGTCCAGGCACTGGATACCTGGAACGTCTATACACTCCCAGCTCCAGTCGGGTTCAGTGGTCCGACTGGCGATGCGATCATTGGTGTGATCGGACTGGAAGTACCAGGTTCAAGCTACTGGCCAGCCTCGATCGACCAGACGGTCACTCAGCAACGGTCCTGGGCCGGTTGGTGGAATGTTATGCCTCCACCCGATCCTCCACTACTGCCTCCCGATGCCAGCTGGGTACTGATTGACGATTACTTCCCTGGCAACTGGATGGTCCGTGGATATGGCGTATCTGGCGAGGATGTACTTCCTTGGGTGAGTGAAGCTCCAACCGAAGGCTCTGTACTTCCTGGAGACTGCGCGATCGTCAATGTCACATTTGACTCGACAGGTCTTGGATATGGCACTTATTCGGGCTTCCTGGATATTGCCAGCAATGACCCCGATGAGCCAATCGTGGCTGTACCGGTAACGTTGAACGTGGTTGCACCTGATATCTCAGTCACTCCAGATTCACTTGACATGGTACTCTTCCCCAATGAGGTTGATACACTCAACTTCACCATTGAGAACCTTGGTGGGGCAGATTTGACCTGGGACGCTACTGAGGGTGCAACCTGGTTGAGTTTACTTCCAACCTCTGGTACACTCCTGCCTGGTGAATCAATTGATGTAGTTGCCACGTTCGATTCAACAGGTCTCTTGCCCGATGTTTACGACGCTGACATCACCATCGCAAGTAACGATCCAGATACACCGGAGGTTCTACTGCCAGTAACGCTTACTGTGAATCCTCTGGACTCTGATCTCTCAGTGGTTAAAACCGCTAATGCTGATGTCGTGAGTTTGGGCGACACGATCACCTACACCCTGGTGATCAGCAACGCTGGAGGTGATGATGCCATCGGTGTCACGTTAGTGGATATGCTGCCAGAACTCGTAACATTTGTGTCTGCCAGCGAAGGCTGCACCGAGCTTGATGGTGTGGTCACTTGTGATATCGGTGATCTCGCAATGGATGAGAGTGTCACTCTCACCATCGTCGTAACTGCGGTGGAAAGTGGTATCGCCGAAAATACTGCGGAAGTCTCTTCTGGATATGTAGTTGATCCCGACCTGACTAACAACACATCTACGGTCGATACTATGATCCTCTATAATTACTACCTACCACTCGTTCAAAAGCACTAACGATTGGTCCATAAATAAAAAATCGGGCGGTGCTGAGCACCGCCCGATTTTTTACTCTGTTAGTTCGAATTCCAAGTGCAGCACTCGCACCCACACTCCTTTCGAGCGGCATGTCGAGACTAATATTTCTCCCCCAGGCGAGTGCAGCAAATTGTCGGTGGAGGCAATAACACCAGTCACTTGCTTATCTTGAATAAATTGCTCAAGTTTAGATAGATCACCCAGTATACTGACGCCATGGATATTGCTTCCCCATTTTAATGAATCATCATCCAAAAAACCGACCACAGAATATCCAATGGATGGATTTCTCTGGATCCATCGTAGGGCAATTTCACCTGCATCCTCAGCACCATATAAGAGAACATTTTCTTTTTGTTTGTTCGAAAAACTTCGGTTATACAACCTGTCTAAAATTAAAAAAGATGAACGCGAAGCGGAGAGGCCAATAAGCAAGTACAGGATATACAATAAAAATACATCGCCGGTATACGGTTGGGTTGGAAAGATCAGGTTGATCACCACCCATGACATTCCCCCCGAAACCATCGCTGCTCCAGCATATCGCAAAAGATCATTAATTCCTATATATTTCCACATGCCTCGATAGACCCCAAAGAAAAATAATGCCAAATAGGTTATCCCCAACACGATTGGCCATGATTGCAGGAAAAGATTCATACTTTCGGCAGTCATATTGAGACCAAACCGTGTCCAAAATGCCAGATAATAGCTCACCCCAATCAGTAATAGATCGAAGATTAGCTCAAATATCCTGCGTTTAAAAGTCAGATTTATTATCCAGCGAGTTATTCCATTCGTTTGGTCCTGGGCGTCGGTGACCATCTTCATTCTGGCAAGGTAAGCCACAAACAGCGATAGTACGATCAGAAGTATAGGGATGAGCACCAAACTAAGGTCATAATCCAAAGCCTCTAGCCCGATTGATGCCAAACCGGAGACAATGGCAATACCATAAAGCACCAACACAGCCTGGCGCTCGGAAAACCCGAAAGCCACCAGACGGTGGGAAGTATGGTCTTTTCCACCTACAGTGGGTGACTGCCCTCGCAGGATACGCGTAATCGAGACGAGACCTGTATCCAGAATTGGCAGTAATAATACCAGCGTGGGTACGCCGATGATGGCAAAAATATTTGATGCTTGGGTATGACGGGCGATTGCTAGTACCGCCAGGGTAAATCCTAGGAACATACTCCCGCTATCACCCATGAATATCTTGGCGGGTGGAAAATTAAACACCAGGAAACCAAGGATACTTCCGCACAGCGCTAATGATAAAACCAACAATTCAGGATAACCAGTTCGCCAAAAAAATATCGATAGAAATCCAGCGGTGATCAACGCCACTCCACCTGCCAGGCCATCCATGTTATCAAGCAGGTTGATCGCGTTTGTGATCCCTACCAGCCAAAAGAACGTCAGCAAGATATTCGCAATTGGCCATCGGAAGAATTCAATCGTAATATTTCCAAAAAATATGACAATTGTTGCGGCTAAAATTTGGAAAATTAACTTTACTGGTGGACTTATATGCTTAAAATCGTCATAAAGTCCAACAGAGAACATAATTACGACGGCTACCATGATGCTCCAGCGAGTAACAAATATATTCTTATCCGAACCGAAAATAAATACCGCTACTAGAGCCAATCCAAACGCAAGGAACATTCCGATTCCACCAAGGGTTGGAGTCGGTTGTCGGTGCCATCGATCGGCGCGCGGTATCGCTACGTGACCGGTCTTGAAGCATAACCAACGAACCGCCGGAACTAAAATCAAGCTGGTGATGAATGCAATAATCAGTGGAAAAAGTACGACGTAAGTCATTCGTCGTCCTCCGCTGTCTTCCTGCTTATGGCAGCGATTGAGTCTGAGTAATTAAATCTTGAATTCGATTAACCGCTGATGAAGGAGCTCCAGCGAGTGCCAGGGCTGCGTAATACTGAGAATTAATTTTATCGCCTAGCTGGAAATACAGTTTGGCAAGTGCCTCTTGAACCTTCCAAAGATCGTTTACACCCAGGCCTGCTTTAATCGATTGTTCCAAGACATTTACTGCCTTCTGTAACAGGCTGGAATCTACATTATCTGGATTAAGCCTTGCCATTTGGACGTAGACGTTGCTCAACGTAACCAAATAGCTAGCTTTCGTATTGGTATCAGTATATTTTGAAACATCTATGGCTGTCTTGTAATAATCAGCAGCTGTTTGTAGTGCTTGAAGTTTTGTAGCAGTATCTGCCGAGGCGTTAGCCAGCTTGACGTAATAATCACCCATCAAACCTTGAGTGAAGTTAAATTTATCATCCAAGCCCATTGCGTGCTGCAACCGCTGCAGCGCCTGGTCTGGTTGACCAAGCAATTGCATGTATAACACAGCCCACTCATCCCATAGCGTAGAATTGTTGGGGCTTAGCTGAACTGCAGTGGCATAATAATCTGATGCTTTCTGAGCACGTTGATTCCGTAACTCAGTTGTGGTGGCTTTTCCAGACCACCAGGTGAATAAGCGCGCCAGATTAGCGGTATGATCCGTATTGAGTGGATTGATCGACTGAGCTTCTTTCAAGTCACTTTCAGCCTGTAATATAAGTTTATCCTGGTCAGCAGTATCCTTGGTAATTTTGGCTTGTTCCAGGTAACTCCTTCCAAGGAACAGGTAATAATGGTCCTCTTTTGGAGCAAGTTTGTTGGCGTATTTATACAGAAACGTCGCCACCTGCCATTGACCACTTTGGGTAAATGACTCCGTTAATTTGAACGTGATATCTGCATGAATTACCTTTAGATTTGATGAGAAGGCAATCCAGAAAATTAGAAGTAATGTAATCGGAGCCATGATTATGCTAACATAAGTGGGAGCATAATTCCTGGCAGGCCATTCGTTCGGTAAGATAAATGCAAGCAGCCCTATTACCAGTAGAATAAAAACATAATACCTAGTCAGTAATGAACCGATGCTATTCACCTCGGTAATGACGTCACTCTGAACTTTTGGAACGAATGCTTCCAATGCTGCCAGACTCAGACTGTGAATGACCCAAAATGTAATCCCGATTACAATAGCGATGATTGCCATTAATCCCAAAGATTTTATCCAGGTAAAACCATCTTGTTCATCATCAATTTCAGCAGAAAAAAGCATTGATCCGAATAACCATGTCCCAAGGAGCAAAGCAAGGATTCCTGGGAAAAATATCCCATCCTTATTATTTAGGATAGTTAGCGATGTTACGATAATGCTCAAAAATGATTTGGAGTGATCTGAGTTGGTTATATAATCAAACCCGAGGGTTGCCAGGATCATTCCCACGATCAAAGACCCTATCAATGCAGTCCGTACCCAACCAGGTTGATTATCGATAAAAAGTCGCTTACTACGTTCGGTTCTACGGGTCGAACGTATTGATCCCCGATCTTTTCGCCTCCCAGCGGGGACATTTTTCGTTTCAGGTATATTTTCAGTGAGTATCGGTGCTGGTTCTGGTGTGTTCATTTTTGGAAGGACGAACCCTATCACCAGAATTAATCCTGAAAAGGTCCAAAAAAGAGTCCGCGTAGCAACGATAGCAATCCCAAAATTGATCTCCACAAAATGTCCAACGATAGCTGAAAATAGGACGATCAGCAACAACGCATAAGGATTTTTATTGCTAATTTCTTCTCCATCGACTGGAGTAAATAATGCGTAAAGCGAAAGATATATTACGACCCCAATAATCATCCCAAAAGGCAATCCTACACCTAAAAACTCGGTTCCTTTCAGGAGGATCAAAGTTAACGCACCAAATATCCCACCACAAATAAGGCATATAAGAAAGAATATCTTGTTTAGTCTTGAATTGATCAAGCCGAGCCACTTTAATCCATAATAAAAAACAGCACTGAAGATGGATAAATAAACCATGAGCCCTAATAAACCTGTGATCACAATCGAATCCCAGGTCTCATTGTGAGCCCGGTCCGGAGAAGCATTTCTTTTTTCGACCTGACCCAGTTCAGGTTGGTAATACTGGTTATACGCAACGTACATCAATTCTGGACCATAACCAATCAACGGTCGCAATAAGTTGAATTTATCGGTGCTACCATCTGGGAATTTTAAAGGAGCATGAACCCCAACCAGCTTAACCGTGCCCTCCCAAATATATTGGCGGACCAGAGCACTGTTACTTTCAGGATTAAGCAAGTTACCAAACCTGCCAATAGCGGGTGATTTTCGTAATGCATCAAGAGGACCGCCGCTCAAGTTAAATACCACTAAAAATATCGCACCAATGATTGCCAGACCAATAGCTGTAAACGTCAGCCAACGTTGACGCCCGTATAAAGATAATAACAAAACCATAATGTAGCTACCTGCTAATAATCCAAGCAGTGGTCCACGGCTACCACTCCAGTATATTGTGATTAGTTGAAGCACGGAAATAAATAAGTAAATTGATCCCCGAATAATCTGTTTTACACTATTGATCGCTTTAACTTCTCCCGATCCATCATTAAGGATTGACCTGAACGATTCGATTATTCTGCCTATGGTTAGTGGAAATACCATGATCATATAAGCTGCCACAAATATTGAATTCCCCATATTGGCGGCAATTCTTATTTGAACATTTCCGCCCCAGGGAATCGGGTCTATATCATATTTTTGTAAGAACCCATAGAATGATATCGGTAGACTGGTAAAAATCACCGTGGTGACCAGGCGGTTGATCTGCTCACGCTTTCGTAAATTAGCAATAATTGAAAAGAAAATGATCAGGTATGAAAATGTAGTGTATGTTCCCTGCAACCTTTGATATGAGCCAAAGAGGCTGATTGAGGGTGTGACTGAGAAAATTGTCGAGATACTATAGACAACGATTAAACCTAGAACTGGAGCAACCAGCGGATAAGTCAATAAATATTTGACAAATGATTTGTCATCTATCTCTGACTTCCACTTGATCCCACCTTCATCAATCAATTTGACTACCCAGGCTGCCAGTGTTATTAAAGCCAAGGAGCGTAAAAGGGTTATTTTATCTGGTTCAAAAATGCGGGTGGAATATATGTTAAAAAATATCGGTATCAAACTAACGGCTGCCAGCCATGCAGCCTCCATCACCCCTAAGCAAAACCGGCTCAGTTTAGTTGGCATTCAGTGTCACCTATATTTGAGAATACCCGGTACGATATCACACAATTACTAAGTCTGCAAGATTGCCATTGACGATGCATTTTAGTAAAGATAGAATAGTCACAATCCTTTATTTTTGGATTTACCCAGGAGATCAGCATGCCGTTTAATTTCGCCATAATTGGGGTAGCCGGATATGTCGCTCCACGACACCTTAAAGCAATCCAGGATACAGGTAACCGGCTGATCGCAGCCGTAGATCCGAATGATTCAGTCGGTTTACTCGATAATTATTCGTTCGATGTGCGTTATTTTAACGAGATTGAGCGATTTGACCGGCACCTGGAAAAGCTTCGCCGTGGACCTGAAGACGAGCGTGTACATTATGTCAGCATCTGTTCTCCGAATTATTTACACGATGCACATTGCCGCCTGGCATTGAGAGTTCATGCTAATGCCATATGTGAAAAACCACTGGTGATCAACCCCTGGAATCTGGATGCTCTCCAGGATATTGAGCGTGAGTATGACGGAAAAATCAACACTATCCTGCAGTTACGTCTACACCCAGCGTTGTTGGAATTACGAAAACGATTGAATTTGGGAGATACCAAACGCAAGCACGATGTTGTTCTAACCTATGTGACTGCACGTGGAGCCTGGTACCACACCTCGTGGAAGGGAAATATCGAGAAATCCGGCGGAATCTCTACCAATATTGGCATTCACCTGTTTGATTTACTCATTTGGTTGTTCGGTAGTCCAATATCAACACAGGTCAATTATTCAGATCCCGAACGAATGAGCGGATACCTTGATCTGGACCGAGCTCACGTTCGCTGGTTTCTCTCGATCAATTCCGGAGATTTACCTTTTCCGGTTACTCCTGGTGGTCGCAGTACATATCGTTCCATCACCATTGATGGTCAGGAAATCGAATTCACCGAAGGATTTACCGATTTACATACCCGGGTATATGAGGAAACCCTGGCTGGAAAGGGATTTGGGATCGATGATGTTCGTCCCTCTATCGAGTTAGTGTACCGTATACGGACAGCTCCAATCGTAAAAACTTCCGATGATATCCATCCATTCTTAGTTGGAAAAATATAGTGGACTACTTTCTCCATCCAAGCTCGTATGTAGATGAGCCTTGCAGTATTGGCAAAGGCACCAAGATCTGGCATTTCTCTCATATTATGTCTGGTGCAAAAATTGGGGATAACTGCATTTTAGGACAAAATGTGATGGTGGGGAGTGACGTAATTATTGGCAATAACGTCAAAATTCAGAATAACGTCTCGATTTATACCGGGGTCGAGTTGGAAGATGACGTCTTTTGTGGTCCATCCTGTGTCTTTACGAACGTTATCAACCCGCGCTCCCAGATTATTCGTCGGAGTGAGTATAAGCAGACCCTCGTCCGGCGAGGTGCCACGATCGGCGCAAATGCCACCATCATATGCGGTGTCACGATAGGTCGCTATGCGTTCATTGGAGCTGGGAGTGTTGTGCGTGAAGATATACCAGATTATGCATTAATCCTGGGAGTTCCGGGTGTCCGTAAGGGCTGGATGAGTCGCCATGGCTACCGATTACAGTCTGCTAACGAAGAAAATATTTTTGTTTGTCCAGGGTCAGGTTGGCTTTATCAAGAGACGACTCCTGGAATCCTACGGTGTTTGGATTGGCTTGAAGACACCCCTCTGCCGACGATCATATGAGTTCAACACCTATTCCTATGCTTGATCTTAAGCTGCAGTATACGAAAATTAAGGAAGAAATTCATGCTGCCATTGATCAGGTGTTAGACAGCCAACAATTCATTCTTGGTCCAGAAGTTGAAGCACTTGAAAAAGAATTGGCAGACTATTGCCAGTGTAAATATGCTTATGGAGTTTCATCCGGAACTGATGCTCTTTTACTTGCATTGATGGCTGTTGGAGTTAGGCCGGGTGATGAAGTAATCACCACACCATACTCGTTCTTCGCCACCTCCGGGTCAATCGTTCGGTTGGGTGGAATACCATTATACGTAGATATAGAACCTGCAACATTTAACATCAATGTTGATCAAATAAAATCCAGGATCACGAAGAATACAAAAGCAATTCTCCCCGTCCATCTGGCAGGTCAGGTTGCTGCCATGTATCCCATTATAGAGTTAGCTCAACGATATGGACTCTATGTAATTGAAGACGCTTGCCAGGCGATCGGTGCCGATTACAAGGGGAAAAGGGCGGGATCAATCGGTGATATCGGTTGTTTCAGCTTCTTCCCCTCCAAAAACCTGGGTGGTTATGGCGATAGTGGGTTAATTACATGTAACGACCCTGAATTGGCGGAAAAATGCTCCCTCCTGCGTAACCATGGTATGCGACCTAAATATCACAACCGCCTTATCGGTGGAAATTTTAGGATGGATGCAATCCAGGCTGCAGTGCTGCGGGTAAAATTTCGCTACTTGGAACAATGGACTGAGACCAGGCGCTTGCACGCTGCCTTGTATCAGAAATTATTCACTCAGCATGATATTGTCGTCTCACTGGATGAATATGGCGTCAAGAATGGGATCGTGCTTCCTGTTGAGACCGGTTTTGGGCGTCACATCTACCATTTATATATGATCAGAACTAAATATCGTGATGAGCTTGCTGCTTCCTTAAAAAAACAAGGGATTGGAAATGAAATTTATTACCCGATCCCGCTACATCTTCAGGAATGCTTCAAGGATATGGGTTATAAACCGGGGGATTATCCTCACAGCGAATTAGCGTCGAAAGACAGTTTAGCGTTGCCAATATACCCAGAATTGACCGATGACATGATGGTCAGGATTGTTGATACCATCGCCGAGTTTTTCAAAGCGCCTGAGCATCAGTGAAGTATGAGAATTACCACCGTGGTAGGTGCCCGTCCCCAATTCATTAAGTCAGCTCCGGTGAGTAAAGCCATTGCGAGAGCAGGTCATAACGAGTATCTCGTTCATACTGGTCAGCATTATGACTATGGTATGTCTAAGATTTTTTTTGAAGAAATGGGGATTCAGGAACCTTACATCAACTTGAACATTGGTTCCGGTACTCATGCGCAGCAAACGAGCCAGATGCTGACCGGTATCGAGACGGTTTTGCTCTCTACAAAACCAGACATTGTTTTGGTATACGGTGATACAAATTCCACATTAGCGGGTGCCCTGGCAGCAATCAAGCTGCAAATAAAGTTAGGTCATGTTGAAGCCGGTTTGAGATCTTACAACCGCCAGATGCCGGAAGAACATAACCGTGTTCTAACAGATCATTGCTCTGATTTATTATTTTGCCCAACCCAAACCGGAGTGGATAACGTGGCTCATGAAGGGATTCGTAACGGGGTCTACCTGGTTGGAGACACAATGTACGATGCAGTCCTACAATTTAGCGAGATTGCTTCTAAGTATTCCACCATATTGGATTCATTGGGCTTGGAACCAAAAAAATTCTTACTCGCTACCATCCATCGAGCCTACAATACCGATAATCCTCATTTGCTCGAATCTATCCTATCAGCTTTCCAACAATGCGCTGAAACGATTATCTTCCCGATCCACCCCCGAACCTTACAGTCTATAAAAGCTTCAAATATCACTATTCCAGTGAATGTTCGAGCAATTGATCCGGTAGGATACCTGGATATGCTCATCCTGGAACAGAATGCCAGGACGATTTTGACCGATTCGGGGGGGATACAAAAAGAAGCTTATTTCTTTAAAGTTCATTGCCTTACCTTACGCCCAGAGACTGAATGGGTTGAAACCACCGCCAGTGGCTGGAATATGCTTGTTGGGACGGATCCAGCCATGATTAGTTCAGCACTTCAAACCCCTTTTCAAGCAAATTTGGATCACCCTGATTATTTTGGTGACGGTCATGCGAGTGAGAAAATTGTTAGCATTCTTGAGTCGAAATAATATTTATCAAATAATTGGGAATTGTCGAATCATCTCGGCACTCAACATTGGATCACTGCTGCATATATCCAGAAGATCTGTAGCGTAGATTTACTAAAATCATAAAAAGTGAAACCACTATCCCTCATCATAAGATGTTCTCTCCTTTCAAAATGATAGTACGAAATAATGGGATAATTTACTACGTGCCGCAGCATGTATAAAGTCTGTATCATCTCAACCGTCCATATTGTATTGGATAATCGGATTTTCTACCGCGAAGCATGTAGTTTAAGAAATGCTGGATACGAAGTCACTCTAATCGCCGTTCACGATAAAAACGAAACTCTACAGGGGATTAATATATTAGGCTTGAAACGCCTTAAGCGCAGCCAGCGTCCGTTACTCTGGATGAATGTTTTAAAAAAGGCAATTACAACCAAAGCAGATATATACCACATTCATGACCCAGAGCTCCTATTCATCACTCCATTATTGCGTCTTCTCACGAGACGTCCAATCATATATGATATTCACGAGTCCGTTGCTGATTTTATTGAGCTCAAGGATGATCTTCCACATTGGTGGCGAGTTTTCCTGGCTTGGGTATTCCGTTGGCTCGAACCAGGCTTTGCCTATCTTCAAACCGGTTTGATCTTTGCAGATGATCGGATTGCTGAATCGTTCAAGTGGATAAACCATCCAAAGACCACCTTGTTCAACTTTCCCTTGAATTCATTTATAGATTCTGCATCCCGAAGAGAACAAAGGCTTGATTCCAACCAACCAATCGTTCTTTATCTTGGCGGTATTAAACGTAATCGTGGCACAGCTCTGATGTTAGAAGCATTTAAACAAGTTTTAGAAACGATTCCACAAGCGCAGCTATTATTGGTTGGTCCATTTGCACCTTTAAGTTTGGAAAAGGAACTTCGCTCTGAGATTGAACGTAAACTGATGAGTGGATCGGTCCGAATTATCGGCACGGTTCCTTTTGATCAGGTGGGAACGTACCTTGCGCAAGCAACAATCGGTTGGATCCCATTTCCACCCGTTCCAAAATATCAGAAAAACATACCGACCAAACTATTCGAATATATGTCTTATTCAATCCCAATCGTCTCTAGTGACCTTGATTCTATTCGACAGTTCATCGAAAATAGAAATAATGGTCTTTTGGTAAAAGCCGATGATCCCTCCGCCCATGCTAATGCGATCATCGAGCTGATAACCGATCCGATCTTCGCTGCTTTCATCGGTCAAAATTCCCGGAGCTCCGTAATGAAGCATTATCATTGGTCCGAAGAAGAAAATAAACTATTAGCACTCTATGAAGGGCTTCTTTCCGGGAAAGTATAAGGCTATGCGCATATTATATCTTTCCCAATACTTTCCACCTGAAGCGGGTGCGACGCAGACAAGGGCGTATGAGATGGCAAAGGCCTGGGTTCAGCTTGGTCACAGGGTAACGATCTTGACCGAATTCCCAAACCATCCTTCTGGGATCATCCCACCGTCTTATAAAGGAAAATTCTTCGAGCGCAGTAACCTGGAAGGAATTGAGGTAATCCGGGTTTGGGTAAAAGCCTCTCCGATAAAAAACTTTCGAAACCGAATGCTTTTTTATATTACTTATATGATAAATGCCATTATTGCCGGCATATTAATGGCTCAGGGAAAATATGATCTTTTATATGCGTCTTCTCCCCCACTATTCGTGGGTGGAGCTGCATTGCTGCTGAGTACGGTAAAGCGCATTCCCATGGTCTTTGAAGTCCGTGATTTATGGCCTGAATCAGCTGTCGCTCTTGGAGAGCTATCCAATCGAAAGGCAATTGCTTTAGCGACCCGGCTTGAAGAAGCGTGTTATCGTAAAGCCATCCAGGTTGTAGTCGTCACGCACGGAATATATGATCGACTGGTTCAACGCGGGATACATACAAGCAAATTATATTTCCTCCCTAATGGCGCCAATATTGACCTGTTTAGCTATAATCCACGAGGACGGGAACGCATTCGCCATGATTTGGGGCTTGATAACAAATTTGTCGCCATTTATGCTGGTATCCATGGCCTGGCACAAGGGTTGGAAACAATCTTAGAGGCAGCTAGCTTACTACAAAAAAACCCGGATATCCATATCCTACTGATCGGTGATGGTCCCAAGAAAGCTGAATTGCTTACCCTGGCTAATGCATACAACCTGCCCAACCTTACAATGATGCCAGAAAAACCACGTGAGCAAATCCCAGATTATCTTTCTGCGTCGGATGTTGCTCTCATCCCTTTAAAAAAAGCAGATATCTTCAAAGGCGCTTTACCATCAAAAATTTTTGACGCCTGGGCGTGCGCCAGACCGATCTTATTAAGCATCGATGGCGAAGCTCGTTCAGTCGTGGAAAGCGTGAATGGCGGGTTATTTATTCCACCTGAAGATCCAGCCAAAATGGCTGACGCCTTGATCGGATTACGAGACTCAGCAAAAGAAAGGTTGGTGATGGGAGAAAATGGGTTGAATTATACAAAGCAGAACTATTCTCGTTCTGAATTGGCTGAAAAGTTGATCAATCATTTAGAAAAATATATCAAATAATAAGCACCAGAAGATTACTGGTTGCTTGCAGTGTATCCTCGTTGACCAATATCAAGACATTATAAATTACTCCAAGTATTTCGTTATGATAGAATTAATCCATGGGAGAAAAAGTAGTCGCACGTAACCGCCGGGCACGCCATGAATACTTCATTTTAGAGACATTTGAAGCAGGGATAGCACTTCATGGAAGCGAAATAAAATCCATCCGGGCAGGCCAAATCAGTCTGGCAGAGGCATATGTACGCATTGATGGAAAGGAAGCCTGGTTGGAAGACGCTCATATTGCGCCATATGTACAGGCAAGCATCAACAACCACGAACCACTCCGTCCGCGGAAACTTTTACTTCACAGCTCCGAAATTCACAAATTGTGGAATACGGTCCGTCAAAAAGGGGTTACAGTAATCCCCCTCTCTGTGTACCTAAAAGACGGTAGAGCCAAGGTTGAAATTGCGGTCGCAAAGGGGAAAAAGTTATACGATAAGCGTGCTGAAATTGCGAAAAAAGACACTCAGCGTGAGATTGAACGCCAAATGCACAGTCGCGATTAAGTACTCATTCAATAAATAAAAATATTCCAATTGAGGGTAAGTCCATGCTTTCAAGTAACCTCATTGCTTTGACCATTACCTTCATCGTTGCCCTCGCCTGGCTTCGGATTAACGATTTCATGGCACAGCGTGGATGGGTGGAGAGTCATCTCAGCCGAAAGATCATCCATATCGGCACAGGTCCCCTCTTTGTGTTATGTTGGCTATTATTCAACG
The DNA here is from genome assembly GCA_963726315.1 of uncultured Chloroflexia bacterium. Classification (GTDB taxonomy): domain Bacteria; phylum Chloroflexota; class Anaerolineae; order Anaerolineales; family UBA4823; genus FEB-25. The sequence continues at coordinate 1,710,077 of CAVSBZ010000005.1, read as the reverse complement.
ACTCTACGATCAATAAGTATCTAGCGGCATTAGTACCCTTGGCTTTCACACTTCAATTTTTATTAATTGGCATTGGTGTTATCCATGACCAAGCATCTGTTAAAGCTATGTCGAGGAGTGGTGATCGTCGAGAGATTTTACGGGGACCCCTTTATTACGGCATCATCTTTGTTATTCTGACCGTTATCTATTGGAAATCTTCGCCAATTGGTATCGTTGCCCTGATGCTCATGTGTGGTGGTGATGGCCTGGCAGATATCTTTGGTCGTAAATGGGGGACCGTCAGGATTCCATGGAATAAAGGAAAGTCCTTGGCAGGCTCTTTCGGCATGTTATTGGGAGGATGGATATTCTCGCTTCTAATACTGTGGATATTTACTTTTGCAGGGGTTTTCTCTTCTCCCGTCCAGAATTATCTTCTCCCCATTTCCATCATTGCCGTTGTTGCAACATTGGTGGAATCATTACCGTTAAAAGATATCGACAACATCACGGTTACTTTATCTGCAGTAATTCTCGGATATTTTCTGTTTTAATATGAATAATGCTCTACGAACTTCACAAGCCATCCCGGTAAAGAACTAATTAACTTTTTCATGATCAGCTCTGTATTTTCGTAGAAATATCCAATTCTTCCATTGTATGCATCACCATTTAGGTCACTGACCAGATCGGTAACTCCCCGTAAGATTAAACACTGCGTTCGGTTTATAGTCGCAACCCAGGCAATTGCACCAGATTCCCAATCACCAGCGATCGCCGAATACTTGGACTTCAAAGCAGGGACTTCATCACATACCAGGTCGCGATCACCAGATACTAACAATGCGTGGATTACATCCAAGGGAAGAGGTTCCATTATCCATGAATTATCGATTTTGGTTTCATAAAATTTTATGTGTTCATCGGGGTCACCCATTTGCTCAATAATGTCATAGATCAGTGTTTTTTCCACCAAAATAATGTCCCCTAAGTCGATTTCACCTTTTATACCACCGCAGGTGCCAATATTAATCAACATTTTGGGGTGCCAACGACTGATTGCAAATTGAGTCGCGCCAGCAGAAGCAACCTTTCCCCAACCTCCATGAATGAAAACTACAGGTTTCTTTAACTCAGGGATTTCGATATATTTGTGGTAGAACCAGTTTCCATATGGTGAGTTATTACTGCTACTAAATGGGAAGTATTTTAGCAGACAACGCCATTCTACATCAGCGGATATCAACACCACAAAATCTGGATTAGTTCTCATTTACTCCTCATCAGATTACATTGACCAGTCTACCCAGAAGGATTAAAATTGTTTAAAGCTGATAATCAGGAGTTTTCATGCCAATTTACGAATATATTTGCAAAGAATGTGGGGCTCGTTTTGAAACGCTTCGATCGATCAAGGATGCAGATGCGCATATCAATTGTAAATCCTGCCAAAGCAGCCATACCAAGCGGGCTTTGTCAGTCTTTTTTGCGCAGAGCGGTTCGCAGATAATTGCTGGTAGTAATTCCAACGGTTGTTCTGGATGTTCAAGCGGTTCCTGTTCATCCTGCAACAATAATTAAACCTCTCTACCAACGCTCATACCTGACCAGCTCTTCCAGGTTTTTACGTTTTTTTATTCCAGGTACACCGGCTGGATAGCCTAACGGGGTAAATAATATCGGTTCCACCTCATCGGGTAAGGATAACACTTTACGGGCGTTTCCTTCATCAAAAGCTGCAATAAAGCAAGTACCTAGCCCTAGATCGGTAGCAGCCAGCACCATGTGGTCCATCACAATGGCAATATCCACGCCTAGATACTGCTTGCCATCTGTTCTCACCCATGCTGTAGATGGAAACCCACATACACACAAGATTATCGGTGCTTGAACGAACCATTCTCTTTGATATATGGAAAGTAACTCCTCTTCTCGACCACTTGTGTGGACCACAATAACCTGAAAAGGCTGCCTATTGCTCGCAGTCGGTGCCAGGCGAGCAGCATCTAGAACCTTGAATAACCTGTCATCATCGATTGGATCGGCTTTATATGATCGAACAGAGTAGCGTTTCACGATCAGTTCATTAAATTCCATTAGGACCTCATCTTGAAAATCGTATTTAATTCATCAATAACAATAGATTACAACTAATTTTACCCTATCTAGAAAACTAAACTGGAATTAGTGGTTAATATTCTTGACACGATGCCATATTAGTTGTATCTTATGACATCTAAAATAAGGAGAAGCATGAAACATTTAAAGGTCGCACTACTAGCAAATCTCAGGCAAAACGCACCAAAATTTGAAGGTATGGCGGAAGATCAATGGGATGATCTTGACTCAGAAAAAACAGTAAATGCACTGGTAGAAGCTATCAGGTCCGGGAGCTATACCTGTGAATTCTTTGAGGGTGATTTGTCATTATTCAACACCCTTCCGAAATTTAAACCTGATATTTGTTTTAATATTTGCGAAAGCCATTTTGGGGATGCGCGTGAGGCTCAAGTGCCTGCTTTACTTGAGATGATGAATATCCCTTACACTGGCTCGAAAGTACTAACGCTTGCGCTTGCGCTTGATAAACCAATGACAAAAAGGGTAATTGCGTTTCATGATTTACCCACCCCTGAATTTCAAACCTTTGAACGGATTAACGAAACTTTATCTCCAGAAATGCGTTTTCCGTTGTTTGTAAAGCCGAGTCGTGAAGGAACCGGAATGGGAGTCTCGAGGGACTCGATCGTTTATAACGAAGACGAGATGCGCGACCAAATATGCGAGATTTTAGATAGATATAAGCAACCGGCTTTAGTAGAACGATATATCGAAGGGAGAGAGGTCACAGTCGGATTTGTGGGTAATTTGTTAGGTCCAGTAGCCCAACGACTACCAGATGATGAGAACGCCCGAAGGATTCAAGCAGGGCTGCATTTCTTTCCCCCGATGGAGGTTGATTTAACGCCCTTTACTGATTCAGATACCGTTTATAGCAATCGTTTAAAAGTCGATCTCGCCGATCAACTTACATACCTGTGCCCGGCTCCCATAACTGATGATCAAAAAGAAGACTTGAACTGGTTGGCTGCAGCTGTTTTTCGCGTTACTGGTGCCTTAGATGTTTCCAGGGTGGATTTCCGCCTCGATAAGCATAATGACTATAAGCCATATATCTTAGAAATAAATCCACTCCCCGGTCTTGCCCCAGAGATATCTGACTTAGTGATTGAAGCAGCGGGAGAGGGCATCGGTCATACCGAATTAGTCAATATGATTTTAGAAAGCGCTCTTAAGCGATACTCAATGATCTAAGCAACTATCAACTTTTCTTTTTCGGTTCTAAGTCCAAATTTAATTCTTCCACTTGTTTGGATAGGATGTCTATTCTATTTATCAGGGTGATAAAGTCATCTCTGGTAGGAATACCCCTATCTATAAGAAATTCGGTGATCTTTCCTTCAACGTTTTCTGTAATTTTTTCGGGTTTACTAGCGACGGTAAGCATCTTTTTGAGCAGCTGGCGTCCATCATCTTCACTTATTTCTCCGCTTTCAATTAATAACTTTATCCGTCGTTCGATTTCGACGTCAAAATGATGCTCAAAGTTCAAGGAAGTAAAGATATTTCGCCGAATCTCCTCAATCCGCTTGCCTCCAGATTGGACCAGGCTAAATAACAAGTTTACTGGCAAGACCCCGGTCTGATTTTTCTCCAGCTCAAAGATAATTTGGGACAAGGTTGTTGCAGTAATATCACTCCCGCTATCATTATCAATCACCTTGATATCTTGTTCGTGTTTAATGATTTCCTCAATCTCATCAAGTGTGATGTACCGTTTCGATTCAGTGTTGTACAGTTTTCGATTTCGATAGCGTTTAATAATTATAGGCATACTGATCTCTAAGCAAAGTGATCTTTGATTTAACTGGGAACCTAACAGATTTAGTTTACTCCTTGGCTTTATTTAATTCGTCAATCTTCTTCTCTAAGTAGGCAATCTTCTGATTCAGGCTTTCAATGTCACTTTTATCTGGTACGTTAAAATGTTCCAGGGCTTCGGCGAAATGTTTGTTTGCAAATTCTTTTCGATGGTGCATGAACTTCTCTCGCCGTTCTTTCATCTTTTTCATCATTTCTTCACGGTCTTTTTCGGCAATTTCTCCCCGTTCCACCAACTTATCGATGTGGTGTTCAAGCTCCTCATGGATAATTGAAACAGCCCCAAACCCCGCCAACATCAATCTTTTCATTACGTCGTACATCGAAAACGGTTCAGGATTCTCTTTTTCTTTATTTATTTCTGCATTAGTGTCCATATCTAATCTCCTGGGATTATATTTTCCTAAACACATCTTGGTAAATTATTATAACACGATGCGTCATAACAATAGTAAACTATTTTATTTATGTATATTTAGTTAGAAGTTTAAAATATTGCAATTTATAAGAAATTTGAGGAAGAGCTATAGCCAAAACAATGATGAGAATTTATTTCCTAGTTAAGATCATAAAAATATTATCGAAACTGTCGTATATAGAGTATTATGAAACCAATCAGGATTAACCATAAGATCGCAATCAGAACAGCTAACAGCTTATATCTTGGGGATAAATCTTTGAGACCTTTTTCACCAGAATACTGTGGCGTTTCAACCGGTGACACAGGTGTCAGGGTCATCGTTGCAGTCGGTGAGGGCGTAGAAACTGGGAAGATCAGAGTTATTTCGGGCAGAGGAATCAGGGTCGTCGTAGCTGTTTCGGATGGTGTCATCGTAGGCGTGTAAGTTTGGGAAGGTGTACCTGATGTTCCTGTTGACGACTGGGTGGCAGTGCCGGGTGTACCTGATTGAGTTGCTTGATATAAAATTTCCGCGCGACTGGGTTGTGCAGTTGTTATTAAAATTGCACAAATAAATAAAATGCTAATAGTAACCTGACTAATTTTCATTATTAGGATAATTTGGTACAACAAAATGTACTCAATGATATTTTACCAAACTAATCGCTATTATTTCTTCTAGCAAGATTTGTCGCGCAATGAAATAATATTAACTCTTCATCTGGCATAAAAATATTCATAATGACAATTGAATGTAAACATCCATGGCATTCCAAAAGTTGATCCATAATAATTTTTCACTTTTACCCATCGTTGCATTTATTACATTTTCGCTTATTTAGGATAAAATAAATTCTACGATATTGAACCCATTTATCCCTTGCCTTATCATCAATCACCCTCTATAATTTTGATATGAGTCAGATATCAATACTCTACAGGCTGCAGCAGATCGATAGCCAATTGGATAATGCACGAATATCATTACAAAATGTCGAGAAAGAGCTAGAAGATGATTTGTTAATCAGCGAGGTACAACAATCAGTGTTTCAAGCCGAGCAAAAGTATCAAGTAGAGTTAAAAAGACAACGCGAATCTGAGAATAAGTCATATGATGTCCGCGTTAAAATTGAGCTGTCTGAAGCCTCGCTTTATGGTGGGAAGATTCATAATACAAAGGAGCTGCAAGATTTACAAAATGAAGTAGCATCCTTAAAGCGTTTGATTATTACACTTGAGGATCATGAGCTGGAAGCGATGATGGCAGTTGAGGAGGCTGAGTCCAACCTGACCCAGGCAAAAAACGCAGCGATGGAAATCCAGGCAAAGCAAGTTGAACATAACGCTATTTTGAATGGTGAGAAGACAAAACTGTTAGGTCAAATTGAGCGGTTGGAAGCTGAGAGGAATGCTGCTATCCCCCCAATATCTGCATCTGAGCTGGCTTTATACGAACAGCTTAGGAAATCAAGGAATGGTGTGGCTGTGGTAAAAGTAACATCCAAAGCATGTGGCGCTTGTGGAGCTACGCTGACTGCCGCAGTCATTCAATCTACACAGTCGCCAGGTCAGCTCGTTCGATGCCCAACATGCAGTAGAATATTGTATCCAGGATAAACCTTAGGAATAGTTGTGCCTAGTTTTCTGCAGAATATAAATTTACGTTCTCCATCTCTCTGGATAGGATTGTTGATTGGAGTGTTCATCATCTGGCTCCTATCCAGATTAATTATTTACATTCGAAAGTTGATCCGTTCGCCACGGAAAAACATGAAAGGTATTCGAGGTAATTTATCCACCAGCACTGATGCCCGCCTGCGTAACGATGTTTATCATATCGCACAAAAACAGCATCTCACTGCATCCCTATTTTCGCTTGATGATATTGTCATTGTCCCCAAGGTATTAACTCCGCTTATTCAGGCATCTAAATCGATAGAACAGGCTCCCACCGATAGCGTTAGTTTATCAGTTCCTTATACTCCCGACTGGCCGGAGATGGCCTCGGTTTATAAAGCTTCAACAATGACCTTGATCGAAGCATTGCAGGGTGGAGCCAATATAATTCTTGGGGGTCATCCTGGCAGTGGAAAAACAGTCGCGTTGGCATGGTTGGCATCATCGATCGTGAGGAATACGCCTGGCTTGGGTATTCTTCAAGGTTTATTGCCCTTATATGTTCATGCTACTGATATCTACCAACTGCTGCGCCATATCGATGTCACACAGGACAATCCAGATAATGGCGAGACGGTAAAACCTGGTTCAAAACCACGTTCACGTCAACCACAGGATCAAATTTCTGGCGATTTATTTGATATCCTGACTAGGGCTATATCTTCCTATGCATCTCCGCTCACTTTACCCAGGCTGCCTGGTCTTATAAAAAACGCTTTGGATAAACAAAACGCCATCTTGATTCTTGACCGTTGTGATGAGCTACCACCTAACCAGGCAAAAATAATTACCGAATTTCTACTTTCCCTGCATAAAAAATATCCAAAGACACGTATCATAACCGCATTATCTTATGATTATCTAGCCGAGTTGCCGGCTTTTGGATTTAGCCTGCTCGGTATGGCCGCCTGGGGAGACGATGAACGCGACGAATTCTTAGCTCGTTGGAGCCAGAATTGGAATCGATGGATCAACCCTCCGGGAAAAAGTCAGACTAGAATTATTAATTCACACTATTTGAATAGCTGGCTAAAGGTCGAAAACACCATGCTAAAACCACTTGAATATATGCTCAAAGTATGGGCAGCTTATTCAGGTGATATTCTCGGGACAGATGGTCCGAGCGCTATCGAGGCTTATATCCGCCGTATGACCAGCGATGTTGCGAAGGCGCGTCCCGGCTTGGAGGCCTTTGCACTCCAGCTGGTCAGTGAGATGGGCATCTCCGGTGACCCGCACGATACCGCTCATATCCTTAAAGAACTTGTGCGAAGTGAACAACTGGTTGCTGAAAGTGCATCATCTGATGAGAGTAGTAAAACAAAATCAGTGGAACCATCAAAATCTATTCGCATAAAAGAACTTACTGGAATTGATGCCCTGACCAATAGTGGAATTCTGGTAACTTACGCAGGTTCGCAATATGGATTTTCTCATCCTGTTTTCACAGGATATCTAGCCGGGAATGCCCTGGTAGCTACTGGAGCTGTCACACAGGTAAAAAGCCAACCGGCATGGGTGGGTAAGACTTTATCAATGTATTACTACGCCCGCAATGGAGATGTAACTCCATATATCAACGAATTGATACAGGACGATGACATTCTTCATAGCAACCATTTGGTCATTGCCCGCTGGCTGCAGATTGCACCCAAAAATCGGCAATGGCGTTCGATTATTCTACGCACACTGGCCACCATTTTACACAAGGAGAAGGATACACCGGGTTTGGCAGCAAAAATTGTCTCAGCCCTGGCATTTTCAGGTGATGCTGGTGTCTCTGTCCTCTTTAGACAGCTCATAAAATCGGACCAACCAAACCTGAAACAATTAGCCGCATTAGGATGTGGTATTCTGGGAGAGAAAAAAGCGATCGAAGATCTGAGTTCGATGGCGCAGGAAGATTCACCAGCCTCAATTCGTGCTGGTAGTCTTGCATTAGCGGCAGTTGGTGACAAACAATCACTCGAAATATTAGCAAACAATTTATTAGGTGGTAGTGATCTAACTCGGCGTTATGCTGCTGAAGCGCTCGCTAATAATCCTATTGAAGGTCATCCAGCGCTTAAGGATGGAGCCAGCATGGAAGACGTAATGGTCAGGAGATCAGTGGCATATGGCTTGATCCGGGTAAATCAACCCTGGGCAGTGAATATCGTTGAAAAGATGCAGCTCGAAGATAATGAATGGGTTGTCAGGAACGCAGCATTACAAGCATTTGACGAATATCGAAGGAAGATCAGTTTCGCGCCAAAACCGCTTGGTGATCCAACCGAAATGGATTGGCTCATCAATTACGCCGTAAAAATTGGTACAACCGTTGCCCCGGGTAAACCAGCCGACGAGCTGGTCAATAAAGCACTCAGTAATGGCACTTCGGAAGAAGTATTAAATGCTCTTGACTACCTGCGGATTAAATGCGATTCAGATACCATTGGTGATATACATACAGTATATTCCAACAGCAGCGGTGAAATAAAGGATGTTGCGTATTATGTTTTATGGTTAATGATAATTGCGGGGATTAAACTGCCAACAGAAGTGAAATATAACATTGAGTAAACTGTTTATTGGGGAATGGATGAAAAATCAGGGGTTTAAAATTAATTCATAGTCTTTAATCCAACCTTCGGCTGCCACAATTATTTAATTGTTGAAATACAGCTTAATGAATAAGTGTCGCTAAAATGCTGATGATTATTCTTCCAAGTAATTGCACAATGATAAGTAATATGATTGGGCTTATATCCAACCCCCCAATCGGAGGAATAATTCGCTGGATGGGTCTTAATAGTGGATTCACAACTCGATCGATGAATAATCTCACCGGTTGATATGGTGCCACAAAATAAGACATTAATATTTTAGCAATTACTAGCAGGGATATAATCAGCACGATAAAATTGATCACATTTGCTATAAATCCAATCATTCAACTACCTTCCTTAATTTGATCTTGGACCCAAAATCGCCTGCCCGATGCGCACACACGTAGAACCTTCCTGAATTGCAACCTCAAAATCCGAACTCATACCGATGGATAGCTCATTCATCTCTACTATTCCGAGCTGATTTTTAACATACTCCTGGAAATTCCTTAGCTTTTTAAAATATGGTCTTGATGCTTCAGGATCTGTTGAAAAGGGCGGGATTGTCATCAATCCCAGGATTTTTATATTGGGAAGCTGTAATATTTTTTCGATATCGGGTAGATAATATTTCCAATTTTCCTTATTAGCAATATCCCAACCAGACTTGGATTCTTCGCCGCTAATGTTAAATTCCATCCAAGCTGGCAAAGACTTTTTCATTTCTTGCGCGGATCTGCATAGTCTTTCAGCCAACTTAAGACTATCAAGAGAATGAAGGTAATCAAATATCTCACAAGCAATTAGAGCTTTACGGCTTTGTAAATGCCCAATCATGTGCCATTGCAAGGATTTATTCTCGGCTAAGGCTTGAATTTTGGGTATCGCTTCCTCAACATAGTTCTCACCGAAGTCCCTCGCCCCCGCTTCGATTAATAGCTGCACCACCTCGATGGGTTTGGTTTTCGTTACGACTACCAACCTGATATCATCAGGATTTCTCCCGGCAGCGTCGGCTGTTTTATTTATCCTATCCAAAATATGGTGATAGTTTTCATAAATAATCGCTCTGTTTATGTTTATTTGTTCCATAAGGTTTAATTATCAGGCTCAAGCCCTATCACTACTCCGAAACGTCCTGTCTCGCCTTGTTCGCCCCTATGTGAGTACCAATCATCAAGGTTGCATTGGGTGCAGACCTCAGCGATTTCGGTCTTACTCACCCTAGCCTCTGCAAGAATTAATTCATTCGCTTTCCATAAATCAAAATATATCCTGCCTTGTTCATGGATAAGTAATTGCTCAGCTGCGTCCCCGAAACTCAAGATTACTTTTTCTTCCACGTCAGCACCGATAGAATAATGGTCAGGTCCAATTGATGGTCCAATTGCTGCTATCAAGCTCTCGGGTTTCGTCCCATACGTTTCATGCATTTTTCTTACTGTCTTCTTAGCGATTTGGTTTATGGTGCCTTTCCATCCTGCATGGGCTAAGCCAATTACCCGATTAACCGGATCGAATAGCAGAATGGGTACACAATCTGCAAATCTCATCATCAAAGTGACTCCCGGTTTTCTCGTAATCATAGCATCGGCTTTGATATGATTTTCATCAGGCGGCAAAGCGTTTTCTGTTACGACGATATCTGTACTGTGTACCTGGTAGACATCATAAACACTCTCTCGTTTAATCCCAATAACAGCCAAAGCATTTTCTTTGTTTTTCTGAACACGGTTTCCATCATCTCCTACAGATGCACCGAAATTGAGGCTTTTCCAAGGCGATGGTGAAATCCCACCATGCCGTGTAAAAACAGCATGATAAAGTCCCTGGCCTTCAAAGGAGACAAATTTAAAGAATTTTATCGATCCTACCTGGTGAGATTGCACAGTTCATACTTCCGTAATGACTTCTTGCTCAGTCCATTTTTCGGATTGTTCTAATTTCGCTTCCAAATACTTACGGTTTTCCTTCATCAATTCTTCTACATATGGATATCCAAACCACGCGGTCAGAAAACCAAATAAGAATCCTGTCAGGGTGCGTAATAAAGGAGTACTTTCCCTAAATGGAATAAAACCCATCGGGGGCTGGCTGATAAGTTGGCTGAATCCATCCAAAGCAATCGGTAAAATTCCAAATATGATCCATATTAACCAGTGTATGGATTTTATTCTACGTTTTAGCAATGCAAATAATATCCCAAAAAGAAGAATGCCTCCATAGATTGCTACATCTCGCTCACATAGAGCTACTTTATATCCAATTTGCTCATTACCCACAAACGCACGCGCTGCCAGCAGATCAGTTCCATCAGTCCCAGACACTTGCTGATAAGACATTATTCCCTGAATTCCAGCGTCTGCCGCGTGGATAGGCTGCCTGTTCGCCAAATAAAAACCATGAACGAAAAGCCAATTGATGGCACACAAAGCCATATGCTTTATAGATAACCCCGGCTGGAGCATCCGCACCAACTTTCATCAAGGCAGGGGCTAAAAATGGAACAGCCAGGTAGACAAATATCACGACATTGAATATTGCTAGATAATGCCTTGCAAGCCACAGGCTTACTCCATCAGATTTTGTCCAACGAACAGGTATTTTTAATTGCCCTTCTTGTATGGCTTTATCCAATTTCGCTTCTTGTTCCCGGCTTTGTTTAACTGCTTTCAATGAAATTTCTAAATCTTTTCTCTCGATCGGCGCAGAGAGTTTGTAAGGTCCAATTAAAACAACTGGAACATTAAAACCATATAGATTGCGAAGTTTCACGTCACTATCTACATCGACTATTGTGAGATGGTGCGGGAGAGTGGACTGAAGCTCAATAAGATCGTTCTGGACTATATCGCACAGATGGCAATCTTTTCTAGCATAAAGAGTTACTTCAATCATCAACTGTCTCCAAGTTGCAGTAAATTTTTTACTATTTATGGATTGTATATACGGGTAAAGTTATCAATGACCCGGTATCGATCCATCATTCATCTATATTTGAAACTGACAAATCGGAAATCTAGACACCCACTTTTTCAACGGGGTCCTGCTTGCTTGCAGCTAGGGCGTGTCCACTTAAATAACCCAAGTATGCCGGGACTAAAGGTAATACACAAGGAGATAAAAATGATAATGCCCCAGCAGCCACTGCTGCAAACATACCTGGAACGTGTCCGCTTGATGGGAAGTCCAGGTAAAATCCAGCCTGAAGTGCCCATCTCGCAATCGCGGTCATTTGTTGTGTGATCATTAGTATTCCGATCGTAATTATCAATGCACCTGACAGGACTTGGAATAACCGTAAATGCTTACGCAAGCGCTTGACCACAGGTATTGCCTGATCAACCATTAAGGCAAGCAGCAAAAATGGGATACCAAGCCCGATAGAGTAACCGAAGGATAAGAGCATCGCCTGACCAACTGTGCTTGAATTAAAGCCAAGGGTGAGAATCGCTCCCAACGTTGCTCCAATACATGGGCTCCAGCCGGCAGCAAAAAATAAACCCATGGCAATGGAACCCCAAAAGGTACCAGTTGTCCCTTTATATTCCTTGCGGGTATCCATATTAAACCATGGGATATGGATCAAATCCATGGTGGCAAAGCCAAAAATGATCAGGATCAGCCCCCCAATACGTGCAATCCAAAGTTTATTCGTGACAAATAACTGTCCCAGGATGGTCGCCGCACCTCCCCATCCAATTACAAATACAATCGAAAAACCCAGAACAAATGCCAGAGCGTGCAGAAATAAGTTGCTCCGCCGTTTTGGTTTTACTGCCACTGCAGCTGGGTTATTCGTGGTTGACACTTATCCACTCCACCAAATACTTACTCCTTAATACTTTACGAAATAAACTTACTTCCTTCACGATTCAATCACCTGTACGGTAGTACTCTTATCGCCTGAAATGGATATATCCACCATGCCAGGGTCATACGGTACTTCGGGTAGGCTCCACCTGAATATCCACTTAGCATCTTCCGGCAGTGTATTGACACAACCGTGTGATTTCGGTGTTCCAAAGTCATTATGCCAAACTGTGGCGTGAATCGCTACCCCACCTGTGGCAAATATGGATACCCAACCAATACCGGGCAAATCATAGGGTGCTCCCGTGGTACCACCACTCATCTGTAGAGATATAAATTTTCGGGAAATTACATACGTACCTAATGGTGTCGACCATTTTTCCACGGGGTTACCATACATATCATATTTTGCACCTGTTGAAACACGACTGTAATATACTTCTGTATCACCTTCTAAACATGAGATTGTCTGCCGGCTTACATCGATAATAATTTTCTTATTGTCTACTTGTGGATTTATTGGACTCAGCTCTTCAGCAGATATGGGATGTATTGCTTGGGCTGGTACCCAAAACATATCCACACCCCCATAATAATTAGGATTTACCCGATAATACACACTACCATCATTACCGGTCTTTATCTGGTCAATATAATAAACTTGCCCATAATACACTCTCAGAGGTAAACCCTGATCTAACCGTGCGTGCACCCATGAATTTGATGACGGTCCATTGACTAATGTTACATCAGCGAAAGGAACCGTCACTTCTGCCCACATGCCTTCACCAGTGCTTGTAGGCGGCAGAGTATCGATTGGTTCATTTGGGATGTTCTTCACCGGCTGGATATTGGCCGCATAGACGAAACCATCCTGTGTTTCCACCCAGCGTTGGTTGAAATTGTTGTAATTTGGTTGCTTAGCGACGACTTCTCGAATCCATGGGATCACAGCATCTTCATACAATACACCAATCGTATCACTCTCCATGTAAGGCGCTGATTTTATATCGACCATTCCAATAATACAAACACGACCAAGTCTATCGTACTGTGGGAAATTTGCCTGGGGATTAATATTCAATATCGGTTTAATCCCCAAACTAGTTACTCCGAGCCCAAGTAGCTTTATAAAATTTTTACGAGATATTTCTTGCCGATTCATATTTTTATTAAGCATAACCTGAAAGGAAATTAGGGTCAATAGACAAGCTTTGTGGCTGGATTAAGATTCAGTGAGTATATCTCATGATCCGGTAAATTAACAGGGAATTGTCTGGTGTATAATCTTCGTCATTACGACGCACTGTTAATTCCACCGATTAGACATTTCCTTGAGAATGCAGAACAAACTATTCCCGCTTGTCATCATGACACACACACTTCCGAGTGATTGGATATCACCATTGGAAGGTGAGTGCAAGCTAATCGTCGGGCCTCCAAATGCCGTCGAGCTGGATCCAAGACTGATCGAAATGCTTCCTCTGGCAGACGGATTGTTCACACTATTAACCATCCCGGTGTCTGAAAACGTCATCAGACTCGCTCCAAAGCTCCGTGTAATTAGCAATATGGCTGTCGGTGTGGATAACATCGACATAAAAGCCTGCACAGTACGGAAAATACCAGTTGGGAATACACCTGGTGTCTTAACAGAAAGTACGGCTGACCTGACCATGGCGCTCATGCTCTCTACTGCCAGAAACATTTTTAACGCGAGCCTGGATGCCCGGGAAGGTCGTTGGGTTACCTGGTCTCCGGCTGGTTGGCTGGGAATGGAGCTAAACGGCTCTACCTTGGGAATAATCGGGATGGGAAAGATCGGGAAAGCAGTTGCCCAGCGCGCTCAAGCTTTTGGTATGAAGATCATTTTCACAGACCCTGAACCGAAAAGTATAACCGGCGCTTCTCAGGTATCGCTTGATGAGCTGCTTAACCGTAGTGATATTGTTTCTATTCATGCGCCCCTTACACCTGAAACACGGGGCATAATCAACTCATCTACTTTATCAAGAATGAAATCAACAGCCTTACTAATAAACACTGCCAGAGGGTCACTTATTGATACACCTGCACTCGTGTCTGCCCTGCGCAGGCAAAAAATTGCTGCTGCTGCTCTCGATGTGACTGATCCAGAACCATTACCTCCCAATCACCCCTTGTACAGCTTACCAAATTGCCTTATTGTCCCCCATATTGGATCTGCAACACAACAAACACGGCGTAAGATGGCAGAACTGGCATGTGCAAATTTGCTTGCCGGACTAAGAGGTGAACAATTACCTCATTGTGTGAACCCAGAAGTATATTCAATAAAATAGGACGCCACGAGATGATTAAGCTTAATGGATTGCACCTACTATTGACCTATCAGTGTACTTTCGAATGTGATCATTGTTTTGTTTGGGGAAGCCCGTGGCAAACTGGAACAATGACCATCGCATCAATCCGATCGATCCTGAACCAGGCAAGGGAGGCAGGATCGGTAGAATGGATCTATTTTGAAGGCGGTGAGCCATTTCTATATTACCAGACCATGTTAGCTGGTGTTGAAAGTGCGATCGAGATGGGATTCAAGGTTGGGATCGTAACCAATAGTTTTTGGGCGACATCTGAAGAGGATGCCCTTTTATCGCTTTCTCCTTTTGAAGGAAAAATCCAGGATTTAACCATCAGTAGTGACCTGTTCCATTTTTCTGAAAAAGTAAGCCAGCAGTCCAGGGTGGTGACCAAAATAGCTGAACAATTGAATATCCCGTTAGGTATCATTTGTATTGAACAACCGGAGATAAAAGCATCTCCTTCAATCGGGCAAATTCCTCCCGAAACGTCATCAATCATGTTCCGTGGACGCGCAGCTGATAAGCTTGCCTCGAAAGTTACCCATTATCCAGCAAGCTGTTTCACAAGCTGCCCACATGAAAATCTGTCTGATCCAGGTCGAGTCCATATCGATCCTTTCGGTGACCTACATATCTGCCAGGGTATTTCATTGGGTAATTTATTCAATTCCAACTTGAAAACCATTTGTGAAGATTTCAAGCCTAATGCTCATCCGATAATCGGTCCGTTACTCGCTGGTGGGCCGTATAAGTTAGCTATGGAAACCGGTGCTCCCCATTCAGGTTATTTCGCTGATGCATGTCACTTTTGCTATGAAACACGCAAGTATCTCCGCAGCCAATATCCGGAACTCCTTAAACCTGACCAAATGTATGGGGTTACACTCTGATAATGTCTATGCGCATAATATTCTCTTATTAAACACCTTTGCCTGTAATGCAAAGTGACCTACAATTAAAACAGCTGGCAATATAAACTGACTTGACATGCATGCACCAAATGGTACACTTAATACCTATGAATAAGCTGCCAAATACGTACCCTTTACCTACCAATCGACATCTTCCAGGATTTTCGATCTGATGGTGCATTTCAGGTAAAGTGATCGTTAAAAGCCAAACGCCCTCTGGATTGAAAACCAGAGGGCGTTTTAAATAAGGATACTTCAGATGAGAATGTCACGATTATTCAGCCAAACGATACGAGAAACTCCATCAGAAACTGAAATCGTCAGTCACCGCTTGCTAGTACGGGCAGGATTTATCAGGCAATTGGGTGCTGGGATATTTACCTATCTACCCTTGGCTAAAAGGTCGCTGACGAAAATTGAAAATATACTGCGGCAAGAAATTAATGCTATTGGTGGTCAGGAAATCATGATGCCTGCAGTTCACCCTGCAGAAATCTGGCAGCAAACAGGTCGTTGGTATCAGATTGGCAGTGAGATGGGGCGCTTCAAGGATAAAAACGATCATGACATGGTGCTTTCCATGACCCATGAAGAGGTTATTGCCAACCTTGTACATGAAGAAATTCGGTCATACCGCCAGCTACCGCAGCTACTGTACCATATCCAAACCAAATGGCGTGACGATCCACGTCCCCGTGCTGGTTTGATCCGTGCCAGGGAATTCACGATGAAGGATAGCTATAGCCTGGATCGGGACCAGGAAGGATTGGATAAGCAATATGATGCCCATTATCATGCGTATCAAAAAATATTTCAGCGGGTTTCTCTACCGGTTATCGCAGTCAAATCCGATACCGGGATGATGGGCGGAAAAATTGCCCACGAGTTTATGTACCTTAATCCTATTGGAGAAGATACCCTGCTGATATGTAATAACTGTGGGTATTCGGCAAACCGGCAAATTGCGGTTCATCAGAAACATGCTGTTGCCGATGAACGTGAGCTGCCACTCGAAAAAGTAGCAACGCCTGGAAGTAAAACGATTGATGAATTAGCAACTTACCTTTCCATTCCAACCCCTCGAACTGCAAAAGCTGTTTTTATGGTTGCCTCGATTGTAAATGGAACTGAGCGTCTCGAAAAATTTATTTTTGTGATCGTCCGTGGTGATATGGATGTAAACGAGACCAAGTTAGCAACCGCTTTACATGCAGTCGACCTTCGGCCCGCACTCGAGACGGAGATCCGTGCAGTCGGGGCTGTTCCAGGTTATGCCTCACCGGTTGGACTGAAGGATGTGATGGTGATCGTCGATGAGATCATCCCCAAATCCACTAATCTTGTCTCTGGAGCAAACATCGAAGGCTTCCACCTGCGCAATGTAAATTACAGTCGAGATTATCGAGCTGATATCGTTGCCGATATAACCATTACCTGTGATGGAGATGCTTGCGTAGAATGTGGTCATCCACTGCATTCTGTCAGGGGAATTGAAGTGGGTAATATATTTAAATTAGGTACCTGGATAAGCGAAGCAACAGGTTGTTTTTACCTGGATCGCGATGGGACTTCCCGTCCTATTGTGATGGGTTCATATGGAATCGGAACAGGTCGTTTACTGGCTTGCATAGCCGAAGAGCATCACGACGATTATGGCCTCACCTGGCCGATCTCAGTTTCACCATTCCAAGTTCACCTGGTCATCCTTCCATCAAAAACAGAAAACAATCAAGGTGAGAGTTTATCCAAGGCAGAATCCCTTTACCTGAAGCTGAACGAGGCGCAGGTAGAATGCTTATTTGATGATCGTGATGACAGCCCAGGGATAAAATTTAATGACGCAGATCTGATTGGTATTCCTATCCGACTAACCGTCAGTGATCGTTCACTTAAAAATGGTGGAATCGAATTTAAACGCCGTGACAAGATTGAAAAGACGATTATCCCCTACGAAAATATTATCCCTGCGATGATTGAGGAGATAAAGCAATTGGATTCTTTAGGTTAATGTTAATTTCAAAATGTAAATTAGTGCCCATCCAAAAATATATTTCATAATTTTTATGACAACAATCCATCTCGTCAGCCACACTCACTGGGATCGGGAATGGTATCTCCATTTTCCAGCAATTTCGCGTAAAGCTGGTAAATTTGACCGATCACCTGCTGGATATATTGGAAACCGATCCCGACGACAAGTATTTCCTTTTGGATAGCCAAACCATCATCCTGGAAGACTATCTGGAAATCCGCCCTGAACGCCAGGCGGACTTAATCAATTACATCAAAGCTGAGCGAATTTTTATTGGACCATGGTACGTCAGTCCAGATGAATTATTGGTTTCTCCAGAATCCCATACCCGTAATCTTCTTGAAGCAAACAGGCTCTGCCAGTTATTGGGTGGAAAAAATGCAGGTAGGTTACCTGCCAGACAACTTCGGCCACAGAGGACAAATGCCACAGATATTAAATGGTTTTGGGATTACCTGTGCAAGTCTTTGGCGAGATCTGGATGACCAGCCATGTGAACTGGAGTGGGTTTGATCGTCCGCGGGTACAACATCTTACGATCACCGATCGAAACGACAATTAAGCTTCTTATTCGGATTGAACGGACACAGCTAGTTAGATTAGACGAGAGTCTAGTTGAAGTTTTACCCATCGATGCCGAAGGCTCAATAAATTTACACGTCGATGGGCATAAAATCACGACACTTAGACTGCAATTTTGACATTTGAGGATCCATATATTGTCGCAAATTACGTGTTCACAGGTCATTTGTATTCAATTTATGAGCACACATGTTATTTACATAAGTTAATGTTTCTTAACCTTTGTAGAAGTGACCGAAGGATTTTCTCCTATTCGGCAGTATAATAATTGCAGAATCTATCCCGTAGGAGGTACTAGAATGCCAAGCTGGCTTGGAGCACCTGAACTATTAATCGTTTTGATTATTGTCGTTCTTATCTTCGGAGTTGGCCGAATTGCCAACATTGGTGGTGAGTTGGGCAAAGGGATCAGTGCATTCCGCAAAGGTCTTAAGGGAGATGATCAAACAGAAACGAAACCGGAGGACGAGGAAAAGAAGGAATAGGATACCCTATCTATTTAATTTTTCGGTATTTTCAGGCGAGTGGGTCGATCGTTCTTTATTCCTTGTCTAACAACTAGACAACCTCCCTTTTTGACCGCTGGTTTCGATCAGCGGTTTTTTTTTTATCAGAAGGTCCTCTTATTTTTTCACCGCTTATTTACATGTGCTATCCAAAGCTTGCAAAAGTGGTGCAGATTGATACGTAATAACCCCAAATTTGATTATTCATCTACAAATTAACGAATTGTGCATCGCTAATAACGTTTATAAAATACACCCTGTGGTAATGAGTTACAGAGATGAGTGCCTGCACCAGACTTGCATGCAGGCACCTATGAACATGTCTATTATTTCATTTTAAAAAACGAGGTCAGCTTCATTGCAAGGTTCAAATCACCCTTTAACATTAACTTTCCTTGCATGAATGCTGCCATCCCATCCATTTTCCCTAAAAGAATATCTCCGAATTCCTGACCATCAGCGGTTAAGGTCATCTTCGGATTTTCAGCTACTCCTTCAGCCACCTTGCACACTCCATCTTTGATGGTGATAATCCAATCGCCACCCTCCTCTCCAGTTAAATGATATTGAACAACCGCATCAACTCCGGCAGCTCTTTCAGGCATAAATGCTTTCTCATGGTTCAAGATCAATTGGCGTACAGTATGCTCTGTCATCTTACCTTCCTTTCGACTATGAATTCTTCAAGTATCATCCAGATCAATTCAGGTTTTCAAATATCCCCGCAGCCCCCATTCCGCCACCAATACACATGGATACCATCCCAAACTGAACCTTTCTGCGTTTCATTTCGTGGATCAGCTGAGTAGTTAGCTTTGCACCTGTGCACCCAAGTGGATGGCCCAGAGCGATGGCGCCACCATTGACATTCGTGATTTCCGGGTTAACCCCGACTTCGCGAATAACTGCCAGGCTTTGGGATGCAAAGGCTTCATTCAGCTCAATTAAACCAATCTCCTCCAGCCTTAATCCTGCTAACCGTAGTGCCTTTGGGATGGCTACGATTGGGCCAATTCCCATATATTCAGGATCAACCCCTCCAACTGCGAAAGATATGAATCGGACTAAAGGTTTCACACCCAGGCTCTCCGCCTTTGACCGTGACATCAATACTACACCAGCTGCTCCATCCGACATCTGAGAAGAGTTCCCGGCCGTAACTGTACCACCTTCCTTAAACGCAGGTTTCAGTCTGGCCAGCGCTTCGATGGTCGTATCATCCCGCGGCCCTTCATCTCTTTTAAACATGAAGGAATTTTTCCTCAGGCTTCCGGGATTATCATATTCGACTAAATTGACTTCAATCGGTACGATTTCCGGATCGAATAGTCCATCCTCAACTGCGCGGTTAGCTTTTCGGTGGCTGTTGTAGGCGAACGCATCCTGGTCCACACGGCTGATCCCGTACTTATCGGCCACATTTTCAGCAGTCAGCCCCATCCCCAAATATGCACCCGGCCATTCGGCTGCCAGGTAAGGATTGGGTGAAAACTTTAATCCGGTCATTGGTACCATGGTCATGGATTCGGTTCCCCCGGCAATAACACAATCCAACTGACCCGCCATCACACCGAACGCTGCATGTGCAATGCTTTGCATACCCGAAGAACAGAACCGGTTGATGGTCTCTGCGGGAACTGAAACCGGTAAGCCTGCTCGTAAGGCTACCAGGCGCGACATGTTCAAACCCTGTTCTCCTTCCGGAAAAGCACAGCCAAGGATGACGTCATTGATTTCTTCCGGCTTTAATCCCTCAACTCGCTTGAGCAATTCCTTAATTACCGTCACCGCCATCTCATCCGGTCTCACGGTTGCCAGGCTGCCTCGCTTGGCTTTTCCCACCGGTGTCCGGCAGGCTGCGACAATTACTGGATCATGCGATGCATCAATAGTATTCATATTCCATCTCCATGGTTAATTCCGCAAAGGTTTACCGGTTTGCAGCATAGCGACCATCCGCTCACGAGTCTTCTCTTCTCCGCACAGCGAAATGAAGGCTTCACGCTCAAGATCGAGGATATACTGCTCATCCACCCATGTCGGTTTACTTAAATCTCCACCGGTCATCACATTTGCGAGTTTTCTCGCCATATGCGCTTCATATTCGGTAATATATTTGCCTTCTTTCATCATGTGGATGGCTACACGCAGTGCGCCTAATGCATCACGACCGGCTGCGAATATCTTCTCAGGTATGGGGGGATGGTAACCGGTCGCGGCCATATGCAGTACTTCTTTTTTGGCTTCTGCCAGCAACATATCCTTATTCATCACCACACGATCTGATGACCCCAAGATTCCCATCTGGCGTGCTTCTTCTGCACTGGTCGCAACTTTAGCCAGGCCAATCTGCATAAAGACGCGCTGTAAAAATGGTAGCACTTCAGTATTTTCCGTCCTCATCGCTGGGTTGACAATCCGCCGTAACATCTCCTTGGTCCCACCACCTGCAGGAATGACACCCACTCCAAATTCAACGAAGCCGGTGTAGAGTTCTGCCCCAGCGACAACTCGGCTTCCGTATACTGTAAGCTCCGCCCCCCCACCTAATGTCAATCCAAAGGGTGCGACAACCACTGGCTTCGCCAGGTAACGCGAGCGCATGTTCATATCTTGCATTTTCTTGATCGCTGCGTCCAGCATATCCCATGCGCCCATCTGTGCAGCCATGACCACCATCATTATATTTGCCCCACCTGCGCAGAAGTTCTCTGCTTCATTACCAATGACTAAACCTTCAAAATCAGTTAGTGTTCGCTCCTGGGCATCCAGGATCATATTAAAGATATCCTCATCGAGGCTGTTCACCTTGGTGTGGAACTCTACACAAGCCACGCCATCACCAAGGTCATATAGAGTGGCACCAGGGTTTTTGTTGATAACTTTTTGTTCCTTCAGCAGAACCAGCGCTGTAGGACGTTTAATTGGCTCATAATTTCCAGTAGAGGGATTATAAACACCTACTTTTGTGCCAGCGTCATATTGATAAAAAGTGGAATAGCCTGTTGCCACCATTTTCTCCACCCATTTGGCGGGTGGAAAACCAGCATTAACCATACTCATAGACGTATCCTTTACACCCAGCAAGTCCCATACTTCGAACGGACCCGCTTCGTGCCCAAACCCCCACCTCATGGCATCATCCAACGGTTTCGGTGTATCGGCAATTTCGGGGACACGTTCAGATGCGTATGACAATCCCTGGAATATGAGTGCCCGTACAAGCTGACCGGCTCGATCCTCCGACTCGATCAATATTTTCAATTTCTCACCCAAGTCTTCAGCATCTTTTACCTTTCCAATTGAATCAAACCTCACTTTCACTGGGGCTTGATAATCCAGTGTGTTCAAGTTTAGAGACCAGAATTCGCGGTTGCCTTCAGGTGAACGTACTTCCTTATAAAATCCTTGTTTGACCTTCGTTCCCAGCCATCCTTTTTCCACCATGGAGTGGATCATTTGATTGACCCGCCTGGAATTGAGGTATTTCAACGCTTGCATATCATCAGGGATAGCTGGAGCGAGGTTATTTCCGACATGCTCCCACACGTCTAGTCCGACCAAATCAATAAGGCGAAATGTTGCCGTCTTGGGTCTTCCCATGGACGGTCCGGTGATAGAATCAACTTCATCTACTGTGTAGTTGTTTTCCAGTATGTAATCTAAAGCAAACGCACCTCCTCCAAACCCAAGGCGGTTTGCAATGAAATTAGGAGTGTCCTTACATAGGACAATCCCTTTACCCAACCTGTATTCACCAAATTCGCTGATTGCCTCTATCACGGCTGGTAGGGTATCCTTCGTCGGTATGACTTCCAGTAACTTTAGGTAACGGGGCGGGTTGAAGAAATGTGTACCTAGGAAATGCTTACGAAATCCTTCAGATAATCCTTCCGCAATTGATGTGATCGGGATGCCTGAGGTATTTGTGCTGATGATTGTATTTTCTGGTCTGATGGCGTCTATACGGACCATCAGCTCCCTCTTGATACTCAAGTTCTCGATGATAGCTTCGATGACCCAATCTGCTGATTTGATTATCTCCAGATCATCATCCAGGTTACCGACTGATACAAGTGCCGGGGTTTCTGAGGTAAAAAATGAGGCAGGGCGTGATTTAATCGCCCGTTCCAAACCCTGCTTGACGATCCGGTTCCTGACTACTTTATCCATCAGGGTTAGACCCTTCTGCTCTTCTTCCGGTAATAGCTTATTGGGCACAATATCCAGAAGCGTTACAGGAATACCGGCATTGGCTAAATGAGCCGCGACTGCCGCTCCCATCGTACCGGAGCCAATAACCACAGCTTTTTGAAATTTGTACTTCATAATTCCTCCTTCGTGAAAACCGTGATATTACTACTATTACACCGAGATTATGAACGTCTCCGTGTTTATAGAAGGGAGCAATAAGCCTTTAAGTATCTTAACGCAAGTCTCTTCCACTGTAACCCAAAATATGCCTGGCGACGATGAGCCTGTTTATCTGGCCAGTCCCTTCATATATATCACTGATTTTAGCGTCTCTAAACCATTTTTCCAGGAGCAAGTCCTGGCTATAACCTAATGGTCCCATGATCTCAACTGCCTTCTGTGTAATCTTGGTGACCACGTCCCCTCCCCTCACTTTGGACATCGAAGCTTCCAGGGGGTTGGATTTTCGATTGTCTGCCATCCACACAGCTTTTATCACCAATAACCACGCGGAACGCAGCATCACCTCCATATCAATGAGATCGCGCTCAATACTGGTCAATTTCTGCCGGGGGAGACCATATCTGATTGACACGCCTTGCTGTGCCAGGATTTCCTTAAGTAGCTCAAGGGTTGCCCGGGCTACGCCAACTGCTGTGGCGCCAATCAACGGGCGAGTTGCATCGAAAGTCGCCATGGCACCTTTGAACCCGGTGGTAGTCTTTTCCTGTGAAACATCCGGACTGCCTAATATATTTTCAAAGGGTACACGGCAATCCTGGAGCACCAAGGATGCAGTATCACTGGCGCGGATTCCCATTTTATGCTCCAACTTACTCACCTTGATTCCGGGCGAATTGGCTTCCACCACAAATGGACGCATTCCCGCCCTGCCGGCAGCAGGGTCAATGGTTGCCCAAACTACTACAAGTCCATTGCCTTCTTCTAGAGACTTCTGTCCTCCAGTGACAAATATCTTCTCTCCATTCAATACCCATTCATTCTTATCCTTATCAAGAACGGCGGACGTCCGAATTGCGGATGTATCTGACCCCGCCTGTGATTCGGTCATCGCCATGGCTCCAAAGGCAGGTTTCTCTTCCCCGAACCTGGTCAAGAATTTTGCCTGCTGTTCGGGAGTGCCATTTGCTTGGACAGCTGCAGCACCGAGCCCACCGCCCGGAGTGCACAGGTAAATGCCTACATCCCCCCAGGATAGCATTTCCAGCATAAATGCGAGCATCTGGTAGCCTATCCGTGGCCTTTCCTTACCATCTGCGTCCCTTTTGGGAGACTCTTTCGGTGCAAGTGACCCGGCGCCCGTAGCTTTCATCGCCATGTGCATAAAGTTGATGTAATCCCACGGAATCTCATGCTCATGTTCATCAAAATATCGTGAAACCGGTCGCATCATATTCTCAGCAACGGTTTTTAATACGTAGCTTTGCTGTGCAATAGGTTTGGGTGCTTCAAATTCGATCATTTTTTTTATCTCCTTATCCAAGACATATCAAACCCATGACGGTTAAATGATTGCCAGCCCATTCAGCATAACGAAGCTCCGTCCCTCTCGCATCCATTTTTCCACTGGGTGTTCGCGTATATATCCATGACCTCCCAGTATCTGAACTGCTCGGTCGGTAACCATCATTGCCATATCGGCTGCCCCGGAAAAAGCCAGATAAGCTTCTCTGTAAGCCTCCTCTTTGCCAGTATCTAACTGCCAGGCGGCTTCCCATGTCAGGCAGCGGATTGCTTCGATTTCAGTCGCCATTTCCGCAAGCATGAATGCAATCGACTGTTTTTGAGCGACTTTCACCCCAAATACATCGCGATCTTTGGCATAGTTGACCGCATATTCCAACGCAGCTTTCGATACACCTAATGCCATCGCAGCTGTCGCCAACCAATATGACGCCAGGATCGGTGAGAAATCATGCCCATCCACTCCACCAAGGCGGCTAGAAATCGGGATGCGCACGGAGTTAAACGACACCGGATGAACAAACATTGCGTTGATCCCCAGCATTTTTTGTCGTTCTCCAACCTGGATCCCTGTCGCTCCGTTTGGAATGATAAAACCTTGCGTTTTCCCGTTCAAGGATGCATATACAATCATCGCCTTTGCATCTCTAGCAAATGGGACATATGATTTTTCACCCGAAATGACGTATTCATCGCCATCGATTGTGGCCGTGGTTTTCAAATCATTAGGGTCGTTATCATAAAATGGTTCTATCAATGCAGCAGTGTAAGGTGTCCAATCACCTTCAATAATGGATGGTAAATAGTTTTTCTTCTGTTCTTCATTACCACACAGTAGGATCGGGATGGCGAATAGACCGGGCAACATAACAGAAAGTGCGCCCGCCAAATCTCCATATGCCATTTCCTCCGCTGCCAGCACCCCTGTAACTGCGGAATGCTCACCAAACCCACCATATACCTCGGGTGTGGAGGCTTGTAATACACCCAGCTCCCAGCCTTTCTTGATCAAGTTTATTGGTAATTGCTTCTCTTCATCGGCATCATGGCTGGCTGGTCGCAAATTGCTGGTCGCATATCGTGCGACCGTATCAATTAACATTTTTTGCTCTTCAGTCGGTTCAAATGAATACATGGAATTCCTCCTTTGTCATTCTTTGAAAAACAGACCTAAATATTATTGATAGTATTCTCGACGCATTGGTAACGGATAGGTACTAGATTGGTATTTTCTTCGATATCTATTAAATTCGAAATTTTAAATAACCTCGCTGGTATAAATACTCGATGTGTGCACCCGCTTCTTCTAACGCTAACAAGACCGTGTACCCATCAATTTTTCCGAATAAGTATCTGGATATTTCGGCAATGGTATGGGGTTTGGCTAAAATATTGAGAATCCTTTGTAATCTTTCACGATGGACAGATCTGATCTCATCTATCCGCCTATCCAGGTCCAAGATGGGGTTCTCATGCCCTCCCAAGGTAAGTTTCACCTTCCTAGCTAATGGTCTGGTAATTTCAAGTGACCGCAGGTACGTATCCAATCCTGTGGATAAGGTGATTTGTTCTGGTGCCTGGTGTGGGCTGGTTTTCTCTAAAATATGATCGCCACTAAAAAGGACATCGTGCAGCTTGATTAACACGTGCCCGGCACAATGTCCGGGCACATGAATAAACTTGAACGGTCCCAACTCCATTCCCATTGCCTCATAGGTCAGGTCTACATTCACCGAGCGGTAAAAGCTTTTTGTGATTTTATACATCTCAATCTCATTTACTCGCTGTTCCGGCTTTACTCCCGCTTCGGTCAGGAATTCCTCCAGCCGATGGGCTGCTAATGACAACCTTTCATGATGGTTTGAGACGATCCTTTGATCCAGCTCATGAATACAGATCCGTGCGTTGGTGCGTTCCCTGATGTATGGAAGGCCTCCATAATGATCGATATGCCCATGAGTAATAAAGATGTGTGTTAATGTGCTAAATGCTACTTCCTCATCGTATTGTTGACGAATAGCATCCAACCCTATCTCAAGCTCATGGTTTGAATCTCCAAAACCTGAACCGGTATCAATTAACACCCGGTAATTGCCTGCTATCACCAGGTAAACATTTCCCACTAAACCTGGGAATTCGTGAATTGAGATCTGGTAAATCTTCGCCCCACCTGCTGATTGGTATGTATTCATTCAATTTATTCGCAATCCATCCAACAATAAATCCGCAAACAGCTCGGCAATTTCCTCGGCTGATCGAGCTCCATCACGGCGGTACCATGTGACGGTCCAATTCATCACCCCCAGAATCGCTCTTCCAGTTAAAGAAGGATCTACTTCAGTAAACACACCTTGTTGGGTGCCTTCAATTATTAAATCTCTCCACAATCTTTCGAACTTCTCCCTTCGAGATGCGTGAAGTTCTTTAAGTTCGGGGGCTAGCGACCTTAACTCCAATAGAAGTACTGCTGACAAGTTTTGGTTCTCTGCAATCGTCTCGAGGTAAGATACCATAGCCTGCCGTAATTTTTCATCTGGTGATAACGACTGTGAAAGCACCAGCTCGAGCCGGTTGTTGATAAGATCCAAGGCTCGATCTAAGATATCCGCAAGAATCTCCTGTTTACTGGAAAAATGGTAGTAAAGGCTAGCTTTTTGTAAGTCAACCGCATCCGCGATGTCCTGCATCGATGTGGCATGAAAGCCCTTCTCGCTAAATATTCTGGCAGCAGCCTCGATGATACCTTCTCGAGTCAAATTAATCCTCCCTACC
Organism: uncultured Chloroflexia bacterium; assembly: GCA_963726315.1. GTDB lineage: Bacteria > Chloroflexota > Anaerolineae > Anaerolineales > UBA4823 > FEB-25. The sequence continues at coordinate 1,682,851 of CAVSBZ010000005.1, read as the reverse complement.
GAACATTCGGTAGGGATAGCATATCAAACATAACACTCCATGTCAAGTGCAATCAAGCCCAATTTATCGATCTGATTTTATCCAGGGGTTGTCAGAACTGTGTGAATACGCTATAATCTGCCCGCTTTATACAATCGGGGCGTAGCGCAGTCCGGCTCAGCGCGCTTGCATGGGGTGCAAGAGGTCCCGGGTTCAACTCCCGGCGCCCCGACAGGTTTTTAACCGGCTCCAACTCCTCAAGACCTTTTTAAGGAGTTGGTTTATTTTTTATAAACATACTCAATGGGGAATAGCGAACAGGAGGAAATCATGAAATATCCACTAGATGAAGGATATTTAGAATATGAGCGTGCAGGTGTCGGCATACCCGTACTCTTTATTCACGGGTATCCACTTTCGCGTAAAATTTGGTACCCTCAGATGGATGGACTATCTGATATTGCCTCGATTATCTCTGTGGATCTGCGTGGGCATGGCGATTCCTACGCATTTGATGGCACGTACCGCATGGACTTACTAGCAGCAGATTGTTATAGGTTGTTGGCTAGCCTTCAATTAAATACTCCTATTGTCGTGTGTGGGTTATCCATGGGTGGTTATGTGACCCTAGCCCTATATAGAAAATATCCGGAATTGTTCAAGGGTTTAATCTTAACGTCTACACGTTCCGGAGCTGATTCGGCTGAGGCTAAAACTAACCGCGATGTTGGTGTTAGAAACGTTCGCGAGCATGGAGTGGCCTTTATTGTGGATAATATGCTTGCCAAGCTCGTAACACCTCTCACATTCAGTTCGAATAAACCTCTGGTTGATTCCATTGAAGATATCATGCTCGAGACATCGGTCAATGGTGTGGTGGGTGCTTTACAAGGTATGCGCGACAGATCTGATTCAACTCCATTATTACCCGAGGTAAAATGCCCGACGCTGGTTATCCATGGTGCCGATGATCAGTTGATTCCCGTTAAAGAAGCAGAGCTGATGCATGACCAGATTGCGAATTCACGTCTGGTTGTTATTCCCACCGCAGGTCATCTTGCCAACCTGGAACAACCCGATAAATATAACCAGGCTGTCCGTGAGTTTATCTTATCTCTGCCTTAAACGTGATAGAGTTTGTGGTTTAGAATGTAACTGTGAATTTTTTCCGGCACCTGGTAGCGGAATGATTTCCCCTTCTCAGCTCGATCACGAATATCGGTCCCAGAAATTTCGATCAAAGGTGTCTCCAAGAAAGATACTTTATCCATAAGATTCGGAATCTGATCTCTTAATTGGCTTGTTGCTGGTGGTTCATTGTGCCGTACCATAACAATAATCCAATGACACAACGAGACAAACCTCTCCGGTTCATGCCAGGAGGGTAGGTCATTCAACGAATCAGCTCCCATCAGATAATAAAATTCATCCTTCAGGCTTTTCTCGCGCAGTGCAGCGACGGTGTCTACAGCGTAATGAGGTGGCTCCCTGTCAATATCCACACGTGATAGTTTGAATTTTGCATTTCCGGAGATTGCCAGCAATACCATCATCATTCGATCGTGAATTGGAGAGATTTTTTGTGTAGTTTTATGAGGTGGAAATGGTGTCAACACCCACAATACCTGGTCCAGATCCAGTTGGGCCTGTGCATTTTCAGCCAGGATCTGGTGCCCAATATGGGGTGGATCAAAGGTTCCCCCAAATATTCCTATTTTCATCGATCTCAATCCACCCACTCTAATTCATAGTCACCCACACTTACTGTATCTCCATCTTTCACACCTGCATCGCGCAAAGCTTTACCGATCCCTAGCGCCTCTAGAATGCGATGAAAACGCCTGATAGAGTCATCATTATCCCAATAGGTCATGGCTGCTGCCCGCTCAATCGATGTTCCCGAGATACGCCAACCGTTGGATGTGCGTGTGATCTCATACTGCCTCGGGTCGCTCTGTGGATGATAAACCGGAACCAAAGCTTCTTTTGGTGCATTTGGGGTAGAAAGTAGTAATTCGTACGTTTTTTCTAATAGTGGACGTAAATTGGTCCTCGCCACTGCAGATATATCAATGGCTGAGATACCCTTTTTCTTGAGCTCTCGCCGAATGGCTTCCCAGCGGCCTTGAACCTCGGGGATATCCATCTTGGTCACCGCCACTATTTGTGGCTTTTTCGCCAGATCAGGATCAAATAGGGCCAGCTCAGTGTTGATCTGGGCGTAATCTACAACGGGGTTTCCTGCTAAACCATCCAGCAAGTGAATTAAAACCCGTGTCCTCTGGATATGTCGGAGGAATTCGAAGCCAAGCCCTGTGCCAATGTGGGCACCTTCAATCAATCCCGGGATATCTGCCAAAACCAATGACCGGTTATCGTCCAGGTTGGCAACACCCAGGTTCGGGTCAATCGTGGTAAATGGATAATCTGCAATTTTCGGTTTAGCGTTGGTAACCGCCGCTAAAAGGGTCGATTTTCCGGCATTCGGAATGCCGATAATTCCAACGTCAGCGATCAACCTTAGCTCCAAGCGGAGTCTCCGTTCTTCACCGGGTGCCCCTTTCTCAGCAATTCGAGGGGCTTGATCGCGAGAGTTAGCAAAACGGGAATTGCCTCTTCCGCCACGTCCTCCCTTGCATAGCGTGATCTCCTGATCATCATTGACCAGGTCTGCCACTAACTCATGATTATCTGCATTGTAGATGATTGTCCCCGGTGGGACGAGGATGACCAAATCATCAGCAGAATGACCGGTCTGATTTTGTTTAGCTCCACGTTTTCCATCATCAGCAATAAAGCGGTGCTGGTGCTGAAATTCATGCAATGTATTCAAAGCTGCAGATACTTGAATGCGAATATCGCCACCTCTGCCCCCATCACCACCGTCCGGACCCCCTCGTGGGATATACTTTTCACGGCGGAAATGCACCGATCCATCTCCGCCTTTCCCAGATCTTACATAGATTTCAGCTTCATCAATGAACATTGAGTATTTTTTTAGCCTTGGGCATATTTTTATAAATTATACCATCGCCTCTGCACGACACATTATTTGTATCAAGGTTGTTACATACTAGTACATTATTTGTTTTATTATTGTGGAGAATTGCACTATATCGAAAACTGTGGTAAATTTTAAGCGATTTCGCCAAATTGGAGGCCTTATGGATGAAAAATTTGTTCCCAATATTGTCGTAGGAAGGCTGCCCCTCTATCTGCGCACGCTACAGCTGATGAACCAGGAAGGAAGACGGGTAACTTCTTCTCAGGAATTAGGTGAAAGGCTGGGAATTTCTGCCGCTCAAATTCGCAAGGATCTATCTCAATTCGGTGAATTTGGAAAGCAAGGCACTGGATATAACATAGATTTCTTGACCGAACAACTTCGGCAAATTTTATGCGTCAATAAAGTCTGGGATGTGGTTATCGTCGGTATAGGTGATGTCGGTCATGCCCTTGCCCGCTACCAGGGATTCTCAAATCGTGGCTTTAATATCGTCCTTTTATTCGACAACGACCCCCAGAAAATTGGTAAAAACGTGGGTGGGTTTACCATTCAAGATATTTCAGACATGGTAACGAAGATCAAGGAAGCTGGAGTTCAAATCGCCATGCTCTCAGTACCGGTCGAGCATGCGCAGCAGGTAACAAATTCGCTTCTTGAAGCCGGCGTTAGAGCCATCCTTAATTACGCTCCGATTAATATATCTGTACCTACGAATGTCCGCGTCCAATATATCGACCCTGTACTGCATCTTCAAAGGATGACGTATTACCTGGAATAAAAAGCGGTGAGGTGAATTATCGCCTCACCACTTCTGGTTATGATCCAATCTCAGACGGTGATCAAATTCCGTCTGAGAACATCATGCATTTTAATCGCGCGGGAAGCTCCCTGAACGATGCAGGTGGTCGGATTATCCACGAGATAAGCTGGTACACCCAGCTCCTTGGTAAATAAGCGATCAATCCCACGCAGCAGTGCACCTCCCCCACAGATGGCGATCCCGCGATCGATGATATCAGATACTAATTCAGGAGGAGTCTTTCTCAAGCACGTGCCTGGCAGTCTCAACGATTGCGTGTAATGGCTCTTCCAACGCATCAATGATTTCACCGGTGGTCAGCGTCACAGGTCTTGGTAAGCCTGTCACCTGATCCTGCCCTTGAATTTCCACGCTTTGCTCATCATCCTGCGGTACCGCTGCACCAATTTTGATTTTAACCTGTTCTGCGGTAATCTGCCCGATGATCAAGCCATATTTTTTTCTTACATAACTCACGATTGCTTCATCCAATGCGGTGCCGCCAGCGCGCAGTGTTTCTCCGGCAACGATGCCATACATAGCAATCACGGCAACCTGGGTAGTACCACCTCCAAGACACAGGATCAAGTTCCCCGACGGTGTGCCAATAGGAAGGTCTACACCAATTGCTGCTGCTAGTGGTTGTTGAATCAAAGCCACGTCCCGGCTCCCCGCTTGAAGACCAGCCTCGTGAACTGCACGGCGTTCGACACTCGTAATCCCATTCGGAACGGTAATCATCACCTGGGGTCGAAAAAACTGTAACGGACCACCCAGTTTGCGTAATATATCCCGTAAGATGTACTCAGCAACTTCATAATCTGCAATCACACCATTTCGTAATGGTCGGTTGACTTCGATTGAATCAGGGACTCGCCCGAGCATATCTTGGGCTTCTTTCCCCCATGAAACCATTTTTTGTTCTGAAATGATGATCGCAGCTACAGTAGGTTCGTCAAGGATGACCTGACCACCTTCAGCTGCCCTGGTATTGTTCGTGCCAAGATCGATCCCAAGATCTTTCGAAAATAACGCCATTTTTACTTCGGATGTTCCTCATCTGTCCTATATAACCTGGTTCGTTGACCGCGGTAGCGTTTGACTGCTTCCAGACGAAGATTCGACCGGCGAAGTGCTGATTCAATTTTAAGATAAGCATCACTATCCGGTGGAGGTCCTTGCTTAAGGTATTCCTCTGCTCGCCTTTTCGCTGCTTCTGCTCGGCTGGTGTCAATTTCCTGGACATTTTCTGCTGCATCTGCCATGACGGTGATCAGGTCGGGTTGGACTTCGATCACCCCACCTGCAACGGTGAATATTTGTTCCTGTCCTTTATACCGCACCCGCAATATTCCGAATTTAAGCGTGGACAATAATGGTGCATGGTTGGGCAAAATACCCATTTCTCCCTGTACTCCAGGTACAATCACCATATCGGCTTCACCTGAATACACGCTGCGGTCTTGAGAAACGATTTCACACCGGATAGACATAGTATATTTCGATTTACAATCTCTACTCACTTTTAGCGATTTGGCCGGCTTGTTCGGCTACTTCGTCAATGCCGCCTACCATCATGAACGCTTGTTCCGGCAGGTCATCGTGCTTGCCTTCCAGGATTTCCTTGAAACCTCGTATCGTCTCGCGTAAGGGTACGTAACGTCCTTCGCGCCCGGTAAAGACCTGTGCGACATAGAATGGCTGCGAGAAAAATCGTTCTATCTTGCGCGCTCGAGAGACGATCAGCTTATCGTCTTCACTGAGCTCGTCCACGCCCAGGATTGCGATAATATCCTGCAAATCCTTGTATCTTTGCAGCACACGCTGCACTTCGCGGGCGGTGTTGTAATGCTCCTCACCAACGATCAATGGGTCCAGAATCCGAGAAGTGGAAGTTAGAGGATCAACTGCTGGGTATATCCCTTTTTCCACAATGGAACGTTCCAAGGCAATGGTCGCATCCAGATGGGTAAAGGTCGCCACAGGTGCGGGGTCCGAATAATCATCTGCTGGCACATACACTGCCTGCATGGAGGTAATTGAGCCATGGCGTGTCGAGGTAATTCTCTCTTGCAGCTCACCCATCTCGGTCGCCAAAGTAGGCTGGTAACCTACCGCTGAAGGCATACGACCTAGCAACGCGGATACTTCTGATCCAGACATGCTGAAGCGGAAAATGTTGTCTATAAATAGTAGAACATCCCGCCCTTCATCACGGAAATACTCCGCCATGGATAATGCCGCCAATGCCACCCGCAGCCTCACACCAGGCGGTTCGTTCATCTGACCATAAACCATCACGGTATCTTTCATTACCCCCAATTCGATCATTTCGCGATAAAGCTGTGTCCCTTCACGCGTGCGTTCACCCACCCCAGCAAAAACCGAATTCCCCTGGTGAACGGTGGCAATTGATCGAATCAATTCAGTAATTATGATCGTTTTCCCAACCCCGGCACCACCAAAAATCCCAGTTTTACCACCTCTGGTAAACGGGGCGATCAAATCGATCACTTTAATCCCTGTTTCAAATACTTCCACGCGTGTTGATTGTTCTTCAAAATCAGGAGCTGGACGATGAATTGGGTAATATTGTTCAGCGGTCACAGCCGGCCCACCATCTACCGGACGACCCAATACGTTAAACACACGTCCCAATGTGGCTGGTCCGACCGGCACCTTTATTGGTGTGCCCAACGAATAAACAGGCACATTTCTTTGTAAACCATCGGTAGAATCCATGGCTACACACCGCACCCAGTTATTCCCAAGATGTTTCTCTACTTCAAGTATTAATGGTAGCTGGCCTTCACGCGTAATCTCGAGCGCCTCGTAAACATTAGGTAGCTGTCCGATGGGAAACTCGACGTCCACCACACCACCCATTACTTGTACAACCTGGCCAGTAAATCTAGCCATGCTTACCTCCTGATAAGTAAAAAAAGTTCATTTCGTTGCCAGAGCCTCGACACCCCCAACGATATCCAGAATTTCTCCGGTAATACCTTGTTGTCGAGCTTTGTTATATTCTAATTGCAATGCGCTGGCAAGTTCTGTAGCACTATCGGTTGCATTTTTCATCGCTACCATACGAGCAGCATGTTCACTCGCCAATGATTCCATAATTGCCTGATAAACCTGAAGAGCAGTAAACCGTGGCACGATTTCATCTAATATTTCTTCTTCATTGGGCTCATAGATGTATGCCGCAGTGGCTTTTTTCGTTTGTTCAAAATCTACCACTCTTCCCTCTCCGAGACCAATTTCCAGAGGGAGCAGTTGTTTGATGGTAGGCACTTGTCTGACCATATTGATAAAATCAGTATAAACGAGATAAACCCGGTCGGCTTTTCCGTCCAGGAACTCATCCACAGCCAGGCGACCAATTGCTGATACATCACTGAAGGATGGCGCAGCGGGTAAATGGCTGAACTCCGCGATCACATTCTTCCTCCGGCGAATCAGCATATCGCGACCCTTGCGCCCAACCGATATGTAATTAACGGGAATATCCCTGGAACCGAATTTTTGTAAAGTAAAACGGACAATATTTGAGTTATATGCGCCAGCCAACCCACGATCTCCGGCAATAAGCACCACTAGCTCATTGCGGTCTTCATCGCGCGAAGTTAATAACGGGTGCAAGGACGCTCTACCCGGCTGTCCGGCAATATGCGTCAGTACCTGCCACGCCTTAGTAGCATAGGGTCGGGTGCGCATCATTGCAGCCATCGCTTTCCGAACGTTACTGGCACTAACCGCTTGCAGTGCCCGGGTAACCTGGGCAATATTCTTTACACTTCTTATTCGGAGACGGACTTCCCTGGTATTTGGCATAATTCGTTATCAGGTCAGGGTTTACTGCCAGGTGGACATATAAGCGGTCAACGCTTCGACAAGCGTTTCTTCTGTTTCAGGTGTAATTCTTTTTTCTTCGACAATAGATCTACCTATTTCTGGGTGTGAACTCTCCATATGTCGGATCAATGAAATCTCCCACCGTCGCATATCGTCGAGTGTCACATTATCAGCATAACCACGAGTCCCTGCAAAGATCTCAATCACCTGGCTCTCTAATGATAGGGGTTGGTATTGGGGTTGTTTTAATATTTCCTGCAAGTGTTGTCCACGGTTGAGTTGGGCTTGTGTCGCTTTATCCAAATCCGAACCAAATTGTGCAAAAGCTGCCAGCTCACGGAAAGCTGCCATATCCAGGCGTAAACGCCCGGCTACCTGCCTGAATGCCTTCGTTTGAGCATCCCCGCCCACCCTGGATACCGAAAGTCCTACATTCACCGCAGGGCGGATACCTGCATAAAATAAGTTGCCTTCCAAATAGATTTGTCCATCGGTGATCGAAATGACGTTGGTTGGGATATAAGCTGATACATCCCCGAGCAGTGTTTCAATGATGGGCAATGCCGTTAAAGAACCACCGGTGCCTTTTAATTTGGCGGCTTTATACTCGTCTGGATTTTCCATCTTCTTGATGGCTTCAGCGATGTTATGCCGAGCCAATGGTCCACCGAAAATCATCCCTTCTTTGATATCTGCGCCTTCTGCATATGATTCCGGGTGATTTTTCTTTACGATAACATATTTATCAGCTAATCGGGCAGCCCGTTCCAAAAGTCTCGAATGCAGGTAGAACACATCGCCAGGATAAGCTTCACGTCCAGGGGGACGGCGTAACAGCAAGGATACCTGCCGGTAAGCCCAGGCATGCTTTGAAAGGTCATCATACACGCACAGAGCATCCCGTCCAGTCTCCATAAACTCCTCACCAATGGCACAGCCTGAATAGGGAGCAATATATTGCAACGCAGCTGGTTCATCAGCTGCAGCTACAACCACGGTCGTATAGTCCATGGCACCATAACGTTCCAGAGTAGCGACCGTCCGGGCAATTGCAGCTTTCTTCTGCCCAATCGCTACATAAATACAATACAAATCCTTGCCTTTCTGGTTAATGATCGTATCCAACGCCAGGGCAGTTTTACCGGTTTGCCGGTCACCAATGATAAGCTCTCGCTGACCGCGTCCCAGAGGGATCATTGAGTCAATCGCTTTGAGTCCGGTTTGGACTGGTGTGTCGACGTCCTTCCGCTCAACCACCCCAGGGGCAATACGTTCGATCGGTCTGTAGTTGTTCGTTTTGATCGGACCTTTTCCATCGATGGGAATACCCAACGCGTTCACCACTCTCCCCACCATCCCATCACCTACTGGTACGGAAGCAATTCTGCCGGTGGCTCTAACTAACATACCCTCCGCAATCTCAGAGTATTCCCCCATAATGATGACGCCAACATCGTCCTTTTCCAGGTTGAAGGCAATTCCAATCACACCATTCGCAAATTGAACCAGCTCCTGAGATTTGACATCTGCCAAGCCTCGTACTCGTGCAATGCCATCTCCAGCTTCGATGACATTACCAACATCACTCAATCCCATCTCGGGGTGATAAGACTCAATTTGCTTATGTAAATCTGTCGTAATTTGCTTGATTAAATCTGTCATAATTCCTCCGACTGTGCTATTACTCAGTCAAGGCAGCTGTAGAAGTGGAATCCAACCTTTCAACCAGAGCAGTTAATAATTTAACTGCGTTGTCATAATCATCTCGATGGATAATCGAGCTGTGAGAGTGGATATGGCGTGCCGCAACTCCGATCACGATGGTTGGTACACCCGTGCCGTGCAAATGGATTACTCCGCCATCCGTTGCTCCACCCTCGATTGCTGATAATTGAACTGGCACACCGATTTGCTTTGCAGTATCGAGGACCAAATCTCTAAAACGAATATTGGGGATCATTCGAGCGTCAAACAAAACCACAGTAGGTCCTTTGGATAATTTTATCGCCGAATCCTCGGGTTTTATCCCCGGGACGTCACCTGCGATATCTGATTCCAGGATAATAGCCACATCCGGATCGACAGCACGGACACTTGTTGTGGCACCCCGTAACCCAACCTCTTCCATAACAGTCGAAACGCCATAAACGGTATTAGGGTGTTTCTTACCTTGGAGTTCCTTTAATACTGACACCACCAAGGCAACTCCAACACGGTCGTCAAAAGCTTTAGAGAGGTATGTTTTTCCACCCGCCAGCTCAATGAAATCGGCCCGCGGAATAATCGGATCACCCAGTAACACCCCAGCAGCATCCACATCCTCTTTACTCAGGGCGCCAATGTCGATGTACATATCCTTGCGTTTTACGACCTTTTCGCGTTCTTCCGCAGGTAACAAATGGGGTGGTTTCGCTCCGATAACACCTACTACATCTCCTTTACCGGTTTGAATGACGACACGTTGACCTAATAAGACCTGATCAAACCATCCACCCAGCGGAATAAATTTTATAAATCCCTCAGGCGTGATCTGCTTGACCATGAATCCGATCTCGTCCATGTGACCAGCGAGCATAACCCGTGGCTTATCTGAGCTGCCAGTCTTCCGACATATCACACTTCCAATCTTATCCTGGGTCAATTCCCCATAACTTTCCAGGTACTTCCTTACTACAGATCGGATTGGAGTTTCATACCCGGATATTCCAGGCGTTTCTGTGAGCTCTTTTAATAAATTTAATGTAAAATCCATCAGAGGGGAACCTCAGCTTTCAAGGATAAAAGCGGTCAAATGATACCTGAAAGAAGCATTCTTGTCTAGTTATTCACGATTGGCACGTGTGGTAAGATATATTTTACATTCAAAGCATAATATATGAGAGGGAAAATATACCATGATCCACATCATCACCGACACGACCTCAGGTCTTCCGCAAGAAATCGTCAGAAAGTATCATATTCCTGTTATTCCTCAAATTATTAATTTCGGTAATCAATCATTTTACGAAGGCATAGATATTGATAATGCTAAATTTATGCAAATGCTGGTCGCCTCCAAGGAGCTCCCTAAAACTGCTGCCCCTCCACCCGAGCTATTCGTACAGCAATTCAAAACACTTGTTCCGTTGGGCGGTACGATATTATGCATACATCCATCTGCTGAAGTGAGTGGAACAGTCAGGTCAGCTCTCACAGCTGCCCAGGAATTTCCATCCGCAGATATTCGGGTTATCGATACCCGTACAGTCGGCAGCCCGTTGGCCACGCTGGTAGAGATGGCAGCAAGGTGGGCGTCCGAAGGAGAGGACGCAGAGCTAGTTGAAAAAAAGATCAATCAAATGATTCTTCATAGCAGGCTTTATTTCCTGGTGGATACGCTCGAGTATTTAGCTAAGGGGGGCAGGATAGGTGGTGCCGCAGCCCTTTTAGGCTCGGTACTAAAAATTAAGCCAATACTGGCGATGGTTGATGGTCGAGTAGACCAATTTGAAAAAGAAAGGACACAAAAACGGGCAATTAATCGATTATTTGAGCTCGTAAAAACACAGGCACCCAGGAACGGTGAAGCCTATATATCTGTGATGCACGCCGCAGTGCCTGACCTGGCCCGTGATTTTGCCAATACCTTATGTATTGAGTTTGATCTTCCCGATGTGCCCATCCTGGATGTACCCCCTGCCATCGTAACTCATGGCGGTCCAGGAATTTTAGCGGCAGCTTTCTTTACCGGCGGGACGCAATAAACCAGTTTTGGATACTGAGAGGTTCATCATTCTTTTGTGGTTTTATTCTGGAATAAGATCCATCCGGCAGCATCCTACGCGCTTTAGTATTATCTTTTTGGTAATATTTCAATATATCATCCCTGATGTTCACGATCATCTGCTTATCCAGTACCGGGAACAACACTTCCACCCGGCGATCAATATTTCTCGGCATTAAGTCAGCGCTACCCAAAAGAATTTCTTCATTACCACTATTTTTAAAGTAATATATACGGCTGTGTTCCAAAAATCTACCCACGATGCTGGTGACTTGAATATTCTCACTTACTCCTGGAATACCAGCCTTCAAGCAGCAGATGCCCCTAACAAAAAGGTCAACTTTTACTCCTGCCTGTGAAGCTGTATATAGCAGCTGGATCATTTTTTTATCTACCAGCGAATTTATTTTAAATATGAGATGACCCTCACCACCACCCTTTTGTATATCAATTTCCCTGCGGATCAGTGTCTCCATCCGACTACGCAGGTTGATAGGTGCAACTAATAGTTTTAGATATTCATTCTTGGAAGAATATCCGGTAAGGTAATTAAATAAATCCGTAGCATCTGCACCCATATCTGGATCACAGGTGAACATCCCAATATCCTCGTAGACTTGAGCAGTGATAGCATTATAATTTCCAGTCGCCATGTGAAGATAACGTGTAATGCCATCCCCCTCTTTACGAATCACCATGGCGATTTTTGAATGGGTCTTTAAACCAAGTAAACCATATACCACGTGAACACCCTCTTTTTCAAGTGTCCTTGCCCATCCAATATTGCTTTCTTCATCAAAACGAGCTTTTAATTCCACCAAAACTGCCACTTGTTTCCCATTTTCAGCGGCTTCGAGCAGTGCATCCACAACAGGTGGTTTGTTTCCCACCCGATAAAGGGTCATTTTGATCGCCAGAACATCCGGGTCAGTAGCTGCAGTCTTCAGGAATTGAATCACCGGTAAAAATGAATCATATGGATGGTGCAGCAGGATATCTCCCTCCTGGATCGCAGTAAATATATTTCCATCATCGATTTCCCTTAGCTTGCGCGGTATTCCAGGTTTAAAAGGCTGGTCCTTTAAGTCGAACCGGTCAATGCTGAGTAAAGCCCATAAGTCACTATAACCCATCGGACCATCGATGGTATATATTTCGTTTCGATCGATTTCCAGGTTTTCCATCAGGATTTCCTGGATCTTTCCTGACATGGTTTCGTTAATCGTGATCAAGACCACAGACCCAAACCTGCGCTGCCTGACGGTTTGCTCAATTGTTTCCAGTAAATCGTCCGCTTCAAGTTCCTGGATTGTCATATCAGCATCGCGAATAATGCGGAAAGGATACGACTCGACCACTTCCATTCCCGGGAATAACGATGCCAGGTTGGATGCGATTACCTGCTCAAGCCAGACGAAATAATGATTATATGGAACTGTACCATCCTTACGAACTCCTCCTGATGAGCGTTTAATTGGCACAAGGCGAGGCAGCGTATTGGGTACTTTTATTCGAGCGAAGTGATTAACCCCTTTTTTATCCTTTAGTAAAACCGCCAGGTTTAGGGATAAATTGGATATATGTGGGAATGGATGACCAGGGTCAAACGCCAGAGGAGTTAAAACAGGGAAGATCACATCACGATAATAATTTTCTACATTCTCTTTTTGTTGCTTATTCAGCTCTTTATAATCAAGAATGAATATCCCTGCATCTTTCAATTTTGGGATCAAGTTATTCCTGAAGTATTCTGCTGCTTCCTTCATCATACTTGAAGCAACTTTTCTGATTTCTGCAAGCTGTTCTGCTGGGTTTAAGCCATCTGGCGGAAGGTCGACCACTCCAGCATCCACTTGTTTCTTTAAACCGGCTACTCTTACCATGAAAAATTCATCCAGGTTCGAGCCGACGATGGCGAGGAATTTCACCCTTTCTAGCAGCGGATTGGTTTCGTCCATCGCTTCTTCGAGTACCCGGTGTTGGAATTGAAGGGCGCTCAGCTCGCGGTTAATAAACAATCTGGATGTTTCGATATCGGTAGTAATATCAGTTTCAGCAGTTTTTTCTACATTCTTATCCAATTTACACCTGATTAATTACTAAATTACCTGGTTTATCCAAATCTTCCCATAATGTAATCTTCCGTCCGTTTATCTTTCGGGTTGACAAATAATTCTTCCCCAGGTCCTTGTTCGATCAGCTCACCTTGCAAGAAAAACGCTGCAAAGTCAGCAACTCGGGCAGCTTGCTGTACCGAATGAGGGACCAATATGATTGTATACTCTTTTTTGAGCTCCTGTAGTGATGCCTCTACCTTTCCCGTGGAAATCGGGTCTAAACCGGAAGTTGGTTCATCCAGCAGGATAATTTCAGGCATTAATACCAGACTGCGGGCGAGGCATAAGCGTTGTTGCTGACCGCCTGATAACGACACTGCCGGCTCATCCAGCCTATCTTTCACCTCTTCCCAAAGAGCTGCTTGAACCAGGCTTCTTTCTATGGCTTGCTTCAATTTTGCTTCGTGTTTTTCACCTGCCAATTCAAGGCCATAGGTCAGATTTCCACGTATTGTCATGGGTAAAACTACTGGTTGAGCAAATACCATTCCTACCCGCCGCCTTAATTCGATTACATTCGTCTTTGGATCCAGGATATCCATATCATCCAGGAGTACTTTCCCCGAGATCGATTTAACGTCTGCCAGGTCGTTCAATCGGTTAAATACACGCAATAAAGATGACTTTCCTCCACCCGATGGGCCAAACAAAACAGAAATTGCGTTAGCCGGTATTTCCAGATTAATATCACGCAAGGATTCCTTGTCATCCGAATATCTCAGGCTTAAATGCTCAATTTTTATTTTATACATACCGCTATATTACCAATGCCTATGCGCACGTGCTCTGGAACGTATGACGGTTGCGATAAGGTTCATCCCTAACACAAATGTAATCAGCACCAGTGCCGTCCCGTATTGGATCTCAATCGGCATCCCTGGGACTTGCGTGGATATGACGTACAAATGGTAAGGTAAAGCCATTGTTGGGTCAAATATCGAGCTCGGTAATTTTGGTAGAAAAAATGCCGCTGCAGTAAACAATATCGGAGCCGTCTCTCCGGCTGCTCGTTCTAATCCAAGAATCACCCCGGTCATAATACCGGGTAACGACTGTGGCAAAACGATCTTGCGTATGGTTTGCCAGCGGGTAGCACCCACCGAAATACTTACTACCCGGAATGATTGTGGTACTGCGCGTAATGCTTCCTCAGCAGTGCTTATGATCACCGGGAGGGTCATAATTGATAGCGTGAGACAACCCGCCAGGATGCTTGTTCCAAACTTGAGAAAGATTACAAACATCCCCAATCCAAACAGCCCATAAACCACCGAAGGTATTCCTGCAAGGTTAATAATGGCTATGCGAATGGTTCGGGTCCATCTGTTATCAGGAGCATATTCAGACAGATATATTGCAGCTCCTATTCCTAAGGGAACCGAGAAGATGGCAGTCCCTATGGTGAGTAAAAAAGTACCAACGATGGCAGGGTAAATTCCGCCTTCTTTTACGCCGTTAGTCGGGAAAGTAGTCAGGAATTCCCACGAGATTGCCGGAATTCCTTTGATAAAAATATAGATTACGATCGCAATAATCGGGACAACCGTGATTACTGTGATTAATGTTAAAAAGCTAAATCCAAGCTTTTGTTGTAATAATCTTGCTGCAGAAGACGCCGGATTTTTAAACAAATTCATCTCCAAATTAGATTATTCATTAAGTGATCTAAGAAAGGATCCGTTCAGCGCGCTTGCGTTGCCGGAACATTGCAGTTGAGGCCGCAATGTTGATCACCAATGAAATTATGAATAACAGCAACCCGATAAAAAATAGAACATGGTAATGTGTACTGTTATTAGCCACTTCACCCATTTCAGCCGCGATGGTTGCCGTCATCGTCCTAACAGGCATAAAAAACGAATTCCATTTTGTTGGTATGACAGCTGCATTTCCGGTGACCATCATCACCGCCATTGTTTCTCCAATGACACGTCCAATTCCTAACATAATTGCTGTCAACACCCCACTGCGTGCCGCTGGTAAAGTAACTCGCCAGATCGTCTGCCACTGAGTCGCTCCTAATGCAAGCGCCGCATCTCGATAAGACTTGGGGACTGAATTGAGTGCGTCTTCAGAAATGGAAACGATCGTGGGGATAGCAACTGCACTTAATAGTATACTGCCAGCTATCGCTGATAGACCTGTGGGTAAATCCAATAATCGGCGTAAATTAGGCGCCAGGATCAGGATCCCCAAGAAACCTAATACAACCGAAGGAATGCCACCCAGCACCTCGACGATTGGTTTCAACATGTCGCGTGTTTTACGGGGGGATACCTCTGCGATGTACACCGCAGTGCATATTCCGATCGGAACCGCAAATAACGTCGCACCAACTGTAACAATTAATGATCCGCCAAGCAGCGGTAATAAACCAAAGTAGTCCTCAATTGGATACCATCGAGTGGATATTAGGTTGCTGATTGACACCTGACCGATGGTAGGTAATCCTTCTCGCAGTAGAAAGTAAAAAATCAGCAGCACAAAAATGATAGCTGAGTATCCGGATATCTTTACCAGACTGGTAAGGATAAATTCAGGCAATTTTTTTGTTTTTTCCATCTTCACCTGTGTTTGCTATGGATTTTTAATCGGAACGAAGCCCAATTGGGTCACAATATCCTGGGCTTCGGGTGTCATAATCCAATTCAGGTAATCTAATACCACACCGGTCGGCTCGCCATCGGTATACATATATAAATCACGTGCAATCGGATACTGTCCATTATTAACCGAATCAGCAGACGGCAATATATACTGACCATTATCGCTAATTCCAACTGCAACCACTTTTACCTCAGGAGTCACATATCCTAACCCATCATACCCAATTGCATTGGGATTATCCCTGGTCTCCGCTGTGATACCTTCTGATGAGGGAAGCAGCAGCGTGTCGGTGGCGAATAGTGTCTTATTGTTTGGGTCACCCAGTCTGATAACATTCTCAAGAAAGAACACATGGGTGCCGGAATTAGTTTCGCGTGACAGTCGCACGATAACCCGATCTTCACCTCCAACTTCACTCCAATTATTGATTTTGCCACTGTATATATCCGACAATTGACGGATGGTCAAATGCGAAACAGGATTAGTCGGGTTAACAACGATAGCGATAGCATCCCTGGCAACCACAAATTCCTTCGGGGTCACTCCATTGGTTTTTGCTTGCTGTAATTCTTCCATCTTGATCTGCCTGCTTGCATTGGCGATATCCACGGTCTTATTGATTAACGCCGCAATTCCAGTGCCCGATCCGCCCCCTGTGACCGAAATCTCTACCACCGGATGAAGTTCATGATATTTTTCTGCCCAGGCCAGTGCCAGGTTTACCAGGGTGTCTGACCCTTTGTTTACGATTGCTTGTGATTGAGCAGTATCTGATGGATTTTGGGTAGATTGAGACGCACGTCCACAGCTGGATATGAATATCAATATCACTGCTGCAATGATTAATCGTGCGTTTTTCATCGAGAAGATTATAGCTGTAATAATTATCTCAGACAAGGTAATTACGTTATATAAAGTTATAGTGTAAAATCTTACTGCTATGAACGACCCAGATCCAGTCTTTAAAATCACCAACCTTGATTTTTTTTATGGATTGGTGAAAGCGTTGCATCAGGTAAATATGCAGATTATGCCCAATCTGATCACCGCGCTGATCGGTCCATCCGGTTGTGGGAAGAGCACTTTTTTACGTTGCCTTAACCGAATGAACGACACCATTCCAGGCACGCGTGTTGAAGGTAAGATATTACTGAATGGGATGGATATTTACACCGAAAATGTAGATTTAGCCAACCTTCGCCAGCGTGTGGGCATGGTTTTTCAAAAACCGAATCCGTTTCCTCAATCTGTCTATGATAATGTTGCTTTTGGTCCTCGGGTAGTGGGCTTGACCAGGATTAAAAGTGAGCTGGATAATATCGTTGAGCACAGCTTACGCCAGGCAGCTTTGTGGGAAGAAGTAAAGGATCACCTTACCGAAAACGCGCTCGGTTTCTCCCTTGGGGAACAACAACGCTTGTGCATCGCACGTTTGCTGGCAGTTCAACCTGAAGTCATCTTGATGGATGAACCAGCTTCGGCCCTTGATCCTATCGCCACTTTGCGTATCGAGGAATTGATCATCGAGTTAAAGAAATCATATTCCATCGTTATCGTAACCCACAATATGCAGCAAGCCGCTCGAGTTTCAGATTTCACGGGCTTGTTCTGGTTAGGTGAGCTGGTGGAGTTTTCATTAACGGCCAATATGTTCACCCGACCCGAAAAGCAGCTTTCTGAAGACTATATTACCGGAAAATTGGGGTAATTTTTTTCGAGCGAAGGAAATTTCAATCTTGGTGAGTAAGGCGGATATGGGGTTACCCAGATTTCTGAACAGTATCAAGCTTATTCTTTAGCTCTACTTCGTTTGGTTCAACCAGGATTGAGCCATCGCTAAATAAAATCGTCGGCACACTACGCATGCCATGATTTGTCGATACTACAAATTCTGCACCTGCCTCATCCAGGTCGATATCCACCCAGGAGTACTCGATTTGGTTCCGATCCATATAACGTCGCGTGCGAGAGCAGTCTCCACACCAACTTGTACCAAATATTTTAATCATATTTTCCACATTGATAGCCTTTGCGCTAGAATATGAGTTTACTAATAAAATTACATGAATATTTTACCAAATCTTGGGATCTTATGAGCAGCTGGTACCTGGGAACGATTGGGTTTAGTTATAAAGATTGGGTAGGCGGGTTTTATCCTCCAGGCGCAGTTCAGCGCGAGTATTTACCCTTCTACACAAAAATCTTTAATTCAGTCGAAATCGACGCTACATTTCATTCGATACCACAGCTCTCCACTGTCCAATCATGGTATCAGACTACTCCTCCTGATTTTAAATTCAGTCTGAAAACACCGCGTGCAATTACCCATGATCTTGGGTTAAAAGGTGCTCAAGGATTGATGAATGAATTTATCGATACACTCTACCCCTTAAAAGATAAAGTAGGTCCAGTGTTGATTCAATTACCGCCCAGCTTCACCTCAGACAATTGGATTATATTAACCGATTTCCTTGGATCATTACCCCCTTCTCATCGCTACGCGGTAGAATTTCGCCATCTTTCCTGGTACAACAATAAGACAGCCGATCTTTTGTCTCAACATCAAATATGTTGGGTGAGTATTGATTTTCCCAAATTACCCATGAAAATTATCCCGACTTCCGATTTCATCTACATTCGCTGGATTGGGGTAAATAATATGTATCATTATCATTCCTATGAACGAGTTGATAAAAATGACCAATTAGCCTGGTGGCTACAGTCTATCCGCGGATTTCACACTCAAATTCCGACGGTATATGGTTATTTCAACAATGATTACACTGGCTTCGCTGCTGGATCATGTAAGCGTTTTATGATCATGGCCGGACTAATGGATGAAGAGAGTAACCTTCCTTTCCAGGAACGGTTATTCTGATCGGATGCAGAACCTATAATTCAAGAGATTTTCGGTAAAATTAATCTTTGATACTCAGGAGATATGACAATGTTAGTCGCCATCATCAACGTCCATGTAAAACCGGAATTTATCGAGGCTTTTAAAACCATTTCCCAAGATAATGCTAGCCATAGCATCCAGGAGCCTGGAGTCATCCGCTTTGACGTGTATCAGCAGTCAGATGATCCATCCCGGTTTACCTTGCTGGAAATTTATCGGACCGAGGATGATCCTGCCCGGCACCGTGAGACGGCTCATTACCTCAGGTGGCGTGATACCGTGGCAGATATGATGGCTGAGCCGCGTGTACGGACCACGCATAACGTCTTTTATCCCCCAGAATCGGAGTGGTAAATGCAGTTTGAGTTTTCTACTCCATCGAAAATCATTTTTGGACCTGGTAAACTAGATACGATTAGTTTGCTGGTAGAAGACTTTGGTAACCGTGCCCTTATTATCTCCGGCGCTCCTACCGCGATAACAGATCGCTTGATTAACTTGCTGGAGATGAACAAGGTGGATCATTCCATTATTACTGTCGAAGGCGAACCAACTATTGAGGCTGTCGGCAGAGCTCTTATCCACGCTCGCAAAATGACCTTTGATGTGGTAATCGGTATCGGTGGAGGCAGTGCCCTTGACATGGCAAAAGCAGTATCAGCCTTGCTCACCAACCCAGGTGATGTGGAAGATTATCTTGAAGTCGTCGGTCTCAACAAACCGCTGATTAATCCTTCCCTGCCGCTCATTGCTGTACCCACCACCTCAGGCACTGGTTCTGAGGTCACCCGCAACGCTGTTATTGGTTCACCGATCCACCATGTCAAAGTCAGCTTGCGCAGCACTCTGTTGCTCCCACGCATTGCCCTCGTTGACCCAGAGTTAACTTTGAGTCTGCCGCCTTCCATAACCGCTTCCTCCGGCTTGGATGCTCTCACCCAGCTGATAGAACCGTTTACCTGCAACAATCCCAACCCATTAACAGATTCGATCTGCGTAGAGGGTATTCGCAGGATTGCCCACTCCATAAATAATGCTTATGACAATGGCAATGACCTACCTGCCCGAGAAGACATGTCTATCGCCGCATTATTTAGTGGATTCGCACTTGCCAATACCCGCCTGGGAGCTGTGCACGGCTTAGCCGGTCCAATCGGAGGCGAAATCCATGCCCCACACGGCGCAATCTGTGCTGCCTTACTAGCCCCCGTTATGTCAGCTAACGTCAATGCGTTGATCGATCGCTCCCCCCAGCATCCCGCATTGGAGCGTTACACTGAAATCGGCAGGCTACTCAGTGGAGATCCTGAGGCAACGGCAAATACGGGCATTCACTGGGTGCAGACTTTTTGTGGCCTTGCCAAAAACCAATCCCTCTCGGAGTTTGGCTTGACTGAATCAATATTCCCCAAAATTATTGAAAATGCTTATAAAGCCAGCAGCATGAAAGGCAACCCGATAACACTTATAGAGTCTGAATTACGTAATATATTACGAATGGCTCTTTAACCCTAATATAATCTCTTGCTCTCATCCTTAATCCGAAGTAAACTATCATCTGGAGGTGACTATGAGTACAGGAAGAACCATTTCATACATAGCTGCAGTTATATTGATTCTGATTGGTCTGGGTTTGGTGGTGATCATTGGAGGTTCCTATATTATTGTCAGCTTTTCTCAACCAGGACAAAGTGGATCGTTCACAATAGGCCTGATCGCGATCATAATTGGATTGCTCTTTATCGGTGGAGGCGCATACTTAATCTCCCTTGCCGGGCGCGGCAAGATGGGTGCTCCAACTGAAAATGTCACCCTCAATGTGGATCTTCCTGCCAATATTAATATGGAATCATTGAAATGTAAAAACTGTGGAGGATCTTTGTCAATGGACAACATCCAAATGGTCGCCGGCGCCCCAGTGGTGAACTGTCCTTATTGTCATACCACCTACCAATTGACTGAAGAACCAAAATGGTGATTTAAGAATTTGACTTATCTGGCTCATGATCATTAATAGTTATTTAAACCTTAAGGAGGAGATTTATGCGCAAAGGCTTCGTATCCTTCTTGCTCCTATCCATCGTGGTATTGTTGGTTTCGGTGCCAGCCATGGCTCAATCCTATTACTTCCAGGTACCGAAACAAACTGTCGATGCGTACTGGAATTCAGATGGAACTTTGGCATTGGATTACACCATCGTCTTCGATAATAACCCATCCGGACATGCAATTGAATATGTAGATCTTGGTTTACCTAATAGTAATTATTCGGAGAGTAATATTACCGCTTCTGTAAATGGCAATCCGGTTACGGATATTTCGTCTTCTGGTTTCCAGGGTCAGGGTTGTTGTGGGGTTGCCATCGGATTGGGATCAAATTCAATAGCGCCAGGTTCATCGGGTATCTTAAAAGCTAGTATCACAAATATTACTGGTGTCATGTACCCTGATACACAGGATAGTAATTACACCAGTGCGGTGTTTGCCCCGTCATATTTTGGCTCAAGTTACGTATCGGGAAGCACCGACATGATTGTTACCTATCACTTGCCACCGGGTGTCCAACCCACGGAACCCAAGTGGCATGACGCGCCAGATGGATTTCCAGCTACACCGGTCAGGGCTCTCGATAACAATGGGCGAATTATATACGTGTGGGAAAATAAAACCGCTAATGCATACTCAGTATACACATTTGGCGCTTCCTTCCCCAGTAGCTATGTGCCGGCAAGTGCAATTGTCAAGGAAAACCCATTCGCCGGGATTGGCTCCTTCCTGAGTGCTGCCGCTATCCCCATCATTTGTATTGGCGGATTTCTCGCGATCTTCGTTGCAGGCCTTACTTCGGATAGACGGCGCAAGCAAGCCTATCTGCCTCCAAAAATTTCGATCGAGGGTCATGGAATTAAGCGTGGTCTGACCGCTGTGGAAGCGGCAATTCTTTTAGAGCAACCCTTGGACAAGGTTATGACCATGATCCTGTTCAGTGTGGTCAAGAAAAATACCGCCGAGGTAGTCACGCGTGACCCACTCGAGATCAAGGTTAACCAGCCTATACCTGAAGAACTCCAGCAATATGAGAAGGATTTCCTCACCGCATTCCAAAAGAATGATCTTGAACGGCGTAAAGGTTTAAGGGAAATGGTGATTAACCTGGTTAAGAGTGTTTCCGAAAAGATGAAAGGCTTCAGCCGCCAGGAAACGATTGCCTATTATACAGATATTACCAAGCGCGCCTGGGAGCAAGTGGAAGCTGCCAATACACCCGAAGTAAAAAGCCAAAAATATGAAGAAGTCATGGAATGGACCATGCTAGATAAAAATTATGGCGACCGCACCCAGGATGTTTTCCGCAACATGCCAGTATTTATACCCACCTGGTGGGGTCATTATGATCCCGGCTTTGGAAAGGTGAGTGCCGGTGCTCCGATGCCCTCCGGTGGCTCTGCCCGTATGCCTGGATCTACCTTTGCCGCTTCAGTCGTCGCGGGTGTCAATTCCTTCTCATCCAAGGCAGTCGGTAACATCACGGATTTCACTTCGAGCATAACTTCGGTCACTAATCCACCTCCAAAACCTTCATTGAGTAGTTCTGGTGGTGGTGGTGGTGGTGGTGGCCATGGTGGTTTTTCTTGTGCGTGTGCATGCGCGTGTGCAGGCTGCGCCTGCGCTTGTGCAGGTGGTGGGCGGTAGAGTTCACTATCGGTAAACATTACGGTGAGTGCGTTAAATTCATTCCTAAGAAATATTAAATCTAAGGCCTCAAAGCATGATTCCCTGCTGCCTGAGCCTGGACTGTTCCATTTCGATTACCAGGAGAATGGTGATCGCTCGCGCGTGCATCTACGGATCGATCCTGATGGTAGTGGCTTGTTGTTGGTGAATGCAGCCAGGATTATGCACTTGAATCCCACCGCGGCTGTCATGACCTACCTGATCCTGCAAAAAACGCCTGAACAGCAAGCAATAAACTCGCTGGTAAAAGCATTTGACGCCCCCAATGATCGAATACTTGCTGACTATACGCAAACAGCCAATCAAGTGAACGAATTGATCAAACCGGAGGGTGCTTGCCCCATCCACGAGCTCGACCTGGAAGTTACTCCCCCGTTCACCGCACGACCATCCGCTCCTTACCGGATGGATCTCGCCATTACTTATCGATGTAATAATGACTGTGCCCACTGCTATAATGCTCGCCCAAGAGATTATCCAGAATTATCAACCACTCAATGGCATGTAATCCTGGATAAATTATGGTCAATCGGCATACCCCATGTTGTATTTACAGGCGGGGAGCCTACACTACGCAATGATCTACCTGAGCTGATCGCCCACGCTGAGCAAAATGGGCAAATCACAGGAATAAATACGAACGGTAGGCGGTTGTCTGATGAGTTTTATCTAGAGAGTTTGGTTAATTCGGGTTTGGATCATGTCCAGATCACCCTGGAATCTCATGACTCCTCCATTCATGACGCCATGGTCCATACCCATGGTGCCTGGAAGCAAACCGTTGCTGGAATACGGAATGCTCTCGAAACACCACTTTTCGTTATGACCAATTCGACTATGCTTACACCCAACCATGCTACATTGGCTCAAACCCTAGAATTTCTGGCGCAGCTAGGTGTACCAACTGTTGGATTGAATGCATTGATTTACTCTGGGCGCGGAAAAGCAGTGAACTCGGGTCTGCCAGAATCTGATTTGCACGAGCTGTTGCGCCTTGCTCGAGACATCACAGCAGCTCATCACCAGAGACTCATTTGGTACACACCCACTCAGTATTGTCATTTTGATCCTATGCAGCTTGAATTAGGTGTCAAGGGATGTACAGCAGCTTTATATAATATGTGCGTCGAACCAAACGGCGATGTTATCCCTTGTCAATCCTATTATTCTTCCTTAGGAAATATTCTATCCACAAAATGGGGTCACATCTGGAATCATGATCTATCTGTGAAGCTCCGTGAGCGCAAGGAGATCCCAGAAAAATGTAATAAATGTTCACTGTTGGTCGAATGTGGTGGCGGTTGTCCACTGGCGGCAAATAATAATAATTGATAATTCAACCCTGAGGAGCTTAATATGACCAGCATCGTCGAATTGATCAAACATCTGTTTACCCCGGTTGTGCCCTTACCGCCTGGGATATATCACTACCAGGCTCCACCTGATGCTCCCACACCCTATCGCCTTCACTTGCGTCTCGAGCCTGATGGGACCGGTTTATTGATCATCAACGCATCGACTGTCCTCCACCTTAATCAAACTGCGGCTGAATTCGCTTACTACTTAATTATTCAGACCCCTGAAGACCAGGCAGTGAACGAGATCGCCGATCGTTTCAGAGTGAACCGTGACCACGCCCGTCAGGATTTTAAACTGCTCAATGAGAAAATCCAATCATTGATCACAACTGTTGATTTGGACCCTGAGATGTTCCTGGATTTTGAACGGTCAGCACCGCATACTCATAAAATATCTGCACCTTATCGCCTCGATTGTGCGATAACCTATCACTTGCCTGAAGGTTCTCTGGACGAAACCTTGTTACCCCATAAGCATATCAACGCCGAACTGACCACAGAACAATGGTGCGGGGTTTTTGATAAAGCCTGGGGAGTTGGCATTCCTCATATTGTCCTGACTGGTGGAGAACCAACTCTTCGTGAAGATTTACCGGAATTGATCGCTCATACCGAAGCGAATGGCCAGGTTGTGGGACTATTAAGCGATGGTCTAAAGCTTGTCGACCCAGCATATATGCAGACCTTGCTTCAAACCGGATTAGACCACTTAATGCTTTCTTTGAAACCGGATGACGAAAATTCATGGAATGCTTTAAGCGCTGTGCTATCAGCTGACCTTTTCGTTGCGGTACACCATACCATAACATTGCAGAATGTAGTAAATACCTCACAAATTCTGGATAGAATAGCTAAACTAGGTGCAACTGCTGTTTCACTGAGTGCAGCCGATCCGGCACTGCATGGATCGTTAATTGATTTTCACAATCAGGCGGCATCACTCGGACTTAGACTCGTTTGGAATTTACCCGTACCTTATTCAGCTTTTAACCCAATAGCTTTGGAAACCCAGATGGATGATTTACCTGCTGGTGCAGGTCATACCTGGTTGTATATCGAACCAGATGGGGATGTCCTACCTGCACAAGGGGTCAATCAAGTGTTAGGTAATATACTACGCGACCCGTGGGATACATTGTGGCGGTAAAGTAAAAAGCTGGCCGCCATACCATATGCTACTGCTACATTGTAGGATTTCTTCTTTCCCAGCATGGGGATTGAAATTACTTTATCGCAATACTCAATAATTCCCGGGTCTATCCCGCACACTTCATTCCCCACAATTAGAGCGAGAGGCGATTTTTTCGGTAAATCGGTAATTTCATAGAGCGGCACTGCAGCGGGTAAATCTTCCAACGCCCATAGCTGGTAATCCTGAGAGATCAATGACTTTGCTAGTTGGACCCCGTTATTGTGTCTTTCCCATGGAATGGTCAATTCTGCTCCTAGAGCAGTCTTCCCAATCTTGGTGTTTTCAGGGGTGGGTGTGATTCCACATAAAAATATCTTTTGAACACCTATACCATCTGAGGTACGGAAGATTGACCCAACGTTCCAGGTGCTGCGGATATTATCCAGCAACGCTTCAAGTTTCCAATCTGATAAGCTGGTGCCGGTCTTGCTGATTTCAATTTGATCGATCACACTTTCAGCAACATGGATTGTCGAGCGGCAAGCTGGGCAGCGCTTTGATTTTGGATATCCGTCATACCCTGGGAATCGCAACCTGCAATCTGGGTTCGTACATTCATAAAATTCAAATTTTAACTCTGCCACTTTTCACCTGATTATCTCATTATAATATCCCCACAAGCAATCTATCCTGTTTCTCGTGGAGCACCGGATAATGTCCTTAACTACAGCGGAGTGGCACCAGCGTTATCTAGAGCAAGCACAGTGGACACAAGACTTGCGAGCGTATTCGTTCCAGAAAGTCGGCCTTGCTCATGCCGCCAGGATTTTAGATATTGGCTGTGGAACAGGGGTTCTAGAACACGAGTTGGTAAAATCCTCAAACTACACCACGTTTGGGTTGGATATCAGCGCTGAACCCTTGAAATATGCGCATTTATACGCTTCACAATCAATTTATACACAAGGTGATTGTCTATTTTTACCCTATGCAGACCAAAGTATAGACGTAACTTTTTGCCATTTTTTACTACTTTGGGTAAAGCATACCAAACAAGCAGTGCATGAGATGGTGAGAGTAACTCACCCGTTGGGATATGTAATCGCATTAGCCGAACCTGATTACGGGGGGAGGATCGATTTTCCGTCCGAATTTTCCAAAATAGGGATCTGGCAGATCGATTCATTAACACAACAAGGTGCCAACCCTTTCGTCGGTCGTGAATTGAGGTCTATTTTCCATCATGCTGGTCTAGTGAATATCGAAGTAGGCGTAATGGGTGGTCAATGGGCAGATAATGGCTCTGATGCGGATAATACACTCGAGTGGGAGGTTGTTCGTTCAGATTTGCAGCAGAACCAGGAATTCCTGTTCCAAGAAAATTCCCTTATAGCTGTGGACCAAGCAGCTCGAATCGCAGGTCAAAGGATTCTATACGTTCCAACGTTTTATGCGATTGGGCAAGTTAGAGGGTAGTTTAATTGGATCCCGGGATTCCGATTTCAATCTGATCCCCGCTAATACGGACGGGATAAGCGGGGATATCAACAAAAGCTGGTAATGCTAACACTTTTCCGCTGCGAATGTCAAACCGAGCACCATGCCGTGGGCAGATGATCTCAAAACCTTCCACGCGTCCTTCCCCCACCGGACCATCGTCATGTGAACATACATCGCCAATAGCGTAATATTCGCCACCAATATAAAGAATCACGATAGGCGTCCCATCGACCTCGATAAATAACCTCTCCCCTTCATTTAATTCATCTACCGTCCCAACCGGAATAAATTCTAACTTTTGTTGATCTACTATTCTATTATTGTACATGATCAGCTTTCGACAAGCTCATCATTTGCCTCACCCAGGCCATATACCCCGGCTTTTAATACTTTTAGTGACAGCAAGGCACACTTCAAGCGCACTGGTCCGAGCTCAATCCCAAGCATATCCAGGATATCCTGTTTTGAGATTTTCTTCACATCATCAACTGTTTTTCCCACAACACTTTCAGCTAACAGATCAGCCGTCGCCTGAGAAATTGCACAACCATGACCATCAAATGCCACTTCACTTACCCGGTTATCCCCATCAATCCTTAAATCAATCCGGATATGGTCTCCGCATAAGGGGTTATCATCCTCAAATGTGATGTCATGCGGATCCAGGGTGCCCCGGAAATGAGGGTTCTTATAACGATCAATAATTAACTCGCGATAAAGGTCATCCATGGTTATCCAAAGTACCGCTTTACTTTATATAAACCTTCTATGAGGCGATCGACTTCATTTGTCGTATTATACAGGTAAAAACTGGCCCGTGTTGTGGCTGGGATATTAAATTTTTCATGCAAAGGCATCGCGCAATGGTGACCAGCTCTAACGGCGATTCCATCCTGGTCCAATACCTGGGCAATATCGTGTGGATGAATACCGTCAAATGTAAACGCTGCAACCCCGCCTCTGTGATTCGCCTCGGGTCCGAGAACTTTTAAACCTGGGACTTCCTCCAGACGCTCTAGAGCATAAGTAATTACTTCTCTCTCGTGGGCTGCAATCTTGTCCATACCCACACGGTCAACGTAATCCAGGGCAGCGTGCAGTCCGATTGATTCAGCAATTGCCGGCGTACCAGCTTCAAATTTATGCGGTAGATCGTTGGGGACAAATGACCGTAATAACACCTTTTTTATCATCTCTCCACCACCTAAGAAAGGTGGCATCTTGTTTAATAACTCAAACTTACCAAATAAAACACCAATTCCCGTTGGACCGCAAATTTTATGACCCGAAAACGCCAGGAAATCTGCATCCAAATCCTGTATATCGACTGGAAAATGTGGAACTGATTGGGCACCATCAATCATTGCTATAGCCCCAGCCAGGTGGGCCAGGTGGACGATCTGCTTGGCAGGGTTAATCGTCCCAAGGACATTAGACATATGTGTGAACGACACCAGTTTGGGCTTTTGTTCCAATAATTTCAGGTATTCATCCAGATCAAGCAAACCATCCTGCGTAACTGGGATAAATTCAAGTCGGATGCCTTTTTCAACCGCTAGTATCTGCCAAGGAACCAAATTGGAGTGATGCTCCATTTCGGTCAGAATGACAAGATCATCTTCCTGTAAAAATGTCCTTCCCCATGTATACGCTACCAGATTGATTGATTCAGTTGTGTTCCGTGTAAATATAATTTCCTTCGCCGAATGTGCGTTAATAAAATCAGCTACTCGCTGCCTTGATTCTTCATATGCACCTGTCGCTTCTTCCGCCAGGGTATGAACTCCCCGGTGCACATTCGCATTATATGACCGGTAGTAGTTGTTCATTGTCTCGATCACCTGGGTAGGTTTTTGAGTAGTAGCAGTGGAATCGAGATAAACCAATTGAACACCTGGATGTACTTCTCTCTTGAGTATCGGGAAGTCTTGCCTGATCTGCTCTATATCCATGGCGATTTTTACGGGTTGCGTGATCATAATTCTCTACTTGACTTTCTGACGTGCATGCACTCGCTTCCGTGATGGGCGCAGTTGCGATGACGTTTTCGGACACCACAGCACATGATCTGGAACCATCCATCCATCTGTAAGGTAGACACTATCCCTGAATTGAACTGCAATCATCTTCGGGTCCACTTGCACAACGGTCCCCTCCAACCAATCTCGGATCCGCTCATTATTTTTATCATGGTCGCAGTACACTTCAACCCTGTCGCCAACATGGTACTGTTCTTCAAGGTCAGGTGCATGTGTAAAATACATTTCCGTCAAGGTTCCTCCTTAGAAATTCCTCATTTCATCTTATTAATAATTGCCTGTTGGAATCGTTTCCGCACTCCGTCAAATGGAATTCGCTGCATTATCGGATCGAAGAACCCCTCCACGATTAAATGCTCGGCTTCTGCATATGGAATTCCTCGGCTTAACAGGTAAAATACTGAGTCTTCGTCAATTTTTCCAACCGTTGCCCCATGGGTACAGCGTACATCATCTGCCAGGATTTCCAACCCTGGGATCGAATCGGCACGGGCTTTCGAGCTAAGCACCAGGTTTCGGTTTGCCTGGTAGCCATCGGCCTTCTGAGCTCCCGGCGCTACATAGATCATGCCTTGCCAGACAGACCGGCTACTATCCTTCAATGCTCCTTTAAAAAGTAGATCGCTCGTCGTATACGGAGCGAGGTGGTTTTGTTGTGTGTCGTGGTCTAAATGCTGCGTGCCATCGGTAAAATAAAAACCAGACATTTTACCTGTCGCACCTTCTCCGATCAGATCAATTTCCGAAAAGTTTTTGGTCAGATTACTTCCTAAAGCACCAAAAATCCATTCAAGGTTTGCCTCACGCCCGACCTGCGCTCGCTCATGGCTAAAATTCCATACATTGTTCCCCCAGGATTGAAGCTCGACGAATTTAAGCCTGGCATTATCGCTGATGTGAATTTCTACTAATCCTGAATGCAAGCTTTGCTGAGCCTCACCATCAGGAGAAGCTGCCTCATGTACGTAGGTTAGCGATGCTCCTGGTTCTAACCATACCATGATATGGGAAAAATATGCTAATCCCGCTCCAGGGCCCCATATCACCGAATGAAGTGGAATCTCCACCTGTACACCACTCGGAATATACGCGAATACGCCATATTTTTCCATCGCCGCAGTCAATGCCGCAAATCTACCCTCGTCAGGTTTGACCACTTGCCCGATAATATTGGCTAATAAATTTGGATGCTCGATTTCTGCAGTATGTAAGTCGGTAAATATGACTCCTTGCCTGGCCAGGCTTTCGTCAAGCGATATCTCAGTGTGGTCAGGTCCGAGGATGACTTGCCCGCCATGCATTTTTGTTACCAAAGGTTTCAGCAGCCATTTAGGAGCAGCTGGTAAATTCTTTAAAGTATTTCCTTCTGGTAAGGAGAACCTGGCTGCCTCTAAGGTGTGGATATCCGTTCTTCGCCAGGCTTCATCCTTAATCGTCGGCATCGGCAGTTTTTCATAAGCTGACCAGGCACGTTCCCTGTAATCGTGTAAAAATGCCGGACCAACATAATTCGGAGCTAATGCTGGAATCATTTCTCGAGTGAATTTAAAATCACCAGGCTCTACTGAAATACCTGGTTTGGAGCGCGTGATGATGCGGTGTGTGCTCATTGTTATCCGACTGAGCCTGCCATCTGCAGCTGAATTAGCCGGTTCATTTCTATTGCATACTCCATCGGCAGTTCCTTCACCAGTGGCTCAATAAACCCAGATACAACCATGGTGGTTGATTCTTCCTCCGTCAAGCCTCTGCTCATCAAATAAAACAATTGTTCCTCACCCACCTTTGAAACGGTTGCTTCGTGGCCAATGGTCACGTCCTGCTCATCGATCTCAATCGAAGGATAGGTATCCGATCGAGAAAGTGGGTCGAGCAGTAGCGCATCACACACCGTATTAGACTTACTGTCGAACGCACCTTTATACACCTTCAATAAGCCTCTGAATGACGTTCTACCGCCGCCTTTACTGATTGATTTTGATGTAATCTTGCTCGATGTGTGAGGTGCGAAATGGATAGCTTTTCCACCAGCATCCTGGGTTTGACCAGGTCCGGCAAATGCCATGGAAAGAATTTCTCCATGCGCACCCGGCTCGAGTAAGTAACACGATGGATATTTCATGGTTAGTTTCGAACCCAGGTTGGAGTCTACCCACTCCATCGTACCTCCTTCATGCACCAACGCTCGTTGTGTCACCAGGTTGTAGACATTCGTCGACCAGTTTTGGATGGTCGTATATCTTACTCGAGCGCCTTTATTGACGATGATCTCAATCACCCCGCTGTGAAGCGAATCGGTGGTATATGTCGGAGCAGTGCAACCTTCTACATAGTGAACCTGTGCGCCTTCATCTGCGATGATCAGCGAGCGTTCGAATTGCCCGATATTTGCCACATTTAACCGGAAGTATGCCTGCAGAGGTAGATCGACCTTGACACCTTTGGGGATATAAACAAAAGATCCACCCGACCAGACTGCACTGTTCAGCGCTGCAAATTTATTGTCTTCAATCGGGATAACCTTTCCGAAATACTGCCTAAACAGGTCGGGATGTTTCCGTAGTCCTTCCTCGATACTCAAAAAAATGACGCCCTGTTTTGCCAGGTGCTCCTGTATGTTATGGTAAACCATCTCACTTTCATACTGGGCACCTACGCCTGCCAGGAATTTTTGCTCAGCTTCAGGGATGCCTAGGCGGTTGAATGTATCCTTGATCGTGCCAGGTACTTCATCCCAACTCTTGCTCTCTTGTTGAGCTGGTTTAACGTAATAGAAAATATTATCCAGGTTAAGTCCCGAGAGGTCACCACCCCAGGTCGGGATAGGTCGTTTCTCAAAGTGGTCCAGTGCTTTCAACCGAAAATCCAACATCCACTGAGGTTCGCTCTTCATATAGGAAATCTGTTCCACGACCTGTTTGGATAAACCTCGCTTTGATTTAAAAACAAACGTCTCGGGATCTCTGAATCCGTATTTGTAATCACCAATATGATCTAAATTATTCGAATTTGAGCTCATTTCAACCTCTAAATGACCGTAAATTATGCTGGTATGGTCTCATACTTTTCCCGGACCCATTCGTACCCATGTTCTTCAAGGTTCAAAGCCAGGTCCGAACTCCCTGACTCAACGATACGACCATCCAACATGATATGAACAAACTCAGGTTTAATATAGTTAAGAATTCGCTGGTAATGCGTGATCACCATCACACCCATCTCGGGGCCTCTCAGGGTATTTACCCCTTCCGATACAATCCGTAAGGCATCTATATCTAATCCAGAATCGGTTTCATCGAGGATCGCAATTTCAGGTTTTAACACCGCCATTTGCAGAATTTCAGCACGTTTTTTCTCGCCACCAGAAAATCCCTCATTCAAATACCGGCCGGCAAACGCATAATCCATTTTTAATAAGTCCATGCGTTCCTTAAGCATCTTGCGGAATTCAGGTACGGATATACCTTTGTCATCATGGTTTTCGGCTTTCCTTCTGGAGTTAACAGCCGTCCGCAGAAAATTAGCCACTGAAACACCCGCGATCGAGACTGGATACTGAAATGCCAGGAAAATTCCTAACCTGGCGCGTTCATCAGGTTTCATTTCAAGGACATTTTTATCCTTGAAGATAACCTCACCTTTTGTCACCTGATATCCTGGGTGACCCATTAATGTATACGCTAAAGTTGATTTTCCGGTTCCATTGGGACCCATCAAAGCATGCACTTCACCCTGCTTGACGGTAAGGTCGACCCCTTTTAAAATCTCACGCCCAGCAACATTGACGTGCAAGTCCCGAATGATAATTTCTGACATGAAGTACTCCTTGGGAGTGATATAAACGAACAATCCTTGACGATGGATCGCTCAAGGATTCTAGCTCGATTGAATTATTATAGCATGTAGGCTTCTTATTGTCAATATTTATGATAATTATAATAAATATTGACATAATATAGGAACATTGGTATACTATCCGCAGCATAATTATGACAGGCACTCGAGATTTAGTCTTACAAACACTTTTAACTCAGCCTCGTAGCACGGTGAATGACCTGGCAGATAAGGTTGGTATTAGCCCGATTTCTATCCGCCATCATATTGCCAACCTCGAAGCCGAAGGTTTGATCAGCAGCGAAGATGAACGCCATGGTGTCGGCAGACCTCGTCAATTATTCTCACTGACGGATATTGGCATCGAAGAGTTCCCTACTCGCTATGTGCGCCTGACGGTGCGTTTGCTCGAGTATCTTAAAGAAACCATGCCGGAAGCAATGATCAGCAAGCTATTCTCGCAAATGGCTGAAGACCTGGCACGCGACCTCTCCGATGGAACAGAGATGAAAAACTTGACGATGAAGGAACGCCTGAACCTGGTCAAGGAGCTTCTCAAACGTGAAGGCTTCAATATTGAGTGGGAACAACTGGAAGATGGATACGAAATCCATGAGGCGAGCTGTCCTTACTATTACATTGGTCAAAACCATCCTGAAGTGTGTGCCGTTGACCAGATTTTGATCTCGAAAGTGCTCGCGGTTCCCACCGAGAAAGTAAAATGCATTCTGAACGGAGATAGCAATTGCACCTACGTTGTCTCTAATGCACTAGAACCATAACGGTGTAATTATGGCTGACGAAAATCAGAACCGACCTGTTTGGGAAATTGATAGCACCAACCCGGAGCTCGTTGAGCCTTTAGTTGAAGAGCTTCAAAAAGTAATGGATCCTGAAATAGGATTAAACGTGCTAGAGTTGGGTTTGATCCGTAATGTTGCCGTGCTTAATGGCGAAGCCAAAATGATGATGATCATGACCACCCCTTTTTGCCCGTATGGACCTGCCTTGCTTGAAACAACACGTCAACAAGCTGAGTTAGGCCTCAAGTTACCCACAACGGTTGATCTCAGTTATGAACCCTGGGACCCATCGATGATGGATGAAAATACTCGCATGGAGTGGGGATTTTTCTAGACTGGCAATTGTTCATCTGATAATTGAATTTAGTTGCTGACCTGATAGTGATGGTCAGTTTTTTTATTTAACCATAACAAACCTGGACAGGTGCGGAAAAGTAAAATCAGGCGAACTTCTTGCAACTACATATACAGAATGAGCTACCGGAAATTTTTATTAACCAGAGAAACATTCGCAAAGCAGGAGTGAAATTATGTTTATCAGAAAAATATTCCCCTTTCTCATATTACTAGCGTCGGTGGTATTGACTGCCTGTGGCGGTTCGACTAACCAAGCCGCATTAACTGGTGTCATAGCCCATACACACCGAATGACCATTCCACCGGACTATAAAATTACTATTCAACTTGAAGATATAACCAAATCGGATTCACCCGGCAAAAAGGTCGCACTAGAGGAGATTACAGGCCAGGGAGTGGAACTTCCCATACCATTTGCAATAGTCTATGATCCCAGCAAAATTGACCCAGATCATAATTACATTATCCAGGTGGATATCATGGACAACAATGGAACATTGTTGTATACAAACGTTGCAAATGTGCCGGTGCTTACATTTGGTAACCCTACACGAAATGTTAAAGTGACCGTGGTTTTACCCAATGAATAACGTGACCTGAATATATATCCTGCAAACGGTTAGAGACGCAAATTTCCCCCAAATTCCACATAGAGTGGCGAGAGTGGGATTTGAACCCACGACCAAGGGCTTATGAGTCCCCTGCTCTTCCAGCTGAGCTACCTCGCCATTTTAGAGAGCCAAAATAGTACTACGACCTCATCCTTTTGTCAACTATATTTCTCGGTCGACGATATATCCTGCCAGGTCTGCTAACGCTTTTCTCTCGCTGGATTCTGGTAATTTTGCCAGCTCGTCCAACCCTTTCTGAACATATTGGCGGGCTTCATCGTGGGATTGCTTGATTACGCCACTTTCCCTGATCGATACCAGCAACCGGACTCAAGCAATTTTCATCACAAAAACTACTTTCGAGGATATTCCGTAAATCTGTATCACTCGGACGGTTCTCCAGGTAATATAAAACGGGTAGGGTGATTAGTCCTTGACGCAAATCACTCGCCACCGGTTTCCCCATCACGGTTTGTTCGCTGGTGAAGTCAAGGATATCGTCAATGATCTGGAATGCCATCCCAATGTCATAGCCAAAAAGTTTTAAAGCCGTGGTCTGTTGTGTTCCTGCGTTGCTAAGTATAGCTGCAGTTGATGTGGAAGCCTCAAAAAGTGATGCTGTTTTCGCATAAATCCGGTGATAATAATTTTCTCGGTTGGCGATCCACTTGCTGCTGAATAATTGGGTGATTTCACCGTTCACTATCGTTGCCAGGGTTTCCGCGAAGATTTTCATCACATCAACCGAGCCGGTTTCTGCAGCCAGTTTGGCAGCTTTTGCGAAGATAAAATCTCCTGTAAGTACGGTTGCCGCAGGTGACCATTGTGCATTTAAAGTGGGTATGCCTCGCCGGATCATCGCTCCATCAATCAGGTCATCATGGACGAGCGTAGCGGTGTGGAGTGATTTAATCGCTGCTGCCAGGGTTACTAATTTATCCGGGTCAGCTCCTAACATTTTGCCTGTCAATAACGTGACGATGACACGGATACGTTTTCCACCCGAACTTAACAGGTGGTTTAATGCGGCACCCACAGCCGTATGATGCCCATCAGATTGCGCTCGCATCCTTTCTTCAACCAGCCCAATCCGGTCTTCAATGGGTGTAGTAAATGTGGCGTCTATCAAAGGATTTCTCTCCAATTGAACAACTTGTCTGCTTCACTTGACGTTATTCGTGCGACCTGTTCCACAGGTATACCTTTTATTTCCGCAATCTTTTCCGCCACTATTCTAACATTGCTTGGCTCGTTGCGCTTACCGCGAAATGGATGCGGTGTCAAATAAGGAGCATCTGTCTCAATGAGCAGGCATTCTAATGGCAGAGATGTCACTACTTCTTGCAGGTTCTGAGCATTTCGGTATGTGACCACTCCGGAAATACCGAGTTTAAAATGATGCGCGGCCATCTCGGCTGCCATGTCTGCGCTTCCAGAAAAAGAATGCAGCACTCCTGGGTGATCGGCTAATTTGGATTGATTTTTAGCCAGGTCCTCTTGCCAGTTAATCAATAAGTCCTTAATTACTTCAGATGCGTCTCGGTTATGGACGATGACCGGGAGTCCCGCTTTGGTCGCAAATTCCAGCTGCAATGAAAAAATGGTTAGTTGTATTTCCTTTGGAGCGTATTTCCGGTAATAATCTAATCCAATCTCTCCGATGGCGAGCACTTTCTTGTCGACGATGAGCTGGTTTAGTTCAGTTAGCGACTTTTCAGTCCAGCTTAATCCGCTATTAGGGTGCACTCCTACTGCTGCATATATCTGCTCAAACCTGTGGGCACATTGTATCGCTGTCTTGCTGGTTTCAATATCAATCCCCGGAATTAAAATGTTGTTTATTCCGTTTTCCCTGGCTCGTTTAATAACTTGATCCCGATCGTTATCAAATTCCTCCAGGTTGAGATGACAATGTGTATCAACAAGACCAAAGCTTGTAACCAGGCTCACTACTTCAGACCCGCTACCCGTAATCCATCATCAAGGATATCTTTTACACATTCCGCATGGGTTGTTTCACAATACACTCTCATAATCGGCTCAGTGCCTGAAAACCTGATCAACATCCAACCACCATCTTCCAGGTTGAATTTGAATCCATCTGTTGTATCCAGGTTTATTACTTTCAGTCCACCTATCTGGGCTGGTTTGCTTTGTAAAATGCTTTTCTCGCGTGACCCACGATCACCGCTGAAAGGTGTGTCAATCCGGTCATAATAGTGTGCCCCCACCTTTTGAAACAGCGTGTTGATCAATTCGGATGGTTTTTGACCGAGCCTAACCATCATATCGAGAATATATAACCCTGCCAAAATCCCATCGCGCTCAGGGACATGCCCCCTGAATGCATAACCGCCTGATTCCTCCCCACCCAGCATTGCATTCGTTTCCAGCATTTTCGGGGCAACATACTTGAATCCAACCCCGGTTTCATATACCGGCACATCATAGAGCTTACCTAATTTAGTCAGCATGTTGGTTGTAGATAAGGTTTTTACGATTGGACCACGCTCTCTTCTCACCTCGAGAAAATAATATCCCAATAATCCGTAAACCCGCAGCTGATCGATGAATTGACCAGCCTCATCGCCCACACCCAGACGGTCTGCATCCCCGTCCGTTATGATCAATACATCCGCTTTACGACGGATGGTTTCTTTCAATCCCACATCAAC
Organism: uncultured Chloroflexia bacterium; assembly: GCA_963726315.1. GTDB lineage: Bacteria > Chloroflexota > Anaerolineae > Anaerolineales > UBA4823 > FEB-25. The sequence goes on along the minus strand of CAVSBZ010000005.1, from coordinate 1,645,778 downwards.
GTTTGGCGGAATTGGCTCAGGTCGCTTCATCTCAGGGAAGATAGGATTTCGATGGTTATGGATTTCTTCCACTCTGGTTTTTCCACCCTCTAGAAATCTGGGAAACCACCCAATACCGTTTCCCCACATTGGTTCGACCAGGATGTTTAAACCTGCATCTTTGATTTTCTGCACATCGATCAGCCGGTTTATTTGCATGGTATACGCAGGATTTGGGTCGAAATAGACAATCCTGCCCTCAGCAATTCCGGTTTCAATCGGGATGCGTTTTACCTGTTCCATCATATCTGGTATATGCGATTCTATTTCCAATAACCCAGCCGGGTCAATGGCACCCCCATGTTCGTCCCGAACTTTAAAACCATTATCAGTGGGTGGGTTATGCGATGCAGTAATATTCACCGCACCGACAGCCTGTTTATTTACGACAGAAAATGATATTGCCGGTGTGGGAGTGGCCTTATCGGTTATATACACACGGAGTTGGTTTGCTGCCAACACTTCAGCCACTGCAATCGCAAAATATTCAGAATTAAAGCGTTGATCAAAGCCGACAACCACCCATTCGTCTGCTGCTCCCTTGCCTAACAAATATTCAGCAAATCCTTGCGTACATCGCCGGATATTTGTAAAAGTATAATCTTCTGCAATTCTGCCGCGCCAGCCATCGGTTCCAAAATGGATTTTTTCCACCGCTAATCCTCCATAATCCCGTATCAAAATCGAATTGTATTATATCAAGGGACATTCGAGAGCGGAATAGGCGTGCTGGAAATGATATAATCAATCCTTGTGTCATTTTAGACCAGGAGGTTATTTATGAGCTCATCCAAAATGCAAGAAATAGTAGATTTACTGGCTGGTAGCGTTGTTTTGACTGACCATCAGGTTGAAATTAAGGATCGCCAAAGGTTACAGGATAATATTTATAAACTGGCTGAATTATCAGCTCTGGGAGATAATTCCGAAAAAGGCGCTACCCAATATCTCATCCGTTTGATTGCGTTAGAATATGGCGCCATCCCAGCCTCAATCAACGACCTTTATTTAGCGCGTGGTCGAGGTGAAATCCCCCTGACTTATACGGTCCCCGCAATGAACTTACGCATGTTAGCTTTTGATTCTGCTCGTGCCGTATTCAGGGTTGCTAAAGAAATGAATGCCGGTGCATTTATCTTTGAGATAGCCCGCTCAGAGATGGGTTATACCGATCAGCGCCCCGCTGAATACACATCCAGCGTGCTTGCCGCTGCTATCGCAGAGGGTTATACCGGTCCGGTTTTTATCCAGGGTGATCATTTCCAGGTGTCAGCCAAACGTTATGCTTCATCACCTGATACTGAACTTCAGGCTGTCAAGGACCTCACGAAAGAGGCAATCTCTGCCGGTTTCTTCAATATCGACATCGATACTTCCACCTTGGTGGATATTACCAAACAGTCCGTCCCTGAACAACAGAAGTTGAATTACTCCTTGTCTGCCATGTACACCGCTGTTATCCGCACTCTCCAGCCGGCAGGGGTACAGGTTTCCATCGGTGGCGAAATTGGTGAAGTTGGTGGGCACAATTCGACTGAAGAAGAGCTCCGAGCCTATATGGACGGTTATCGGGCAGAATTATCCAAACAAGCTCCGAAGACCATTGGTTTAAGCAAGATCAGCATCCAAACTGGTACTTCACACGGTGGCGTTGTTTTACCTGACGGATCAATTGCCAAAGTCAACCTGGATTTCGGTATCCTGCTCAAGCTCAGCCGGGTATCACGTGGAACTTATGGTATGGGCGGTACAGTCCAACATGGTGCTTCCACCTTGCCCGATAGCGTGTTTGGCAAGTTCGTAGAATCGGAAGCTGTTGAAGTTCACCTGGCTACCAATTTCCAAAATATAATCTTTGAGCGTCTGCCTGAGGATCTGAAATCTGAAATTTATGCATATTTGGATAAAAACTTAACTTCCGAGCGCAAGCCGGATATGACCGCTGAGCAATTCTATTATAAGACGCGTAAAAACGCGATTGGTCCTTTCAAGGATCCTTCCTGGCACCTATCGGAGGCGACGAAAAAAGAAATCACACAAGCATTGGAAGAACAATTCCGTAAACTTTTTGTTTCTCTAGGCATGCACGGTACGCGGAAATATGTTGATTCCTGCATTAATCCGGTCAAAATTTCACCAGACTTAAAATTCTATCTTGGAGAGATGGCTGGAGAGGAAGAAGTTTCAGATTTGGCAGATTAAACATGCCTGCCAGTGATCAGGGTGTCAGCCTCGATCGGTATATGCTCGTCCCGCGTACGTTGATATTTATCACGTGTGAAAATAAAATCCTGCTTCTCAAAGGAGATAGAAGTAAGCGCCTTTGGGCGGGATTGTATAATGGGATTGGCGGTCATTTCGAGCAAGGAGAAGACGTCCTTGCTGCCGCACGCCGTGAGCTATATGAAGAAACTGGGCTGGTAGATATTGATCTGTGGTTGTGTGGAATTATCACCGTGGACACCCAATCTAATCCAGGTGTGTGTATTTTTATCATCAAGGGTGACTATACGCAAGGCACGATATTACCATCCAGCGAAGGTTTGCTAGAATGGGTAGAACTTTCGACAATCAACACTTATCCGCTGGTCGCAGATCTCCCCATCCTTCTCCCCAGGGTTATGGAACTAAAAAAAGGGGATGCACTATTATCGGGCCATTCCTTTTATGATCCATCTGGTAATTTAGAGCTAATATTCGAATAATTATTGATTTAAAATAAATGAGCAGCGAACATGACGTATAAGTCCGCTGCTCATTTTTAATTATCTAGGCTAAAGACTTATTTTCTCCAGAATGCACGGATAATCAACAAAGCACCGAGCACGATTAACGCAGCCGGCCAGATATAATTGATTAGATCCTGCCGTGAAGCAAGTAATACGATGCCAAACAATCCCAGGATGGCTGCAGGTATCCAGGCCCAACGCATCCTGCCATAAGGGGTCGGTAGGACTGCCACCAAAAGAAATGTAAAACCCAAACCCAGAAAGAATATTCCCCCAGTCTCGATGCCCTCTGAATTAGCAGCTACCACTGATACGACTGCAAGTGTGGTCATAATCCCCGCAGGGATAATTGCCCACCAATTTCCATGCTCCACCAGGTAAACCAGCAGAAAGCTGAGGGCAATCCCTCCCAATATAACCGCTCCATTCAAACTGGATTCGGTGAATCCAGGCAAAAATTCGTTCAAGCCAATTGTGGCTGAAACTGCGAGAAGGATTGTTCCCGGTATTATTGCCCACCAATGGTTATGATCACTAATATAAAGCGCCCAGAATAGCACACCTGCAAACGCAGCTACAACCGTCCAGAATAATGCTCCTCCCTTAATAATCCCAAATGTGTCCAGGAGAAGCAGAACACCTCCCACGATTAACACTGCTCCCCATAACATGCGAGAAGTAAGGATTTTTACCATGATTCCTCCAGGTTATTTCTTTCGAAAAATGGTTTGAATAATGATCCAAATTCCGGCAAGGATTACCAGGACTGGCCAATATCTAATGAAGTTTCCTTTACCGGAAAACAACATGAAAAATATGATGAAAAGGATCGCACTAATTAAAATCAACTTTAAACCTTCTCGATATCCGCTCTTCTCTTCCCCGCCGAGTAGCGTCGATAAGATGATCCCAATTCCCACAAAACCAGGGATCAGCGACCACAGGTACGACCATGCCCCCCAATCTCCAGTCGAATTCGTATAGTACAGAATCCCGCCTATCCCTCCCACGATGCAAGCTGGCACGCTCAGCCCTGGGTTGCGGGACAAGAGTCCCAGGATAAACAATAACACTCCAACCCCAACAACGATCATCGGCCATTCGTACTGGATATTGATGAGCTCATTCAGACTGGGAACAAGGTTAAATTGCGCCGCCAGAAACCAACCCCCGATTAACAATAAAATAATTCCGATAACGAGATCTGATCTTCTCTCCCTGGACATATCGCCTCCTTGAATTTCCTTGATATTGGTTTTTAAAGTATACAACTTTTCTTAAAATGCAATCATAACTAAAAGAATTATGATTTATCTAATTATGTTCAGGTAAACTTTACGCTCGATCACTTAAATCTTCAACGCCGCCAGTGAACTAATCTATCTCAACAGCAAAATGATAGTATCAAACAGACTAAATGCATCCTGATATACCTTACACCTAATCGTATCGCTGGTAAATTACTCGGATAATTATATCGATTGGTGGACAGTGAAGAGGCAATTGGTATAATATCGAAGATACGAAGAATTCGTGAAAATCGAAGAGTTGAATGTGAATTAGCTATATCTGTTATATATATGCAATAACGCGATATTTATCTACATGGGGTAAAGCAAAGAATAACCTTTATGGATGACAGGTCTACAATTAGCATCACCCGTGCGGTCCAGGATTTTCGTTCTGCTAGGCAGAAAGCCGCTTTGCGAGAAGCAATTGCTCGTATAACCGGCAGTTCCACTGAATTATTATCCTATGACGAGGTTCGGATAAAATTAAAAGCCCAGGTTGGTCCTAAAAGCATCTTAAAAGAAATTCCCATCGCTGCTATCATCGGCAGTGTGAACCGCTACCAAGATTTTTCGAGGGATTTCCTTCCAGGCAAGAATATCGATGAAGAGCGTTGGGCAAAAATAGAATTGGCTAATTATGGCTCGACCGGATTGCCCCCAATAGAGGTTTACCAGATTGATGAAGTCTATTTTGTTAGTGATGGAAATCATCGTGTCTCAGTTGCCAAACAGCTCGGTGCATCTCAAATCCAGGCATATGTCACCGAAGTACAGACGCGAGTTCCCCTCACACCAGATGCACGCCCTGAAGACCTGATCTTGAAATCGGAATATATCGGCTTTCTCGAGCATACCAACCTGGATCAGGTGCGCCCCTTTGCAAACTTATCGGTAACAGAACCAGGTCAATATGAACATCTGGAAGAGCATATTCAAGTCCACCGCTATTTTATGGGGCGTGAACAGCAACGGGATATATCCATTTCTGAAGCTGCTTCTGATTGGTTTGATACCGTCTATCAGCCAGTCGTTGATGTCATCCGTGAGCGTGGGCTATTGATCGATTTTCCAAACCGAACTGAAACTGACATGTATTTATGGATTGCAGACCATCGCGCTCTTTTGGAGGATGAGTTGAACAGCCAGGTGGAAGTCACCAGTGCAGTCGATGACCTGGCAGATCAATTCAGTCAACGCCCATATCGTGTCATTGCAAGAATCGGCAATAAAATCGTAAGGACTATTGTCCCTTCTTACCTGGATTCCGGACCTGCAGCTGGAGAGTGGCGCCAGACGATTATTTCAGCCCGTAATTCTGACCGTTTATTTGGCGAAATCCTGGTGCCAATCAATGGTCATCAGGATGGCTGGTATGCCTTGGAGCAGGCATTTGTTATCGCCAGGCGGGAAGGAACCGGTATCCATGGTTTATATATCGTGGCATCGGATGAAGAGCAAGCGTCTGATAGTACATTGGCTATACGCAATGAGTTCGATAACCGTTGTATATCAGCTGGAATGAATCACGACTTATATCTAAAAATCGGGGATGTTACCTCTAATATCTGCGAGCTCGCTCGCTGGAATGACTTGGTGGTCATGAATTTGACCTTTCCGCCTGAGTCATCTATGCTCGGTCGATTGAGCTCAGGCATCCGCAATTTAGTTCAGAGGTGCCCAAGACCTATCCTTTTCACGCCCCAGCGCCTCATGCCTTTGGATCATGCCTTATTAGCATATGATGGATCCTTCAAAGCCCAGGAAGCCCTATTTATCGCCACCTATACTGCGGCGAAGTGGAATATACCTCTTACAGTGATTTCTATTGGTAAGGATGAAGATATCAAAGATATTCTTTCCGATGCAAAAACATATTTGGAGCTTCATAACGTCCAGGCTGAGTTCATTCATGCAAATGGAGATAATAGGTCCGAGGTAATCCTTCAAATTGTTGATCAGCTGGTCATTGATTTATTAATTATTGGCGGGTACAGTCACAATCCGCTCCTCGAAGTGCTTCAAGGCGGCGATGTGGATGAGTTACTTCGCCAAACAAACACACCACTGATTATTTGCAGGTAAGATTTACAAGGGTATCCCTATAGCTCTATCGGACGATATCCATATGCATTCAGCACCCGGGTTCTCCCGAATACAGAATCGGTCTCCATATCAGGTCGGTACACATGGATATGTCCATGGATGTGATAATCAGGTTGAAAATGGCTTACCAGCCAGTGGAAGGCTTTAATCCCCTGGTGTGGCTTGTCTGGTTGATCGTGGATCCCCCAGGCAGGCGCATGGGTGACAAACACATTCAAGTATTTCCCATGAGTTAATCGGTTTATTAATAAGCCGGGTATGATTCTGAAAACGTTTAACCACATCTCTGCTTGAGTATATTGAAATTTCCCATTATTATATCTCAGGCTACCTTCCACCCCTGCAAATGTATATCCTTTGAACCTCACGACCCTGCAGTTGAGATCTACAGATCCATTGGTCGTCAACTCGTTATGGTTCCCCCATGTCTCAGTGATTGAATGGTTCCCATAAACATGAAAAACGGGAACATTCAATGAACTAACAATATACTCCAGGTAATACTGCGGTAAGTCACCGCATCCAATAACCAGGTCCGTGTCTGCGAGCATCAGCCTGATTTTCGGGCTATAGATCCAATCGACTACAATATCACTGACAGCTAATATTTTCATCTGGCTAACAACATATGAAATTTATCCTTCAACCGTTTTATTCACCCGTCATCTAAATTCAAATTGTTAAGATTATTTTAAGATTTATTTAAGATTTATTTAAGATAAGATCAAGATTAGATCAAGATTACAATAATTCAAGAAGTTTCCTTAGGTCGGGTCAATTACCCAGGAATTTAGATAATTTCTATACAATGATTATATATTTTTCGTTTTTAGTTTTGAACTTGATCCAGATCCGATTTGTTTACCAATAGGTCTTTAAGGGCTGATTCCAGCGTCGGGAATTTAAATTCATATCCGAGCTCAAGTAATTTCTTCGGCAGCACTCTCTGCCCCTGCAGCACCATCGTTGCCACTTCCCCAAACGCAATTTTCATGGCGAACCCCGGGATCGGTAAATAATGTGGTCGGTGAATCACCTTGCTGATGGTCCTACCAAATTCGTCATCCGTTGCCGGATATGGAGTGGTCAGGTTGAAAACACCTCTTGCTTGCTCGTTTCGCATCAAGAATAGTATTGCATTCACTCCATCCTCGATATGGATCCATGAAAATACCTGTCGACCGTTTCCTAGCCGCCCGCCGACCCACAGTTTATACGGAAATACTAACAGTGGTAAAACCCTCCCTCTGTTTGATAAGACTACCCCATTCCGCGCTACCACCCGACGTACTCCTAGCACCTCAACTGGCTGTGATGATGCTTCCCATCCCACACAGAGATCTGTCAAGAATCCGTATCCAGGGTTATCAATTTCAGTTAATGGTTTTACTTGCTGGGTGCCATAATATCCAATCCCCGATGCCTGCACAAACACCGCTGGTTTAGAATCAGCCATCTCTACCGCTTTTGTGAGCACCTTGCCTGAGTTCACCCGGCTCTGGACCAGTCGGACTTTTCTTTCTTTCGTCCATCTCGAAGGTAGGAATCCCTCACCGGAAAGGTTTTCGCCAGTCAGATTAATAATTACATCAGTAAATTCAACCTGCTTTGCCCAATCTCCAATGGATTTACCGTCCCATTGCAATACATTGGCGACTTTGGGTAGCTTCATCGCCTTTGCTGCGTTACGGCTCAGAATGGTTACCTGATCGCCACCCGCAATTAATGCAGAAGTTAATGCTTGCCCGATCAAACCGCTTCCACCTGCAATCATGACGCGCATCATTGACCTCTTCTCAACGAAAAACCAATGTCTAAAGCATTTGTGACTACTACAATCAATTATATCGTAATAAGATATTTATTATCGTCATTATAACATGCATTGAATAATCTCTCTGATGATAAAATATCACCTGCTTATCATACAGGAAATTATCACAAATAATGTTAAAAGACCAATTTTTACTTGACCCGCAGGTCATCTTTCTCAACCATGGCTCGTTTGGAGCCTGTCCCCACCCTGTTTTTGATACGTATCAGGCTTGGCAGAAAAAACTGGAACAGCAGCCTGTCCAGTTCCTTGGCGTTGAGCTAAATGAGCTGCTTCTCCATTCCCGTCAGGAGCTAGGCAAGTATATCCATGCATCTCCAAGTGACGTTGTCTATATACCCAACGCCACTCACGGAGTCAATATCATTGCCCGGTCTCTACGGCTCGAGCCTGGTGATGAAATCCTCAGCACTAATCACGAATATGGTGCCTGTAATTTCATATGGGAATTTATCAGTCAAAAGACCGGGGCAATGTACCGCCAGCAATCCATTGAGCTCCCCGCTACATCCTCCGATGAGATTGTTGAGCAATTATGGCAAGGTGTGACACCTCTTACAAAGGTAATTTTCATCAGCCATATCACTTCCCCAACTTCGCTCACCATGCCGGTTCAGGCAATTTGCCAGCGTGCCCGATCCGCCGGCATACTCACCATAATTGATGGAGCGCATGCTCCTGGTCAGCTTCCACTGGATTTAACCACGCTCCAGGCAGACTTTTATACTGGCAACTGCCACAAGTGGATGCTAAGTCCAAAAGGCGCAGGTTTTTTATATGCCCGACCCGACGTTCAACACCTCGTTGAGCCGCTGATCGTTAGCTGGGGCTATGAGCCAAAGTTATCTGAGACGCAAGATTCCAGGTTTATTGATTATCTTCAATGGACTGGGACCAGAGATCCGGCGGCTGCACTTTCCGTCCCTGCTGCGATTGAATTTATGCGCTTGAACCAATGGGCAGATGTCCAGGAAAGCTGCCATCAGCTTCTCCGTAACACCATTGAACGTATATGTGCATTAACCGGCTTAGCGCCTCTCTACCCATTCGATTCCGATTTATATCACCAGATGGGCACCATTCCCATCCCGCTCATCAAGAACTTGAAAGAGCTTAAGAGTCGTCTCTACACAGGCTATCGAATCGAAATACCATGTGTTGACTGGAATAACCACAATTTTCTACGGCTATCTGTCCAGGGTTATAATTCTCAAGACGATTTAGAACAATTCATAAAGGCAATGAGTGAGCTGCTTCCGTCTATGGTGGACTAACAAATTTAATGGTACATATAGAATATAAGGTAAATAGATATATATTATGCCGATCCTAAATCAATGGGAATTTTCCTTATCATCCGATGAAGTTTTACAATCGCAAGGTGCTGACCCGCAAGTTATTAGGGCACGTCGTCCTTCCCTGGTAAAAATTACTGAGGATGCAATAGCGAAAGGAATTCCCCTGCTCCAACCAATGGTTTTATATGAAGAATACACCATCAAAGGTCTTGTTCACGAACGCCTTGAGCTTGATATGAGCTCGGTGAGCTCGAAAAAACCATCCCTTTCAGGTGCGTTGGTCGCCCAGCACCTGGCTCGAGCGCGTTCAGTCATCGTAATGGTGTGTACCATTGGCAGTCTGATAGACGAAATGGTGTCAAGCTTGTTTAAAGTCGATCCATCCCTGGCGGTAGCTTTGGATGGCGTAGGATCTGCTGCCGTCGAGAGTCTGGCGATCCAGGCGTGTAATTACTTTGAGACCCATGCAAAGTCTAACGGTTTTAACACCACTATGCCGTTGAACCCAGGTATGGTTGGCTGGCCGGTAGAACAGGGTCAGTTCCAAATTTTCACCCTTCTCGACAGTGAAACCATCCAGGTAACTTTAAACGAATCGTGCATGATGACCCCTAACAAATCACTTTCCATGGTTTTAGGGGTTGGTACTGATGTATCTGCAGTTGGAACTTCTTGTGATTATTGCAGCTTGAAAGGTGTTTGTAAATATCAAAACCATTATGCCAAATAATCCACTGTACACGGTTAATTTTCAGCCTATCGGGAGAAGAGTTTCAGTTAGTGCAGTTCAGTCTCTTCTCACTGCTGCTCAAGGTGCTGGTATCGATATTGCTTCCATTTGCGGTGGAATCGGTAGTTGTGACAGTTGCAAAATCCGTCTGATTAACGGTAATCTTACGCCACCTACACTTGAAGAGGAAGCATTGTTCACAACCCCAGAGCTCAAAGCTGGTTTTCGTCTGGCCTGCCAGGCATACCCGCTGAGTGACTTGACCATCGAAATTCCTCCTGAGTCTCTTACTGCTCCTCAGCGTCTTCAGATTGAGGGGGAGTCGGTAACTTTATCAATTGATCCGGTAGTAATTCCTGTCACACTCGATATACCCGAACCTACTATCACCGACCTTCGTTCCGATAGTATCCGGGTCGCTGATTCGCTCATCCTTCTCGGAGAAACCCCACCGTTTCATTTTACATTTCCTGTCCTTAACGAGCTTTCACCAATATTGCGCCAATACAACTGGCACGTACAATTGGCTATGCGCAAAGGCGCGATTATTTCCATTTCACCTCCCTCCCAGCCCCTACTGGGGTTGGCTGTCGATGTAGGCACCACTAAATTAGCCGCTTATATATGTGACCTTGCGACCGGCGCTATTCTCGCCAAAGCCGGTGCGATGAATCCCCAGACTGCTTTTGGGGAAGATGTCATCAGTCGCATCAGTTATTCGTCATCTACCTCCGACGGAAGGAAGATTCTACAGCGCAGGCTGGTCGAAACGTTAAACCAGCTCATCCACGATCTGTGTCTACAGGCAGGAAGTCTGGCATATCCCATATCATCAGACCAGATTGTCGAAGCTGTGGTAGTCGGTAATACAGCCATGCACCATCTTTTCGCCGGTCTTCCGGTTCATCAGCTTGGGTTGGCACCTTACGTCCCTGCCATGAGTGAGTCACTTGAAATTGACGCCCAACGCATTGGTCTTGCCATTTCTCCGGGAGCCAAAATCTATCTGCCCCCTAACATAGCCGGTTACGTCGGTGCAGACCACGTCGCCATGTTGTTGGCAACGGGCATTTCGTCAGCTACCAAAACAGCCATCGCTCTAGACATCGGCACCAACACCGAGATTTCATTGGTCCATGACCATCAAATCATCTCGTGTTCGTGTGCCTCAGGACCTGCATTTGAGGGAGCGCATATTCAGGCCGGTATGCGTGCCGCCCCTGGCGCAATCGAACGTGTGCAGGTGATACATGGCGAGCTTCGCACACAAACGATCGATAACGTACCCGCTGTCGGTATTTGCGGTTCTGGTATCCTGGATGCCATCGCTTGTTTGTTACAAATCGGAGCTATCGATCATCGCGGGTCGTTCGTTTCTACCCATCCATTGGTGAATAAAGATGAACACCCGAACCAATTCCTGCTTATCGACCATTCGAAGAGTGGAACTGGTCAAGATCTGGTGATCACTCGCAAGGATATCAATGAAATTCAGCTTGCTAAGAGTGCCATTCGCACCGGTATTGAAGTCTTATTGGAAGCTGCCGGGATTTCAGCATATGAGATTGAACAGTTTATTATCGCTGGGGCATTTGGCACTTATATTAATATTCCCAGTGCCATTCAGATTGGCATGTTTCCATCTCTCCCCCTGGATCGCTTTCAACAAGTCGGTAATGCAGCTGGTGCAGGTGCCAGGCAGATGTTGTTATCTCTAAGTCAGCGCTCTGTTGCCGAAAGTATTGCTACACGTGTAAAGTACATCGAGTTATCCACATATCCCAACTTCACCAACTTGTTTTCAAAGGCACTTTTCATTTAATAACCGTCGCGGTTACTTTTCTCACCTGGCGAGCTCTTTTAGCAAAGCTAGGGTCTCCCGTTTCCCACCTGAACCACCTTCTCCACCCGGTCCCACGCACGATGGACATCCATCATCACATCCACACGCTTCTACCAATTCTCTACCACTCATCATCAGATCAGTATGGATGTCATACAACCTCTCACTCAACCCAATCCCACCGGAGATCAGGTCATACAGAATAACCACCGGTTTACCCTCCGCGAGTGATGATTGTGGGTCAGAATGAATCCCCAGGTCGCCGATGTCGCACATTAAAAATAACGGAGCCAGGTTCCCCAATGTAAAACCTAATCCTGCCAACCCACTCCGTACTCGGACGGCAGTTTCAATTTTCCTGTGGCACGAATTGCACACGGTGATCAAGTTCGCCAACTGGTTGGCTTGTTCGGTGGTTTCAAACATCCGAAACGGGATTTTATGATGCACATGGTGCGCCTTATCCCCTTCCGGTTGGCCACATACCTGGCATCTAAAACCATCCCGAGACCGTGCCAGGTCACGTTGTCGCGGCCAGTTCGGTCCGTAATCATTGCGTGTATTTGCCCATAATCCTTCGTCTTTTAACTTATCAACAGTTTTTTCTGCTAATGCAAGCCAATACCCTGTTGTAGCAAGTTCAGAGGCTGGTAGATCCAGGTTCTCAACCCCGAGAGTTTCATTGGTATGCCACCTGATTTTTCGAAAACCAATTACCTGTGATGTGACCTGCACATCGCCATAAGCTTTAATCCCCCCAGCCACATCAGCCTCATACTTTTTTCCCACCTGCTGTACGATTACCTCCCTTCGTGGTTCTGTATAGTAATCGACGTTACTTGCTTGCAGCGTGGCAACATGATGTTCCAGGTCGAGGTCATTCACCAGGTAGGTCGTACCTTCATGCATGTAGACTGCCCCAGGGTGGGTCATCCAGAAACTGCTGGAAGCATCCACCTCACCGATTGTCCGCATTGTGCTGTAGTTTTCCCCTTCGCCAATCGGCGCTTGGAGCACGACAGTATCGGTCGATGCACTGCGTAGCGATACGTTTTGGGCTGGGTATTTATCCGCCATCCAAAAATATTTATTTCCCGACTGATGCACTAAACCTTCCCCTCGTAGGAAGTCCATCATCTCTCCCATATCGGCGGGATTGATCGAACCAAATACCTCTCCTGCGGTAAACGGTAGCTCGAACGCTGCACAGCGTAAATGTCCCAATAAAATGAGCAAATTTTCCGGGTTGATCATCCCATGTTCGGGAGACCTGCTAAAGAAATACTCGGGGTGTTGGGCTAAATACTGGTCTAACGGGTTCGGAGATGCCACCAGTACTGCCAGGGAAGATCTTTCACCCCGACCTGACCTTCCTGCTTGCTGCCAGGTAGCGGCGATCGTTCCCGGGTATCCGACCAGCAGAGAGGCTTCCATTCCACCGATATCGATCCCCAATTCTAGCGCGTTCGTCGCTACCACCACCCGCACGTCTCCTCTGCGTAAACCTTCCTCGATCAGTCTGCGTTGTTCGGGTAAATAACCCGAACGATAACCACGGATGATCTCTTCAGCATTATTCTTCTCCCGTAGGCCCTTTAAATTGGAGCCGTTAACCTGTTCCCGTAGATAAGTCAGGATGATTTCAACCGTTCGCCGTGCCCGACTAAACACAATGGTCTGCAGGTCATATGCCAGTAGGTCTTCCGCCAGGTTGACACCTGCCTGGATGGCACTTTTACGTAGTCCCAGGCTTTTATCGATGATGGGCGGGTTGTAAATCAGGAAATGCTTCTCGCCTTTTTCAGCCCCATCATTATCGATCAGAGTCACCGGGGCGTTGATCATTCTCATTCCAAGCTCTGCCGGGTTGCCAATCGTTGCCGATGTCATGATGAATTGTGGTTCAGAGCCGTAAAATTTCGCAATCCGCATCAGCCTGCGCATCACGTTGGCTACGTGTGATCCAAATACCCCCCTGTAGGTATGTATTTCATCGACCACAACAAAACGTAATCCTCTGAAAAATTGCGCCCACCCCGTATGATGTGGCAGGATCCCCGTATGGAGCATATCGGGATTGGTAAGGATTAAATGAGCCTGGTTTCTGATCGACGGTCGTACATAGGTAGGTGTGTCTCCGTCGTATATCGCACATTTGATGTCATTAAATTCTTCACGTGATGTTTCAAGCAAATCATTGGATGCCATTATCTGTGTTGACAGCGATTTCAACAACGCATACTGGTCCTGCGCCAATGCCTTGGTGGGGAATATATATAGCGCAGTGGTCAGATTGTCATTAAGCATGCTATTGAGCACCGGTAGGTTGTAGCACAGTGTTTTTCCACTTGCAGTTCCTGTTACTACTACAATATTTTTCCCCTCATTTATGCTTCGGTATGATTCTGCCTGATGCGTGTACAATGAACGGATACCACGCGCTTCCAACGCTTCCTTGAGTGCCGGGTGTATTTTAGACGGGTATGGCTCAAATCTCGCTCGTTTCCCAGGCAGAATACGCCATTCGATCAGGTTTGGACCTACCTGTGGGTCTGCCTTCCAATGAGATAATAGTGTCGTGAGTGCCATATATTATTTATTATACTCAAATGGAAATGAAAACTCCCGTTGACGAGTATAATTGAGATCAATGGCTGATCTTGCACCCCTCAGATGGGGCTTGTTGGGTACTGCACGTATTAACCGAGCAGTGATTGCCCCGATTCGTTCTTCAAAAAAAAGTAAACTTGTCGCCGTTGGTAGCCGCTCGCCAGATAAAGCCTCTGTCTATGCAGCTCAGTGGGATATTCCAAGGTTTTTTTCCAGTTATGACGCACTTCTGGAAGATCCCCAAATCGACGTTGTTTACATCTCTCTCCCCAATAGCCTTCATGCTGAATGGTCCATAAAAGCGCTACATAATGGTAAACATGTGCTGTGTGAAAAACCATTAACCATCAGTGTTCAGGACGTAGACGATTTAATTGCCGCATCCCAAAATACAGGTAAGGTGATTTCTGAGGCTTTCATGTACCGCCACCACCCACAGACACTGCTGATCAAGGAAATGCTGGATAATGGTCAAATTGGAAGTCTGCAGCTTATCCGTGGTTCATTCTGCTACACCAACACCCGCCCCGCTGATGTGCGCTTCGATCCATCCTTGGGTGGAGGTGCCCTCTGGGATGTAGGCTGCTACCCTGTAGGTTATTCCAGTTTTCTAACAGGAAGCTCCCCGACAGAGGTATTTGGCCAACAGCTGACAGGTCCAACAGGTATCGATACCTTTTTTGCCGGTCAGCTGCACTTCCCCGGTGGTGTTATTTCGCAATTCGACTGCAGTTTCATCACTGAACCCAAAGTAGAGATGGAAATTACCGGTGATAAGGGCAGGATGATCGTTCCTGACCCATACAAACCAGGAAAATCAACCCATGTCGTAATCCAAGTAGGTGGTCAAGCAAGAACTTTCAATGTTAAAGGCCAGGAGTTATATATGGGTGAGATTATGGACATGGAAAATGCAATCCTGGATGGCACTCCCCCACGCATCAGCTTGACCGAAAGTCGCGAAAATATCAAGACCATCGAAGCCTTATATCGATCATCACGTGATTCGATGCCCATCACGATCAAGGATTAATTCATAATCTGGAGCAATGATCATGATTTTTTTGAATAAAGATGCTGTATCAGTCCAAGTCCTTCCTGGTTTGACTCGCAGAACTTTGGCACAGACTGAATCAATCATGCTGTGTGAGTTCACATTTGAAGCCCACGTCGAAGTACCCATCCACAACCACCCCCACCAGCAGGTCGGGTACCTGGTTGAAGGTCGTGTTGAGATGACGATTGATGGGAAAAAGTTCGAGATCAAAAAGGGTGACAGTTATGCTGCTCAGGCGAATATCCCCCATGGTGCCCTCACCCTTGAGCCATCTATCATCATAGACGCATTTTATCCCCAAAGGGAGGATTACAAATGAAAATTCTAGTTACCGGAGGAGCGGGATACATCGGTAGCCACACATGCATTGAGCTGCTTGAGAATGGATATGAGGTCATCGTTGTCGATAACCTCAGCAACAGTAAGCGAACCTCGCTTGATCGAGTCCAGGAGCTAACCGGAAAACAGTTAAGTTTCCATCAGGTTGACATACTGGATCGTGATGGATTAACTGCAATATTCGAGAAGACTCCAGTCCAGGCTGTGATCCATTTTGCTGGATTCAAGGCTGTTGGTGAATCAGTCAGTATGCCGCTGGAGTACTTTCATAATAATGTCTCCGGTACTTTGGTCTTGTTCGAAGTGATGAAGGAGCATGCTGTAAAAAATATTGTCTTTAGCTCATCTGCCACGGTGTATGGTGACGTAAATATTGTTCCGTTGAAGGAAGAATTCTCACTTTCAGCTATTAATCCTTATGGGCGCACTAAACTGATGATCGAGGACATCTTGCGTGATTTATTCCACGCTGAACCTGATTGGAATATTGCCATCCTGCGTTACTTTAACCCTGTAGGTGCTCACCCCAGCGGTCGCATCGGTGAAGATCCCAATGGAATTCCTGTCAATCTCATGCCATTTGTCGCCCAGGTGGCGGTGGGAAGACACCCCTTCGTACGTATTTGGGGGAATGATTATCCCACCCCCGATGGCACCGGTGTCAGGGATTATATCCACGTTATGGATTTGGCTGCCGGGCATATTAAGGCCTTGGAAAAACTGGCTGAAAAACCTGGCTTGGTGACCTATAACCTCGGTACCGGTCATGGTTATAGCGTTTTGCAGGTAATCAAAGCCTTTGAAAAAGCTTGTAATACTGAAATCCCGTTCCAGTTTTTTGAACGCCGTCCAGGTGATGTTCCAACCTCCTTTGCCGACGCGACCAAAGCAAATGATGAATTAAACTGGTATGCCCTTAAGACATTAGAAGATATGTGCCAGGATGCATGGCATTGGCAATCATTAAACCCAAATGGCTATATGTGATTATGATAAATCGTATAAAAACTTCCATTATATAATTCGACACACAGGAAGTAATTATTAACTTTGTAAATGAACTAACCCATCTAAATTCAACATAAAAGGGCTCTATCAATGGCAAAACGTATCTTAACGATCATTGCAGTAATTGTAATTATTGGTATAGCTCTATTTGTGGTTATTCAATTTATTCCTTACGGTAAGGATCACACTAATCCCCCTGTGGTCAGCGAACCAGTGTGGGATAGCCAGCAAACGCGTGACCTTGCGCAGCGAGCCTGCTTTGACTGCCATAGTAATGAAACGACCTGGCCTTGGTATTCTAATATCGCCCCCGTATCCTGGTTGGTATATCGGGATGTGGCGGAAGGACGTAGCAGGGTCAACTTTTCGGATTGGCAAAATACTCATTCACGGGAATCTGGTGAGCTGTCTTCGGTAGTTTCTGAGGGAGAAATGCCTCCATTTCAATATTTCCTGATGCACGCAAATGCAAAATTATCTGCTGCCGAGAAAACACAGCTTGCTGATGGATTGACCAAACTATCCACTCCATAATTCTTGGAGTTTCATGAACCAATACATCGCCGCAATAGACCAGGGAACAACCAGCACCCGCTGTATCCTTTTCGACCATCAAGGTACGGTAGTCTGCTCCTCACAACGCGAGCATCGACAGATTTATCCCCAACCAGGATGGGTTGAACATGATCCGCTTGAAATCTGGCAATGCACCCAGGATGTGATTAAAGAAGCCCGCTCAAAAGCTGGAATCCGTCGCGGAGAGATTATCTCTATCGGTGTCACCAACCAACGGGAAACAACGCTGGTCTGGAACCGTATAACCGGCATCCCCTATCATAACGCCATCGTTTGGCAAGATACTCGAACCCGCCAGGTGTGTGATGAATTTGCCGTGGATGGAGGCCAGGATCGCTTCAGGGTTAAGGTTGGCTTACCCCTGGCTACCTATTTTTCAGCACCGAAGATACGGTGGTTGTTAGAGCATATTCCTCAGCTCCGACCAGCAGCTGACCGTGGTGAAGCCTTATTCGGTAACATCGATAGCTGGCTCATCTGGTGGCTCACCGGTGGTCCGCAACATGGAGTCCACGTCACAGACGTCACCAATGCCAGCCGTACTATGTTGATGGATCTGGAAAGCCTGGATTGGGATGCAGAATTACTTGACATCTTCAAAATTCCGCTTTCCATGCTGCCCCGCATCGTACCATCCAGCAACACGACTGCATTTGGAACAACCCTTGGCGACGGCCCATTTATGGAGTCTATCCCTATCTGTGGTGACCTTGGTGATCAACAGGCAGCATTGGTGGGGCAAGCCTGTTTCGCTCCAGGTGAGGCGAAAAATACCTACGGCACTGGCTGTTTTATGCTGCTCAACACCGGGTCCCGCGCGATCCAATCCACCAGGGGTTTGTTAACTACCCTCGGTTATCAAATGGCTGGTTCTCCCCCTACCTATGCCTTGGAAGGATCAATTGCGATCACCGGAGCATTGGTCCAGTGGATGCGCGATAACCTGGGATTGATTGAAAAATCTGCCGATATCGAAGTTCTCGCAAATACTGTTAGTGATAATGGTGGGGTCTATTTCGTACCCGCTTTTTCCGGGTTATTCGCCCCCTATTGGCGCTCTGATGCGCGGGTGTGATTGCCGGTCTCACCCGCTATGCGAATAAAGGTCACCTTGCCCGTGCGGTTCTCGAAGCTACTGCCTACCAAACTCGGGAAGTGTTGGACGCCATGGAACAGGATTTTGGCGTCAGTTTGACCAGCCTTAAAGTGGATGGTGGCATGGTTTTCAACCAGCTGCTGATGCAGTTCCAGGCTGATCTGCTCGGGGTTCCGGTCATCCGTCCGCAAGTCGCTGAAACAACTGCCCTCGGCGCGGCTTACGCTGCCGGGTTGGCTGTTGGTTTTTGGGGCAGTTTTGACGATCTCCGCCAGAACTGGCAGGTCAGCCAGACTTGGGAACCGCGCATGGATACTACTTGTAGAGACGTACTTTATAAAGGCTGGTTAAAAGCAGTTGAAAGGACTTTTGACTGGGTAAATGATTAACCTATGTTTGTTGTGCATTTGGATGGTTTTTCCGCGAGTGGATCCTGAGGATTATGTATGAGGATTATCCACACTGACGTTCTGGTAATCGGCGGAGGTGCCACAGGCACGGGTGTATTACGAGATTTAGCTATGCGCGGATTTAAATGCCTCCTGGTTGAACGGCGTGACCTGGCGTTTGGCACAACCGGGCGTTATCACGGTTTGCTTCACAGCGGTGCGCGTTATGTGGTCAAGGATCCCCATGCTGCCAGGGAATGTTTTGAAGAGAACCAGATCCTTCGCCAGATTATGCCTCAATGCATCGAAGATACAGGTGGTTATTTTGTACTGACACCCCATGATGACCCTGATTATGTTCCCCAATTTCTAAATGGCTGCCGTGCGGCTGGTATACCCGTCGTCGAAATCCCCATCCAACAAATGCTG
Source organism: uncultured Chloroflexia bacterium (assembly GCA_963726315.1). Classification (GTDB taxonomy): domain Bacteria; phylum Chloroflexota; class Anaerolineae; order Anaerolineales; family UBA4823; genus FEB-25. Next base: position 1,626,406 of record CAVSBZ010000005.1, on the reverse strand, counting down.
AAGCGGGAACCGTTGCTCGATCCGAACATTCAAGCGTGTTTCCAGGTGCCTGACGCTTCAGCCGATTCATTTCTCGCTGCTAGGCTGAATGCTGAATCGGCCTCTGACAAAGGCGCTCAGGTGTTGACCTACCATGAGATAGATCACCTGATTGTTACTGCAAATTCTCCGCGAGGTCGAACCACTGTCGTTGGAGCCGTCTGCCGCGATCTGATCAAGGATGAAGACATTCAGGTTGATGCCAGCCTGGTTATCAATGCCTCCGGTCCGTTGTCAGGTAAAATCGCTCACACCGCCGGTATTGACCTCGTTATGGTGCCTGGAAAGGGCACCATGCTGGCACTAAACCATCGGGTAGTGGATACCATTATCAACCGCTGCAGACTGCCTTCCGACGGCGACATTTTAGTCCCTGCCCACACGGTTGCCGTCATGGGCACTACCGACGTCCGGGTCACAGACCCGGATCATATTTCAATCGAACCATGGGAAATCCGTTTGATGCTGGAAGAAGGCGAGGTGATGATCCCATCCTTCAAGCAATTCCGGATCTTACGTGCCTGGGCAGGTGTACGCCCCTTGGTACAGAATGCTTCTTCCATCGGTAATCGAGATCTCAGCCGTTCGTTTATCTTGTTGGATCATGCTGTCCGTGATGGTGTCGAAGGGCTGCTCACTATCTCTGGCGGTAAATGGACTACTTATCGAAAGATGGCACAGGTGACCGTGGATCGAGTCTGCGAGATATTAAAAGTCGATCGGCCTTGCCGCACCCATCTCGAAGTATTGCCGTCCCATGGGCATAAAAAATCTACACATCCATCACAGGGAGACCGTTTACATAATATCGAGAGCCATTCACTCTATGGCGAGCTTATCTGCGAATGCGAATTAGCCACCGTGAAGGATGTGCAGCAGTCGATTATTAATTCAGATACCGCCACATTGGACGATATCCGGCGAGAAACACGCCTCGGGATGGGTCCATGCCAGGGAGCATTTTGTGGTTATCGAGCTATAGGTTTACTGCACACTCTCAGGCATCCTGATGTAAACCAAACCAATGCCAGTATGCGTGACTTTCTCCAGGAACGCTGGAAAGGTCAAATGCCCATCTTATCCAGTCAGCAATTTCACCAGGCGCGCCTGAACGAATTTATCTATATTGATTCCCTTAACACCACTGGTCTTCCCGGAGCACCTTCATCCAGCCTGGCAGCCGATTCATATTCCGCGGCAGAAGTGGCAGATACGATCGTTCCCAGACAAGATTTATTGCCATCGGTGACGCCTGCGCCCATAAACGAAGCTACGGAGGATGTTATCGTCATCGGAGCAGGTTTTTCAGGCTTATTCACCGCCTGGAAGCTGGGGAATTTAGGTCGTACCGTCACCGTGATTACCCGTGGCTGGGGAGCTCCATATTGGAGCGCCGGCTGTGTTGATATACTCGGTTTCAATCCGCCAGACCATTCACAGATGGTTGGTTCACCCCGTGAATCACTCGAGCAATTAGTCACGGCTGCTCCAGACCATCCCTATTCCCGCGCCGGTAGCTCAGCTATCGAAAACGCAGTCCAGTCATTCCAGGTATTGGGCGAAAACTCCAATTATCCATTCCATGGTTCGCTCAACGCCAACATTCTCCTCCCCACCGCCCTGGGTACGTTGCGTCCCACCTGCCTGGTTCCATCCACGATGATCGCCGGGGATACCTCACAGCATTCTCCAATGTTGATCGTCGGTTTCGACCGGTTTTTTGACTTTTTTCCCAGTTTAGTCTCGGTAAATCTGAACGCCCAGGGTATTGTATCTGCTGCGCTTACTCTCGACCTGCCATCATTGCACAAGCGAAAAATCATTAATAGTATGGTGCTTGCCCGCTTGTTCGATAAACCTGAATTCCGGCAGGAGGTCATTGACTCTATAAAACCCAGGCTGGGTAAGGTTGAGCGGGTAGGTTTCCCTGCGGTGTTAGGACTTCAGCATCCGTTGGAAGTTTTGGAACATCTTCAAACAGAACTCGGTATCCCTGTGTTTGAAATTCCTGGGTTACCTCCCTCCATCCCCGGAATTCGCTTGCAGAATCTGTTGATTGCTGCCATCCAACAGGCGCATGGTTCTGTCTATACCGGCATGCATGTGACAAAATCAGGCACAGATGGGAATCTAATTCATACAATCTGGTCCGATGCGTCATCCCGGCAGATAGTTCACCATGCACGAACATTCGTCCTCGCTACAGGTGGGATTCTTGGCGGAGGCATCTCAGCGAATAATGGCTATGCGCAAGAGACTATATTTAACCTACCGGTGACCTCTCCACAGCCAGCAAATACCTGGTTTCAAGATAAATTCTTGGCAAAACCTGGTCATCCCATTTTCCGTACAGGTATCCTGACCGACCCTGAATTTCGTCCGCTCAATGATACCGGTGAGGTAATATACTCCAACCTGTATGCCGTCGGTAACGCTCTGGCGAATTGCGACTCCGTTCGCGAACGCTCCCTTGAAGGTATTGCCTTGATTACCGGTTTTATGGTTGCTGAAATCATTGCTGGAAGGTCCTTTCAATGACCTCACCTGATGTTGCTAATGTTCAGAAACATTCACAGGGTGAGCTCAGCAGAATCCCTGAGTTTTCGATTGATCAATGTGTTAAATGCACCATTTGTACCACTGCCTGTCCTGTCGGTGCTGTGACCGATTTGTTCCCGGGTCCCAAGTATGAAGGTCCCCAAGCAGCCCGCTTCCGCTCGACCGGTCAACCCTCTCCGGACCGGTCGGTTGATTACTGCAGTGGCTGTCGGGTATGTAATATGGTCTGCCCGAACGGGGTAAAAATTGCTGAGCTCAATGCCCGCGCCAGGGCTGCCTGGGTCGCCGGTGGGAATGTTCCCCTTCGGCTTCGCCTGCGTAATAATCTGCTCGCCCGTCCTGAGCTTCTTGGAAAACTTGCTCATCCGATAGCACCACTAGCTAACAGTCTGCTAAACCTTAAGCCAGCCCGCAAGTTTGCTGAATTTGCGCTTTCAATTCATCATTCTGCTCCATTACCCGCATTTAGCGGTCAATTATTTAGTTCCTGGTTTCGAAGACGCCCAAACCCTCTTAAATCAGACAAAAAGGTTGTCTATTTCCATGGTTGTTCAACGCAATATTACGAGCCGCGTGTGGGTCAGGCGGCTGTGCAAGTGCTCGAGCTCAATGGTTTTGAGGTAATCGTTCCTCCGCAGAATTGTTGCAGCTTGCCATTACTCTCGAATGGTGAGTTCCCAGCCGCTCGCCGCTACCACCAAAGTAATATCAATCACCTAGTTAAGATATGCCCGCCAGGGGATTCCCATCGTAGGGACATCAACCAGTTGTACTCTAACTTTAAAAGAAGAAGCCCCCGATCTACTCGATATGCATGACGATGCTTCTCGCCTGGTGGCGGAATCCACATACGATTTCAATGAATTCCTGCTAAATCTGGTAAATCAAGGTTCTTTCAATCTGGATCTCAAACCTATCCCGCTCAGGCTCGCCTATCATATCCCTTGCCAGTACCGTGCCCATCGTCTGCCTTCTCCTGGTCTTCATCTCCTTGGTTTGATCCCCGGTCTAACCATGGTGGACACTATGGCAGCATGTTGTGGTATTGCCGGAACATACGGATATAAAGCTGAGAAATATAACATTTCGATGGCTGTCGGGAACTCCTTATTCGAATTCATCACCACCAATTTTGGTAGCAGCCCAGTTGTTGTCTGTGATAGCGAAACCTGCCGCTGGCAAATCACCCACGCTACCAGCAAACCTGCTATCCACCCTGTGGAGTTGATCGCTAAATCATACGGGCTAACTATTACAGGTAGCTTTCTTTAATTTGGTCAATTAGGAATTCCTGTGTTTTCGAATCCTTTATTGTTGTTAAAAGTATATCCGAAGCAGTTCAAGCTGATGTTCTGGGGGATGTTTATCAGTACCATTGGCTCATCCATGATATGGCCATTTTTAATGATCTATGTGAGGCATAGCGCCAATTTGCCCCTTACTCAGGCAGCCAGCCTGGTCACCATCCAGTCGTCAGCTGGAATTATCGCTGCTCTGATCGCTGGTCCGGTCACCGATCGATTTGGCCGCAAGTGGGTCATGGTCTTCAGCCTTGCCGGCAATGGGATGGCTTACTTCTTTATGGGAAATGCCCACACTTACCTGCAATTTGCATTATTAATGGCTTTAATGGGCACATTCAACCCTCTATACCGGGTTGGGGCTGATGCCATGTTGGCAGATATGATCCCCACCGAAAAGAGACCTGATGCCTATGCCATGTACCGCTTAAGCAACAACGCTGGCATCGCCATCGGTCCACTCATCGGTGGGCTTCTTTCTTCAATTTCCTATTCGATCACCTTTTTCTTTGCCGGAGCTGGTATGTTGGTTTACGGTCTATTACTGGCGTTCATGGGTCGTGAGACACTGCCGTCCAAGACAGGTCCAGCCATCAGCTCAATCAAGGTCTCGGGTGGATATCTGAACGTCTTCAGGGATTCTCATTTCTTATCCTTCATCGGTGCATTCATCCTCGCTCAAATGTGCGCCGTGACGATTTGGATCTTGATGCCCGATTATGCTAATCGTGTTTATAGTGTTCCTGTAAACCTTTATGCAATCATCCCCACTACCAATGCTCTAATGGTCGTTTTCTTACAAGTATTCGTCACTGGCATCACCAAGCGTTATCGCCCCCTTCCCGTCATGATGGTCGGTACCTTCTTTTATGCTCTCGGCGTTGGAAGTGTAGCTTTAGGCCATACCATCGTTGGATTTTGGATCAGTATTGTGATTATGACTGTCGGTGAGTTAGTCTTAATGCCCACCGCATCGTCTTATGTTGCCATGTTGGCCCCTCCTGATATGCGCGGGCGATATATGAGCATCTCAGGTCTCACCTGGCCTGTCGCCGCCGGAACAGCCCCTCTGCTTGGCGGTTATCTGAGTGACAACGTTGCTCCGGTCGCAACCTGGTTTGGAGGATTTATAATTGGTTTGGTAGGCATCTTTTGGTTTTTTATCCTGTCAAAAAGGCAGCTAGAAATCAAGCCTTCCATAATAGCGGAATAGTCAGCAATTAGTGTAAAATTGCAGAATTATCCTAACTACCAGTGAGGTTGAATTATGAAATCATCTTCACGTTATCGTTGGTTAGTCCTTGTCATTTTTTTTGTCTTTATCCTGCTCCATCAAGCTGATAAGCTCCTAATCGGTCCGCTGACCGATAATATAATGAAGGATTTTCAAATCACCAAGACCCAGATGGGCCTTGTTTCCACGGGTGCATTGGTTGTCGGGGCAGTTTTTTACCTCTTCTGGGGTTATCTATCTGACCGATTTTCTCGCCCAAAACTAATCGCCCTCGCTTCATTTATATGGGGGTCAACCACCTGGCTTAATGCCCTTGCCCGAACCTACCCGGCATTCTTAGTCACCCGGTCATCTACCGGGATTGATGACTCGAGCTACCCGGGTCTCTTCAGCCTCGTATCAGATTACTTCGGACCTAAACTTAGGGGGATTGTTTATGGCGTTCTTCAGTTTACCCAGCCGCTGGGATATCTCATCGGGATGTTGCTGGGTCTGTTCCTCGCCGGTGCGATCGGTTGGAGAGGCGTATTTTATTTTACCGGATCGCTGGGCATCGTCATGGCTGTGGTAATTTTCTTCGGTGTAAAAGATGTACCCCGCGGTCAGAGTGAACCCGAGATGGAAGAAATTGACATTCAGGGGCATTACGAGTTCAATTGGGAAACAGCAAAAGCGTTGTTCAAGAAACCGAGCTTGCGGTTACTCTTTATTCAAGGGTTCTTTGGTGTCTTCCCCTGGAATGCCATCACACTGTGGATCTTTTATTATTTGTCTGATGAGCGTGGTTTCTCCGAAACGACCCAATATATGGTGATGGCTATCGCCGTCATAATTCTCGCCATAGGTTATCCCGTCGGTGGTGCCCTTGGCGATTACTTCTTTAAGCGCGATAAACGTGGTCGGTTATATGTTTCGATGGTGGGAGTCCTCTTGGGTGCAGTGTTTCTTTGGTTCACCTTGAATGTGCCCAATGAAAATGTGCTCTTATTCACCGTTCTTCTCGCCTGCACTGCCTTCTTCATGCCTTTCGCCTCACCCAATGTTGTCTCAACGGTATACGATATTACACTACCTGAAGTTCGTAGCACTGCCGTGTCTGTTCAGTATTTTATTGAATCGCTCGGCGCTGCGTCCGCTCCGTTAATTGCGGGTCTGATTGGCGATCGTACCTCCTTGAAAGACGCCTTCTTATGGATATGTACCTCCACCTGGGTGCTGTGTGCCATCTTTTTCTTTGTAACATCTTTATATATCAAAAGAGATATTGGCACATTGCGAGGTCAAATGTCTGACCGCGCTGATCACGAACGACTGGCACATGATTCGAATCCTCCCGAGGTAGCTTAGCATGAAGATTTCCATCATCGGTGCTGGTGGTGTTCGCACTCCGCTGATTGTCCAGGCGATGCTAAAGCGTCAGGATTTACTTGGGTTAAGCGAGCTCGCTTTAATGGATATCGATGGAGAACGTCTCGAATTGATCGGCGCTCTTACCGCACCAATTGAAAACTCGTCCAACACCCACTTTCAAATTACCCGCACCACCGATCCCGAAGTGGCGTTAAGAGACGCCGATTTCGTCATCACCACTTTCCGCGTTGGAGGCATCGAATCACGCGTGATTGATGAGCGTGTGCCTCTGGAGCATGGAATTCTTGGACAGGAGACGACCGGTCCGGGTGGGTTTGCGATGGGTATTCGCTCCATCCCGGTTCTGCTTGGGTATGTAAACCTGATGCAGGAAATTTGCCCTCGCGCCTGGCTGATTAACTTTGCCAATCCCTCCGGTATGCTTACCGAAGCTGTGGTCCGTTATTCTGGTTGGCAGAGGGTGGTCGGCATTTGCGATGGACCCGCCACCATGCATGGGTTGATCTCTGCCTTCCTCGGGGCAAAACCGGAGGATGTATTCCTGGATTATGTTGGTCTGAACCATCTCGGCTGGATTAAGCAGGTTATTTACCAGGATCAGGATCATCTGCCTGCCTTGCTTGAGCTGATCAAGTTATCGGGTGGTGTCCCTGGGTTGCCTTTTGACCCTGGTTTAGTCCTCAGCCTGGGTATGATCCCGAACGAATACTTATACTATTATTATCACTCCATCCAGGCAGTTAAAAACATCCTTCATGCTTCCGAGAGTCGCGGTGAACAAGTTGCCCGGGAAAATCGAATGCTGTTTGCCCAATTGAAGGATAAATTCATCGCAAAGGATGATGCAGGGTTGCAGTTAGCTTATCAAGCGTATATGGATGAACGCTCACGCTCTTATATGGTAGCTGAGACGGGTAAAAAGCATGATCTATCTGCGCTTGACCCAAAAATCTCCGCATCGATCATCGCTGAGGGCTATGCCGGGGTTGCATTGGACTTGATCGTTACCTTGCTTGGTGATAAACCGGTAATTCAAATCCTGAATATCGCCAATCAGGGTGCCATCCCCTCCATGGAAAGCATGGACGTTGTAGAAGTGCCCGCTATTGTCAGCTATGATCATATACAGCCAATGGAGATCGCAGATGTTCCCTTGCACTGCATGGGATTAATCCAACAGGTCAAGGAATATGAACACCTTACCATCGAAGCTGCTGTAGAAAATTCCTATCATAAAGCTCTTCTTGCCCTCACCATCCATCCGCTAATTCGCGATTATTCCATCGCCAGGTCCATCCTGGATGAATATATCACTCGTCACCATGGCTATTTCCCTGAGCTAACCTAGATGGGGTCCTACTTTGACGTTATAGTGGTTGGCAGCTATTCTGTGGACCTCATTTTTTCGGGTCTACCTGAATTACCCCAGCTGGGAAAAGATATTATTGCGACCGGATTTCAAATGACCCCCGGCGATGCATATATTTCAGCGATTTCCATGCATAGGCTGGGGTTAAAAGTGGGCTGGGCAGCAGATTTTGGCAATGACGAATATAGTCAATTCGCCCTCAAATCCGCGCGGGAGGAAGGTCTGGACGAGTCGCTTTTCGTTCACCACGACCGTTCATATCGCCGTATCACCACTGCCGCTTCCTATCCAGCTGACCGGGCATTCATTACATATTATGACCCCGAACCACAGGTTCCTGCTGCCATGTCTGCTTTGTTTAAATCGACTGCCAGGCTATTGTTCGTCCCGGGTCTATATACCGGAAGCTTTCTCGGTCCAGGACTCAAGATCATCCGTGCGAAAAAAATGATCCTGGTGATGGATGGAAACTCATCTGCCGGCGATATTTTTGGGTCTTCCAGGCAGAGTAAATCAATCCGTAAAGCGATACACAGTTGTGACCTCTTCTTGCCGAATGCTCTTGAAGCCAGGACGTTGACCGGTGAACGGGATGTTAAGCAGGCAATTTTGCACTTGGTAGGGCTCTGTCCACTCGTGGTGATAAAGGATGGCGCAAACGGCTCGTGGGCATATTCCAACCATGATCTTTTCCACGTGCCTGCCATGGCAGTCGAACCTATCGATACTACTGGAGCCGGTGATAATTTCAACTCTGGTTTCCTCTGTGCGTGGCTAGATGGGCAAACTATCGAAAACTGCCTCAAGTGGGGTAATATCGTTGGTGGGCTATCAACCACGGTGATTGGCGGCACAACCTGTAAGATCACGCGCGATGAGGTAAGGAAATACCTGGATGATCAGAAACTGTAAGCATACGATCTTCAACACAATTTTATTGTAAGGATTGCCACCACGATAATGAAAATCCTTCAAATCAGTCCATCCGATCGCTACCGAACCCAGCAATTCCTTGATCTACCCAATAAAATCTACCAGGATATTCCTCAGTGGGTCCCTCCACTTGTCACTGATACGAAACGAATTTTTGATACGCTTCATAATCCTTATTATCAGCATTCCGAAGCAGCATTTTTTCTGGCTCTATCTGCTGATGCTTCCGCGATAGGTCGGTTGGCAGTTTTAAATAACCGGCACTATAACCAGTTCAATCACGAACAGTCCGCCTTCTTTTATTTATTCGAGTGCTTCCATGACCTCGAAGCGTCTTACGGTTTATTCGATGCTGGTTTTAAGTGGGCAAAAGAGACAGGTTTGTCAAAAATATTAGGTCCACATGGATTTTCGTCCCTTGATGGATTAGGCATGCTGGTATCAGGTTTCGAGCACCGCCCCGCATTCGGCATCCCATATAATCCCCCATATTATCCTGAACTTGTGGAAGCATCAGGTTTTTTACCTCATGGGGATATCGTCTCCGGATATCTGTCGGCATCGATGGAATTTCCTCAGAAGATTCATCATATCTCCGAATTGGTGCAGAAGCGGAGGGGGTTAACCATCGCCCGCTACCATTCCCGCCGTGACTTGCGCCAGCTTGTCACCCAATTGAAGGACCTGTACAACGGGATGATTGAAGGCACATCTGATAATATGCCTATTACGGACGAGGAAGCTAAATCGATGGCTGACCAGCTGTTATGGTTTGCCGATCCGCGTTTGATCAAAGTAATCATGAAGGATGGAGCTCCGGTCGGGTTTTTATTTGCTTACCCCGATATTTCTGCTGCAGTCCAGCGGACACACGGGCGAATATTCCCCTTTGGTTGGATCGATTTGTTGATAGAAATGCGCCGCACAAAATGGGTCAATATCAATGGCGCCGGTATCCTGGAGGAATACCGCGGCCTGGGTGGCACAGCAATACTTTTCAGCGAGATGCAAAAAAGTATTACTGAAGGCGGTTTCGAAGATGCTGAGATCGTCCAGATAGGGGTTGAGAACGAGAAAATGCAGCGTGAGCTGCGCGATTTGGGGATTGATTTTTATAAAACCCACCGGGTGTACCAAAGGCAGCTATAGAAATACTCCAAATCAAGACCAGCATTCTCTCTTAATAAACAAAACTGCGGGCTCCCCGCAGATCTATTTACTAAGGGTAACTATTCACCACTTTGAGTAGTTCTATATGAATTTAAGATGGATTTTCTTATTGTGGAATCCATCATTTTATGAATCGTAAAAATACCTCGACCATTCAACAGCTCATACCTCAATACTTCTCCCCTAAAAACAGGTTTTTTGTTTTCGTTGCCTAGCGAACTGTTTTTGTGAGCGTGGTGGGGGAGGCGGGAGGGGGAGTATTCTGTTTTTTATGCATCTGGATAAGAGGATTTATCACCTCAAATTTTGAATGTGTCGAGGTTATTTTTCGATCGGTGAGTAATTACCAACATGAGTAGTTACGATTTTATCTATTCACAGGGAACAACTTTAATAGTAAAAACAATTTGAGAGTGAGTATTTAATTCTAGGGTGCTAAATGGCACGCAACCCAATGTCCTGGATTAGATTCGCGCCATTCAGGCACATCCACGCTGCATCTATCTATGGCTATTGAGCAGCGCGGATGGAACCTACACCCACTGGGAGGGTTGATCGGGCTGGGAATCTCACCTTTTAAGATGATACGATGGCGTTGTCGATCACGCTTTGGGTCTGGGATAGGAACAGATGATAACAATGCCTGGGTATATGGGTGCAACGGATTCTCATATAGTTCATTACGCTCGGCTAATTCAACAATAATACCCAGATACATTACTGCGACACGGTCACATATATGCCTCACCATACTCAAGTCGTGGGCGATAAACAAGTATGTCAGGGTAAATTCGTCTTGTAGCTCTTCTAGTAAATTAACCACTTGCGCCTGTATGGAGACGTCCAGGGCAGAGATTGGTTCATCACAAACGATGAATTCAGGGCTGCACGCTAAAGCACGGGCTACGCCGATTCGTTGCCGCTGACCCCCTGAGAATTCATGCGGAAAACGATTGATCAGCCGAGGGCTCAGACCCACCTTTAACATCAGTTCATGAACTCGTTCATCTCTAGCTTTTTCATTGGGTAACAACTTGTGTACGTGTAATGGCTCACCAATAATCGCACTTACCGTCCAGCGTGGATTGAGTGATGCATATGGATCTTGAAAGATCATCTGCGCTTTTCGGCGTAGGAGCCGTATATGTTCTTTTGATGCATTTTGTAAGGATATGCCAGATATTACGACCGAACCAGCAGTGATCGGGTAAAGCCCCAGGATAGTCCTTCCGGCTGTTGTTTTTCCACAACCGCTCTCACCCACCAGTCCCAACGTCTCTCCGCGTAGAATATCGAAGGTAATACCGTCCACTGCCTTGACTGAGCCGATTTCTTTTTCGATGATCAGCCCCTGGCGGATTGGAAAATGTTTTTTCAGCTCGCGGACTTGAATCAGCGGTTGGTTAACTTCAACGGGAGTAGGTGACGGCAATGTCAAATTTGGTCTCCTGAATATTATCGCGGCTTACCGGTGGTCAGGTCAACCCAGCAGGCAGCCTGATGGTGGTTTGACGCTACCGGAATGAGCGGCGGCATCTCAACCAGACAATGATCGAAAGCAAACTCACACCGAGCAGCAAACGGGCAGCCTTTCGGTTCAACCAGTAGGTTGGGAGGGGCTCCAGGGATTGATTTTAAGCGTTTTTCCCGCCGCAAGTCCACCCGTGGCAATGCTTCTAGTAATGCCTGGGTATAAGGATGCCTGGGATCTTCATATAAATCATCTCTTGTAGCTTCTTCAACGATAAGACCAGCGTACATCACCAGCACACGCTCAGCTATTTCTGCTACAACTCCCAGGTCGTGAGTGATCCAGATTACCGACATATTCATTTCTGCGCGAATGGATAGGACCAGCTCCACAATCTGTGCCTGGATTGTGACATCCAACGCTGTGGTGGGTTCATCCGCGATCAAAATCGATGGCGAACATGTAAGCGCCATCGCGATCATTGCCCGTTGGCGCATCCCACCCGAGAATTGGTGTGGGTAATCCTTTAGCCGGCTAGCCGGTTCGGGAATACCTACTTTTTCCAGAAGTTCGACTGAACGCTGCTGGATTTCCTCTTTATTTAGTCCAAGATGGATGCGTAGCGGTTCACCGAGTTGTCTTCCGATGGATAGAACTGGGTTGAATGCCGTCATTGGATCCTGGAAAACCATGGCAATATCCTTACCCCGAATATCTTCCATCTCATGTTCATCGAGTTTCAATAGATCCGTACCGTTATAGATTGCCTGACCACCGGCAATTTCCCCCGGTGGGATGGGAATTAATCTCATGATGGACATCATCGTCACTGATTTTCCACAACCGCTCTCACCTACCACACCAATCGTTTCACCCTGGTTAAGGTGGAATGAAACTCCGTTTACGGCATGCACCGTCCCTTCTGCGATGTGAAAACGAGTTCTTAGATCGTTTACTTCTAAAATTCTCGGTGATTCTGATGCGATTTTTACATCCATTCTTAGGATACCTTATTAATTATGCAGCCCGGCTGTGCGGGTCAAGTGCATCCCGCAAACCATCACCCAGGAAGTTGATGCTTAATACGATCAAGGCAATAAGCATCCCGGGGAAAAACCACAGCCACCAGGCCTTATCAATATAGTTGTAAGCACCTTCCAACATATTACCCCAGGTTGCTGTTGGCGGGCGCACTCCCAGACCCAGAAAGCTGATATAAGCTTCCAATGTAATCGCTGCAGCTACACTGAGTGTGGCTGAAACAATGATCGGTGCGAAGCTGTTGGGGAGTATATGTCGCAGGATAATATCTCTGGTGGAAGTGCCTGTTGCCCGTGCCGCCAAAATATAATCATTCTCTTTTGTCGACAGAAATTGTGCCCTGACGAGGCGCGCCAGGTACGGCCAGCTGGTAATACCAATAACAAAAATAATTACGAGAACGCTCCCGCTGAATGTACGCCCGAGAAATTTGATGTTAGGAATGGCTGATGAGAAATAACGAGCCATAATCAACAAAAGGAATATTTGTGGAATGACAAGTATTGCCTCGGTGATACGCATTAACACACTATCTAACTTCCCACCAAAATAGCCAGCCATAGCTCCAACAGAGACCCCAAAAATCACTTCGACGAACATAGCGGTTAATCCGATGAGGATGGATATCTGGCCACCATAGATGGTTCTGGCGAGGATATCACGCCCAATCGTATCAGTTCCAAAAGGGTGTTCCCTTGTAGGTGACTGCAAAGCATTGCCTGTTTCTGTGTGATTGGCATATGCTTCACTGTAAATCAAAGAGCCAAAGAACGCATAGATCATTATCAAGAGTAAGGAAATAATACCAAATATCGCCATCTTGTGTCGGCGAAAACGTCGCCATGTAAGCTGTCTCAGAGTTAATGGCGGGGTTTCGAGCTCGTCTGGAGTCAGGCTTGGAATCCCAGGTTTTGGTTGTTCGAGGGTGGCTTCTGTCATAGTTAACCGTTATTTGTAGCGGATCCGTGGATCAAGCCAGGCGTAGGTCACATCGGCGATGATTTGAAAAATAATCACCGCGAATGCGATCATCATCATGATGCCCATCACCACGGCTGTATCAGAGCGTTCTACATGATCCAGGAATAGTCGGCCCATCCCCGGCCAGCCAAAAATTCGCTCAGTGACGATGGCTCCTCCCAACAAAAATGGTAAATCTAGCGCCACAAGGGTTACAATGGGAAGGGCAGCGTTTTTTAAGGCATGGATGTAGATTACCTCCGGGTGGGGCAAACCCTTCGCCTTCGCCGTTCGCACATAATCCTGCCCTAAAGTTTCCAGCATCGCACTACGGATATAGCGGCTATACCCGGCAATAAATCCAAATGAGAGCGTTGCTACTGGTAATACCATGTGCCATAGAACTTGCAGTGGGGTTTGCCCTGCAGTGGGTTCGAACATGCCCGCTACCGGCAGGTAGGGTAGTCCCCATCTCCTGAAATTAACCGAGAATATATATATGGTCAACAAGGCAAAAAAGAATACCGGCATTGAATACAACACAAAGGTAGTGGCGGTAATGATATTATCCATCGCCGTGTATTGATGTAATGCCGAGTAAATCCCGATCAATAATGCCGATGCGATAATGATCACCTCAGCCGTCACCATCAATAGGAGAGTATTCGATAATCGTTGACCAATTACCAAAGTTACTGGTTGGCGGTTTACCAAAGAAATCCCCCAATCGCCTCGTAGTACACCTTTTCTGGTTCCAGGAAAAGGAGCATCAACATAATTTCGAGGATCCAGGCATTGAATGATTGGTGTAAAAATTCCGGCATTCGGTTTGGGAATTTCACCCACCGGTTTGGTCCAATCATTACCGATTAACCAATACACATACTGAACACAAACAGGTTTATCCAGCCCAAGCTGGCGAGCTAATCGGATCCGATCCTCTGGTTTGGTAACTTTCCGCCCTCCCATGGTTGCTAATGGATCACCCATGGCTTGCATCAGTACGAACATCACCACGCTGATAATAAAAAGCAGTGGAATGGCTTGTAATAGACGGCGGATAATATAGCGAGTCATTTTTATTGTCTAGAAAATATATGCAGGCGGGATCACCGCCTGCATATAAGTTAAAGTTCCAATTATTGGGTCATGTCCCATTCTGCGATATTGAAGAATGGGGTTGCCCCTGACATTTTCACGCCGGTCATTCGTTTGCTAAAACCGAACAAGTCTGGATCCTGCCAGATACCAATCCACATGGCATTGTCAAAGATATATTTCGTGATCTGGTAGAAGGTTTGCTGGCGTTCTGTAAAGTCGACCTGAGTCTGCTGTTTTTGGAACAGACCATCCAAGGTTGGATCGCACAGACCAGTCGGGCTTGTGCCCGCCGGATTTTCATCCGAGGGGATATCGGAACAGAGCCAGATAGCCGTGTTCGGATCTGGGAAGTCTGGCGAGTCTGAGTACTCGATAAGATCGAGCGAGAAGTTGGCTGAAGGGCCATTGTCCTGATAACCCAGGAAGAATGTGTCAGAGTCGTAACTCAACAGCTCAGTTCCAATGCCTACAGCTGCAAGATCTTGTTGAGCAACTGCTTGTGTATCCTGGCGCACTGCTCGTGAGGTAGTTCCATACTTCAGCACAAGCTCAACGCCATCTTTGTCAACTGTGCCGTCGCCGTTTGTATCCGTCCAGCCGGCTTCAGCCAGTAATGACTTGGCTTTTTCCGGGTCATATGGATACGCAGTAATGCTTGGGTCCACCCATGGGCTGTTGTCCCAATCTGTGGCAGCGACAGATGTAAGACCGAGCAGCAAGTCCGTTACCAGCTTATCTCGGTTGAAGGCATAGATAATTGCCTGCCGTACTTTGACGTCCTTTAAGGCAGGGTTACCCTTGGTCTCGTGCATATTTATATAGATACCTTCATTGTAACCGGAGAAAGAGTTAATTACCTTAACACCTGCTGCTTCCAGTGTTGGTAAATCCGGGTAATCAAAGAAGGTACCAATATCACCATCACCAGCTACAAGCGCTGCAATTTGAGAGGCTGAATCGGGAACGAACTGGAAGAAAAGCTCATCCAGTTTGGGGCGGCCTAACCAGAAATTTTCGTTCGCCACAAATCGAGCGAAGCTACCAGATTGCCATTCATCAAAGACGAATGGTCCGCATCCCACGGTCGGAGCCTTGTTCCACGGTGCCGTATCGAGTGTCCCCTCTGCATCAAAAACCGGCTGCAGAATATGCTTCGGAATGATCGGTGTGCCACTCGTTGATCCACTGAATAACGTCGCCTGCCAGGGTGCGAAAGCTTCTGGGAAGGTGATGATCACGGTGGTATCATCGGGTGTCTCAACCGAGCTTATATTGTCGTAAGGTGATCTTGTGTTCACCGCATTCTTATCCGACATGATCATGTCATAGGTGAATTTAAAGTCTGCCGAGGTAATTGGCTCACCATCCGACCATTTGATATCATCCCGTAACTTAAACGTAAAGGTAGTACCGTCAGCTGACAGGCCTCCATTTTCAACCGTTGGCATCTCAGATAACAAATATGGAATGGCATTATTCTGATCGTCAAACATCCATGGTGCGCACAGGTAAGCGGGATAAACCACAGAAACGAACCACATATTGGTATAGATCGGGCTGAGGGTATCAAACTCTTGCGTCCAGATGAATCTGGCTACCTTCTTAGCCGCTGGTTCAGTAGTTGGTGCAGTAATAGGTGCCGTGGTTGGTTGTGTCACTGGAGCTTGCGTCGGTTGTACTACAGGTGGAGCCTCTGTCACGACGGTTGTTGCAGTTGGCGAGGTTGCACAAGCTGACAGGATGAAAGTGGCGATGATTATGATTGTAAACAAAATATGTTTACGTTGCATTGTAATCTCCTCCGATATTATTTTGATTTTTTGATTTATCCAATATTAGCAATCCTGAATTAAATCAATAGTTTCAGCTGTGGATAATTTTTACCTTTCACCTCCATATCTAGTGTAAAGTATTTCATTCGATAGGTTTGTCATGGGATATTTCAAGTTATTTCGCATATTATAGTATCTAATGGCGTTTTTTACCAATTACTTTCCTGTGGTTTTCTATGTATAATTAAAATATGCCGAATGACTATAAAAAGTTCATTATTTCCGAAATCGACTTACAATCTGAGAAATTATGGGCAATCAGCACTTCCCTTTTTAACGATCCTGAGACAGCATTTGATGAATTTAACGCCTGTAAATTGCTGAGTAATTTCCTAACAAAATCCGGTTTTCAAGTTGACGTTGGTGTCGGGGGTTTAGAGACATCCTTTCGAGCTTCATTTGGAAATCAATCAACACCTGTAATTGCTATCCTTGCTGAATATGATGCTCTGGTCGGTCTGGGTCATGCCTGTGGACATAATTTGATCGCTGCTGCTGCTGTCGGCGCTGGAGCAGCTTTAACCGCTTTAACCCCAAGTTTACCTGGACAATTTCAGGTGATCGGAACTCCGGCCGAAGAAGGTGATGGTGGAAAGATATACTTGGCTAAGGCGGGTATATTTAATCATATCGATGCTGCCATGATGTTCCACCCTGCCAGCAAGAACATGGTCCTGCGTCCTTCCCTGGCATGTTCTGATCTCAAACTTGAATTTTTTGGTAAAGCTTCGCATGCTGCCGCAGCCCCCGATGAAGGTATCAATGCTTTGGATGCGGTTCTATTGAGCTTCAACAACATTAATGCACTACGCTCTACATTGGGTCCCAAGGATCGTATCGCCGGCATAATCACCAAGGGAGGTGATGCAGCCAATATTATCCCTGCACATTGCGCATGTGAGTTCAGCATTCGCAGCCTGAGCACGAATCGAAGAGACATTTTAGTGGAGAAAGTTATCGCTTTCGCCCAAGCCGGTGCTCAAACAATTGGCTGCAGTTTGGAACATGAGGTTGTTCCCGGCTACCAGGATATCATTCCAAACCACATTCTTGCCGGTCTATTTAAGTCCAACCTGGAAACATTGGGTCGTGTCGTGGTCGATCCTGACCCCAATGAGCGCATGGGTTCGACTGATATGGGCGATGTCAGCCATATTATTCCAGCCATCCACCCCTACCTGGCGATTGCACCTGTAAGTGTTGCCGGTCATACCCTTGAATTTAAGCAATACTGCATCTCTGAAACCGGAAAATCTGCCATGCTCGATGCAGCTAAAGCCCTGGCTATGACCGCAGTCGATTTACTCTCCAATCCTGGCTTGTTACAGCAAGCCAAAGAAGAATTGTCAGCCACACTGAATCCGTTCTAGTCAACTCATCTTGCCCGACATAAGGAGGTAACTAAATGGCAGGTCATTATCTGCAAAGTCTCTTAGGTGATCGTGAGAATATCATCATGGCAATCCGACATCACTGGTTCGTGCTCGCCAGCTCAATCGTATTGGAAGCTTTCTTAGTCTTTATCATTTTCATTGCGACGATCGCTGGTTCGATTTATGTATACAGTTTGGCTCCTGCCTGGTGGTGGATTGTTACACTGATCGGCTTTTTTGTGTTGATTATCCCCATATTCACTGGCACACGCGATATCCTAAATTGGTCTAACCATCAATTTATCATCACCAATCGCCGTGTGATGCAGATTTCGGGAATCATTAACAAAAGCGTGATTGATTTATCATTAGAAAAAGTAAATGACATCAAAATGGATCAGTCAGCATTGGGCCGTATGTTCGGTTATGGCGATATCGAAATATTGACTGCCAGCGAGCTTGGGGTAAATCTGTTCAAGAAAATCGACAATCCGGTTAAGTTCAAAAGTGCCCTGATCAATGCTAAAGCCCTGCTGGAGCAACCCATTGATGTCGCTCCTGAAATCAAACCGGAAACGAAAGAAGTGACAAAACAGGATATCCCTGAGATGATCAGGAAGCTGGCTGAGTTACGCTCTCAAGGCATCATCACCGAAACAGAATTTCAGCAGAAGAAAGCAGACCTTTTATCCAAAATATAGCCATGACCGAATTCTATCAATACGATAATTTAACCTGGCCTGAAGTCCATACTTTGCCCCGGGATACCCCTTTGGTATTGTCCTTAGGAGCAGGTTATCCGCTCCAACGCCTCGCTGGTGCCTTGGGGGATCCTGCTGTTGTCTACCTGCTGCCCCCTTTCCCTTATGGGTGGCAGGCAAGCGGTCTCGCGGTGTCCGAGCCGGTCCTGGAGCACTATCTTACCAATATTATTTCAGGACTGCGGGATGACGGCTTCATCAATACCCTGATTCTGGTTCCTCAAGGTCTTAACCTTAACTTATCTACCCCCTGGATCGCCTTACCCCAAAATTGTGATGTTGCCGAGAATCGCTTCATACCAGCGGATAGTGAGCATGGCAAGGTAGTCCTGATCCCCATCGGTCACACCGAACAGCATGGATTTCATTTACCCCTCTCCACCGACACCTTGATCATCGACGCCATCGCACATGGAACCACGGCTTCTTCTCAGGATGAAACCACCCTCCTGCCGGTTATGCCCTTTGGTGTTAGCACCCACCGTCCTTCTTTTGCCGGAACTCTGAATGCTGGTGGCAGAGCATTTGAGGATTTCTGGGTAAATGTGATCGATGTGTTAGCAAACCGTGGCTTTGAGATGTTTTACCTTGTGAATGGTCACGGAGGAAACAGCTCATTCATCATCAACGCCGTGAAATACTCCGGAGAGCGCCACCGGCGCATCTTTTGTGCCACTGCCTGGCTCTATCTTTCAGGTCCCGATGGAATTGCCTCTCTAGAAAAATACCGTCAGTCAGGGATTGGCGGAATGGGTCATGCCTGTGAGCTTGAGACCTCCTTCATCCTCCACCTGAAGCCTGGTCTTGTGCACATGGAGCGGGTAGTCGACGAGACTCAATTCGTCTCCACGCCTTCCTATTATATGGATTGGGTCGAGGGTGGCGCCCTGGTTGCCAATCCACCATGGGACGATGATACTGCTACTGGGGCATATGGTGCCGGAAGCCTGGCAACTGCCGAGAAGGGTCAAATCTGGCTTCAAGCAGCCATCGATGAAAAAGTATCTCATATTAAAGAAATCCGTCTCCAGCATCAGCTGCGTGAAGAGCGACGGCGTGCAGGTTTCGGTTTGTGGGGAAAACCTGGTCCAGGCTGAGACAACCCATGCCAGGCGGGGATGCAGACCGTTGGAACTCGCGTTATCAATCTGATTCAGCCACTGCTTCTGATCTCACAAGCTCCTTGCTCGTCAATCATGCCAATCTGCTTCCCTCCTCCGGGTTGGCTTTGGATATCGCTACGGGCTTGGGTAGGAACGCTAGATACCTCGTCCAGCGTGGATTGCGCGTGGTTGGAGTAGATATCTCCCATGTGGCACTTATCCGCGCTAAAAAAGATATTCCATCCTTGATGGCTGCTGTTCTAGATCTGGAGCGTTTCGTTATTCCCCCCAATAAATTCGATGTAATCCTCAATATTCTATATCTTCAAAGGAATTTGTGGATGCAAATTACTCAGGGGCTCAAATTGGGCGGATTATTATATATGGAATGTTTAACAGAGGATATGCTATCGATCCATCCGGAAATTAACCCCTCGTACTTACTGAAACCCGCTGAGCTTCAGCACGCATTTTACGATGGTGATTTTGGTCGAAATTTGGAAATTCTTTATTATTACGAGGGATGGTCACCATCCACCAGTTCACATCGTCGTGCTGTTGCTTCGCTGATTGCCCGCAGGAACGCCTAGCATGCTTTCATACACAGGCTGGAGTTTTGCGGCGATCTTATCCCAGGCATAATCTTGTGCCAGTCTGACGGCTTGCTCCCCCATACTGTCTCGGAGACTTGGGTCCTGAAGTAGCATCGTTATACGTTTTGCCAGCTCAACCGGCTCATCCACAGGCACGGTATAGCCTGTCACCCCGTCCTGCACCAGGTAAGCTAACCCTCCTATTTGTGATGCCACTACTGGTACCCCGCATGCCATCGCTTCCAACGCCACCATACCGAATGACTCGTACTGTGATGGTACCACCACAGCTTCAGCAGCTGAATAATAATACGGAAGTGAATCCTGGCTCCGGTTGCCTAAAAAGGTTACCAGATCTTGCAGACCGTAGTGCTTGGTTAATTCTTTTATGCGTGAAAGTTCAATGTTTGGTTCGTCAGTGCAGTCGTCCGGATCACCACCAATGATCGCCAAACAAAAAGGATTCTGTTTGAGTACTTCATTGTCACGCATGATCCCAATCGCCTCGATCAATACATTTAGACCTTTCAGTGGTTCCATCCTGCCCACAAAGAGGAGCATTCGTCCGCATGGAGGCATTCCAATGTAATCCTTCGCTTCATCCGGCGGTATCGGATAGAACTTGCATACGTCTACCCCAGGTGGAATGATGATCACTTTACTATCATCCGCCTGGTAAAGCCATAATAATTGCACGCTTTCCGCGGTAGTTGCTGCTATGATTTTATCTGCGGATTTTAGTACTTCTCGCTCGCCATTAATTCGATACTCCCCTTCGACCTCATCTGGTGACTGTGCCACTCGGTTTTTCATCAATCCCAGAGTATGGAACATATGCAAGAAAGGAGTTCCCCAATCCTTTTTAAGTTCTATTGCAGCCAATCCCGACATCCAGTAATGGCTGTGGATCAGGTCATAGGCGATTCCTTTATTTCTTGTGAATTCTTGAATTCCTTCCACGAATTGCGGGAGATAAGTTACCAGCTCTTTTCTGGGTATGGGATATTCTGGACCAGCTGGTATATGCACGATGCGGTTGCCGTACCCTAAATCATGGAGAACATGCGGGACATGCTCATTTTGCGACCTTGTGAATACATCCACGTGGATTCCCAATGCACCAAGCTGGCGGGTAATTTCCCGCACATAAACATTCATTCCCCCGGTATCCTTACCTCCTAAGGTTGCCAACGGACAGGTGTGGTAAGACAACATGGCTATGCGCATAATGCCCCTCCAGCATTTACGCAATTATGTTCTTCGTAATCCGTCAATACGCTTCTCATATTTGCTGTGGTATAATCCCGTCGCTTCCATCTCCCGATTGCCACCGTAGCTCAGCCGGTAGAGCAAGCGTTTCGTAAACGTTAGGTCAAGGGTTCGATTCCCTTCGGTGGCTCACCAACAGGCAACGCATGCGCGTTGTCTGAATTTTTTATTTATCACCATCTCTCCATACTGTTATCTACCCTCAATAGTCGTATTCCAGTATAATTCCAACATGCCAAATCGTACACCCCCTCTTGTTATCGGCATTGCTGGCGGTACTGGCTCGGGTAAATCAACCGTTGCTAAAGTGATCATCGACCGGGTGGGTGCAAATCATATCGCTCTCCTCCCCCATGATGCATATTATAAAAATCTTGACCAGTTGGAACCTGCCCAACGAGGCCTGATTAATTTTGACCATCCCGACTCTCTCGAAACAAGTTTATTGGTCTTTCATATCAAGCAGTTGAAGAATTTTCAATCCGTCGAGCTCCCTGTTTATGATTTTAAAACCCATACCCGGACCAACAATACCATCCATATTGAGCCCCAGCCGGTCATTCTAGTCGAGGGTATCTTAATTCTTGCTGAACAGGGTTTTCGCGAGCTGTTCGATGTGAAAATCTTCGTCGATACCGACGCAGATATCCGTTTTATTCGTCGCCTCGAGCGTGATATCGCCGAACGCGGCCGTACCGGCACATCTGTAATCAACCAGTATATGTCGACTGTTCGACCAATGCATATGGAATTCGTCGAACCCTCCAAGCGCTATGCCGATGTGATCATTCCCGAAGGTGGATTGAACACGGTCGCCATGGATATGGTCGTAGCCCGTATAGAAGCATTGCTTCGTTTTCACCAATCATATTCCTGAAAGGATACAATCATGACAAATTTACAATGGTCTCAACCTCCAACTTTGGAGATTGATCCTAAAAAAAGTTATTCTGCCATCTTGAATACGGATAAGGGTAATATCACTGTAAAGTTATTTGCCGATAAAGTGCCCTTGACGGTTAATAACTTTGTTTTCCTTGCCCGCCAGGGCTTTTATGATGGGACAGTTTTTCACCGTGTGATCTCCGATTTCATGGTCCAGGGTGGTGACCCGACTGGTACCGGCATGGGTGGACCCGGCTACAAGTTTCTGGACGAGTTTAACTCAAATCTAAGGCACGATAAGCCAGGTATCCTTTCCATGGCTAACTCAGGGCCAAATACAAATGGTTCACAATTCTTTATTACGCATATAGCCACTCCCTGGCTTGATAACAAGCATAGTGTTTTTGGTCAGGTCACTGACGGGATGGATACCCTACTTTCAATCCCTCCCCGCGACCCATCCAAGCGTGATTCTCCATCGGCGAAACTGCTCTCAGTGACAATCCTGGAACAATAAGCAGTATGAAATCCAGGTGGGTGGGGATTGCTGCGCGTATACTTTCCCTTATTGTCGTAGTAATTATCACAGTATTTGTTTATGCGGTTGCTGATAAAGCTCCCCAACTGGCGGTATATGGCTATCCTGGCATCTTTGTGATTTCATTTCTAGCCTATGCCACGGTGTTTTTCCCTGCTCCTGGAATCCTTGCCGTATCAGTAATGGGAACCACTTTAGTCCCGTGGGCTGTCGGTTTAGCCGCCGGGGCTGGGGCAGCACTGGGAGAAATGACGGGCTACATGTTCGGTTTTAGCAGCCAACCCGTGGTCGAACGGGTAAAAATATATGAAAAAATGTCGGAGTGGCTAAAAATGAACGGTGCATTAGCCATATTACTGCTGACTGCTATCCCAAATCCGTTCTTTGACATCACAGGCGCAGCGGCTGGTGCATTGAAAATGCCTGTCCGCAAGTTCTTGTTATGGACCTGGATTGGGGAGACCATCAAAATGATGGCTTTTGCTTATGGGGGTGGCGCTCTTTTAAAGTATCTCGTTGATTGGATCAGGAGTATCCTATGATTGATATGCAGCAATATGACAATTATCTTAATGAGAATTTGGATAAAAGTACTGCCGAGTTGTCTCGATTCTGTGCTCAGCCTAGTGTTGCTGCACAGAATTGGGGCTTAACAGAATGTGCCGCTCTTGCAGCAGAGATGCTAAAGTCCCGGGGGTTTTTCGTGCAAATCTTTGCTACCGGAGGTGCTCCGGTTGTGTATGCTGAGCGACCTGGCCGTTCAAATAAAACCCTGTTGTTTTATAACCATTATGATGTCCAACCTCCCGAGCCCCTTGACCTGTGGGACAGCCCGCCTTTCGAGCCCAGCTTTAGGGACGGTAAACTCTTCGCCCGTGGGGTCAGTGATGATAAGGGTCACCTGGTCAATCGCCTGTTTGCCATCGATTCATTGCTGGCAGTTGATGGCGAGCTGCCCTGTAATATCAAGTTTGTCATCGAAGGCGAAGAGGAAATTAGCAGCATTCACTTAAAGGATTTCGTACTCGACAACCTCGAATTACTCAAAGCCGATGCGTGTATCTGGGAGTTTGGCGGTGTCGACCATCGCGAAGTTCCAATTCAATATTTAGGACTGCGCGGGATTTGCTACGTCGAGTTATCTGTGGAGACTGCCAGGATCGATGTACACTCCGGCTTGGGCGGCTCTATATTTCCCAATGCTGCCTGGAGATTGGTTTGGGCTCTATCGTCCCTAAAAGGAGAGGATGAGCATATCAGGCTTCCCGGGCATTATGATACGGTCAAACCACCCAGCGCCCGTGACCGTGAGCTTTTTGCTGCTCTCCCTGAAACGTCAGAGGAATATACCACCCGTTATGGAGTCGATCATTTTTTACGAAATCTTACCAGTGGCGTGGAATTGCGCCTCGCTGAAGTGTTCGAGCCTACTTGCACCATCTGTGGTTTGACTTCCGGCTACCAGGGCGAGGGTTCTAAAACCGTACTTCCCGCCCGTGCCTCCGCCAAGGTTGATTTCCGCCTCGTCCCAGATCAAACCCCTGATCAAGTCCTCACCTCATTACGCCTTCACCTCGATCAGCAAGGCTACTCCGACGTTAAAGATTAAGTTCCTTGGTGGTGAAAAGCCAGCCCGAACCGACCCGGATGATCCGTTTGTCGCCCTCGTGGTTGAAGCGGCTCGCCCGGTCTACGGGGTGCCGATGCAAATCGTACCCTTTAGTGGTGGTTCCGGTCCCAACCATGCCTTTGTGCATAACCTTCACCTACCTGTAGTAACTGCTGGGATTGGTTATCCTGGCTCCCAGGGGCATGCTCCCAACGAAAACATCCGTCTTGACCTCTACCTGAAGGGTGCCAGTCATGTTGCCCGAATTTTGAAGGAATTCGGCGCCTCATAAGCTATAACCGTTCACAATGTGGATTTCTACCTGCTGTCTGCTTTTTCTTAGCAGACAGCTATTTTTATTCGTGTAGAGGTTATTACGCTCTCTCTTCTAAGCTTTTTTTCGCTGATTAGACAAGGGAGGTGATACTTGTTCTTACCAATTTCACCTCCTCCCCATACTGGTATAATCCCCCGCATGGATTCCATCGTCGCCCTGGATATCGAAACTACTGGCCTTGACCCACAAAAAGATGTCATCATTGAGATCGGAGCTGTGCGCTTCAATGGTAATCGAATTGAAGGTGAATGGTCTTCACTGATCAACCCTGGTCGGAAAATTCCTCCGTTCATCACTCAGCTTACCGGCATCAACGACCACATGATTCTGGAAGCCCCCTCCATCCAGAATATCTTGCCGGAATTGCGGCAGTTCGTTGGCGACTTAGCTATTCTTGGTCATAATGTCGGATTTGATCTATCCTTCCTGCGCAGAGTAGGCCTTTTCAAAGGAAATGAAGTTCGCGACACCTACGAAGTTGCTTCTGTCCTGCTCCCAACAGCTGGTCGATATGGCTTGGGTGCCCTTGGGCAGGCACTCAAAATCCCACTAACCGCCAATCACCGCGCATTAGCTGATGCACGGGTGACTTGTGCAGTCTACCGGTCGCTATACGAAATCGCCGTAGAATTACCCATACAGCTGCTTGCAGAAATTGTGCATCTCGGTGAGGGCATTGACTGGGCAGGATACGGCCTCTTCTATGATGCCCTCCGTGCAAGGTCTAAAGAGACCATCTCTGCCAGGCAGGTCAGGCAGGGTTATTCTGGTCCGATATTCGATAGCTACAACTCCAGAGATTTCACTCCTCTATCGCCTAACCCACAACCTCAACCTCTCGATGCTGATGAGGTTGCCTCAGCCTTGGAGCAAGGTGGAATATTCTCTCATCACTTTCCTAATTATGAGTATCGACCCCAACAGATCGAGATGCTCCGCGCCGTTACCCGCGCCCTTTCAGAAAATCGCCACCTGCTTGTCGAAGCTGGCACAGGTATTGGTAAAAGCATGGCGTATCTCCTGCCAGCTGCACTATGGTCCTTGAAAAATGGTCAGCGTGTCATCGTCTCGACGAACACCATCACCTTGCAAGACCAGTTGATCAACAAGGATATCCCCGATCTACGTGCTGCCATGGGCATAAATCTTTCCGCTGCCGTAATGAAAGGTCGCTCGAACTATCTTTGCCCCCGTCGCCTGGAAAACATCCGTCGCCGTGGACCTGACTCCGCAGATGAGATGCGGGTGCTAGGTAAAGTCCTGGTATGGCTCCAATCAACCGCCAGCGGTGATCGCAATGAGCTCAACTTGAATGGTGCAATCGAGCGTGATATATGGCTACGATTATCCGCTGATGATGAAGGCTGTACAACCGATAACTGCCTGAAACGTGGCGGGATTTGCCCGTTCCATCGAGCTCGACAGGCTGCTCTCTCGTCTCATATCTTGGTGGTCAACCATGCCTTGCTCCTCGCCGATGTTGCCACCGGTAATCGTGTCCTGCCTGATTACAATTATGTCATTATCGATGAAGCCCATCACCTGGAAGAAGCGACCACCAATGCATTAAGCTTTAAGATCACTCAGTACATGCTGGATCGTGCCATTAGAGAATTGGGAGGCCCGACTTCCGGTGGGCTTGGTAAATTAACCGGTATTCTCCAAAATAATGTGCCTCCCTCTGATTTCGCTGCAATTGACCGATTTATCCAGCAAGCTACAGATGAGGCATTTCATTTTCAAACTGCCTCCCAGGGTTTCTTCCATGCGATAGACGATTTTCTCCTCGAACAGCGTGAAGGCAATGACATTGGCATGTACGCTCATCAGGAGCGAATTTTACCCGCCACGCGCACGCAACCTGCCTGGGCGGACGTCGAGGCAGCCTGGGAAGAATGTGAGACTTCCCTGCGCCCATTGGTGGAAAATATTAGTAAAATGCTTCAAGCCCTTGGAGAAATTAGCGAAAGCTTGCCCGAGGAAGATGATGACGTCATCTCTAACCTTAGGAATTTATATTTACGCCTGACCGAGATCCAAAATAATCTTGATGGTCTGGTCTTTGAGCCACGCGCTCGATTCGATCTACTGGTTTGAGATCCAACCCAATGCCAAACAGATGTCCCTCAATGCTGCGCCACTGAACATCGGTCCTTTGATGCAAAAGTATCTGTGGAATGAGAAATCATCCGTCATTCTCACCTCAGCTACCTTAACCGCTGGTGGTGAGTTCAATTACCTCAAAGGCAGGTTGAATGCAGAAGATGCTTACGAGCTTTCGGTTGGTTCGCCTTTTGATTTTGAGACCTCGGTCTTGCTATATATTGCCAATGATATCCCCGAGCCTTCCGATCGCTCCGGACACCAACGTGCCATTGAGCAAGGCATTCTGAATCTGTGTATTGCCACAGGTGGGAAAACCCTGGTTCTCTTCACTTCATATGATCAACTAAAACGTACCCACAGCGGCATCAAGGATCACTTGTCTAAAAAGGGTATTCAGGTTTATCTACAGGGAGAAGGTGCTTCAGCCAGCACCTTGCTCGAGAATTTTAAGAGCGAGGATCATGCTGTCCTGTTTGGAACCCGAGCTTTCTGGGAAGGGGTCGATGTGCCCGGCGAGGCACTTTCGGTGTTGGTCATTGTCAAGCTGCCCTTCGATGTCCCCTCAGACCCAATCGTCGCTGCCCGATCGGAGACTTTTGACGATCCATTCAGTGAATATTCTCTGCCAGAGGCGATATTACGCTTTCGCCAGGGGTTTGGACGCTTGATCCGCACCCAGTCCGACCGCGGTGTGGTGGCCATTTTCGACCGGCGGATCATGTCCAAACGATATGGTCGTCTTTTTACCGACTCACTCCCCACTTGTACCACCAAAATCGGTCCAGCCGGTGATCTCCCTCGTCTGGCAGTCCGCTGGCTAAATATTTAAACCTATTACCATTATGGAATCAATTCTGAATAAAGGTAAGCCATACGAGCTTTTTTTGTCGCGTATGTTTGTTCAGCTTACCCAATTCTCAATATTAACCATTTTTACAATTTATTCTAAAAATAATACTGGAACTACTCACCCATATTGTCATTGCGGAATCCCCGCTGGTTTTCGGGGGATAAGGACGCTCTCAGAATTGACGGTCACTTGCATACTCCGAAGTCTTTTGAACCTGTCCCCGCAGCTTTTCGGGGAGCAATCTGCTCTGTGGTTTATCCATAATCAATGTGGTTTTTGCTCTTGGTGAGTAATTACATCAGTGTACTTCTGTACAGATTGGTTTTCATCTGTATAGAATGCTTTCCTATGGTTGACTTGAATGAAAGCATTCGTATACCGGTTGACCTTTACCCATATGTGCGTAATTTCTCACCGTCACATGTTCAGGTCATAGAATCCACTTAAATCATCCACATTGGGTAATGTTTTATCCGATAATCCGTTATTTTATCCGTTGACCAAGAATTAGATGCCCATACTGCTACAAAAACAGCTCTTTGTTATGTTTTTTTGCGTTTTTCGCCTCCTTTCGCTCTGTTCGTGTTCCAAATCCTTTCTCCTGTGAGAAGTTACAATAATACTGTAACTACTCACCCATTTGGTAAATACACAAAATAACGCGAGTATCGCACAGCCCATACATAATTACTCCTCCCTAAAAACATGGTGTTTATGTTTTCGTTGCCTAGCGAACTGTTTTTGTGAGCGTGGTGGGGGAGGTCTGGTCCCCCCTGATTCTGGGGGGAGAGGATGGGGTGCTCTTTTATTTATATCTATAGGACAGGAGAAATCCTATCAAATTTTGATTGTGTGATGTTATTTTTCAGTCGGTGAGTAATTACATAATACTAACTGGATGATTACCTAAACCTGGATCATGAATCGGACCGCAGTAATTCCGATTATTTATTTGCATTCAAAGTTGTGTCGTCTTCCTCATCATTTTTTGTCCTTTGATAGAATACCAGCAAGGTACTCCCATAATGTCTTATATCAAACTCAACCAGGTTTTTAATGGAATTTTCTTCATTTAGCTTGTGATATTCGACCGGATGGATTTGCACGATCACCCATCCATCTTCCGTGAGCCACCCGATGTTTTTATCGATTAACAGCATTGCCCGCATCCACATATCTTTATACTGCGGTGGAGCGATATATACATAATCGAACGCATTGATCATTGGTCGTTCCAAAAGTGTAAACGCGTCTGCCTGGGTCACCTCCGCCCCTTCGAGCAACCCTGTACTTTTAAGGTTTTCCTTGATGATCGCGATGGGCTGGCGTTTTAGCTCCACAAACAAGACGTGTTGCGCGCCCCTGCTCAATGCCTCAATGCCTACACTGCCGGTCCCGGCGAACAAATCTAAAAATGATGCTCCTTGGATATCCCCACCGATAATGTTAAATAACGCTTCCCTCACCTTATCTGTGATCGGTCGGGTTGTTGTACCAGGGACGGAGCGGATGCGCCTCCCACGTGCTTTTCCCCCAATTATCCTCAGGTCACTCACCCCGTGCTGCCCGTATCGCTGCCATGATATTTGCTCTCGGTGTGGTAATTTGCAGCACGCACCCAGTGCCCAGTATGAAGTACTGGTTCCTTGTGGATTTTATAGAATTCTAGTGCCTCTGCATAGACGGTCTCTGGTGTACCTAGTTCCATCGTTCGTGAGCGTTGCAGACCTCCGCATACCACGCCGGGGAACATTCCTTTTCCCTCAACCAGGGAGGGATATGTCTCACGGTCATGCCAATTGATCACTTGGACTGAGTAATCCGTGAATAGCTTGAACATGACATTACTACCATGTAGGTGCAGCATATTCAACCATTTATTGTTTACCATTTCAAGGATATTTGTATCAAATCTTTTTCCAAACTGGTTATACTCAGCTTCAGACAAAAGGTTGTAATTGGCATGCTGCACAGCAAAAAATATTCCCGCTATCCCAAGCTTACTGATCGCTTCAATGAATTGGCAAGTGGTCTCTGTGATGGTGTGTAAACCCTCTAGCACTGCGTCGGGATACTGGCGCATATGCACCAGGAGTGTTTCGCCACCTGCCAGGTTTTTCGCTTGTGCAAGTGGATTGAAGATGGTTTGCAATACGGGTACATCTGGTCCTAGTTCAGTACACACCATTTTGAGGCAAGTCAGCTGGTCACCGAGTGCACCCGCATGTGGGTCCAAAATAGGTAGTCCCAGCCAATCTTCGGGAGAATTGATGATTTTTCGAACATACTGCCGTGTGCCTTCAGGATTTCCTCTCCACTCATCCTGCACTCCCCAATCCTTGATACAAAACGATGAGGCCGGAGTTACCTTTACCAGGTCAAAAGAGTATGTTCGCTGGAATTCGAGTATTGCTTGTGCCAGTCCTTCGGGAGTTTGGTCATCGACGGGGAAATGCCTCCATAAAGCAATGGGTGCTCTCTTATCGGTATCCCCTCTCAAGCAATTTTCGATCCGTTCTCTGTGGGTTAAGTTGTTCTCTGCCAAATTTCCTTCTCCAGATTCCAGTCACCTTGAGTAATTTCGTTGATGTGTCCTAATGCCAGCCGGCGAAGCATGGCATTCCTGACTTTATCTGTGTCAGCTTGATGTTTGATTAATTCCAACACTTGCCTAAACGCCGATACTGACTTTTCGTTTTCTTGCATGGCTTTATAGACCATTCCTAACGCATAAAACGAGTCAATCTTATTACTATCGATGGCAGTCGCTCGGTTCAGGTCATTAATCGCCGATGAATAATCTTTGCGCGCATAAAATGCTGTGCCTCTTTGGATAAATCCATCCGCATCCGTCGGTTCCGCCATGCTTTCCGGATCGTAGGGTATTGACTTAACTTTAAATACTTCTTTCTTTAAAAATAATTTTCTCATTTTTAATTAGCGGTGGATAAGGTTTCATCGATTGCTTTTTTGATCTCTTCGTCTTCCTTGTTTTGATCTGTTAGATACGATTCTATAAATCCGGACCGCCGCATTCGTAAAGCCATTGGCGCTATAACATGTAGGTCATCAACGCTGACTACTTTCCGGTTATCCAGCGCAGCTATTGCTTTAACGGCTTCAAATAAAGTAATTTCTGCTCTCAATGAATCAATTCTCAAGCTGCGGATTAATTCCAACCCCTGTTCGGTCACACTTTCAGGTATAGATACCTCAGGCAAAATATCTCTGGCAATTTGGATCTCTGCCTGTGCTAACCGGGTCTCATCAGAATATTCCTGCACCACTCTGCGTGGGTTCGAAAGGTAGGATTGGACTCTTTTGTAAGCATCCAAACGCTGGTCTTTATTCTCCAAACCTCTAACTACACTGCGGAGACCGAATCGATCCATAATTTGAGGGCGAAGCCGTCCTTCTTCGGGGTTCATCGTTCCGATCAGCACGAACCTTGCCCGGTAGGTGCCTGTTCGAGCTCCTCGCTTCACGGTATAGGATCCATATGCCGCTGCATCTAATATGGCATCGATTACATCATCCGCTAACAGGTTTACTTCATCCACAAGCAGCAAATTTCGATCTGCATGGGCTAATATTCCCCGGTGCAGCCTCAGGAGCTGCCTGCCTGATTCGTCTTCATCAGCTGCACCTACGACATCCTGGATGCGCGCATTCAATGGCAGTTCCACCAGGCGGATTTTATCCATTGCTGCGAGAGGTTCACCCTGGGCATATTTTTTCGCACAATTTGGGCATACCGCATCAATGCCGCCTGTCTCGATATCTTCTGGTAAGCAGCCATAGTAGCACAAGCTCCGTGGGATTTCAGGGAGTAGATCTACAAGGCCGCGTACTGCTGTTGTTTTTCCCGTCCCTCGTGGGCCAATTAATAGAACACCCCCTATCGCAGGATTAATTAAACCAAGCAGCAGAGCATACTTCATCTCCAGTTGACCTACCATTGCCAAAAATGGAAAAGGTATTACCTCTGCCAACCCACTGTCTTGTTGGGATTGTGTTTCTGATAGGCTTTTCCCCGATACATGATCTATCAGGTTCTTTAATGATCGGAATTTACTCTCAGGCTCTTCAGAGTTTTTGCTTTCTGGGGATAGATCGGGCTGTTCATCAACCATGAGATTACTTTTCTGAACTCAATCCATATCTTCGCGTAGTTCTCCAAAATCAATGGGTGGGAGTAAATCCGGACGTTCCAGCAACACATCCGTTTCTCCAAATGTTAGCTCTGGCATCATTGGCGCCAGGGGTGAGATCGCTGGGGGTTTAATCTTTAAAGTGAAGGGTGGAATGATGTCAATGGTCGTCCTGGTATAGCCATCTGCCAGTTTCCTTAAGATCCTCGGACCATCTGCCAGCCAGCCTACATAATGCCCGTGGGTGGAATAAACAAATCGGTCAGTAGAGATCCACCCAATCCACTCTCCTTCGCAGTTAAATATATAGGGGTACACCAGAAAAGCTCCAACATCACCATTAGTCATATAGATGGGGACTAATGCAGTATCAGGTGTCATGTTTCACTCTTTCTCATTTGTTCCTTCCAGCTTGTCGTGATCATGTTTCATCATTGTACATCACTATAAGTCCAATATCGGTTTACAAAAAAGTTCCAGAACAAGACGATTAATACGGCAATCGCCAGAGTAAGGTTCTCTCCTATTATATCGGGCGGGAGGATTAAGTGGTTCTCAGGAAGCATCTGGAACAGTCTGGTAACTACAGGTTCCAAGAATTTTAAGATTGGTATTCTTATTGCCAACCCAACTACATTTACGATCGCAAATTGGAAAAGTTGTCTCATGATGGGTTTGGATCGTGAGTCTGGATACGTCCATACCCGGTTCCAATAAAAATTACTCAAAATAGCACAAATAAAGGAAATTGCACCTGCCCAAACGTAAGGAAAACCAAGAAACCGGTGCAATAGGTTCTCGATACCGAAATCAACCAATGCACCGACCGTACCAACCACGAGAAAACGGAAAAAACGTGTCCTTTCCCGCGGATTTGCCAGAATGCTCGTCATCCCATTCCCAATTTCTGCCAGAAATACGGGATGGTCTTTAGTAATCCCTCCTCCAGGTCAATATGCGGCTCCCATCCAAGGATCGCGCGCGCTCGTGTGATGTCCGGTCGTCTTCGTTGGGGGTCGCTTTCCAGTCGGTCAGCTTGTTTGAATATAATCCCGGCTTGATTATTTACAATAGCGTTGATTTTTTGCGCAAATTCCAGGATAGTCATTTCAACTGGGTTTCCGATGTTAACCGGTAAGTGCTCATCAGATAGCATCAGCTTCACGATACCCTCGACCAGGTCATCAACGTAACAAAAGCTGCGTGTTTGTTGTCCGTCGCCATAAATCGTCAAAGGCTCACCGCGCAAGGCTTGTTGTATAAAATTGGGTACAACTCTTCCATCATCAAGATGCATCCGTGGTCCAAAAGTATTAAAAATTCGCACGATCCTTGTATCAATCCCATGGAAACGGTGATATGCCATGGTCAGTGCTTCAGCAAAACGCTTTGCTTCATCATATACCGAGCGCAGACCTATCGGGTCAACATGCCCCCAATAGCTTTCGGTCTGTGGATGCTCGAGTGGATCGCCATATATCTCGCTGGTACTGGCAAGCAGGAATCTCGCTCCACTAACCCGGGCTAATCCCAATGTGTTATGTGTACCTAATGCGCCTGCTTTCATGGTTTGTATCGGTAAATTCACATAACCATATGGTGATTTTGGGTTTGGGCTGGCGGGTGACGCAAAGTGTAGAACAGCATCCACCTTGCCTGGCACAAAGATGAAATTGGATACATCATGCCTGATAAATGAAAAACTAAGGTTGCTTGATAAGTGAGCTAAATTATCTGGGCTGCCCGTGATAAAGTTATCCATCCCAACCACTTCATGCCCATCCGATAATAATCGCTCGCAGAGATGCGATCCAAGAAATCCGGCTGCCCCGGTGATTAATATCCTCATAACCCTCTATCTCCAATCGACCCTATTGGTCAATCCATCACCCGTGATCTGTTGTGCTGTTCCATTAACTGTATCGACGATCCAAATATTTCCATTATAAATGACTGCAATCGCGAATTCCCCACTACTTTCCATTCGGGCTGGCGACCAGACTACTTTCTGCGGCTCCAGACCTACTGTTCCTTCTTCTGGGAACAGACTTCTCTTGTTCGATCCATCTCGATCGATTAATGATAGCCTGTAACCGCTGGTTTCACTTTGCTCGGGAAATATAGCTTGTAAGTAGGCGATGGAAAATGCATTTTGAGTCGTCACGTCTCCAGTAGTATTCCCGGAAAAGTTAGCTTGAGAATTGACCGGTGATGTCACCGGGTAGGCAAACATCCCCACATTCTCCACTATCTTGATAGCTGGGCTGCCGGTTACAGGTACGGCCAATAAATCAAATTCCTGAACTCCTTCATCAGTCGCACCATCCAGGGGACTGTGGCTCACGGTATAAACCATGTCTCCACCCGGTGACCATGAGATCCCTGGCACCCATGCCCAGTCTCCACCCGTCTGGTATGGTGTAATATTCACAAGTGAGATCATACTTCCATCGCTTTTATCCAAAATACCCACGCTGTCTGGGCGTGAATACAAAAATAATACCTGGCTGGGAGCCCATAAATATTCAGTTCCCCACCAGCCGTACACCCCGCCCGAGTTTGCATCCAAATCCATCTCCGGTGTGCCTACAAATCCACTTCTGCTTACAGAAACTTCATACAAGTCATTGTTAGCTTGCCAGCCTGGAGCAGCTTCACGCCACTCGACCGTTGAGTAAGCCACAATGCTCGAGCTCGGATCAAATTCAGCATAATGGACGATGTTATCCACCTTAAGATCAATGATTCTTACCGGATCGCTCGTCAAGGAGGCAGCCCACAGGTGGTTGATCATATTCTGGTCGCTTGAAAAACGAGTAAAGAGAATAAAACTCCCGTCTTTTGATAATGAAAAAATTCGACCATCGAGATCCCCTGATGTAACTACGCTTCTTCGTTCTCCCGTGGAATTTTCGATGATCCAGGCATTTCCAGCTGATAAATATGCGATTTTTCCTGGAATATTGACCGCACTAAACGATGATTTACTGCCTACCATCAAGATTTCAGGGATCGCCTCCCTAATCACCGTTGTCTTGACTGCCGAGTTGGACACTTCAATCCCATCTTCGAATACCCGATGGTAGGTAATTTCCTCCACACCATTCACACCGGGTTGGCTTAACCGCTCTTCTCCCTCAGGCAATGCTTCATTTTTTAATTCCTGATGTTCAAATGGAATAGTGACTTGCTCGACGTAATATTCATCGGTAATTCGGACGACTTCTATTCTTGATCCATCATTTAACACGGTATATGTTGGTGGTTCGACTTTATCCACCTCGCTCAATGTGATTTTCGCTAATGCCAATGCCTCCCCAACAGTACTTCCGGCAGGTATTTTCGCTTGAATTTCCTCATTATCTACGGCAATGCTTGCGGTAATAAGTCCTTGGGTCACCTTTGGAGCTGTACAACCCCCCAATACCAAAGAAAAAGAGATAACAACGTAGTACCAAATGAAATTAGAATAAGTCCGATGGTATAATCGCAAAGTTCACCCGAGATGATTGATAGAACTAGCCGAAAACTAAGATAGCATTATAGCATGTCTGACGATTCTCTCATGGATACAGGTACAGACCAGGTCATTGCCCGACTGGAGGCGCTGTTATTCGTGGCTGCTTGTCCAGTTGCACCCATACAACTCGCTGCTGCCCTCAATTTGCCCCTGCGTAATATCGAAAATTACCTGGATATCTTGGAATCGAGACTTCACGTCGGAGACATCTCCCCGTGGTTTACGTTTGCAGCGCCACTATGGACGTGTCCAGCTTACCACCGCTCCAGATACCGCTGGAGATGTGGAGCATTTTCTGGGTCTCGAGTCAACCAGTAAATTGAGCCGGGCAGCGCTTGAAGCCCTTGCAATAATTGCCTACCAGCAACCGGTCACTCGTCCTGAAATTGATGCAGTCCGTGGAGTCAGCTCTGATGGGGTGCTAAAAAGTCTGCTCAGCAAGGGATTAATCCAGGAAATTGGTCGCGCTGAAAGACCCGGGCGACCCATCCTCTATGTGACTACCTCTGATTTCTTACAACATTTCGGTTTAAATTCACTGGAAGAGCTCCCGCCCTTGTCAACAGAGCTCGGGACTCCGCCACCAGTCTCTGATTATTCATTCGATTAATAGCTCCACCGGCTAATATTTCACATCAAATAAATAATAGTGTTATCAGCGTAGTGTTCATACGCGCTGAGTTTCCTATTCTGAAGCAGAATCCTCCAAAATGGTCATTTATATGGATTCAGGATATATTCTGATTTAACACATAATTATTCCTGATATGGAGTATTGGGATTGAAAGCTTTTTCAAGGATGAACAGCCCACACACACGTTCTATCACGTATAATTACCCTGATAATATCGACTGGTAAATTGTATCTAGTAATATATACAAGTTTGTGGGTCATTAAAAACCGGTATTCACTCATCCCATGACTGACTATTCAGCCCTCCTTGAACTCGGTGGTAATAAAACCTGGAAAATGCCCCAGCTAACCGGGTTTAATAAACTTCCTCCGCGGGCAACTTTGTACCCCTATCCTACTGCCCTGTCTGCTCTGACGAATGATCGTAGCTCATCACCTTGGTTCGTCAGCCTGAACGGCACATGGGATTTCCAATATTTTCCCCGCCCTGAAGCCGTCACAGATGATGCCATCCAACAGAAAAATTGGGGGCCGATTTAAGTGCCCGGTAATTGGACCATGCAGGGTTATGGACACCCTCACTATACCAATGTGGTCATGCCATTTCCCAACCTCCCCCCAGACGTCCCTGATGATAATCCCGTAGGTGTTTACCGGATTATATTTAGTCTACCCCAAGGTTGGTCTGGTCGTCGGGTAGTCTTGCATTTCGGTGGATGTGAAGGGGCTTTATACGCCTACCTCAACGGGCGTCCGGTCGGCATCAGCAAAGATTCACGAACACCGGCTGAATTCGACGTCAGCTCGCTGTTGAACATGGAAGGACCAAACGATCTGACCGTGTTGGTTGTCCAATGGTCCGATGCCTCGTTCCTCGAGGATCAGGATCATTGGTGGCAGGCAGGTTTACAGCGTGAAGTCTTCTTGTATTCCACCGGATCACCCCATATTCAAGATGTCTTCGCTATAGGTGATTTAACCGACGATTATCAACATGGCATTTTACGAGTTAAAAGTAAAAATCGGCTTCCCTGGTGAGCATATTACGGATTGTGCTGTCGAGCTATGTTTATATGATCCAAATCAGGAACCCATCTGTAATCAGCAATTTGTACCCACAGATACATCATCAACAAGTGAGTGGTTCGCTTCCCAATTCCCATCGAATGAGCTGAATTTTGAACAGGAAATAAAATCACCCTCCCCATGGACCGCAGAGACTCCCAATTTATATACACTGGTGGTAAGTTTTAAATTCACCCAATGGAACCGCATCTACCAGCTGCAAGGTTGGCTTCCGAAAGGTAGAAACTCGTAAGCGCATGTTGTTGATCAACGGTAAGCGAGTAATGATCAAAGGGGTAAATTATCACGATCATGACGATAAAACAGGCAAGGCAATATCTCGTGAATTGTTTGTAAAAGACCTCCACCTGATGAAGCAATTCAATGTCAACTCTATCCGCACCTCACATTACCCAAAAGACCCCTGCTTTTACAATTTGTGCGATGAGCTCGGTTTTTATCTAATCGATGAAGCCAATATTGAAACCCACGCCTATTATCAGGACTTGTGCCACGACCCTCGTTACACCGCCGCATTCGTGGAGCGTGTCATGGCAATGGTCGAGCGTGATAAAAACCATCCCAGCGTGATTATTTGGTCATTGGGTAACGAGAGCGGTTATGGTCCGAACCATGATGCCGCTGCCGGATATGTCCGCGGGTTTGACTCAACCCGCCCATTGCATTATGAACCTGCTTTAGGCAATTATTGGCAAGGTAACGAATGGCAAGGCGGGCAGCGGGTTACAGACATCGTCTGCCCAATGTACCCGCCCATCGAAAATATCATCAACTGGTCGATTAACGACAAAGGCGATCGACCCCTGATCCTATGCGAATACTCGCACTGCATGGGGAACAGCAACGGCAGTCTTTCGGATTATTGGGCGGCATTTGAAAAGTATCCCGGTCTGCAGGGTGGATTTCTCTGGGAATGGGTCGATCATGGCATTTTGCAGATTTCCCCTGAAGGTGAACCCTATTGGGCTTACGGTGGAGATTTCGGCGATGTGCCCAACGATGCCAATTTTTGCATTGATGGCATCGTTTGGCCCAATAGGAACCCCCATCCAGCCTTATATGAATTCAAATATCTCGCCCAACCAGTGAAAGTCGAGCTGATTGACAGATCTCATTGCCGAGTCCGCATCACCAATAAACAGGATTTCATTTCTCTAAATTGGTTAGAAGGATTCTGGGAATTAACCTGTAATGGAGAAGAAGATCAAGCAAGTGAATTTCCTGAACTGGATATCCCTGCCGG
Source organism: uncultured Chloroflexia bacterium (assembly GCA_963726315.1). GTDB lineage: Bacteria > Chloroflexota > Anaerolineae > Anaerolineales > UBA4823 > FEB-25. The sequence goes on along the minus strand of CAVSBZ010000005.1, from coordinate 1,587,967 downwards.
TGAATCCCGTGTTTTCGAATTACCAATTACGTATCTGGAACAGTCCAAAGAATATTTCCTCAACATTAAATTCTACAATCGCCAATCTACCAGCTGGGCACCTGAGAAGTCATTAGTTGCCTGGGAACAAATTCCATTATCCAGGACGCATAAAGGCCGGAAGGGAATCGAACCTATTCCTACTGCAGCTGGCTGGACGAGAGTTCATGAAAAGGATGATCGGATCACGTTATTTACCGAGTCCGATTATGAGGTTTTTGATAAAAAGTTAGGACTGCTGGTTGAAATGAGTAATGGCAACGGCCTCATTATGCGCGGTCCATTATTGAATGTCTGGAGAGCTCCAACAGATAATGATGGCATCAAGATATTATCAGACAGGTTGACTGAGTCAATGAAGGTATTGCCATACTGGGAATCCCTTGGTTTGCCTCAGCTTCAGCACCGTCTGAAATCATTTCGATTAGTGCAGAGAAGTGATCAACCGGCGATGGTTGTGATCCAGCATCAGGCTTCGGGGCGAGGGATTTGGGATGATTTCACCCATACCCAGCGCTACACCCTCCTCCCGTCAGGCATGCTGCTGGTCTCCAATCTGATCAAAATAGGCAACGGGATTATTGATCTTCCCAGGGTGGGTGTCAGCATGTGCTTGCCTCCTGGTTTCGAATACCTTGGCTGGTATGGGAGGGGTCCGTGGGAAAACTATTCCGATCGGAAATCATCTGCGATGGTGGGGTTATATCAAAACAATGTCTCATCGGAGTATATTCCCTATATACAACCCCAGGAACATGGTCATAAAACAGATGTAAGTGATTTAGTCTTACGCAATAAAGCTGGGCTCGGTCTCAATATCGAAGGCTTTCCATTAATCGAGTTCAATGCCAGTCATTTTACCGATAATGACCTTTACCTTGCCCGGCACACGATAGATTTGAAACCTCGTCCTGAGACCTGGTTGAGCATCGACACTGCCATGCGCGGTCTGGGTACAGCCAGCTGCGGACCCGATACGCTGGATAAGTACCGTTTGCTTAAATCCAGCTATCGTTTTATCTATTCGTTGCGGCTAATTAATTCCATACCGGTGACGACGTAATTCAGTTAGTACCAGCCATGTGATAAGTATGGTGAAATTGTGTCTTTCACAGAAACATAAAATGCGGATAATTAATCAATCAGCCAAATTTTTGTAGACTCGGCGAATTGTAATGATGGAGAGTTATCATGTCGCTCACCAAGGAATGGAATAATCGCATTTCACATTGGGATAACACCCTCTGGCAGATATGTTATGAACCCATTGCCGTAATTGATCTGCAAGGTTTCGTCACCCGTAAGCAGTTGACTGCTGAGCAAGCCTTAAAACATAAATTCCATCCCATGCCAGTCGGTACCGCCTGGGGGTCTAAATGGGAATACGGTTGGTTCAAATGTGAGCTGTCCTTGCCAGATAAGGCTGCAGGCAGACGCATCGCATTGTTCATGAATCCTGCCGCATTATTGCCTGAATCTGGTGAGCGCTTAATTTGGGCCGATGGTAAGGTGGTAAGCTCATACGGTTTGGCCAGCCGTGATAACAAGCTAACCCGCTATGGTATCCCTGGCAGCACTACCTGGTATGCTCAATCCCCAGAAGATGGTGAATGCCTGGTTTGGGCTAATGGCAAGGTGATAGGTTCCTTCGGCACAGCCCGGCGAGAAATTACCCTCACCAGGAATGGCATCCCCGGCACCAGTTTCTCTATCCTGGTCGAAGCCTATGCTGGTCATGGTCCGCTCGTCATGGGGGGTGGTCCGATACGTTATGGTTATGAATCTGTGCCTGAGGCTGCAAAAACCCAGGTTGAAGTCGGGCCGAGTAGTTTTGGCATCTGGCGCGAGCAGGTATATCAGTTGGCATTAGACTTTACCACCTTGTTTGACTTGCGTAACCGCCTGGACCAATACTCCCTGCGCGTAGCCGAGATTGACCAGGGTCTGAAGGATGTCACCCTCCTGATCGACCTCGAGCTGCCCGAGGTGGAAATGCTTCAGACGATAAATCTCGCCCGTGAGCGTCTCTGCCCCCTCCTTGAATGTGTGAACGGTTCCACAGCTCCTACATTCTTTGCATTCGGGCATGCCCATATTGATGTTGCCTGGCTCTGGCCTTTAGCAGAAACGGATCGTAAGATCGCACGCACGGTGATCAATCAGCTTAATTTGATGGAAGAATATCCCGACTATTGCTTTTTTCAGTCTCAGCCTCAGCTTTACCTGATGTTAAAAAATCATTATCCCGAGTTGTACCAACGCTTTAAGCAGGCTGTGTTGGATGGTAAAGTCATCGCTGACGGAGCCATGTGGGTTGAAGCGGATACAAATATCACCGGTGGCGAAAGCCTGATCCGCCAGATCATGTATGCCAGAAAATTCTTCAAGCAGGAATTCTCGGTCGAGAGTGAAGTTCTGTGGCTTCCAGATGTATTTGGATATTCCGGTTCACTTCCCCAAATCTTACTTGGCTGCGGCTGTGCCAGCTTTGCCACTCAAAAGATTGCCTGGATCTACCATGGTGGTGATCCTTTCCCCTACAATATCTTTATGTGGGAGGGGATTGATGGCTCGTCAATCCCTGCCCATATTTTCACCGATTACAACAGCCAGACTCGCCCCGGAAATATTCTCGACCGGTGGGAATCTCGCTTTCAAAAAGATGGCATTCGCTCGATGCTGCTCGCTTTTGGATGGGGTGATGGCGGTGGTGGACCTACCCGCGACCATCTAGAATTTTTAACGCGTGCTCGGGACCTTGAAGGGGTGCCACGCGTGAAGCTAGCCTCCCCTGGAGAGTTTTTCACCGATTTAAAACAGCAGGGCTTACCCAAAGAACGTTATGTGGGTGAGCTGTATTTTCAAGCTCATCGAGGCACGTACACATCCCAGGCAAAGACCAAATTGGGCAATCGTCGTAGTGAATTTGCCCTGAGAGATGCCGAATTTTGGGGAACCCTGGCCCACACTTTGACCAGTGTTTCATTTTCATGCGATGATCTCAAACTTGCCTGGCAAAAAGTGCTCCTCAACCAATTCCACGACATCTTACCTGGCTCATCCATCCATCGTGTTTATGAAGAAGCATCTGCAGCTTACTCTGAGGTGATTGCTGAAGCAACAAGTTCCACTCTTTCTGCAATTTCGTCATTCACCGATCAAAAAGACACCGGTTCTCTTACCGTTTTCAATTCCCTTTGCTGGGAGCGTTCAGAGCTCATCGAATTACCCTCGGGTCCGGTCGAAATTACTGTTCCGCCTTGTGGCTGGGCAACAATAAATGTAAAAAAGTCTCCAAAATCATCCTCCAAATCCCGGAATGCTGTCCATGTGACCGAATCCAGCCTCGAGAATAATCTACTCCAGGCTAACTTCAACACGCACGGTGAATTGATCAGTCTCATCGATAAAGATACCGGGATTGATATGATGGCGGGTGTTGGAAATCGCTTTTGCTTGTATAAGGATATCCCTGCCCGCTTTGATGCCTGGGACATTGATAGCATGACCGGCTCGCTGCTCATGACCACCGATGAGCCGGTGCAGCTCGAAATTGCTCAATCCAGCCCTGAAATTGCCAGATTAAAACTCACCCGCAAGCTTCACGACTTTAACCTTACACAAATAATCAGTCTGCGTAATAATAAGCGCAGGCTCGATTTCACCACCACAATCGATTGGCAGGAACGTCATAAACTTTTGAAAGTTGCTTTCCCTGTTAATATTCATACGAATGAAGCTATCCACGAGATCCAGTTTGGACACATCCGCCGCCCGAACCACCACTCCCGACCTTTCGATGCTGATCGCTTTGAGGTCTGTAACCACAAGTGGAGCGCTCTGGTAGAAGAGAACCGCGGCATAGCCATATTAAATGACTTTAAATATGGTATCAATGCTCTCGGGAATAGTTTGAACCTTACATTACTTAAATCTTCATTGGCGCCTGACCCTCTGGCAGATAGGGGTATTCAAACTTTCACCTATGCGCTGTACTACTGGAACGGTAGTTTTGGTGAGTGTGGTGTTGTCCGTGAGTCATACGAGCTGAACTGCCCGCTCGTTCAACTCCCCGGTGCAGCTGGAGAGGCCTCTATTTTCAGTCTGGATGCTGCGAATGTCATCCTTGAGACGGTAAAGCTGGCTGAGGATGGTTCTAACGATATCATCCTTCGATTGTATGAAGCGAAACGCAACCTGACCCGGTGTACATTATCCACATCCTTATTGATAAATAAAGCCTCACAAACTGATATGCTCGAAAGGTCTCAACGCGAATTATCCATAAATAAGGGTAAAATCGAGCTTGATTTCCGACCTTTTGAAATAAAAACCATCCGCCTGACCGTTGGCAGCTGATTAATATTCGTTTCATCCACACCTTAAGAATAGGATAATCATCAAAATGGAAGAGAGATTACAAAAAATCCTGGCATTGGCAGGCTATGGCTCCCGGCGGTCTTGTGAAGAAATAATCCTTGCAGGTCGTGTGACTGTGAACGGTGAGCCGGTTCACCTTGGCTCAAAAGCCGATATCCATAAGGACAAGATCAAGCTGGATGGAAAGTTGATCAAGCCTCCTGAAGCCTTCCAATACATCGCCTTGTACAAGCCCAGGGGGGTGTTGTCTGCTGTTAGTTCACCTGATCCACGCCAGACTGTCATAGATTTGGTGCCGGTGAATGCCCATCTATATCCGGTCGGTCGCCTGGACGTGGATAGTGAAGGTTTGATCCTGCTGACGAATGACGGTGAATTGGCTAATCAGCTTACCCATCCCCGCTTCGAGCATGAGAAGGAGTATCGGGTATTATTAGCTCGTCATCCCGACGATAAGCAGCTATCTGCCTGGCGGCATGGCGTCGTCCTGGAGGATGGTTATCACAGCTCACCTGTGCAGGTTGAAATCGAATCGCATTCTGGTAAAGGCACCTGGGTAAGAGTGGTTATGAAGGAAGGTCGCAAACGCCAGATACGTGATACCTGCAGGCAGATCGGTCTACCCGTGGTGAGTATTATCCGTGTCAGGATTGGTAATTTGCGCCTCGGTACACTCAAAATTGGTCAATGGCGGCAGCTTACCCCAGCCGAGATAAAATCCTTAAAGAGTCCAGCTAAAACCAGCCCAGCACATAAACCTGCAACGAAAAGTAAGACCAGACCGAGCAAGAGGGAAGATAAGCGCTCCAAACCAGGTTAAATGTCAGATTTCTGATTTACATGCGTTAATTCTACAGACAAGTTCATGCGAGCAACCCATTCTCCGCTTCAGGATCCTGAAGACTTCAGTAATCTATATGCCCGCACGCACGTTGTTATCTTTCGTTATATCTATGGAATGCATGGTGGTCCAGCTGAAGATGTGGAGGATCTGACTTGTGACACATTTTTTCGAGCTTGGAAAGGACGGTCTCATTTTTTTGGAGACGAACATGCCGCTTTATCCTGGCTTTTTACCATTGCCCATCGCCTGGTTATCGATGCCCACCGCCGGGGTAAAGTTCATCCGGAGAACTCAGCATTAAGCCTGGATGACACAGCTTTTGATTGGGTAGCACTGCCATCAGCTGCATCGCCGGAAGAACAGGCGGCGTCACGAGAACAGTTTAGGCATCTCTGGCATGTATTGTTTCAATTGCCGGATGACAAACGCGAAGTTTTGGTGCTGCGGTATATGCTTGGTTGGAAAGTGAAAGATATTGCGCAGCACATCAATAAGGAAGAAAATACGGTTTCTGTATATATCCGTCGTTGCCTGGAGCAGATACGAGATGACTGGTCGCTTGGTTGAGTGAGGCTATGGATAACACTCCACAACAAAACACACCCGACGAACAAAAAATTGAAGAGTTATTAGTTAGCTTCAAGCCACTTCCCTCACATAGGTATTATCGCAAGATGAGTACCGCTCCATGGCAGAAGCAGAATCAAATCCAAATATCCGCTGAGTCCCGAAAATGGAAATTAAATTGGAAGTCTGCCTGGGGATTGGCTGCTATGTTATTAGTTGTAGGAGTTATTATATTTGCGACATTTCCCTCCATCCGCGTCACTGCAAGCCAGCTCATCCATTTCTTCCTGCCTGCGTCCTCCAACGAGCTCGATGTCCAGCTTACACTGGCTAATCCGAATGATTTGCTCGACTTTTCCAATCCATCCAACTTCAAGCTCACTGTCGATGCTGTCCAACAACAGGCGGGTTTTAATGTAAAGCAAATTCATCCATTACTGGATGTCCCTAAACTTATTGGAGCACGTTTTGACCCAAGTTACTATGCGGTCACCCTCTTGTATAAAGCTGATGATTATATCCTTTTGCTCACGCAGAGACCCCTTGGAAATAGTCAGGACCTGTTCAGCGTAGGGTCAAATGCCCAGGTCGAATTAGTGAACATAACTGCCGGTCAAGCTGAATATGTTGTGGGCGGTTGGAAAGCTGTTTCCACCCAGACGGTCTTGGGTACACCCGCTGCTCAAGATGTAGTCCAAATCAAAGCAATTTGGGATAAGAGTTTACCTCAATCTACATTGCGCTGGCATGAGTTAGGTTTTGCCTATGAATTGCGAGTAAATGGGAATAACGGTCCGACTTAATCACAGTTGATAACTTGGGCAAATGGGTTAAAATAAGCCCGTTTGTGTAGAAGGATCTTGAGGAGAATGTATGGATACACCCCTGAATACATCGACTGGTTCAAAACAAATCTGGCTCGATCGCTCAATTTCGAGGCTTAACGGTTCGCCGATATTTACTCTTGAGAAATTGATTTTCGCTGCGATACTTGTGCTGGCGATCTTTACCCGCCTTTACATGCTCGAGCCGCGTGTCATGAGCCACGACGAGACCTCACATACATACTTTTCCTGGCTGTATTATAAAGGTGATGGTTATGCGCACGACCCTGTTACGCATGGTCCATTCCAATTCCACGTAGTTGCTCTCTCCTACTTTCTTTTTGGTGATACTGATACTACCGCCCGCATTCCAGCAGCTATATTCAGTATTGCTACCGTAGCCTTCATGTGGGCTTACCGGCGCTATTTAGGTCGTGCGGGTGCCCTGGTTGCAGCATTGTTGCTTACTATCTCACCATATATGCTCTATTACGGGCGTTATGTTCGTAATGAAGCTTTTGTTGCTTTTTTTGGCGTCGTCATGCTCTGGTCAATCTTGCGTTATCTGGACACGGCAAAATACAAGTATTTGTATATCTTTACTACCGTTACAGTCCTTCATTTTGCCACCAAAGAGACTTCATTCATCTACGTAGCTCAGGCTTTGCTATTTTTAGCCTTTTATCTGCTTTACCGGATGATGCGTCGAAAGTGGAATCGTCCCGAATTTCGCTCAACCTTCATCATCACACTTATTTTGTCATTATTTGTTCTATTTGCAGGTGTAGTGATCAAGATGCTTTCCGGGAAAGTAACCACTACCCAGGCGCCTCAATATCCGGCATTTGCTTCACTGCCGTCTTTCATATCCATTGCCCTAATTGTTATCGGGGTGATTGGCTTGATTGCTGCTATTTTCTTTGCCATCTCGGGCTTCGGTTTAAACCGTATCCGTGAAGAGCGTGTTTTCGATTTGCTCATTCTCCTCGGAACGCTTGTATTACCTCAATTATCGGCTTTTGGGATAAATGCCTTGGGCTGGAAAATTCCTGTCAATGCAGCTGAAGTTCAAGCCCTCACCTTACCTGATATGTTGCACATGGCGCTCGTATTGGTGCCGATGATAATTGCCTCCATCATCATCGGCTTGTCGTGGAACAAACGCCAGTGGTTGATCAATGCTGCGATTTGGTACACGATATTCGTTGTGCTTTATACCAGTGTATTCACCAATGGCGCCGGCCTTTTCACCGGTATGGTCGGCTCCCTTGGTTATTGGCTGGCCCAGCAAGGTGTAAATCGTGGCGATCAGCCCATCTATTATTATGCCCTGATTCAAATTCCTATTTATGAATTCCTGCCTGCCATTGGTTCCGTTTTGGGAATAATTTTGTATGCCCTGGGTCGGAAAACTGTTCCCGACGAAACTTTTGTGCCTGAGAACCCCCAATTGGAAGATTTAGAGACAACCACCTCAATAGGTTTGGATCTGGATACTTCTGCTGATATATCGGTGGATGAACCTGTTCAACCGGCGCCTGAAGTTCCAGCAATCGTCCAACCTCCCACCATCGCTTTGCTTATTTTCTGGGCTATCTCAAGCTTGCTGGCATACTCGATTGCCGGTGAGAAAATGCCCTGGCTAACTGTTCACATCACCCTTCCGATGATCCTTTTGACCGGATGGGCTATCGGTTATCTGATCGATACCACAGATTGGGAAGCATTCAAGCTAAAGAAAGGCTGGTTGGTTGTTGCTCTCCTATTCGTCTTTATACCTGCCGTCGTAAGTACCGTTCGCATCCTGCTTGGAACCAACCCACCTTTCGCAGGCAAGTCTCTTGATCAGTTGTCGGTCACCAGTGGGTTCATCATATCTTTGGTAATGGCGATAGCAAGTGCCGTTGGTTTGTACTTTTTGATGAGAAGTTGGTCTCCCCGTTTGGTCCGCCGCGGTTTTGGATTGGTTTTCTTTAGCTTATTGGCGTTTCTCACTGCCCGAGCTGCCTTTATGGCTTCTTACATCAATTATGATTTGGCCAAAGAATACCTTGTATATGCGCATTGCGCACCTGGTGATAAGATCGCCCTCCAGCAGATCACAGATATCTCTCGTCGACTTACCGGCGGTCTGGATATAGTAGTCGCCTATGATGATAAAACCACCTATCCTTATTGGTGGTACTTACGCAACTTTCCTAATCAAAGATATTACGGTAATGCTCCCACTCGCGATCTGCGGGATGTCCCCTTGATCCTCGTAGGTCAGGATAATTTTGGGAAAATCGAGCCGGTCGTGGGTCAAGCCTACGATAAATTTGAATACAACCGCATTTGGTGGCCTAATATGGATTATTTCAATTTGAATAAAGATAGGCTGCTTTATGCCATTACCAATCCACAAATGCGCGAAGCGATCTTCCAGATCTGGCTTAACCGGGATTACACCCTCTACGGTGAGCAAACAGGTCAGGATATGAGCCTTCAACATTGGAATCCTGCTGAAAAATTCCGGTTGTATATCCGCAAGGATGTTGTCGCCCAATTATGGGACTACGGCACCACCTCCACCACCGCACCTGTTCAAGCCGACCCGTACGAGGGAAAACAGCTGTCGATCAGCGCAGACCTGGTAATTGGCACCAATGGAACAGAACCGGGTCAATTCCAAACCCCCCGCGACCTTGCTCTCGCTCAAGATGGGACGATTTACGTCGCAGACACATTCAATAACCGCATTCAGCATCTTGCTGCAGACGGAAGTGTGTTGCAGGTATGGGGCAGCTTTGCCGATATTTCCAAAGGCGAGGCACCTGGTGGAACATTCTACCAGCCATGGGGAATTGCCATTGGCGCCGATGGCTCGGTTTTCGTTGCTGACACCTGGAATCACCGCATCCAAAAGTTCACTTCCGATGGTCAATTTGTGAATATGTGGGGTTATTTCGGTCAGGCTGATACGCCATTTGCCATCTGGGGACCGCGTGATATCGCCATCGACAACGTTGGAAATGTCTATATCACGGATACGGGTAACAAGCGCATTGTCATCTATGATGAAAATGGCAACTTTGTCTCTCAATTTGGCTCTGTTGGGCTGGAACCAGGTCAGTTTGACGAGCCGGTTGGAGTCGCTGTGGACAAAGATGGGTTGGTTTACGTAGTCGATACCTGGAATCAGCGTATCCAGGTGATGTCGAAAGATGCTGGTGGGACTTATAATCCCCTGAATAATTGGGACGTTGTCGCCTGGTACGGTCAATCCCTGGACAACAAACCCTTCCTTGCGGTGGATAATAACGGAAACTTATACGCAACTGACCCTGAGGGATACCGTGTTCTCCACTTCACTACCACTGGTACTTTTATCAATTATTTTGGAGACTATGGCACCGGCCCCAACCAATTTGACCTTCCCACCGGGATTATCGAAGATGGTAAAGGCGGTGTCTGGATTTCAGATGCCAATAACAACCGCATAATGCACTTCAGCTTACCTGCTCAGTAACTAATTACACAGAAAGGGCTGTCTTGATAAAAGGCAGCCCTTTTTCTTCATCATTCATCAGTACGTTCTTAGATTGATATGGGTGATCAGATATACATCAGTATTCTGTATACCATTACCCTACGCTTACCTTAAATCTTCTTATCTCTCTTGTAGATTAGAACTTTTGTGCTATAATCAGTGTACTTCTGTACAGATTGATTTTTATCTGTATAGGATGCTTTCCTAATGTTAATTCGATGAAAGCATCCGTATACCGGTTGAACTCTACCGGTAGGACTGTAACTACTCACTCATTTGGTAAATATTTAAAATATCTCGAATATCGCACAGCCCATACATAATTACTCCTCCCCTAAAAACATGTTTTTTTTATTTTCGTTGCCTAGCGAACTGTTTTTGTGAGCGTGGTGGGGAGGTGGGAGGGGGTGCTCCGTTTTTTATATCTATAGGACAGGAGATATCTTATCAAAGTTGAATGTGTGATGTTAATTTTCAGTCGGTGAGTAGTTACATTTGGACGTAACTACTCACCCTGTTGTCATTGCGGAATCCCCTCATATTTTTGGGGGAAAATCCCCGCTGGTTTTCGGGGGATATGGACGCTCTCAGAATCCGCGAATCCTTGTACACTCCGAAGTTCTTAGAACCCGTCCCCGCAGCTTTTCTGTGAGCAATCTTCCTTTAATAATATAGCTCAATCAGGCAGTGTCCAGAATCCGTTGGTTGTAATTATCGACTTATCTTTTCTACGTGTTGAACCCGTTGAATTGTTACCCGTTATAAATAATATTCTTCATAATGGATATCGCTTGATAATTTATAAAAATAGTTTTGGTGATCCTTAATTACTGGCAGCCGCTGGAATCCAAGCTGTATCTCGAGCATAGCGAGTGATATGCATACTACCGTACTCATAACCGAAGATTTTCCTTTCATCGAGTGGAGTGTGAGTAATTACATAATACTAAATATCAATTCCATGTTTTACACTCTATCCAACTCTGATTACTATCATGACATCCTTGTGCTAAAACCTCTCTCGGATTTGTTTCGATTTATTTTTTTTGAGGATCAATTAAATCCCTTTTTTTTTCTTCTATCCTCAAAAGTCAAGCATCCATCCGGGTGATCTTCGTTCATATTCGTTTTTTTCTAAACTACTCCGTATCCAAAACATTATTTATGTGACCCCCGATAGGTTATGTTCGTCAAATAAGGCTGACAGGTCTGGGTGGTATAATCTTCCCGCTTATGTATTGCTCAATTATCCTCCTGTGAGGAGCTACGAGGGATGAAACTACACGAATACCAATCAAAACAGATATTTTCACGTTATGGCATACCTATCCCCAAGGGAAAGGTCGCAACCACCGCGGATGAAGCCCGCAGCATTGCTGTCGAATTAGGTGGGCGAGTTGTGATTAAATCACAGGTACTCGTCGGTGGACGGGGTAAAGCAGGTGGAATCCGCCTGGCTAAAGATCCTCACGAAGCCGAAGACCTTGCTGCCCAAATCCTGGCGATGGAGATCAAAGGACTTCCCGTTCGAAAAGTGCTGGTGGATGAAGCTGCTAGCATCTCCAAGGAAATTTATCTGGGGATCACCAATGATCGTGGTGCTCGTAAGCCGGTAATGATGGCATCCTCTGCCGGTGGTGTCGAGATCGAGGAAGTCGCCCGTATCTCTCCAGAAAAAATTATCAAGTCTCATATCAACCCCCTTTTAGGTCTCAAAGATTATCAAGCCCGTAATATCGCCATAGGCATTGACTTGCCCAAGCAGCATTGGAAGGTGTTTAACCAAATCGCTAATGGGCTCTGGCATGCATTCCAGGAATGTGACGCCACCCTTGCAGAGATCAATCCACTCGTGATTACCGAAACCAACCAGCTGGTTGCTTTGGATGGCAAGATGCTTATAGACGATAATGCTCTCTTCCGCCACCCCGACCTTGCTGAGCTGCGTGATCTGGATGTTGAAGCACCTGCCGAAGTCGAAGCCCGTAAGTATGGGCTAACCTATATCAAGCTTGACGGTAATATTGGCTGCATGGTCAATGGCGCCGGACTTGCTATGACCACCATGGATATCATCAAACTCTTCGGTGGTGAGCCGGCTAATTTCTTGGATATTGGTGGCGGTGCAGGCAGCGATAAAGTGGCTGCTGCAATCCGCATCATCTTGACCGATGCGAATGTAAAAGCCGTTTTATTCAATATCTTTGGCGGGATTACCCGCGGTGACGAAGTTGCCCGTGGAATATTGGCCGCCCTTGACGAAGTGAAACCGCACATCCCCATGGTCATTCGCTTGGTCGGTACTAACGCAGAAGAAGGTCGAAAACTCCTCTCTGATGCGAATATGATTACCGCTGAAACCCTGGTGGATGCAGCCAAAAAGGCTGTTGCTGCAGCGAATTCTATGAAAGCAGGGAGGTAGAACCTATGAGCATCCTGATCAATAAAAATACCCGCCTTCTAGTCCATGGAATTACCGGCAATGAAGGCCTCTTTCACACCACCCAGATGCTGTCTTATGGGACGAATGTCGTCGCTGGGATGACCCCGGGTAAAGGTGGCGAGTGGGTTATCGATGGTAAAGTACCGGTATTTGACTCAGCCAAGGTGGCAGTCGAAGCCACAGGCGCAAACACCAGTTGCATTTTTGTTCCCTCCAGGTTTGCTGCTGACTCCATCTATGAAGCCGCAGATGCAGGTATTTCTTTGATTGTCTGCATCACAGAAGGCATCCCAGTCCAGGATATGATGAGTGTCCGGGATTATCTGGATCAGAAAAGAGTCCGTCTAGTCGGTCCCAATTGCCCTGGTTTACTTACCCCAGGTGAATCGAAAGTAGGTATCATTCCTGGTAATATCGCCATTCCCGGGAACGTTGGCGTAGTATCCCGCTCTGGAACCTTGACCTATGAAGTTCTATATGCACTCAAGTTGCTAAATCACGGTGTGAGCACTTGCGTTGGCATTGGTGGCGACCCGATAAACGGCACCAACTTCATCGACGCTCTCACCATGTTCGAAGCTGACCCACATACCGAGAAAGTTGTGATGATTGGTGAGATTGGTGGCACCGATGAGGAAAAAGCTGCCGAATACATCGCTGCCCACATGACCAAACCTGTGGTCGCTTTTATCGCCGGTCAAACTGCCCCTCCAGGCAAGCGTATGGGTCACGCCGGAGCAATCGTTGAAGGCGGCTCAGGTTTGGCAGCCGATAAAGTCAAAGCACTCCAGTCAGCTGGCGTACGGGTTGCCTCCCACCCAGAGGAAATACCGAGTTTACTTTTCTAATCTATTCCACTTGATCAGAAAATAGCCAGTGGTCAATTCCACTGGCTATGTCATCTTATACTTCTTTTAGATAAATTTACACAATTATTGATATTCTTTGTACTTATTTGGTTCTTAGCGCGATAACTAATCCTGTTGCCTCAGATTTTTATAATCACCAGATTATGCGTCGGAAATTCATACCATAAATATACACGAAAGAGGCGCAAAATTATAAGCGCCTCTTCTCGATGGGAATGATATAAGAACTTATTTTATGTGGGTTTGGAGATAATCGACAGCCTGGCCGACGGTCTTGATATCCTGTGCTTCCTTATCAGAAATTTCGCCACCAAATTCGTCTTCAAACTTCATGATCAATTCTACCAGGTCCAATGAATCAGCTTCGAGGTCCTCACGAAAACGAGCTTCAGGAGTGATTTTAGCCTCATCCACACCTAGTAAGTCTACAATGATTGCCTTCACCTTATTGTAAACTTCATTATTATCCATCATCTATGATCCTCCTTCAAAGTATATGCCTGATATCCTGGCAATTGTAATCTCAGATAGCAATCTGTCAAGTCTCAGGACAATCTTGTTGACATGCATACTTCAGGCTGGTAAGATTGTCCAAACATCAGGAACACCCGACCATGAAAGAAGTTACGCCAATTGGATCAAGAAAATCGGATCACATCCGTATTAATCTCGAAGAGGATGTGCAATCAGTTTTATCGTCTGGGTTAGAGCATTATCGCTTTATCCATCACGCCTTGCCGGAAATTAAATCTTAAGGATGTCCTTCCGGAAGTAAAGCTTTTCGGTAAAACCTTGGCAGCTCCAATTCTGATTTCTTCGATGACCGGCGGCACCCGCCAAGCTTTTGAACTAAATCAGTTGCTTGCCGCTGCTGCTCAACAAGAAAATATTGCCATGGGCGTTGGTTCACAGCGGATAGCCTTGGAACAACCGGAGCTGGCTTACACTTTCCAGATCCGCCGCCAGGCTCCAGATGCCTTGTTGTTTGCCAACCTGGGTGCCATCCAATTAAATTATGGTTATGGTTTATCGGAATGTCAGCGCGCAGTCGACATGCTCGAGGCAGACGCACTGGTTCTTCATATAAACCCCCTCCAAGAAGCGCTTCAAATAGAGGGGAATACAAATTTTGCTGGATTATTAAAAAAGATTGCATCAATATGCTCCTCGTTACCAGTTCCGGTGATCGCTAAAGAAGTCGGTTGGGGGTTTTCTCAAGCTGATATCACCATGCTTGCCCAAGCAGGGGTGAAGGCAATCGATGTGGCAGGTGCGGGAGGTACTTCGTGGTCCCAGGTGGAAATGTATCGCTCCACGGATGATGCTCAACGCCAATTAGCTGCATCATTCGTCGAGTGGGGCATTCCTACAGCGGAGATTATCGAAAACATTTCCTTGGCTGCTCCACAGTTGACCATCATTGCCTCGGGTGGGTTGAGGACCGGGGTAGACATCGCCAAGTGTCTGGCACTTGGAGCCTCGCTTGGAGGCATGGCAGGTCCATTTCTGAAATCTGCCTCTCATTCTTTCGATGAAACGATTAATCTGATTAACATCATTAAAGAACAGATTCGTATTTGTATGTTTGCAACCAGTTCGCGGTCGATTTATGACCTTAGAGATGGAAAACTGGTGAAGAAATAAGCGCATGCCTTCAAATGCTTACGAAGTCCTTACCCAAACCTATCTGAATTCAATCGAGACTGAATTACAGCGAGCCGTAGAACAATCGAACGGTGCTGGGAGTTCCAGGTTATTCGAGATGCTTGCTTATCACATGGGTTGGGGAAGTCGTGAAGATTCTGGTAAAACCCGGGGGAAACGCATCCGACCCTTATTAGTCCTATTAGTTTGCGCTGCTGCTGGTGGAGAATGGTCCCATGCCTTACCGGGGGCAGTCGCAGTCGAGCTGATCCACAATTTCTCTCTTATTCACGATGATATTGAAGATGATAGTCCCCTCCGACGTGGTCGTCCGACGGTGTGGGTAAAGTGGGGTATTCCTCAAGCGATCAATACCGGAGATGCCATGTTCGCTCTAGCGCATATGGAAGCAGTCCGTTTAGCTCAGACGGTAAATCTAAATGTTGCGCTAAAAGCTGTGGAGATACTTCAACGTACCTGCTTGCACCTCACCCAGGGTCAGTTCCTTGACTTATCGTACGAATCGCGCCTTGATCTGGTAATAGACGATTATTGGCCTATGGTTGAAGGAAAAACAGCTGCCTTGATTGCCGCGAGCACCGAATTGGGTGCTTTGGCAGCTCTTTGTGACGAACAGGTGAGCGATAAGTATCGTCAATTTGGTCGTCAACTCGGTTTGGCGTTTCAGGTCCAGGATGATCTGCTCGGCATTTGGGGGAACACTTCTCTGACCGGTAAATCGAGTCACAGTGACCTCGTTACAGGTAAATTAACTCTTCCAATTATCTATGGCTTATCCAGATCCGGAGATTTTGCAGCACGTTGGAAAAGCGGACCCATTCAACCTGCAGAGGTACCAGGAGTTATCGACCTGTTGGAGAGGGAAAGTGGCAAGGATTTTACCAAAGCCGAGGAAGATCGATTGATCAACCAGGCGTTGTCCACCCTGGAAGAAGTCCATCCTGGTGGCATTGCGGGTCAGGCATTAAAGGATTTGGCGTTGAGCCTGGTCAATCGGAAGTCGTAATCTGTCGTTTGTACTTAGATAAACTCACTGAATACCTGATTACCCAATAAACGTCCTTTTGATGTTAATCGCAATGTTTCTTCTTGAGTGCCAGCCCACTCTAATAGACCGAGTGAAATAAGCTTATTAATCTGACTGCTAAATCGACGCTCGAGGTTTATTCCAAAACGTCGCTGAAACTCGATGTCATTAACCCCTTCAATTACCAATCGGAGACCCAACATCATCGTCTCGCTAATCTCGGCCTCTTTATCAATGGGATTAATCTCTATCGTTGCGGGCGTGCTTGGAAATTGAAGCCTGTTATGTTGATTCGCATGCTCAGTTTTCATCTTATTGATATATGCACCGGGCGTCAAAACATCCACGGTTCGACTGCCATCAATATAGCCATGTGCGCCAGCCCCCACACCAATATAGGGTAAGTTTCGCCAATATTGGAGGTTATGCCTGCACGAATATATACCTCCCTTGTTATTATCTCGTGCCCAGTTTGAGATTTCATATTGCTTATAACCCGCACCAGCCAATATATCACTGGCGGCTTCATACATGTCTGCCGCCACGTCTTCATCCGGCGCTGGTATGAGACCAAGCTCAACTTTCTGCTGCATGGGTGTTCCATGTTCGAGAGTAAGCGCATATAGCGATAAATGCTCAGGTTGTAGGGTTGTTGCTGCTTCTAACGAAACCAACCATGCTTTCATAGATTGCTCAGGCAACCCAAATATGAGGTCAAGGTTCAAGTTGTCGAACCCTGCATCTCGGCTCCACTCAACCGCTTTGATGACATCTTCAAAAGAATGCTGCCTCTCCAACAAAGTTAACTCAGTTTGGTTTGCAGATTGCATACCCAGGCTGATCCGGTTCACTCCCAATGCATGGATATTCACCAGGTACTCCTTGGAGACTGTACCCGGATTGGCCTCAATTGTCGTCTCAGCACCCTCTGCCAGGTCGAGTTCATCACGGATTGTTGTTAGGATCATTTCCAGGTACTTTTCACCCAGGAGCGAAGGTGTGCCACCCCCAAAAAATATCGTGTGGATGGGTATGCGATTGATTGATGAGTCAGATAAAAACTTGATTTCGT
The DNA here is from genome assembly GCA_963726315.1 of uncultured Chloroflexia bacterium. Classification (GTDB taxonomy): domain Bacteria; phylum Chloroflexota; class Anaerolineae; order Anaerolineales; family UBA4823; genus FEB-25. The sequence continues at coordinate 1,570,708 of CAVSBZ010000005.1, read as the reverse complement.
CACATACTGCCTGAGTGTAAGCCGGTATCAGGTGTTGAAGACCGGCATAAGTATTAAAATCGCAATAACCGCATCGGTGATTACAAAATGGGATATGGATATACAGACTAATAAGCATATTATTTTGAGTATATCACTCTCAATTACGTTCCACGTGTCCTTGCTTTGATTGCCGCGAGCACACGACGAACTAAAAAAGCTGGTATAATGCGCCAAGTCCCAGCAAGTTACTGGACCTCAAAAAAACATGACTCCTGAGACAAATACTACACCCATAAAACTGTGTCCTACATGCGGGACGCGAGTTAAGGAAGATGCAACCCGCTGTCTGGTCTGTGGGGCAGACCTGACTACTACTGAAAAAAACACCCAATCATCCAAAGTTGTTCAAGGCAGTCGCATGCCTTCAATAACCTTAAGCCTTCCTGGTGCAATTGGTTTATTAGCTTTATTTCTTGGTATCGGGGCAATCATCGTATTTTTCGCATTAAAGCAAACTCCCGAAGCGGCTGTTCAACCAACAACAACATCCACTGTGACAGCCACTGCCACCGAAACTCAAACGCCTACGATCACACCGCTTCCCACATTAACCAATACACCCCAACCCAGCTCAACCCCGGTGACTTACCTGGTAAAAGCAAATGATACCTGCTTGAGCATTGCTGCCTTTTTTGACGTTTCGGTTCAAAGCATTATCACATTGAACAATCTCCCAACCGCGTGCAATACTCTTGGTATCAATCAGGCTTTGCAAATTCCTCAACCCACTCCGACGGTTACCGCAATGCCATCAGCTACATACAGTCTGGCTGAGCAAACAGAAGCTGCTTGCGAGAAGGTTGAGATCATCGTACAGTCCACCGACACTTTGTTGAGCATATCTACAATTTACAACGTCCCCATGGATGCGATTCGAGAGGAGAACGGTTTGTCTGGTGATACAGTCTTCCTGGGGCAGCCTCTCGTTATCCCACTTTGTCGAAAATTTGCCACCCCAGGTCCTACGCCTACTGCCACACCTCCGCCGCCATATGCAGCTCCAAACTTGCTGTTGCCTGCCAATGGTGCACCGTTTACGATTGCTGATGATTCGGTTACCCTCCAATGGGCCTCGGTCGGTTCTTTGCAGGAGAACGAGTCTTATCGGGTGACAATAGAAGATCTTACCGCTTCACTCGGTCCGACTTTGGTCGATCAGGTTGCCGACACCAAATATATCGTCCCGACGACTGTGCGTCCATCTGATGGGGTAGCGCATGTCTTCAGCTGGTTCGTTGAAGTGGTGCGAATATCAGGCTCGGATGAAAGTGGTAATCCCATTTGGTCATCGGCTGGTGCTGCCAGCACCCCCAGGTATTTTAGCTGGATTGGTGCGCCAGCTTTGCCCACCCCAACGCCATAAACGTTTACAACAAAACAGCGGTGGTAGTTTCCACCGCTGTCGGTTATTAATGACTAAACTAAGCAGATTTATTGGCGATTTCTTCGAGCATCGCTGTAGTTAGTGATTTTGGCCGTTCAATCGGCTGACTCAGTGCCCGCGCCCACACTGCATTCGCTGAAACCCCCAGGATTCGGCTGGCACCGAATATGACTGTATAAAAGTCGAATTCCTTTACTCCGAAATGATATTGCAACGTACCACTTATCGCATCTACATTCGGCCATGGATCTTTGGCTTTTCCCTGTTCCCGCAGAACATCAGGAATTACTTCATACACCAGAGCTGCCAATTTAAATATGTCGTCATCAGGGAAATGCCGTTTGCCAAATTCCAATTGTGCTGTGTATCGGGGATCGGTTTTACGTAAAACAGCATGACCATATCCAGGGATTACGTGTCCACTATTGAGTGTATCCCAGGCAAATTGGCTCAGCGCTGCTTTATCATAAGAGCATTCTCCGCATTTCTCCTTTACATCCAGCAACCACATCAAGCACTCCTGATTTGCTAATCCATGTAAAGGTCCCGCCAACCCGCTTAAGCCAGCCGAAGCAGCGTAGTAAATGTCCGAGAGTGAGGAAGCTACCAGATGTGTTGTATGTGCGCTCACATTCCCGCTCTCATGGTCTGAGTGGAGCAGGAAGTACAACCTGGATAGGTCTTTATAAATTGGATCACTGATCCCCATCATGTGGGCAAAATTTGCTGCCCAATCTAAATTAGTATCAGGAGGGATGATGTCACCGTTTTTGTATTTTAGCCTGTAAATAAATGCTGCAATCTCAGGCAGCTTTGCAGTTAAATTCATGCTATCTTCCAGCATCGGTATCCAGTATAAATCCTTCTTCAGCCCCGAGTGATATTCCTTGGAAAACTGTGATTCACGCTGCAGAGTCAATACTGCCAGCGTGAATAACGTCATTGGATGAGCATCCGCAGGCATAGCACGAATAGCATCGAATACATATTGAGGCACTTTTCCCCGCTTCCTCCACTCGGCTTCCACTTCCAATGCTTGTTCGAGTGTGGGAATGCTTCCGACGAGGAACAGGTAATATAACCCACCAACATAAGGCATCTCAGCTCCTTGAGGTTTGGGTAGCTTCGATATGACCTCAGGGATTGTATAACCACGAAATCTGATCCCTTCTACCGGATCTACATAAGAAATATCAGTGACGAGACTCTTTACGTCCCGCATACCGCCATACACCTGAGAAATGGTTACCTCGCCAACTTTTACATCGCCCTTATCTTTTATTAGTTTTTTGACCCGCTCACGCCATTCGGGTAATTGCTGCTCTATCTTTTCATTAAGTAACATAACCTTTTCTCCCTGGTCTATATCTTTACCAAAGCCCGCAAAGCATCCGTTGTTTGTTGAACTGCAGCTGCAGATACTTTCAACGCTTCACGTTCTTCATTATTAAGATCATATATAATAACTCTTTCTATCCCGGTTTGCCCCAGCTGTACAGGGACTCCGAAGTAAATATCTCTCAGTCCGTACTCACCCCTCATAAAAGCAGATGCAGGCACAATAAGGTGTTTGTCTTTAAGGATTGCTTCCACCATCTGAGCAACTGCAGCTGCCGGGGCGTAATATGCACTACCGGTTTTTAGTAAACTGACGATCTCTCCCCCTCCTTTTCTGGTACGATTGACAATCGCTTCCAGACGCTCAGTAGGGATCACCTCCCGAAGTGGCGAGCCGGCAACATTTGAGTGACGAGTTAAGGGAACCATTTCGTCACCATGGCCTCCCATCACATAACATTGGACATTTTCAACTGATACACCGGCTTCAGCAGCTACAAAAGCGCGCATGCGGGCAGAATCCAGGATTCCTGCTTGCCCGATCACCCGTTCTGGGGGTAACTTGGATAATTTCATCGTCAAATAGGCCATCGCGTCCAATGGATTGGTCAGGATTATGTAGATCGCATTTGGAGAGCGCGTAATTGTTTCTTGTACAGATTTTGAGACAATCTCAGCATTTGCGGTGAGTAGATCATCTCGACTCATCCCAGGTTTTCGTGGAAGGCCTGCCGTAATCACGATAATATCTGAACCTGTCGTGGCATCATAGTCATTGCTTCCAATAATCCTTACATCTCGACCAATCACTGGCATAGCTTGCAGAAGATCGAGCGCTTTCCCCTGTGGCATTCCTTCGACAATATCTACCAATACGATATCGGTAATTTCGCGTGCCGCCAACCAATGAGCTGTAGTTGAGCCGGTCATTCCACCACCAATAATTGAGACTTTATTCTTCATACGCCCTCCGTCATATTTTGGTTATAATTTTACAGGTATTGGTTGGTCGTTTTCTTCTTCCTGGAGGAACTTGATTGCCTGCATGGCAGCTGCAGCGCCCATTCCAGCCGAGGTGACCACTTGTCTATAATTTGGATCGCCAGCTTCACCTGCTACATATACACCTGGAATATTGGTTGAGAGAGTAATATCAGTTTTAATATATCCTCGCCCATCGAGATTTAGCGAATCTGCAAACATCTGCGTATTCGGTATATGCCCAATAAATATAAAAACACCATCAGTCGGTAATTCACTCACTTCATTGGTTTTTAAGTTCTTGACCTTTATTTTTGATACTTTTTCTTCACCAATGATTTCCGTAATCGCACTGTCCCATATGAATTTAACTTTGGGATGGCTGAACACGCGTTGTTGTAAAATGACACCTGCTCTCAAACTTTCTCTTCGGTGAACAATGGTTACTGATTTTGCATAGCGGGTTAGAAATAGACTTTCCTCAATTGCACTATCTCCACCACCGACCACAACGACATCTTTTTCTTTAAAAAACCATCCATCACAAGTTGCGCAATAAGATACACCTCTGCCAGTGAGTTCCTTCTCTCCTGGGACGTCCAGGTGGGTTGCCTGGGCACCGGTCGCGATAATCAATGTTTCCGCGAGATACTCACTGTTATATGTCTTTACCCTAAATGGACGTTCCCCCAGGTCTACATCTGTCGCAGTATCATATTCCACACGGGCTCCGAATTTCTCAGCTTGCTTTTGTAATAAGTCAGATAGTTCTTGTCCACCAACACCATCCGGAAAACCAGGATAATTCTCTATGACATTCGTTAACGAGGCTTGTCCACCCAATTCCATCCCTGTTAATACAACAGGTTCTAGATTAGCTCGAGCAGCGTATAACGCAGCTGACAGGCCTGCTGGTCCTGAACCAAGTATTAGTACTTTTACCTCATTTACCTGTTGATTTGTAGAGCTATTATTGAGGGTAAAATCCATTTCATACCCTTTCTATGAATGAAAATTATTAGAAATTTCGATTATAAGTGAAACACTTCTTCCTAAATTATGATGCAACAATGATCTAAAAGTTGCATTTATAACAGTCACTTGAAAATGATCCATAATAATGAAACAAGGGCAGAAATTCGTAAGACCCAGGTGAGTACTTCTTGCTGTCCCGAAGTTGATTGAATTGAAGCCAGTAAAAATGCTGCAAAGATGATCCCAGCGACTGCCTTAGACACAGTTTTTTCAAGTTTTTTTATGTTTTCTGTCAATTGTGGGTCGCGCACATTTAATTCACCTCGTTCTATGCGGTTGATTAATGCATCTGCACGCGTGGGTAATCTAATTGCCTTTAGAGCAATATTGCCCGCTTCTTTTAACCAATAACTCAAGTCATGCTGTGTTTCTTCCTTGATGATTTTTTGTGAGAAAGGAGATAGGTGCTCGAAAACATTGATTTGTGGATCTAACCCAGTACACATTCCCGATAATATACCCACAGCTCTACCAAGAAAAATTAAATCTTGCGGTAATTGAAACGGCATGTTATATAAAATATCGCGAAATTCATACGCAAAGTCGTGGACGTCATCCATACTGATATTATTAAGTTCGTCCATGCCTTTACCCCAAAACCGTTGGAACATCGCAGATTCTGCTTTTTCTAACAGGGCAATATCCGCTCCCGGTAGCAAGATTCCAATGATTTGATAAGCATTTACTACTCTTGCTGCATCCTGTAGGCCTACCCCAATAAGCAGCTCACGCAGCCCATCTCGAATTTCGGGTCGCATTCTTCCGACCATCCCAAAATCGATGAACGTCAAAATCCATTCCTTATGCCCTGATGATCCTTCGGTAACTGATTCTGATGGTTTCACAAATAAATTGCCTGGATGTGGATCAGCATGGAAGAAGCCATCTTCAAAGATCTGTTTTAGATAAGTGTTTAGTAATCTTGCTGCCACCTCAGACCTGCTGATTCCGGCAGCTGTTATATCCTCATAATCAGTGATCTTGATCGCTCTGACATCCTGGAGAGTTAAAACCCGTTTGGTGGTATGGGTCCAAACTACTTTTGGGACGAGCACTCCAGTGTCGTTACTGAAATTAGCTGCAAAAACCTCAGCATTTTTTCCCTCTGCCAGGTAATCAATTTCCTCATAAAGAACACGGGTGAACTCAGAAAGAAGTCCGGGGATATTAACTCGTTTACGAATGGGAGGGTATCGTTTTATCCAGCCACCGGCTGTCCTGATGGCAGCAAGATCAGTGGCAATGATTTTCTCAATATTCGGACGTTGTACTTTTACAACAACTGGATACGAGAGATTTAAAATATCATCTTTTTCGTCTATTGGAATATTAAATGATATTGCTTGATCTTTGGTTATACGCACTTTGGCTAAATGTGCCTGCCCCAGCGATGCAGCTGCTAATGGCGTTGCATCAAATTCGATGTACTTTTCCAGCAATGGTGTGCCAAATTCGGATTCTACAACTGCTCGAATTGCTTCGAATGATTCAGAAGGAACCTCATCCTGTAATCTGGCTAATTCATCTGTGGCTGAACTGGGCAGCACGTCCACTCTGGCTGAGAGGAACTGCCCAACTTTTATTAATACTCCCCCCATCTGGACTGCTAAAGTTCGGTAACGAATGGCTATCTTCCGGATTCGTTCAGATCGTGTTCGGTTCGACCATTTCGCGAAACCTAAACGAGGTAATATTAAGTCCCAAAAAATTACGCTAACGAAGATACTCGCAAAAAATATTAATATCCTTCGATAGCGAGCTCTTAACATTAGTCAGTTATCCTTATATGATCATTACGGAGCAAGTGGTCCGATTTAACAATTGATCAGATATATCGTCGAGCAGCGTCCCCTGCCAACGATCCTGTCCTGGTTGATAGTGCGACCCGATGACTAAAAGTTCATACCCGCCTTCGGTTAGTTCCTTTAACACTTCTTCGACTACCAATCCTTGCCGAATTTGCGGGATAATTTCATTTTTTACGCCAGCCTCGCGTAGTTGTTGGGTAGACCGGTCAAGTAACTGTGAATGGGAAAGCGACTCATCACCATTGGTCATTGAACTTTGCTGGATCAAGGGTACGACATGAAGTAAACCGATTTGCGCGCCAGTCATTGATATCCAACCCCCGCCCAGCTTCATCGTCTCACTTGCCGGTGAATCCGCACCAGTGCAGAATAACACCTTTGAGAATTTCGCGGGAATATTCCGCACTACAAGAAAATGGGTATGTAGTTTTCGAGCCAGCCTGCTCGTAGTCGAACCAATTTGCGGATGAAGAAGTCCGATTTGGTTTCCACCACCTCCAACGATAACTAAATCATAGGTACTTTCCAATGCTTCAGCAATAATTTCTTCAATTGGACTACCTGATCTCATTTTTTTATCAAGCTGATAGTTTGTTCCAAAGCTTTGGAAGATAAGATCTATGGATGTTGATAATTTCTCAATATCTTCTGGACTTTCACTTACCCCAAGTACTACGATGTGGGTGTTTACAGGAAATCCAAATTTCGATACTAATTCGGCTGACCGAATTGAGGATGTAGATCCATCAGTGCATATCAATATTTCCACGGAATACTCCTTTTTATGGACGATGGTAGATATTAATAAACCATTTCCCAGGTAGTATATTTTACCTTGAATATTCGCCCGAATAAAATTATAAATAAGGAATTCTACTTTTGCCCACCTTTAAAATCACCCACAGGCTTTATAGGCTATATGAACAGATTTAGAATGTAATTTTATCTATACGCATTAATAATTAATCTACATTCTATACATTTCACATGACGTAATATCTCGCCTTATCTTTTATAATTAGCCAAATCGAAAGTATTCCCGAGATTGGATACTCTACTCATGTTCGAATCCAAATTTATCCCAGTAATTCTCCCATCAAGTCCTGATTTTGCCGATTTACCGTGGGAAATTCCTTTGAATGATTGGATAAAACAGGAACCTCGTACAGAAGAGATACAACATGGTATTTCCCGTCATCCTGTAGTCTTCGTGAATTATGAAGGCGCTTTATATGTAATTAAGGAACTTCCCCAAGATACTGCCAGGAAAGAATATGAATTCCTTGTTCAAATGCAGAAGATCGGTCTTCCTTGTGTAAAACCAATTGGTTATTCATCGTTGGAAAGGAGATCATCGAAGTACAGCATTCTTTTTACTCGTTACCTTGATGCCTCTGTTCCATTTCGCTCACTCTTTATATCGAACGCGGTAGATAGATATCAGGTGCATCTTCTGGACGCCATTTCAGGTTTGCTGGTGCAACTTCATTCGAATGGATTTTATTGGGGTGATTGCTCACTATCAAATATCTTATTCCGCCGCGATGCCGGTGCACTTCAAGCGTACCTGGTCGATGCTGAGACCTCAGAATTCCATCTTCCCCGCCTTTCACCGATACTGCGCTACCATGACCTAGAAATTATGCAAGAGAATATTTTGGGAGAGCTTACTGAGCTTCAAACTGATAATAACCTACCATTAAACTATCCTATCCAGGAAACCGGCCCTTACATCCAACAGCGTTATCGAGAACTATGGGAAGAAATAACCCGTGAGGATGTATTCCGCCCGGATGAGCTTTATCGAGTACAAGAAAGGATAAGGGCGTTAAATTCATTAGGTTTTTCTGTGAAAGATATCGAGTTAAAAAATGAAGATGAAGGTAATATTCTTAAGTTAAGAATTTTTGTGTCTGATCGAAATTTTCACCGTAATCAATTAATGGAAATCACGGGATTATATGCAGAAGAAAGGCAGGCTCAACAAATCATTAATGAGATTTACGAGTTAAGAGCTAAGTTCACGCAGGCAGGTAATCCAAATATGTCTTTGGAAGCGGTGGCATTTTATTGGTTGGGACAGGTTTATAAGCCCGTGATCGACGAATTAAAACCCGTCCTTGATAATCCATCCCATCCTAAATACAATACGGATCCTATCGAACTATATTGCCAAATTCTTGAGCATAAATGGTACTTATCAGAACGCGCTCAACAAGATGTCGGTCACCATGCTGCAGTAGAAGATTTTGTTAAACAATTTGCTTGATTATCGTTAGTCTAAATTACCTGTGCAGACAGATTTGATATCTGCCTGCACAGGTTGATTTCCTTATAGAGGGATCTGCACCTTAGGTAAATGTGCCAGCGAGACCTGGATGGCTTCGTCAGGATACTCGTAATCCTGTAATTTACCACTCAAGTACGCCTGGTAAGAACTCATGTCATAGTCGCCATGACCTGATAGATTGAATAATATGACGCGGGATTCGCCCTTGTTTTTTGCGTCAATCGCTTCATCTATCGCCGCTCGAATTGCATGAGCAGATTCAGGCGCTGGGATGATTCCTTCTGTGCGGGCAAACTGGATCGCAGCTTCAAAGGTGGCAAGCTGAGGCACTGCGACAGCCTGGATGTATCCAGCGTCGTACAATGCGCAAATGGACGGCGCCATACCGTGATAACGCAATCCTCCCGCATGGATCGGTGGTGGAACAAAATCATGCCCAAGTGTATACATTTTAACAATGGGTGCCATTTTAGCAGTATCACCATAATCAAATCGATATACACCTTTTGTTAATGAAGGAGTTGCTGTTGGTTCGACAGCCAAAAGACGGGTTTGTCTGCCATTGGTTATATTTTGGTATAGAAATGGATAGGCTATCCCAGCAAAATTAGATCCACCGCCTACACATCCAATTACAACATCTGGATATTCTTCAGCCAGATCCATTTGCTTTAAGGCTTCCTGACCAATTACTGTTTGATGTAGCAATACGTGATTAAGAACGGAACCCAGGCTATACTTTTTCGATCCGCCAGATTTCACTGCCATCTCGACTGCTTCAGAAATCGCTATTCCGAGGGATCCGGGATTGTCAGGGTCGTTCGCCAGGATAGATTTCCCGTAATCGGTATGGGCAGTTGGACTGGCAAAAACATGTGCTCCGTAAGTTTCCATCAAGTAACGCCGGTAAGGTTTCTGGTTATATGAAACCTTTACCATGTAGACTTCCAGGCTCATATCAAAAAACCTGCATGCCATAGCTAGAGCTGAACCCCATTGCCCTGCCCCGGTTTCTGTTGTTAATGCTTTCGTACCAGAAATTTTGTTATAAAATGCCTGGGCAACTGCTGTGTTTGGTTTATGGCTTCCAACTGGAGAAGTGCCTTCATATTTGTAATAAATATGGGCAGGAGTATCCAATAATTTTTCCAGCCGGCGTGCACGAATTAGTGGCGTTGGACGCCATAATTTGTATATTTCCCTGACTTCACTGGGGATTTCGATGAACCGTTCAGTACTGATCTCCTGCAGGATCAGCTCCATCGGGAATAATACTGACAGAAAGTCCGGTGTGACAGGTTCGAAGGTCTGTGGGTTAAGCACAGGAGTCGGTGGAACCGGACTGTCCGCATTTATGTTATACCAAAATTTAGGAAGATCCGATTCATTAAGCAAAAATCTCGTTTGTTCAGACATTTCTACCTCCATTGGTATTAGTCTTAAAATAAAATGCGTTCATCCCATGGGGACGAACGCGCAGTCCGTGGTGCCACCCCGGTTAAGCTGGCTTGACGATTAACAAAAAATCCCGCCATGATGCAACGGGAAATAGATAGCCAGCTTCACTCTTATCAGATACAGTCTTCTAATATTGACGATATCTTTTGCCCTGATAACGGTGGCATCTCCGGCGTAGGCTACTCCTTTTTAATCCCAACTTGTTTCACCTTGCAACTCTGAGGTCCATTCAGCTCTTGCGATCGGGCGAGATTCTCATCTTAACTCGCTGTCTGTACCGCCGTATCAGGGCTTACTCGTCCTCTTCAACGTCATTTGCTATTAAGTTTGACGAATTATATTAGGAATTCAGATATTGTCAACCCTTTTGTTAATGCAACCTTTTGTTAATGTAACCGTTGTAGTATTTTGAAATCAGATCGAAAATCTTCCTCAACATCTATGAAATGATTTTCGATCTGCATTATTTCCCATTCAGAAGGATCAATTTTCGGGAAGAATACGTCGGCATTTACATCAGTGCGGACAATGGTCAAATATATTTTATTGGCTAAACCAATTGCCTGAGAAAATATTTCCCCGCCCCCAATAATAAGTAATTCACTTTCTTGGTTGACCTCTGCCACATTTATTGCCGTCCAGAGAGAATCAACTACTAAACAATCTTCTGGGAAATAATCCTTTCTATGTGTGACAATGATCATTTTCCGGCCTGGAAGTGGTCTCCCTATCGTCTCATATGTCTTACGCCCCATAACGATATAGTGACCCATGGTTAGCTTCTTGAATCGCTTTAGGTCAGCTGGAAGATGCCAAGGCAAATGGTTTTCTTTTCCGATTCCGCCCCGCTCATCCATTGCGACGATGAGTGAAATAATCACACCGAGATTTCCGCTTTAATATATGGGTGGCTTTTATAATTAATTAGCTCAAAATCTTCATTATTAAAATCAGAAATTGATCCAATATCTGGGTTTAATCTAATCGTGGGAAGAGGGTATGGCTTACGTGTGAGCTGAAGTCTTGCCTGGTCCAGATGATTATTATATAAATGGGTATCTCCCATCACTTGAATCAGGTCACCAATACCAAGATTACATACCTGCGCAACCATCATCGTCAGTAATGCATACGACGCGATATTATAAGGAACACCGATAAAGACATCTGCTGATCTTTGGTAGAACTGGCAAGATAGTTTTCCATCTACAACATAAAACTGAAATAATAAATGGCATGGAGGAAGAGCCATCTTGGAAATTTCTCCTACATTCCAAGCATTGACGATGAGCCGGCGTGAATTTGGATTCTTTTTTATTTGATCAATCACCTGGCTGATCTGATCAACTACTGCGCCATCTGCGGTCTTCCATTGCCTCCATTGAACCCCATACACCGGACCGAGCTCACCATTTGGGTCCGCCCACTCGTCCCAAATCCCTACATTATGTTCTTTTAAATAATTGATATTGCTCTCCCTCTTAAAAACCATAATAACTCATAGATCACTGATTTCAAGTGAATTTTTTTAGTCGTTAATAAGGGGAAACCCTTATTGAGATCGAACCGCATTTGATATCCAAACACGGATAAAGTACCGGTGCCAGTTCTATCCGGTTTATTTGCCCCGTGATGCAATATGAACTGAAGTAAATCCAGATATTGTTGCATACATAAATCCAATCTCACCTAGGCTTTTCAATTTGGGTTAATTCACTCTGGCAGTAATTGACCGCGTTTGGTCGATATCAGCGTATATTTGATCTAATAATTCCTCAACGCTTTGATATTTGACTTCTCCCCGCAATCGTTCAATAAACTCTACCTTAATTTCCTGTCCATATAAATCACCAGAAAAATCCAGTATATATGCTTCGACATGAGAGGTTTTATCAGAACTCTCAAACGTAGGCCTGGTCCCAACATTAACTGCTGCCGGCAAGTAGTTCCCTTGAAATTGTACTCTGCATGCGTATACTCCGGCACCAGGGATCAATTTTTCATCACCAGTTTCTAAGTTTGCCGTTGGGATCCCAATCTTCTTGCCCCGTCCATCCCCGTGAACAACTATTCCTTGCACCGGATAATATCTGCCCAATAATTTAAATGCCTCAGAAACTGCACCTTCACCAATTAAATTTCGTATCAAGCTTGAGGAGACGATCTTTCCACTGCTCATGACGGGCTCAACTACTTGCACCGAAAATCCAAATTCCTCACCAAGAAGCTGTAAGTACGGCACATTTCCTTCTCGTCCTTTTCCAAGCGCAAAATCATAGCCTACTAACAACTGCTTAAAGCCTAAATGGTTCATTAAATAAATGACATATTCACGCGCTGTAGATTGGGATAAATCATACGTAAAAGGATGTGTGATAACAATGTCTGCACCGAGCTTATCAAGCAGTTCAACTTTTTCTGAAGGCGGTGTTAAATAAAATGCTCCCGTCCTTCCTCTTAGAATTACTGCAGGATGTGGATGAAAAGTAAGAACAACTGCTTTCCCATCCGCTTGGTGGGCATTATCATTTAGCTCTCGAATGAGCTGTTCATGGCCAATGTGAACTCCATCAAACGAACCGATGGTCAGCCATGTATTATGGATATTGACACCTTCTAGTGAAGTGTAGTGAAGCACCATGTGGCGTCAAATCATGAATTAAGAAAAGAATACTTTTCGTGGTTGCCATTCGTTGGTTGCTTCATCTAATTCCATTAACGCAACCAGATCGCCTTGCTGGCTTATCCCCCTGACCCATCCTTTTTCTGCACCGTCAGCAATTATTCGATGTCCATGGCGGATTAATTCCACTTGATCACCGTCTAATTCCACCATATGCCAGTCACCTAAAGCTTCAGCAGCTGGGATGAGAAACTTATACCAATCACCGACGTGAAAAGCTTCCTGCAACCTGCGTAAAGGGACTGCATCCCGAAGTGTGAATCGCCCGCTTTTTGTTCTCCGAAGCCCCACGAGATGTGCCCCGCATCCCAAAGCCACACCCAGGTCATTTGCAAGCGATCGAACATATGTGCCAGAGGAACAAAACACATCGATCACAGCTTCAGGAGGATTCCATTCCAATAGCTCCAGACTGTATACCTGGATTGTCCTTGGCTGAAGTTCTACATCCTCACCTTCTCGAGCCATCTCATATGCTTTTCGACCTTGTACCTTAATTGCTGAATAAGGTGGCGGAATTTGTTGAATCTCGCCAATGAATTGTTGTAATGCTTCTTCAAATTGCTCTTCGGTGATGTTCTCAACAGATGCAGACGAGGTAATCTTTCCTTCTGAATCAAAAGTATCGGTGGTACTGCCTAAATGTATCGTCGCCTGGTACCGCTTGTCTGACGCAGAAACATATTCACTTAATCTAACAGCTGGTCCAACCAGGACGACAAGTACACCGGATGCCCTTGGATCTAAAGTACCAGTATGACCTGCTCTATGAATATTTGTCCCCCGGCGAATAATCTGAACCACATCATGTGAGGTTAATCCAACTGGCTTATCGACTACTAATACGCCTGATACTGCGTTTTTTAGTTGATCTTCATAATTCTTGTTCATATTCTATCCCATCAAGAAATCTTCTATCGAATATTTTCGATAGTCTCATTGATATGATTCACAGATATTTTTGTGTCTGTTAATACTTTTACTAATACTTCATCCAATTTGCCTTTTACATCTGCCCCTGCAGCTGCCTTGTGTCCGCCACCCCCAAATTTCTTTGCAATTTCAGATACATCGAGGTCTGAATCTGCACTGCTACACAAGCGCCAACTAATTTTAACATATCCTCCGGTTTGTTCGGTTAAGATTACTGCAATTTTCGCGCCTTCAATAGCAGATAAAACTTTTACCAAATCTGCGTCATCGCGTGCTGAATATCCAGCAGCATACCGCTCACTTAACGATAGTGTAGTCCATACCAAGCCATCTTCCATCATTATTTTTGACAATCCGGCTCCCCAATAGCGAGCTGATTCCAGGGACTGCTCAACAATGGTCTTGTAATATATCTCTTCCAGGTTCCCGCCTTGTTCCATTAAATCAGCAACCATACGTAAGACTTGTGGATCAACATTGGATGTGCGAAAGCCGATAGTATCCGTAACAATCCCCGTGAGAAGCGCATTAGCGATTGGTTTATTTATCGATAAACCAAAATCTGGTAAATATCGAGCGATTATTTCCGCGGTGGCTACCGCCTCGCTCTCAACAAGATTAATTGCTGCAAAATTTGTGTTCGTTTTATGGTGGTCTATGTTGAGATTTGGTACAAGATAATTGAATTCAACATCAATCCGATCAATTTCTGCTGAATCTACAACAATGATATAGTCGACTTTGCCGAGTGGTTTTGTTGTTACTAACTTGCTTCCCTCTAAAAATCGAAAGTTGTCTGGTATACCATCCTTAAGCACCATCTGAACCTGTTTACCTGCGGAAAGTAATGCCAGACCTATAGCCAGAATAGACCCAATCGCATCACCATCAGGACGCTGGTGTGATATGACCAGCACTTTCTCCACCAAATTTAATTGGTCACGAATTGTGGTTATTAATTCATGATCAGGTACCTTCATGTTTCGCCGCCCTTTTTGTCTTCGATCCACTTATTTTTATAGGATCTGCCTGGTGAATAGAAACAATCAACCGTTCAATTTGATCTGCATGTTCAAGAGTAGGGTCCCAATGAAATCTCAGCCGTGGAAAAACACGTAATTCCATTCTATGGGCTAATTCGCTGCGCAGGTAGCCTTGGGCGTGCTCCAACCCTGAAATGACCTCTTTTTCTCGTTCTGACCCTTCTAGTGCACAAACATAAATCTCAGCGTATGCCAGCTCTTTGTCAACTTCAGCACCAGTAACGGTAATTCCTTTCAAACGCGGGTCATTACTCTTCATTAACAGTATCTCTGAGAGTTCTTCACGTATGCGTTCCGATATTCTCGTCAAACGTGCTTTCGATACCATGTTTGCTTCCGTTATTATCCGGCTGCCGGAACCTTTTCAACCGACACACATTCTATCCGGTCACCTTCTTTAAAATCAGAGAAATTACGCAATGAGATACCGCATTCAAACCCTTGCCGGATTTCCTTAACATCTTCTTGCAAGTGCTTGATGGAAGAAATCTCACCAATAGCAACAACTTCTCCGTTCCGCAATATCTTACCTCGTGAATTGCGTCGGATCTCTCCGTCGGTTATATAACAACCAGCTATATTCCCCACTTTGGATATGCGAAATACCCTTCTAACTTCTGCATGCCCAAGAACAGTCTCCTTCTCGACTGGTTCAAGCATCCCATTTAATGCCTTCTCAATATCTTCAATCATCCGATAGATGATGTCATAAAGTCGGATAGATACACCTTCTTTTTCGGCTAATCGCCTTGCAGATACATCTGCCTGAACACTAAAACCAACGATTACTGCTTTTGAAGCAGCCGCAAGCATGACATCGTTTTCAGTGATATTGCCAGTTTCTGCATAGAGGATATTGGCTGATAGTTCTTCTGTACACAAGTCTTTAAGGGAAGAAATGATTGGCTCTAATGAGCCTTGAACATCTGCTTTAATAATCAACCTTAACTCTCGGATCTCGCCTGCCTTGAACTGATCAAACAATTGCTCAAGTGTTATTTGGGCTTTCTTATTTGAAGAGGTCGTATCACTAGAAGTTGCATTTTCAGCAACGATAGCTCTCGCATCTTTTTCTGAAGCAACTACTTTAAAAATATCACCTGCTTCTGGAACTTCATTTAAACCCATCACTGATACTGGAGTGGCTGGTCCTGCTTTACGAATCCTACGCCCCCGAAAATCAAATAACGCTTTAAGCTTTCCAAATGCTTTACCAACGATGACAACATCCCCTACTTCGAGGGTGCCATTTTGCACAAGTAATGTTGCCATCGAGCCTTTAGCTTTATCCAACTCAGCTTCGATGACTGTACCAATCACTTCTCCTTCAGGATTGGCACGGATATCCATTGTGTCTGCAACAAGGATGATGGCCTCAAGCATATCATCCAGACCTTCTCTCCGTTTTGCAGACATGGGAACAACGATCGTATCCCCATCCCACTCGTCAGGCACTAGACCAGCTTCTGCCAATTGTTGTTTTACCCGGTCAGGGTCAGCATTGGTCTTGTCAATTTTGTTCATCGCCACAATAATCGGTACCTTGGCAGCTTTTGCATGAGCAATTGCTTCCTTCGTTTGTGGCATCACACCATCATCAGCTGCAACTACCAAAATCACAATATCAGCACCCTGAGCGCCTCTTGCCCTCATAGCTGTGAACGCTGCATGTCCTGGTGTATCTAAGAATGTAATCAGGTGACCGTTATGCTCGGCTTGATAAGCTCCGATATGCTGGGTAATTCCCCCAACTTCGCCTTCCGCTACGTTTGTTTCGCGAATTGCATCCAACAGCGTGGTTTTACCATGATCAACATGTCCCAGGATGGTAACCACGGGTGGTCTCGCTGCCAGATCTTCTGTAAATTCCTTTGCAATAGCCCTTCTCCAGGCCGGTATCTCTCCTAGATCCAGATCAGTCTCTTTCGGGCTTTCTGGTACGGCTTCAAACCCCATTTCTGAAGCTACGATCGCTGCAGTATCAAAATCTATGGGTTGATTAATGCTTGCCATGACACCATTCGACATTAAAGCTTTTATGACGTCGATTGGACTGGTCTGCATAATCTGGGCAAGATCACGCACGGTTATGCTTGATGGAACTTCTATTTTCTTTAAATTATTGCCGTTATCGCTCATACGGTACCTCAATTATTTCAATTTATTGACCCCTATGAGCGGATGAGATGGATCACTCGTCCATTATCGGTCTCTATTCCGGTAATGATACAGCGTAATTCATAAGTCGCTCGCGCTCTTCAGGAGTAAATTCTGCTTTTAAGGCGCTTGCCAATGCTCCCTTTAATCCCATCTCCCAACAGGATCGCTGGACATGAAGATAAGCACCCCTTCCAGCAAGTTTACCTGTTGGGTCAATCACAACGCCTTGTGGGCTGCGCACAATCCTAATCATCGAGCGTTTAGGTAAAATTTCTCTGCAACCTACACACGTTCGTTGGGGTATATGCCTTCTTTTGCCAGTTTTTCGGGGCACATGACCTTCTTGTTATGGTTTAAAAATTCCAATCATCTTCCCAGCCACCACCACGTTTGCGTTTTCTTTTCACCAGGGTAATGTCTCGATCGGGATCATATTCGACTTCAACGAATTTTTTCTTCTTCTTTTTCTTCGCTTTACCCTTTTTATCGATATCTTCTTCCTCTTCTTCTTCTTCTGAATCAGGCTGGATTCCTAAAATCTCTGGTCGTAAGGTGAAGATTTCATTAAAATCAACCACTTTCTCTGGTTCTTCTTCTTTAACTTCTCCTGGGACAGCTGGGGGTTGTTCCTCACCCACTAATTCAATCTCAGGTCCAGGTACCTCACTAACAGGGACGATTTCTCCATCGGTGGATAATTCAGCAGTTGAAACCTCCGCTAGAGCCTCAGGTGTTTCAGCTGTAATAATTTCCTCAGGGGAAACTTCAGTCAATACTTCAACTTTCTCAGCTTCAGGTTCTACCTGTACTTCAGCTTCAGGTGCGACAATTTCTGGTTCAGCTGACGGGAACACGATCGTGGTCAGCTTTTCTTTTATCTCTTCCATCGCTTTTGGACCAATTCCACTGATACCTAATACTGCATCTTCATCTAAAGCAAATTGAAACATCAAATCGCCAATTGTTTCGTATCCAGAAGAGCTCAGCAAATCATAAATCCGGTCTGTTAAAGCCAGATCTTCAAGTGACATTGCAAAAGCAGCTACTGGGATATTGGATCGAATGTCCTTCCGGCGTTCTTCA
The DNA here is from genome assembly GCA_963726315.1 of uncultured Chloroflexia bacterium. Classification (GTDB taxonomy): domain Bacteria; phylum Chloroflexota; class Anaerolineae; order Anaerolineales; family UBA4823; genus FEB-25. Next base: position 1,552,470 of record CAVSBZ010000005.1, on the reverse strand, counting down.
TCAGCTAATTTCTCGGCTGTTCTGCGGTGGATTAGGCCGCGCTCGACACGATCAACAAACTGACTCAAGAATTGATATTCTTCAGGAGTTATCGGTCTCCCTTCAGCCTTCTTACCGAGAATAAGCTCAACCCTCGGAATATTCTCAGTTTCTGTTTCCGCCATGAATGCAAATTCAGGGTCACTCTGAAGCCGGTGTACTGCGTCGCCTGCAGCTTCCAATAATGATTTGATATCAATCCGCCAACCAGTGAGCTTTGCCGCGAGCCTGGCATTCTGACCATCCCGTCCGATTGCAAGGCTAAGCTGGTCGTCCATAACGACTACGGTCGCGGTCTTAGTCCCTTTAGCGTGTTCATTCAGATAAACACCCGTCACTCTTGCCGGGCTTAATGCCTTTGCAATATACGAAGATGGATCGGCATCGTACTCGATGACATCTATTTTCTCATCATTTAGTTCGCGTACAATTGCCTGGATCCGCACGCCTCGGATACCTACACAGGCACCCACAGGATCCACCGCTGGTTGTAATGCAGCTACAGCAACCTTAGACCTTTGTCCAGGTTCACGCGCGATTGATCGAATTTCAACCAAACCATGGTAAATTTCTGGAACTTCGTTTTCTAAAAGGCACCTGAGGAAATTTCGGTGAGAGCGTGATAGCACAATTTGTGGACCACGTGGGGTTTGTTTCACTTCAAGCAGAAGTGATTGCACCCTATCATGGACCCGAAAATGCTCACCATTGATTTGTTGGTTCCTCGGGAGCACACCTTCTGCTTTCATATCCAATCCAAGGGTGACCTGTTGAGGGGTTACGGCTTGCACAACCCCACTTACAATCTCACCTACTTGTTTGGCATAATATGTCATCTGCGAATCGCGTTCAGCCTCTCGGATACGTTGCTGTATCACTTGTCGAGCAGTTTGAGCAGCCACTCGACCAAAATTATTGGGAGTGGACTCCACGACGACCATTCCGCCTAGCTCAGCGGCTGGATCGATCTTGCGTGCTTGCTCCAGCTCAACCTCTGTACGCACATCCTGGACAGCTTCTACGACTTCTTTCTCTGCGTAAACTGTCACTGCTCCAGTCTCAGGGTCAATCTTTGCCTCTACCAATTGTGCTTGTGATGCATTGACCGCCCGTCGATAAGCGGATACCATTGCTGCCTCGAGGGCTTCCAGGACAACATTCTTAGGAAGTCCTTTTTCCTCGAGCACCTCATTAAATGCCAACATGAACTCGTTTTTCATTCCTTGATTATCTCCGTACAATTACGAGAACGGGATTGTCCTTATACGCAAGAAAAGTGGGTACAACCCACTTTTCCACGACGCCACAATCTAGATACCTCTACAGCATTGATTTTAACACGGAAATGAATGGAATGCAAGGTTAATTGTTCTAATTAAATTCTATTCATCTATTCCTATAAATTCCAAATGGACTTCGCTCGGTTGAGAGTTAGCTGCCATCCTTTGCTTTCTGTACATGGGCAGGGGTAGGGATCTTCCCATTTATATCCAATCATTGAAGACGTTACTACGAGACTGCAAGCTCTGCCAGCGTTTAAGTCATATCCACCTTCCAGGAGTAGAACAATCTTACCTTCACAATGAGCATCTGCCCAAGAGCACAACTTCTTGATCAGGTTACCAAATCCGTTTGCTGTAATTAGGAGATTTCCGAGCGGATCTAACCAGTGGGTATCAAAACCAAAACTCACCAGTATCATTTGTGGATTTCGTTGATCGAGAAGGGGTAAGATTAGCTCATCCATTATCGAATTAAATGCAGTGTCACCCGATCCAGCGGGAAGCGGGAAATTAGCTGTCCAGCCTTCCCCGTCTCCCCCACCGACATCCTCCAATCTCCCTGTACCTGGATAGAATGGTGATTGATGCGTTGAAATATACAGCACATCATTTCTACTCCAGAAGATGTCTTGCGTTCCATTCCCATGATGAAGATCCAGGTCGATAATTCCTAATTTTTTAATATGATAGGTTCTGATTAAATACTCGGCGGTAATCGCGACATTGTTCATCAAGCAAAAACCCATGCCTTGCCCGTGAGTAGCATGGTGCCCGGGAGGACGGGTAAGAGCGAATCCCCGTCGCGCATGCATGTCCCAAATATACGCAGCCACAGCAGCTGCACCGCCCGCGGCATTATGGGCAAGCATCCATGAGGTTGGTGTCGTGTATGTGTCCATATCCAAATGTCCGGAGCGTTTACAGGTCAGCTCTAATAAATTTAAGTATGCTGGAGAATGGATAAACTGAAGGATTTCACTTTCTATCGTAAGTGGAGCTAGTTTTTGGTATGGTTCCCACAATTCACCTTTTTGTAAGGAATCCCGGATCACTTCAATTCGTTCGGGCCGTTCCGGATGCCCAAGTTCGAAATGATTTTCGTGCCCTTCAGGATAAAAGTACACCATCTCTTCCATTATTTTCCCAACCCGTTCAGACGTATGCTTGATAAATCCTTCTAGTTATGTAAATGCCAGATTTCCATTTTCCCTGGTTTTCTGTTCGCCCAAGCAAAATACGGAATTGAATGTACTTCGATACAATTCCCATTACCGTTTTCTAATTGTTCGTTGATTGGACGATATAAATTCGTTTCCCAACCAGGATCAATTTTATGGGTCTTGGCAACCAAATGTAACAGAGCGATCCCACCCAATAAGTCTGGTAAGAACTCAACAACTGGCCGGGTTGATTGACTTAGCACAAGCTCTGATAACAAAATGTCAGGGTTATCAGCTTCTTCCAGGCAGTATACCAGCGGTCCTCTTATTATCGCCATCCTTCCAGAATTTTCCACCAATCGTGGGTGACTCTCGATATATATCACGTCCATCGGAAAATCGAGGTCGACTACATCACCAACCTGCCAGTTGCGATGAATTTCGAGATACGAACCCGAGTTGGAATCATGTTTATACTTTTCGCCATTTATCTTCACCGTGGCTTCCCGGTCTGCTAACCATCCAGGTAATCGTAGGAATACGCTAAATCCTTCATCTGCTGTTTTCACAGAATACTTATTTTCTAGTTTCTCGTCGTTAATATGCAGGGTTATACGACCATCCCATGGATAATTCGTTATCTGGATGATTTCCAATTGTAATCCAGACATCAATTGAGCTTTTATTCTTGATGCTGCATATTGATGGATCCATATCCCTTCTGCAGAGATGCTACACATATATCCGGGGAATTCGGCCATAGTTCGACAAATGTTCGGAGGGCAGCAAGCACATTCAAACCAGCTTTGTCTTCTGTGATTACGGTCAGCTTTTAATGGATTTACGTAAAAATATTCCTGTCCATCTAACGATATGGCAGGCAGAACCGCGTTATAAAAGGTCCATTCCAATAAGTCAGAATACCTGGCGTCTCCGTTAATTTGTAACATGCGCCAATTCCACATGATACTGGCAATTGCTGCACAAGTTTCTGCATATGCTCTGGCATTGGGTAGTTCGTATGGGTCTCCAAACGCTTCACCATCGTGCCTTGCCCCAAGCCCACCGGTGATGTACATCTGCTGCCGAACCATGTTCGCCCATAACCGTTCAAGAGTTGTTTTTAATTCCAATTCGCCGGTTTCGAGGAATAAATCGGTTGCTCCTGCACATAAATATAATGCCCTAACTGCGTGACCCGTCAAATATTTCAGCTCTCGGAACGGTAGATGGTCAAGTAAATATTCACTCCCCCCAAGATATTTATGGCCACGGCGATCGATAAAACTGGTTGCGAGGTTGAGATATTTTTCTTGGCGAGTTGTCCGGTACAGTTCGACCATCGCCATCTCAATCTCCGGATGACCGGGTGTCCCCGTACTGGATGATTGACCAAATACGGAATGAATATGATCAGCCAGTCCTATGGCAACTTCCATCAGCTGTTTCTCACCCGTTACTCGATAATGAGCTACGGCAGCTTGAATCAGATGACCCGCGCAATAAAGTTCGTGTTTCTCTCGTAAATTCGTCCACCGATCTATTGATCTTTCTCGTGAGAAGAATGTATTCAAATAACCATTTTTATCCTGCGCTTTGGTTATTAAACTGATGACTTGATTAACCTTTTGGCATAATTGATCATCAGACCGGTAGACCATCGACCATGATGCTGCTTCAAGCCATTTGTAGACGTCCGAGTCATTGAATACTAATCCTTGATACGGTTTATCAATCTGCTCTGAAACCCTTCGGAAGTTATTAAACCGCTCGGTTGATTCTAAAAGCACATATTGAGAATCGAGCGTTGTATTCAGGTTTACCCGATGCCTTGATTCCCATAATCCATTTTCTAGATATATATGATTATGAGGAATGGGTTGTAAACGTGCAAACGGACTGATGCGTGTATCAACGATCACAGCTTGATTTTCAACGAATGCTTTCATGATGACTATACGTAATTTATATATTCAGTAGAAACTTTAGATAAATCAGAGTAAAAACCCCGGTATTCTTCTGGCATTAAAATCGCCATTTGATACATAATTTCATCAACCATTTTCCTGCGGACTTCATGATCGACCTTGGTATTCTCTAATTTTAATCGAAACACTTCACCAACCCGAATGTGAAAATCTGTCCGCTTTAGATGGTTTATATTCTCCCGAATTTGTTCACTACCAAAGTACACCAGGGGTAAAATCGGCGCATGACTTCGCTGCGCAAGTAGCACGATTCCTGGATGCCCTTGTCCCAACTGACCATTCTCGCTACGCGTTCCTTCAGGTGTAATGGCAAGTATTTTTCCCTGATCCAGAGCATCCATTCCTTTTCTGAATGCTGCCGCATCAGCTTCGCCGCGTTGAATCGGAATTGCACCCCACATATCAAAAAGGTAACCCATCACTCGGTTATCCCATGTTTCAGACTTAGCAAATGCTGTAACCTTGCGTGGTTGCAGATGAGTGAATACTAAAGGCACCTCCATAAAATTGATGTGGTTACAGGCAAGAATCAAGGGTCCCTTTTGAGGAACTTTGATTAACTGTCTATCATCAATATCGCATAATATTCTCGTCAGGCTGCGTATCGAATATGTGACAAATTGATATGCAAGATTCATTTACTCGTACTTCCAGTTATAATTTCGATCGGTCGATTAATAATTTCTACCTGTAATTCCTTTCCAGCTGTGCAGATCGTTTCTCCATCTGCATGAGCTGGAAGAACCCCTTCGACAGCGATTATGCTAATTTTTACAGCCCGACCGGTTTTAATCTGCGGTTGAGTCGCCTGGGTGCCTTTCATAAATTTAGGAATCATCGTAAGAATTCCAAGCCTGCTTAATTGTCCCGCGATACATAAATCGAGTGTTCCATCATCGGTCATAGCTTTTGGTGCCATCATAAAACCGCCCCCCATCCTCCTTCCATTCATTATGGAAACCATGAGTGCTGGTTGGGTGATTACTTTACCATCGTACTCAATATGTACCACTGGCGCATTGAAAAACAAAAAAATCGTCCGTAGAGCTGCGACGATATAATTCATAAACCCATGCAAATGGGTTAGTTTCATTGCTTCGAAACCTACTACAGCATCAAACCCAATCCCAACACCATTACCAAAATATCGGCCTTGGGGATAATCACCTCCAATAACAAATCCGACATCCATAAAACGATGCATACCTTGTTGGATTACCTGGAATCCAACCAGTAAACCAGACGGAATATCAAATCCGTATGCAAAATCGTTGCCACGACCAATACCGATAATCCCCATCCTGGTGTTTTTATAACCTTGGTTCCAGGCTTGCATTAATCCATTAAGTACTTCATTCGAGGTTCCGTCTCCACCTACAGCCACAACGGTCTCATAACCAATCAATGCTGCCTCTCTTGCCAATTGGATCGCGTGCCCGGCAAATTCTGTACTGACGATGTTGCATTCCATCGAATTCTCACGAGATAAACGAGTTATTTCAGGTAGTGCAAGCTTACCAGCTCCCTGACCTGCAACGGGGTTGACAATGAACTTAATTTTTTTATCTGTCACGGGCATATCTCCGGTAAGTTATTGTAACCAAATTTTAAAATAGGACGGTTAGCGAGTTGCTCAATTTTCCCGGTAGTTTTATAGCAGGTATTCAACTCAGCTTGCGACCAAACCATATCATAGGAGACCCAATATAGAGACCCGGGTAAATCACTGAAAATTACCATAAATGCATTAGGTCTTTCCACAGTTTCGATTATTATGCCTTGAACGCACAATGTCTGTCCTACGTCTGCTAATGTAATTGTCAACGCATCGCGACACGAAGATGCTGATGTGGGGGTGCTAGTCAATGGTGGAGTTGTCGGTGAAAGTGCTGGTCTAGAAGTCGCCGTCCTTGTTGAATGGGTTGTTGGACGTGGAGAAGGTGTAATGCTTGGTTGCGGCAGGCTGGTAATAGTCTCCACTTGTGTGGGCTCAAGTGTTTGTGTGGCAGTATTCTTTGCATTAACGATCAGTGCAAGATCACGTTCCAAAATAGGTCTTCCAGGTCCGCTTAACATAAACCATATCAACACCAAGATGAAAAGTGTCAGCAAGATAGCAAACACTAGTTTTAGGTTAATTCTCTGGAAAAATTTTTTCTTTTCAGGTGAGGTGTCACTGCTCAGATGCATGTCAGACCGCAGGGAATTAATGAGGTTTTCAGCGTTGATTTTCTCCTGTTGTTTGGCCGCTTCAACTTCTTTGCTGTAATCAATCGGTCTACTGTCTTCCGAGTTGGTTTTATTTTTCGACATTGGTCAATACGATATCAATATTGGCTTAGCAGGCTTAAGTATAGCATTAATATCAGGTGGAAATACAAAAGCCTGCGGGTGTTTCCACCCGCAGGCTTAACGTTATGTTGCTTCTCTCAACTACCTTGAGGATCCAAGGTTTCGAGTTAAAGTTAGTTTTTGTTGATCAGAGGCAGCAAGATGACCTTCGGGAGAACCACAACATCATGGGTAACAGTATCGCATAAACCTTCACTGTTACAGGCTGTTAAGGTCACTGTAAAGGTTCCAAATGTTGCATATACATGCGTCACTGGATCCAGTGTACCCACTGTCATCGTAATGCCGTCGCCAAAGTCCCATTCGAACGAATCCGCAGGCGGAACACCTCCCGCGCTGAGGTTCGTGAATACAGTCGGATCACCAACATTAACCGGTGTAGTAGCACTGAACTCCGCGCTTGGTGCGAGGAACTCTTCGACGATATGCATGATCACAGTCACGTTTTGTGGTCCTGCTACAGAGTCATTATTGACTATGCGCAGCGTAGCAGTATACGTACCCAGGGGTAGAGGTACCGTGTCGCTGATTGCTGTCAGGAACACATCGACTTCCTGAGTGCCTTCTGGAGCCAATGTCCCTGAGATAGGAGTTTCCCAGACCCAAGGTACATCAGTTGGAAGTGGGGACCATGGGGGTTCTGAAACGCGATATAAATTCTCAGCGTGCCATGTGAAGGAAGGTCCTTCCATACCGCCCACGTTCCAGACCTCTCCACCAGCTATTGAATCGGTGGTAAAGCCTGCATTCATGGCCTGGATAGCAACTGGTAATGGGTCACTAATATCTTCCCATGCACCGGCTGGCCAAGCGTTGAAGTCATATCGGTGTACAGTGTTAGTTGAATCCCAGTAACCATTGCCAGACTGGTCACCACCAATAGCATATAGATATTGGCTGGTTGCGGCAACGGGGAAGTCAGCTTTTGCTGGCCCGAAGGTTGGACCTTCTTCCCAAATGTTACTTTCGATATCGTACCGTAGGGTAAGGTCTGAGTTTGTACCTGGGGACAGAAGGGACCACCAGCCACCAACTACGTAGACATATTGTCCAAGCTGAACAAAGCCCATATTACCGATTCCTACCGGCATGGGTGCGCCAGTACCCGTCCATGTATTCGTGGCAATATCATAGATATTGACCTGGTCTGATACACCGCTTCCTGGATAGTAATCGTCATCACCACCGATCAGATAGATCTTCCCGTTAAACCCTGCCATGGCAGCGCCTTCAGCAGAGCGAGGTAAGTTCGCACCAGTGCTCCAGCTATTGGTGGCGATATCATAGATGAAGAATTGGATCGCGCCATATCCACCGCTGGTTGCATAAATCTTACCTTCAAAGCAAACAGCGGAGGGATTTTCTTGGGTTGATGCGGAAATCGGAGCCAGATTTGTCCAGGCATTTAGGTCAGCATCAAATCGTCGGGTGTCGTACATGAGAGAACCGTTGGACACGCCTGCGATGATGTAGAAGGAATTGAAGTCTCCCGGGCACTGAGCCTGAGCATAGCGCACGATTCCAACTGGATACGGTGCCGCAGCAGCCCATGCATTCGGGCTATTCAGGTCGACCAACGGAATGCCAGAAGTTGATGGCAGACTGAGGACTGATGTCGTCCCTGGATTCGCTACAGCGGGGAGCGGGATCGCAGCCGGAGCAGCCTTGACTGAACCAGGTGAGTATCCACCGTCTTTCTCGCGGATTTCCCAATTCAAATCTTGGGCACCAATGTTACCGATGGTTAAACCGCCGGTTACATACTCTTGTGTGCCGGTTAGAACATAAGCTTCGATTACTTTCGGCTCTTCGGTGATGCACGCCCGGTCTGGCACCAATTGGACATCCTGAACCAAAGACTCACCAGGTAATACATCCAACAGGAAATCACCAGTTATGTATCCAGGCAAGGAGAAGCTGAAGTTGTATTCACCCTGCTCCAACCAGATATTATATTGTCCAGTTTCGCTCGTCATTGTCTGGGTGATTGGAACACCCGTGGGGATATCAACGAGCACTTCTTCGAGGGCATCCCCGGTGCAAAGGTCGGTCACAGTGCCTTTCACCTGACCCATCGTTGCAGATGGGAGCACATTCATGGACACAGGGACTTCTAGATCGGGTGTACCCTTGACTGTCAAAGTAGCAAGGTATTCACCTGGCTGATTGACGCCAGCTGCTACAGTCGCAGTGAAGAACATGGATACATCGACACTACCTTCAGCCGGTACAGTGCCGGAGACAGGAACTTCACTAAACCATGGTACGTCCGCAGCTGCACTGTAATTGATTGCATTCAGAAGTGTCTGTCTGAAGAATGCGTAATCATTAGGATCCGCCCAGTAGTAAGAATAGGCAGAGTCAATCATCCAAATGAAATCGCCTTCTCCATAGTCACCCTTATAGAAGTACATTGGTACGCCATCACCATTTACCCCAACAACTTCTGCAGCTGGGTCAATTTCACGGATTTGGTAGTAAGCGGCAGAGGAATTCACAAAGTTGAGACTGTCCGGAAGTCCTTCTGCTAAACCGTGAGATGGATCGGTCAATGTCCAGTTTGGTGTGCTTGAAATCGTCCAGCAATAGTTACCGGTGTCATTAAGTAGCAGATAATCATTCACACCTACAACAAAGTCCACCCAGCAAGTACCTCCAGCAAAAATCAAACGCTTACCGGCATCAATCACACCAGTTCGCAGCGCCTGAATATCAGGCGCGGAGAACGTTCCGCCGTCCATGCCCATGATAACGACCGAGTATGGGCTAAAGTCGATCCCGGTAACTGGAGGAACATAAACGATGTCGTATAGCAAGCCTTCTTCATTCAGCACTCTCTCAATTGATTGACTTACATCAGTCGAGGTGAGCACTAAAATTTCAGCTTGATTAATGCGCGAGGTATAGCGTTGGATCGGATTACTATTGCTTGCGCCTTCAGGGACAGCAGGCGACCCGATAGGACTGCTAACGGTATTACCAAGCGGTATTGGATTGAAACCGACAGCTTTCTCGCGGAACTCGAATGCATAATCGGTTCCCTGTCGATTGAGCAGTTGTGCGTCCAGGGTAGCAGTATCTTGCCACTCCACTGTCACTTCGACTGGAGAGGGAATAAATGCCACTGCTGATTCTAGAGCGAAGTCTTGCTGGGTCTCCTGACCGGAAACGATAACGACATCTGCTGACTCAGCCGCATAGTCTTCCATCGTGGCTGTGATAACAAATGTCCCTTCGTCCAGGTACATCTGATAGAAACCTGTTCCATCAGTGGCTGTGCTCTGCCCGTCACTTGATGTTATTGTCGCACCGACTAGCGGGAAACCATTATCGAAATCTGTTACATTACCGACAAGGGTACCACGAGGCGTGAGCTCAAAATCCACAGTTGTGACTGTGTCGGTGATGATATCAATCCCGGATACAGTCGCAGCTTCATACATAGGGTGTGACGCAGTAGCTTCGAATGTTCCTGCAGCCACGGTCATAGTGTAGTAACCGGTTGCATCAGTCTCCGCGTCCCAAGCGAACCCTTCGTCGTGCACAGCATGAACATTTGCACCTTCGATCGGGCTGCCGGTGATTGCATCAGTGACCGTACCGTCTAACTGGCCTGAACCGCCCATGGCGAGTGCCAATTGAACGGCAGCAGCTGCGTCGATCGTTCCGTAACCCCAATCGTTATTGGGTCCAACGGTATAATCACCACCGCAGTTAGAACCGTTTTGCCCCGTCAGTGGTGCTGCTGTCTCCTTGATGATATCGATCGTCTGGCTTACCTGTCCACGGAGGGCAGGATTGGCCGACCAAATCAAACCAATCAAGGCTGTCGCATGCGGTCCTGCCATACTTGTACCTGACCAGTAATCATATTGGTTTTGTGGTAAAGCTGACCGGATACTATTACCAGGAGCCATGATATCAGGGAAATAGTTCCCATCCAGGCTAGAAGGTCCACGGGAAGAGAAACCTGTTATCACACCAGGAAATACTTGTCCTGAGTGGTCAACAGAGCCTGTGGTTAACACTTCCTGGTAATCTCCAGGGCTGCGTAGACTTTGGCATCCAGCACCTTCATTACCGGCGGATACTTCAACCAGGATACCAGCTGCTTGTAGGTTGTCGATCACCGTGCGGAAAGCTTCGACTCCACCGCCACCATAACCCCAAGAGTTGTTAACTGCATCTGGAGCCATGGAAGGTAGCGGATTTGCACCGCTAAGATCCCACGGTGCGAGATCCCACTCAAAGCAGATGATAAAGTGCGCGTCATCTCCACCGCCGCCCAACATATTCTTGCAATGGATGGTTTGGGCACCAGGTGCAACACCAATCTGATTACCTGCTCCATCATCACCAACCATAGTACCGGTCGTGTGAGTGCCATGACCATAATCATCCCAAGGTACGACATTGGTCGGAGCCCAGGCATCATACCAGTTGTAATTGTGATCCCATAATGTGCATGATGGTGGGTTCAAGCATCCACGATAATGCGGAGCGATTGCTGGATGGGTCGCATCGAGACCAGTGTCATTTCCAGCCATGATTGTGCCCTGCCCGGTAATTCCCATCGCCCATACATCATCTGCGTTTATAAAGCTAATATTGGGTTCAACCGCTTGAGGTTCTGAAGTACTTGCCTGGGGATTGATCGGGGGGTCCAATTGATATGTGTGGTTGCTTGAGATGCTGGCTATATCTGAACGATTCCCAAGTGTCTGTGCCAGATCTAAGGTTCCATTTTTAACCCAGATCGCATTGATCACATAAAATGACTGGTAATCGACACCTTGCTGATCCAGGTAAGCCCGAAGATCAGTCTGGGTTCGTCCAGCTGTGGCAACCAGCGTATCGAACACATATTGACCTTTTTCGACCTTTGTTAGTAGCTGGTTGGCACCACTGACATCAGCCTGTTCTTTCATCGTGACGATGAAATCAGCAGGTCCTGCTTTCAGTTGAGTGAGTAAACCAGCTTCTAGTTTCGTAGTGGGATTATCTTGAGCTAATGCACCATCCTTAATCGCAAAACCCAATGCCATCCCAGCTAGTAAAAGGATCGAGAAAGTTATTTGAATATACTTTTTTGACATGTGGTATTACCTCCATATTTTTACCAAGGATTATTGTTAACAAAGTAACTTACGCAGCATATACTCTTCTTTGCAAGCCCATTAAATCCCCTTGGCTTCAATTGGCGTACACCTCCTTCCTATCCGTTACCACGAATTTATAAGGGTTTTGAATTATCGTATTCTCTCGATGATAGCGATATAGTTCTTGGAACCTTACATTCAAGTTATCAGGTATGAGTAGATATTGGGAAGGCACATATCTCGTAAGTAAACCAGTAAAGACGCTTGGCTCTGTGTGTGAGTAACTTATGAAATCCTAAGCTTATCTTTATTGACAGTTAATCATAACACAGAATATTATAGAAGATAATTAATTTAATATTTTGGTTTGCAATATAGTATTCAGAATAAATAATAATTATCAATTATTTTAGCCGAACGATTGCTTTTCTATTTCGAGCAACAATATTCCTGTTACCCATTTTATTCCAATTGTACAACAGCAATTACCCAAAAGATTTTTGGCAGTTACATTAGAAACAGTTATTTCTCTTGCATAAACTCCCAGGCTCGGGCGTCAAGTTGCAAATATTTACTCAAAAAATGTTTACCAGATTAAATAAATAGAGCGGGCGAGGAGAATCGAACTCCCGTTTGGTGCTTGGGAAGCATCCGCACTACCATTGTGCTACGCCCGCTAATGCGTTGCTGATTATAGCCAGCGCAATAACAGATGTCAAGGAATGGATAACCATAGTGTTATAATTTTGATCGTATGGCAAATCCGGAATCAAATGAATTGAGTGAACGTGAGCTGGGAATTCTAAAACTCGTTGCCACTGGAGCGAGTAATAAAGAGATCGCTCAAAAACTGTTCATTAGCTCAAATACAGTCAAAGTCCACTTACGGAATATTTTTTCTAAAATCGGAGTTACGTCTCGCACCGAAGCAGCCATGTACGCAGTCCGAACCGGTCTTGTTGTGCATGCACCTAGTCAGGATTTACCTGAGGATTCTGATGAGATTGAACCCCCTAGCGGTGCAGGTAGTCTGCTTTCAAGTCCATTACCAATTACGGAAGATACTTCCCGTCCAGCAGCAAGAAACACCTCACGCCTGGCTCCTTACATTTTAATAGCTGGTTTGTTAGGGTTGATTTTTCTAGGGTTAAGATTGAGCCCAAGCCTGGCATTATTCAATCCGCAAACACCAACCCCACTGCCTGCTCGCAATACGCCAACCCCGATCCCACACTGGAATATACGCTCGGTTCTACCCAGTGCCAGGAGCGATCCTGCTGTTGTAGCTTACGAGGATCAGATCTACGCAGTTGGTGGGATTAACTCTCAGGGTGTGTTTGCTGGCATAGATCGGTATAACCCACTTGCTGACACCTGGACATCCCTTCCACCGAAACCACATCCAGTCTTTAATGCCCAGGCAGCAGTGATCAATGGAGAAATCTACGTCCCAGGCGGTCGCCTTTCCAATGACAATCAATCCCCATCGGATATATTGGAAATATTTGATACAAATAGTGAGCAATGGCATACAGGGGCATCGTTACCTCTTCTACTGAGTGCCTATGGGATGGTCGCATATGACGGCGATTTGTATGTTTTTGGCGGCTGGAATGGTACCAAGTACATAAATAATGTTTACACCTACGATCCTACCCTTGATGCCTGGCACGAACAAACCCCGATGCCAACTGCCAGGGGATTTTGTGGTGTCGCCGAAGCCGGTGGAAAGATTTATGTCATTGGCGGAATTAATGAGAATCAACCCGTAGATGCAAATGAAATATACTCACCTGCTCGTGATAATAACAACAATAATCCCTGGACTGTCGGTTACCCTATTCCAGAAAGTCGCTCAGGGATCGAAGCTGCTAACATTGCTGATACGATCTACGTTTTTGGTGGCGAAGAAGAAAATTCCAACCGGGTTGGATTGATCTATTTTCCTCAGACCAATGTCTGGCAGTCCTTGGAAACCTCACCGTATCCATTAGGCGCGGATTTTGGTATGACCTCTATCGGGACGAACTTGTTCTTCATCGGAGGGATCTTCGGTACAACATATAGTGATCAGAATCTGACGTACCAGGCAATCATCACTCTTTCCATTCCCATCATTATCAAGTAAATACTTACCCAGTTCACCTGGAGCGATTAGGAATTAATGCACGGTCAAAGAGATATAAGCGACCCTGTGCAATGACTTTATTATGGATCCACCTTCCAAGTCAATATTATCATCTTATTTATTATCACTTTTTATGTGTAATCACTCACTTCTTCCCAAAATATTTCTACATAATTTGAAGATAGCCATTTTAGATTCGAGTGCATAAATCATATTTGACAAACTCAAATAATTTCAACTGCCTCTTGTTTAAGGCATGTACCTTCGTGATTGTTTGATTGGTATACTGGCTAGATATGTCGACTAGGTACAAATGTTTATTCTCGCCAAGTGTGTAATTTTATAGAGAAAATTTTAATGCTTGTGCAGACAATAAAACAAGGGAGACCAATTCGGTCTCCCTTGTGGTAAAACTAGTTACTAGTATTTATTACGGAATGGGTTGGCTGTTGTAGTCTTCTGAGACGAAGGTTCCAGGAGCAGTTAGGGTCGAAACACGAGCAACTGCTGTCAGGTTGGAGCCATCAGGTCCAGTAATGATCGCTGCGCCACCGAATATCGATCCGTAGTAACCGAACTCGGAAAGTGGAGGGGTGGTCAGGTTTGCGGCTGAGTTAATCTTCGCGCCATTCGGTAAACCAGCAGTTCCAACGGTGTAGGTGTGTGTGCCTTCGACTGTGCCATCAGGACCAACATAATCTATGGTGATTACATCGCCTTCGACCAGGTCTGCACCAACGTTCTGGATGGTGATATTGGTGCGCTGCCCAGTGCCAGCTAACCAGTTGGCATCAGTTGCCCAACGTACGTAAGGAAGACCGATCTTCTGATAACCGACGTCCACACCATTGAATGCGGTTGAAAGGCCAGCACCATATGCTTTACCGACTGCAATCACGGGTTGATCAGTGGACTCAACGATTGCTGCGCCATAGGTTCCGGCAGCCATGACATCGCATCCAATGAAACTTGCCTTCGCACCGGGGCCAATGACCTTGGTCTCAGTGAAGACGTCACCGTTGTTATCGGTATAGGTCACTTTGACAGCGGTATCATCGGTCAGGCTGGTATTCTGAACAGCATAGGATGTGTTCTGTCCACCACCGAATGCTTTGCATAACGCAGACGGCATGTAGAATTTCAATCCACCCGTTGCAACGCCTTCAAATGCTTTCAGACCGATGGAGGTGATATCGAGCTCCATCACGCTGGAAACAATCGAGCCTGCGCTCTCGTCGGCTCTCATCGCTGTAACGACCGCAGATCCATTGAATGGATCTCCGATGCCAGCTAGCTGTCCTGCATCAACATAGAACGCAGCACCAGCAGCGATATCTTGCGTCATGGTATAGACCAATTCAGCAGATGTGTTGTAGAATGAGATTTCGACGGTGTTCAGGTCGCTGTCAGCATTCTGCACAGAGAAGATCGAGTTTGCGTTGAATGTATTCTTCAACACAGTGGCGATCAACGTCTGAGGTGCACCAGCGGTGAAACCATTGGACAGAGCGCGGTTCTTGACTGCGCCAGCATTCATCGGGATCTGAACCAGGGTTACTAACATGGGTTGATCCGACTGCATGATGGCATCGCCCTTGAAGCCGGTGGGGACGATATCCTCACCCAGGGAGCCAACGAACAGTGAACCAGCAGCATTGGGTTCAAGGTTAGCCAGAGGGTGAGTGGTTGGTGCAACATCATCCGGGCTTGCATAGAATAATAGATTTAATGTTGTTGTAGCAACTGCACCTACATTGACGTAGGTGATAGATGTAGTGAAGTTCGCGTTATAGGCCTGCGCACTTGCACTTCCAACAAATACAGATAACAAAATGGCTACTACTGCGAGCAAGGTTATAAACTGTTTCTTCATTACTTGAGCCTCCTATAATAAATTTATTGGATTAATTACTTCCAATCACTTGATAACATTATATGGAGATCCATCGTATTGAACAATAACCCTTATGGGTGATTTATTAAGATTGCAATTCTTGAAGGAATCGGTTACCATTCGGTTTACTTGATTCTTGAATGGAGCAGGAGAATGAAACGAATAGTTTTCACCATTTTAATGTTGTTCCTCGCATTTCTAACCGCTTGTACCCCAAAAACGTCTCCAACCGTTAACCCAAACGTACTAGTGACCCCGACTCCACCCGCTGCACCTGATTCTGGAATGGCTTCGATCGTAGGTCAGGTGATGCATCAGGATGGTTACCCAATGGTTAACACCATTGTTCGCCTTGCAGATGTCGCCCGAGGTGCCGAAGGACGTGGTGGCGCTTTTATTTTGGACGTCGCCCGCAGTCCTGGAACTTTTACTGATCAATATGGATATTTTAATATTCAAAATGTAAAAGCCGGAGAATATGTCATTGTTGTCGGTGATGTTGAAATTACTGGAATATACGAAGTAATACCGCAGCCAGATGGAAAAGCAAGAGTTTGGAATTTTCCAGCAGATAAGATTACCGATGTTGGTGTACTCACTGTTAGTATCACAGTTCCAACACCCAATCCTACCCAAGTTCCAGGAGTATATCCAGCACCTACAAGTTATCCAAATCCTTAATAATTAACAAGTCACACGAAAATAGGTTAGGCCTGGAATTTCTCAAGCCTAACTTTTAATTTATTAATATTATTACTACTTTTGGTGCGATTGGGAGTATCCGAAATCATATCATTTAAGATTCTTTTCCTGCCAGCTTTACTGCAATCAATGCATAATTTTTACTATGCCCACTGCTAACAAATTTAATCCGCAAATCCAACCACGTAAACAAAAGGGATAGCATAGCAAAAATCAGTTTGAAACATGCAAACGGTAAGATAAATAACCAGCCCCAAAATCCACAACCATACTCTTTCAAAGACAGGGGTATTGCCTTGGCAGCTTCTTGTAATTGGTAGGCTAATGTCCCAAAATATCCTTCAAGCCATTCGATAGATTCTAGTTGAAGTCCAGCATTTTGAACGAGATGGCTTAATCCAAATTGTGTATAGCGATAGAAATCATACGGAACTTCATGTTCTTCGTAATAAAACGGGGCTGTGAGCCATAAGTGACCGCCAGGTTTTAATACCCGCTCAAACTCAGTTAATACCCCATGTGGATCAGGAACATGCTCCAAAGTCTGTGAACAAAATACCAAATCGTAATAATCAGCACGAATCGGCAGATTTTTTAAATCACAGATATAGCTGAGCCGTCCATAGTTCTTATCAATCTCACATAGGTCCGTTGAGTCATAATGAGCCTGAGCGAATGTTGATCTGTAAGGGGCATCTCCTGCACCGGCATCAAGAACACATGAACCTTTTGGGATCGATGCCGCCGCGCGTCGCGCAAATTCTGCCAGGTATTTTCGGCTCGAATTTATTCTCCACGGCTTTTTAATAAACTCAAACATGATGCCTCATCAAGATGAATGATTGTTGCGAATTTCTCGATTAACAGCCACATCTACAATTTTATGATTTATCCAGTTACTTTTATATTTATTCTCCTGGAGCAGTTGATATAAATGCATGTGAGTTTTAGCTATTTCATCAATTCCGAAAGAATTAACCGATATTCGAGCATTTTTCGAGTGTTCTTTTGATTGTCCCGGGTTTTGGTATGCTTTTATAATACCACCAGCCAATTCCTTAGAATTTTCTGCGGGCACAAACCATCCGGATATTCCTGGCTGTAATAATTCGCGATTTCCGGGAATATCAGTAGCCAATATTGGAACACCTGCAGCCATCGCTTCCATCAATACTGTAGATAATCCTTCCCACCTGGATGAACATACAAATAAATCCATAACTTGTAATAATGTATCAACATCAGGGCGTGAACCGGTAAATATTACTCGATTTCCGATCCCCAGCTCTTCTACCCGTTGTTTAAGCTTGTCTTCGTCTTCACCCTCGCCAATGATGATTAAGTAGAACTCTGATATTTTATTTAACGCCATCGAAGCCGCTTCAATCAGCATATCGTAGCCTTTTTGCCTGGTTAAACGACCAACAGAGCCAATCAAGAATGCATTCTCGGGAATTCCAAATTCTTGTCTGATTTTATTTGGATCAGAAGTTAAATTTCTAAACCGATTGATATCCAGGGCATTATGAATAGTTATCGCTTGTCTCCCCATTTTCCTGGCAAGCCAGCGCTGATTTAAATTTTGAGTTATAAATTGACTCACCCCAATTTCAGCATCAAAAACCAGTGGATATAAAAAATTAGTAAGCAATATCCGCCTCAATGGTCTTCGACTCCACTCGGTTCTTAGCTCGTTGTGAAGAGTCCTGATAATAATAGGCGCTTTTCTTTCAAAATTTAGCAGTAATGCTGCAATATCCCCGAATAACGAATGACTGTGAATAATATCTATTGGATTGTTTTTGAGCATTTGCCGGAGTACGCGATAAGACGTCACAAATGAACGATATGGACGTTGACTTTCCCAGGGTGCGCATGTAAAGGCATGAATACCTGCCTGGTTCAGCTCATTGATTCGATTAGCTTCAACCTGAGTCCCGTGATTCCATAATCCACAAAGATTTACTTGAAATACGTTCGGATCCAAAGCTCGGCTCAGACTCACTGCAAATCTGCTAATTCCTCCCCCGACAGCCTCGATATCAAAACTAAAAATAATTAGCAGTACCCGGATCCGGTCACTCATTATCTATTCTCTTGAATCCATCGTTTGTAGTCTTCTTTAACGATTCCCCCCGCTTTTGATGCATCCAGAATTGTTTTTTGTATCGCCATATTTCGATCTTCTGTCCAAAAATTTTTCCTGGTCCACAGTTGTTGTAACCTCTCGCTTAATGCATTCCCGCTGACCTGGTTGATATCCAGGTACCATTCCTCAATTCCGAGCATCTCAGCCAACCCTCTTGTTTTTGGTAAATAACCAATCATAATTACCGGTACACCTTCGCAAAGAGAGAATATATTTGAGTGCATCCGCGTTCCGATAAATATGTCCATCCAACCGTAAATAGATTTAAGTAATTCAAGTGCTAACGGCTGTTCGACCACGATGATGGACTTCTCTAGCTCAGGAAATTGATTTGCCACCCGCCTGGCAGGGATCCTATCATCCTGACTAAGGTATGGACCAAAAACTTGAGGGAATAAAATAACCTTTCCTCCTGTAGATTTAACAAACCATTCTACAGCAGCAGCGCAAGCAGTTTCATACTCGCCTTGAAGCTCAAATCCTTTGTGCTGTTTTCCCCAATTAATGATTGTTATCCCCAGGAGAGGTTCTTTATTCTGAAGGGCTATTCCTTTTTCCTCCAGCCATTCTGCACCAACGGTTTTATCCGCCTTAGGAATTGCAAATGCCATGTCTGGGAGTAGATGGATTTTAGATTGATCAACACCGAGGGTTAGAACTAGCTTGTAGGAAAGCGGTTCGCGAACCATAACGATCCTGACGCGGTTTAGCAACCAATGGATTATCGGCTTTTGGCAGGGTTGTTTCAAAGGGCCGATGGATTGGGGAAATATATAGACTGGTTTTCTTGCAAATACAGCCATGAAAATTGAATACACCGTCACCAGTAGACTGATGCCTCTCCCAGAACTGTATAAAAAACCACCGGGACCACTGACCACGATATCAGCAGAAATGTACGCATCAACGATCGGCCTCAAATTTTTAGGTGTGAAAGCAAATATCGTACTTCCTAACCATTGTTGGCTTACTAACGGGATTATAGATGTGGGTAATAATTCAATCAAGTGCCAGTAGTTCCAGCTGACAGTGCCATCCTTATTTTTTGGATGAGTTCAGGCGACAATTGAATCAATTACCTTTTCATTTCCATGATGACTTTCCGGGTCATCCATACATATCGTAATTTTGCTGGCCGAAAAACTATCGTATAGCTGTTGCAATGCGACATTGAGCAATGCCGCATCACCTAAATTCCTGGATGAATGAACGTTGATGATCAATATCTTTTCATTCATTTCGTCCGCCAAACATACCACGAATAACCCATGAATAGGATGATCTCAGTCACCACATACACCAATGCAACTCCATTAATCCCAAACCTGTAAACGATGAGGAAATTAAGCAGAATATTAAACGTCGCTGCAAACACCTGGATGAGTGTGCGTTTAGCTTGCAAATTTTTAGAAACGATAATTGTTGCCAAGGCAAATGACCCGCATTTGAATAAAAGCACCCAACTTAGTATTTTCAGGACTTCAACTGAATCTTTATAGGATGGTCCTAGAAGTTTAGTAATCAGTGGTGCGCCTACAAAGAATAGTATAGTTAATCCTATTCCAACTGCTAAGGATAATAATATGGTTCGTATTGCGGTTTTATCTGCTTGAGCAGGATGATGTTTATATAAATTGCTTAGAACGGGTAACATTACCCAATAAATTGCCATTGGAGCTAGAAATGCCATGTTTATCAATCCGACGGAAGGTGAATACAATCCTGTTGCAGTTTTCCCAATTGTCACACTAATAATCACCACATCTGCCCGCATGGTGATCATGGCGAGAAAATCCGAGGCAGCAAAGTGAAAAAAACCGGCCAAAGCTTGTCTCGCGATTTTCACCTCAAAATGCAGGTGAAATCGACGCAGCAGGTACAACAATGAGAAAGATAAGGCAATCAATGAGACTAATACGCGGATCTTCAGGTATGCTTCCGGTTGGATCAAACCGTACCCCATCAATAAAAGCGTAAGACCAAACCAGGCTGTGTCTGCTGTCGCTTCCAGTACTGATGGCGCTCTGTTGTGCAACGCTGATTTAAAACCGGTTAAACAGGTAGCGAATAGAGTGTCTGACCAAATTAAAATGACGCTCCAACGTAACAGGGATGTCGGAAAGGATTGCTGATTAAATAACGGTGCCAGTATTAACAAGAGAATTACCCAAACCAGGCCAATTAGTCCCTTAACCCCCAGCACGCTCCCTGTGATTTCTCCAACCAGGTGAGGTGATTTACCCCCTTCCCTTAACAACCAAACATCCAGACCTAAGGTGAATACGATCGATAAGAAACTCGTCAATGTGATGCATGCAGCGTATTGACCGTAGCTATCCACCTGAAGTTGGCGGGCAGTAAGCAGCAGCGTTAATGCAGTCATTCCCTGGGCCACCACCGACCCAGAGAATAGAGTGGCAATATTCCGGAAGATCCGGGACCGATTTAACTCAAATGGAATGGCCATACTTTTCCAGGATTGCTTTTCGATATACTGCATCCATTTGCCTGGCAAGATTTTCCCAAGAATACTTTTTTGCTTGCTCGAACCCGCGCTGGCGTAATTGCTGGGATAATTCGGGATCAGCCAATATTTTTAGAATTGCTTCCGCTAATGAACTAGCATCCCCAGCTTCAGCAGCTAAACCCGCAGGGGGTTCTCCTAAGAGTAGCAAGCGGTCACCGACGTCTTGGGTGACAAATGGAACACCAGCTGCCCAGGATTCAAACATTTTCAGAGGTAAACTGCTCCTTCCAACTGGATTATCCACCACCGGTTCCGCAGAAACATCAGCAAGACCATAAAACAACGGGACATCAGCTCCTGGCACACGACCCCTAAAAATCACCGATTCTTTAAGGCCTAACCAATGAGCTCTTGCAACAAGTCGTTCATACTCCTCACCGCCTCCCACAATAAGCAAAGAAGTTTGGGGTATCGCAGTATGTACTTGTTGGAATGCATCCAGGAGGATTTCCACCGGGTGGCTAGGCAAGCTAAGACTTCCGATGAATACAATCACCTTTTTACCTGCCAGGTCAAGCTCAGTCCGTACATTATCAAGCTCACTTTGGCTGGGCATAATAAATCGATGCATATCTACCCCATGAGGCAAATAAATAATCCGCTCACTTTTTACGCCTAGTTGCATTACTTGTTCACGTAAGTAACTGGTATGGACTGAAATATAATCTACATTCCTGGGTAGCATCTTTTCGAAGTAATGAACTCCAACCTTTTGCCAGTTGGCTCCAAAATGGATATTAGCCATCTCAAAATCATCGCAGTCCAGGAACACAGTTTTCCTTTTTATTTTTCGTGAGATAAGCCCTGCCATACCATTCATCGGGTGAGGTTTCCCAATCTGGATTATGTCTGCGTTACTTCTCCAAGCCGCTTTTACAAGCTCTCGTGTCGCTTTTACTGCAATACTTAATAATTTCCATGCCGGGAAATATGTCTTGAGGTTGTTTTGCTTCAACACATGCATCTGAGCTACATAATCAACCTCAACTCCTTCGGTAGTATAGTGAGTTCGATTCAGCGCTGCAAAATTCGAATGGAGTGCGGCAATTCTTACTTCATAGCCTAACCGAGCCAGCTCTTGAGCCCAAGGAAGGTAACGACCGACACCCGCCGGGCTTTCCAAATCTTGGGTCAATAAAAAAAGGATTTTCATCGGACTATCTCGGTAAGGTACGAACTGAATCTCTTCCCATTACTCAATAAATCATACTTTTCCTTAAATAATATATATCCATTTTGAGAAATTTTCTCTCTTAAACTGTGGTCCTTCCATAGGGTGATTATTGCTTCAGCCAGTGCATTCCCATTTGCTCGTTCACATAAATAGATATTTTCTCGATGTGTGAAAACCTGTTTTATCGCTGGAGATTCCCCGCTGATCAATGGCTTTCCAACAGCAATGGCTTCATAAATCTTGTTTTGCACCGTCATCAGAGATTGAGGGGTTGTACCGAATGCGCCCAGGCACAAATCTGCCCGGTTCATATGTACCGTTAATTGTTCCTTCTCCATCCATTGGATGAATTCAACATTCGTGAGCTGGTTTTGGGAAACATACTGCTGCGCTTTTTCAAGATCTGGGCCATTTCCAATTAATGTAAACGTAATCGCAGATTCACTCGATAAAATCTTCGCAGCCTCAACGATATACATCACGCCATGATTGGGGATGAAGGTTCCCGAATATAAAATTCGGAATTTTCCATCCAGAATATTATCTTGTTGCTGTGGGAAAAATATGCGGTCATCTGCGCCTGTTGGCACCAATCTAAATCGTTCAGGTTGCACATTGTAATTCTGTGTAAACCAACGCACATACTCACTGGTATCCAGGATGAATAAATCGGGCATCTTTAACGCTATTCGCTCAATCAATCGCACTAGTTTCGTGGAAAATCGATTTTTCTTATCCAATCCTCTCTCGATTGAGATCAAGTAAATCGACATAAACACATCCCATACCAATGGTCTGTGTTTAATCAAGGTCAGGATCCTGGCGAGGAATATATCAAGCTGGCCAGGGTAACCAACCACAAGGACGTCATAATCACCAATACTCAGATAAGACTTAAATAAACGCCAATATACACTGATCAATCGCCACCAAAATGATGGCTTAGACCATTCTCTGCTGACTACACGAACTCGGTCTTCAATTCCGTGCCATAGGGTTTGGTGGCATTCGATGACTATAACACCGTTCAACCGTAACCCAGCAATCATCATCTGGTTGCGGCTATAATTTTCGCGGTATGTGCCAAAATAGCACACCCGCAGTGCTTTCTCACTGGTTGCAGGCATTTTCAACAGAAAATATATATACTCGATCTTGATGATATATCAGCATAAATTCTGCACTCGATTCTAATTCATTTGGACTAAACAACGGTCCATTTTGATTTCCAACAGCACCTTGTTTTTGTCCAATATAAACATGAGTGATACCATAATCACAGATTAACTTGATAGCATCTTGTGATGCAATACTCGTTTTTTCTAGCTGAGCTTCAAGCTTGACAACACCCAGTGAATAACCCGGGTCAATTGGTGCTTCATTGGCTAATGCATATTGTGGCGGGATAGTGTTCTCGCGGTTGGCGAGCAGAGGTATCCACCAACCGCCATCCGTACCAATTACATTAGTAACCCAATTCTCATGCATCCCTTCAATTAGAAAGCGTGCACTTGTAGATGTTTGCTCACTTATCCAACTCATCGCTAGACTATCTGGCCGGGTAACAAACCCATTTATAGTCGGATTAGCTATATCTCTTTGGTTCCAGGCGCCGATGATACCAAATAGGATTATTCCGGCGTAGATAAGGGTTTTACAAGGCTTCCGAGTTGATAGCCTCGCAGATACATCACCGAATAGATAGCCAATAAAAAGAGCTACTGGAATATAAAGTGAAATGAGCACTGCAAAGGATTGCACATATTGGACCCATGGTATGTGCAGAATCGTTAATGAATATAGTGCTGACATACTTACCACCCACAATCCGATTGAAGCTGCAGGCCAGTCTCTTTTAATGATCGCCCATATCAATCCAAGGAAACCAAGTATCTCCAATCCGAGTGGAATATAAAACCGAATGTTTAACCAGGTTTGATAGTCCTTGGTTACCAGGTTAATTATTGTGCTCGCCGTGTTATTGAAATCAGCGAGGTTAATCAGGTTGCCATGTTGCAACCTCAGCCCCCACGGGAGGAATAGAAGAATGGTAACAAGTCCTACTAATCCGAGAGACCCTAGCTCTACCAGCCATTTACGGATATTTTTCTTCCTATTAACGAATAACTGGCCAACAGCCAAAGCAATGACAAAAGTAATAATTATAAAAATCATGCGGTACTCAAATAAAATCATCCCAGATATTACTCCGCCGGTGATAATTATTTTTGCCCATGGTAGCTGCCGCCATCGATTCGTCACAAGATTCATCGGAGAATCGTCGATAACACCCCACAGCATCCACATTGCCACAGGTAATATAACTTGACCACCTAATTGAGCGTACCTACCCCAATTAATATAATAAGCCGGCATCGGAGAAAGCAAGCCCGCCACAAGCACCGCAATCACACCACTCACTCGGTTACCATGGGTTAATCTTAACGCAAGCGGGAATAGTGCCAGGGGAGCAAAAACATTTAAAACTTGACCTAGATACAGAACTGCTTGCCCGCTGCCGATACCAGTGATCCATACCAGCAAGGCCGCGCCGAGGGGAAATCCATAATGCATGCTGAATGTCTTATAAGCAGCATAGGGTAACCAGGTGCTAAACAAACCTTGGTTATCCAGGATCAATTGCGTAATCTCGGTGTGATGTAACGAATCGTTCCACATGGGCTGCTCAAGTCCACGCACTGCCCAAAATCTCGTGAAGAAAATCAGGAGTAATATGATGGTCAAGCATACGTCCGGCAGTAAATTTGGATTATTACTGACTATACGAAATGCACTTTCTCGTGGCAGATTAGTTGTCGATGGAGATCTCTTTATTATCGGCCAATTTCGCCATAGAAGAACGAGCATCCCAATGATGATAGGTAGCCAAACATACTTACTTCCTAACTGTATGTGCAAGGAATAAGTAGCAAGCACGAATAATGTGTAGAATGCTAGAGATACTCCTATCGATAAAGGCAGTTTCTCAAATCTGGACAGATCCTTCCAACCTCTCCAAAAAATACTCATGAAAGCCCAGCCGGGGATTGTGAACAGGATTACTCCTATAGCAAAGATGAGGAACCATTGTAATGATTGTTGAGCTATCCCCAAGATTACCTGTCCACGGTCGTAATCCAGGCTAAATGTCAGTTGAGCTTCGATGGGTACCTGGTTTATGTAAGCAGCACCATTTTGATATGAATTGGCGGGTCCACTTCCGACCTCTACCTTATCATCCCCATCCACGGTAAGGATTGCATAATAGTATTGATTATTGGATTGTGGAATTTTGGGAAAGTTAAAGCGGTATGAATTTTGTGAGTCAATTTCTTCAATAGGTATCGTCACTACCGCTAGATCGACGGTCGAAGACGGACCAGATCTCAAATGCATCGTCAGGGTCCCATTGCCAGTCGATTGTGGTTTCAGCAAGAGATTAATTGCTTGTAAACCTGAATACTCTGCCACGAAAGTTTGACCAATGGAATTCACCGGTTCGAGTGTCATCCATTGGTCGGTCAAGCCTTGATTAGTTACCACCCATGGGGCACAACCTGTCGAGAATAAAATTATTACCAGGCCGATGAATATTAGGATTAACAGCCTATACTTCATCGCCTATCAGCCGGTTCTGTTAGTTTTATCGCCCGCGACTTTGAGATCCACCTCTAAAAAACGTATTCTATACAACAATTCTTCCAATATTTTTCGGTTAAACCCAATCAGATCAGCCACTAACCCAATTAATAGCACCTGGAATCCTACAATCAACAACACTGCCGCCAGGATAATGGATTGAATATGGCCACTTCCCTGTCCGATAAGGTAATAATATAAAAACCTGGCAGCAAGAAGTAATCCACCTGTGAGAAAAACACCGCCGAATATCGTAAACACCCTCAGGGGGCGGTACATTGCATATGATCTGACGATCGTCGCACTGGAATTTGCCATGTAGTGTGGGACGCTACGAATTAATCTTGAAGGACGAGTTTGTGGATTTGTTCGGATTTTTAACAAATACCACCGGCATCTTTCGGGCGCCAGCCTGGATAAGAGTTTCCAGCGTATAGGAATAATCATTCAACACAAGTGTATGTAGTGCAGCTTCCCTGCTGAGTGCCCTGAATCCACTGGTGGCATCAGGTATATCCATCCCTGATATTTGTGCCACCACCCAACTTCCCATTCTTTGAAGCACACGTTTCACCGGAGAAAAGTGTTCCAATGTAGCAACACCCCGATCTCCAACAACGATTTGCGCCCGGCCAGCAATGATTGGCTCTACCAATATACTTATATCTTCAGCAAGATATTGGTTATCTGCGTCGGTATTAACAATCACGTCAGCACCATTTTTTAAGCAAGCATCGAGACCGGTCGTGAAAGCAGCTGCTAGGCCCATGTGCGATGGAAGGCGTACCAGATGATGCACGCCAGCTTCGAGCGCCAATTTTGCTGTCCCATCATCGCTCCCGTCATCTATCACCAAAGTCTCAATAGCATCAAATCCCTCTAAAATTGTTGGAAGTGATTGTATTGTGTTAGTGATTACTTGGGCTTCATTATGACAGGGGATTTGAATGATCAGCTTCATATCTAAAAGTATACCATTTTAATCTCTTGTGTTTTTAAATGATACCGATATACTATTGTTAATGGACATAAGTGTGTTTGGTTCAATTCCATTCATTCAAGGTACTTTATCAAAAAAGCCTGAGCCCTTATCGCGCTACCTTCCTCCAATCTCCGATGGAATTATCTCTACCTGGTTGAATAAAAACTCTCCCTCCGGATCTTGGATTTTAGATCCGTTTGGCGCATCACCTAAGGTAGCTTTGGATGCTGCTCGTGCAGGATATCGGCTCCTGATCACGGCAAATAATCCCATTACCAGGTTCCTTCTGGAAATAATGGCAGCCCCTCCCACGTCAGATGAGCTGAAAGGTGCTCTTGCTGCACTCGCAGCATCCTATGCCGGTGATCAGAGAATCGAACCGCATATTCGTTCTTTATATGATACTGTCTGTGCCCGGTGTGGGCAAACCATATCTGCTGAATACTTCCTTTGGGAGCATGGAAATCCGTCACCTTCCGTCCGTTGCTATTCCTGTCCAAATTGTGGAGATACTGGAGAACACGCTTGCACTGCTCAGGATATTGAGCTCTCCAGTCGATTTTCGAGCAGCGGGCCTCATAGAGCCCGCGCGCTAGAACGGGTGGTCTCTGCTTCAGATCCTGACCGCACTCATGTGGAGCAGGCGTTATCAGTATATATACCCAGAGCACTTTTTGGCCTAATCACGATCATTAATAAAATCGAAGGCTTGAATATTTCACCACATGCTCAAAATCAGCTATCAGCCTTATTGCTATATGCGTTTGACCAGGCAAATGCCATGTGGAAAGCTTCCAATCAACCGGAAAGGAGGCGTCAATTAACGATCCCGCCTCATTTTCGGGAGAATAATATCTGGTTTGCCCTCGAAGAAGGGATTAATTTATGGGCTGCAGACGACATTTCAACGTCCAACCCAGAAGTTGTTGTAACAACCTGGCCCGATCTACCGCCCGATACAGGTGGAATTTGCATATACGAAGGTAGATTCTTATCCTTGGTAAATTCCTTAAAGGATATCAAAATAAACTCAGTCTGTACTGCGATCCCAAGACCTAACCAGGCGTTTTGGACGCTATCTGCATTATGGGCCGGATGGTTGTGGGGACGGGAAGCTGTGGGAACCTTTAAAAGCGTCCTCCGCCGACAGAGATATGACTGGGCCTGGCATACGACTGCACTTTCATCTGTTTTTAAACAGCTGGCGACAATTCTTTCCCCTAATACAAAGATGATCGGCTTGATTGGAGAAGCTGAACCCGGTTTTATCGGAGCAGCTCTTGTCGCTGCAGGAATGACCGGTTATCGAGTGGAAAGCGTCGCCATACGGCCTGAAGAAGAACAAGCCCAGATTATCTGGCAGGTCGAAAATAACCGTGAAATATCCCAGATAAGTTTATCAATGGCTCAATCAGCTGCTCAATCAGCAATTAGATTTTTAGAATTAACCGGCGAGCCAGAGACCTACCTGGCTACGATATCCGCAGCTATGATGGGTATTATCAGGTCTTTGCGATCAACACCTGAAGTTACTTCAAGCAATCAAGAAAGCTTTTTTGATATTCCCAACAAAGTGATTGATGGAGCTGAACAAGTTGAGTCATCTCCCCCCACTATCTACGCTGCAATTTATAATTCTTCTCGTGAGGCATTATCCTATCGCACAGGATTCCTCCGCTATAGTCCCCAACTTCTTGCGAATGCTGAGATAACCGCTAAAAATCAAATCTCTCAGAGCTCATTATTCTCACTCGACATAGAAAAAAATACACTTGAAGAAGAGGATGTGGATAGTCTTGAAATTTCATCCTCTGATAGTGATTTAATAGTTGAAAAGGAACGACCTGCCCGATCATCTGATATCCCAATCTCCACCTTGATATGGTTGCGGGATGCCGATGGAGCAGATCGTATTCCAATCTCGGATCGGTACGAGCTGACCATGGTGGCTTATCTGATCGACCACCCTGGCTGCACCATACAACAAATAGATGAAGCGATGTGTGAAGCATATCCAGGCTTATTTACCCCTCCTCTTGAATTTGTTCAACTATGTTTGGAATCTTACGCCAACCATTCCGCGCCTGACGTTAATAACTGGCATCTTCGTCCGGAAGACAATTTGGATGAAAGACTTTTAGATTTGGAACAGGCAGCGCAATATCTGCATCAAATAGGTAAACGGTTAGGCTATATATGTGCAGACCGGGAGAGCAACCTGGGTAATACAGGTGTTACCTGGTCAGACGATAATGGCTTTGTTGCATATTGGTTTTTCCCATCGATTACCGCAGCGATTGGAGAAAGTGTTCTATACTGTGAGAAACCTCCTGTCAGAGGTTACATTGTCTTACCAGGTAGTCGCGCTAACTTGGTAATATATAAACTAAGACACGATCCAAGGCTGGCAAGAGCATTCAATACCACTCAAGGCAATTGGCGATTTCTAAAATTCAGGCACCTGAGATCATTGGTTGAATCACCCGTATTAAACCGCGACAACCTCGAACAGCTATTAAGCCTCGATCCAATCACTTATTCAACCCCTCAATTGTGGTTAATTTAGTACTTATGGGTTTGAAGCATCGGGTGGTGGACTGGGTGTTTCAGTGGGTCCTACAGTTGGTGGAATTCCTGTCGGAGTGACTGAGGGTGGAACAGTCACAGTTGGCGTAGGCGTGATAGAAGGAGACGGTGACGGGGTGAGTGTGGTAGTCGGTGTAGACGTCAGGGTCGATGTCGGAGTTGTAGTCGGTGTAGCTGTTGGAACCTTTAAATCGAGGTGAATTCTCTTTTCCGCATATCCGCCTCGGATGCTATGCATAGTTAATCTTAATGTAATCACTCCCGGTGGAATATCCTTTAGGTCCCAGGAGAAAATTTTATTTGGCTGGCTGACCGGTTGGTTGCTCTCCGCCAATCGCATCCACTCCACCGGGTTATCTCCCAGCCCATACTCAAGGTTGTAACTTTGAAAATCAGCAGCGACATCAATTTTTGCCAGGATATCCATTGGCGATGCGGTGATCGTCTGTCCATCGGTGAGGGATGAAAACTCGACTACGGGATGAGGGTCACTGGATTGACATTCCCGTAAAGGGGCAAATCGAATTGGGTCTGAAAAACCCATCGAACTTGCCCAATCCTTACCTTCTGGATCATTCTGGATCCACCCTATTGCCCAGGTATCACTGACGTTGAGTGCAAATTCCTCCTTTGTAAAATCCTTGCAGGCTGACGAGCCTCGGTATCCGGTCCATGTGTCAAATACCACCTTAGACCATAGATCTTGGGAGCTTGGGAGCGGTAACTGATCCGATGCAAAATATTCTACGCGCTGATCTGGGCACCACTGTGAAGGTTCGGTTCCCGATACTTCACATATCACCCGGTCCACAATCCCACTCGGACGGTTGAATGGTGTCGCATTCCCACCGTCTAATTGTTGAATCGCTGCTTGCATAACCTGTGACCAGATAGGTGCTGCACCGGTTAAACCCGAGACATCCTTCATCGGTGTATAGTCAGCATTTCCCACCCAAACACCAATTGCAATATCAGGTGTATAACCCAGTGTCCAATTATCCCTGTAGTCATTTGATGTTCCAGTTTTTGCAGCAGCTGGAAAAGGCAGGTTCAACACTGAATTCGGACCAAACATTGGAGTTCGGGCTTCATTGTCTGATAATATGGATGTAATCAGATATGCGTGCTCTGGTCGGATCACCTGGTCTCCTGCGGGGGGTTGATATTCGAAAACTACATTGTCAGAGTGATCCAGGATTTTTAGTATTGCAACAGGTGGCACCCGATTGCCTCCGTTAGCAATTACTGCGTAGGCACCTGTCATCTCGAGGAGGCTGACCTCTCCACCACCCAAAGTGAGCGAGAGACCATAATCATCTCGGGTTAATGAAGTGATACCTAATTTGCGCGCAACCGCAAGCATCCCTTCCTGGTTTGGTGTACTGGGATCATCATAGATCCCGTCGTACTGTAAGGTTTTAACCGCTGGAATGTTGTATGAATTTGCCAAGGCAGTTCTGACGGTTACTGGTCCATGAAAACGTCCATCATAATTAACCGGTTTATAGGGCGGTCGAGGATCATTCGGATCACCTGACGGAGGAAATTCGGAAGGTACATCCCAGATTAACGTCGCTGGTGTCCAACCTTTCTCAAATGCTGTTATATAAGTCACCGGTTTTATAGATGAACCCGGTTGCCTGGTTGGGCTCGTTGCCATGTTAACTTGTCCGTCAATGGCATCATTATAAAAATCAGCCGAACCAACCATGGCGAGAATTTCACCGGTGGAAGGCTGAATTGCGACTAAAGCTCCATCGTTGGCATTATATGCTGCCAGCGAATCAACCTGCTTTTTTACCTGCTCCTCTGCTGTATCCTGTAACTTTGGATCAAGTGTTGTGTATACCGAGAATCCAGATCTGTAAATAGTTTGAGCATCAAATTGGGTTTCCAGGATTGATCTGACATAATTTACCCAATGAGGATAACGAATTTGTACATCGGGCGGACTGAACTCGTAATTTTCCAGGGCTGTATATGCGGACACTGCTGTGTTTGCATCCACGCATATCCGCTTTGGGCTGTTGCTGACGTATATACACCCCTGTTCCTTGCTATCTTCAAACATTAGGGTTAAAACTTGTTTTTGCCTGTCCCTCGTGGATTCTCGGTCATGATACACATCATATATTGCAGGTGCTTGTGGGAGACCTGCCAGAAATGACGCTTGGGCTAAATCTAGTTTATCTGCCGTAGTGTTGAAATATGTTTCAGACGCCGCTTCAATCCCGTATGCCAGGTTGCCGTAATAAAATTCGTTCAGGTAAAGTTCGAGGATTTGATCTTTTGTATATCTACGGGTGATTTCTGCCGCCAAAAGCGCTTCTCGTACCTTACGCAAGTAGGAATGTTCAGTTCGTTCCTCTGGAGATAACAACAGGTAGCGTGCAAGCTGCTGTGTAATCGTTGAGGCTCCAGAAACAGTCCCTTTTCCTTGGAAGTTTTGCCAGAATGCTCTAACGATCGCAGTCCAATCAAACCCTGGATGGGTATAAAAAGATTTATCCTCAGTGGCAATCGTCGCTGCTACTAAATAAGGCGATATTTTATCGAGCGTTCTAAATGTTCGCCGACCCGCTGTCGGGTCTAAAATCTCATATAATAAACCGCCATTTCGGTCATAGATCCTGGTAGTCTCAAAGGTTGAAGCTCGTTGTTGTAAATCTGCCACACTGGGCAAGGTAGCTGCGATTTTATAATATTCGTATACAATGAGCGAGCCACCAGCTAACATGACAAAGATTCCGACAAGCATCGCCAGGATCAGCATTCGAATGAAGCAACCGGCGCCCTGCTTACCGGTAATGAAGAATCTCTGGTTTCTTTGCTTTCTTTTGAGCTTTCACCCCTTCCGATCGAGTGCTTTTAACCTGTATTTTCGGTCTCAGGCCTGGACCTGGTTGGCTTTTTATCGGTTGGGACTGCTGATTTTGAGTTGGAATTGGATTCGTCGTACCGGTTTGTCTTGAGCTCCTATTTATCCGTCCAGGTAAAGGCATTCCATACTCGTCGATTGCCAGTATCCCTTGCTGGGTTTTCTCCGCTGACACAGGAGAATTAATGGATACCCTTGTGGTGATATCTTGTGATACTTCAGGTGCTCTTTCTGTTGATGGTCCAGCTCCGTTGACATCTACTGCCTGGCTTTCAGGGTGAATACTCGGTGATTCAGGCAACTGTTCGCTTGATTTGGTCGGTGTATCTGGGTTGGTAGAATCTAAATTCTCTTCTTTATTCAAATCAGAAGTCTTTGCCTCGCTGTATTTGTTTTCCCCAAGATCCACATTGTCAGCATCCTTGTTCTCGTCAGTATTGAAAATACGTCGAAAACGTTTTGATGAATCTTGATTTTTACCGGGAATTACTGGATTAGACATAATAATTATTTAGGTTTACTGGCAACCAATACCGACCATGTGCCTTTCATTGTTGTTTCGTCTCGTTGATTTATGACTGCAATCTCAATAACGACGGATCCTCCTCCAACACGCGGGATGGGTTTAATCTCGATGACATTTAACATTGAGCGTATTGTGTCTCCTATAAAGACAGGACTGCTAAATTTCCAACTATTTATTTCTCTGAAAGCAATAACGGTTCCCTCTAAGACCCCGGTTCTCATTGCCAGTCCTGAAGCAATTGAAAGAATCAACAAGCCATGCGCCACTCGCTGTCCAAATGGAGTTGTTCGAGCAAACTCCGCGTCAGTATGGATTTGGTTATAATCACCCGACAAGCCAGCAAATGATACGATATCATTCTCAGTGATCGTCCTTCCAGTAGATATGATTTTCTGTCCAACTTCGAATTCTTCAAACCACAAGCTTCTTTTTATAAAAATATCGCTCATCACATCCTCCAAGCTGATCAAAATTATTGCCAACCAAAAATTACAGAATACGGATTATAACATTCACAGATTGCTGAATAATATCTTTGACCAAAATGTGAAACACCCGTAAAATTGTCCAATGCGTGAATGGAATTACACTGCTGACCATCCTGTTCGTCTGACCATAGCATCGGATGCAAGATTGACTCCGACTGATTACACCAACGACCAGATATGGGAGCTCAATTTGGGCAACTCAGAACCACCAGCGATTACATTGCAGACGACTTATGGGTTGAGAGCAAGGTCTTGCCGAATATTTCCCAGGTTTATTATTAACGGTGAAACCGTAAATAATCCTGCTCATTTCCATCATTCCATCACCATTCACCATTATTTTCCAAACTATATAAATTTATCCTTCAGGCCATTCTCTTCTATTAACGTCACACTTGAGTATTGGGTTCCCGATTCCCATAGTATTGCCTGTCGGACAAAAATGGTAAATACGAGCCGCGAAGGCTGTCAGATTCAAGTTGAATGGGTGGAGCTGCTCGTTCCTGCTGAAGATGGTAACAGAATGTCTTCCACAGAGATAGGGGTGACCACAATACTATCAGGTCAAACTGCCAATCTGACTCCGGTATTCTTTCTCACTGGCGGTGCTCAACCCGGAAAAAGCCCTTATCCGTCATTAAATCTGTCCTACAATCTCTCCTCCCATGGCGAGCAATCTTTATACTGGGCTCAAGCTTCGCTAAAAGAAATGAATGCATCTTACGAGCAAGCAAAAGAGATCATTAACAAGAATTGGGATACTGAGTTCGCCCGAATAAAGAGGATGAATTCCCAGCGCATGGAACTCTTCACAGGCAACCAGGATTGGGATTCTGCTTTTTACCTGGCACAAACTTTGGTCGATCAGCTCTTAATTCATCCTGATTTGAAAATCGATGCTATATCTTATGTATCTTCACGAACTCCTGACCAGGGATTCTCACTACTGCAGGATGGTTTCGATTACAACTACACCTGGAATGGGCAAACTGCTCATGCAGCGTATTACCTGACAAATTTTCTCTTCCCATCATCAACGGAAATCTTTAAAGGTGTATTGGACAATTTTTTTGCTTCCCAAGCTATTCATGGAGAACTCGATAATAAACCTGGTATAGGTGGTCAGCGCAGCCATATTCTCGCAACACCACTACTGGCTCAGATGACATGGTTATATTATCAGTACACAGGGTCTCAAGAGTATCTACATAATACATTCCCAAAATTACTTGCCTTCTTCTTATCCTGGTTCACTCCCGCCCACGACCGGGATAATGATTCGATCCCAGAGTGGGATCAAGTTATTCAAACTGGTCATGAAGATCACCCCTTATTTTCTATCCTCGGTGATGTATCAGGTGGACTGGAAATATCTACAGTGGAAAGCCCTGATCTGTGTTCTTATCTTTTCCGTGAATGCCAGTCATTAATTTTGATAGCAAGGGAAATTGGGGATACCGAACCGATCACTCGACTTGAATCTGTCAGAGATAATTTAATGGCTACAGTTGACCAATCCTGGGATGACTCTCGTGCGTGTTTTCTCTATCGCGACCGGGATTCGCATTTAACCACTACAGCAGAAGTTATTGGTAGGCGAAGTGGTACTGGAACTATAGAAATACACCGCGAATTTCGTCCACCGGTTCGGCCGACAATACAATTTTTCTCCCAAAAAGAAGGTACTCGGCCAGTCCAGCTCTATATCCACGGAACTGGACCATCGGGCACCCATCGGGTCGATCACATCTCAACCGATCAGATTCACTGGAACATCAAAGGAGGTCACCTAACATGTGAATTTATTTACGAGTTTATTGAGCATATCGAGGTAACGGGTTTAGTGCCTGGGGATGAATTGGTTGTCCATGCTTCGGATTTGAACCACATCGATCAGACTTTATTGTTGCCTCTATGGGCAGGTATACCCACCGATCAAAGGGCGAAAATACTGATTAATCTGACCATCATGAATAAAAAGAAGTTTTTAAGTGCTTATGGCTTGAAGTCTTCCTTTGATTACCCCAATCTGAGTGAGAATGTAGAATATTATGAAGCGATGTACATTCCTTGGATTTGCTTGATATTGGAGGGTATGATTGATTATGGTGAGCGAAAAAAAGCAGCTGAGATATTTACACGATGGATGAAATCTGTAGCCCATTCGATTAAAAGTGATCTGGCTTTTCATCAGTTATACAATCCAGAATCAGGAAAACCGTTAGGGGCAACGAATACATTGACCAGCATAATCCCGATTGGCTTATTTTTAGATATCCTTGGAGTAAAAATCCTATCTTCTACCAAGGTAGAGATTACGGGTAGTAATCCGTTTCCCTGGTCGGTAACAATAAAATACCACGGTTTAACCGTAGTTCATCAGGAGAAGAAAACCCTGGTAATTTTTTCAGATGGGCAGAATCTTACCGTTGATAATAGTCACCCTCAAGTAATTAATTTTAGCGAGTAAGATTTGGTTTCTTCTTTACAATGAACCATTAAATACTCGTTTTTAGAATAAAATCAGATCCACAATAGCAAAGAACATTAGAGATAATCAGAGATTATTCGTCATCTAAGAGCTCATCAAAGCGCTTATTTTGCGTTCCGTGCGCAATGAATGTATAATCAGGTTACTCAGGTACGTTTTGGACGATCAACAACTATATTACTTTTTTTGAGGAAATTAAATGGACTGTAAACTTAATCCTGATGATGTAAGGATATTTAGTGGACGTTCTCATCCTGAATTAGCTGCATCGATCGCTTTTCATCTTAATATTCCTCTGGAATCTACCCATTTTTCTCGATTTAGCAACGATAATTTATATATACAGCTGGGTGCAAGTGTACGCTCACGGTCAGTCTATATCGTCCAATCGATGATCCCACCTGTAAGCGAACATCTCCTTGAGTTGCTGATGATGTTGGATATTGCCCGTGGTGCAGGCGCCAGGGAAATCCACGCCATCATCCCGTATTTTTCGTATGCCCGGTCTGATAAGAAGAATGCCCCTCGCATTTCCATAACTGCGCGCCTGATTGCCGATCTATTGGAAACCGCGGGAGCAACCCACGTAATGACCATGACCCTCCATTCTCCTCAGGTTCATGGTTTCTTCAGGATTCCAACCGATCCGCTGACTGCACGTGGAATTTTTGTAAATCACCTGCGGGAGCTTCAGGAAGCCGAGAAGTTTGACGGTACCAATACCATTGTTGTAGCTCCAGATTATGGTCGCGCAGGCTCAGCTGCCAGACTTGCACATCACTTTAATTTGTCCTCCATTTCAGCTGAAAAAACTCGCCTCTCCGATACAACGGTTAAAATCGGCGATTTGATCGGTAAGCAGGTGGCAGGGTTCACTCGCGCCATTATTTATGACGACGAAATTGCTACCGGAGGCTCGGTTCTTACGCTCAGTAAATACCTGGTGAACAGCGGGATCAAAGAAATCTATACAGTTTGCACGCATGGTCTATTCTTTGGAAATGCACTGACCCAAATGCTTGCCATCCCCCAAATTACCCATATCATCACAACAGATACAGTTCCAATTCCCGCTTATAAACGTCCGAAAAATCTTACCGTGTTGTCAGTCGCCCCATTAATTGCTGATGCTATCTTCAGAAACTACACTCGTCAATCCATTGGACCCTTGTTTGATTTTGGAGATGAAGATTAAGTACAAGAATTCGCTGAATAATAAGCTATTCGTGAAATTCTTCCACCTGGTAGATCATCACAACCAATTTTTTTCTTCGCCATAGATCGGCAGACGCACCCATTTTCATGCACAATTCATCCAGGAACTCTTCTGGATCTGGTATTTTCTCCCATACCTGCGGTAAAAAGGTAGCTCTCTGCATTCCATCCCTGATCACCACCCCATCGATATTCGGCCTGATTAACTTTGGTAAATCTTCAGGGCTTTCATATTTTAATGGCTCAGGGCGGGTAAGATAGGATATTTCTATTTCAAGATCTTTGACTTCATTAGCCTCAACCGGTGGAAATCGATAATCTTGAAATGCAGCTGCTACGGCATGTTCGCACACATCATCCACTAAACTTTGGTAAGGTTCCAATGCCCCGACACAGCCTCGTAAAAATCCTTGTGAGGTCAGGGTGACAAAACAAGCGCCATGTTCTCGTAGCACGGGAGATAATATCCCCTTATCTACATGCGGAGCTGAAGCACCGTTGGCGCAATTTTCTATAGATTGGCGGGCTAATGATAATAAATATGAGCGATCAGATTCAGTGATGTTCTTTTCTGGCACCATACATGCACTCTCCTCGGAATATGCTCACAGCTAAGTACACTATACAATTTCACCGTTACAACGTCAAGTACTTTCACCATAGAAAACACTTGTCATCTATTAATAATTAAGGTAGTATCAGGATGATGACCGAAGAAACAACCTCTACTGCCAACGATCCGGTTGAAAAAGCTATCTCCACCTCTCATAACACATCCGGTGGGATGTTCAGGCAGCTTGAAATTGTGATTGTCGTGGCATTCGTCATTGCAACTCTGTTCACTGCCTGGACCGAACCTGGATTATTACCCGGAGGTCTTTCTGAAAAGATATCTAACGCTCTATCAGCGCAAAAGGCAACACCTCAAGCTGGAATACCAACAACAACCCCTCGTGTTAATCCACGTATCGGCATCGTTGCAGGTCACTCCGGAAATGATTCAGGTGCGGTCTGTTCCGACGCTCTGGGTGGATTTCGTGAATCTGACATCAACTTGAATGTGGCCAGTATAGTTCGCGAAAAGCTCATCGCCCAAGGGTATGATGTCGATTTATTAGCAGAATTTGACCCAAGACTAACTGACTATCATGCCCTGGCATTAGTCTCATTACACGCTGACTCGTGTGATTATATCAATGATCAGGCTACAGGTTTTAAGGTTGCCGCAGCCATCTCCACCAAGTACCCCGAGCAGGCAGCTAGGTTGACTACCTGCTTGCGTACCAGGTACGCCTCCATCACCGGGTTACCTTTTCATTCGGGGAGTGTTACCGGAGACATGAGTAATTACCATGCCTTTAATGAGATTAACCCAGATACGCCTGCTGCGATTATCGAGACTGGATTTATGAACCTGGACCGCCAGATCTTAACTGAAAAACCAGGTGTCATTGCCGATGGAATTACTTCTGGTATCCTTTGCTTTATTCGT
Organism: uncultured Chloroflexia bacterium; assembly: GCA_963726315.1. Taxonomy (GTDB): domain Bacteria; phylum Chloroflexota; class Anaerolineae; order Anaerolineales; family UBA4823; genus FEB-25. Next base: position 1,513,678 of record CAVSBZ010000005.1, on the reverse strand, counting down.
AATGAAGATGTAAATGCAACTCCAGTGCCATGAATGACAATGCAGATACCCTTCGAAATGCTCTTGAGAATGCCCGGATTGCTTACCGTCAGGGGAATCATTCAAAAACCCGCTATTGGGCCCGGGTAGCAGCAGGTATTAATCCTGATTTAGAGGAGCCGTGGCTTTGGCTTGCAGCTGTTTCTTCACCTCGTGCCAGCATTGCATACTTAGAAAAAGCATTAGCAATTAATCCTCACAGCCAACGTGCCAAAGAAGGCATGCATTGGGCGATTAAACGCGTTCGAGCGCAGCCAATTTCTCGTCCAGGCACCTCAACCCCTACGAAACCCTTAGTATTAGCCACCCATGCTGTCCCAACAACCAGATCTATACCTAAAAAGAGAATCAGTTTCCATTGGTGGGTTCTTACACTAGGCTTGCTTGTGGTTATCACTTGTGCGCTTGTCTCACCTGCGATGGGTTTTTATTTTACTTCGATATTTTCCGGTCCTAAGGAATTAATGGCTGCCCAGAATGGTGTAGTAAAGGCTTCAAACACCCCCACACCCACCAATACACCTACCATTACCCCTTCTCCAACTCCCACCGAAACACCAACCTCAACTCCGACCGAGACGCCGACAGCCACACCGACGGAAACATTTACCCCAACTTTCACTCCGTATCCGACTGATACACCATATCCAACGGACGAACCTGTTGTGTATGAACCGCCTCCGTCAGGAGGTGGAGAGCGTTGGATCGATGTGGATTTATCAGACCAGATGAGTTATGCATATGAAGGTGATACAGTCGTTGCTTCTTTTCTAGTCTCTACCGGCACCTGGCAACACCCCACAGTGACAGGTCAATTTCATATTTATGTCAAATATGAATATGCTGATATGGCAGGACCGGGTTATTACCTGCCCAATGTACCTTATGTCATGTATTTTTACTCTGGATATGGGCTTCACGGAACCTATTGGCACAGTAATTTCGGTACACCAATGAGCCATGGGTGTATCAACTTGACCATTCCAGATGCTGAGTGGCTTTTTTATTGGGCAGATGTCGGCACGTTGGTGAACATTCACGATTGATCGTAATGAAGCATCCTCAATTTGGATCTAAATTGATAAATCGCCGTGATTTCTTGAGGTTAGGAACTGTCGGTCTATCCGCTGCCATCGGATTGGTTTTTCCTCCAGTCAGGAGTATTGCCCGTATTCTCAACCAGGATTTTGGAACTTACTCACCCCAAGATTATTTGAAAAATGGTTATTTAGTTCAAACATTATCACCTGACCAGCAAGGCCGGGTCTTAGAACCTTCGGCAATTGTTTATGATACACCTTCATTCGATGGCAACCGTGTAAACAATTATTATCTTGATACGGTTCTTTCCATAACCGGCATTACTGTTGGCAAATCTGAAGACTCTTTTAATACAGTATGGTATCAAGTGGGTGGCGAAGGATATGTGCACTCTGGTGTTCTCCAACCGGTTTTTACCAGAACGAATACGATCGTCACCCAAATTCCTCCGGATGGCACACTGGCTGAAGTTACGGTACCGTTTACAGATGCGCATTGGGATCCAGGTACAGAAGAACCAGTCGCTTATCGTTTTTATTATGCCACTACCTACTGGGTGGTAGAGCTGGTGCAGGATTCAGAAGGTAACCCGTGGTATGGGGTAAAGGATGATAAATGGGAATATACCTATTATGTCATTCCACAACACCTCCGCCTGATACCACCTGAAGAGTTGAATCCTATTTCCACCGATATACCTGCTTACGAGAAACGGATTGAGGTGTATATTCCCCAACAAGTGATGATTGCATATGAATATGACCAGCCAGTATTTATGGCTCGGGTAGCTTCAGGCGCGGTATTTAGTAACGGCGATTATTCCACACCGACGGGCAGGCATACAACTTTTCATAAGCGAGCTTCACGGCATATGGCACGTGGCAATCTCGCTGCAAACGGATATGATTTGCCAGGCGTCCCCTGGAATTCTTATATTACCGAGGAAGGGATTGCATTCCACGGTACTTATTGGCATAATAATTTCGGTCGACCTCGCAGTCACGGATGTATCAATTTGACGCCCCAAGCATCTAAATGGGTATATCTATGGACAAAGCCTGATGTTCCTCCAGAACATGAAGGAATATATGAGAAGGCGGGAACGATCGTAGATATAATTGGATAGATAATTTTGATGATCTTTGATGCAAAACAGCGGACCATTTTATTCAATTCATTTGATCAGTCCGATGTTAGTGTTCTTGTGGTTATCGCAGGCACTCATCAAAATTAGGATATAGGTTAATGGGATACCAACCCCTCTTCAAAGGTTTGATATTTGATGAAAATGACCAGCCAGTCGATGTCACATTGGTTGGAGGTGAGCCGTGCTATGTAGTAAATGATGCCGGATTTCACCGCCACATCCCATCAGAAATGGTTGATCGACAGGTATTATTGTCAATGAGTAAAATGATCGAAGGGCATGAGGATGAGCTAGCAGATCAAACCGCAAAAATGCTTGGTCAGGAAGATATCTTTTCCCGTGCACTTATTGAAAACCAATTAAAAAACCTGGAACAGCAATTTGAAGCTGTTTTAAATTCAGGAATCCCTGAAGAAGGACGCGCTTATATGGGGATGATGGGTTTCCGCGTCAGGATAAACGTGCACGGTGAAGTGCTAGACGTAACCCAACCAGGAACGATCGCCCCGGAAGACGAATAAAATAAAAAGTATATGACATCAGATTATATAAAAGTTGTAACCGAAGCAGATTTTGAATTTGAAGTAATTGCTTACTCAAACCAGATTCCCGTGATTGTAGATTTCTGGGCTGAATGGTGCCGCCCGTGCAAGACACTTACTCCCCTGCTTGAGAAATTAGCGGAAGATGCGCAAGGTTCTTATCGGTTGGCTAAATTGAACGTCGATGATAATCCGAATATCGCTCTTCGTTATAATGTCCGCAGTATCCCGAATATAAAGGCTTTTCGAGATGGTCATGTCGTCTCTGAGTTTCTTGGATTGCAACCCGAACCGCGAGTACGCGAATTCATCCGCAACCTGGCTCCTAGCCAGATTGATTTACTGTTGGAAAAAGGTCAAAGCCAGCTGGAATCGATGGATTGGCAGGAAGCTGGAAAGTCTTTTCATCAATTCCTGGCAAAATCACCCAATCATCCTGCAGGGTTATTAGGGTTGCTGAAATCATCTTTGTTACAAGGTGCATATTCAGAGGCGAAGAAGATAATGGTTGAGTTTCCAGCCAGCCCTGAATATTCACATATGGAACTACTCCGTCCGTTGTATGACGGTTTGGTGGCTGAAAACACTATTCCTGGAGATAGTGATGATCCTCTAATTGCCGCTTACCATAATGCACTCCGGTTGATTAAACGGGGTAATATTGCCGCTGCAATGGACGGGCTGATTGATATCCTTCGTCAGGATAAGCATTTCCAGAACGATGGCGTGAGAAAAATCCTGCTCGGTTTGTTTGAACTTCTTGGAGATAACCACCCATTAACCCTGCAATATCGCCGGGAATTGGCAATGGTCTTGTTTTAATCCATTAAAAATTGAGGAGCTGCCTGAAATTTCGGGCAGCCCCATTTATAGCTAATTATTGGTTTGTTTGCGGCGTGACTTCCTTCCAATCGGGAGCTGCGCGCTGTAACTCGATCTTTGAGACATGATTAGACTTCCCACAGTGAGGGCAGTGGACGTTATAATGCCCTTGATGCTCACTTGCCATTTGGTCTAATGCAGCATGAACAATCGCCTTATCCAAACCAAACGGTCGGTGACAATTCTGACATCGAATTTGCATACAAACACTCCTTTCAGGTAAGCTTATACCATGACAAGATTTTACACCAAAAAAGGTGATGATGGCTATACCAGCTTGTTGGGTGAAGGAAGGGCACCTAAGTATGATCGTCGCATAGAAGCTGTAGGCGCAATCGATGAAGCCAATGCAGCTATTGCCCTGGCTCGCACGCTGAGCATTTCCCCAGAAACCTCTCCTATATTACTGGATGTTCAAAGAGATTTATATCACATCATGTCAGAAGTTGCTGCCACCCAAGAAAATGCCTCACGTTTTCGTGTCATCAACGCGGAGAGAGTAAGCTGGCTGGAATCTCGTATCGATGATATCAGTTCGATGGTGGTTATTCCTGATAAATTTATCGTGCCCGGTGATTCGACCGCGGGTGCAGCCATCGATTTGGCACGCACGGTCGTCAGGCGAGCTGAACGCCATCTTGCCCGTTTATTGCACTCGCATAAACTAGCAAATCGAGAATTAATACATTATATGAACAGGTTATCTTCGTTGTGCTTTGTATTAGAATTGTTGGAAAATCAAGCCGCGGGAAACGTCCATTCTACACTAGCTATTGAATAATCGTGTCGATCTTGATTCGAATAAAAGAGAGCGTTATTGTCTAACGCTCTCTTTTGTGAACTAATTATCGCCTTAGCCGCCGCTCGCCAAAGCTGCGTCTATGGCGGTTTTTAATTGATCATAGGTTGGAATTACACCTGGAGAGACATCTACCCCATTCAAAAATACTGTAGGAGTGCTGGTGACACCTGCTGACACACCCTGCTGGTATTCAGCTTCTATTTCACTGGAATAAGTATTGGCTTTAAAGCACTTATTAAATGCAGTCATATCCAGGCCAATTGATTCAGCAAATGCTTGTAAGCGTTTATCGGTAAATGCGCCAATATTCTCTCCGTTTTGGTTTGCAAAGAGAATGTCGTGGTAATCCCAAAATTTTTCCTGTGCCAGAGCACACATACTTGCATTGGCAGCCTGTTGTGACTCTTTCGTGATCGAATTACCATCAAGAAACGGGTGCTGGATGAATTCGTAATATACTTGTCCACTGGTGATATAAGTGCTTTGCATCAGCTGCGTTTCTACCGCATCCGTAAATTCCTTGCAAGCCGGGCATTGAAAATCTTCGAACACCTCAATTTTTACCTTCGCATTTGGGTCTCCAACGGCTTTTCCACTTTCCATTGGCCGTACAGTTGGGGTAATCGCCACAAAGCTGCCCGCAGGTTTTAAACTATTGATGATGGTTGGTGAGGCAAACAGTAGCAATAGAAAAACGATTACACCTCCTACCCATAAAACCGTCGTAATCCGTTTTTGGCGTTTTTTCTTGGTTCTCTGCGCTTTTATCTCTTCTCGTTTACTTAAGGTCATTTAATTACTCCTGAGTAATTATCATCGGGTTTGAATTTTCCCACGAGTATTCATCTTTGTCCAGTAGAAATTTTAACTCTGCTGAATTGGAATGTGCGTCAAGCCAATCAAGCAAATATGCGAATACTTGTTCCTTCTCCGGTTCATTATGGACTTCGTGGTAAAGTCCAGTCCAAATTTTTAACGTACAATCACCTTTTATCTTGCCGGCAAATTCACGGCTCCCATCAGCGAAGCCAAGCTGGTCATCTTCACCATGCATAAATAATACCGGTAAAGTCCATTCTCCCACATGATGATCGGTCCACACGATCGTTTCCAGCGCGCTTTTACCCCATCCAACGGAAACCTGATCGTGCACAAGAGGATCATTCACGTAACGTTCCACGATTTCTTGATCTCTGGAAATGGTCGCCGGAACCAATCCCGTCGCGATAGACATCTTTGGGACGATCGACCCAAGTACTTTGGATAGTATCACTTTTATTTTTTGGTCTTGAAGTGATGTTCTGTTACTCAAAGCAGTGACGACAACACCGTTTAACTGTGGTTTCCGGAGTAAAACATAATAATTAACGATAATACCTCCCAAACTGTGACCGTATAAAAATAGCGGAATGCCGGGGTATCTTTCCTGCGCTTCCTTTATAAGGATATCAGTGTCTTTGACATAGTCATCGAATGAAGATACATGTCCGCGTTGCCCTCCTGATTTTCCATGACCGCGCAGATCATATGCCAGGTAGTCGTACCCAGCCTGGTTGAGTAAAGCAGCCCAATGTGTATATCTCCCACTATGCTCCCCTAACCCATGCACCATGCATACGATTCCTTTTAGATTTTGATCTGTTTGCCAACATTGAAAATACAGCTTGATACCATCATAGGAAGACCGTTCAAATTCACTGTGTGCCATTCATTCTCCTCATTCATCGATCATGTATTGATACACCTGGTAAGATTCGCCTGTGAAGGCAAATCCTGCTTTTACATAGAGGCCCAGGCTGGCGATGTTGCTTTTCTGGGTATTGACAGTTACGTGTTTAACCCCTTGCTTGATAAACTGGTTTAATAACTGATAAACGATGGCATAACCAATCCCTTTACCCTGCACATTCTGCTTAACTGCCAGACGAGCTAAATGTCCCCCCATTGAGCTGATTGTACTAAATTGATAACCTACAATCTCATCCCCAAATTCCGCCACACTGGCTTGTGTTGATTGGCCATAAGCGAGAGATAATGAGTCAAACGAGTTTTTCCAAATTGGTTGGAACGCATCATGATCGATTTTCGTTGTTAGCTCCAAGTCCTCCGGGAGCATCGAACGTATGCTTATCTCATTCTGTGACGGTGGTGGAAGTGTTGTTGATCCTTCCCACATCAGGACGACTACATTATCGGTATGGATGAATTCACTATTTTCGAGTAGTTGATTAAACCAACTTTGCAGCGAAATTGCTGCAACGCTTATTTTCCCTCCCCGAGATAATTCCTGTGAGGCAGCTCCCCACAATAAATTCCATGCTCTCCCCTCATTGATCAATGAGTTTACTGCAAATAAGCGTATCCAGGCAACTTCAGGCAATTCTGGTGGGCAGGCTAGAGTTCCTGCAATATCAGTATCATGCTCGGCAATTAAATACGGTGTACTCCCGATCCATTCTAATGGAGGTTTCCAATCAAGGTGCTGGTGAATATGTGAGCCAAAATGAATCAGATTAGCTAATCGAGATCGATCTGAAGGTACAGCTGTCCTAATGTTGAAATCGATCTCTTCCATCAATTTATTGTGTTTTATTGTAGATGAAGAAGAATTTTTCCCTGGGACCAGAGATCCTCAAGTTTGTAATAATTTCTCTGTTCTGGCGAGAATAAATGCACAATGATGTCCCCGGCGTCAATCAAAACCCATCCTTCACTAGGCTCGCCTTCTGAGCGAGCTGGCCATTTGTAGTTATTATGGATAAACTCGATCACTGAACTTGCTAAGGCATGTAACATTCGGTCGCTCGTTCCAGAACATATAATAAAGTAGTCGGCAAATACTGACAGATGCTTTATGTCGATCAATACCAAATTTTCGCCTTTTTTTTCCTCTAAATAGTTAATAATCTCACGCGCAATTTCTAAGTTTTCCAGATTTCACCTCTAATAAAAAAATATTATCCTTATTTTATCAAGGATGACGAGAATATTTGGGTATATACTGCTCCCGTTGGCTGTAGATCACTCCGATAAAGATGCACCTTTTCAACACACGTCGCTCCCAGGAAGCCCACCTTGGTGGACTCTAGTGCTTTCGATATCGCCTTTACATCCTGTGAAGTTGCATTGCGTGACACTCGGCCGAGGGTTAAATGGGGTGAAAAAGCTCTTTCTTCCCTTGTATATCCCAGCCGACCTGTCGTTGTTTCAATCCCATTCTGAATTGCTGTCAGCTCTGGCGGAGCTTCGACGCCCACCCAGATGATCCGGGGTTGGCGGATGTTCGGAAATGCTCCTGCCCCACCAACGGTGATGTCAAATTGGTGGTGGCTCGAAATCTCCGTCTGGATCATATCCGTAAGGATGTTCAGGTTCGAGATCGACACATCACCTAAAAATTTTAAAGTCAGGTGAATATTCACAGCTGGTACCCAACGGATTGGGATATTGGTCAGGTGAGCCTTATATTTTCGGACCACATCATCCAATTGGTTTTGTATATCTTGCGACAGATCAATTGCTATGAATGCCCGGATAACAGCCATCATCCACAAATTCCACTATGCATAATAGAGTACAAAGTCTTCCTTTACAATAAACCATAGCATAAGATGAGTAACTTAGCAAGGGTAAATAACTGAGGCTAAATCATGGTTTATAGCGTGAATAATCTAATTGTGTATCGATATCCTGAATAATGCTCTGAGAATCAACACTCACGTAATCAATAATCTCATTATGTGTGTTTAAGAAATCCCTTAATGTTGCTGGGTGCTGTAGATTTTTGATTTCCTGCCAGTATGATTTTTCCACTAACCATGGGTGCCCGCGATGCATTTGATAGCTGGGTACGATGATCTTATGCTGGGTCAATAAATATCGATCAATAATTTCCCGAACGACCTTCAATTCCAACTGAGGTTGGTCACCTAGCACAATCAGGACAGCCTCGGTTTCATCCTCCATACTATCCAGCCCAACCTGCACTGAAGTGAGCATTTCACCATCCGCATAATCCGGGTTATTAATGTATTGGATATAATCTGCTTTCAAGGCTGCTTTTAATTCAGCTCTGTTTCCTCCTGTCACCAAATGGATGTCGTTAACGCCACCTTCAACTAATGTGTTGATGACCTTACCGATCACCGTAGTCTGTCCCCATGGCATCAGCATTTTCTGTTGACCCATACGCTTGGATTGACCAGCCGCCAGGACGATCGCTGAGATCATATTTCCACCTTGCTTTCTGGAAAAGTATCGAGAAATTTCTGGTAATCCTCCGGAGAATCGATATCCATTAGTAAATTCGCATCATGCCAGATCACCCATTCAACAGGATATCGGCTGAACAGAGCCCTTCCTCCAACGTCACCTGAGATGGTCTGGAGGTCTCCAAAAGTGTCAGCATCAAATAACACGGGGTTACCGCGCTGGCCATCGATAAGCGGCCCAATAATCGGGTTCAAGTTCGCCTGGTGCGCTTCAGTCAAACTTTTGATCAATGATGGAGTTATTTGAGGCTGATCGGCTTGTAGAAAAACCACCCCTCCTACTTCTCCGATGAGTGCTCCGAGGCCCGCCTTGATGGAGCTGCTCATACCGGTTATCCATTCTGGATTATTGACTATGCGCAGCGGTAGATCATAAATCAATGATTTCACTTCATCCCCTGATGAACCAATCACCACCGCCAACGGGGAAAGTCCTGCCTTGAGTGCGCTAATCGCTACGTGCCTGATTAACGGAATGCCCCTCCACATCAACAATTGTTTCGGCTTACCAAATCGACTCGATCCACCTGCTGCCAGTATTATCCCCCCAGTCTGTTCAATAACAGCGTGGATCTCAGGTATTGCTTCAGGTTTTTGATTGACGCTGATCGTTATTCCATCACTTCCGCTAGCAAGGGAAGCGATGATCGCACCTTGATACGCCGGTAACAGCTTCTCACAAATTTGCTTTGCTTGTGATTGTAGGTCAGGAGTATCCGCCTGGTTTAATAATGCTGTTTTCCTCACACCTGGTGGGACATTTTTTAAACCTCCCAGGTTGCTGAGTAGTAACATTTCTAATGCAGCGCCTGTAATGATTTCGTTGGGTTGTAATTCAGTCAGCTCGCTAAATATTTCTGGGCGATGCACCCACTTATCCGATAATGGTTTGCCAATCGCAGATAAACCAGCAACAACGACCACTTGCTTAATAAAATCTGGGATAGCTGGCTCATGTTCAGCCGGGGCTTTGAGTGGGAATGAATGCGAGCCATCCGCCTCGATAAGCAGCGGTAGATTTTGATCAATAGCCAGGCGGTGTAGGTCGTCAAGCTGTTTCGGAAGTAGTCCACCAAGGCGGTTTTCCTTTTCTTCGCCTACAAGCAGCACTACTCCTTTAGGAATTTGTTTTACAAGCTTCTCAATATCTTGTACAGACAGAATCGTTATTGATTGATCAGCAAGAATCGCCTGCCAGGTTCCAAAATGGGTTGTAGTCGTTACCAGGACTGTCTGAATAGAAATATCATAAACATTTCCCGTTAATAATTCTCTGGCTGCTCGGAAAATCGCTGTTGTCTTACCCCCGGCTCCAACAAACGCTACACTCGAAGGGTGCGAATACCTCAGCGCCTTAATGAATTGCATACTGTTATAGCACCACGCTTTATGATCAACCGATTAATGAATTTCCGTGATCTAAGTTTAATTCCATAAATGATGCCTGAGTTCTGCTTTCGAGAGGATCGCTTCAAGCACCCCTCCTCCGATTGCCAGGGCTTTGTCGGAGATATGGTTGCATAGCTGGGGATCATTACGTGGATCTAAATCGCCAATTTTCATTCCTTTGTGGATTTCAACCTCACTGTGGATCAACCCACGCAATACTCCATTAAAAGGCGCTATCACTGGCTGTTCAGACACTCGCGCCACCTCTTCCCCTCGCTTGATCAGATCGCCGATTAACCTTACTGCCTTCAGTGAGCCATCTGCTGGTGCGATCAGCACCCTGTCGGTCTGTTGGTCTCCGATTGCTTCCGGCTTTCCGCTGTCAGGTTCGGTTGGACCATCCCACAGCACCCTACCCAACCAAGGTCCGCGTTGAGTTTCGACGGCAGCATGGCAATTAGACCCGCCAATAAAACCAGGTCCCACTCCGATATACAATTTCGCTGTGTGTTTTAATGCTTCTGGAGCTGCTTTTAACATGCGTGCATCCACAATCACAGTAGGGTGAACCGATTGAACCGATTTTCCTTCTGGATCGATGAGAACAGGGATTCGACCTTTTGAAAGAAGCTGCAATATCCGCAGTGGATCATCAATTTCAGCGACTTTTTTCGCAGTTATACCTTCGACCACCACTTCGCCTGCGTAGATGGCTTCACTAAAACTTGCCATTCGTCTGACTGCCAAAGGTTTTGCTAGTTCGGTAATCACCACCCTGAAGCCAGATTTATACAAGCGAAATGCGATCCCACTCGCCAGGTCTCCACCTCCACGTAATAAAACGATCATAACCGGCCTAATCCTCTCAAGACACGTTCAGGTGTGAGTGGGAATTCATAAAACCACACCCCGGTTGCCTGGTGCATGGCATCGATTACCGCCGCCGCCAATGGTAGGAAAGGCATTTCAGCCATTCCTCGCGCCCCATATGGTCCAATCGGATCTGCGTATTCTACGATGACCGACTTTACCTGGTCAGGTATGTCATCAACGGTAGGGATCAAGTATGTAGATAGCAAAGGTGTCAATACGAACCCATCCTTCTGGATGAAGTTCTCCAGGATTGCATAGCCTGTGGCTTGCACAACACCCCCTTCGATCTGTCCCCTGACATTTAATGGATTAACTGCACGGCCCACATCATTGACTGAGATTACCTCTAATATCTGGATGAGTCCCGTTTCGATATCCACCTCGAGTGTAACACCCTGAGCCACATATCCATAAGCAAAATTTGGCTCTGATTTTCCGGTTTGAGGGTCAAACATCGTTGTTGGTGGTGGTCGATACTGGTAAGTAGCAATTGCTGGACGATCTTCTGCTTTCCATTTTTCAAGCGCCAGCTCACATGCACCTTTAATCGAATTCCCAGCCATAAATGTCATCCTGGATGCCGAGGCGCTTCCCAAATCCCCTGTAACTGCTGTATCTGATGCGATTAGTCGGATTTTACTGGTAGATATACCCAAGGTTTCAGCAGCAATCTGCACCATAATGGTGTGAGCACCTTGCCCCACATCTGCTCCCGCATGGTGAAGAATCACATGGTCAATCTCTCCACCACCTTTTATTTCAACTGTAGCAATAGATTGTTCTGGAGCTCCAAACGAGAAGCCGACATTCTTAAATGCACAGGCAAATCCTGTCCCCCGCAACAAGTTGGATTTCATCGGTGACTGGTGTGCTGTAAGTGATTGCTCGACTTCTTCGCCGCATCGATCGACCACTTTTCCGATTGTCACACCCTTTGGTAGGGGTGTACCAACCGATAACGATGCACCCTCGGTGAGCACATTTCTTCGCCTTATCTCAACCTGGTCGATCCCAAGTTTTTCCGCCAAACGGTTCATTTGGGTTTCGGCTGCGAATGCTCCTTGTGGTCCCCCAAAACCTCTAAAAGCTCCATTTGGTAGATTATTGGTGTACACCGCGTACAAATCTACCTTCACATTGGGAATTTCGTAAGGACCTGTACACATTAAAGTGGCGTTCCCCAGCACCTTTGTGGAGGTATAAATGTACGCACCCCCATCCGCAATTACCTCCACCTCAGCTGCCAGGATTTTTCCATCTTTGTTCGCTCCCCATTTTGATCGCAAAATATATGGATGACGTTTATGATGACCAATGATGGATTCTTCGCGGGTCCAGATAATCTTTACCGGTCGTTCAATTCCTCGTTGGTGTAATCTCCACGCAGCCAGCGCCAATACGATTTGGATCGACATATCTTCCCGTCCGCCAAACGCGCCACCAATAGCGGGATAAATCACACGAATATTATCGACCGGAAGATTCAGCGCATGCGCAATTTGCTGCTGATCCTCATGCGTCCATTGTCCAGCCACCTGGACTGTGACCCGTCCTTCTTCGTCGATATAACCCAATCCTGCCTCGGGTTGTAAATACGCATGTTCCTGGCTGGGAGTACGGTATTCTCCTTCGATGATGACATCCGCCTTAGAAAAACCGTCGTCCACGTCTCCATTTCTGATGCGGTAGTGGCAGAATATATTCGAGCCGTGATCAGGATGAAGCAATACCGCCTCTTCTTGCATCGCTTTTTCCACATCCGTTATTACAGGCAGATCCTCGTATTTGACCTTGATCAAATCACGCCCTTTTGCTGCAATTTCCTCGCTCTCAGCTACCACCAGCGCCACCTGGTCCCCAACAAATCGTACCCGGTCGGTATATGGTTTGCTCGATCCTGGTCCGCATAAAACTGGTTGATCGTTGTATATCAACCCATATTCGTTTACCGGGACGTCTTTGGCGGTGAAAGTAGCAATTACCCCTTCTAGTGCATCCGCTTCCGATTTATCTATGGAATGGATAATGGCGTGCGGTCTACCGGCAAATAAAATTTTCATATATAGCTGGTTGGGTAAATTGACGTCTCCGGGAAATCGTGTCTCCCCAGTTACTTTCCCTCGTGCATCGATACGGTTGATGGGTTGTCCAATAACGGTCATAACTGCTCCAAAAGGAATGTCATCGTGTCGATTATCATCGGATAAATATTATACTCTGCCTGTAATATTAATATGAATAAATAATCCTCCTGCTCTTCCAGGAAGGAATATCTTGGTGCTGTGTATAAATTTATCTTAATCAGCCGGCTGAGATGATGCCTGGGAAAAGAATGGGTCGAATTCCTGCTCACGCTCCTCGCGGAACTGTTGAGTATACAACCGGTAATAATGCCCTCTGGCGCGCAGCAGCTCGCTGTGAGTTCCCGCTTCGGTGATGCGTCCTTCCTCAACGACGATGATCCGGTTTGCGCGTTTGATCGTCGATAAGCGATGGGCGATGATAAAGCTGGTCCTCCCTTGCATCAGGTTTTCCATACCTCGTTGGATGAGCGCTTCGGTCAGCGTATCCACTGAGCTCGTGGCTTCATCCATGATGAACACGTCCGGTTGAGCTAAAATTGCCCTGGCGATGCTCACCAGCTGTTTTTGCCCAACCGAGAGCAAATTTCCGCCTTCACCTACATCTTGTTCATATTTTTTCTCAAAGTTTTGGATAAAATCATGCGCACCAGCTAACTTTGACGCATTCTCGACTTCATCATCTGATGCATCTAAACATCCATAGCGGATATTTTCCCTCACCGTTCCCGAGAATAGATGAGGCGTTTGCAGCACAATCCCCACTCGAGATTGTATGCCGTGCAGAGTATATTCTGTATAGTCTTGCCCATTGATCCGAATGACTCCTCTCTTTGGTTCATAAAAACGGCATAATAAATTTAACGATCGTGCTTTTTCCGCCTCCCGTAGGTCCGACCAAGGCGATCATCTCGCCGGGCTCGATCTTCATGGTGAAGTCGGTTAACACCGGTTTTCCATCTTCATAAGTAAAATCAACATGATCAAATTCGATCTCGCCCTTGATCGTACCTGGATCGGCAGCTCCCGGTCGGTCAATTACCTCTGGAACCGAGTCAAGCAAGGTAAAGATTCGTTCACCTGATGCGATGGAATGCTGCATCTCGGCATATACGCGTGCCAGGTCCTGGATAGGCCACATCATAAAGGTCAGGTAGCTGACGAAAGCCTGGATCCCTCCGATGGTCATCACTCCGAGGTGGGCTTGCCAACCTCCGTACCATACAATAAACCCTAATGCAATTGCCGATACGATTTGCACCGTTGGGAGGAATAACGCAGACAACCATGCCGCATGGTAGCTGGATCGATACATATCATCAGTAAGGACATTAAACTCCTTGAGATTTTCAGACTCTCTCCCCAATGACTTTACTACCCTCACTCCGGTAATATTTTCATTATATGCCCCAGTGATTTTGGAATTCGCTTTGCGCGAATTACGGAATTCAACCAGGATTCGTTTTCGGAATTGAATCGCGATCACCAATAGTACCGGGATTGCTGCCAGGACGATCAACGCCAGCTTCCAATTGATGATCATCATAAATATGGTCGATGTGATGATATTCATCACTGCCCAGGTGCTGTCCACTAATCCCCAGGTCACCAGGTCTGAAACACGTCCTGAATCGGAGGTCACTCTGGCCATTAGCCTGCCAACTGATGTTTGGCTGTAAAATGCTAACGAGAGTTGTTGTAGATGGTTGAACATCGACCTGCGCAGGTCGAATTGAATCCGCTCACCTAAAATTCCAGCTAGGAAGATGAAAAAAAATACACAAACCGATTGCACTAAAATCAATCCCCCATATAAGAGTAGGATCTGGGTGAGGGCTTGTTTACTCTGAGCAATAATTCCATTGTCAATGATCCCTTTGTTCAGGTAGGTGAATATCGCGTCCAGGATGGAGGTGAAAGCGATCATTACCCAAAAACCTGCCACCCAACGCCAATGAGGTCGTGTCAGCCCAAAGATCCGACTAACAGTTTTGCCCGTTATCTGGCTGGTATATTCATCTTCTTCGAGCTCAATCTCTGCCACAGGTTACTCTTTCGATATACTTTCTGAAAGTTCCATCTCCAGCTCTTCATCAATTCGAGTCTGGAGGTCATAAATTTTTCGGTACATACCATCTTGTATCACTAGCTCTTCATGTGTCCCTTTTTGGATAATTCTCCCTTTATCCATCACCAGGATCAGATCTGCATTCATTACACTTTGGATACGATGGGCGATGATAAACGTTGTTCGCTTCGGGGTAAGTCCCATCAATGCGTCCCGGATAGCCGCTTCCGTCTCGGTATCTACTGACGAAGTCGAGTCATCCAGGATTAACATTCGTGAATCTTTTAATATCGTACGTGCAATCGTCACTCTTTGCTTTTGTCCTCCAGATAGGGTGACTCCCTTTTCACCTACCAAAGTATCATATTCATTCGGGAAGGTAATAATCACATCGTGTATCGCAGCCGAAGTTGCCGCGTTTTCAACCTCCCCTTGTGGGACATCTTGATCGACCCCATACATAATATTCTCCCGAATGGAGCGGGAAAACAGAAACGGTTCCTGTTGAACAATGCCAACCTGACTGCGTAGGAATTCTCTCGGATAGTCTTTTAATTCCACCCCGTCCAGTTTAATACTTCCACTGGTGTAATCGTAAAATCGCGGTAGCAGGTTCACCAGCGTTGTCTTCCCTGAGCCAGTCGAACCCAATAATGCAACCACCTGCCCAGGTTGGCAGGAAAAACTGATGTCCTGCAGAACAGGAGGATTGTTTTCATAAGCAAATCCGACCTTATCGAAAATCATTTCTCCACGGATTGGCTGACCAGGTTGATGGATTCCTTCGGTTAAAGGTTCCTTTTTTTGTTTGATTATTTCCTTTAAGCGACCAAAAGAAACCAATCCAGTGGAAGTTTGCACGATCAATCGACCAAGATTCCGCATTGGCCAGATCAGCCATCCCACCAGCCCCGCATACGCCAGGTATGTGCCAACGGTTATTGTGCCGTTGATCGCCATTGTCGCGGCAATAAACAGACCCGTGAGCGTTTGGAAACTACAAACAATATCGGAAACCGGCCAGAAGAATGCATGCATGGTGAGTAACTTTCGACCACGGTTGAACTTCTCCCAGTTGTCGGTATTGAACTTGTTTATCTCATATTCTTGCCTGGCAAACGCTTTGACTACACGAACTCCGGCGAGATTTTCTTGTAGGGTTGTGGAAAGGATCGCTTCCTGTTCCTGGTATTTCTCATACGCTTTTGTTACCCGCTTGAAGAACCAGATCGACGTCAGGACGATCACCGGAACGATGATAATGGAGATGAGCGCCAGCTTGATGTTCAAAATAGCAATGGCAGTAAAGTTGATCAAAAATAGAATGACGATTCTACCCACACCAATCGCCTGTTCGCTGTAAAAACGCCTTAGTGCATCTACATCCGAGGTACAGCGCTCAATCAGATCACCTGTTGGAGTCTTATCATGGTAGGCAAACTCCAATCGCTGGATATGGTCATACAGAAAATTTCGCAACCGGCGCGCAATACCTTCAGCGGTATAAGCAGCTAGCCTGCCGGAGAAATAACTGAAACTCCCTTCAATTGCAGCCAATCCGATAAATCCAAATGCCATTATGATCAAGGTGCGGTTGAGTGTACCGCCCAGCTCATAATTCCCTTGGCCCAAAACAACGTCTACAAAATATCTCAGGAGCAGGAAGGTTGCTGTCTTGGCACATGCTGCGACGGCTAAGCTGGCAGTGGCTCCGACATACTGCCACTGGAATCCACTCATCATCCGCCACAAACCTTGTATTCGGTTTGGGGTTAACGCCTTGCTGAAATCATATTCATGTGCTGGAGCAGTAAACTTCACCCAATTCCTCCGTAAATTGCGTGCAGACGCAACCAATGAGTTTACTAGACTCCCAGAATTATGTCAAACTTCGATTATTTTCTAACTCAGGTGTGGCGGAAGGTTTTTGGACTAACCTGACGCCAAGTAAAATGATTGCTCCCCCTGCCAGCGTAATGAATAAAATGCTTTCGTGCAAAATTGGCCAGGCTACCATCACAGCCACCAGTGGTTCAATGTTAAGGAACACCCCTATTTGCGTTGCCGGTAGCGCCTGGAGCCCGTCATACCAGGCAATATAAGCTAAACCTGAACAAAATATCCCCAAAAAACATATCCCGCCAAAGCTGGTCCAGGTTAAATTCCCAATATCCTTCACTCCTCCATCAAACAAAAACAAGACCGTGGTAAACAACCATCCAATCGCCATGACATAAAACATCATTTGGGTTGGTTGATACTTTTTTAGCCCGCGGCCAGATAATATAGAAAAAACTGCCCAATTTACCGCGCTGACCAGGATTAAGACGTCTCCGGGTGTCCCAAAATTTCCTGTAAACAAAGCGCTAATATTCCCATTACTAACTACGATGAGAACACCTAATGCCCCTAGGATAATCCCTATTACTTGGAGCCAGGCTAGTCTCTCACGTAAAAATATCCAGCTTAAGATTGCGATGAAGATCGGTGTGGTTGCCACAACCCAGGCAGTTGTAGATGCCTGGACTGTCTGTAGTCCCGTCGATTGTAGCCATTGGTGGAATGTGACACCCAAAAAACCTAGGAGCGCGAAATAGAGCCAATCTTGCTTCAAGGGGAACGAAACCTGGTGCCTGATCCTTGCTGCCACACCAAGGATGATGACGCCTATCGTGAATCTTAGCCATACAACTGTGACCGGATTAAGGTCCCGTAATGCCAGTTTGGTTGCGATGAATGATGCCCCCCAGACAATTACAGCAAAGATTACTTCGATGTACGCTGTGATGTGTTTCCGATCCATAAATTCCGGATTATACTGCCTCATCGAGTTCGTCTTGGAAGGAATCCTTGGATCAAATAAATTCACTTCAATTATGGTACTTGACCCAAATCTCGCCTGATATTACACTATCTTGACTAGATAATCCCTTTGAATTTAGCTTCGCATGAGGACAATATGTTTGATATTCCAGATTCTGAGATCCTTCCCCTATCCATGGAACACAGCTTTTGGACCTGGTCTGCTCAAGCCAGGGTGTCTCCCATCCCTGTGACGCGTGCAAAAGGCGTATTTTTTTGGGACGCAGATGGAAAGTGCTACCTGGATTTTAACTCCATGACCATGTGTGTGAACATTGGGCATGGAGATGAGCGGGTGATCAATGCCATCATTGAACAAGCCAAATCCTTGCCCTACGCCGCGCCCGGAATGGCTACCAAACCTCGAGCAATCCTCGGAGAATTGTTATCGCAGATCACTCCTGGAAATCTGGACCACTTCATGTTTACCCTTGGTGGTGCCGACGCGAATGAGAATGCGGTAAAACTGGCTCGCGGATACACAGGCAAACATAAAATCCTCACTCGCTACCGTTCATACCACGGTGCATCCGCTGGAGCCATGGCATTAACCGGAGACCCCCGCCGTCTTCCCTGGGAACCCAACCTTATGCCGGGAGTGATTCACTTCCTGGATCCCTACCGTTATCGCTCAACCTTTCATCGCACCAACCCCAATATATCGGAAGCCGAATTCACCCAGGATTATCTCAACCATCTGGAGGAAATTATTCTCTACGAAGGACCTGAATCGATTGCCGCCATCCTGTTGGAGTCTGTCACCGGTACCAATGGTATCATCATCCCTCCTGAAGGTTATCTGCAGGGTGTGCGTAAACTATGCGATAAATACAAAATCTTGATGATTGCAGATGAGGTCATGAGCGGTTTCGGGAGAACGGGTAAGTGGTTCGCCGTTGACCATTGGAATGTAGTCCCCGATTTGCTAACCATGGCAAAAGGTTTAACCTCAGCCTACGCACCACTCGGCGCAGTCGCCATGAAACCAGAAATTGCTGCTGCCTACAACGATCAGACCTACCAGGGTGGTCTGACCTATACTGCCCATCCCATTTCACTGGCTGCAGCAATTGCCAATATTAATGTGTTGAAGGATGATCACCTCATCGAGCATACTCATGATATGGGACCTGTGCTTCATCGTTTACTCAATGATTTGGGTGAACAGCACGCTTCAGTCGGAGAGGTTCGCTCGATCGGGCTTTTCGGGGTCATCGAGCTTGTGCGTGACCGTAAAACGAAGGAACCACTTGCCCCATGGAACAGCAGCAGCCCTGAAATGAACGCTTTACGCAAACAGCTTTTAGAAAAAGGACTATTCTTGTACACCCATTGGCACACAGTGTTGATCATTCCGCCTCTCATTATTACTGAAGAACAACTTAATGAAGGTTTCGCCATATTAGATGCCGCTCTGTCGAATACTGATAAATCAATCCGAGGAAAATGACCCATCCTATCACCATAGCTGGTCCAGCTTACCGTATAACCACCCCTCGACCGGTCATTCGCTGTCCCGAGCCATCTGATGCACCGGCATTGGATTTAGCCATCCAGCAAAGCATTGACCATCTTCGCCCGTGGTTATTATGGGCTAACCAGGAACCGGTGAGTTTTGACCAACGTATCGAATTCCTGCGCCAAACGCGGGGTAATTTCGATTTGGGCACTGATTTTGGTTATCTAATATTTAACCCATCGGAGACCCTTCTCCTCGGAGGGGCGGGGTTATCCACTCGCCATGGTCATGGTGTACGTGAAATTGGGTATTGGATCCATATTGACCACATTCATCAAGGATATGCCACCGAAACCTCGTCTGCCTTGACCAGGGTCGCATTCGAGGTTGACCATGTCAGGCGGGTGGAAATCCATTGTAGTCCAAAGAACACCCGCAGTGCCTCAGTCCCCAGAAAGCTTGGATTTATCCACGAAGCCACCTTACATGATCGTGTTCAGGATGTTACTGGAGACTTTCGGGATACGATGATCTGGTCTCTTTTCGAGGAAAACTACCCTTCTAACCCATCCGCAATTGCAGTCATTCAGGCGTTTGATGTGATTGGGAGACGGATTCTATAGGAAGAATTACTTATTAATGAAGGAAAGAATATCTTCACCCGCAGAGTTTCCTAAGGAATTCCTCCTCCGTATGGCAAGAATGCTGGGAGATGACTACGGATCATTTCTCGATGCCCTTCAGCTTCCGCCAAATACTGGATTGAGGATTAATACCTTAAAAATTCTCCCAGAAGAATTCGTCCTTAAGTATCCTTTCAAACTATCATCAGTGCCATGGTGCGCAAGTGGATTGATTGCTGAACCAGCACAAGATGCTTCAGCGTTACCATCCTATGGGAAGCATCCTTACCATACTGCCGGGCTATATTATTTACAGGAAGCCTCTGCCATGGCTGCCGCCCAGGTGCTGGCTCCCCAGCCTGGTGAAACCGTGCTCGATCTGGCAGCTGCACCCGGTGGAAAAGCATCTCATCTGGCAGCTTTGATGTCTAATTCAGGATTACTGGTGGCGAATGAAATCCATGCCAAACGGGTATGGGACCTGGTCGAAAACCTTGAGCGTTGTGGCGCCACCAATACGATTGTGACCAACGAAACCCCGAATAAGTTGATGCAGCATTTTGGAGCATATTTCGATCGAGTGCTTCTCGACGCTCCCTGTTCAGGTGAAGGAATGTTCCGTAAAAGTGAGGTAGCTCGTGCAGAGTGGAAACCTGAGTTGGTCAACAGCTGCGCCATCCGCCAATCGGATATCCTCGAAAAGGCAGCTCAGATGGTGAAGCCAGGCGGCTTCCTGACGTATACCACCTGCACGTTTTCAGCTGAAGAGAATGAAGGGGTGATTGCAGGGTTTTTATCACACCATCCCGAGTTTGACCTCGTGAAAATACCACCCAACGATGGTTTTCAGCCCGCCAGGCCGGAGTGGGTCGGTCTCCCGGTAAGGCATAAGTTGAAGCGCGCTATCCGCATCTGGCCTCATCTTTCTCAAGGTGAGGGGCATTTTATCGCATTGTTAGTTAATAACAGTGATTCCGAAAGGTATTCGGAAACAGGCACGAAAAAATCTGTGAAGAATTCCACTCGCTTCATCTCATCGAACAATAATATCCAAACCAGGTTGATCGTGGAAGAATTTCTTAGAGATAATCTTACCTTTTCAATGGATCCCTCGCGCCTGATCCTGGAAGGATCATACATTTACTATGTGGCAGAAATCACACCTGATCTTACGGGTCTCAAGGTGATACGTCCAGGTTGGTGGCTGGGTGCCCTTCAGAAAAGTCGCTTTATTCCTTCACACTCTTTCGCCATGGGGCTGAAAAGTGACCAGGCTAAAAGAATTCTACCCTTATCTACGGGTGATTCAAGGCTGGCGTCCTATTTTGCTGGTGAGTGCTTTACCGATAATGGCGATAATGGTTGGGTTCTGGTAACCGTGGATGGATTCCCTGTTGGATGGGTGAAAAGGGTCCAAAATGTGGTCAAGAATTTTTACCCCCACGGGTTACGCCGCTACGTCTAAGTATTTAGAGTAATTTATATCAATTATTATATTGGTACAAACAAATTCGGTGATAGTGAAATTAACCGTTCCCCTATTGATTGAGCCTGGTTCTCTCCATAGTAAATATCCGTCTTAGTATTGCCACCGACGCTGCATAGGTCGAATCCATACCATAGTACGATAGGCTTCCTGCGCCTAAATTCCTTCCCTTCCCCATCGGAATATCTGACACATAGTGAATGATCCCAGTATCAAACGGCACTTCATACAGATTGACGATCTCATTCACTGGGTGCCGTTGAGGTCTGTACATCTCGTAAACCGCCGATAAGTATGGGCCAGCTTCCATCTCGATATCCGTGTATCCTTCACGGTAAAATACTTCCATATACCTCGAATTCTGCAGGAAAGTGCCCCTCACCGATACGCATTTTTGATTATCTAATACTGCCCCATACATCAAGAAGGGGGTGACGTGTGACGCATTAAAGCAATTTTGGAATAGGTATGTATTCTTCGAGTGTTCATCATGAACAACATTGGGAATGACAATATCGCCAACTGTGCCGTTCAAGGAGGCTGACTTGCCCATGATGTAAATTCCCAATATCCTTTCGACGTGTTCGGAAACTTCGGACAGGATATTGTAAGCCGCCATGCCCAATGGATAATCGATGTTCAACAGAATGGCGTCGCTTTTAGCGAGGAAAGAGAGATCTCCATCCAACAAACGCGGATCGAGCGTATCAGCACATATTTGGTTCAGCTCAATGATCTGGGCGTCGACCTCAAAACTGTGTTCACTCGTAATACGCTTGATACCGCAATCAACCTCAGCATTTTGTTGTTCATGGACGAATTTCGTCCCAATGCTCGTTTGCTGAAATTTTTTCAATATATAGTATAAGAAATTTTCCTGGCTCGATATGACTTGCGCTGCCTGGATGTTATTCCACTCCTCCTGCAGCTCGTGATTATCGGTTTCCTTAAGATAATCGATTAGCTTGCTTTTGTTCTTAAATGAGTAACCTGAGCATAGATTGATGATGCTATGTGGATTGCTGGAGATGAAATAGACCGGTTGTTCGATTAACTCTCTACATACCTGTGCTATTTGGTCCCACCAGGTATCAGTCGCGCGTCTATACTCCACCATGGATCCATTCATCAACCGCACTCTTAATCTGCGCGGTTTCTCTCTTATCAAGCGGAGATTATTTTCAAATTCATTTCCCCACACGGATTTCAGACGGTCTACATCCTCCCGTGGAAGATTCAAAATATGGGCTAATTCATCCATTTTGGCATCGTGATTTCCATCAGTAGAAGCCAGCAGGGAAGCGGAGGTCGAATTGCTGCTTAATAATCCATGCAGCTTGTTCCATTCAATTTGGTATGCCGTCAACATTGGGATCACGTCATCGATATCACTAACGCTGGCAATAAAACACGCCAATGTATCTACTCGATTGAAAAAGCATCTCCTTCTTCGTGCGGGTGCCGATACTTTCTCCCAACTCTCGATATCTTTAAATCCAGCTCGATTAAATACCTCCACACTTTGACCCAACACGACCAGCTCAACTTGATGCATGCAGGTTGGTAACCTGAGCAGGCAATATAGAAATGCCGACATATCTGGAAAAGGCTCACGAACATATGGATGCAGGGATGACTTAACCCCCGCGTGTGTTTCTTCCAGCGAATGAATTTGAACGTCAGCAGTAGACCGAAGTAGAGAATAATACGTCCGTAAATATAACTCAACTTCTTCCGAAGCTGTGCTGGGAACGGTTCGTTCCATGGATTGGTTAGCCCTTACACTTTGTTTGGTGGAACATCAAATGGTCCATACCTGGGTGGACCCGCAACACGATAAATAATTGCGTATAAGAAAGAGAGGATACCAAATCCGATCACAGAGAAGATAATGGTAAAAAAGATCTGCCCAAAAACAAAGTGGGTGCTGTCAAAATAATGATTCACCGAGATGATTACTTTATCGATTTCAGCAACCGAAGTTGATGGGATCGCAACCACCCGAGTCAGTTCAACTGGTAAAACCACTTTCTTATTGCTCCCTAGGAATAAAGCTGTTACATACCAAGACATAATAGGAATGAGCAGCAAGAGAACGCATCCTATACCCCGCCATACGGGATGCACCTTCCATGGTCGTTCCTGACGCCCACGTTTAAACTGCTGTGATGAGAAACCCATGCTTCACCTCCCGACTCGTTGAGACGAATCGATATCCTGGTTAGCTGAATTGCGCTGCTTGTTCAACCGCCGCGACGATAGAGTAGTATCCTGTACAACGGCATAAATTACCACTGATTGCTTGCTTGATATCATCGTGCGTTGGTTTCGTGATTTCATCCAGTAGCATCACCGATGACATGATAAATCCGGGTGTGCAGTAACCGCATTGGACTGCACCTTGATCGATGAATGCCTGCTGGACTGGGTGCAAGTTCCCTTCCAGCATGATCCCTTCTACCGTTACAATCTGTGCTCCGTGAGCACGCACTGCCGGTACGAGGCAGCTCATCACCGCCATTCCATCCATAAATATGGTGCAGGCGCCGCATTCTCCCTCTGCACAACCCTCCTTCGTACCAATCAAACCTGCTTCTTCTCGAATCAGCCTTAACAAGTTTTTATGATGTCCCGAAGTAAACTTGTAATTTTTACCATTGATGTTGGTCTCGATTGCGGGAAACATCTGCTCAGAGGTATGTAAAATACTCCGTTTTAAACCCTCGGCTGGTGATAATTGATATCCAAAGCGTGTCGTATTCGCTCTTAACAAAACTGGATGTTTTGGATAACCGTACCTTTCCTCACCTTTGGCCAGAGCCTCCAAAACCCGTTTAACACACACACGCACCATCTCGTGTCGGTACTCTTGCGAGCTGCGGATATCACCAATCGGTCTGGCAGCCAGTTTGGCATATTCCGCCGCTTTCCCAATCGTATCATCATTGAGAATTCTGCCCTTCAAATACTCTTCTGCTTGATTGGCATGAATGATCACCGGAGCGACAGCCCCTAAGGTGATGACGGCATCTTTTATCCTTGCCCCATCATAAGTCAGAATAACCGCGCAATTGACCAACGAGATCGCTTGAGCTTTTCTCAAACCTAATTTATAAAAAGTGCCTCTTTGATTCCCCTTGAGAGCCGGGAAGTTGATTTCCACCAGCATCTCATCAGCTTGCATCACGTTGAGCCTTACCCCTTTATAAAATTCTGATAGCGGCACTGTCCGTGTCCCTTTCACGGACTGCAGGACAACATTTGCGTGGAGTGCTACTAATGCCGGAATTGTATCATTTGCTGGTGAGGCTGTGATCAGGTTCCCCGCAACGGTACCCCGGTTTCTAATTTGCGGTGCGCCGACTTCGAAACAAGCGCGGGCTAGAGGAAATGCTTGCTCGATAATAATTTTCGACGCGGCACACTGCCCATGTGTGACGAGTGGACCCAGGTGGATGATATTATCTTCGTCCAACCTGATTTGGTCTAATCCCTGTATCCGTGTCACATCAATCAGGGTTTTTATCCCCTTCCTTACGCCCCTCTCCATTTCGAGCATTAAATCTGTTGCACCCGCAATGATACGGGCTTCAGCGGCTTCATCCGCCAGTATCCGGGTGGCCTCATCAATCGATATCACACTGTGGTAGTTTTGCCACATACTATCTCCGTCTAATGTTCATGTAGATTAATGATCTCTGCCATGATGCTCACCGCAATTTCTTCCGGCGTTTCAGCATGAATTTCTATCCCCACGGGCGAATGAACTCCCTCTAGCACCTTCCGAGATACACCCATCTCGACCAGTTTTTTTGTCGTGCTCGCCCACCTTCTCTTTGATCCGATCACACCAATATAGGCAGCTTTCGAATTTAATAAGGATGGTAATCCTTCAACATCTACATTCATTCCCCGCGTTGTTAAAACGATGTAGGTCCAGGGAGTAATTTCCATGTGGCTGGATAGCTCCTCCATCGCCAGGGGGTAAAACTGGTCTGCCTCAGGAACCGCTTCTGGATTGCAGAAATCTGGTCGGTCATCACTCACCGCAACCACAAATCCCAGCCATTTTGCCAGGTGGGCAACTGCCTTACCGACATGCCCTACACCGACTACAACCAACACAGGTTTAGGTACGATGGGTTCCACATAAATCTCCACTTGACCCCCACATACTCCAGGGTCACCCCGTTCAGGGTTTGCCATTTTATAGGACAGCAATCTTGGTTTTCTATCTTCGATCGCACTGAGTGCTTCTGAGATCACCCGGCTTTCAACCTCTCCACCGCCGACCGTCCCAATAATATGTCCATCGGTATACACCAGCATTTTGCTGGTTACATGCCGGGGTGTCGATCCTTCACTTCGAATAATCGTGCACAATGCTCCAGCATTGTTATTCTTCTCGAGTTCTACGATAGCCTGGTAAAGAGTCATATTAATTATCAAGATGTATTAAAAGTATTATTCTTCCAATAAGCCTAATACCACGGGTAATAGCTGCTTCTTTCGAGAGACCACACCCTCTGCCTGAAGTGTACCATCCTGCAGGATTGGATAAGGAAGATCTTCCAAAATTGGAGGCGGGTTATCCATCACCAATCGGCTGGAATTCCCCACCACATCGGTCACCATTAGCATGGCAAAATCAAGCCCGCGTTGCACCCGGAGGGCCTTGAGTGCAGCAGTAACTCGGTCCAGGTTATCGGTAAGCTGCATCTGGTTTGTCACCTCTGCCTGGGCAATTGCAAAATTGATTCCACTTGCCTGGTATAGTTTAAGATCCGAGGAAACAATTTCCATCCCATCCCTTGATTCTAATCCCACTCCAGCTTGAATAATCGATTTTCCATAGGATTCGATCGACTCACCTGCGAGCGGACTCGGACGTTTAAATGCCCATCTCCCAAGGCGTTCAGCTGCCGCTTGATCTCTCGAGGTCGTAGTTGGAGAGCTCAGCACCAAAGTATCCGATAGCAGACCCGCCAGTAACATCCCGGCAAGCTCTGGAGGTGCACTCAAACCCGCATCTTCAATCCTCTCAGAAATCAGGGTGCTTGTACTTCCAACGATGTCGACTGTAAACCGGATCGGTATATGGGTCGAATGGTTTCCAAGCCGGTGGTGGTCCAGAATTTCTAACAACTCAGCTTCTTCTAATGCTCCTAAAGCCTGCCCAGGTTCATTATGGTCCACCAGGATCACCTTGATTCGCGGTGGATTGAGCACATCTCGCTGCCGCGTTACCCCTAAATAATGGCCTTTTTCATCAACGACCAGGAATTCGTTATATTCTTCTCGTAAAACACGCGTTAACACGTCGCGGATGCGGGTGCTGGATTGAAATCGGGGCACCTTGTTATCACATGCCTCCAGGCAGTTTTGGTTCAGTAGATCCGTTATCTGCATCCCTTTCCGTTCAGGGTGCGGACCTACCAGCTTGCTCAAGTACTGGAATAAACTGTACCCGGTGATCAATCCGATCGGTGTTCCATCTTCCGAAACAACCGGAACAATTCCGGCAGTTCGGCTTGCGATTACCCATGCATCCCTCAAAGGGCTTTCAGCTGTGATAGTATCAAATCGATGAGACACAGCCTCGAAACGCGGTGAAGCGTCAGTAAGCAAAAAGGGTGGTTCCAATCCCAAGCGCTTCAGGATCCAGGTAGTCTGGGGATTGGTTGCTCCTGCCCGTGCCGCCACCGTATCCAGGGCATCACGCTCGCGTAGTAACCATGCATATCCCATGGCAGCCGCAATGGAATCGGTATCCGGGTTTACGTGCCCAATGACATATACTCGATCCACCATCACATGGTCCATTCTTGCCAGTTGCCTCAGACTCTTGCCCTTACCGGTTACCGGATGATTACAATTCACTATTTTGCATCCTCAATCATGCTTTTTTATCGCCTTCCATACTTTTTCAGGTATGATTGGATTTTGATCGATGTTCAAGACACACTTCTCATGGATGTAGCAGCCTGCGTCCATCAATGCGTTGGCTACTGCTGGTGCAATCCCATCCATAGGGATTTCCGCCACCGCTTTTACTCCATAAGGATGGCTCCCTTCGAAAGTCTCCACAAATATTGTCTTCAGCTCAGGCATTTCTTGCGCCTGGAAAATATGGTAATCCTTTAAGTCGCGTTCCCTGGCTCTTCCATATTCGTCGTAAACCATCTCTTCGCACAACGCATAGCCTAATGCCTGGGTCATCCCGCCTTCAATTTGACCGGAGGCTGTCAGCGGGTTGACGATTATCCCCAAATCGACTGCTGAAACTAATTTATTCGCAGTTACCTGACCCGTTTCAATATCCAGGGTTATCTCAGCAAATTGCGCTTCAAAAGGTGTGGGTGCCTCCTGTGAGTAATACGAAGCAACTGCCATGATTTGCTCTTGCTCAGAATGATGCATTGACTCGCGGCCGATATCTGCCATTGTAATCCGACGACCATCCGGTGCTATCGCGTTCCGGTTGGATAAACGAATATCCTGGGGGGTTATCTCCTTAGCATGCTCATCGGTATTGTTGAACATGTTACTCGCTCTAATTTTTATTCGCTCAGCCACTTGCCTGGCGGCTTTAACCACCGCCGACCCAGAGATATAGGTAGTACTGGAGGCGTATGCACCTTTATCGAACGGTGTGAAATCGGTGTCTGAAGAGTAAACAATCACATCCTCAAGTGGCACCCCTAATACTTCTGCTGCCATCTGTCCGAGCACAGTATCTGCACCAGTACCGATGTCTGTAGCACCGACCAGCAAATTAAAGGATCCGTCCTCATTCATTTTGATGCTTGCCCCGCCCATATCCAGGTATGGGATTGCCGTTCCTTGCAAGACGAGTGCCACTCCAATCCCTTTTCGTAAGTGCGGTTTGCCGGGTACAAAATGCCAATTGTGGTTGTTGTATTTCCGCTCCCAATCAATCTCAATCTTCCCTTGCCTAGCGCATTCCGCTAACGCATTAGTCCTGATGATTTCCGGTTTTGGCTCCCTGCCTTCACTCCACGCAGTACTGAATGGTTGCATCTCGCCTTCCCGCAAAGTATTCTTTAACCTGAACTCAATCGGGTCCAGCCCCAGCATTCGCGAAATTTTCTCCATATGTCGTTCGACTGCCCAAAATCCCTGGGGCACTCCATAACCCCTGAATGCACCCGCCGGTGGATGGTTGGTATATACGATATCGGCATAAAATTGGATATTCGGCGATTTGCGGTATTTCCCATCACCTACATATAGTGCCATAGATTTATGTCCGGTATTTCCAGTGACGGTTAGTGCATGGCATCCATAAGCGCCTGTATCCGTCAATGCATACATCGCATTGGCAGTAATCGTCCCATCCTTCTTTACCCCGGTTTTCATATGTATACGCATCGGGTGGCGTGAGCGTGAGGCGATGAACTCCTCTTCCCGTGTATACTCATAAATCACCGGTCGCCGTGTCGCGATGGTCAGATGAGCCGCCACATCTTCGATTAGTACCTCTTGTTTCCCGCCGAAACCACCTCCGATGCGCGGCTTGATCACCCTGATGCGTTTGATGGGTAGTCCTAGCACCGGTGCCAGCTGGCGCCTGGCGTGGAACGGCACCTGGGTGCTGGTTCTGATCACCAGGCGGTCATCTTCGTCCCAATACGTGACCACTACATGTGGCTCAATGGATACTTGCTGCACCTTCGAAACGGCATAATCTGCCTCAATAATCTGGTCTGCTTCTGCAAAACCTTCTTCAACACTCCCAATGTCAATCCGGATTTCCGCAGCCAGGTTCCGCGAAGCATCAGACTTATCGAAATTTACATACTCAGTCTCATCATGCAAAATGGGTGCATTCACACTCATTGCATGATCGGGCTCCAGCAGCACCGGCAGCAGTTCATATTCCACGTCGATCAGTTTCAGTGCCTGGTTGGCAATATCTTCGCTCTCAGCGGCTATAAAAGCCACCCGGTCACCCACGAAACGCACCTTGTTGTCCAGCGAAAATAGAATCCAATGGTCCTGGTATCGGGTCTGATTGACCGGCAGTCGAGTAAACTACCCTGGGGATATCCTTCCAGGTAAGCACAGCTGCAACTCCCGGTAGCATCTGGGCTTTTGAAACATCAATATTTCTAATTCTCGCATGGGCGTGTGGGCTGTGAAGCACTTTCGCCACCAGCAATCCGTTCAGATCCAGGTCAGCACTGAAGGCAGGCTTTCCTTGGGCTAGTTTTATCGCATCCACCTTGATCTCTGGTTTTCCCACCCGCTGATATGCTGTTATTTCCTTTGCTTCGACGATCTTCGGTAAAGATCGTTCTAGTAATTGCTTGACGTCATACCCACTCCTGGACAGTACCGTGGATTCGTCAATTATCTTTCCACTCTGTTCTCTTCTGAGAACAGCTGCACCGTGCAGTATCGCCTGGACTGGCTTGATATACCCCGTGCAACGGCAAAGTACACCTGAGATTGCCTGTCTGACTTCCTCTTCAGTTGGGTCAGGGTTTTTATCTAATAATTGCTTGGCTGCCAGGATTTGTGCCGGAGTGCAGTATCCACATTGGATTGATCCATTTGCAGCAAACGCCATTTGAAGCGGGTGGAGTCCTTCCGTAGTTTTCCAACCCTGTTCAGGATGCTGACCCAACGATTCGATGGTTTTGATCTTATGTCCCTGAGCCTGAGCTGCTATGATCAAGCAGGAATTCACGGATTTCCCATCCATCAATACCGTGCACGCTCCGCATTCACCGCTTTCACAGCCATGTTTAGTACCAAAGAGTCCCATCTTGCGGAGTAAATCAAGCAGTGTTTCTCCAGGAGCAACATTCACCGGTTTTATTTCATTATTAATTTCAAGCGTAATTTCCATAAAAGCTCCCAGCAATATTATTTTCCACTACCAAAATAGCCAAGTAAAGGGGAGATTGCAGTAAAGAATAATCCGACCACAGCCACCACTAATAACTGGATCAAGAAAATGAGACCAACAAAGCTGATTAAAAAGTTGGGGAGGGTCCAGGTGACCGTCGCACCGTTAATAAAATAATGTACCATGACCGGAACGGTAAGGAACGATAACGTCACCAGCATGAATTTTAGAGTCAGGTCTGCTGCCTTGCGAGGTTTAAATTGGTATATTTTTGCCCCTAAAATAACCACTATCCAGGCTACAAATAAAGCCAGTAGTGTGGTTAGAGCAGTCGAAGCAATCAGGTTCGAGGCGTCGATCACAGAACTAAGCGAGTAGGTCTTTTGGTCAATTAATAAATACTTTATATTGAACACCAGTATGTAGGTGACCACTCCGACCAGCAACCAATTGTTGTATGGCTGGGCATGTTTTGCTGTCAAAGTAAGTACAAAGAATAAAACTACAAAGGTGATAATTCCACGCGGGATCCGTTGAATATTTAATAAAGAATCTCTCGCTTTATCCATCGCAGTTTGAGTGGCAGTAACAATATCTGCAGATGGGGTCACAGTCACGGTCTGCCCAATCGCTTCTTGATATAACCGCGCTAGTTGGGATTGTTGGGTGGTCAAGGCATTATTGATCGCATTCACTTGCTCAAGGCTAAAATCGAACATGGCAATCTTTGGGTGCCCTTGATTCGTGGCGGGAATATTAGTCCCCAAGATCGCAGCGATCGTTGGTGCAACGTCTACCATCTCCAAATCGCCATAATCGCCAGGTATGACCCCTTTCCCAGCCAACACGAAAGGCTCCAATAATACAATCGGATCCTGACCACCATGCCCACCTGTATCGATCTGGCCATGATCACTGATAACGAGTAAAGTATCTTTCGTCAGGTCCATCGTCGTGGCAATTTGCTCTAACAGACCATCTGCCCTGGCAGCCGCTTCATCCCACCGAGGGTCAACGGGTCCACCTTCATAATGACCAGCATAATCTACCTGGTCCAGGTGAATTAATACCAGCTGGTATTGTCCGTCGCTTATCCAAGGTAAGGCTGCCTCAATCACTTGTTGGTCAGCCAAATTATCTTCACCAGTGGTGTAAAAACTCATCGATACAGCTTGCTGTGGGATTAACTTTTCGAACCAGTTGAACGCAGAAATTGCAGTTTGCAAACCAGTCCGGGAGGCTGCTGAATATAGGTTATCCTGGGTAAATGTGGGGATATCCGCGTAATCCAGGTTCATCGCCGGTCCGTCACTGATATCTGGCCATGCCCCCGTTAGGATCACCGAATAACCGGGCTGTGAATATGAGGGCGGACGGCTGTGCATTAATCCCGAAGCACCTTCACTTCTGAGTTGATTTAGAAATGGCATTACATCAGTTTTTAATGATGTATCGTAGCGTAATGCATCAATCAGCACGATGACAAGTGAGCGGGTATTTGGTTTTCCTAAAGCATCACCAGACGTGGGCGGTGTTTCCCGTAGGGGTGACCGGAAAGCATATATCGAGTCCATCAGGCTGGTAGCCCAAAAGTAAGAAATTCCCATCATCACGAAACAAATCATGATTCCAATGATGATCGGGGCGCTTTTTTTCATCGCGTTTCACCGCTTAATTTGGATTTCACCTTGTCATCCATTTTCGTTGTTTTACAGATAGCTTTACGCAATACATCTATGGGTGCACGAATACCTGTCCTTTCATCAATATAATACCATGCCAGCCAACCGTTACATGGTGTCTTGAGTATTTCTCGACCAACTTTATGGATTGAACCGGTTATTTCTCCTGACCTTATCTGCCCATCCTTTAATACAGTTGCCTGGCGATAACTATCTAGTCCCAGAAATAGTATCTGCCCTTCTTTCAGGCATCCACATTCAATCAGTTTAATGAAAGGGATCCGTAATTGTTTTTCCCCGGTTATCGCCTCCAAAGTGTCATTGAATTCCAGATTGACCGTGATTGAATCTATCCTCTGCTGGGCTACGGCTATGTAGCCCTCGTCTTCTTCAATGCCAATCCAATGACGATTCAACCTTTTTGCCACCGCGCCAGTTGTCCCGCTGCCAAAAAATGGGTCAAGGATAATATCTCCTGGCTTCGTACTGGACAGGATGACTCGTTCTAGTAATGCTTCTGGTTTCTGGGTAGGGTGCGCTTTCTCGCCATTTATTTTAATGCGCTCTTTTCCAGTACATAATGGTAGCTTCCAGTCACTCCTCATCTGGACGCCTCCATTTTGTGAATTATCGTGGTTAATGGATTTCATCTCGCGATAATTGAACGTATATCGCTTTCCTTTATTTTTTTGTGCCCAGATAAGCGTCTCATGCGCATTCGTAAAGCGCACACCTCGAAAATTGGGCATTGGATTATTCTTGATCCAAACGATATCATTTAAAATCCAAAATCCCAGGTCCTGCATGATCCTACCAACTCTGAAAATATTATGATACGAACCGATCACCCAAATTGTCCCCGTTTCTTTCAATATTCGTCTGCATTCTTTTAACCAGGCTAACGTAAATGCATCATAGGTTTCAAAATTGGAGAACTGATCCCATGATTCTTCCACACCATTCACCCTGGTTGCATTCGGGCGCCAGAGATCCTTGTCAAGTTGTAAATTATATGGCGGGTCGGCAAATACTAAATCAACTGACTTTTCTGGGATCGATCTGATTACGAGTGTACAATCTCCTTTTAAAATCAGGTCAACTGGAATATTACACACAGAACCGATTGGATTCTTAGCGACCACTGGATCTCTGCTTCCACTGATCTTTTAGCTCAGCATGGTTCATCCCAAATCCTTCAATATTAGTATTCATTCTGACATAAATTTTTTGTTACATCTGAGCGCTAAAATTCCTGCCATCTCCTGTCGGTACTCTGCACTTGCCCACTCATCCTCAGCATGACTATACGCACTCCTCGCCGCATGCTCCAGCCCATCGGCCTCCGATCCGTCCATCGCCAGCATAGGTGCTTTACCCCAACCCCCTAGCGACAATCGCGTCCTGCCTGAATGCCAATGGGCGAAGGCAGCACAAACAATCGGCAGGTCAGCCGGTGTCCGAGCAATGCTTTCATAAGCCACATTTATATTTATTGGGATACTGATGGCGCTGATGATTTCTCCACGCTCATTCGTGTCTCGAGTAGGTAACCAATCGCCTAGTCTTTCTTGCACCGGATCATTTTTGAGTGCCAACACTTCCAGACTGGCGTCCATTGCTAACAGCATAGTCGCCAGCGGAGATCTACCATTCGACGTAACCAGCGTTCCCGCGATGGTCGCCATCTGGCGTAAATTGGTCGTGGATTCATGCTTGATTGACTGGTAAACATCTTCAGGCAATCCCTTAAATTCCAGCAGGTCTTGTAAAGTCGCTGTAGCTCCTACCCGCAGAAGGTTTCCAGACTCAGTAATCGTTCCCAATCCTAAAGCTTGCAAGTCTACCACCGCATATTCGAGGTCAATTCCCCTGTTGATATGTGTGCCCCCACCAAGTGCAAAGGATAATGGCTGCTCTCTCGCAAGTAGATTCAACGCTTCAGGGATTGTTGTCGGTCGCTGATATTCAATGATCATCTGAGCCTCTTAATACAATCTTGTTAACAAAATCAATCAGGATAAACCTTCCAGCCAAGTGCATCTAAATCCACGCCATCTTGGATCTCGTCCGGCACATTAACCAACAATGCTTCGGCTTCAGCCAAAAGGTCGCCATCCGGACCAAAAATTTGCCCGGTCGCAATAGCAGTCCGTTCATGGCTTTTTCCCGCATGTCCGATAATTCGCAGTGGTTCACCTACCGGTACATTTTTTCGGTATCGAACATTAAGTCTGGCGGTGAACATAAATCGAGGCGGATTACCTCCCATATGAACCCTGCCGGTGACCTCATCCAACATCGCAGCCACCACCCCTCCATGTACCACTCCAGGATAACCCTGATAATGCTCGGGCACAGTATAGTCGACCACTACCTCACCCGGGGAAGGCTCATAGAAGTTCAGTTTCAATCCAAATGGGTTTTCACGCCCACATACGAAGCACTGTCTGGAATTAGGTTGTTTCATTTGACCATCACTTGAAAATTATACCTGGAAGATAAGAATAATTACCTGATTTTTTAGACTCACCATTAAATATTCATTTGTAGCACCAGGTGAAAAAAATCGTGCCTTACGCTCATTGGCTCATTTGAGCAAAATTATTAACGTCCATTAGCTCATATCCTGCCAGTTCCAGGTCCTCAGGAAAATCAATGTCCAATGCCACCGAACCGCGTTCACAAATCTCAAGCCTTGCACCAGCTTTCTCAGCTTGTGAACAGTGCTTTTGGAATGAGCCAGGTCCATATTCGTACTGGATCAAACCTGGTGGAGATATGAGTAAAGCATTTGTACCTTGACGGTGCCTGTCAGGCGTTATCACCACCACCGGCGGACTCATCGCAAGATGGACCACTTCACGAATATCCTCCACTGTTAATAACGGAAGATCGGCCGGAACGATCAATACACCTTGAACCGAATGACTCAATGCTACCATTGTTGCCCGGGTAAGAGCTGTATTGAGCTGTGGGTTGCCTTGTTCCTGCACAGTTCGAGCTCTATACTCCCTGGCCACGGTTAAGGCTTCAGGATCGCGGCTTACCACCAATGAGTACTCGATCTCTGGAACACAAGCCAGAATCTCAAGCGTGTTAGACAGCAGGTAGTGATTTAAAGCCGTACGTGCTTCAAGACTCAGGACACCCGCCAGGCGGGATTTTCCCCGCCGCAAAGGTTTTACCGGAATGATCGCCCATAAAGTCATTTTATCTCCCTCGTAATATTACCGTTATGGAGTCAATTATCTCTTGTGCTAATCTACCACGATCTGCTGGATCTTTCATCAAGATATTGGATAAAATAGTGTGAATTCCTAGATGGTCGATTTCTTTTTCCTGCGCACTGTCAGACGTATCCAATACAATACTGTGGATACACTTATTATAATGGTCCGCAACCGCTAACGCCGATGGCTCGATCCCCATTTCAGAAAACATCTTCGCCGCAGGTCCTTTGACCGTTTTATTTCCCATGATGGGCGATACTGCGACAATTATTTTTTTTCGGAGCGCGTTTAGAATATTCGGCACCGCCAGGATTGGATCGATACTCACCCACGGGTTCGAAGGGCATATGATGACTGCATCGCAATTCTCAATCGCTTCCAGCACCCCAGGAGCTGGTTGTGATTCTTCCGCTCCATCAAAGTGGAATCCTTTTACTATTGGCGCGCACTGGCGGTGAACAAAATACTCTTGGAATGCTAGCTCTCCCTCTTCCGTATAAACCCGTGTCTGGATCACATCGTTGCTCATTGGTAACACTCTCACTCGTACGCCCCATAACTTGCAAAATTCTTGCGTGATCTCGCTTAACTTCCAGCCATCGTCATACCAAAGACTCCGTATAAGGTGGGTGGCAAGGTCAGAGTCGCCAATTCGAAACCATGCTGGCATTCCCATTTGCTTAATTGTTTCTAGCACCTTCCACGTTTCATTGTTTCTACCCCACCCAGTTTCTGGGTTCACTATTCCAGCCAGGGTATAGCATACCGTATCCAGGTCTGGTGAAATCCTGAGACCCAGGTATGTAAAATCATCTGCCGTATTTACAATAATGGTCAGGAAATCTGGTTGCAGTACTTGCGCCAAGCCATCAGCAAGTTTTGCGCCACCCACGCCCCCGGCTAATGCAACGATATTGAGGTTATCCATTTCAATGATTTAGCCGTTGATTTGCGTACAATATTCCTATTTAGTGTGAAAATTATCAGGCAGTATTTTATAAATCACGCGAATTTCATTTGGAGTAAAGCTGGTATATCTGTCTGCACCAGTATATTTTTTAGCCAAAATATCGATATGATCTCTGGCGCCTTCCGTCGTAATTTCGACTACCCTGCCTCTAATCTGGATGTAGCGATATGGGTTTTGTGGATCAGTGATTATGAATGCAATCCGACTATCACGCCGCATGTTGCGGTCTTTTACACGGCCTAAAGCAGAATTAATGACAATATGCTTTCCATCCGTATTGAACCAGATCGGTGTCAGCTGCGGCGAGCCATCCTTCATCAACGTTGCTAATGCTCCAAACGCTTTGGTCTCATCCTTGATCAAATCCAGGTATTCATCGGGTAACCACACCATACAACAACTCCTCTTAATCTCTCACAATATATATTGCCCTCATTTTATCGACGTTGATATAGTCGAGGATGGCATTGATTTCATCTTCTGCACAATCATAAATTATTTTTAACTCGGTATCCCGTTTGAGCAAGTCAACAGTGCATAATGCCCCAACCACCCTGTGTTCACCCAGGGATCCCACCCAGATATCCACCCCTCCTGTATCGATTGAGGTTGTGCCTTTTAAATATCCATAATGTACAGGATAGCTACCAGTTGGATAGCGGTGATGCATGGAGCCCTTGGGGCGATCGATCACGATTTTGCTGGTTTCAACTAATTGTTGCAGGTAATCCCAAAATTCATCACTCATCGAAATAAATCCGTATCTTTCGGTCGTAACAACTCAATTAGTTTACCTTCTCGTAGCTCATAGGGAAATCCTCGCACATGGACGATGGGAGTTGCCTCATCAGCTTGACCCATCACTAGCGATGCGGCTGCCGCCAGCTCATCCGCCACACCGATAGTGGTGATACGTAAGTTATAGCCAAACAGGTCGGTTTTTCCACGCATATCCACGATTCCTGGTAAACCTGAAATCCCGATCGCCACTCCTACGACGCCTTGCCGCCATGCGCGCCCGTGTAAATCGATGATCATCACACCTAGCTGCACGCCGCTAAGTTGTTCAAGTTTTTGGCACATTGATTTAGCAGATCCGTCAGGATCTTCCGGGAGTAATATCACCCATTCCTCACCCGGTTTTGCTTCTCCTGCAACGTTAGAATGATCGATCCCGGCATTGGCGCATATAAAGCCTAATCGGTGCTCAACAATGATTGTCCCCACCCTTGTGCGCAAAACCTGATTGCTCTCTCTCAGGACCAGCTCGATCAAGCGTGGGTCTTTTTCGATAATTTTGGCTAAAGAAATAGCCCTGGCCGTTGGTTGGACAGTTACGAGGTTTACCCACCTGCCCTCTGCTTTGGAAACGATTTTCTGAGCTACAACGAGGATATCGTTGTCTTCCAGTTTGATCTGAGCCTTAGTTAATCCCCTCCAAATGATATTAACCAGGTCATCACCGGTATTTACCATTGGTATATCGGGTAGCGAAGTTATCGAAAGGTTTTTCATCAACCGATTTTACCTCTCGGCGGTTATCCCCGATATCCGGATACTCGCATTTTTTACCTTATAATATTTGTTCAAGCTGATCAATATAGATGTCAAGCCTTCAACAATAATCGAATTATTCAGTTCTCCAGCATAATACCCATGCATCCCCGCTGCCTGGGTTAATTTGACGACCTCTTCTGCCGCATGGATATCATCCGAGCAAACCATTACGTCCGCGTCCATCGGTTGGTTTATCGCTTTGTACAACAAGTTTGCAGGTACGTTTTGAAACGCCGTTACCACTCTTACAGCTGCACCTAACAATTCCTGTGATCGTTGCCCTGCACTCGGAGATTCAGGTGGTCTGGGGTCACGATAATCAACTCGCGACGTAGCATCTACCAAAATTTTCCCATTTAAAACTTCCTTCAAGTTGTCTACTACCTGCTCATGGGCTGTTTGGATAACTGTCAGCACCACGATTTCACCCATTTTGGCGGCTTCCAGGTTCTCAACTCCGCTTGCTACATCGATTCCCAATTCATTATTGATCCTCTCAGCTGTTTCCTTTGCTTTATCTATCTGTCGGGAACCAATCACAATTTTGTAACCAGCACACCCCCACCTTAATGCCAGCCCGGTACCTTCCTTACCTGTTCCACCGATGATTGCTATTGTTGGTCGAGGCTCGCTCATGTTCAACTTCGCTCAAAACCAACCAAATGATCTTGTTCCATTGAATAATTCCTATGATGTAAAGTTATCGTTCCATTAATTATTGTTCGATCGTTCCCATCAAACCGGTATTTATGGGTATCGTCAATCAAACACAGTCGGAGTATCAGGCTCATCGAGATTGCGAAAGGCATCTTGAATTTGGCGCTGGGTTGTACGTTCGATGGATAAGTTTTCTGGTAATTCATCTATTCCAAAAAATGCTACATCAGATGTTACCTCACTTAGTCGCTCTTCTCCGCTGATTAATTCACATAAAAATACGATCTTATAAGCATGGAAAAGTGCCAATTCTCTAAATCGATTGGCATCATATACACCGATCACTTTTTTTGCTTTTACCGCAAACCCTGCTTCTTCCCACACTTCTCTTTCTGCTGATTTAGATGAAATATCACCTACATCCGCCCAACCACCCGGCATTGTCCATCCGCCATCAATTCGTTCCCGGACCAGCAAAATTCGCTGTTCTAGAAAAACTGCTCCTCTGACATCCACACGAGGTGTAGCATACCCAGCAGGCGCCATGAACTCTTGCAAAACCTGAGGATAATCCAGGTCCGAATGTTCATTAACGATTTCTGCTGCGATTTCCATTAAGCGTCCATACCGCTGACGCTGGTATTCATCTTTGGCATAATGATTTCCGGTCTGCGCGATCGCCTGGATCTCGCGTGCCCATTCTAACCATCGAGGAACAGTCATGCAGTCGATCCCAAACTGTAATAAGCTTGTTTTCTTTTCGTGTAAAAACCCTGTTTTATTTCAGTCATTAGATCGGCATGGGTGGCAGTATATTTCGATGGCTTATCCTTTCATAACCTGACCCGTGTTTGTGGTGCATCTACATGTATTACCGATCTGTAACAAATTTATTTTAGCACATATTCTGGGGGGATTATCACTTATAATCTTTTCAGACGCTCATCATGAAACGCTCACTTGCTGCCTGGAACAATTTCTTACGCATCCATTCATTTTATCCGCTTTTTTTATCTTCGCTGATGGCTTGCGCTTTTTTTGTATTCCGAGTTCTCTATAGTGGCTCTTACAATTACTCCAACTTACTTTGGAATTTATTCCTCGCCTGGCTTCCATATATTTTCGCCGTTATCGCCTCATCCTTATTTGGAATCTCCCCGAAAAGGTGGTGGCTCATATTTCTATTCGGATTCCTGTGGCTGCTCTTTTTCCCCAACGCACCCTATATCGTCACTGATTTTTACTACCTTGACCCTCGCCCACCTCTACCATTATGGTTTGATATCAGCTTGATTGCCATCTTCGCTTTTACCGGCTGTTTCCTTCCCATTGCATCTTTACGAAGCATTCATACGATTATCGATAGATCCATCGGTCGGGTTTTTGGTTGGTTTTTTGCGCTTTTTGCATTGGGTCTTGCCAGCCTTGGAGTTTATTTAGGTCGTTTCGGTCGTTATAACAGCTGGGATATCTTGCTTAATCCTAAATCATTACTAAAAGAGGTCATTAACAACTTGCTTAATCCATTGGACAATCTTGGTTTTGTCGGATTCACCATCATGTTCACCTCAATTTTATTAGTTTTTTACCTTATGTTCGTAAATGACTCCAGTCCGACCGATGCCGTTCAATAACGAAATGCCCTCACATCTGCCCTAAACATCAAATTCAGGATAAAATAGTCGCTTATGCCAGATCAACCTTTTTTAACACGCATTAATAACGGTGATGTCCTGGTAGCCGATGGCGCTACAGGAACAAATTTAATTTCCCGGGGTCTGCCCACAGGTGTAATCGCTGAATCCTGGGTCCTTGAACATCCTGAAAGGATTATTCAGCTGCACCGCGAGTTTATCAGCGCAGGTGCAGATGTACTACTGACCAGTACATTTAATGCCAGCTCAATTCGCCTAAAAAATTCCCCATTGGATGGGATGTCAGATTTGGTCAACCAAAAGGCGGTCGAGCTCGCCCGGCTTGCAGTAGGTACTGATCAGGTCTATATTGCCGGTTCACTTGGACCTCTCGGTCAGTTACTTACACCATATGGACCGTTAGCGGTCGATGATGCAAAACATGCTTATAATGCACAGGCACATGCCCTGACTGAAGCTGGCGTCGACCTGCTAGTCATCGAAACCCAGTTCGATATAAATGAAGTCTTGGCAGCAGTCGAAGGCGTTCGCCGGGTGAGTAATATTCCTTTGGTCGTTTCATTCAGTTATGACCGTGGTCGGCGAACGATGATGGGAATTAATCCTACCCAGGAAGCAGATAGGCTCTCGCAGCTGCCGGTGGATGTCCTCGGCATTAATTGCGGTCGCAGTCTTGAAGAAAATTTACAGAATCTCATTGAGCTCCGTAGTCTGACTACGAAGCCGATTTGGTTTAAGCCGAACGCAGGTCTACCTCATCTTGATTCGATGGGCAATACTGCCTATGATATTACTCCACAGGCCATGGGTTTAGTTGCACAATCCTGGTTGGATGCAGGCGCACAGATCATTGGTGGTTGTTGTGGCACCACACCGGAACATTTAAAAGAAATCGCCTTGCATATTAATCGGTGATCAGTTCGATCAATTCTTATCCATTCTTAAACCACATTTTATTCGCTAATTGGATACATCTATGGTAAATTCATCTCAAACAATATCGAGTGGAAAAGTTGTGGCAATTTATATCGCCCATGCCCAAGGCGATCCAACCGTATACGTTGACCAAGCCCATCTGGTTCCTGGGAGAGGCATCGAGGGTGATCGTTTCTTTAATAGTTCCGCATCCAGTGATAAAAACCCCAATCCTGAACGAGAGCTAACACTTATTGAAAGTGAGGCTATCGAAGCCATATGCCAGGAGGATAAGATTTCAATCACTCCCGATCAAACCAGGCGCAATATCATCACCCGCGGTATCCCTTTGAATGATCTTGTTGGTCGAGTATTTCTGATTGGGAGTATTAAAATAAAGGGTATACGCCTATGCGAACCATGCGATTATTTAGCTAGACGTACCGATCCCCGAATCAAAAGCTCTATGGCACACCGTGGTGGGTTACGTGCCCAGATCCTCTCTGAAGGTCTGATCTACCCCAATGATGTTATTACTATCCCCGAGTAAGGAGAATTTATGACTGACCCTCGTTTTCAGGCAATTCAGTTTGCCCATGATAACGCTTCCCGTTTTCTTGACGAGTTGAAAGAATTTACCACCATCCCTTCAATTTCCACCGATGAAGCCTCAAAAGGAGAGATCATTCGAGCCGCCGAGTGGGTTGCCTCTCATCTGCGCTCGCTCGAAATCACAAATGTCCAAATCTTACCCACTGGTGGTCACCCGGTAGTATATGGTGAATGGTTGCGCGCCGGAAGTCAGGCTCCAACAGCCTTGGTCTATGGGCATTATGATGTCCAACCTGTCGACCCGCTTAATCTATGGGTGAGCCCACCATTCTCTCCGCAAGTTCGCGGCGATAATATTTATGCCCGTGGAATAACGGATATGAAGGGTCAGGTAATGGTTGCATTAAACGCCTTCGAATCAATTCTCAAAACGAGCCAGCTTCCAATTAACTTTAAATTCTTATTTGAAGGCGAGGAAGAAATCGGTTCACCTCATCTGCTCCCGTTTTTGAAAGCTCATAAAGATCTGCTTCATTGTGATTTTGCCATCAATCCGGATACTGGGGCTCTCACCCCTGATATCCCCTGCATAACATATGCCTTGCGCGGATTAGCATATATGGAAATACACGTCGATGGCCCGGACCACGATTTGCATTCTGGTGCATTCGGCGGTGCCGTTCTAAACCCCGCCCAGGCATTGTGTGAATTGATTGCTGGTATGCATGATGCCACGGGTCGTGTGACCTTACCCGGTTTTTATGATAAAGTATTCGCGATTGATCCTGAAGAACGTCTAGAGTTGGCGAAATTACCCATTGGGGATGAGTTTTACCTCGAAGCAACTGGCGTACCGGCATTGTATGGTGAAGCAGGATATTCAACCATTGAGCGTCTTGGTGCCAGGCCAACCTTGGAAGTGAATGGCATACTATCTGGTTTTACCGGCGAGGGTGCAAAAACAGTCCTCCCTGCTCGGGCGATGGCAAAGATATCCGCCCGCCTGGTTCCCAACCAGCAGCCTGAAGATGTGTATCAGCAGATGCACACCTATCTTGAGACACATGCACCTCCATACATCCATTGGAGCCTCACGCCGATGCATGGTGGACCCGCCTCGGTTTCTGACCGGAACTCAGTATATATCCAGGCTTTGTCGAATGCTCTGGAAGCTGTGTGGCATAAGCAACCTGTGTTCAAGCGTGAAGGTGGAAGCGTTCCCGTTGTATCAGACTTTCAGCAGATTTTAGGCGTTGAGTCGGTCAATACCGGTTTCTCGATGACTGACGATAACATGCATTCACCGAACGAAAAAATGCATTTACCCACCTGGTACCGGGGCATTGATAGCTTCATCCATTTCTATTTTAACCTTGCTGGCTAAAAATGCATCATTGTTGACCAATAATTTTATAGGTAGACTATGTCAGAAAAATCACGTTTCCCGTTATATGGTGGACAGGCAGTAATCGAAGGTGTGATGATGCGTGGCACCCATTCAGTCGCTATTGCCATGCGTAATCCAGCCAAAGAAATCGTATTACATAGAGAACCTTTGGGATCTTTATACAAGACGCGTGTCATGAAAATCCCATTCATCCGTGGTCTGGCGATGCTTTGGGATGCCCTGATTCTAGGCACCCACGCACTTACCATCTCAGCAAACACCCAGACAGGTGAAGATGAGAAAATCGAAGGTCCAGTCCTCTATCTAACACTATTTGTTGCCTTGGCCATCGGTATTGGGCTATTCTTTCTTGCCCCCGCTGCTCTCGGACAGCTTTCAGAACGCATCCTTCATATTAATTCCTGGTGGGGAAATTTATTGGAAGGCATCGTCAGGTTGCTTTTATTGATCGGTTATATCTGGGCAGTTGGCCAAATGTCCGATATTCGCCGTGTCTTCTCTTACCACGGTGCTGAGCACAAAACCATCAACGCG
This sequence comes from uncultured Chloroflexia bacterium, assembly GCA_963726315.1. Lineage (GTDB taxonomy): Bacteria > Chloroflexota > Anaerolineae > Anaerolineales > UBA4823 > FEB-25. The sequence continues at coordinate 1,470,078 of CAVSBZ010000005.1, read as the reverse complement.
TATGAGGCCGGTGTAGAGCTTACCCCCGATAATGTTGCCAAATTTTCTGTGGAGCATCCTCGCTGTGGCACAGCATTCTTACTCACCCTAGTCTTGTTATCCATTCTATTATTTTCCCTGCTTGGTCCCCTTCCTTTCTGGTGGAGGATGATTAGTCGAATTATTTTCCTTCCTGTCCTGGCATGTATTGCCTATGAATACATCCGTTGGACTGCCAACCACCTTGACTCAAAGGCAGTTCGCTTGTTGATCAAACCTAACCTGGCTTTACAACACCTGACCACTCGTGAGCCTAGCAAAGATATGCTGGAAGTATCGATTGCTGCCTTCAATGCCATGCGCCAGGAAGAAGATATCCCCCTTTAGAGATACCTCATGAAAGTCTTATTTAATGAAATCCAGCGACCTGTAAGTAGATCGCTGGATTTTCGTTATCACTCGCCCATAATTTGGACGATAATCTCTCTTTTTCTGGGACGGGTATCAAAATCGACGAAAACAATCTGCTGCCAGGTTCCCAACGTCATTCGACCTGCAACCAATGGGACGGTCAACGATGCCTTGAGCAGCGCCGCCCTGATATGGCTATGACCATTCCCATCATGCCAGGCTTCATTATGCAGGTATGAATTATCGCTTGGAACTATTTCATTAAAAATCCGCTTTAAATCTTGTATCACACCCGGTTCATACTCGAGTGTGGTCACTCCGCTCGTGGAGGATGGGCAAAATATCGTGACCAGACCATTGGTGAGCGTGCTCGAAATGATGCAATCGCTCACTTTTTGGGTAATATCGATGATCTCCGAATTTCCACCCGTGGTTAGAAATATATGGTTTAGTTTAACCTGCATAGGGTTTATCTGAGCAGCCTCATTCAGCTGTATTCACCAGGTTGCGACCTGCAGCTTTTGCAGAGTACATCGCCTGGTCCGCTTTACGAATGATCTCTTCGCTGGAGGTACCGTGTAAAGGAAATACTGCCACCCCAGCTGAAAGTGTCGCATTTAACACCTCTCCTTGGTGTATCAAAACCTGGGTTGCAAATTTCTGACGCCAGTCATTTGCTCGTTGTTTGGCGACAGATAACGAGGCTTTCGGCATTACCACCACAAATTCCTCTCCACCGTACCTGCAGGCGATATCCCCCGCGCGTACCTGTGAGCTCAATAGCTTCCCCAGTTGTTTCAGCATCATATCGCCAACATCATGTCCATATGTATCGTTGAACATTTTAAAATGGTCAAGATCGAGCATGACCACGCTTACCGAATACTTATCCCGTTCGGCTCTGGAGAGTTCACGTGACAGAGTCTCGTCAAGGAACCGGCGGTTATACAATCCTGTCAATGAATCGCGGATCGCTTGTTCCTCCAGTTCTTTTTGAAGTTTGAGCAGTTTATCTTCGGCTTCGATTCTTTCAACTAGCTCTTTTTGAGCGTCGGAATACAATCGAGCATTCTCAATTGCAATCGCTGCTTGTGCTGCAAAGGCAAGGGCAAATTGTGATTGTTCCTGGGTGTAAAAATTGGGTACATTTTTATCGAATGCCAGCATCCCTGTCACACGATCACCGATGATCATTGGGACGCCCATCCAACCTCGATTCTTATATCTGGGTTGAGCTCCCTCTCCAGGAGTTTTATAAGTCGATGATAGATCGCCTTCAATTAATGGAGATCGTGAACGGATCACCTTTGTGTTTGGATTATCCTTTGAAGAAAGATTGAAAGTGGTTCCAATCAGGTCTTCTGAATTTGGAAAGCCATGCGCTGCGATGATTTCCAAGGTGTTATCTCTACACTGCCATACTGAAGCGCTGTCGTAAGGAATTACTTGTTGGATTTCATGCAAAATCATATCCAGTACCTTGGAAAGGTCGAGGGTAGAGCTCAAAAGCCGCATCACCCGATTAAGTGTAGCGATTTGTTCAGACCGCTTGCTTAATACTTCTTCAGCTCGTTTCCGCTCGGTAATATCCTGTTTAATCGCAATAAAATGGATGATTTGACCAGAGCCATCCCTAACTGGTGCAATGGTTTGTTCTTCAGTCATCGTACTTCCATCTTTTCTACGGTTGATTAATTCACCATGCCACACATTACCACTTAAGATTGTTCGCCATAGGTTTGAGAATACGTCTTGAGAGACCAGCCCTGATTTCTGGATCCGTGGATTTTTTCCAATTACCTCATCCACACTGTAACCTGTCATCTTGGTAAATGCGGGGTTCACCCATTGAATGTTTCCCGTACGGTCTGTGATCAAGATCCCGTTGGCCGCCGATTCCAGGGCAACGCTTTGCAGTCTAAGTTGCTCTTCAGCTTCCTTACGGATCGTCAAATCCCGAATAATGTTAGTGAATATCACCCCAGATGGGATTTTCACGGGACTTAAGGCGATTTCAATTGGAATTTCCCGTTTATTCTTCCTGATTCCATTCAAAGGCAGGCTTATCCCTGGGCGTGTATCGATCTCATCAATGAAAGCCTTTTGATACTTATAATACGCCTCTCTAAACCGTTCAGGGATTAGGATGTCAACTGTATTGCCCATCAGCTCATCCATCGAATAGCCGAACAGTGTGATTGCCTGATTGTTCACCAGGACTACCCGGCTGTTCTTATCAGTGATGATGATCGCGTCCGGCGCACCCTGGAAGAGAGCTTTAAACCGGGCTTCTGAATCCCGTAAGGTCGATTCTACCTGCCGGTACTGAGTAATATCTCGCCATACAACCATCCGCCCAGTGGAGCGTCCATCACGATCCTTAAGGTTGGTCGTACGGATATTCAGTGTTTTCGGCGCATCACCATTGATCCGAACTTCAGTCTCGAAGTCGTGGGGAACGCGAAAAGTATCCGATATTCCTGGCCAAATGGCGATAATATCATTCAAGTTTTTCTTTGTGGCTGATCGCTGGCTTAATCCAAGCATGTTCAATGCGGTAGCATTGATATTAAATATTTGGTCTTTACTATCCAGGACGATTACACCTTCGCTCATATTATCAATGATCACATCGCGTGATAAAGATGAGTGTTCAAGTAGCTCAAAATAATATATTCCCCAAAAATAGATCATCCCGCTCACTACTAATCCAACCATCATCAGGATCGGTAAGCTGTTATTCGGGAATAATTGGGTTTGATATAGTAAATAACAAATCACTGGTGGAAGGACACCGATCAATAACAACAGAGCCCGCGAACCCACTGATCGTGGTGCGGTTACCATCCGCCGGATTAGTACAATAATACCGATCAACAATTGCAGGTAAAAATAAGCCGTGGAAAGTGACCACCACCACGAATGGGTAAATTCTAATGGTGCTCCAGGTGCATCGGATAGCGGAATGATCGAAGACCATAACCAATGCCGTTGTGCTTCGGTTGCCACTACATAAATACTTAGCAAAGGGATGATGAATAATGCTGCCACCCACCACTTGGATAGATACACCTCTTGGTGAGTGTATTGCAACGCAAGTAACAGCCATAACGCAGCAATAAATGCAGTATCCACATATTGCATCTCAGCGGAAAATATTCTTACGGGGATCGGTACTGATGCACTTTCAAGTCCGGTGAATAGAGCCCATCCTCCGATTACGATCATCAAGAATGAAAAATAGATGATCCCGGGGGTTTTCCACCATCGCGTGCTAACAAGCCCTAACACAAAAGCGATCGCGGAAGTGAGAAGTGCAATCAGTATTTCAGATGTAAACTGCCAGGTCAATGCTATGTCCTCTGTTTATTGACGGTCAGATAATAACATAAATAATTGCCTGTTACTTGAATTTATTGTAAAGTGCCTTGACAAATTTGTTAGCTGTGCTTGTTTTCCGATCCAACAACACTAAATATGAAACCCTCTTCGCCAACTTAAATCAATTATTAAATAATTTTCCGGAATGCCTGAATAATAAAAAAAATTGCGTACTATATACAGATAATATCAACTATTTACATGATCTCCCTGATTTATTTACGGCATGAACCAATACCGGTTCCATTCGCCTTATATTAGTAAACGTTGAAACCGGCTAAGACGTTACACAAAATTATATAACAGATTTGCAAAGAACACGCTTTTATCACAAAGGAAATTGAAAATCTATCGTTTACTCACCTAAAGTTGTAACCGAATTTTGCAGATTAAATGCCTGAATGTACTTTTCAATCAATCTTGTTATTCTTTCTACTACGTAATTGTGCGGATCGACCATCGTGTCTCGAAGGTTTTGATACAAACTATCTCTTGCTGCAACTACCTCCCCATTCGTCCAGATATATCGTGACCCGGTTTTTAGCAGCCAATCCTTTCGCTCTGACGAGAGTTCATCGAAAGGTAGATTCTCCTCTTCGGGTAACAACCATTTTTTCCAACGTCCCGAATTCAACCACAACCGTCTTGACTGTCTCCATAAAATTTGACTGCTCCGACATGGTGTTAGCAATGCTTCCTCGCTCTTGTTCCTCCAACTCACCCAGTGCGGTGTATTCTTCGGCTGTAAATTCTGGGCCAACATTCGCAGCACCCATCCCAGAGGCGGGATAATCCTCCGGGTTCGCTACCCAATCCGTATAATGCCCTTTTACCAAGGATCCGAGTGGAGCCACTATCGAATATAAGTGTCTGGCAGCATCTGAATTAAAAAATGTCGTGTGCAAATTCGTGCCGATTTGGGCAACGAATAAGCATGGCCAACATTGCTCCAGATTATGATTATGTAATTCGAACTTCAGCATTCGGATGAAGTCTTTAAAGCGGTCTATATCGACCATTCCGCCATGCACTTCTTCGGTTCCAACTTCATACGCAAGTTTTGCCCCACCAATAGCCTTGCGGATTTGTTCTGCGTGCGCCATCAATTCAACCGTGCGTTCTACTACAAGCTCAAGTGGCAGCGTATCTCCAGACGGATAACTGCGATCGACTGTAGGATCAATATGTAGCAGCCTGTATCCAGCCTGGATACACTCAGTAATACTCTCCTTCACTCTCTGCATGGTTTCGGGATAGGTCAGTTTCGCTAAAGTGTGAATGTCCTTTAACCACGGACCACCATGATCCAGGCAGGGATAGAGAGGACCGCTCCAATGGTATTGATTTGCATAGGCTTGCAATTGCCTGATAAAATCTGCTTGCGTCCAACCTGTATAACCACCATCATTATCCACCTGGTTCAGTGTCGCTGCAAACAGCATTACGCTTCGATTTCTTGCCGCAGCCCTAACCGCAGCTTCCAATACCGTTGATGAATTAGGACATACTGCTAATAAGGTTATGGGCGGTTGTTCATGAGCGTTGCGGACTATCAGGGCTTTGATGATTTGGTCAATATCTAACATATTTATCCCAGATAGATATAATTATTAGTGGGCGTCCACTTCATTATTACAGTTAGACCGCAACCGGTAAATATTACCTATAGAAAATCATTCAGGCGGGAAAACTCCCGGATTGCTTTTTGTCGTTCTCTCAACACCTTAATCGCCTTGATCCACGATTCAGGCTGTGAGGATATTTCTTCACGAGTATATTGTCCCCGTGTCATCTAGTTTTTCTCCACAAGTTTGAATGCCATCGATCAGTCCCTATTTCTATGAAATGATAATATATCAGCTATATGTATTTATGTCGCAAATTTATATATCTACTTGTTAATCAATATTCTCTCGGCGTTTAGATAATATACCTTTTAAGAACTTCATCTGGCAGGTGTAAGCCATATACATACCATCGTCCTTGTTGGGGGATTTCACCAGGGTTGTAGTTGAAATATTCATCTTCAGTTTCCAGAAAACGGTACGCATTGCGGTAAACTTCTAAATCCGGCCCAAAATCAGAACCGAACAGGATCCTGTCTGCATAATCTATGAAGAATTTCCGTGCAGAATAGGGTTGCCTTCCGAGCTCACCAATCCTTGCACTGATATCAATAAAGAAATTAGGACACTCATCGAGAAGCTTACCAACCCATGTTAAGTTTTCAGCATAGCATCCAACGTGAGCGCCGATAAAAATCGTCTGTGGGTTCCTTCGTACCAGGTTTGCCAATCCATCAATAGTTGCTGTAAATGATGGATATGATGGACTCGGGAAATGCCAGTCAGGATTAGCCTTTAACTCCTCCCACCGCTCATTATTCTCATCCAATGGACAAAAGAATGCCACTGGGTCTGCAACATGGATTATTACGGGTAGATCTAACTCTCCAGCTGCCAACCAGATAGAGTCCAACCGGGTATCATCGACCCTGACTAGATTTCCCCGCTGATCGCAAACCTTTAATCCAAAATTCTTCCAAATTTTTAAACCGTCTGCTCCATCATTTTTTTGGGCTAATAACCTTCCAGCCGCCCAATCTGGAAATGCATTCCCCAAGGATTTCCACATCTCCCAATTGACACCCCCAAATACTTTAAACCGCTCTGGATGGCTAGTTTTAAATTTCTCAATGTGCTCAGTCAGCACATCTTCACCCCAACCTCCATCCAGATCAATGTATAAACAAACTCCAGCCTGGTCCAATCGATCAATCAGCTCATTAATGGGTCGATCAATCCAGCCCCCGCCAAATTCCACCCCTAGGTGGTTATGCGCATCGATCACCTGGAATCGTGGCTCCGTGATATATGTAGACTTGGTTACCAGGCAGGATTTGGGTCGGTAGGATTCTAGCTGCATCGATTTCTTTCTCTAGATCAACCAGGTTTGGATATCTAGATCAGGCAGTAAACACCTGAATATTGTTTTCACTAATTTCGTTAATTATTTCAACCGGCGTCTCATTCCCTGTGATGAGTGTGTGGATCTGGCTGATGGGCACCAGCCTAACGGTGGATGTCCTCCCGAACTTTGTATGGTCCGCCACCACGATATTTTCTTTTCCAATATTAAGGATCGCTCGATCGGTGAGTGTTTCAGGTAAGTAATCATTGGTTAAGCCTTCCGTAATATTGATCGCCCGGACACCAATAAAAACCTTATCCACACGTACTTCTGCCAACACCTGTTCCGCAATATGACCGATAAAAGAGAGTTCACTTGAGCGTAGTAATCCGCCAATACACACTATGGTTATGTTTTCATAATCTGAAAGTAGCATTACCACCGGTAGTGAATTAGTGATCACGGTTAAACCCTGCCGCTCTTTTAGGTTTCGTGCCACTTCCAGCACTGTGGTTCCGCTTCCAAGGAATACCGTTTCCCTGTACTTCACCTGGCTCGCTGCCAGTGCACCAATCCGTTGTTTTTCGCTAATCTGTTCCACCTGTCGCTGAAGCATGGGCGTTTCAGGTGGAGCTTTTTCAATCGCAATTGCTCCTCCGTGCACCCGCTGCACTTTACCGCTCACCGCAAGCATTTCCAGGTCCCGCCGTGCAGTCGCTTCACTAACAGAATAGTGCTCGCATACCTCGCTTATAGTAATGCGGTACTGCTGGTTGATCCTTTGCAATATTCTGTTTTGACGTTCAGTTCCAGAGATGTTAATGTGGGTTTCCATCGGTTGGTGATTATTACTGCTTACTTGGTTCGGATTAGGTTTATCCGCTCACAAATCTTCATTATCGCTCATAATCAATCATAGTATAGGGAATTAATATCAGGGAATCAAGTGTCATTTGTCATAAACAATAAACAATTGATTTCAAATTCTCTACCTGTAGGAATAAAATCCAGTATTTGAATGCAGTCATTATAAATAAATAAGGGCTGCCTTTTCTACTGCAGACAGCCCTTCCGTTTACAATGATAATAAAATATTAAGCCAATTTCACTAATATGCCGAGATGTTGATGCCTTTCTTAATGCTCTTCGGTTTCCTCGGGCGTCACATGCTGATCCGGCGTGGTAGTGTGTTCAGACTCGTGTTCCTCTGAAGGCTCCGGTGTAGATGAGCGCTCGTGTTCTTGCTCAGGAGCAACTGGCGTACTCTGCAATTCATCATAGCCCGCTTCGTTGCTGTCATAAGATGGATTCGAGTCAGTAGTAGTGATCGCCTCGTGATTCTCGGTATCAAGGTGCTCGGTCGGTTCAATGATATCTGTCGATTCTGAGTGTGAGCTCTGTTCCACAGTCGGAATGATAAGTGGAATGCCTGCACTCTGGATAGATAAAGCATTCAATCCGTTATCTTCCGATCGAATAAGTACACTAACCATATCTCCTACCTTAATCCCATATTCTACCTGTGTGTGGGGTGAAACAGATAATACTACCCCGGAAATCTGCCAGGAGTCATTGTCAATTTTTTCCACTGTTCCAATAAACTGATACCGTCGCAGGTGGATTTCATTGGCTGTCACCCCTCCTTGTGAATTAGTAGTTCCCTCGACCTCCACCACTGCGCCAATCGTGTACGGATCAAATCCGTTCCTATCCCCCACAAATATAGTATCCGCTTGGATTATTACGGGAATTCCGCTGACTACCCATATGGAGCTGCTCTTATTTTGAAGCACACCATCAAAGCTGATGGTTTGTAATCTCTTTAATCCAATTAGGCGATTAACTTCATCCACTCGCTGTTGGCTGTAATTCACTTCGTATTCGAGCTTGATCTCTTTGCTAGGCACGAAATACACAGTTAGATCTTCAACCGCTCGTTTCACAGGATATAAAGAATCACCGGGCAGCGACTTAGCCGAAGTGATTACCAACCCTCCTGATAGGAGGACCAATAGTGCAGTGATACCGAAAACGAATGCCATCTTGCTAACCAGCGGTGTTAAAGATACTTTATCTCGCAGAAAATCATTAAGCCTCAATCCAAGCGGATTGGTTTTGGGTGCGCGATTATCATTCTCCACCTGGCTGGTTAGTAATGCAGCCTGTGATAACACGGCAGTCAAGCTGCGCTTCATCTGTTCGCTTGAAACCTGGTTATCCCCGAGACGGATCAAATTCTTTGCTGTTCCAAGAATTTCTCGTATTTCCGGAGTAATGTCACCAATTTGCTTTACGCAATCCTCTAGTGATCCGCCGGCTTTCATTATTTCAATACATTTTTCTAGTACATCAATTTCTCGTTGGTTCATATCATCTCGCTACCAAGTTTTCGGCGTAACGCCTGCATTGCTCGGTATTGAAGGGCTTTGACCGTATTAATTTCCTTGCCCATCAATTCCGCTGTCTCTTCTAATGAAAGCCGATTCCCAAATCGCAAAGTAATTACAAGTTTTTGTGCATCTGTTAATTCGTCAATAGCTATCTGGAGCTGCCTGATCCTTTCAGCCTGGTCAGTCAGTGTAACCGGATCATTTTGAACCATGTAAAGATCAGTATTATTTTCCAGGATCTCGGCTGGCTCATCTTTTGGTCGGTTATATAATTTTCGGAAATGGTCATTCACCAGGTTGGCAGTTGTTCTAATTAACCATCCCCTCAAATTCGTGTACGGTCCACGACCCTTGTGCACAGCTTCGAGCAGGTTCATAAATACATCGCTGGCAATATCCTCGGCGATCACTTCATCGCTTACCCTGAAGCGTGCAAAACGGTACACTTCGGGATAATAACGATTGTGGATGGCAGTGACTGCTTGTGGATCAAGCGTATTTAATAAGTCGATTTCCAACGTGTCGGCTGACATTCGCCTTGTATTCACTCCAAATTGGTGAAGGTCAATTTTATTATATGTTGCGAGGCTACGCCAGTCCGACATTTAGTTCTCCATTTATTAGTCGTATATGTCAGACAAAAGTTATGTAGTGAATTTTAGAACTTTCCAAAGGTCGTATTAATCATAGGACCAATTAGTAGTGCTTTACAAGTATCCATCGTTCCATCTTGATGGAAAATGACACGAGCAAAAAAATTATTCTCCCAGTTTATCGGGGTGAGGAACCAATTTCGTCGACGCCCCCTAACCACCTGAAAATCTTCAATATAAAACTTGAACTTGGGATTGTTGTACAAATTACCTGATTAAGGTTGCATAATAAACAGCAGCTAACACGTGGATAAATGCCGCTATGAACAGCACCATACCCACGGGAATATGGATCGCATGCCACAATCCCAACATCCTGCGAGTCAAAGCAATGGATCCCAGCTGCCGCCGTAAAGTTCTCTCACGCTTTAACAGCTCGTTGAATTGTTTTGCTTGTACCCGCACTTTTTTATCCATTCTGCTGCTCGCATTCCACCATCTCAACCTGGCATTCCATTCTTCAAAAGCTCTCCCAAAAACGAGCCTGTTTCCGCCACCTACAGGAGCCGGTGATAATCGTTTGGACAGTGCTTGATACATTTCAGGTTGCGTTGATAACCAGGTTTGAAGCTCACCATCTAAAACACGGATTTGCTGTTCCAGGTCGTTCGCTTCAACTTCGATCCCGTCAGCATTTCTTGGGACTGCCGTGTAAATATACCTGCCCAGGAATCCACTCACAACGATGATGATCGTTAACAACATCACCATCCCTGCCAATCCGTTGAACTTCCATGAGGAATGCAATAAGACCATGTACGGGCCAACTAAGCCGGTAAAGATGTGGAACTGCAACCAGCTTGACATTCTTCCCCACTTTGCACTACGGCTGCGCTTTCGTAACGTATATAGAAACTCGGTCAGTAGCATCAGGATGAACCCGACAATCCCAATGGCATGACCAAATAAGTCGCTTGCCCCTGGGATAGCTCCAAACATGAGCACTATAAAAAGATAGAGTAGAGTGATGAAAGTGATGGCAATGAAGGATAACCACAATTCACGGCTAGATTGCTGCATAATCTTTTATACCTTCAACAGGAGCAGCCTCAGACCAAAAGTCCGCGATTACATCGATTACCGAATTCCCTGAACGTATTAATTTCTCCCTGATCGGTGTGATATCAATTCGATCGACTATGATATGGTGGATTGCCCTGGAGAGGGTTTGGTCACCCATAAGCAGCGCTCCAACCAAGTAATTTTCTCCGACCAACACTCTCAATCGGTTGACGTCAAAATTCGCCTGGGTCACAATTGCGTCTGGCATTTGACGCCACCCTTCGCTGTCACCCCGCACAATCCCTACCACATCTGCATCAACATCTCTTCCACCGATCGCGCCGATGATGGTCGTGGTTAATCCAGCCAGACGCGTGACGTTAAATGGGACCCCTTTTATATATGGAACCTTCATTCCGGCCATATTTTGACCTGCTGCGTACCCCTGTTTTCTTGCCGGAGCCCATAGAGAATCCAATATCGGCTTACCCAGCGTAGGGTCAAAGACTTCTGCAACATCTCCCGCTGCAAAAATGTCTGCATCACTGGTATTCAAATATTCGGTCACCGAGATCCCGCGTTCGGTCTTGATACCTGCTTCTTCAGCAAGCTGTTTTTTAGGTTGGATACCTATGGCGATGCCCACAGCATCACATTTAATTTTTATACCATCGGCAGTTTGCACGCCAACTACTTTTCCGCGGTGTCCAATAATCTCTGCCAGCTCAGTTTGATAATGTAGCTGTATTCCCTCTTCCTTCAACCTGTGTTCGACAATACGCGACTCAGTCTCATCCAATACGTTTGACCAGTATCGATCGCCGCGTAGGAAGTAATGCACAGTTGCTCCACGCGCCCTGAACCCTTCGACAAGCTCCAATGCGGTAATTCCTCCCCCTACGATAACTGCTGTCCGTCGTCTATGTGCCAATTTAAGGATCCGGCGAACATCCTCAAGGTTGTCGAGTTTAATCACTCCTTCCAGCTCCAACCCAGGAACTTTAGTTACGCTCGCTTTAGCACCTGTCGCAATGAGTAATTTATTGTATGTCAGTGAGTTACCGTTATTGAGCACCACTGAATGTTGTTGAGGAAGTATCCTTTTTGCCTGGGCGTGCACCTGATGCACTTTTAACCGGCTAAAATCGGAATTCTGAAACGGAAATAACGAATCCTCAGTTGTCTCTCCGCTAAGGTAATACGCCAGACCTGGTCGTGAATAGTAACCAGCGTTCTCCTCACATACCTGGGTTATTTCGCCCATCGGGTCAAGCTTCCTGATAGCCTCAACAGCAGCAACGCCAGCGGCACCTGCCCCAATGATTAAATATTTATACATCGTTTGCACCTTGAGAGATGCTCTTTTGTTTCATTGTCTTCACAGCTAAGTCAGTTCCAATAAATGAACCATGATTCACAGGGCGATAATTGAATAGGGCACATCGTACACCGTGTCAACCTCGGTATCTGCCCTACGGACTTGGTTGATTTGTTTCAAGTCTACCTACTGGGTGACATTTCGCACACGCTGGTAGATCTTGATCAGAAATATTCAAGGATGCATGACTCTGAACAATCGCATCCGGTTGATGGTCATGGCAGTTATAGCACGTATACTCAATATAGTTTGACCCATGGCAGGCTTCGCATTGCAGCTGTAAGTCTTGGCCTTCCACGCCATGGTTTAGCGGGAAAGCATGCTGCCTTATGCTTGCTGGGCTCCATGCCGCTGCCGTGTGGCAGTAAAAGCACTTCAGACCGAACACGCCTTTGTGGATATCAGGCTCTTCATGGCATTGAGAACATTCAGACGGTGTCCCTCGATATACGCTATTAACATGACAATTAACACAGTCTGTTTCCGCATGCTTGCCGTCCAGCGGGAAGAAGTTTGCATGGTCGAAATTGCTCAACCGGTCCACTCCATCATGACAAGCCATGCACTCCGCGCCAAATTGCTGTTGGTGGTCCGTCATAAACTTTTCATCATGTTGGGTATGGCATTCGATACAAGTCTGGATATCCAGCGTCTTCAAATCGTTTGGATGACATGTAGAACAGGTGATTGCCTGATTCGTGTAATCCGCCTTGTGTAACGCTAAGCTGAATCCGGTTGTCGTAAGATGAGCAAATGGTTGGTTATCCAATGTCGCTGGTGACCAGCTTCTGGGAGTGTGACAAGTATCACAGGTTTGGTCATATTCTCCCAGGTGCGCACTTGGTTCACTGTGGCAATCCATACAGTCTTTTGATGTGTAAGTGATCGTGCCATTGGTATGGCAATCAGCACACTTTACACCTGCGTGTTTTCCTTCCAGTGGATAACCGGTTGTAGCGTGGTCGAAATTACTCATCTGGTCAGCACCATCATGGCAACCCAAGCAGTTTGTTCCAAAATCCTTCACATGGTTTGTTGCGAAGCTTTTTTCATGGTTGGAATGGCAATCCAAGCAGGGTTTGTTTTCGACGGACGCATAAGAAACGCTTTTGTGGCACTCAGAGCATTGCATCGTGCTTGCATCATAGTTGATTTGGTGCCAATTTAAGCTGAATCCAGTTTTAGAATGGTTAAATAAATGGAACGAAGCGGTGGTTGGGTCAAAGCTTCTCCCTTTATGTTCTGGATGGCAGGTCGCACATCCTTCTACATTTTCAAATTGGCTGTGAATGCCCTGCTCGGTCGAAATTTGCTGGGCTACATCAGAATGGCAGTCCAGGCACTGGGTAGCTAAATTAGTCTTTAATGGTTCATGGCAGTAGCCACACTGTATTTCGAAATCAGCATGGGAGGTAAAACCTTTTATCGTCACCCCTTCCCTGGATTTTGCTGTAACTTTTCCAGGGTTGAATGCCAAGCCACGGCCGACCATGAGCGATATACCCAGCCCGATGAAAAGGATGAGTGTCAGCAGCAATCCAAGTAGTGACCCGACTGGGTTAAGTCGTTTCATTATCCAATAGTGTCGTAGTAATGATAGTTTGGTTACTGGTTATAGATTAAAATCTATTTAGAAAAAGGGAGACTATCCGTGGATGCTTGATATGTTTAATTTCATAATCCACCTTCTCACCATGATGCATACGGAGAGGGTGAATATGATTAGAGCATGATAAAACTGACCCATCGGAGGGGATTATTTCTGTAATGTTCGAGAGATCAATCGATCTGTAATGTGTCAACAATGCTTACTCCCTATTAGTGAAGAATTACCAATAACATGTTTAGCTTAACGTCGTTGGCGAAGCATGTCCCGGGTAATAATAATTTGCAAATAATCAAGAGATCCATAAATTTCTGCCTTGTCGTCGCTTATGCCTTTCGTAAAAAAAATATTAATTATTGAACAGGTTTGTCCGCTCAAACCGTAGCACCCCGCGCGGGCAGCGTGCCACACATTCGCCACAAGTCAGACAGCGGCTGTCTTTAATGGGTGCTCCTATCCAGGCATGGCGCCTGATGTCAATTCCAATTGGGCAATGGAATATGCATACACCGCATTGGACACACCTCGACGAATCAGGTACGACCTGTCCTTGAACAATCACCTGTCTTCGGGTCTCTGCAGAAGTTAGCCAGTTTTTCAAGCTCATATTATCTGATACTCCCTTGCACCGGGATCACTGCGGCGATGTCTTTTAATGGGTAACTATGACATGATTCGCAGCTCAACCCTTCTAAAATACTGCCAATACCGGGCACGTCACCCCAGTGTTGGGTGTTATGGCAGTTGGAACATTGGCCTTGGTCGTGTTCATTTGGCCTGTCCTGTTCGTGGCAGGACATACAGTCTGTATAACCATCATGGTTAAAATTAGCATTAGACCAGTTATCCGTATTGTGGCAATTTGAACATTGCCCTGGATAGTGACCAGGCGGTGCGTTCCCCGCATGGCACGAGATGCAGTCTGTATAACCATTATGGTTAAAGTTCGCCCCACTCCAACCGTTTGTGTTATGGCAATTAGAGCACTGCCCAGGGTAATGACCCGGTGGCGCGTCGTTCGAATGGCACGATACGCAGTCGGTGTATCCATTGTGGTTGAATATCGCTCCAGCCCACCCATTCGTATTGTGGCAATTGGAACACTGTCCAGGATAATGACCCGGCGGTGCATCGTTCGAATGGCACGAGACGCAGTCGGTGTATCCATTATGGTTGAATATCGCTCCACCCCAGCCATTTGTATTATGGCAGTTAGAACACTGCCCTGAGTAGTGGCCGGGTGGTGCATCGCTGGCGTGGCACGATACGCAGTCGGTATATCCGCTGTGATTGAATATGGCTCCAGTCCATCCATTCGTACTATGGCAGTTGGAACATTGCCCGGGGTAATGTCCCGGCGGCGCATCACTCGAGTGGCATGAGATACAGTCGGTATATCCGCTGTGGTTGAAAATGGCACCTTGCCAGCTACCAGGTGCGTGACAGTTCGAACATTGTCCGGGGTAGTGGGCCGGTGGTGCATCCCCAGAATGGCAGGAGATACAATCAGTCAATCCACTGTGATCAAAATGGGTATTGCTCCAAGCGTTTCCTGCTGTATGGCAGTTGGAACACTGCCCTGGGTAGTGATTGCCAGGTTTGTCGCCAGAATGGCACGATATACAGTCGTTAAATCCAGCATGGTTAAAATTGGCATTCGCCCATCCATTACCCACACTGTGGCAAGTGGAGCACTGACCTGCATAATGGTTGCTCGGAGCATCGCCTGAATGGCAGGAAATGCAGTCATTTTGACCGTTGTGATTAAATCCATTCGGGCTCCAGTTATTCGTGGAATGGCATTGTGAGCACTGACCCCCATAATGATTCGGTGGTGCCTTCGATGCATGGCAGGAACTGCAGTCATTCAATCCGGAATGATTTATGTTATAGCTTGACCATCCGGCTCCCGGTGAGTGGCAGTTCGAGCATTGACCAGGATAATGTCCTCCCGGTGCATCCTTCGTGTGGCAGGAGGCGCAGTCCGTCAAGCCATTGTGCGATTGTGACGCCCCGCTCCAACCGTTAGTGTTGTGGCAGGTCGAACATTGGCCACTGTAGTGGTTCCCAGGTGCATCATTCGAATGGCAAGAGATACAGTTGGTATTCCCACTGTGATTGAACTGAACTCCACTCCAACCTGACGTGCTATGGCAACTTGAACACTGACCGGTATAGTGGTTTGCTGGTGCATCCTGTGAATGGCAGGATATACAATCAGTAGTCCCTGCGCCATTATGATTAAATATTACATCTTCCCAGGATTGGGTTCCATGACAGCCCGCACATTGCCCTCCGTAATGATCTGCAGGAACATCATCTTGATGGCATGATAGGCAGTCTACCGCTTTCGCCGCTTCATGGTCGAAATGGATGTCATCCCACGCCAGGGCAGTATGGCATGCAGCACAATCTCCTTCAAAATGGGTGTCGGGTTTTTCTAATATGTGGCATAAGGAACAAGTGTTTGGGGTACCAACGTACTTCCCGGAATTATGGCAGGAATTGCAGGTTGCCAGTGCATGCTGCCCATCCAGGGGATAAAAAGCATGTACGGCTCCCGCACTTCCCGGTGGGAATGGGATTAACCCTCCTGCCACCATCGCTACCGCAACCGGGTCGCCTGACATTCCAGGGTTTTCCAACCTGATGCTGGTCACACGGCTCAATTGGCTGTTGTCAACTCCGGGTTCACTTACCATTAAAATAAGTGTCTGGACTTTAGTTTGGAAAGTCACGTAAATATTTTGGTTATCGACTGGTACTACCGTTAGTAGTTTTAATTTCTCATCAGCCATCTGCGCCAATGTCAATAATCTTGTCCGAATAGATTCCCCCTTGTCCTGTGGGAGCAGAGATATCGTCATTGTCACCTGATCCAGTGCATTATCCAGATACTTGATAGCGAATAGCTCTGATTGCGTCCCAGTTCGGGCGATCAAATCATTGATTCGCTGCTCAAATAAATCAAGCGCGTAATTTGCCCGCTCCGTCGGATCAGAATAAATTAAGAATAATTGCTGTTCAGCGAAATTTTGGATTGGGAATACCAGGTTTCCAGGGCTGAATGGTTTAACTGCTGCCAGTGCTATCCCGCTGGTAATTAAACACAGCACGATTAACCCTGTGATTAAGCCTGATTTAATAAGGAAGGAACGTAACAACATGCACCTCCTCACCAAAGGTTGACATGGTTTTAGTTTCTATTCCCTATCAGCGACGCGATCTTCTTACCAATAAGCTGACACCGCATTTTTGAACAAATTCTCCTCGGCGTTCTGGTGGTTCAAGATATCAAGCATTGTACAGGTTTCAACCATTAAATATACAAAACATCGGCACGTTGTTATAAACGGACCTTTCCTCAAAAGTCGTATTAAACGAATTAAAGTTACGTTAGGAACATTAATATTAGGATAATATCTGCTTATAATTCGTCATTGTTCTGTAGAAATAGTTAGATTCTGGTTGAATCGTTTCTGTCTTTGTGGTTAAATTGAGCTATGACTGCCAAACTGATCCTGCGTAAACAAGAATTTGAGATTAAGCACGGAATGACTGTTCGCAAGGCACTTGAGAAATTAGGCTTAGTACCCGACAGCGTTCTCGCCACCCGTAATGGTGAGCTGCTCACCGATGATGAGATTGTCAAAGAAAATGATGAGATAAAACTGGTACCTGTAATCTCAGGAGGCTGATTTCAGCATCGTTATAAATATCTGGATCGAAATAATTGATTTTTGGTGAACATCTAATAATTCATGCTTAGCATAGATCATGTCAACGAATATCGTTCAATAACATTCCGCTATCAACCTGGATATAAGTTGCATACGAAGGATGAAGCTGTTCGTTATGTAAACGAACGCGGTTACATCTATTTCTGGCCTATCACCGGGATAATCTTCCCCAGCTTGTGGGGAGCAGTTGCCGGCGACAGACCCGTACCCAATGAGCATGATGATCCTGGACATATCAGCTGGGATTGGAAGGATTCGCTCTTAGGTAAGCACCTCTGGTATTATGGAAAAATCTTGCGCAAGAAAGCTACCATCATCTCGCTGAAAGCTGCCCCTTATTTTTACGCCTTGAGCGAAAATTATGGCTCTCCGGAAGAAGATTATCTCACTATTTATGAGCAAGGTCGTATGACCCAGGAAGCTCGGGCACTCTACGAAGCTCTACTCGATAACGGTCCCTTGGATACGATTACATTAAGAAAAAAAGCTCGCCTTACCAGCCGTGAAAGCGAAAGCCGCTTTAATCGTGCCTTGTCAGACTTACAGGCAGATTTTAAGATTATGCCGGTTGGTGTCGTCGATGCCGGCTCCTGGCATTATTCCTTTGCATATGATCTCGTTGCTCACCATGAACCTTCGTTGCTTGAAAATGCACGCTTTCTGGGTGAATTGGATGCCCGCTGTAAAATCCTTGAGCTGTACTTTATTTCTGTTGGAGTAGCTCAACCTCGAGATTTAGCTCGTTTATTCCGTTGGAATACATCTGCTATTGACCAGGCTCTCGCAACCCTGGCTTCGAGGCAGATTATCCATGATCATCAAGCTGTAGAAGGTCTACCCGGTGATTGGATGGTACTCACCGAGCTGTTATGAGGGTAAAAAGGATCTTCTAATAAAGTAAGCCTGGTGTCCCATGCCGATTGGAGTGTGAATCCATCGAAATGCTGGGTGCTGTACAGTCTTGCAGCCGGGTGGTCGTTGGTTTTTCTGTGAGCTGTCGAAAGTTTGCACACCATCCACTTTCTTCTCCCTTCTCAAATCTCTCCAGGCTATCCCTGGTAGTATGCTCTCAGGGTTTGATTTCCCCATAGGTCTGCCCTATGCATATGCTTCAATAGTCGGTATCGCCGATTTTTTAACAATTATGCCCTTATTAGGTCAAAAAGAATGGGATAAATTCTACCTGGCTGCCAGCGTACCATCGGAAATCAGCTTGTATCGTCCTTTTTACCCTTTCAAGCCCGGCGACACTAGCTGCTTGAATCTTGAAGCCGGTCTGGGTATCTCCTTTGACCGTCTATATCGACTATGCGTAAGACGCCACAATAATCGGCGAGCTGCTTGCCCCCTCTTCTGGACAATGGGTGGTCAGCAGGTTGGGAAAGCCGCAATTTCGGGTTGGCGTGACCTGCTCATCCCCGCTTTGTCCGATCCAACCATAAATCTCAAGCTTTGGCCGTTCTCTGGTGCACTCTTTGAGCTCTGTCAGCCTGATGCTGCTGTCACTGTCAAAACTTATCCCGCCGAGTTTTACTCCCATCTTGGGATATCTTTTTCCTCTCCCAATCGTAAAAGCAAACGCCGTCGTTCAGACCGCATAAGTTATGCACACCATCTTGTTGATTTGTCTGATAAATTTGGTATCGACATGGATTCACCCATTCAGGAATTATTGTGGGACGGATTCGGAGATGCTCCTGATGGTGAAGATAAGTTTGATGCTTTGATTGGTCTATATGGTATGATAAACATCGTTCTAGGGCTTCACCCTACAGGGGAACCGCTGCTTCCCCACATATCCAATATCGAGGGTTGGATTTTCGGGCAGGAAGAATCAGGAGAAAGATTTGGCTTCAGCCGAATTATCTGATAAAACAGCTGTTATCACCGGTGCCTCCAGTGGTTTAGGCGCAGAATTTGCTCGCCAGTTGGCTAGCAGGGGCTACAATCTCTTCCTCATCGCCCGTCGAGAAGATCGCTTGGAAAAGCTTAGCGTCGAAATCCAGTCCAGTTTCCCGGTCGAGACGCATATCCTTCCCATCGATTTATCCATTTTGACCAATATAGATTCCCTTGGATCGACCATTAACGGCCTACCTCATCTGGATCTGTTGGTAAATAATGCCGGCTTTGGAACCGTCGGCCGGTTTTATCGTGTCGATCCCGAAAAAGAGCTGGCGATGGTAAATGTCCATATGGTCGCTACCGTGATGCTCACGCGGGCTGCCCTCCCAGGGATGGTTTCCCGTGATCAGGGGGGCATTATCAATGTATCGTCTCTGGCAGGTCTGGTCCCCATTCGGAATGTTTTGTACCACTCCAGCAAAGCATTCCAGGTCAGCTTTTCTGAAGCTTTACGTAATGAACTTCACGGCACGAGGGTTCATGTACAAGCGTTATGTCCTGGATTCGTCATGACTGAATTTCATGATACCCAGGAATATTTACACTTTTCTCGCCAGAGCATCCCTCGATTTTTATGGATGACCCCCGATAAAGTGGTCATCGAGTCACTGAATTCGCTTCCCCGGGGAAAATTAATTTGTACACCCGGTAATATTTATCGTTTTGCTGCTGCTCTTGCCCGCAACAGCATCTCCGCTGGAATAATTAAATTCTTCGCAGGTATCATCGTCGTTAGGCAAAAGGCTTTATAACCGTCTTCTGATTGGAGCATCTGATGGCAAATATCACGTTTAACCAATCCAAGATCATGACCATAGAAAGACATATCCTTGAAGAACAGCAAATCCATCCTGAAGCCACAGGCACGTTAACCAGCATCCTTTACGACCTTGCCCTGGCGGGTAAATTTATCGCCAGTCAGACGACTCGTGCAGGTTTATCCGAGATCCTTGGTGCAACGGAAGATGTGAATATTCAAGGTGAGACGGTCATGAAGCTTGACCAGCTGGCAGACCAGACGATTTTTCGCTTAAATGACCATACCGGGCGTATGGCTGTCATGGCGTCAGAGGAACACGAGCATCTTATTCACATTCCTGATGGTTTCCCTGTCGGGAAATACGTGCTGCTATACGATCCCTTGGATGGTTCATCAAATATCGATTACAACGCTACCATCGGCACCATTTTTGCCATTTTCCGTAGGCTTTCGTCGGAGGGTCCCGGCACGCTTGATGATTGTTTACAACCAGGAAGAAATCTCGTCGCAGCCGGCTATATGATCTATGGTTCAAGTACGATGTTGGTATATAGCAGTGGGTCTGGTGTTCATGGGTTTACCCTCGATCCGATGATCGGTGAGTTTTTGCTCACTCATCCGGATCTCCATTTTCCAAAAATACCGAAATATTACTCGGTGAATCACGGGAACCAAAAATATTGGTCTACGGGCGTTGTGAATTTCACTCGCTGGCTTCAGGGTTTTGATGGTGACCAAAAACCCTTGTCTTCCCGCTATATTGGCTCATTGGTCGGTGATTTTCACCGCACCTTGCTCTCAGGTGGATTATTTTATTATCCTGCTGATACACACGATCGCTCCATGCCTCATGGCAAACTCCGCCTGACTTATGAAGCAGCACCTTTGGCATTCATTGCTCAGCAAGCTGGCGGCTGCGCTTCAAATGGGGTTTCGGATATCCTTGATCTTCAACCCACCTCCCTCCATCAGCGCACTGCATTATTTATTGG
Organism: uncultured Chloroflexia bacterium; assembly: GCA_963726315.1. Classification (GTDB taxonomy): domain Bacteria; phylum Chloroflexota; class Anaerolineae; order Anaerolineales; family UBA4823; genus FEB-25. Next base: position 1,448,971 of record CAVSBZ010000005.1, on the reverse strand, counting down.
GGATAAACACCTGGTGGAAAAAGCTGAGCAGTTCATTCGCCAATACGATTTATAGATAATGATAAATTTACTCGACCATATGAAGATTTATCCACAGAGAAATTAAATCACTGTTCCCTGTGGAATTTCCACTGCTTTTGGTATGTAGAAAAACGTCTTTTAATCAGTCAAGTAGTTTTATAGTCGGATACAAGCGCATTCCTTGTAACACTGCAACAACATCTTCACCTGCTCGCTAGAGAAACGGTTGTGAATTTGATCCGTGATGGTCTCGTCTTAGCTCTAATCTATCCTTGAGCTGCAGTTCGCTTTTTACCTTTCATCGTTTCACTTTCCAGGTTAATACTGTTCATTTTTCAAGTTTAAACAATAATTCAAAAATTGCCTCTTGACAATTAGCGCATTTGTTCTATAATATAACTAATTAGAACATGTGTTCTTTCCATTTCAAAATCGATCAAGGAGGCAAGCCATGAATCCAGCCATCAGCCAATCATTAAAAGTATCCACAATCACTCATAAACTCAATTACTCTCGTGGTAAGTTGTTTGGTTTTCTCATAATTGGCGCATTGTTCGCCTTTGAATTGTTCAATTTCAGCACCACCGACTTTGCTCTCAACGATCTGCTTGGTGGGTTGCGTTTTGCCACCGTCCGTTGGGCAACCATCCTTGCCATCGCTTTCTGTGCCATCGATTTTGCCGGAATCGCCCGCTTGTTCACCCCTGAGAAGGGTGACAATGGACCTCGAGAAGTCTGGTACTTACTAGGCGCCTGGTTATTGGCAGCTTGCATGAACGCCATGCTCACCTGGTATGGCGTATCATTAGCCATCATCAATCACAGTTCTTTGGGAGGCAGTATAATTTCCCCGAGCACACTGCTCACCGTCGTTCCAATCTTCGTGGCAATCATGGTATGGGTAATCCGTGTTCTCATTATCGGCACATTCTCTATTGCCGGTAACCGCTTGTTCAGCCAGGCAGATGCTCGCCCACACACCCAATCAGTACCCGTCATGCACCGTGTTGACTCATCCGGTCGACCTGCTCAAGCTCAACCCGCAGCGATTCATCCTGCCGTAAAACCTTCAGCAGATGCTTCCCGTCTGCCCCAGGGTCGTCCCGAGCCCACCTACCATCCTGCTGGTATGAGCTCTTATAAAAACCAAAATCCACAAACCAGGCATTAATCTTACTGGATCAAAAAAGAGCGACTTTATCGGGATATACTCGATAAGGTCGCTCTAATGATTTGAATTGATTCGTTTTTATTGCATTTTTTTAATAACAGTGTTTAATACCCCGCCATTACGGTAATAATCCACTTCGATAGCTGTATTAAGTCTGGCGATTGTTCTGAAAGACGTAACCCTCTGATTTTCTCGGGTCATTCTAATTGTAACTTCGGAGTTTGGCGAGATATTTTCATCCAATCCTTCAATAGTAAAGATTTCATTGCCGGTAATCCCCAGGCTCACCGCACTATCACCAGGCATGAATTGCAAAGGCAGCACGCCCATGCCCACAAGGTTCGAACGGTGGATGCGCTCAAATGATTCTGCAATGACTGCCTTCACTCCTAGAAGTTTGGTCCCTTTGGCTGCCCAATCCCGGCTGGATCCAGACCCATATTCTTTTCCAGCTATGATCACCGTTGGAATGCTTTCCTGGGTGTATATCATCGCCGCATCATATATGCTCATTTTTTCACCGTCCGGCATGTGCAACGTGACACCTCCCTCCACGCCAGGTACCATCAGGTTCTTCAGTCGGATATTAGCAAATGTGCCTCTAGTCATTACCCGGTCATTACCTCTCCGCGATCCGTAAGAATTGAACTCCCGTGGTTGTACTCCATTGGCGATCAGATATTTCCCTGCGGGGCTATCTGCTCCAATCGACCCCGCAGGTGAGATGTGGTCTGTGGTGATTGAGTTACCCAATAAGGCCAGCACCCTCGCCCCGTTGATGTTTTTGATCGCTGTTCGTCCTTGCGCCAGCTCCATGAAGAATGGTGACTCCTGGATATAAGTGGAGCTCTTGTCCCATGGGTATAACTCACTCTCACTCGATCGGATCGAATTCCAGGTTTCATTTCCAGTAAAGACGCTCTGGTATTTATCAATGAACATCTCCGATGAAACACTATCCGCTACCGCTTGTGCGATCTCCTGGTTCATCGGCCATATATCCCTCAAGTACACTGGGTTCCCTTCTGGGTCAGTTCCCAATGGCTCATTTTTTAGGTCAATGTTGATCGTCCCGGCTAAAGCGTATACCACTACCAGGGGCGGCGAGGCAAGATAATTGGCTCTTACGTATGGATGAATTCGTCCTTCGAAGTTTCGGTTGCCTGAAAGCACACTTACTGCCACCAGGTCAGCACTCGTGATAGCCTTAACCACTTCACCTGGTAAAGGACCTGAATTTCCAATGCAGGTCGTGCATCCATATCCAACCACATTGAACCCCAGTTTCGCCAATGGTTCGAGTAGACCGGCTTTTGCCAGGTATTCCGTCACCACCCTCGACCCTGGTGCCAGGCTTGTCTTTACATATGCTTTGACAGTTAATCCCTTCTCAACGGCTTTTTTAGCCACCAATCCTGCTGCGACCATTACCGATGGATTGGAAGTGTTTGTGCACGATGTTATCGCTGCGATGACTACCGCACCATGCGTCATTTTAAGCGCATGACCATTGGCTCCGATCGCTACTTCCTTCTCAAGATCGGTATCCTTCAGCTCGAATCCACCTCCTATGATCGGCGCGGTGAGCGCGGATTTGAATGAGCGATGGACTTCACTAATAGAAACCCTGTCTTGCGGTCGTTTGGGTCCCGCCAGGCTGGATTCCACCTTACCCAGGTCAAGCTCCAGCACCGCCGTATAGTCCGGTTCCGGTGCATCATCTGTGCGGAATAAGACTTGTTCTTTACAATATCGCTCCACTAACTCAATTGCGTCTTCTGTTCTTCCGGTAAACTTCAGGTAGCGTAATGTTTCATTGTCAACCGGGAAATATCCAATTGTCGCACCATATTCGGGAGCCATATTCCCAATCGTTGCCCGGTCTGGAAGTGAAAGAGTTGAGATTCCCGGTCCATAAAATTCGACAAACTTATCTACCACGCCTTTTTGACGTAGAAGTTGAGTAATCGTCAGAGTTAGATCCGTTGCTGTTACACCCTCAGAGAGTTGCCCGACAAGTTTCACACCGACCACATCGGGAATTAGCATGTCAATCGGCTGCCCAAGCATCGCGGCTTCGGCTTCGATCCCACCCACTCCCCATCCCAACACACCCAGTCCATTGATCATTGTGGTATGCGAATCAGTCCCGACTAATGTATCCGGATATGCAGTGTAACCACCTTCAGTTTCTTGTGAAATGACCACCTTGGCCAGGTATTCCAAATTTACCTGGTGAACTATACCGGTTGCAGGAGGTACAACCTTGAAATTACTAAACGCATTTTGTCCCCACCGTAAGAACTCATACCGCTCTCGGTTGCGTTGAAATTCCAGCTCCGCATTCCTTACCAGCGCATCTCCATTGGCAAAAAAATCGACCTGCACCGAGTGGTCGATTACCAGGTCTACTGGTACTAACGGGTTGATCTTCTTGGGATCACCCCCCATTCGAGCCATCGCTTCGCGCATCGCTGCTAGCTCGACGATCGCTGGGACACCTGTAAAATCTTGCATGATCACCCTCGCCGGGCTGTATGGCATCGCTGGTCTTTGTTCTGGGTTGGGTAACCAGCCTGCAAGGTTGATCACATCTTCCTGGACGATTTCCCTTCCATTACACTTTCGCAGCACTGATTCAAGCAATATGCGTATCGAATATGGTAGCCGCGAAATCTGGGTTAATCCTTCCCGCTCCAATTTACTCAACCGATAGATAGTATATTGCGTTTTATTGGTTGTAATTTTATCTTTAGCATTGAATGCATCAAAATCCATAATTTCTCCTCAATAATCCCTCGTCAGAGGCGGGTAGGAATTATATCTGAACATCCGTCGAAGCTCATTAAGCGTTAGTTAATAGTTAAGAATTCGTAATATGGTGATGGATATGGATCACGGGAAAGCATAAATTACCCATGTCTTACACTCTTCCCGCTCCGGACGATCGCATCAGTCATTCTGACAACCCTGGAGATGAAGGGAACATCGTGGACTCTGACGATATCTGCCCCGCGAACAATCCCGACGGATACAGCTGCAGCCGTACCCTCAAGCCGTTGATCTGGAGGCAGGTTTAAGGTATATCCGATAAATGATTTGCGCGATGGACCAAGCAGAACTGGATAGCCCAATGCTCTTATTTCTTCCAGCCTATCCACCAGCTCAAGGTTCTGGTCAACTGATTTTCCAAATCCTATCCCCGGGTCAAGGATGATCCTTTCATCAGGGATACCTGCTGATCGTGCGATGCTTACGCTTTCCAATAATTCTCGTTTAATATCTTCAATCAAGTTTTCGTACGGGATTCCAACATATCGCCCACCCAAACGCTCTTTGATTTCAGCATGCGCCCAGGAACTTCGGTTGTGCATCAGTATAACCGGTGTATTATGTTTAGCCGCCACCTTGGCTATGTCTGGATCAGCGTGGAATCCCCACACATCATTGATCATATGGGCACCATGGGAGAGTGCTTCCTCTGCAACGTTCGCTTTATACGTATCAATCGAGATGACCACGTCCAGATTCGACGCTAATTTCTCGATCACCGGTAATACTCGCTTCATTTCCTCATCTGCATCAACAAGCTCTGCTCCTGGTCGGGTGGACTCACCTCCCACATCGATGATATCCACACCGTTTTCAACAAATAAACGCCCTCTTTCCAGGATCGCGTCAAGGTTGATCTTGAACTCAGCTTCTGAGTCCCCCTTTAACAGCAAGCCGTCCCCTGAAAAACTATCCGGAGTCAGGTTTAATATCCCCATAATATACGTCTTGGTTCCCCACACAAATTCGTGCCCATTAATGGATAATGATGAAATCATGATTTGACTATTACGATTGCGAAAATAACTCCATGACGATTAATTTCACCCAATAATAGCGCCTCAACTGATTATTCCTTTATTGTCATAATTCCAGTCGACCGGCTTGCTTCAACACAGCTAATGCGTCCATCGTAACAAATGGGTTCATGTGCACCTTGCTCGTTCCTCCCCAATCAACCCGCGAATGTCCGGTCAGTTTTTTATCATCCACCCGGTAATATTTTGCCTCTGCCGGGAAACCACCATCAGTTAGCTTCTTACTCTCCAACACAGACAATGCTGCCTCGCAGCGTGGATCTTTGATAAATCCTGCCTCTGCCATAACCTTAAGTCCAAACAGGAAATCATAATGCCAGTAGCATGGATAATGAAGCATCAAAAAATTTCTGTCCATTACTTGATCATCCGACAACCGTCTGAACAACTTGCGCTTAAGAAAAACTTCGACCGCCCGGTTTACCGTCTTTTCAGCTTTTGGGTCACCTGAAGTTTTAACATACAATGCCAGAGCGCGCGTGGGGATCAGAGTTTCATGGAAAGATGATTTAGCGGCTTCTGGTCTCTTGTCACAATTCCAACCACCATCTTCCCATTGCCACTTGATCAGCCTGGAAGTTAATTCTTCTGTCCGCTCATCGGCTAATCCAAGCGCCAGTGAGTAATACACGCAGTTTCCTTCTTGTGATGCACACCTTCTCACCCGTCCGTCAATGGTCAAAATGTATTTCTGGTGTTCCTTGGAGAGAAGCCAGCTGTAGCACTGCTCCAATAATGGCTTGAGGTGCTCGTCTTTTTCTGGATAGCCCAAGTCTGCCAGGATGGATAATACCCAATGTGCTCCGAACCATTTATTATACGGGTGGAATGGAATTTGCCCGTCACTGTTCCGGTCACTCAACAATCTTCGGATAATTTGGGATGATGCCAAGTCTCCCCTCGCGCTTTGATATTCTACCGATGAGGGAGGATTGCCCAGGACATGATTGATCAATTTCCAGCGGATAATTGGATCCTGGTACTCGAGAAGCTGCTTAATTGGTGGTTCAATCGTCGTCGCCATAATTCGCTCCGCCTTCCTTGATTCCCAGCAGGATAGCTAACACTTCATCAGGTATATCTATCTCTGGTAAATCCAGGCTGTAATATCCCTGTTCAGCTCTTTCTCGTAAAGCTTGCCATAATAACTGGCGCTCATCCGATTGAACTACCAGCTCATTGATTGTCTTTGCTTTCATCAAATATTCGCCGGTGGTGTAAAGAAAAGTGATTCGTCGCCAGGTTTCAGCCTGGACTGGATTGGGTAGGCGTTCCAGCGGTCCAACCTGGATTTTATAATACTCCTCGTGTGCCCGTGGGTGGTTTTTTTCGGTCTTTAATAATTCTTCTCGGGTGGTTAGCTCATGTCCACGGACCGGTGCTATATACTGGATACACCATTTTTCATCCCCGAATGCCCCAGTCTGGTAGAATGCCAGGTAATCGACGGCGATGACTTTTGGCGCTGTCCGTAAAGGAATGCGGTACCATCCCAGAAGGCGGGCTATTTCCAGATCCCTTGGGTTATTAATGATTGCAACTAAAACTAATGCAGTTGGATCTATCATGCTTGAACCGCTTACCGTAGATTTAAGAGACATGTCATCCGATAGATAAATCGCTGTTGTTGTGATTTATCTTACTCAGCTACACCGGCATCTGCGTTAAACTCATCGATTAATGCATCAATTTCCGTCACCTGTTGTTGAACACCTGTCCAATATTCTGGGTCATACCATTGCGACTGTATTTCTTGGAAAGACTTGCCTTGTTGTTCCACCCAGGTGAAGTATTTTAAGTTATGTACACGTTTCTTGTCTTCATATGATAGTTCTATCATATGGTCGGTGGATTCACCCTGCAGATATCTCGCAAAATCCGCGGCTGCCTGGTTCTCGGTATACTCACCAAATTCTTGTCTCATCTCATGTAGTCGGCTGCCATACAACTCCATCGAATCTGTCAGGATGGTCAGAAGAATATCGTGTTCGCCTAACTCATAATACTTCGCCATCTTGATTGTAGAAAGCACATTGGATATCCCGGAAAATCCGAGTAAGTCCAGCTTCTCAACTACCTGTTCAGGAACACCACACTTGCTTAAGTATGCGCGACCAGTTGGCTCATTGAATAGACGTGACAGGTTGACCACTGCATTATCATCGATCGCTGTGATAATATCCGTATTCTTTACATTGTGGATCCACGGCACATGTTTATCGCCAATCCCTTCAATGCGGTGTGCTCCGAAACCATTTTGCAGCAGGGTCGGGCACTGTAATGCTTCACTGGCAGCGATCTTACTGCCCGGGAAATGTTGCTTTAAATAGTCACCACTGCCAATCGTGCCGGCAGAACCTGTCGCTGATGCCATACCACGGTATTCATCCTTTGGACCCATTACCTGCTTCAGCACTTCTTCCATCGCATGCCCTGTGATCTCGTAATGCCAAAGATAATTCCCAAATTCCTCGAATTGGTTGAATATCATCAGGTCCTGCCCCGACTTCTTCAATTCCCAGCATTTATCGAAAATTTCCTTCACATTCGATTCACTGCCAGGCGTTTTGATGGTTTCACCCGCAATCTTCGCCAGCCAATCGAACCGCTCTTTGCTCATCCCCTCGGGCAGGATTGCGATCGATTCACACCCAAGTAATGCTGAATCGTACGCGCCACCACGGCAATAATTTCCTGTCGATGGCCACACAGCTTTCTGAGTGGACGGGTCGAACTGCCCGGTCACCAGGCGTGGAACCAGGCAGCCAAATGCTGCGCCTACTTTATGTGCCCCAGTAGGGAACCACTTACCAACCAGAACGATAATTCGGGCGGGAGTGCCGGTAAGTACCTCGGGCATCTCGATGTAATTTACCCCGCCAAATCCACCTCCCCTTGCGATGGGGCTATTATGCCAGGTTATGCGGAACAGGTTAGTCGGGTTGACATCCCACAGTCCGATATTGCTCAGTGACTGCTTGATCTTGTTCGGGATCCGGTTTGGATCCTTCATCATCGCATATGTTGGGATAATAATGTTACGCTCCCGCACTCGCTGGATAGCGCGCTTTCGCCGGTCTTTATCAATACTCAGATCGATTTTCATTAATTTTCTCCTTATTTGTCTTTGGGAGGGGCTTCCCGCACAATATAAAGTGGCCGCCCTTTAGCTTCGTCATATAGTCTGCCAATATATTCGCCCAATATCCCCAGCGAAATTAGTTGAACACCGCCAAGAAAAAGCACCGCAATCAGGGTTGTAGCCTGCCCAATGAATGCATGCAGACCAATCATACGGAGCACGATTACAACTGGAATTGCAATTATGCTCAATCCTGCAGAGAAAAAGCCGAGGTACATCGCCACCTGGAGTGGAAAATACGAGAAGCTGGTAATCGCATCACTGGCGAACTTAAGCATTTTTTTGAAGGGGTATTTTGTTACGCCCGAGTATCTTGAAGCCCTTTTATACGATACACCTGTCTGTTTGAAACCCACCCACGATGACATGCCTCGTAAGAATCGGTGCCTTTCCCGCATCTGCACCATCACATCCACAACTTTTCGGTCCAGCAGCCGGAAATCACCCGTATCCATTGGAATGTCCACATCGGTAATCCGATAGATCAGCCTGTAAAACAACGAGGCAGTGAATAACTTGAACCAGGTTTCACCTTCTCGTTCTGTCCTTTGGGCAAATATGACCTCATACCCTACCTTCCACTTGGCGATCATATCGAGGATTACTTCCGGTGGGTCTTGTAGATCTGAATCGATGATCACCACTGCCTTTCCTATGGAATAGTCTAATCCTGCAGTAACAGCAATCTGGTGACCAAAATTACGTGCAAAAATCACCGGTTTTACATGCTCGTCAAGTGCGGCAAGCTTTCGAATTTCATCTGTTGAGCCATCCGTCGAGCCATCATCCACCATGAGCAATTCCCAGTTGTCACCAGCTTTATCCATGGTGTCTTTCGCCCTTCGATAGAACTCGGGAATATTACCGATCTCATTGTAAATTGGTGCGATGATTGAGTACTGAATATTATGTTCCATGAATTCACATCCCAGAGTTGTTTATATTATCTAAACGAGCTTCCACGATAATTATGACTTCTTTACTATAACATTGCCTTCTTCAAGGCAATTAGATTTGGTTCAATGATGGGGGGTTCGGTGATTGCCTGCATTGCAGCCCGTATATCTTTTAAACCACTGCCAGTATTGATTACAAGCACACGTTCGCTTGATTTTATTACCCCGGTTTTTATCGCTTTAACCAAACCAGCATAGGATGCGGCACCAGCTGGTTCGGCAAAAATTCCAATCTTACCTAATTTCGCGATTGCAGAGATGATTTCGTCGTCCCTGACCTTGATATATGCACCAGAAGTCTCACGCGCCGCTCTAATTGCTCTTACACCATCGCGTGGCAGGTCGACCGAAATGCTGTCTGCTATGGTTTTTGCGCTCACTTGGAAAATTTCTTCGCTTCCAGAATTAAATGCGTTCGCGATCGCAGCCGATCCTTCTGCTTGTACACCGTATATTCTTGGAACATTTTCCAACAACCCGAGCTGGATGAGATCCTTAAAACCTTTGTGTAGACCAGATATGATATTCCCATCTCCAACCGAAACAAAAACTGAAAACTCACCTGCGATCGAATTTTGATAATGATTCATCCATTCCCATATTTCAAATGCTGCTGTCTTCTTGCCTTCTGCGGTGAAAGGGTTATATCCGGTATTCCTGCAGTACCAGCCAAATTCATCGGATGCCTGGATGGTTAAATCAAATGCGTCATCATAAGACCCATCCACAAGATACACTTTTGCTCCATAAATGAGCAGTTGGGCAATTTTCGCCGGTGGTGCAGTTCGTGGTGCAAATATCACCGCTTTCTGACCAATAGCTGCTGCCATCCCTGCCAACGCCGCACCTGCGTTCCCGGTTGAGGCGGTAACGATCACCTCCGCTCCAATTTCCCTCCCTCTGGCAATCACAACCGCACTCGCTCGGTCCTTAAAGGAAGCCGTGGGATTACGTGCTTCGTCCTTTATCCACAGGGATTCCATTCCGAGATCTTTTGCCAATCTTTCTGGTCGGTAAATCGGCGTCCAACCCGCCATGTGCAAAGGTGTGTCATTTCCGCCAGGTTCACTTACCGGCAAGATAGGCAGGTAGCGCCATAACGAGGGTTCGTGTTGAATGATAATGCTTTTATTCGGATAAGCTTTTTTAATTCCCGCGGTGTCCAGGACAACATCGAGATTTCCTCCATCTTTTGGACAGGTATAGATTTTCTTATCCGGGCTATACTCTTGTTGGCACAATGAACACTTGTAACCAAGAAATTTTTCCATGGTAGTTATTCGTCCTACTCGTTATTAAATGGGATTCCCAAGGATGCCGGTGGAGATGTGTGCAAGGCACGTAAAATCCGCGACACAAGCTTTCGTGGTCTCTCAGGCATACTGGCTAATGTTCGCTCCACCCACTCAGCGTCACCAATATTAACCAGGAGAAGGGTCAATATCATGAGTGGGAACGGCGCCACTTGAAGCACTTGTGCGGGGATAGCCGGGAAAAATGGCTGTAATACCAGACTGAGCCATTGTAATAAGGCAAACAAATACGCTCCAAACGCGGCTCTTAAAGGATTCCATCCCCCAAAAATCGTGATCGCCAGAGCGATCCAGCCAATCCCATCGATCCCTGAGATCGTGCCTTTCCAACCTGCCTTTACACCGAGCGAATACATCGGTCCTGCCAGCCCAACTAAAGCCCCACCTAATATTGTGTACAGGTATCTCAATCGATTGACATTTGCCCCTCTGACAAAAGCTGCTGACGGTCGTTCTCCAATTCCTTGCAAAATAAGCCCCGGACGAGTTTTAAACATATATATCCAGGCTACCGCAATCAGTACAAAGCTCAGATATGTCATCAAATCCGATTCGAATACTAACGGTCCCAGGATGGGGATATTTGCCAGTACCGGGATCGGTAAGTGGGGTAATGTCGGACCTTGCAAGCTGGTGAATGGATTCCCCAGGAAGTACGCCAGGCTAAGGGTTGTGTAGGTTAACACAAACCCTACCGCGACCTGGGATTGGTGAAGGGTGATGCTCGAGAATGCAATAATCAGAGCCACAAATGCTCCAACGAACATTCCTGAAAGATATCCAAGCACCAGGCTGCCTGTAGTCTCAGCCACTGCGAATCCAGTCATTGCTGCTAATACAATCGAGCCATTCACTGATAGGTTGATCACGCCTGAACGTTCGGCAAAGGTTTCTCCGATGACAGCAAAAATCACCGGGGCAGCTGTCACCAGCACCCCTGCCAGACCAATAATGATCATACCTAAATCCATATCACTGTCCTCTTAAGTATTTCTGGTGAACTTCTGCCGAAATCCATCTGCCAGGAGAACGAATAACACCAGTGTGCCTTGTATCACTCCCGATAAGTTCGAATCCAGTTTTAACGTGATGGGCAGCTGAATGCTACCGATGTTGAGTGCTGCGTAAAATAATGCAATCGGCGCTACCCAAATCGCTTGGAAATTGATCAGCATTGCCACCAATAAACCGAGATAGCCATATCCACTCGAAATAGTCGGGAGCAGCCGGTGATAAACGCCAGTCACTTGCAATGCGCCGGTTAATCCAGCGAAGATGCCACATACAACGAACGATAAAAGCAAATACTGCCAGGTTGGTACACCCAGGGTATATGCCGCCCGAATATTCTTACCAATTGCTTTTAACTTTTAAGCCGATATAGGTGCCTCTTAACAGAAAATAAATGATAATAATGCTAAGGGCACCTAGAACCAGTGACCAGGGGCTGATAAGCAAGTTAGGTAATGTCGGTAGCGATAACCGGTCCGGAAACGCTTCCGTTCCGCTCAATGATGCCACTCCAGGTCGTCTCCAGGGGCCATAGATAAGCCATAGGATCATGGCATTGGCAATAAAATTAAAACCTAATCCTCCGAAAATTTCGTTTACCCCACCAAAAGTCTTGAGCAGACCTACCAGGAATGCCCACAGTGCCCCCCCAAATATACCAGCCAGGATACCCAGCACGATTATGATCCCGCCAGGTATCGCACTGTGCTCCAATGACCGCAATACCCAGGTAGTAAATATTGCCCCCATTATGATCTGTCCTTCAATGCCTATATTCCATAATCCTGCTGCAAATGTCACCAGAAGCCCCGCAGTGGTAATTAACAGAGGCATCCATGAAACGAGAACATTCGAGACATTATTTACCGAACCAAAAATACCGAGGAACAGCTGCTTAAAAGCTTGTAAAGGAGGTGCACCGGTCAAGAATAGAATGAGTACGGTAAATCCAAGGGCTGCTAGTATTCCAATTAGTTGGAAACCGATATTGAACCACCGTGAATGACCCTTATTTTCTTCCATATATTTTTAGCTTGGAATATTACTGTCCCAATTATTCCCCCCAATTAGCTCTCCCAAATCTTCTACCGTCGTTAAAGCTGCGTCTAACGGCTTGGAAATCAGACCGCTAAAGAATACCAGGATGCGGTCACTGTAATTTAGTATTTCCTCCAGGTCAGTAGATATGAAAATAATAGCGGTACCTTCTGAACACCGTAATTTCAGTTTGCTCCATATATAAATGCTTAACTCAACATCCAAACCGCGGGTAGGATGTTCCAATAAGATTAAAGCTAATGGTTCCTTTAAAAGGGCTAATAACGCCCGCTGTTGGTTTCCACCAGACAACATTTCAACCGTTGTGGATTCAGTTCCCCGAATGTTAAATTCTTTGATCCGTTGATTGGTGATCTTTTGGGCTTGTTTTTGGTCAATAAATAACGATCGGGTACCATCCACTAACGAAAAGTGTTCACTTAATGTCAATCCAGGGATTAACCTTCTTCCATCCTCGAAGCAGGTAGGTAGGATACCCCTTTGTGCAGGAAATCGCGATAAGGCTTGCCTATCATAGTTTCCTTATGAATCAACAAGTCTCCACCTACTGGATGCATCAAGCCGGCACATGCTCGTAAGAACAGGGTCTGTCCACTGCCCTCCATACCTGCAAGACCAATCACCTCTCCCTGGCATACCTTGATATTGATCGATCTCATTTTTAAGCGGTAATCATCAAGATTTACATTCCTCATTTCGAGTACCGACTCGCCAGGGGTGAAGTGCTGTCGTTGAGCCATGATTACCAGCTTACCAAACATCAAGGATATCAACTTTTCTGTATTAAAAGGAGCTTCCATATCTCCGACCAGCTCGCCTGCCCGTAATACAGCCACACGATGACATAGGTCACCTACATCCTCAAGCTTATGAGACACAAAAATAATCGTCTTTCCGTCAGTGGCTAATTTTCGCAGTGTGGTAAATAGTTTTTTCTTTTGTGGAGCGCTTATCCCGGTCGTAGGTTCGTCTAGTATCAGAACTTCAGCACCTAACCAGAGCAATCTAATAATCTCAAGTTGTTGCCGTTCGCCAACTGTCAACACATCGACGTAATTATCCGGATCGATCTCGAAATCAAATTCTTTACACAGGTTCAAGAATTCTTTTTTTGCCTGGTTTCGATCGGGAAGAATTTTGCCTTTGGCACCAATGAGAAAATTATTAAGCACCTGCATGGGGGGAAAATCCAATGGGTCTTGGTGCAGCATGCCAATCCCATGTACAATCGCATCAGCTGGGGAAAGGATTACTGCCTGATTCCCGTCCAGGTAGATTTCACCTTGATCTGCCTGGTAGAATCCGGAGAGGATTTTCATCAAGGTACTTTTCCCCGCACCGTTTTCTCCGAGAATCCCCTGGATTTTCCCGGATTGAAAGGTCAGGCTGAGCCCTTTCAGGGCGTAGACTGTACCAAACGTCTTATGGACGTCTCGAAGTTCAACCTTCATCAGATTTATTATAAATGGGGGAAGCCTGTTGGCTTCCCCCATATTCATAAGGGACTAGTTGCTCTTACCTAACATACCTTCAAGCAATTGAGGGGCATACCATACCTGCTGATCGGTTGCAACCTCGCCGTCTTTCAGATAAACTGTTCCATCCTGCAGGTTGAGTGGTCCAGTCCATAAGTTTAATCCACCTGCCAGATCAGAGACAAATTGCTCAAGTGTGGTTTTATTATCCGCGCTTAGCGCCTGACCATAATTGAAACCAACAGCACCACTATCAGGGCTGTTGAAGTTAGCCCAATCGGGTCCATTCCATTCGAAATGTGGCTTCCAGGTGCCAGCAACGATATCGTTTACATTCTTAAGCATTGCTGGTCCCCAGTTGAAATATGGAACGCCCAGGCAAACGGTAGGCGCTTGATCGCAAGCTTTGTGATAATCATACGGAATTGCAAACACAGTCTTACCTGCATCGGTCATCTTCTTTGCTTCAACCAATGCCTCCGTGGTATCAATGCCTGAGATCACCACATCAAAACCTTGATTATAGAAATCGTCCGCAACCTGGGTTGGGTCCAATGTCTGTCCAGGGATGTTGAACCAGTTTCCGATCCAGGTCACGCTGAAGGTCAGGTCGCTTGCATTATTCTTTAAGACCTGAGTCCAGCAGTATTTGGCACCTAAAAATGCAGAGTCAGCGAGACGACGGGTTTCTGAATTGATTAGTGGACCCAAGAAACCGATTTTTCCTGTTTTGGTCGTCAAGGCAGCTGCACAACCTGCAACTTCCTTCATGTATTCCATCTTTCCCATGATGTTGATCATATTGGGTATATTTTTATAATTTTCTCCCTCTGCCCAATTTTGATCACCGGAAAGCATGAAAACAGGTATTGTTGGATGAGCAGCCGCGAAGGTGTTGAAATCATCCATAAAGGCGTCAGAATTGAATACAATTATCGTTGCGCCTTGAGTAAGTAACTGTTCAGCTTGTTGGGCTGGAGTGGTTTTCTGAGAGAAAGCGTTATCAATATAAATTAAATTTTAAATTTGGGAACTTGCTTAATACATATTGACTACCTTCATAGGTCGCCTGGCTCCATCCACTGTCGTTATAGGGTCCAACCAGGATCATTCCAATCGTCTGGGCGGGTACATTCGGCGAAGCTCCTGTCGAAATAGGAGCTGAGGTAGCCACCGGAGCAACTGTTGTAGCCGTTGCACAGGCAGAGATTGCCATAACAAATACAATCATCGCTGTAATGATGATCATTAACTTAGTTTTAGACATAGGTGATTTCTCCTGTTATTTTACTAAAACAAAAATTTGGTTAGTATGGGATACCTGATGTGAAATATTTGAAATTCACTACCTCCTTTAAGAAGTGTAAGTTTTGATGCAAATTTCGCCTTGCAGAATTCACATTGGTATAACTCAATACTTTTATTTTACACTACTATTGTTACTTAAGGCACGATCCAGGTGCCAGTTTCTCCTCGTAGAGCGCGACCAATATTTTCCGGGCTGGTAATCAGGGCTTGTTTGCCGCCACCCTCGAGATACCAGAGGATTGCCTGAATTTTTGGCGCCATTGAACCTTTGGCAAAATGGACCCCTTCAGCCAGATACTGTTTCGCTTCTGCAAGTGTCATTCGGTCCAGCCATTGTTCATTCGCTTTCCCAAAGTTGATCGCCACCTTTTCCACCGCTGTGGAGATCAAAAATAGATCCGCATTAATCGCCCTTGCCAAAAGGCTACTGGCATAGTCCTTGTCGATTACTGCTGCCACACCCTTGTATGCCCCATCACCAGCTTCGATTACCGGGATACCCCCACCACCCACCGTAATCACAACCACGCCTGCACTGATCAACGCTTTGACGGTGTCTAGCTCCACCACCTCTTTTGGCAGTGGAGATGCGACAACTCTTCGCCAACCGCGTCCAGCATCCTCGACAACGGACCAACCCATGTCGTTGGCACGTCGTTTGGCTTCAGGTTCATCCATAAAACTACCGATAGGCTTGGAAGGGTTTTCAAATGCTTTATCATTCCGGTCCACAAGCACCTGGGTAATGACTGTCGCCACATTTTTCTTTATTCCACGCTTGTACAGCTCATTCTGCAGGGTTTGTTGCAGTGCGTAACCGATTGCACCCTGGCTGTCCGCCCCACATACATCCAGTGGAATTTCGTGCATTCCTTCAACCCTGGCTGCGATTTCTGACCGGCGTAGGATGAACCCAACCTGTGGGCCATTTCCATGACCAATTGCCACATCCCAACCAGCCTCGATCATATCTGCAATATGATATGTCGATTCTTTTGCCGCCAGGTATTGGTCTTCGACAGATTTATGGTTTTCATCCTTGATTAGTGAATTACCGCCGATTGCGACGACTGCTATTTTTTGCTTGTTCTGATTCATTCCACTCCTCATTACTTCATGGTCAGTGCCATGACTGCTTTTTGGGCATGCATTCGGTTTTCAGCCTCATCATATACTACTGATTGTTTCCCATCGATGACTGCATCAGTAACCTCGATGTTCCTGTCTGCTGGTAACGGGTGCATATAGATGGCATCACGTTTGGCTAAACCCATCTTTCTTTCATCAGTGATCCAATGCTTATATTTATCAATAATTTTGGCGCCTTCATTGGGATCTGGTGTGTGCACCATCGCTCCCCAGGATTTCGCGTAAACAATATCGGCATTCTTAAATCCGGCTTCCATATCATCGACAATTTCAAAGCTGGTGCCAAATTTCCTGGCCTGTTCCTGGGCTTGATCCATAATCTCAGGCATTAATCTAAATTCAGGCGGATGCGCAAGGACGACATCGAGGCCAAATCTTGGCATCTGAAGCACAAGTGATTGGGGAACAGACATCGGTTTCTGGTAGGAGGCTGCATATGCCCAACTCACAACCATCTTCTTTCCACGTAAATCTCGTCCCTTCTTTTCGACGATGGTCATCAAGTCTGCCAGGCATTGGAAAGGATGGTAGATATCACATTGCATATTTAATATTGGCACGCGTGATGCTTTTGCCACATCATTAAGATATCCATTACCGATCTTCCAATCCACATGGCGGATGGCTATTCCATCATAATACCGCCCAAAAATCTCACCGATTTCCTTCGGTGTATCACCGTGTGATATTTGGGTCGTTTTACTCTCGATGAACGCCGCATGCCCTCCAAGTTGAGCCATACCTGCCTCAAATGAACCCCGTGTGCGTGTACTAGAAAAGAAAAAAAGCATTGCCAGCACTTTGTCTCTCAAGTAGGCATGCGGCTCGCCTAATACCCGCTTTCGTTTGAGATCGAACGCCACGTCTAATACGGTCTCCACTTCTTCTTTTGAAAAATCTAAGTCGCTTATCAGGTCCCTATTTCTCAAATCTGTTTGCATTATTCACACTCCTGCCAATTACTTGTTATGTCTAAATATTCTTGTAGAGAACAGTTCCTAAACATCTACTTAAGGATCAACAACACCTGAAATTTGCATCAGGATTCTATTAGTGACCAAATGGATCCTTCGCTGTATAAATTCTTGATGCTTCTTGGTAACCTTATTCCATGGCGCCGAGGACAAGAGCCAAAAGTGCCATCCTCACTACTACACCGTTGAATGCCTCGATCCAATAGCGCTGATGCCGAGTATCATCAACCTCGACAGATAGCTCGTCCATGCGAGGAAGTGAATGCAAGATGATTGAATCCTGTGGGGCTTTTCGCATCAATTCCCGTGTCACCTTGTAATTATCAGGTGTCATTCCAACTGTCGCACCGCGTTCATCGCGTGCCTTCGTATAATCGGGTTGGACAACCGGCTCCATGTAAATGACGTCCGCTTCTGCTATCGCCTCTTCTACATGTTCGATTTCCTTATAATTTAAGTTCAAATCGTTCAATTCCTTCTTGAAATCATCTGTCAGGCTCATTTCTGGGGGTGATACGTAAAAGGCGTTGATATCAAATTGCGACATTGCGTAGGAGATGCTGTGCATAGTCCGCATACGCATATCTCCGATCAGTAAAAAGTTCAGTCCATCAAGTGTGCCTTTTTCATTCAAAATTGTGTATAAGTCGGTTAATACCTGTGTCGGGTGCTCTCCCCAGCCGTCTCCTGCATTGATCACCGGGATACTGGCCCATTTTGCAGCTTCATGTGGTGCTCCTTGCTGAAAATGCCGCATCACAAGTACATCCCCGTAAAATTCAAGCATACGTACAGTATCTTTGATTGATTCCTGGTAGAAATCTCCAGCTCGAGTGTTCTTTACATCTGAAAACCCTAAAACATGCCCACCCAGGCGGTGCATGGCAGCTTCGTGAGCTAATCGTGTGCGGGTACTAGGCTGGTAAAATGCTGTTACCAGCGTTTTATCCTTGAGTAGATCGGTATTGCGCCGATCTCTGGCAAATGGCAGCAATTCATCCGCAGTATCAAATACTCGATAAAACTCCTCCCTGCCAAAATTCTTTAGTGAAAGGATATCCCTTCCCATAAAACTACGCATATTCTTTTCTCCTTTTCATGGTATTTTATTAATTGTCTGCTACAGAATGGCTATACGAAATACATCAAATTAATCAACTCACCCAACTCGTCGAATAATGTGAAAATTGAAATATCCAGGTAAAAAGTAACTGTATGAATAATCTACCACCTGTCCATTTGTGCTATACAGATATGCGATAAATCGTAAAAGAACATCCCCACGTTGGATCCGTAATGCCTTTGCTACCTCTGTCTTCGCTTGATCGGCGTTGATCTCACACCTGGATGACACTAATGTAGGAGACCCACGCCGTAATAATAAATCCAACATCGAGCCTGTGAAACCTCGATCAAGTTCTTCAGGAGAAAGCACTTCATCCGGGAGTACATCAATCAAGTAAGCCACAGGTCTGCCTTCTGCCTGGATTACACGCGAAACACATAACACTGGATCATTCACTTCCAATGATAACGCTTTAGCATATTCTTCATTAGCAGGACGATGTTCAATGTGAAGCTCACCCATAATTACTTGTAAACCAACACGCATCGATAACGTCTCTATGCTCTCTAGAATTTCCAGACCAGTATCGATCACCTGGCTGGGATGGATCACGAACGTCCCTGATCCCTGGTGCCGGTATATCAAACCTTGTGTCTCAAAAGTGCGCATTGCTTCCCGTAAAGTAGCTCTGGAGACGTTCAGCTGCTTTGCAAGAACCGGTTCAGATAATAATCGCTCACCGGGAGGGGTCTCTGCAATTACTTTCCCCAGGTCTTCATGCAATCGCTGGGATGTAGAAATACCATTCTTGACCATCACTACCGCCTCACTATTCCAGGACCGGAATAAACTCAAACCGGTTCACATCGACCAGGCCGAGATCCGAAAGCCGAAGCTCGGGAATAACGACTAAAGCCGATAAACTTAATTGCATATTGGGATTATTCAGGTTGCATCCGCACGCCTTAAACCCACTCAGGACTGATCGAGCTTTCTTGGCTACCACCTCAGCTCGTTCGTTCGACATCAACCCTGCGATAGGTAGATCAACCTGACCGATAACCTGTCCCTCACGGATGACAATTTGCCCACCACCCAGTTTGGCAAGCTCATTAGCTGCTAATGCCATATCCGCATCATTTGTTCCAACCACAATCATGTGGTGGCTGTCATGTGCGACGGTCGTTGCAATCGCGCATGCTAAATTAAAACCAAATCCATACACCAGACCTACACTCACTCTACCTGTAGCTTTATGGCGTTCGACCACTGCAATCTTGGCGATATCACGCCCGATGTCGGCATGGATCTCACCGCCACTGGCTGTAACTGGAATTCGTAAATGCCTGGTAGGTGCCTGATTTTCGATGATGCCGATCACATTGGCGATCAAATCTGCATCCTTGGTAGCAGGCAATCGAAAGTCATCTGCTTGCAGTTCGTGTCCTAAATGGATAGAATCGATTGCCCAGCTTGGATACTTATACTCAGGCAATTCTATGGTCAATTTATCT
Organism: uncultured Chloroflexia bacterium; assembly: GCA_963726315.1. Classification (GTDB taxonomy): domain Bacteria; phylum Chloroflexota; class Anaerolineae; order Anaerolineales; family UBA4823; genus FEB-25. Next base: position 1,428,943 of record CAVSBZ010000005.1, on the reverse strand, counting down.
GCTTCACTGATCACTAATCCCTTGGAGATAACAATATCCACCTTTAAGGCTGCAAAGTCACTGGCAATCAACACATCCCCATATCTGCCTGGCGCAAGAATTCCCACGTCATGCGCAACCCCAAAGTGCTCTGCCGGGTTTAAGGTTACCATTTGGATTGCCGTCATAGGTGCCAACCCATGCGAGATGGCTTCTTTAACGGCAAGGCTTACATGACCTTCATCCACCAACGTTTCACAATGAGAATCATCCGTGCACAAAATGAAATGTCTTGGGTCGATGCCCAGCTCAGTAATTGCCCTTACCTGGGCAGCTACATCGTGCCAGGCTGAGCCAAAACGCATCATGGGTTTCATTCCCTGCCTCACCCTGGCTACTGCATCTTCAAGGCGTGTGCCTTCATGGTCATCTTCAAGTCCGCCTGCAACATAACCGTGAAATGGCACTCCCAGATCAGGTGAGGCATAATGTCCTCCCAGAACCTTCCCTGTCTTCCTTGCCTCCGCCATTTCCGCATGCATTTTTTCATCGCTTAAGAAAACACCCGGGAAATTCATCATCTCACCCAGGCCAATTACCCCTTCCCACTTCATCGCTTCAGCCACTTCAATTGGTCCCAGGCTTTTACCTGGTGTTTCCAGACCCGGCGCTGAAGGCACACATGATGGCATTTGCACCCAAACATGGATCGGTTGGTTAGCCGCTTCCTCCACCATCAACCTTACGCCTTCCAGTCCGAAAACATTAGCAATTTCATGCGGGTCAACAAACATTGCTGTAGTACCAAATGGTATCACAGCCCGCACGAATTCTGTAATCGTCAGCATACCCGATTCAATGTGCATATGCCCATCTAACAATCCCGGGATCAAGAATCGGTCGTTGGCATCGATCACTTTTGTTTGGTCACCAATTGTATGTCGTGCATTTTCCCCTATGTAAGCAATTCGTTCTCCTTTTATCGCAATATCAGTTCCTGGGATAATCTCACCAGATTGAACACACACCCATCGCCCATTTCGTATGACCAAATCCGCTGGTGTTCTTCCCATCGCGACATCGACTAAACCTCTGCTCACTACTGCATCAATTGCTCCCATTGACTAACCTCCTGGCAGCGCGATTATGGTTCTCGACCAGTTTGTGAACATCCAGGTTAATGAGTTGACCTTCTTTAACTACAATATTGCCATTGACCACAGTGTAATCGACCTTCACTGGTGCACAAAATACAATGGCTGAGATGGGATCGTGTAACCCACCCGCATATTCCAGCTTATCCAGGCTGATTGCACAGATATCCCCACACTTCCCTGCTTCCAACGAACCCAGGTCTGTCCTTCCAAGCACTTCTGCTCCACCTCGTGTGGCAATTTCCAGAGCCTTACGGGCTGTCATAAGTGGAGCAGCTTCACCAGTTGATTTTGAAGCGCCCATTAATCCAGCCCGAACACGTGCTGCTAATAAAGCCTGCCTCGTTTCCTCCAGCAGGTTAGACCCATCATTACTTGCGGATCCGTCCACTCCCAATCCCACTTTTACCCCTGCTTGTAGCATATCCATCGTAGGTGCAATACCTGACGCCAGGCGCATATTCGAGGTGGGGCAGTGTGCCACTCCGCAGCCTTTTTCAGCATACTCTTTGATCTCTTCCTGGTTCACATGTACTGAATGCGCGAACCAGACATCATCATCAAGCCAGGTCAACTGTTCCATCAGCGCAACCGGGCGCAGGTTGAACTTCTCCAGGCAAAATGCCTCTTCATCCTGGGTCTCAGCCAGGTGTGTATGTAAGTGAACTCCATACTGACGCGCCAGTGCCGCACTCTCCCGCATTAAATCCCCCGTCACGCTAAACGGTGAACATGGTGCCAGTACGATTTGTTTCATGGCACCCGGTTTTGGGTCATGATACTGCTCGATAATCCTTTGCGAATCCTTTAGTATGAAAGCTTCATCTTCGACTAAACGATCTGGTGGCAGCCCCCCTTTACTCTCACCCAGGCTCATAGAACCTCTCGAGGCGTGTATTCGGAGGCCAATTTCGTTAGCGGCTTCGATCTCATCATCCAGCCGTGATCCATTTGGATAAATATATAAGTGGTCTGCAGCTGTGGTACAACCTGATAACGCCAGTTCCGCTAAAGCAGTCTGCGTAGATATATATATATCTTCGGCTGTCATTCGACCCCAAATTGGATACAGCGTTTTTAGCCAATTAAACAAGTTTACATTTTGCGCAGATGGGACGACGCGGGTAAGCGTTTGATAAAAATGATGGTGGGTATTGATCAACCCGGGCAACACGAGATGACCTGTTAAGTCCAATATTTCATCTGCAGCATCCAGTAAGCTGGCAGTTTCACCGACTTTCTCAATCAAACCATCCCGAATGTAGAGACCGCCACCTCGAATTTCTTTCCGATCATCATCCATCGTGACGAGTATCTCTGCATTTCGGACCAAAAGTGTGCCCATATCTCTTTTCTCTTTTTTATATATTTCAGTTGTCAGACAAATATAGTGTAGCAAAAAAATGGTCAAATGTCAATTGTCAGACAACTTTTCTATATAAAAAACGACTGCAGGGATTAGCCTGCAGTCGGAAGTGGTTATATTATATTACTCCAGCCTGTATCTTTGCTGCTCTGACAGTATTTCGCATCAGCATGGTGATTGTCATCGGACCGACACCTCCCGGATATGGTGAGATCCATCCCGCAACCTCTTTTGCCGCATTGAAGTCCACATCCCCTGCCAACCTGTATCCTTTTTCGGTAGTGGGGTCATCAACACGGTTTGTTCCCACGTCAATGACCACGGCACCTGGTTTGATCCAGTCAGCTTTCACCATTTCAGGTCTACCTACTGCGGCAATCAGCACGTCAGCACTTCTGCAGATACTGGCCAGGTCCTTGGAACGTGAATGGCAAATGGTTACCGTTGCATCACGTTTTACCAGGAGTAATGCCACCGGCATTCCCACGATATTCGAGCGTCCCAGAACTACTGCGTTTGCTCCCTTGAGCTGGAACCCGGTCTGATCGATGAGATAAATACAGCCATCTGGTGTACAGGGTACAAATAACGGCTCACGCCCCTTTTGTGCTAGGCGTCCGATATTGATCGGATGAAAACCATCCACATCCTTTTCAATGCTGATTGAATTTAATATCTTTTCATCGTCTAGATGATCTGGTAATGGAAGCTGCACCAGGATGCCATTAATCTTGGGGTCAGCATTCAGCTCTTTTACCAGTCCCTCCACTTCAGCCTGGGAAGCCGTTTTAGGCAGCTCATATCCAAAAGAGTCGAGACCATTTTTTTCACAGGTTTTACGTTTCATCTTCACATATTGTTGCGACGCTGGATTCTCACCCACCAGGACTGCAGCCAGGCCGGGTCTGCGTAATCCATTTTTGACCATCTCTTCCACGTCAGAGGCAATCTCACATAGTAATTTCTCAGAGATCGCTTTTCCATCAATGATCTGTGCTGTCATAATCTCTCCTTATTGCGGGAAGTATTTGCTAGGGAAGTATCCCCTTATTTTTGGTGTCACTTGGAATCCGTTTTCCATTATCCATGATATCGACTAAATTTACAAGTAACATTAATCCTGAAAAAATAAATATACCTCTACTGGATCAAAAAATAAATTTTAAGCAGCTTTTCTATCACAGCCATTACTTATATTAAACCGCTGATATTTCATCACATTGAGCTGATTACACCGAGAATGTAACTTAACTTTATCGATACAGGAGATAATAAGCTTACCAAAAAAGGCAGGCAGCTTTATTTCACTAAATTCAATTGTCAACCCAGCATCAGGATTAGTACATGGAATAAATTATGGCATAGGTCGCCAAACGGGATCAAAATCGTACGCCGGATCTATTAAAACCGGTTGCCGATCAACCCCATTCGGACGCATAACCGTAATCTCGTGATTTCCTGAAAACCAGCTGGTAAACAATAACCAGTATCCATCTATTGAGTAGCTTACGTCAACCACCAATTGGGAATTAGGAACTTCCACCGGCATGGCACCTTCTTGTGTGTATGGTATCGCCATTAAGACTGTAGCACCCGTAGTATCAGAGATTACTGATTGAGTGTAAATCACTACAGAACCATCTGGAGACCAGGCTGGTCCATTAATCAGATAATCTCCCCCACCAACGGTAAGGTTCCGCCTGTTGGCTCCTTTATCATCCATCACCCATATCCGGTTATCGCTGTTCACATAAGCTATCTCTTTACCGTTGGGAGACCAGGCAGGTTGCGATATTGCTCTGGTTTCATCTTCCACCAATGATACGATCGAGTAATCAACCAGGTCAATAATATAAATCCCCGGCACTCCTCCATTACGTAGAGAAGTAAATGCGATCCGATGTCCATCGATTGACCAGCTGGGATCGTAATCACCTCCAGGCGCACTCGGAAGTGGGACCAAACCGCTGCCATCACTATTGATGATAAAGAGGTTTGCTCCTGGATAGGAGTTTTGCTGCCTCACACATGGAGAGATAATAACAATCTTTTCCCCATCTGGTGACCATTTTGGTTGACAGGCACCTTCCGGGATATCGGTGATTTGCTTTAAATCAGTTCCATCATTGTTCATCAGCCAAATCTCAGCTGCCCCACTTCGGGTGGAAACAAAAGCGATTCTTTCCGAACCACCTAAGGGCGTTGGATAGGGGGTGAATGTTATGGTTGGGGTCGGTGATGGAGTGTTTGTATTCGTGGGTAATGCAGTATTGGTTGGAGATGGAGGGTTGGTCGTAGTAGGTGTTTTGGATTTGATCGCTAAGATCGGCACTGTTGTGTTTGTCGGTGCGAGAGATGTTGGCGTTTGAGTTGGTTTTTTCCCCGGAATAGCGTAAGCGATCACTTGTTTAACGAAATCCGGTCTGATCGCATATGTTGCAAACCCACTTAAAACTAAGATGGGCAGAAGCACTAATAATAGCCTCACCGCTGAATTTTTTTGTGCCTTGGCTTTTATAGGAAAGACCTCAAACTCACCTGGAACTTCACCAAGTGGACGGGTCGAGCTTCGTTTATCCGAACCCCTTCCCTCTAAATTGGATTGGATTTGGTCCTCTGACGATCCTGGTAATTTATCGTGAAGCGTTAACGGCGGTGGTGTCAGGACTAATTCAAGAGGCAATTTCCGCCTGGAGATGCTCCTTGCTTCCATCAAGTCGTACCGTAATTCATCAGCAGATTGATAGCGATCCTTGGGATGTATTTCCAGGCACTTATTGATAATACCTGCCACCTTATCTGAAACTCGCGGGTTAAGTTTTTGGATTGGGGTAAGGTTCACCCGGTTCATTGCCCGGTCAAGTCCATCTTCGGGGAGTGCATTAGTAAGTGCGCAGTATAAAGTGGCACCTAGTGAATAGATATCTGATCTTGGATCGGTTCGAGCGCTGCCATATTGTTCTGGAGGCGAATATCCAGGTGTCATCGCTCGCGCCCCTGTGTGGGTGGCTTCCCGACCCTCAACCACTTTTGCCAACCCAAAATCTACCAGGTAAATATGACCCTGGGGTGTGATCCGTACATTTCCTGGCTTAATGTCTCGGTGGAGGATCATCGGCTGCCGTGTATGCATATACGAAATTGCGTCGCATATCGCTACACCAATGATAATCACTTCCTGTTCAGGCAGTGGACCTAACCTATCTAACCTTTGGCGTAGGTCTTCTCCGTCAACATAATCCATCACCAGGTATTGGCCAAGCGGTTCAATAACGAAGTGGTCTGATACACGCGGCAGATTAGCCTGGCGCAGACTGGCTAAAATGGTCGCTTCCAACCTGAATTGGCGGGCATACTCTTCCGTTGTGAAGAGATTTTCTTTCACCGCAACTTCAACCCCCAGGTTCTCATCAATGGCCTTATAGACGGCTGCCATACCACCTTGCCCAAGTACATCGGCAATGCGGTACCGGTTGTTCAGCAGTGAGCCAGATTCTAATGTCATTGAATGCTAATTATACGTGAGACGAAGTGTTCCTGTATAGGCAGCTATCATTTTACGCATATTGCGAATAAATTCAATTATTTGAAACATAACAGTGAGAATTCCAAAATGGTGAATAAATATGATTTTATTCGATTCGAGTTCGCACGTTGGAATGTAGCGAATATAAGTCCGCTATCCGCGTGAATACAAAAAAAGACTAGCTCAATTTCAAATCACAACTTAACCTTTATATTTTTGGCATTTCCCATAACAATTTACCCCGGCAAAACAATTTTTTCCTAAAGGGAAGATATAGGCTGAAACTAGATATCCAGGTTCTTCACGTCGCGTGCATGCGTTTGGATAAACCGTCTTCGGGGGGGTACCGCTGAGCCCATTAACATGTCAAAAGTTCGATCAGCCTCGGCTGCATCATCGACGGTGACCAGTAATAATGTGCGCACGGTTGGATCCATGGTCGTATCCCACAGTTGCTCCGGGTTCATCTCTCCTAAGCCTTTATATCTTTGCATGGAAACACGGTCCATGGATACGCCCAGTTCTTTCAGGATTCCATCCTTTTGTCCATCACTGTATGCGAACTTGACCTGATTTTTATACGCCACTCTATAGAGGGGCGGCTGGGCGATATATAAGTGTCCTTCGTCAATTAGGATTGGCATATACCTGAAGAAAAAGGTCAATAATAATGTCCGGATATGGCTGCCATCTACGTCAGCGTCGGTCATCACGATCACACGCCCATAACGCAAACCAGATATGTCAAAATTATCTCCGATGCCTGTGCCTAATGCTGAAATTAGCGCTTTGACTTCGTTGTTTGCCAGGATTTTATCCAGCCTGGCGCGCTCAGTGTTCAGGATTTTTCCCCGCAGTGGAAGCACTGCTTGAAAATGCCTGTCCCGCCCTTGCTTGGCAGAACCACCCGCTGATTCACCCTCCACCAGATACAGCTCGGTTTTTTCCGGATCTCGTTCTGAGCAATCAGCTAATTTCCCCGGCAAGGTTAGGCTTTCAAGCGCAGACTTTCGGATGACCAGGTCGCGGGCTTTTTTCGCAGCATCTCTCGCCCTGGCTGATGTCAGGCACTTTTGAACAATCGCTTTTCCTGCCGCGGGATTTTCCTCCAGGAAAGTGCTGAAGCGGTCACCGACGACCTGTTGTGTAAGCGTCTGCGCTTCAGGATTCATCAGCTTAACTTTGGTTTGGCTTTCGAACTGCGGATCTGGGTGCTTTATGCTTACTATCGCTGTCAAACCTTCGCGTGTATCATCTCCGGTGAAGTTCGGGTCGGCATCTTTTAGCAAACCGGTGCGTCGCGCATAATCATTGATGGTGCGAGTGACTGCAGCTCGTAAACCGGTCAGGTGAGTGCCACCATCGATGGTATTGATCGTATTGGCAAATGAGTACACCGATTCTGCATAAGATTCGGTGTATTGTATCGCCGCGTCAATCGTGATCCCTTCAATTTCCCTTTCAGCATGCACCACTGGGTGAAGCACATCCCGGTTTCGGTTGAGATACCTAACGAATGATGTGATCCCACCTTCAAAATAGAAGGTCATTTCGTGCCCAATTCTGGCATCCTTGAAATAGATCGTCACTCCGCGGGTAACAAATGCCATCTCTCGGAATCTTTGTGATAGCGTGTCAAACCTGTAATCCAGATCCCCTTTAAATATCTCGGGGTCAAATTTAAAAGTGGTCTTGGATCCTGTTTCTTTCGGGGAGGATTTTCCAATTACGGTTACCGGTCCTTTCGGATAGCCTTTCTCGTATCTTTGATAATATTTTTTTCCGTCGCGCTGAACTTCAACTTCGCACCATTCCGATAACGCATTTACCGCTGATACTCCTACCCCATGCAGCCCTCCGGAAACTTTATAACTGCCTCCCCCAAATTTACCCCCTGCATGGAGAACTGTCATTACCACTTCCAGGGCAGATTTTTTCATTGTTGGGTGGATATCTACGGGAATTCCCCGTCCATTATCGGTAACAGTTACACTACTGTCAGGATTAATTACGACATCAATGTGGTCGCAAACTCCTGCTAAAGCCTCATCAATAGAATTGTCGACCACTTCATATACCAGGTGGTGCAGAGCCTTGATATCCGTGCCGCCAACATACATACCTGGGCGCCTGCGGACTGCCTCAAGACCTTCCAGAACCTGGATATCCTTTGCCTCGTAAGATACCGGTGTTTTCTCGTCAACCACACTTACCTCCAGTGGTAATCTGCCTTAAATCGGCAGGCCAATTTGAGTTTTCATGTTTTTAAGCGTCCCTTGGGTCCACTTGTCCGCATCCCGGTAATAGATAAAACTTGACGCCAATAGAGCACTGGTTATGAATGCATGACCGCCTACTCCGACCAGTGTGAGCCAAGAGTTTTCAGCTGGAACGCGCCATAAAACGTCCAATCCCTCGCTGATCACTACAACGGATAAGATAAAAAGAGAAGTTGTAGGCAGTGTCATTCGGGTCATTACCATACTCCTTTGGACCGATGCCAGTGCACCAAGATGATTTACATAAATGCCGTGAGCAGAGAATAGGAGGGGAAATGCGATCCAAAGGATAATTCCTATATAGATAAAGGAAGCAAATTGCGTTAGGGGGATACCAAAGGATGCAATTACAGAAATGACACAGATCGATGGAATGCTTATAACGATAAATAGGATAATGAGTGCTATCGCCAGACTAATACCCTGTATGGAAGTCCATGACCAATCCTTGATTGCAGCGCCAGGTTCAATTCTTCCCTCCAGCGAGACCTGGGCAACGAGAATGTAGTATAAACTCCCAATAATTAACCCAATTAGCAGCATCCCTATCGCCACACCAGTAATGACAACCGGATGTGTAATATCTATATACAGAGGATCACCGTTTGGCACAGCTACTGGCAATCTGGAAGACATCAGTGAGGGAATACCGACTGGTATGGTTCTCATCAAGCTGAATAAATTAAATTGAGACGCTGCAGAATGCAATATATCCGTCATTTGAGCCAGCACGTTCTGTGATTCTAGCGTGCTGCTGGCAGACGAAGCGAAAATGTCGATAAAATGATTAAGCAATGTCTTTATTTGTAAGTGGGGACCTAGCCAAAGCAGCAAATCGAATGCGACAGGGATTAGAACGATCACTATTTTATTAGCGACTGCATCGAATCCTTCACGCAATGAAGCGATTATATTGGGGGGGACAGGTAGTACCTGAGATTCTGATTTTATCCATACAACATTTCATTTTACCATACAGGGGTATTTATCAATCCAACCTGATCTCCAATGCGGTAGTAATATTTCAATAGATAATATAAAATAAACCTATGCAAATTCGCCAGCAAAAATCAATAAACTTGTTTATTGGTGCTGTTATATTTTTTGGTGTACTATTCCTGTTTTCATTACCCGTTGTTGCAGGTTCTGCAAACGCTGACGGGGTTAAATCATTTGTTGGCGCGTCTCCAACCAATCAAAAAAATACCGATGAAGTGGGGACTCTTCAATCAATTGTAGACACTCCGCAAGTTTCAATCACGCCGTCCATCATTATCACCGATACATTAACACCCACCCCAACGTTTGATGCATCACCGACATTCACGCTTACTCCAACAACTACCCCCTCTCCGACATTGTTGCCAACAGCAACCCCCACTCCATATCCAACCCGAGTGGCATATCTGCCAAACTTACTGCACGATTTCTTTATCCCAACTTACACCCCAACCCCGTCACCTGAACCAATACTGTTTTGCGACAATCTGAGCGCTCCGATTTCTATTCCAGATAATAGTGACGCGGGTATCAATAACGATATTTCCATTTCTGATTCCCGTTTATTGGTAAGTGTCCGTCTTTACCTTGATATTAGCCATTCCTATGTCGGTGATTTAAAGGTTACCCTCACCAACCTGAATACAATGCAATCCATAACAGTGATCGATCGACCAGGTTCTCTCCCTTATGGATGTGGGAATTCCGATATCGTTACGATCCTGGATGATGGTGCTATCCAGTATGCAGATGATCAATGTGCCTCCTCACCTCAGGCGATTTCTGGAATTTATCTTCCATCGCAACCCGTTGGCAAGTTTACCGGCAACACTGCTTACGGCACATGGAGGCTAAATGTCTCAGATCAGTATATAAATGATACCGGATATTTAAATCATTGGTGCCTTGAGACTAAGCTGTCAAATACAATGCCTCCCCCCACCCCTGCTCCGACCCCTGTCAGTTTGCCCTCCAGTGCGTATATAGAGGGAATGACAGGTGAAAACCAGTTTTATAATTTAGATTGCGAATCGCGTTCAGCTGTTGATTGGGCGAGGCATTTTGGTAAAAATATCAGCGAGCTTGAATTCCTTAGTCGTCTTCCATCCTATGATGATCCGGAAATTGGTTTTGTAGGTTATCCTGATGGAGTCTGGGGAAATATTCCCCCTAACGATTACGGTGTCCATGCTCCGCCAGTAGCTAACTTATTACAGATGTATGGATTGACTGCCTCATCTTATAAATCTCTAAGTTGGGATGACTTACGAGCTGAAATAGCTGCTGGCAAACCCGCCATCGTATGGATTATCGGCGATAATGTCAGAAATATTGTCAATGGAACGCCTCATCTATACACAGCTGCATCGACTGGCAACACAACTGTTGTTGCACCCCACGAGCATACTGTTATTCTGGTTGGGTATTCTCCCTCCGATGTTACTGTATTAAACGGCTATAAATTCTTTGACATTCCAATTGATCAGTTTCTCGATTCATGGTCAGCATTAGATTTTATGGCAGTACTTTCACGGTGAAAATAATGAACAAATTAAAAACGAATTCTAAGAATATCTGGCATTCAGGTTCATACGATACGTAGGAAAAAGAGCATGGGCTTTTTGAAACGGGAATTAATATGCAGATTACCACCCAAATGCTAATTAAACACAAGTTTTATTGAACCCTACCCTTGACGGTTGGTATTATAATCATTAGAATTCATCAACTTTTGTATCCAATAGGGGGATTACCCCGGCAGTATAGAATTTCTTATATTGTTATAGGGTTTGATTGTATGACCGACATCACGATCCCGTTAGGGATCTAGAAGGAGGTGTGCAATTTAGAAAACCGAACATCTGCTATTCCGCTTCTACTAAAATAAAATAGTCAAACAATCTTGCCTTTCTCTTGGAGGAGAAAAATGAGTAAGCGTTTATTAAGTTTAGTATCACTGATAATTCTTGCCAGTATGGTTTTAGGTGCATGTGCATCTGCGACAGCTGCACCTTATTCGTGCACCGATTCAATCGGTTGTGTCAAAATCGGCCCATCCGATCCCATCCACATCGCATATCTACTAGCTGTAGCTGGACCAAACGCTGCCCTCGGTACTGACTCACGCAATGGTGTTGAGATCGCTATCGATGACGCGGGTGGTAAAATCCTGGATCACACGATCAAGTTTGATGGTGAAGACGGTGGTTGTAGTGCTGATGGTGGTCAAGCTGCCGGCACAAAGTTAGCAGCTGATCCAACCATAGTTGCGGTAATTGGAACTTCATGTTCGAGTGAAGCTCGTGCCGCAGAACCACTGATGTCTGCAGCTGGATTTGTGACCATCTCGTCATCGAACACAGCCCCTGACCTGACCGATCCAACCAACCCAAATCACTATCCTGGTTACTTCAGAACTGCCCATAATGACAAAATCCAAGGGGCTGCTGCTGCTGACTTTGTGTTTAATTTCCTAAAACTAACCAAAGCAGCAACAATCCATGACGGTAGTCTTTATGCTGATAAGTTATCAGAGGTTTTCCGGGCAGAATTCACGAAATTAGGTGGCACGATCACTGGTGCAACATCAGTTGATCCGAATGCCACTGACATGAGCTCAGTTCTGGCCGACATTGCAACCGGTAGTCCTGAAATAATCTACTTCCCGATCTTCTTGCCTGCTGGTGCATTCATTATTGACCAGGCAAAGACAACCCCTGGACTTGAAACCACTAAATTAATGGGTGCAGATGGATTGTATTCACCTGACGTAATGAATGCCGCTGGAACCGGAGTTGAAGGATTTATGGTCACCAGCCCTATCGTCCAAGGCACAGAATATGATGCCTTCGTTGCCAAGTATAAAGCGAAATTCGGTTCCGATCCGATTAACATCTTCCATGCCCACGCTTATGACGGTTTCAATATCGTCAAGGCGGCGATTGAGAAGGTGGCTGTAAAAGATGCTGACGGGACCCTCTACATCCCTCGCCAGGCCTTACGAGATGCGATGGCTGCAACCAAGGACTTCAAAGGTTTAACGGGTGTCCTCACTTGCAATGTGGACGGTGACTGTGCCAACCCAATCATCGGCGCATATGAATATCACGCGGGTGTATATCCACCGACTCTGATCTGGCCAACCCAATATATAAAAACCCCATAAAAGTAACAGATCTACGAAGAGGGGCGAGCATAGCCTCGCCCCTCTTTTGAATTTATTGCTTTTTAAGAATAGGAGTTTAAGATGCTTCGTAATTTGCGTCAACGCATCACTCTTACGGATATCTTTATTTGGCTCATCGGCTTATCTATCGCCGGGGTCGTTGTGTACGGGACTATAAGCACACTTAGAGAAGGTGTGTATTCACCAAGTACTTGGCTTGACCTCACCATCAAAGGCCTGGCACTCGGAGGTATTTATGCCCTTATTGCCATGGGCTATACCATGGTTTATGGCATCTTGAAGATGATCAACTTTGCCCACTCAGAAGTATTTATGAGTGGAACGTTTACCGCAGTGTTCCTCGCTATCGGTTTCCAAAAATCAGGGTTCTTAAAATCAACAACCACTCATTGCTATGGGTCTGATTACACTGCTTGCAGCGGGAGTATCTACCCTGATCGCTGTCCTTCTTGAACGAATTTGCTACCGTCCCCTTCGCAATGCCCCCCGCCTGGTTCCATTGATCACTGCTATTGGGGCCTCCTTTTTCCTTCAGTACACATTCCGCGGTTTATTTGGTTCCGGGGTATACGGCTATCCTGCAATTCAATCACTGGATGAAATCCTGGACGGTCGCAGGTATTCAAATATACAGGAATCAGGTGGTCGTGATCGGCGGAGCAATTATATTAATGGTGATCCTATATGGGATCGTGCAATGGACAAAAATGGGAAAAGCCATGCGGGCGGTTTCTGAGGACAAAGAAGCAGCTGAGTTGATGGGAATTGACGTTGATCGTATCATTGTCTTTACCTTCGCATTAGGAGGTGCATCAGCTGGGATCGCTGGCATACTATATACCATGCTATTTCCAGTGGTAAATTTCTATATGGGTTTCTTCCCCGGAATCAAGGCTTTTACCGCAGCTGTTCTTGGTGGTATTGGAAATGTTCTTGGTGCTTTTCTTGGTGGGATTATCCTCGGTTTGCTCGAATCGGTCGGACCAAATCTATTCCTTACGGGTTTGGGCATCCCGTCCGCTGCACAATTAAAGGATGCGATCGCCTTCATAGTATTAGTTCTCATCCTTATATTCCGCCCGACCGGTATCCTGGGCGAACGCATCTCCAAGGACAAGGCATAGGAGGCACCCATGAAAAGTGAAACGAATTATTGGGTAAGAGCAATCCAAAATGGGTTGATCGGTGGGGGGATCTCCTTGCTTCTATGCTTAATCGGGATGGTCATGGCTTTTAAGGTCACTTATATCATCTCTGGTGTGATCACCATGGCACAGATTTTTGTCTTTGCACCCTTACTCCTCGAAGGCTACATGTCTGTGAGCAAAGCAAATACCAAAAATATCCCAGCCCTTTTTGCTGTCGGAGCTTTGGCAGGCTTTCTCGGCGGCGTAGTCCTTGCTTTCCCGATTATCCTCAATGAGTTTGTCGATCTTCGTTCAGTTTTTATTAACTTTTCACCGGCTCTAATTTCTTTACTCACCTTCGGTTTGCCATTAATTCCTGGAATAATCGCCTTGTTGGTTGTTTCAGCCATCATTGGAATGGTCGGGACAGGCATATTTCTCCTTCCTCCACGGATACGACGCGCGGTTACTACTGCGGTACTCATGATTGTTTTCCTTGGTTTATTCCGCGACATGATCGTTACGGTCGTCACACGATGGGGACCTATCGAGAACATTTTTATTTGGATATTTGCCCAAAGTGGACTCTCAATTATTGGCGCGATTGTCGTGTTTATACTCGTCGGAGGACTGGTTTATTGGAATTCCGGTAGAGAAAAGAAAACCAATGTTATATTACGTACTCCGCAGCAAAAGCGTATGGTTCGTTGGGGGACAATTGCATTTACAAGCCTCGTCGTTCTACTGTTACCCTGGATCATGGGACCATACTTTAGCGAAATTTTTGATAATGTGGGTATCTACATCCTGATGGGCTTGGGACTGAACATCGTCGTTGGGTTTGCTGGTTTACTTGACCTCGGCTATGTGGCCTTTTATGCCATCGGGGCTTACACGATGGGAGTGTTAACCACTTCAGAAGCAGTTGGAATTGGGCACCTCAGCTTTTGGGTAGCTTTACCAATTGCAGTTGCAGTGGCAGTATTTGCGGGGATAATCCTTGGGTTACCCATCCTCCGTTTACGTGGTGATTATTTGGCAATCGTTACCTTGGGCTTTGGTGAGATCATCCGTATTTTGGTGCTCTCTGACTGGATGAAGCCCCTTCTGGGAGGTCTCGGAAGGAATCCAGCGCATTGCCAAACCCGCCATCGGAAATTTTGTCTTTGACAATCAACAAGAGCTTTATTACTTGATCCTGGTAGCGATTATCATCGCTGGGTTCGTTTCCATCCGGCTAAAGGATTCCCATCTTGGACGGTCATGGATGGCGCTGCGAGAGGATGAAGATGTAGCCGAAGCGATGGGTATCAATAAAGTGCTAACCAAACTGATGGCATTTGGGATGGGAGCCCTCTTCTCGGGTTTGGGCGGTGTCTTATTCGCTACCAAGATTGGCTCTGTTTACCCGCAGAGTTTTAGTTTTATTGTTTCAATTAATATCCTTTCATTAATCATTATTGGTGGTATGGGCAGCATTCCGGGTGTTTTTGTAGGCGCGCTGGTACTGGTCGGATTGCCGCTCTTGCTCAGCCAATTCGCTGATTTTCGCTATTTCATCTACGGGGCTGCATTAGTTGCCATGATGTTGTATAAGCCTGAAGGCCTCTGGCCAGAACAACGCCGTCGACTGGAGCTACACGAAGAGTTGGAAGAAGAGCAATTCATGGAACCTGCTATTACCGCAGACATCCCAAGTGAGTGAGGAGGTAAATGAGATGGCGCTACTCGTTTCGAAAAAGGTGACCAAACGGTTCGGTGGCTTGGAAGCTGTCAGCAAAGTTGACCTGGAAGTGGAAGAGCACGCAATCTATAGCATTATCGGCCCGAATGGAGCTGGGAAAACGACGTTCTTTAACTGTGTCACCGGTTTCTATACACCTGAAGAAGGAGACATCTTACTGAACGGTCGAAACATTACTGGTTTATCAACTGACCGGGTTACACATCTCGGTGTGTCTCGAACGTACCAGAATATTCGCTTATTTAAAAATATGACCGCAGTGGAAAACATTTTAGTCGGGATGCAGCCTCATTTAAAATCGGGGATTTTAGGAGCTATTTTCCGTAATCGGAAAACCAACCGAGAGGAAAAAGAAGCGGTGGAAGAGGCAAACAGACTTCTTGGTTATATTAATCTAAAGGGAATGGGCGATTTACTCGCAAAAAACTTGCCCTACGGTCAACAACGCCGGTTAGAAATCGGACGGGCTTTGGCTTCCAGGCCAAAACTGCTCCTCCTGGACGAACCTACTGCCGGCATGAATCCGAAGGAGACCCAGGATATGGTCAATTTCATCCGCCGGTTGCGTGATGAACTGGGGATAACCATTTTATTGATCGAACATCAAATGCGTGTCGTCATGAGTATTTCTGAAAAAATCAGCGTACTCGATTTTGGTGTCAAAATTGCTGAGGGTACTCCCAAGGAAATCCAGAAAAACGCCCGCGTGGTCGAAGCATACCTGGGACGTGGAGCTGCCAGTGGTCTCGGTTTGTCCACCGAGACTGAGTAAAGTGGAGGAAAATCATGCCAATTCTTGAAGTCGAGAATATCCACTCATATTATGGCCAAATTCATGCCCTCAAAGGAATATCGTTAACCGTCGATAAGGGCGAGATTGTTACTTTGATCGGGGCCAATGGTGCTGGTAAATCCACAACCTTGCGGACGATCTGCGGGTTAATGAAACCGCGTGAAGGTTATGTTCATTTCGATGGTGAGGATTTAGCGGAATTTCCGCCCCATGATATTATCTCTAAGGGTATGTCACTCGTACCCGAAGGTCGACGTGTATTTTCCCGAATGTCGGTCGCTGAGAATTTGGAGATGGGTGCTTTTACCCGCGCAAGTAAGCCTGAAATCGCCAATGATTTGGAACGGGTTTTCACTCTATTTCCTCGTCTTAAAGAACGACGTAAACAAGTAGGCGGAACCCTTTCGGGCGGTGAGCAGCAGATGCTGGCAACAGGTCGTGCTTTGATGGCTCATCCACGCTTACTATTGATGGATGAACCATCCATGGGTCTTGCCCCTGTGCTGGTGGAAGCTATCTTCGATACAATCACTCAAATAAATAAGGAAGGCACCACCATCCTGCTCGTAGAGCAGAATGCCTCCATGGCTCTCTCCATTGCCAACCGGGGTTATATTCTCCAGACAGGTGAGATCGTGCTAACAGATTCCGCCGGAAATCTGCAGAAAAATGCCATGGTCCAGAAAGCTTATCTGGGTATCGAATAATATCAATTTATCGGATAATCCAATCTTAGCAAAACAATAGTGCGTGGGTGGTAGAATTATCCCCACGCATTTTATTTCCAGGTGATCATACTACTATGACGATACCAGCTACTGCAGACATAATAATCATTGGCGGCGGTGTGATGGGTGCCAGCACTGCTTACCATCTTGCCCTGCGAGGTGAACATAATATTATTCTCCTTGAAAAGGAAGATTTTTTTGGTCAGGGTGCTACCGGACGCTGTGCTGGGGGTGTGCGCTACCAATTTGGTACTGAAATAAACATCCGGTTATCGCTGCTTAGTTTACCCATGCTGGACCGCTTCAAAGATGAGCTCGGTCAGTCCATCGACTATCGGAAAATCGGCTATTTGTTCCTTCTCACCACCCAGGATGAGGTCAGTATTTTCAAGCATATTGTCAAACTGCAAAATAGCCTGGGTGCCCAGACACAATGGTTGAGTGGTGACGAAATCCGTAAGCGTGTACCCCTTATGCGCCTGGATGATGTGCTCGCCGGAAGTTTTAATCCCCTGGATGGCCTCGTGGACCCCAACAGTGTGGTCATGGGGTATATCGGTGCATCTCAACGTCTTGGTGTAAAGGCACTGACCTCATCTCCAGTGACCGGGATCCATGTTCAAGACGGCAAGGTCACCGGGGTTCAAGTGCAGAACCAGACCATCTCCGCTCCAATTGTCGTCGATGCTACTGGGCCATGGGCAGGTTATACCGGTCAGATGGCGGGTCTGCAGGTTCCAGTGTCCCCAATCCGCCGGCAGTGGCTAACAACCACCGAAATAAACGCACTTCCGCCTGATTTTCCCTTTGTGATCGATTTCTCCCAATCATTGTATTTCCATCCTGAAGGTCCGGGATTGCTTACCGGAATGTCCAACCCAAATGAGCTTCCTGGCTATGATCAGAACATTGATCCAGAGTGGGAATTGGTCCACATGGAAGCTGCAGTCAACCGCTTCCCGCTTCTGGAGAGCGTTGGACTTGCCTCACACCTGGCTGGGCTTTATGAGGTCACTCCTGATGCCCACCCCATCTTTGGTAGCACGCCTATCGAGGGCTATTACCTTGTATCAGGATTCTCCGGGCATGGTTTTATGCATGGTCCAATCGCTGGAAAATTGATGTCCGAGATCATCCTCGATGGCAAGGCTACGACCATGGATATATCGATGCTCGATTATGCAAGGTTCAACGAAGGTCGTCTGATCCACGAGCACAACGTCGTTTAATAATAAGATCGGCTATGCGCAAAACACGGAAATCTGACCATTTAGATTAGTATAATTACTTCCTGGAATCTCAAATGCCATCCGCAGAAATTCTCACTATCGGCACCGAGCTATTACTCGGTGAAACCGTCGACACAAATTCAACTTTCATCGCGCGATAGTCTACGCGATGCTGGTATTGACCTGTTCCGTATTACTACTGTGGGCGACAACACCAAACGCATCGCACAGGCCATCCAGGAATCATTAGAGCGTTGTGATATTGTCCTCACCACGGGTGGTTTGGGACCTACCATAGACGACCCCACTCGTGACGCCGTTGCCCTCGCCCTTGGTGTCAAGTCGGAATTTCATCCCGAGCTCTGGGAACAAATCAAATCGCGTTTTCGAAAACTGGACCGGATTCCCACCGAAAATAATCGCCGTCAGGCATTCATCCCCGAAGGGGCGATGGCGATTGAAAATCCCGTGGGTACCGCTCCGATTTTCATCATGCAGATGAACTCTCAAGCGGTCATCGCTTTGCCAGGTGTCCCCCGCGAGATGTCGTTTCTCATGGAACATAAAGTACTCCCCTACCTTCGACAACACTTCCATCTCCACGAGGTCATTAGAACTCGACTTGATCCATACAGTCGGTGTTGGTGAATCTCAGATCGATGATCTGATTGGTGATTTGGAAAAGCTGACCAATCCAACGGTTGGTTTAACAGCACACTCCGGGCAGGTGGATGTGCGCATCACTGTGAAAGCCGATTCTGAGGAAGATGCAGCGAGATTGATCGAGCCATTGAAGATTCTGATCTGCGCAGCCGTCTTGGTGACTGCATCTATGGTGTAGACGGTGACACCCTCGAAGAGGTCACATTGCACTCACTCACTACCCATAATTGGACCCTGGCTGTCATCGAGGTTGGTCTCGGTGGAGAGCTGATCCGTCGTCTTGCAGCTGTGAAAGGTCCTTTTATTGGCGGTCAGGTCTTGGTCGGATCGCCAGACCAGGACGAATTGCACAACCTGACGGATGCATATCGCCTCTCCCATCATGCTGCAATTGGGTTGGGTGTCTCTATCCAGGCTAACGCTGATGCCCAAGATGTTTTCCTCGTTCTTATTTCTCCCCATGGCGCAGATAATCACTTACGGCGTTATGGCGGACCATCGGAATACGCTCCCACCTGGGCAATTAACCAAAGTCTTGACTTGATTCGAAGGCTAACTCATGACACTTAATGCCGATATTATTCTTAAAAATGCAATCATCCTAACCATGGATTTGAATCTGACCCTCTATGAACCGGGTGCTTTGGCGGTCCAGGGTGATCATATTCTCGCGGTAGGTCTTGAAACCGATGTATGTCAGCAGTTCACAGCTGAACAAACATTTGATTGCTTGGGTAAAATCCTCATGCCTGGCTTGATCAACGCCCATACCCACGCTGCCATGACCTTGCTGCGCGGTTTAGCCGACGATTTACGCCTGGATGTATGGCTGATGGGATATATCATGCCTGTCGAGCGCCAGTTTGTATCTTCAGATTTTGTCCGCCTGGGGACTCAGCTTGCCTGCGCTGAAATGATCCGCTCAGGGGTCACTTGTTTTGCCGATATGTACTATTTCGAAAACGACGCCGCCCAGGCTACTGCCAACGCTGGACTGCGTGCTGTATGTGCCCAAACTGTGCTTAAATTCCCAGGGCCCGATGCCAGAGATTATGAGGAAGCCCTTGAGAATACCCGCACTTTCCTGCAGAAATGGCATAATCATCCGCTTAATCATTCCTGCTGTCGGTCCGCATGCTCCTTATACCTGTACTCAAGAAATTCTACAGTCTGCAGCCTTGCTGGCGAAGGAATTCGATGCGCCTTTATTGATCCATTTGTCTGAGACCCGTCTGGAAGTGGAGAATAGTCGCAAAGAATTCGGTATGCCGGTCATTCCCTATGTGAAGAAGCAGGATGTTTTTAAAGCCAGGGTTTTAGCTGCCCATTGTGTCCATGTTGATGATGGTGAGATCAAAACTCTCCTTCACCACCATGTAGGGGTAGCGCATAACCCATCGTCAAATCTGAAATTAGCTTCTGGCTTTGCACCCGTAAGTAAGATGCTCGATGCTGGTCTTAATGTCGGTATTGGCACCGATGGTCCAGCCTCGAATAATGATCTGGATATGTTCGAGGAGATCCGCCTGGCTTCATTCGTATCCAAAAGTACCAATGGCGACCCTACGACTCTTCCTGCACATCTGGCGCTAACTATGGGCACACGGATGGGTGCAGATGCGTTGCAAATCGGTAATCTGACCGGGTCGCTCGAGCCAGGCAAACGAGCAGATCTCATTCTGGTGGATAATTCTCGCTCTCATAACTCACCCCGTTTCAAGCGCGAGCCTGATGCAATTTATGCTCAGTTGGTTTACTCAACTCATTCCGCTGATGTCACTGATGTAATGGTGAATGGCAAATGGCTGATGTGCGACCACCAGTTGATGACGCTAAATGAATCCGAATTGCTTATTGAAGCTGAACAATATGCCCGGCGCATCGATGCTTTTCTTCTTGAGCGTGAAAATTCAGTTCTCTCAAAACTCATCGCCATCGGTGGTGCCTCCGAAGAAGAGAGCTACGAGGTTCAGCTTAAAGTTGCTCTCAACGATGCGCAGGTGGTTATAGACAGCATTACAAACTCGAAGCTTGAGATTTTGCATCATCGCCATTACCACGAATACGATACTTACTTCTCCTTTGCCGATTCTTCCCAGGGTTATTTACGTTACCGCGAGGATGAAGCCATTGGTGCCAATGACCAGGTCAGTAGTGTTCGTTATCGTCTTACCTTGTTGGGGCCAACCCGCGAAGGTAATTTACCCAAAGATGTCTTGTTGTCCCGTAGTCGGTTTATCGCCCCTGCCAATCACAGCTTGCGTTTTTATCGTGAGTATTTTAAACCCACGCACCAAACCTTGATCGAGAAACATCGCCTTCGCTGGAGGATTATTTATCATGGTTTGGAGTTTTATATTAATCTGGACCGGATGGATAACCCCGCTTTGGGGCATTTTCTTGAGGTTAAGAGCCGAACCTGGAGCAGGCGGGATGCAGAACATAAGGCGCAAGTAGCACGCGAATTGATCCATTTACTTGGACTCAATGATGATGGTACTGTTCCACAGGACTATATCGAGCTGGTAAATTCCCAAGCCTCTTCCTAAATGACCTGCATTACCTCTCATGCGACTGTTCAAGTTGAAAAAGCGAAAGGTATTGGTTTTCAGCTATCGCGCATACTCGCGATTATCAGTGCCCATTTTATCCAAGATACATATGCTGCATTTCTTGCCCCGCTGCTTCCCAACTTGATTGCGAAACTCTCACTTACTTATACCCAGGCTGGTTTTCTCTCAGCTGTCCTCCAGTTACCATCTTTATTGAATCCCGTTATCGGTTACCTTGATGACAAGGTTAACCTACGAATTTTCGTCATTCTCGCCCCGGCAGTTTCTGCAACGACGATGAGCTTGCTCGGGATTGCACCAAATTACATTAGCTTGGTGGTCATATTATTCATCACTGGGCTTAGCGTCGCCGCCTTTCATGCTATCTCCCCGGGGATGGTCGCCCGATCTTCTGGAGAGCAGGTTGGAAAAGGCATGAGTTTATTCATGGCTGCTGGTGAGCTCGGGCGTACTGTCGGTCCATTATTCGCTGCCTGGGCACTGCTCACCTTCACAATGGGAAAAATGCTTCCCGTTGCGATTCCCGGATGGATCGCTTCACTTATAATATATTTCCGCTTCAAAGGTATCCCGGTGCATGTAGAGAAGCAAACTGGGTTCCGCGAAATGTTGCCGCTTGCTCAACGGTTATTTGTGCCGTTAGTAGCCCTGGTGTTTTTCAGAAGTTTCTTGATCACCAGTATGGGAGTATATCTGCCTACCCTCCTGCAAAGCGAAGGAGCTAACATTTGGAAAGCAGATACCACCCTGGCGATCTATCAGCTGGCAGGTGTGATTGGAGCTTTCTTGGGTGGTACGATTAGTGACCGTCTTGGACGAAAACCGGTCCTATTCACCGTTTCACTGCTCGCCCCAATAATGGTGCTTACATTTCTAAACGGCAGCCGCTGGCTTGTTCTTCCAGCATTAATCCTGGCTGGTCTATTCACGTTATCTTCACAACCAATTGCTCTGGCGATTGTCCAGGATCACTTCCCCAAACACCGTTCGGTCGGGAATGGTTTTTTTATGATGTTTTCTTTCATTTGTTTATCAATATCTTCGGTTGGCATTGGCATACTTGCCGATAGATTGGGTCTCAATCAGGCTTTCCAGCTGGCGGCTTTTGCTGGGTTGATTGCCGCTCCATTGGTTTACTTTATACCCTCGCCTCCAACTCAACCGTCTAAATTGGAGTATCCACTTATTGAGGAATAGATCTGCATGAGTGATGCATTGGAGTTTGCCGTCAGTCTTGCATTGGAGACGGGCGAATTATTACAAAAATACTACAATCCTGGTGGGATAATCGCTTCATCAAAACCAGATCGCACGGTAGTCACCGCGGCTGACCTGGCAGCTGATGCGCTTATTACGACCAGAATCAATGCCGAGTTTCCCCAGGATGGGATTGTGAGTGAGGAATCATCTCACTTCCTTAACGACCCCCATTTGCCAACCTGGGTCATTGATCCATTGGATGGCACCACGAACTATAGCCTGGGTCTGCCAATATGGGGTGTATCGATTGCCCGCCTGGTGGATGGATTCCCTGAGCTTGGGGTAATATTTTTCCCCCGCATCGATGAGCTTTATTTCGCCAGCCGTGGGTCAGGAGCCTATTTAAATCGAAATCCAATCGTAACCCGGGCTCCCGATCCAGCTCAACCGATGTCATTCTTCGCCTGTTGTTCACGCACATTCCGGAATTTCAATATAAAAATCCACTACAAACCCCGGATTATGGGTTCAAGTGCGTATTCTTTCTGTCTGGTCGCACGTGGATCGGCTCTCATGGGTTTTGATGCTACTCCAAAAATATGGGATCTGTCCGCGGTCTGGGTTTTAATCGAAGAATCTGGAGGAATAGTCCAGCCGTTCGATGATCAGCTGATTTTTCCGCTAACTACAGGCATTGACTACAGCATTACCAGTTTCCCCGTCTTGGCAGCTGCCACTTCTGCTCTGGTGAAAAAGGGTCATTCCTTGATCACAAGGAAATAAAATCATGCTTCAATAAATTCAATTTCACGATAAATTCTAAAAATTCGGATTTTTCAAAATGGTCAGCCAACATTACCAATTAACGAATGTGGTATAACAACAAATAAAACACAGGATGGGTCAATATTATGGAATATCGCTATTTAGGGAAATCAGGTTTGCAGGTTTCAGCTCTTTCGTTGGGCGCATGGGTCACCATGGGTGGTCAAATCGGTGCAGATACTTCAACTGATTGTATGCGAGCAGCTTATGAGGCCGGAGTCAACTATTTCGATAATGCTGAATCCTATGCTCATGGAAATGCTGAGATCGTGATGGGGAATGTGATCAAAAAAGCAGGCTGGAAGCGGTCTGACCTGGTAATATCGACCAAACTTTTTTGGGGTGGTCGTAAACCCAATCAGACTGGACTCTCTCGGAAACATATCATTGAAGGTGCCAGGGCTTCCCTCGGCAGGCTGCAGATGGATTATGTTGATCTGTTATTTTGCCATCGTCCCGATATCTACACGCCAATTGAAGAAACTGTCCGTGCCATGAATTTCCTGATCGACCAGGGCCTCACATTTTATTGGGGTACCAGTGAGTGGACGGCAGACCAGATCATGGAAGCCTACTCATGTGCCAGGCAATATGACCTCATCCCACCTGTCGCCGAACAGCCTGAGTACAATATGCTCAGGCGTAATAAAGTTGAGCGCGAGTTCGCCAGGTTATATAAGGAAATCGGTTTGGGTACAACTATCTGGAGTCCCCTTGCCAGTGGAATGTTGACCGGGAAATATAATCGTGGGATTCCCTCAGACACCAGAATCACCCTGCAAGGCTACGAATGGCTCCGGGAGGGTTTCGAAGATGAAAATGCAAAAATCAGCGTCAACAAAGTCGAACAGCTGATTCCCATTGCAGTAAACTTGGGTATGACCATGGCACAATTGGCGATTGCCTGGTGCCTGAAAAATCCAAATGTAAGTACTGTTATCACAGGAGCTTCAAGACCTCAGCAGGTTGTTGAAAATATGAAAACACTGGAATTTATGGATAAGCTTACTCCCCCTGTGATGGACCAGATTGAGCTAATTCTGGATAATAAGCCTGAGGCTATCTCGGATTATCGCTAGTGCAGACCTTCGTTGAGCTATCCTTTTCTAATTTAATGCCCTATCAGGTTGGTAGATTCAGACAGTAACTTGAAATTATCATTCCTTCCGGATTGGTTGCCGGAAAATCGTTTGCAGCCTCTCTGCCTGAGTCTTGCGAAAATCACTCAGGTAAATTTCGTGGTGTTTACCATTTGTCCGGTATCCATTGCTCCTGATAAATGCGTGCATATCCGCGATCACCGGAGCTTCATTTTCATAGGCACCTAAGTATATTGTTTGAACCGCAGCACCTTCAGTGTATCGTTCAAATCTGACTTTTCCCAGGTTGGTCAGGCCTTTCTTCTTAGCAACCCCTGATCGCACACCTTCCACCGTTTCGGTTGTGACCCATTCGGGCTGCATAATCATCATTATCCATTCCCATCTCTCAATGTTTGCCCGGCTGAATTCGGCCATATCTTCCATCCACCATAATCCTTCCAGGGGAGGGATAACATGATCAAACCCCTGAGATTTGAGTGCAAACTTAATCCCATACGACATGCCATATAGCGCCTCGATCGCTTGTTGATAATCCTCTGAGCTGTTCGGGTTACCTTTTCCGTCCACCATGAGAAAGTTCATTGGCGGCATTTCGATCAGGTGAAATCCTTTTATGGAAGGATTATAGTATCGCTTCAGTGTTTTCTTAAAATCGACTTTCGTAGGCATGTTTTCCTCGCAAGTTTGATAAATTGATCCATTTGGTTCACTCATTATAGTATTAATCCTCCAACTTTTAGTACCTGCTGCTCAACGGATACGTCATACTAATATAGCAGTCCATCTTTATCGGCTTTTTTTATAATCAATGCTATAAGCTATAATTACCCTAAGTTCGTAGCTGGAGGATAAGCACTGGACAACCAACGCTCTACTCATAGTCTGACTGATTCAAGCACACCGCGCAAACCTTCGGACCATTTACAACCTGGCGCTATCCTCTTAGACCGCTATGCAATCCAATATGTGGTCGGCGTTGGTGGCATGGGGGCAGTTTATTGTGCCAGAGATCTACATTTTCCCAATGTAGTCAAGCGGGTAGCGGTAAAAGAAATGATCAACATGGTCCGCGACCCTGTTATTCGCGAAACGATCGTCCGTAACTTCGAGCGTGAAGCGAACATCCTGGCAACCTTAAACCATCCCTGTATTCCACGCATTTATGATTACTTCACTCAGGACGACCGGTCATACCTGATCATCGAGTTTATTGATGGGAAAGACTTGGAAACAATCCTGACAGAAACGAAGGATTTTCTTCCCGAAGATCAAGTCCTAAATTGGGCTATCGAATTATGCGACGTCGTCAGTTATCTGCACAATAACAAACCTGAGCCGATAATATTTCGAGATATCAAACCCTCGAATATAATGATAAATACCCACGATCATGTGCAACTGGTGGATTTTGGTATCGCCAAGACTTTCCAGCCAGGTCAAAAAGGTACCATGATCGGCACAGAAGGGTATTCTCCTCCGGAACAATATAAAGGCGAGAGTACCCAACGTGCAGATATCTACGCTTTGGGAGCTACCCTCCATCATCTGCTCACCAGGCGAGATCCACGCCTGGAACCTCCATTTTCATTTGATGAGCGGAAAATCCGAACGATTAATCCTGCAATTTCAAGCGAGCTGGAGGAAGTGATCTATACCGCCCTTTCTTATGAACCTGAAAAACGTTATTCAAGCATTGAGGTGATGAAAGAAGCCCTTCTTGCTTCAGCAAAAAAAACGGGACTGTTGCACAAACTTCCAGCGGCTGTCAAACCATTATCTCGCGAGGCTGCTGAGATCACAGCCGCGTGGAAATTTGAGTGCGAAGACGAAATCCGTGGTACACCTGCCTATCATGCTGGTGTCATTTACGTTGGTTCATATGATAATAACTTGTATTCATTAAACGCCTCCAGCGGTGAATTCAACTGGAAGTTTGCTACTGAGGGTGGAATTGTCTGCCGACCAGCTCCTTTTGAAGGGAATATTTATGTCGGTTCGGAGGATCAGCGGCTTTATTGTATTAATATGCGTTCCGGGCAAGAGATTTGGTCCTATTACTCGAATGGTGCTATTCGTTCATCCCCATTTATCGCTGAAGGTCACGTTTTCATTGGATCGGATGATGCATATCTCCATGCAGTTAATGCCCAAAGCGGAAGGCGCGCCTGGCGGGTCGATGCAGGATCTCCTGTCCGTTCTACTCCGCTCCTTGTGGGTGAATTGGTCTACTTTGGCACCGAAGATGGAGACCTGTTTTGTGTAGACTTGAGGGGAAATGTTAAATGGCGCTTTAAAGCGAAACGAGCTTTAACCTCTTCCCCGGTATTTTCCAACGGGATTATCTATATATCTTCAGTAGACACACTTCTTTATGCACTTGATGCCCAATCCGGGTATATAATCTGGCGTTTTCGGATGGCCAAGGCATCCATCTCCACACCCTTCGTCGCCGATAACTTTATCTTCACCGGTTCAGTGGATTCACATATATATTGCGTCGATATTCACTCAGCCAGGGAAATCTGGAATTTCGCCACTGAAAATCAGGTAACCAGCTCCCCCATCTCGTACCAGGATTCAGTCTACTGTGGCTCTGTCGATGGTGCCATATACTGCCTTGAATTCCGCTCTGGTCGATTACGCTGGAAATATCAAACCGCAGGACCAATCACCGGATCTCCGATTATTGCTAATGATGTACTTTATTTCGGATCCAACGATCATAAAATATATGCTATTGTTTTGTAATGAACATCTAATTCTACCGAGGATTATTCGTGCAGTCATTTTTTAGCCGTTTATTTCGAAAAAAACCACCTGAAAGCATCCAACCTTCAATTGTTGATGCTCCTTCTCAGCAGCTCAATTCGAATGAGAGCAATGAACAAGTTGAAAATATAGAAAGCTCAGCCCCCGCTTCTGTAACTGCGTTTCCTCCCCTGGAAACACCCCAATTTCTGGCTGGCATTGGCCAGTCTGCCGGCATCCAGCGTGATAGCAACGAAGATTCTCTCTTCACCCTCACTACCAATCTCGTCTCCAATGGACGTGCAGTCAACTTTGGCCTATACATTATTGCCGATGGGATGGGTGGCCATGAAAATGGTGAATTAGCCAGCAGCATAGCGGTTCGAAAATTATCCGCCTATGTGATAAATGCATTTTTCCTCCCATCATTATCATCAATCGACCATCAGCTGGATATTTCACTCCAGGAGCTAATGCGCGAGGGTGTATTGGCTGCTCATCAGGCAATCAAGCTGGCTGCTATGGGCAGTGGCACCACTCTTACCGCTGCTCTCATTGTGGGTGACCAGATTACCATCGCCCATGTCGGCGACAGCCGTGCCTACGCCATCGATCACCATGGTAAGCTGCAACTCCTGACTCATGACCATTCGCTCGTCAAACGCCTGGAAGAAATCGGTCAAATAACCCCTGAAGAAGCCTCTGTACACCCAAAACGCAATCTACTTTATAAGGCACTCGGTCAGGGAGATCAGCTTGAGCCTGATATTACTAGCTTTTCTAGCCATGATTGGTCAAAATTGATCCTGTGCTCTGATGGATTGTGGGGAGTGGTCCCAGAGAATGAATTGATCCACATCATCGATTCTTCATCCGCGCCGCAAATTGCATGTGAATTACTAATCATGGCTGCCAATACCCTGGGCGGGCCTGATAATATATCTGTAGTCATGATTCAATTTCCAAGTTGATCTCTATGGAAAATTTAACGCTATATGATCGGTTAGGCCTTCCCCGCGACGCCACACAGGAGGAGATTCGCCGTGCCTATCGTCAGCTCGTGCTTCACCTCCATCCCGATAAGAATGTGAATAAGGGTGATACCGAATTATTTATTGATATCCAGCAAGCTTATGAACGTTTGTCTGATCCACGTAAAAGATCTGATTATGACAGTCTGCTCCCCCAGGAATCCACGTTTGACACTCCCATAACCATAAAGAGCACATTCAGCCAACCTTTGATTGCTCGGTTGTCAGAGCCACAATTGATCTACGTCCTTTTGGAATTGGGTATAAAGTTGGATACCGGGCTGATGGCTTCTTCTACCCCTCTGAATATTTGCATGGTTGTTGATTGTTCAACGTCCATGCAAGGGGTACGCCTGGATGCAGTGAAGTTGACAGTGATTGATTTACTTCGTAAGCTGCAACCTGAAGATATATTCTCGCTGGTTAAGTTCAACGATTTTGCCGAGCTTCTCATTCCTCCAGGAAGCATGGCTGATTTGAAATCATCAGAAATGAAGGTTCAAATTCTACAAGCGGGAGGCGGGACCGAAATATTCAAGGGCCTCGACTTGGGCTTTTCACAAGTTAATAAAAACCTGTCCCGTCAGCGCACGAATCATATTCCTCTTAATCACTGATGGGCGGACTTATGGAGATGAAATATATTGCGAACAGCTCGCCGACCAAAGTGCTGCACTCGGGATAGGTATCAGCGCTTTGGGGATAGGTAGCGAATGGAATGATAAATTCTTGGATCATATTACCTCCAAGACGGGTGGTATATGTAAATTTATATATGAGACCGGAGATATTCATAATTCCATTCTCGAGGAGATCGCCCGCCTGGGGTCAAGCCTGACAGAACAAATCACTTTTAATCTCCAAATGCCTCCAAATGTCACATTATCCTCTGTATTTCGTCTTCAGCCTGATGCCTCTCCGTTGGAAAAAATATCCCCTTTAAATCTCGGAAATATGCCTCGTCAAGGGATAATGAGCATATTATTTGAGTTTGTGGTGAATGATATTCCACCTGACCTTAACCAGTTATCACTGGCCAAAGGCTTCTTAAATTTTGAAATCCCTCGCCATACCGGAAAAACTCGTTATGTTCATCGAATCTCATTCGACCGGCAAGTTACCCAAGAATTAATAAGAACCCTGCCTCCCACCAGCATCCTCAATTCAATAACGATGTTATCTTTGTATCATATGCAGGAGAGAGCTACCGAGGAGATGAGTAAAGGCGATTCCAGCTCGGCTGCAAGGTACATGGAGAATATGGCTACCCATTTACTGCGAAATGGCGAGCACGCTTTAGCTCAATCAGTTTTATCCGAGCTGGCTCATATTCGAAATAATCAATCCTTTAGCGAAGAAGGTGAAAAAAGGATAAAATATGGTACACGCTCGTTGCTGCTTACAACAGGGAACAAGCAGACTTGATTATGATCATTTGTCCAAATTGTGGGAATAAGGAACTACCAGGAGCCCTGTTTTGCAAGGAATGTGGCACTCAGTTCGCCGTGCTGCATGACCCAACTGTGATCATCCCTAACACCATCGGTGACCAGCTGCGTAGGGATGTCCCTGACGATTCTGACCAGTCAGTGCCTCACACTCCGGGTGACGCCAGGCTTTCCTTATATCTTGTTGATACAGGCGAGGTAATTCCTCTCGAGGGTTTGGAAGAATTCACACTGGGTCGGTCATCCGAAGATCAACCTATATTGCCAGATATTGATCTTGCTCCATACAACGCTTATGAATACGGCGTTTCCCGCTTACACGCCTCCATAGAAATAAGTCAGCCGTTTGCCTTATTGGTCGATTTTGGTTCAGCCAATGGGACATTACTCAATGGACAAAAAATGACCCCTAATAAACCTTATCCGATTACACATGGGGATATATTCTCTCTGGGTAAAATGAAAATTCAACTGCTCGTAAATCGATGAGAAAGCTGGGATAATCATGCCATATACTGTCATCATTCACCCTACCGGAGAAGAACCCATCATAGGTGAGGTGGAAGAACTGCCTCAACCGACCGATTTATCCATCACCATCAACAGCCCACGCCGGATCGATGGTAAAGAGCTTCATTATCTTACTGAAAGTGTCCTTACCGTAATTTGGCCGATTAGTCGCCTAAATTTTATTGAAGTTCTACCTACCAAGGCAGAGGAAGAAATAATTGGCTTTGTCCGAGAATAAGCATTGTGTATAGGCATTGTGTCTGACCTCTGAGTGTAAAAACCATGCTACCAGATACTCATTTCAAAAACTACCGCGTACTCGTCGTCGATGATGAACAGAGGATGGCGAAATTTATCCGTTTGAACCTCGAGCACGACGGTTTTCGTGTCGTCGAGGCATTCACCGGCACCCAGGCGATGGATCGCTTACGAACTTCCCTTCCAGACCTCGTGCTCCTTGATGTTATGCTGCCTGATTTGGACGGTTTCGAAGTCTTAAAAATGATTCGCCTCATCAGCCCTGTCCCGGTCATTATGGTGACCGCTAAGGGAGAAGAAGAGGAACGCATCCATGGGCTCGAGCTTGGTGCCGATGATTATGTCACCAAACCTTTCAGCCCCGCGAGCTGGTCAGCCGCGTTCGCGCCGTCCTCCGGCGGACGGAATTGACGTCTGATAGTACCCACGGGCTGATTGAAGTCAACGGTCGCTTGAAAATAGATTTTGATCGCCACGAAGTGTGGGTGGAAGGCAAGTTGGTGAACTTGCGCCCTACCGAATACAGGCTTTTATATTATCTGGTACAGAATGCAGGCTGGGTGGTGTCCCACGATCAGGTTCTCACTAACGTTTGGGGATATGAGTACCGTGACCAGCCTCATTACGTTCGTCTGTATATTAACTATCTGCGTCAAAAAATCGAGAAAGATCCCGCCAACCCCGTATACATATTGACCGAACGTGGATTAGGCTACCGGTTTGTAGATTTCAGGCGCGATCATCCTTCTGATTCACCTGAAAACGTTCCAGAACAGCAAAAATCAGATCCCTCCCAGGAATAATTAGCCAAAGGTGTAAAGCATGCCTAATAAGCAAAGGATATTGTTAGTTGATGATCACGAAGTCGTCCGATTGGGGTTGAAAGCCTTGTTGGAGCGTCATCCCAATTTTGAAGTTGTGGCTGAAGCCAGCACCGCTCGCGAAGCAGTTGAGCGTGTCGCTGCTTTTAGCCCCGATGTAGTAGTCATGGATATTCGACTCCCTGGTGGTTCTGGGATCGAGGCCTGCCAGGAAATAATGGATAAATACCCCGATACCAAGGTGATCATGCTCACTTCCTATGCTGAAGATGAGATGCTCTTCTCTGCCATCCGCGCCGGTGCATCCGGCTACGTATTAAAGCAAATCGGTGGTGAAGATCTGGTGCACGCTATCGAAGCCGTGAGCAGGGGTGAGGCTTTGCTCGATCCGGCAGTAACCCAAAGGATATTTCAAGAAGTCCGCAAAGCCGCCCGTGAAGAGGAAGCATCGGCATTTTCTGCCCTCACCCAACAGGAGCGTCACGTCTTGATGCTCGTCTCTGAAGGAAAAACTAACCGCGAGATTGCCAAGGCGTTGTTCTTAGGCGAAGGCACTGTAAGAAATTACGTCAGCAGTATTCTATCCAAGTTGGGTGTTAGTAACCGTGCCGAAGCTGCTGCCTATGCAGTCGAACACAACCTTAAGGATTACCTTTAACTCTACTTATCACCTCTCCTTGAATATTCCTTAGTCATCCATCGTTCGTTGATCGAATCATTTTGATCCCTGGACCTATGGATATTCCAATGATTGGTTTTCTATGTAACCTTTTTTTTATTCAGCGTATATAATTTCATAATGTCTTGAAAGGAGAAATCAAATGGATCAAATTCAACCCTCTGAAGGCTCCACCCCGCCCGAGAATTATCTACCCCCTGCTCCGCCTGTCGCAGAAGCTCCTCAACGACTCGCCGAATCAGACGAACGCACCTGGGCAATGCTGGCTCATCTAAGTATTCTGCTCAATCTGATTACCGGTTTCCTGGGTATTGTGGTCGCCTTGATCATCTACCTTGTTTATAAAAACCGCTCAAACTATGTCGCCTATCAGTCGATGCAGTCTTTCATCTTCCAGTTAATCTGGTGGTTTGGTGGCGGATTACTCATTGGTCTTGCCTGGGCAATCACTGGTGCATTATCCATCGTCCTTGTAGGACTTTTACTTATACCACTCGCCTGCCTTCTTTCGCTACTACCCCTTGCAGCACTGGTTTATGGCATCGTCGGTGCAGTACAAACCAACAGTGGGCAAGACTTCAAGTACTGGTTGATCGGTGAATGGGTTCGTGGAGAGCTAACTAGGTCTTGACGTATCATCCAGCCGGTTATACAATCAGCCGGTTGGTGGTACAGAAACAAAGAAGAGACCGTTTACCACATAGGCACCGAAGGGGCAAACCTGTCTTGAATATGGGCGAAACTCTCAGGTAGAAGGACTTTGTTTCTCGAAAACTCTGAAAAGCCAGCACATCAAAATATGCTGACACCGTCGGGGCAAACATTTGGCAGATGTCTTCGTTCCAAATGCTAATCTCTCAGGTAAATGACAGAGGCACACTTAGTTTAGGTGTGCCTCTGCTGTTTAATCGCATAATAATACGTACTTGCATAGTTGGTAGTTCGTATTAAAATCTATCTACATCCTATCATTGGAGGCGTTTCATGAATATTCCCCAGGAACTTAAATACACCGAAAGCAACGAATGGATCAACATGGAGGGAAAAACGGCTACGGTCGGAATATCCGATTATGCTCAAGACCAGCTTTCAGATATTGTTTTCGCAGAAGTCATCGTCAGTGAGGGCGATAGCATAAAAAAGGGAGACACGATTGCGACCATCGAATCAGTCAAGGCAGCCGCAGATGTGTACACCCCGGTCAGTGGTAAAGTCCTCAGCGTAAATGAAGCCCTCGCAGGTACGCCTGAGGTGATCAACTCAGATCCGTATGGCGTTGCCTGGATTGTGAAAATCGAGCTGGATAATCCTGCTGAGCTTGCCACCCTGCTGGATGCTCCGTCTTACGAAAAACTGGTTCAGCAAGGACAATAGGAGCAGTTATGTTCATTCCGCATACAGATGCTGACAGGGCTGCCATGCTGCGCACTGTCGGCATTGAGACGCTGGAGGATCTCTTCGTAGATGTTCCAGCCAAATACCGTTTCCCCACTCTTAACCTTCCGCCAGCTCTCACCGAAATGGAGGTCACCGCCGAGTTGCAGGAAATTTCACAGGCGAATGAAAACCTCAACGAGCTGGTTTGTTTCCTTGGCGCGGGGGCTTATAACCATTATATTCCCGCCGCTGTGGATGCCATCATCCGCCGGGGTGAATTTTTGACCGCTTATACACCTTATCAGCCTGAGGTTTCGCAGGGTACGCTTCAAACTATCTTCGAGTATCAGAGTAATGTAGCTGCCCTTACCGGCATGGAAGTGTGCAATGCCTCTCACTATGATGGTGCCACAGCCGTAGCAGAAGCCGTAAATATGGCATTTGCCAATTTCCGCGGTAAGCGCAATAAGATTATCCTTTCACCCGCTTTACACCCCCAATACCGCCAGACTGTGCGTACCTATGCTGAAGGTTCGCCAGTGGAGCTCGTGGGTGACGGACCGCAGGTTGAATTACTGTCTGATCCCAACACCTTGATCCCCCTCATCGACACAGACACAGCCCTGGTAGTCGTCCAATATCCCGATTTTTTTGGTCGCATCTATGACTATACGAAGTTGGCAGAATCTGCCCATGCCATGGGAGCTCTATTGGCAGTTTCAGTCAACCCTATCGCCCTCGGTTTACTTAAACCCCCTGGCTTTATGGGCGCAGATATCGTAACCGGTGAAGGTCAGCCTCTGGGCATCCCGCTTTCCTTTGGTGGACCCTACCTGGGGTTGTTCGCCACCCGTAAAGAATATGTCCGCAAGATGGCTGGTCGTCTTGCCGGAGAGACGGTTGACAACCGCGGCCAACGGGCTTATGTTCTCACCCTAACCGCTCGTGAGCAGCATATCCGCCGTGAAAAAGCCACCTCCAATATTTGCACCAACCAGGGTTTGATTGCCCTCGCTTCCACAGTATATTTGAGCTTGCTCGGCAAAAATGGGTTGCGTCAGGTAGCTGAGCTGTGTTACCACAAGGCGCATTACGCGGCTGCACAGATCACCAGGCTCCCTGGTTATTCCCTTTGGTCTCAAGATCCATTCTTCAATGAGTTTGTAGTCCAATCCCCTTCCCCTGTATCAGAGATTAACGATCACCTGCTCGACCATGATATCTTGGGCGGGTACGATTTAAGCCAGGATTATCCTGGTCTGGACCGGCATATGCTGATCGCCGTGACGGAAATGAACTCCCGCCAGGACATTGATCAACTGATTGACGTTTTATCGGAGGTGTCAGATGGGTGAACCTCAATTATGCGATATCTCTGTAGCCGGTCGGCAGGGCATCTCCTTTCCCTTGCCCGATGTTCCTTTCTCACCCTTGCCTGAAGGATTTGTCCGTGACGACTTACCCATGCCTGAGCTTTCAGAGCTGGATGTGATCCGCCACTACACTCGCCTGTCACAGCTCAACTACAGCATAGACACAGGTTATTACCCATTGGGGTCTTGCACCATGAAATATAACCCCAAGGTGAATGAAGATATTGCCCGCTATCCCGGCTTTGCCTTCACCCATCCCCTCCAGCCCATCGAGACTGTCCAGGGCAATCTCGCCCTGATGTTCACGCTTCAGGAATGGTTGAAAGAGATCGCCGGTTTTGCTGCGGTCACCCTTCAACCCGCTGCCGGCGCCCATGGTGAGCTGACTGGGGTGCTGATCATCCGCGCCTACCATCGCTGGCGAAATGATACTTCCCGAGACAAAATCCTCATTCCCGACTCAGCGCATGGGACTAATCCTGCCACTTCCGCCATGAGCGGTATGCGTATCGTTGAGTTGAAATCCGACCAGCACGGAAACGTCGACTTAGACGCCTTACGCCAGGAATGTGATGGTACCCTGGCAGGCTTGATGCTCACCAACCCCAACACGTTGGGGTTATTCGACGAGCACGTTGAGGATGTCATAAATTTGGTTCATTCCGCCGGCGGATTGGTCTATGGTGACGGAGCAAACCTGAATGCCCTGCTCGGTATCGTCCGTCCGGGTGATATTGGCTTCGATGTGATGCATTTTAACCTGCACAAGACCTTCTCCACACCGCATGGTGGGGGTGGTCCGGGTTCTGGACCAGTCGGTGTGGCAGCCCATCTTGTTGAGTTCTTGCCTGCCCCGTTGGTTGGTATCATCGAAGAGGGAGACGAAGAGCTGCCCCCTCTGTACGGTTATATCACCCCCTCAAAGTCCATCGGTCGGATGAAATCCTTCCACGGCCATTTCGGCATGCTTGTACGTGCATACACCTATATCAGTATGCAAGGTGATTTAGGTTTACGTTCAATTTCCGAACATGCCGTTCTGAACGCCAACTATCTCCTTGCGTTGATCAAGAGCACCTATCACCTTCCGTATGATCGACGCTGCATGCATGAATTTGTTGTTGAAGGTCAGTGGTCCGATGCACCTGAAGTACATGCCTTGGATATTTCCAAGCGCCTGATGGACTACAATTTCCACCCACCTACCAACTACTTCCCCCTCATCGTCCATGAAGCCTTAATGATCGAGCCCACCGAAACGGAAAGCAAGGAAACCCTGGATGCCTTCGCTGATGCCCTGATAAAAATCGCCGATGAAGCCCATCGTGATCCCACTCTGCTCAAAGAGGCTCCACATAACACTCCTGTCGGGAGGCTGG
This sequence comes from uncultured Chloroflexia bacterium, assembly GCA_963726315.1. Classification (GTDB taxonomy): domain Bacteria; phylum Chloroflexota; class Anaerolineae; order Anaerolineales; family UBA4823; genus FEB-25. The sequence continues at coordinate 1,392,844 of CAVSBZ010000005.1, read as the reverse complement.
ATGAAGTAAAAGCCGCCAAAGAATTAGTCCTTTGTTGTGGAGTCGCCACCCTCGACAGCTAGATAAGTCAGAAGCCCAGTTTTATAATGAAGCTGGGCTTCTTTCATTGCTAAGAAACAAATCTAATTGTCAATTAACAAATATAATGATTTTCGAGCGATCGAATATATTTACATCTCCTAATCTATCTTACCTGTAGTTAATGTTACAATATCCGTCAAACCCCTTTATTGGTTTCAAGTTTCATGAATAACGCTAACCCCACAGAATTCGAATTTGTAACTCCCCGCCCTACCGTCGAGATTCACTTACCAGATGGGCGGGTTATTTGTGGTTTGCGTGGCGCCCCAGTGGGAAAATTCCTTTCCTTACTCGAAACAACCGATACCGCTCCTCTGGTCGGCGCGATCATCAATGGCGAGTTGCGAGAGTTGACCTTCCCAATCCATATCGATGCCAAGGTCACCCCAATTTCTATGGAAGATCCGGATGGAATGTTGATTTACCGCCGGTCGCTTACCTTTCTGATGGAAGCTGCCTTTGAAGAACAATTTCCCGACGCCACCCTAACCATCGATCACTCAGTTTCGTCAGGCGGCTATTACTGCGAGGTCACCGATCACGATCCCCTCACCGATGATGATCTGCTCAGTCTCACCGCTCATATGCGCAAGCTCGTCATCCAAAACCTGCCCCTCACCAAGCGTGAGGTACCTCTTGTGGAAGCCATCGCCTACTTTGAAGCCAAAGGCTACACCGATAAAGTCCGCTTACTTGCCCATCGTCAAAAAGATTACCTCACCCTCTACCGCTTGGGAGACCACCAGGATTATCACCATGGCTATATGGTGCCGGCTACCGGCTATCTAAAGTGGTTTAACCTCATCCCAACGAATGGTGGCTTCACCATTAATTTCCCCCGCCGTAATCTCCCCACCCAGCTGCAGCCCATGCCCAATTATCCCAAGCTCCTCGCCACCTTTCGGCGCTACGGGCAGTGGTTGGATCGGTTGGGGATCGCCAGTGTAGGTGCATTGGATGACGCCATTCTTGCCGGACGTATCCACGAGATCATTCTGGTCTCTGAAGCCCTCCATGAAGAGCATGTGGCGGATATTGCCGAGCAAATCACCTCACGCATCAATCAATCTGACCCAAACAAAGCGGTGCGCATTATCCTCATCGCTGGACCCTCCTCCAGCGGCAAAACCACCCTATCCAAGCGGCTCACCATTCAATTACTGTCTCAAGGACTCTCGCCATACCCGCTGGAGATGGATAACTACTTCGTGAATCGCGACGACACTCCCAAAGATGCTGATGGTCAGCCAGACTTTGAAGCTCTGGGGGCAGTCGATACCCATCACCTTGCCCAAGACTTACGACGCCTCGTCGCCGGTGAAACTGTCCGCATGCCCCACTATGACTTCAAGACCGGTCGGCAAGGACCTGGTGATCTCGTCCAACTTCAATCCGGTCAGCTGATCATCCTCGAGGGTATCCACGGTTTAAACCCCGACCTGCTGCCAGATTTCCCCATAGAACAAACCTTCCGTATCTATGCTTCTGCACTCACCCAGCTTAACCTCGATCGGCATAACCGCATCTCCACCACAGACACCCGCCTGGTACGTCGTATTGTCCGCGATGCCCGTGAGCGTGGCTATACTGCCCGCGAGACCATCCAGAGATGGGAATCTGTACAGCGTGGTGAAAAACGGTATATTTTCCCCTATCAGGAGAACGCCGATATTATGTTCAATTCCGCATTAGCTTATGAGTTATCCGCCCTAAAGCCTTACGCGGAACCCTTACTTCGCCAGGTCCCCTTTGGAACCCGCGAATATATCGAGGCAAAACGCATGCTGGCGCTGCTTGAATGGTTCCAGCCTGTTTCATCCGAGTTAATCCCCGACAACTCCATTCTGCGTGAATTTATTGGAGGCTCCATTTTGAAAGAATTCAAGTTGTGGAATCAGGTTACGTAATTTGTTCGCTCAGGTAAATAGCAATGGAATTGGCTGAAAAATTTATGCGCACCATCCGCGTGCGCAATGAACAACAATTAGGCACATTAGGGCGCCTCCTCGTCGCGGTTGCAGACGCCGGTGGTGATGTGGGTGAAGTTCGTCTCATTCAGGAAACCTCTCGCTACACTCTCCGCGATATTTCCGTCTACACCCAGGATGAGGCTCACATGGACCGTGTTGTTCAGGCGATGGAAGCCAATTCTGGCACGCGTATCCTTGCCATCCGCGATGAAGTCTTGGAGTTGCACCAAAAAGGTAAGATCGCCATCCGCAGCCGCATCTTAGTGGATAATCTCTCCATCCTTCGTCGTGTCTATACTCCCGGTGTCGCCGAAGTCTGCCAGATGATTGCCAGAGACCCCTCACTCGCTCGCCAATACACCGCGATCAGCCATTTGGTGGCAATCGTTACTGACGGAACCGCGGTCCTGGGTCTCGGGGATATCGGTCCCGTAGCGGGTATGCCCGTCATGGAAGGCAAAGCCATGCTGATGGAGACCCTGGTCGGGTTATCCGGTATTCCCATCCTACTCAACAGCAAAGATCCCGAGCAAATTATCCGTACGGTCGAGACGATCGCTCCTACTTTTTCTGCGATTTATCTTGAAGATATCTCTGCTCCACGCTGCTTTGAGATCGAGGAGCGGCTCCAATCCAGCCTCGATATCCCCGTAATGCACGATGACCAGCACGGCACCGCAGTGGTAGCCACTGCAGCTCTGATCACTGCCAGCCGCATCACCGGTCTCCAGCTCGAAAAAGCCATCATCGGTCAAATCGGATTAGGCGCGGCTGGTAATGCCATTGGTCGTATGCTAATGAAGCTCACTGGTAATCCAGTTTTAGGTGCCGACCTGTCTGAGGCTGCCCTCGCATTTTTTGAACTCTCAGGTGGTAAACGCTCCAATTTGAAGGAGATCATGCAGGAGTGCGATGTGGTTGTCGCCACCACCGGTGCTGCTGGTCTAATTAGACCCGAAATGGTTCACAAGGGGCAGGTTATCCTTGCCCTTTCGAATCCGAATCCTGAGATCGATCCCGAGATAGCCCTTCAAGCCGGGGCTGCCTTTGCCGCCGATGGAAAATCGGTGAATAATGTACTTGGCTTTCCCGGTATCCTGCGTGGTGCCGTCGATTTATATGCCACTCGAATCACCCATGAGATGTACCTGGCAGCTGTAACTGCTATCGCCGATCTAACCCCTCCGGATGAGCTTGTACCGAATCCCTTGGATAAAAATGTCCATCGTGCTGTCGCTCGGGCAGTTGCCCAAAAAGCCATCCAGCAGGGGGTTGCCCGCGTTGATTTTGTACCCTATGTGGAGGAATAACCAATTAAATTAACCCAGTAATCAGTCATTATTCAAATAATTTTGAGAAGGAGAATGCTTGGATGAAAAGTAAATCACGGTTTATATTGATAACCATTTTGATCGTAACCCTGTTCTTGGTCGGTGGTCTATATCTCGATCAAAACAATCGCACCGCTGCCTCCAACCAAACGTCAACTGACGTCTCTTTGGGAGTGGACCAATCTCAAGAACTTGTGATTAATCTGTATTATGACAGCCAAGATCAATTAAATGCTGTCGCCGGTCAGTTGGATGTCTGGGAAGTACACCCTCTGCCAGGTATTTCACCAGGTTCAGGTTATGCCGTTGCCGCGGTGGTTCCTGCCCAAAAAGATTGGTTGGCACTTCAGGGTTATCGGGTGGAGGTCGATCAAGCTAAAACAGCCGAGCTTCAAGCTCCTACTGCTGCCCTCGACCCACGCTACTCATATTTCGACGCCTTCAATCCCAACTCCAATAACCTGTATATGCTGAACTTCATGCAGGATACCAATGGCACTTACCCAAATCTCACGGAACTACTTGATATTGGCGACGCCTGGCTTGGCACACAGGGAGAATATCACCGCGATATTTGGGCGCTGCGGGTTACTAATGAAGACCCTCAATACGGTGAAATTTCATCCAAACCTCCGTTCATTTTGATGGCAAACACCCACGCTCGTGAGGTATCCACACCTGAAATGGCGATCCGCTACATCAAGTACTTTACCTCGGGTTATCTTGGTCATGGAGGCTACGGTATTGATGCGGATGTGACCTGGTTGGTGAACCATCATGTCGTTTATGTCATCGTGTCCGAAAATCCCGATGGTCACGTGGTCAACGAAATCGATTGGACTGAGTATTGGCGCAAGAACGTGGATAATAATGATGGCTGCGCCACCTCATTCGGAGTCGACTTAAACCGCAATAGCAGCTTTAAATGGGGCTGTTGTGGTGGGTCCGACCCGAACCCTTGCGGTGATACCTATCGCGGTCCGAATCGTGCCTCTGAGCCGGAAACTGCAGCCATGCAAGCTTTTGCCGCTCAGATATTCGGCGATTGGAATGGTCCGAACGGGGATGATGAATTTCCACCGGCAGCCCCAGATACTACTCCCGGTATTTTTATCTCCCTGCATTCTTACCAGGATGAAATCCTGTGGGCTTATGAATGTGCTCCAAATTGCGGCCAAACACCGAATAGTGCCCAATTGAGTACCATTGGGCATAAACTTGCAGAAGAGACTGGCGAAATTATGGATCCCACCGGTTTCCTGTATACCGTAGACGGTGGCATGATCGATTTTATGTATGGGAAGCTGGGTATCCCTGCTTACACCTATGAAATTGGTCCCACGTATGGAACCTGCGGTGATTTCTTCCCGCCGTATGGCTGCCAGGATGGTACCGACGGTATGCCGCGCAATTTCTGGGCTGAAATGGGTCCCTCCTGGGTGTATGCCAATAAAATCTCAGGCTCACCCTATAAAACTGCGTACGGACCTGACGCACAGAGTTTAGTCGTTGATCCTATTACCGTGCCGGGTGGTTTACCTGTTAACCTGTCTGGCACAATCCTCGATCAGCGTTACCCAGGCGAGCCGCTCACCAATATCGCTGGAGCTGAATTCTTCATCGATGCCCCCGGTGTGGATGGTGCTGGAACTGCCATGTCCGCTGTCGATGGCGCTTGGGATGAAACCACCGAAGCTGTTGCCGCGGTTGTAGATACCACCGGTCTGCTCGAAGGAAAGCATTACATCCTGGTTCATGGGATGAATGCAAATGGCTTCTGGGGTCCCTTCACCGCCATCTTCCTCGACGTTACTACCCCTGCTTATGGGGTAATGCTGACCCCTGCAGCAGACTCCGCCCAGGATGACCCTGGAATGACGGTTACCTACCATTTGGAGATCACCAATATCGGTCAGAACACTGATAGCTATGACATTTCAGTGGTCAGTGGCTGGTTATTCGATGCTCCCCTCACCATCGGACCCATCGCACCTGCTGGTACCGAAGCTTTCGATGTGCAGGTTACGATCCCTGCGGATGCCAACGATGGCGAGTCGGATACCGCGGTTGTGACTGCCACTTCTCAATTTGATCCTGAGATCAGCGCGGTTTCGAACCTGACCACTACTGCTAATTTATACTCAGTCACACTCACTCCCCCCACTTCAGAAAATGCAGGTAATCCAGGCGAGCAGGTTGCCTATGTCCTGCACCTGACTAATGCTGGCAACATAGCCGATACATATAACCTTGAGTCCACCAGTTTGTGGACGGTGACGATGCCAGCGACAGTGGGACCATTGCAGCCCGGATCATCTACCGATATAAATATCCTGGTCGATGTGCCCTTGGGTGCTTTACCGGGTGATTTTGATACTGCCTCAATCGAAGCCACCTCTCAAGGCAATGCTTCAGCGGTAGCCGAATCAACGCTCACCACCTCAGTGACAACCGTATATAGTTTCGAAGTCGCAGCAGTCGAGCCGGTCCTGGTCGCTCATGGAGCAGGTACAACCGTACAATTTTCAGTCCAGGTCACCAACACCGGCAATATCGCTGATACGTATTCGATACATGTGGTTGCAGGTGGCTGGCCAGCGGATGGACCGGCAGATGTCGGTCCGGTTAATGTCGGTGAAAGTGCCACCTTTATCATCACTGTCCATGTTCCTTTTGATGTTGCTTCTGGAGACTTAAATCTTACCTCGGTAAACGTTGTCTCCAGCAGTGGTTCCGGTCATGTGGTAACACTACGTACAGATACCGACTGGTATAGTATGTTCTTACCTCTCTCCCAAAATCAGTAAATATTGTGAGTATATAAAAACCCCCAGCCATTTACGCTTATTCACCAGGTGTGAATGGCTGGGAATAAAGAGGAGATTATGAAGAGTAAATTGTTATCAATCATAGTGCTTATTACTATGCTCGTGGGATTGGTTTCGAGTGCCAGTGCAGCCTCACTGCAAACCTCCCCTCTAGCGCAGCCAGTCAACCAGGCAGCTGAACAATCGCTCGTTGTCAGGCTGTATTTCAACAATCAAGATGATCTTAACCAGCTTGCTGCCCGCTACGATATCCTTCATGTAGACAAAGCACAAGGCTTCGCCCTTGCAATCCTCACTCCCAGCGAATTTTCTTCATTGCAGCAGGCTGGATATCACCTTGAGGTTGACCTGAGTAAGACCAAATTACTCAATCAGCCCCGGGAAGCATTGCCCGGTCAGGGCACCGACTCTATCCCCGGCTTTCCCTGCTACCGCACCGTAGAAGAAACTTACATCTCTCTGCAGAATATCGCCCTCAATCACTCCGATATGGCTCAGTTAATTGATATCGGCGATAGCTGGGAAAAGGTTATGCCCGGTGGATTACCCGGATACGATATTCTGGCTCTCCGGCTTACAAATGAAAATTTTGGTGTGGTCGACGAAAAACCCACCTTCTTCCTCATGGCAGAGATCCATGCCCGGGAATACGCCACGGCTGAGCTGGCAACCCGTTATGCCGAGTATCTGATTAATAATTACGGTGTTGACCCCGACGTTACCTGGCTTTTGGATTATTTCCGCGTCTACATCGTCTCTATGGACAATCCGGATGGGCGTAAACTGGCTGAACAGGGTAATTACTGGCGCAAGAACGTGGACAATGATGACGGTTGTAATGATCCTGGAAGTTGGGGCACCGATTTAAATCGTAATAGCACCTTCAAATGGAATCATGGTGGTTCCAGTCCCTACGCATGCGATGAAACCTACATGGGTCCTTCCGCCGGCTCCGAACCGGAAGTCCAGGCGATTGAATTGTTCGTCCAGACTCTCTTCCCCGATCAGCGCGGTCCGGGTGATGGTGACCCTGCCCCGCTGGACTTAACCGGCGTCTTCATCACGTTGCATAGTGCCGCTGCCCTTGTCCTCTGGCCATGGGGGTGGACATCTTCACCAGCGCCTAACGGTACTCAGCTGCAAACTTTAGGTCGCCACCTGGCGTACTTCAACAGCTACACTCCTCAGCAAAGCTACCAGCTTTATCAGACCAGTGGTACCACAGATGAGTTCATCTATGGCACTTTAGGCGTTCCAGGTTTCACCTTTGAGATGGCTGGTGAATTCTTCCAAAACTGCGGTTCGTTCGAAAATACCGATTACCCCGAAAACCGCGATGCCCTCCTTTACGCTTTCAAGACTGCGTACCGACCCTACATGACTCCCGCGGGTCCTGACTTTTTCGATGTTCTTACTTCACCTGCTGCCGTCACCCCAGGTGAGCCTGTCCTGGTAACTGCTACTGCCAATGATGGTCGCTACGCTGGTGGAGAACCACATCAGAATATTGCCGAAGCTCGTTATTCCATCGATAGTCCATCCTGGATCACCGATACAGTCACCTATCCTATGTCCGCCAGCGATGGGAGTTTTAACAACTATATTGAAGCTATCCAGGGCACTATAGACACCACTGGACTTGCTTCAGGCAGGCATACCATCTTTGTTGAAAGCAAGGATGTCAACAATAATTGGGGTGTTGCCAGCTCGGCTTTCCTGTACATTGTCGAACCTGGAGTATCTCCGGTCATTGAGGGCTATGTCCTCGAAGCAGGTAATAATCTGCCGGTCGCCGCCAGTATCACAGCCGGATTGTTTAATACTACCAGCGATCCCGCGACCGGTTATTACAGCATGACTGTTATCAGCGGTACGTATGACATGGTTGCCGATGCAGACAACTTCGCTCCCGCCATAGCTAATGGGGTTGTTGCCCAAAACTATGAAACGGTCCAGCAGGATTTCCTTCTGTATCCAATCTGCGGTGTCTTCAGCGATGACGTGGAAAATGGCAACCTCGGTTGGACCGCCGATAACCCTTGGGCAATTACCACCGAAGCTTCTCACAGCCCTACCCATTCCTGGACGGACAGCCCAGGTGGAAATTACCAGGACTACCGCAACGTGTCGCTTACCTCGCCAACTATCGATCTGAGTGACGCAACCGGTGTAACGCTAAGCTTCTGGCATGAATATCAAACCGAAGCGGGCTGGGATTATGGTACGGTCGAGTATTCCACTGGTAGTGGATGGACTGCCGTGCAATCATACGATGGCTCTCAGACCTGGATGCAGGAAGAGCTTGCCATTCCAGCTTTGGATGGTCAGGCGAATGCCCGTATTCGCTTCCATTTCACCAGCGATAGTAATACCAATTACGATGGCTGGCACATCGATGACATCTCACTTACCGCTGGCGGTCCAGGCTGTATGGCTCCCACCGCTCCCCTGGCTGAATTCACCAGCAACAGCCCGGTTTCCCTTGGTGATCCAATGCAATTTACCAATCAGACCACCGGTTCAGAACCCATGGATTATGCCTGGGATTTCGGTGATGGGATTGGTACTTCAACGGATATTAATCCCTCTTACAACTACACTGCTTCTGGGTCCTACACAGTGACATTGGATGCCACCAATAACCTCGGCACAGATAGTATCACGCACACTGTGACTGTCGAACCTTCAGCGATCACCAGCGTGGATCTTACCCAGGTTACTACCGGGACAATCTACCCGCGTGAATCAGTCGATTTTAAAGCCGACCTCCTGCCCGATGATGCCGCCAAACCAATTAATTACATCATCGCCTTTGGGGATGGCACAGTCGTCACAAGCACATCGATGATCGAGCCGTTACTCTTCTTCCATACTTATGCCGCTGGAGGAACCTACACTGTCCAGGTATCTGTGTGGAACGATTTTATGCTGGAGCCGGTGACTGACAGCCTAGTTGTTAACATTAGTTTTGAGATATTCCTCCCGCTAACGAGGAAATAGGTGTGTTGGGTGCTGCAATTATCGGGTAAAATTTGCAGCACCCAAACTCTCACTCACTTTTGGAGGTGTCCATGACCAAAGCAGCTTTACGAGAACAGCGCCGCGCCGAACGCATTGCTCGACGTAATCGCCAGCGTGTGATCATTGGTGTGATCATTGCCCTGGCAGTAGTAGTCATAGGAATTTTTATCTATAGAGATTACAAAGCCAGATCAACAAGTTCAGCCAGTGGTTCATACCCAATTGGTACACTGGATACCACTCCACCCACTCCATCAGCAAATGCCGTCACTACCGCTTCTGGGTTGGTGTATGAAGATTTGCAGGTTGGCGATGGTCCTACTGCTGCCACCGGAAATACAGTAACAGTTAATTATATCGGCTGGCTGGCTGATGGCACTTCTTTTGATTCAAATCTGAACTCTCAATTTAGTTTTACCCTCGGCTCTGGTCAGGTCATTCCCGGTTGGGATGAAGGAGTACAGGGAATGAAGGTGAATGGTACCCGTTTGCTGGTTATCCCACCCGAGTTGGCATATGGAGCAACCGGTAGCGGTTCCGTTATCCCGCCAAATTCTACCCTCACATTTGAGGTCCAGCTTGTGAGTATTAAGTAAACCTTTCTGGCTGTTTAATCGCCCGATCATCAACCGGATATATATCCCATTGCTTCAATCACCTCCCCCATGCTGTCTTCCTATTGGGGGAGGTGTTCAATTTCCCCTCCCAAAATCAGGTGTTTTTAGTGGTTGCAGGATACCAGGTCCCTCTGGTTTTGTAATGTGAGGTCAGAGTTACCAATTCATCATCAGTGTATTTGTGCCCCTTTCAAGGTTGTTTTCTTACTCCTCACCTGATTTCCGTTCTTTGGAAATCGGGTGAGGCAGGAGGGGGGTCTTCCGGTGTCCATCATCCATCCCAGGTCAAAATATTTTTGTCTCTTTTATTCCTATTCGCCTTATTCGTATACCAAGATACTTTGACCGGTGCTCCTCTAGTACATCCATCTAACCTTACTCCTCCTTTTTTCCCAAAAACTAATCTTAAAACTTGACCCACCGGATTTTTAGCTAACCGCTAACCACTATATACTAATTGCTGATCTTTACCCTACGCTTCCCTTAAACTCCTTAAACCTCTTGTGGATTAGAACATATGTGCTATAATTGATCTGTAATTACTCACCACCTCGAAAAGTTTTATCAATGTATGATTTTGGATCAATCACGTAGATCCTATTAATTGTCATTGCGAGAAGAGCACTCTATGAATCCAGGTTTATTGCGAAATTCCGAAGCTCGACGAAGCAATCTGCTCTTTGTTCTGCGAAGTAGGCGACAACTTGCCAGTTATTGTGAGTAATTACATGGATCTGTAATTACTCACAACAGCATCCATAAAGTTCGCAAAATATTGAATTCTATAATCGGACCACATTTTTGTCATTGCGGTATCCCCGATGTTTTTCGGGGAAAAGAGCAGTGCTCTTCTGATCTTGAAGCAATCTGCACTGTGTTTTATCTATAATCAAATGTGGTTTTTGCTCTCGGTGAGTAATTACATGGATCTGCAGATATTCTCTTCACTACACGTACTATTAAATTCCCCCTCCACCCTGCTAGCACCTTTCCAACTGAAAATCACACCTCAAAATCGGATTCGTTTCGATTTGAATTTTCTTTTTTTTATTAATAATATAATGCAGCTCCCCACGTCATCAAACCAATGATATTCGAGATCTTCCCACCACCCTACTCAATTTCACTTACCCGCAAGGATTGTCTCCTTCAATACATTCGCCAACCTCTCAATCCCGGTCTGTATCTGGTCTGGGTTGGAATATGAGAAATTCAACCGCATCGTATTCTCGCCTCCACCCAGGGCGAAAAAGGAGGTCCCAGGGACGAATGCCACATTGCGCGATACTGCGACTTTGAATATCTCCGTGGTATCCATCCCTTTCGGCAGCATTCCCCATAGGAATAATCCACCTTGGGGCTTGGTCCAAGTTACTCCGGGTGGAAATAATTCTTCCATCGCATCCAACATGATATTTCGTCGCTCGCCATACACCCGCCTGATTAACCAGATATGTCTGTCCAGGAAACCTCCCCGGGCTACTTCGTAAGCTACGATCTGATTAAATGTCGCAGTATGTAAATCTGCTCCTTGTTTTGCCTGCACCAGCTTCCGTATTACCTGCGTTGGTGCTACCACCCACGCCAGCCGTAATCCTGGTGCCAGTGTTTTTGAAAACGTACTCAGGTAAATCACATTACCTGCATATTCATCGGTCCCATTTTTTCGGAATTCATTATCCAGACTGACGATGGATGGTAAATTTTCTCCTTCATACCTCAATTGCCCGTATGGGTCGTCCTCGATGATCGGCACCCCGTATCGGTCGGCAATTTCGATCAGCTGATGCCGCCGTTCCAGCGATAATGTTACACCGGTTGGGTTTTGAAAATTAGGTAATACATAAATGAACTTCACTCCCGAGCGTAATGCGTTTTCCAGGGCATCTGTGACCATACCATTCTCGTCCATCGGCACGGTGACGTATTCTGCCCCATACGCATTCCAGGCTTGCAGTGCTCCAAGGTAGGTAGGTTCTTCAACCAGGATCCGGTCGCCTCGGTTAATAAATACCTTTCCAATCATATCCAGCGCTTGCTGGCTCCCGCTGGTGATCAGGATATTATCTTGCGAAACACTGATCCCGTACCGGCTGGTATGCCGAGCGATCATCTCGCGAAGGGGTTTGTAGCCTTCAGTGGAACCGTATTGCAAAGCCTCCGCACCCCATTCTTTTAAAACGGTCTCGCATGCTGCGGTAAATTCATCTACTGGGAATACATCCGGAGCAGGCAATCCGCCGGCAAAGGAGATAACTTCTGGGTTTTCCGTCAACTTGAGTAACTCACGTATTGCTGAGCTTTTCATCCGCTGAGTCCGTTGGGCATAGCGATGATCCCAAGGTGTTTCCATTAACTCACTCTCCTTTATTGGTTTGTACTTATATTCAAAAAAGAAACCGGCTGATAGATAACTCCATCATGCCGGCTTCAATCATTTACAACTTCGGGAAGCGTCGTAGGATGTGGGCTGGTGATGGCAGGATCACACGTTCGCCAACCTTGAGTGCTCCTAAAATCTTGCTGCTGTCTTTCGGTGCACCCTGGTAGATATAAATAATCGTGCCCTTCTCAGCACTCTTTGCCTCGATATATGCCTGTCCGGTTAGATAACCATCCATGTCCACCGCACAGCTCGTGACATGCCCCACCACCCTGCCACGCCAATCTACCACAGGGTCGCCCGAATGTGCCATCCTGACGCCTTTCTCATCAAAGCGGAATCGTACCAACATCCCCTTGCGCTCCTTTTCTCTCTCGATGAACGCTTCACGACCAATGAACCAAGGTTTGTATGTCTTTATATATTGTCCAAATCCTGCTTCTGCCACACCTAAATTCATCTCTCCGCCCATCTCGTGCCCGTAGAGCGGCAACCCGGCTTCAGTTCGCAGTGAGTCACGCGCTCCCAACCCACACGGTTTGATGCCGTAAAACTTTCCCACCTCCAGGATAACGTTGAAAAGGTCATCCGCTCTGCCTGGGTGGACAAATATCTCATACGAAAACTTCTCACCTGTATAACCAGTCCGTGAAATGATCAAATCAAACCCACCTAGTTTTACTTCACAAATATGGGTGCGCTTGAGATAACGTATACAACAGCGTGTGTCCTCATCGCACCCCAGTTCCATCAGGATTTTCCTCGCCATCGGTCCCTGCAGTGCGATATCTACGCGCATATCGCTTCCTTCTTTGGGATCCTTCAGGTTCCGTACTGTCGCATGATGACCAAAGACCCTGGTCCACGGTCGTTTGTTATCAACCGCAACCTTTCCTTCCTTTACAGCATTCAGCCATGCCCAATCTTTATCAAAATTGGCTGCATTCACCACCATAAGCATTTTCTCATTGCTGCGTTTATATATGATCAGATCATCGATCACATTGGCATCAGTGTCCAAAAAATGCGTATAACATGATTCACCCACCGATAGATAGCTTACATCATTTGCTACAACACTATCCAGGAACGCTGGCGCATCAGGTCCTTCGATTTGTAAGACACCCATGTGCGCTACATCGAACACACCAGCTGTCTGCCTGACAGCCAGATGCTCTTCCATAACCGAGGTGTACCAAACGGGCATCTCCCATCCGGCATAAGTGATGATCTTAGCACCAAGCTTTTTGTGGGTATCATAGATCGGGGTCCGTTTTAATGCACCTTCTTTTTCTTCCCAGCTGAATTTAGGCAAAGCATCACCTTTACCCATCTCCATGCCAATAAAGTATGGCTTTGGTGCCATCAGCTCACCTTTAACCGGTTTAACTGGCTCGGCGTCCGTCACTGCAACAACAGTAAGTCCGGGGAGTTTCTTGAGCACATCCTGGTCAAATGCCACATATCCATCAGAAAGGTCTCGCAGCCATGCAGTCACTACACCTTGATCGGGTGAAGGTATCGTCAGCTGAAATTGATAGGTACCAACACAGGTTAGGGTCCCATCTACCGGTCCATCCGGCGTGTATATCCTCGTAGGCTGGCTTTCACCTACCTTCAACAGCTCGACATCACTGGACACTGCTTCACTCAAGAACAGCCGCACCCTCTCACCTGAAAGATCCAGTACGGACCATTCTCCCGCCTGGGCTTTATCATCAATATAATAAAAATGTGGGTAGCCGTGTTGGCTGGCACGAAAATCGATCCCTGCACTTTGCGCCATATCTCGTACCCTGATCTTTGCATTTTCCAGGGTATGGAAATCGACTTTTGCTCTACGGAGAATCCCGTTTGCCCCCAGCCGCCCATGGGGTTTTGTGGAAAGCAGGATATCAGCAATAATATCAGCCAGCTGGTTCATCTCAGCTTCTTTGAATCCACGTTGGGTCAGCCAGGGTGTTCCCATGCGGATACCTGATGGATCTGAAGCATCCTTATCCCCAGGAATGGTATTACGGTTGACCACGATTCCTGCAATATCCAGGATGCGGGAAGCCATATCTCCTGACAGTGCGGTTCCATCACTCCCTACCACGCTGTTGCACGCCAGGTTCATCAAGTGCGTGTTAGTCCCGCCATATGCGATGCGAAAGCCTCGCCCTTCAAGTTGTTTGGTGAATACTGCACAGTTTTTTACTACCTGATGCTGAAGTTTTTGGAACTGCTCAGTCTTTGCAACTTTGAACGCTACTGCCATCCCTGCATAAGAGTTAACATGTGGTCCACCTTGCTCTCCAGGGAAAACTGCTCGGTCAATATCACGCGACATCTTCTCGTCAAAAGTTAGAATGCAAGCTCCCCGCGGTCCACATAGTGACTTATGCGTTGTAAATGTGATCACATCAGCATACCCTACCGGAGATGGATACGCTCCTGCAGCCACCAAACCGGCAATATGGGCAATATCGGCGAATAGATATGCACCTACTTCATCAGCAATTTGCCTGAATCGTTCCCAATCAGCCGCCCATGGATATGAAGAATACCCAGCGATGATAAAGCGCGGTTTGTATTTGCAGGCTATCTCTTCCACCTGATCATAATTGATCTGCTCAGTTTCAGGGTCGACCGAGTAATGCACAGCGTTGTAATATTTGCCCGACCGGTTCACTGGTGAGCCGTGGGTGAGATGTCCGCCATGCAGCAAGTCCATCCCCATAATCGTCGCCCCTGGTTCCACCAGGGCGTGGTACACCGCGTTATTCGCTGGAGCACCAGATAAAGGTTGAACGTTTACGTAGATATCATCTGCATCGACCATTTCGTTGGCAAACAACTCAGCGCATCTGCGGCGTGCCAGCTCTTCAATCGTATCGGCATACTCGACCCCCTTATAGTAGCGTTTGTCAGAATATCGCCGGAAATTAACCAGGCGGGCGGGAAAATCGAGGATCTCATTCTCACCCATCATCCGTGTTTCTTCTCGTGGGTAACCTTCAGCATAAATATTCTGGAAGGCAGATGAGAGTGCTTCCCGTACCGCCATGGGCGCCTGGCTCTCACTTGGAATTAATATTAGTTTTCGATATTGCCGTTCAGCTTCTAATTGGGTTAACTCAAAAATTGCGGGATCCAGCTCTGCCAGATTTCCGCGAAATAAAAAGTCATCCATGATTGTCTCCTCGTAGCATAGTGAATCTGATGATAGACACATGAATTGTAGCCCTTTGGCTTGCTTGGGTCAAGTGGTCATCCAGAATAAAGCAATTCAAGCGAATTGTCACCAGTTAAATAACAAAATGATGACCAAGCGAGCTGTTGTTTACAACTTGTTCCACGTATCAAAATGGTAAGTCCGAGCATGAAACAACAGTCAGTATCCCAGGTTAAAATCTACCTGGTACAGGAGTGATTCCCCTTGAATATACCGTTTATAGTTGTTTATAAATACTTTTACGATTTCAGCAGGATTATTTATAGCCGCAATATGTGCGGTGATAAAAGTGTTCGGCGTCGACCAGAATGGATGTTCCGCAGGGAGTGGTTCTTCGATAAATACGTCTAACACTGCGCCGGTTAGTTCTCCACTATTCAATGCATTCACCAACGCGTATTCATCTACACTGCTCCCCCTGCCAACGTTCACCAACCAGGCTTTGTTTGGCAAAGCAGCAATAAAGTCTGCATCCACGATTCCTTTAGTTGAATTTGTTCCAGGTAAGCAACACACCAAATAATCCAAATTCGAGGCGAATTCGCGCCAATTCTTACCATGAAAATATTGATCTACCGCCCGACTTGTTTCACTTTGCCTGGTATAGCCATAGACCTGCATCCCAAAATGCCTCGCGGTCGTAGCAAGGTGCGCTCCAATGGTACCAACACCCAGGATGCCAATTATCTTTCCAGCTAATATGCCATATGGTCTGGTATCCCATTCATGCTTTAATTGGGATTGCCACCTCACCAAGAGTTGTCTATCAATCATGAGTAGGTAGCCGAATACATATTCAGATATCATCGGTCCATACACATTGCGAATATTCGTAAGAATATAGTCGTATCGTAGATTCGGCTGGACTAAAGGTTCAACACCTGCCCAGCTTGATTGTAGCCACTTAACTTCAGGGAGATGGGTTATAACCTTGCTAAACAATGAAGGCTCGCCAAACGCCAGGTCGTATCGATCACCCGCATATACGGCTTGGTTTGGGTCACTAAATGCAACAACGAAAAGACCGGGTAACTTTTCTTGCTCGATTAATTGCTTATACGCCTCACAATGTTTTGACAAAATGAGCAGATTATGTGACTCAAATTTTGATTTCATAAATTCGGATTATGGATCAGTGCTTGACAAAATAGATATCGCAAGCTTCATCGATCAATTGCGGAGTTAAGAAAATATCCCTACCCTCGTAGGAGCATAAGGCTCTGATGATGGTGAGTAAGTCCCTCGGATGCACTGCTTGGTAAGCCCGCTTATCCTCTCGATACCAATGGTCAAGTAAATGTGCATAACTGCTTTCATCAAAACGGATTTGCATCTGGCGGCACACTCTCTGAAAGATTTGTCGATAACTAACATCGTCTGGGTTAAGAATTCCTACTTTCATCTGAATTCGTCTAAAAAATGCTTCATCAGCCAGGTTGTAAGGGTCAAGGTTTGTGCAGAAAATGATTAGCGCTCTAAACGGAATGACAAGTGTTTGCCCGGTGCGAAGACGTAAGAAATCAACACCATTCTCTAAAGGCATGATCCACCGGTTGAGAAGGTCGATTGGGCTTGCTTGTTGTCGTCCAAAATCATCGATCAAAAATACGCCCCCGTTGGCTTTAAGTTGTAACGGCGCTTCGTAAAAGTTTGCCAGAGGATCCCAACGTAGGTCGAGGGACTCAATTTTCATCTCGCCCCCCACCACCACGCTGGGACGTTTGAAAAGGCCCCATCTTCCGTCAAGGGTACTTTTTTGCTCTCTTTCGATTTCTTGATGGAATAACCGGTCATAAATTTGAATGATTTGTCCACCCGCAGTCAACGCATACGGTAACCATATTGGGTCAGTTCCGCTGATTAAGTGGGATATTTGCATTGATATGGTTGTTTTACCATTTCCAGGCGGCCCATAAAGAAATAGTGAGGACGCTGAATTGATTGCAGGTCCAATCTTTCGATGAAAATCTTCTGGAAGTACCAGCTCGTTCAAAGCGTTCTTTACCTGCTCAGGTTTGACCAGCCGTGAACCAGTGGTCTGGAATTCGATTGCCTCGCTGTATCTATGGACAGGGACCGGTACCGGACCTACATATTGACATCGTTCCATCGACTCTCGGGCGCGATCTTCCCCAGGTCCGGTAAGTTTATAAATATAATTTAGTGGCCCAAATGACGCTGATGACTGAGATACTTCAACCAGATGCTCTTTCCGCAGCCAATCTAATAATTGCTCCAATGCATATGGAACCCTCATCACCTGAGACATACGCCGGAAATCGACATTCCCTTCGGTATACAGCAGGCGAAGGAGAATATCGATTAAGATATTTTGAGGAATATCCAAATCCTCAACCGCTTTTGGCTGGGCTAGGATATCTTCGATTGTCTTTTTCTCTGGCATTACATCCTCCGTAGATAATAGTTCAATCGTCATTATACAACCGATAAAATGATATTTCGAGTAATAAGCTCGCCTACCAAAATTGTATAGTGGCTGCCAAAGAATAAGATTTACACTAATTTTCTTGTCTATCTATTCCATATGAAGTACAAGCCATTAAGCCATATACTTTTGTTCGAACAACTGGATAATTAGCACTATGATTTACATTTCGAGTATTATTGGATCAGCCTTCAGTGTATGCTTGTTGTAGCACCTTTATATCTAACTTGCTCATCTGGAGCATCGCCTGCATCACCCTGGCTGCTTTCTTCTCGTCTTTATCGCTCATTAAGACGCCCAATACTGTTGGCACGATCTGCCATGAAACACCAAATTTATCAGTTAACCAACCGCAAGGACCTTTTTCGCCTCCTTCGGAAAGCTTCTCCCAGTAATAGTCTACTTCTTCCTGGTTTTCACAATTCACGAACAAGGATATTGCAGGTGTGAATTTATACTCCGGACCACCATTTAATGCCATAATTTCCTGTCCGTTCAATTGAAACGTTGCCGTTAATACCGTACCCTTTATCCCAGGTCCTGATTCACCATAATAAGAAAGATTGTCTATCTTTGAATTTTTAAATACCGAAGTATAAAATCTCGCCGCTTCTTCAGCTTGATTGTCGAACCATAAACATGTGATAATTTTTTGCATTTCTATACCTCCTATATGTTCTATATATCATTATTCTGTTCAACGTATTGCCGCCCTGCTGGAACATCATCAAGGACAATCCACCAATTTCGACCATTTTACTACAGTATTATTTATAAATACATGCCTCTATCGGAATTTTACTGACCATGAAATTCTATCCAATTAAAAAGCTCTCCTCCAATTCCTTAAAGAGGAGAGCTCACAAATGATATTTTCTCTTGCCAACTAGCAAGTTATCTGCCCTAAATAACAAATGGAATAATGCAATCAGTTTGGATATATTGTCTTATTCATTCAACGATCTGTTTCATAAATAATATACTGCGTTGTGCCGCACTATCAGCATCCGGGATTGGCATGAACTCTCCGGACATCCAACCTTTATATCCGGCATCGTGCAATCCACCAACTATGGATTTAAAATCCAGATGCCCTCCTCCTGGATACCTCCTGTTGGAATCAGCTAAATGGAAATGAAAGAGTTGCTCTCTCGATTTGAGTATGCTCCCAGGGTGAGATAATCTAGCTCACCTTTGATAGGTATTTTCAGGCTGGTTTTCATTGCATTCTCTTAAGCTTCTTATACAACCACACCTAAAAAGAAATTGATATATTAGCTACCCTTCTTCCAAACGGTAGAAGTTACGTCACCACCATGCCCTGTCCAATTGGTATGGAAATATTCTCCACGCGGTCTATCCACCCTCTGGTATGTATGAGCGCCAAAATAATCACGCTGCGCTTGTAGCAGGTTGGCCGGCAAGCGTTCGTGCCGGTAACCATCTAAGAATGCCAGCGCGCTGGACATTGCGGGTGTCGGAATACCTGCGCTCACTGCTTTCGCAATTACCCGGCGCCATCCGCCCTGGGTTGATACAATCTGCCTGTTAAAATAAGGTGACAGAAGTAAGTTTTCCAATGTCGGATTAGCATCATATGCCTCCTTAATTTTTCCCAGGAAAGCTGACCGGATGATACAACCACCCCGCCACATTAATGCGATGCCTCCATAATTTAAATTCCACTGGTATTCTTTCGCTGCAGCCTTGAAAAGCATATATCCCTGGGTATAAGACATGATCTTAGAGGCATATACAGCTTGTTCCAGGTCATGTATGAATTCGTTCTGATCGCCTTCGATTCGTGAGTGAGGTCCGGATAAAACCCTCGCAGCTGCACACCTTTCATCCTTTAAAGATGAAAGCGCCCTTCCGAAGACAGCTTCGACCACCATCGTGAGCGGAACGCCTATATCCAACGCTGAAATTCCCGCCCACTTACCGGTACCTTTCTGCTCAGCCACATCCAGGATTTTTTCTACCAACGGACTCCCGTCTTCGTCTTTATATCCCAGGATATCGCGGGTGATTTCAATCAGGTAAGATTCTAGTTTCCCGTGATTCCATTCATCCAGAATATCCTTCATCTGCTTCGGAGATAACCCAAGTCCTTCGTGCATGAGTTGATAAGCTTCACAGATTAGCTGCATATCGCCGTACTCGATTCCATTGTGGACCATCTTGACGTAATGGCCCGCACCATTCTCACCTACCCAATCACAGCAAGCGTCTTCACCCCCATCAGGGCGTTTTACCTTGGCGGCAATCGCTTGGAAAATTGGCTTAATATGCGGCCATGCTGAAGGTGACCCTCCCGGCATAATGGATGGACCGTATCGGGCACCCTCCTCTCCCCCAGAAACTCCCGTCCCAACAAACAATAATCCCTTCGATTCTACATATGCAGTCCTGCGGATGCTGTCGTTATAATTCGAGTTGCCTCCATCGATAATGATGTCCCCCGGCTCCAGGTATTGGATGAGTAATTCAATTAAATCATCCACGGGTTTACCCGCCTGGATCATTAGCATGACCCGTCTGGGTCTAGTCAAGCTGTTGATAAGCTCCTCCAGTGAATGGGTGCCAATTACCTGGGTATCTTTTGCACCTCCTCTAACAAAATCATCCACCTTGGAGAGTGTGCGGTTGAATACTGCCACTTTGAACCCATGGTCATTCATATTCAGGACCATGTTTTGACCCATCACTGCTAATCCAATCAATCCAATGTCTGCGTGTTCCATAGCTCACTCCTGATCTTATTTTTTCTCATTATGTTTTCAGCTCTGAACTCAGTTTTTTAATCCCTTGATGTTACTTGATCCGGTATAACATCTCGCCCGGTTGGTGGAATACCAAAATACCATCATCTTCACGGTTTTGCCATTCTTCAACTACGCTCTCCTTAGGTGAGAGGTAACCTAAGTTGATTTTCTTGCAACGCTCAGCTGGAATCCTTGTGGCAAGTGTCACACTAATCCGCGTAGTATCAATTTCGTTATTACAATCAAACGTCCCTAGTCCTTTTAAATGGGTGGAGTGGGCCAACACTCCGCCTGGATAGCTTCTGAACTTCTCCCACAGAGCTAAGTAGTAATCCCGGCAATGATAGCCGATCTGATCGACCAATTTGCCATGGGTGAAACTAACTTCATGGAAACGGAGTGCGTAAATAACTACCTCATCCCCTTCAACAATAATAGGTTCCACCTTGTACATCCCTTTAGCTACCGTCCACAAAACATCATTAATTTGGGGCATGAAAGACTACACAAATTTGCAAGGTTTGTTGAAGTGTATAATGTAGGCGTGAAAACGGTGGCGTTTAATTATGATCCTGACGCCAAAGCAGATCTTTATATCCAGAATTATTCTGAGTTGCCATCTCAACCTATTTTGAATCATATAGTCACAAGCATCCATATTTTATAGAGGTATTCGATCTACGTGATTAATAATAACATACCCACTAACGCATCACTGTCAACGATGTGGGCGATTAAAAACTACCCTGATTTGAATGATTTTTTCCAAATCTCGAAGAGTTTAGGCTTCCAAAATATTGAGCTCAATCATCAGGTTGATTTAGAGATGTTATCTCAAGTGAGCATGGACCATTATCGATTCAGCAGTATTCATGAACCTTGCCCAGCAGATATTTCAACCAAGGATTTAGTGGCTCTAGATTGGCTAATTTCCTCTGAAAATGAATACACCCGCCAGAAAGGGGTTCTCGCGGTAAAACAGAGTCTGCAATTGGCTTTCGAATTAGGTGCGCCTGTAGTGGTTATCCACTGCGGGAATGTTTCAACAGATATGGGTTATGAAAACCAGCTTCGAAAATTATATAAAGATAGACAAACACAAACCAATGAATATTTGGATATTAAAATCAATTAATCCAAAGCAGGAAAGATAAGGTTAGCCCTCGCCTTCAAGCAGTGAGAAAGAGTTTACTTGAGCTCCTTGAGCTTGCAGAACAATTAAATGTGAAGTTGGGGTTGGAAAACCGCTACCATTACATGGATATCCCTATCATTGATGAGTTGGAAGAGTTATTGAAACTGGCAGATTCCAGCCGGCTGGGTTTTATATATGATGTTGGTCACGCTCAAGCGCTCGGTCAGCTTGGATTTTTCCCTTCCGAAGAGTGGTTGAACCGCTACTCAGACAGGATTATGGGCACTCATCTTCATGATGTAATTGGTTTGACAGACCATCTCGCTCCTGGTTTAGGTGAGATCGATTTTAAATCCCTTTCGGATCGCCTCCCAGAGGACTCGTTTCGTACTCTAGAGCTTTTACCTGGCAATACTCTTGCACAAGTACAGAGTGGAGTAGAATATCTGGTCAAGGCTGGGTGTATTAGACAACTTTAGTTACTAAAGGAGTGTAGCTATGCGTAGCTATTTTAAAGAAACGAGAAAGTATATTTATCAAGCTTATTCACGATCAGGCGGCATTAACCCTCCAAGGCATGGAAGCCTTGAAATCTTATATGGCAGAAGATGCTGGGGCTGCTGCACGTATCGTTGCGACCGAAAAAGAAGCCGATGAAGCCAGGCGTATTCTGATTTCTGAGCTTAACAAGACTTTTATTACTCCATTCGATCGTGAGGACATTTTCTCCTTGTCCCGCACCATCGATGATGTACTTGATTACGCTTACAGCACTGTTACTGAAATGGAAGTTCTTAAAGTACGACCGACAGCGTTTATGCTACGCATTGCATCCATACTCAGGGATGCCGCTTACGAGTTATTGATGGCCGTAGATCGCCTTGAGCTACATCCCGAGGTCGCCAATGAACATGCACAACGTGCCAAGAACCTCGAGAACCGTGTTGAAGATGTTTATCGAGAAGCTCTGGCTGATTTATTTAGCGGTGCAGAAGATATCAAGCATGTGATGAAGATGTTTAAGTCGCGTGAAGTATACCGCCATCTCAGTAATGCTGCTGACCGGGGGGATGAAGCTGCCAATGTCATCGCAGATATTGTCGTGAAAATCACTTAACAGGTTGGATAAATGGATCCATTAATCATCGCAGTCATCATACTTGCGCTCATTTTTGATTTCCTTAATGGCGTTCATGATTCGAGCAATATCGTTGCCACCATGATCTCTTCCAGAGCATTATCTCCCCGTGTAGCCCTCGGTATGACCGCTGTTGCTGAGTTTATTGGACCATTTTTATTCGGAGTGGCAGTTGCTGAGACAATCGGTAACGAAGTAATTGAATCTAATGCTATAAGTCTTACAGTGATCCTAGCTGGTTTAGCCAGTGCCATTTTGTGGAACCTTTTAACCTGGTACTTGGGGTTTCCCAGCAGTTCATCCCACGCTCTGGTGGGAGGTCTGGTTGGTGCCGTGGTAATTGGTGCAGGCTGGGAGGCAATCATCTTGCCTGGACTGCTAAAAGTATTACTATCTTTGTTACTATCACCCTTCCTTGGCTTTATTTTTGGTTATTTAGTCCTCAGGCTCCTATTCTTTGCCAGCTGGAATGCCTCTCCTGGAGTAAATAAATATTTTAAACGTGGCCAGATTTTCACATCCCTATCATTGGCTCTCTCACATGGTACAAACGACGCCCAGAAAACGATGGGAATTATTACTCTTGCACTTGTCACAGGGGGATATTTAGTCGTTTTCAGAGTACCGGATTGGGTCAAGTTAGCCTGTGCAACTATGATCGCACTAGGCACAGCGCTGGGAGGTTGGCGACTGATTCGTACCCTGGGAGCTAAATTTTATCGGATTCGTCCTGTTGATGGGTTCGCCTCCCAGTTAGCTTCGTCTGCTGTCATATTTGGAGCCTCTATTGTTGGTGGTCCGGTGAGTACAACTCAGGTGGTCAGTTCATCCATAATGGGCGCAGGAGCTGCAGAACGGAAGAACAAAGTGCGCTGGGGCGTTGCCCAAGAGATTGCCATGGCCTGGATTTTTACCATACCAGTTACTGCTCTAGTTGGAGCAGGTATATATTGGGTGCTAGACCTGATCCTTCCTTGATTGATTTGAAAGGGTTTCAACTTTATGAGCATCGATAAATATTACGATTTGGTTTGTATTGGTAATTACACCAAGGATACGATCATATCCCCTGCTGGGATCAAGTATGTCGATGGAGGAGCCATAAATTATTCTGCCCACGCAGCTCGAAGACTGGGTTTAAGAGTAGCCGTGGTCACCCGCTTGTCACACGAAGATAAACGTGTGGTAGATTAGTTTAGCAATGAAGGTATTGATTGTTATGTAACTTATACTCCTTCATCAACCTTGATGATATTGGAATATCCTACTAATAATCCGGATCTACGTCATTTACATGTTGCCGGCACTGCAGGAGCTATTACATATCAGGATGTGGAAGGAATACACACCAGGGCTGCGGTCATTGGCTCAAGCCTGCGTGGCGAGGTGGGGCTCGATGTAATCCTCGCCTTGAAGAAGAATAATGTTCTCCTGGGTGCCGATATGCAGGGATTCGTGCGTGTCCTCCATGGTCAGGATTTAGTCTTTGAATCATGGAATGAAATGGAGACAACATTACCTCATTTGGATATTTTGATGAGCGATTCAGTTGAGGTTGAATTCCTTACTGGTGAGACCGCTATCTACAAAGCTGCCCAGCTCTTCTCAAAGACCGGTCCAAAAGAGGTGGTTTTAACACATCGGGATGGAGTCCTAGTTTATTCTAATGGTGAATTTCACCACGCAAGGTTTTATCCCCTCAACTTATCAGACCGGAGTGGTCGAGGTGATACCTGCATCGGCGCATATATGGCTATGCGCTTAACGAAGAATCCTTCCCAGGCAAGTATATGGGCTGCTGCAGTTACAAGCTTAAAGATGGAACGACTGGGTCCATTTGACCGCCCGATGGAGGATGTTTTAGCATTAATGGGCGATAAATATGCTTCTGCCTAACTTAGACAACTAACAAGCAACTACTACTAGTACGCGTATTATTATATAGAAATACCTTCGTTTCCATAATAGCAGTAGCGCCTTAAAATCAAAAAATTGATCACCACTCAATTCAGGGAAATTAATATACGTTGGGTTATCACTACCCCTCCATAAGGAAGATTAATAATGGGTTCTTTGGCCATTTACTCATTTATTTCCCGCGTGGTGGGTATCATCCACTCAATTACACCAACCATTCGCTATCAAAGCCGCATAGTTTAGATTGCTAGATTATCTAGTTGAATAATTCCTGATTCTTGAACACATCTATCCTATTATTTTACCGACTTAGCGATCGTTCGGTTGAAACTTTCTAAGGCGATTCCAGCTTCCTGCAGCGCCTTCAGAGCATATTGACGCATCGGGCGTGCCACAATTGCCTGCTTACCCACCATCACTCTGGCACTCAACCGTACGACCACGGACCACTCGTTGATGGCATTCCAACCGAAAATCTCCGGTGTAGCCAACAAGTAAGGTTTTACCCGCTCATCGTTGGCTACCATTGCAAGCGCTTTATCTAACGCAGCGACTACAATTTCAATATCTGTATCAAAACTGAAGTTCAGCTCTACAAGCGCTAAAGCCCAATTCCGTGATTCATTCGCAACTGTGCGAACTTCGCCGTTCGGTACCATGAATAAGCGTCCTTCGCTATCACGTACATCTGTTCTGCGAAGGGTGATTCGCTCTACTTCTCCGCTTACTGCACCAATTTTAACCTGATCGCCTACGTGATACTCATCTTCAAGTAGAATGGTCAGTCCACCGATCACATCTTTGATTAGTGTTTGCGCCCCGAGCGATACTGCGAGACCTAAAATGCCAGCTGCTGTGAGCGCTGGTCCGATGTCCACACCCATCGTTCCCAATGCGATTAGAACCGCAATGACTATAATGACACCCTGGATGGTACTCCTGGATGCTTTAAGTAAGGTTTGCAACCGTGCTTTGCGATCAAGATCTTCTGTAGGAGTAATAAAGCGTTTTTCAATCGTATCTGCGGCGATTTTCACCAGACGTAAAACTACAATCGTCAAGATGATGAGGACGATAAGCACCAGGATTGCACGCAATATATTGTTTTGGATTAGTTGAGTAAGCGATTCAGGCATTTATTGTTTCTCTCCAGCTTCATTTATCAAAATCACTACAATACTTGCCCAGATTTAGATATGGTGTGGGTTACCAGCAGTTGCCTACTTAGAGCAATATTGCATCGAGTACTAATAGTCGTACATTCTCCAATGTCAAAATATACTGATAAGTGGTTCATATCAATGATTATCATTTGCTTAAAATCCAGAAAGCAGTAAACATGGAATTTCTATTCGTTATTCTCAGTCCCAGAATTTCCGATTTAATTTTATCCTTAGGAGATTTTCGCAAACAATATTAGGCAAAGCGTGATTATAAAATACTTATATCTCAATAAATAAGCCGCTCGTTGCCAATTTCCAGATTTTATTGAGCTTATATAAAACCCCTACTGCTAGGGGCTTCTCTGTGGGCGGAATAGGACTCGAACCTACGACCTCCTCTGTGTAAGAGAGGCGTTCTAACCAACTGAACTATCCGCCCGACGCGCTGATTATACCCTAGTTCTTCTGCACCTTTACCTGTAGATTGCCCCTAAAATCCGCAAATTCGCTTGCATTTTTCCCTATCATTGTGATACACTTTGAATTAAAAAATGATGAGTATGGAGGAGATGATGACTTACGAAGAGCGAATTCGTCGTGATCGGCCAACAATGTCGAAAAGTTTTTCCAAATTGGCTGATTTTCTACTCGATTCCTATATACAGGCCTCCTTCATGACTGCCAGTGAGCTTGCACATGCCCTTAACCTGGATGCTGCAACAGTCGTGCGATTTTCCCAACACTTGGGGTATAAGGGTTATCCTGAGCTGTTACGCGAAATTCGTGATAAAGTCCGAAGAAATCTCCTTTTCCATCCTCAAGAAACTCAGGAACCTGATTCTTTACCTGCCGTGGTGACCGGTGCTCTGGAAAGCTTGAGCCACGAGCTTGATCAAATGCGCTTAATGCTGGATATAAGCTCGATCGAAAAATTGGTCAACGAAATCGGCAACGCTCGCCGGATCATTTTACTGGTGGAATCTCCTGCCCAACCAGCTGCGTATAACCTGGTCTACTTCCTCGAGCAAGGCGGTTTCCCGATTTACATTGCTCGTCCTGGGGTTATCGATTTCGCGAGGACCGTGCACACCGCATCAAAACAGGACCTTCTTCTGGCTATTGATGTCACCGGACAATCCCCATTTATTGCTCGTTCACTGGCTGAAGCAATGGCTCGAAAAATACCCACAGCTGCCATCGTTGGAGCGGCCTCCCTTCCAACGGCACGTTCAGCCAATGTAGTACTGGCTGCCTCAGAGCACCCCTCATCTACCAGTGGTATGATTGTGATCAGTGCCATCATATATATCCTCGTAGAAGCCCTCCATTGGTCATTCTCTCAGCGTTTCTCGGGTGCTGAACAAGCAATAGCTGATCTGGCTACTCGGATCCAAGAACCAGAAGACTAATTTACTAAATCATGCGTCTTATCCGCTACCGTACGAAAAATGAACCGGCTCATTATGGCTGGGTAAATAACTCGCAGGTAGGCATGCTTGTTGGCTCTCCATTTGCTGAGTTCCAACGTCAGGAAGCCAGCCTTCCACTGGATGAAGTACAACTTCTCGCTCCAATCCTTCCAGGAAAAATCCTATGCGTTGGCAGGAATTATGCCGAGCACACCAAGGAACAGAACGCTGAGGTGCCAACCACTCCCTTGCTTTTCCTCAAGCCACCTTCGTCTGTAATCGGCCCAAACCAGACCATCCTGCTGCCTCCCCAATCTGAGCAAGTAGATCATGAAGCCGAGCTGGCTGTTGTCATTGGAAAATCTGGTCGATGGATACAACCCTCCGAAGCTGCAAGTTTTATCTACGGATACACGGTTGCCAACGATATAACCGCCCGTGATTTGCAGCGTAAGGATGGTCAGTGGACGCGCAGTAAAGGGTTTGATACCTTTTGCCCATTAGGTCCGTGGATTGAGACTGAATTCAACCCTGCCGATGCCATGATCACCTGCCATGTGAATGGCGAACTGCGCCAGATGGCATCGACACGTGACATGATCTTCCATATCGATCAGCTGATTGCGTTTGCTTCCTCGATCATGACATTGGATGCAGGAGATATCATTTTGACGGGTACACCCGCCGGGATCAGCCCTCTTCACCCCGGGGATATCGTCGAAGCTGCCATAGAAGGGATCGGTAAACTAAGCAACACCGTATCTCTCGAAAACCAGTAACACTCGCAACTCTTTATGAAGCTAGACATCCATACCGGCGTCATCACTTTTATAGTTATGCTTTCCATATTGGCAGCGATTACGATATGGATTGGTATTCGTTCCATCCGCAAAGCCCGCTCGCTAAAATTCTTCAGAATGCGCCGCGACAGAATGGTGACAGGATGGCGAATGCTGTTCTTATCTGTTGTTTTTATCATCATAGCTATTCTCACCAGGCGATTTGCGGAACCCATCGCTTATCATTACTTTCCACCGACCATCACATCAACTACCACGCCAACGATAACATTAACACCCACTATCACCCTCACTCCGACCATCACGCTCACTCCCAGCATTACGCCTACGCCATCGGTATCGGATACACCCACCATCACACCCACCCCGCATGTGCCGCTGGCGATTGAAGATACCTTCACCAGCACCACCACGCCTAACCCAGCTGCAGTATTCAGTCCCTTGCAGTTTGCCACTGCCTTGGATAAAAACTACCTACCAATAGATCCTGCAACCGTATTCCAAAACCCGGTCGGTCACCTTTATGCCCAATTTACTTACGATAAGATGACCCCCGGTGCGCAATGGTCGGCGTTGTGGTACTTTGGTAGTGAGCTGGTCTATTATGAGACCAATCCCTGGGATGGCGGCACAGGCGGTATCGGCTATTCGGATTGGAACCCAGACCCCTCTATGTGGCTGGTTGGAGAATATGAAGTGCAGATATTCGTCGGGACTAGCTGGAAAACTTCAGGACGGTTTACTGTGGAAGGTCAGCCGCCGACTGCAGTGCCCAGCACAACACCTTCACCGACCCGTACATCCACACTCACCCTTCGCCCTTCAGACACACGGGTGCCTTCCCAGACAGTCACTCCCAGTCAGGTCGCTCACACACCCACACCTACAGTGGGCAACACAAACGCGCCTACACCGACAATTACTCCGATTACACCATCGGCCACGCACGCCCCAACTGCTACCGAGTTACCACCTACACCCACACCTAGATAGGCAAATTAAACATTAGGTATTCCATTAGTCGGATCACCGTTTCCTTACATCGATCTCTTTTGATATTTCAGGTTGTATTTAGCTATATGTGAAGAGCTATTTCAGAAGCTACACGTGCATTGTTATGCAATAAACTTAAGTTCGTTCGCAACGAGGTTCCCCCAGTCAGCTCACTGACCCTGCTCAGCAAGAAAGGTGTCGTGGCTTGACCATGGATATCCTTCCGGTGGGCTTCGTCCAATGCCATGTCGATTGCTTTTTCAACCACGGCTTGATCCAAGGCAGCATCTGCAGGTGGAGGCACTGCCACCAGGACTGCAGTGGAGAATCCAAGCTGCCAATGCGTTCGAGCAAGACGAGCCGCCTCTTCCGCAGAGTCGACCCTTGCGCTGACCTGTCTCCCACTGCTGGTCGAATAGAATGCCGGAAAATCATCTGTCCCATACCCGATCACCGGCACGCCATACGTTTCCAAGACTTCAAGGGTTGCCGGGATATCTAATATAGCCTTGGCACCCGCACATACCACCACTACGGGGTTGCGAGCGAGCTGGACCAGGTCGGCTGAAACATCGAAGGGGGCTTGCCGGTGCACCCCTCCTATTCCACCGGTGGAAAACACCCTGATCCCAACTGCGGCGGCAATCACCAATGTGCCTGCCACAGTTGTACCACCACTCCTGCGTAGGTTAACAGCAGGCGCGATGTCGCGGCTGCTGATCTTAAGCAACTCTCCCGGCTGCGATAACCGATCCAGCTGGTCTTCATTAATACCCACGCAAATAACGCCATCCAAAACCGCAATCGTTGCTGGGATACATCCACGGGCTCTAATTTCCGCCTGCAGGCTTTTCGCCAAATTCCAATTCTCAGGGAAGGGTAATCCGTGGGTGATCACGGTAGATTCAAGCGCAACGACCGGCTTCCCTTCTGCAAGCGCCTGGGCAACCTCGGGTTGAATTGATAAATGCTGTCTAGAGGAGCTGGTCATATAATTTTTCCAGTGAGAGGTCAGGCAAGACTGCGCCTCGATATGCCAAAGTCAAAGACTCGGCTGCCACACCCAGCTTTACTGCATCGTCGATGGGCATCTGGTTGATCAAGCCGAATAACACAGCTGCCGTGAGGGCGTCACCAGCACCGGTTGGGTCGACCACCTCACTGCCCACCGGTGGTACATACCCGCTGGTTTCGGAGGTGGCGTAGCAAACTCCCTGTTCTGCCATTGTGATGATGGCGATATCAACACCCTGGCTGACCAACCTTTTAGCAGCCTCAATCGCTCCCCGGCGCGTGGAGGGTCCAGTTTTACGGCTGCATAATATTGAGGCTTCACTACTATTCGGCACCACTAAGTGCAAACGCGGCAGATAGGGTATCAGTTTTTTTGCCAACAGCTCCGAGATAGGATCTGCACACACAGGTAGCTGCAACCTTTTGGCGATGCTCATGATTGTTCTCAGTGTTTCTTTGGATAAATTAGCGTCAATGAATACCAGTGAGGCTTCTTCAAATAAAAGTTCCTGGGAATGGATATATTTTGGAGAAAGTTCTGCCAATGTCCGCATATCGTGCAGACCATACTCCAGCTTGCCCTCCCGGTTAACCACTGCCAGGTAAGACCCGGTGGGGTACTGCGATGAATGCAACACTGCGTCGACG
The DNA here is from genome assembly GCA_963726315.1 of uncultured Chloroflexia bacterium. GTDB lineage: Bacteria > Chloroflexota > Anaerolineae > Anaerolineales > UBA4823 > FEB-25. Next base: position 1,361,968 of record CAVSBZ010000005.1, on the reverse strand, counting down.
TTTGCTCCCACGCTTTCAATATCCCGGATGAGCCGTTCTCCAGTCTCATCGTTGCCGACCACGGTGAGCAACGTTACAGGCGTGCCTAAACGGAGCAAATTCTCAGCCACATTACGTGCGGCACCTCCGAAGGATAACCGAATTTCGGCCGGGTTGGAGGTGTGAAGCATCAAGTCAGAGGTTACACTACCCACCATATCCCAACCAGCAGCGCCGATTACCAGGACGGGCAAATCAGAGGCGACATTCGAGTCGATTAACATGGACCTCCCTCAATTGTGAGCAAGGCTATTTTACCGGAAATTTCCATATTCAGTATAGGTTAGAATTCGATTTTATCCTGGAATGCTTTATGCATCTTTCGCATTATAAAAATACACAAGATTCTTACCAAAATAGATTCTCTTTATGAGTACACAATCTATGCGATTTATTAACTCAGGACAAGAATTCATTGATAGAATTAACCGGCGAAGGCCTAAGGAGGCATTGAATGACCGATTTTCCTGGTAAAGGCAAAGTAGCTCTGATTAAAACCACGCCCGCTTCTGTGCTGGACGACATCGAACGGTTGATGAAATTGGCAGGGTTTGAACAGGCACTCCCGAGGCAGTACCGGACAGGGTTGAAGATCAATATCTCCTGGCAAACTTGGTACCCTGCGTGTTCGTCAACCCCATGGCAAATTGAAGGGGTGCTCCGAACTCTATTCAATGCCGGATACGACGACCTGGTGGGTGTACACAATGACACCGTAGTGGTGGACACATCGGATGCCGAGGTTAACAATAAGCATAAACTAATTACCGATAAATATAATGTGCCCTGTATCTATACATTTGACCCTGCGGTAAAGTGGGTTGAGTATTATCCCAAATCTCCGTTCCTGGTGCTGGATAAAATCTTCCCCGAAGGACTGTTCATCCCCGAGCCGATGATCGGAATGAACATCATCCACTTGCCGACTGTGAAGACCCATGTTTTCACAACCATTACCGGTGCGATGAAGAATGCCTTCGGTGGTCTTTTGGGTCGAAACCGCCACTGGACGCACGGTTTGATCCACGAGACATTGGTTGACCTGCTGCAGATCCAGCAGGATATCCACCCAGGAATTTTTGCCGTGATGGATGGCACCTTCTCCGGCGATGGACCTGGTCCGCGTGCCATGCGTTGGCATGAAACTGACATTCTTTTAGCGTCTGCTGACCAGGTGGCGATCGATGCGACCAGCGCAAAGCTGCAGGGTTTTGATCCACTGAGCATTCCTTTCATCCGGCTTGCTCACGAAAAAGGCATGGGGATTGGTGACCCAGCTCAAATCGAGATCCTTGGCGAGCCCGAGCTGGCTTCCAGTAGCTGGGGATACATCCAGGAAGACACTTTCGCCAGTCGCGGTCAAAAGATGATCTATCATGGCTGGCTGCACAGCTTCGAAAAACCACTTTTACGTAGCCCGTTGGTGCCATGGGCATACTTCGCCAGTAATTTCTACCATAATGTATATTGGTATCCCTTTGTTGGTCGAAAGCGTGTCTTAGCAGCTTTGCAGACCAAATGGGGAAAAATGTTCCAATCTTACGGCGACGGGCAGGTGGTGATGCCTGGGATGGAGCCGAAAACCGTCATCCAGGCAGGGGCTGGTATTGGCATCGCTGTGGCAGCCCTGGTTGGAGCGTTTTTTTATTTCTTGAGCCACAGAAACCGAGCTAAAAAAGGGTAGTGCAAAGCTTTGAATTGCGCGGGACACTCTCCTAAATTGGTGAAAGCCGAATTCCACTGCCATACCTATTACTCCAAGGATTCCCTGGTCAAAATTCAAGATTTACTTACCACCTGCCTGAAGAAGGGCGTCGATCGCCTGGCAGTCACCGACCATAATGCCGTGGTGGGAGCTTTTTTAGCTCGTGAACTGGACCCATCCCGCTTCATCGTCGGGGAGGAGATCATGACCCGGCAAGGGGAGCTGCTGGCGTTTTTCGTCCAGGAGCTGGTGCCAGGCGGTTTACCGGCAGCTGAAGCTATTGCCAGCTTACGCTCACAAGGTGCATTTATCTCAGTGTCACATCCATTCGACACCGTTCGTGCAGGATGTTGGAAGATCGACGACTTGATCAAAATTGTGCCAGACATCGATGCAATTGAGATCTTCAATTCACGCTGTTTTTCTGCTAAAAGTAATTCACTGGCGTTCAGCTTTTCACTCAAATATCACCTTTCAGGCACGGTCGGTTCAGATGCTCACAGCTTACGTGAAGTGGGCATGTCTACATTGACATTGCCCGATTTCCATAATGCCGCCAGTCTTAAATCAGCGCTTATGAGGGCTGAACCGCATGCCCGCTTATCCGGTCCGTGGGTGCACTTTTACTCGAGATATGCGCGCTGGCGTAAACAAAAGCTCGAAGCAGCAAAAGCCAGATAATCATGGAAGCTCCCCAAGGTGAGGCGAAATTCTGAGGGAAGTAGCCTGAGCAACTGATTAAGATTCAAGAGAAAAATTTGACTCCATGTGAAAATTGATGCAGAACATTGGTTGACTTGCGACATTATTGCTGCGTAGCAGGGAGACATTCTTAATAAAAAAAGCAAAATTCGAATAAATTCAAATCAGATGGGGCAAGGGTTTCGGGTTGAATAAGGGGAATGAAGGTGTGAGAACCATCCAAATGGAATGAAGGGTTAAGCATCACGGATTCAAGCCTGAGAATATTTGAATTGGAAAAAAAATAAATCGATTCAATTCAGCCTGCAATGCAGAGAAATATTGATTGAGAACATTTGAGGAGCCGAGAGCTGTTGGTAGATGGATGAAATTAGTCACTGATTGAAAATTAACCTCTACACAGACAAAATGTGGGGCGTAATTGATGTTGTACAAACACTTATAGTAAGAATACCCCCTCCTGCCTTCCCCACCACGCACACAAAAACAGGCGCCAAGCAACGAAAACAAAAAGCATGTTTTTAGGGGAGTAGTTTTGAAGTATAGATTGTGCGATGGTCGGATTAACGTAAACATTCACAAGATGAGTGAGTAGCTACGGTACTACCAGTAAATACCAACCGGTATACGTCTGCCTTTGTTGATATGGAAAACCACCATATCAACTTTTGTAGGCAGTCTATGCAGATAAAAAAATACCGATAAAAAACGATCGGTACAGAAGAGCACTGATCTGTACAGAAGCACACTGATGTAATTACTCACCAGGAGCAAAAACCACATTTGATTATGGATCGAACACAGAGCAGATTGCTCCCCAAAAAGCTGCGGGGACGGGTTCTGAGGACTTCGGAGTGTACAAGTAATCGTAAATTCTGAGAGCGTCCTTATCCCCCAAAAACCAGCGGGGATTCCGCAATGACAACATGGGTGAGTAGTTACACACTTACCGGTAAAGAACAACCGGTATACGACTGCCTTTGTTGACATGGAAAAAACCACCATATCAACTTTTGTAGGCAGTCTATACAGATGAAAACCATACCGATAATAAACGATCGGTACAGAAGAGCACTGATCTGTACAGAAGTACACTGATGTAATTACTCACCCCTCCTCAAAATTCGCGAAATCTGGTAAGATGCGCGTGTGAGTAAAACAGACTTCGAAACGCTAACGAAAGATGAATTAATCGAGCTGATATTAGCGCAATACGAACAACTGACTAAACTTCAAGCAGACTATGAAGCCTTGAAGCTGAAGTTTGAGAAGAACCAAAAGCCGCCCACGTCTTCAAAGAACTCCTCCCAACCACCCTCGCGTGACCAAAAAGGAAACGTACCATCAGGACGACGAAGGCATCGGCATGGACCACCGGTTGGGCATGAAAAGCATGTGCGTAAATATGTGGCACAGCCCGATCACACCATTGAGCTGCGTACGAAGGCATGTTGTAAATGTCACACCGACCTGAGCAGTGAAGCGGGTCGATTGGTCAATGTGAACCAGATCACCGAGTTACCTCAAGCACCTGCCCAGGTGATTGAAGTACGGCAGTACGCCGTGACCTGTCCTGAGTGCGGTGCATCTGAAGTTGAAGGTTCACCGGCTGGGTTGGAGATGCACCGTGCATTCGGAAGTCGGCTGGAAGCAACGGTGGTGTATTATCGCCAGGAGCAGCACATGAGCTATGTCCGCACTCAAAAGGCAATGCTCGACCTGCATCAGGTTGAGATCAGCCAGGGTGGGATCGATGAGATCATGAAACGTGCTGGAAAGTGGGCAATAGGCAAGCTCGGCCAGATCCAGGACAGTGTTCGCCACAGCCAGGTGGTTCATTGTGATGAAACCACCAACCGGATCAACGGAGCCAATGCTTGGGAATGGGTTTTTTGCACACTGACAAGTGTTTTGCATGTGATCCGTCGTGACCGAAGTGCGGAAGTGATCCGGGGTGTCATGCACGATTTACCGGCGGAAGTATGGGTGAGCGACTGTTATGGGGGACAGTTGAAAGCCCCTGCCAGGCAAAGACAGTTATGTATGGCCCATCAATTGCGCGCCTTGCAGCATATTTTGGATGCTCAGCCTCATTTGACCTGGGCCCACGCTCTGCGAAAGCTATTTCTACATGCCATCCAAGTTCATCGCCAACGTGACCAGATGACTAGCGCACAATTTGATAAACAAGTAGCTCAGATTGAGCGTAATTGTGATCGCCTGCTGCACCAAGACTTAGCTCCACCCGAAGCGCAGAGATTACAGCGCCGCTATTTGAAATATCGCTCCTGTCTGTTTGTGTTCTTGCATCGCAACGATGTTGAGCCGACAAACAACGTCGCTGAGCGCGCCTTGCGTCACTCGGTTGTGCATCGTAAGGTTACCAATGGATTTCGCTCCAACTGGGGCACAAACACTTATGCAGCGTTAGCATCGGTCATTGATACAGCTGAATTGGCTGGGGTTCGTGCTTTTGATGCGATCCAAGCTCTTTTCGGTCCGCCTTCACTCCCGATTTCCGGTTGCGGTGAGTAATTACACACTGATTATAGCACTAATGTTCTAATCTACAAGAGGGATAAGAAGATTTAAGGAAAGCGTAGGGTAGCGAGGTGACGAAAATCGGACCGCGAAAATCGCAAAAATAAATCGAAAATCGCAAAATAGACTTTACCCCTATCAGCTGAAGGGCACGTTGCCCGGTTGAAGAACAAACCGGACTTAGACTCGCCCAGCTGAAGGGCACCTTGGACTCAGATAGGTGCGCGGAACTATATCCAGCGAGTGAACGTCTTCAATAATCAGGAGGACATAATGAAAAAAACCTTATCGCTATTTCTACTCATGTGCTTTTTATCCGTTACTGCCTGCACTTCACAAGGGAGTGGCACTTCAACACCCGTGATTACAACCGAAACTCCCATACCGGCTGCGACGAATACTCCGATTGCTGTTACACCGACTGCGGAAAGTACGCCCGATCTTCCTAAGACCTATTCGAACAGTAATTTTGGGCTCAGCTTTCAATATCCTTTCAATTGGTTCGGTCCAGATGAGTATATTTCGGGACAGACCCTACGGGTTGAAGTGGGGTCAGATACCGTGTACCCGTATGGAAATCCACCAGAGACACCATCTCAGGTCAAGAATTCCTATAATGTCGTCATCCAATATATGAAGGACAATCAAAACGCATTTTGGAAAGACACCTATCAGAAATTACAAAATCTAGAAGATGGCGAGTCGTTTTCCGATACGAGAAGCATGATCATCAGAGTCCGGCAAGTTGACCTGGGAAGGTTTAAGGGATTCGAATACGTCTTTACCCTTCCAGAGACGGCACAAACAGATCATGTCTACGGGAGGGAAGTGATGCTGTTCGACGAGCAGACAAACAACCTGCTGACAATAATGGGACAACCGAATAATGTTGTGGTCAGTGATGGATCGAATTGGCGGGATGTTTATCGCACGATTGATGAGGCTAACCTGGCTAACTTTCAGCAAATCGTGGAATTGATGACAGTAGATTAAGTACTTATGCCGTACCTATGCTGGTAACAATCAGAGGTTGATTCAAATGCAAATCCCTGGCTTGCACCATTGAGGACATTTCAGGCTTGAAACGTTATATATTATAACTCCCAGAGAAATGAAGGAGCACCATTGGCATCCACAGAGGAACCAAAGCCTTTGGAGGAACCACCGTAATTACTCAGCGATTGAAAATTTTCCTCACACAAAAAAATATTTTGGTGGTAACTCCTGCCATAAAAACACATAACGAAAAAACCCCCTCCCGCCTCCCCCACCACGCTCACAAAAACAGTTCGCTAGGCAACGAAAACAAATAAACCATGTTTTTAGGGGAGGAGTATTATCGTAAGGGTTGTACAGTGATCGAGTAATTTTGTTTATTTATATAATAGAAGATTATCCACGAGACATCAATAGCATAGCAAACCAATTTTCACTTATCGCTTCATATTTCTTAATTAGAAAACGTAGTCTGAACCTTGGCGGCGACCTGCTCAGCGATTTGCTTGCAGCTAGTGATGCAGTTCCCTTGGATGTAGTTATTGACTCCCGACAGATCAGAAAAATCACAATGGGTGATCGCCTGACATTGAGTGCTGCCGAATTCTTTGGAAAACCATTTCGATAGCTTGTATCCACGGTTCATGCTACGGTTGAATTTATTGATCTTTTCATCGAAGGCGTTGCCATCAACGGTCATGATGGCAAGCAGGCGGATGACCCGCAGGGGGGCTATCTTCGATTTCTCCAGTACGCAAGCCAATAGCCATGACTCCAGCGGTGAAGGCGCTACAGGTATGTCCCATGAATAATGTTCCTCCCATGAAGGCGGAGGTGGCATCGAAGAGCTCCTGATTTTGTTCAGGAGTATAACCGAGATAGACGAGAACTGCCTGGGCACAGTGGAAATTATTATCAACCAGGTGCGAGCTAGATGAAACTCAGAAAGGGCGAAGCATCAACCAATCAACATCAGGGTGTTTCTTACCAACGATTGATGCATCGCCCCTACAAGCAAATATTCATTTTCCTACCCCGCATATAAGGTAGAATTATCCACGTGGGGCGATGGCGGAATTGGCAGACGCAGAGGACTTAAAATTAAATAGAAATACCTCGTGCATTCAAGACTAACTTCAGATTCTCCTTGTCGAATTTCATAATTCAGGTAGAATTATCCCCGTGGGGCGGTGGCGGAATTGGCAGACGCAGAGGACTTAAAATCCTCCGGTAGAGATACCTTGTGGGTTCAAGTCCCACTCGCCCCACCAGAATGCCGTGCGCAAGGCGCGCGGTTTTCTTTTCAATATTTATAACTTTTACAAGGTAATTCTGTAAAGGAATGGTGGGAATTTATGAGCAATATTTACGTCCCTGAATCTGCGATGGCAATCCATGCGCACCCCGATGATATCGAGTTTTCGTGTGCCGGCACGATTGCCCGCTGGATCAAAGCAGGCACAAAGGTGACCTACGTGCTATGTACCAGCGGTGATGTGGGCATCGATGAACCCGGCATGACGCGGGAGAAAGCCACCGAGATCCGTGAAGCCGAATCACTCGAGGCTGCTCGTATTACAGGCGTGAATCAGGTGGTATTCCTGCGTGAGCCGGATGGGCTGTTAACACCCACACTCGACTTGCGCAAGAAACTGGTGCGCGAGATCCGAAAATATAAACCCGAAGTGATCGTTACCGGCGACCCAACCATCGTGTGGTCGGGCAGCGATTATATCAACCATCCCGACCACCGGGCAGCGGCGATGGCGGCACTGGATGCAACCTTCCCGGCTGCCGGGCAGCCCAACCTGTTCGAAGAGCTGGCACAAGAAGGTCTCACTGCCCATAAAGTGCGTAAAGTGTATGCCGGTGTGTGGGAGAAAGCCGACGTTTACGTGAATATCGAAGACACGATCGATATTAAGATTGCAGCTCTACGTGCCAATAAAAGCCAGCTGAAGGATTGGGACCCAGAAGCAATGATCAAGGAGTGGGCGTCGGATACCGCCAAAGGCAAGGAAATGCAGTATGCCGAAGGTTTTAAGGTGGTGACATTGGTTGACGATGAGACCTGGCTGAAAAAGAAGGCTAACGGGTAGGATTTTCTCCACAAAGACCGATAATTTATAGATGTATGCTAAAATCGCACCGATGATGCCGTGCACTGTCTTCATGGGCTCGCCTGGGTTTTCCCTGCCAATCCTGCAACATCTGGCGGCTGAATACCCGATCGCCGGGGTGGTCACCCAGCCAGACCGACCGGCAGGACGGGGAAGAGTACTCACCGCTCCGCCAATTAAAGTTATGGCAGAGATGTTGAAGCTACCGGTGATCCAACCGCGGCGATTGAGTGAGCCAGAGGTGATGCGGCAACTGGAGGAGTGGGCACCGCAGCTGATCGTGGTGGCCGCTTTTGGACAGATCCTTAGACCTGCCGTGCTGGACCTGCCGCAATTTGGATGCATCAACGTGCATGCCTCGCTCCTACCCCGCTGGCGCGGCGCGGCCCCGATCCAGGCGGCAATTTTGAATGGTGACGAAACCACAGGGATCACGATCATGCGGATGGACCCTGGGATCGATACCGGACCTATCCTGAGCCAAAGGGCGCTCCCTATAGCTCCCGATGATACTGCCAGCAGCCTGGCTAACAAACTGGCACAGGTGGGCGCTGACCTTTTATTCGAGACTCTGCCAGCTTATTTATCCGGTGAGCTCGACCCAAAACCGCAGGACGAATCGCTGGCGACCTATGCGCCTATGCTGAAAAAAGAAGAAGGTCTGCTGGATTTTTCAACACCGGCTGCCGAGCTGGAATGCAAGGTCAGGGCGTTTAATCCCTGGCCAGGAACATACACGTTTTGGAACAGCCAGATGCTCAAGATTCACCATGCCCATAGTACCGATGGTCTGGAAGAACCAGCCGGAACACGTATCGTATACCAGGGCTTGCCTGCCATAACCACCGCCAGTGGAGCGCTGGTTTTGGACGAGCTTCAACTCGCGGGTAGGAAAATTCAATCTGGAAAGGCATTCCTGCAGGGTGTTAGAGATTGGGACACCCCGGCGAACATCACCCCATGACGAACCAGACCCACTTACCGATGCTTTACCACATCACACTGTTACGCCACGGTGAATCGCAAGGCAATTTCGAAGGTCGCCACCAGGGACAGGCAGATTTTCCGCTCACTGCACGCGGCAGGGAACAGGCGAATTCTTTGCTAGAACGTTGGAAAAGTGAACCGAAGGAATTTGACCTGGTCATCTCCAGCCCATTAGCGCGGGCACGGGAAACAGCCGAGATCATCGTTAGCGGTTTAAGCGTGCCATTGGAGTTCGATCCTGTATGGATGGAGCGGGATAATGGACTGATGGCGGGTTTACTCCCGGAGGAAGCGCGCCAGACGCTGCCCCAACCCAGTTTTATCCACCCCTACCAGCCAGTCGGCCAGACCGGTGAGAGCCAATGGCAGCTGTACCTGCGCGCCGGGAATGGGGTGCAAAGCCTGTTCAGCCACCCGCCAGGCAAGTACCTGGTGGTTTCACACGGTGGCTTGTTGAACATGTTCTTTTATGCCATCTTGGGTATCACCCCACAACCTAACTTTCATGGACCACGTTTCCGGTTTAATAACGCCGCTTTCGCAACCGTCAGCTACAATCCCGCTTCTCACCGCTGGTACATCCTGGGGGTTAATGATCACCTGCACGTAAAATCTGACGAGGGGTGATCAATGCACTTTATCACGTTGCTTCGCCACGGTGAATCGGAGGGCAACTCATCGGGATTGCTGCAAGGACAAGCGGATTACCCGCTCACATCATTGGGTGTGGAACAGGCACGGATGTTAGCGGCCTATTGGAAATCGATCCCGGTTAAATTTGACCTGATTGTAAGCAGTCCCCTGCTGCGAGCAACCCAAACCGCTGAGATCATCTCCAATTATTTAGGCACCCCGATTGAGTATGACCAGGCGTGGAAGGAGCGGGATTTTGGCAGGCTGCAAGGTTCAAGATTGGATGAAATTGATCAAATGGAACCCACAGAAGATTTCTTCCATCCATACTTCCCAATTGGCGGTAACGGAGAGAGCCAGATAGATGTCTACACGCGGGCATGCCAGGCGGTGCAAAAAATCATCCGGCAACCAGCGGGTTCCTACGTGGTGGTCTCGCACGGAGGGATCTTGAATAAGGCTGTGTATATGATCATGGGGATCACACCCCAAGGTCACTACAACAGTCCCATTTTTCACTTTGCTAATACTGGCTATGCGCAATTCCGTTATAATTCTGCTTCGCGCCAATGGGCAGTGCTCAGCTTGAACAGCCAGGTGCCCAATACAGCTACCCACGGAGATGATTCTTGGCAGCACGATTGAGCTGGCTTGTGTTCGGTGCAGGCGCTATTGGCACTTATATCGGCGGCAGCCTGCTGCTGCACGGTCACAAGGTCATTTTCATCGAACAGCCTGAGACCGCCTCGACACTTTACGACCATGGGCTGATCCTTTCAATCCGTGGGCAGGATTACCGCATCCTGCATCCGGAGATATTTTCTTCCCTCCCAGCTGCCCTCTCCACTTCATCATTTGATGTTGGTATCTTCGCCTTAAAATCATATGATACCCAGGCGGTGCTCGATTCCATCCGTCCATCCGCCAACGCCATCCCTCCCATCTTATGCTTGCAGAACGGCGTGGAGAATGAGCTGGCACTTCATGCAGTGCTGGGTGAAGCGAATGTCATCGCAGGGACGGTGACGAGCGCAGTTGGGCGGCGTGGCGGCGGGGATATCGTGCTGGAGCGATTGCGAGGGATGGGGGTTGCCAATACACACCCGCTATCATCCCAGGTTGTTCAGGCTCTATCGGAGGCGAAACTTAATGCCCACCTGTTCAGCTCAGCATCTGGCATGAAGTGGTCAAAAATGCTGACCAACCTGCTGGCGAATGCATCCTCGGCCATTCTGGATATGACCCCATCTGAAATCCTAAGCCACCCAGGCTTGTACCAGGTGGAGATAGCCGAGCTGCGGGAAGCCATAGTGGTCATGCGCGCCATGCACATCCCAATCATTGACCTGCCGGGTGTGCCGGTGCGCCTATTCTCCTGGGCGGTGAGCCACCTGAGCCCCAACCTTTCGCAACCGTTCATCTCACGCATCGCCGGCAAGGGTCGAGGTCAAAAAATGCCTTCCTTCCATATTGACTTGCACTCAGGACGGGGAAACAGCGAAGTAGACTATCTCAACGGGGCGGTGGTACGCTTTGGTCAGCGAGCGGGAATCCCTACCCCGGTGAACCAGTGGCTGAACCAGACGCTGCTCGACATCACCCAGGGAAATCTGCCTCTTGAAGAATATCGTCACCAACCAGATAAATATCTTCGAGTACTTCACATTGGAGAAATCGTCGATTAATCGGCGGATCAGCGGATTGTCCCGTAGAACAACGGCAGCGGGTCCACCGGTTGATCACTCCACCGATGTGCCTTGAGCATCTTCTGCCTCGCCATTGCCAGCCGGGTGTCATCATTGGCATGGATGGTGAATAATAAATCTCCATCGTTAACGTAATCCCCTACTTTATGCTGCACCACAACACCGACTGAATGGTCGATCTGGTCACCCTTGTGTTCCCTACCGCCACCCAACAGCACCGCGGTTTCTCCAGCATCGCGCGCATTGACTTCAGACAGATATCCACTTCTGGGTGAATTTACATCAACGATGCATGAAGCCAGCGGGAATAAACCGGGGTCATCGACGTAGCGAACATCCCCACCCTGCGCCTCGACTAATTTACGGAAAATGGCCAATGATTTTCCAGATTCGAGTGCTTTCTGGGCCATTTTCGTTCCTTGAATTTCATCCGGAGTAACTCCTCCCAGCGCAAGCATATATCCACTTGTCAGCAGGCAATGCTCGAGGAAATCCTGCGGTCCATGGCCGCGTAATGTATCCAGGGCTTCCTGAAGCTCCAATGCGTTGCCGATCGCCTTTCCCAAGCGGTTGGTTCATGTCTGATAAAATCGCCACCGTCTTTCGCCCCACCAATGTTCCGATTTCTACCATCAGCTCGGCCAATTTTCGAGCCTCATCCAAATTGGCCATGAAAGCTCCCAAACCAACCTTTACGTCCAACAAGATGGCTTGAGCACCGGCGGCAATCTTCTTGCTCATGATCGAGGAGGCAATCAGCGGGATGGACTGCACCGTGCCAGTGACATCCCTTAATGCATATAACTTTCCATCAGCGGGTGCAAGGTCAGCGCTCTGCCCTGTCAGTACGATACCGAGATGCTTCAGCTGCCGGATGAACTCTTCAGTGGAAAGGTCACAACGGAAGCCTGGGATTGATTCGAGCTTGTCTAATGTCCCACCGCTGAAACCAAGGCCCCTACCGGACATTTTCCCCACCGGCAGGCCGCAGGCAGCGACCGTTGGAGCCACCACCAGGCTGGTTTTATCGCCCACGCCGCCAGTGGAGTGCTTGTCCACAGCGATTAGCACCACATTCGTCAGGTCAAGCACCTCACCCGAATGGGCCATCGCAAGGGTCAGGTCGGTTGTCTCCCGTGAGCTCATCCCATTCAAAATGATAGCCATCAACAAAGCAGATGCCTGGTAATCCGGAATTTCACCGATTGTGTACCCCTTTATAAAGAATTCAATTTCTTCCCTGGATAACTCGCAATGATCCCGCTTATTGATAATGATATCTACCATGCGCATGGCCTTTTTCTCCCTTTTACTTCACCCATTATAATCCCGGCTAGATTCTCAGCATGGTACCCGTGTTCAAGACAGCTTACGATGGTTATCTCAAACGTGAATTCACCTTTTGCCATACCTGATCGAACATGGAGACGGTCAGACGCCCGGTCTGGGTGTTCTGCTGACTTGGATGGTAGGAGGCGACCAACCAGGGAAGATCATCGCCCAGCTGGTACTCACCTGCGTGTTGAAAAACAAAGCGAGGAATTATATGACCCCTAGCGCGATATATCCTTAATAGGTTATCGAATGCCAACCGCCCCAGAGCGATATAACCCTGCAGGTTGTTCATCAGGGAAATTTCCTGCTCAAGATAAGGCAGGCAATTATTGATTTCGAACGGACTGGGTTTATTATCGGGCGGGACGCACCTGCAAACGGCCGTAATGAGCATGTCTTTCAACACCAATCCATCGTCTCTGGAGTAGCTTTTTGCCCGATTAGCAAACCCCGCGCGATGCAGAGCGGAGAATAGGAAAATCGCCAGAGGCATCGCCGGTAAACATCCTGCCGGTGCGGTTCGAGCCGTGAGGCCCGGGTGCAAGCCCGACCACCAATACCCTCCCATTAATATCTCCGAACGCGGGTACAGGTTTACCCCAGTAATCCCAACTTTGATAGGCTTTCTTTTTCTTATACGCCACACTTTCCCGGTATTCCACCAAACGCGGGCATTTGCGGCAGCTGATGATTGTGGTATTCAGGCTGTCAATATCCATATCTATCCTGTAGGTTCTCATACATATGAGAGTTTATGCCATATAGTCCTTGATAAGATTTAAATAATCAACATCGCGTCTCCGAAGGAGTAAAAACGGTAATCAGCCTGCTTAGCAATATCATAAGCACGTAAAATATGCTCACGACCAGCAAATGCGCTCACCAGCATGATTAAGGTGGAGCGAGGCAGGTGAAAATTAGTGATCATGGCGTCGATCACTTGAAACTGATAGCCTGGCAGGATAAACAGGCTGGTTGGTCCTTCATATTCCTGTATGACACCATTCCGCCCAGCAGATTCCAAGGTGCGTACGCTGGTTGTTCCTACGGCGATAACTCTACCGCCAACCGATTTTGCATGCGTTATCTTTTCTACACTTTCCAGGGATAATCTGCACCACTCGCTGTGGATCTTATGCTCCTGCGGGTTGGCTTCGGTGACTGGAGCAAACGTATCCAAACCAACGTGCAAGGTGACGCTGGTGAACTCGACGCCCAGGGAGGTCAACTTCTCGATCAATTCGGGAGTGAAATGGAGACCTGCAGTAGGAGCAGCGGCTGAACCGGAGGTCCGGGCATAAACGGTCTGGTAGCGTTCGGGGTCATCCAGGCGAGTATGGATGTATGGCGGCAGGGGAATATGCCCGATGTTGGGAAAGAGCTGTTCGAGGGGTGCATCGAAGTGGATTACACGCTCAGATCCATCCAGAACCGCTTCAATAATAGCCATAGGAGGCTGAAATTCCTGGGTAAGTGCTTCAATTTGCAACTGCTTTCCTTCAACCAGTCCTTTCCCGCCCACGATAGCCTCCCAGGTGAGCTCATCCAGCTTACGAAGCAGCAGGATTTCTACCCTGCCCCCACTGGGGAGCTTGCGGGCGTATAGACGCCCGGGTATCACGCGGGTTTCATTGACAACCAGGATATCCCCGGCATGAAGATGGTCACCGATATCTTTAAAAACCGAGTGATGGATATCCCCACTGTACCGGTCGAGCACCATTAATTTTGATAAGTCGCGTTGGTCGAGCGGAGACTGGGCAATATAATGCTCAGGCAAATCGTAATCAAAATCAGCGGTGCGCAAGGGAAAACTACTCTTATTTTCGCCCGACAAACCGGGAGAAAAGGGTGAGGAGGATACTCAACACGATTGAAAGCACGATCGATGTAGCCAGAGGAATGATACAGGTGAGGTTCTTACCCTGGATGACCAGGTCACCGGGTAATTTCCCCAAGGGGATGTTGAGCCGGGTGGCCAGGAAGAATATGGCAGCCATGACCAAGAAAATAACCCCGATGATCAGAAATATCCTGCCAAGTGACGGAACCATGTGTGATCTTGACCGTTGATCCGATTAAGAATGTATTACTCAAAAAAGTGTTTGCTGACCTTCTTGCGGTTGGGCGATCCCAAGGTGTTCATATGCCAATGCAGTGGCTACCCTGCCATGCGAGGTGCGTTCCAGATACCCCAGCTGCAATAAGTAAGGCTCAACGACATCCATGATGGTGTCCGGCTCTTCGCTGATCGAAGCGGCGATGGTGCTCAGTCCGACCGGACCCCCGCGGTACTTTTCAATCACGGTGATGAGCACTCTGCGGTCCAACTCGTCCAGACCCATCAAGTCAACATTGAGTAAATTTAGAGCATCTCGGGCGATCTTCCGGCTGATCTTCCCATCGGCGCGCACCTGGGCGAAATCACGCACCCTCCTCAGCAGGCGCAATGCCACGCGTGGAGTGCCCCTGCCGCGCTGGGCAATCTCATCCACACCTTCGTCATCAGCAGGTACATTCAACGTATTACAAGCGCGAATAACGATGTGGCGCATAGCTTCGATCTCGTAGAAATCAAGGTGATAGACAGCCCCAAAGCGTGAGCGCAGCGGTGCAGTGAGCAACGCCAGGCGCGTGGTAGCACCGATCACGGTGAAATGCGGCAACTTAAGGCGGATCGAGCGTGCCGACGGACCTTTGCCGATCACGATATCGAGGGCGTAATCTTCCATAGCCGGGTAAAGCACTTCTTCCACTACCCTGCCCAGGCGGTGGACTTCATCAATGAATAATATATCCCCCGCCCTCAAGTTGGTCAGAATGGCCGCCAGGTCCCCGGCTCTCTCGATGGCTGGTCCTGAGGTGACCTTGATGCTGACGTTCATCTCATTGGCGAGCACATGGGCCAGGGTTGTCTTCCCTAAGCCGGGCGGACCATAAAATAACACGTGGTCGAGCGGGTCACCCCGCTGCCTGGCAGCAGCGATTAAGATGGCCAGGTTCTCCTTCACCCTTTCCTGACCGATTAAATCGTTCAGCGTGCGGGGTCGCAAAGCCAGGTCAAGGCGGTCATCTTTTTGAGGTTCAGGGTTTACCAGGCGGGTAGGCTTGTCATCCATAAAGGTGATTATAACCGAAACAGATTACGTACTATAATTCCTTCATCCTCGATATGGAGCGAAGCCCATGCCCAATGTATTCCCCTCGATACACCCACTTGTGGCGCACAAGCTGTCAAAGCTGCGTGATAAAAACACCGAGCCCAAGAAGTTCCGCGAACTCATCCGGGAAATTGCTACGCTGCTCACTTATGAAGCGACCACGGACCTGATACTTTACCAGGTTAATATCGATACCCCCCTGGCGGGAACAACGGGTAAAGTGCTATCGGAGAAGATCTGCCTGGTGCCCATCCTGCGAGCTGGATTAGGCATGGTGGAGGGAGTGTGGCACCTGATGCCCAACTGCGAGGTGTGGCATATTGGTCTTTTCAGGGACGAACACACACTTAAGCCGGTTGAGTATTATAAAAAAGTGCCGGCGGAGGCGGATGTGTCGGTATGCCTGATCCTTGACCCGATGCTAGCCACGGGTGGGTCAGCGGTGGCAACAGTTGATATCCTGAAGAGCTGGGGCATCCGGAAGATGAAATTTATCGGTATCCTGGCTGCCCCCCAAGGGATTGAAAATCTGCAAAGCCTCCACCCGGATGTGCCCATCCATATCGCCGGCATCGATGAAACCTTGAACCAGCGTGGCTACATCCTGCCGGGACTCGGTGATGCAGGCGACCGCCAGTTCGGCACGGGATGATTGGGCAGAGTTAGAGTATAACCTACCAGGTTATGCCGGCTGTTGGGGAGGCAGGATGGTAGTAGCGTGATTCTTGCCCCTGATCTGATACCACAATGCACCACCAGCAACGCCCAATATCGCCATCCATAAAATGTCGAATAAACCGATACAGACGCCAAAACCAAGCTGGGAAGCCCAAATTTGTGCCTGGCTTACCCCTAAATTGGGAAGCCCGAGTAACTTTGAATACGAGGCCACGTTGGCTGGGTTGAGCAGCAACCCGTTGATCACAGCTGCTCCAAGACCACCTACGAAGCCAATCGCCCCGGCGATAGCCCCAGCGAACCCACCTTTTTGAATACTCTCGCCTGAATTAACCGGTTTGTCAAAGACACCAGCCATATATCCTGCGGCTAACCCCAAGACCAAACCCAGGCAGGGTGCGCAAAAAGGTGCAATGACGATTGCAGTTCCCAAGATAAAAATTAAAGATATCGCACCGAAAATTAAACCCGACTTTAACATTGGATACCTCCTGTGTTGACCATGATGCTCGCTGTACATTAATCGATTAAATTATAGCAGGAACTATGGATAATCACAGCGATAGCGGTTCCCCTGGTAATTTATCAACAATTGAAAATAATCATGTGTAAAATCAAAATGTGAGGTGAGAAGTCATATTATAGAGACGCATAAAAAACGGGATACCCCCTCCCTCCTCCCCCAAAAACTTGTTTTTGGGGGAGGAGAATTGAGATATGGACTCAATTACAATAACGATAGTGAATTAATTGAATAACAATATCGAGTGGAAGATTTCCATACTGTAAGATTGGCGATGGCTGCTACCCCGAAAAAAAGCATTAAAGTCAGCCAATTCATTCTTTCGTCGCATGGTTTAACGCATGGCGAGAATTCCTCCTGTTATTAATCCTGCACCTGATTTACAATCTCAAGGATGACACAAATCTTTCCAAATCCAAATGATCACACTCATATCACGGTACGCGGCGTGGAGGTAATTCATGCGCTGCCGTAAATGTAGTGAAAAAGCCGTAATCAATATGCGCCAGCATAAACTGGCTTTATGTAGCGTGCACTTTTTAGAATGGGTGCCTGGACAGGTGGAGCACGCCATTAAAAAATATCACATGTTCACCCGCCACGAGCGCCTGCTTGTCGCCATTTCCGGTGGGAAAAACTCCTTATCATTATGGGATATCCTCACCCGGTTGGGGTATGCTGCTGATGGTCTCTACATCGGATTGGGTATCGATGGCGGTGTGGACTATTCGGAAAATTCGCTAACCTATGCACGTTCATTTGCCCAGGAACACGACCTACTTCTGCACGTTAAAGATGTCAAAGCGAATTATGGTGCATCTGTCCCGGAATTGGCTCTGCGCACACACCGGGGAAGGTATAAACCTTGCTCTGTGTGTGGTCTGACCAAACGCCACATCATGAACCAGCTGGCGCAGGAGGGTCAGTATGATGTGCTGTTAACCGGTCACAACCTGGATGATGAAGCTGCGATCCTATTCGGAAATACCCTTAGCTGGGTCGGGTCCTACCTGGTGCGACAGGGACCCGTTTTGGAGGCGGACCGACCAGGCCTGGTACGGAAGGTGAAGCCACTGTGCCGAATGTATGAGCGTGAAATGGCAGCATACGCCTACCTGCGACCCATTCCATATATCGAGGACGAATGTCCTTATGCAGAGGGGTCCACATCCATTTATCATAAGGAGTTATTGAACAAGCTTGAAGCTGGCCGACCAGGAGCAAAGCTCAGTTTTTATTTATCCTTCCTACAAGCCAAACAAAATGGATTATTTTCAGTGACTGCCGATGAACGCGCCGATAGGGTGCATAAATGCGACCAGTGTGGTCAACCTACCTCCGCACCGGGGCTGTGCGCTTTCTGCAGGATGTTCGTGAGCCATGATGAAACTCACGAAGCGGCAGAGCCAGGTTAATGATGAGCACATCGACTATGCCAGTCGATAATAACCAGCGCTCCCGCTATCGCTACCTGGACCTGATCACAGCGTTATTTGTCACCGTTTTGGTGGTGAGCAACATAGCTTCCTCAGCCAAGATCGTCGATTGGGGCTTCAGTATTTTAGGCGTGCGCATGGCATTTGATGCAGGCACACTGCTCTTTCCGGTCAGCTATATCTTTGGTGACATCCTCACCGAAGTGTATGGGTATAAACAGTCAAGACGGGTCATCTGGATCGGTTTTTTCTGCCTGGGACTGAGCTCACTGGTGTTCTGGATCGTTGGTCAGCTACCTGGGGAAGCCACCTGGCAGGTTTACGCCGGTCAGGAAGCGTACAATGCCATCCTGGGGGGGATTAGCGGCGGTGGGATTGTGCTTGCGAGCTTACTTGGGTACTGGACGGGTGAATTTTCCAACTCCTTCGTGCTGGCTAAGATGAAAATCTTAACCAGGGGTCGCTGGTTGTGGACGCGAACGATTGGCAGCACGCTGGTGGGAGAGATGGTAGATACGCTGGTGTTCGTGCTGGTGGCGTCCATATTTAAAGTGTTCCATTGGAGTTTATTTGTTAGCCTTGTGATGACCAACTATTTATTTAAATGTTCCGTTGAAGCACTCATGACCCCTATTACCTACCTGGTGGTCAATACATTAAAACGCGTGGAACACCAAGATTATTACGACATGGACACCAACTTCACTCCGTTTCAGATTTAATGCAAAAAGGGGCTTTCTAAAAAGTAGTGGCGCAGGGGTTGAATTTGAAGGTTATGAGCGGAAATCCTCCCCTGCGCCTCTACGGTAATAGGCTTGCAAAACCGAAGGTAGACTTATGCGACTGCCTCCCAATATGACAAGACAACAGATATAATCTACGCCTGTTCCAGGTAGCGCTCCACTTCCCAATCGGTAACCTTCATCTGGTATTCCTCAATTTCCTCCCATTTCGCCCTGACGAATGCCTCATAGAGGGTTGCACCGAGGCTGCCCCTGATGACTTCGTCCGCTTCCAACTCGTGCAGCGCTTCTCCCAGCGAGCCCGGCAAAGCGGTAACTCCCAAGCTTCTCCGTTCTTCATCAGTCAGCTCATACACGTTAACTTGGTTTAAAGGCTTGGGGCATGCCAGGCTGCGGTCGATCCCATCCAAAGCCGCCGCCAACATGGTGGTGAATGCCAGGTAAGGGTTTGATGATGGGTCGGGGAAGCGCAGTTCCGCCCTGGTGGATTTATCCCTGCCCTCCGACCACCTGGGGATGCGGATGAGGGCTGACCGGTTGATCTGTGCCCAGCCGATGTATACAGGAGCTTCATAACCCGGTACAAGCCTTTTATATGAATTCACCGTCGGGGCAACAATGGCAGCCAACGCTCGGGCGTGAGCTAACTGGCCGGCAATAAAGTGATAAGCAACGGGAGACAAGTGGAAATCATCTTTTGGGTCTGAAAACAGGTTATTCCCCTGCAGATCAAATAATGACTGATGTACATGCATGCCAGAACCATTGATACCGAAGATCGGTTTGGGCATGAACGAAGCGATCAAACCATGCTGGGCCGCAATTGCCTTAACGGTGTACTTGAGGGTCAAGACGTTATCAGCGGTGCGTAAAGCATCATCAAAACGGAAATCAATTTCATGCTGACCCAGGGCGACCTCATGGTGACCGGTTTCGACTTCCAAACCCATCCCATCGAGCGCATCCATGAGCTCGGTGCGCACCCTGACGGCATCATCATTCGCCGAGAAATCGAAATAGCCTCCCACATCATGGGGAACTGGATGAATACTTTCGTGACCATTACCACCCCTGAAGAGGAAAAACTCAGGCTCCGGACCAACGTTAAATTTCCAGCCTCGCTCGGTTACCTTGCTTATTAAACTTTTTAGGATGCCGCGGGGATCACCGGGGAAAGGCTTTCCATCTGGCTGGTAAATCTCACAGAAGATACGCGCCCGACGCAGCTCGGGAAGCGTCCACGGGAGCACGGCATAGGTATCACAATCAGGGACCAAACGCATGTCACTTTCCTGGATGCGGGCGAACCCCTCCACCGAAGAGCCGTCAAACCAGACACCATCATCCAAGGCGCTTTGAAGGCGCCTGATGGGAATGTCCACACTTTTCACTGTTCCAGTGACATCGGTGAATTGCAGTGAGATAAACTTTACCTCGTCTTCCTTGACCCGTGCCAATAATTGGTTGTTATCCATACATCCTCCGACCCAAGGCTTCATCTAGAATTTAGGAACCATCTCCCCCAAGCAATTGCACGCAATTTTATCACACCCTATTGGAAGAATGGGGGTTAATGGAATAAGGTAGAATAATCCAAGAGGTGCTTATATGCAAGAAATTGCCGTTATTACCGATACTGACTCAAGTATTCCGTTTGCGCTGGCTGCCAGTTATAACCTGTACCAGATTCCTGTGACGATAAATTTTGGCGAGGAAAGTTACGAGGCTGTATACGCGATCAATGATGCCGATACATTCCGGCGGATTGATAAGGAAGGCAAGCTGCCGACTACCGCGGCACCTTCACCGGGTAAATTTATCACTGCCTATAAAACCGCCTTCGACGCGGGTGCTGAAAAGATAGTTTGCCTGTGCGTGAGTAAAGAAGTCAGTGCCACCTACAATGCGGCAGTTACGGCGCGCGAATCATTTCCCGACCGGGAGATTCTGATCATCGACACGCGTACACTCTCGATGGCCCAGGGATACCTCGCATTGGCGGCAGCAGAAGCTGCCTCCCAGGGGGCATCGATCAAGGATATAACGGCGATCATTGATGAGATTCAGCCACGCATCAATTTATTCGCCGCCTTGTCCACCCTGAAATACCTGGCGATGGGTGGGCGAGTCAGCAATCTAGCTGCCAGCATGGGCAATATGCTGAACGTCAAGCCCATCCTCACCATACTTGATGGAAAACTAGACTTATTGGAACGCGTTCGCACCCAGAAAAAAGCCTGGGAGAGGGTCATCGAACTAGCAGCGATAAAAACAGGGGATAAGCAGATTGAAAAAATGTGCGTATTGCATGTAAATGCACCCGAGATGGCGCAGCATTTTACGGCGGAAATCCGCAGCCGGATGCACTGCCCGGTGGAAATACCCCTGGTGGAGGTAACGCCTGGCTTATCCGTCCATTCTGGCGCGGGGATGGTGGGCACAGTATTCATCGTAAAGTAAAAATATGACAGTGATTACCTTATTAACTGATTTCGGAGTTAGAGATGGATATCCAGGGGTGATGAAGGGCGTCATATGGAAGATCGCCCCAGAAGCGCAAATTGCTGATTTAAGCCACGAGATTGCCCCACAGGATATCCTGGAAGGAGCAATTCTCTTGTGGCGCAGTACGCCGTATTACCCTGATGGAACAATCCATTTGGCGGTGGTTGATCCTGGAGTGGGCACCTCCCGCCGGGGAATTGCTGCTCAGATTGGTGCCTCATTTTTCGTCGGACCGGATAACGGTTTGTTTAGCCTGGTGGCAGAAAAGGCTGAAGCTGATCACCAACCTGTACATTTCATTTACCTCGATAAACCACGATTTTGGCTTGCGGAAGTATCGAACGTGTTTCACGGGCGGGATATTTTTGCACCCGTGGCAGCCTACCTCGCAAAGGGTATTCCGTTAGCCGAGCTTGGGACAGCGATCGAAAATCCCGTCAGGCTTGAGCTTGCCAAACCGAAGCCTCTTCCGACCGGCTGGCTGGGTGAGGTGATACACACCGATCATTTTGGAAACCTGTCCACTAATATAAACATCAGCCACATTAACGACCCGAAGAATGTGGTTCTCAAAATAAACCATCAGCGGATCTTGGGATTGGTTTCGACCTATGGGGAACGACCTGCGGGATCGCTGATTGCCCTGTTGGATAGCAGTGGGTCATTGGCTATTTCAGTGGTCAATGGAAGCGCGGCCGAGGTACTCAAGGCCCAACGGGGAGATAAGGTGGAAATAAGTTTCGCTGATTGAGGGTAATTACTCACCCTTCACTCTTGTTTTTACTGTTTAAGTCGTTCCTTGTGAATGTATAAAATCGAAACTGCTCATGTTGTAGGGAACGTCCGGTCTGGTATATAGAGAATGAGCATGGATATTTTCCTGATTGACCGTTGGGCTTTATTGTCATTGCGATGAGTGGTTTATACGAAGAAGCAATCTTCCAAAGACATAACAAGTCAATTGTGGATAGAAAGTCTGTTGATCTATCTAGAATCAGGAAGATTGCCACGACCAGCCAGCAAAGTACGCTGGAACGCTGGTCTTCCCCGAATAGAACGTGGATTCCGCAATGACAGAATCCTTATTTCATCCAAAGAGAACTTCTCAAGGTACTGAGTAATTACAATTGAGTTTTGAATAAGCTGGAAAAGAAATAATAGTAAATTGAATTTCATGGTGCAATGCTCTTGTTTAGCCAGACGGTTCTACCGGGAAATACTTTTCGAATGGCTGCCTCAGAATATATGGGGGTTTTAGTGCTTTATTTATTGATCCCCTGATAAACAAATCTTAACGTTCTTTACTTGCAAAATCATCCTGCCTGGGGTATCCTTAGCCGTTGGGAGTGGTTGAGTTCCGGTGGGCTCCCCGGTCTTCAAAACCGGTGGCGGGTCGCGTTGCGGGCCGCGGTGGGTTCGACCCCCATCCACTCCCGCCTGTATTTCTTATCGGTAATAAGGATTGGGAAAAATGCTTGAATCTGTTCAAACTATTCAACCTGTACAAAATGATGTTTTAACATCGATCATCTCACAATATTTTCGCATCGACGATACTACCTGGGGGGATGATAAAGCAGGATACCTGGTGCGCTATCGAGGTTCGCTCTACAGCCAGGATTCAGCAGCAGCGTATGATCAGCTGGCGCATGCCTTACATGATCACTATGTGACCCCATTATTTCGAATCGAAGAGAACCAGCAGGTAATCCGGCTGATCAAAGGGATTATCCAACCCAAGCCAACCAAAATTTGGGGGAACATCTTATTTTTCTTCCTGACCGTGATCAGCGTCACATTTGCCGGGGCATACTTCTTTTCAAACAGCAATATACCGTCAAATATTACAGGCTGGTTTCAATTCATGGTGGGAGGTCTCCCATTCGCGATTTCTTTAATGGCCATCCTGGTGTGCCATGAATTTGGTCACTACCTTGCTGGTCGTTACCATAAAACAGCTGTCACACTACCTTTCTTTATCCCCTTCCCGCTGAGTTATTTTGGAACGATGGGTGCGTTTATCCAGCTCAAGGAGCCACCCAGGAACAGGCGAATTCTGTTGGATATCGGTATTGCCGGACCCCTGGCAGGATTGATCGTTGCGATTCCCGTCCTGCTGCTTGGAATTTATCTCTCACCGGTCATCAGGCTTCCCCAGCAATTACCGGTTGGCCAGATCTTTGAAGGTAATTCTCTCCTGTATTTACTGCTGAAGTTTATCGTAAAAGGTCAGCTCCTGCCTCGACCAGAAACATACGCCGGTATCAGTCCAATTCTCTATTGGATCCGATACTTCTTCACCGGTGGCCCTTCACCAGCGGGAGGTTGGGATATAAGTATCAGTCCAATCGCCTGGGCGGGTTGGGCAGGTTTACTCGTGACATCGCTCAATCTAATCCCCGCCGGACAACTTGATGGTGGTCATATCATGTATGTGCTGCTTGGAAAACGCACTACCAAGCTGTTGCCTTTTATACTAGTTGCGCTGGTCCTGCTGGGCTTCGTCTGGAATGGGTGGTGGTTATGGGCAGCCTTGATTTTCCTACTCGGCCGAATGCATGCTGAACCGCTCGATCAGATCACACCGCTTGACCCAAAACGGCGGGCACTGGCTATTTTTGGTGTCCTGCTGTTCATCTTCGTATTCATCCCCGTTCCGCTGATTTAGCAATTTGATATAAAGAGCAAAAAATATACAGCAAGCGGAGACATTATCGGCTGGCCGATTAGTTGTCCTTTGAACTTTCAATATAAATATTTATGGCCGGGCTTCACTCAGAACTTCCACGTGGTCAATCGCGCCAGAAAGGCTGTAAACCGTAAAGTCAAATTCGGTCTCCCCAGCCGATTTCCACTTGCGTTCCCCAACGATATTGCCTTCGGCATCGTAAGCCACTGCCAATAACCACAGCTGTGAAAGGGCAGGAGCATTTTCCGGAAGTAGCACCTGACCCCGAACAGCTGCTCCTGATCCATCCGCCGTGATTTCTACCTGATCGAGTTGTACCTGTGAATCGATATAACGCGGGTCGTCAGCCGCAACGGTCAAGGCGCTTAATAGCTCAACTTGAGGTCGGAATTCAGCCGGGAGGGGTGGAGCAAAGTAAACCATCAAGGGGATGGTGCTTCCTGACCTGAGTATATTCAACGGGGCATAAGCCACCTGGCTGGCGATATTCTCATTATTGTCGTTATACAACCCAATCCAGGCAGACAGGTTCTCCAGGCTGGCTGGCTGATCATTTTTGGTGGCGACGACGCACCACGCGCCGCCATCACCAGCCGGGTAACAGTGTGGCTCCCCCATGCGGACAGGCACTGCGGTGGGAGTTGGTACGACCGCCGGGATTTCACTGGTGATCGGGATGACCAGCTGGAATCCTTTTCCCATGAAATGAGGGTCGACCGTTGGGTTGGCAGCCTGCAAATCCTCCAGCTTGATCCCAAATTGGATCGCAATTCCCAGCATGGTGTCATCATTCTTCACTGTATAAAGGAATGGAGTAGGGGTTGGAGCTGGAGTGACCGGGATTGTCACCTGGATGGTGGCAGTAGGTAGCTGAGGGCTGGGGGTTAGTGTGAGGTAGGGGGTAAGCATGCCCGTTGGAGCGATAGTGGGGGTGGCTTGAACCGTAACCTGGGAGCAGCCGGTTAAAAACATCACCAGGCCTATAAGAATAATGGCTGTCTTTTGGAGCATAGACCCTGATTATACGCTATACGGGATAGGAACCAGGGATTAGGTAATTTGGGATTAGGTAATTAGGGATTCATCAGTGTTTATCGGTGTTTATCTGTGGCGATTTGTATCATTGCCGAATCAAATAGCTGCTAAACTTGCCGTCAGCGCCATGCTGTGCTAAACTTTATCTGAATAGCCAATGGCTCAAGAAAAGATGTACAAAGCCGCCCTGGAAGCTATCGACCAGGGGCAAACCGCCCGGGCACGTGATTTATTCACACGCCTGCTACGCTCTGATTCATCCAAAGCTGAATATTGGCTGTGGATGAGCACGCTGGTTGATACAACCCAGGAGCGGGTCTATTGCCTTGAATCGGCCTTGCGAGCTGATCCGGATAACGAAGCGGCGAAGCGCGGGCTGGTGATTTTGGGTGCCAGGGAAGCGGGGAAAGACGTTACTCCGGTGCCACCAATCCGGCGCAATTGGGAAAAAGAGCTGGAGAATGTTGCGGAACCGCCGAAATCCATCGTTCGCCAGGCGTGGGATAATCGCATCATCCGTTTTGGAACGATCCTTGTGGCAGGGTTCATCATCGTCGGTCTGATCGTCACCAGCCTGATTAGACCTCGTCCGCAACCGCAGCAAGTGGTCGAAATCATTAAAGTATCTCCCTTTCCGACCCGCACCCCCGAACCGACGCTCTCACCGACGGCAACACGAACGTTGGTCGTGCGTTCTCCCACGCCTACATTTATTGGTGCCACACCGCTGTACTTATTCATGCCGAAGACTTATACTCCTGAGCCGCTGTACGTCAATACACCACACCCCAGAACGGAAGCATATAAAGCTGGCATCAGTGCATTAGAGAAATCGGATTGGACGTCCATGCTGGAGTTTATGCGGCAAGCGGATGCAGCTGATCCCAACTCGCCAGACATCCTGTTTTACATCGCCGAAGCATACCGCATGCAGGAGAAATACCAGGATGCGGTGATCCAATATGAAAAGGCGATCAAAATAAACCCGAGATTTGCGCCGGCGTATCTCGGACGCGCCCTGGCGTATGAGAAAATCAACCCCGAGGCTGATATTGAGGGCGAGCTCAATTATGCGATCGAGTATGACCCCAATTTTGTGGACGCTTACCTGAACCGCGCCAGGATCAGGATCAAACATAACAACCCAAACGGAGCGATTGAAGATCTGGCAGCAGTCGATAAGCTGGTGGGGAGCAACCCAATGGTGTATGTTTTACTCGCCCAGGCATACCTGGAGCTCAATGATCCTACTTCAGCGATGCAGTACGCACAAATAGGCTATGACCTGGATAAAACCTCACTGCCAGCCTATTTGACGCTGGCCAAGGTATACCTGGCGCAGAATAATTCCAAGGATACATTGACCTATATTGATACTTACCTTACCTATGCCACCAATGATGCGGATGGATGGGCGATCAAAGCTCAAGCAGAATTTCAGCTAGGCAATTTTGCAGATGCTCTCGCAGCCAGTGACCTGGGAATTGCAGCGGACGAGGAGAATGCACCCAGCTGGTATTACCGAGGCCTGATCCACCTCGACCAGGGTGACGCGAGAACGGCAGTTAACGACCTGGTCAACGCGGTTAAATTTTCGATGGAGAATTTTGCCTACAATATCGCCCTGGGAAAGGCATTATGGGCTGATGACCGATTGAATCAGGCTGAGCAGCAATTTGACGGCGCAGAGCTCATAGCCACAACCGATCGGCAGCTGGCTGAGGTTTATTACAACCGGGGGAAAGTCTACGACCAGGCAGGCAATACCACCAGGGCATTGAAGGACTTTGAGCTTCTGCTTGCCTTGCCTCCCAGCCAGGTGCCGGAGTATTGGCGTACCTATGCCCAGGAGCGCGTGAATATTATCAATCCAACCACGCCCACAGAACCTGGCACCCCAGGACCCATCCCTGAAGAAACGGTTACTCCTTCACCTACACCGTAACCAAAATACCGATAAAACCCTCGCATGTTAGAGTTTTGTTAGAAGCGGGGTCGCGGTCTCTTGTCACCAATCACAGGACGCGCTATAATGTCCGATTGAATTAGGGTAGAGGTTACGAGGAAAAAATGCCAGTTTATACCTACCGCTGTGAAAATTGCGGCATCCGTTTCGAACGACTGCAGGGTTACGATGACCCAGTTCTCACACGCTGCCCGGAATGCAATAAAAAAACCTTACGCAAGGTATATACTCCGGTAGGGATTGTTTTTAAGGGGTCGGGGTTTTATTCCACCGACCACCGCTCACCATCGGGCATTGCAGAACGGTCAGCCGCCAAGTCGTCTGAAGCAGAGAAGAAGCCGGAACCTGCCAAGACGATCACAGATAAACCTGCGGAAAAATCTTCGGAATAATTACTTAGATATAATCTCAAAATGGACGCATAAATAGCGTCCATTTTTTATTTAATAGGGAGTATGGAGAATAAAACCACTCCGGGTCTATTTGGCGTCATAGATTCGCGACTTGAGCGAATTCTGCGAAATACCATGTGCTGTCCATGGTATAGGACTCGAACCTAAAACCTGGTGATTAACGGTGAGTCGCTTTAAACGAAAACACCCCGGATTTCCGGGGTGCAGCAAGAAGCTCCTCGACTTGAGCGATTTTTGCGAAATACCATGTGCTATTCATGGTATAGGACTCGAATATAGAACCTATCGATTAACATTTGAGCGTTTTAAGCGAAAACACCCCGGATTTCCGGGGTGCAGCAAGAAGCTCCTCGACTTGAGCGATTTTTGCAAAATACCAAGTGCTTTTCATGGTATAGGACTCGAACCTAAAACCTGGTGATTAACAGTGAAGCGTTTTAAGCGAAAACACCCCGGGATTCCGGGGTGCAGCAAGAAGCTCCTCGACTTGAGCGATTTTTGCAAAATACCATGTGCTATTCATGGTATAGGACTCGAATATAGAACCTATCGATTAACATTTGAGCGTTTTAAGCGAAAACACCCCGGATTTCCGGGGTGCAGCAAGAAGCTCCTCGACTAGGACTCGAACCTAGAACCTAGCGGTTAACAGCCGCCCGCTCTGCCGAATTGAGCTATCGAGGAATAAAGCGACGTGATTATAAGCGCAAGAATATCCAGTGTCAAGACAAAGCCCTGGGGCGATTTCGCCTTTTGAGGAGTGAATTTACCTGTCGGACCAACTGATCGATATCAACGGGCTTGATAATGATATCTTCACCAGCATCTTCACCAGGGGTGTGTGGAGCAAGCTCCTGCCCGGTTGAATGCATCAGCACCACTCGGATCGCTCCCGTATCCACATCCAGCCTGTGCATATTATCATCAATCAATATTAAAATCAGGCCAGGTACGTTTAGCCAGACTAAGGCACTCTTCCCCATCCGAAGCGCCCACCGCCTCATGCCCGGCAAAGCGTAAGGCAAAGATTGCCAAATCCCGGAACTCACGGTCATGGTCAGCGACGATGATCTTAGCCAAATTATCCTAGCCCATCTCCAAGGTGGTTACGGAGGCGCTATTTCCATTTCCTCCAGGATGCTGTACAGCAATTCCAACAGTACATTTTTCACGGCTTCCTTGTCCTTGGCAACACAAGGGAGTAATTTCACCTGAGGGCTAAGCCGCAGGGCAATCCGAATGTCACCAATTTCCCAGGCTTCCTTGTCGTCCTGTTTATTTGCCGCCACCACATAGGGTGTTGGTGCGTAAGCTCGGAAGGTCTCTAATATCGTGCGGGCTTCCCTGAACGTTTCTGGGCGTGAGCTATCTACCATTACGATAAAACCCAACATTCCCTCCGACAGGATCTCCCACATGAAGTCAAACCTGCGCTGACCTGGGGTGCCAAACAGGTACAAAACCAGGTTTTCATCGATGGAAATACGACCAAAATCCATGGCGACGGTAGTTTGATCCTTAACCCGTTCTGATTCGGAGGAAATCCTGCGTTCGGTCGAAACTACCTCGATCTCGCTGACCGAACGAATGAACTCAGTCTTTCCCGCATTGAATGGACCGGTAACAACCATTTTTACTGTTTGCATGTGAGCATCCCTTTATCGCGATGTTGATTATCGATCAAATCGAACGGATTCGGCTAATGATGCGGTTGATCAAAGACTTGAATTCAGGTTTATTGCCTTGTGGAAGGTTGATGTGCGGCTGAACTGGAATTGGCTGACCTGGTTGAGATTGTATCGTTACAGGCTGGAGCTTCAGTGGTTGGACGGGCTGAGCAGATTGGGAATATTGCGGAACCGGTCTACCTTCGGGTCTGATCATTTCTACCAAACCGGCTTGAATGAAGCTGTAAACAATCCGGCGGATTTCAAGGTCGTTTTTGTTGGCGGCTTTTGCTATCTGATGGATGGTGTTCTTGGGATTTATGAAGGAAATAACTTTCCATTCGTCGACACTCAGGTTTAAATTGCGCAAATTTACTCCCGGGCGTTCACTGAATTTTAGCGCCATCTCCAGGCTGGGGATTTCACCCTGCAGCTGTTCCCATTCACGCATCTTGCGAGTTCCGTCGATGATCAGGTTCTCCAAATTGATGCGCACGGTGATCTTGTCATTGGGAGGCATTAGTTCGTTCTCAAAGCGGAATAATCCTTCGCTCCAGGTAAATATCCGGTTGACCAGACCGAGATAATAGGCTTGCAGGCTGGTAAGGATCTCCTGCTGGGTGATCAAGTTGGAGTTGATCAATAACAGCCCCAGCTCCTTATCGCTCATGCCACCGGCACGCTCATTGATCGCCCGCACCTGGGCAGCGTTCAATTTCTTGGCGTGGTAGAGTACCATGGTCAAACCGGCAGCATCAACACCATCGCGGGCGAATGACAGTTTCCCATCCTTGAAGGATACGTAAACTTGTTCCTGCGATCGCTCGACGACCAAAGTGCCGGTCTTATGAGCAACATTCACCAAATTGAGCAATTGGGTTACCGGAAAATCGCGTAAATTGCCCTTTAATGCCATTTATGGCCTCCTACGACCCCTTAAATTGAAGAGGTGCAAAGATTATACATTTAAGCCGATATTGCGTCAAATAATAATGCGAAATTTCCATCCAAACTTGACATTTACGAAAAGTAATATATACTCTTTTGCAAAGTACAACCACCCGCACGGGGAGCCTGGTATTCCCAGGCTGAGAGGAGATCCACAAGGTCTCGACCCGCGAACCTGATCCGGATAATGCCGGCGGAGGAATAGCTGCCTGATACCAACTCCTTCCACCGGTCATGGGGTAAGGAGTTTTTCTATTATGAAGCGAGCGATCATATTTGCCAACGGGAAGATGGAAAGCCCACCTCCGATCATCAAGAGTATTCTACCTTCAGATTTAATTATTGCCGCAGATGGTGGCAGCCTGCATTGCAAAAGATTGGGAATCATACCAAACGTGATCGTGGGAGATTTTGATTCGATCGGAGCACAAGATATGAGTGCATACACACAGGCGGGAGCTGAGATCATCCAACACCCCACCCATAAGGATGAGACTGACCTCGAGCTGGCACTACTATACGCACTGAACCACGAGATTACCGAAGTGCACATTATCGGAGCACTCGGCAACCGGTGGGATATGACGCTCTCCAATATCCTGCTGGCAGTGAATAGTAAGTTCGCTCAGCTATCCATCCGCCTGCTGAATGGACTAGATGAGCTTGCCATCCTGCGGGGGGAAGGTCAGTTTGAGATCATCGGTCGACCTGGAGACACATTGTCGTTGGTGCCGCTCGGCGGGGACGTCAGTGGAATCACCACCCAAGGGCTGGAGTACCCATTAGCGGACGAAACCCTGTACTTCGGCACCTCGAGGGGAGTGAGCAACATCATCATTCGTGATCAGGCGCGGGTGACAATCAAAGAAGGGATTTTATTGTTGTGTATGTCCAATCGGGAGACTCAATCAATGGTTGAGCCCAGGAATGAGGTATGACGTGAATAAGAAGATTATCTATATACTAATAGCAGCTGCCATGCTTCTTTCAGCCTGTAATCCAGCCAAAGGATCGCCAACCGATACTGGCAGTGCTCCACAGACATTAACTGTGATGACGCACGATTCATTCGCGGCCTCAAAACCTGTCATCGCCGCCTTTGAGAGCGCGAATAATGTAAAAGTACAGTTCATATCTTCGGGGGATGCAGGGACTGCGTTAAATAAAGCCATCCTGGCAAAAGATAACCCCTTTGCTGACGCGTTTTATGGCACAGATAATACTTTTCTCAGCCGTGCTCTGAATGAAGATATCTTCGAACCTTATAACTCACCTCTTTTGGCTGATATCCCCTCCCAATACAAGTTGGACCCGCAAAATAGAGCAGTCCCGGTTGACTGGGGTGATGTGTGCTTGAATTACGATAAAGTATATTTTTCAAAGCATAACCTACCGCCTCCCCAGAACCCGGAAGACCTGCTCAAGCCTGAATACAAGAATCTACTGGTGGTGGAAAACCCTGCCACCTCCTCCCCAGGTCTGGCGTTCCTGCTGAATACGATCGGTCACTTTGGAGCCGATAAATACCTGGATTTCTGGAATGGACTGGTGGCGAATAACGTACTGGTCGTCAACGATTGGGAAACCGCTTACTACACGAATTTCAGCCGTTGGGGAGGCGACCGCCCGGTGGTGGTATCCTACAATTCCAGCCCAGCATTTGAAGTGGTGGGATCCAACACGCCGGTATCTGCACCTGAAACCGCAGTTATCACCAGTGATGGCTCTTGCTTCAGGCAGATCGAGTTCGTGGGGATCCTGAAGGGGACGAAAAATTTGGCTCTGGCTGAGAAATGGGTGGATTTCATGCTGTCGACTACCTTTCAGGAGGATATGCCGCTTCAGATGTATGTCTTCCCAGTCAATCCGAATGCCAAGCTGGATCCGACATTCCAAAAATTCCTGGCGATAGACCAGAATCCGGCTTACGTCAGTCCGGAAGATATCGCCGCCAACCGTGAAGCCTGGATCAATGCCTGGACAGAAACCGTATTAAGATGATTTTCAAGCGCTACAAGTCGGCTTCATTAATCCTCCTGTGGGTAGCACCCGTGTGCTTCCTGGCACTGTTCTATTTTTACCCCATGGGGAGCATCTTGAGCCTGAGTTTAGCTAAAACCCAGGGAAACATCCTGACTCCGTTTATCGAAGCGATCACATCACCCATCACCTGGCGGGTGTTAACCTTTACATTTTGGGAGGCAACCCTCTCAACTCTGCTGACACTGGCAATTGGTCTGCCGGGGGCATACCTGATGGCACATTACGAGTTCAGGGGTAAAAGCCTGCTCCAGGCGCTAACGGGTATTCCCTTCTTAATGCCCACTCTGGTGGTGGCAGCAGCATTCAATGCGCTGTTGGGTCCGAACGGCTGGGTGAACCTGGGACTGATCAATGGACTTAAATTAAACTCGGCCCCAATCCACTTTAATAATACGCTGATTGCCATCCTGGTGGCGCATGTATTTTATAATACGACAATCATCATCCGTACAGTGGGTGACTTCTGGTCTCACATTGACCCGAGACTGAGTCAGGCGGCGCGAATGCTGGGGGCGAACCGCTGGCAGGCGATTTGGCGGGTCACACTGCCGCTGCTCACCCCTGCGATCGCAGCTGCAGCTCTGCTGGTATTCATCTTCGATTTCACTTCATTTGGTGTGATCCTGATACTAGGCGGTCCACGCTTCGCCACACTAGAGGTGGAGATCTATTACCAAACAATCAGTCTATTTAACCTTCCCATGGCGGCGGTATTAGCCATCATCCAATTATTATGTACCCTTGGTCTGACTATTCTCTATACCCGGCTGGTGAGGAAATTATCAATACCCCTGGCGCTTAAATCTCACCAGGTCACCCAGCGCAGGCTGACATCCTGGCGCAGCAAACTCTTGGCAGGCATCATTATCACCCTGCTGCTAACGTTGCTCATCCTGCCGTTGGCTTCATTGGCAGTGCGGTCAGTGACGCGGCTTGAACCGAATCGAGGTGAACAGATTGTAACGTCGCCTGGGTTCACGCTGGATTTTTACCGCGCATTACTGTCGAACGAAAGTGAATTGATTTTCTTCGTGCCACCCACTACTGCCATCGCCGTTTCATTGGCTTATGCCATGGCGACGATGCTGCTGGCACTGCTCCTGGGGATTCCAGCCGCGCTGGCGCTGGCCCGGGATAATACTTCACCGATCAGCCACAGTTTCGACGCCATGCTGATGTTACCGCTGGGCACGAGCGCGGTCACCCTTGGACTGGGGTTCATCGTGGCACTTGATAAACCACCATTGGATCTGCGCTCGTCTTTGTTATTAGTCCCATTAGCACACACATTGGTGGCGTTTCCATTTGTGGTGCGCAATCTCACCCCGGCGCTGCGCAGCATTCGACCAAGGGTTCGCCAGGCAGCCGCGATGCTGGGTGCTTCTCCGGGGTATGTCTTTCGATATATCGACCTTCCACTGGTCGCGCGTTCGCTGTTGGTGGCGGCAGCATTCGCTTTTACCATCTCCCTGGGAGAATTCGGAGCAACGTCACTGATTGCGCGACCGGAGTACCCGACAGTACCCATTGCGATCTACCGGCTGTTTTCGCGCCCGGGGGAGATCAATTATGGGATGGCCTTAGCCTTGAGCACTATTTTGATGCTGGTGGCGGGGGCAGGTATGCTGCTGATCGACCGCATGCGCATCGGCGATATCGGTGAATTTTAACCGGGACAACCTCGTCAGGAAACCAGGATTTATGACCATTTTATCCGTTCGGGAAATCTCAAAATCATTTGAAAAGAACCAGGCGTTGGATGGCATCTCCTTCGATGTTAGTGAAGGCGAGATTGTGGCCTTGCTGGGTCCGAGTGGGTGTGGTAAATCGACCTTGCTATCGGTGATCGCTGGACTGGAGGCACCAGACCACGGGGAGGTATTGTGGAATGGAAAGTCTCTGGCAGGTGTGCCACCTCATTTACGTGGGTTTGGCTTGATGTTCCAGGATTTCGCCTTATTCCCACACATGGATGTCTATGCGAATATCGCCTTTGGATTGAAAACGGCGCACATGGACCCAGTATCCATCGACCAACGGGTTAACGAGATGCTTAACCTGGTGGGATTGCCCGATTTTTCAAAACGGGATGTCAACACACTTTCAGGGGGTGAGCAGCAAAGGATTGCCCTAGCACGGGCGCTGGCAACGAAACCTCGCCTGCTGATGCTGGATGAGCCGCTCGGGTCACTCGACCGCAACCTGCGTGAAAGGCTGGTAGGAGATCTGAAAGGGATCCTGCACCGCATGCACCAGACGGCCATTTATGTCACTCATGACCAGGAAGAAGCGTTCGTTATCGCCGAACGGGTCATCCTGATGAACTCCGGGCAGATCGAACAGATCGGTACACCCAATGAGATTTACCGCGACCCTGCTTCACTTTTTGTGGCGCGCTTCCTCGAGATGACCAATATCATCCCAGCGGTGATCCACTCTCATGAAGGCAAACATCATGTGACCTCGCTTATCGGAACTTTCACGATGGATACCTTATCGCTTGGGGAGGTGTGTATCCTGCTCCGCCCTGACCTGGCTCGATTGGACGATAAGGGACCGCTGATATTGAACGGTGAGTTTTCAGAGGTATCGTTCAGAGGCAGCCGGCAACGGGTGAGCTTCACAGTGAATCAAGTAAATCTCATATTCGAGTTTCCATTCTCGGTAGAACTCCCGGGAATTGGAACAAAGTTGGTGATCAGCCTCACTCCCGATTCAGCCATAAAGATCTTCCCAAACCAATAATTCTTCACCAGGCAAGCATCATTTGCTGATTTTGGACAGCAAGGGAACCCAGGGTGGTTCGATTGCGTCTGTATAAAGAAGGTTTGATGAAAAGGAAAGGACGTCATGGATAAGAGGATAACTATAGGTGTATTCCTCCTGGTCATTGCCTTGAGTGGATGCAGCCAGACAGTAACGATTACCCCAACAACCAGCCTCACAAGCGGCTTAGAAGGTTATGTTACCGAGGGACCGATGTGCCCAGGACCCGTAGCCATTGGCGATACGCGCTGCCAGGACCAGCCCTATCAGGCAACCATCTCAATATTAGACGCGAACAACCAGAAGATTACAAGCTTTCAAACTGATGCCGCTGGATATTTTAAGATCACCCTGGCACCCGGTGCCTACACTCTCCACCCGCAATCTGAGAAAGTAATGCCACATGCATCAGATCAGACTGTGGTCGTTTCACCGGACAAGTTCACCCAGGTGACGGTAATATATGACACCGGGATGCGTTGATCTTGAATGTTATCCGTATTACTGACGTCGGTCAGCCGATTATCTGACCGGTATATTCTTGTTGATACCCCTCTCGCGGTTAATCCGCCGCCAGATCAGCCACACAAAGAGCGCTCCTAACATGACCAGCATCACGGCGATCAACACCGGGAGAATAATGGCAACAATCGACAGCACAGTGGAGGTGATGTCTTCAGCTATGCTCACCGGGACATTCGCCGCCCCGGCAGTAGTTGCAGTAACCGCTGGTCTGACTGCAACCGACTTTACCGTATGGACAGCTCCCGCTACCAGCAGTCCCATGACCATCGCCAGGACCGGATGAATATCCGTGATGATATGGGCGCTGGAGGCGAATAGGATCGCCCCTGCCACGGGGCGGATCGCAGTTTGGACCAGATCGTTGGCATGGTTGATGGCAGGGAATTTGTCTGCAAAGAACTCTACCAGCGACAAAAGGACCAGTATTGCTATGACCCACCCATTTTCAAGCGTATTCCACGGTGGACTCAACGTGATCAGATTGGTGAACCTTGCTAGTAATGCCACCACCAGGAGAGGTATATATGCATTTAACCCCGCACTAGCTGAAAGACCGAATGCCGAAAATATATCCATCCTGATATCTCCTTAGATTTCTACACCTGGCAGTATGAAAGAAGCCACGTCAATTCCGCAGGATCAAAAACTCCAGGCACCGGGTATTATAAGGCAATATCAATGTAATTCAACTAAGAGAATAAAGGCAAGGAATTGGCAAATCTAGTCGAACGCGGTATGATTGCCGTTTGATTGTGACATGGAGGACAGAATGCGTAAAATCTTAATCACCGGGCTGCTGCTAACATTGCTATTAGCTGGATGCGGGCAAATCATCGGGAATCCCACCGCTTCACCGACGGCTGTGCCCATCATCGATACCGTTACACCCAGTCAGACCCCGACCGAAACCAGTACACCAACATTAACACCGACGATCACTCAAACACCTACACCAACGCTAACACCGACACCGGTTGTATACGGACCATCCAATTTCCCGGCGAACATTGACCCATTGACTGGTTTGAAGGTCAGCGATCCGAGTTTGCTTGAGCGCCGTCCGGTGGCAGTGAAAGTCAACATTGTCCCCCGCTCCTCCAACCGCCCTCCATGGGGGCTTTCATTCGCTGATATTGTCTACGATTATTACCACAATGGGGGCTATTCCCGCTTCCATGCAATATTCTATGGGAATAATGCCAGCCTTGTCGGACCAATCCGTTCAGGACGGCTGCTCGATTACGAACTAATTCACATGTACCAGAGTATTTTCGCCTATGGAAGCGCCGATGCTTTGGTTAACCAGAGGATATTAAATTCTGATTTCTCTGATAGGGTAATCCTCGAGGGGAACCAGTCTCCCTGCCCACCCACTACCGCCGACCCGATGTGCCGATACGAACCAAATACTTACAGCCTGCTGTTAGGTGATACCGCTGCCATGACCGCCCATGTCAACTCGCTTGGGGTTAGTGACGGACGGCAGAACCTGGATGGCATGACTTTTAATCCATCGATTCCCACTGGTGGAGAAAATGGCACCCAACTGTTTGTTCGTTACTCTGGCGATAATTATACGAAGTGGGATTATGACACCTCCACAGGAAAATATCTGCGCTT
This sequence comes from uncultured Chloroflexia bacterium, assembly GCA_963726315.1. Taxonomy (GTDB): domain Bacteria; phylum Chloroflexota; class Anaerolineae; order Anaerolineales; family UBA4823; genus FEB-25. The sequence continues at coordinate 1,324,486 of CAVSBZ010000005.1, read as the reverse complement.
CCAGGATAACGTCTTCGATACAGGCCAGGGTGAAGAATATGCACCTCTGGTTGACCAGGTGAACAACCAACAAGTCAGTGCTTCCAATGTTGTGGTACTTCTGGCGCGCCACGAATACTACCAGCAACCGCCCAACGAGATATTCGACATTCTGCTGAGCGGGACTGGGACAGCGTATGCATTTAGAGATGGAAAGATGTACCAGGTAATCTGGAACCGTCCAACGACCAACTCGGTATTATCCCTGACCTATGAAGATGGAACCCCGTTCCCATTCAAGCCTGGCAGTACCTGGTTCCAGGTGGTAGGGGTTTCCACTGCAGCCAAGCAAGAAAGCACAGGTGCCTGGCGTTTCAACTTTTTGATACCTTGAGCTGATTTGGAATTGTTTAGATAAGAATTTTTCGCGAGCTAATTAGCTGTGGAGCTGCTGCAAGATAGACTTAACCAATCCAGGTCCTTCGTAGACTAAACCCGTGTATAGCTGCACGAGCACTGCCCCGGCGTCCATCATCTTCTGGACGCCGGTTGCATTTGAAACGCCTCCCACTCCAATTACCGGAAGTTGTCCGTTTGTGCGTGCATGTACCTTCTGAACCATTGCAAGGCTGCGGTCGAACAGCGGTTTCCCGCTTAAGCCGCCCTGTTCCCCCGCTCTCGGACTAGCAATCCTTTCACGCGAGAGGGTGGTATTGGTGCCGATGACTCCATCCATTTGGTTTGCCAGGATAACCTCCAGAGCATCATCGAGCTGGAGATCCGTCAGATCAGGAGAAAGCTTTACCAGGATGGGTATCTTGCGATGAGAAGGTTGGTAGTAGCGTTCTCTCTCCAAATTGAGCTGCAGTAACAAATGGTCCAATGCTTGCCGTTCCTGCAGCTGCCTCAATCCGACCGTGTTGGGTGAGCTCACATTAATCGTCAGGTAGTCAGCCAGGTTGGCGAATGACCTGAATAGGAATAAATAATCTTCTGCCGCTGATTCCAACGAGGTGTCTTTATTTTTCCCGATGTTCACCCCCAAAATTAACTGCTTTAGACGCGGCCTGGAGAGCTGAAGCTTGACAAATTCGGCCCCTTTGCCTGGAAACCCCATCCGATTGATCAATGCCTTCTCTTCTGGAAGGCGGAAAAGCCGCGGTTGAGGATTTCCTGATTGAGCCTTGGGTGTGACCGTCCCGACCTCGATGTGACCAAATCCGAGGCTGGCTAGTCCTTTCCAGGCCAGCCCATCTTTATCGTAACCTGCAGCCAGACCAATGGGGTTGGAAAAATTTAATCCAAAAGCCTGTACCGGGAGGGAAGGAGCCTTGTAAACGGCGCTTAACAATGCGCTAATCGGCTGGACTTCACCGGCCAACCGCGCTGCACTCAAGGTTAATTGGTGAGCAACTTCGGGGTTAAGGCGGAAGAGAAGTGCCCTGATGAGCGGATAAATCTTCATACGTTTGTCTGCAAGAATTCCCTTGCGGATTGAAGCCTGTCGGCCGGCACTTTCTGGCTTTGATCGTAGTAGTCTAACAGGGCGGTCAATGTGGATACTGCGTGTAGCTGGTATCCCGCGTTGGCAAGCGCTTCAGCGGCTCCGGATTGGCGGTCAATCAACACCACTATGTCCTTGACTTTCATCCCCGCAGCGGTCAACTTGTCAATTGACTCGAACTTACTTTCACCGGTAGTAACCAGATCATCAATCACCACAACCCGGTCACCAGGCATAAAGAGCCCCTCTATATCGGCCCTGGTGCCATAGGTTTTGGCTTCTTTGCGCGGATAGAGCAGCGGCCAGCCGGCTTGGATGCTTATCACCGTGGCAATGGGCAGGGCAGCATATGGCAAACCTGCCAGCCGGTCAAAGGTCAAAGTATTTAATATCGCCAGGTAGGCCTGTCCCACCTGTGCTAAAAGTTGTGGGAATGAAACGAGCAGGCGCAGGTCGATATAAATGGGGGAAATCAATCCGGATTTTAATTGAAATTTACCAAACTTTATACATCCGGCATCCAAAAGCCCGTTGGCGAGCTGTATAAAGTCAGCGCTGAATTTGGAGCTGGCTGCAGGCTGCACTGACGTCATCCTATGGGCAAGGAATTCGTTCCTAAGGTCGTTTATCCTCAACCTGATCTCCTCAGCGGCTGTTTTCGCATCAGCTGCCTGAGAAATGCCGCGCGAAACCGGGATCAGCATCCCCATCCCATCGTGCCTCAAACCAACTTGCATGGCAACACTCAGGTCTCCACCCTGCACCCCCACACCGGGAGTAAGGATCCACATATCAGGTGCCAAGAGCCTCACCCGGCTCAACGCATCCGGTTGAGTCGCCCCAACCACCAATCCCAGGTTGTCCTGGATATTCCAAGACCTTGCCAGGAGGGCTACCTTTTCATACAATAAACATTCGTCATCTTTTTTCAATCTGTTTGGCTGGTCAATTACGGTCAGGTCTTGTAAATCTGCAGCTCCGGGGTTTGACGTTTTACACAATAGAAATACGCCGTGTTCAGCATCTGCCAGAAATGGTTCCACTGCGTCGTAGCCCAGGTAGGGGTTGATAGTTATGGCATGGGCACCTAATTGTTGGAAGGCTGCTTGCGCATACGCCTGAGCAGTGGAAGCGATGTCACCTCGCTTGGCATCTAGAATCACTGGTATTTCGTCTGGGATGCTTGAAATTACCTGCTGAAGAACTGTTATTCCTTCAGGACCAAAGGCTTCAAAAAAGGCGATATTAGGTTTATATGCCGCCGCAATCTCTGTAGTTGACTCGATGATGCGGTGGCAAAACTCCTTGACTGCACCGCCGGTAGCTGAACTTAGATCGCTCGGATGCGGGTCAAGACCCACACACAAAAGCGAATCAACCGCCTGCACTCTTTGGGTCAGCCTGGTAAAAAATCCCATAATTAAGCCTTTCCAAGAACCATTGCCAAAAGCGCCATCCTGACATACAAGCCATATTCCATCTGGCGGAAATAAGCCGCGCGCGGGTCAGCATCGAAGTCCATGCTGATCTCGCCTACTCTGGGGAGGGGGTGCATGACAATCATTTCTTGCTTGGCTGCTTTCATCAGCTCGGGGGTGATCACATATGAGCCGCGGACACTCTCGTATTCTTCTTCACTGGCAAAACGCTCCTTTTGAACCCGGGTCACATACAGCACATCCGTGTCTGATAAGGCATCCTCCAGGTTTTTGAATTCTTTCTGCGCCATGGTACGGGGCAACTCTTCGATGATCTCCGCCGGCATGCGCAGGATTTCTGGAGATATATAATTTAAACGAACATTATAGAGGGATAGCAAACGAGCGAGTGAGTGCACTGTGCGTCCATTCTTCAAGTCACCCAGCATGGTCACAGTGAGACCATCGATCAAGCCCATTTCTTCACGGATGGTGAAGGTATCCAAAAGCGCTTGGGTGGGATGTTCTCCAATGCCATCTCCGGCGTTGATGATGGGCTTGCTGGCATATTGAGCCGCTAAAGCAGCAGACCCGGTCTCCGGATGGCGGAGGACAATCACATCCGCGTAACATTCCAGGGTGCGGACCGTATCAGGAAGGGACTCCCCTTTTGCCACCGATGAGTAACGCACTTCATTAATCGGTATCACGCTGCCCCCCAACCTTTCCATGGCGGAAGTAAACGATGACGAGGTACGCGTCGAGGGTTCGTAGAACAAGTTGGCGAGGATTTTTCCTTTGAGCAAATCAAATGTGCCTACATGGTCCACCATCAGGTGCATCTCGTGGGCAACGGCAAAAATGTATTCCAAATCGGAGCGAGAAAATTGCTTTACCGAAAGGATATCCTTTCCATACCATGGAGCCATGCGTTGGTCACCGAATGGCAAATGGGGGTTGGGTTGGTGAGCTAAATGTGAGTTGACGGACATTTGAAAATCTCCTTTTTTTTAGATCAATTTGAAAGGGTTGGCACCCTGATATTCTTACATGAACCGGGTTGAGCCAAAACCTGTCCATCCCGGTATACATCCTTTCCGCGCAGGACCACCCTCTTCACGCGCCCACGCACTTTCATGCCTTCAAATGGGGTCCATTTGCAGCGGGTAAAGGTATTTACGGCGCGGATCTCCCAGGTTTCATCCGGGTCAACCTCCACCCAGGTTTCGGGTTGATCAGGGATGGCAAATATTTGCCTTGGCCTGTCCACCATCCGGCTGACCAGATCATCTATCGTCAATCGACCTTCGTGTACTGCGGTGAGTAAAAGTGGGACTGCTGTCTCGAGCCCGGGGAAGCCGGGAGGGGGGTTTTCTGCTAACTTTTCTTCGAGGGTATGGGGTGCATGGTCGGTGGCAAAACAATCGATCACTTCCAGGTTGTCCCACAGCGCGACCTGATCTGCCATTGATGCCAGCCGTGGTCTGACTTCGCTGCGCCCAACTCCTATCGATGGGATATCCGCTTCGGAAAGGAAGAGGTGGTGTGGGGCTACTTCACAGGTCACCTTGATGCCTTTCTCTTTTGATGCCCGGATCAACAAGATTTCCTGGCGCAGCGAGACATGCGCAATGTGGATTGGACGGTCATAAATAGCTGCCAGCAGGATCACTGCTGCCATGGTGCGTGCTTCTGCATGGGCTACGATGGGAAGGTTTTTTGGCCAGCGTTTAAAGTGCTCCATCCACAAGGTCATCTCATCCAGGCGCAGTGGACCAAAAGTCTGGTCAAGGTACATTTTTAGCCCTGCAGTCTGAGGAGCTAAAGAGGTTAATAATTCCAGGTTATCGGGACCAGCTCCCAGGAATTGGGCATAATCACAGCGTGCCTTCGGATTTGCAACAGACAAAGCAAGGTTTAGTGTTTCTGCGTCTGTCACCGGGGGGCGAGTATTGGGCATGGCAAGTACTGTGGTGAACCCACCTGCAAGCGCGGCGGATGTGCCTGTATCCCAATCCTCTTTATATTCTCCACCTGGCTCGCGCAGGTGCACATGTGGGTCGATAAGTCCGGGCAGGTTGATCATGATAGATTCCCTATATACAAAAAAATAGAGCCACGAGGGCTCTCAGGAGTTATAAAAAAATCGCCCATTGGAGCAAGTGCTCCTGGGCGATATTTATCTAAAAGATGGAATTGGTGCTTGTATTTCACTTCGCCCGATTCTACAGCGATTCTTCCATATGTCAAGGGCAAGAAGGCATATTCTACTAAGATTACCAGATGATTGATGCGAGGGAGATTTCGGCTTGATAATCGGTCAGGTCAAGATGTAGCGGGGTGATGGATACATAGCCGCGTTCCAAGGCTCCAAAATCAGTGCCTTCATCCGGGATTCCAGTTGGAGAGTCACCCCCAATCCAATAATATGGCCGGCCACGCGGATCGATCCTGCGGTCAAGCCGGTCACGGTAAACCCGCAATCCCTGGCGGGTGATCAGGATACCCTTGATCTGGTCATCCTGTAGATAAGGGATATTTACATTGAGCAGCTGGTTTTGCAGCTGACCATGCTTTAGTAATATGGCTACAATCCTATTTGCTACTCTGGCAGCGGGTCCATAATCAAGCGAACCTTGAAAATCTTCAGGACCGTGGAGCGAGAAGGCGATCCCTGATACACCCCCAATTGCAGCTTCCATGGCGGCAGTAACAGTGCCGGAGTAAGTCACATCATGCCCAATATTGGCGTTCGGGTTGATCCCCGACACAACCAGGTCAATCTTCTCAGGGATGTATCCCAACAAGCCTAATGCAACGCAGTCTGATGGTGCGCCATCTGATGCCCAGGCAGGGTTGCCATCTGGTAAAACGGTTTCCTTTACCCTTAGCGGACGATGCATGGTTTTTACGTGCCCAGAAGCTGACCAGTTATGATCGGGGGCGAGCACGCTTACATTTCCCAAAGATCGCATCTCTCTGGCTAATGCCAGCAAGCCGGGTGCGGTGATACCATCATCGTTGGTAACTAAAATATGCATCCAGAAATTATAACAACAAAACCGGTCAATTCTGCCCGCCTTGACCAATTCGAAATTAATTCTCTAGAAAATTCATGCCATTATCTTAGTGGTAAAATGACCATGCTTCTACGAAGGCGATCAATTTTAGTGGAGGAAAGCGTATGAGTGTGGCAGCTAAAAAAATAATTGGCATCGTAATGGTAGTTATTGCGATATTCGGATTCCTGCTCAGCAGCTTTTTACTCTATCAAGTCTGGCATTTCCGCCAACCCGTTATAAACGGGCTCGAATCAGGGTTGGACCATGCCTCAGCATTACTCCAAACCACCGACGAGGGACTGGCGGTGATCGATCAAGTCGTATCGAATGTGTATACCAGCACGGTATACCTGAATGATGCGACGAATGCCCTGGCCCAAACCATGCAGAGCACGACAAGTTTTATGGATTCTGCGGGCAGTTTCGTCGGCGAAGACCTGATCAACACGATCACAAACACTCAAACTGCGTTGAACTCGGCTCAAGCCAGTGCGGCGGTGATTGATAATATCCTCAGCTCCATCTCGAAAGTGCCGTTCATCGGGCTCAACTATGATCCAAAGACACCCTTGAATACTGCCCTGGGAGAAGTGACCTCCAGTCTTGATCCGGTGCAGAAATCGCTCAAGGATTTTCAGACGAATTTGACCGATGCTCAGGCGAACATGCAAGTGGTGAGCGACCAGCTCTCTGGGCTGGAAAAGAAGATCGCCACCATCAACCAAAACCTGGCTCAAGCCCAAGTGACGATCAATAATTACCGTTCCGAAGTAAATTCGATAAAGCTTTCCGTCGCCAATGCTAAAGCCAACCTCGCAACCTGGGTCACTGCAATCGCAGGGATCATGACACTCATCATCCTATTGGTTGTAGTCCTACAGGTGGGACTATTGCTCGAAGGGATCACATTGATTGCCCCGGAGCGGCAGAGCGAAGAAATACCTACAGAGCATCAATAGACTTGCCAGGATTTACAGAAGGGCAGGAAATATAAACGATGATTGAAATCGCAATCATGATTGAAGGACAAAACGGCCTTAATTGGAAGCGTTGGCAGCGTATTGCCTCCGTGGTTGAGGCATACGACTATGTAGGGTTATTTCGCTCTGACCACTACACCAATGCCAACCCTCCCGACCTGGATTCCCTTGAATGTTGGACCTCCCTTACCTGGCTTGCCAGCCATACCACTCGGCTGGAATTCGGACCATTGGTGACGCCCGTATCGTTCCGGCATCCCACTCAGACTGCCCGCATGGCTGCTGCGGTGGATGATCTATCCGGTGGACGGTTGACCCTGGGCATAGGAGCCGGATGGCAGGACCGTGAACATACGAATTATGGTTGGGATCTGCTCGAGAAAAAGGAACGTTTTGATCGCTTCGAGGAAGGCCTGGAAGTGATCACACGATTACTTAAAAGCGATGACCCGGTGAATTTCGCGGGAAATTATTTCCACATCCGCGAAGCGATTGTATTGCCCCGCCCGCTACGTCCGGGCGGTCCACCCATCCTGGTGGGTGGAAATGGCAGCCAGCGCACATTACCGCTCGTCGCCCGGTATGCTGATGAATGGAATTCATTTATGATTCCACAATCAGAATTCTCCCGACTTAACACCCTTTTAGATGTCTATCTGAGGTTACAAGGACGCCAGCCGGGTGATGTCAGGCGCTCAATGATGACCGGGTGTATTTATGGTTCCGATCATGAAGACGTCGAGAAAAAAGTCAACCTTCGTAGTCATGGGCAGCGAAGCGTGGATGAATTGCGCCAGCGGGGGATGGTGGTAGGTACCTCGGACGAGATTGTTGAACAGTGCCGCCAGCTGGCAAGGTTAGGGGTGCAGCGCCTGATGCTCCAATGGTTGGACCTGGATGATACCGCCGGGATCGAAAGCATGGCAAAAGGGGTTCTGGATAAACTTTCGGCGTGAGCCTGGCTATTTGATATTTTTTGGACGCGTGGGAGGAAAATATGAGGCAGAAAAAAATATATTATTCAGCCTTCCTGGCGATAATGGCGGCTACCCTGGCTTGCTCCATTACGGGAATTCAAAAAAAAGCCACTACAGCGAAACAAACTGCTGCTGCGCTTGAGACTGACGTCGGTGGAATCGTCGCTGCTGGCGGTTCGATTATCAATACCGCAGAAGCACTGGGGACACAGCACCCAGGGATTATCGAGACGGTCAAAGGAGTAGCCACCCAGGGTGCCCCCTTGCTAAGCACCATCCAGGCAGCGGCAACGAATAATCCAGGCCTGGTTGAAACTGCCCAGGCAATCGTTCAAAAGGAAATTCCCACCGGTGAGCCGCCAGCGGATATTCCGGTGATGAATCGCGATCAAAGCAACAGTTATTTTGGAACCAGCCAATATATTTTTTACATCAGCCCCAACCCATATCCAGACGTTTTACAGTTCTATAAGACAGAGATGCCGAGCAATGGCTGGCAATACCTTGAAAGTGATTCTCATGAATACGCTAATGCAGCCCAATTGAAATATCAAAAAGATAACCGCACCGCAACCATCGACCTTTCTCTCAATCCACTCAACAATACCACCGTCGTTGTGATTAATATCAACACGCAGTAGATTATGGATGGGATTGAGACGTTCTTTTCTCCCGGATCCGTGGCTGTTATCGGGGCATCCAACAACCCTGATAAGCTGGGTTACGCGGTTGTTAAAAATTTAGTTGAAGGTGGCTATTCTGCCAGGGGGAAAGTGTATCCGATTAACCCATCAGCTGCTGAGATACTCGGTTTTAAAGCTTACCCGACTGTACTTGACGTTCCAGCTCCGATTGACCTGGCGGTGATCGTCATCCCCTATCTGCAAGTGCCCGATGCGCTGCGCACCTGCGGCAAGAAAGGTATCCCGTCGGCAATTGTAATCAGCGCAGGCTTCCGCGAAGCCGGCCAGGAAGGCCTGGAGCGCGAATTGGAGCTGGTGCAGATTTGTCATGAGTATCATCTGCGCCTGATCGGACCGAATTGCCTGGGAGTGATCGATTCTTTCACCCCCCTAAACGCATCGTTCGCAGCCGGCACCCCTCCATCGGGACCCATGGCTTTTATGTCTCAATCGGGTGCATTAGGTACCGCCGTCCTGGATATTGCCCTGGCAGGCCGCCTGGGATTATCCAAGTTCGTTAGCCTTGGGAATAAAGCGGACGTTTCAGAAATCGACCTGCTACAGACCTGGGTAAAGGATGACCACAGTAAGGTGATCCTAATTTATAGTGAGGGCATGCCCAGTGGTCAGGAATTCATCCGGGTTGCGCGTGAAGTAACACGCCAAAAACCGGTGGTGGCGATCAAATCTGGGGTAACCCAATCGGGGTCACGGGCAGTATCCTCCCATACCGGCTCGCTGGCGGGGTCTGAACAAGCCTACCAGGCAGCATTCCAACAAGCGGGTATCTTACGGGCTGAATCAATGGAATCCCTATTCGATATGGCCCTCGCTCTGGGCTACCAGCCTCCCTTAAAGGGGGATAGGATCGCAATCATCACCAACGCCGGTGGACCGGGCATCCTGGCAACGGACGCCTTAGAGAAAAATGGCCTGGCACTGGCGCGCTTCGAGCTCGATACGATCTATGCCTTGGAGCAGTATCTACCAGACGCCGCCAGCGCGGCCAACCCGGTGGATGTGTTGGGTGATGCACGCGCAGATCGATACCAGTTTGCGCTCGAGCAAATCTCCAAAGATCCAAATGTCGACGGAATCCTGGTGCTGCTTACCCCTCAGGCGATGACTGAGATCGACGCAACCGCACTTGCCATAAGCTCAATGGCGAATAAAATCCAGGTTCCCATCCTGGGGTGTTTTATGGGAGAGGCGCGGATCAAAAGTGGGATCGATATCCTAACTGCGCACGGGATACCCAACTACCCCTTCCCGGAGCGGGCTGCCAATGCCTTCAGCGCCATGGCGGGTTACCGCATAATCCAATCCCGCCCAAAGCTTGAATACGCCCATTTCGAGGTAGACCAGGCAGCGGCGAAAAAGGTGTTTGACCAGGTTCGCCAGGAAAACCGCCTGACGATCGGGGATGCAGAATCACGCCAGGTCTTGCAGGCGTATGGTCTGCGCATCCCCCAATCTGAGATCGCCGAGACACCCGAAATGGCAGCTACCATAGCAGGGAAAATTGGTTACCCGGTGGTGCTGAAAATTGCCTCACCGGACATACTGCATAAAACGGACGTTGGGGGAGTTAAAAGTAGGGCTGCAAAATGCTGCGGATGTGCGTGATGCCTTCGAGCTGATGGTCTACCGGGCGCAAAGGTATATCCCGGAGGCCCGTATATGGGGTTGCCTGGTGCAAGAAATGGCACCGGCTGGGGGCTTGGAAGTGTTGGTGGGGATGAATCGCGATCCACAGTTTGGACCCTTGATCACCTTTGGACTGGGTGGTATCTACGTGGAAACCTTGCGCGATGTCACATTCAGGGTGTCTCCCCTTGCCCTCCAGGAAGCGGAAGAAATGATCGACCAGGTAAGGGCACATGCACTATTAGATGGCGTGCGTGGGCAACCTCCCGTGGATAAACCAGCCATCGTTGACGCACTATTGCGCATCTCTCAATTGGTCCAGGATTTTCCTGAAATCATCGAAATGGATATTAACCCCTTGATGGTTTACCATCAAGGTGAAGGTGCTTTGGCATTGGATATGCGGCTGGTTTTAAAATAAAGACAAATACATTGTTGTATCAACAGCAAGATATTGAAAAGTAATTAGACAGGTCCGGTATGGTGGAAAGGGAAAACAGATGAAATCACTGTATATCACGGGTGCAGAGAGATATTCTGGTAAAACTGCAACCTGCCTGGCGTTAGGTATAAGGATGCAGATGGATGGATTTAAAGTGGGATATCTTAAACCCCTCAGTTTGCAACCCTGGCGGATTGGGAACAAAATCGCCGATGAAGATGCAGCCTTCGTGAAACAAGTCTTACACCTGCCTGCTGAGCCATGGGAGCTTTCTCCCATCGTAATAACGCCCGAGTTTTTACGCGAACGCCTGGTCAACCCGGAGGGTGAAGATTTGATGGTCAAAGTAGTCGATGCCTACCAAAAACTCAGCCAAGACCAGGATATATTGATCCTGGAGGGAGGTGGCAGCCTGCGTGAAGGCTACGTGGTGGGGTTGCCGACCGTCGGAGTGGTGAATCAGCTTGGCAGCCAGGCGTTGGTGATTGCCAAATATCGTGAAGAGGTGCGCATGCTCGACGACGTATTATCCACGCAAACGAGGCTGGGGGACGCATTCTGTGGGATCCTTATCAACCGGGTGCCGGCTGATGCAAGCGACTTTGTTAATAAAATCGCCGTTCCTTTCCTGGAGAAGAAACGGGTAAAAGTATTTGGCGTCTTACCAGAAGAACGCGGATTATCAGCACTGACTGTTGGCGAGCTGATCCACCTGCTGGATGCAGAAGTGCTTACAAAATACCAGCGGGCAGAAGCCTTGGTGGAAAACCTCACCGTGGGAGCAATGACTGCGGAAGCAGCTCTCAGCCGCTTCCGCCGTTCATCCAACAAGGCGGTAATCACCGGTGGTGACCGGACCGATATCCAGCTGGCAGCCCTGGAGACTTCCACGACTTGCCTCATCCTGACAGGAAATCTCCGACCAAGCCCGCTAGTCATCAAGCAAGCTGAGGAATTTGGCATCTCGGTACTGTTGGTGCGTACCAACACGATGGAAACCATCGAGCAGATCGAAAAATTTTTCGGAAAAACACGCCTGGGTCAAACCGAAAAGCTCAAGCAATTCCAGGCCTTGCTGGATGCCCACCTGGATAAGGAAAGACTGTATAAGTCACTCGGGTTGAAAAAGTAGCTGTTCCCGCTAAAGTATTGGGAACGTAGTACATAAATATATATCATTTATTTTCAGCGTCACCAGATCACCTGATTCACTAATCACTAATCGGTTCTAATATCTACTTTCTTTTTCCCCCCTGGCTGCTGCTGAGTGATGCAGTGAATATTACCGCCCCCAAGCAGGATCTCCCGTGCAGGCACACCCACAACCTTACGATATGGTAGTAATCTCTGCAGGGCATCCAGAGCCACCTGGTCATGCGGATCATTAAACAAGGGTACGATTGCGCCTCCATTGCATAAATAAAAATTGACGTAGGAGGCCGCCATCCTGTCTCCCACCTGGCGAGGCTTGCTACCAGGGATGTTCTGTATACCCCGTGCTTCCTGATCAGAAATGGTCACCGGATCGGGCTGGTGTAGCTTATGGATCACCAATTTCCTGCCGCGTGAATCAGTAACCTCAGTCAATCGCAGCAAAGCATCCAGTGAAATCTCGTACTGCGGGTCAGCCTGGTCGTCCGTCCAGGTTAGTGCGACCACACCAGGTTCTAAAAAGCAGCACAGATTGTCTACGTGCCCACTGGTCTCGTCATTGTACACTCCCCTTCCCATCCAGATGACCTTGGAGACGTTCAAATAGTTTTTCAATACCAGCTCAATGTCATTTTTCGTCATACCAGGATTACGGTTCGAGTTTAGCAGGCATTCCTCGGTGGTTATGAGCGTCCCTTCACCATCGACGTGGATCGAACCACCTTCCAAAATGATCGGGGCGCGATACCTATCCAAACTTTCCATCTCGAGAACCTTGTGTGGGACGGCATCATCCATGTCCCACGGAAAATACAGCCCGCCATCCAATCCACCCCAGGCATTAAAGATCCAATCGATGCCGCGTACAGCACCGCTATTATGGATGACAAACGTGGGACCACAATCGCGCATCCAGGCATCGTTGTTCTCAATTACTGCCACCTGCACCTGTCGTGGAAGCATTTTACGTGCAATTTCATATTGACCTGGATTCACCCCCATAGTCACCGGCTCGAATTGGGCAATCGCACTGGCTACGTCGGCAAACGCCCGTTGGGCAGGCAGAGCATGCTCCCGCCAGTTATCGAGGCGTTCAGGCCACAACATCCAGGTCTTGGAATGGAGCTCATATTCGGCAGGCATGCGGTACCCGTCCAGTGCCGGGAGTGTGGTTAATGGGTTGGTCATATCCTTAGAGCCATCTCTACCTTAATATCTGATTTTATTAAGATAAGCAGCAATCTCTGCCTGGTGGAATGCTTTCGTAGCTTCGGTTGGTTGTTGCAATCGTGGATAGACAAAATATACCAACAATCCCTTTTCAGTATGCAGACGGTTTTCCGATTGGTCAAATATGATTGACCTTACATGGTCCATCACTTCATCGGTAGCTTCAACGCCCCGTGAAGCCGGCAGGCAGTGCATGAACTTGCAGTGAGTGGGCGCTCGCTCGAACAGCCGCAGGTTCACCTGGTAGTCAGGCATGAAGGCAGCGGTGCGCTCAGGGATCTGATCCTCCTGCCCCACCCACCACCACAAATCCGTGTAGATGAAATCCGCATCCTTTACCGCTTCCAGTGGGTCATCGGTCAACCGGATACTTCCTCCTGATTCCAGGCAATTCTGCTTAGCCCATTGCACCCATTGGGCTGGTGCCTGGTATTTTTTGGGCGCCGCTTGGGTAAAATGCATCCCCATTTTGGTCGAGATCAGCATGAGCGAGCTTAGGACATTGGTCGCATCCCCAATGAAGGTTAGATTTACTTCTTCGAGTCTCTTCGAGGCGGGTTTGTGTTCGATCATGGTCAGCAAGTCACACACCACCTGGGTGGGGTGGTTGTAATCGGTCAAGCCATTGATCACCGGCACCGTGGCATGTTTTGCCAGGTTGATGACGGTCTCATGTTTCAGAGTACGCGCCATGATTACATCACACATGCGTGAAAGCACCTGGGCAGTATCGTAGAGTGTTTCGCGCACACCCAAGTGGATTTCGCCTGGCTTGAGATACAAGGCGTGCCCTCCAAGCTCGGTCATCGCCACCTCGAAGGATACTCTCGTCCGCGTTGACGGCTCTTCGAAGATCATCGCCAGCGATGCGTCTGCCAGCAGCTTGGGCGTGCAACCCTGATTGTCGGCTGCTTTGATAAGGCGGGTGAGCTCGATCATATCAAGCAGCTCTGCCTTGGTGAAATCTTGGGTATCAATGAAATGCATAATTTTCAATACATTCTCCTTAATAGTGAATTCAATATCCCGTTATTTTAATCTGTCCTGTCGATTATTCGAATAAATCAGTTGAAATTTATAAATACCTAAATGAAGTATATAATTAATTGTAATTTCCTCAACCATATTTAGATGGATTCCTAGTATCATTTTAGATATTGATCAAATTGAATTATCTAACCTTTTCTCGCACCGGTTAAAGATTATTTACAGGGATTCACAGGATAGTCAGGATAGAGAAAAAAAACCAATTTCTCGTTTGTCTATTCCTATGCCAATAAATAATTTACAATAAAATCCACTATGCCACTACTCTACGAAGAGATTACCAATATAATACTTTCTGCTTGTTTTGATGTTATCAATGAATTAGGCGCAGGATTTTTAGAATCCGTAATCCAGAAGTCCTTACTAATTGCATTGCATCAAAAAAGTCTTAAAGCAATTCCAGAAGTCCCAATCGGAGTCTCTTTTCGAGGGCAATCTGTCGGACAATTCTATGCAGATATTCTCGTAGAAAATAAAGTAATGGTCGAGCTTAAAGCCGTCTCTGTTTTATTACCTGAACATAAAGCCCAGATGATAAATTACTTGAAAGCGAGTGATATTGAAGTCGGTTTACTGAGTAATTTTGATAATTCCAAGCTTGAATACCGACGACTGCATAAATAATAAGATTATCCTGTCAATCCTATCTATCCCTGTTAATTGTTTTGTGATCGATGCACGAAAAATAAAAACTAATGAATAAATATATATTCCACTATATAAAGGAAAAAAGATGACCGTCGACACAGCAATTCGTTTTAAACGCGCCATACGCCACTTCACTGAACAACCGCTGGCAGAGGAAACGATTATCGCCATCCTAAACGCGGGCAGGCGGGCCCAATCTTCTAAGAACACCCAACCGTGGAACTTCATCGCCATCACCGAAAAAACCATCCTTAAATCGCTCTCCGAGTGTGGAGTTTATGCCGGTCACCTGGTTGGTGCGGCGCTGGGTGTAGCTATCATACACCCTGACCCTGGTGAGAAGTTCCAATTGATGTTCGATATTGGACAGACAGCTGCCTATATGCAGCTGGAAGCCTGGGAGCTTGGTATCGGATCATGCATTGCATCCATCTACGAACCGGATAAAGCCCGGAATTTGCTGGGCATTCCCGATACTATGGATCTGCGCATCGCCCTGTCTTTTGGCTATCCGCAAGACGTCAATCTATTAACCCGCCCGCCCCATAAAGGTGGTCGTAAAGCGCTGCAAGAAATCGTCCATTGGAATAAATGGTGATCTATTACATGGAAACTTATTTAAGGTGAATGCGTAAATAATAATGACAATAAGCTACACTGGATTGATTTAAAGGAGGTAAATCATGACTCAGAGTGAACGAAAGATCCTACGCCGTTCTCGCTCCAACCGTATCTTCGCCGGTGTGTGCGGTGGCCTTGCAAACTTCTTCGGTATCCGCGCTTTTTGGTTCCGCCTGGCTTTTTTAATCGCCCTGATCCCCGGAGGCATACCCGGATTCCTGCTTTACGTGATTTTATGGATCATTATCCCGAATGAATGATTCTCCCAAAGACGATGAGAATTCTGAGAGACGCTGTAAGGGCGTCTCTCTTTATTTTTCTACAGGATGCAACTGGATCTCACGTTCTGCCATGGCGATTCGTTTCCCCAACGCCGGATGTGAGTACAGCAACCATTCCACCCAGGCTTCAGGGTCGGCATCTGAAAGGTTCTGGTTGGCCAACCGCTTCAAAGCAGAGGCGTAAGCAGAACCATTATGGGTGAGCGAAAGGGCATATTCATCTGCCCGGCGCTCACGCCAGCGCGAAAAACCGTTTTCAAGGGGCATGGTGACCAGGCTGTATAAACCAAGTACGATCAGGAATAATGGGAAGGCGGCAATGTCTGCGGGTCCGGTAAAGCCAAACACACTCACTCCCCAATTCAATCCTAATGAGGCCAGGTACAAGCCCACCAGAGTAACGATGCTTCCGAATACAATCCCCAATGGGATATCCTTATTCACCTGGTGACCAAGCTCATGAGCCATGACCGTTTCGATTTCCTCGAGCGAGAATTCGTTCAACAGTGTATCACCAAGGATGATCCGCCGGGTGTTCCCCAACCCCGTCAAGCCAGCATTGGCTTGCTTCGTCCGCTTGCTCATGTCGAACTTGAATACCCCCTTTACAAATGTGCCTGAGCGCCTGGCTAGCTGCATCAATCTATCTGCCAGTTCAGCATGTTCATCGCCCAAAGGGATGAATTTATTGAATAGGGGCATTATCAGGGTTGGCGCCAGGTTTGCCAACAGCACATTAAAAATGAGTAGGATCACACCAGCCCACAGCCACCAGTAGGTTGGATACGCCCGCAGGATGGCATAGATTATTTCAAGAACAATTATTCCCAAAACCCCTCCCAGGGCGATCCCCTTCACCTGATCGCTGACCCAACCACTGATAGTCTGATTGGATAGATCATAGCGATGAGGCAAGGTGTAACCCTGGTAAAAGGAGAGCGGCAGGTTGATCAGGAACAAAATCCCGCCAATTACCAAAATATATAGAAATACTAATAGCCAATCATTGTTGGTGTACTGGAGCAGCCAGGTTTTTAGTGCCTGTGACCAACCAAATACTAACCAGGCCACCATATAGATGCCACTGATGGCTAAATCCAATACCATCAGTCGTCGGTTTATCCGAGCGTATTCCTTAGCCCTTTTTTGTTTTTCAGGGTCTAATTCAGTTGTCAAGCTTATTTCCCCACCGTCCATTCCAACACCATCCTTTTCTGTAAAGCAGTCTCCGGAGATTGTTCAAAACTTCCACTCAAATTACTTCGCAATTTCTTGATCAATTCCAACGCATCGCTGCCCGACGTCCCATGCCTGGTTAAGTAACACCCCACGACAACCCCCGTCCGACCTTTTCCTCCATAACAATGTAGATAGATATTACGATTATCAGAAAGCGCTGTATCAATCGTATCAAGGATTTCCACCATCTGATCCCCAGATGGTGTAGTCAAATCATAAATCGGTATGCGCGTATGGATAACTTCCCGTTTACATAAACTGGCCTCATCCATCAGGAGGTTAAGATAAGGTTTCAGGTCATATTCTCCGTCCTCGGTCAGGTCGAGAAAATAATTGATTTGCTGCGCCAAAAGCCAGCGCAATTTCTCCCTTGCTTCAACATCCAGGATCGCTCCCGGATATTCACCCGCTCGGAAGCGCCCAGGTATCACCCAATAGGATTCGAGTTTTGGAGTAGACGTTATCTCAAAATTCATTTTAGAGCGACCAGCCCTGTTTGCGTAATACCTGGTTTGTTTCCTATGTATGGGCACAGCTGATCAATTCCCATCCAGGGGACGTCATTTGAAGGAATTGATTCTACCCCAGTGGATAGATATGACATTTTCAAAGTATTTAGCTGTGAGTATGGCAGCATCCCTGAAGCGATTTGAAGCATGTCTGATTGATCCAATTCCTTATTCAGATAAGTCCAATCTGTGTTCGAATCCTGTGGGCTGATAATTTCTGAGTAAGGTGTGTGTGGCTGATAATAGAATGCCACGAAAACACCATTTTGCTGCCAGCGCAGGCGCCGTGAACTTGATCCATTGTCCCAACTCCAGATATTATGGATATCGCCGCTGGCTGAGTACGGCTGCGGTTGGGTAAAACTGGGAGACACTTTCCAATCACCTTGAACGTATTCAGCCGGCACAGCACCGTGACTGGTTTCGACTTCAGTTTGGATGATATCCGCGCTTGCGCCAATGGTTAAGCCGGGTGGGGCATCATTACCGATGCTTTTCTCATAAATATAAAATGATGCGCGGTACGCTTGTTGGTTGAAAACATCGTATCTCAACCAGACACTCCCATCAGCGTTGACCGATGCTGCATAAAAACTCATATCAGCCGGTAAATTAGTTGGAATAATGAGCTGGAATGGCAATTCTGCCGCGGCTTTATCGAGCGCCAGATTTCCTTCGGGAATGTCGTTATAGATCGATTGTGGGATTGGGAATCCATTTGATGTTATTTCTAGGTTTGGATTTGTATCAATCAGTTTGTCTGTACTCGCATTTTGATAATATATCGATGGACGTTCTTTTGGGATTCCCCAGATGACGATTTCATTTTCGAACACGGCTGCTAATTTATCTCTGCCCACACCAAAAGCCAGGCTGTAAACCATACCATCAGGCAATAATGTTCCGACAGTGAAGATTTTACCTTCAGGTATGCTCCATAACGTAACTCCGCTCATTCCTCCGGTGGATGCCAGGTACTTATTATCTTGAGAAAAAGTTAAATTACCAACATATCCAGTTGTTCTATAGGTATTGATCAAAGTGATAGATGACGTCTCAGATCCATCCTTAGCAATATGCCATATATTTATCTTCCCGTCAGGCAAATGGGCGGCGAGTAATGAACCATCCACCGAAAATGCCAGGCTGCTCGCTGAGACCTGATTGGTACCCAGTCGGGCAATTAGCTCTCCATTGGGTAAACTTTGAAGCCAAATTGTGCCATCCCCCCGAGCAGATGCGATCATGTTTCCATTTGGGGAGATTCCAATCTCATAAGCCTCGCTTTGAGAGGATGAAAATCCGTCCACCTGGGACATTTGGTTGTCACTCAATCTCCAGGTCCAGGCTTCGTGCGAAGTAGATATGATCAAGTGTGTGCTGTCTTGGGTAAACATCAATTTCCGAACAAGCTCAGGTTGGGTTTTCGTACTAAACAAAGTTTTCCCATTGGATAATTCCCAAATGTAAACTGCCCCGCTGGCCAATCCACCTGCCAGCCATTCGCCGTTGGGAGAAAATACCAAAGCTGAGAAGGAATCATTCTCCGTGATTGCGAAAGTTTTGACCGGTTCAATTTGAGGCTGCGAACTGCTGACATCTGTGCTATTCCAGATCCTTACTTTTGAGTCATATCCACCTAAAGCGATAAAGATACCATCAGGGGAAACAGCTAGCGCCGGGCTCTCCCAAGTTTGCCATGGAAGAGCAATACTGCCGGAAAATGTCCAGGGTAGTTGCGGAATTTCTATATCATACCCCGTCAGGTCAGCTGTCCAATGGTTTAGCCTGTCATACAGCATGACGTTTGAACAGTTAGGTTGATTTATATTGCAATTATTAAAGTATTGCATATAACTCACCCACCGCCCATCCGATGAAATGCCAGGGAAGAGGGTAAAATCATGATTGGTGAGCCAAGAAATCAATTCTGTGCTGCTGGAATCCCTGTCATGTACATAGAGGAACTGACACTCCCGATTATCTACCAGATTACATCCTTGATTCCCATCATTTCCTAGGTTTCCGGCTGCTGATTCGAAAATAACATACCTGCCATCATCCGAGATATTCAAACTGTAATATCCCCTGGCTGAAAAAATAAACCCACTATCCTTTCTTCCAAGCTGGCCTGATGAGCTCTTACTAATGATCTCGACTTGCCCGGTGATCCTATCCCGCACAAATACATCGCTCGAATTATTACTGTCACCCGCCACCAGGTTTGCCGATGAAGAAACGAAAGCCACATACCTGCCATCTGCTGAAATGACCGGTGAAGACGAAGGTCCATCTCCCGCAATTCCATTCTGGTTTTGGTTTACCAACTCGTATTTACCAGTATCACGGTCATAAATGATCGCTTCACTGCTTTGGGCGATCACAGGTAGATAGGTATGGATAACTAAATCACCACTCTCTCCGTTTTGGGTATAGAAAGTTAATGAGCTGCCTAACGAGGGACTGCCTGCTTGTGACGACGATGAAACCGTGAACCCAATATAACGCGCATCTGCTGATAGGCTTATCCGGTCGACACCAAATACATTGTCTCCTGGGATAGTCCTTATTGGGATCCACGAAACCTTGCCGCTTGCCACGTTATAAAGATAGATGTACAGGCATGCAATGGTGACCCCATTTTGCTCGCAAGAATTATCTAATCCCTCGACCAGGTTATCGGCAGTGGACCAAAATGCAACCCACTGACCATCCTTAGAAATTGTCGGAGCCAGGCTATCTCCATCTGCTGCACCTCCATTCGCAGATTGTGTTAATCGCTTAGTTAAGCCGGTGAAACGATCGTAAATAAAAATATCCAGGCAGTCTCGATGGTCGGATGTACTGCATTCAGCCCCGGCAGTAATGCGACTATCGGCTGTGCCTACATAGACGATCCGTCGCCCGTCTCCTGAGATGCCGGGTGCCAAATCCCACCAGACCCAGGAATTTACGGAGGCTAAACTTTCGTTGATCACATGGATGGTGTTCGCTTCCCGGCTATACAGGTTGATTGTCTGTACGACAGAAGCCTGAGCATTGATGCTGTACTTGATCTCGCTAAATACAGCCCATTTCCCATCGTTTGAAAAAGCTGGAGCAATATATTGAGGCGCACCAGCTAATTTATTAATTTCCTGAGATGACCCCTCGGTTGGTTGTATTTCAACAATTGGCGGGAGGTGCGGTGGGACGGAAACCTCGGGCAAGGCAATTTCCTTCTCTAATGGGGTTAACCGGATAGAGATGATAGCAAGTCCAACGATCATAATGGTTAGCCCTACGATCCAGGCTGTTTGCCGCAGGGGAAGTTTTAACCCCCTTCCAGGAGTAGGATTCTTGACATCGTTGATCACCGATTGGATCAACGAATTAAGTAAATCGTTATTTAAAGTTCGTGTTGCCCATCTTATTCTAAGATTTTCAGCCAGATTTTTTTCAAAATTATATATCTCTGACAGTGATTGCTGGCACTCATCGCATTCGACCATCTGATCGTGGATGCTTTGCAGCTCACTAGGGTCATCATCCAGTAATCCATCTACATAAGCCTGGATTTTCCGATCCAATTGGGATTTGACTGAAGGCTGTAACAGAATTTTCCGCCCCTTAATCAACCGCTGGTGCACTTCTTTTGGGGATATAGTGAGAATGTTAGCGATTCCAACCAGTGCCAGCCCGTATCGATACCTCAAGAGAAGCGTCGAGCGGAGCCTCTCTGGGAGGTACTGCAGGTTATCCTGACTTGATTCCTGGATGATCTGGGATGATTCTCCGAGCTCATGCTCTTGTTTCGGTACTCGAAGGTTTATTCTGTGCTTGGTATTCGTCTTTTTCCCCCCGGCAACCTGGTAAGCGATGGCAAATAACCAGTCTGAGACACTCTCTTTGCCATGGAACTGCTCCACATTCTTAATCGCGATCCCAAATACTCTTTTTAAACTATCGAGTATCTCCGCTTGCGAAGAGTTGGTTATCTTTCGGTTATTTAGGAGAATTTCCACCCAGCTGTACAAATCGTCAGCGTAACGATATACCAATCGTTCCAGAACAGCTGGGTCATTGGGGGTGGAATTTTGCAGCCAGTAAGCCAACTCTACGGATTCAGGATCTTCACCCTGCGAGGAGTTTTCTTGGCTGAAATATTTCCTCAGCACTTCGTTCTGGTCATGCATGCCTGTGATTGTACTCCAAACTTCATCTGATTTCACCAATTTATCAAACGTTAAACTTAATCGTTTAGACAGGTGCTATACTATTTACCTGTAGGTGATAACTATTCAGGATACAGCTTTATTTATGAGATCAATGCAGCTTTTTATTCAATCCTCCTCATCTTAGTAATAATAATGACTTTCGCCTTATAGTCACCCATGACCTGTAACTTAGCGTTATTTTTTATTCGTCAGAAATCACAATCCCTATTCTGTAATTAATTTATAGACGAATCATCATACAAAAGGGGTCCAAATGACACAAAATTCACCAAATTGGCCTGAAGTAGCACACAAAATGCTCCTATCCAGGAAAATGGACCTGCTCGAAGTACAGCAGCTTACGCCACAAGGGAAGGTCAAGTATCAATTTTCCGCTATAGGACATGAGTTGGCTCAGGTTTTAGTTGCGCAGGCACTCACCCATCCCCATGACGGTGCCGCGATCTATTACCGTTCCAGGCCGTTTATGCTGGCGTGCGGATTGAGTGCCGTGGATGCCCTGGCAGCCGGGATGGCGCGCGCCGCAGGACCTTCTGAGGGGCGAGATACCGGGGAAATGTTTAACCTGCCGGGGGTAGGCAAGCTCACCGTCCTACCTACTTCAGGGAATGTAGGCGCCCAATATTCACCCGCTGCCGGGTGGGCTCAATCCATCCGCTATCATAGCCAGCTGTTAGAAGAATCTGAATGGAATGGTGCCATCGCGGTTGCCATGGGTGGTGAGGGTTCGGTAGCGGCGAATGGGTTTTGGGCTGCTTTGAATATCGTCACCACATTATGGTATCCCTTCCTGTATGTAATTGAGGATAACCAGTATGGAATTTCAGTTCCATCCCTATGCCAGACGCCTGGTGGCGATATCGCGGCCAATTTATCTGTGTATGAGAACTTGAAAACAATCGATGTGGAGGGAACTGAACCCGAGATCGCCTGGAATGCTATCCAGCAAGCGGTCAGCTTCGTCAGGACAGAAGGAGGGCCATGTTTGTTGCGCCTGCGTGTTCCGCGTATCATGGGTCATACGTTCGTGGATATCCAAACCTATAAATCTGATGAACAGCGCTCTGATGAGACTGCCCGGGATCCTCTCCCCAAGCTAAAATCATATCTGTCAGCTCAAGGAATTTTGGATGAAATTGGTTGGCAGGCATTAGAGCAACAAGTCGATGAAGAGCTAATAAAAGCCTTGCAAGCTGCCGAAGTTGTACCTGAGCCTGAGGTCGATGGTGCACAGGAGCATGTATTCTTTTCAGGAAAAGCTCCACTACAAGGCGGGTTGCGACCGCTTGGGTTATTGCCACCCATCGGCGCACCCGATCCGAACCCGATTGGAGCTCGCATCAACCTGCTTGATGCGGTTCGCCGAACTCTCGAAGCCGAGATGGAACTCAACCGGCGCATCCTGGTTTTTGGTGAAGACGTTGGGCTTAAGGGAGGTGTGCACGGCGCAACCCAGGGGATGCAGTCGCATTTCGGAGAGGAGCGTGTATTTGATACCTCCTTGAATGAGGATGGCATCATCGGGCGTTCGACAGGGATGGCACTATCTGGTTTACTGCCTGTACCAGAAATCCAGTTCAGGAAGTACGCCGACCCGGCACACGAACAGCTGAACGACCTGGGTACCTTGCGCTGGCGGACTGCCAATCATTTTGCTGCTCCGGTCGTTGTGCGGATGCCGGTTGGGTATGCAAAAAAGACCGGCGACCCCTGGCACAGCGTCTCGGCTGAAGCAGTATTCGCCCACTTTATCGGATGGCGAATTGCTTATCCTTCAAACGCAGAGGATGCAGTCGGTTTAATGCGTACTGCACTGAGAGGGGATGACCCGACCTTTTTCTTCGAACATCGAGCTCTCCTGGATAGCCCCGAAGCACGCCGACCGTATCCGGGGGATGATTACTGCCTGCCCTTTGGTCGCGCTACGCGCCTCACCCAGGGAGACGAGCTGACCCTGATCACCTGGGGCGCAATGGTTCATCCATGCCTCGAAGCGGCAAAAGATTTTCCCAGTCAGATTTCCCTTCTTGACTTACGTACGATCATACCCTGGGACATCAATCTGGTTTTAGAGGACGTCGGCCGCACAGGGAAAGTAATGATCGTTCACGAGGATACCATCACCAATGGGTTCGCAGGTGAAATCATCGCCACCATCAACGAACAGGCTTTTCATTCGCTTGACGCACCCATCAAAAGGATCGCAACACCCGATATTCCAATCCCTTATAACATCCGCATGATGAACGCCGTCATTCCGGGCGTTGAACGCATTCGCGCTGGAATTAAGTCCCTGTTAAGTTATTAGTTTTGCTGTCAATGCACCTTATGTGTTTCCATTTCTTATCGAAGACAACGAATAAACGGGTAATATGATATCATCACACACAAGGAGGATAAAATGACCACTGTAAAACTGGAAAAGTTCATCAATGCCCCTGCTCCAGAGGTGTATCACTATTTTACGAACTCAACTGCGTTGCGAGATTGGATGTGTGATATTGCTACAGCTGATCCTCATCCGGGTGGGCATTTATACTTGTGCTGGCCGGGGGATTTTTATTCAAGTGGTGAATACTTGTTATTGGAAAAGGACAAGTCGGTTTCGTTCACCTGGCATGGACGGGGGGAACCCCACAAAACGCGGGTGGATGTGACCGTAAAGAAGCAAAAAGGCGGCACCCTGGTAAAGCTTGCTCATCGTGAGATTGGCAAGGGAGAAAAGTGGGCTGAGATTTCAAAGGTGTACGAAATTCAGTGGCGGAATGCCCTTGATAATCTCGCCTCCGTGCTTGAGACGGGTGCTGACCTGCGAATAACCAGGCGCCCAATGTTGGGAATCATCATTGATGACTATAATCCAGAAATAGCTGCCAAACTTGGTGTGCCGGTAGAAATTGGGACGCGCCTCAGTGATGTGGTGGACGGAATGGGCGCTCAAAAAGCAGGTTTGGAAAAGGATGACGTGGTGGTCGCCATCGATGGGCATGAGCTGACCACCGGAGCAACATTGACATCAGTCATGTCTTCCAAGCATGCGGGTGATGTTGTCGAAGTATCTTTCTACCGTGGTCCAAAGCTTAAATCTACGAAGATGACCCTTTCAGGACGCCCAATCCCGCCCGTCCCCGCATCTGGTTTAGAGCTTTCCCGGCAGGTTGAGCCAATCTACCGGCAATTCGAAGGCGAGATTGAAGAATTATTAAAATCTACCAGCGAGTCGGTCTGTTCATTCAAACCCGCAGCAACCGAGTGGAGCGTTAAGGATATCCTCGCTCACCTGATCCACAGTGAGCTGGGTTGGCAAAATGCCGCCAGTGAGATCCTCGGTGGGCACGAGGCTTCATATGATGACTTTGGTGGTAATATTCAACCCCGTATCGACGGGACTGTAGCCATATTCTCAACCAAAGATGAGCTTTTTTCAGAGCTCAAACGCCATGATGCTGAGACGCTTAGCATGCTGGCGCATATCCCGGCAGAATTTCTATCCCACAAAGGTAGGTTTTGGAAGCTTTCTTACCAGGCCAGTCAGAATCCATACCACCAACAATCGCACATGGAACAAATGCGATCTGCTATTCAGGCTGCAAGTCACTAATAGATGTGGTCCAGTTTTTCCCTGAACGTCGTGCCCATGGGGGAATTTCCTCCATGGGTTTTATATTAATATCTCCTATACTGTATGGTTATCAATGCGATTGCCCACCTAATCTATTTGCCAGGTTGAATGGATATTATTATGCTCGAATACAAACTCATCCGCTCACAAGTCTTATTTGATAACCCGTATGCCAGGGTGATCCTGGATACATTGGAGTATGGCGGTGTGGAACGACCCTACTTTTATCTGACCAGCCCGGTGGACGCAGTCGCTACCGTTAGCCTGACCGAGGAGGGATGCATTATCCTGACGCGCCAGTACCGGCACCCTGTGGGAAGGGTAATCTACGACCTGCCAGCGGGTCACCTCGAGGTAGGTGAAGACCCCATTAATGGAGCTCGCCGAGAGTTCGAAGAAGAGACCGGGTATTTCCCCCGCCATATCGAGAAGATCGGCTATTATAATCAGTTCCCGGGTGTGTTAAGGGCAGCAACAAATTTATATTTTGCTACCGACCTGATAAAAACCAACAAGCATCTCGAGCCGGGTGAGATCCTGGAGACAGTCCATAAACCTGTGGCAGAGGTACGTCAGATGATTCTCGACGGTGAGATCATTGACGGTTCCCTTCAGTTGGGAGTATTGTTGGCACTCGAAAAAGGGCTATTGACCCTGGGGAAGGAATAAAGTGTTTAAGCAAATTTTACTTTCAAGTCAGGAGGACGACGTGTATGGAGTATAAATCAGTCGGTCGGACAGGTCTAAAAGTGTCTGAGCTATGCCTTGGAACAATGCAATTCGGTTGGACAGCAGACGAGACCATATCTATTCAGGTTTTAAATGCCGCATTTGATGCCGGTATCAGTTTCATCGATACCGCCGATGTCTATTCACGCTGGGTTGAAGGCAACCCAGGAGGAGTGGCTGAATTGATCGTCGGTAAATGGATCAAAGAAAGCAAAATCCCTCGCCAAGCACTGGTGCTGGCGACCAAGGTGAGAGGCAGGATGGGAACAGGTGCTAACGATGAAGGTCTCTCGCGTGTACATATCCTGCGTGCCGTGGAAGCATCGTTGCAACGCCTGGGGGTAGACTATATTGACCTTTACCAGACTCACTCTTACGATGATCACACCTCAATTGAAGAGACATTACGTGCAATGGATGATCTTCAACACCAAGGGAAGGTTCGTTATATCGGCTGCTCGAATTACCCCGCCTGGCGTTTAACCGAAGCGATTTGGACGTCAAATTCAAACCACCTGGCTCGCTTTGACACTCTCCAACCTCACTACAACCTGGCGCATCGTTCCGAGTTCGAGCGTGAACTGAATGATGTATGCCGTACCTATGGTTTGGGAGTTATTCCATATTCTCCACTGGCGGGAGGTTTCCTGACGGATAAATATCACCGTGGGCAGGATGAACCTGTATCTGCGCGGATTGGCGGCGTTAAACGCCGGTACTTCAACGATAAAGGCTGGGCGATCCATGAGGCGGCAGAAAAACTTGCCGTACAAAAAGGAAAGACGATATCACAAGTTGCCCTGGCGTGGTTGTTGAGCAATCCAGTAGTTACCAGTCCGATTATTGGTCCGCGTAGCCTGGAACAGCTGGAGGATAACCTCGGTGCAGTTGATTTCAAATTGACTGACGAAGAAAAGAATAGCCTCGACCAGGCTTCCGTCTGGCAGGACTGATACCTTTATCTAATATTAACGAAAACACCATTGACGGTAAAATCTTAACTGGTAAAATCAGACCGTTAATGTCGTTAAAATTATTCAATTGGAGATCACGATGACCTTTCCCGATGAAATCACAATTAACCCCGTAACACTCACCCAGCCTGCGGTAGATGCAGTCAGAGAGGTAATCTCTCAAAAAAACTTAGAGGGTTATGCATTACGATTGTTTATCTCCGGAGGTGGCTGTTCAGGTTACCAATATGGGCTTGCAATGGACAGCAATATTCGTCCTGAAGATGTAGTCACTGAGATGGATGGGATTAAGTTGGTTGTGGATGAAGTATCGATCAAATACCTGCAAGGTGCAACGGTAGATTACGTCGAAGGGATGACCAGCAGTGGGTTTAAGATCATTAATCCCAACGCTGCCTCTTCGTGCAACTGTGGTCAAAGTTTTAATTCAGAAGAGGGTGAAGATTCTGGCGGCTGTTCAGGCTGCGGCTAAATTTCAATTCTACGAAAACTGAGAGGTCATGGAATCTTTGTTCCATGACCTTTTTTTATCGCCCACGGAAAACGGAAATCAGTAGTCCAAATAACCCGATTACTGCCATTCCTATTATGATAAATCCCATCGGAAGCCCACCTGCCACGCTGATGGCTGGTGCCTGGGTGTAGGTGGGCATTTGAACAGGTGGAGGCTGGGTGTAGGTCGGCATCCGCGTCGGACCAATTTCAACGATCAGCTGAGCTGCCAGGGTTGGGTCAATCGTCGGGGTTACCCTTGGGGTTGCAGTAGGAGGTGGAGCGACGATCGGCAGCTCTCCCCCAGAAACCGTCACCAGGTAAGCATATACCCAGGCTACGCCCCCATTGACCGTCGGATAGACAATTTCAATCCAATCCCCGCCCGGGGA
This sequence comes from uncultured Chloroflexia bacterium, assembly GCA_963726315.1. GTDB lineage: Bacteria > Chloroflexota > Anaerolineae > Anaerolineales > UBA4823 > FEB-25. The sequence continues at coordinate 1,296,641 of CAVSBZ010000005.1, read as the reverse complement.
ACGCCCCAGGGCTGGAACTTTTTCCCCTTGTTCCAACACTCCCACAATGGGATATTCATCCCCCACCCCAGGGCCAGCCCTGACATTAATCTGTTCCTGGTCTTGGTTTACAGTCACCATCGGTCCAAACGGGCTGCTCGTAACTGTGGGAATAGCCACCGTCGGCTGCTGAGCTAACACTTTTCGATGCACCGATGAGGTTATTCCTAACCAGGCAAAAATACCCACCAATAATAGACCCACCAATAACTTTACTTGAAATCGACGCATTATTGCTCCAAGAATTATCCTAATTAAAATATAAGGTTTTCTTCTGTAGGGCGATTATAATCTAATCCAATAAATACTAGCCTGGATGAATGGTTTTATCAGGCTGCACTGCTGAACTTGAAATCACGTAGATTATGGAGGAGTACCACCATGGAACAACGTATCTATCACGGAAGCCTAACCCCGTCAGACGTCAGCGAATCGCTGATAGCACACTTTAACCGTGGGAATCTACGTGCGCAGCAGCTGGGCGACTCCAACCGCTTAATCGTGCAGATTGGTACGCGCCCTGGAGCGATGGCGGGTGGTGATACTACAGTCTCCGTTATTCTTCAGAAAGTCGCAGATGGGGTTGCAGTTCAGGTGGGGCAGCAAGCCTGGTTGGGGATCGCTGCCAGCCTTGGCACAACGGCACTGTCTGCGATACGCAACCCATTTAACTTGTTAGGCAGGTTGGACGACCTCGCCCAAGACATTCAAAACCTACAGATCAACGAGCAGGTCTGGCAGGCTATTGATGATGTTGCACGTGCCGCTGGAGCCTCTCAAGAGCTCTCGAACCGCTTACGCCGGGCAGTTTGCCCTTATTGCCGGATTGCCAACCCCGTTGGCGAGCCTTACTGCCTCGCCTGCGGAGCTCCGCTGGGTGACGTTCAACCTCATACTTGCCCTAACTGTGGTTTTGTGCTTAAAACTCAGAGGTGATTTGCCCCAACTGTAGACAACCTGTCCCAGTTTAGCGTGAGCTCATTTGATCAATGGCTATGCGCAGATAGGGCATTATATCTTCGTCAGATCTGATTGACGAAGCTGCAAACGACATCGTGTATTGTCCACTTTGCCGGGCTTCGAGCCGGTCCAACAACCGTTCCAAGACTGGGAGTACTTCCATAAAGCCGACTAGCCCAACAAAATAAATAGCTTTTTGTCTGATCGCCAGCGGATTTTTCCATTCCGTCAGTACATTTCCCAGATACTTCCCTGCGGATGGGCAGGCATTTAGTAAATGATAAATTGGCTTTTCAGCCTGGGCTTCCATCACAGCCACCTCTATAATCCCGAAGACGGTTTCCTCACCCATGTCGCGCAGGTAATTGGTGACCGATCGCCTGATGTTATCTACCTCCTGGCTGTCTCCAGGCTCCCAGGTGATCAAATCAGCCAGAATATAAATCGCTCGCCTGCGGATATAGATGTCGGGGTCAGCCAGCCGAGTGGCGATCATGTAAGCCACCAATGGTGAGACTTTCTGTGCCCCCAACTCTAGGATGGCATCAATCCCATGCTGCCTGGTGATCGCCTCTGCAGATGCCAGGCATTCGGTTGCGTTCCATACCACCGGCAGCAAGTCTGCGAGATTTTCGGTGGGTTCTCCGTAGACGAAGAGCGGCAGCTGGACGTTGGGGATGGTATTAATATTCATCTTGGTTGATAGTGGTCAGGTGTTGGCAAGTATACCGCGGATCAGCCCAGCCATAGACCTCCCCATGGTGGGATTTTGATTTCAATCGACCTGTTTACAACTGAGTACTGATATTGAGGCATCAGCAGATCCTTTACAACCCTTCCTTCATCCCAACCAAGCTTGTCTATCTTGATCGACGTTCTTATCTCACCATCACTGGCATTCATAATGATCAGCAGGCTTTCATCGGAACAGATCCGCGCAAATGCGTAACAAGCTGGGTTCTCAGCCTGCTCCAGGGTGACAAAATCTCCCCGACGTAATGCCAAGTGGTCTTTACGCAGTTTCACCAGTGCTTTGACGAATAGCCGTAGTTCGCAATTCCAGCTTGCTTCTTCCCATATAAATGCGCCTCTGCATCCCGGGTCCTTACCGCCTACTAATCCGATTTCGTCACCATAATAAATTGCCGGTGCACCTGGGAAGGCAAATTGGAACAGGAAAGCCAGCTTGGTTTTGTCCAGATTATTCCCCATTTTAGTTAAGATACGCTCAGTATCATGCGAATCGAGGGGGGTATACATCGCAAATAAATTTTCCCGTGGATAGAGTGAGAGTAACCCTGTCACTTTTTCTGCGTAATGTATCGCATCCAGCGATTGGGTCGCCAATAGACCGGCGATTGCATCCATGACAGGATAGTTCATCAACCCATCAAAATGTCCCTCCCCCACCCATCTTGGATCAGCATTCCATATTTCGCCGACCAGGTAGGCGTCTGGGTTGGCAGCCTTAACCACTTGTCTGAATTCCGCCCAAAAGCTATCGTAATTGATCTCATTTGGCACATCCAGACGCCATCCATCCGCTCCCTGATCAATCCAGTAACGACCCACATCCAACAGGTACTGCCTGACCCTCGGATTGCCGGTATTAAATTTAGGCAGGCTTTTCATTCCCCACCATCCGAGGTAATCCGTTGCTCCGCCCCACGAGTATGCATCCACTGGGAAGTGATTTATGTGGAACCAATCGCGAAAAGCTGAATATTCCTGGTTCTCGAGGATGTCATTAAAGGCAAAAAAACCTCTCCCGCAGTGGTTAAAAACTCCATCCAGGATGATCCTTACCTGATTTCGATGGGCGTGTTGGACGAGGTGATGGAAATCTTCCACCGTACCCAGCTTCGGGTCGATTTGATAATAATCCACCGTGTTATAACGATGGTTCGAGGTCGCCTGAAAAATTGGATTTAAGTAGATGGCGTTGATTCCCAGGTCGAGAAGGTAATCAAATTTTTGCAGGATTCCGTTTAGATCGCCCCCCTGAAAACCCCAGCTCGTAGGTGCGGATCCCCACTTCATTACATTGGCGGGGTCATTCGCGGTGTTGCCATTAAAGAAACGATCAGGGAATATCTGGTAGAAGATGGCATCTTGAACCCATTCAGGAACGCTCATGGTATTCCTTATGGTGCGGTCTGCAGATTATTTAGTTGGGCAACAATATTATCATTGGCAGATTTTAGAGCATCGGCAGGAGATACTCCATTTACAAACACATTTTGGATGGCTTTATCCAGCTCGGTTTGGTAAATTTTTAGTACGCTTTGATCGATATCGATCGGAAAAGTGCTGCCGTTAGAAAATGCTTTCATTGCCTGTTGGATCAAAGGATCCCTGGGAAGTGTAGCAGTAACAGAGGGGATGTGCCCTACTTCCGCCAGATGCATCTGTACATTGGGATCAAGCAAGTACCCCATAAAAGCCAACGACGCCGACCGGTCATCAGCTGTGGTAGAGGTATTTAGGAAAACGCTGTCTGACTCAACCCAGCCAGACGTATGACCTGTACCATAGGTTGGCCAGGGGTCAATCGCCAGGTTTTCCGCACCCATCTGCTGGGTTAACATCGCGGTATTCCAGGTACCGTCGATGATAATCCCAACACGACCGCGTTTGAACATTTCCAAGTCCCAGTTGGTGTTAAACGTTACTGCCCCGGCTGCATCATAATCTGCCAACAGGTCAAACCATTCCAGCCCATATTGGTTGTTGAATGCCGGGTAGCCATACTCATTCATCAAGCTGCCTCCTAAACCGATCAAGTTGGCGGCGGAGAATTGTGAGCCTCTTTCAAGGTAGGAGCCAACGATACCAGCGTGTGTTACCAGGTGCGAAGATGAATCCAGCTCCTCAAACGTCTGAGGGGCTGTGTCAATAATGCTGGTATTACGGAACATTACCATCCCATGTTGAGAAATCGGTAGACTGATCAGGGATTGGTGATATTCCCCCGATCCGAGTGCAGCCGGGTTGATCGCGGTAAGAAAATCTGACGGCACGTATGGGGTAAGGTCAGTGACCAATTCTTCGTCAAACAACCCAGGCCCCCAGTTAGCTGGACCCAATAACAGGCTGGGACCAGTTCTATGGTAGGAGGCTTCCTCGTAAGTAGCGTAAAGGTCGTCTAAAGGTACATACATCAAACTGAATATGACATCCGGATATATGTGTTGAAAGGATTGAATAATCGATTGTAAGGCTGCGATTTCGTTGGTTCCCCAGGAGTGCCAGATCGTCACAGTGCTGCCCGGAGGTGGAGGGGTTAACGGCGCTCTGGGAGGTAACTCAGTCGGGGATGCACCAGGTGTGCCTGTCCTTATCGTTGGGGAAGGGAACGGTGGAACAGTCCCGCTTTGGCTGGGTACAGGTGTAGCTGATTTGGATGGTGTTCGGGAAGGTCCACGCGTCGCTGTGGCTGGACCAGGATATGGGATCGGAGTATTGGTAAGAACCGGACCAGGATATTTAGCCGTGATAGTAGGGTTTACTCCTGGCCCGGGATATTGTGGGACAGCTGTACTTGTTCGCGTTGGTGAGGGTGATGCCCGGGTTTCACTGGCAACCGCGATTTGGGTCGGGTTCAGGGTCACTGTAACCAGCTGGTTTGGGTTGGTTGTTGGAGTGCTCTTACCTGCAGTGGGAGAGGCAATTGAGGTAGAAGGTGGCGGATAAGCGATTGATGTTGACGTTGCCGGGGGTTGACTGCTGGGTTGCGGATATGACCCAGGTGTGATGGTCACAAATATAACCGCACTCGGTGCCGGGTAGGGTGGAACTGAAGGTGTTAGCGTCGCGGTCTGAGTTGCCGGTGGGGTTGGTGTAACGGTGATTATTTCGGTTGAGGTTGACCGCGCTCGTTGGCATGCCCCTAACAGGAATCCAAATACCAAAATCAAACCGGATGAAAGTAATAGTGTCTGGTATTTGCGCATGAGCGAAATATACTAGCCTGAACTCCCAATCACCTGCCAGGACGAAGATGTATGCGTGAAATGTTCAATCAATTATACTATTGACCTGAATTTATCCTCTTCGCATGTTTATGTCGTAAAAATCCTGCTTATTCCAACATTACACCATCTTTTTACTCAGGGCCTGGATGTCGGACATCAATGCAGTTGAATATATACCCGAGTAATCACAATTATACGGAGGTTGACCATTTATTTACTGAGTATCAATTAAGGTTTGGTTAGGTTAGGTTCTTTGGGTGAGGAACCGAGGCAAGGTCACACCTGATTAAACTGAACTAAAGAAGGATAATTCGCTAATCCATTATTCAAGATTTCTGTGAATCACTCTTGCTGTATATATTTATTCTTCTACGCCGTACAGCGCTTCCAGGCCTCGCCAGATATCATCTCTCCAGGCAGGAAAATTATGTCCAGCATGATATTCTCGATATGTATGTGCATATCCCCGCTGAGTTAACAGGGCTTCCATTCGTTGATTAGACACGAGTAACCCCTCGAGGTCATACGCACCAGCATCCATCCAAATCTTAATCGGACGAACATCACCCTGTTGGAGCAGGTCGAAAACGACCATATCAAAGTTCCCCCATGAAAACGCTCCTGACTGGCTGAGCACGTTTCCGAAAACCTGGGGTATTCGCGCAGCGGTATATAAAGCCATCAAGCCCCCCATCGAGGCACCTAATACCCCAAATTCTCCCGGGTTGGCGTCGGTATCGATCAAATTTAGCACTTTTTTTGCCAGGGGCAGCACTTCAATCATCAGGAAAGCCAAGGTCGCTTCACTGCAAGCATATTCGACTGACCTTAAATCCTGGCCGGCGTTATCCACGAATGCCAGGGCTAAAGGTCGAATTCTTCGTTGATGGATCAGATTATCTACGATGTTATTCAAATGGATGTGGAAGAGATAATCCTGCCCATCCCATACTATGATCAAGGGCACGGGTTCTTTGGCTGGCGGGTGGTACAGGTGGACTGTCCGCTCCGTCCCGGAGATAAAATACTCCGTGGAGAGATTATGACATGTTATCGATCCATGAGGTATCTGATGTTTTTTCCTTCCCAGGTTGGTGGGTTGATATTCAGGCATGTAGAAATAGTTGTTGTAACCCCCCACCCCATTGGGGGTTTTCTTAGGATTGAATGGGTCAAGTAGGCTTTCTTCGCCCTTTATAAATCCATATTCTATGTATGCGTCCGGATCGAAAGCTTGTTGGTAAGTCCAAATACCCGCCTCGGTTTTTTCCATAACTGCTGGATGATCCTCGTCCCATCCGGTAAAATCACCTACCAAAAGCGGGGCTGACCGTCCTTTCCAGACAAACGTGACAATTTCATCATCGATAATTGGTGTTGTTCCAGTTCTTAGCTGTTTAAGAATCTTACTTTCCATTCAAGCGATCCTTTATTGGAACGAAATTGTTTACCATCAGGCATCAATTATATCTGGGAAAATACATCCCCCTGGTAACCTCCCTAAGCCAGAAAAGCCGAAAAAAATTCGGAATCCGAAATCACCTACTTTTACCAACAATTCAATATTATTTTGCCAACAGGTCTACGATATGATTTATAAAATATATTCGTCGAATTTCCGATGACGCGATACGGAAAACCTGTCTTCATTTATAAACTGGCAATACCATTTTCAATTATGGTAAATCTGCCTGCATACTTATTATCAAATAATTTATTACTCATGAATTATTCATTTATAAAAACTACTTATTAATCTGGCAAATTTATTAATAATGCTATAATAATTAACTGCACAAAATTTTATTATTGGAAAGTGGTAGTCAATCGGAATATTTGGAGGAGGTAGGTTCGAGTAATTTCCCTTCATCAATCGAGAATTAAAAAGTACATCAATAAGATACAGCAGCACACACGCTTATACGAATGATGACTTATACCGATTGTCGATCTGACCAAATAAAGAATGAAGAGGGAGGTGAATTTCAGAAAATTTTTTATATAACTATGCATCCTACATTGCTAAATTAAATATATAAAAGGAGAGAAAAATGATTAAGAAGTTGTTCCCACTATTAAGTTTGGTCCTGGTAGCTGCGTTTATCTTATCTGCTTGCGCAACCGCAACCACCCAGGCACCTGCTGCAACCGAAGCACCCGGTGCGACTCAAGCACCTGCAGCAACCACTGCTCCGTCTGGTGGTGGAGAAGTATATTACCTGAACTTCAAACCGGAAGTAGCCGATATCTATGCAAAAATCGCTGATGCATATAAGGCTGAAACAGGCGTTACACTCAAAGTCGTAACTGCTGCGGCAGGGACCTATGAGCAAACATTAAAGTCAGAAATTGCCAAATCTGACCCACCTGTTTTATTCCAAATCAATGGCCCCCGAGGGTACCAAAACTGGAAAGATTACTGCGCTGATTTAACAAACACCGAACTGTACAAACATCTTACCGATAAATCATTGGCAGTTAGCTCGGGAAATGGCGTGTATGGGATCCCGTATGTAGTTGAAGGTTACGGTATCATCTACAATAACGCCATCATGGATAAGTATTTTGCCTTATCTGGCGCCAAGGCAGCCTCCATGGCAGATATCAACAACTTTGCTACGCTGAAAGCAGTCGTTGAAGACATGACCGCTAAGAAAGACCAATTAGGCATTAAGGGTGTGTTTTCTTCCACTTCTCTAAAACCCGGCGAAGACTGGCGCTGGCAAACCCACCTTGCCAATGTCCCAATTTTTTATGAGATCAGGGACAACAACCTCGATATAACTAAACCTGCTGACTTTATGACCATCAAGTTCCAGTATTCGGATAATTTCAAGAATATCTTTGATCTCTACATCAACAACTCGACTGTTGAGCCAACCTTGCTCGGTAGTAAAAGCGTGGATGACTCGATGGCAGAGTTTGCCTTGGGTCAATCTGCGATGGTGCAGAATGGCAACTGGGCGTGGGGTCAAATCTCAGGGGTTGATGGCAATACAGTTAAACCGGAAGATGTAAAATTCCTGCCGATCTATACTGGCATGCCGGGTGAAGAAAAACAGGCTATCCAGGTTGGTACTGAGAACTTCTTCTCCATCAACAGCCAGGTTTCAGCCGAAAAGCAGCAGCTTGCTGCAGATTTCATCTACTGGCTGTATAGCAGCCCGACTGGAAAAGCTTTCGTCACCAATGATCTGAAGTTTATCGCTCCATTCGACACCTTTGCCGAAAACGAGAAACCGACTGATCCTTTGGCAAAAAGCTTGCTGACCTACACCAGCAATACAGATTTATACAACGTCGCCTGGGACTTTGTCGTGTTCCCCAGCCAGACTTTCAAGGATAATTTCGGTGCTGCATTGTTACAGTATGCCCAGGGTTCCATGGAGTGGGATGCTGTAGAGCAGCTGTTTATCGACCAATGGGCAATTGAAGCCGCCAAGGCCGGTGGGTAAACAAATCTTTTTATAAAATAAATACATCACCCCGCACCATGATTGGTGCGGGGTGATGTAAAATATAGTATATCCATTAATCTATACAGCAGGAGAATACCCATGCAAAACATGCCAAAAAGATATTATGCATTTTTTACCCTGCCAACGATGATTGCCTTTGTAATTGCCTTCTTTATCCCCTTTCTATTGGGTATTTATCTATCATTTACAGAATTTAGAACAGTAACCAATTCAACCTGGGTCGGCTTTGAAAATTATATTCATGCGTTTACTGAAAACACAAACTTTATCAGTGCGGGGATATTCACGATTAAATTCGCCATCGTATCTGTGGTATTGATTAATGTATTCGCCTTTGGGCTTGCCCTCCTGCTTACGCGTGCCATCAGGGGCACAAATCTTTATCGCACCGTCTTCTTTATGCCGAATCTTATCGGTGGCATCGTCCTTGGGTATATTTGGTTGCTGATTATCAACGGAATTCTCCTAAATTTTGGTGTTGATATTACTTACAGTGCAAAATTTGGTTTTTGGGGACTGGTTGTTGTGACCAATTGGCAGATGGTTGGGTACATGATGGTTATCTATATTGCTGCCATCCAGGGTATCTCAACTGAACAGCTGGAAGCAGCTCAGATTGACGGCGCAAATTCCTGGCAAACCTTAAAGAGCATCATCATTCCTTTAGTGATGCCAGCATTTACGATATGTACATTCCTTACTGTGTCCAATTCATTCAAACTGTTTGATCAGAACCTTGCTCTAACCAACGGTGCCCCGGGGAGAGCGTCAGCCATGCTTGCCCTGGACATTTTCCATACTTTTTACGGGAGCATAGGCTCTGAGGGCATTGGTCAGGCGAAAGCGGTGATGTTCACTATTTTTGTTGCCGCAGTAGTGCTTCTCCAACTGCGTATTTCCAGAAGCCAGGAGGTAGAGATCTAATGAAAACTAAAAATAATCTTCAGAATAATATCACCTTCATTTTTCTGTTTGTCCTGGCGATCCTTTTCCTGGCACCCATTTTCATCGTCTTCATGAATTCCTTCAAAGGTAGATTTTTTATTTCAGATGCACCTTTCGCCCTTCCCAATAGTCAGACTTTCGTGGGATTGAAAAATTACACTGTCGGTCTTGCCAAGACCGGGTTCGTTCAGGCTTTCGGGTACTCGCTTTTTATTACAGTATTTTCTGTAAGTACCATCGTTCTTTTTACCTCCATGACAGCATGGGCGATCACGAGGGTAAAATCAAAAATCAGCTCAATCATTTTTTATGTTCTGGTTTTTTCCATGATTGTTCCGTTTCAAATGGTGATGTTTACCATGTCGAAAACGGCTAACGTTTTGAAATTAGATAACCCGGTAGGAATTATTGTGCTGTACCTTGGGTTCGGGGCCGGATTGTCTGTGTTCATATTTAGTGGTTTTGTTAAAGGTATCCCACACGAAATCGAGGAAGCTGCGACGATAGATGGCTGTAACCCGATACAGACATTTTTCCTGATCGTATTTCCGATACTCCAGCCAATCTATATTACGGTAGCGATCCTGAATACGATGTGGATTTGGAATGATTATCTGCTACCGTATCTTGTGATAGGTAGTAATTATCGAACCATCCCTATTGCTATCCAATACTTACAAGGGGGATATGGCAGCAAGGACATGGGTGCTATGATGGCAATGCTGGTTCTGGCGATTATTCCCATTGTCATTTTCTACCTGATGTTACAAAAGTACATCATCCAGGGTGTGGTTGCTGGAGCGGTGAAGGGTTAATTTCCAAATTGGAAATAATACCTTATTGTCAATAAATAAATAATTAATAAAAAACATCAGGCTGCCATTTGAACAATGTGGCAGCCTTTCATTTTATATTTTGATTCAGGACAGAATATAATCATCCACAATGTTTTTCCATCTCCCAGATTTTAATCCAGTATAATCTGGTCATGGCATACGCATCTCCGCTCAGGGGGGTTTATACGGCTATTGTTACACCGCTGAAGTCTGATCTATCTCCAGACCAAGAAGGACTATCCAATCTAATGCAATTCCTGGCGGTAAGGGGGAATCACGGCGTCCTTGTGATGGGAACAACTGGCGAGGGTCCTTCATTTTCGCGCGAGGAACGCCTATCGGTCTACCAGGCTGCCATAGAGGCAAGGCAATCACTACCTGATTTTCATCTCCTGGCAGGCACAGGTACCCCCAGCCTGGAAGATACTGCCTTTCTCACCCGTGCAGCTTTTAACCTGGGATATGATGGGGTTGTCGTTCTTCCGCCTTATTATTACCGCAAAGCAAGTGATGAAGGTTTATTCTCATGGTTCAGCCAACTGATGGACCAGGCCGTCCCCTCCGATGGGCGGGTCCTGGCATACCACATCCCTCCCGTCACCGGCATGGACTTATCGTTGGATTTACTGTCGAAAATAAAGGATGCCTATCCTGATAAGTTCGCCGGGATAAAAGATTCTTCTGGGAATCCAGATTGGGCACGTGCTTTGGGCAAGCGTTTTAGTCCAGGCTTTACCGTGTTGACTGGCAATGATCGCCTGTTCAGCATCGCTTTACAATCAGGAGCATCAGGTTGCATCACTGCAGTTGCTAATCTACTTTCTCCGCTCCTCCGCCAGATTTGGGATCATTTTCAAACCGGCAGTCTTGACGAAATCACTCAGGATAAGCTTAGCGCCGCTCGTGAAGTCTTAGACCGCTATCCACCCTTCCCTCCTCTGCTCAAAATGATGTTATCCCGCCTGCACGGCTTCCCATATTGGAAGGTTAAACCTCCGCTGATTGATTTTGACCCATCTCTGATAGAGATTGTGCTGTCCGAGTTTCTCGCCACCCTGGAATAGGTCGATCCCATGGCGAATGGCTCCTCCAAAGCGTCACCAGTGCTCTATTTTGTTTTCATTTTTTTCGGGCTGGCAGCAGTCGTGTTTGTGGTCATGTCCGCCAGGTATTTCTCCCGTCCTTCAGAGATCCCCTCTCCAACCATTTCACCGGTATTTGTAACCCTTACCCCCCCTTCAACGCTAATACCATCTGCTACGAGCACGATCACCCTCACTCCCCGTCCTAGCTGGACCTTGCGCCCCTCCTCAACCGCCAGTCATACTCCGCTCCCTACGAATACAGCTACACCTACTTTGATCCGCACGATTACCCCTGCCAAGCCTGTTCAATACAACACTTTTTATGAGTTAAAACCGTGGGATCTGGCACAACAATCGCAAACCATCGAGCTACTGGCGGCAAATACCATCCTTACCCCATCAAACGCTGCATATCAAGCACTTGCATATTCTGAATCGGAGGGGATCCTCCGTTTCCCACAGTCGTTGGAAGCCACTTCATGGAAATTTGATAGAGCTTATAATTTACTCCGTATTAACGATCCTTTGGGCTTAAGTTTATACAGCGATTTAATCCAAGAGGCAATTACAGCAGGACAGGTTCGAGCGGCTGACCTTCCTGTGTGGTTCAGCTCTTACGAGACCAGGATTACTTTGGAGGTAGCGCCCCTGCCTCCCCAGCCCGGGGAGCTAGGCAGGGAGCTGATTGAGCTCAAAGCGGAAGGCAGCGCGTATCTATGGTTGGTTGAGAGCCCGACTGGCACGAGTATCTATCCACTATTAAATGATGTAGACTATACTTTGCCCCATCAAAATGGGTTCAGTTATGAGGATTTGACTGGAGACGCCGCTCCTGAGCTGGTGATTTATCGGGCAGAAACTCCTGGAGCTTTTTTATTAGTACCCCCGCATATCTTTAACTTAACCGCCATTCCTCCACTCGAGCTACCCCAACAAGAGCAGCTACCGATGGATTTTGGTTTAGAACCGAGTACTGAAGTTGAAGTAATTTCAGATACTGTTGATAGTGGTGTTCTACAGGTTACCTCGGTTTTATTACCCGCCTGCCCCGCTTATGTGACCCAAGATTATTCCTGGAAAGATATTACATTTAATGTTTCTCCTTTAACGTATAAACTGGTCCCGGTTTATGATCTGCCGCGCTTATTGTGAAGACGTATTAGCTGCTGCCACAGCGGGTTGGGGACCGCAGGCTGCTCTGACCGTTGCCACTACAATGTTAGAAATTTGGCCGCCAGAGACTGATACTGCAGGTCATCCATACCCTGAGGATGCCTACGACCAGTTACGCTACAAAGTGGGTGTCTTGTATGCGTTGGCAGATCAACCCTCTGAAGCGATACGCACGCTGTCAGAGATTATTAATACGCCGATTGTTCCAGATTCCAGTTGGGTGACACCTGCCGACGAATTCTTGCGCTTATATCAGCAACCATCCGACTTACTCTCTGCCTGCCAGAATGCTCAATACTGTAACTTACACGACGCGCTTCAGACAATGGTACAGTACAGCTCCACCGACGACCCCTCTCAGGCATTGCAGTATCTGCAAACTCACGGCCTCACCACCCGATCGAGCGGACTGACCGATTTTGATGCTGACGGACAGCAGGAGCGGTGGATGGTCATCCAACCAAAACCTGATGCCAAGCTTGAATATTGGATCCTTTCTCGCATGCAATCAGGCGTTCAAGCAGTTTTTGTAAAAGTGCTGGAACCAGGCGAAACTCTCCCTTATGTGCATGAACCGGCAGGAACCGTCCCGGTGTATGAATTTGAGCTTCAGCAGGGGTTCATATTTGAACGCATACCTGATTCACTTGAAGCCTATATCCAGTGGGTAGACGTGGAATATGCCCGTCCGACTGTCATCCTGGATGGTTATAACCAGGCCATGCACGACCTGATGAGCGGCATCGATCCATCCATCGTCCTTGCCAGCTTGCTTGATTTATATAGTTCTCCGCGCTTCAAAGGAGATTGTATTGCATTTAATATCTGTGACCAGTTCCATTACACCCTCGCATTGACCTATGATTTGCTCGGACAGAAAGGGAATGCGATCGATGAATATTTATGGGTGTGGAGGAACTACGGAGCGAGCCCATATGCGACCATGGCGCGTTTAAAGCTGGATTATTTCCCTCTCCCGACGTACACGCGTTCGCCGGTCCCGACTGGAACGACAGCCCCTACCCGCACACCCACCCCAACGACCCAAACCCCGACCAGCACAGCCAGCTATACGCCTTCAATGACACTCACCCCCTCTCTCACACCTAGCCCGACCAACACCGAGACTGCAACTGCCACCGAGACCTCAACCACCCCTCCTTAATTCATTCAAGCTTATCTACGATGAGTTACACCCCCCAACAATGGCGTTTGATCATCACCCCTCCCGGCCGTGGAGCCTGGAACATGGCGGTTGATGAGGCGTTGTTGGAATCTGTTGGGCAGGGTCTTTCTCTCCCTTGTTTACGGCTTTATTCCTGGGAACCTCCTTGTTTATCCATTGGCTATGCGCAGCCATCATCGGATGTTGACCAAGAAGCTCTACATGACCTGGGATGGGATTGGGTCCGCCGACTGACTGGTGGTAGGGCAATTTTACATACCGATGAGCTGACTTATTCTGTCATCGCGCCCCAAAATGAGCCCAGGGTTTCAGGCGGCGTTCTGGAAAGCTATCAACGTCTGTCCAAAGCCCTTTTGACTGCTTTGCACATGTTAAGCATCCCCGCCGAGGCTCATCCGGTTCATCCTAGCAGTGAAAATCAAGAAATGGGAGCAGTTTGTTTTGAAGTACCATCGAATTATGAGATTGTTGTCACCGGAAAGAAATTGGTCGGCAGTGCCCAGGCACGCCGGAAAGAGGGTGTGCTTCAGCATGGCACCCTTCCGCTATGGGGAGATCTTGCCCGTATAACCAATCTGCTCACTTATTCAAATTATAAAACCCGTAATGAAGCTGCCGAACGGCTGCTTTCCCGTGCGACCACGGTAGAGTCCGTCCTCGGCCATAAAATTACATGGGATACAGCCGCGAACGCATTCATCACTGGATTTCAGAAGGAATTGGATCTGGAATTCATCAAGGACGAATTATCGCCTGACGAAATAAAGCGCACAAATGAGCTCATGCAGGAGAAATATGATCACTCTGCCTGGCTCGAACGAATATAAATGCACCTACTGAGCTGATTTACCCGTTCTATTCCCCTTCATGGGTAAAAACCACCTGCGAATAACCGAGCTGATTCAGCAAACTCTGCAGATAAGTTTCTGCATTCGCCTGTGCCTGCTGTAAAATACCATCATCCAGCGCGGCCTGTTTGATTTGTTCTTCGGCTGCCTGGCGAGCAGTCGTCTCAAGGTTTACGTCACCGTGGGTTAACAACCCAGTTACCCGGTCGTAGACATAAGATTTATCATTATCCAGCGTGGCCTCAAAAATCTCAGCCTGTGGCAAGTGCACCGTGATCTGCCCGTTGTCGATAACAAAATCCTCAGCCTTGATATCTTGCAGGTCTATTCCAGCTGTGACGTAACCATGCCCGACGAAAAGCAGCTTATCTCCGAACAATGGCGCCAGACCGTCCTGACCAACCTCTGCCGTGATGACTTTTTCAACGGTGTATTGAATGGTTTCCAGCCGTGCCAGGGGACGGATTTGATTGATGATGGTTACCGGATCAGGCAGGACGGTTGGAGTGGGATGGAGTATCCTAGCCACCTGGGTGCTTAATTCGCTGGTCATGTCACTGACCGGTTGGACGGCGCGCTGGGTGGTGCGCTGGATCGCCCACGCACTTCCTACAAAGCCGATAACGGCGATGGTTAGTAGGACTAAAACACCAATCCCGACGACCCACAGGAGCACATTTTTTTCTTTGTTCATCATAATATATTATACTTGATGAACTATGGCTGTCGGCGTGCTGATATTACAACTCCAGGTCCCCGGTTGCAAATCGCTCAAGGAAAAACGAAGTCGGCTTAAGCCGTTGATCGCTCGTTTGCATCGGGAATTCAATCTATCGGTTGCTGAGCTTGACCGCCTGGATATTTGGGACGAAGCCACAGTCGGCTGTGCAGTGATAAGTAATGATCCAAAATATTCCGAAAGTTCGCTTCACACCGTTATTCATTGGGTAAATCACAACTGGCCGGATGTCTCTCTGGTGGACGATCATATCGAGGTAATCACGTAGGATAATCTAATGGATTTACAACTAAAAAATAAACGCGCATTGGTAGCAGGATCAAGCAAGGGTTTGGGGTTTGCAATCGCCAAAATCCTTGCTCAAGAAGGTTGCCGGGTCGCGATTAATGGTCGCAACCCTGAGCTGCTGCAGCATTCCGCTAAGAAGCTCGCCTCTGAGTTCCATGTAGACGTCGTTCCTCTGCCAGGGGATGTTTCTCAGCCTGAAATCCCAGCATCTCTGGTTGAGCAGACCGTAAAATCCTTCGGTGGACTGGATCTGCTGGTCACCAATGCAGGTGGCCCGCCCTCTGGAAAATTCGAGACATTCGATGACACCGCCTGGCAAAAAGCAATCGACCAATCGTTTTTTACCCATGTTCGCTTGATCCGCGCGGCCCTGCCCCATTTACGCCAATCCACAGCTGCCAGCGTAGTCACGATTACCACCTATGCAATCAAACAACCCATCCCGAACCTTGTGCTATCCAATAGCATCAAAACTGCCACCGGTGGATTGACCAAAAGCCTTGCACTTGAGCTTGGACAGGGTGAAATTCGATTCAACTCCATTCTGCCTGGTTGGACAATCACTGAGAGAGTCACTGACCTCATGACCTATCGGGCAAAAGCGAATGGGACCACGGTGGATGAGGAAATTGCGTTACAAGTGAAGGACACCGCACTGGGACGTATGGCAGTGCCGGAGGAAGTGGCGAATGCCGTTGTATTTCTGCTTTCACCCGCGGCTTCTTATATAACGGGCATTATGCTCGCTGTGGACGGTGGAATAATAAAAGGCACTTTCTAAGGCACCGGGTAATACAGGTTAATAACAGAAGTCAGCGAATAAACTTGAACGGCAGTTTGATCAATGACTTTAAGATTTTCTGCGAAAGATTGGGTTTGTTCAAGCCCATCACGCCCACCCCCATGGTAGTATACGCATCAAGGAATTGACCTCGCCGAAGCTGGATAGCTGAAACGGACTGGAGCACATATGCCCTTAGTTCAGTTTCTCCCAGCTGGTTTAATAACTCAGCGCTTTGATTATAAGAGCCTATCGCTGCATCTAATTGGTTTAACCCTTCCAGGGCGGCCGCCTGATTCCCCAATGCCATTGCTTGTCGTAATCTATCCCCTTTTTCTGCGAATATTGCATCTGTGCCCGTCACTGCTTCCAGAGCAGCAGCGGCATTTCCCGCTTTCAGGTAAGCCACGCTGCAGTTATTCGCCATTTCTGCTGCGGAAAGTTCGTTTTCTGAAGTTAAATCGCCCTCGGCAGCTGCTTTAAATAGCTGAGCCGCTTCGAGGTATTTCCCCTTATTATATGCAGCTGTCCCCTCTTCCGAAAGCTGTTGTGAATCAAAGATATCCATGAGACTACAAGGTTATTTCTAACAATCCTTCAGCTAAGGCGCGCAATCGCTCAACTTTTAATTCGCTCAGTCTGACTGCCAATTCCAGGTAAGGACGGTTGACTGGTCGGCTCACAAATTCCTTCAGCTCCTGAGGCAAATCTAGAAACTCGTTGACATTCTTTTTATCCGAAAACCAGCTTCCCACAGGTCCTTGATGGTCCTCAAAATCGGTAATGGATTGATTCAGTACCTGTGAAATTGTTTCCAGCTCTGGCAACGGGATGGGCGCTTCACCGTTTTCGTAGGCTTGTAAACTCTCTGGAGAGATTCCTGCTTGCGTTGAAAGCTCTTCGACGGATAAAGCTGCCTCCTTCCGGCTTTGTTGGATCAGGTCACCAATGGCTCTCTGCCTGGTCTGCTTTATCTCTTCGGTATCCACCATACGCAGATTAACCGCCGACTTCAATACCTCACTCTGCCAAAAATGCTCCAGGGGTACATCCAGGTGAAACGCTAAAATCTCCAACTCAGGTAAGGTCGGCGGTCTGTCTCCAGCTTCCACCGCACTTAATTCATCACTGGAAAGACCCATCGCCTGGGCGCACTCATCCAGGCTATTCCCAGATTTTTCCCTGGCATCACGGATCAGGATTCCCAATTTCTTGGCTCTGATGATTTTCAGAATTGGATTGATCGTCATCTTTACACCTTCCTAATCACTTTGGTATTGAGCAGAGTACTGTGAATAAAAACTTTTATCGATCATCCCTGCAGGATTGGCATGATATACCCTACCCCTGAACGGGTGACGATATGCGTGGGTGAGTTTTGATCCTTTTCCAGCTTCTGTCGTAATCTAGAGATGCTGACCCATAAGATTTCTTTATCCTTTTGATATTCGACCCCCCATACGTCTCTCAGCATCTGTTCAGAAGGGATTACCGTCCCAATATTCTGCGCCAGTTGAAGGAGAATCCGGTATTCTGTTGCTGATAAATATACCATTTTTCCGCCGAGGAAAACTTCTGCCTTGGCCAGATCGATATCCATGTCGCCATGGTGGAAAATCGATGGAGTGGCTGTCGGCGCAGGTTTTGCTGCCCGCCGTAAGACGGCTCGCACACGTGCTAACAGCTCCGTAGCAGAGAATGGCTTGACAATATAATCATCAGCACCTAAATCCAGGCCTCGCACGCGATCTTTTCCTCCCCTTTAACAGTCACCACGATGATCGGTACGGTCGAAAATTTCCTGATCCGTTCACATGTGGTGAAACCATCAAGCACTGGCATCATCACATCCAGCAATACCAGATCTGGCTTTTGATCTTCCACAATTTCCAAGGCTTGTTGACCGTTATAAGCTTTGAGCACCTCGTAGTTATCAGAAATCAGGTTGGCTTCCATTAGTCGTACATAACGCGGCTCGTCATCGACGATCAATATTTTCTTACTCACGGGTTGCCTCCTCTCCCACGGCTGGTACCTCCAGGTTTTCAAACCTGGTCGGCAATGTAATGGTGAATGTTGTTCCTTTTGATACCTCTGAGCTCACAGAAATCTCGCCCCCGTGTCCATGGATGATTTCTTTGACAATATACAATCCCAACCCTGTTCCATGGTTCGCTATTCTTGTTTCAGGTACGCGGTAAAAACGTTCGAAGAGATGTCCAAGATGATCCTGCGCGATTCCAGGTCCGTGGTCCTCCACGGAGATAATACAGTTACAGTCCGAATTCTTGAGGCTGATCACAACTTCTGATCCTGGAGCATATTTTACAGCATTACTTAACAAGTTATCGAATACCTGTGTGATGCGGGTGGGGTCAGCCATTACCACCACATCATGATCGGCGTGAAGCTGTACCGCCAACGAAGTATACCTGGTTGTGCTCCTTACCACGATTTCTCGCAGCATTACGTCGATTCGCACCGGCTGCAGCTGCATGAACATCGTCCCGGCTTTTAACCGCGAAGAATCCAACAGGTCCTCGATCAATTTATGCAAGCGGTCTGCTTCTTCATCGATGATGGTCAGGAACTCATGCTTGGAGCTGTCGTCCCATCTTGTGTCCTCCCTGAGCAGTGTGGTTGCATATCCTTTTATGAACCCAATCGGTGTCCGTAGCTCGTGCGAAATGGTGGTAATGAAATCGTCTTGCATGCGTCTTAACCAGCGTTCAGCTTCCAGTTTTGCCACACGTTCTACCAGGTGGTGGTTCTCCACCAGCTGTGCGGTTTGCGCGGCGATGAATTCTGCCAGCCGTATTTGGTCCTGTGTAAATAATGGACCGCCAAACCTGCCAAAGACTAGCACACCTAATACATCCTCCCCTGCTTTGAGGGGGAGCCCAAGGAAATCGCGCCAGAACAGACGGTTATTTTCCCACCCTTCAATTTTTTCCTGAACCAGTGAGGTTTGTTTGGTTGTATATGCTTGGCTTGCAATTTTCTCCCCCCACTCGATCTCACCTTCTGCATTTTTCCCACGACCGACAACCCTGGCAAAACTAGCGTCAAGTCCGTTGTCCTCCCTCGGAGTATATAAAACCAGGTTATCGAATATCAAGACATGCCTGGTGTGTAAGACGATCAAGTCCATCGCAGTATCAATGTTTTCAGTTTGAGCGATCGCCAAACCAATCGCATATACTGCCTTGATATCCTCAGGCCTTAGTACAAAAGATTCACTGTTATCTTCGGGTGAATTCATCCTTACTCTTGTTCAATAATGGGCAATTGGAATTTTATGAATGTGCCTTTCCCGGGTTCGGAAGTCACATCCACTTTGGATCCATGCGCTTCAATAATCTTCTTTACCAGCGCCAGTCCCAATCCAATACCTCCATATCGTCGTGTGCTCGATCCATCGAGCTGGTGGTAGGGTTCGAATATTTCGGACAATCTTTCAGGTGATATGCCAATCCCGGTATCAGTTACCTGGAACTGTGCCCGATCGACCACTTTTTCCAATCCAACGCTAACACAGCCACCGGGTGGAGTGAATTTTATGGCGTTATCCACCAGCTCCATGACCACCCACTGGATTTTTTCATGGTCCATTTGTACGATACACGGGTCATCCTGCAAGTCGACTTTTAGCACCACCGGACGGTTGGCAGCCTTTATTTTCGCCTGTTTTAATGCAAATTCGATGACTTCGTTAAAATTTACCTGCTTCAACTGTAGGGTAAATTGCCCGGAAGCTTCGAGTGAGAATTGGATCATTTTCTCGATCAGCTCTTCAAGCCGAGCCTCTGAGCGCAGCATCACATCCAGAGCTGTGGATTGTTCATCGGTTAGAATTCCAAGGCAGCCATCATTCATCAAATCCAAATAACCTCGGATGTGGGTTAAAGGCGTGCGAAGCTCATGCGAAACGTTCGAGATAAAGTTGGACTTCAGCTGGTTCAATTCTGCTAATTTATTAAGCGCCGATTGAAGCTCCTGGGTTCGTTCAAGTACCCGCTTCTCCAAGCGCAGATTGGCTTGCTGCAACGCGCTCTGCAAAGCCAATATCTGCTCGGTGATCACCTGGTCTAGCGTTTCACGATCGATAAGCTTTAATTCCAATAATGCCTGGCCGACCAGTCGCTGCTGCCCATCAATTCCAGGTTTTCTTGAATAATCTAATGCTCTTTGGAGTCCGTCTTGGGTTAACACTCCCCGGTCGATGAGTAATTCTCCCACCCGTGGCACCAAAATCTCCGGTGTAATCGGGATGGCGGGGTTGTTGGATATTCTGGCGATTACCTCTTGCTCCCCAATTACCGCTGCTAAAGCCAGGTTCACTCCGCAGTGCGGACATTCAAGCACATCCTGGCTGACAGGCTGTCCGCAGTTGGGGCATGGTAAGTGTAAATCCATTCTCCTCCTAAACGTTCTCTATTATCATATCCTGACTTATCTTATAACGCAAGCCTAACAATTGTGTAAAGACATTATAAGGAAAAAAGTCATAAATTAAGGCATAATACTCTTCATGACAATTGACGTACCGACGAGACTCCTTGTCCTTGACCAGGACACTTTGGGAGAAAACTTCCTCAAGCATATATTAAATCCAAATGGTTATGAAATTAACAAGGTAAGTTCCAGCCCTGAAGGGATCCAAACTTCAGGCTCGTGGAATCCTGATGTGATTATCATCAATGTCATGCAGCCTTATGATAATGGTTGGAAGCTTTGCAAGCGGTTAAGAGAACACAGCCAGGCACCCATCCTGGTGCTCGCAGCTGTCTCCGATCCCCACATGGTTGCCCGTTGGTTGGATGCCGGTGCAGATGATTACCTGACGAAGCCTTTTTCATCCGAGGTGCTCATTGCTCATCTGCAGAAGCTCACCCGCCGGACAAAATTAACTCAAAACAATCCCTCTTTGCCCCTGGTACAATAACATCCTTCCTAATTGCCCTTGATTCTTCATTGTCTTGGGTTAGAATCAAGGATATTTCCATCTTAGGAGGTTACTTGTGCCGAACCAAAATCCCGATCAAGCACCTAAAAACCAATCAATGCACCTGACTGACCGGACCGATGATTTATGGGATACCTCCCCAGCAGCACAAGCCCTGGAACGTATGAAAGCAAATCCTCGGATTAAATATGTTGTTATCGTTGTCCCTGAAGATGCCTGCCCTGCCTGCCAAAACCTGACCGGTACGTATCCGAAAGACGAGGTGCCTCGCCTTCCATACGGAGAATGTTCCCATCCACTTGGCTGCAGGTCTTATTATTTACCTTATCTGGATGAAATTTTCCCCTAGATGTTTGGATATAATCAGAAACGGGCTGCCTTTTTTCGGTCAGCCCGTTTTTTTGTTTAATTGTTCCTCCAAGATGGATTTTACCAGTGTAATCGCATCATCTTTATCATGAACTTCATGGTTAATCTGGGCCTCCCGGACAGCTTCAAGCAGGTATCCCACCATCGGTCCTGGATCAAGTACCAGCACATCCATCAACTCATCTCCATTGATCAAGGGCGCCGGAAAGATCGCTTCGTCTCGGTCATCCCACCAGGCTCCAAGCATGGTTTGTACCACCTCGAGGTGCCGCGCCCATCGCTCCTGCGGCAGGGTTGGTCCATATGTCGCCAGCATATCTGCCAGTGAGATGATACAGATATCCACTCCTGCTGCTCCAGTATCCCGATAAAAATGATAAACAGCTTTTCTTGTCGGCGGTTCTTCGGTATGAGATAGCAGGCTTGGGCGCATGTGATGGCTTACAATGGTCACCAGGCGTTCAATTTCAAGGTTGCTTAGCTTAAGGGCTTGTACGCGTTTTCTGGCCAGCTGGCTTCCATTTTGCTCATGCCCTATGAAATCTTATCCTTCCGTCCGCATCCACAGATTGCACCGTTCGCTTACCCACGTCATGATACAAGCCTGCCATGAACATCAAGCCGCGGTGAGGCCGTTCCGGGTTCAACGCGTTGCTCAGATGCTCGCTTAGTTTTAGACGGTACCGCCCAAGTTTAATTACCACCAACCCCATGCTGAGGTTATTTGCTTTATCCGGAGTGTAATCAGTTCTTAAGACGTCCAGCAAGTCTTCCAGTCGGGACAGGATATCTAAAGTATGGTTCCAGGCATCATTCACGTGGGGTTTTGATTGCTGCACATCCTTGAGCAGGCATACTTCCGGTAATAAGTAGTCAAGCGTACCCAGCATGTCCAGCATACGCAAGCTTGTATCAGGATGCTTTATCGTCAGCATCTTGAAAAGCTCATCCCGCAGCCTCTCCGCTGACACCTTCGGCAAATCCGGGGTGGCTTCCCGCATCAAGCGCATGGTTTCAGGTAGAATGCGAAGGTTAAGGTCCACCGCCAGCCGCACTGCCCTCAAGATCCTGACTGGATCATCCAAAAATGCACTGTTAGAACAAGCCCGCAGGCGCTTTGCCGCCAGGTCTCCCGCCCCACCCGTGGGATCGATTAGCGTCTGCAGCTGGTGAACTTCCACTGCCATCGCATTGATGGTGAAATCTCTTCCCCGCAGGTCACTATCCAGGTCTGTTCTCTGGAAAGCAGAAAAATCTACTCTTATCGGTCCGCTTCCAACCTGACCATTCCCCTCATCTGGTTTTAAGACGATCCGCGCCACTTTCCGCTCGGGATCTAATGGGAAATAAGCTCCTCCCATCGCGTCCGCCAGCTTGCGTGCCATGCGCATCGAATCGCCTGCTGTGGTGAAGTCAAGGTCATAGCTTTTCCGGTTCAGGAAGGCATCTCTCACCGCCCCACCCACCAGGTAGGTAGGCACATCCTGCGGCAGGTGGGTGATGATGCGCATCAAGAGCGGTTGGCTTAACCTGGTTTGTAATTCTTCCATCAGGTTGCTCGCATTGAGAAAGGTTCAAAATTCCGTGTGAGGGTTACTCCCCCGGATCATACTTTTCGGCTGCCAATACCCCGATAAAGGGCAGGTTGCGATAATATTCGTCGGCATCCAATCCGTAGCCAAACACGAACTTGTCGGGGATCACAAATCCGTGATAATCAATCTTCACGTCCACTTCTCGCCGTTCAACCTTGTCGAGTAGAGCGCATATTTTTAAGCTTTTTGGCTGCCTGCCGCTTAATAACTCCTCTACTGCCTTGACGGTGAAACCGCTGTCCACAATATCTTCGATAAGCAGCACATGCATATTATGGATATCCGTATTGAGGTCCAGCGTAATTCGAGATTGGCCCCTGGAGCGGCGCACCCCTACCCCGTAAGACGAAACCGCCATGAAATCGATCATATGCGGGATCGTGATCTGGCGCATCAGGTCAGTCAGGAACATGATGCCTCCACGTAGGATGCACACCAGAAGCAGCTCCTTGCCCAGGTAATCCCGGCTGATTTCAGCCGCAAGCTCGGCGATCCGTTTCTGTAATTCCTCTTCCGAGATCAACACTTCTTCCAGGAATTCATGGTAATCCTGCATAACTCACTCCTTGGGTACTTCGTGATGTTTTCGGCAGCGCGCTTCGTACATTTCTGCTGCACCAATGATGACGACAGGCTCATCATACCGGGCTGGTTTGCCGTTTATGATGCGTTGCGTGCGCGACGCCGGCTCGCCACACACCATGCAAATAGCCTGGAGCTTGTCGACGTGCTCTGCTTTTGCCATCAAGACCGGCATGGGGCCAAACGGCTCACCGCGAAAATCCGTGTCCAGGCCTGCCACGATCACTCTCAGTCCCTGGTCAGCCAGCTTTTGGACAATGTCGATGATCTTGTCATCGAAGAATTGAGCCTCATCGATCGCTACAACCGTCGTGTCGCCATCCAGGTGAGAAAGGACATCGGCAGCCCCCTCGATGGGTATCGCTTCAAAGTCAGTTCCTGCATGCGAGGTGACCTTTCTCACGGCATACCTGAAATCGATCGCCGGTTTAAAAACCTGTACTTTCTGCTGTGCGATGGTTGCCCTCCGCAGACGGCGGATCAGCTCATCGGTCTTTCCACAAAACATCGAGCCTGTGATAACTTCCACCGATCCTATTCGATGTTCCATCCTATCCTCCTGTTACGAAGTCGTTCGGTTCCAAGCAAGCCCTTCCTGGTTATCTTAGCAAACAGGCAGACGCTTGTAGCATCTGCCTGTTAAGTTTAACTGATATTGGTTAAGTCGGGAAGCTTAAACGACAATTTCCTGTGCAGCCTCAGGCAGCTCATAGCCAAACTTACGCAGAGCTTTCTTCAGGTCAGCTAACGACTTCCTACCGAAGCCATCGATAGCCAGGATGCCTGATTCACCGTTTTCCATCAGCTCTATCGCCTGGCCAACCTTGGTAATATTCGCCTTGGCGAGGGCTTCTGTTGCTCGTGTTCCCAGGCTCAGCTCGGAAATGGGTCGCTCCGGTGAAGTCCGGGCATTCTCACGTGCCGATTTATCATCGATAAACTGCTGGCGTACCTGCAGCTTCTTATAGAAGCGGTCCACCTGCCCCTCGGTATCAACAATACGCTGCTCACCTGTGAAGAATGGATGGCAGTTTGAACATACATCCGTATGGATCACTTTCTTGGTCGAACCGGTCGTCCAGGTGTTGCCGCAGGCACAAATGACCTGTGCATCTGGATAGTATTCCGGATGAATACCTGCTTTCATTATCGTTATCCTTTCACTACTTATTAAAACTTAAGCTGCTTCCGCTGCTTTTTCTGGTAAAACGCTTACCATCCTGCGGTCATCTCTGACGGTTTCATATAGCACATAACCATCGATGACTGCGAAGAGGGTAAAATCTTTGCCAACCATTACGTTGTTTCCGGGTTTGATGTGTGTACCGTGCTGGCGGACCAAGATATTGCCCGCCTTCACAAATTCACCACCATATTTTTTCACGCCCAACCGTTGACCCTGGCTGTCGCGTCCATTGCGGCTGGAGCCGCCACCTTTTTTGTGTGCCATTCTTTATCTCCTACTCCTCGGTGATCGCATCGATGCGAACCCGGGTATATTTTTGGCGGTGACCCGTCTTCGTACGGATCCGCTCCTTGGCCATGTATTTGAAAACGACAATCTTGGGACCTTTAACTTGTGCCATTACAGTTGCCTGAATTTTTGCGCCTTTGACGAAAGGGGTTCCAACCTTGACGTTCTCACCATCTGAGATGAGCAACACGCGCTCCATATCGATCTCTTGACCCACCTCTAATGGATAAACGTCCACGTCGATGGATTCACCGATGACGGCTCGATATTGTTTTCCGCCATCCTCAACAATTGCATACTTCATAAGCTTCCTCCAAGCTTCACTTCACCGTAAGGTCCGCGTGCATCGTGATAGGACTTATTCCTTTCCAGGCTCCTATCTGACGCCGGCACTTCGGGGAAGTTGGGGATGATCGCCAGCTTTCAGGCTGACTTACGACAAATAAATGCCCCAGCAATTCTGCCAGGGCAGAGCGGGCTGAATTATAATAGGGATGTTTTTTCCTGTCAACAGCTAATCTAGTACATTTGTATCTTATTGAATATGACAGTATACACTGGCAGCAGGGATTATAATTGAGGATAATCTTGGTTGAATCTATCCGAATATTAGTTAATTACTTGTTCTGAAACCTTAGGAGGTTTGGCTATGCCCGTCAAGGGATGGATTGAGGTCGATGAGATATTTTGTAAAGGTTGTGAGCTGTGTATCAATGAATGCCCTCAGCACGTCATGGCCCTGGATATGGAAAGGTTGACGCCCAAAGGCTACCACCCGGTCATGTTGAGCAAGGATGGCTGCACAGGTTGTGCCATCTGTGCGATTATCTGCCCTGAAGCTGCCCTCACTGTCTACCGTGAGGCCCCCGTAAAAACTGTCCAAGCAGCAATCTTAAATCCATAGGAGAATTTCCATGGCAAAAGAATTTTTGGAAGGCAACTTCGCCATGGCTGAAGCTGCCGTGCGCGCCGGTGTGGAAGCTTATTTTGGCTACCCCATCACTCCCCAAACGGAGTTGTTGGAGTGGATGTCTTCCCGTATGCCCGAGCTGAAGCGTGTATTCCTGCAAGCCGAAAGCGAAGTCGCAGCTATCAACATGGTTTATGGCGCTGCCTGCACCGGTTCACGCGTGATGACATCCTCATCCAGCCCTGGGGTCAGCTTGATGATGGAAGGCTTATCCTACATCGCCGGTACGGAAGTCCCCATGGTGTTGATCGACGTCGTCCGAGGTGGTCCCGGACTGGGTAACATCGCCCCTTCCCAGGGTGATTACAACCAGCTGGTCCACGGTGGTGGTCATGGAGATTACCATCCCATCGTCCTCGCCCCGGCTTCCGTCCAGGAAGCCATCGACCTGACCGTTTTATCGTTCGACCTGGCGGAAAAATACCGCAATATCTGCATCGTCATGGCGGATGGCAGCATCGGTCAGATGATGGAACCCGCCGAGCTGCCCCCAATGCGTCCACTCCGCACCACCACTCCCGATTGGGCTGTTGACGGGTGTGTGGGTCGTCCCCAGCGCCTTTTGACTTCGATCTTGATCGACCCCACCCTCGAGGAAGTGTATAACCATAAAATCCTCGACACCTGGTACCGTATCCAGGCGAATGAAATCCGCTACAAGGAATATTACCTGGACGATGCAGAATTCGTGGTGATCGGTTTCGGCACAGCCGGGCGGATCGCTCTCACCGCAGTTCGTAACGCCCGTGCAGAGGGCATTAAGGTTGGGCTGTTCCGCCCCATCTCCCTCAGCCCGTTCCCTTTCCAGCAGGTAGACGAGCTCGTCAAATCAACACAGGGCATCCTGGTCACCGAGATGAATACCGGCCAAATGCTTGAAGATATCAAAATGGCCGTCAAGGGGCGTGTGCCCATCGAGTTTTATGCTCGTTTAGGCGGCATCGTCCCCTATCCCGATGAAATCCTGGGCGAGATCAGGCGATTAGCCCATGGACCCCTTTCACCCGATGGCGATCCGCGCCAGCGCTGGATGCAGCGGCTCAAAGACGGCATCATCACGTTATCATAAAGATGAGGATGAAATAATGGATAATATTGTTCAGACAGAGATACAGACCGTTTATACCCGTCCGGAATCCTTATCAGATACCCCCACCCATTATTGCCCCGGTTGCACCCATGGCATCGCCCACCGCCTGATCGCCGAAATCCTGGATGAAATGGATATTCGTGAGAAGACCATAGGCGTTGCACCGGTGGGCTGTTCGGTGTTTGCTTATAACTATTTCACTTTTGATTGGGTCGAGGCTGCTCATGGTCGTGCACCTGCCATGGCAACCGGTATCAAGCGCGTCCTTCCCGACCGCTTCGTCTTTACCTACCAGGGAGATGGTGACCTGGCATCGATCGGGATGAGTGAAATCATGCATGTTGCCGGGCGCGGCGAGAATATCACCGTCATCTTTATCAATAACGCTATTTACGGCATGACGGGTGGTCAGATGGCACCCACCACGTTACCCGGGCAAAAAACCACCACCTCACCCAATGGGCGTGATGTGGAAACTATGGGCTATCCCCTGCACATGTCTGAGATGCTCTCCCGGATGGATGGGGCAGGGTACGTCGTGCGCCGCAGCTTGCACGATCCCAAGAACGTCCGCCTGGCGAAGAAAGCCATCCGCACTGCCTTCGAGACTCAAAAACGCGGCCTGGGCTTTTCGATGGTCGAGCTGCTGTCTACCTGCAACACCAACTGGGGCATGACGGTGCCGGAATCATTGACCTGGCTCGAGGAACGCATGATCCCCATGTATCCCCTCCAGGATTTTAAAATCTCCTCTGGGCTCGATGGTTTCAAGGCTTAAGAAAGGCCAAGGAAGGAAATATAAAGATGCAAACTGAGGTAATTTTCGCAGGGTTTGGTGGGCAGGGAGTCCTCTTTTCTGGTCAGGTACTGGCCTTCGCCGCCATGGATGCCGGTCATGATGTGACCTGGATGCCTTCCTACGGTCCGGAAATGCGCGGCGGTACTGCCAACTGCACCGTCGTTATCGCCGATGAAGAGATCGGCTCACCCACTGTCAAACATCCCCGGGCAGCGGTTGTGATGAACCTGCCTTCATTGGACAAATTCGAACCACTGGTCTCCTCGGGCGGGGTGCTGATCGTCAATTCATCTCTGGTCAACCGTGATCCATTACGTACTGATATTACCTGGCTGATGATCCCCGCCCAGGAAATTGCTGAAATGATCGGTCCACGCCGTTTATTGAATATGGTCATGTTGGGAGCGCTGCTGGATAAGCTGCCCATTCTCCCATTAAATGATATCAAGGTCTCTTTAAGCGCTCATCTACCCGAGCGGCATAAAAAATTATTGAAAAGCAACCTGGATGCCCTGGACAAGGGTGCAGCTTTCTCACGGGGTGAATTAAATGTCGAGAAAGTTTCACCCCGCGCCCTCGAACCAACTGAAACCATCGCTCCGACCTCCGTTTGACAGGTTTCGGGAGGAGGCAGCATCCGCAGGAAGGAGCTCGCGTGGCTCAACGAAACCCAACCCTGCGCCGAGTGGGGATAATCGTTTTTTCCATTTCGATATTCTTCGGAGTCATACTGATCCTGGTGCGGGCAATTCCTGATTTGGAAGCCACCATGTATGGCTTCATTAAGTTCAACTACCCAAGGCTATCTTCGCTCCGCTGCCCCATGCTGATGACAACCCTCGATCGTGCATTTGTATCGGTCAAGCTGAACAATCCTCTTGATCGGACGTTATCCTGGTCTGTCAACGCACAATTTAGCCCAAATATAGTGCTCAGTGACACATCACAGTCCTTCGATCTCCAACCGGGCGAATCAAAAGAAATATCCTGGAATGTTGACCAGACTAATATCGACCTTGGTAACTTCATATTTGCGCGGGCATTTGCATCTTCAACTTCTTCGCTGCCGATGCGTGAAGCCACCTGCGGGACGTTGGTTCTGAACCTGCCGTTCAAGGGTGGAACGACACTCTTCTATATTTTCCTTGTATTGAGCATATCGGGAGCAGCCGTGGGGCTATTTCTCTGGTCTCGTTATGCAGATGTTTCTGACCCAGGAACAGGCTCTCAGGCGTGGTGGATGCGCTTCATCACATTGGTAGTTGTTATCGGCATCATCGCTGGAATCCTCGGCAGCTGGTTTCTGGCGCTGTTAATGGTCTTCCTTGCCTTGCTAGCCACGGGAGCCTTCATGATCCCCCGCAAAGTCTGATCTTTCATGAAGACCCAAAACAATTTTTAATCTTCATTTTTTGGTCATATCGGTATCCCCCGCTGATCTTAGGTGGGGAGAATTATCTCGCTCTTGGGTGGAGAATGACCATGCCTTTTTGGGTCATTACGGTTATTCCCGCTGTTTTCCGGGGAAGACCTGCGGTCTTTGCAGGTCTCGAACCTGTCCCCGCTGTTTTTCGGGGAGTAATCTTCCCCTGAGTGTTTCTTCTCCTTCCATCTGGAATTTCCCAAGATTTTCGATTTCTTTATAAATCGCTTGTCCTCTCTTAAGAATGCAACATTTGCATCCTTACCTCGTATTAAAATTATAAGATAGGAGATATCCATGGAACAAAAATCGAGGTCAAATTTGAGAGTCGATGCCGGGATTGGCATGTTCTGGTTCATCGGCTGGTTGTTCACTATCGCCTTTGCCAAGCTGATATGGTGGCAGGCGATCATTAGCCTGGTAATTTGGCCATACTATCTGGGTGTAGCAGCCAGGTAACTGGATAGTAGTATCTGTCATTGCGGTATCCCCTTAGCTCTTGGGGGAGAATCCCCCGTACGCTTGGGGGGTGAATCCCCGCTTTATTTCGGGGAAGCTAATGTAGGTTGGGTTGAGCGATTTATGCGAAACCCAACATATTTTCCTTAATCACAAATCTTACTAGTTTATTCCCACCACCTTTGCTGTAGAAAAACGGGTTTCCCAATTGTTTGTAACCCCCCGTCAATGTCATCCGCTGCAATCCATCACCCAAAGCTGAAATCTCATTTCCGACGACCGATCCACCGGATTTAATCGCCATCGGCATGAATATTGAACGTACCGGAACAATAACTTCGACTCCTGTAGTAGCAGTCTCAAAGTTCGATGAGTTTGTGGCGGTAACCACCGCGGTAAATGTGCCCGTGGTTTGATAAGTGTGTGTCACCACCTGCCCGCTGCCTGATTGGTTATCCCCAAAATCCCAGGTATAAACTACATTCGTACCCTCCTGGAGGGTAGCGCTCAGAGTCGTAGTTTCGCCGAGTTGGGTCGGGCCATCGTTCGTCGCAGATAACCCTCTGATGAACACATCAAATAAAGTGATGCTATGCGTATTGGTCACCGTGCCAGATGAATTACTGGCGGTGACGGTGATGGTCTGGGTGCCGATACCTTCCCAGGTGAAGCTAACGGTGTCGGTAAGACCGCCAATATGGACGACGGGCAGCTGATTGCTGGCCTGCCAGGTGTAGGTGATTGGCAACGTGGTTGAGATGGGTTCAACCATAGCTACGAAAGAATACTCCTGGTCGATAAACCCCTCATGCTGACCTGATATCGGGACCGATTGCGGATCTACGAATTGAAATTCCTTCTCAAAGGCGCCAATATCGCATATGGCAATTCCATCTCCATTACCATCCTGAGGGCGGGGCACACCACGCTGGTCGGTTGGCGGACATTGTGCATCATCCCCGGCATCAATCGCCGGGCTGCCAGGTAGCAGTGCATTGGTTAGGGTTGGTCCGCCGTTATCCTGCAGTGGACCCAAGAGTGGATCGGTATTCGGCTGTGAACCATTGGCCGGGTCAAGGTTACAGGTTCCATCTGAGTCGAGGTTGTGTCCACCATCGATAATGTCGCCTGCACAATCACTCCCCAAAAGCGTTCCGGCAATGATCGTGTTGGTAAGGATCGCAGTTCCACTGATTGTGCCGCCCTCTGAGGCACTATTTTCATAAAATGTGCTGCTTTCGATGGAAAGGCTGGCCGAATTGCTGATGCCTCCACCAGCGCTGGCGGTGTTACCCGAGAAAGTGCTATTGCTTATCGATACCGAACCCAAAAAGCTATTAATCGCACCTCCCAAAAGATCAGCGTTGTTGCCGGAGAAAGTGCTGTTGGTGATGGTTATAATTCCAACATTTTCTATCGAACCACCAACGGCGGCAGAGTTATCTGAGAAGGTACTATTGGTAATGGTCAGATTTGCAGAATTGAATATAACACCGCCATCTCCAGCACTATTATTGGAGAACGTGCTATTTTCAATGCTTGTGTTACCCCAGTTTTTTAATACCCCTATACCAGAACCAATGCCATTGTTATTAAAGCTACTGTAGCTAATTTCCGCAGATCCATTAATATTTACCATTATCACCCCAGCATCAGACTGTGAATAATTACCAGAAAAGTTACAACCAGAAATGGTGAGTAATCCATCAGTCTCTATTGCTCCGTCGAACACTGCACTGTTACCAATGAAGCTGCTGTCGGTTATGTTCAGGATATTAGAATTGTAAAATACACCTGCCTGATAAGCACTATTATCTCCAAATGTACTGCCGGTCACAGACATCCAGCCCCAATTTGCAATAGTTCCTCCCTGGTTTCCAGTGTTATTAAAAAAGGAGCTGTCGATGATTCTCACCGATCCGTTATTGTTTAACAACGCTGCCCCAAAGTAATTATTTACAACTGCGTTGATAACTGCAAGATGCTGCAGTGTCACATCGCTGCCAATTTGGGCGTACCACACGCGGGTTTCGTAACCACCACTGATGGTGATGACATCCCCACCGTCGATCACCACGGGACCATTAGGATATACGTCAAGATCATCAGTTAAGCTGATAATCCCCGTCACTTCAAATGTAACTGTATCGGTCAGCACCTCACCCGCTCCGCAGGCGTCAACAGGAGCATTCGTATTCGCCGCCTCGATGGCTTCACGCAATGAGCAATCTCCATCATTGTTCAGCTCATCTTCCAATGTCGTAACGATAAGCTGGTTTCGCTCGAGCTCATATGCGCCAATATCGCATGTGGCAAGACCATCTCCATTACCATCCTGCGGGCGGGGTACACCGCGCTGATCAGTGGGTGGGCATTGTGTATCATCTCCAGCATCGATTGCCGGGCTACCAGGTAGCAAGGCATGGGTGAGGGTGGGACCAGCGTTGTTTTGTAAAGGACCCAATAGCGGATCGGTGTTGGGTAGAGATCCAATAGCGGGGTCGAGATTGCAGGATCCATCCGAATCGAGGTTGTGCCCAATATCGATAATCGCTCCAGCACAATCTCCGCCTGAAAGATTATTACTGATAATGGTGTTATGTATGAAAAGATTTCCGTTCGATGCAGAAAGACCACCGACATAATCACTAAAATTGTCGGAAATTGTGCTATTGTTGACCAAACCGGATCCCTGCTCGAGATCTATTCCAGCTCCATAAAGTGCTTCATTTCCAGAAAATGTGCTGTTAGTGATAGTCATTGTGCCTGTTACAGTAAAGTTACTCGGTCCAAAATAAATGCCCCCACCTCCGGTTGAAGTAGTGTTGCTGATGAAAGAAGTTCCAGAAATGTTCAGGATACTTTGCCCCTGTTGGGCAATTCCGCCGCCCCAATAATATCCTTCATTACCAATAAAGCTGCTGTCTTGAATATTAACCTTTGATTGGAAGACAGACATGCCTCCTCCGGCATAACCTTCATATTGACCGTAATGTAAACCTTGTGCTTTATTTTGCCGGAAAGTTGTCCGTAAAATATGTGCTGTCCCACCCCAAGTGGCAATACCACCACCGTAAGTCTCGGAATAATTCCCACCATTCCCAGTAAATTCACTATCCCAGACCGTCAGATCTCCGAACCAGTTGAGAATTCCTCCACCGTAATTACCACTCCCACCAAAAGTATTATCGCCGAATAAGCAATGATCGATAATTACAGATCCTCGATTATTGTACAATCCTGCGCCATCATCTAAACTTCCAGAGCGTCCATTGACCACATCTAAATTCCGAAGGTTTAAATTACTCCCTTGATCCACCCACCAAACGCGTGTCGTCCCGCCCCCACTCGTAGTGATGGCATCCCCCCCGTCTATCACCAGGGGCCCCCCATTTATTACGCTGAGCTGGTTGGTGACGGTGATGATCCCTGCCACATTGAAAGTGATGGTATCGGTAAGCACTTCACCCGCGCCGCAGGCATCGATCGAGGTGTTGGTATTAGCCGCCTCGATGGCTTCACGCAATGAGCAATCACCATCGTTGTTCAACTCATCGTCAAGGGTATTTACGAACAGAATTGCCTGTATTTCCGTTGCTTGGTGATTTGATTTTAGACTTATATTCAAATTTGGATCATTATTTGATGAAGCTAAAGCCCGGGTGGTAGTTTCAGCAGCATAGAGAACTATACCAATCAATAAACTGGCTAGGATGATAGGCGTGGCAAAACGGCAAATTTTAATCATGGTATTGCCTCCCCATTATTGATAAATCATTACGGATGAATGTCCAGCGGTTTATTAAAATCGCTTGCAGGAAATGGAACAAAATTTCGCGGGAAAAAAGTTTCTTGATGGAAAATCTACAGAATTTATTATATAACAGATTTATTATATAAATTTCTGATGCATTATTTTGTCGTCTGAAAAATCGCTACATATGACACCCACGGTACATTAATCCATAAGATTAATATTACCCTACGCTTACCTTAAATCTTCTTGTCCCTCTTGTAGATTAGAACTTATGTGCTATAATACCATTGTAACCACTCACTTTATCATCAATTTTGATCCGTAAAACTCAGAATTATCGATATCATCTCACATCATTGTCATTGCGAAAGACCAGTGCTCTTCTGGTCTTGAAGCAATCTTCCTTTTACATATAGCTCAATTAGGCAATGTCTGTCGCTATCATGACAATTCCTTCTCAATTATTCTCTCCATATAAAATACTTATATCCATCAACATCATATTCGAATTTATTCGTTTTTTCTCAATTCGATTATCGCCTGGTCTATAAATGAAATCTAGATATAACCGACCAGTTGTACCAGGATATTCCTGGCAAATAAAAGATGAATTGAATCGAATTATTTTTTTTAAATTCAATTCCGCCTGTATCAATAAAAGGGCTGTCCAGGAATATAATGGACAGCCCTCCAATTTTTCGATTTCAACCAACCATAAGGTAAAAAATAAATCGCCTTACTTGTCCTCCGCCATACTCTTCCCACTATGCTTCAATGCGGCATGCGCCGCCGCCAACCGGGCAATCGGCACCCGGAAAGGAGAGCAGCTCACATAATTATTACCTGCAATATGGCAGAATTCGATCGAATCAGGGTCACCACCGTGTTCACCGCAGATACCCACCTCGAGCTCAGGGCGAGTCTTGCGCCCATCTTCAATCGCCATGCGCATCAGCCGCCCAACTCCAGCCCGGTCGATGGTCTGGAAGGGGTTCTTCGGCAGGATGCCCTCGGCGATATAAGTCACCAGGAAGTTGCGCTCGGCGTCGTCCCGGCTGTAGCCGAAGGTCATCTGGGTCAGGTCGTTGGTGCCAAACGAGAAGAACTCGGCATATTCGGCAATCTCTTCAGCCGTAACCGCCGCCCGCGGGATCTCGATCATCGTGCCAAATTTATACGTGAAGTTCACTTTCTTCTCAGCCATAACATCATTGGCGATCTTGATCAGGCGCGGCTGGATCCACTTCAATTCGTTCACCGTGCCGGTCAGGGGGATCATCACCTCGGGCTTGACCACCACCCCATCCTTGGTGCAGTCAGCTGCAGCCTCGAATATCGCCCTCACCTGCATCTCGACGATCTGGGGCATATAAATGCTCAAGCGCACTCCACGCAAACCCATCATCGGGTTGCTCTCATGCATCCCGCGGATATCTGCCAGTAGCCGTTCCTTCTCTGCCAACCCGACTGTTTGACCCTTCACCCGCATGGTGACCACGTCTTCGAACAACATTTCCTCATCGGGCATGAACTCATGCAGCGGCGGGTCGATCAGGCGGATAATTACCGGGTATCCGTCCATTGCCCGGAACAAGCCGTCGAAATCGGATCGTTGATATGGCAATAATTCATCCAGTGCAGATTTTCGGTCCTCCGGATTTTCCGCCAGGATCATGCGCTGCACAATCGGCAGTCTCTCTTTTTCGAAGAACATATGCTCGGTGCGGCACAGACCAATCCCAACTGCCCCGTAAGTGCGCGCTCTCTGGGCGTCCTTGGGATAATCGGCATTCGCCCACACCTGCAGTCCTTTGGTCGGCCATCCGGGAGCGAATTTCCGCATCCCAGGTCTGCTGCATATCTCATCCGCCCAATTCAACAATGTCAGCAGGTCGGTTTGCTCCTCCAGGCTGACTGCTGTAGTAGGGATCTGCCCCAGGTAAACTTCGCCCGTGGTACCATCGACAGAAATCCAATCGCCTTCCTTCACCAGCTTGCCATCTACTGCCATATGCCGGCTGTCGAGGTCGATCTTGATCATCGATGCGCCTACTACACAAGGGATGCCAAATTGCCGTGCCACGACTGCCGCATGGGACGTAGCTCCACCCTCGCTTGTAAGCACTCCTTTGGCGGCAATCATGCCGTGCACGTCATCCGGTTTGGTGAACGGGCGCACCATGATTACGTCTTCCTTTTCCTGCTTGGCATGCTTCTCGGCGGTATTAGCGTCGAAATATACCCGTCCGACCGCCGCGCCTGGGGAAGCGTTCACCCCTTTGGCATACAAGCGCCCGTTCTTTTTAGCTTCATCCTGGGCTTTACCATCGTACTGCGGGTGCAGCAAGGTATCCACCTGCTCGGAAGTGACCCTCAGGATAGCTTCCTCTTTCGTGATCAAGCCTTCGCTGGCCATGTCCACGGCGATCTTCACCGAAGCCTTGGCAGTCCGCTTACCACTGCGGGTTTGCAGCATCCACAATTTTCCATGTTCAATGGTGAATTCCACATCCTGCATATCACGGTAATGATTTTCCAGCCGGTTGGTGATATCCATGAACTGTCGGTAAGCTTCAGGGAGGTTGTTATTCAACCGCTCGATCTGCTCCGCATTACGGATCCCAGCGACCACGTCTTCGCCCTGAGCGTTCAGCAGGTATTCGCCGAACATCTTTTTATCGCCAGTGGAGGGGTCGCGTGTAAAGGCAACACCGGTGCCAGAGTCATCGCCCATATTGCCAAACACCATGGTGACGATATTCACCGCGGTACCCAGGTCATCGGGGATATTCGTTGCCCGACGGTAATCCACCGCCCGTTTGCCGTTCCACGACTTGAATACAGCCTCAGTTGCCAGCTTGAGCTGTATGGTCGGGTCTTGCGGGAAATCTATACCATATTCCTTTTTGACAACGGCCTTGAAGGAGCTGGTAATCGCTTTCCAGTCCTCAGCCGTCATCTCGGTATCCAGCTTATAACCTTTTTTCTGCTTGTAATCAGCCAGGGGTTTTTCAAATGCTTCATCGGCAATCCCCAGCACCACCGTGCCGAACATTTCCACCAGCCTGCGGTAGCTGTCATACACGAAGCGCGGGTTATTGGTCAGCTTCACCAGACCTTCGGCAGTAGCATCGGTTAAGCCAATGTTCAGCACCGTGTCCATCATCCCCGGCATGGAGAACTTTGCGCCAGAGCGGCATGAGACCAGAAGCGGGTTATTTTGATCACCAAATTTCTTGCCCGTCTGGCGCTCGACTTTCTTCAACGCCTCCAGCTCCTGCTCCCACATCCCGGCAGGGAACTTCCCCTCTGACTGGTATGCGTTGCAGGCTTCGGTGGTCACGGTAAAACCAGGAGGAACTGGTACTTCAGCCCGGGTCATGTCTGCCAGACCGGAGCCTTTGCCACCCAACAATGAGCGCACACCTTCCCAACTTCCACCAACGTACTGCTCAACCAGATTCACTTCATCGAATGCATATACCCACTTCTTTTCAGCCATATTACGTCTCCTGTTCACAATCAAACTCTACAGATAACTGTAGTTTATTTCACATTGATGGTACAAACCCAACCGAATAGTTTACCACATACAAATTGAATCATGAATGAATTGTTGCCGTTTCATCCTAAATAAACTTGATCTCACATAGGCTTGTAAGTTTTCGCCGCACGGTGTAATCTAATAACAAATATCTTTGCAAGAAAATTTGGAGGACTTCTATGCCAGCAATTATCGATCCTGAAACGATGAATGCAGATGACTTGCCTGGAATCTGGTCACCCGTACAATGGGAATTGACCGTCGAAGAGCTCGTCCAGGAGCAAGATACCCAGGCGACTGCCAACCTGATCTGGTCGGTGGATGTGCCTGAAGCAATCCTGCGCCTGCTGCTGCAGGAAACAGATATCCAAAGGCGTGCCGAGCCTCCTGAAGGTTATGATCCTGCAGAGCAGGGCGATTGGAACCCCGAAATCAGAACTTATGGCTTCCGGCGTTCCATCGAGCTGATTAAAGAGGTACGGGAGCCAAATTATCTTTACCTTGAGTATAAATTTGAAGATCTGGGCTACTGGTCATTAGAGATTGAGCCAGAAAAAGTGACCATTGAGAGGATTTAATTTTTACTTCCCTAAATTATTGCCTTTTTACCCATGAAAACTTGAGTATTGGTTAGAAACTTTTGATCTATCCAGCTGATCACTGGTTCTCTAAAAATCTCTTCTTCCACTCATACAGCTTGTTCAGTGCTTCGATCGGTGACAGGCCGTTGATATCCAATTCTTTCAAATCATCCAGGAGCGGGTTCGTCTCAGGGAAGAGTGCCATTTGATGCGGGAGTTCCGGATCAATTTTGACTGCTTTGCCAGATGATTTCTCAAGCTGTAACAAGATCTGCTCAGCTCGCTGCACCACCGACGTGGGGAGACCCGCCAGCTGCCCCACGTGTATACCGTAGGACCGGTCCGCCCCGCCAGGGATGATCTTATGCAGGAAAACCACCTGCCCTCCACTTTCGTTGACCGCCACGTTGTAGTTGCGCACCCCAGGCAACAGGTCGGAGAGCTGGGTCAGCTCGTGGTAGTGCGTGGCGAAAAGCGTTTTGGCTCGCAGCGACGGGTGGTTGTGGATATATTCGACCACTGCCCAGGCGATGGACACGCCGTCATAGGTGCTTGTACCGCGCCCGATCTCATCCAATATCAGCAATGAGCGGTTGGTGGCATGGTGGAGGATATTAGCTGTCTCAACCATCTCGACCATGAAGGTGGACTGCCCCGAATAGATCTCGTCTTGGGCACCAATACGGGTGAAGATGCGGTCCACCAGCCCAATGCGGGCAGAAGCTGCCGGGACGAAGCTGCCCATCTGCGCCATCAGCACGATCAACGCCACCTGGCGCAGAAATGTGCTCTTGCCAGACATGTTGGGTCCAGTCAGGATGCGAATGCGTTCACCTTCTTCGAAGATGGCATCGTTGCAAATGAAGCGTTCACTCTTTAAGTAATGCTCGACGACGGGATGCCTGCCTTCATGGATCTCGAGGATATCTTCAGCTACCACCTCTGGAAGCACATAACTTCCCAGGGCAGCCACTTCTGCCAGAGAAGCCAGCACATCCAGCTCGGCAATCGCCCGTGCTGTCGCAAGTAAGCGTTTTGACGAGGAGGCTAATTGCTCACACACTTGCCTGAAAATGCGTGTCTCGATGTCGTGGATCGATTCTTCAGCATTAAGCACCAGCGCTTCATACTCTTTCATCTCCGGCGTAATATAGCGCTCTGCATTCACCAGGGTCTGCTTTCGAATGTACTCTTCCGGCACTAATTCAGTATGGGAACGTGTTACTTCGAGGTAATAGCCGAAGATTTTGTTGTAGCCCACCTTGAGCGTTTTAATCCCAGTGCGCTCGCGCTCCACCACCTCCAGGTTGGCAATCCATTCACGCGCATGCCGTGACCGTTCGATGACACCATCCAGCTCTGCTGAAAATCCATTCTTGATCACCCCGGTGTTCTGCAGTGTGGCAGGAGGGTCATCCGCAATGGCAGCTTCCAACAACTGCAGCTCTTCGCCGCATTCATGTAATTCTTCCAGTAAATCAGTCAGTACTCCATCAGCCTGGTGATCGCCTGATCCACTACGAACATCCTGTTGCTCCTGGAACAGCTGTCGAATACCAGGTAGGCGTAGAAGGGTGGCTCGCATCCCCACCAGGTCGCGCGGCTGAGCAGACCCACTGACCAGCCGGGTAGTCAGGCGTTCGAGGTCGCTCAAGGGTTTAAACGCTGCCCGCAGCTCTGCGCGCAGCATGCCTTGACTGAACAGGAAATACACGCCCTGCTGGCGTGTATGGATGAGATCCACATCCAACAGCGGTTTACTCACCCACTGACGGATCAGTCGCTTACCTATGGGAGTGATGCATTGGTCAAGCTCCCCGAGCAGGCTGCCCTGCACACTCCCATCCCGGATGGTCTCGGTCAGTTCCAGGTTGCGGCGGGTGGAGGCATCAAGGGTCATGAATTCGGAGGTGAAATAGGTGTTCAAGCCGGTCAACAGCTTTAGAGAAGCTGCCTGGGTTTCTACCAGGTACTGCAGGATGGTTCCCGCAGCCTGGACTGCCAACGTCATCCCCCGCAGCCCAAACCCATCCAGGGAGGCGACGGCAAAATGATTCATCAACGCTTCCTGGCAGCGCCCAAATTCGAACCGCCACGGCTGCCAGGCAGTCAGGTGAGCGGACAATCCATCGGGAAGTTGGAGGGTATCTGGATAAAGTACCTCTGCAGGGTGAAGCCTCGTCAGCTCTGCGCGTAAAGCAATCTGGATATCATCACTCTCCAGCTCGGTCACCGCAAATTCTCCGGTGGAGATATCCGCATACGCTACACCCGCCTGGTTCCCCTGCACCTGCACACTCACCAGGTAATTATTGGCATTGGCAGGCAGCAGCCCGGCTTCAGTCACAGTGCCAGGTGTGATCACCCGCACTACTTCACGCGGGAATATGCCCTTCACGGGCTGGTCACCCATCTGTTCGCAAATGGCAACATGGAAACCGCGCTCAATCAGCCGCGCCAGGTAATTCTCTGCGGCGTGGTGGGGAATGCCTGCCAGTGGTACCCGTACACCTTTCCCAACCGGCCGGGAGGTCAGTACGATGTCCAGCTCACGCGAGGCAATCTCTGCATCCTGGTCGAAGGTTTCATAGAAATCTCCCAGGCGAAAAAAGAGGATGGCATTGGGGTACTGGCGTTTTATTTCCAGGTACTGCTTGCGGATCGGAGTAATATCTTCGGCTTTAACCATTCTGCCTCCGGCGTTCATTCTAGTATGAGCACCGGAAATAGGCAAGCCTATTAACGATTCTATTAAGCTTTTGATTGTATTAATCCTAGACCAAAGATATAATTAAATCACTATATTCGATCGAAAGGAGAAAATCTTATGGCTAGTGTCACGTATGAAAATGTTTCCAAGCGTTTTGGTGATGTCACTGCTGTCGGCAACCTGAACTTAAAAATCGAAGATAAGGAATTTCTAGTTCTGGTTGGTCCCTCAGGCTGTGGCAAAACAACTGCGCTGCGCCTGCTGGCAGGTCTTGAAGAGATTACCGAAGGTCAAATCCTGATTGGTGACCGTGTGGTGAACGATGTTGCTCCGAAAGACCGCGACATCGCCATGGTATTCCAATCGTACGCCCTTTACCCCCACATGAGCGTATATGACAATATGGCGTTTGGCTTGAAATTACGCAAAACCCCTAAAGAAGAAATCAAGAAAAGGGTGAACGATGCAGCTGAAACATTGGGCATCAAAACCTTGCTGGACCGAAAACCTCGCCAGCTTTCTGGTGGACAGCGCCAGCGCGTGGCAGTTGGTCGAGCTATCGTGCGTGAGCCAAAGGTTTTCTTATTTGATGAACCGCTGTCTAACCTGGATGCTAAATTGCGCGTGGAAACCCGAGCCAACCTAAGCAAGCTGCATGTTCAGCTTCAGACAACATTCATCTACGTGACCCATGATCAGATCGAGGCTATGACCATGGCGTCACGAATTGCGGTGATCAACAAAGGTTTGCTGCAGCAAGTGGATACTCCGCAAATGCTGTATGACCATCCAGACAACCTGTTTGTTGCCGGTTTCATCGGCTCGCCTTCAATGAATTTCTTCAAAACCAAATTAGTTCAGGGCGACGGAAAGCTGTTTGTAGATGGCGGAGCTTTCAAGGTCGAGGTTCCTGCTTTAAAAATGGAGTCATATTCAAAGTATATCAACCGCCCGGTCATCATGGGTGTACGACCAGAAGATATCCAGGACCCCAACTTCCTGCCACCAGGGATTATCCCGCAGCCAGTGGAAGGCGATATTGATGTGACTGAGCTGATGGGTAATGAGATTCAGTTGTATATCAGGAGCGGTGAGCACAGTTACGTTGCCCGCGTTGACCCGCGCACGAACGCCAGGATGGGCCAGCATATCCAGGTTGTATTCAACATGGGCAATATGCACCTGTTTGACCCTGATACCGAGCAGGCAATCCGATAGTATTATTGTACGTTTGAACTACTCAAATTAACGTCTCCTTGCAAAATCACTTTCCATTTGGAGAGGGCAAATCGCTGGGAGGCGTTTATTATGTCAAGGAGATAAGGAATAAAAATGAACTCCTCATGTACACTTGTATTAATTCGACACGGTCAGAGCACCTGGAACCTGGAGAACCGCTTTACTGGTTGGACGGACGTTGGCCTGACCGCACAGGGTGAGAATGAAGCCCACGAGGCAGGAAAATTATTACGCCAGGGTGGATACACCTTTGACGTAGCCTATACTTCCGTATTACGGCGAGCTGTTAAAACCCTATGGATCGTGATGGAAGAGATGGAGCTGGAATGGTTGCCGGTTATTAATGCATGGCAGCTGAATGAGCGCCATTATGGAGCATTGCAAGGCTTAAATAAGGCCGAGATGGCAGAGAAATTTGGTGAAGCTCAGGTGAAGATCTGGCGCAGGAGTTATGACATCCAACCTCCAGCCCTCGAGCTGGATGATCAACGCCATCCCCGGTTTGACCGCCGCTACGCCAACCTGTCTGCAGACGAACTCCCACGCACAGAATGCCTTAAGGATACGGTAGCACGAATGCTGCCATACTGGCACAGCACAATTGCGCCTACAGTCAAGGCTGGGAAAAGGGTGGTTATCTGCGCTCATGGGAATAGCTTGCGCGCTTTAGTGATGTACCTGGATCATATCCCCGAGAGTGAAATTACCGAGCTAAATATCCCCACTGGCATCCCCTTAGTCTACCAGCTAGACCAGGAATTGCGACCACTAAAACACGATTACTTGGGAGACCCTGAAGCCGTGCGCAAGGCAGCTGAAGCGGTAGCCAACCAGGGCAAGGCAAGATAATTATCTTATTTAATTCTCCTGGGTAAACAGGTATCCTGCTGGTGGGCAAAGTGTTTTTCACACAATGCATCATAATCACTAAAAAATATTAGATTTAACTTAACAACGATCTAAAACTTAACAAAAAGTCCCACCTTTATACACTATGGGTGGGACTAAACGATTGTTAATTACGCAGCCTGGCGCCGAAGAATCCATCGAATCCCGAAGAAGAAGACAAGACCCAACAAAGCAGAGAGACCACCCACAACCAGAAAGGTATCCTGCCAGAAACGCTCGGGAAACAACCGGATCAGGGTATCGCTATAAAGGAAGGTCCATGTCCCTGCCTTGAAAAGCAGTTCATGGAAGATCACAAACAGGTAATTAAAAGCGAACAGAACAAACAGGATAATCAATCCGATAAAGATCAGGGTTACTACTCCACCCCACTGAAGTCCCTTCAAATA
This sequence comes from uncultured Chloroflexia bacterium, assembly GCA_963726315.1. Classification (GTDB taxonomy): domain Bacteria; phylum Chloroflexota; class Anaerolineae; order Anaerolineales; family UBA4823; genus FEB-25. The sequence continues at coordinate 1,253,452 of CAVSBZ010000005.1, read as the reverse complement.
AGTTGTGAGCCATTTGCCGATCCATGCCCATAATGCCAGCACGACGAGTAACACCAGGCTTACCACTAAAACGCGCATCGCTCCAGTTACGGTATTCTTAACATCCAACATATGCTGGAGCTCGCGGTCGTTGTAAAGGTGAGTGCAATCTGCCATCTCCGCACAGGTAGGCGGGGGTGCCTGTTGCCCGGCAGGAAAACGAAGGTCACCGAGGAAAGAAATCCCAGCCGAATTCACCAGGTAGTCCACGGCATACTTTCCATAATTCAAGCGGTCTTGAAGGGTGAATCCATAAGGGTCGGCAGGAAAACCGGGCGTGTGGTACTCGAACACCAGGTAAAATGGATTGATTACCAGGCGGACAACCGAAAGGATGATGACAACAGGCAACACCAATGCGACCAACCAGGATAAGACTTTATATAATACTTTCATGACATAACCCTCTTCTTCAATTTATTGATAACTAATGCCCGATCTCCTGTAAATCTCCAAAAAGTACATAGCTCAAAACCATACGGTTGGTCACCCACTCGATGGGAGACCAATCATCAGTGTACACCACATCCACAGGAGGGGTTGGGTGGACATTGCCTACCGCCACCTTCATCGAGTCAAGCAGTAATCCAGGTGTGCCTGTGGATTGCGACAATAAATCAAGATTAGCTTGCATGTTAGTCATTTGTGTGGGTTGCATCGTTGCGTAAATCATCGAGTTGAATGATCCGGGCACATCCACGACATATACCGATGGGAAAACGGTTTGAATGGTGCTGGCAATCTGGTTTACCAGGGTCCGGTCCACCGGAGATCGCCCAACATTGACGACCAGCACGCCGTCATTTGTCAGATGTGCTTTGGCTACCTGGAAAAACTCCTGGGTAGTTAGGTGGGGCGGAATGTAGGGTGGGCGGTAAGCATCGACAGCAATGATCGAGTATAGCGTCGAGCTGTGTTCCAGCCCAACCCGTCCATCCTGAGAGATGGCAGTCAAATTGGGCATATCCATTCCGAAATACTCACGCCCCACGGAAATGATGGCAGGATCGATCTCCCATCCATCGATAGGAATATCTCCGAAAACTGCAGTGGCTTGCCTGGCAACCGTCCCTCCCGCAAGGCCGATGATTGCCATGTTTTTTACACTGGTAGGTGAGTACGGAGGTTGATTGAAAAATGGAGCAACCAGGAATTCCTGCCAGGGACCGCCATAATTCAAGTCTGTGGGATGATACATGGAATGGATCCCCTGCCCCTCGTTTAAGCGCAGATAACGATAACCGTCCAGCTGAATCACCTGGATATAGTTGTAGGCAGTTTCTTTCTCATATATTTCTCCAACCGTCCGCTTGATCGGACCTTTTCCCCAGGCAATCCCTAGGCCAATTAAGACGATCGGCATCCAGATCCAGATCAGCATGCGCTTCAAGCCAACCGATTTCCATAAGCCGATCAGTGCCACAGTAGTCAGGAAGAGGCTGAAGATCAAGAAGGTATAAGTGGTCCCTACCAATGGGATGAGGATTAGAACGGGTAAAAAAGTACCGATGAATGAGCCCATAGTGGATATGGCATAGATCTGACCTGATATGCGACCAGCCTGTCGTGAATCGACGATAGAAAGGCGGACGGCAAACGGCGAAATGGTTCCTAATATTGTAACCGGGACAATGAACAGGATCAAAACTGCGGTAAATGAGCCAAATAGTGTACCCACCTGCAGCTGGTCGAAGGCGTCAGCTGCCATACTTAGCACCGGACGGGCGACGAAAGGGATTATTCCTGCAGTGAAGCCTCCCCAGGCGAGGATTGTGTACATCGTCTGGTGTTTCGGCGATCGATCTGCCCAGATACCTCCGATGAAATAACCCGCTGTCAGGTAGATCAGGATCAGACCAATAATGCTCGCCCAAACCAGGTTGCTCGTCCCGAAAGTATTTCCCAGCAAACGGGCAGCTCCAAATTCAATTGCCAGGCTGACCATCCCGGAACAAAAGACGGCAAAATATAGATACCCTTTCATATTTCCAGGTGTAATAGCAGGTTTATTCAAGAAAGATCATATCTTCAAAAGGTTTAATAACAGACGGATTATATCTCAGGGCAACATTTCACACAAACTTGATGATACTAATACTGTCAATTGCATGCCAAATCGGATAGCTTAAATAAGCACAAAGTTGTTAGATGTTCTTATTTATTAGACTATAATTCCCATTCTTGCGTATAATTGTCACAATCGGTCAAACAATATAGGAGGAAAATACTATGTTAAAGGAATTCAAGGATTTTGCGGTCAAAGGAAATGTCGTCGATCTGGCGATCGCAGTGATCATGGGGGCTGCCTTTGGGGCAATCATATCTTCTCTTGTAAATGACTTAATCATGCCTGTGATCGGTTATGCCTTGGGTGGAGTCAATTTTAACGACCTATTTATCTCCTTGGACGGCACCGCATATCCATCACTAGCAGCAGCAAAGGCTGCAGGAGCTGCGACGATCAATTATGGGGTGTTTATTAACACCATCATCGACTTCATCATCGTAGCATTCGTCCTTTTCTTTCTGGTACGATCGATCAACAGGATGAAGAAAGCACCCGCTCCTACAGCTGTGACAACGAAAGACTGCCCATACTGTTTCACCCAAATCCCTATTCCTGCAACACGGTGCCCTAACTGCACCTCAGAGCTCAAGTAACACCGGAGATTTAATGGAACTAATTAAACCCACTGGCGCAGAGATTTGCCAGACCTTTATTGATTTCTTTGTTGAGCATGGACACACTGCCGTGCCATCTGCTTCCTTGGTGCCTGGAGGTGACCAAACCTTGCTGTTTACGAATGCGGGGATGGTGCAGTTCAAGGATGTGTTTTTAGGCATCGATAAACGACCCTATACGCGTGCCACCGATTCGCAAAAATGCATGCGAGTGGCTGGTAAGCATAATGACCTGGAAGACGTCGGACGGGATAATATCCACCACACCTTCTTCGAGATGCTTGGGAATTGGTCATTTGGTGATTATTATAAAAAAGAAGCAATCACCTGGGCATGGCAGCTGCTCACTGATGTGTGGAATTTACCGAAAGCAGACCTGTGGGCGACGGTGTTCCGTGATGATGAAGGGAATATCCCCTCTGACGATGAAGCCGCCGGGTACTGGAAGCAGATACCCGGAATTAATCAGGCGCAGATCCTCTACTTTGGCCGTAAGGATAATTTCTGGAGAATGGCGGACACTGGTCCTTGTGGACCATGCAGTGAAATCCACCTGGACCGGGGGATCAAATACTGTGATATGCAGGACATACCAGGGCATATTTGCCGGGTGAATGGGGACTGCCTGCGGTTCCTGGAACTTTGGAACCTGGTTTTCATCCAATATAACCAGATCAGCGCAACACAATTTGAGCCTTTACCTGCCAAGCATGTTGACACAGGCATGGGTTTTGAACGAATTGTCTCAGTCTTACAGGATGTTGATTCCAACTACCGCACAGACTTATTGTGGTCATTGATCCAAACCACACAGGAGCTCACCGGGCAAACCGACAATGAGCGTGAAGCTAATTTCACACCTTACCGGGTGATTGCAGACCATGCCAGAGCAGCGGCGTTCCTGATTGCAGACGGGGTTGAGCCTGGTAATAAAAGACGCAACTATATAACGCGTATGCTCATCAGGCGGGCTTACCGGTTCGGGGGCAAGATCGGATTAAATAAACCATTCCTTGCCAAGATCGCCGAGAAAGTAATCCAGAATTATGGGGATTTTTATCCAGAGCTGAAGCGTAACCAGAAGTCAATTCTTATCTCTATCACACGCGAAGAAGAGCAGTTTCAACGCACGCTTGACAGGGCAACAGCACACCTTGAATCTTTGCTTGATGAGGTCTCAAAGACCGATAAGAAAGTGCTGGCAGGCACGATGGTTGGGGATCTATATACGACCTACGGCATGCCATTTGAAATTACGCGCGATATAGCTAAAGAACATGGTGTAGATATAGATCAGTATGGATACGATGAGTATATAAAAAAGCATAAAGAAGACTCAGGGGCAGGAAACGCGATGGGGGACCTGGGTGGTGAGGACGTTGATGTGTATCTTAGGGTCGTCGATACTCTCAAGATGGATGGTAGCTTACCGAACAGTGGCGTGTTATACGACCCTTACAACCGACTCGAAGTTTCAGGTGAGGTGATTGCGCTCGTGAGCGACGGGCTTTCAATCGATGCAGCCAAACCTGGTGATGAAGTAGAGGTTATACTCCCCGAGACCTGTTTTTATGTTGAATCAGGTGGACAGGTATCCGATACGGGGGTCATCCACTCGATCGATGACCGATGGCAGATTGAAATTAGAGATATGCATAGGCCAGCACCCGGACTAATCGTCCACGTGGGTAAAGTGCGCCAGGGCGAGCCTAAAGTTGGAGATGAAGCGATCGCTTCAGTGAATGCACAGAGGCGTAGGGATATCATGCGCAACCATACCGCCACTCACTTACTACACGCCGAACTGCGCCGCGTGTTGGGTGAGCATGCCCGCCAGGCTGGATCACTGGTTGCTCCTGACCGCCTGCGGTTCGACTTCAACCATCCTGAAGCGGTCACAAAAGAACAGCTTAGCGTAATAGAAGCTGGAGTAAACCAGCACATCCTGGGAGATTACCTGCTAAAGATCACAGTTAAACCCCTACAGCAAGCTATTTCTGAAGGTGCAATGGCGTTATTCGGTGAAAAGTACGGCGAGACAGTGCGAACAATCACCATCGGTGGAGAGCATCCATTTTCATATGAGCTGTGTGGGGGCACACACGTGCGTGAAACAGGAGATATAGGCATTTGCTTGATCACCAGCGAAGGCAGCGTGGCTGCCGGGATTTGCCGGATTGAGGCGGTAACCGGCAGAAAAGCATATGAGCTGGTTCAAACCAGGTTTACAAAATCATCGCAAGCAGCCAACTTGATTGGAAGCACGCCCGAGAGCCTACCCGAGAAGATTGCCAGCTTGCTGGACGAGCTCAATACCTCGCAGAAACAAATCGCAGCCCTCAAGCAAGCTCAGGTATCAATTGAGTTCAACCACAAGTTACAAAAAACCAGGAACATTAATGGGGTTAACGTACTTGCGGTAAAGCTAAATGAGGCAGATGGAGAGACATTACGCCAGATGATCGATACTTTCCGGCAACAATTTCCTGTCCAAGGTGTGGTGGTATTGGGAAGTGTAAAAGATGGACGACCCACGATTGTAGCCGGGGTGACTCAAGATTTGTTAACCCTGGGAGTGAATGCGATTGACCTGATCAAGTTCGTCGCGGCACCACTGGGTGGGGGAGGAGGCGGAAAGCCTACACTAGCCCAAGCAGGGGGTAAGGATTCCACCAGGCTGGATGAAGCTTTGCAACAGGTTGAAGCCTGGGTACAGGAACGGGTAAAGGTTGATTAACTTTCCAGGCAAATTCATTGTAAGGTTGGCGTGAAAACCCAAGTCATCCAGCTCAACCAGAACGATGACCTCATCTCAGTCAAAGACAAGATGAGCGCATGCCAGATTGGGCGGATCTTGCTGGTCTGGCCACCACAAGGGCGAGTGATGGACCAGAAGCTTGAGCTCAAGCTGGTGAAACGCCACGCGGCAATGTTGGGCACGCAGCTGGCTCTGGTAACGCATGACGGTGATGTACGTTTTTATGCCCAGCAGCTTGGGATCCCTGTATTCAACAACCCTCGCCAGGCTCAGGAGCAAGATTGGGGTGTGAACGAGAAAATACATATTCAATACATCTCTCCGACCAAGCTTGCTGACCTCAATGAACTACGGAAATCAGTCCGATCCCATCCAGCCTTATGGCAGGATCATCCAGCCGTCAAAGCACTGTGTTTAGCTATTGCTGTAATGGCAATGGCCGCATTAGCGATCTTGATCCTCCCAGGAGCAAAGGTAGTCATCACTCCTAGTGATGAGGTGCAGTCGATAAAGCTCGATTTAACTGCAGATCCTTCTACGACGGCAATCAACGTATCCACCGGCAGCCTGCCAACTTATAGCCAGGAGGTGACCGTCGAGGGAACGGATACAATCACTGCCACGGGCTCTATGCCAATTGCTGATGAACCTGCTTCAGGCATGCTTAAATTCACCAACCATTCCAAAGCAGAAATTACCCTTCCAGCGATGACCATCGTATCCACAATTGGCAATGACCGGGTACGCTTCATCACAACCTCAGCAGATGACCAGGTGGTGAAACCGAACAAATCTATCCTGGTTGAGGCTCGAGCGATTAATCCTGGGACATCGGGGAACTTGCCAGCGAACCGTTTGGTTACCATCGAGAGCGAGCTCGGTCTCGAGCTGGCAGTCACCAATCCTGAAGCCACAGGTGGAGGGTTGGATGCGATCGTCCCAACCCCCACAACACAGGATCTCCAATCAATGCACCGCCGACTGAGCACGAGATTAATCCAGGAAGCGATGGCTGAAATAAAAGCCAGCCTACCGGTTGAAGATACACTGATTCCACCTTTAGCGGGGGTTAGTGAGATCCTGGAAGAAAGCTACAACCCACCAGCCGGAGAACCGGGAGAGAATGTGAAACTCACTCTCCGTCTTAAGATTAAAGCCCAAGTAGTGTCAGGTGCGATACTACGCAGCCTGGTGATTCCCATACTCGATTCCAATATCCCTGCTGGATACAATCCGATAATCAATTCGCTGGGAATCACTCCTCTAAACAGTCCTTCAATCGGTTTAGATGGAAAAGTTTATTGGACGGTCAATGCACAAAGAGATATACTGGCGGATATACCCACCGGTCTGGCAATAGGATTTATAAAAGGAGTCACACCTGCAATAGCCAAGGAACAACTAAGTGCATCGCTTCCCCTAATCGAAGAAGTAAATATTCTCATAACACCCAGCTGGTGGCCAAGGCTGCCACTCCTGGCTATGCGTATCACCCTGGTTCAGGCTGATTTACAATGAGGATAATGGCCGTTGATCCGGGTGAGAAACGCATCGGTCTGGCACTTAGTGATCCGACCGGCACGATTGCCTCACCACTCACCGTCCTGAAACACGTTTCAAGGCCTATCGATGCAGCTACGATCGCTGAAGTCGCAAGCCAGAACCAGGTGGGATTGATCGTGATTGGTGTATCTCTCGATGATGATGGTTCACCCACCCCAGCAAGCCGAAGGGCAGGCCGATTGATCGAGTTCATCCACCAGCAATGTGACATCTCATTGGTCAAATGGGATGAAAGTTTCAGCACAGATACAGCTCGAAAGGCACAGATTGAGATGGGCAGCTCGCGCAAGAAACGCAGCGGTCACCTGGACGACCTGGCGGCAGCGGTGATCCTGCAATCTTACCTGGATTCGACGATAAACAAATAAGATGCAGCAACCTCTATCACGCTCACGCAATGTTTCATGCTTGCTTGCCTTCATTGGCTTGATTGGAGTTGTGATCATTGCGATAATCATCGTCCCCAGCCTGATTTTCTCGAAGGCTGAGCACAGGTTTGGTCCGGCCTCCGCGGATTTAAGCTACCGGCAACGGGTCTATCTTTCCAGCTTGATCCTGCTTCAATCCAATGATCTGACCCAACCTAATAACCCTGGTGGATCGGTTGTGAACCTAACCATTGATGCAGGTGAGTCAGTCCCATCCATCTCCGGCAAATTATGGAAAGAGGGACTGATCTCCAACCCAGGTGTATTTCGAAGTTATCTACAGTATAGCGGCCTGGATACCAGGCTAAAAGCTGGCGAATACAAGCTAAATCCAGATATGTCACCCATCGAGATTGCCCAGGCTATCCAGTCATCGATCTCAGCAGACGTAACACTAACTATCCTCCCCGGCTGGCGGGTTGAGGAAATTGCCAACGCTTTACCCTCATCGGGGTTTAATATCACTCCAGATGAATTTTTATCGGCAGTGCATTCGCACCCGGATGGATACAGTTTTTCAACTTGCCTGGCGAATGACTCACTTGAAGGGTACCTGCTTCCAGGCAGTTACACCTTGCCTAGGGGAGCCACACTCAACGATTTACTCTCCCAAATCCTGATGAATTTCGAAACCGCGGTCAACCCAGAGCTGCGCAGCGGTTTTACAACCCTGGGTTTAGACCTGTGCCAGGCCGTCACGCTCGCATCCATGGTCGAGCGGGAAGCTATATTGGAAGAGGAGATGCCGCTCATTGCATCTGTATTCTATAACCGGCTGAATTCCGGAGTAGTTCTGGCATCAGACCCGACCGTACAGTATGCTCTTGGTTACAACCAGAAACAGGGCACCTGGTGGACAAATCCCCTTTCGTTACAGGATTTGAAGGTGGATTCACCCTATAATACCTATATCTATGCCGGGTTACCACCTGGACCCATTTCAAACCCTGGCCTGGCGGCACTAAAGGCAGTCGCGTTCCCAGCACAAACCCCCTACTACTACTTCCGGGCAGCATGTGATGGCTCAGGTCGGCACCTATTTTCTGAGACCTTCGAAGAACACCTGGCAAACGAGTGCCCTTAATCCATGCACCTGGCAATCAATTACTCTACCCCCGCAGCAGCGTTAGTTCAATACGGCAAAATCAATATTGATTATTTCAAAACCCCTGATTGGGACTGGATGGTAGAAGAAGCCAGAGCGCTTCGCCCTGTGGCAGTGCATTTCACACTTGAAGCCGGGAACAATAGCCTGGTTGAGGCGGAATGGGAGAAAGTGAGGAAGTTATCACAATCCACACAGACTCCTTACATCAATCTCCACCTGGACGCCAGGCAAAGCTACTACCCAGAAATACCTGTGGACACAAACAATGTTCATGATGTTGAAAAGGTGTTCAACACCATTGTAACTGACGTGAAGATCGCGGTCGAACTTTTCGGACCTGAGCGGGTCATCATAGAAAACTCACCTTACCGGGGAGAAGAGGGCAATACGATGCGCTTGTGCGTCTTACCGGAAGTGATCACGAGGGTGGTGAATGAAACCGGCTGTGGCTTGCTGCTGGACATATCTCATGCGATCATCACCTCCCGGCAAATTGGGATGGAACCGGATGAATACTTACTTGACCTTCCAATGCATAAGTTGAAAGAAATGCATTTCGCAGGTGTGCATCAAAACCAGATCACTGGTCGCTTGATGGACCACCTATCCATCCAGAAATCAGATTGGCAATGGCTGGATTGGGTGCTCAAACGCATTCATTCCGGGGAATGGGAAGCACCCTGGCTGCTGGCGTTTGAATATGGAGGCGTTGGGGGACCGTTCGAGTGGCGCAGCGATCCGCAAGTGATACTACAGCAGGTACCTGAGCTGCGCAAGCATATTAAGCTCCTCAACGACTAGTCCAAAAATATAGCTAAATATCAGAAATTGAACAGACAGAGAACAATCCGAAGTTTCCAGGTATCGAGATTTTTCAAGTTGAGTTATGTCACGCTGTTTAAAGAACCAGTACATCACCAAAGTTTTTTATTTAAGTCAAATTTGCCAATACTCTTTCTGAAGATTTGTGATATCAGCAGTTATACTCTTTTCAATATATAGTATGTAGCTTTTTTGTCCCCTACCTTAATCACAATCCCGCGGGATACCAGGTCTGCCAGGTCACGGCGGAGGGTTTCAGCATGGACATCTGGACACAGCTCCTGGAATTCATGACTGCTTATACGCTGGTGAGCAGCTAACTGTGCCAAAGCCATCTGCTGACGGGGGTTCAATCCCAGGGCTGCATAAGCAGTGAGGTCAGTAAAGCTTCGACCGTCTCCAAGCTGAGCGGCGTGCAAGGAGACACGAAATGTTCCATTGAGCTCCTCAAATTGAGGAGGCAGTAAACCTACTGTGCGAACAGATTCGACCACCCGATTCAATCCATAACCCAAACGCTCGACAAATCCCAAATCGGAAAGAACCTGAGAGATGACGGCATTACGGGAAAAACGGGCTTCCAAGAGATTTTTTAATGTCATCGGTCCAGGCAGAGTACCTGGTGAAGATATCTCCAGGCGGTCGGAAAAAATATTCAGGTGTATGTTATCTCCTTGCAGGTTATAGTCGCGGTGGGCGACTGCATTTACCAATAACTCGCGCACAGCCTCGAAGGGATATTCCAGGCATTCCTGGTGCTTTAACCCAACCAACCGGACCGTGGTATTCAGGTTCGTGCGGATAAACTCTTCCGCCTGCCTTAATTGCTCGGGTAAGCTACCGCTAATATCCCGCTTGATATACGTCCCCGCGAAGGCTACCCCTGGGAAACGACCTGCCAGGATGTTGGCGTTGGGCAGCCATTGCTGGGGATAACGTCCGAATAATAACAAAGCAGCATAAGTCAGCTGCAAATCGGCACCAGATCGAATTAAGCAGCCACGACGGACTAAAAACTCATAGGCTTTATCCAAATCATGCGCGGGTGTATTTCCGGCCGCCTGTGCATAGGACATGACTTGACCACTATCTAAATCGGTCAGGTCAGCATTGGGCACCAGGCGCGATTCAAACTGGACTGTGCCACGCTGATGAAGTAGTTTATACAGCTGACGGGCTGATAACGGGTTGGTCTGGGTACCTTGCCTACCAAGATACCTTCCATCCAGGCTATATACATGGGGAAGCCCAGCAGGAACAGTGATTACAACCAGATCGATTGGATTGAGCGTTCCCGCCTTCGTTACCATCACTTGACGCGGAATGGGCAGTACCAGGGTCGGGTCCGTCAGGAGTGCGGCTTGAAAAATCCGCTCACAAGCAGCTTCCAGGTCAGTCACACCGACCAGCTCACCTGCACGGGGAGATACACCGAAAATTACTGTTCCCCCTTCGTTATTTGCCATCCCAACCAAGGTCAAGGAGAGGGATGATAGCGGAACGTCTTCCGGGAACCAATGGAGATTTGGACCCATGCCTGAGGCGATAAGATTATGGATTTCAGCCGAGTTATCTTCCAGCATACCCACCAGTTGATACTAATTCAAGCATCAGAATATAAAACCTGGAACAGGCTGATCGATGAACAACCTGTACCAGGTAATTGTATATTGGTTTTCCTGAATGTGTGCCTTGTAATCGAACCGTTTCAGGCGGGACTCGTTGCAGGAGTGACCTCCAGAATAACTTCCTTCTGCTTGACCCTGGGTTTCCGGGAGACTTGCTTCTTGTGAGTGGTATTGGGCTTGGGAGGTAACAATGCCACTTCCAAGACCTGATCGATATGGTCAACCATCACCAAATGCAGCTCATTACGGGCGCGTTTCGGTACATCAACCAGGTCCTTTTCATTGCGTTTCGGCATGATCACGGTTTTTAAACCAGAACGGTGTGCAGAAAGAACTTTCTCACGAATACCCCCCACGGGTAATACGTGCCCGCGCAAGGTTATTTCACCAGTCATCCCAACGTCCTTCCTTACTTCACGCCCGGTATAGGCTGAAACCAAGGCTGTACAGATGGTGATCCCTGCGCTGGGTCCATCTTTGGGTATGGCACCTTCAGGGATGTGGATGTGAATATCCAGGTTCTCGTATGCAGCAGGATCGATGTTGAATTGGCTTGAGCGTGATTTCAGATAAGACAATGCAGCTTGAGCTGATTCCTGCATCACATTGCCTATCTGACCGGTGATCTGCATATTACCCTTGCCATCCATCAGCAGTACTTCCACCGGCATAATCTCACCCCCATTCTCCGTCCAGGCGATGGCAGTGGCTACACCCACTTCATCCTGACGTTCAGCTTCCTGGTTGAAGAATTGAGGTGGACCCAGGTATTTCTCCATTGCAGATTGGGAAACAAGTCGTGGATAGGTCTTTCCTTCCGCCTTCGTGCGGGCGATTTTACGGCAGATCATGCCGATCTCACGCTCGAAGTTCCTGACCCCGGCCTCATAAGTGTATTCTCTGACGATGCGCATGAGAGCGCGATCCTGGAAGTGTAATTTTTCGTCATCCAACCCGGCTTCCTCCAATTGGCGGGGAAGCAAAAACCTGCGAGCGATTTCGATCTTTTCCTCCTCGATATAGCCGGGAAATTCAATCACTTCCATCCGGTCGAGCAAGGCAGACGGGATGGGACCGGTATAGTTGGCTGTGGTGATGAACATAACCTTGGATAGGTCATATGCCAGCTCTAGGTAATGGTCTGAGAAGGCGTGATTTTGTTCCGGGTCAAGGACTTCCAGCAAGGCGGAGGAAGGATCACCACGAAAGTCCTGCCCGAGCTTATCGACTTCATCCAGCATAAAGAGGGGATTGATCGTGCCTGCCCGACGCATGGTCTGTAAGATCCTACCGGGTAAGGCACCAATGTAGGTGCGCCGGTGACCGCGGATCTCGGCCTCATCCCTGACCCCACCCAGGGAGAGCCTGACAAATTTTCGTCCCAAGGCTTCGGCGATGGATCTTCCCAGCGAGGTTTTACCCGTCCCGGGAGGACCGACAAAACACAAAATGGGCTGTTTGGAACGCTTGGGTTTAAGACTCCTGACAGCGATATATTCGAGGATGCGGTCTTTGGCACGCGGCAGTCCATAGTGGTATTGCTCAAGGGTATCCGCAGCATGCTTGACGTCTAAATTGTCCTCAGTAGCGTTGGTCCATGGGAGATCCAGGATCCAATCGATATAAGTGCGGATAATACCTACTTCGGGAGACATGGGCATCATCTGGTTCAGACGATCAATCTCTTTCAAAGTGCGCAGCATAACCTCTTCAGGTAAGCTTATGCCTTCAACGCGTTTACGTAGATCGGATACCTCCCTGACCCAGGCGTCCGATTCACCCAATTCAGTCTGGATTATGCGCATCTGCTCACGCAAGTAAAACTCCCGCTGGGTGCGGTCGACTTCACTCTGCGCCTTGGTATGGATCTGGTCCTCCAGCTCAAGGACATCGGCTTCCTGGGCTAACAAGGTAACCACATGTTTCAGGCGTTCGGAAGGGTTGAGCATCTGGAGCAGTTTCAGCCGCTCCTCCATGGAGGGCGAGATGGTGGTCACAATCATATCGGCTAACCAACCGGGTTCTTCAATGTTCAAGGCATACAGATAGGCCTCATCCGGCAGACTGCGGTTCAGCTGCACACACTTCTGGAACAGCTCGAGAGCGGTACGCATGGTGGCATCTATCTCACGATCCAACTTGATGGTCTCATATAATGGACGGGCTCGGGCGACCATAAAGGGTTCATGCTGAGAGAATTCCACTACTTCCAGCCTTCTTCGTCCCTGGGCAAGGGCAGAGCTCGAGCCGTCAGGCATACTCACCAGACGACCGACTGCTACTTCAACTCCGATGGTTAAGAAATCGGCAATTTTTGGATTTTCAATGGCGGAATCGCGCTGTGTTAGGGCGATCACCGTGTGGTTATCCATCTGGGCTTCCTCGATAGCAAGCAGGGAAGCTTCACGCCCGACAAACACCGGGGCTACCATATGGGGATAGATCACCAGGTCACGCAGAGGCAACACCGGACATTCGATCAACCCATCCGGATCAAGGGAAGCATCCGGCACTTTATACAGTTCTTCAGTACGGCGGTGGACTGCCTCACCAAAATCATCATCCTCGTCGCGATAATACCAATCACTATCCTTCATTAATAACTCCTGATCTTTGCACTTTTTTCCCAATATTTACGTGCTTCTGCAACGACGAATATACTGCCAGTCACCAGCACCAGGTCGTCATCACCTGCCAGCTGTAATGCTTTCTCAACTGCCGTTACGATATCCTCGATGCAGGCTACCGGTTGCCCAAAGCTATGGGCCAAATCCACCAGTTTATCCGGATCGATGGCACGTGGGTGGAATGATTTTACCGCAATCAGCTCTTTTACCAGTGGCATGAGCTCAGTGAACATCCCCTCGATATCCTTATCTTCAGAGGCGCCAAACACCAGTATCACCTGTTTGCCAGGAAAATACTCATCCAGAGTAAGGCGTAATTTTAACGCTGAATCGCGGTTATGAGCACAATCGAGGACCACCGGAGGATTTTGCTGGACGATTTCAAAGCGCCCAGGCCAAAAAGCCTTTGAGAAGCCAGCAATGATGGCTTGATGGTCCACTTTTAACCCCGATTGATTAATGATTTCCAAGACCGCGTAAGCTGTAGCTGCATTGGCTGCCTGGTGCGCTCCCAGGAGCGGGATGGAGAGATCCAAAGCGTCTCTCGGAGGTGCACCAGCTGATAACACTCGGATGGTTTGACCAGCCAGGCTTTTTGATACAACCTCGAACACGATATCTTCACCCACCTGAATAAAGTTACACCCATGCTCGTGAGCAACGCGCTCGATCACCTGACGGGCTTCCTCTTGCTGAGGAGAGGTGACAACCGGGATACCAGGTTTGATAATACCGGCTTTTTCACCGGCGATAAGGGTGAGGGTGTTCCCTAATAACTGAGTATGGTCATATGAAATCGAAGTGATGACGCTGACCACAGGATGCACTACATTTGTAGCGTCCAACCGTCCACCAAGACCCACCTCGATCACGGCAGCGTCCACTTTCTGTCGTTGGAAGTACATAAACACCAGGGCAGTGGTAATTTCGAAGGTGGTTAACTCGGGGATGGCAGCTACAAATGGCTTGATGACTTCAACCATTTCAACCAGATCGGCATGAGGGATGAACTGCCCATCCACCTGAATGCGTTCAGCATAGTCATCCAGGTGGGGTGAGGTATATAAACCGACTTTATACCCCGCTTCTTGCAAGGCAGTAGCGCATAGGATACAAACCGAGCCTTTCCCCTTGGTGCCAGCGACGTGAATAGTGGGATACGCTGCCTGTGGATCTCCCATGGAGGCAACCAATGCCTGCATGCGTTCCAGCTTGAACCTTTCAGGTGAATACGTATCCGCTTTTTGCATGCTGAAATCGACAAAGCTGTATAGATATTCCAGGGCATCCTTGTAATCATCACCACTGTTTTTCATAGGATACGGATTGTAACCTCTTGGTTGGCTCTAGGGAAGAGGAAATTGGGTGTGACGGAGACAACGGACAATCTTTAATGGTCAAATTTTGTTCATGGTAGAATAGCCGGGTGCGGAATAAAGCCTTTGAGTTTATCAAGAAATTCATAAAAATTGCCATCCTGGTTGGGGCAGCGGTGTTCATCCTGCCACGTTTGATCACAGCCTTATTCGCCATCCCGCGGAGTTATTCAGCACAGTCAGCGCCTGCAATGCAAGCTGCAATCGTGTTTGGAGCGGGATTGTGGCGAGACGGAACCCCAACCACGGTGCTGCGAGACCGGATCGCAACGGCTTCGGAGCTTTACTTTTCCGGAAAAGTGCAAAAGATCCTGATGAGTGGTGATAACAGCTACCTCGATTACAATGAGCCAGGTGCGATGCGAGATTACGCCCTTAGCCTGGGGGTGCCGGACAGCGCCATCGTGCTGGATTATGCCGGCAGGCGCACTTATGATACCTGCTACCGGGCGGGTAGTATTTTTGGTTTGAAGGATGCGATCCTGGTGACGCAGCGTTTTCACCTACCGCGCGCCTTGTACACCTGCAATGGACTGGGGCTGAAAGCGATCGGAGTTGCCTCTGACCGGCATGAATATAGCAAACGGAGCCTGTTTTATTGGAACCTGCGCGAGCTCCCGGCGACACTGACCGCCTTGTTTGAAGTGCATATCTTACGACCTTTACCAATTCTCGGTCAGCCTGAGCCCATTTTTCCCGAAATGGATAACCAGACAGGTGGATGAAGGATATTTCAATTTCTGCTCCCGGAGACGTTATGGACCGATCTGAAGCATTAATAATCGTACATGAATTTGTGAAGAATGAAAACCTGGTAAGGCATATGCTGGCGGTGGAAGCGGCCATGCGTTTTTATGCGGCGAAATTCGGCGAAAACGCAGACTTGTGGGGGATCACGGGGATCCTGCACGACTTCGATTGGGAGATCCACCCCACATTGGAGCAGCACCCCATCGCAGGGACACCGATCTTGCGTGAACGAGGTGTGCCGGAAGAGATTGTACGGGCAATTTTGAGCCATGCCGACCACACGGGTGTGCCACGGGAGACGCCGATGCAAAAAGCGCTGTATGCCTGCGACGAGGTGACCGGTTTGATCACCGCGGTTGCTTTGGTGCGACCGTCGAGGGCGCTGTATGACCTGGAAGCCTCGTCGGTGAAGAAGAAGTGGAAGGACAGGGCTTTTGCTGCCGGTGCCAACCGGGATGAGATTGCGAAAGCCGCCGAGGAGTTCAACATCGAGCTGTGGGAGCATGTGGGCAACGTGATCGTGGCGATGCGGACAATCGCAGCGGACCTGGGGTTGGCGGGAGAAGCTGGTAATTAGGCAATTATACCGAGAAGATCACTCGGCATTCGTCAATTAGGCAATTTGGTAATTTGGCAATTAGGCAATTAGGCAATTAGGCAATCAGGCAATCAGGCAATCAGGCAATTAGGCAATTAGGTCATCGGGTAATCCAGAAGTTGAGTTTAGAAAGAGGATCCTCGTTCTCAACCAGGTTTGTAAGGAAAGCGGATCTCTCAACCTACTATTGCTAGTGTAATGAATAAATTATAAGGGTGCGGCTGAGCCAAGTATTCGTTGTAAATAAAAAACGAAGAGGATCGAATATGGTTTAGGGGTGGTGATGTTGTGAAAGCGGGGTTTATTGAGATTTTCATCCTGTTGAGATTATTTAGGTACCATGATTCTGCTATTTGTTGTTAAAAAATAATGAGGAACAAATATGGACTATTTGAGTGGTGATGCCAGAAATCACGAGGATCAGGTAATCACGATCGAGATGATCACCTATATCCCGTGATTTGGAATTTAGGTAATTAGGTAATGCCCTCAAGGAAGTTTACCAAGAGAACAGGTGGATGTAATTACTCAACCGAATCGATAATAATGGAAAATTATGAGTAGTGTTAGGGGAAGATTGCTCCCTGAAATTCTGCGGGGATAGGCACGTCGGGCTTCGGAGTATGGGAAATATATTGGATTTTAGGAGCGCCCTCCTTCCCCGAAAATCGGCGGGGATTCTCCCCCCAAGAACCGGAGGGATTCCGCAATGACGGTCAAATTGCTTGATTTTCCAAATTATGGCTCTGAAAACCGTTAAATTGAACACGGTGATTAATTACGACAATATGTAATTACTCACCGCAACCGGAAATCGGGAGTGAAGGCGGACCGAAAAGAGCTTGGATCGCATCAAAAGCACGAACCCCAGCCAATTCAGCTGTATCAATGACCGATGCTAACGCTGCATAAGTGTTTGTGCCCCAGTTGGAGCGAAATCCATTGGTAACCTTACGATGCACAACCGAGTGACGCAAGGCGCGCTCAGCGACGTTGTTTGTCGGCTCAACATCGTTGCGATGCAAGAACACAAACAGACAGGAGCGATATTTCAAATAGCGGCGCTGTAATCTCTGCGCTTCGGGTGGAGCTAAGTCTTGGTGCAGCAGGCGATCACAATTACGCTCAATCTGAGCTACTTGTTTATCAAATTGTGCGCTAGTCATCTGGTCACGTTGGCGATGAACTTGGATGGCATGTAGAAATAGCTTTCGCAGAGCGTGGGCCCAGGTCAAATGAGGCTGAGCATCCAAAATATGCTGCAAGGCGCGCAATTGATGGGCCATACATAACTGTCTTTGCCTGGCAGGGGCTTTCAACTGTCCCCCATAACAGTCGCTCACCCATACTTCCGCCGGTAAATCGTGCATGACACCCCGGATCACTTCCGCACTTCGGTCACGACGGATCACATGCAAAACACTTGTCAGTGTGCAAAAAACCCATTCCCAAGCATTGGCTCCGTTGATCCGGTTGGTGGTTTCATCACAATGAACCACCTGGCTGTGGCGAACACTGTCCTGGATCTGGCCGAGCTTGCCTATTGCCCACTTTCCAGCACGTTTCATGATCTCATCGATCCCACCCTGGCTGATCTCAACCTGATGCAGGTCGAGCATTGCCTTTTGAGTGCGGACATAGCTCATGTGCTGCTCCTGGCGATAATACACCACCGTTGCTTCCAGCCGACTTCCGAATGCACGGTGCATCTCCAACCCAGCCGGTGAACCTTCAACTTCAGATGCACCGCACTCAGGACAGGTCACGGCGTACTGCCGTACTTCAATCACCTGGGCAGGTGCTTGAGGTAACTCGGTGATCTGGTTCACATTGACCAATCGACCCGCTTCACTGCTCAGGTCGGTGTGACATTTACAACATGCCTTCGTACGCAGCTCAATGGTGTGATCGGGCTGTGCCACATATTTACGCACATGCTTTTCATGCCCAACCGGTGGTCCATGCCGATGCCTTCGTCGTCCTGATGGTACGTTTCCTTTTTGGTCACGCGAGGGTGGTTGGGAGGAGTTCTTTGAAGACGTGGGCGGCTTTTGGTTCTTCTCAAACTTCAGCTTCAAGGCTTCATAGTCTGCTTGAAGTTTAGTCAGTTGTTCGTATTGCGCTAATATCAGCTCGATTAATTCATCTTTCGTTAGCGTTTCGAAGTCTGTTTTACTCACACGCGCATCTTACCAGATTTCGCGAATTTTGAGGAGGGGTGAGTAATTACGACAATATTATAGTACATATGTTCTAGTTTGTCAAGGTAATATACTCACCAAGAGCAGAAACCACATGTGATTATGAATAAAACACAGAGCAGATTGCTCCCCGAAAAGCTGCGGGGACGGGTTCTAAGGACTTCGTAGTGAATAAGGAATCGTGGATTCTGAGAGCGTCCTTATCCCCCGAAAACCAGCGGGGATTCCGCAATGAGATAGAGCCGTTGGAGTCAACGAGAGATTGTAGTGATTAAACCAGCACGATATTCTAACGGATCACCCCAACCTGCCAATTAGCAATAAATTGAACTTCTTAAAAAACTAAATTTCGTCTTCCGTTTACGAATTCAAAATTATCCACTAAAGAAACGAGGTGGAAATGTTTAAATGAAAATATGATTATTTCCAGAATTGCCACCATTTCTTCTTTTCACTTCCATCACCAATCTCTGGTCCATCAACTGGCCAAACAAATAGACAGGGTGTAAGGCGAACATCACTTGGAATCGTTCCCTTGACAGATAATTCTGTAACCACATGGTACTCGGCGCTGCGAGAGGCAACGGCGGTAAGGTCATGTTTAGAAGTGCCTTGACTGGTCTCCTCCTTGGCATAGGTGACAATTTCATTCCACAGGGGAAGGGATGCAAGTGGTTGTTCTGGTGATATTTTTCCACGATTATTCATCCGTTGATAGTTTTCATTGAAGATAATACCAGAATCAGCCAACAAAATACGGCCATATGCGATCGGCAAAAATTCTACGAGCCGAGCTGCCATTCGACGTTCTATACCAGCTTCTACAAGACGTACATACAGTTCTTCGTCTCCCAATTGTGGATTTTCTCTTAATACTTTAAGGGTATTTACTATATCTTCACGCATGAATGATTACTCCTTGGAAATTTGACTGACGAGTCTTAGGTTTTTATTTGTAGCTGGCGATAAATGCCTTTTATAAATCAACTTCAGACGTTAGGTTTCGCGCGAAAAACCATCGTGTTCAATCCGGTTTGAAAACAAACCGGATAACCCAACCAACAATACAAATTCTACCCCCTCCCAGCTGAAGGGAACGCTGTCCGGTAGAAAAACATATCGGACCCAGACTCGCCCGCCTCCCCGAATATAGAAATGTTTAGGGGAGGCGGAGAAAACCGGATCTCCCAACCTACAACTACTCATCGAAACTAAATGTTGGGTTTCGCAAAAACGGCTCATCCGGTAGAAGAATAAACCAGATATCCCAACCTACAACTAAAATCTACAACACTTAGACATAACTTCATCTTGTGATTGACAATTCAGCGAGATGATATTATACTATGCGAAGTGACTATGCGAAAATCCTATGCGCATAAGATTGTGAGGAGACTATGACCCCAGAAGATAAAATCCCTTCCCATATCACCGCCCGCACTTCGCTCACCCCGGCAATCAACGCCTGGCGGATTTACTTGAACGACCAGGGAAAGAGCCCACATACCGTTAAAGCATTTATCGCCGATATGAACCTGCTGGCAGCTTACCTGCCCCCCGATCGACCGTTGGGGGCCATCACCACCAACGAGCTGAATAACTTTTTAGAATGGATGCAGAAACAACGGGGTGTGCCGTGCAGCCCGAAGACCCTATCCAGGAGAATCACTTCGATAAAAGCATTCTTCAGGTGGCTGACCCATTATGGGGTGATCCTGGTTGACCCCGGTGAAAAGGTGCTGCAACAATCGGTGATCAGCCCACTGCCGCAGGTGCTCACGGATGAAGAGACTCAAGCAGTACTCGAGGCGGCTACTAAACACCGCCATGCGCTACAGCCTGACGCCCGCTACTATGCACTGGTAGATTTGGTACTGGAAACCGGGATTAAGAAAAGCGAATGCCTGGCGCTCAGCCCGATCCATATTGAGCTTGAAGGACCAGAAGGTCCATTCCTGTTCGTGCGTTACGCCAGCCCTCAGCATCGGTACAAGGAACGCAAGATTGCCTTATCTGATGAATGGATTGAAGCTTATGAAGAATACCAGGCGCAGTACCAACCGGGAGACCAGTTCTTCCCATGGTCGCAGAGACGCCTAGAATACCTGCTGGAGGATCTGGGCGAGGAAGCTGGGTTATCCAAACATCTATCCTTCGAGATGTGCCGCTGGACATGCGCCTTGCATGACCTGAAGAGCGGGATGGAAGCCAATAAAGTGCGCCAGAAGATGGGACTATCCAAGATCCAATGGCGGGAAGTAAAGCTGAAGCTGCAAAAACTAGGTGCTGAGATTCCTGCTTAGCGTCAGGTGAACCACTGAGATGCTGCCCGGCTTGACAAGGGCTAACTCGCTCACCCGGTATCCAGGAATCCATAGGATATGATCAGCGGAACAAACCAGGGGCCAGGTTTTACGAGCCCTTTTGGGAAGCTTGAGGTTAACCATCAGGTCAGAGACCTTCATCGAATGACTATCCATCCCGATTGGTTGGATTCTGTCACCGGCAACTCTAGACCGGAGAACGAGCGGTTGTTTAACTGTTCCCAAATCCAACCATGCCTGGTAGGGGTCGGAATTCGCAGTACTGAGCTGAATAGCCTGTGCAAGGTCGGGTTCGTCCACCGCTTGAAGCTGCCAATCTCCGTCCAATGAAACCGTAGAGGGGGTGGATAGGAACAATACTTCACCCGGAGAAAGGGATGGAAATTCAGAGTGGGGTAGATCCTGCTCGCTAAACGTAATCCAAAAAAGATCGACGTCACGAATCAGCCACAAGCCGGCTACCAGGTCGACCTGCCCATAAGGTTTTGTTTCAGCCAGGAATTTTAATCCGCGTTCAATAGTTTCAAAGTCGACGTCCTGCAAACCCGGCAGATGGTAGGCAATTGCTTTTCGCAAGAGATAACGTTGAATGGAAACAGGTAATTTGAGGACACCTGCTCGACGGAAAGCCAGGTAGGCGGGTGAGTGCCTAGCGAGATTGACCTCCCAGGCTCGATCGACAAGCTGCTGCAAAACCACGTAATCATCCTGGACGGTCAGACTTAAGCGCAGCAGGTTCTGGCGCACCCCAGGGTGGTAGCTATCCAGGAGCGGAAGCAGGTCATGGCGCAGACGATTACGGAAAAATGCTGTATTCTGGTTACTCTGGTCTATAACCGGCTCGATTTCATTTTCGGCCAGGTAGAGCATGATATCACTCCGCCAGGTGGTCAACAGCGGGCGAACCAGGGGAATGCGATTGCTCCAGGGGTTGGGAATCAGGCGATATTCCATCCCACGCAGCCCACTTAACCCAGTGCCGCGCAACAGGTGCATCAGGATGGTCTCTACCTGGTCATCGGCAGTGTGAGCGACGAGAACTGCAGCCACAGCCATTTCATCAGCTTGCTCAAATAAATACCTGTACCTCACAATGCGGGCAGCCTCTTCGAGGGAAAGCGATTGCTCTCTGGCGAAACCTTGTACATCGGTCTCAGTTGAAACTAATTTAATCCCAAGGTCAGATGAGAATCGCTCGACATACCTGGCCTCGTCAAATGCTTCAGAGCGTAATTGGTGGTTAATGTGGGCGGCTATGAGCTCATAGCCAAAACTGTGGAGCAGATGCAGGAGACATAAGCTATCTGGTCCACCAGAAACACCAACCAGAAGCCGATCCGATTGGTGCAAATTACATTCCTGTTGTAAAATGTTTGCAATATTGTGAAGCATTGTAAAATAAATTATAGCGTATAATGAATTACGGTGAGAATAAACACCAGAAGTACTGATTAACCGGATTCGCATCACAGAATTGCTCTATTCTAGGGAGTAAGCCACATGCCGGAAAAAATCCTCATCGTCGATGATGATTTAGACACTTTACGCCTGGTAGGGTTAATGCTGCAGCACCAGGGATATCGGATCGTTGCTGCCAGCGGTGGAATCCAGGCAATTGCCCTTGCTCAAAGCGAAAAACCAGATCTGATCCTACTCGACATCATGATGCCGGAAATGGATGGCTATGAAGTAGCGCGCAACCTGCGCACCGATCCAGCTACCAACAGCATGCCGATCATCATGTTCACCGCCAAAACCCAGGTAGATGATAAAGTAGCAGGTTTTGAGGCAGGCGCGGATGACTACCTGACCAAACCCACCCAGCCACGGGAACTATTCGCCCACGTGAAAGCAGTGTTGGCGCGCGGGAAGAAAACTTCGCTACCTGTGCCCGCTCCGCCGAGCTCGCACAACCGCGGATATGTCACCGGGGTGATGGGGGTCAAGGGTGGTTTAGGAGTATCAACCCTGTCACTCAACCTGGGGATCAGTTTGCAGAACCGCAGCAAAAAGAACGTCATCATTGCGGAATTCCGCCACGGTTTTGGATCAATGGCGCTGGACCTGGGATTCCTGAACCCACAAGGATTATCTCGCCTGCTGGAAACTCCACCGGAAGGGATCACGCAAGAAGCGATCGATAGCGAGCTATACCTGCATAAATCTGGCGTGAGGCTGCTACTCGCTTCCTATGACCCGGCGGATGCGAAATATCTGAATGCTGTTGACCACTTCGAAGCGATTGCCCGATACCTGGCATATATGGCGTCGAATGTGGTGATAGACCTGGGAGCCGGGATCACTCCGATCACAGACAGGGTATTGACGTATTGCGATGAAATTCTCGTGGTGCTGGAACCGATCCAAAACACGATTACGCGGACAATGGCGTTAGTGGCAGAACTGGCAAAGAAAGGTTTCGGTGAAGGGCGGGTCAATACCGTGCTGTACAATCGACAGCGGACCGAGATGCAGTACACCCTGGCGCAGGTGCAGATGGAGTACCAGCATCCGATCAGCATCGTCTTCACAGCCGCTCCCGAGCTAACTTACCAGTGTTCCAAAGCGAACGTCCCACTGGTGCTGCAACACCCGGACAATTTGACCTCACAACAATTCAGCAAACTGGCTGATAACATCGTCAAGCGTGTACGAGTAAAAGAATGACGGGCAATGATCCAGAAAAAATTGACGCAATCCACCTCGCTGCCACTCTAATAAAAAAATCTCACTTCACCGTCACACTGACTGGTGCGGGCATATCGACGCCATCGGGCATACCTGATTTTCGCAGCCCGGGGAGTGGATTGTGGACACGTGTCGAACCGATGGAGGTAGCTTCGCTCTCAACGTTCCGGCATAACCCGGAGCAATTTTACAAGTGGTTCCAACCTTTAGCTGCCCAGGTGCTCTCGGCGCAACCCAACCCGGCTCACATAGCCCTGGCAAAGCTTGAGTCTGCTGGATATATCTCTGCCATCATCACCCAAAATATTGACGGGCTGCATTCACGGGCAGGAGCTAAAAATGTGATGGAAGTTCATGGAAGTCTGAGTACCTTATCGTGTACCAACTGCTACCGACTGGTACTATCTTCCACGGTCATCGACGAGTACATAAACCGGTGCCAGATTCCACTTTGCCCGACTTGTGGCAGCGTGCTCAAGCCAAATATCATCCTGTATGAAGAGCAACTGCCGGTGACAACCTGGAACAAAGCCGAAGAGGCTTGCCGAAATTGTGAATTAATACTGGTGGCAGGGACTTCGCTCGAAGTGATGCCATCCGCCAGGCTACCCGTACAGGCGATGGACCATGGTGCTCAATTGATCATTATCAATAATGCGGATACGTTTATGGATGTGCGGGCGAACGTCGTCATCCACGCGGATGTGGCCGAAGTGCTCCCGCAGATATTGAATGCTGTGCTAGACACCTGACCTGCCCCCTGTTCCCAACCTACCTGGCTCCACGGCGCCCAAACTGGCGTTCCAACAAGTCCACCGACAGATGGATCATGGTTGGACGTCCATGTGGGCAGGTGCGTGGAGATTGGCAGGCTTCGAGATCGGCGAGGAGTGCTCGCTGTTCTTCGGGAGTAAGTGCCTGACCTGCCTTGACGGCGGCGCGTTTACACACCCGGGCAATGATACGGGCTTCAGATTCTGCCTGGAGAGGCGTTTCATCTTCCTCAAACTCTTCGACAATTACCGCTAAGGCTGCAGATGGGTCCATGCCGATCAGGAGAGATGGAATGGAACGCACCAGGTAACTGCCCTTGCCAAATAACTCAACCTGAAAGCCCAAATGATTCAGGATAGGAAGCTGTTCTTCGATCAGACGCGCACTCGCTGGAGGAAAATCCACGGTGACAGGCTGGAGTAAGACCTGGGAAGGGACATTGTTTTTTCCTGAGCTGTCGGCTGACTGGCTCGAAGCAGCCCGCATCGCCATGAAGTTTTCGAAGAGCACGCGCTCATGGGCAGCATGCTGGTCGACCAGATACAGCCCATCTGGACCTTCCGCAACCAGGTAGGCTGAGGCAATTTGACCCACAAGACGCAGGAGGGGTATACCCACACCAGCCAGGCCCGCTTGTCGTGACGGAACCGCACCCGAAATATCTGAAAGAGCGCCATCTGGAGGAGTGGGAGGCTGGGTTAAGTCTGAAGATAACCCCCAGGCGGGGTCGATCTGCCTGCCAAAGCCCACATCAGCCGAGGAATACTGCCAGTGCAAACTACCGCCCATGGCAGGCACCGGTGAATGAGCGAGCAGCGCCCGCCGCACTGCCCGCTGGACACCCCGGAACACCAGGTCAGCATTTTTAAAGCGGACCTCAGCCTTGGTCGGATGAACATTTACGTCGACAGTCTCTGCAGGCAGCTGAAGGAAAAGCATGGCTAACGGATATCTGCCAACCATCAGCAAGGTGTGATACGCCTGGACTAAAGCCGTCCCCAATGCGGGGTCTTGGACCGGTCGTCCGTTGACGAAGAAAACAATCTCACGGCGGTTGGAACGGGACAGGCTGATTGGGCTAATGTAGCCGGTCACGGATAGATCATCTTCTTCAGCCAGGACTTCCAACAACTGACGGGCAACTTCGACGCCATATAAGGTGGCAAGAATCTCACGCCGGTTGCCGTTCCCGCTGGTCATCAGGGCAGGGCGCTCGTCCTGGTACAGGCGGAACTGGACATATGGATACGCCAATGAGTAGCGCGTCACCATTTCATCGATATGGCGGCGTTCGGTGGTGGGGTGTTTAAGGAATTTCAAACGAGCTGGGACGTTATAGAATAAATCCTCCACACTGACTACCGTCCCGACGGGGGCTCCGACCATCTGCAGCTCACTAGCATGACCGGCCTCGACGCGTAGGCGGCCTGCCATGGATGACCCGGTGAAGCGACTGGTGATGGTCAGGCGTGACACCGACCCAATCGATGCCAGGGCTTCACCCCTGAAGCCGAGGGTTTCAATCTTAAACAGGTCGTCAGCAGAGCTTAGCTTACTAGTAGCATGGCGCTCAATCGATAACAGGATTTCATCCCCCGGGATGCCACAGCCATCATCCGAGATCTCCACCAAGCGCGTGCCGGCATCCCTGACGTGAATTGTGATGTGCTTCGCACCTGCGTCCAGCGAGTTTTCCAGCAGCTCCTTAACCACCGAGGCCGGGCGTTCAACCACTTCACCAGCGGCAATTTGTGAAGCCACTTCAGGAGAGAGCAAATGGATGGGCATGTGGATATTATATAACAAAGGGTTACGCTTTTCTTTCATTATCTCGTATAATACTTGCCATGCGCTTTAAAAGCCTGTACTTTGATCTCGATGACACGCTCTACCCACCGGGCAGCGGCTTGTGGGACGCGATCCGCGAGCGGATGAACATCTACATGCAGAAATTGATCGACCTGCCCCTGAGTGAGATCATCACAATCCGGCAGGGGTACCTTGAAAAATACGGCACAACGCTGCGCGGCCTGCAGGCCAATTATGACGTTGATGCCGAAGATTACCTGGCATTCGTGCACGACCTTCCGCTGGCTGAATATATCCGTCCAGACCCTGAATTGCGCACACTTCTGCTAAGCCTGCCCCAGCGCCGCTGGATTTTCACCAATTCAGACCATAACCATGCCAACCGTGTGCTAAATATATTGGGACTGACAGGATGTTTTGAGGGCATCATTGATATCCTGGCGGTGGATTTTGCCTGCAAACCGGATAAAACTGCTTATGAAAGAGCATTGAAAATAGCCGGAGACGATAATCCAGCGGAATGCATCATCTTTGATGATTCCATCCGCAACCTGGCTCCGGCACGCGAGCTTGGGTTCTACACCATCCTGGTAGGCAAGAACGGCTCCGAGCCGACGGCAGACAAGGTATTATCCAGCTTGCACGAGCTTCATCAATATTTACCCGAATTATGGGAGCAGGACGGGAACCCGGGTCACGGATGAACAATAAGCAGATCACACTCGAACAGGCGGCTGAGCTGGTGCAACCTGGAAGCATGTTGGCACTAGGTGGAATGACGCTATACCGTCGCCCGGTCGCTTTCGTGCGCACCTTGATCAAGCATTACCAACAGACCAGGCAACTGGCAGACCTGACCCTGCTGGCGTTCACCGCAGGCTATGAGAGCGACTTGCTGGTAGGCGCGGGGTTGATTTCACACGTGCGCTCGTGTTATTTTGGATTAGAAATATTTGGCTTTGCACCCATGTTCACCGCACGGGCGAACAACGGCGAGATCGATATCATCGAAGAAACCGAAAGCAGCTTATCCATGGGTCTGCGTGCCCAAATGGCATCGGTCGGATTTATGCCAGGCCTGGGATGGATCGGCACCGATCTGCCCCGCCTGCGCCCAGACGTCCGCACTGTCATCGATCCGTACAGCGGTGAAGAATTGATTGCCTTCCCGGCAATACACCCTGATGTTGCCGTGATCCATGCCCTGAGCGCTGACTATGATGGGAATGCACTGATCGGGGATAATAAGGGAGTCGATATCGAACTGAGCCTGGTGACTGAGACGGTGATTATCACGACCGAAGAGCTGGTGCCAGAGCTAGTAAAAGCAGACCTGGTGGCACCGTGCGTCGATGCGGTGGTACTGGCTCCCAAAGGCGCCTTGCCGACCTCCTGCCACCCGTTATACCCACTGGATGCGGGGGTGATTCTGGATTATGCCGAACGGGTGAGTGACCAGGATTCATTCAATCTTTACCTGTCACAGCTGGATTAATCGTTTCTAACCCAATTATGATAGTCTTTAGATATTCAAAGAATATACTTGTTCGTTGAGTCAGGAGATATGATGGAATCCAATCGCAATTCTTATAAGTTTTTCATCGGCTGTGGGGTAGTAGTATTACTGGTTGGATTTTTGGCAGTCGGGCTGGTGGGTGGTTATGTTGGTCATGACCTGATCAATAGCCTGACCTTTCCTGTCAGCCTGAATACATCGACTGAGGGGGGCACCATCACCACGACTGAAGAACTGTTCACACCGTTCTGGCAAGCCTGGAAGCTCGTCCACGATCAGTACCTGGTGCAGCCTGTGGATGATGAGAAACTGATGCAGGGTGCGATTCGCGGCATGATGGATTCTCTGGGTGACCCGCACTCCGGGTATATGAGTCCGACTGAATACAGCGATGCTACTGCTCCATTAGAAGGCTATTCGGGTATCGGTGCGTGGGTCAATACGGAAGGCGAATACCTGACCATCACTGCGCCGATAAAAGGCTCTCCGGCGGAAGCAGCCGGTTTAATTACCGGGGATAAAATCATTGCCATCGACGGCGTGGATATGACCGGGACTTTAGCAGAGCTGGCACGCCAGAAAGTATTGGGCGAGGCAGGCACACAGGTGGTTCTGACGATTTTACGGGATGGTGCAGAACAACCCTTTGACGTTACGATCACACGCCAACAGATATCCATCCCCAGCACAGAATACAGGATGCTGGATAACCAACTAGCCTACGTCCGCTTGAATGCATTTAGCGATACAACCAAGGCGGAAATACATGCTGCGTTAGAGGAGCTGATGGCTCAGAATCCGAAAGGACTGATCCTGGATCTCCGTTATAACGGAGGAGGTTACCTGGATGCAGCCATCGCAGTCGGGTCTGAGTTCCTCCCCGATGGTGTAGTGGCATACGAAGAATTTGGTGACGGTACGACCAATATATTCAATGCTTCCGGAGAAGGGCTCGCCACAAAAATCCCGATGGTGGTGCTGGTGAATGATTGGTCGGCTTCGGCCTCGGAAGTGGTGGCAGGTGCATTACAAGACCGCGGCCGCGCCGAGCTGGTTGGGGTAACCACATATGGCAAAGGCACTGCACAGAATTGGATCCCGTTAACGGACAATGAAGGCGCAATCAGGGTGACCATCGCACGCTGGTTGACTCCCAACCAACGCAATGTGACCGGAACAGGTTTGACCCCCGATGTTGAGGTGAAAATTTCCGATGCTGACGCCCAGGTTTCGATAGACACTCAATTAAATAAAGCAATTGAAATTCTATCGCAACCTTAATTATAAAAATGCAACCATTATGGATATATTACGTTTAATTAAGTAGTTGATAATGCAGGAGGTACGAAATGCTTTTGCTTGATCCAACCTATTTGATATTTATGATCCCAGCTTTTATCTTAATGATCATCGCTCAAAGCTACGTGAATGGGGCGTATAAAAAATGGAGCCAGGTAACTTCGCGCAGCAATTTTACCGGTGCTTCGGCAGCCCAACGACTGATCACTGCAGGTGGACTGGACGTGAGAGTGGATGGAGTGCGGGGAAAGCTCACCGATAATTATGACCCGCGTCAAAAAGTGCTGCACCTTTCCGAAGGTGTGTATAACAGTGGATCCGTGGCGGCATTGGCGATTGCAGCACACGAGCTTGGTCATGCGATGCAAGACCGAGATGGCTACTTCCCGCTGAAGTTCAGGGCAGCCCTGGTACCGGCAGTCAATATAGGCTCATACCTGGGATGGATCCTCATCTTTATTGGGATGCTGCTCAGGCAGAGCCAGCTTTCGTGGTTGGGAGTGCTCGTGTTTTCAGGCGGGGCAATCTTCGCCCTGGCTACGCTGCCAGTAGAATTAAACGCTTCTGCGCGTGCCAAGGCACTGCTGACCGATACCGGGATGATCATTGGTGATGATGAACGGCGAGGGATGAATAATGTACTAAATGCGGCTGCACTAACCTATGTTGCAGGACTGGTTGCGGCAGTGATGCAGCTGCTGTATTTTGTATCATTGGTGGGAGGGATGGGGGGAAGACGCCGCTAATGTTAAATAACACCTGAACTTTCGCGGGAGGCCAAAATTTATTCTCCCGCGAAGGTTGGTATAATCCAATTTATGCGGAAATTTATTATTCCCATAGTACTATTTATTGGGTTTATTATCGTTGTTTATATAAGACGCTCAGAATTACAAACACTGGCTCAAACACTACAAAGGGGGATTTGGTGGTTCCTGGGATTGGCACTCATCATCGAATTCCTATGGACGATTAATTGTGGAGCATCATTTCGGGCAATCTACCATGGTATGGGGATTGAAGAACGCCTCGGAACATTAGCGCTCATCGTATCAGCAGCCAACTTTGTAAATATTGTTGCCCCTTCTGGGGGTGTCAGTGGGATGGCGATTTTCGTTAGCGAAGCACGGCGCAGAAATTATTCGGCTGCACGGGTATCGGCAGCAGCTGTGCTGTATTTATTGTTTGATTACCTGGGTTTGATCGCGATATTAGTTGTCGGCTTGGTGATCATGATCAGACGCAACGACCTGTCAATTGTCGTCATCCTGGCTTCGGCAGCCCTCGTGGGTTTGACGATGCTGTTCACTTACCTGATCAACCTTGGGATGCAATCGGCGGTCTCATTCGGGAACGCCCTGGCGAAGATTTCTCGGATCATCAACCGGATCCTTCTTCCATTCATCCACCGCGAATACCTCTCAGAAGCCAATGCGCATGTGTTTGCCCACGAAGCGGCAGAAGGTCTGATTTTAATGCGCAGCCAACCCCGCAGCATCCTACTGCCGTTATTTTTAGCATTGACCAACAAAACTGGTCAAATCATTATCCTGGTGTTGGTATTTTTAGCCTTCAAAATCCCCATCTCGCTTGGGACGATCATTGCTTGTTTCAGTATCAGTACCCTGTTCGTAATCGTCTCACCCACCCCGGCAGGTATCGGAGTAGTGGAAGGCGCACTCACACTGGCGTTGACCTCGATGTATATATCCTTCGGAGATGCGGCAGTGATCACGCTCAGCTACCGCGGGATCACCTTCTGGATACCCTTGCTGGCGGGGATGATCTCTATGCGTGCCCTTGCGAAAGTGGGGATTCAGCCAAATACAAACAATGGCAAGATTAATGTTTGACCAAACCCTATGCATCGTGTATAATCGAAATTCGTTTAATAGACTGAATTATAAAATCTAAAAGGAATTTAGGTAACACAGAATGCCAAAGCGAACTTATCAACCAAAAATTCGTCGCCGATTGCGAGTGCATGGCTTCCGGCAGCGAATGTCAACTGCTGATGGGAGGAAGGTACTGAAAGCACGCCGCCTCAAAGGTCGATATCGTCTGACAGTGGTCAAAAATAATCACGTTAAGAAGATCAACTGGCGTGGGTGAACCGCAATTTCCGGCTGACACAATCCTCCGATTTCAAGCGGGTGAGGCGTTATGGAAAGTCTTATGCCCACCCGTTTGTTGTGTTGGTTGTGCTGCCTGCCGAAGGTGAAAGAACCCGCTTCGGTGTGACAGCTGGCCGGTCAGTGGGCAGTGCAGTCCAAAGGAATAGAGCCAAACGATTGATACGAGAAGCCATCCGTCCCTTCCTGCCGAAGGTTTATCCGGGTTGGAAGGTGATCCTGATTGCTCGTAAATCAATCCTCGAAGCAGAACTGGGTAATATTCAAACAAGCTTAATTGGACTGCTCACCCGGGCTCAGGTACTGAATGATAGCAATGAATAACGTAAATTTAGAAGAGCACGAACATTTAGATGAAAGTGAAAGCCATCCAGAACCACGCTTGCGTGACATTCAAGTAACTATTTGGAACCTGCCACGTATACCATTATTGGCGCTGATCCGACTATACCAGCTGACCTTCTCGCGCACACTTCCGCCCAATACTTGCCGGTTTTACCCTACATGCTCTCATTATGGCTACCAGGCAATCTACAAATATGGCGCAATCAAAGGCAGCTTAATGGCAGCCTGGCGGATTATCCGCTGCAACCCATTCAACCGTGGTGGATTTGATCCTGTACCTTAGAAAAGATAACCGATGAATTCAAAAAAAATATTTCTGATCAGCACCTTGCTCTTGTTCAGTATCCTATTATCCGCTTGCAGCAGCTCGGTTTATGCCTCCACGAGCTGGCACGGTTTGACCGCAGATGCCAATTTAGCTTATCTTGCTGCCGGTACCCAGGTGTATGCAGTGGACTTGAACACCGGGGCGCAAAAATGGAAGTATCCAGACAAGCCGAACGCCAAGGGATTTTACGCCGATCCTATATTTAACCCAGGATGGAACGCAATTAATTGTCCCTGGGTACGACCACTTATTACGCAGCCTTGATCCCAATACCGGTTTAGAAAATAAATGGACAACCAAACCCGATTTACATAACCGGCTGATCGCCAGCCCACTGATCATCGGGAATGCCATTTACCAACCATCAGCTGATGGAAATGTTTATGTTATTGATTTAACGACTGGAAATGAAATAAAAGCGATATTTATCAGCAATGATCCATTATGGGCACAGCCCGTTGAAGGTGTGAACTGCGGGTGCATCTACATTGCTTCGATGGATCACTTTGTGTATAAAATTGATATAAATAGCGGCGAAAAAATTCAAAGCGATGATCTGGGCGGTTCCATTGTTGGTAAACCCGCAGTTGGACCGGATGGAACCGTGTATATAGGGTCTTTTGGCAGCGTGATGTGGGCACTAGATGGAGCAACCTTAAAACCTAGCAGTACCTGGCAACAGCCGTACCATACCCAGGATTGGGTGTGGGCAGGACCGGCACTGGATAATAATATCCTGTATTTTGGCGACCAGGGTGGTAATCTATACGCGGTCAATACTGTGGATGGAACCAACGTATGGCAACCGATAAAACCGAATAACTCCATCCTGGATACACCGCTTATTTCAGGGGATAAAATTTACCTGACAACCGAAGCAGATACGATGTATACCATCAGTACGGCGGGGGAAATCGTGAACAGCACCATTGTGGGTGGAGTGCTTTATTCCACCCCGCTCATCGCAGGGGATAAGATTCTCGTGGCGCCTACCGGCTATGGCAAGACCCTGCTGGTGGCGCTCAGCCTGGAGAACCCGAATAGTGCTCAAAAGTGGGCCTTCCCGCCAGCACAGTAATGCTATAAGATAAATACGGAGAAAATCCAATATGTGGAATACGATTATCCTCACCCCCATGACGAATGTGCTGATTTGGATTTATGACTTTTTCTTCCATAATTTCGGCATCGCCATTATCCTGTTCACCATTGTGATTAAGCTGATCACCTTTCCCTTAACTGCATCACAGCTTAAGGGTCAGAAGAAAATGACGGAATTGAACCAGTCGAAAAAGTGGCAGGATGTCCAGAAAAAATATAAGGACGATAAAAATAAACTGGCTGAAGAGCAGATGAAGGTTTATAAGGAGATGGGCATCAATCCGCTAGCTTCCTGTCTGCCTCTACTGATCCAGTTCCCGATCATGATCGGACTGTACCAATCCATCTCACTCGCCATGGCACAGGCACCCATCCAGCTGTTGAATCTTAGCCGCAGCCTGTACGCATTCATCCCCGCATCTTTAATCATCCCTGTGAACAGCCAATTCTTATGGCTCAACCTCGGCTTACCAGAATCTCAGCAGCAATTATTTGCAAGCATCCCTTACCCAATTCCAATCATGACCATCCTGGTGGTGGTCACTACATTCCTGCAGTCAAAATTGATGACTCCGTCAACTGGCGGACCCAGTGACCAGGGTGCACAGATGTCTAGATCGATGAACCTGATGATGCCCGTGATGATGGGATTTATCACATGGTCGCTCGCTTCTGGATTGGCGTTGTATTTTATCGTCAGCAACCTGCTGGGTATCGCGCAGTATGCAATGATGGGAAATGTTACCTGGAGCAACCTGCTGCCTAAACGAAAAGCTGCACCAGTAAAGTGAACCGTGAGCCCGGGACTATCAGGACTGAGAAAAAACTATGAACTCACAACGCGCAACGATTGAAATTATTGCCCCAACGATCAATGAAGCCATTGAAAAAGGCCTGGCTGACCTGGAATTATCCCGGGATGAGGTGGATATTGAAATCCTCGACGAAGGCAGCCGAGGATTATTTGGCCTTGGCTCTCATCAAGCCAGGGTACGACTGATTGTGAAGCAAGCCATGCCTGAAGCGATCGAGTCAGAAGATCGCTCAACTGTAAGCGAGGTGGAATACACTGAAACCGCTGAGGAAGAACCCCCGTCCAAACCTGTGCGCATCCCACCAGCGAATGCAAAAGAAGAAATCCCCCTGCATGTAGCCCAGGAGACCGTCAGTGAACTTCTCTCCAAGATGCACATCCAGGCTGATGTAGAGGCAATGTATGGCGAGATGGATGAGGAACGTGGAACGAGGGCAATCCTGGTGGACGTGAGCGGTAAAGATTTGAGCGTCTTGATTGGCAAACGCTCTGAGACGTTGAATGCATTACAATATATTTCGCGCCTGATCGTCAGCAAGGAGCTGGGCGAAAACGTCACCCTGGTCATCGATGTGGAAGGTTATCGTTCACGCCGCGAGCGACAATTACGCCAGCTGGCACACCGAATGGCAGAACAAGCGGTGAAGACGGGACGCAAACAAATCCTCGAGCCCATGCCGCCCAATGAACGCCGCATCATCCACATGGAGCTGCGTGAAGATGCCCACGTGACCACCGAAAGCTTTGGTGAAGAACCGCACCGCAAGGTGAGTATCATTCCCAAAGAGTGAACCGAACAATCCGGGTGCTGCGCTGAAGCTTCAGACAGCATCCTTTTTTATTCAAGGTATAATTTATCCATGTTCAGCTTATCCCCGCTGGAACCGATTAACTATCTCATTATCGGCCATCTAACCCGCGACCTGACCCCTTCCGGGCCTCGAATTGGCGGTACAGCCGCATATGCCGGACTGACTGCAAGTGCCTTGGGGCTGCGGGTAGGGATTGTCACCTCCTGGGGTGCTGAGGTACCACTCGGAAAACTAAAACATATTCCAATCATCAGCTATCCAGCCGAGCATTCAACAACTTTTGAAAACATTTACACTGACAAGGGGCGAGTACAGATTGTTCATACCGTCGCCCCACGCCTGGACTATCATCTGATCCCTGAACCCTGGAGGCAAGCACCAATCGTCCATCTTGGACCGGTCGCTCAAGAGGTGGAGCCGGGGCTGGTGAGACATTTCCCAAATTCGCTGGTAGGAGTCACTCCCCAGGGTTGGCTGCGTGCATGGGATCAAGACGGACACGTGCATGCCACCGAATGGCCTGAAGCGGCATTTACACTACAGCAATCGGGAGCGGCGATTCTGAGCATTGATGACGTTCAAAATGACGAAGAGCGGATTGAAGAAATGGCTTCTGCGTCACGCATCCTGGTGATCACCGAGGGAGCTGCTGGAGCGAGGGTATACTGGAACGGTGATGTGCGGCGATTCAGACCCCCCCAAGAAGTGGAGTTAGATTCAACCGGTGCGGGTGATGTATTCGCGGCAGCCTTTTTCACCCGCCTATACCTGACCCGCGATCCATGGGAATCAGCCCGGTTCGCCAACCAAATTGCTGCCACTTCAGTCACCCGGCGGGGGTTGGAAGGGATTCCCACTCCCGAAGAAATCCAGGGATATCTCATAGAGGTACTTTAATGGGGCGGATCTACACGATTGCCAACCAGAAAGGCGGTGTAGGGAAAACCACCACCGCCGTCAACCTGGGAGCATTCCTGGCGTCCCTGGGTCAACGCACACTCCTGGTAGACCTGGACCCACAAGCAAATGCCACATCCTGCCTCGGTATTGATAAGCGAAAAATCACCAACAGTGTGTACGACGTCATCATCGGTGCCACTCCAGCGCTGAAGAACATCCTGTATAATCCACGCCTTAATCTATCCCTGTTACCATCCGCGCCTGCGCTGGCTGGCGCAGAAATCGAGCTGGTTTCAGTCATCGCCAGAGAAACCCGGCTGAGGGAAGCCCTGCTACCCATCGTTGAGAGATATGATTACATATTAATCGATTGCCCACCGTCCCTGGGTTTATTGACCCTAAACGGTGTAGTGGCAGCCAGAGATGGGGTGATCATACCGGTGCAATGCGAGTTCCTGGCATTGGAAGGCATCGGTCAGCTGAACCAGACCCTGGCACGGATCCGCAGCTCACTATTTCCTGATTTACGGGTGCGGGGAGTCATACTAACCATGTTCGATGTACGCACCAGGCTTAGCACAGACGTGGTCAATGAAATCAACCATCATTTTCCAAGCCAGGTATTTG
The DNA here is from genome assembly GCA_963726315.1 of uncultured Chloroflexia bacterium. GTDB lineage: Bacteria > Chloroflexota > Anaerolineae > Anaerolineales > UBA4823 > FEB-25. Next base: position 1,217,403 of record CAVSBZ010000005.1, on the reverse strand, counting down.
CAACCATCATTCCACGCTCAGTCCGGCTGGCAGAAGCACCTTCTTATGGTCAGCCGATTTCTATTTACGCCCCAGGATCAAATGGTGCGCTGGCTTATTCCAACCTGGCGCGCGAGATCATGGTGGGTGATGGTGTCTTGATCCCAGAGGCGGTTCCATCCATGGTGAGAACAGAATGACAAAAAAGACAGGCCTTGGCAGAGGGCTAGATGCCCTAATCCCGGCAGGAGAATTCTCCCCTGAATCCCCTGCCACAAGCCCGACCAGTGGATATGACACATTGCCGATTGAAAGCATCAGCCGTAACCCACGACAGCCGCGCTCACAAATCAACCAGGAAGAGCTGGCGGAGCTGGCTGCATCTATCAAGGAGAACGGAATCCTGATGCCCCTGATCGTATCTCCATCCGGGGAAACCGGTCAATATACGCTAATTGCTGGTGAGCGCCGACTTTTAGCTGCCAGTATGGCGGGTTTGGAAAGCGTGCCGGTGTTGGTGCGGGAGGCGTCTGAGCTGCAACGCCTGGAGTTAGCGCTCATCGAGAACGTGCAGAGAGCTGACCTCACCCCGCTTGAAGCGGCTGAGGCTTACCGTCAGCTGGCTGATGACTTCAACCGCTCGCATGAGCAGATCGCCCAACAGCTGGGAAAGAGCCGTGTGGCAATCACGAACACAATGCGCCTGCTGAAATTACCTGATGACGTGCGAGGTGCCCTCGCCAGCGGTGAGATTAGCGAGGGTCATGCACGGGCTTTGCTCAGCTTGCCCAATGAACAGGCCCAATCTGCCGTACTACAAGCCGTTATAAAACACGAGCTGAACGTGCGGAAAACCGAGGAATTGGTGCGAAAGTACCTTGGTGAACGCCCGGCGACCCAATCCAAGCCAACCCCCAAACCTGACGTCACATTCCTGGAAGAACGACTACAAGAAAGGCTGGGGACGCGGGTAAACCTTCGGCCCAGTAAAAAAGGCGGCACCATGGTGATACATTATTACTCGGAAGAAGAATTGGATGCGCTGGTGATGCGTATCCTCGGCCAGGGTGACTGACCGGCAGCCTATGCTCGTCGTCTACAATTCCAAAATCCATACCTTTGATCCTGAAAACCCAACGGCATCCGCCATCGCCATCGACCATGGGCAAGTCATCGCGGTAGGCTGCGATGATGAAATCCTGACCACATTCAAAACAACCTATAAAATCAATGCAGGGGGTCGTACAGTCATTCCAGGTCTCACCGACGCGCATATCCATCTTGATGAATATGCGCTCAATCTGCAAAAAGTCGACTGTGAGACGCTTACCCGGGAGGAATGCCTGCAGCGTATTGCAGCCCGAAAGGTCAACACAGCTCCCGGAGAGTGGATCCTGGGCCACGGATGGAACCAGAATAACTGGATTGAGGGTTACGGCACAGCAGCATTGTTGGATGATATCGCTCCAAACAACCCTGTCTATCTGACGCACAAATCGCTTCATTGTGCGTGGGCCAATACTGTTGCCCTGCGCCTGGCTGGAATCAGCCGCAATTCAGCTGACCCTGACAGAGGCCATATTGGTCGCCTTTCAAACGGGGAGCCGGATGGAATCCTTTTCGAATCGGCGATGGCTATATTCGACCAAATCATCCCCGCCCCGAGCATTGAGAAGCTAGCAAGTGTGATAAAGGCAGCCACTGATTTACTCGAACACATGGGTCTGACTGGAGTGCATGATTTTGACGGGCACCGCTGCTTCTCTGCCCTGCAGATGCTTCAGCAGAGCAAACAGCTCAAGCTGCGTGTGTTAAAGCAAATTCACCTGGAGGATCTGCCTCACGCAATTGAGATTGGGTTGAGGTCCGGTTTCGGCGATGATCTGCTGAAGATTGGAGCACTCAAGTTGTTCGCCGATGGCGCACTAGGACCCCAAACGGCTGCAATGCTGGCACCTTATGAGGATGACCCTGGCAACCGGGGTAGCTTGATGATGGAGGCAGACGTAGTATTTGAGCGTGGGCGGCTAGCAGTTGAAAACGGCATCAGCCTGGCAATCCATGCCATCGGAGACCTGGCTAACCGCGAAGTCCTAAATGGCTATGCGAAACTTCGTCAGTTTGAGCAAAGCCTGCCAAAAGGAAATGATCGCCCAATGAGGCACCGCATCGAGCACGTCCAGGTGATTGATCCCGCTGACCTACCCCGGTTCGCAAAGCTAAATTTGATTGCGTCCATGCAGCCGATCCATGCTACTTCAGATATGCTGATGGCGGATAAATATTGGGGCGATCGCTCCGCATTCGCCTATGCCTGGCGAAGCTTGTTATCCAACCAGGTTCCATTGGCATTTGGATCTGACGCACCGGTGGAATCCCCCAACCCTTTCTGGGGTATCCATGCGGCAGTTACACGCAGGCGAGCAGATGGTACTCCGTCTGCTCACGGCTGGCACCCTGAACAACGATTGCTTATCGATGAAGCTCTGAGTGGATTTATTTCCGGTCCGGCATATGCTTCGGGAATGGAAGACAGGTTGGGAAAATTAGCACCCGGTTACCTGGCAGACTTATTGGTGTTAAGTGAGGATCCTTTCACCTGTCCGCCTGAACTGCTGCGGGATATCCACCCGGTGGCAACCATGGTGGGTGGAGATTGGATATTTTCTGAGCTAGAATAATAAAAAGCGCTGGACCAATTGTCCAGCGCTCATATAAGACGGATTATGTTCCTTATGGCGCCATACCGATGGCCAAAGGCTCGGTACTGACAAGATCTGCAATGACCACCAGGCGGTTCAGATAAGTGCGGGAATCCTGGTCCCAATTTACACAGGTGATCAGTGATATCTGGGCGTTTTCCGTTGGCAGGGTTACTGACATATCGGCATCATCAGTCACCTTGCTTTCACGCACCTGATAAGTATATAAATTTCGCTCCGTGTAAAGAAGCACCTGCTCACCCACCGTCAGCTCATCCAAATGGCGGAAGGGACCATCTCCCATACCAGCAACAGTCACGTGACCCGCCAGGGCGGTATTGCTCCCCAATCCGGGCCAGGATGTATCGCCCATCCAGGCTACTTCCTGACTTAACCCATTGATCAACCAGGTCATACCATCATAGGGCACATATTTGACCACAGTATCGAGGGTGAGATTTGGGATAACGATACGAGTCACATCACTGGTGTCCGGTCCAACTTCACCGGGCTGAGGCGTTATGGTCATCACCGGGGTCGGGACGGGATAATCAGGGAGAGTCACGAGGGGTACCACACGATCAGGCGTGGAAAAAGCGGATGCCGGCAGGTGCGGCAGGATGGTCGCTGAGGGTTCGACGACCTGCAGCCCGGCAAGACTGCCATCCGAGGTTGGCGTCTGGGATTTCATCAGGACCAATTGGTTCGAGCTGAGCACACCCGAAGTAGTTAAGGCGACAATAAACCCAACCAGGAGCAACAGCGTCCCGCCCACGGTCATCCAAAGCCGGTTCTTTTGGCTGCGTGTTTTCGACCAGACCAATACCATGACCAGCAATATCGCACCGGCGATCATCAAGACCATCCCGGGGATCAATCCAGCTGGTTTTACACTCGATTCTCTCCAGTTCAATGGCAGCTGACCGGTGCCGGGTAGGGTCTGATATACCGCGGTATAACTTACACCGGCAGTTTTCAAGACCGAGCCATTATAGGTGAGGCTTGCCGTATTGGTCGTTGTTTCCGTCTTGGTGAGGGTCGAATTGACCCGCACAGTGGCGACAATGGTGACCACAACACCAGGGTTGACGTCTCCGATTGTGACAGTGAAGGAATGGGTGCCTTTACTATAAGTACCTTGGGTGGTGGTCACCGTCAACACATCGAGATAGGTAGCGAATGAGTCGGATACGAGATTATTGAATGTCGGTCCCGTGCCGATATTGGTGATTTTTATGGTGAAAGTGAAATTGGTGTTGACTTTTGCCTGGGTAGGAGTCACAGCGATAGTGATGACACCGTTCGGCGTTAATGTACCGGTAAATGTTGGTGAGGGTGTTAATGTATGCGTGGGAGATGGACCGATGGTCGAGGTATTGGTTGGCGTTGGCACCGTACCGGTGACCGTAGCTGATGGGCTGGGAGTGATGCTCCTGGTCGGCCCTAAATTCGCATTTTTTAATATGAGAGGTAAGTGTGGGTTGTATGCCAGCTGCTCGATCATCTGGGCTGAAGACCCAACCACAGGGATAAGAACTACCCCAAAGACGAGCAAAGCTACCAGAATGATCACCGAGACTCTGGCTGCTGTTCTAAATGCATTTTTCCATGCGCGTGGTTTATTCATTTACCGATGCATTACCTTATGTGGATTCAGGCACGCCTGTTAAATATTATAACACTTCACATGAGTAAGGCATTAAAAGCAATGTAACAAATCGCAAGCAGAGGCATCTAAGTATGAACCAAGACAAAGAACATTGTAAACGATGAGGAGAATTATGCAGGAAAAGCTGCTAAATGACGAGATCAGCACACACCTACAGGAACTATTCGCGAGGCAATTAATACATCCCGTGGAGCTGATTTATTTTACAAACGAAGATGAATGTGCTACCTGCGACGAAACCGGGCCGCTGTTGGGCGAGCTGGCACCTTTATCAGACAAAATAAGCGTCAGTACATACGATATAAAAAAGAATTTTCATCTGGCAAAGATGTATAACATCCAGCACACGCCAGGGCTGGTGATAGCCAGCCGAGAAAAAGAGGATCCTGTCGATTATGGTATTCGCTTCCTGGGCTTGCCAACGGGTTATGAATTCAGCTCCCTGATCCACGCAATTGAGCTGGTCTCAAAACGCGACTCAGGCCTGACGCCAGAAACACGTATAGCCCTCAAAGATATCACTGACCCTGTGCAGCTGAAGGTATTCGTCACCCCCACCTGACCCTATTGCCCACAAGCCGTGGTGCTTGCTTACCAGATGGCAATGGAGAACCCGCTGATCCAGGCAGAGATGATCGAAGCGAATGAGTTTTACGAACTTGCCATGCGTTATAATGTCAGTGGCGTACCTCAGACCAATATAAATGAAAATGCGGGATTGATATTAGGAGCTGTACCCGAGGAATATTTGCTGCAAGAAGTAAAGCGTGCCCTGGCGCAATAAGCAACTTCGTAAAACAGATGGAAACCCAAACCACACAACGGAAAATAAACAAAAGCCAATTAATACCCCTGGTATTGATCGGTTCTGGTTTAATCATCCTGGGTTTGTTGTTAATCAAGGTGCTCACGGCTGGAAGTTATTCACCTGATAATAATTATTCTGTTGTGCCATCTGCTGTGAATTTCCCTGCCCCAGAATTGGTCTTGAACGATCTAAATGGTAACCAGGTGAATATCGCTGATTACCGCCAGCAAATTGTGATGATCAACAATTGGGCAACCTGGTGCCCACCATGTAGGGATGAGATGCCAACACTGGTGAAGTACTTCAAGGCGCATTCAGACCAGGGTTTTATGTTATTCGGGATCAATGCAGGTGATCCAACCAAGGACGTAACTAGTTTTGTCAAAGATTACGGACTGATGTTCCCAATCCTGCTCGATCCGAAAACCAAGACGCTGACCGCGTTTCACAATGATGGCTTACCCAGCTCATATGTGATCGATCACAATGGAAATGTCATCCTGGCATGGACAGGTCCCATCAGCCGGGATATGCTCGAAAAATATGTTACGCCTCTGTTGGAGCAATAATTTATGGAAGCAAAAGTGATCTGGAAAAATCAACTATCATTCACAGCCCTTGGGTCAAATGGAATAAATATCCCCTTAACTGCTGAGCCTTCGGCAGGAGGAGATAGCGAAGGCATCGAGCCAATGGAGCTGGTTGCCATTGGGTTAGCAGGCTGCACTGCGTTGGACGTAATCTCCATCTTGCAGAAGAAACGCCAGGATGTAACCGGGTTCGAAGTGCAAGTGCATACTCAACGCGCGACGGAATTCCCCAAGATATTCACCAATATCATCATCGAATACATTGTCATCGGACATAACGTTGAACCAGCAGCAGTGGAGCGTTCGATCGAGCTTTCAGCAACAAAATACTGCCCAGTCCAGGCGATGCTGCGTGAAGCGTGTAATATTGAGCATAAATATTCAATAAAAGATGCAGTATCACCGAGCGAATAATTTGCAGGAACAGGTGACCCCTTCTGAATGCAACCAAGGCACTATAACAATTAATCAAACTTTGTGATATAGTTGTCCTGTAATCTGTAAGCGGCTCATTGATAAGAATGGGGTTGCAGAATCAGAAAAATCATATAAATAAATCCTTACCCGATAATATCTATTGTTGAGATCGTTTTTCTATATCAGAACAAAATCAACCAAGTCATAGTAAGAACTTTAGATCAGGATGAAGATAACCAGTATTTTACTGATTTAAGTTCATGAACATCATTGAGCTTATTTGAAACAAAATACACAAGCACATTAGCAAAATGCATTGCGGGTTGATTGCATAAATCACCTATAAATGCTATAATAAATTACTTGTAATAACCCCCCTTTATGAGTAATTAATCCAATTCTTTACCGGCTTATTGCCTGTTTTATTGTTATTAATCCTAATTTGAGCCGGATCAAAGAAAATAAATTGTTAAATCCATGAAGAAAAAATCTGATATCAGAGAAGATAAAGATGAAAGTTGTTGAATTACAAACCACACCGTTAGATAATCTCCGTCAAATGGCTCGGGACCTGAACGTCCAGAATGCAAACCGGCTGAAAAAAGATGACCTGATCTTAAAAATACAACAAGCTGAAGCAGAACGTGATGGACTTGAGCTGCGCGGTGGCATCCTGGAGATCATGAGCGATGGGATGGGTTTCCTGCGCTCAGGGCATTACCAGCCAGGTGCATTCGACGTATACGTGTCGCAATCGCAAATTAGAAGGTACAGCCTGCGCGATGGTGACCTGATCATTGGCCACGTCCGCCCGCCGCGTGAATCAGAAAAACACTACGGACTGCTCAAAGTTGAAACGGTGAACGGGATTGACCCCGAAGAGATACGCAACCGGCCTGCTTTTGAGAGCCTGACCCCGATCTTCCCAGACAAACGCTTTAATTTGGAGACCGACCGGCACACCCTGGCGACACGGTTGATCAACATGGTGACCCCAATTGGGCGCGGCCAACGTGGCTTGATCGTATCGCCTCCCAAGGCAGGCAAGACTACTATCTTAAAGCAGCTCGCCAATGCAATTTCCACCAACCACCCTGACGTCTACCTGATGGTCGCCCTGATCGGTGAGCGCCCAGAAGAAGTGACTGATATGGACCGCTCGGTGGATGCAGAGGTGATTTCGTCCACATTCGATGAGCCAGTCACTTCGCATGTACGCGTGGCTGAAATGGCATTGGAACGTGCCAAGCGCATCGTTGAGACCGGGCGGGATGTGGTCATCCTGATGGACTCGATCACCCGGTTAGCGCGAGCCTATAACCTGGTTGTCACCCCTTCCGGTCGAACTCTATCCGGGGGCATTGACCCGTCTGCCCTCTATCCACCCAAGCGGTTTTTTGGTGCCGCCCGTAACATCGAGGAAGGCGGCTCGCTCACTATCATTGCCACCTGCCTGGTCGATACCGGCTCGCGCATGGATGATGTGGTCTACGAAGAGTTTAAAGGCACCGGAAATATGGAGCTCTTACTCTCACGCCGCCTGCAGGAACGGCGCGTTTTCCCAGCCATTGATATCGAACGCTCCTCAACCCGGCGCGAAGAGCTATTGTTAGGTCCCGATTTAACCCCGCGGGTGTGGCTGATGCGGCGTATGTATGACCAGATGATTGCGGCTCCCCCATTCGGTGCCGGGATGGACCCTGCCACCGCCACCGAGGCTATCTTGCAGCGCCTTTCGAAAACAGACGACAACCTGGCTTTCCTCGAAACCCTCAACGAAGATCAGGATTAATTTCCTAATATTGGTATAAGCTGCGCGTGCGTACAATGCAGTTATAATAAACGCGCATAAAATTGGTATTATCCATGGATGAGAATAAGACGAAAGACAACCTCCCGTCAGATGACTCTACGCAACCTGCGCCAGTGAAAAAGAGCCGGGAGCCAAATGTAGTCTTGCTGGCTGGTATATGGATGCTGGCATTAAGCCTGGTGCTACTGGCGGGATATATTGCATGGCGTGCCCGCTCCACCCAGGCATCTGCACAAGAACTGCCCCCCACCGTCACAACCCAAATTGACCAACCCGTGTCAGCTTCCAGTGCGTTTTCTGCGGCATTACCGGGTTTTTTTAAGGGGATACCTGAGAAAGCAATATTCCGCAGGACGAACATCCATACGAATATACCCACCCGCTCGCGCACCAACGTGCTCGAGTATTCGGTGACGACCGGCGATTCTGTTTTTGGGATCGCCAAAAGTTTCAACCTGCACCCTGAGACCATCCTATGGGCAAATTATGACCAGCTCAACGACTCGCCTGACATGCTAAACCCTGGAATGACGCTGAACGTGCCACCCGTGGATGGTGTTTATTACCAGTGGCAGGAAGGCGACACCTTCGAATTCAGTGGCGGGGAAATTTGAAGCGAGTGTGCAAGACATCCTAAGCTGGGAAGGTAATAATTTCGACCTAACAAACCCGCAGGTTGCTGCCGAGCAGTGGATCATGGTCCCCAATGGACACCGTGAATTCCGCCAGTGGGTTGTGCCGACCATCGCCAGGGCTCATTCGGGAGTCTCGAAATCTGTGCTCGGTCCTGGGGCGTGTGAAGGAGATTATTCTGGCGCTTATGGCTCTGGGGTCTTTGCCTGGCCAAGCAGCCAACACACTCTATCGGGTAATGATTATTGGTCCGGGCACCTCGGCATCGATATCGCCGGATCGTTAGGGGATGGCGTCTTCGCTTCCGACTCAGGTGTGGTGGTGTTCGCGGGATGGGCAAACGGTGGCTATGGAAATATGGTGATGATCGATCACGGTAATGGTTACCAGACACTTTATGCTCATTTAAGCTCGGTAAGCACTGGCTGCGGTCAGAGCGTGGGCACAGGTTCTTACATCGGTGCAATTGGCAGCACAGGGAATTCGACCGGAGCTCACCTGCACTTCGAAGTGCGTTATATGGGTGGATTTCTCAGCCCGTGGTACGTGCTGCCATAATTTAATACTAACTATCTAAATCTATCTTTTACCCACTGTGTGATTATGCGTGAAAGGGAAACCAATGCCGGAACATGACATGGATTTTAAAACCGATATTCTTGCTGAGACAGAAAACATGCACTACCAAGTGTGGAAAGCTGATGAACCGGATGGCGAAACGACCTACCACCTGGAATTAAATAACGTCACGATCCATTTCTTCACCGAGGAATGGGAAGAGTTCTTAAAGCTAGTCCGAATGTTGGGGAAAAAGTAAGCTTAATAGGAACAACCCCCTAAGCGGGTAAATCGATCAGGGGATTATGGTTACCTGGGTCACATAGGGAATCACTGACTGGCAGGGTTCGGTCAGATGAGCCGATACGTGTTCCCAATCCATGGGGGTTTTGGCAGCAAAGTTGGTGTACATGGCGTAGGATAAGCAGCCCGGACCAACATGATAATTCGCAATCGTAAATTTCCATAGTTCTTCATAAGTCGAGACTGTGCCAGCGATCTTTCCGGTGGCATTGTATACAATTTGAGCCACTTGTTCGCAGTTCGCCAGCATGGTATGCGCAACCAGGTTGATACTGGTATCGGTGGTAGTCAGATCAATGCCAAATTCACATGTTGCACAGTCCGCGTCGGCGCTGGTAGCGAGGGCTCCCCTGAGAATAGCCTGGTTTTCCGGACTCAGCTTCAGATAGCCCACCGAACACTCCTCTTCCGTCAGCACCAGGGGGCAGAATTGGTTATAAAAAGATGGGATTCCACAGAAGGAGGGCATCGGCGCCATTGTCGGTGATCTGTCCAAGCCCGAATTCCTGAGGTTGCTTGAACTCTCCCGGCCAAAACTGACTTTCCTGGGCAAACACGTTTTTCAACAATTGTGCCGGTACATTCACTTCATTTGCAGACAACATAATCTGGTCATCGAATTGGTTCTGCCAGATGATGACCTCGGGCATGGCGACTTCCAGCCCGCAATTGTCGGCATAGCCGTTAGAAAGTAATCCGCCATTCGGGCAAGACGATGCATCCACCGCACCTTCGGCGATCAGGCGGCCAGCCAGGTAGGAATACGGTTCCTCTGTTTCTAGGAAGGCGACATCTTCAGGAGTGGACAGCCACTCTGGAACGCCTCCTACCGGTGGAAATGCCTGCCACACCTGAGAACACGTGGCCAGCTCATTACCCTGCCACTGGCTGGAAATTACGTCGACGTACCAGCCACCGCTCGTTGTAGTTGCACTTACTCCGCTATCGAGGACACGCACCTTGGCAGTAAAAACCTGGCTCGAATCCCCAAAGCTCGAATTTCCCCAGAATTGGATCGTTGAACCCACCATAGGGGTTGGCTGCATCGGGACGTCGCACACGTTCCCCTGGCATACCGTTTCGAGGCCATTAATATTCACATGAATGGCGACTATTTGCTCATTCGGGAGAGGTTCCACACCATCGAAATGCATGGAGGGGATGGTGGGACATAAATTTTCCGGTGGGACGGGAGAACAACCGCTTAATGAAATGTAGACTTCAGATGGGGGGAGATCGACTTCAATCTGCTTTTCTGCCGGTGCGCTGCCAACGTAATAAAGATACAGCCCAAGACACCCGCCAGAAGGTTGCTGTCCATTATCCAACCCGGTACATGGCTGGGTATTAATCCACTGATTGTATACGGTAGCACCGCAATCGGTTAATACTTCCGGTGCTGTTGGCCAACCCTCGTGGTCTATAAATACCTGGCATAACAGTTTACTGTCTGACCATTGGAGGAGCCACCACTCATACCTGGTATAAGCGACGTTTAAAGTTGCTTTACGTCCGGTTTCTGTAGGAGTGCTACTGGCGGCGTCAACAGTGCCTGTTCCGAATAGATTTACCAGGATAAACAGGCAAACCAAACACAACCGGAAAAGTCGCATCGTCTTTTCCACCTGAATATACCTTATCATGGTTAGACAGCATTGTCAATATTCCTTGCAGCAACGATAAGCGCGTGATACACTCATGACTGATGGTAAGATTAATACTTAAAAATAGTCCATCCGCCGGATAAACCCACCGGGATTCGCTTTTATGGCGGAGCGGACGTTATTCAATCACACCTCATCAATCATTGTTATCTATACCGTCACAGGTATCCAGGTGTGTCACATTCAACCTTATAGAAAAATGCCATGCCCCCTATTATTTACTTACTAGATGGACATGCCCTGGCTTACCGGGCATATTTTGCCTTGACGCGAGGCTCATCGTCTGCATTCACCACCCACGCTGGAGAGCCGACTGCCGGGGTGTTTGGTTTTACCTCCATCCTGATGCGACTGCTCGAGCAGGACCGTCCGGATTACCTGGCGGTGACCTTTGATACCGGAAAGACGTTCAGAGATAAGCTCTTCCCCGAGTATAAAGGCACTCGCGAAAAGATGCCTGAAGACCTGCGCCCCCAAATGGAGCGCATCAGGCAAATTGTTGACGCGTTCAATATCCCCCGGCTTGAAATGGAAGGTTATGAAGCTGATGATCTGCTTGGCAGCCTTTCCCGCCGACTGGCAGCCGAAGGTTACGGGGTGAAGATCATCACCGGCGACCGTGACCTGCTGCAACTGGTGGATGAGCGTATCCTGGTAAACCTGCCGGGAAAATCACTATCCGATGCCAGGGACTTCTTCCCCAAAGATGTAGTCGAGATGCTGGGAGTGTACCCAAAGCAAGTGGTTGACTATAAAGCCCTGGTGGGTGATAAGTCGGATAACATCCCCGGCGTAGCAGGGATTGGTGAGAAGACAGCTGTTTCATTACTATCAGACTATGAGACATTGGACGGGGTATTCTCGCACTTGGACCAATTGTCCGAGAACATCCGGAAAAAATTAGAAGCGAATAAAGAGAACGCCTACCTGAGCCAAAAACTGGCCACCATCGTCACTGACCTGGATGTGAGCCTGGACCTGGAGATGGCGCGTACCGAGGTGTTTGAGCCTGCCAAGGTGGAGGCTTTATTCCGCGAATTGGAATTCCGCGCCTTGATGGGTCGTCTGACCACTCTTTACACGGCGTACGGCAAAACAACGTCTAAAAAACAGGAGCAACTATCCCTGTTTTCCCACGAAGAACCAGGAACCGCTCCAATCAACGAACAAGCCGAGCAGATCATATTCCACATAGTGAATGATGAAAAAAGTTTACGCGACCTGGCAGCCCGACTGGAAGCGGCGAAGCTGATCTCCTTTGACACCGAGACCACTTCCACTGACCAGATGCGTGCAGACCTGGTGGGTATTTCGGTGGCAGTCGACGGTGATGAGGGATGGTATATTCCCGTCGGACACCAGGCTGATGCCGGGCACCAGCTCCCGGTTAAAAAAGTGATGGACGCCCTGCGAGGACCATTTACCGATCCGCACATTCAGAAAGTGGGGCATAACATAAATTATGATTTCATCATGCTGGCGCGATACGGTGTGCGACCTACACCGTGTAGCTTTGACAGCATGATTGCCGAATGGCTGACGAACCCCACTTCGCATAACCTGGGACTGAAAAATCTCGCCTGGGTGCGGTTGGACTTCCGTATGACCGAGATAACCGAGCTGATCGGTACCGGCAGAAAACAAATCACGATGGACCGCGTGCCGATAGAAAAAGCCGCACCGTATGCTGCAATGGATGCCATCGCGGTGGTGCGGTTGTTGCCAGGACTTCAGTCAGAGCTTAAAGCAAACTCAGCACTGAAGTTGTTCGATGAGATAGAGATGCCCCTGGTTCCGGTGATCGCGGATATGGAAATGGCGGGGATAGCACTCGATATCGATTTCCTGAAGAAGATGTCTGATGAGCTACGGATTCGACTGGATGAATTGGAAAATCAAGTATACGAGCATGTCGGTGAGCGCTTCAATATTAATTCAACCCAGCAATTGTCCGACGCGCTGTTCAATCGGCTAAAGCTTATCCCCCCCGATCGAACCAAACGCACGGAGGCTGGAAATTACTCCACCTCTGCTGAAGTGTTGGAATCATTACAAGGCAAGCATCCTGTGGTGGACCAATTGCTCGAATACCGAGAACTTTCAAAGCTGAAGTCCACCTACCTAGATGCACTACCCAACCAGGTGAACCCTGCTACGGGGCGGGTGCATACATCTTATAACCAGACGGGTAGCGTCACCGGTCGAATTGCATCCTCAGACCCCAATCTTCAAAACATCCCCATCCGCACCGAGCTGGGAAGGCAGGTGCGCCAGGCATTTATCGCCGACCCGGGTAACACCCTGCTCTCAGTCGATTATTCACAAGTAGAGCTGCGCATCGCGGCTCACATGTCTGATGACCAGGCGATGCTGGCAGCATTCCGTGCTGATCAAGATATCCACACCGCCACTGCGGCTGCCATCCTGGGAAAGACGCTGGATAAAGTGACCAAGACTGAGCGCCGAAATGCCAAGGCAATCAACTTTGGTCTGCTCTATGGAATGAGCCCGTATGGTCTAACCCGTACCAGCGACCTTACCCTGGCGGAAGCGGAGGACTTTGTCGAAGCCTATTTCAAACAGTTCCCAGGGGTAAAGAATTACCTGGATAATATGCGTCGCCTGGCAGCTCAACAAGGTTACGTAGAGACCCTGCTTGGCAGGCGCCGATACTTCCCAGGTTTGAAATCTGGCGGGAATCCTGCAACAAGAGCGCGTGAGGAACGTGAAGCGATCAATGCCCCCATCCAGGGGACTGCGGCAGATATCATGAAAATTGCCATGGTTAACGTAGCTGATGCATTGAAAGAAAACGGAATGAGCGGACACATGCTGCTCCAGGTGCATGATGAGCTTGTATTGGAATGCCCGCAAAAGGAATTGAAAAAGACGGCTCAAGTTGTGCGTACAATGATGGAAAATGCTTACAGTTTAGTTATCCCCCTGAAAACCGAGGCACGACATGGCCATGACTGGGGAGATTTATCTGTATTGGAAGAATAGGAAGCGAACATGAGTGGTAACCAGCAAGCATTTCAAGATGCGATGAACCAGGGACATTCCGCAGCCTGGGATCAAGATTGGAAGAACGCCAGCTCATACTACCGGATCGCGATCGATGAGTTCCCTGATAACCCGAATGCGATAACCAGCCTGGCATTGGCGCTTTTTGAGCTCAAAAGATATCCGGAATCATTGAACTATTACCTTCAGGCGACAAAACTATTACCAATTGATCCCGTTCCGTTACAAAAGGTGGCTGAAATCCAGGAACGATTGGGTGACCTCGATAAAGCCGCCAAGGCATATATGGACGTAGGCGAACTCTATGCGCGGAATAAGGAACTCGACAAGGCCATCCGCAGCTGGACATATGTGACTGCCTTGAACCCGGAGATTATGGCAGCACACACCCGTTTAGCCGTGGTTTACGAACGCATGGGAAATACAACCGATGCCATGGGTGAATATATTGCTATCGCCAGCTTGTTTCAAATCCAGGGAAATATGCCAAAAGCCATCCAAACAATACAACACGCCCTGGATGTTGTTCCGAATAGCAAGGAAGCCAGCCTGGCATTATCCATCCTCCAAAGCGGAAAAAGCCTCCCCAGACCAAGCAAGCCACGAGTGGCAACTGCACCTCAGATGTTGTCTCAGGTCGGTATGGCTGATGATGTTAAGAGCGAAGAACCAGACCGCCAGCGGCTTGACCCCATCCAGGAAGCCAAGCAAAAAGCATTGACCACGTTGGCCGAGGTTTTGTTTGAGCAGGAAGAAGCCCAAGGCAATCAAAACCGGAAAGGAATGACCACGATTGTTAAAGGCTCGGGCACGACTGGACCGCTGCAATACGATCAGACGAAGATTATTCTCCACCTGAGCCAGGCGATTGACATGCAGTCGCACGGGCAGGAAAAGGAAGCCGCCGTTGAGCTGGATCGTGCCATGCAAGCCGGGCTGGATAGCTCAGCAGCCTATTTTGTGTTAGGTTTCTTACAGTCGAAAAGCGACCAAATGATGGCGGCTGTGTTGAACCTGAAAAAGTGCGTCCAACACGAGCTATTCGGTTTGGGGGCTCGATTGCTGCTCGCCCTGACTTTATATAAAATGGATAGCATCAAAGAAGCCTCGATCGAATACCTGGGAGCGCTGCGGATTGCTGATTCTGAGAGTGTCGCTCCCGACCAGGCAGAGGTTCTGATCCAACAATATGAGCCGCTCATCGAGTCATTCTCACAGCAAACAGATGTAAAACTGCAGAAACGAATTTGTGAAAACATCAGTAAGATGTTGATCCGCCCCGATTGGAGAGTTCAAACTCAGAATGCGCGGCTGCAGCTGCCTCCCCAACCATCTGGATCAGCACCAATTCCGCTGGCAGAAATGCTGACAGAGGCAACCAGCGGTCAGTTGGTGGAATCGCTGGCAAAAATAAACCAGCTCGCCCGAGCGAATAAAGTACTCACCGCCATGGAAGAAGCCTTCTATGCGTTAAAATTTGCACCCACCTACCTGCCTTTACACATCTGTATTGGCGATTTACTTGTTCAAGAAAATAGACTCCCTGAAGCAGTTGAGAAGTATTCTATCGTGGCAAAAAGCTACCACATCAAAGGGGAGACCCACCGGGCAATTAGCTTGCTCCAACGTGTGTGCGAATTGAATCCAGTCAACATGCAAGCACGCAATGAGCTGATCCAAATGTTGACAGCCAGCGGAAGACCACAAGACACTATCCAGGAATACATCAAGCTGGCTGAAACCTATTACAATCTCGCTGACCTGAACATGGCACGCACAACTTATGCAAATACATTCAGGTTCGCCCAACAAACCAAGATTGACCGGGAGACCAAGGTTAAGCTCTTACACCGCATGGCAGATATCGATATGCAAAGTTTTGATTGGCGCAACGCCATCAGGGTATTCGAGCAAATTCGCACCCTGGAACCGGATGATGCCAAGGCGCGTGACATGCTGTTCGAGCTTAACCTTCGCCTGGGGCAGGAAAACCAGGCAATGGCTGAATTGGATAACTACTTGAACCATTTGATCAGCTTACAACGCACAGCTGAAGCTATGGAATACATAAATGAGAAAATTGCTGAAAATCAAGCTTTACCCGGTCTTTATCGGCGATTGGCAGAGATTTATCGCCTGGTAGGTCGCAAGGAGGATGCCGTCAGTCAGCTGGAAATATCGAAGGATATGTATCTCCAGGCAGGCAATCGCAAAGCTGCGATCGAGACGCTGATGGGAATCCTGGCGCTCAATCCGGTAAATGTTAATTTTTATCAGCGCATGCTGGTTGAATTACAAGCTGAGGATCAAGCTGGTAAGTAACCTAAAAATACCCCCCAATAACTGCTGACAATAATTGGAAAAAACCGAGGAGAATATCTACTCTGCCTGTTCAAGCTCGATTAGCTAGTCATGCCAGGTGGCACCACCACGTTATGTTCCACTATTTTCACCAATATCACCTATACATGGTTTCAGGCACCGGCCAATGAGGTTACAAGGAAAATCACCGCCCCGACTACCACCATCAAGCCTATGATCAAACTAATAGTAATGAAGAGTGTAAGGCACGAACCGAGAATATTGCGAGCAGTTACAGACATGGAGTACCTCCAGGTCGATTTTATCGCTCTTATCCGTCTGTAGCAATGGCTTTCATGTCTAAATTGCGTTAAAATACAAACGTGGATGAGATTGCATTGATTCAGGCAGCCAGGGGTGGCGATCTGGATTCATTTAACCGGTTGGTGCTAGCATATCAAGACCTGATTTACAACCAGGCATATCGTATGATTGGGGAAGAAGAGTTGGCGGATGACGCCACTCAGAATGCTTTTATTTCTGCCTACAACCATTTAGGCTCATTCCGCGGAGGTTCCTTCAAAGCCTGGCTGCTGCGCATTGTGACCAATGCCTGCTACGATGAACTTCGCCGTCGAAAGCGCCGTCCAACCATCCCCCTGGAACCGCTGGATGACGCTGGTGAAGAAGTCGAATCACCCAGCTGGATGGTGGACCCGGCTGACCGCCCGGAGGAACTGGTACAGCGGGTGGAGCTACAGAATGCCATCCAACACTGCCTGGATAAGCTGCCGGATGATTTCCGCTCCGCGGTCGTCATGGTGGATGTTCAAGGTTTGGATTATTCGGAAGCTGCTGATTCGATTGGTACACCCATTGGCACAATTAAAAGCCGTCTGGCACGCGCCCGATTGCGTTTGCGGGATTGTTTAAACGGATTCGCGGAACTTTTACCAAGCGGAGTTCGTCTGGAATAAGGGTAGAAAATGAAAAACCAGATTAACTTGCGCGATTATGAACTAATCTCAGCTCACTTGGATAACCAGCTGGGAAGCAAGGATCGCGCCGTCTTTGAAGAACGCCTTAAATTCGACCCAGAACTGCGCAATGAGCTAAAGGCGATCAACACAACCAGATTAATGTTGCGTGGATTACCTCGGCAGCGAGCGCCGCGCAATTATTACGTCACTACCCAGGCTGTCCATCCCCGCCCCGCATTCAAGCTGGCACCGATTTTTGGGATCGTCTCCGCTGCCGCCAGTGTTCTCTTAGCACTGGTAATTTTCGGAAGCACATTTTTATCTCCTGCCGTTGAGGTAGCGATGGCTCCTGCAGCATCACTTCCCATCGATACGGCAACAGTGCAGCAGGGAATTGCTCGCAGTGTCGCTTCACCCATTCCGCCAACAGAATCTGCACCTGCGGTGATGATGGGAGCACCCATTCAAGCCACCCCGACCCCGATTTCTCCTTTGGAGAATCCAACCCTGCCGGAGGTCGCCACTCCAACCACAATCTATATCTATATATATCCGCTAACCACGACTCCTGAAAACCCGTTCGCCATCGCGATTGCCCCCACAGAGACTCCCACAGTCAACTGTGAACAATATTACCAATCTGTGCCCTTGCCCTCATCGGCAGATATTTATAATTGCCCAACACCCACCGGGACATTGTCTCAATACCTGGAAAGCATGCTCTCCACAGAAACACCGACCTTGACACCTACGATCACAACAACGCCTTCACCGAGTGCAACCCCATCATCGTCCGACACACCCACGCCGACAGAAACACCTACACCAACCGAGACCCAGACACCCACGGAAACTCCCGCCTCTCCCACACAGGAAGCACTATCCCAGGCACAAAAAGTTGCTCCAACTGGGGGGGTCGAATCATCTTCTGAGACTGGGCCTGCTGACCAATCGCTGGGAGCAGGCAGTCCAACTCAGCCCGCACAGGGTCAATCCCAGGTATCTTCTGAAGGTCCTAATTACTCTTTCCTGAATTATCTCCTGCTCACGGTTGAGATCAGTCTCGCAGTTATCGCAGTGCTTGCGGGTATCACCGCTATTATCCTGCGCATACGGGCGCGCTAATGATCGCCGATGAGATCAAATTCTGCCCACGCTGCGGCTCCACCCTAATTGAGCGTCACCATTCCGGCAGGCTGAGACCCGTCTGCCCGACCTGCAATTGGGTTTATTTTCCCGACCCCAAGGTGGCTGTTATCGTCCTTATCAGGAGAAATGAACATGTGCTCCTGGTCCAACGCATGTATGATCCTCAAAAAGGCCATTGGACCCTGCCAAGTGGGTTCGTCGATGCAGGTGAGGATCCAAAAGCGGCGGCAGTGCGTGAATGTCTCGAAGAAACAGGCCTGGTGATCGGTGAACTCAAACTTTTAGACGTTATTTACAGCCATGAGTACCCACGCGGGGCAAGTATATTGATTATCTACCAAGCTCAGGTAAAATCTGGGGAGTTAAAACCCGGGGATGATGCCAGGCAAGCAGTTTATCACCATATCCTAAACCTACCACCGCTGGCGTTTGAATCGACCCATCAAATCCTGGATTTATATTTTTAGATTTATGGTAAACTAAGCTCTAATTTTTCAAGTACCCAGAAGTTTTTTTTCTTACAATCAAATAAGCCAGAGGAGAATGAAATGCACAGCAGAATGGTAAAGCCCTTGCTCGTTCTTTGCATCGTTATTATCGCTGTTACTAGTGCTTGTGGCGCTAAAACACCGGCTGCCACCCAGGCTGTAAATACTCCTACGGAAGTTCCTGGAACACCTACCCAACCGCCTGCACCCACAGATACAGCCGTACCGAGTGGTCTGGTCACCAATTTGACCGATCTGAAGAAAGCTACCATCCAGATTGAAGCGGTGGGTACCTTTATTGACCCCCAGTTTGGTTATATGGCCAATACAGCCGGGCTTGGCTCAGGTTTTATCATCGATCCATCCGGCATCGCAATTACGAATAACCATGTGGTCACCGGTGCTGCGCTACTCAAGGTGTGGGTTGGTGGTGACACGGGTAAGGTGTATAACGCCAAGATCCTTGGTGTTTCAGAATGCTCTGACCTGGCAGTGATCGATATCGAAGGCGAAGGTTTTCCATACCTACCCTGGTATGATGGTGCTGCCAATGTAGGCTTGGAAGTATATGCTGCTGGCTACCCGCTGGGTGATCCTGAATTCACCATGACTAAGGGAATCGTCTCGAAAGCCAAGGCGAACGGTGATACCTCCTGGGCATCGGTCGATTCAGTCATCGAGCATACATCGACGATTAACCCTGGCAACTCAGGTGGACCTCTCGTGGACGCGAATACCAAGGTTGTGGCTATCAACTACGCAGGCTCATCCTCTACCAGCCAGTATTTCGCCATCGACCGTGGAACTGCCTTACCAGTCATCAATCAGCTACGCACGGGCGTGGATGTGGATTCGATCGGTATCAACGGTGAGGCTGTCTCATCTGAGGATGGATCACTCACCGGGATTTGGGTGAGTTCAGTTAAATCAGGCTCACATGCGGATAAAACCGGTGTCAAGGCGGGCGATATTATTACCTCGATGGAAAACCTGACCCTGGCTACTGACGGCACGCTGAAGGATTATTGCGACATCCTGCGCACACACTCTCCAGAAGACACTTTGGCGATGGAGGTTTTGCGCTGGGATACTCAGGAAGTACTTCAAGGACAGCTGAATGGCCGGCAGCTGGAAGTGGCGTACAACTTCGGTTCACCGACGAGCGAAGGGAGTGCAACTGCCGAGGCGTCACCAACCGATACCAGTGGCTATTACCCTGCCAATTGCGAGGCAAGTGATACCACCGGGTTTATCACCTGCTGGGATGATACCAATCAAATATCGGTGGATGTCCCTGATTATTGGACAGACGTCAACGGTGGCAGCTGGAATTTCCAGGATCAGGAAATCGGAATAGCCGTCTCAGCAGCCCCAAGCCTGTCAGATTACGAGCAATATTACAACGTGGAAGGTATGTTCTTCGGTGCTTCAGACACTTTTGCTCAATGGGGTGGATACGTGGAGTTCCTGGATGCTTATGCGACCCCATATAAAAAGGATTGCACACTGGTTGGTCGATTCGACTACAATGATGGGGTTTATCGCGGTAAATATGACCAGTATACGAACTGCGCAGACACCACCGGATACGATACTTACCTGCTCAGTGCGGTAGATATCGTCGATCCCACATCCAAGATCATCCTGGTGGAGGTCTCCATCAATTCAGCTGACACATATATCGTCGAACAGATCTGGAACACATTCTTCGTTTATTTCTAAAAGATCAAGAACATAAGAAGACCGGGCTAATCACCCGGTCTTTTAAGTTAATTACCTACTTACATCAAAATTGATCGAGGTATCGCTCTCGTTTCCCGCCAGGTCATAGGCATTGACTTGCAATGTATGGATACCCGGTAGTGCATCCCACACAATGACATAGGGAGATTCCAGCAGAGTTGCTTCCTCCTTACCGTCGACGAAAAACTCAACCCGTCCCAACACCAGGTTATCCGTCGCCGATATATTCATCATAATGGACAGTCCCGGACTATAGCTAAATTGCTCATCCTGATGTGGCGATAAGATTTCCACTTCCGGACTGGTGTTATCGATGGTGAGCTGCAGGATAGCCTGGTCGACCCGTCTATCCGATCTAACCACCTGGAGCTCGACGATATACAAGCCTTGCAACCCCGCGGTGTCCCAGGTTCCCAGGACTCCATTATTTACGGGTGTAGCAACATCTTCGCCAATTTGGAGCCACTTATCCGGGTTCAGTCCCTGCCCTACTTGCAGGCGGTAATATGAGAAGTCTTCTCCACCTGCGCTACCGGTTAATATGAGCTTCCCACTTATGTAGTCGAACATCCTAGGTGCGGTGAACTGCGCATCCTGAGAAACGGGCATGGCTGCAGTAATACTATCGTAATGATCCGGAGGGATGAACAACCCTGACTGTTCCGCCCAAGCCTGTGCCTGCGCAGGAAAATCCAGGAATACCTTGTTTTCAACCATTTCTGGAGGGGTGAAAACCGTAGCGAGCAGCCCCGTTTCGCGATTGATGGAATACTTGCGGTAAAGGTTATCAGTCTGGGTTGGCTCATTACCAGTCAGGAATACTTCTTGGGTTACAGAAGGACATAGGGAGGTAACCAACAATCCTGATGGATTGCACACCTGCACCAGGCTAATCCCCGCCGGTAAAGTGAAATCCTGCACGGGCATCTCTTTGGTGGCATACTGCATGACAGCATGCCACAATCCTGCTGGAATCTCCGCTGATATTTCAACCGATTCCGCATGGGCTAGCCCCATCCACACACCTACTGTGAGCTGAGGAATATAGCCTACCACCCAACTGCCAGCAGCATTATTAGTCACACTGAGTTTCGCTGCGGCAGGTCGTCCGATTTCAAGCGAGTTGGGGTGCCATAACGAAGACCAGCGTGCCTTTTCATCACTGAGGACGTTGGTGGTAAGATATGCAATCTGCCGGTTGACGATTGGAAGCACCTCCGGATTGGACCAATCCAGCCATAGTTCTCCATCCACGCTCTCGACTTTAAGGATGCTGGTTGAGGACAGGCTATTGCGGGCATTCCCACCAGCGTTCTTGATGACGGTCTCACCTGCCATGATCCCCTGGTTAGCCAGCACAGAATAAGCCTGCGCAGTCTCCAACAAGCTCACCTGCTGTGAATCCAAGCTTTCAAGACCAGTTCCAATCGCGTCAGGAAGATCTAATAAGCTGATCCCGAACTGCTTCTCAGTAAGATGCACATTCTCAAGACCGACTTGCTGCAGCACCTCACCTGCCGCTCCTACATAGTCATTCACCAACGCATCCCGCAGGCTCACCGGACCATGGTAAATAGTTATTCCTTTTACTACATTATTTACGGGATTGTTGATGTCGGCCTTATTATCAGGCGGGATATCCCATAATAATGTCGCCGGGCTCATCCCACGGGTGAATGCCGTAAGGTACATGAAAGGTGACAGGATGTTTCCAGCTGGATGGGTAGAAGGATTCGAGGCCGTTGATCCTGAACCGTCTCCTCCCACTAATGCGAGCACCTGTCCGCTGTGAGGGTCGATTATGACAACCTCAGCAGCTAAATCCGCAGGCATTACTCCAGCACCATCCTGGAGTGGTGGCAATAGTTCGCTTGCTTCACATGGGGAGCCATCCATCGTCACCGATTGACCTGGGATACCGTTTAAATGGGTGGACTGCACCTTAGCGGCGCAAACAGCCTGCTGCTGCAAGCCGTAATCGAGCGTGGTCACGATATCGAAACCACCCCGGTAGATGCGTTCAAGGGATATTTTCGAGCTCAGCTGCATCAGCACCAGGGAGGTAAACGCGGGTGCGGGCGATTGGGAGGCAAGCTGATCTTTGAACTGCAGCTCTTCCTTTAACGCCCCCAGGGTTTCGTCTCCAGTCACCAATCCACGAACGAACATCTTCTGGATGATCAACTCCTGCTGCTGAGCCAGGATTTGGGAGCCAGTCAATGGATTTATGGATGGTTTTTCTGATAAAGCGGTGAGCATGGCGGCTTCAGCCAGCGACAGATCACTGGCAGATTTACCAAAATACACCCACGACGCAGCATCTGCCCCGAAGATTGTTTCACCATATCGGGCGCTGTTTAGATACCATTCCAGTACCTTTTCACGGCCGTATTGGTTCGTAATCTGGCTGGCTAATAATCTCTCACGGATATTCCGCTTTACAGATGGCGCTTCACCATCCAGGAGCAGGCTCGCAACCAGGATTTGTGCCAATGTGGGATGGGTGCCTTCTGTCACCCCTGCCAGGCTGAACCCGGGATGATCCCAAAAACCGGGGTCTAGCTCGGTGATGGTGGCATCCACCAGGTACTGCGATACCCGATGAGCTCCTGGCGGAGCATTTTCGCCTATATATAGATATAGCTTGTCTTTCGCAGCAGGGTTTTCCAGGGTGAAAATGACCTGTTCATGCTCCCGGTCGTACATCCGAGTAGGCTGGAGCAGCATTCCATTGGGCGGTTCGAGGAACGCAGGCAGAATGGCAATCGATGGAAGATTATGGGTCAGGTCGACGTAATACCAGATGCCCAGCATGCTGATCGCAACCGCCCCCAGGCTAAGCAGCAATGCACCGACCAGCCCCAACTTTAACCACGGGATGCGGAGCTCCCTTGCCTGCCGGTTCCGGCGTAGCCTGAGCGTTTGAGAAACACTATGCATGGTTTGACCTGGTAAATCCCTGCTATAGAAGGACCTAAAGAATGGAAGTATTGTCCAGACTTACCTGGATCCCTGTTTCACTGCCTGGCTGACTGAGTCGAGCAGCTCTCTGGCTGATTGGCGAGTGCCATCGGTCACTTCACCCATCATCTGCGCCAGCTCGATCAACCGATCTTCGCTGGCGAGGGCTACAACCTGGGTTTCCGTCCTGCCATCCTTGATCTGCTTTAATACTCTCAGGTGCTGGTCGCCAAAGGCAGCCAATTGGGGCAAGTGGGTGACGCACAAGACCTGATGCCGGCGTGCCAATTCCCACAGCTTTCGCCCTACGACAGAGCCGACCCGCCCACCAATCCCCTGGTCGATCTCATCGAAGATCAAGGTGGGCACCTTGTCTGCCTGGGCCAGGACGTTTTTGATTGCCAGCATCAGGCGTGAAGTTTCCCCGCCTGAGGCGATCTTGACCAGGGGTTTCAATCCCTCGCCAGGGTTGGGAGCAACAAGGAATTCCACGTGTTCCAAGCCATTAGCATCAAAGGCTACCTGGCGCCCATCACTCAATTGAACGCCCTGATCGGACGGACGCTGGGCAAAATCCACCTTGAACTTCGCTCCGGCCATGCTCAAGTCCATCAGCTCGGTTTCAAGCGCTGTTTCCAGTTTTATGGCTGCCTCCCGACGGCGTAAACTGAGGAATTCGCCAATTTTTCCCAGCTTTATCAACAACTCGCCTTCAGCCTGCTCGAGCTTCGTAATACGCTCAGCGACGTGCGTGATTGAATCGAGCTGTGTTTTTGCCTGCTCGGCGAAGTGCAATACTTCTGGAATATCTTCGCCATATTTTCTCTTCATGGTTTGGATTAAATTCAGACGGTCTTCCACCTGGTCGAGGCGCTGTGGATTGAACTCAACCAATTCAAGGTAATCGCGCAGGACTGATGCCAGGTCGGTCAGCTCTTCTAAAGCACTTTGGCTGCGATCAGCCAGTTTTTCCTGCTGGGAGTCAAGGCGGCTGAGGCTGTTGAGCAGGCTGGTCACTTGCCCAATAAGGTCGGAAACCGCGGGTGATTCTGGCGTACCCTCATCCAGGAGCTGGATGGCTTCCTGTGCCAGTGAAGCAATCCCCTCGGAATTTGCCAGGCGTGTGCGCTCAGCACGGAGCTCATCTTCTTCATCCACATGTAAATGAGCTGCTTCGATCTCATTGATCTGGTAGGTAAGGATATCAATCTGCCTGGCAGCCTCCCCTTCAGCCTTGCGCAGCTCAGCCAGCTGTTTACGCAGCTGAAACAGGGTGTGATAAGTATCCTGGTATTCTGCCAGCTCCCGTTCGATATGGGCATAGCTATCCAACAATCCCAGATGCTGGCGGACGTGTAACAAGGATAAATGTTCCGACTGACCGTGCACATCGACCAGGTATTCACTCAGCTCACTAAGAATGTGATTGCTGACGTTCCGCCCGTTCACCCTGGCAATGCTACGACCGCTATTCCTGATCTCTCGCCCTAGGGTGAGACGTCCGTCCCCGTCCAGCAAGGCCTCTCGCTCGAGGATTAGCCTGACGGGCTGGCTTAACTCATCCGAGATATCGAAACTTGCTTCCACCAGGGCCTTTTCTGCTCCAGCCCTGACAAGTGTGGCATCGGCCCGACTTCCCAGGATGGCTTCGACAGCATCGATAATGATTGACTTACCTGCCCCCGTCTCACCGGTGAATATATTCAGCCCACGGTTAAATTGAAGCTCCAGCTGGCTGATGATGGCAAAGTTTTCGATGTGCAGCTCACTAAGCATACCTATCCAATTCTGATGCCAGATAAACGGTAATACAGGGTCGAGGTCATCAATACGATATACATGACCAGGTAAATGAATTCAAACAAGGAAAAAAACTGTACCAGGCCCAAGGCGACCGGGATGCACCCTACCACAGCCGCGATGACTGCCAGAATAAACAAATTTTTAGATCGCCGTTTGCTGGTAACCAAACGAACGGCGGCAGCGATCAGACCCCCGAGTGCAGGAGCGAGGAATAAAGTTAGGATGATGATATAAAACCCAAATCGAATGGCTACCCAGCCACCAATCAAACTACCCAGGTATGCCAGCACTGCGACAATGATAAAAGTAAGCGGATAGTCATACCACAAAGAAGTGTCGAACACTTTCTGCAACTCTTTGATGCATTCCTTGCAACGGTATCCGGTTGGAGTGAGCACAGCACATTTCGTGCAGATCGGTTTTTCGCACCGGTTGCAGCGCAAGGTTGTTTCGACTGTTGGGTGGTTGGCACAATACATCTTCGGTGAAGCGTCGGTCATTTTTTACCTCTATCGATGGTTCCCGGTAGAAGGATTTTGACTCATATGGGGAGTCAGGTTGCGATAAAAATATCCCGGGTCTTGAAAACGGATGAATTTTACTACATGTGGTGAGGCGTATACATAGACGCGATCATCGTTGGTCAGTCCGATAGGTACCTGCCCATCGATACTGAATACTGCCTGGTGGTCAACATCGACGGTGATGTTCACCGATGAGCCCTCCGCCAGAACGATTGCCCGGTCCAGCGAAAGGTGTGGGGCAACCGGTACCAATAATATATTGCGCAGCTCGGGCGGCAGGATGGGGCCTCCAGCAGCCAGGGCGTAGGCGGTCGAACCTGTGGGTGTGGCGGCGATCAGTGCGTCTGCCACGTAAGTGGTGAGAAACCTGCCGTCCACACTGGCGGTAACATGCACCGGGCGGATGATCTGACCGCGGCTGACCACTACTTCGTTCAACACATCCCATTTACCCAACAAAGAATCAGCCCGCCACTGCTCACCGCACAGCATCATCCGTTTTTCCAGCCAGTATTCACCGGCGATCATACGCGGCAGGAATTCAGCCCATTGGTCCTGGGCAATCTCGGTTAAAAATCCGAAGCGACCCAGGTTGATCCCCAGGATGGGCACACCGGAGGGACCTCCCAGGTGACCGGCGCGCAGCATCGTGCCATCACCACCCAGGGCAATCAGCAGGTCAAATTCGCCTTGCTTAACCCGCCGGTAAATCGCTTCATCGTAAAGAAAACCATGTTGGGTCTCGATGCCGCGGGAGTTCAGGAATGCCGCGATGGCAACCGACTCCTTTTCAGTGTCCGGCAGGTTTTGGGCACCAACAATTGCTATCCGTTGAATAGGTTTATTCGCTTCATCTGTCATGGCTTAATTATATCCTGAGAGATTGATCGCAGACGGATCGATACCCGCAACCCTCGCAGCGCCTTCCATCTTCGTGCGAACGGTCGACGCGCGAGCGGGCACTACGTGACTGAATTTCATGGATGACCGCCAGGATAGAGGCTTCCAGTTCGGCAGTGAAATCGATGGCAAAGGTTTTGTCAGAGTAATGGAGGATCCCATAGGTGGGACGCGTTCCAAATTCATGCTGTACCAGCAAGCAGTAAGCTGCCAGCTGGTAGATATGAGAATCCTGCGGCGCCCGGGGTGCACGGCGAGATTTAACCTCCACCGGGATAACCTGGTCACCTGCTTAACCAGGTAATCTGGTTTTCCGGTTATCCGCAGCACAGGATCATATAATGGTTTTTCAACCTTGCCCCACTGGCTGGCGTCGGTATAGATGACTCTACCCGCAGGAATACCAGCTTTCTGTCTCTGTCGGGATGCCAGCACGAAGAAGATAATTGCGAGAACAACCAGAAGAACTGCAAGGTACAATTCGAACATTAACCCGCTTTTAGCCCTCCGAAGCCTACAACACTTCCCGCATGACCCAGACAATGGTTGTCAAAACAGCCAGGAGCACGAAGGCGTATGCCACCACCTGCAGGCAGCTGGCTGATAACACTGCGCGGGAGTGTTTTTCATGGATTTCCAAGCCTGCGGCCAGCTCGGCTTTATTTTCAGGCTCAATCCCCTGTTGTTGGTACCACCAGGCGCGGTTACAGAACAGGTACGTGCCTATCTCTGAAGCCCGGATGATTTTCATTCTTACTGGCTGAAACCATCCAATCGGTTTTCCAATTCGCGAATGCTGTTTTCCAGTCGTTCCTGGCGTAAACTGAGCGTCAGGTCGCCTCGTGTGCGCTCAATAATGCCGCGGGCTACATCAGTCAGGCGCCTCAAACCACCGGTAATCGCATCCGGATAATCCATGGTCACCAGGATGGCGTAGATATCATCCATCTCACCCAACAGGCGTTCAGCCTCTGATGGTTTATCTTTGAGCAGCGAGTCAAGCACACGCCTACGCAACTCACCGACTGCCTCTGCCAACCCCTGCAGGTAGGTAGCCGGCTCCAGCATCAAATCCTCAGGAGCTGGAAAGCTGTTGTCGTTAATCAAGGCATACACCAGGGCTGCCTCAGCATATTCTTTTAACGCATCCTGGGTGTAGCCAGCGTAGAACAGGTCAGGTAATCCCTGCAAGTTATCCCGCAAAGATTGCACCAGCTGGCGGGCTTCCCCCAGATGCTCAAGAGCCAGATCATGCTCATCGCGGTGAACTGCCCGGATGGCATTGGCGCAATGGCGTGTGAGGGTGCGCGCCTGGGTAAGTGCCCGGTCGCGTTCAGTGGTGCACATCTCGAAGGATTGGTGGATTTTCTCGGCGATATCTTCTAATTTCTCGGGCATAATCTTCACTCTTTCGGAGGTGCAGGCGGGTGGAACAGGAAATCTGCCAGCGAATTTTCACCCGGGATTTTGATCTCACCGAATGTAGCTTCGTATTTTGCCAGGTTTTCTGCCAATGCTCTCTGCAGCAGTTTGGCGCCTAATGGAGACATAACTACACGCGTGCATACCCTCGCCGGCATAAGGCCTGGCAGCAAGTGGGCGAAATCGAACACCAGCTCCGAGGGCGAATGCGCTATGCGTACCACATTGGCATATTCGGTCTTCAAGTCAGCCGGTACTTCCAATGCCGGTGGCGGTGGAGCTGCAGGACGGTTCTGAGCAGGATTTGACATATGGGTTTATCCTCTGTTCAGCTTACATCGTTTTATTTAATTAATCAAGGTGCGGAGTGCAGCTCCGCACCTTGTTGAATATGAATTAGAACGGGATGTCGCCACCCTCATCAGCCTGACCAGCGGCTTCACCAGGAGGCACGGCACCACCGTCATCATCACCCCGTTGAGACAGGAAGCGCACCGTTTGGGCGCTGACCTCGAACGAAGCGCTTTTGGTACCATCCTGGCGCTCCCAGATGCGTGGTCCGCCTGTGGCTGGGTCGGTTACCAGGCGCCCTTCGACGAGCACTTTTCTGCCTTTTTTGAGATATTGGTTACAGATTTCTGCCTGTTTCCCCCAGGTGGAAACCCTCACCCAAATGGTACGCTCAACTTTTTCGCCGTTGCTGCTGGTGAAGTTATCATTGACAGCCACTGAAAAATTAGTGACTGCCTGACCTGAAGGCGTATAACGCATCTCAGGGTCTCTGCCGAGATTTCCAACCAGTATGATCGTGTGGTAAGACATGTGGGACTCCTTTCGTTACAGTGAGCGGGTTGAGTATAGTTCCGGATGAACGCCATCCGGGCCAAAGCCTAGAGATCACTCACTGGGCTTTACAGAACAATTGTACACAAAATCCTGAAAAATAGAAGGGTTTAGGCTGGATATTTATCACTCGTTGCGGAACTGTAAACAGTAATGGTGGAAGGTATTGCTCACCCAGGCATTGCCCATCCCATAGGGCGATAAACGCTGGTTATCCTGGCACCATATTTTTTCATCCTTAAGGGTGTATGTGGCTCCAAGCCGCGCTGCCAGATCCCATGCCAGGGGATATATTTTGCCGCCCTTCTTGATATTCTTGACGATGATGGTCAGGTATGCCCCTGGGCGGAAGATGGGCTGCATACCTACATAAATATTGGTGAGCCGCTCAACAAACTGCTCGTAATCCGTGATATTTCCCAGGTCGTTGGGATCATCCGAATAGAACACGTCCAAATCTTCTGTCGCCCGTCTATTCTTTTGCGTGGCAGCCCCACGCGCATGAAGCATATCCCAGTATGGCGGCGAGGTGACCATATAATCGACCGGTGGGATAGCGTGCGCGGATAAAATTTCTGCAGTATTGGCGGCATCCCCGGTGAACAGCGAACAAACCAGTTCTGCCTCAGCAGGCTCCAAACTTTGCTTCTCATCAATAATCACCTGCCGGGCAATCTCGGCATACGCAGAATTCAATTCGATGCCATAACTACGACGGCCTGTGCGTAACGCAGCTACAAGGGTGCTCCCAGTGCCCGCCATGGGGTCAAAAACCACCTCATCCGGCTTGGTGAAGAATGTAACGAACTCCATTGCCAGAGTCTCAGGGAATTTTGCCGGATGGCGCAGTACGTTCTTTTGGCGCGGTGGTGGGTTATGCACAAACCAGGATTTCTGGAACTTAAGCCATTCCTTGGGGGATAGATTATTGAGCTTATTGTTGATGCTGCGTTTGGTCATATCAGAAAGATAGTCAGGCGATGATATCTGGCTAGGGGTTCAATTCATACACGACCAGGTCTGAGAAATTGACCGTTACTGCCATGTTGGTGGTGGAGCGGGCAAAGACACCCACCCCTCCCGTTGTAAGCGAGGGGTCATTGATGGTGAATTGGTACTGTCCGTTGACGAAAAAATCAAATGTGCTGCCATGAGCGGATATTCCGATGAGAGAGGAACTGGGTGCCCCGGGTGGCACCGCTCCGCTCATCATCCACGGCTGAGGGGAGGAAGCTTGACCACCCATCACCCGGTCAAGCCGCACCTGCCCATTACAGGACAACGAAAAGCGGTAATAATCCACATTTGGCGATACTCTGATCAGTACTCCATATTCATCCAGGTCACGGCATAAGTTGGGTTCGGCGGTGATCTCGAGATAAAAATCGGTGAAGATGGGTGCTTCGCGCACGCTGTATAAAAATGCAGGCGTCTCACCGATCGCGATCGTCAGCTCATTCTTACCCAGGGCAACGCTGCCAAGATCGGATTGGCTGAGCGTCCATGCAGTTGGGTCGGTAAAATCGTCTTCCAGCAGGACTTTGCCGGTACTCGGACGCATATCTGCTGTGGGGGTGACGACCGGAGTCGGAAAGGCGGTTGGTGTTGCGGTGGGTGGGAACCATACGACCGTTGGTGTGACCGTCGGCGTGGTAAGGATCAGGGTGGCAGTCGGTGTTGCGATCACCGTTGGGGCTGTCGCGCAGGCGGAGCACAAGATTCCTAAAAAGCAGATCATCAGAATGCTTTTCATTGATTTATGTAAACCTTGCGCTGTGGAATGGATGAAATTCTGGTCATTGGAATTAAAAATCCGAGGGAATAATCCCGAAGCTGTTGTACAATTAGTGTGTTCATTCTAGCACATACCAACCCGTTGCAGCAACCCTATCCCAATACGCTTCACCAAGGAGTCGTCATGCGCAAAAAAGTCATCCTCGTCACTGGTGTTTCAGGTGAAATTGGCCAGGCTCTGGTAAAAAGTCTGGTCAAGCAAACTGAAATGTCCATTCTTGCTCTCGATATTGCCCCCGTGCCCGATGATATTCACAGCATGGTAACCGCTTTCCAGGGGGATATCATGGATAAAGCATTACTTTCACGCCTGGTGAGTGAATATGAAATCGATACGATCTACCATCTGGCGGCGCTGCTATCCACCCGCAGTGAATTTACACCCGAGCTGGCACATAAGGTGAATGTGGAGGGCACATTGGGATTATTGAACCTGGCAGCTGAGCAGTCAGAGTGGCGCGATGAGCCAGTAAAGTTCATTTTCCCCAGCTCGATTGCAGCTTACGGGTTACCCGACCTGGATACCAAGGCAGCTTATACCCGGGTGCGCGAATGGGAATGGAATAATCCCCGCACCATGTATGGCTGCAATAAGCTTTATTGCGAGCAACTGGGGATTTACTACAGCAAGTATTACCGCCAGCTGGCAGCTGACCTGCCCGTGATGCTTGACTTCCGCTGCTTGCGCTTCCCTGGGTTGATCAGCGCCTATACCGTCCCCAGCGGGGGCACCAGCGACTATGGTCCGGAGATGCTGCATTACGCGGCACAAAAGAAACCTTACGCCTGTTTCGTGCGTGAAGATGTGCGTATTCCCTTCATGGTGATGCCCGATGCGGTAAAGTCACTCCTGATGCTGACTAATGCGCCGAAAGCAGTGGTTAAGCATTCTGTCTACAATGTGTCCAGCTTCAGCTTATCTGCCGTGGAGTTCCGCGATTGGGTACAAAAGTCCTTTCCGGGTGCCGAGATCAGCTTTGAACCGGATATAAAACGGCAGGCGATTGTCGATTCTTGGCCAGCAGACCTGGATGACAGCGCGGCGCGCAGGAATTGGAACTGGCAGCCCGATTATGATGTGAAACGTTCCTTCGAGGAGTACCTGGTACCAAACATCCGCAGCATGTACCAGGGAAAATAACTTGATCCGCATATTCTCTAGAAACACTCGTCTTTGGTCTGAGACATCCGATGAATAATGCGATGGATGAGGCACTGCACCCGCAACCCGGATTGATTGTCCTCTTTGGCTCCGGTGAGACATCATCCTCCGGACGTAAGATTTTCGAGGAAATTTTTCGGTCGCTTCCACCTTCGCCACGCGTGGCACTGTTAGAGACCCCGGCTGGATTCGAGCTAAATTCTCCCCAGGTGATCAGCCGGGTTGGAGATTTCTTTACCCACCGGCTGCAGAACTATTCCCCCCAGGTGGAAATCGTCCCTGCCCGTAAACGCGGCCTGGAATTCAGCCCGGATAACCCATCTATCGTGGCTCCACTGCTCAACTCCGACCTGATCTTTATGGGTCCGGGTAGCCCATCCTATGCGGTGCGACAATTACGCTACAGCCTGGCATGGTATTACCTGCTTGCCCGCCACAGCCTGGGAGCAGACCTTGCGCTTGCCAGCGCAGCGACCATCGCTTTTGGTGCTTACAGCCTCCCAGTATATGAAATCTATAAAGTTGGCGAAGAGCTGCACTGGATCGAAGGTCTCGATTTATTCAAATTTTACGGATTAAAGCTCGTTTTTATCCCCCATTGGAACAACAATGAAGGCAGGGCGGAATTAGATACCAGCCGGTGTTTTATGGGCCAAGAACGATTCATTCGCCTGGTCGAGATGCTCCCTGATGAGGTGACCATCGTAGGGTTGGATGAAAAGACTGCCCTGATCATGGACCCTAGCAGGTGTGAATGCCGGGTAAGAGGTCTGGGCAAGGTCACCATATTAAGCAGCGGTGACGAATCCTCATTGAATGGGTCTATCAGCGAGACAGCAGAATCTCTTTCGGTCGGATCTGAGGAAGAATTGGTGAAACTTGGCGAACAACGCCAGGAACACTTCCGGCAATATACAGATGGTCAAGTATTTCCCATCCATGAATTGGGACCCTTTCACATCTTCCACCCGCAAGCCTCCATTCCACCCACCATCTGGCAGCAAGCGCTCGAAGAAAGGTATGCGCTGAACCAGGAGGCAGTCCAACCTCTGCCGGAAGAAGTCTCCTTGCTGATTCGGGCGCGCCAGGAAGCTCGCAAGACTAATAATTGGAAGCTGGCAGACGATTTGCGGCAAAAGATCAATAAACTGGGCTGGGAAATAAAAGACACTGAGACTGGTCCGGTAATGAATAAATTTCCGTAAACGATAAAAATAAAGGAGCGTTATGTCGCCGTCCCTGAAAATTGGTTATATCGGCCTGGGCTTGATGGGAAAATCCATCGCCAGGAATATCCTCAAGGCCGGGTTTCCCCTTATCGTACATAACCGCAGCCAATCGGCGGTGGATGAGCTGGTCAGGGAAGGAGCCACAAGGGCTGAGTCACCTGCCGATATGGCTGCCAGGGTGGACATCATTTTCACCAACCTGCCCGATTCACCCGACGTTGAGCTGGTTGCCCTGGGTGAAAATGGCATCATCCACGGCGCCCATCCCGGTTTGATCTATGTTGATAATTCCACCATCAAGCCTGCTACAGCCCGTTTTATAGCCACGAGGTTATTTGAAAAGGGTGTCGAGTGCCTGGACGCACCAGTCAGCGGAGGCGATATCGGTGCCCGCCAGGGCACGCTGACCATCATGGTCGGAGGGTCCGCCAGAGCGGTTGAGGCTGTGCGACCCGTTTTCGCTGCCATGGGAAAATCGGTCACCCATGTGGGTGAAGCTGGTGCCGGGCAGATCGCCAAAGCTGCCAACCAGATCATGGTCGCGGCTCAAATGGTGGCGATGGGTGAGCTGCTGATATTCGCAAAAAAAGCCGGTGCCGACCCCCAGAAAGTGGTCGAGGCAATCAAGGGAGGAGCGGCTCAGTGCTGGACCCTGGACGTCAAGCCGCCACGCCTTTTTTCCGGTAACCGCAGCCCTGGTTTCAAAGCCCATATGCAAGCAAAAGACTTGAACATCATCATAGAAACAGCTCGCGAGTATGGCATCCCGCTGCCCTCTGCAGCTGTCGATGCCCAGCTCTTCAATGCGATGCTCGAGCTGCAGATGGGCGAGCTGGATAATTCCGCAGTGGTTGGGGTGATTGAAGCCCTGGCAAACGCCAAACTCCTGGAATGAATGCCAAGCTGAAACCCTGGTTTGGTCGTGTCTCCTGGACAACTGCCGGTGATTACATTCTGATCACAGTCGGAGCCATCATGCAGGCGCTGGCAATCCGCCTGTTCCTGGTTCCGGGGCACCTGGTCAACGGAGGCATCGGAGGGTTGGCCCAGCTGATCAACTTTTACACCGGTTTCCCCATCGGGGTGATGATCTTGCTCGGGAATATACCCTTGCTGCTGCTTGGGTGGCATCACCTGGGTGGACGGCGATTTGCCATCCGTACCGCATACGCTGTGGTGGTGATTGCCTTTTTTACCGACTTTCTAGTGCTATTCTTACCTGCTGAAGGTTTATCCACCGACCTGGTGCTCAATACACTTTATGGCGGGGTGATCAGCGGCATTGGATATGGTCTGGTATACCGAGGGCATGGCACCAGTGGCGGCACGGATATCCTGGTGCGCATCATCAACAATTGGCGCAGTATACCCCTCTCTCAGAGCTACCTGATCACCGATTCCTTGATCATGCTTCTAGGCGGGCTCACCTATTCCTGGACGAATGCCTTATATGCGATCATCATGCTGTTTATCAGCGGGATTGCTGCAGAAGTGACCACGGAAGGTCCCAATGTCGTCAGGACTGCATTCATCATCACCGCACAACCAGACCTGGTTTCGCAATCGATCCTCACCGATTTGGAACGCGGGGTAACTTCCATGGATGCGACCGGGGTATATACCGGAACAAAGCGCTCGATGCTTTACTGTGTTATCACCCGTTCCGAGGTCAGCGTGCTTAAAAGCCTGGTGCTCGAAGCCGATCCAGACGCTTTTATCGTCATCGGTCAGGCTCATGAAGTTTTAGGCGAAGGTTTCCGGAGGCGTAAAGTTTGAGCCGGGAATCCTAAGATATTATCAGTGCCCATAATTATGGTGATGGTTTACTTATAGGTTGATTTTTATTTCAACCTGAAACCGCGCAACAAATTATTCTCTATTGCGTATACAGGATTAGATAACCATACAGGAGCACAACGTGAATAACCTCGAGCCTGCAGTTCTCAACCAGGTTCATCAAGGAAAACAGGAAGCGTTCACCCAGCTGGTTGAGACCTATCAGAGACCAGTGTATAACCTGTGTTATCGGATGTTGGGAGATCCAGAAGAAGCAGAGGATGCATCACAAGAAACTTTCTTGCGAGTATACAAAAATATAAAACATTATTATGCGGACCGTCCTTTTTCAACCTGGCTTTTATCCATTGCCGCCCACCTTTGTATCGACCAATTACGCAAGCGACGTATGGTCGTTCTATCGATGGACACAACCCCATATCTTGACCCGCCCGACAGCTTGCCGGGACCGGAAGCTGCTTATTGCCTCAAGGAGGACCAGGGTCGTGTGCAAGCATTATTAAAAACCCTCAACCCACACGACCGGGCTGCGGTAGTTATGTACTATTGGTATGATTTTTCTTACGAAGAGATTGCAAAAAGCCTTTCACTCACCCCCAGTGCAGTGAAAAGCAGGCTCCATCGCGCCAGGCTGACCCTGGCAGAATCCTGGTCAAATCAGAAGGGAAATATTTTTATGCCGGAAAGGAGCCCCCATGGATCATCAGCCTTTTAGAAACTGGCTAGTCTCCGATGAGCAGCTAACAGCTGAGCAAAAACAATCACTACAGGAGCACCTTGCCACATGTGAGTCGTGCAGTCAAATCAAATCATCCTGGAAGGAATTGGATCTACACTTCCAAAATTCAGTCGAGGTTAGTCCTGCAGCGGGATTCACCCAGCGATTTCAGTCCCGCCTGGTCGAATATCAGGCCGCACAACAGCTACGGACCAGCTGGCTTACCATCGGTGCTATGGCTTTACTCGCAATCATCCTGCTCGGCATGCTGGTCTCTCAGGTGTGGCAGCTCATCCAGGCTCCCGGTCCTTATATGATGGTGTGGTTCGATCGCCTGGTCAGCGTAATCTCTGTTTATTACCTGCTGCAGAACATCACGGGCTCGTTTACCTGGTCAACCCCATTTTTTACATTCATCGCAATGTTCTTTCTTGTAGGTATGGTTAGTTTTATGAGCGTGCTATGGCTGCTCGCATATAAAAAATTCAGTTTATCCTGGAGGGTAGTATGAAACAACTAAATAAGAAGTTATTCTCAGCAATTGTATTAGCCGCTCTAATATTAGCGGTATTTCCGGTTACGGCATTGGCAGCTTCGCCTAAGGATGTCGTCATCGGAAACAGCTACACGTTGGGGACGGGTCAAACTCTAAACACGGATCTATTTGTGGTGGGTGGAAGCGTGAACCTGATGGAAGGTTCAACCATCAACGGGAATGTGCTCCTTATTGGCGGCAGCGCTCAGGCAGCCGGTACAATCAACGGGAACCTGACTGTGTTGGGGGGTTCGGTCACCCTGACGGACACATTCAAATTAAGTGGCAATCTAAACTATGCCGGTACAGTACTTAACCAAGCCCCTGGCGCAAAAATTTCGGGCTCGGTGAACACTACCACCAACGCCCCTTACTTCGTTTTTCCCAGTGGAGCGCGCATCCCCATGTTCGAAAATACAGTTACCCCTGTCTACCGGTTAGGAAGTTACTTCCTGGGTGTAATCGTATGGGCGCTGTTTGCCATGTTAGTGGCGATGTTCCTCCCCACTCATCTAAACCGCGCCTCCGAGACAGCTCTCTCTCAACCGCTCTTATCGGGTGGGTTGGGTATCCTGACGATCATTATCGGGCCCATCATCATCGCTCTTCTGACGATCACGATCTGCTTGATCCCGGTAGCTTTCATTGTTACTATGGTCTTAATCGCCGCCTGGGCATTCGGGTTAATCGCGCTGGGGCTCGAAATAGGCAAGCGGATCAGCCTAGCGGTAAAACGCGATTGGCACCCTGCCTTCGCCGCAGGGTTGGGCACGCTGGTATTGATGGCGATCTTGAACGGTCTGGACGGGATCATCCCCTGTGTGGGCTGGATTCCGAAGATTTTGGTCAGCCTTGTTGGTCTGGGTGCTGTGCTGTTGACCCAGTTCGGGCGCAAGCCTTACGTGCGTAGCCTGACCGTACCTCCGGCGAGCAGTGGAGACGTACTTCCTCCCGCCGTATAAGCTGATCCGTTTATCCAGCAGAAATTTAACAAGAAGCTGTGGCGTACATCACCACAGCTTCTTGTGTTTAATGATTTAGCCAATTGCCTTTTTCCACCATACCAAGCAGGTAAGGGGCAGGAGAATGATAACTACTCTCCGTTTAACAAAAGCATTTCATATCATATAATGGTAGTCATTTTTACCCGAGGGCTGATAAATCCTATCTGGAAAATTCGAATGACCTCAATTGCCTATTGTGAAAATTCCGTAAATGCGCAGGGGAGGAATCCCATGTGCCACATTTCAAATCCCTCCCCTGCACGTCTACAAATATTATTCATCAACTATTTAGCAACTACGGGGGATGAATAGAAAATGTTACTTCAATCCCGCATACAGGATCGCACCCAGGACGATGCCTATTTGTCCCAGGTGATAAAAGATCATATTCACCAATCTACCATGCGAGATTGGTTTCACAAAGCGGTCCCAAGCCAGGATCGAATCGGAAACATAAAAGAAGATCGCGCCAATGCTGGCAAAGAGAGCCGACACCACGAACCATCCGGGGCGTGTCCAGGTCATCAGGGCAGAGTACACCATCAGGCTGATCACAATAGAGTAAATCAGTACAGGGATTTTTAACTTCACTTTGCCCTTTTCGACCAGGCTCCTGGCGATTATCGGATAGAGCCAACCGATGTAAATCCCCAGCATGATCACCAGGAATACACCCCACAGGTTTAGAAATGGCGCACTGCTATTAAACCCAACCACATAACACGCCTGCCCGGCGAGAAATGCCAGCAAACCGAAGATGAACATGTCGCCTGGGAGCATCAGGAAGATATCCCCTGCCAGGCAAAAAATGACGCCCACGGTAAACCACAGCATGGGACCGGTAAAACCGGCGCTTTGCCAGATTAACCACAACAGCGCCAGCATGGTGGCTGGTTTGGTCACATATTCCACAATCTTCCAGTTCTTTTCGACCGCGATCCAATCTAATATAGCGAAAATGATTACGATAATGATGGGGAAATAAGCCATACTATCCCTCCTAGATCATGGATTGAACATCTGCTTGACCATCTTTTCGTCATCACGCCAGTTTTTGCGCACTTTCACCCGCAACTGAAGAAAAACACTTTTCCCGTTCATTGCTTCGATTTCTTTACGGGCAGCCATCCCGATCTTCTTGAGCATCTGGCCACTCTGACCAATCACAATGCCTTTGTGCGATTTACGCTCCACGAAGATGGTCGCCTCGATATACACTCCATGCTCATTGCGCTCGGTATATTCGTCGATCCTGACAACGATACCATGCGGAACTTCATAACGCAGGTTGTTCAGGCAGGCTTCCCGGATTAAATCGGCTGTGATTTCCCGTTCAAACAGGTCAGTCACCTGTTCTTCGGGGTAAAATTGTTCGCCAGCTGGCATGGCAGCGATGATCTTTTGTAAAAGTTCGGCTCGGTTATCTCCACGCGTGGCAGAGATTGCCATCGCGCTGCTCCGGGGGGTCAGCTCACGGTAAGCATTCTCAATCTGACTGACGTTGTTCGGTTGGACCAGGTCAATTTTGTTGAGCACAAGCAGGACCCTTTCGGGTTTCACCTGCGCACTGAGAATACTTCCAAGCTGCTTGTCCTCATCGGTTGGCATCTGGCTGGCATCCACCATGAATAACACCAAATCACAGTGTTCCAAGGCTGAGCGGGCTTCCAGGTTCATACTTTCGCCCAGCTTCGTGTGCGGCTTGTGCACTCCGGGCGTGTCGATGAATATGATTTGATACTCGCTGGTGGTTAAGATGCCCTCCTGCCGCCGCCGCGTGGTTTGCGGTCGGGGAGAAACTGCTGCCACTTTTTGCCCGATCAGGGCATTGATCAATGTCGATTTCCCCACGTTAGGTCGACCCATCACCGCTACAAATCCGGAAGTATACTTTCCCTCATCATTATCCATGCTAGAATTCTATCAGTATAAGATGGTCTTGTGTACAGAATGCGCCAATAAACCTTCCAAAGGTTAATACAATCCTAATCCCCCAATCTTGACCTTATTCAAAGGCATGATATAATACTCGTTTGCTTGTTCGCCTTGCGTAACTCGAAAACGATAATGGACAATGACTTAGGGATATAAAAATTTTACAGCGTGATGAAAACTACCTCATCACGTTTTATTTGTTAACCACAATCGTATCAATTCAGCGAAAAAATGCTAAGTTAGGAGAGAATTATGGCATCAAACCTGCCAAGCAAGTCCTACGCTCGGATCAATATCGATTTGGAGCTGCCGGACTTGATCGAAGTCCAGCTCGAATCCTTTAAGCGGTTAAAAACAGAAGGTTTGGCTGATCTCTTCCACGAAATATCACCGATTGAATCGTACAACAAGGGAATGAAACTATACTTCCCTTCCCGGACGCCTGAATCTGACCAATGGAAGCTAACCTATAAGTTCGGTGAACCAAAACACTCGCTCGAAGAATGCGTCGAGCGGGACCTTACTTATGCCAGTCCGCTATATGTGTCGGTTCTGTTAGCAGGTCCCGAAGTCCAGCAGCCGATCCAGCAAGATATCTTCCTGGGTGACTTCCCCGAAATGACCGAAAAAGGCACTTTCATCGTCAACGGTACTGAACGCGTGGTGGTTTCCCAACTCATCCGCTCACCTGGTGTGTACTTCGAAGCTCCGGTTGACCGTGCTACTGGTCGCTTGCTGGCAGTCGCCAAGCTTATCCCAGACCGCGGTGCCTGGATGGAGTTCGAAACCCGTAAGAGTGATTACCTCACCTTGCGCTTTAACCGTAAGCGCACCGTGCCCATCACCATCTTTTTGCGTGCCCTGGCAGCGGTGAACGATGGTCTGCCCGATTCACCCCTCAACACCGGAACGGACGAGGAACTTTTATCCTTGTTCCAGGATGTGGATAATAATCCTGACCGCATGTTCATCCCTTCTTCGTTTGCCCAGGAACCCCAGTGGGACCTAAACAATAACCAGACGATTGCCGAAGCCGCTTTATTGGAGTTTTTCAAACGCATGCGCCCGGGTGACCCGGCGACGCTGGATAATGCTCGTGGTTTCCTGCAAGAACAGCTGTTTGACCAGCGCCATTACGACCTCGAGCGGGTGGGTCGTTACAAGCTCAACCAGAAGCTCGACTTACATGACCGTGTGCCCATCAGCCACCGCATGATCACCAAGTGGGACATCCTGCGCCTGGTACGCCGCATGATCATGATCAACAACGGCACCCAGGCACCCGATGATATCGACCACCTGGGAAACCGCCGTGCAAAGACAGTCGGTGAGCTGATCCAAAACAAGCTGCGTATCGGTCTGCGCCGTATGGAACGGGTGATCAAGGAACGTATGTCCATCCGGGATCAAGATCAGCTGACCCCCATCACGCTGATCAATATCCGCCCTGTCGTGGCAGCCCTGCGTGAATTTTTTGGCTCGAGCCAGTTGTCACAATTCATGGACCAGACCAATCCGCTGGCAGAGCTGCGCCATAAACGCACGTTATCTGCCCTGGGACCTGGCGGTCTGCGCCGTGAGCGAGCCGGCTTTGACGTTCGTGACGTCCACCACTCGCATTATGGTCGCATCTGCCCAATTGAGACACCTGAAGGACCGAACATCGGTTTGATCGGTCGTCTGGCATCATTTGCCCGGGTCAATGAGTATGGATTTATCGAAACCCCATACCGCAGGGTGCGGAAAACACTGGTTCCAACCGACGAACGACTGGTGGGCCGGTCTTTGCGCGAAGATGTGAAAAACGGGGATGGCAGCAAGGTGATTGCCAAAAGTGGTGAACGCATTACCATGGATTTGGCCGATAAGATCAGGATGCTGAAGCTGAAAGAAGTCTTGGTCCAGCCATTTGTTACGGATGAGACTGAATACTTATCAGCCGATGTGGAAGACCGCTTCGTCATCGCCCAGGCAAACACACCGTTGAACGAGTTCAACGAATTTATCCGCACCAGCATTTCTTCACGCCACTATTCTGATTTTATCTTCGCTACTTCCGATAATATCGATTACATGGACGTTGCTCCCCACCAGATTGTGGGGATCAGCGCGGCTTTGATCCCTTTCCTCGAGCACGATGACGCCAACCGTGCGTTGATGGGCTCGAACATGCAGGCTCAGGCTGTGCCATTATTGAATCCTGACATTCCAGCAGTCTCCACCGGGATGGAATATCACGCCGCGATGGACTCGGGTCAGGTGGTTATCGCTGAAGAAGATGGCGAAATCACTTCTGTGACCGGGAACAGGATTGTCGTCCATAATCCAAAAGAAGATCATATCTACCAGCTGCGAAAATACCAGCGATCGAACCAATCCACCTGCATTGACCAACGCCCGGCGGTGGTCAAAGGGCAACGTGTGCATAAAGGCGAGGTAATCGCAGACTCGTCTTCGACAGAGAACGGAGAGCTGGCGCTGGGTCAGAATGTGGTGGTGGCGTTCTTATCCTGGGAAGGTGCCAACTTCGAAGATGCGATCGTCATCTCTGAGCGCCTTGTCCAGGAAGACCGGTTCACCTCTGTTCATATCGAGAAATATGAAGTTGAATTCGCGTGATACACGCCTGGGTCCTGAAGAGATCACACGTGACATCCCCAATGTAGGTGAGGATGCGATCAAAGACCTTGACGAGACCGGCATCATCCGTATCGGTGCTGAAGTCGGTCCCAATGATATCCTGGTGGGTAAAATTTCACCCAAGGGCGAAAAGGAGCTGACCCCCGAGGAGCGCTTGCTCAGGGCAATTTTTGGGGAGAAATCTCGTGATGTAAAAGATACCTCGCTGCGCATGCCACATGGTGAGCGCGGTAAGGTGGTCGATGTAAAAGTCTTCACCCGTGAAGACAATACCGATCTGGCTGCCGGTGTGGATATGATGGTGAGAGTTTCCGTCGCCCAGCGCCGTAAGATCACCGCCGGCGATAAAATGGCCGGGCGGCACGGAAATAAAGGTGTTGTTTCGCGCGTGGTTGCTGAAGAGGATATGCCATTCCTCGAAGACGGCTCCCCGGTCGATATCATCCTTAATCCTACCGGTGTCCCTGGACGTATGAACCTCGGCCAGGTGCTCGAGACTCACCTGGGTTGGGCCTCGACCCGCCTGGGTTTCCGAGCCATCACACCCGTGTTTGATGGTGCCACCGAGTATGAAATCGATGCTGAGCTGGCACGTGCCTGGTTGATCGACCAGGCATGGAAGGAAGCCGGGTTAAAAGCCTGGGAGCAGCTGAACCAGACTGAACACGACGCCACTCAATATGAAGATGATAATGAAGTCCGCAACCTGTACCTGGAAGACTGGTTAGGTGATCTTGGTTATGATGTCTCCTTGTTCAAGTCGGATTATTACTATGCACGCCGATCGGTACTGCGTGAATGGTTGCGTGTATACGGATACGATCCCGACCTGGTAATTTCACCCGAAGGAATAGCCGTCGATGCTGCGCAACAAGAAAAAATGAATATCTATACTCATGCAACCTGTTTGCGCCAGTGGCTCGACCAGAACGGGATTAATGTTTCCAAAATTAAAGATGAGAACCTGGCAGGTGAGGCTGAAAAGTTCTCACTTAGCAACGGTGTCCCCATCCCAACGCTGGGCAAGCAGGTAGTGCGCGATGGTAAGACGGGCGATCCGTATGATCGTCCCGTGACCGTGGGCGTCATGACCATGCTCAAACTCCACCATCTGGTGGAAGATAAAGTACATGCTCGTTCGACGGGTCCATACAGCCTGGTATCACAACAGCCTTTGGGCGGTAAAGCGCAATTCGGTGGTCAGCGGTTCGGTGAGATGGAAGTTTGGGCACTCGAAGCATATGGTGCCGCTTATACATTGCAGGAAATGCTCACCGTGAAATCCGATGACGTCCAGGGACGTGTAAAGACCTATGAAGCCATCGTCAAGGGTGAGGCGATCGAAGAGCCCAGTATCCCGGCCTCTTTCCGGGTTTTAGTGAAGGAACTCCAAAGCCTGGGGCTGGCTGTTGAAGCTGTGACCGATACGGGTGAAGTAATTAAATTTGGAAAGGACGAAGAGCGTTCACGTCCACCCAGGCTGCAAACTGGCCTGCTGGACCTGGATCCACATCTCTAAAATCCTTGACGCTCATATGAGCGCATGGTAAAATCGCTTCTCGTCGTCTTTAACATACGTGGGTAGTACCCCTACCGAAATCGTATATCAATGCAAGTAAGGCGAGGCCATCGATAGTATTGATGGCCTCCCTTAATGGAATTATCAAATTTATTGTATCTATGCTCGGAGGCGAAGGTGCCAACAATCAACCAGTTAGTGCGTCGAGGACGCAAAACGAAGAAAGAGAAGAGCAAGGCTCCTGCCCTGCTGTATACTCTCAATCTTTACAACCAAAACCGGATCCGCCAGAGCAAAGGCTCCCCCCAAAAGCGAGGCGTTTGCACTGTTGTTAAGACCATGACCCCCAAGAAGCCGAACTCGGCATTGCGCAAGATCGCCCGCGTACGCCTGACGAATGGCATCGAAGTGACTGCTTACATCCCTGGCGAAGGGCATGCGCTGCAGGAACACTCCGTGGTGTTGGTGCGTGGTGGTCGTGTGAAAGACCTGCCTGGTGTGCGTTATCACATTGTACGCGGCTCGTTAGACACCGGTGGAGTGAATAATCGTAAGCAAGGTCGTTCAAAATACGGCTCCAAGCGTCCTAAAGAATAATCCAGCGGAGAAACGGTATGTCGCGTCGAAGTAAACCCGAAAAACATGAAATCCCTGGCGATACCCGCTTTAACAGCGAGCACGTCCAGAACTTTATCAATCGCGTTGT
Organism: uncultured Chloroflexia bacterium; assembly: GCA_963726315.1. GTDB lineage: Bacteria > Chloroflexota > Anaerolineae > Anaerolineales > UBA4823 > FEB-25. The sequence continues at coordinate 1,173,090 of CAVSBZ010000005.1, read as the reverse complement.
CCGAAACGGAAAAAGCAGTGTCGCCACCACGATCGTGTATGACGCTTTTGACATGATTGAAGAACGTGCAAAAAGAAGCTCGCTTGAAATCTTTGAGCTGGCAATCAAGAACGTCTCACCCATCCTGGAAGTAAAACCACGCCGCGTGGGTGGTGCTACTTACCAAATCCCGATGGAAGTACCTCCGTACCGTCGTTTTGCTTTGGCTTCGAGATGGATCTTGCAGGGAGCAAAGGCACGCACAGGAAAATCATTTGCCGAGAAATTAGCCGGTGAGCTTTTGGATGCATCCAATAACACCGGGTCAGCCATCCGCAAGCGTGAGGAAACTCACAAGATGGCTGAAGCTAACCGTGCCTTCTCCCACTTCAGGGCATAGGCGTTCGATTATTTTTCGTGAGATATAACTAGTGGTAGTAGGAACTCTTTATGCCCCGTCAGTATCCCCTCGAGCTTTATCGCAATATTGGCATTATCGCCCATATTGATGCGGGCAAGACTACTACTACAGAGCGCATCCTATTCTACACAGGTAAAACCCATCGCCTTGGATCAGTAGACGACGGAACAACCGTCACTGATTGGATGGAGCAGGAGCGTGAACGAGGTATCACCATCGTTTCTGCTGCAGTTTCTGCTGAGTGGAAAGGTTACCAAATCAATATTATCGATACCCCCGGGCATATTGACTTCACTGCAGAAGTCCAACGCTCGTTGAGGGTATTGGATGGCGGGATCGTCGTCTTTGATGCTGTTCAAGGGGTTGAGCCGCAAAGCGAGACGGTTTGGCGCCAGGCGGACCGTTACGAGGTCCCACGGATTTGCTTCGTCAATAAGATGGACCGTGTAGGAGCATCATTCGAGCGTTCCATCGAAAGCATGAAGCATCGCCTGGGTGCCAATGCTGCCGCAATGCAGGTACCTATCGGTGTGGAGGGGAGCTTCCAGGGTATGGTCGATTTGCTCACCCGGAAGGCAATTATCTGGGATGATACCAGCGGGACAGATGCGGTTGAGGTCGAAATCCCAGCCGACATGAGCGGATACGTCAAGGAAATGCGGTCACGCCTGCTAGAACAAATCGCCGAAACCGAAGATGCTTTGACCATGCGTTACCTGGAAGGCGAAGAAATTTCAGTAGATGATCTAAAAGCCGCCTTACGCACAGCAACACTCGCCGGTAAAATCACACCCGTCTACTGCGGGAGCTCTTTAAGAAACAAAGGTGTACAGCCCTTATTAGATGGGGTAATAGATTACCTGCCCTCGCCGGCAGATGTACGTCCCGTAATTGGCATTCATCCCCACACTGGTCATGAAGTTGCCCGACCGGCAGAAGATGACGCCCCGATGAGTGCTTTGGTCTTTAAAATCGTGTCAGACCCCTATGTTGGGCGGCTGGCATATATCAGAGTGTATTCTGGCAAGATCGCCCAGGGATCCACGGTTTTCAATCCAACCAAGGACCGGCGTGAGCGGATTGGTCGTCTCTTACGGATGTACGCTGACCGTCGAGAGGATATCAGTGAAATCCTCGCCGGGGATATCGGTGCTGTGCTTGGTCTCAAGGACTCATTTACCGGTGACACCCTCACCGATGCGTCCAACCAGATTGTGCTGGAGAATATCACCTTCCCTGAACCAGTGATTTCGGTCGCGATTGAGCCACGAACGGCTGCCGACCAGGATCGCATGGCAGAGGCATTGCACAAGCTCTCGGATGAAGACCCCACCTTCAGGGTGCGTGTGGATGAAGAAACGGGTCAGACGATCATCTCTGGCATGGGCGAGCTTCACCTGGAAATCCTGATCGATCGCATGCTGCGGGAGTTCCGGGTACAAGCCCGGGTGGGTAAACCCCAGGTGGCCTATCGTGAGACCATCACCCAGCCAGTGCTCAAAGCCGAGTACCGCTACATCAAGCAGACCGGCGGACATGGCCAGTATGGACACGTGGTGTTGGAACTGCAGCCAGGAGAACCCGGCAGCGGCATCGTTTACGAAAACGGTATTGTTGGTGGAGTGATCCCCAAGGAATATTGGGGTGCGGTTGAAAAAGGTGTCCGGGAAGCCGCTGAAGCCGGCGTTTTGGCAGGATACCCCGTGGTGGATATCAAAGCCCGCTTGTACGATGGCTCATACCACGAGGTTGACTCGAGCGACATGGCTTTCAAGATGGCGGCTACGATGGCATTCAAGGAAGGCATTCACAGGGGTGCCCCGGTACTGCAGGAACCGATCATGAAGGTCGAAGTGATCGTCCCGGATGAATTCCTTGGAGAGATCATGGGTCAGCTGAATGCACGGCGCGGAAATATCCTTGGCACAGACATCCGCCCGGGGAACACCCAGATGATCACCGCCATGATCCCCCTAGCTGAAATGTTCGGGTACGCCACCGATCTAAGGTCAGCTACCCAGGGACGAGGCGTTTTTACGATGGAATTTGACCACTACTCAGAGGTATCGGAGAATGTGGCAAAGACAATATTGGCTTGATTAGATATCAAACAACATCATTGTTTCATTAATCTGAAGGAGAACGTTTATGGCAAAGCAAAAATTTGAGCGAAAAAAGCCGCACATGAACGTAGGTACGATGGGACACATCGACCACGGGAAAACGACCTTGACCGCTGCGATCACGAAATACTGTTCATTCCTTGGGCAGGCAGAGTATCGATCGTTTTACACGATCGATAACGCACCCGAGGAGAAAGAGCGCGGCATCACGATCAACATTGCCCACGTGGAATACGAGACAGCCAAGCGGCACTATGCGCACGTGGACATGCCTGGTCACCGTGACTACATCAAGAACATGATCACGGGTGCAGCCCAGGTGGATGGCGCAATCCTGGTGGTGGCGGCTCCGGATGGACCGATGCCGCAGACGCGAGAGCACGTGCTGCTGGCACGGCAGGTGGAAGTTCCCGCCATCGTGGTCTTCCTGAACAAGGTGGACATGATGGACGATGAGGAGCTGCTGGAGCTGGTGGAGATGGAGCTGCGTGACCTGCTGAACGATGAGAAGTTCCCTGGAGACACGACCCCGATCGTGCGGGGGAGTGCTTTGCTAGCCCTGGAGAGCACCAGCACCGATCCGGATGCACCCGAGTACGCCTGCATCAAGGAGCTGCTGCGAGTGGTGGATGAATACATCCCCGAGCCTGTACGCGAGACCGAAAAGCCGTTCATGATGCCGATCGAAGACGTGTTCTCGATCAAGGGGCGCGGCACGGTGGTGACCGGCAGAGTGGAGCGTGGTGTGGCCAAGAAGGGTGAACCCGTGGAGATCGTTGGGCTGCGTGAGAAGAGCATGAGCTCGGTAATCACCGGCACAGAGATGTTCCACAAAGAGCTGGAGCAGGTGCAAGCCGGAGATAATGCCGGTATCCTGCTGCGCGGCATCGAGCGTACTGACGTCGAGCGCGGCCAGGTGGTTGCCAAGCCTGGCTCGATCACCCCGCACACCAAGTTTATGAGCGAGGTGTACGTGCTGCGCAAGGAAGAGGGTGGGAGGCACAAAGCCTTCTTCACCGGGTATCGCCCGCAGTTCTACATCCGTACAATGGATGTGACCGGTGACATCAAGCTGCCCGAAGGGGTGGAGATGGTGATGCCGGGAGATAATGTGAACCTGGAAGTTGAGCTGATCGTGCCGGTGGCGTTGGAGCAAGGTTCCAAGTTCGCCATCCGTGAAGGCGGTTTGACCGTCGGCGCAGGTGTGATCACCAAGATCATTGCTTGATCAGGAAATCATTGGAATAGGAAAAATGGCTAAACAAAAAATCCGTATTCGTTTGAAGGCATATGACCACCGCGTTTTAGATCAGTCTGCGAAACGCATCGTTGAGACCGCTGAAAGAACTGGTGCAAGAGTTGTTGGTCCTGTACCCTTGCCAACTAAGAAAGAAAGGTTTACAATTCGGCGCTCGACATTCATCGACAAGGATTCACACGAGCATTTTGAAATTCGAACACATAACCGCTTGATCGATGTCCTGGACCCAGATTCCAAGACCATCGATATGCTGATGCGACTGAACCTTCCAGCGGGTGTGGATATCGAAATAAAGATTTAGAAATACCGCCTTCATTGACGGGTGTACCCTGGGAAGTTAACAGTTAGCTCTCAGGATTGACACCCGCCTCACGATGGTGGCAGTGTAAGAGCGGTCTTATACGCGAGCGCACAAACCCGATGCTCCACGGTTGACCTGCTGACTGCACTGCGGTTAGGGATGATGCAGCCATGCCCAGGCTGACAGTCCCGAAACATTGATTAGATAGGAGAAAACCGAGATGTTAAAAGGGCTAATTGGAAAGAAAATTGGCATGACCCAGATTTTCGTTGAAGGCCAGGCACTCCCGGTCACTTTAATCGAAGCTGGGCCGTGTTACGTTACACAGGTTCGTCTACCTGGAAAAGATGGCTATTCAGCCGTCCAGCTGGGTTTTTATGAAGTACGACCGAAAACCCTCACCGGTGGCGAACTTGGTCATCTGAAGCGTAACACCCTCCCCCCTCTGCGTTTCTTACGTGAATTCCGTGTAAAAAACCCCGAAGTCTCCGAAGGGAATCAGATCAATGTGGACCAGGTTTTTACAACTGGTGACAGTGTCGATATCATCGGCACCAGCAAAGGTAAGGGTTTTGCTGGAGGTGTCAAGCGCTATCATTTCAAAGGTCATCATAAAACTCATGGCACTTCCGACCGCGAGCGAGCTCCAGGTTCGCGTGGCTCAACCACCACCCCAGGTCGGGTCTATAAGGGTGCGCGCGGACCTGGTCATATGGGTAACCGCCAGATAACCACCCAGAACCTCAAGATCGTCTTGATCGATAAGGAACGGAATCTTATCGCTGTGAATGGTGCTGTTCCCGGTGCTAAGGGCAGCGTAGTGGAAATTAAGGAAACTCGGAAGCAGTAGCCGGATCGCGGCACTGGCCCCGTTACTGTGGAGAAAAAGATTATGGAAGTTGATGTCTTGAACATGGAAGGTGAGAAAATCCGCACGCTAGAGCTTCCAGCGCAGATTTTTGAAGCCCCAATAAACGTTGATCTGATGCACCAGGCTTTCGTCCGCCAGATGGCTAATGCCCGCCTGGGTACACACAGCACGAAAACCCGGGGTGAAGTTTCTGGTGGTGGCAAAAAACCCTGGAAGCAAAAAGGTACTGGTCGGGCACGCCAGGGATCAACCCGGTCTGCTCAATGGGTTGGTGGCGGTAAAATTCATACCCCCCATCCGCGTGACTATACCATACCCATGCCGCGTAAAATGCGCCAGGCTGCCCTCCGTTCTGCTCTGTCTGCCAGGGCTTCCGAAAAAGCAATTGTCGTCGTCGAAGAATTGTCCCTTTCCGAAGCAAAAACTAAACTCATGGCAAAGGTAATGGCAAAGCTAGTTGGTGATGAGAGTGCAATTATCCTCATTCCAGCAAAAAACCCAACCTACGAAACGATTGTTCGCTCCGCCAACAACCTGGCCGGGACCAAGACAATGCTGGCTAATTATTTGAACATCCGTGACCTGCTTCTGTATGACAAGATCATCTTGCCGGTCCAATCACTGGATGTTATTTCTGCCCATTTGGGATAGACAGGAGTCAATCATGAATACTATCTACGATGTCCTGCGCCGCCCGATTGTCACCGAGAAATCGAACTTTCAAAATGCCAACCTACACCAATACACGTTTGAAGTAACCTCAGATGCGAATAAAGGTCTGATAAAAGACGCAATTGAAACTCTCTTCGACGTGAGTGTTGTCCGGGTTAATTTAATCAACGTGCCTCCGAAGCGTACTCGTCGCCCGAAAAGCCGCCGTCTCATGGTCCGCCGCAGTGGGTATAAGAAAGCCATCGTCACGCTGGCGGTGGGCGACACGATCGACATATTTGAAGGAGTTAAGTAATGGCCGTAAAGAAATATAAGCCGGTAACTCCGTCCTTGCGTGGAATGACCGGATACACATTTGAAGAAATCACCAAGAGCAAACCTGAACGCTCTTTGATCGTCGATAACCACAAACATGCCGGTCGCGATACAACCGGGCGTATCTCCGTCCGCCATCGTGGTGGCGGCAGCCGCAGGCACATCCGTATCGTGGACTTTAAGCGTGAAAAACACGGTATTCTGGCGAAAGTTTCAGCGATTGAATATGATCCCGGTCGCACTGCCCGCCTGGCACTTCTGTTCTACACCGATGGTGAGAAACGCTATATTGTCGCCCCAGTCGATCTAAAAGTGGGTGATTCGGTGATGTCTGGACCGACCGCAGAAGTCAGACCGGGGAACTGCCTGCCCATTTCCAATATCCCGGTGGGTACATTGATCCATAACCTCGAGCTGAAAGAGGGTCGTGGAGGCCAGCTGGTGCGCTCTGCAGGTGGCGCAGCCCAATTGTTAGCCAAGGAAGGCGATTTTGCTCAGATCCGTATGCCTTCCGGTGAAGTACGCCTTATCCGCCAGACCTGCTACGCCACCATCGGGCAGGTAGGAAACCTGGATCACAGTAATATCAAGCTCGGTAAAGCCGGTCGGAAGCGCAATATGGGTATTCGCCCAACTGTTCGTGGTACCGCCATGAGCCCGCGTGATCACCCCCATGGTGGTGGTGAAGGTCGCCAACCTACAGGTATGCCCGGACCCAAGAGTCCGTGGGGTAAACCAACCCGGGGTTATAAAACCCGTCGGAACAAACTGTCGGATCAATATATTATCCGCCGGCGCGGCAAGAGCCGCAGGTAGTCCATCGTAACCAGGAGTCTAGAATATGGGACGATCTCTGAAAAAAGGGCCCTTCGTGGCACCGAAACTGCTAAAAAAAATTGAAGCTATGAACGAGCGTGGCGAGAAAAAAGTAATCCGCACCTGGAGCCGTGCAAGCACGATATTTCCTCAGATGGTTGGGCACACGGTTGCAGTCCATGACGGGCGCAGGCACGTGCCGATCTATATTACAGAAAATATGGTTGGACATCGCCTAGGTGAGTTTGCCCCCACCCGGACCTTCCGAGGTCACGTGGCCTCCGAGAAGAAAGTGAAGAAGGTGGAATAAGCCATGGCTTCCCATGATATTCGCGCACAGGCACTCGATACCCCTATCTCGGCTCAAAAAGCACGGCTGGTGGTTGATGTGGTCAGAGGTAAGGATGTCGTACAGGCAATGACGCTGCTGAAGTTTATGCCCAACTATGCGGCCAAGCCTGTTTCAAAATTACTTGCTTCAGCCGTTGCCAACGCCGAAGAAAATTTTGGCGTCAGCCGAGATGATCTCTTCGTCTACCGTATTTATGCTGATGAAGCTACCACCCGCAAATGGCGGCGTTTTGGTGCTCGTGGCAGGTTCATGCCATGGTTAAGACGCTCGTCTCACTTAACCGTTATTCTTCGTGAACGGGAAGGAAAGTAGGAGCTTTTATGGGTCGAAAAGTAAATCCAATTGGTTTTCGCCTTAAGATCAACAAGACCTGGGAAGGTCGTTGGTACGCTGAAGGTCGTGAATATGTCGAGCAGCTGCATCAAGACTTCGCCTTGCGTGACCTGGTGCGTAAAGAAGCCGCTCGAGCAGGTGTATCTCGCATCGAGATCGAACGCTTCCCCGGAAAAGTCAAGATCGTTGTCAACACTGCCAAGCCGGGCGTCCTCATCGGGCGTAAAGGCGAGAGTGTTAAAAACCTGCGCCAGCATCTGGAAGCCATGGTCGGCAAGAAGATCGATTTGGAGATCAAAGAGATCAAAAGCCCGGATCTGGATGCCTACCTGGTCTCCAATAACATTGCCGAACAGCTTGAACGCCGCATCAGCTACCAACGCGCCATGAAACGCGCCATCCAACAGGCCATCCGCCAGGGTGCTGAGGGTATCCGCGTCGAAGTTGCCGGTCGGTTGAGTGGTGCAGAAATGGCTCGGGTAGTGAATATGCGTGAAGGTCGCGTACCACGAGCTACCTTACGGGCTGATATTGATTATCACCAAACACAAGCTCTGACAACCTACGGTCGCATTGGGGTCAAGGTTTGGATTTATAAAGGTGAATTATTACCTGCGGTCGAGGAACAAGTTGAATCGACTGAGGGTGTATACGTTAGTGAGTAGTGAGGGTTTTTGCCATGCTCATGCCTAAAAGAGTAAAGTATCGTAAACAAATGCGTGGCCGCATGAAAGGCACCGAGCTGCGCGGCGCTGATGTTCACTTTGGTGACTTCGGCCTGCAAGCCTTGGAACCTGGATGGGTCACCGCGCGTCAGATCGAAGCAGCCCGAAGGGCGATTATGCATGCCCTGAAACGCCGCGGCAAGGTGTGGATCCGCATCTTCCCCGATAAGCCCTACACCCAGAAACCCGCCGAAACCCGTATGGGTAAAGGTAAAGGTAACGTTGAATATTGGGTGGCGGTGGTTAAACCCGGACGTATCATGTTCGAGGTGGGGGGTGGTCTACCTGAGGATGAAGCCCGTTCAGCCTTACGTCTGGCACAATTCAAGCTGGCGATTAAAACGAAAGTTGTTGGTCGCCTTGACCGTGTCGCCGGAGGTGAAGCATGAAAATCCACGAGGTACGTGCTTTATCGACTGATGCTATCGAAGCCAAGCTCAACGATACCAAGGAAGAGCTGATGAAATTACGTTTCCAGATGTCTTCTGGTGAGCTTAGCGACTTTACCCGCCTGCGCCAGACAAGACGCACCATCGCCCGCTTGGCATCGGTATTAAATGAGCGCCAGCGAAATCCTGAAAGCGAGGAGAACAATGAATAATCGCCGACGAATCATTGGTTTTGTAACAAGCAACGCCATGCAGAAAACAGTGGTGGTGGAAATCACACGGACATACCGTCACCCCCTGTATAAAAAAGTGGTCAACAGCCGCAAGCGTCTGATGGCTCACGATGAACTGGGCTGCCAGGTTGGAGACCAGGTACAAATTGTCGAAAGTCGCCCTATCTCCAAGAACGTGTGTTGGGTTGTCGAAGAAGTCCTGCGGCACTCGGTCGCCAGGGTAGAGGAAGTCGCGGAGGCGTAACCATGATCCAACAAGAATCAGTGGTAAAAGTGGCGGATAATACAGGTGGGCGCTCTCTGTTGGTCATCCATGTGATGGGTGGCTCTAGGCGGCGCTACGGTCGTGTGGGAGATATCGTGGTTGGTGCCATTCAGGAAGCATCCCCCCAGGGCAGTGTTAAGAAAAGCGAAGTCGTTAAAGCGGTCATCGTCCGTTGTGCCAAGGAATGGCGCCGTGATGATGGTTCCTATATCCGCTTCGATGACAATGCGGCAGTCATATTAGGCGATGGGCAGGAACCCAAGGGTACCCGTATATTCGGCCCGGTTGCACGTGAGCTGCGTGAAAAAGGATTTATGAGAATCGTATCATTAGCACCAGAGGTTCTATAGCAGGATGGTGCAGGAGTATATGCTGTGAGAGTAAAAATTCGGAAAGACGATCTGGTCGAAGTGATCAGCGGACGTAAAGCTGACAAGGGAAGACGCGGCAAAGTGATCAAGGTAATGCCTGACGAAGGCAAGGTAACCATCGCTGGCATCAACCTGCGCAAGAAGCATCAGAAGCAGGTCCAGTCGCAAGGTCGCACCATCAAACCTGGAATCATTGAATTTGAAGGTCCCCTAGCCATTGGTAATGTCATGTTGGTCTGCCCCAAGTGTGATAACCCCGTTCGTGTGGGTATACAGCGGGAAGATGACGAAAGCCAGCGTATTTGCAAGAACTGTGGTGCGGTGATTGAATAATCACCCATCTGGAGTATGACGATGACCCATTATTTGAAAGAAAGATATCAAAAGGAAATTGCCCCAGCCCTCGAGCTGGCGATTGGCACTGACAACGTCATGCAGATCCCCCGCATCACCAAGGTAGTGGTAAACATTGGTGTCGGAAAAGACGTGGTTGCTGATAATGCCAAGGCGCTCGAAGCTGCGGTTGCAGACCTGACGTTGATCACTGGTCAAAAGCCGATCATTACCAAAGCCAAGAAAAGCATCGCTAACTTCAAACTGCGTGAAGGTCGGCAGATTGGTGTCAAAGTGACTCTACGCGGCGAACGGATGTGGTCATTTCTTGACCGCTTGATGAACATTGCTCTGCCTCGTGTGCGTGATTTCCGTGGCATCTCCCCCAACGCGTTTGACGGGCGAGGTAATTACACCCTGGGTCTACGCGAACAGCTGGTCTTCCCGGAGATTGAGTACGACAAAATTGATAAATTACGCGGTCTGGAAGTTTCCATCATCACAACTGCCCGCAATGACGATGAATCCAGGCAGCTGCTTCAAATGCTCGGAATGCCGTTTCGGAAGGAAGGTATCTAATGGCGAAAACCTGCATGAAATACCGTGAGATGCGCCGGAAATATCCCACTCGTGTGCGCAATCGCTGCAAATTATGTGGTAGACCACGTGGTTATATCCGCCGGTTTGGGATGTGCCGTATCTGTTTTCGCGAGCAGGCACTTGAAGGCAAAATCCCTGGCGTTGTGAAGTCATCCTGGTAACGGGCGGAGGAGAAGAACATGTCTGTTTCAGATCCAATCTCTGATATGCTCACACGGATTCGAAATGCCGTGATGGCAGAACATACCACTGTAGCTTTACCGAATTCGAAAATGAAATCGGCCATTGCGCAGATTTTAAAAGACGAAGGCTACATCAGTGGGTATGAAATTGTTGAAGATAGCAAGCGACCTGCACAAAAGGTCCTGCGGATCCGGTTGAAATACGTCGGCGAACGGCGCGAACGTCGTGCCGTCATCACCGGTCTGGAGCGCATCAGCCGCCCTGGAGGCCGCGTATACGCCGGCAAGCAGGAGATCCCCTGGGTACTTTCGGGGATGGGTGTCGCGATTATCTCCACACCTAAAGGTATTATGACCGGTCAGCGCGCCCGCCAGCTTGGTGTGGGTGGCGAGATCCTGTGCAAGGTCTGGTAAGGAGTCGCTATGTCCAGAATTGGTCGTTTACCCGTCGTGGTCCCTGCTCATGTGGAAGTGACCATTGATGGAACAAATCTCAAGGTAAAGGGACCCAAAGGTGCCCTTGAGTACACCTTCTCACGGGAAATTTCATTCGCCCTGGAGAATGGCGTTATCAATGTCAAGCGCCCTTCCGATGATGCCACTCACCGTGCTCTCCACGGTACCACACGTGCCCTCATTCATAACATGGTAACAGGTGTGAGCACTGGTTTTCAGCGTATATTGGAAATCAACGGTGTCGGTTATCGAGCTGAAGTACAGGGAAAGAATTTAATCCTCAACCTGGGCTATTCTCATCCGATCGTCGTCGAGCCGCCTGACGGGATTACATTTGAAACCGATCCGAAGAGCCGCCAGATCAAGGTATTAGGTCCTGATAAGCAACAAGTGGGTCAGATGGCAGATTTTATTCGAAAACAACGCCCTCCTGAACCCTACCTGGGTAAAGGTATCAAATATTTAGAAGAAAAGATCCGCCGTAAGGCTGGTAAATCGGGTAAGGGATAATATTATGGCAAGCTCTAATAAAACACGTTCTGCAGCACGCACCCGGCGTCATACGCGCGTTCGCCAGGATATTTTTGGCACCCCGGCACGCCCACGCTTGAGTGTGTTTCGCAGCTCAAACGGGATTTACGCCCAGGTAATCGATGACGTAGCTGGAAACACCCTGGTATCCGCTTCCACCATTGACCCAGCTCTCCGTGAGCAGGTAAAAGGTCTCAAGCAATCCGAAAAGGCACGCCTGGTCGGGAAAACCCTGGCAGAACGTGCCCTGGGTAAAGGCATCCAGGTCGTTGCCTTTGACCGTGGTGGCTACAAGTATATCGGGCGTGTAAAAGCACTGGCAGATGGTGCCCGCGAAGGCGGCCTGAAGTTCTAACCGGACATTGGAGATAAGCATGACTGACTATCAAAATGCAGAATTTGAGCAAAAAGAATTTGACGAGCGTGTGATCGAGATCGGGCGTGTAGCCAAGGTGGTAAAAGGTGGACGTCGCTTTTCATTCCGCGTCACCGTTGTCGTCGGAGATAATAATGGCAGCGTGGGTATCGGTGTGGGCAAAGCCAATACCGTCCCAGATGCCATGCGCAAAGCCTCTGAAAAAGCTCACCACAATATGCACAAAGTGCTGCTGTATGGCAAGACTATTCCGCATGAAGTACTCGGCCGCGTTAGTGGGGCTGAAGTATTATTGAAACCCGCTTCTCCCGGCACTGGCGTTATCGCCGGTGGTGGTGTGCGCGCCGTATTAGAAGCGGTAGGCGTCTCCGATATCCTGACGAAGTCACTCCGCAGCAGCAACATGCTCAATGTGGTCTATGCCACGGTTCAGGCACTCGATTTGCTTAAATCACCCAAGGATGAAGCTGCCCGTCGTGGAAAGGATATCAAGGAAGTGACTCCTTTCTGGGAACGGAGGAAAAATGCCTAGCAAAAAAGCACCCAAAGAGAAGATCGTCCGGATCACCCTGGTGGGTAGTGCCATCGGTTATTCCAAGGAACATAAAGCTACTGTTAGAGCTTTGGGCTTCAAGCATTTACACCAGACCGTGGAACAGGTCGACACCCCCACTCTACGGGGAATGATTTATAAAGTCGCCCATCTGGTCGAGGTGGAGGAAGTAAAATGAAACTACATGATCTAAAACCCCAAGAAGGTTCCAAGAAAAAAGGGATCCGCGTGGGTCGAGGCACCGGTGGTCGTCGTGGAAAGACTGCCGGACGTGGTACCAAGGGTCAAGGCGCACGCGCCGGAAAACCCGTCCGCCAGTATAACCAAGGCGGCAACCTGCCGTTTTATCGCCGCCTGCCCTTCAAACGTGGTGAAGGTTTCACCCCTTTGAACCGGATTGAATATAACGAGATAAACCTCGACCAACTGGCGAAGTTCCCTGCCGGGAGTGAGATCAACCCTGGAACGCTTACAGAAGCCCAGCTGCTGCGCAAACCCGCGAATCCGGTGGTAATTATGGGTCGCGGCGAGCTCAAGACTGCCTTGAAAATCAATGTTCATCGAATCACTGCCGGTGCTAAAGCTAAAGTTGAAGCTGCCGGTGGTAGCGTAGAAATCATTAAATCGTAAGGTTGATGATAAGGAGCCAATGACATGAAGCGGTCTGCCTGGCGTTATTTATGGTCGGCACATGATATCCGGAAGAAGCTGTTAATCACCCTGTTAATCCTGGCGATTTATCGCTTCGCCAGTCACGTCCCGGTGCCTGGAGCTAACAAGGATGTTATGGCTCAGATCTTGAGTGCAGGTGGCGCAGCGGGGAACCTGATTAATATCCTGGACTTGCTGTCGGGAGGAACTGTATCCCGCTTCTCAGTCATGGCGATGGGTGTTTACCCATACATTACAGCGCAGATTATCCTGCAGCTGCTTACGCCGATCATCCCATCATGGCAGAAGAAAATGGAAGAGGACCCACGCGAGGGCCAAAAGTGGCAGGAGAAGTGGACCTACTACCTTGCGGTACCCATGGCTGCCCTACAAGCCATCGGGCAAGTCAATATCTTCAACAATTCGGCTACCCGGATTGGTTTACCGCCGGTGATCTCGAATTTCGGTTTCAGCAACTTCCTGTCTTCGCTAACTATCGTCGTCAGTATGACTGCAGGTACCATGTTTGCCATCTGGTTGGGTGAGCTGATCTCAGAATACGGCTTGCGAAATCAGGGTCTGTCGCTGATCATTTTCGCCGGGATCGTGGCGCGTATACCTGCCACTGTCCAGGGCATCCTTGCCGATGCGACGACGCGCTGGATTGGGATTACATTCATGATCATCCTCAGCGCAGTCACTATATTTGCCATCGTGGTTGTCCAACAGGGGCGCAGGAACGTCCCCGTCATGTACCCAGGTCGCCGGGTTGGTGCTCGAATGTCCATGCCGGTCAAAGGCACATTACCGCTGATGGTCAATATGGCAGGCATGATCCCAATCATCTTCGCGCAATCGCTGCTTACATTCCCATCCATCATCGCCAGTTTCTTTACTGCCGCCAAGAACCCAACGGTTGCAAGTATTGCCACCTATATCACCAACCTGTTCGGTGGCACCGGCAATGGGTATTGGATCATGTACTTCCTCATGGTTGTGTTCTTCTCGTTCTTCTATACCGACGTCTTATTTGCACAACAGAACTATGGTGAAAACTTGAAGAAGGTTGGAGCACAGATCCCTGGCGTTGCCCGTGGCGCTCCTACACAGAAGTACCTGACCCGCGTGCTGCGTCGTATCACGCTGCCTGGTGCTGTCTTCCTCGGTATCATCGCCGTCCTGCCCTGGCTGGTTGGATTGGTTGTACCGTTCGGCAAGAGCACCGGTCTGTTGTTGACTTCCTCATCTGGTCTGCTGATCGTCGTTGGCGTTGTTCGTGATGTGTTCTTCAACATCGATGCCGATCTCAAGCTGCACGGTTACGACGACTCGCTGCTGGTTAGGTAATGGTTATCATGTCCAGGTTCATCATCCTACTCGGTCCCCCGGGGGCAGGGAAAGGCACCCAAGCTGAAGCCATTTCGGCAAAGCTCCGCCTTCCGCATATTTCCTCGGGCGATATCTTCAGAGAAAATCTGAAAAACCACACCGAGCTGGGTAAGATGGCTGACACGTACATTAACAAGGGAGAGCTCGTACCTGATGATTTGACCATCGCCATGATCAGGGAGCGTTTATCCCGCCCTGACTGCGTTGAGGGCGCTTTATTAGATGGATTTCCCCGCACGCCTCACCAGGCTGAAGCACTGGCAGTCATGCTGGCAGAAGTGGGTGGAGAGGTTAAAAACGTCCCATACATCTGCGTGCCTGAAGATGTGCTTATTGAACGTCTTGCTGGTCGTTGGACATGCCGCCAGGCAGGGCATGTTTTCCATCAAAAGTACAATCCGCCCCACCAGGCTGGGATTTGTGATTTTGATGGCTCCGAGCTCTACCAGCGTGATGACGATAAGACTGAAACGGTTAAGAGTCGCATCCGCGTGTATTTAGAGCAGACCCAACCCCTGGTGGAATATTACCAGCAGCAAGGTGTCTTGATCGAAGTAGATGGCAAAAAAAATATCGAGCATGTTACCCAAGACTTGCTCACAGCGTTACAAGGAAATGGTAAATCATGAGTTGGGAGCGTAACATCGTTATTAAAAGCCCGCAAGAGATCGCAACCTTGCGCGAAGCAGGGCGCATCAATGCCCGGGCTCTGGACGCTGTTCGCCAGTTAATCCGCCCAGGGGTTACAACCGCTGAGCTGGATGCCGCGGCGGAGGAAGTGATCCGTAAACATGGAGCCGTCCCTACCTTCAAGGGATATCCCGGTCCTTACCCCTATCCGGCATCCATCTGTGTGAGCATCAACGAACAGCTGGTGCATGGCATTCCCGGCAAGCGCAAGCTGCAGGCTGGTGATGTCGTCTCGATAGATTGTGGCTCGACTTTCGAGGGTTTTGTGGGCGATTCTGCTTTCACCATCGGTGTAGGCGAAGTATCTCCCCAAGCCCAACGGCTGATCGAAATTACCGAGCAGGCACTCTATATCGGCATCAAGCAGATGCGGGCGAACAAGCGGGTCGGCGATGTTTCAGCTGCCATCCAGGAATTTGTGGAAAACTCTGGTTTCAATGTCACCCGTGAGTACACTGGTCATGGTGTTGGCAGGCAGATGCATGAAGGACCCCAGGTGCCGAATTATGGCATCGCTGGTCGGGGTCAAATCCTGCGCCAGGGCATGACCATCGCCTTGGAACCCATGGTCCTGGTTGGAACCTCTCAGACGAGAGTGCTCCCCGATCAATGGACCGTTGTCTCCGCCGATGGTTCACTCACCGCCCATTGGGAGCACTCCGTAGCGATCACCGATGGAGAGGCACTCATATTAACCCTGCCCTGATTGCTACTGGACGGCAGGAACATGGTCAAGTATAATCAAATCTTTGGTTTAACGGAAACACATGGGTAGAGTAAGGAGTAGGATGTATGAAAGTATCATCGTCAATAAGAAAGCGTTGCTCAAAGTGCAAGGTCGTTAAACGCAAAGGTATTTTATATATCATTTGCGAGAATCCAAAACATAAGCAACGACAAGGATAGGACTTATGGCAAGAATTGAAGGTGTCGATCTACCACGTAATAAGCGGGTTGAAATTGGATTGACCTATATCTTTGGCATTGGTGTTCCGCACGCCCATGAAATCCTCAGTGCAACCGGTGTCAATCCCGATACCCGTGTCAAGGACCTGACTGATGCAGAAGTTGGGCAGCTGCGTGATTATATCGGTCAGCACTACAAAGTAGAGGGCGACTTGCGTCGTTCTGTACAGATGAATATCAAGCGTTTAATCGAGATTGGTAGTTACCGTGGTCTCCGCCATCGGCGCAATTTACCGGTCAGAGGCCAGCGCACTCGTACCAACTCCCGCACACGCAAGGGTCCTAAGAAGACCGTTGCCGGCCGCGGTAGACGGCGTGGCGCTACCAAGAAATAATATCGAAGATAAGCAGTAAATAGCGAGGTATTATGGCTCAAACAGCAACAACTGGACGCCGAAAATCAGCTCGTAAGACCAAGCGTCTCCTGTCCGCCGGGCAGGTGCACATCCTGGCCACGTTTAACAATACAATCGTGACGATCACCGACACTTCTGGCAATGCAGTCACTAGCGCCTCAGCAGGTGCCTCGGGCTTCAAAGGTTCTCGAAAGAGCACCCCATACGCAGCCCGCGTGGCAGCTGAAGCAGCGATGAAGAATGCCCAATCGCTGGGCATGCAGGAAGTTGAGATTTATGTCAAAGGTCCTGGTCCTGGTCGCGAGAACGCCATTCGTGCTGTGCAAACTTCGGGCATGAAAGTTACTTCGATCACCGATGTGACACCCGTACCACACAATGGATGCCGGCCTCCCAAGAAGCGCCGTGTCTAATCATTTATCATAAGGAAGAGGTAAGAATTTATGGCAAAGTATCGTGGGCCAGTATGTAAATTGTGCCGGCGAGAAGGTGAAAAATTATTCTTGAAAGGCGCTCGGTGCTATACACCGAAATGTGCCTTCGAGAGGCGTGGTTATCCACCAGGTCTTCACGGCAAAAGCGCTCAATTCCGCCGCAAGCGCGAATCGGATTATGCACGCCAGCTGCGTGCCAAGCAGAAGGCTCGCCGCGTTTATGGTGTACTGGAACGCCAGTTCCGCCGCTACCATGCAGTTGCTCTGAAACGACGTGGTCTGACTGGCTTGACTATGCTGCAGATCCTCGAGAGCCGCCTGGATAATGTGGTCTACCGTCTCGGTTATGCAGACAGCCGGGCAAAAGCCCGCCTGTTAGTCACTCATGGACACTTCATCGTCAATGGAATCCGCACAGACGTCCCATCCATGACCGTTTCCATCGGTGATATTGTTTCTGTTCGCCCCAGCTCACGCCGGCGGACCTATTTCAAAGAGCTTCCTGATCTTGCAGAAGATCGCAACGTTCCCAATTGGCTGAGTCGTGATCTTAAAGACCTTGCCGGGACCGTGGTTCGTTTGCCTGAACGCTCGGAAATCGATGCCAACCTTGGCGAACAACTCATCGTTGAGTATTACTCAAGATAATCCCAGGCGCGGGGGAAGAGGTGAACTGTGTTAGGACTAAGTAACATGGTAACGCCGAAGATCGAGCGTGAAGCTGAAGCTCGTAACTACGGCAAGTTTGTCATCAGTCCATTGGAACATGGCTATGGCATTACGCTGGGCAATGCCCTGCGTCGTGTCTTGCTGTCCTCCTTGGACGGTGTGGCAGTGACGTCCATTCGCATCGCGGATGTACAACACGAATTTAGCGAGATCCCGGGTGTGCGTGAAGATGTCATCCGCGTCATGCTACAGATCAAGCAAATGCGAATGCGTCTGATGGACGTGGACACCGCACATCTCCACCTGGCAGTCCAGGGGGATGGTACGGTTACCGCTGCCGATATTTCTGCCAATCCGGATGTCGAGGTCGTCAACCCTGAGCTGTACCTATTTACAGTGGATGACTCGAAAGCCAATCTGGAAATTGATATGACCGTGGAGCGAGGCCGGGGTTACTCCCCTGCTGATGATCGCACAGGTCGCCTGCCCATCGGTGAGCTGCCGGTTGATGCAATCTACAGCCCCGTCCGGCGGGTGAATTGGGAAGTCAGCTCTGCCCGTGTGGGGCAAAGCACGAACTACGATAAACTGATCCTGGAGATTTGGACGGATGGAACGGTCACTCCGGAACATGCCCTGAGCACCTCAGCCAAGATCCTCATCGATCACCTGCGCCACCTGGCAGGCATCAGCGAGGAAACCCTGGCATCGCTCACCGAAGAAGCGAGCGAAGAGGACCACCTCACCAGCGAGATGATCGAAACTCCCATCGAGAACCTTGACCTTTCGGTGCGCGTGTTCAACTCGCTCAAGCGCACCGGCATTACTACAGTCGGGGAAGTCTTGGAGCTACTGGATAAAGGTGAAGAAGCGGTCATGTCCATCCGGAATTTCGGAGAGAAAAGCCTGGACGAATTACGCCTGAAGATGCGTGAGAAGGGCTATCTTCGAGATCAAAAAGAAGACGAAGTGGAGTAATTTGATATGCGACATCAGGTAGCAGGAAAAAAACTAGGCCGAAAAAAGGATGACCGCGCTGCACTTCGCCGCGTTTTGATTGCGCAATTGTTCGAGCATGAGCGGATCGAAACCACGCATGCAAAAGCCCTGGCAATCCGTGGTCAGACCGAACGTTTGATTACCCTGGCCAAACATGGCATCAAGGCAGGCGACGAAAAGATGGTTCACGCTCGACGGCTGGCAGCAGCCCGCTTGAGCAACCCGAAAGCGGTGGTTAAATTGTTCGATGATATTGCACCTCGTTATGCAGATCGCCTTGGCGGATATACCCGCATCCACAAGCTGGGTCCCCGATTGGGTGATAATGCCGATATGGTGCTCATCGAGCTGATCGAAGAGTAATCGACTAAAAGAAAAATGGCAACGAGCCAGGCAAAGAGCCTGTCTCAAGACAGAAAATCGTCAGCCATCCATGGAACGTTACCAAGTTATCCTCGCCTATGACGGCTCTCATTACAAGGGCTTTCAACGGCAGGTCAAAGATCGCAGCGTGCAGGCTGTGGTTGAAGACGCTCTCCGTAAGCTCGGCTGGAATGAACGGTCCATCCTGGCGGCTGGACGCACAGATACAGGTGTGCACGCCATCGGTCAGGTGATAGCATTCGAGCTGGAATGGAACCATGGTTGCATGGATCTCCAGACTGCGATGAACGCTCTTCTGCCATCCGACGTGGTCGCAAGGGAGGTAAAGCAGGTGTGCCCTGGTTTCCATCCTCGCTACGATGCCAGCTGGCGTAAGTATTTTTACCGCATTTACTGCCAGCCTGTCCGCCAACCACTGATGGAATCGTACGCCTGGCGTGTATGGCCTGAAGTGGAGCACAGCTCTCTACGTGAAGCCGCTCGACCCTTGGTGGGTAAACACGATTTTGGAGCCTTTGGCAGAGCACCCAACGCTGGAGGCAACACCTCCCGGGTGGTGCTGAGTGCAGATTGGAAGCAGGAATCACCATATCTCATCTTTGAGATTACTGCCCAGGCTTTCCTCTACCACATGGTGCGGCGTATCGTGTTCACAGAGGTGATGATCGCGCAGGGATTGCTAACCGTGGATGACCTACAGCAGGCGCTAGAAATGGGTTCAGATTACGCATCACTTGTTGGGCAGGTTCAAAACACTGCGAAACGTCTGGTTCATGGTCTGGCACCAGCCCAGGGTTTGATCCTGGCAGAAGTCAGTTATGCACCCGAGACTTATAAGCTGGCTGAGGATAAGAAATTAGAATAAATCTGTTGGCAGAATTATTTTGAAAATAACAAATTCTGTCTAAAATTTGGAGAAGGATGACGTGCAAAAAACTTACGTCCCGAAAAAAAATGAACTAAGCAACGAGTGGGTCTTGGTTGACGCCAAAGATAAATATCTCGGTCGTCTCGCTACCCAGATTGCCAGCATCTTGCTAGGCAAGAACAAGCCTATGTATACCCCAGGCGTTGAGACCGGTGATTTTGTCGTAGTGATAAATGCTGAAGCGATCCAGGCTACCGGTAACAAGATGGAAGATAAAATGTATTACCATCACAGCGGCTTTCCCAGCGGCATGAAGTCCGTCAGCCTACGCCAGCAGCTCCAAAGGCATCCTGATCGTGTCATTCGCGGTGCTGTATGGGGTATGCTTCCGCATAATAAATATGGTCGTTCGCTGATCAAAAAAATGAAGGTCTATGCTGGTCCTGAACACCCGCACGAATCCCAAAATCCCAAACCGCTGGTGTAGGGCGAGAGTTGAACTAAAGGAGTGAGTATGGCTGTACAGTATTATGAAGGAATTGGTCGTCGCAAGGAGAGCACCGCCCGCGTCCGCATTGCCAGCGGTACCGGTGTATTCACCGTCAACCAGAAGACTCTGGAAGAATATTTCGGTCGCACGGGTGACGTCGAAACTATTGTTGCACCCTTGGCGGCAGTTGGTGAAAACCGCAGCGCGCTAGATATCACCGCCGTCGTCAATGGTGGTGGCACCACTGGTCAGACAGATGCTGTAATGATGGGCATAGCGCGAGCCTTGCTCTTGATGAACCCGGATTCACGCTCCATTTTACGCAAAGGCGGCTTCCTCACCCGCGATCCACGCGTTAAGGAACGGAAGAAGCCTGGTCTCAAGCGTGCCCGCAAGGCTCCCACCTACACCAAGCGTTAAATCTTTGATCCTATTGGTAATGCGGAACGCAAGAAACCCCATCTCGTGCGCATCCGCAAGGCAATTACGTACACAAACCTTATATATTTGAACCGACGGTAATGCGTAAAAACGTGGCTCCACGGCTTCGTTTTACGCATTACTTTTTTATCTGACCGTTAGAAAAAAGTCGATTATCTGGATATAAGAAACGGCCAATTCAATAAATCAGAGGTCATATGGCGCCTAAAATCATCCTGCTTGGACTCGGCCCTGGTGATGCTTCCCTGCTCACTCAGCAAGCATCAAAAATCATTGAATCATCAGCTGAGATCTACTTACGTACTGACCAGCACCCCACCGTCGCCAGCTTCCCGGATTCAATCGAGATCCATTCATTCGATGAGCTTTACGATGAGCTCCCTTCCTTCGATGATGTCTATGCGCATATAATCGACCAGGTGCTCGAGCTAGGCAGGCGACCTCAGGGTGTGTTGTATGCCGTGCCGGGTCACCCCTTTGTGGCTGAAGCTACCTGCCCCGAGATTGCCCGCCGTGCCCGCCTGGAAGGTCTCCCCGTCCAGGTTGTCGAGGGATTGAGCTTCATCGAGCCCACCCTGACTGCCCTGGGTGTTGACCCCCTGCCCCACCTGGCAATCGTGGATGCCCTTGAGCTTGCTACCGCCCATGTTCCCCCCTTTCCTCCTGACGCCCCCGCCCTCATCGCCCAGCTTTATTCGAGAGAAGTGGCAAGCGACGTCAAGCTGACCCTGATGGAAACATACCCGGATGAACATCCTGTTCGCCTGGTCCACGCAGCTGGTACCCCGCAAATGGTCGTGGAAGATCTACCACTCTTTGCCATCGACCAGAGCCAATCCATCGGGTTATTGACCTCACTCTACCTGCCCCCACTGGACAGGGGCAGCTCATACGAGGCATTCCAGGAGATCATTGCCCACCTGCGTGCCCCCAATGGCTGCCCGTGGGACCGTGAACAGAATCACCAGACCCTGCGAACTAACCTGCTCGAGGAGACCTACGAAGCCCTGGCGGCGTTGGACGCAGATGACCCGGCGCATATGCGCGAAGAGTTTGGTGACTTGCTGCTCCAGATCACGCTGCATGCCCAAATCGCTAATGAGTACGGCGAGTTCAATATTAATCAGGTGATCAAAAGCATCTACGATAAGATCATCCGCCGACACCCGCATGTATTTGGAAACGTGAAGGTGGATGGGGTTCAAAATGTACTCCAGAACTGGGAAAAATTGAAGGCTGCCGAACGTGACGAGCTAAAGAAGGAGAACGGCGGTTCCGAAAAAGGTCTCCTCGATGGGGTCGAAACTGCTCTTCCAGCCCTTGCTCAAGCGGAAGAGATCCAGGGGCGCGCTGCTCGGGTGGGTTTTGACTGGCCGAACACACGCGGCGTGGTGGATAAGATTAATGAGGAATGCCAGGAGCTTTTGCATGCCGACGACATTGCTTCACGTTCAGACGAACTCGGTGACCTGCTATTTGCAGTGGTAAACCTGGCACGCCACTATGATATTGACGCCGAATCTGCTCTGCGTGAGACCAGTACACGCTTCCGCAAACGCTTTGCCCACATCGAGCAGACCGCTCGGCAACAGGGTAGACCGCTGAGCGACCTTTCTTTGGATGAGATGGAAAGCTTGTGGCAGGAAGCAAAAAAGTTGTAAAATAGTCCCATGCCGTATGCCCTGGTCGTCATCCCAACTTATAACGAAGCCGCTAACCTGCCAGAAATCACTTCTGCTCTATTCAACTTGAAAATTGATGGACTTGAAATTCTGGATGTCGATGATGCTTCTCCCGATGGCACCGGGCAAGTGGCTGACGGGTTGGTGATGGATCACCCTGGCAGGTTCCACGTGATACACCGCTCAGGTAAGCTCGGCCTCGGTACTGCTTACATCCAGGGGTTCAAATGGGCGATTGAGCAAGGTTATGCTTATATCATTCATATGGACGCCGATTTCTCTCACCCGCCCGAGTATGTATCCCAGATGCTCACCTTGATTCCCGAATATGATGTCGTCGTGGGCTCGCGTTATATCCAGGGTGGAGGGCTGGACGTCGAGTGGCCCTGGTACCGCCGCCTGCTCAGCTGGTGGGCTAACTCGGTGTGGGTCCGCCTCATCCTGGGAACCCACACTCGGGATGCCACCGCCGGCTTCAAGTGTTGGACGATCGATGCATTGAAGCGCATTGACCTGGAGCGCATCCGCTCGACAGGTTATATTTTCCAGGTGGAAATGTGTTACCTGGCAGAAAAAATGGGCTTGCGTATCAAGGAAATCCCCATCCACTTCCAAGAAAGACGCATCGGGGAGAGCAAAATGGACGCGAATGTCAAGATCGAGGCAGCCTTAAGAGTAATCGAGCTGCGTTCCAGTTACCGTAATATCAAGCCATCCAACAATCATGTTCACCGATAAGGTTGTCCTGGTCAGTGGGTCGGGGCGGGGTATTGGCTCTGCCATCGCCCTGCATTTCGCCTCCCTGGGTGCAGATGTAGTGGTCAACTACTTCCGCAACCACCAGCCAGCAGACGAGACAGTTGAGCGCATCCGCCAGCTTGGTCGCAAAGCCCTGCTGGTCAAAGCCAATATGGGTGAGCTGGACGAGATTGACCGCCTGTTCGAAGAGGTTGATCAGGAATTTGGCGGGTTGGATATCTTCATTCACAACGCTGCCTCGGGATACAACCGCCCGGTGATGGAACAGCGGGTCAAAGGCTGGGATTGGACCATGAATATCAATGCCCGTTCCCTGCTGTTCGCAGCCCAGCGGGTTGCCCCTCTGATGGAAAAACGGGGCGGGGGTTCGATTGTCACCATCTCCAGCCCGGGGGCAAGGCGAGTGCTGCCTGATTACGTGGTGGTGGGTGCCAGCAAAGCCGCAATTGAAGCCATCACACGTTACCTGGCGGTTGAATTAGCCTCCAAGAATATCGTCGTTAATGCCATCTCTCCCGGTATGGTGCTGACTGATGCGCTGCAGCACTTCGAGATGGTGCGAACCAATGTTCACATCGCTGAGAAAGCCGCGGCCATCACCCCCGCTGGCAGGCTGGTCACCCCGCAGGACGTGGCTGAAGTGGTAGCCTTCCTGTGCTCGCCGGCCGCTAGCATGATCCGTGGTCAGGTGATCACTGTCGACGGTGGTGCTGCCTTGCTTGCCCCGGGGATGGATAAATACGCGCCTGCCTGACAAATAGCAGAGATTATACAAATCGAGACCTGACAGGTTTTGAAATCCTGTCAGGTCTATTTTTTGATGTCAGGTTTTGAAATCCTGCTGTCTTTTTTACATTACCAAGACCTCACAGGTTTTAGAAACCTGTGAGGTCTAATTAATTACCTAGAGTACCTCCCCATCAGCTGACCCTGCGCCAGTATGTGCCCCCTCATCGCAGTCTCCACCTGCGCCTTGCTCGCCCCTTCCTTCAAGTCAAGCCTGCTGTCCAGCGCATAGATTTTTATATAATAGTGGTGGTTCGAGCCACGCGGTGGGCACGGACCTCCATAGCTGATTTTGCCAAAGTCATTCTTCCCCTGCGTACCACCACCAGATTTGCCCTGCTCCAGGCTGTTCTGCGCAGGCGGCAGGTTATACAGCACCCAATGCACCCAGGAGCCCGAGGATGCGTCTGGGTCGTCCATGACCAGCGCCAGGCTGATTGTGTTGGTGGGCACGCCCGTCCACGCCAGAGGTGGTGAAACGTTCTGGTCATCACAGGTGTAGATGCGCGGGATCGTCCCACCCTCAGTGAACGCGCTGCTCGTGATTTGTATGCTCATCTCACTGCCTCCTTCTACTGTATCAGTTCTCCCCTGGCCCATACATCCTGCCAGGATTAACAACACCCCCAGTCCTATCAACCAGTCCCACCGGATGATGATCTTCTTCATGCCTTTCCAACCTCTGGCTGTACTATATTCCAATTCACCTCCAAATTCAAGGGTATGCTTGGCAGACCTGACAGGTTAGCAGACCTGACAGGTTTTAGAAACCTGTGAGGTCTAAACTTATTTAGCCGTCAGTTTTGGCAACCTCGGAGAAAAAAGTAGGGGCGGATGGCGATCCGCCCCTACTGGGAATCAATAAGAATTATTACCTCACACTCCCACCAAGATGGCACGCGTGGGTGCTCCCTCCACACCCCCAAGCTTCAATGGCAGGCAGTGCAGCGTATACCTGCCCTGCGACACCTTTGAAAGATCCAAGCCTTCAATCACCACCACTCCTGCCCCAAGCAGGATGGAATGCACCGGTGAGCTCATTTTATATGGAGCGATGGAAAGGTAGTCGATTCCCACCAGCTTGACGTTGCGGTCCACCAGTAGTTCGGCAGCATCAACGCTCAGACCGACGAAATCCGTCTGGAATTCCTTATTTCCATTCGCCCATAGCTGAGAATTGCGCGTCTTGAACAATAAACGGCGGGTGCGGGGAGGAATATCCGCCTGCATCAGCACGGAGGCGGTGATCGTACTCACGTCCGGCAGGTTGAGCACATACGCCCTGCCTACCAACAGGTCGAGCGAAAGGTCTTCCACCGTGATGCCGTTGTTGAGGAAGTGGTCCGGGGCGTCCACATGCGTGCCGGTATGGCAGCTCATACTGATCTCTGACACATTCGCGTTATCCCCCAAAGCGATACTACTGGTCTGATTTATCCTGACGGGTGGATCACCCGGCCACACGATGGATTGAGGAGTAATCGTGAGGGTAATATCATATGTCCGCATCGGCTACCTCCTGTTTACACAAAAAGTATAGAATAGAGTGAAAAATAATGCAACTTTTTTCATACTGAGTTTTTTTAAATAGAAATCCCGCTCGAGGCGGGATAATTGAGTCAAACTGGTCACGCATCAGGCAAGCTTATCCTGGCGATGGTTGCTCGCTTCAGCGCAGCCGAGTCGATGGACACCCCCAATCCCGGAGAAGTAGGGACGTCGATGGTGCTGCCGGGGTTCAAGGTGAAGCGTTCCTGGGTAATATCCTCCTGGTAGTAGCGGTCGGTAGCCGAGATATCGCCGGGCAGGGTAAAGCCAGGCAAAGCTGCCAGCGCCAGGTTGGAAGCTCTTCCTATACCCGTCTCAAGCATGCCCCCGCACCACACCGGCACTTCACGGTTCAGGCAAAGGTCATGGATCGCCACCGCCTGGCTGAGACCTCCCACCCGACCGGCTTTAATGTTGATCACCCGGCAGGCTTTCATCTCCAACGCCTGCCTGGCGAGGCGGGGTGAGGTGATGCTTTCATCCAGGCAGATAGGCGTGTGGAACCACACTTGCAGATGATGATGGTCCCACAAATCGTCCTCTGCCAGCGGCTGCTCAATCAGCAGGAGCTCCAGGTCATCCAACGGGGTCAGGCTTCCGGCACTCTCCAGGGTATAGGCAGAATTTGCATCCACCTGCAGACGCAGCTCGGGGAACGCCTTGCGCACCGCATTGGCATCTGCCACATCGCGCCCTGGCTTGATCTTGACCTTCACCCGCAGATAGCCCAGGTCAAGGTAGGTTTGCACCACTTCGACCAGTTTTTCCGGCGACTCTTGTAGCCCTACCGAGACTCCCACCTCCACACGCTGGTGTACTCCACCCAGCATTTGAGATAAGGAGTGACCCTGCGATTTTCCCAGCAAGTCCCACAAAGCCATTTCCAGCCCCGCTTTAGCCATCAGATGACCGCGCACGAATGCCATCTTCTGCTGAAGCTCGGAGGCATTAGCTATCTCCCTATTTATTACTGCTGGGATAAGGAAATCCTGAAGGATATGCCAGGCTGTGCCGACGGTCTCATAGGAGTAGCCTGGGTCACGGTCAGCAGGGCATTCACCGTACCCCACCAGACCATCAGCGAAGGCTTCCACCAGCACACAATCACGCGTTTGGATACGCCCGAAGGAGGTCTCGAAGGCACTCAATAATGGCATACGCAGTTGATACAGGTTGATATGGGCGATCTTCATAATGTGCTTTCTCCATGGACCAGGACGTAGTAGCTGCGAATCGGCGGGTTAGCTGACTGGACGAAATCAGTCACCAGGTATCCGGCGGCGAACAGGGTTTCAAATATGGTGCGAGTGTGCAAACGCCACTCGAGCGCCAACGTGATGTCAGCTGCTTTAAGTGACTGGAAATCGGCAGGGATCTCAACCAACAGAAAGGGCACCTCCCGACCAGCCTGGATGGGAGCATCTTCCACTGGATGGGGCAGATTGGATGCGTCCATTTCAGCGGGGTTCACCATCTGGGCTCCACCAGACAGGTAGTGAACCAGGGTCAGGTCACCGCGCCGCCGCCGGCTGAGTCGTCGGTCCACGCGGTGCGAGTTCACCCACCAATCAACGTCGAAGCGGTCGGTAGGCAACCCCTGGTTCAGGGCATCCTTCATCTTGCCATAAAAATCCCGCAGGTAGGTGTTACAAACCGCTCCCAGGCGAGTGATGTTCAGCCAGGCATTGCGGCTGAGAAGGGGGTCGTATGTCCAGGTGATACGGTCGATGCCCTGGTGGCGCACCATCTGCCACTGAGCACGCTTGAGTGCGAACCCCATCCCATGGTCGCGAAATTCTGGGCGCACTCCCAGCATACTGGAATAATGCTTTAACCGTGGACCGTCAGGAGTGGAGTAAAAGCCTGAAAATCCGAACACGAATCCAGCTAATTCTTCCTCCACATAGGCACCCAGGAGCAGGCCTCCATTATGAACCGCAGAGTTGATCAGGTGGGCGGGCACGATCTCCGATTTCCCCTCCTGCCACACCTGGCGCTGGAGGTCCTCCACGCGGTGCATTTCGTCGATATTTTCAATCAGCTTGATGGTGAAGGCGGGTTTCATAGGGTTAGCGACGGCCTCTGCGGAACAACCGGCTCCATAAGGAAGTACGCCAGTTGGTATTTTTAAGATGGTCCAGGGTATGGTCGAAGCGGGCGGGCAGGATGTTGAACACCCTGCTCATCACGTCCAGGCTGCAGGTGCGGTTGGTCGCCAGGTAGTCCAGCCAGTATACCGACACGGGAAGTCCGGGGAAAATGGATTCACCTAACACGGTGATGGCGCGTAAATACGGTGGGAACATGTGCACCAACCTGCGGCGTAACTTGATCTGCTCAAGCACCGACTGCACAATATGGGTAATAGTCAGGTATTCGGGTCCACCGACAGAATAGGTTTGGTTGATGGTGAGCTCGTTGTCCAGACTCCACACCAGGCAAGTGACAAGGTCCTCCACCCAAATCGGTTGCAGCAGGGTAGCACCTTCCTCAGGCAAAAAAAAGAAATACGGCAAAGCATTCAACAGGCGAGCCAGATTGCTGGTGAAGTGATCGTTCAGCCCATACACCAGCGCCGAGCGGATGATGGTATGGTTCACTCCACTCCGCCTGATGTTCTCTTCAGCAATCGCTTTGGCTTTCAACACGGGGTATGCCGACGCCCGGTCAGCCCCCAGGTGACTTACATAAAAAAAACGGGAGACACCGATATCAAAGGCAACCTGGCTAATGGTCTGCGTGCCCTGGATATCTACATCCATCAAGCTGGCGTGCGCTCCATGCCACTCCGCTCCAGCCAGGTGGTAGACAATATCCACATCCATCATGGCAGAACGGATGCTGCGTGTATCGAGCAGACTGCTGACCGCGACTTCCACCGGCACACCGCGGGGTAGGTCGGGTGATTGCTTTGATGGACGGATAAGCAGCCGTACAGGGTAACCGGCTTCGGTTAGATGCCTGACTAACGCCTTGCCGATAAAACCTGTGCCTCCGGTCACTAAAATCATGGCGTGATTATAGCATGCCGGATTATTATGAAAAACGCATGAAAGAAATCTGAAGGCAAAAACCCTTCAATGATCATCCCCCAGGATTTTACCGAATAAAACAGGAGCAAAGAATTATTTATCGATTTGTATGTCGTTGCTGGTAAGGTTGTATTTGTGACCTTATAATTTTCAGGATAAGGTAAAATAGTGCATCCCACCCAAATAATCTAAACAATAAAAATGACTGAAAAGCTACCGGCGTGGCGAAAATGGATGTATGGATCAGGTGACCTGGGCTTCAGCATCACCAGCACCATCGTGGCAGCCTATTTCGCCATCTTCCTGACCGACGTTGTTGGTGTCCGCCCAGCTTTGGCAGCCATTGCCATCCTCATCGGGCGGACCTGGGACTATGTCAATGATCCCCTGTTCGGCTATATCTCCGATCACACTCGCACACGCTGGGGCAGGCGGCGTCCTTTTTTGCTGTTCGGACCAATCCCCTTTGCCATCGTCTTTACCCTGATGTGGTGGCGACCACCCATCCAGGGAGATGTTGCACTGGTGGCTTACTACGCGCTGATTTATGTGTTGTATGATGCGGCAGCCACCATGATTTACATGCCCTATTTTGCTCTGACCCCTGAGCTGACATCAGATTATGATGAGCGCACTTCGCTGACATCGGTAAGGGCATTCTTCTCCATCGCTGGCAGCCTGGTGGCGTTCACCCTCCCATTGATGATCGTAACCGGGTTTTCCCCAGAACATGGCACGAGCATTATGGTAATGGGGTTCATCTTTGCCATTGTCTCAGCGATACCCATCTATATTGTGTTTTTTGGCACCCGGGAACGACCAGAATTCATGCAGCTGGAGCAGCCCGGGCTGATTGATTCGATCAAGTTATCGGTTAAAAATAAACCTTTTGTCTTCAGTGCAATCATCTTCCTCTTTACCTGGCTCACCATAGATATCCTTCAGACCATGTTACTGTACTTTATCAAGTATGCGGTTAACCGTGAGGGCGACAGTGATCTGATCATGGCGACCATATTTGTGGTTGCAATTATTGCCTTGCCATTATGGACCTGGACTTCACGCCGTCTCAATAAGCGCCTGGCATACATCATCGGGATGGTGTTCTTTGCCGTCGTGCTGCTGGCGCTGATCAACTTGACCTCTGCCACACCATTATCGATCATTTTAATTTTGTGTGTGTTAGCTGGGATTGGCGTATCGGCTGCCCACATCATCCCCTGGTCGATGATCCCCGATGCGATTGAGTATGGAGAGCTCAAAAACGGCAAGCGGCACGAAGGTATGTTCTACAGCCTGATATCACTCTCACAGAAAGTTGCCTCTTCCATTGCCATACCCCTGGCGCTCTTGATGCTGGATCGAACTGGATATATCCCTAACAGCACCCAACAGCCGGTGAGTGCTGTGAATGGTATCCGCCTGTTGGTCGGACCCATCCCCGCAATCATGCTGAGTATCGGGATCGTGTTCGCCATCCTTTATCCTCTCGGACGTGAAGGTTACACACGGATCGCTCAGGAACTGGAAG
Organism: uncultured Chloroflexia bacterium; assembly: GCA_963726315.1. Classification (GTDB taxonomy): domain Bacteria; phylum Chloroflexota; class Anaerolineae; order Anaerolineales; family UBA4823; genus FEB-25. The sequence continues at coordinate 1,142,957 of CAVSBZ010000005.1, read as the reverse complement.
AACGGCGCGCTGCTGGCATTGTTGAAGAAGGACCAGATTAATGATCGAGTTCATACCCGTAAAAACCAGCTCAGACCGTAAACGCTTCGCTACTTTCCCATGGCAAATTTACCGCCATGACCCATTGTGGGTACCGCCCCTGCTGGCTGACCGGATCAAGCTTATTGACCCTGCTACGGGGATATTTTTTAAACGCGGGATTGCGGAATTATTTATGGTCTTAAAGGACGGGAAACTCGCTGGCACGATTTGCTGTGCTGATGATAAGGAAACCAATGCGGCACGTGGGATGAAGGACTGCATGATTGGTTTCTTCGATTGCATCGAGGATCGTGACGTCGCCTGGGCAATGTTCGACCATGCCAGGCAATGGGCAGCAGCCCACCAGCTCGAGACGCTGTATGGACCCTTCAACCTGGATTATGAGGACAGCTACGGCGTGCTGATAGAGGGACGGGACCGACCTCCGGTGATCCTGTGTGGTCACACCCCTGCCTACTACCAGGCATTTTTCGAAGAGTACGGCTTTCCACCTGCACGCGGGGATAACCTGGCTTATGAGCTCACTCGCGAGATGAGCGCAGTGCCGCGCGAGCGTTTGGGTCATTTGGCAGACCGGTTGCGCAAGCACAATTGGATCAAGATCCGCTCCGCCAACCTGGATGACTGGGAAGCAGAGGTCGAGCGCATCCACGTTTTGATGAATAAATCCCTGGCGCATATCCCCGATTTCATCCCCTGGCCGCTCGAGGGATTGAAGGCTTCGCTCAGGCAGTTCCGCCAGATCGTCGACCCCGAGCTGGTGCTGTTCGCCGAAGTGGATGGCGAAGCCGTGGGATGGTTCCCGGGCATCCCGAATGTTAACGAAGCCCTGATCCATGCAAATGGACTGCGCTACCCATGGGATTACCTGCGCCTGATGCCCTATTTACGCCGCCAGCCCAAATGCCTGGCAATTAAGAGCGTGCTGGTATTACCAGAATTTTGGGACACAGGCGTGGCAGTACTGCTGTTCGACGAGATGGCACGGCGTGCTTACCCCAAGGGATACACCTGGTTTGATCTATCACTTACTTCGGATGACAATCCCTACACTCCCAGCCTGGCAATGCGTGGTGGCGCCAGGCTGTACAAACGCTACCGAGTGTACCGTCTAAAGATCTGAGCTCGCTAGATAGGCAAACAATGTAACTAAAATGATCGACCTATTTCGGTCGACCATTTTTATTTTTTTACCAGGGATTGCAAGCTGTCGATTATCTATTTCAATCGCAGGGATTAACCGACCTTTTCGAGCTTTGCCAGCTTGATTTGTTTGCCGCGCTCTTCATTGTTGAGAATACGCTTGCGGATGCGGTAGGTTTGAGGGGTCACCTCGAGCAGCTCGTCATCAGCCAGGTACTCAATTGCTTCGTCAAGACTCATCTGGCGGGGAGGGGTCAGGCGGATTTCCATCTCACCCCGGGCGGCACGCACATTCGTCATGTGCTTCTTCTTACACACATTGAAGCTCAAATCTCCAGGGCGCTGGTGCTCACCCACTACCATGCCCTCATAAACATCAATCCCTGGACCATAAAACAGCACACCGCGGTCCTGGGCATTGTTCAATCCATAAGTTGTGGTGGTGCCAGGTTCGAAGGCGACAATTGAGCCCGCCTCCCTACCTGCCATGGCGCCAACCATGGGTAAATAGTCATAAAATATGGTATTCATCGTGCCAGCGCCACGCGTGGCAGTCAGGAATTGATACCTGAAACCCAACAAACCGCGTGTGGGCACGAGATACTTAAGACGTACCGTGTTTTCGAGGGTATCCTGCATATCCAACATCTGACCTCGCCGCCCACCCAGCATCTCGACTACCATACCCACGGTCTCCGAGCTGGTCTCGATGTATAACTCCTCGAATGGCTCCAGGGTCTCTCCACCTTCGCCTTCACGCAGGATGACCTCCGGTCGGGATACCTGGAACTCATAACCTTCCCGGCGCATAGTTTCGATCAGGATCGCCAGGTGCAGCTCACCCCTCCCGGAGACGAGGAATGAATCAGCCGCCTCGGTTTCAGCCACACGCAATGCAACGTTGGAGCGAAGCTCATCGAAGAGGCGCTCGCGTAATCGACGGGAGGTATTCCAGCGACCCTCGCGACCTGAAAACGGCGAGGTGTTCACCCCAAACGTCATTCGCACCGTTGGCTCTTCCACCTTGATCGGTGGGAGCGGAATGGGATTCTCGGGGTCAGCCAGAGTCTCGCCGATGCCGATTCCCTCTAATCCAGCCAATGCAACAATCTCACCGGCCTGGGCGTCTTCCACTTCTACACGTTTTAAACCCTGGTGGACGTACAGGTAGCGCGCCCGTTCCGGCAGGATCTGCCCGGCGACGGTGATGCGTGCCAGGGCTTGCCCCACCGACATCCTACCCGCGTGGATACGCCCCACGGCGGTCACGCCGCGGTAGTCGTCGTAGCCGAGGGTGGTCACCAGCATTTGCAGCGGTGCATCCACATCCACACATGGTGGGGGGATGTGGCGCAGGATCGCCTGGAAGAGGGGCTGCAGGTCGGGTCCCAGCTCTGGGGAGAGACCAGATTGGGCAGTGATGGCATTGGCATAAATTATTGGAAAATCCGCTTGTTCATCCGTGGCACCCAGCTCGATGAACAGGTCAAAAGTCTGGTTAAGCACTCTTTCTGGCTCGGCATCCTTGCGGTCGACCTTATTAATCACCACAATCGCCCGGTGCCCCATCTCGAGGGCTTTCTTGAGCACAAAGCGGGTCTGCGGCATAGGACCTTCAGCGGCATCCACCAACAGCAGCACGCCGTCCACCATGTTCATCACCCGCTCGACCTCACCGCCAAAATCAGCGTGCCCGGGAGTGTCTACGATGTTGATCTTCACCTGACCCTGAATCTGCTGATCCCAGATCTCAATGGCGGTGTTCTTAGCCAGTATGGTGATGCCACGCTCGCGCTCGAGATCGTTGGAATCCATCACCCGTACTAGAACCTGCTGATTTTCTCGGAAAACATGGGCTTGCTTGAGCAAACCATCCACCAATGTGGTCTTGCCGTGGTCCACGTGGGCAATAATTGCGATATTACGTAAATCTACTCGTTCGATAATCACACTGTTCTTCCAGTTCTGACATACAAAAACCCCGACCAAATCGGTCGAGGCCGGTATATTCGGGATACTATCTTATCAGAGAGCAGCCATTTTGAACAGGGCGGGATTATCAGGACGGTACAGTTTTCGCCAGGTTGTGGATCCACTTTCGAGAAAAGAAGCGGTATGATCCCAACACCCACTTGGTGATTTCTTCAGACATCACCAGCAGGTAGACCCAGTAAACCGGTAAATGGAAGACGAATGCCCCGGTAAAAGCCAACGGAACCCCCACCACCCAGATAATCAGGCCATCCAGAATGAATGCAAAACGGGTATCTCCTCCACTGCGGAAGATGCCGATAAACATGATCAGGTTGGAAGCCCTCAGCCATAGCAGCACACCGAGGATGATCAGGGCTTTGTGTGCATACTCAATCACTTCTGGAGGCACCTTATAGAGGGAAAGGATCAAATTCGAGCTCACAATCACCAATGCGCCGATGCCCACACCACCCAGCATACCCAGGGCTTCGGACCGGGCACCATAGCGGAAAGCGTTACCCTCATCACCCGCGCCAATGCGATTGCCAACCAGGATGGCGGTGGCATGCCCAAGGCCAGCGAACAACACCAGCGCCATTTGGTCGATCGATGCGACGATATTCATGGCTGCGATGGAATCGGTACTTATGCGGGCATAGGCAACACTGTAAGCGGTGATGCCCAAAGACCATAAGATTTCGTTGGCAACCACCGGCAGGACCGGCTTAAGCACTCGTTTGGCAAATTCAAGGTTATAACTGAATAACTCACGTAATTTCGCCGCGGATGGACTGTCCTTGCGATAGGTGAGCAGCAGGATCAGGAATAACTCCACCAGGCGAGAGACCAGCACAGCAATCCCAGCTCCAACCACACCTATGGCAGGCAGTCCGAGCTTGCCGAAAATGAGCAAATAGCTCAGCACCGTATTCAGCGACAGGGCGGTGAAGGTGACAACTAAGGGAGTACGGACGTCACCAGTGCTGCGCAGGACTATCGCATAACAAAATGAGATGGCGTAGGGGATGAAGGAAAGCCCCAAGATGCGCAGGTACACGCTGCCCAGGGCGATGACCGCCGGGTCTTTCGAGTAGATGCTCAGGACAGCTGCCGGGAAGACTTCTGCGATGACCAGGAATAATGTTGCTGCACCAAGACCCAATGTGAGCGCCAGCCCCAAAACTTTACGGATATTGGGAATATCCCTTGTCCCCCATAATTGGGCAGTGAACATAGCTGAGCCGGTGTAGATGCCGAACAGCATCAGGTTGAGAAGGAAGAATATCTGGTTGGCCAATCCTACCGCCGCCACCGGCACTGCCCCTAGCTGCCCTATCATCACCACCCCGACCATGTTAAGCGAGGACATGATGAACTGCTGCAAGGCGATGGGGATGGCTACCTTGTACAGGCGCGGGTAGTACTCCTTATCGCTGAAAAAACCGATAATAGAGCGGCTGTACCTGAGGGCGCTGCTGACTGACAATAGGAATCTCCACAATCGTTGGATCGAGTGCTGGCCGAATCAAGCGATTCTAACAGGCTTGAGCAGAATTAGTAATGTTCAATTAATTTCGCTATCTCACCCAACAATGTGCTACGAGGAAAATTAGAAAGGAAATCGAATAACCTCATTCCATTTGGCGGGCAGGTTGAGCAAAATACTGATGATATACTTGGATGATGGTCGACCGATTGGCTCCCCGCTCACCGGAGGTCGAAGCCTTCACCGATGCCCTCTTCGCACAGATCATGGTGGTGATGGGGATTAAACGCCCCAATTGGATCTCACGCCTTGTTTTCCTCATTTTGAACACACCGGTCAAGCGCATGTCCAGGCTGCTGGTCGAGCTGGACAGGAATACCGTCCAATACGGTTGGAGCTCAGCGGTTAAGCAGCTGCTCGATAATTTCATTTCCGAGGTCGATCTGATCGGTGAAGAGCAAATCCCCCGCCAAGGTCCGTTGATGGTGGTGTGCAACCACCCAGCCGCCTACGACGCCGCCATCCTGGGAGCCTGCATCCAGCGGGATGACCTCAAGATGATGGCTTCAGATATCCAGATCATCCAAATGCTGCCGAACGTGGCCGAGCACATGATCCCGGTGCCCTACTACATTCCTGCCCGTTTACAGACGGTTAGGAGCACCATCCGGCATCTGCAAAATGGTGGGGCGGTGTTGGTTTTCCCGCGTGGAGACGTAGAACCCGACCCGGCAATCTCACCGGGTGCAGAGCAGAGCCTGGCAGGTTGGTCAGCCAGCATCGAGCTCTTCTTGCGCAGGGTTCCGCAAACCCAATCTGTGGTGGCGATCGCCAGTGGGATATTATCGCCGCGTTGGTATAAGAATCCGCTGATCAACCTGTGGAAGAAATACGAACAACGTCAAAAAATGGCTGAAATATTCCAAATTTCATTCCAATTACTCACCGGCAAGAAATCCAGAGCCACGCCGCTGGTTAGTTTTTCCGCCCCGCTATCCATCTCTGACCTGGGCGGCGAAAATGCCCCAGAAGGTGCACTGCTGGCAAGCCTGATCGAACAGGCGCGCAGCTTGTTATCGCTCCACCCCCATGTTTAACTACGGGTTCATCTCATATTCGTCTTTCAGCGGATAGACCTGGTCTGACCAAACCCGGTCGAATCTGGTTAAGTCAACCGCCGGTCGCCGGAGCATCTTCTGGCAGAAGCTCATCTGTTCGTTGGTCGCATGCGGTTGGCTGTACAGCCTGAGGGCATGGGTGGATAGATCGCGCACCATGAAATCGAAAATCTGGTCAACCAGGTCACCGTCGATGGAATAGATATCCACATTTTCCAGGATCAGCTGCCCATAGACCACCTGGGTGAATGCTTCACCGAGGGTTAATAGAAAATCGGTGTCTCGCACCTGCTCTTCACTGGGTACAGCTTGTGCAAGCATCATCTTGAAAACCTCAACCTGCTCGCTGAATATCCTGACGTTCTGGACAGCGTGACTCTCAAATATAGGCGCGTAGTCATGGAACTGGATCTTGCTCAGCCCCCTGGCAGGTCCCTGGTGGAACAGGAAATCATCGTTGCGCGCCTCATCCTGGCGGGGAAGCTGGGGATATTGTTTATGGAAAAAGAAATAGTTAGCCATGAATTTGGCAATCAAAGCAATATTGACGTGTACCGTCCCTTCCAGCTTGGGTAACGCCCGGATATCCCTGGCCGCCATTTCAAAGTACATATCTTTCTCGAAACCTTTGGCGGCAATAATATCCCATAGCAGGTTGATCACCTGCTCACCCTGGGTGGTTACCTTCATTTTTACCACCGGGTTATACAATAAGTAGCGCCTATCTTCAGCAGAGGCGGCACGCATGTAATCAGACGCCCGCAAAGAGAACAGCTTCATCGCCACCAGGCGGGCATAAGCTTCGGTGAACATCATCCTGACGTGGGGAAAATCCGTGACTGCCATGCCGTATAACTTACGATTGGCTGCGTGATGGATGGCTTCATAAAATGCATGGGTGCAAATCCCGATTGAGCCCCAACCCAGGTTGAACTTGCCAATATTGACCGTGTTGAGGGCTGCATCCCAGGCAGCCTGCCCTTTGGAAAGAAAATCCTGTTCGGTGATGGGGTAATCATGCAGCCTGAAGTTCGCCACGTAGGATTGGCTGTTGGTCAGATTCTGGATCAGGTCATACCCTTTTTGACGAAAATCGGCGACGAAGAACACATACTCTCCAGAGGGAGATAATTTACCGAAGGTTGATACCATAGGAGCGATATTGGCGTTGCCAATATAGTATTTCTCCCCATTTGCAAAGTAGGTCCCATCGACAAGCGAATTGAGACTCATTTCGGTGGAGTAGATATCAGCTCCGTGCTGGCGCTCGGAAAGCCCGAAGGCAAATACTTCGCCAGCTTCCAATAAACGGGCGGCTTTCTGTTTTACCGCCTCATTCTCACTCTGCCAGATGGGTCCCAGACCAAGGATGGACACCTGCCAGGTGTACCAATATCCCAGCCCGTAAAATGCCAGGATTTCATTGAACTCGCAGTTACGCCAGCTATCCCACCTGCAATCAACCCCACCATAACTTGCAGGAGTCAACAGCGTGGAGAATATTTTCTCTTGTTTTTGAAAATCCAGGAAGTCAGCATACCATTTATGGTCACGATCATCCGATTTAAGCTTTTGCTTCCCCTTGGTCTCAAAAAACTGGATGGTCTTCAACATGATCTCCCGGGAGCGCTGGTCGGGATAATAGCGGGTATGCTTTTTGGGGTTCAAGAGCATGTTCACAGATTTCCTCCTATGCCGGACAGTTGTGCTGCTTATATAGTATCCCAGGGTGGTGAAAAGTCAATATACAGGTAGATTTTAAAATAAAGTCGATGAAATTTTTAATTATTGAACCAAATTCAAAGGTAAAAGGTGATTTGGATGACAAGAACCTGTTATTGTGCAATAATAGATATGGACCCATCCACATTCACCTGCTGACTACCATCCTGGAGGAAGCTCATGAAAGATTACCGCGATAAGTCATTTTGGTTGGCAACTTATGGGGAATATGTTCCGAATGCAGTACTGCAGGGGGATAGGAAGGTTGACATTGCCATTATCGGCGGCGGATATACCGGGCTCTCCACCGCATACAACTTGCGTAAGGACGACCCGGGGTTGACGGTAGCCGTTCTGGAAGGGGAAGTCGTCGGTTATGGTGCCAGTGGACGCAACGGCGGCTTCTCGATGACCCTATTTGGGCTCGAGCCGGCAGTAACCAAGGCTATCTTTGGTCACCAGCGGACAGTCGATGCGCACCATTACATGGAACGCTCAGTCGATTATGTGGACGAGATGGTTAAGCAATATAATTTCCAATCCGATTACTGGTTCCCAGGGTTCTTACGCGCTGCCACCACGCCAGGCTACGTCAAGCGCATCCAGCATGACCTGGAGATACTGACCTCGATGGGCATTACCGGTATCGAGTGGATCGACGCTGACCAGATCAAGAGCGAGCTGAATTCTCCGCGCTTCCTGGGAGGCTGGTGGGAGCCGCGCTCAGGTCTGCTCAACCCCGCCAAGCAGGCGCGAGAGCTAAAACGGCTTGCTATGCAGTTCGGTGCGGAAGTGTATGAAGGGACACCTGTCCTTGAAATCCAGCGCGGTGCCGAGTTCGTCCTGACCACCCCGAACGGAAAAGTGACCGCCAAAAAAGTCATCTTTGCCACCAATGCTTATTCGCACCTGATTCCCCAGCTGAAACGCAAGCAGGTGCCAGCATTCACCCATATGGTCGTCACCGAACCGCTAACGACGGCGCAGCTTGAACCCATGGGCTGGGTAAACCGGCAGGGAATTGAAGATGCCCGCAACCTGGTGCACTATTTCCGACTGACGATCGACAACCGTATCGCCATGGGTGGCAGCGACGTCAGTCTGGCATACGGTGGGAGCATGGAGCACGACCAGAACCCGCGTACCTTCGCTGACCTCGAGCGGGATACCCTGTGGCTGTTCCCCCACCTCAAAGGGATTAAGATCACCCATCGCTGGGGTGGACCGGTATCCGTCCCGCTGCAAATGGCACCTGCGATGGGTTTCCTGGGAGATGAGCGCTCCATCTACAGCCTGGGCTGCGTTGGGCATGGCGTTTCGATGACCCACCTCAATGGGCGCACCCTGGCGGACCTGGCATTGGAGCGCAAGACTGACCTGACCGACGTTTGGTTCGTCAATCGAAGTGTGATCCCATGGCCTCCAGAGCCAATCCGCCTGGCAGCCAGCCAATTAATTAGAGGTTATCTGCGCCTGGAAGACCGCATATTTGAGCGTGGACAATAATCAGAACCGTTTAAAACCGTGGGCACTACAATAGACGGGTTTCCTGTAAGATGGATTTCTCACCCTCTTGACCACATCCCTCAAGGTGAAGTAGACACAATGAAATTATCGAACAGGACTTCGACCCCTGGAGTGTCATAAGCGCACACATATACACCCACATCTCCAGCTCTTATATCCGGATCGGTTAAGTTGACCAGGACTGATCCATTAACCTCCAGGGTAAAATCATTATATGCGCAGGTGAGTTTTATATGATTTACGCCTGCTCCAGTGCGAATGACATCATTAAATTCCCATTCTTGCGCGCCCAAGACAGACCATTCGCCATCAATAAATTTCCCCGCTGCATAATACCCGTTGCTTGTTATGGTATAAACATAAAAATTATCCTCGTCCTTATACCTGCACATGAGACCATATTCATCCCCATCGGAGCCGGCAATTTTTTGGGCATCCACATCGATGGTAATATCACTTAATTTTCGGTAAATTGTGCTCCAAAAGCACCAATTGGCTTTATTCGCCGAGATGCTATAACCACCATCTTTATATCCAATCGCCACATCCTCATCAGAATAAACGTCCCATCCGCTGTCTGGGTCGGAAAAATCATCCTGAAACAATATGGTTTGCCCGGGTGCGGGTGTGACAGCCAGATCTGATGAGGAAGGTAGCTTACTCCTGCCATGTGACTCGGGGGTCGATAAATCCAAAGTGGTAAATTCCTGGGTGGTTTGCGTTACATCGATAACCGATCCCACCTGGGTACTTGCCAAATCGACAATGGTCCGCACAGGTCCACAGGCGGTTACGACAATGCAAAGCAGAAGCAATCCAACCAGTATTAGAATGGACTTTTTCATATCAGGGCCACCCTTCACTGAGATTTTATAGCTCATCTACCGACTTTCGATATTGATTACCGGGGAGTTCCACCTGTCACCTGACCGTTATGCTTAAATAGATCAGCCTGCACCAGCTCCACTGACTCTGGCATAGGTCGTCAGGCAGCTTTTATCAGTATACAGGGATAATTAACCCGAAGCAACCTTTTCAGCATCGATTTCTTGTATCATCTTTAAAAGGAATACTTTCATCCACAGGTTGAGGGTAGATAAATTAGCCCAAAAAATCGAGGTAGATCCTTAGATAAGGATCGAGCCATAGTGATAAACTATGTCTCAGGAGGAATTCCAGATGACCAACTTATACGCCACGGCGCTGGCTCATCCAAACATCGCCCTGATCAAATACTGGGGAGATAGCGATCCCCAGTGGCACATCCCCGCCAACGGGTCTATCTCCATGAACCTGGCAGAGCTGAGCACACAGACAATGGTGAGCTTTGAGCAGGTATTTGAGCGGGACCAGTTTTCTCTGAATGGAGAGGTTGTTACAGGCACAGCCTTTGAGCGGGTGAGCAATTTCCTCGATCGGGTGCGGAACCTGGCAGGCATTCCCTTCTTCGCCAGGGTGGAGAGTGAGAATAACTTCCCGGCCTCTGCGGGAATGGCTTCATCCGCCTCGGGGTTTGCCGCCCTAAGCCTGGCGGCTTCAACCGCAGCAGGAGTCCACCTGGATGAGAAGGACCTCTCGCGCCTGGCGCGCACTGGTTCCGGCTCTGCCTGCCGATCGATACCAGGCGGCTTCGTAGAATGGCAGGCGGGCACGAGCGATTCTGACTCGTACGGGTTTTCCTTAGCATCAGACGATTATTGGGATATTGTAGACTGCATCGCAGTGATAAGCCGGGACGAAAAAACAACCAGCTCGAGCAGCGGGCATTCAACAGCATCCAGCAGCCTCCTTCAGCCTCAACGGATCGCGGATGCTCCCCGCCGCCTGGACCAGTGCCGGGAAGCCATCCTGAAGCGTGACTTCGACCAGCTCGCTGATATTGTTGAGCTCGACAGCAACTTGATGCATGCAGTGATGATCACATCTCAACCGGCTTTGCTCTACTGGCAGCCCGCCACAATTGAGATCATGCATACGGTCAAAACCTGGCGCAATGCAGGACTAGCGGTTTGCTACACCATCGATGCGGGACCGAATGTGCACGTGATCTGCACTGGAGAGCATGCCGGAACTATTGCCTTACGATTACTGCAGCTGCCAGGCGTGATGGAAGTGATCACTGCCCATCCCGGCGGAGCTGCATACCTGTTTTAATCTGAAAATTTAAAAAGAAACCAACTTCTTATTCCAAATATCCACTTCAACCCTTAGAGTTCTGTTAGAATTAGTTTATATATACGAGTACTGGCTGGAAAATCATTTCAGTAAGAGATATAATCGTTTGGTTAAATTATTTCAAGCTGTTTTGATAGCACTCATCGTGCTGATATAAGGAAAAAATGACTATCGAATTTATCATTGAATTTGCAATCGGGTTAATTCTGCTGATTTTTATCCATGAATTTGGACATTTCATCGCCTGCAGATTGTTAGGGATTGAAGTCGAAGAATTTGGGTTCGGATTTCCACCACGTGCATTGACCCTTTTTGAAGCTGGGGGCACGAAATTTACCTTGAACTGGCTGCCCCTGGGCGGGTTTGTGCGCCCGAAAGGTGAAACCGACCCTGAGATCAAAGGTGGTATGGCGGCTGCCAGCCCGTTGAAGCGCATCGCCATGTTCACGGCAGGTCCGATCATGAACATCCTGCTGGCCGTGGTCCTGTTTTTCGCCATATTCGCCATTATCGGCACCTTACCTGATCGCAATCATATCCAGGTGGCAACTCTTGAGCCAGGCTTACCTGCTTATGTGGCTGGATTACAACCGGGTGACATCCTGGTAAGTGTCGGAGGTACGAAATACCACACTGCGGATGCAATTAGAAATGAGATTTATTCCAACCTGGGTAAACCCCTGACTTTCGTTTATGAACGCAATGGTGTCTCCCAATCAGTAACCATAACCCCGTTAGCAAACCCCGGCGACACTGGTGCGGTGGGTATGAGCATGGGCTACCCTCAGAAAGCATTTACCATCCTGGGTGGCATTCCCGAAAGCTTCAGGACTCTGACCGATTACGTCAAGGAATTATATGGTCTGGTTGGTCAGATCATTCGAGGCCAATCCAATCCAGCTGAGGGACGCGTAACAGGTATCGTTGGGATGTTCACGATGTATAAATCAGTGCGTCAAACCCCCAGTACGCCGGGTGTGCCGAATATCGTTAATATCATGTTATTTTTCGCCAGCATCAGCATATCCCTCGGTATTTTGAACTTGCTTCCCATCCCACCGTTGGATGGGGGAAAAATTGTGTTTGCCCTCCCTGAGCTTATCCTCCATAAGCGCATCCCGATTAAGTACGAAATATGGGTTTCATCGATTGCTTTTTTATTACTGATCATTTTGATGATTTATATCAACGCACAGGATATAATTAATCCCATCCACATACCAACCATTATGCCAACACCATAATTTAATAAAATGGCTATTCCACAACCCATTCCAATAAACAAGTTGATCGATGCACTGCTTGATGAAAGTACGCCCTTTTCTCCACGTTATCTGAATCGCTTAACTGATCTGGAACCGACTGATGCGCAAGTTCTGGCAGAATCCTGGCCTAAAGTTACTGTGAGACGCCGCCAAGCCTTGCTGGAAGACCTGGAAGAAATCCATCTGGCAGATGACTTGCTTTCCTTTGAAGAAGTGGGACGCATCGGTTTAAAAGACAGTGAGCCGGGAGTACGCCTCAGGGCGATACAAATCCTGCGTGAGTATGAGCTGGTTGACTTGCTGCCTACTTTTGTGAATATGTCACAGCATGATCCTGATGCGGATGTACGCGCAGCCTCTGCCGGAGCGCTCGCTACATATATATATCTAGGGGAAGTAGAAGATATTCAACCTAAAAAATTGAAGCAGGTAGAAGAATGCCTGCTCAACTTGATTGCTGGCTCAGATACGACCCTGGTCCGCCGCAGAGCATTGGAAGCTCTGGGATTCTCCTCCCGCAAGGAAGTGCCCGGGCTGATTGAACAAGCCTATGCCTCACCAGACAAAGACTGGTTGATCACAGCGTTATTCGCCATGGGTCGTTCTGCCAATTCTCGCTGGAAACCTCAGGTGATGAAAATGCTCACCCACAATGACCCGCTGGTAAGGGCAGAAGCTGCCAGTTCAGCCGGTGAGCTGGAAATAACTGCTGCCGTCCCTGTGCTTTTGGAACTACTTGAGGACAGCGACCTGGACGTGCGGATGGCTTCCGTTTGGGCTTTATCCCAGGTGGGTGGACCCAGAGTTCGCAGGGCACTTGAGAATTTGCTGGAAAACACCGATGATGACGAAGAAGCAAACCAGATCGATAACGCCCTGGAAAATCTGGATTTTACTGTGGAAATGAGAGACTTGACATTATTAGAACTAGCCGAAGATGGGAATGAGGATGATGAATCTTCTGAGGATGACCTGGATGAGGATTTGGATGAGCTCATGCCCGAGGATGACGAAGATTGAGCGAATTATTTGCGCTCTTCTTCAATAATCTATTCCCCATTTTACTGGTAGCAAGCATTGGTTTTGCCCTCGCAAAATTTTTAAAGATCAATCCCCGTCCGCTTTCACAAATTATCTTCTATGTCTTCAGCCCCATCCTGGTGTTTAAGCTGATCACAAGCAGCCACCTGAGTAACCAGGATATCCTACAAACGCTCCTATTTGCGGTGATCCTCATGGTATGTGTTGGTGGTATTACCTGGGTGGTCGGCGGCATGCTTAAGTTTGACCGCAAAACGTTGGCTGCCGTCCTCATAACCGCGATGTTCATGAACGCAGGTAATTATGGGCTACCCCTTACCAACTTCGCTTTTGGAGAAGAAGCACTTGCCTTTGCGAGTGTATTCTTCGTGATCAATGCCATGTTCACCAATACCGTAGGTATCGTGATTGCCTCTTCAGGATCGATGAGTGTATGGAATGCAATCAAGGGACTGGTAAAATTCCCTGCCATATACGCCCTGATACTTGGCATTATCTTCCTCCACTTCGGCTGGCAATTGCCGTCTGGGTTGGACCGGACAGTGACATTGCTAAGTAATGCTTCCATTCCTTGCATGCTGGTGTTGCTCGGTATGCAACTGGTAAATATTCACTTGAATGGTCGTGTCCTACCCCTCGTGCTCACCAGCAGCATGCGCCTGTTGGTTGCCCCGGTTCTGGCAATCGGATTATGCAGGTTGTTTAGCATCAGTGGACCAGCCTACCAGGCAGTAGTGCTGGAAGCCGCCATGCCGGTTGCCGTGCTGACCACCATCCTGGCAACTGAGTTTGATGCAGAACCTACCTTCGTCACTGCAGCCGTGTTGGTCACCACCTTGTTGAGCCCATTGACATTAACCCCTTTGCTCGCCTTTTTAGGAGCATAGGATGGATTATAGAAGTAAAATGTTATTCTTTACAGGATGTATCCTATTTGGAGATGTGAACTTTGCTTGCTATAATGCGAGTGGTTTCCTACAGATTTGAGCCAACATGATGGATGAAACAAATTCTCGCTTGCACGCTACCGTGACCGGACGGGTACAGGGTGTGAGCTTCCGCTATTTTGTTCTCGAACAAGCTTACCAGCTCAATCTCACCGGCTGGGTAAGCAACCGTTGGAATGGTGCGGTTGAAGTAACCGCGGAAGGATCACGCCAGAATCTAGAGCTGCTGCTGAATGCCTTGCGGGAAGGACCACCAATGGCCTCAGTGACCGATCTTGACTTCGAATGGCTCACTTACAGTGGTGAATTCTCTGGTTTTGACGTAACATCGACGGTTTGATCCGTCTTCATCCCTGGCTAAAACCCAATCCCCTCTCCTTCAACGAAACGAATTTTCCACTGCCGATGATAATGTGGTCGAGCAGTTTTACGTCCAGCAACTCTCCCGCCTGCAGGATCGCCCTGGTGATGGCAACATCATCCGGACTCGGCGTCGGGTCACCCGAGGGATGGTTGTGGATGACGATCAGATTGGTCGCGTTGCGCCGGATAGCAGCTTTGAAGATTTCAGCGATGCGCACCTGGGAGGAATTGACTGAGCCGCGGTATACCGTTTCGATGTACTGCACCCGGTTGCGGGTATCCAGCAGCATCACCCGTAATTCTTCCTGCTCCAAGGCGCTCATCTCATATTGGACCATCTCGGCCGCATCCGCAGGGCTGTGCACTGTGGGACGCTCCTCCGGAGATTCGAGCACCAACCGTCTGCCAAGCTCAATCGCTGCCTTGATCTGCGCCGCCTTGGCGAGCTTGATGCCTTTCTGGCTGCTTAATTCATCAAAAGATGCCCGGTGCAGCCCAGAAATCCCCCCAAACGTCTGCAGCAGCCTCTGCCCCATCTGGACTGAGGTCTCACCCACCACGCCCACCCTCAGCAGGATTGCCAGCAGCTCTGCCGTGCTCAATGATTGCGGTCCGAGTTTCGCCAACCGCTCTCTCGGACGTTCTTCCTCACTCATATCCTTGATTGTATAAAGGTTAGTCTGAACAGGGGGCATGTTTGACCACTCCAACTTAGATTAATGACCTTGCAAAAGATGGTTATTGAATTTAGCGCCAGATGCTATAATCAACCGAAGGAGAAAGCGATGACCGTTGATCCACGGACAATAAGTAATCTTATCACGGTACTTGCTGCCTGGGGTGCTGCGTTCCTGGTGGCATTATGGGTGAGCTTGATCATCTGGACATACCGTGATATTCGTACCCGCACGCGTGACCAGGTCATCCGCATCCTGTCCATTATCATCGTTGCATTGTTATTCCTCCCAGGGATCGTGATCTATCTTATTTTACGACCATCTCACACAATCGAGGAGGAGTACCAGCATACCCTGGAAGAAGAGGCACTCCTGCAATCGATTGAAGATGTCCCGGTTTGTCCGGGCTGCGGACGCAAGACCGAGGCAGCATGGATGGTGTGCCCAACTTGCCACACCCGAATCCGAAAAACCTGCCACAATTGCCGTAAACTGATGGAGTTATCCTGGAATCTATGTCCCTATTGTGGCACCCCTTCGCCAGGGAAGCGACGCGAAAATATGACCATGGATGACGTCACCAGACCGTCACCGGTCGAAGGTGAAGCTTCTCCCGTCCAGCCATTTTTAGATCAAGAATTACTCGAGCTGGAAACGTTCGAGGATGATGAGTTCGAAGATCGGTTAAATAACAACGGCACATCCTAGGATGCGCCGTTGTTGATGTTTTTATCGCCTAAGGGCGTCCCAACCGGCATATTTAGCCGTCTCCCCCAATTCCTCCTCAATTCGCATCAGCTGGTTATACTTGGCAACCCGATCTGAGCGGGCAGGAGCGCCAGTCTTGATCTGTCCCATATTGAGGGCTACCGCAAGATCGGCAATGGTGGTGTCTTCCGTCTCACCTGAACGGTGTGAAGTCACGGCGCGCCATCCAGCCCGGTGGCAAGTCTCAACCGCCTCGATCGTCTCGGTGAGGGTGCCTATCTGGTTAAGCTTGACTAACAAGGCATTGGCAGCTTTCTCTTTGATCGCCCGGCGGACGCGCTCCGGGTTGGTGACCAGCAAGTCATCACCCACGATCTGAATGCGGCTGCCCAACTCGTGGGTCATGAGCACCCAGCTTTCCCAGTCATCCTGTGCCAGTCCATCTTCAATGGATACAATCGGGTATTGGTCCACCCAAGACTTCCAGAACGCCACCATCTGCTCACCAGTAAGCTTTTTGCCTTCCTTGCGCAGATTATAGGTGCGCGTTTCGTCATCGAACAGCTCTGAAGCTGCAGGGTCCAACGCAATCCCAATCTGCTCGCCGGGTTTATAACCCGCTTTTTCAATCGCGGTAAGGATGATCTCCACCGCTTCGCTATTTGCTTTAAGGGCCGGGGCATAACCACCTTCGTCGCCCACCAGTGCCGTATAACCGCGCTCTTTTAGCACACTCTTCAGATTGTGGTAAATTTCCGCACTCCAGCGCAAGCCTTCAGCAAAGCTTGGTGCGCCCAATGGCATAACCATGAATTCCTGGGCGTCAGTCGATTGCCAGCCGGTGTGTGCACCACCGTTGAGAATATTCATCATTGGAACGGGCAGCACATGGGCATAAACGCCGCCTATATAGCGGTATAAAGGCAACGCTCGTGAAGCCGCGGCTGCTTTTGCCACCGCCAGGCTGGTGCCCAACATGGCATTCGCCCCCAATTTCGATTTATTGGGAGTGCCGTCCAGATCGATCATGATTGTGTCGATCAGTTTTTGCTCGGTGGCATCCCAGCCGCACAGCTCTTCGGCAATGGGACCATTCACATTATCCACCGCTTTCAAAACGCCTTTACCCAGGTAACGTGCCTTGTCTCCATCGCGCAGCTCGAGTGCTTCGTGCACTCCGGTGGATGCACCGGAGGGGACTGCTGCTCGACCAGTCGAACCATCCAATAAAACCACTTCGACTTCCACGGTTGGATTGCCCCTCGAATCAAGGATTTCGCGCCCCAACACTGTTTCGATTAATGTATCCATACTTTGCCTCAATTCTATAATTTTATTGCACCACCAGACATGGGGTGAATGTTGTTCTTGTGAAAACAGCCACTATTTTACCGCATTACCGCAGATATGGCATTCACATTTTCCTCAATCCCCGGGGGAAAACGTGGCATGGGAATATCTACTATTGAGTAGGTCTTTTTAAGCGACTCCTGACCTTTGCTTGATCGCTCGGATAAATGCGACAAACAATGGGTGTGGGCGATTGGGACGGGATAGGAATTCAGGGTGGAACTGTGTTCCCACCATGAAAGGATGGTCCACCAATTCAGCGATTTCAACCAGCCTGCCATCAGGGGAGATGCCAGAGAAGCGCATCCCATTCTGCTGCAGCACATCGCGGTAGGTGTTGTTCAGCTCAAAGCGGTGGCGGTGACGTTCCTGAACAATGGGCAGCTGGTACGCTTCAGCTGAAATTGAACCAGCCTGTAGCTCACACGGGTACAAGCCCAGGCGCATCGTACCGCCAAGATCGACCACCCCACGCTGGTCAGGCATCAGGTCAATAACCGGGTAAGAGGTCGCGCGGTCGAATTCGGTCGAGTTAGGTGCCTCACTGCCATAAATCATACGGGCAAAGTCGACCACCATGAGCTGCATCCCCAGGCACAGCCCTAGGTAAGGCACTTTATTCTCACGTGCATAACGGGCAGCTTGAAGTTTACCTTCAATACCGCGTGATCCAAACCCCCCGGGCACCAGGATACCATCCGCTTGCCTTACTTCGTCCCAACCGCGGCCTTTTTCGAGGTCAGATGAGTGCACCCACAGGATATCGACTTCCACATCTAATTCCAGCCCGGCATGCTTGAGCGCTTCGCGCACACTCATGTAAGCATCATGCAGCTCTACATACTTCCCCACCAAGGCGACTTTAACCTTCGGCTTGGGTTGGACGACCTTTTTCACCAAAGCTTCCCAACCTGACCAATCTGGATGGCGCCGGGGTTCCAAACCTGCCCGTTTAAGCAGGTAATCCCCCACCCCGAATTTTTCAAGAATCAGGGGTACTTCGTAAAGTACTGGCGTGGTAACCATGGGGACAACTGCTTTCTTCTCCACATCGCAGAAGAGAGCGATCTTATCGCACAGCTCCTCCCCCACTGGATAATCCGATCGGGCGACGATCATGTCTGGCGAGATACCGATCGAGCGTAACTCCGCCACCGAGTGCTGGGTAGGTTTGGTCTTTAATTCGTCGGTCGCACCGATGTGGGGCAACCAGGTAACGTGGATGTATATCGTGTCTTCCCGACCGATATCAGAACGCATCTGGCGCAGGGCTTCGAGGAACGGCAGGGATTCTATATCACCGACCGTGCCGCCAATCTCTACCAGCACAATCTCGGCGCCTGTGGCTTTAGACACCAACATGATGCGCCGCTTGATCTCATTGGTTATATGGGGGATCACCTGGATTGTGCCACCCAGATAATCACCCCGACGCTCTTTTGTGATCACTTCGGCGTATACCTGACCGCTGGTGAAGTTACACACCTTACTCAAGCTTGAGTCGATGAAACGCTCATAATGACCCAGGTCGAGGTCAGTCTCGGCGCCATCATCCAGGACGTAAACTTCACCATGCTGGTAGGGGCTCATCGTGCCCGGGTCTACATTGATATACGGGTCCAGCTTTTGTGCAGTCACGTTGAAACCACGTTCCTTTAGCAGGCGCCCTATCGCCGCCGCTGTAACCCCCTTCCCAACCGAGCTGACCACACCACCGGTGAAAAAGATATACTTAGTCGTCATACTTGCCTCCGTCCCAACTTAATCGACCTGCAATAATGCAACTCCATTACGCAATCTGCCCAATAAAAAAGGCAGTGGGGAGGGCCGTTTTATGGCAACCTCCCCACCGAGTTCTGCTCGTTCAATTGATTATCTGGCTGTTTCACGCCACAACCCGTTCTAGGTCCTCTGCGGCTCGCCGCATTTCGAGGAAGATTAACCCCAGCTTAGCCTGGGGACCCGCCAGTGCAGTCAAGACCGCATCAGAACCGATCGAGGTCAGGATGACGTAACCATTCACTCCCTTGATATACACCTGTTCAAGGCTGCCTCGACCCAACTCGGTCGAAATACGCTCACCCAGGCTGAGCATGGCAGCAGACATGGCAGAGACCCGGTCCTCCTCGACTTCATTCGGTAGGGCTGAGGCAATGATGAGTCCATCCACCGAAACCACAGCGGACGCTTCGATGTCCGGCGTGACTGCCTGCATCTGGCGTAATCTTGTGACCATTTGTTCAGTTCGTGTGAGTGTCATGGTTTCCCAATCTTAAGCAGGTAAATATTAAACCACAATCAATGAGTTTACCATAATTTTAAAAAAAAGTATGGCGCTAGTTAATCGTACATGTTAAGATAATAAAGGGATATTGTGGTCAGACTTTCATACACTACCGTTGGTCCTCGGTATTCATCCTTTTGTTCGAATCTGAGCTAGTAATTACTCACCATGACATTTCTCCAGGTAAATGAATTCAGATTTCATAGAATAATTACACTTCATTGTCTTTGCGAGGCGGGGTTTGCCGAAGCAATCCTACATTTACAAGAAAACCCAATTGAAATCCACGTCCTATTGACCGAATTTAACTGAGGAAGATTACTCCCCGAAAATCAGCGGGGACAGGTTCGTCGAGCTTCGGGGTGTGAGGTATTCATTGGATCCCTAGAGCGCTCTCCTCGTAATGACAGTAGAGTTGAACGATTTTATGAGAATTGATTAGATGAACATGTAAAACATATAGAGTGAGTAATTACCTGAGCCAGCTAAATTGCTCTACACCTGGTTTTATGTTATATTAAACGGTTGCCATGCAATATTTTTGTATATTCTTAAGTTTTCTTATCACTGCTCTTTCCCACTGGACAATTGCAGGTGCGGGATTATACAGCAATATCCTGCCGGGCGGAGTGATAACGGCCGCGATTGACTCTCCTGCTCCGGGTGAGGCAGTCATGGGTGCGGTGGTCATCCGTGGCAGCAACGCCGTGGACGGTTTCCAATCCTATGAGCTCGATTTTACTTATAGCGGAGATCCCACACAATCCTGGTACCTGATCCAGAAAAATACCCAACCCATCCAGGACGGGATCATGGCAGTCTGGGACACGAATAGCCTCACTGATGGAGATTATAACCTGCGGATGATAATCTACAAGAC
Source organism: uncultured Chloroflexia bacterium (assembly GCA_963726315.1). Lineage (GTDB taxonomy): Bacteria > Chloroflexota > Anaerolineae > Anaerolineales > UBA4823 > FEB-25. The sequence goes on along the minus strand of CAVSBZ010000005.1, from coordinate 1,122,255 downwards.
GGATGGCACCTGGTCTGCGGTCACAGTAACGGGTATTCAGGTGCAAAACTACACACCCATAGATGCTATTGAGGCTATCCCCACAGTGATGGATGGCACGCTTGAACAAGGCACATCCAATTCCACACCGGTTCCGCAGGGGAACCTGCAGGTGGAGGCAGCGCTATTGCCGTCCACCCCGACAGCTCTACCCGGTAACCCCGCGGAGATATCGGCTCCTCAGGTGATGGGAATCTTTGGCAAAGGTGCAGCACTATCCATCGGGGTATTTGTACTTCTGGGTGGGTACATCGGTATTCGCACATACCTGCGTGGACGAAAATAATGACGGGGAGAATATGATCGAGCAAAATTTGGAAACCCATATCCAACCCTACCAGCGCCAGGGACCCTACCTGATTGCCGGGTTGGGCAACCCAGGCAGGGAATACGAAAACAACCGTCACAATGTCGGGTTCATGCTGCTGAACCGCCTGGCAGTGAAGCTCGGAGAAAAATTTGCACGGGTAGAATCAAAAGCTCTGGTTGCCAGGGCTATGTATCAGGGCGAGAGAATCATCCTAGTAAAACCTCAGACTTATATGAATAACTCTGGGTCAGCGGTGAGCTCGCTGGTCCGTTACTACAAGGTGCCGTTGGAAAACCTCTTAGTGGCGTATGATGACGTCGATCTTCCGCTCGGCACGTTACGGATCCGCCCGCTGGGAGGTTCGGCAGGGCAAAGGGGGATGGTTTCTATCATCGAACGCCTGGGAACAGAGACCTTCCCGCGCCTCCGCATCGGCACCGGCAGGCCTCCTGGAAGGATGGAAGCAGCAGATTATGTGTTGCAGGATTTTCCGGCTGACGAAGCCGACCTGGTTGCCGAGACCCTGGACCGGGCAGTTGAAGCCGTACTGACCTTTATCCAACATGGCCTGGACCGCGCTATGAATTTGTACAATGGATGATCAGCACCAACTGCCAATATCCACCATAATTTAGGCTTATTCACACAATGGAACTCGAACGAATAATTGACCGTATTGCCAATGCCTCCAGTGAGCTGTTTCAGCTCATTGAGCAGGCCCATACCATTCCTGCATTAGGATTGCGCCGCTCAGCCCGCCTTCCATGGCTGGCTGCTTTGCACCAATCCATCTCAAGACCGCTGCTGCTGGTCACTGATCGCAATGACCATGCATTGATGCTTGCCGATGAGCTGGCATTGTGGGCACCAAAGGTCTCTCGCCTGTTTTTCCCAGAGCCGACTCCTTTGTTTTATGAAAATGCCCCCTGGGGTTTAACCACCCGTCGCGATCGCCTGATGGTGCTCACTACGCTCTCTGAATATCACATCCCGGGTGGTACCAAACCACCGCCAGTGATCATCATTGCACCGGTCAGGGCAGTGATGGCACGCACATTACCCAGGCGGACTTTCCTTATGGCATTACGCACCATCAAAATCGGGCAGGTCGTCCAACCGGAGCAGCTGCTCCGGTCATGGGTCAGCCTGGGATATGAACATACCAATATTGTTGTCAGTCCGGGTCAATTCTCTCGCCGGGGCGGTATTCTGGATATTTGGACTACCCCATCTGAACAACCAGTACGAATTGAGTTCTTTGGGGATGAAATCGACACCCTGCGTCGCTTTGACCCTGCCTCCCAGCGTACCGTAAATACCATTGACCGCCTGGTAATATCCCCTGCCCGCGAGTTCATCTCACCAGACGTTGAAAACCTGCAAAAGCTGAATATTGAGCCAACCAACCTGTCAGAATTTCATATCCCCTTGCTCCATCCCGAGCCTTCCAGCCTGTTGGATTACCTGCCCAGCCATGGATTAATCTTGATGGATGACGAGCAAGCAATCAGAGATTATGTGCAGGAAGTGGAAGAACAGGCAGTTGGGCTGCGAAAAGATTACATCAAGGATGGCGAGCTTTCGGAAAACTTTCCCGTCCCTTACCTTTCATGGGGAGAGATCGAAGACACCCTGTCAGGGAAACAAGCCATTGACCTTGGTCAGCCGGCGGATCTGGAAGACCTTCCAACGGGTCCGACCAATATCACTGATTCGTTTCTCCCGGGGCCGCGTTTTGCTGGACAGCTCAAACCGCTGATGGAGCACATCGATAAATTATGTTCCCAAAGCGAGCCCATTACGATTGTCTCCCGTCAATCAGCCCGCCTGCAGGAGTTGTGGAAGGAACACAACCCATTCACCTCACCGGACACGTGCCTGACTTTTTATGATGCCAGCCTATCGGAAGGTTTAACCTTCGCACCCCCAGCTGGAAAACCAGTTCACCTGCTAACGGATGGTGAGATATTTGGCTGGCGACGACCCGAGCTGCGCCAGCATCCCCGTCCAATTGCCGAGGCACCTGAGGCTGCCTACGCAGACCTCGAGCCAAATGATTGGGTGGTGCACGTTGACCACGGCATCGGACGCTTCAACGGGCTGGTCCAACGCTCGGTGGACGGCATCGAGCGTGAGTACCTTTCGGTCGAATACGCCGAAGGTGACCTGTTATTCGTCCCGGTTTACCAGGCAGACCGATTAACCCGCTACATTGGTCCCGATGCCCACCCACCAACTCCCACCCGCCTGGGCAGCCCGGAGTGGCGTACCACCAAGGGGCGGGTTAAGGAAGCAGTAGAGGAAGTAGCTCAAGACCTGCTCGACCTGTATGCCCGCCGTAATGTTGTCGAAGGTCATTCATTTGGATCTGATGCCCCCTGGCAGAAAGAACTGGAAGCCAGCTTCCCCTATATCGAGACCAATGATCAGCTGCGGGTCATCGCTGAAGTTAAAAAAGACATGGAAGCCCGTAAACCCATGGATCGCTTGATATGTGGGGATGTGGGATATGGAAAGACAGAAGTCGCTTTACGGGCGGCATTCAAGGCAGTAATGGACGGTAAACAGGTGGCAATCCTGGTACCCACTACGGTATTAGCCCAACAGCACTACCATACTTTCTGCCAGCGTCTTTCACCCTTTCCGGTTGAAGTGGAAATGCTTTCCCGTTTCCGCACCCCACAGCAGCAGAAAGATATCCTGGAACGACTTGAACGCGGCAAAGTGGATATCATCATCGGCACTCACCGATTGCTCCAGGGGGATGTGGTGTTTAAAGATATGGGTTTGCTTATTATAGATGAAGAACAACGCTTCGGTGTAACCCATAAAGAGACGCTAAAGAAATTGCGTACAGAAGTGGATGTGCTGACCCTGACAGCCACACCCATCCCGCGGACGTTATATATGACCCTTACCGGCGTACGTGACATCTCTACCATCAACACACCACCCGAGGAGCGGCTGCCCATCATCACCCATGTGGGTCCTTATTCGCCCACATTAGTCCGACAGGCAATCCTGCGTGAGCTCGAGCGTGGCGGGCAGGTGTTTTTCGTCCACAACCGGGTGCAAACCATTGGTGCGATGCGCAGCCATCTGGAAAAATTAGTCCCCGAAGCGCGCGTGGTAGTGGCGCACGGTCAGATGCAGGAGGACCAGCTATCCCAGCGTATGGAGCAGTTTTCAGCGGGAGAGGTGGACATCCTGTTGAGCACCTCGATTATCGAGTCAGGGTTAGATATTCCCAATGCTAACACCCTGATTGTGGACCGCGCGGATACATTCGGTCTCGCCCAGCTTTATCAGCTGCGCGGTCGGGTTGGCCGGGGAGCCCAGCGTGCGTATGCTTACTTTTTCCGCCATAAACACCTATCACCTACCATCGAAGGAAGGCAGCGCCTCGAAACCATCGCTGAAAATACCCAGCTTGGGGCGGGGTATTCGATTGCCATGCGTGACCTTGAAATTCGAGGTGCCGGCGATATCCTTGGCACTCGCCAGCATGGCTACATTGCCTCCGTCGGCTTTCACCTGTACACCAGGCTGCTGGCTGATTCCGTCCAACGGCTACGCATAGGTAAAGACATCCCTGTGCTTGCAGAAGCCTTGGAGAAAGAACAAGCGGCTCTCGGTCTGGCAATCTCGGTCGATTTACCCATCCCGGTCAGCCTGCCCCCCAGTTATATCCCCGATCGTCCAACCCGCACCCGTTTGTACAGGCGCCTGGCAAATTTACGTGCCCAGGATGAAATTAATGCCCTGTCTGAAGAATTTGTTGACCGGTTCGGTCCCCTGCCAGAGGAATCGAAGAACCTTTTTTACCAGCTCTCCATCAAGCTGTTGGCTGAAAAAGCCGGTCTGGTAGGGGTAAGCGCCGAAAGTGGTCAAATTATCCTGCGCTACCCACCTCTTCCGGATGGAGAGACCTCCCGTTCATTCCCTGAATTCGGCGGGGATATCCGCACCGGAAAAAACGCCATCTGGATACCTTTCTCCGAAACCAATGGTTGGCAGGGAAGGTTGTTGGAAGTTTTGCAGGAATTAATTGCAAACTGAGCCCCAAATGTAACTTTATTTTCTCAATTAAGTTAAAATAGATATATAATGTTCGTGTATAAACTCATTAAGTGCCATAACCAAATTACTTTAACTTTGGGTGCTTTCAGACCAGGCAGTACGAGGAGGAATCGATGAATTATAAAGATTTCCAAAACCGAGTCGATTATGGCACTCAGATGTTCGATTCAGGGAACTTGCAAGCTGCGCTGGAGATATTTTCTGGCTTATTCAACAGCGATATTTCTGACCTTGATAAATCAGCGATGTGCCTGAATATTGCCGTCGTGTACGACAAATTAGGTAATGTTAAACAAGCTGTGGAATGGTATATCACGGCTGTCAAGTATGAAAAGCCCCACTGCCGCTATGAGGCCCAGGAATATCTGGCAACCTACCTTAAACAGAACAACCAGCCGCGCAGAGTCTGAAAATCCTTGAGGGCCTACTTGTATCCACCCATCTAACTGAAGCCGATAAAGTGCGAGTAAAGGATAACATCGAAGAGTTGAAAGTCGAGATCAATAAACCGACTTACCGGCGACCTGGCTCACAAGAAGAAGGAACAATCTAAGCAAAAGCTCGTCGCTTCTGTGACTGGGGCAACCTTGCGCGGGATAAGCTGAAACTACCCTCATGCCATCTGTTCTGGAATCACTCAATTCAGGTCTTCATCGGGCATTTTCGGAAAATCAAAACGTGTATCTGTTGGGTGAAGATGTACTTGACCCGTACGGTGGGGCATTTAAAGTAAGCCGCGGTCTTTCAACTCGTTTCCCCGAGAGGGTATTAACCACTCCTATTTCCGAAGCGGGCATTGTTGGTGTGGCCGCGGGGATGGCATTGCGCGGTTTACGACCTGTGGTAGAGATCATGTTTGGGGATTTCACCAGCCTGATCGCTGATCAGCTGATCAATCACATCGCTAAATTCCGCTGGATGTACAATGAACAAGTGAGCGTCCCGCTGATGATCCGCACCCCCATGGGTGGACGGCGAGGCTATGGACCTACTCACAGCCAGACTCTTGAAAAACTCTTCTTGGGCATCCCCGGGTTGCGAGTGGTGGCACCTGCTGCATTATGCCATCCGGATGGACCTGGAAGTCCGGGTGAGTTACTTTTTCATTCTATCCTGGATAACAAAGAACCCGTGTTGTTCATAGAAAACAAGCTTCAATACTTGCTGCCTGTGTCCAGCCAGCAGGATTTACCCGATTTCATCATCAACCACGAGCAAAGTAGCTCTAATGATAGTCTTCCTGTTTACATCCTATCCATGCGCGGCGCACCAGCACCTTCGCTGACCATTGCAGCCTATGGTTACATGGCTGAGCTTGCCAGGCAGGCGGTGGAGCGTCTGGCATACGAGCAGGAGATCTTTGCCGAGTTGGTCGTTATCACACAGCTTTCCCCCTTCAAAGTAGAACTCCGTGATCAACTCTGTCAAGCAAACCGGGGCACTGCTGGTGGTAGAAGAGGGTACCTACTCCCTGGGCTGGGGAGCTGAAGTAGTCGCCAGAGTGGCTGAAACCAGCGGTCAAAAATCGATAAAATATAAACGCCTGGCAGCTAAAGAGACTCCTATCCCTGCTTCGGGACCACTGGAAGCAAAAACCCTTCCAGGCGTTGAAGATATCATCAAAGCGGCTGAAAGCATTCGTCAGTGATTAAAATCATTCGTAATAATTATGAGATACTTGAGTTGTGTTCATAAATGAGCAGATGCAAATACAAATTTTTGAAATAAATTGACTGATTGATAATGATTGAACCTACTCCCATCACTGTACCTTTGATCAACCCCAACGAGCCTGGCGCGCTTCTCGCTGCCTTGCACGTCTCCCCCAGGCAGCATGTGCAGCAGGGCGAGATATTATGCACCCTGGAAACCACCAAATCCACCGTAGATGTGACTGCAGAGGTTGATGGATATGTGGTTGGCTTGTCCTTCACGGTCGGTCAGACGATCCAGGCGGGTGAAATCCTGGCGTACCTGGCAGAATCACCTGATTGGAACCCGCCGGCACAACTGACAATACCCAAAGATCAAAAACTCTCCCGCCCTTCTAACCTTCGCATCAGTCAACCAGCACTTACCCTGGCGCAGCTGCATAATGTGGACCTGGCACATTTCTCCGGAGACGTATTTGTTACCGAGAAAATGGTTCGGGATTTAATTGAGCAATCTCAGCTACCGGGTGCCGAACGTCAATGGGGAACTTTTGACCCTAACTCTATCATCATTTACGGAGGTGGTGGGCATGGGAAGGCTTTGATCGACCTGATCAGGATGCTGTCTGTTAATCCCATTGCTGGTATTATTGATGACGGTCTCTCCCGAAATGCGGTCATATTGGGTGTACCGGTCCTGGGTGGATCGATTAACCTGGATCAACTCGTCGCGGTGGGGGTACATCTAGCCGCAAATGCCGTGGGAGGAATTGGTAATATTACCAGCCGGATCACTGTCTTCGAGCGTCTGACAAAAGCGGGATTTTCCTGCCCTGCCCTGGTTCATCCAACTGCATTTATCGAACCAAGCGCCACCCTGTCAGAAGGAGTTCAGGTCATGCCGCACGCTTACGTTGGCAGTGATGCTCATATAGGGTTCGGTGCTATCATAAACACGGGAGCCATCGTCTCGCATGACTGCACTTTAGGTGCTTATGCCAACCTTTCTCCAGGCGTCATCTTAGCTGGCGAAGTTTCGGTGGGGAGTGCTGCATTAATTGGCATGGGTGTCACGGTAAACTTACGCGTCAAAATTGGCAGCCGTGCCCGTATTGGCAACAGTGCCACTGTAAAACTGGATGTCCCTGAGGGTGGTCTCGTGCATGCAGGCGCGATCTGGCCTGATTAATAATTTTATGCTTGACTGCAACAATTTGACACCGCGATAACAGTGGTCTCACAAAAACGAAAATAACACCTGACTAAACTGGGATGGGAGAAGACAATCAAATGAATAATGCTCTAAAAATCATCATTGGTCTGTTGACCGCCTGGGTCGTCATCTTTCCGTTCTTAGCCTTCCTTGCTTACTTTGGCTTTATTTTTTCGTTAATATCACAAGCTTCACAAAACTCATATTATGAACCAGCTTTCCCACCAGTGTTCTTACTCATCATGATCTTTATCATGTGTTCAGGGTTCCTACAGGTTTTTCTCCAGGGGTTTTACATTGTTCATAATATTGTGAATAAAACTGGCTCAGACGTGCTAAGGGCTGTTCTGGGCCTGGGAATATTCTTCCTCCCGTTTATTGCTCTACCCGTCTACTATTTTATTTATATCCTCCCTAAAACCCCACCGAACTGGGCACTCACCCCAACAGCAGGTCAGTCAATTACACCAGCTCAATCTTCTTCCTAGCCTGAACCGCATTCTACACAGAAAGTAGACCTGATCTAAGCATATGACCCTACCTGAAAATCCACCCCCACCTCTGCGCGTGCCTATGTCTTCACCCGACCTGACTGACGAAGAACGACTAGCAGTCGCAAATGTGCTTGCAACTCCCAATCTATCCATGGGTGACCAGATTACCGCCTTTGAAGACTGTATCCGCTCGTACACCGGGAGTAAGTATGCCGTAGGGGTCAGCTCTGGTACAGCAGGCTTACATTTATGCGTCAGGGCTGCTGACATTAAGGCAGGTGACCTAGTTATCACCACTCCGTTCTCATTCGTAGCTTCTGCTAATGTTCTGATATATGAAGGAGCGGTGCCCGTATTTGTGGATGTAGAGCCACGCATCGGCAATATCGACCCATACCTGGTTTTTGCTGCCGCCCAGGATATTATGCAAGGCGGTAAGAATGCCCAGGCCTGGATGCCACCTAAGGGTGCCAACGAAGCCTCCACACTTAAAGCCATCCTACCCGTGGATGTGTTCGGTCAGCCCGCGGACCTCGAGCTGATCTTGAACACTGCCTGGAAGTATAAGCTGAAAGTCATTGAAGATTCTTGTGAGGCACTGGGTGCTGCTTACAAGGGTCATCCAGCAGGCACACTGGGTGACTACGGTGTGTTCGGTTTCTACCCTAACAAGCAGATCACCACGGGTGAAGGCGGAATGGTGATCACAGATGACGAGGATGCCGCGTCACTGATGCGCGCCTTGCGCAACCAGGGACGTGCTCCAGGCGATACCTGGCTCCAGCACACCCACCTGGGCTACAATTACCGCCTGGACGAGATGAGCGCTGCCCTTGGAGTCATCCAGATGAAGCGCCTGGATCAGCTCATTGCCAGGCGAGACCAGGTGGCAGGCTGGTACAGCCAACGACTGGCTGACATCCATGAGATTGAAGCACCTGCGATCGCCAAATATACTTCCCGGGTGAGCTGGTTCGTGTATGTTGTCCGTTTTGCGACAGGTTTGGACCGGGATGAGATTGCCAAAAAACTGGGCGCCAGGGGCATCCCTGCCAGACCTTACTTCCTGCCTATCCACCTCCAGCCGTACATGGTGGAACGCTTTGGCTATCAGGAAGGTGCCTTCCCGGTGACCGAAGACCTTGGGAGGCGCGGCCTAGCGTTGCCCTTTTCAGGCGTGATGGAAGAAGGACAGGTGGAGCGAGTGTGCCAGGCTCTCAGGGAGATTATTCAGTGAAGTTTCCGAGATAAATTTCAGCCACGATTCCACAGTTACTGTTATTTTTTCCTTGCATCCATAAATATTAAGGGTATACTTGGTCGGCATTTATATTTTAGGAGTATTGAATGAATATATCCATGTGGCGTAAGGCTTTGCAGGTTATCCCCCATGTTTCCAATGAAGAGTGGCGTAAGTTGGACGTGGTTTCCAAGTGGCTGATCTCAACCCGGGCTGCCGTATTGATCATGACATTCCTGAGCGGTGCCTTTGCAGGTATCTTCGCCTTCCGTGACGGCAATTTTAACTTGGTTAAATGGCTTCTTTTAACTCTAGGATTGATCTTTTCACATGCTACCAATAACTTGCTGAACGATTACACCGACTTCAACCGCGGCGTGGATAAGGATAATTATTACCGCGCCCAGTACGGACCTCAGCCACTGGTGCACGGCTTGATGACCAAACGTCAGCACCTCACCTATGCTGGCATCACCGGAGCTATCGCCCTGGTGTTTGGTCTGATCCTGGTTGTCACGTCTCACAACTGGTGGACCCTGGCACTCCTGGGAATGGGTGTCTTTTTTGTCTTGTTCTACACCTGGCCGCTCAAATACATCGCCCTGGGTGAGCTATCTGTGCTGTTGGTTTGGGGACCGCTGATGATCGGTGGTGGCTATTTCGTCATCACCGGAGTGTGGAGCTGGATGGTTGTGCTCGCCAGCCTGCCCTACGCCCTGGGCGTGACTGGGGTGATCTTTGGCAAGCATATCGACAAATATGAGATGGACAAGGAACGTAAAATCCATACCCTGCCGGTGGTAATTGGGGAGCGCCCCGCCCGCTATATGCTGGTGGGCATGCTTATCCTCCAGTACGTGCTTGTATTGGTAATGGTAATTTCCGGTTATTTCACAATCTTAATGGCCGCTGTATTGCTGGCGATTCCCACCTTCCGCCAGATTTGGCCGATGTTCGGTGCCCCCAAGCCGGCCGAAAAACCGGCCGATTACCCGGACGTATGGCCGAACTATTTCGTTGCCGCAGCTTTCATTCACAACCGCGCTTTCGGTGTGTGGTTCATGCTGGCGTTGATCGTCGATTCGATCCTAACGGTTTACTACCCGACATTATTGAGGATCCCTTTATTTAGATAATCATTCACCCAGGTGGAAACTCCAGCTCTTCCTTGCCCGCCAGACGGTCCTGGATGCGCTGCACCACGATATCCAGGTGCTGCGGTTTATGGACGAAATCCAGGTCATCCGAGCTGATGGTCAACACTGGGCACACATCGAAGCTCTTCAGCCAATCGTCGTAAAAATTCTCGAGCAGGGTGAGATACTCGCTGGTGATCCCCGTTTCGATGCTGCGCGCCCGGCTGTGAATACGTTTCATTAACACGGGGACGGGCGCCTTCAAGTAGATCAACAGGTCTGGGGATGGCAGCTGAGAAGTGACCAGGTTAAATACTCTCTGGTACGATAAATAATCGCGCTCATCCACATTGCCCATATGGTACAGTGCCCGGGCAAAGATGTAGAAGTCTTCGTAGATCGTGCGGTCGAAGATTACCGACTGGGTTTCTTTGGATAATTCTAGGTACTGCGTGGCTCGGTGCCCCAGGAAAAAGATTTGCAGATGGAAGGACCACTCATGCATATCCTTATAAAAATCAGCCAGGTAGGGATTGTCAGCAACCGATTCGAATGCGCTGCGCCAGCCCATACGTTCGCTTAATCTTTCAGCCAGTGAAGTCTTTCCCACCCCAATATTCCCCGCCACAATGACAATACGTTTGGTCATTAATCAACCTCCAACAAAAAAATCTTCTCGCCTGGTTAACCGGTAGTCTGAACGGAACAACTATCGTATAATTTACGTCATAGGTACTGTGCTGCTTGATCGAGTCATCAAGCTTAATTATATGATTGAACCTCCTGGAGGGAAAGAGAATGAAACTGCCACTTCGCACCTTATCTATACTTATCCTGATTACCGTACTGGCTGCCGCGTGTAACCCATCTGGGGGTACCACACCCACACAGCTGCCTGTACTTACCCAGGCAGAAGCAACCGAGCAGGAAACCGCCACCACCCAACCCACCGCTCAACCCTTCGTTACAGTAACTCAAGCCCCACCTACATCCACTTCAACCGCTGAACCGACCGCGACATCCACGCCCACCACTACCCCCAGCTTAACCCCGGAGGGAACCCCGGGTTCCTGCACCGATCAGGCAAAATTTGTGGAAGACATGACCATACCCGATCATACCCAAATGCTACCGGCGCAGGATTTTATTAAAACCTGGCGCCTGCAGAATACAGGCACCTGCACCTGGACCAGTGCATACGCGTTGATATTCGTCAGCGGTGACCAGATGAGTGGCACCAGTTCACTGCCTCTGACGGGAACAACTGCGCCAGGCAATACGGTCGATGTTTCGGTCAACCTGAAAGCCCCCGGTTCGGTAGGCACCTACCAGGGGAATTGGGAGCTGCGCAACCCGAGTGCCGTAATCTTTGGTACCGGCACCAACGCCTCCCAGCCGTTTTACGTCCTGATCGACGTCGTCGAGGGCTTGTCACAGCTGAACCTGGGGACAGCCACCTGGACGGACAACATGGACACATCTGCCAACTGGTACTTGTTGAATACAGATAACACGCAATTCACCCAGGGTGATGGGAAGCTGGTGATGACCGCTAAGAGTCCGAGCAGTGGGGATGAATGGGGGCTGTCTAACAAGCCGGCTTTGAAGGACTATTACCTTCAAGCAACCTTCATTACTGGCGGTACCTGCTCTGGTCTTGACCACTATGGGTTGTTGGCACGCGCGCCAGACCCGAACTCGGGTTACGTGCTCGAATTCTCTTGCGATGGTCATTACCGATTGTATAAATGGGACGGCAAAAACTATAATGCCCTCCAGGAATGGCACACCACATCCAATATCCATACCGGTGCCAACCAGACCAATATTATGGGAATTTGGATGAAAGGCAGCACCCTGCGTGTCTATGCGAATGGGTTTAAGCTGGCTGAATTCACCGACAGCACTTATAACCAGGGGCAATTTGGTCTGGTCATCGGCTCAACCGATACCAATAATCTCACTATCAATGTTGACCAGGTAGCGTACTGGGATTTATCGGGCAGCTAATAAACCTACCGTAATTGTTCTCTGACCCAACCCTGCGTGATGTAGTACACACGCAGGGATTTTCTTTGCCGATTGCGACATTCGAATATTGTTTATATGATTCCTTAATCATTTCTAAATACCTGCAGTCTATACTGACAGTAGGATGATCGGACGAGCCGTATGCATTTGCCAATGAAAATAATTCTCATTACCTCAGATGAATCCATGGCAAGCGCCATCGGTTCTTGCCTTACAGGGTCGGGTTATTCGGTCATACAGCTATCACAAGGTGCAGGCGCTGTCGACTTAATTCGCTCCGAAAAACCAGCCCTCATCGTGCTGGATATCAATCTACCCGATTTTAGTAGCCTGGCTATCATCCGCTCCATCCGTTCTGATGCCACGATCGATACGACCCCCGTCATCCTGATGGGGTCCAATATAAAAGAAGAAGATGTCTTGATCGGGCTGGAGGTTGGGGCTGACTTATGCCTGCTCGAGACGTTTCACCCGCAGGTATTCGTCGCCCGCGTGCGCTCTCTGCTGCGCCGCAAGGAGCTGGTGAAAGTCCATTTTTCTTAAAACAATTGATCGTGTCTATTCCGCTCGGTAAGCCTTTAAAATTATCGTGAACAGCGCGCCTTGACCAGGAGCACTTTCCACACTAATCTTCCCACCGTGGGCTTCGATGATAGACTTAGCAATCGCCAATCCCAGCCCTGATTCGCCGTTGTGCTGCCGAGATTTATCCCCGCGGTAAAAGCGGTCGAAGATATGGGGAAGGTCTTCTTGCGTAATACCTCTCCCGGTATCCTTCACCGTGAAATGCACAGAATTACCAGTCGCTACTGCCCCCAGCGTCACAGTACCTCCCTCAGAAGTGTATCGGAACGCATTCAAGATCAGGTTATCCAAAACCTGCGACATCCGCTCTATGTCTATATTGACCAGGGGTAAATCATCTTCCGTGTTGATCTGTAGATCTATCTTCCGTTGAGTGCTTGCCACCGCATGACGTGCGATTACTCGCTCGAGCAGGGATCGGGGACGAGTGGGTTGAAGCGTGAGCGGCAGCTCGCCCGTGTCTGCCAATGAAAGCAAGCGCAGGTCATCCACCAGCCGGTCAAGGTGCCTGGTTTCCTGCAAAAGGATTTTATACACTTCCGGGGTCCCGGGCAATTTGTTATCACTCAAAGCTTCTGCGTAACCGGTAATCACGCTAAGCGGTGACCGCAGGTCGTGGGCAACATCAGCAGTCATCTGCTGGCGCGCCTTGGTTGCCTGTTCCAGGTCAAAGCTCATCTGGTTAAAGGAGCTAGCCAGCTTTCCGATCTCATCTTTTGAGCGTACTTTTACCTGCTTACCGAACCTGCCCTTAGCAATTTCTACAGTAGCTTCGGTCAGCTCACGCAGAGAACGTGTCATGGTAAATGCCAGTAGCCCACCGAGAACCAAAGCTAACAACACTGCAACTGTTGCGCTCATTAGTGTGGCAGAATTCACTGTGCGCAGGAAGTTTCCTTCTGGCGTATTGGGAGTGAAACTCTGCCGGATCGGTCTCAGGATCAGCCAACCTATGTCCTGGTTATTGGACTGCAGAACCACTGCACCGGATAAATCACTTCTGCTGAGCGTTTTTCCTACTTCATCTGGCTGGTTGCTGGATATTACCACCCGGTCAGGTCCGACAAGGGTAAATGGACTTTCTCCAGGAAGGTTACCATGTCCCCCACCCATCTGTTGGGAGGGAAGAGCCACCTGTAAATAATAAATCTCGTTGCCCACACCTGCCCAAGAGCCGTTTGTTTGGTAGAAGGTGGTCAGGTTATCAACCATCGTTTGTTGAGCCTGATTCACGATGAAGTTGCTAAATGCCGCCCTTGTCTGCGATTGGATGATTACCGTCACCAGGATCGAACCGGTCAGACCGACGAGGAGGAATGCCAGGGTGAGTTTTACTACCAATGAGCGCAACACGGCTGGTTATCCTTGCTCCGGGTTGGCGAAGCGATAGCCCGCCCCGTAAACGGTTTCGATATATACAGGATTTGCTGAATCGGGTTCGATCTTCGCCCTCAAATTCCGGATGTGCACGTCGATTGTACGCTCATACCCCTCGTAAGCAGTTCCTTGCAGGCGGTCGAGCAGCTCAAGGCGCGAGAAAACCCTGCCGGGAGTCGCCATCAATGTTGCCAGCAAGGAAAACTCAGATGGGGTAAGCACAACCGTCTGTCCATTGACCGTGGTGGTGCGCCCTGCCCAATCCAGTTCGATCGCCCCCATACGCAAGATCTCCTGGGTTGACACCTGTTTCTCGACCCTACGCAACACCGCCCTCACACGCGCAGTCAGCTCACGCGGGCTGAATGGCTTGGTTACGTAGTCATCCGCACCCAGCTCCAACCCGAGCACCTTGTCATTCTCATCGATCTTGGCAGTGAGGATCACCACAGGCGTATCTGCTTCGCGGTTATATGCTCGCATGAATTCGTAACCCCCCATTTCAGGCATCATCAGGTCCAGGATAATCAGATTTGGCTTTTCATGCCTGGCGACGTATAAAGCTTCCTGCCCATCATTGGCAGACACTACATCGAACCCTTCCTGGGTCAGATAGGATTTAAGTAATGTGCGAAGCTCTAATTTGTCATCAACGACCAATATTTTTTTAGTCATACTCGGATTTTATCATCACTCACAGCAATTTATCCTGTACGATCAACTTATTTTGATAAAGGGGAGTATCCGGGGGGCTCAATCCCGGATACTTTTTCCCTTAGGAGGAGGAGAAGAAATGAAACAGGCTTAATTCATTCACCTATGTTTACGGCAGGCTGTTGGTATCGGGCATAAAACCTCCACCACCGCGCCCATGCGGACCACCATGGCCGCCCAAACCCATCCCGGGCATGAACATGTTGCTGTTATTGCTCAAGATTTGGTCTGCCTGGGCCTGTGTGATCACACCACTGGCGACAGCTGCATTGACTGCGGAAGTGTATACTGATTGCATACTCGATTGGAAAGTGCTGTCATTATAGAGCGCATACTGACCTTTCATCAGGTCTGCCTGCGCCTGGGTAAGGTTACCGTTTGTCACCATCAGGTCGATATTAGCATTATAGGCAGTCTGGTAGGCAGTTTTCAAGGTATCCACACTGATGCCCAGGGCATCCGCCAAATAGGTATTGAAATCAATTCCATTTTGAGCTAGCCAGCCATCCCAGCGGGCACCGAATGGAAAAGCGGCGCCATTGGAAGTCAGCTGGTCAGCCTGCGCCTGGGTGATCAAACCTTGGGATACAGCATCTTTCAGCGCAGCGGAATACGCATTTTGGTAAGCGCTGTTCAGCTCATCTATGGTAATTCCAAGGGCTGTTGCCAGGTCCTGGTTGTTATAACCTTCCATCCCACCTTTTCCACCTTGCCAACCTTCACCAATCTGTGAGGTCGTACTTGTAGTGCCTGTGGAAGTGGTGGTGGGTGTGGCAGCCAGGACGGTCTGGTAGGCGAGGCTTCCAAAAACCGTTGTGACTGCCAGGGCACCCACGACAAGCATGATGATCATTCTTTTATCTTTCATACAGTAATAAACTCCTTTTTTTTAGTTATCAACTATCTGATCCATCTTGGATCTGCCTGTAGGATAACAAGCACATATTCAGGAAATATTAAGAACTTGTTTTGATAGGATTAGGATCTCTACTCCAGGAATTTTCAAAATGGGTCCAGGCAAATACCACAGCAGATGAAAAATCTACCTGTGAAATTCATAACAATTTCTAAATAATCTCTAAACCCTCTCTTTATACTAATTTCCTACAATGTAGCTGAATACTATTCGTATAAAGGAGGCCTATGTTTCGCAAACCCGTTTTTTGGATATCGATTGTTGTAATTTTGGCGGCAGCTGGTGCAGGATACTACTTTTACCACCAGTCAACCACCACCGCCGAAGCCGCCACTGCCACTCCCCTACAGACAGCCACGGTAAAACGAGGTAACCTGGTCATTTCAGCCAGTGGAACCGGTTCGGTTATCAGTGAGAATGAAACCCAGCTGGGTTTTGAAAATGGTGGAGTGCTTGCCCAGGTGAATGTAGCTGTTGGCGATGAGGTTAAAAAAGGCGATGTACTGGCGGTATCTGAACCCAATGATTCAGCATCTGCCATCCAGTCCAATCTGACTTCAGCAAAGTTAGCCGTTTTACAGGCGCAGCAGAGTTTGGACGATCTTACATCTTTAACGACAACTGCAGTAAGCCTGGGACAATTACAATCGGACCTGGCTGCCAAGCAGGTCAGTGTGTATGACAATCAAAGCACCCTTACCACGCTGACCAATGAACGTTTGACCATGAATGGCAAACGTTGTGATTCAGACACGATTGAAAGCAAACTTGAAGCTTACGAGGAGGCTGTTGACCGCTACAACCGATCTGCACACCTCACCAACAGCAGCGAGTATCAGCAGATGGTAGCGGCAGAAATTAACTACAATTGGTGTAATTCCAATTATTCCCAGGCTGAGCTGGACGCTAAAGATGCTGCGATCGCTTCCACCAAGGCTTCAATTGCGCTGCTGCAGTCACAGATCACAGAAGACCAGGCTGATATCACTAACCTGGAATCCTCCTCCAGGTCAGATTCATTGGACGTCCAAATCGCTCAAGCCAAGTTGGAAAATGCCCAGGCAAATCTGGAAGTGGTTGAATCCCAATCGGTCAGCAACACGATTACAGCTCCGCTTGACGGCACCATCATCGCAATCTCGAACAATGTGGGCGATAACGTTAGTACCAATAAATTCATAACAATTGCAGACCTGAGCCAACCATACCTGGAAGTATTGCTGGACGAGACAGACTTAAATAATGTCGGTATTGGTTATCAGGTATCGGTGACATTTGACGCTTTACCCAACCAAACCTTTACTGGGAAAGTAGTCGCCATCAACCCAAGTCTATCCAATGCTTTTAGTGTCACAGCCATCCAAACAACGGTTCAATTGGATACCTCATCGTTCAGCAAGCCCCAAAATTTACCAATTGGATTGAGTGCCTCGGTTGAAGTGATTAGTGATCAAGCACAGAACGCCATGCTCGTCCCGGTTGAAGCCCTCCACGAGATCTCTACTGGTACATATGGAGTCTTCGTGTTGGAGAATGGTACTCCAACTTTCAAAACCGTTGAAGTCGGTCTGATGGACTATACCTCTGCCGAGATCAAATCTGGGTTGAACGAAGGTGATGTGGTCACCACCGGAATCGTGGAGACGACCAAATGAGCGCAGTATCCATCATTGAAATTGACCATATCACGAAGGTCTACAAGATGGGTGATGTCCAGGTGACTGCTCTGGATGATGTCAGCCTGGATGTCCAAGAAAGTGAGTTCCTCGCCATTATGGGACCCTCCGGCTCGGGTAAATCCACGCTGATGAACATTCTAGGCTGCCTGGACCGACCGACCAGTGGGACTTACCTGTTAGCAGGTGAAGACGTCAGCCGGATGAACCGCGAGCAGCTGGCGCATATACGCAATCAGAAGATCGGTTTTATCTTTCAATCATACAACCTGCTTACCCAGGCAACTGCCATCCAAAATGTGCTCATGCCGATAGTCTACCGGCGTAATGGGCACATTTCGACCAGGGAACGCCTGGAATTAGCGCACAATGCCCTTGAATCCGTTGGTTTAGCCGATCGCGATAAGCATAAGCCGACCGAAATGTCTGGAGGGCAGCAGCAGCGTGTGGCTATCGCCAGAGCGCTGATCAATTCCCCTGCATTGATCCTCGCTGATGAGCCCACCGGAAACCTCGATTCTCACTCCGGTATGGAAATTATGGCGATCCTACAAAGCCTTAACGCCCAGGGACGCACGATTGTCATGATCACCCATGATGCCAGGAATGCTGAATTAGCTGGCAGGGTCATCCACCTGCAGGACGGAAAGATTGAAGAAGATAACCATCATCTCGTCATACCAGCCCTGGAAGCTGCGGGAGATTTAAAATGAAGCTTTCTGAAGTGTTGCGTATCGCCGGGGAAGGCATTGCCAGGAATAAGCTGCGCGCTCTCCTCACCATGTTGGGAGTGATCATCGGTGTCGCCGCGGTGATAATCATGATCGCCATCAGCGCTGGGACAGAAGCGACTATCTCCGACAATATAAAGAACCTGGGCACCAATTTGCTCTTTGTGACCCAAAGCATGGGTCTACAGCAAGGACCCTCACGGACATCGGGCACAAGTTCGACTTTCCTTACTTATGATGATGCCAAGGCTATCAGTGACTCTATCACCGGGATATCGGGAGTGGTCGTGGAACGCGACATATCTGAGCTGGTAAAGTACGGCAGCACCTCCGTGGACAGTGTTTCGGTGATTGGTACCACCCCTTCCTACCCCCAGGTTAGGGACGTCTCCCAGGCTTCCGGTCGTTTCATCACCCAGACAGATATCGACAATTCTGCCAAAGTGGTTGTGCTCGGTTACACCACTGCCCAGACCTTGTTTGGGAATGCTGACCCGGTCGGTGAAAAAATATACGTAGGTGATGTAAGGTTGACCGTTGTCGGTGTCATGGATAAGAAAGGCGTTGTTGGCAACACCGATTATGACTCCCGTGTTTATATCCCCCTCACCCTGGTATTCGAAAAATTTACTTTTTCACCCTTTGCACGCGTCCAGGGCGATCAGGTAGGCACGATCCTCGTGCAGGTGACGAATCTTAACGATATGGATAAAGTCAACACCCAGATCCAGATCCTGTTGGCGAAACGCCATGAAACTACAGTGGCGAGCCTGCCTTTCACTGTCCGGACGCAAGAAGATATCATCGCTACCCAGGAATCGACTACAGCAGCGTTCCGCACCCTGCTGGCGTGGGTTGCAGGGGTGTCTTTGGTGGTGGGAGGAATCGGCATCATGAATATTATGCTGGTCAGCGTCACTGAGCGAACGCGTGAGATTGGCATTCGTCAGGCTACGGGTGCTACACCCGGAGATGTACGCGGCCAATTCTTAACCGAAGCCTTGCTGCTAAGTTTGACCGGTGGGCTCATCGGTGTCATCGTGGGTGTGGGCGGAGCGTGGTTATTCGAAAAAATCGGGGACATGCGGACTGTAGTCGTGCCCAGCTCAATCCTGCTTGCCTTTGTGTCGGCAGCCCTGGTGGGCATTTTCTTTGGCTTTTATCCGGCTAATAAGGCCGCTCAGCTTGACCCGATCGAAGCTTTACGACATGAATAATTTCCGGGAGATAAAATGAAAAATAAGAATTTGTTGTTGCCAATCTTACTCAGTACGATAAGCCTGGTGATAGTAGCTTGTGGTGGGAGCTCAAGCCAGGCTGGAACACCTACGGACACAAGTGGATTAGACAGTTCGCAAGGCAGCACAGCTCTTTCACAAGTGAATATGCTGCTGGTGGGTACATTGAAGCTCGAAGATACCGACCAGGCAGTAGGTGTTGACCAGGCGGCTAAACTCCTACCGCTCTGGCAAGCCTATCGTTCTCTCAGCAGCAGCCAGACCACAGCTGAAGCTGAGGTGGATGCACTTCTCAACCAAATCCAAGCTGCCATGACTACCGAACAGACAAAGGCAATCCAGGAAATGGACCTTACTTCTACTGAAATGATGACCCTGATGCAGTCTATGGGTGCGGGGATGGGTCCGCAGGGCACACCCAATCCGCAAAGAACACCTGGTTCTGATTTCCCGAGCGGTGGATTTCAAGGTGGAGATCCTCCCGACTTTTCAGCTGGCGGTCCGCCGAGTGGATCGGATAACGGCACCACCAGGAATTTCCCATCCGGAGGTCCCCCATCAGGGGGTGGAGTAATGGTCGGACCAGGCGGTGATGCCGGTAGTGCTGCCGGTTTGGGGGATGGTCAGATGGTGCAGGGGACTCAGGACCCTTCCATGCAAGCAACCGCCCAGGCCAGGTTCAGCACGCAAGCCAGCCGGGTGAATACCATCCTTTTGGATGTGCTGATTAACAAATTGGAAGCCAAAAAATAATAAAAAAAACAGGGCACCATGTCGGTGCCCTGTCATATATCTCTTTATCTATCAGCATTCTGAGTATCCACAAGCATAACATTTACGGCAGCCTTCCTCATTGACTACAGCTGCCTGTCCACATTCAGGGCACAGGTCACCGATCTGGAATGCTGGTTGAACCGAAGTGGAAGGTTTTTCAGCAATATCTGAAGGGCGGATTGGACGTTTATCATACCCACCGTTTCCACTGTATGCAGCAGCTTCCTGATATTCCTCAGAGTCATCCAGGTATTCTGCCAGTGTCTGCGCTACCCCATCCGGCAGTGACCTGACACGGTTGGGTCCAAACCCAAGCGATCGCCCCCCACCGATTCCTGAAAGCTGTTTGACGATCTCCTTGAGCCGTTCGCGCGGAAGTACCGGCGAGGCCAGGCGCAGCAGGTAGGATATCAGGCGCCCTATGGCCTCTGATACTGCTGCCGTCTCAGAGCCAGCCTTGGCTGTGCTGACGAATACCTCGAAGGGATGGTCGCCTCCGTTCTCATTGATGGTCACAAAAGCCTTGCCAACCGGTGTGCTGATGCTGTATGTGTAGCCTCTTAATCGCCGAGGCCTTGGCTTCTTGGTAGCTGACCAGTGATGCTCATCGTCTCCTGCGCTGACGGGTTGTTCAGCTTCTGTATTATGTTCTTCATGCAGGGCAAGCTCTTTTTCACGTGATGTAGCTTTGGTCTCCAGGACCACTTTTTGACGTGACCCTGTGACATATACTGTGATGCCTTTACAGCCCAGCGTCCATGCCAGCATATAGGCTTGTGCTACCTCATCTTCGCTGCCGTTGGCGGGAAAATTAACTGTCTTGCTCAGGCTATTGTCCACAAACGCTTGCATGGCAGCCTGGGTTCGGACATGTTCTTCGGCGCTTATATCCTGCGATACGACAAATACATGCTGGATCGGCTCAGGCACAGCTTGATTGTCCTGGCATGTCCCGCTCTCCAGAACCTGCTCAATAATTGATTGGCGCTCATGTTCGGTCAGCCCCACTTTTACCAGAGCATTTTCGAACTGTGGACTGGTATAAGCCAGCGGAAGGTCATGCCCGTTGTCGTTTACGTGCCTGATGTAAGCCAGGGCAAACACCGGTTCACATCCATAACCTTCACAACCGGCGACAGTGGCAATCGTACCTGTGGGAGCGATCGTTGTTTGGGCAGCATTCCTGATGCCGTGGCTCTTTATCCCTTTGATCACCTTGTTCCATTCTACAGGTGGTCGATTGAAATCGCGCTCATAAGGTGTGATGGGTTGTGGCGGCTGCCAGGTTACATTCTCAGGGTCATAGATCGAACCTGTGATGGCTGGGAAGGCTCCGCGCTGCTCTGCCAGATGGATGCTGGTCAGCATGGCGTGATAGCGGATAAATTCGGTCACCTGTGCGGCGAATTCTTGCCCTTCTTCAGAGCCGTAGCGGATGCCGGTGTGGTACATCAGGTCGCCCAATCCCATCATCCCCAGACCAATCCGCCGTGCTTGTTCAGCCGCTTTTTTCAGTTGTGGCACCGCTGGAACGT
Organism: uncultured Chloroflexia bacterium; assembly: GCA_963726315.1. Taxonomy (GTDB): domain Bacteria; phylum Chloroflexota; class Anaerolineae; order Anaerolineales; family UBA4823; genus FEB-25. The sequence goes on along the minus strand of CAVSBZ010000005.1, from coordinate 1,100,514 downwards.
ATTCATTTGCTTCGATCACATCATCCAAAAATATGGTGGATAGCTCAACCGCCTGGCGTAGTTTTTCCCAATCCACCCTGTGATTAGCGCCGAACATCTCAGCCAGATTGACTGAGCCAAGACAGCAATTCTCGTATGGTCCAAGCCACTGCTCACCACAGGGATTGGTCGCTTCAAGCTGATATAAATGCGGGACGGGATTGGAACGGTTGGCCGTATCCAAAAACAGCATCCCTGGCTCTCCATTATGGTGTGCCTGCTTGACGATTTTATTGAATAATTCACGGGCTTTCACCTGCCGGTAGGTAATAATCGGCACACCAGCTTTCTCAGCCATCTCCAGTGTTCCATGGAACTCGTGATATTCAGGGCTGGCTACGTCTGGGAAACGCAAGTCCCATAGGCTGTCGTTCTCGACTGCCCGCATGAATGCATCGGTGATGCCGACAGATATATTGAAGTTCGTGATGGCGGCCTCGTCGGTTTTACAGGTGATGAAATCTTCAATATCCGGGTGGTCCACCCTCAGCACTGCCATATTTGCGCCACGGCGAGTCCCTCCCTGGGCAATTTCACCGAACGCCTGGTCGTATACCCTTAAGAACCCCACCGGACCGGTTGCCTGACCTGCCGATGATTTAACCAGCGTGTTTTTGGGTCTTAATCTTGAAAATGAAAAACCATTGCCTCCCCCCGTTTGTTGGATCAAAGCCGCATCGCGCAGCGTTTGGAAGATCCCGGCTTCATGCCGTCCCATATCGTCTGAGATGGGTAATACAAAGCAAGCCGCCAGCTGGGCTAAAGGCGTGCCTGCGCCGGTAAAGGTTGGCGAATTGGGGAAAAACTGTTTACTGGTGAGCAGCTTATAATAATCCGCTGCCCGACCCATCTCATCCCCGTTCCAGGTTTTCTCCACCCTGGCGACGTGATAAGCAACCCGCCAGAACATTCCCTCGATACTTTCCGCTGGCTTACCTTCTCGATTGCGCCTGACGTAGCGCCGGATGAGTACCTGGCGGGCATTATCAGTCAGGTGAACCTCTGGTATACCGGCAGGCATCTCTGGAGTGGACAGTAAACCATAACGGTCAATTTTTAAATTTGAAGTCTGTGCCATATTGTTTCTCCAAACATCCCCTTTTGCTCAGCCTTCTAAGAGACGGTCGATCTCATGACGGATCGATCGCAGGTCATCCAATCCGAGGTAAACGATGGCATAGCGAATGTAAGCAATCTGGTCCATTTCCTTCAGACCGGCGATGACCATATCACCCACCACTCTGGAGGAGACTTCCGACCGTCCCATGGCTTGCAGCGTCGCCTCAATCTCGCCAACCAACCGGTCGACGTCTGCAGCAGGGACGGGTCGCTTGGCGCACGCAATCCGTATCCCTCGGCTCAATTTTTCGTGATCGAACTCTTCGCGCGTACCATCTTGCTTAACGATTAATGGAGTCGACAGTATGGGGCGCTCATACGTACTGAAGCGTTGTCCGCAGCTTTCGCATTCCCTACGGCGTCGAATCCCTCCGCGGGTGTCATGGGAAGTATCAATTACCCTTGATTCTTCGTATTTGCAATAAGGACAGCGCATATCATCTACCTGTTTTTAGAACATTTGTTATCGCTATAGGCGGGGGTTCCATTCCCAAATACCCGCATAGGTGGGAGTGGAAGACGATAAATTTTAGCACAGGGTCTCTACCCATGCAAGAGGTATATGAGCGATTTTTCTTAAAATATTGCTGATTTTTAATTCTTTAAGGTTGCCAATAGTTTGATTACTATTAAATGAATAACCCAGCCACAGTTGAAGTAAGGTTTCCCCATTTTTCTCCATTCTGCCGGTAAAACAATTTTCCCCCATAAAGGTACCAGCCGTCATTAGCCGCCTCCCACCCGACCTGGTATCTTTGCATACCCAGGAGGTGGGCCGGCGGGGATTGCCGGGAGGAGGAGGCCGGCAATCCCCTACCAAGCTTACAACCTCACCCAAACCACCACGTTCAACCCTAAAACCCGAAAATTGCAGGGTGAAGCTACTCAAATATTGAGATCGGCTGCCACATCGATAGAGGTACACCGCCATCTCTGAAATGGGCGGGTATCTCACCTGGCAGCTGCCTGAATGCCTGGCAGTTGCCTGAAATGTTTTCGGAAGATCCCGGCGCAGCACCCCCCTGGCAAAATCGCCGGGAGCTGCGCGTGACATGCTGATCTCTATCCCATGCCTGATTGAGTAAACGACCCCTAACTACGGGTTCGGTTTCTCAGGAAGGTCGGGATATCCAAGTCCTCGGTATTGAATGTGCGTGGTGCGAAGTCGGTCTTGGCAACTTCAACTGGTTGCATCTCGCGCGCTGGCTCTTCAGGATGCACTACAGGTTTATCAGTCCGTAAAGGGTTTTTCTGAGTTTCAACAGCCCTCCGGACTGTGATACCAGCGCGTTCAAAGCCTGTCGCGATGACTGTCACACGCACTTCATCGCCCATGTTTTGATCAATAACAGCCCCGAAGATAAGGTTGACATCGGGGTGTGCAGTTTCCTTGATTATGGCTGCAGCCTGGTTTACTTCGAACAGGGTCAGATCAGGTCCACCGGTAACGTTGAACAGGATTCCGCGAGCACCATCAATGGTGATGTCCAACAGCTGGCTGGAAATCGCTTGCTCAGCAGCCATTTTTGCCCGTTCTTCACCTCGCCCGGTACCCACTGCCATCAATGCTGCTCCGCCTTCAGACATGATCGTCCTGACGTCGGCAAAGTCAAGGTTGATCAAGCCCGGCACAGTGATCAGCTCCGAAATACCTTGAACACCCTGGCGCAGCACATCATCGGCAATCCTGAAAGCATCTTGCAGGTTGGCATGCTTGTCTACAATCTGCAGCAAACGGTCGTTAGGGATAACGATCAATGTGTCTGCTTGCTCTTTTAATTTCTCGATGCCAGCTTCCGCCACCTGGATGCGGCGTGAGCCTTCGAATGCGAATGGACGGGTGACTACACCAATGGTGAGGGCACCCAGCTCGCGCCCGATCTGTGCAATGATCGAAGCTGCCCCGGTCCCTGTCCCGCCACCCATCCCACCGGTGACGAAGACCATGTCAGCTCCACGCAGCACGTTGTACAAAGCTTCCTGCGACTCTTCAGCTGCCTTGCGACCTTGCTCCGGATTCCCGCCAGAACCCAAGCCGCGGGTTAGTTTCTCCCCAATCCGAACCCGTGTGGGCGCACTGGAGAGCATCAACGCCTGGGCATCAGTGTTGATGGCGATGAATTCGACCCCCTGCAAGCCTTCCTTGATCATCCTCTCGACGGCATTACAGCCACCGCCCCCTACCCCCACCACTTTGATGTGGGCAAAGGATTCCAACTGGCTGGTGAAACTTGAGTTTTGATTCATATTATCGTTCCTCCTCCTACATATTTATGAAATGAATTTTATTTACTGGGTCGCTCAATCGGCAACCCTAAATTATTGCTTGGGTATGGTTTCCTTTGTTTTCTTATGGTAGCAACCTCCTCAGAAAATTCTTGACCGATTCCCACTCAAATCCTCCAGTTATGGGTCCAATCCGCATTCCCTGACGGGCAGGCTGGACGTATATATCCGTCATGAGCAGTGCCCATTTGAGTAAACCCACACTGGTTGAATAGGCTGGAGATTGAAGTTTGTCAGACATACCGACCAGGTCTTCCGGCATGGCGATACGGACAGGGAGATTAAGCGTCTGGCTGGCAAGTGACCGGATACCTGGCAATGCACTTGATCCGCCGGTCAATACCATCCCGGCTGGTAGTAATCCGTCGTACCCTGATCGCTTGATCTCCTGCAGTACCAGACTGAACATCTCTTCAACCCGGGCTTCGATGATGTGAGCCAACTCCTGGCGGTTGATCTCCACCGCTTCTTCTTCACCGAACGGCCTGATGCTGAATGATTCTCCGGATGGCACTTCATCTCTGATCGCATGCCCGTGTTTTATCTTGATCTCCTCTGCCTGGGTGATCGGCAGACGCAGCCCATGGGCAATATCTGAGGTGATGTGGTCGCCGCCCACAGCCAGGACGTTGGTGTGCCACACATCTCCGCCGATATAGATCGCCATATCAGTGGTACCACCACCCATGTCACAGATCACCACTCCCATCTCGCGTTCAGTTTCGGTCAACACCACCTCTGCGGATGCCAGGGGGTTGAGCACAAATTGGGTAACGTCCACACCAGCTGCACCCACGCACTGGCGCAGGTTTTCAACCGATGCAGCCGAGGCGGTAATAATGTGGGTTTCAACTTCCAGGCGATAACCGTGCATCCCAAGGGGTTTTCGAATCCCCTCCTGACCATCGATGCTGAAGCCGCGCTGGATAATATGGATGATTTCACGGTTATGCGGGATATTGACTGCCTTGGCAGCATCGATAGCCCGGGCAATATCACCTTCATCGATCATCCTTCCAGCAACACCGACTACTCCCCGGCTGTTAACCGACGATACATGTGATCCCGCCAGGCTGACCAGGGCAGAATCAATTTCCAGCCCGCAGGTACGCTCAGCTTTTTCCACCGAGCGCACCACTGCTTGAGATGCAGCGACCATATCCACCACCACGCCTTTGCGTACTCCTTGCGAGGGTTCAACACCCACTCCAAGGATACGTAATGTGCCCGGTGTTTCTTCACGGCCAACCAGGGTGCAAATTTTGGTCGTGCCGATATCAATTGCGACAATAATTGGTTCGTCCATAATCACTTGTTTGCGGTAAGGTCACCGCTCCATCCGGTAATATGGTGCGTGGACATACTCCACGCTGATCATTGCTGGCTGGATCCCTTCGCTTTCCAATTGGTTCACCAGCGCCTGGTACACCGTTAATTTCATCGACATATCTGAGTCTTCCTGTCCAAAAAATACTTCCCAACCTTTGGGGTCATTCCAACCAAGCCCATGCTCGCTGTCATACACCAGCACCGTGTCGGCTGGCATCTTTGCACCCAATTCCAGTATCGCTGTGATCAGCTCAGGCGACAATTTCAATGTAGGCGTGATGGACGTTGTGGCAACGCTCTGACCATCTGGTATCACTTGCGTACCATCTGGCAAAGCTGCTTGAGTGGTCCCTGGCGGTGTTCCATGACCTTCCACTTGAAGCAGAGGCGTCGCTGGTTCGCCACGCGGAGGGAACGAGACGCCTTCTGCATCCACCCAGGTCTCGCTGCCATCTTGAATCCATGCGATGATCGGTTCACGTTCCGTCACCACCACTTTGACGCTGGCAGGTAAATTGACCTTTACTGAGACTTTCGCTATCTCAGGGAAAGCCTGCTGCAAGGATTGGGATAGTGTCTTCGGATTGATGGTAAACACTGACATTCCGTAAGTCCTCATCACCGCGTTGAGATCACTCACCGTCAGGCGCTGCAGACCTTTCGCGGCCATCGAGTTAACCTGAAATACCGGTGCTTTCCAGATGAGGAATAAGCTTGCCACCATCATCAGCACCATTAACAGAGAAATTGCTCGCCAACCCAACCGAGGGAAAGGAACAGCAGGCAGGCGCATTTCTGCCCCTTGTACATGCAGCGGCACATCAATCCGTCGCCGAGGTGGTTTTTGTTTGCTCAACTTTGAATTCGCCACCCTACCAAACGCCATCCCACCCATCCCGCCGCGCACCATCACAGGTGGCGAACTTTCTCCACGCGCCTCATATACTCTGCTCTTCTTTTTGGGTAAGAATCCTTTGACCGGTTTTGAGATACGTTGAGTCTCGGTATGCGCAGTGGACTCATACATGGTTTCGCTGCGTCGTAACTCACCTTTTCGGCGGGGAATGCGAGAGCGAGTCCCTTCGCCTGTCGTACTGGCACTTTGGGATGCATGGCTTTTAGATGATTTTCTGGCGCCCGGCATTAATTTCAGGTTGAGCTTATCCTGTATTCCGGGTATGGGGTTTGAAGGCAGCTTGACATTGGCAGACACCAGCCGTTCCCTGATGGTTTGTTCACCAACGGTTGTAGCACGGCGCTCACTCCTGCGATGGCTTGAGCCCGCTGCTGTTGGGTTGGAAACGTCTGAACCGCCCACAAGCTTGTTTTTCCGTTTGCGGGCTCTGCTGGCATCAGCCGATGGTTTTAATTGATCCATCTCGTTCTCAAGGTCTGTCATCGCCTATCCCATGTACCGGTATATAGTCATCAAGCTGTCATTTTTACGTTCCACAGCCAACTCAATCAAACGATCCACCAGCTTCGGATAAGGTAAACCACTGGCTTCCCAGAGCTTCGGATACATGCTTATCGATGTAAATCCAGGGATCGTATTGAGCTCATTCATATAGATCTTGCCATTATCGCGGTCAAGCAGGAAATCAACCCGCGCCATCCCCTGGCAATCAGTGGCTTTGAATGCTTTTACTGCAAACTGCCTGATCTGCTCGCTCGTTGCTTCAGAAATAGGAGCAGGGATCAATAGTTGTGAGGCGTTATCGATATACTTGGCTTCATAGGAGTAGAATTCACGGCTGGGGATGACTTCACCTGGGACTGATGCCTCAGGTTCATCATTGCCCAGCACGCTCACCTCGATCTCACGTGCGTTCACTCCTTGCTGTACCAATATCCGCCGTCCATAACGGGCAGCTTCCATCAAACCTTCCAGGAGATCTGCCCGGCTGGTGCATTTACTAACCCCCACAGATGACCCAAGGTTGGCCGGTTTTACGAACAGTGGGTACGGTGCCAATTTCTCTGCCGCCTGAATGATCTCTTCCGTATGATTTGGCAGCGTGCTGCGCAGCACCACCATCGACTCAGGCACCGGGATGTGGTTGGCTAACATCACATCTTTGAATAATCCTTTATCCATGCCCACGGATGACCCCAACACGCCTGCCCCAACGTAAGCAATCCCTGTCATCTCAAGCAGCCCTTGCAGGGTGCCATCTTCACCGAAAGTCCCGTGCAAGACGGGGAAGACAACATCCAATTCTGCCAGCTGCTTGATCATCATTCCATGATCTGTCTTCACAATGGTGTTAATCGCTGGCCAGGCAGGATCGGGCAACAGGGTAGCTGTAGTGAGGTCATTTGTGTGACCCGCCTCCATGCTCTCCAGCACATTCTCGCCGATTAACCATCTGCCCTCCTGGGTGATGCCTATCTGGGTCACTTCGTAACGCAGCGGGTCGAGCACACTCAACACGGAGCGCGCCGACATCAGCGAGACCTCGTGCTCACCTGAGCGTCCGCCAAAAATCACCCCAATCCGCAGCTTCCGACCTGTATCCATACTGATATTCTTACCGGTCCTCCCAATCACCCAATAATTCAATCTCTAATTCCAGCTTTATTCCAAAAACCTCCCGCACTTTCTCCTGAGCCAGGCTGATTAATTTAAAATAATCACTCCCAGTTGCACCGTCATGGTTGATAAAAAAATTTGCATGTTTTGGGCTAATCTCAACCTTACCCATTTTCGTGCCTTTTAATCCTGCCGCTTCAATCAGCCTTCCAGCATAATCACCGGGTGGATTTTTGAAAATCGAGCCCAATGACGCCCCGGAGGGCTGTGACTTACGGCGCATTTCGGTAAATTTGTCCATTTTTGCCTGCACCGCTGATGGGCTGCCCTCAGTCAGCGCGATCGTCGCTGACAAGACTACCGCCTGACCAGGCTGGCGCTTAAGGCTGCTGCTCCGGTATCCGTATTCAAGCTTCTCAACCGACCATTCCTCAGGCATAATTTCATGCGGCTTGTTACCATTTGATGCTGTGAGATGCAAGATATTTGCCATCAATAAGCTGTCAGACATATCGCTGCCATGCGCGCCTGCATTACCATACACTGCACCACCGATCGTCCCGGGGATTCCTATTGCCCATTCCAAACCGGAATAGCCTTGAGCGGCTGCTTGCCTGGCAATTAGACCAAAATTAGCTCCCGATTCACACCATACGTTCGCTGGATGTGCCTGCGGGTTGAACTTTATTTTCTTAGCCTGGTTGAGCACCACCAGCTGTCTCACGCCCTGGTCTGATACCAATATGTTCGAACCGCTGCCGAGGATAATAAATGGGATGGACTGCTCCCAGCATAGTTTGGTGACTTCAGCCAGCTGCTCCATTGTCTCAACTGCCAGTAAGACGTCTGCCTCACCACCAATGCGCGCTGCAGTGTATCGCTTAAGCGATACGTATTCTTGCATGCGGGTGCTGAACGCATTGCGTAGGATTTGCAGTTGAGGCTGAGTGATCGTCACCATGTTCCTATCAACCAGATCAAATGTCTTTAAGTATCTCGATCAGATAAACGATTAACCGGGGTGAATGCATTGGGTCCTTACACATCACCTCCAGCTCTTTTCTCGTAAACATGCACTTGTTGGTCGCAAATGGTTTTAAGAATAGGGCTGCGTAGGGTTCCAGGTCATCATCATACGGTTGGGCCCTTTTTACACCAGGGTAATAACCTGATCTTAGAGTGGTAACGGTGTTACTCATCTCGCTCGCTCCTTTCTTTCAATAAAACGACGACCCTTGCACTAATCTGGTCCGCATCACCTGCAGACAAGACCAGTAGCACATCTCCATAACCCATATGCTCCACCAGGTAATCGCTGATGTTCGAAAAATCATCCATGTAATGTGCATCTACGTGCTTCATCGTTGTTACAATTTGCTCGGATGAAAATCCATCCTCAGGTTTCTGTTCACGCGCTGCATAAATCTCCGTCACTACCACATGGTCAGCCTGGTCAAAAGCGGCCACGAAGTCATTAAGCAGCAGGCGTGTGCGAGAATAAGTATGGGGCTGCCATACTACCCATAAACTACATGCCGGGAATCTTGTTCTTGCCGCCGCAATAGTAGCTCTGATCTCCGTCGGGTGATGGGCATAATCATCGATGACCGTAATGCCACCCCCCACACCGAGCACCTCGAACCTACGACCAGTGCCTTTGAAACTCGCCAGTGCGTCACCAGCCTGCTTGATGGGGAGACCCATACGGTGAGCCACCGCCAGGCACGCCAGCGCATTTTGCACATTGTGCCTGCCAGGTAGCTGGAGGTTAACAGTTAGATAGGGCTCAAAACTGCTGCCCATCAGTGTGCTGGTGGCTTCGAATCTCATCCCACCAGCTGGGTTGGAGGTGATCGAAGAGGCAGTGTAGTCTGCTATAACACCTTCAGTGCCATTCTTTGAGTCGCGGATCGCATAAGAGAATACCTTCTGCCCGCGTTGTCTGGTGATCTGGCCCAGCCTTGCTGCGTTGTGATCATTGACGCACACCAGCAGTGTTCCATCACTGCTTATTGCTGAGGCAAACTCATCGAAAGCGTTAAAGAAATCAGCCTCGGTTGGGTAACAATCTGGATGGTCGTGCTCAATATTGGTGATGACTGCCAGCCCAGGCTTCAGCCCCAGGAACATACGGTCATATTCATCGGCTTCAATCACAAACGCCTGTCCCCTACCGGCATGTGCATTGGTACCTGTGTTCTTCAGGACACCCCCTGTAATGTAGGAGGGATCCTGGTTAAGCACTGTGAGCATCCATGCGACCATTGCCGTCGTGGTAGTCTTGCCATGCGTGCCAGCAATAGCGATCCCAAAATGGTTCGCCATCAAGGTAGATAAAAATTCACTCCGTTTAAGCACCGGGATGCCCTGTTTTTGAGCCGCCAGCACTTCCACATTGTCATCCGGGATCGCCGATGAGCGTACCACCAGCTGAGCGCCGGCGATGTTCCCTGCCCGGTGACCAATTTCAACCCGAACACCTTCTGCTAGAAGGCTTTTTGCCAGCGGAGTTAGGGCGCGGTCAGAACCCGTCACCACGTAGCCGCTTTCCAGCAGTACCCGGGCAATTGCTGACAGGCCTGTTCCTCCAATCCCGATGAAATGCACGCTCTTTCGTACTGTCATATAAAAACCACGATCACAAAGATAAATGCCAATGCAATGGCAAAATAAATAAATGGCACTCCCAACCAGGCTGGCGGCATATACGCCAGGAGCTTGATTGCCGCCTGACCCTGCGGCGTGCTCGGATCGGGAGGAATTATGTAAGAAATCGCCTGGTAATCAGCTTGCGCCAGGAAATACCAGATAGAGCCAACGATTAAATAACCGTTCAAGGCTCCCAGGAAGATACCCAACAGCGAATCCTGTAGTTTTTCGCGAGCAAATCGTTCTCCACCCAATTTTGGTAAATTTGGGGTTTGATAACCAAAAAACGCCAGCAGACAGATGATGGACACACGCATCCAAAATTGTGCCGTAGACCCAGGCTCTGCGAAGGATTGCGTCAATCCTTTCACGTAGGTCTCTAGCACAGTGATGATGAACAGAGCCAGTACGACGCTGGCAGTGACCATCATCTCTTTTGCCCATCCGCGCATTGCGCCAACGACTGCAAATAAGATCACAAAGCATATAAATATAAAATTTAGATAGACCATCTACTGCTCCTAATCAGACGGATTGGGAACATTTACAACGTCTCTATGTCGTGGCAATTTTGCCAGCTCGATCAGCTGGCTGGCTATTCGTTCTGATGCTTCAGGTCTGGCAAGCGCACGCATCGCCTGAGACATCTGCTCACGTTTGGCACTGTCTGTCATTAATTCACGAACCATTGGCACAATCTGCTCTGCAAGCCTGGAGTCTTCGAGCACCTCAGCTGCACCTCGTTTCACCAGGTAATTGGCATTCACCCGCTGGTATCTCCACGCATATGGGTATGGCACCAGGATAGCAGGCAGTCCAAATAAGGGCAGCTCTCCTAAGGTGGATGCCCCCGCACGTGTGATCACCAGGTCTGCCAGTCGCATCGCTGCCCCGATCTCATCATACAGGTAGGCGTATGGTCGGTAGCGGTTGAGCTGCTGTGTGGGAAGATTCGCCCTGGTTCCTTCCATCATCTGCCAATCCAGTTTACCGGTGATGTGGATCACCTGCATTTCTTGCAATAATTCCGGCAATGCACTTGCCAGCGCCTGGTTTATAGAGTGTGCACCCCGGCTTCCGCCAAATACCATCAAGACGGGCATCTGCTCCTCAAGGGCAAAAAAACTGCGTGCCTGATCTTTTGTCCATTGATCCAGCCCGGGTCGCAATGGGTAGCCAGTGACCATCTTCGATGGGGCTTTGGGGAAGTAAATACCCAGATTCCTCCACTGTCAACGTGATGCAGTCGCTGAACCGTGCGATTGTCTTAATCGCCTGCCCCGGCTCGATATCGGGTACGTAAAGCAAACTCCTTGTGCGCCGGGAGATCCTGGCAGCCAGTGCCATCGGCACTGCCACGAAGCCACCCGTAAAGAACAATACATCCGGTCGAAATTTACGCAGAATACGCCGGGAGGCGAAAAACCCTCGCCCCAGCTGCCACAGGTTGCCCGGTAATGCACGTGCACCCACGCCATGCACACCAGCAGCGGGGATGCCTTCATACCGGATCCCTTCCCTTTTCACCAGGTCAGCTTCCATGCCCCCACTGCTCCCAACCCACAACACCTGGAGATCCTGTGGAGTCACCTGAGCTGTGTTCCCCTGGGCTTCCTGCACTGCTTCAGGCTTCGCTTTCATGAGCTGTTTGAGGACCGACAGGGCTGGATACACGCCGCCGCCTGTCCCCCCTGCGCAAATTAACAACCGCATTGATTCCCTTATCCTCGTGAAGTTTGGATTTTTCCGACATACGTGATACATTCAAAATAATTCCTACTGAAGCCATCACCACCATTAAGTTGGACCCGCCCGAGCTGATAAACGGCAGAGCATTCCCTGCAAATGGGAGCAATCCAACCATTACCAGCATATTGACCATCGCTTCTAGCGCCAGCCAGAAGGTCAACCCACCGCACAACAGCATCCCTAGCCCATCCGGTGACCTTTGGCTGATCAACCAACCGCGCCACATAAACACCAGGTATAAGATGACCAACACCCCCGCGCCTAAAACGCCAGTTTCTTCACCGACAACCGCAAAGACGCTGTCGGTGTGTGGAAACGGGAGTCCATTCAGCTTGGTCTGTGATTTTCCAATCCCCACTCCCACCCAACCGCCTCGCATGAACGCTTCCAATGATCGGCGCACGTGTTCGGAATACTGCAGCGGGTCTTTGAGCCCTGCTAAAAAGCTATCCATCCGGTCAGGACCTGTCGGGAATAACCCTGATTTTAAGACAAACACGCCAACCAAAATGCCTATTCCCATCATGAACAGGAAATGGCGCACTGACCCCCCCGCCAGGAAAAACATCAGTGTACCCAATAATCCGATCGTGATCACCGCGCTCAGGTCTGGTTGCAAGGCAATCAACCCCCCCACAACCCCCATAATCACACTCAACGGTATCATCGCCAGGTAGATATTCTTCAAGAAATCACGCCGGTTATGTAACCAGACGGATAGATAGATGACAATCCCAAATTTCGCCAGCTCAGACGGCTGGATTGAACCACGGAACAGGCTGCGCACTGATCCCAGGCGTGTATCCTGAATGATCAGCACTGCCACCAGGGCAAATATCGCCGCCGCCATTAGGGGTAGGGCAAGTTTTTTCCAGTAGTGGTAATCCATCCAGGCCAGGAAGATCATCACGATTGTGCCCAAGCCTAACCAACGCAGCTGGCGCATGAATATATATGCCGGTGATCCATACACTTGAAATGAATAATCAGCGCTGGCGGAATACACCATCAGCATTCCAAATAAGACCAGGGCAATAACCACCAATAAAAACGGTACGTCGAACCCTAAACGCGCCGAACGATGCACTTTATCCTTCACTCTCATCATCACCAGTCCATTTTCACCCTTCATTTGCGTGTCAGATCGAGCACCCATCGTTTGAATGCCTCCCCGCGATCCTCAAAATCGCGGAATTCATCGAAGCTCGTACCACCTGGTGAGAGCAGGACAATATCTCCAGGTTTCACCACCCCGGCGGCAATATTTACCGCTTGTTCCAATCCACTGCACAGCTCCATCGAGAAATGCTGGCTATTATTAGTCTTTTTGACAGCTTCAGCAATTATTCCGGCAGCTTCGCCGAACAGGATCAGGTGTTTCACCCGGGTGTGGATCAAATCTGCCAGGTCTTCCCAGGGCAAATTTTTATCCCTACCACCTGCCAGGAGCACAATCGGTCGCGTGATATCATCTGGAGTATCGAATGCATGGATTGCTGCGATCACTCTCTCGGGAGCGGTGGCGATAGAATTGTTATACCAATCTGCGCCTTTCCAGGAACTGACCAATTCCAGACGGTGGGGTACTCCGTTGAAATTAGCTACCGCCTCCCGCATTGCTTTCAGCGATAGTCCGGCAGCCTGGCTGATGGTTAAAGCTGCCAATACGTTCTCTACGTTATGCCAGCCGCGTAATGGGATTTCTTCCTGCCGTATTACCCGCATTGATGTAGTTCCGTCCCATATACTTACCCAATCGCCTTCGATAAACGCCCCTTGCATTCCTCCAGGTGCTTTCTCCCGCCCAAACGAATATTTTTTACCCTGCACCTTTTCAATGAGTGCCCATGAGCCAGGATCATCCCTTCCTAAAACTGCTGTATCTCTATCCGTCTGATATTCCAGTATTCGGCGTTTCGCCGCCACATATGCCGCCATATCGGAGTGTCGATCCAGGTGGTTGGGTGTGATATTTAATACACAAGCAATATTTACACTTTTTGTCATCAGCTCGAGCTGAAAGCTGGAGAGCTCCAACACAGCCAGATCTTTCGCATCCATCTGGCCCACAACAGACAATAAGGGGCTGCCAATATTACCGCCTACCCATACCTTGCGATATCTGGATTTCCCCATCGAGAATGAGCTGGTTGCAGATTCAGCAATTTTCCCCACCAGGCTGGTGGTGGTCGTCTTACCGGCGGAGCCGGTGATTCCGATTGTTCGGCAAGGACATTCTTCCAGGAATATCTGAGAATTGTTGCTGAGCGGGATCCCTGCAGCTCTTGCTTCCTGGATGAGCGGCAGGTCAAGCGACACCCCGCCTGACACACAAACTACGTCAGCTCCCTCCAGCAAGGAGAGAGGATGGCTTCCCAAGAACCACTCTATGCGTGCGGAATTCATTCCAACCTGTTCGTCCAGTGATTTTTTGACCGATACGAGCTGGTCGAGGGGTTTTTGGTCGTTCATCACCACCCGTGCCCCACGCGCTGCCAGGAAGCGCCCCAAGGCAACTCCCTGCCGGGCAGCTCCGATTACGATCACGCGTTTATCCTTCCAATCAACCATTCCTTTGTCTCTCAGTCCTCAACCTATCATCCGATGGCGATTGCCGCACCGAGTATCGCGGCGAGCAAACCGATCAGCCAAAATCTCTGAACCACTTGCGTCTCACTCCATCCCAGAAGCTCAAAATGATGGTGGAGAGGCGCCATCTTAAATAACCGCTTCCCCTTGGTGAGCTTAAAATACCCCACCTGTAAAACCACGCTGACCATCTCGCTCAATGGGATGACTGCAATAATGGGCAGTAAAATCCATTGACCGGTCATCAGTGCCACTACGGCGAGTGCCGCACCCAGCGGTAAGGAGCCAACATCTCCCATGATCAATAACGCCGGGTGCACGTTAAACCACAGGAAACCAAATAATGCCCCCACTAAAGTGAAACAAAACCGCGCCAGAAACAGTTGTCCCTGCAGCAAGGCGATCATGCCGAAGGCTGCAAAGCAAGTGGCAGAAATCATGCCTGCCAGACCATCAAGTCCATCGGTGAAATTGACCGCATTCGAGAAACCCACGATGAGTAAAGTTGCAATGGGAATGTACCAAAATCCTAACGTGAATTCCCGGTTCATCCAGGGCAGGAAAATCTGCGGTGCTTGCAACACGTACTGCAAGCCAATTGAAATAACGATGCCGAGGAAGATCTGAATCAGGAATTTACTCCTCGCTCTGAGGCCTCGTTCTTCGTTTCGCCTGCCCCTGAGTTTTTTCCAATCATCGACTGAACCCAGCAGCCCAAAGACAATCATCGTCCCCAGCGGCAGGAAGATGGATCGACCCAGCATGGTGAGCCCGAGCATAGATGCGGCATTGAAAAGCAAGGTGATGAGCAACACCGGTAAAATGAACAACACACCTCCCAATGTGGGCGTACCGGTCTTGGTAATGTGCCTTTGCGGACCATCCACACGGATTTGCTCGCCAATTTTTAAGTGCCTCAAGATGCGGATCAGGGGTTCACCCCAGATGATGGTCAACATAAATGCAAATCCTGCCAGTGCCAGGGCGTACGAGCTCTCTCTCATGGGTGGTACTCCAGCGCCGACACGATGCGATCCATGCCCATCATGTTCGAACCTTTTACCAGCACGATATCGTCAGGTTTAAGGTTGGGCTGCAAGTATTGAATGACCTGCTCCATCTCATCCAGGGCGATAATTTTGTCTACCGGTAGGCCTGCCTCCAGGGCTGCCTCAGCGATGATCTTGCCGCGTTTCCCTAACGTCACCAGCTCATCCACTACTTCCGCTGCCCTGATTCCCACCATCTCGTGCCCGCGTTGCTCATACTGACCAAGCTCGAGCATATCTCCCAAAACTGCCACTCTTCGTCCCACCAAATCATTCAAAAGGTTCAACGCCGCCAGCATTGACTCTGGGCTGGCGTTATAGGTATCATCCAGGATCAGCGCGCCGTTCTGCGTGCGTACGGCAATCAGCCGCAGCTCATTGCTTGCCGATCGAAGTCCGCTCACGATCTCCTGCCAGGTCAACCCATCCACCAATCCAACGGCTGCCGCTCGCAGTGCAGTCTGCACCGAATGCCTTCCAATCAGGGGGACACGCAGCTGCAAGACTTCTGCAGGGCGGTTGCGCTCGTGTTGGTAATGAAGGAAAAACCGGATCCCTTCCAGTCCCAGGCTTTCGACGTTATCTGCCCACAGGTCTACAACACTATCCATCCCGTAAAAAAACACATGGGCAGGTGAACTCTCAGCCATAGCTCTAACCAGGGGATCATCATAGTTCAAAATGGCATATCCATCTTTGGGCAACGACTGCACCAGTTCTGCCTTGCCGCGGGCGATATCTTCCTGTGTGCCAGCCCGTGAGGCGTGCACGGTGCCGATATTGGTCACCACACCAATGTGGGGCGTGGCCAGATCGCACAGGAATTTGATCTCTCCGGGGACGTAAAACCCCATCTCCAGAACAGCTCTTTCGTGCTGCTCGGTCAGGCTAAATATCGTCAATGGCAGGCCGATTTCATTATTTAAGTTGCCTTTGTTCTTCAAGGTGCAGTAACGTTGGCTCAATACTTCTGCTACCACTTCTTTGGTAGTGGATTTTCCAACGCTGCCAGTAATGCCAATCACCTTAACGTCCAGTTTGTTTCGCCAGAACTTCGCAGCTTGCTGCAAAGCTTTCAGTGGGTCATCCACCCGGATGCACACAGCTCCTTGCAGCTGGCTTAGCCTGGCTTCTAATTTTTCTGGCTGAAGGGCAGAGCGCAGATCAAGCGTTTCAAATTGGCTGCCCATGTCGTTCTTAACCAGTGCAAATTTAGCTCCGGCGTTGAAGGCTTCGGCAACGAAGTCATGCCCATCGTGATGTTCCCCTGGCATGGCAACAAACAGCTCTCCGGGATGCACCTGGCGCGAGTCTATCTCCGCCCCGCTGATCTCCGCAGTTGCGCTGCTTACACGGAACCCTGTCAATGCCTCGAGAACATCAGCCAGTAAAATCACTACACATTCCTTTAGGGGTTAGCTGAACCCTGAACTGCGCCTTCTGGAGGAATATCCATTAAAACCACCAGCCGCTGGACCATCTCGCGGAAAACTGGTGCAGCAACAACCGAACCCCATTGAGAGCTGGTCGGTTTTTCAAGCCAAACATAAACCAAAAACCGGGGATCTCCTACCGGTCCCCAACCGACAAAGGAGGCGTTCGTCGCGGTGGTGGAGTATCCAGTGGGAGTGGCAATCGATGCCGTTCCGGTCTTACCCGCTATCCGGTACCCTTCCACCAGCGCATCGGATGATTTACCTTCCAGCGATTTAGCCAACATATCCGTCAGGTGCCGGGCAGTTTCCGCTGAAATTGGTCTGCCTACAATTTGGGGAGTAGGAGTATATTGGAAGCCATCCCGCACCATGGATTGCATCACGTGGGGAACCATCATCTCGCCGCGTGCATTGGCGACCGATGAGATTGCCATGACCATCTGGATGGGAGTGACAGCGACGCCTTGACCGAATGAATTGGTACCAAGCTCAGCCTCATACCAGTCGGTATCTCCAGGTAATTTTAACCTTCCCGGTGCCTCACCTGCCAGGTCTACCCCGGTTACACGTCCGAAGCCGAAGGCTTGCATGTACTGGTAAAACGGTCCAGCCCCTAATTGCGTCGCAACCCAGGTCAGGCATACGTTGAGTGAGTGTGCCATGCAGCCCTGCATATCCTGAGGTCCCCACGCGCCATAGTCCCAGTTATGGATTGTGACTCCCCCAATCTGGATCGAGCCGGTATCCAGGAATGGTGTATCTGGGGTGACCGCACCGTAATCCAGTGCTGCCGCCATGGTCAGCACTTTGAACACCGAGCCCGGTTCATAATCTTGGCTGACCGCCCGGTTGAATGGAGTGTTACCGGTGAATACATCGGCATAGTTCCAATACTCGTTTGGGTTCAATTGGGGTGTGGTTGCAATTGCCAGCATCTCCCCGGTATTTGGGTCCATCACCAGGATCACACCACCGTCGGCCCCACTATCGCTTAATCCCTTATCGAGCACATCTTCTGCAGCAGCCTGAATTTCACGGTCAATGGTCAGTACGATATCTGCTCCAGCCTTAAGTTGGGGGATTTCCGTTACCTGGTAAGGGTCGAGCGTCATCCACACAGATTGAGGTGCACCAGCCAGCAGGTCGTTGAATTCCGCCTCCACTCCAAACATCCCGGTTCCTTCACGGTTGACGAACCCAAGAATATTTGACCCAAGCTTATTCTCCGGGTAATATCTCTGTAATCGAGGGCGGTACACCAGCCCATCCATGCTGGGTTTGCCGGCGTCACCATAATCAACGTCTGGCAGGTTGGCATAATTCTTTGCCCAGGCTTGCAGTTGGGTTAGCTCATCAGGGGTAACAAAGTCCGCCAGCTGAACGTAGGCAGTTCCGGAGACTTGAGCCTGGTGGATGACGGCGTACACATCGTCAGAATATCCGACATAGTTATATTCCGCATGCTGAGAAAGCACTTTGCTCAATGCGAATGCGATCGAGTCAGGGTTATCAACGTTATCCACCTGGGCACCAATCTCGTATACCAGAGTGCTTCCTGCCAGTAAACGCCCCCACCGGTCGTAGATATCGCCCCGCGGTGGATAAAAAATGTGCAGCGTCCGGCTGTATTGGTCGCCTTGCGACACAAATTCCGCTCGCTCGGGACTGAACTGCAGCCGCACCACTTGGATGATGATCATCACTCCGCTGAGCAAGAATAAGATTCCTAATAAATTAAACCGCCAACCGGTCAGGGTCTGACCGGCTTTTTCACTTGCTGGATGTTTGATTTCCGGTGTCACACCGAGGGGTTGTTTCTTACGCACACGACCCACCGGCACCGCTTGTCCTGCCATATATCTGCTCATGGCATCGCCTCACTCAATAAATTGGCTGTTTTACGCGCTTGTTCAGTGACCCAATCAAACAGGCTTTCTTTAAACTGGGGATCGATCACCGACGCGTTGACCACAACTGGGACAGGTGGTGGCGCCAATGATGTTGGCTGCCTCTCACTGTATCCTGACACCTCCAGGTATTTAATTTGATCGCTCGCAATTGGCGTCAGGTTTAATTCCTTCACCCTCTCTTGCATCACGGTATACGATGTGATGTTCGCTAATTGGCTGTTCAAGTTGGCGATTTTTTGCTCCAATTCCTCTATGGGGACATATGTCTCACCTGATTCACCGGTCAGATAATGGTAGCCATATATCCGCACCTGCATCTCCTGGATCTCCCTACCAACCGCGGCTGCCCGGGCGGTCACATTCAGATAGATCCCGGCGATGATCGCAGCGCACACCAGGAACAATAAAATCACCCCGATCATATACATCTGTTTCCGCCAGGGTGCTTGAGAATAAGCATGGGTCAATTGGTGTAAGTTGTCCATATTCTACCTATCTAAAAACCCGTCCGCTTTTGATAAATTTTTATGTGTTGCTTTAGTAAACTCATGAACTCATCCAATAATTTCAACCACTTTTATCAAAAGGAAACGGGTTTCTAGTGCAGGCTTGCAAGTCTTATGCCATATCGCTAAATATTTACTTCGATCCTTTCCGCTACCCTCAAGCGGGCACTACGTGAACGAGGGTTACTTCGTACTTCATCCTCTTGCGGGCGGATGGGTTTGTTGGTTATTTCCCGCAAGGTTGCTTTATGACCGCACGTACACACTGGTTGGCGAGGTGGGCAGATGCAATCCGTGCTCTCCCTGCGCATAAATTGCTTCACGATACGGTCCTCCAACGAGTGGAAGGCGATCGTTGCCAGCCTGCCTCCAGGTTTCAGTGCCTCGAGGGATTGCGGCAGCACCTCTTCGAGTGCTTCGAGCTCGCCGTTCACAGCGATGCGCAGAGCCTGGAATGTACGTGTAGCGGGGTGGATTCCGCTTCTTCCGCCTCCGGTCGCTTTTGCCACCAGGTTCGCAAGTTGGGTGGTGGTATAGATCGGCCTGGAACTGACAATTGCCCGCGCCACCCGTCTCGATCTCCGTTCCTCTCCATACTGGTAAATCAGGTCTGCCAACTCGACCTCATCCAGGTGGTTCACCAAATCAGCTGCACTGGTTTTTCCATCCGGGTCAAAGCGCATGTCGAGGGGAGCTTCCGTCTGAAAGGAAAATCCCCTTACCTGTGTATCCAACTGCATGGACGATAATCCCAGGTCGAGCAAGAAGCCGTCAATGTGTTGCCACTTCAGCTTCGCCAGCTGCTCGAGCAGGGTTACGTAGGAAGCATGGACCAGATGCGCCCGCTCTCCATACTCAGCCAGCTTATCACTGGCTAATTTGAGTGCCTGCGGGTCCAGGTCAAGTCCGAGTAGCTTGTTATCCGGGTTGCCCGCCTGGAGTATTCCCCAGGCATGCCCACCTGCTCCAACGGTACCATCCACGTACAGCCCTCCCCTATGAGGTTGCATCGCGTGTATAATTTCATTGTAAAGTACTGGAAGGTGTACCATCACCTGGAAATACGGATCCGCTTGATTCCCTGCCTCTCTGGCATTTTTGCGGTTATCCGGAGCTTGTAGATAAATCTAATACTTTGAACCGTTCTGTATTTGCCTCAGCTTCATCTAGCGCTTGTTGTTGGAGTGCCCATTCATCAGATGACCAGATCTCAAAATAGTTTCCCTGACCCACGAGAACAGCCTCATGGTCACACGCTATCCCGGCTTTTTGACACAGAAAATCGGGGATCAAGATCCGCCCAGCTTTGTCAATCTCAACTCGCGAGGCCGATCCTATGATCAATCTGCGCAGCGAGCGTGCCAGGGGGTCCGTCACGCTCATCTGGTCAATCCGGTGCGAAATAGCTTCAAAAGCTTTATTGGTGAGCACCATCAGGTTTCGGTCGAAACCACGTAGGATATACGCACCTTCATCCATTAATTCGCGGTACCGCGCCGGTACAGTCAGGCGGTCTTTATTGTCAATGCTGTGTCGGTACTCACCTAAAAACATATGTTCTAGTTATTCCTTATTTGCACGAAGCGCTGGATATCCCAGCGCTCCCACTTTAACCCACTTTACAACACAATTACCCACAGTATAGTATAGTTCATTAAATAAATCAAGGATTTTTAACCCCAATTTAATAACTTATTTAGATAATCCAGGAAATCACAATGTCAAACCCCATTCAACCTGACTATTCCTCCCTTTTCGTAGGACTGGATGCCCTGATCCCCCTGATTGATGGAAACTGTCAACGTTATATCAATTTCGATAACGCAGCTTCGACGCCCCCCATGAAAGCCGTCCAACAGGCTGTGGACGACTTTTTAGTTTATTACAGCAGTGTACACCGGGGAACTGGCTTCAAGAGCCAGCTTTCCACCCATGCTTACGAACAGGCGCGCAACATTGTGATGGCTTTCGTCGGTGGCAATCCTATGGAACATACCTGTATCTTTGGAAAGAACACCACTGAAGCCATCAATAAGCTCGCCCGCCGCCTGCCATTCTATGGCAAACGCAACATTGTACTGGCCAGTGGAATGGAACACCACTCGAATGACTTGCCCTGGCGGGCTGCTGCACAGGTGATCCATATCCGCCTCACACCCGCTGGACACCTCGACCTGGACGATCTCGACACGCAGCTTGCCAGGTATGCTGACCAAATTGCCCTGGTGGCACTCACTGGCGCCAGCAATGTCACCGGCTATCTAAACCCGATCCACCTCCTGGCTGAAAAAGTGCACGCCATCGGTGCCATGTTCATGGTGGATTGCGCCCAGCTTGCTCCACACCGCAAGATCAACATGCTCCCGTTGGATGATCCCGCTCACCTGGACTTTATCAGCATCTCAGCCCATAAAATGTATGCGCCATTTGGCACTGGCGCGCTTATTGGTCGTAGGGATGTTTTCGAGCACGGGGACCCCGATATGACCGGTGGTGGTACGGTTGAAATTGTTACATTAGACAATGTGATCTGGTCACCTCCACCCGAGAGGGAAGAGGCCGGAAGCCCGAATGTTGTTGGGGCTGTCGCCCTCGCAGCTGCCATCCGCCAGTTAGAGACCATTGGAATGAGTGAAATCGCCCGCCATGAAGCCGACCTGACCAGTTATGCTCTTGAAAAACTGGCTGCTCTCCCCGATATTGCGGTCTTCGGCGATACTGACCCTTCTAAAACAATGGATCGGCTGGGGGTAATACCCCTTCAACTAAAAAAAGTCCCCCATTTCCTGGCTGCGGCGGTTCTAGGCTATGAGTTTGGCATCGGAGTGCGCAGTGGTTGCTTCTGTGCCCACCCCTACATCCTGCACTTGCTTGGTTTAAGTAGAGAGGAAGCAGCTGAAGTCCGCCGGCGCATGATCGAAGGCGATAAATCAGAAATGCCCGGCTTGATCCGTGCCTCTTTTGGATTGTACAATACCCGAAGCGAAATAGACACCCTGATAAACGCCCTGCAGCGTATATCAGCTGGTGACTATAAAGGGATATATACCCAAGATAAAGCCTCGGGAGAATATTCACCCGTTGGCTGGCAACCCGAATTTTCCGAGTATTTCAAACTCTAGTTTATCTACCTGTTCGCCGCATCCATTACTGCCACCGCGGCAATATTAACGATATTCCGCACATCGTCACCCGTCTGTAGCACGTGCACCGGCGCCCCCACACCCAACAAGATAGGACCAATCGCCTGGGCGTTGCCCAGCCTCGCCAGTAGTTTATAAGCGATATTGGCTGCTTCTAGCGAAGGAAATACCAGCACGTTGGCATCCCGCACCTGGCTGAACGGGTACCGTTGATCGATTAGCTCGGGCACCACTGCGGTATCTGCCTGCATCTCACCGTCCACTGGGAAGTCTGCCCCTCGTGCCCTGATCAGCTGCACCGCCTTCTGCACCTTCTCAGATAACGGGTGCGGTGTGCTGCCAAAATTGGAGAAGGAAAGCAGCGCCACGCGTGGTTCCAGCTGCAGCTGGCGTGCAAAATCAGCTACAAGGAAGGCGATATCTGCCAGATCTTCCGCGCTTGGATCGATATTCACCGTAGCATCTGTGAACAGGTAAGTGCGCTTTCCAACGATCATGATATATACCCCGGCAGCAATCCGCTTGCCCGCCTGGGTGTGATGGATCCTCAATGCCGGGCGGATCACATCCGGATAGTCGAAAGTGAGCCCCGACACAGAAGCGTCGGCGTCTCCCATTTTGACCATCATCGAGGTGAAAACGTTGGGTTCGAGGATTCGACGCCGTGCGTGCCAGATGGAGACCCCCTTCCGCTGGCGCAGCTTGCTATATTCTTCTGCATACAGCTCGAAGCGGGGGTAGTTCTCGGGGTCCACGATGAGCATATCGTCATCCAACCCCAGGGATTCGAGTTTTCCTCGAATGACCCATTCCCTACCCACCAGGATAGGAATCCCAATCCCTTCATCCAGGATCTGTGCTGCCGCCCGGATGATCTTCGTTTCTTCACCTTCTGCAAAGACGATGCGCTTTTTGGGTGTAGCTGCCTTCGCAGCATTCATTATAAAGTACCGCACCTGCTCCCCCATCCCCTGCCGGTATGCCAGCTGCTGGCTGTATTCCTGCAGGTCGATCGGTTTGCGCGCTACACCAGTCTCCATGGCGGTTCGCGCGACCGCTGGAGACTCCCACAGGAGCACCCGCGGGTCAAGTGGTTTGGGGATGATGTATTCAGGACCAAACTTGAGCGAATCGAGCCCATATGCTCTCAAGACGCTGTCCGGAACATCTTCCTTGGTCAGAGCTGCCAGGGCTTTCGAGGCGGCTACTTTCATTTCCTCATTGATCGCCATGGCGCGCACATCCAGCGCACCTCTAAATATATATGGAAATCCCAGCACATTATTGATCTGGTTGGGATAATCTGACCGTCCTGTTGCCACGATAACATCGGGGCGAGCTTCCTTGGCCAGCTCGTACTTGATCTCCGGGTCCGGGTTTGCCATGGCGAATACCAATGGGCGATCTGCCATCGTTTTAACCATTTCAGGAGTGAGGATATCGGCAATTGACAACCCATAAAACACATCCGAATCCCGCACTGCTTCAGCCAGGGTGCGTTTATCGGTTTCATTTGCCAAGCGTTCTTTATACTTGTTCATCCCCTCTACCCGGCCTTTATAGACTACACCTTTTGTGTCCACCAGGATGATATTCTCTCGCCTGGCACCCAACCGGATCATCAGCTCCGCACACGATATCGCCGATGCCCCGGCTCCGGATATCGTGATGTGCGCCTCGTCGAGTTTCTTACCCACGATCTCCAGCCCATTCACCAGGGCGGCTCCTGAGATGATCGCCGTACCGTGCTGGTCATCGTGGAATACGGGAATATCCAGCATGCCCTTAAGGGTCTCTTCAATATAAAAGCATTCCGGCGCCTTGATATCCTCCAGATTTATTCCGCCAAAAGTAGGCGATATCGCCGCTGCCGCCTGGATGATCACATCCGGATCGTGAGAGTTTATTTCAATATCAAATACATCCACATCCGCAAAGCGCTTAAACAGCACTCCTTTGCCTTCCATCACCGGCTTGGATGCCAGCGCCCCTCTGTCGCCCAGTCCCAGGATAGCGGTACCGTTGGTAATGACTGCCACCAGGTTGCCCTTGGAGGTGTACTCGTAAGCCAGCTCAGGGTCCTTTTCGATTTCCAATACTGGCACGGCAACCCCAGGTGTATAAGCCAGACTGAGATCCCGCTGAGTTTCCATGGGTTTGGTCGGTACCACAGATATTTTGCCTGGTTTTCCCTCCAGACGGTGATATTCAAGTGCTTCTTCACGTGTGACTTTGGTCATGGTCATTCCTCCTGAGATGTTAGTTATCCCTCATCGACCGGTAAGTGCGGATCATAATCAATTTTACCCCGGCTGACCGAAAAAATTAGGCATATTACCCTAAAAACTGATTAATTATCCAGGGAGTTATGCGTTTTAATTTAGCTAAGGTTGGCTTTGTTGTTCAAGTCTGCGTAGTAAGGCCAGCAGGATCAAGGATACCGAAACAAGTACCAGGGATAATACCAGTGCGATCCCCAGGCTTTGCTCGAATCCCACGTAGATTGCCAAAGGCATGGTTTGGGTTACCCCCTCCAGGTTGCCTGCAAAAAGTAATGTCGCCCCAAATTCGCCCAAAGCGCGTGTCCAGCACAAAATGACTCCGGTCAATAATGCTCTACTCGCCATCGGGAGCATGATATGCTGGAACACATGCCAATGGCTGGCACCCTCCACCTTGGCGGCTTCCTCCATCTGCGGATCGATGGCAGAAAAACCCACCCGGGCTGACCGCACCAAAAATGGTGCAGACACGAAAACTTGTGCCATGACCACAGCAGCTGTGGTAAATGGCAGGCTGATCCCGAATTTATCCAAATAAGTTCCAATTAACCCTTCTCGTCCAAATGCCAGCAACAAGGCAATGCCGGCGACTGCCGGTGGCAAAACAACCGGCAGGTCCACCAACAAGTCGACAGCTGCCTTGCCGTGGAAATTCATGTGGGTCTGCAAGTATGCCAACGGGGTACCGGTTAGCAGGGCAATGATGACTGTGATCACGCTGGTAGATAAACTCAGCTTCAGTGCATTGATTGCACTCGGCGATAGAGCAAAGGAAAAAATATTGGAATTTATCGATCGCCAAATAAGGGCGATCATCGGGATGCCAATCAAGCCGATCAGCACCACGCTGGGCAGGATGAATTCCCATCCGAGAGAATCTGTTTTACTTTGCCGATAAAACTTCCGGTTGGTTGATCCCATGATCTATTGGGTAGCTCCCTTGAAGCCCCATTTTTCCAAAATTGCCTGCCCTGTGGGCAATAGAATGGACTTAATGAATTCCTCCGCTAGTTCTGGTTCGCTCGTATTGTTCAGCATTGCAATGGGGTAGCTCGCAACGACGTTGAATTCTTCAGGGATGGTGATCGTGGTTAAGGCTGGAGTTGCGACAGCATCACTGACGTATACGATACCGGCATCCGCTTCACCAAGCTCGACCTTGGTTACTACTTGCCTGATGTCAGTCTCATTCGACACGACATTTTCCATAACTTTCTTTATGAACTCAGGTCCATATGCTGGATTTTCGCTCAATCTCGACAGTACCTGCCGGGAATAATTTCCTGCTGGAACTGAGGCATCCGCCAGGATAATTTTCAAGCCTGGCTTTGCCAGATCGGTAAGCATGTGGATATCACCTGGGTTAGCTTGCGGCAGCACCACAACCAGCCGGTTAGTGGCAAAATTCTGCACTTTATCTGCTGAAACCAATCCATCCGCGGCTAATTGATCCATGTTTTTAGGGTCTGCAGACGCAAATATATCAGCTGCTGCTCCTTGCTCAATCTGCATGCGAGCAATCTGCGACCCAGTAAAGTTGAACCTCACCTTGACGCCTGGATTTTCGCTTTCGAAATTCTTGCCTATCTCCTGGAACGCGTCGGATAAGGATGCTGCAGCGAAAACGATCAAGGCTCCTTGTCCTGGCGTACTCACCGGGGTAGCCGTTCTTGAGGAGGGTTGGGAGGTGTACTGATCAGTAGAAACTGCCGGCGTGGGGCTTATAAAGCTACATCCGGTAACCACCAAAGTGATGACCAGAGATAGTAATCTATCCAACTTATTCATCTACTTCTCCGGGAGTTTTTTTTCCCGTCAGCGCAGCTGAACAATCCTGCAACCATTCGATCACCGAGCGAAGCAGTTTGATCCGCAACTCCATTGCAAGTCGGTTGAAAGTCTGCTCAATGGGTAAATTATGGAAGTTTTTTTCCAGTAGGCTTACTCCATTCGCAACCACTTCTGCCTGCGTCTGGATCATCTGGGAAACTTTTTTTGGATAGTACAATTGCATAAAATACAGGCGCGAGATAAATTCCACCCGAATTGCATGCACACTGCTGTTGGTAGGTTTGTCGAGCCAGGCTTCGAAGCGTTGCCTCCCTGTTTCGGTGATATGTAGAAGCTGTCTCGGTGGCAATTTCTCCTGCTCAACTTGAGTTGGAATAATGTAACCCTGTGCTTCCAATCTTTTTAGAATATTGTAGGTCTGGCTTTGGCTTGCATGCCAGATATTTTCAAAATCAGCTTCCATCATCTTGTGCAGATCATATCCATGGTTGGGATTCTTATATAAAAAACCCAACAACACATATTCTGGAGATAGCCTGCTGCTTCTGTGGTTATTCATACTCACTAAGTGAGTATATACACAAATGGGATAAAGTTCAAGGATGAAAATTCAAGTCTCATCCAAATACCTGAAGCGATAGAAAGTCTTCTCTAAGGTTAAGCCTGGATGAAAGAGGGGACATCAAAACACCCGAAATACTTATATTCATGTATAATATAAGCCTCGTTATCTGAATTATCTACTTTTTACGCTTGTGTAAAAAGTAATTAACATCTGCTGGGACGGATCGGCTTTTCGAGAAATGAACGATTGTATCCAATAAAGTCGATGATCTCCCTGCAATATGCCTGACGCTGCGCAGATTATTTTTATTTCATCTTCCTAACAGCTCTGGCTTTGATTTGAAACTGACTTGAGAAATTTGAAACGTTCTGTGTCTGGATAACCTGGATTGCGATTAGAAAAAGTGGCTAAAACTGGCAAAACAGGTTGGTGCTAAATCGGATAGTATGGATATTACGTGTGAAGGTTGAGATTATTCCCACAAAACCTGGCAATTTTCTTGTTTTGATACCAAGGATCAATTACTATCCAGATTCACCCTGATAGGGATATTAGTATTTAATCCCAGACAATGGATTGAGGAACAGCTCAATCCTATATCGACACTGAACACAACGAGTCTCATCAGCGTAATATCTTAGCCGTGCCCGAGGAGGAGGGGCGCGGCTATATTATTTTGGAGTGTTCTATGAATGACAGTGTCGCTGGTGGTAAAGTTACCGCTCTAAAAGTCCAGAAGCATCATCCTAACCGGGTAAACGTCTACCTGAATAATGAGTATTCATTCGGGCTTTCCCGAATTACTGCCGCCTGGCTTCAGGTGGGGCAGGAATTAAGCCCGACGAAAATCGCCAGGCTGCAGGCTGAAGATGAGCGAGAGGTGGCTTATATCGAGGCTTTAAGGTTCCTTGATTATCGCCCTCGATCTCGTGCGGAAGTCCGCCGTAACCTGGAAAAACATGCTGTACCACCTGACGTAATCAACGACGTGTTTAAGCGTTTGGAACGCAGTGGGTTGGTGAATGATGAGCGTTTCGCCCAAGACTGGGTGGAGAACCGCAGCGAATTTCGCCCGAGGAGTCGTCGTGCGCTAGCCTTTGAGCTTCATCAGAGAGGTCTGGATGATTCTGCCATCGAAAAAGCATTGGAAGGTTTGAACGAAGAAGCACTTGCCTACCAGGCTGCAGTGAAACAAGCCCGCCGTTATGAAGGATATGAGATGCGCGACTTTCGTAACAAGCTCGGCAGCTACCTGGCTCGAAGAGGTTTCTCGTATGAGATTATCAAGAATGTCGTCGCCCGCGTCTGGGAAGAGAAACAGGAAAAAACTGATGAATGAAATACCTGTGAGGTCCAATCGGACGCAGACTTTGTTATGTTATGAGGATAAACCATGAGCCCAGTGACAGTAGTGATTATCGCACTGGTAACCCTTGCTGCCGGAGTCGCTATCGGTTATGGGTTATATTATTTTATTTCCAAGCAGGAAAATGCCAGGCTTCAAATTAAGGCTGGTAATATCATCGCTGAAGCAGAAGAGAAAGCGAAAGAGCAAGAACTTCAAGCGAAGGATAAAGCATTACAGATCCGTCAGCAGGCAGATGCAGAAGTATCACGCCGTCGTGCAGAAATCACCCGCGAAGAAGACCGCTTGACCAAACGTCGTGAGGAGATCGAAAATCGCACAGACCGCCAGGAAAAACGCGAAGCCCAGTTAAATAAACGCCAGAGTGCCATCGACAAACAGGCAAATGAAGTTGAAAAAATGTACGAAGACGAACGTGCCGAGCTACAGCGGATTTCCGAAATGACCCAGGAAGATGCGCGTGCCGTGTTGCTGGCAGAAGTGGAAAAAGACGCCCGCGGTGATATGGCCCGCATCATTCGTCAGGTGGAAGCCGAAGCCCAGGAAGATGGCGATAGGCGGGCACGAGAGATCATCACTACAGCGATCCAACGAGTTGCCTCTGACCACGTCAGTGAAGTGACCACCTCCACAGTGACGATCCCCTCAGATGAGATGAAAGGACGGATCATCGGGCGCAACGGTCGTAATATCCATGCCTTTGAGCAGGCTGCAGGTGTGGATGTGATCGTCGACGATACCCCTGAAGCGGTGACCATCTCTTGTTTTGATCCAGTACGGCGTGAAGTTGCCCGCCGTTCTTTGGCAAAGCTGGTGCTTGATGGTCGTATTCATCCCGCCCACGTGGAAAAGGTTCTCAAGAACGAACAGAAGGAAGTGGATCACATCATCGAGGAAGCTGGCGAGCAGGCAGCCTTCGATGCCGGTGTACCTGGCCTTCATCCCGAGATTACCAAGATGCTCGGCAGGCTCAAATTCCGCACTTCATACGGTCAAAACCAGCTTGATCACGCTGTCGAATGTGCCCGCCTGGCAGCTGTTATCGCCTCCGAGCTGGGTGCTGACGTAGAAACTGCGAAGGCTGCCGGTTTGCTGCATGACCTCGGAAAAGCCATGGATCATAATATGGAAGGTACCCATGCCATGCTTGGCGCTGATTTTGCCAAGCGCTATGGGATAAACTCGATCGTGGTCAATGCGATCGCCTCCCACCACCACGAAATCGAGCAGGAATCAGTTGAAGCCGCCATTGCCGAAGCTGCGGATGCCATATCAGGTGCCCGCCCTGGAGCCCGTCGGGAAAGCCTCGAGCAATATATCCAGCGCGTGCGCGCCCTGGAAGACCTGGCTAACTCATTCAAGGGCGTCAGCCAAAGTTTTGCCCTACAAGCCGGACGAGAGGTGCGCATCTTTGTAAAACCGGAAGATATCGACGACCTTGAGTCAATTCGCCTGGCACGGGATATCGCCAAAAATATCGAAGAGACGATGCATTACCCTGGTCAGATCAAGGTCACTGTCATCCGGGAAACACGCGCCGTCGACTACGCAAAATAAAGATTAAAACTAACGACGCAAAGGACATCAAGATGTTTTAATTAAATTTCTTTGTGTCCTTAGTGTCCGTTTTGGTTATCTTATTCTTTCACGATAAAAACGGATTATGTCTGCGTTCGACACCCACCGTTGTCTCACCCCCATGACCCGACAGCAAGCGCGTATCATTAGGCAGGCTCAATATTTGCGCGTGAATGCTGTGAATAAGGGTATCATAATCCCCACCGGGTAGGTCCGTGCGCCCGATGCTTCCCCAAAAGATAACATCACCACAAAACATCACTTTCTCGGATGAGCAGTAAAACAACACATGCCCAGGCGTGTGCCCAGGGCTGTGGCGCACCTCAAAACTGTGTGACCCCAAAGTCAATATCGTGCCATGCTTGAGCAGCACCGTTGGATCGGGCGTTGCACCAATACGTATCCCAAATAAAGCAGCCCCGCCCTGGGCCGAATATAGTGGTAAGTCAGCCGGGTGTAAGGCAATCTCCGGTTCGGGTGAACTCCCCTTTATCACCCCTTCGATGCCTCCGATGTGATCGAAGTGTGCATGAGTCAGCCAGATCTGCTGGATAATCCAATTGTGTCGCCTGGCTTGTTCCACGATGAGCTCGCCATCCCATGCAGGGTCAATCACCACGGCTGCGTGACTGGAAGAGTCGCCCACCAGATAAGCATTCGTAGCCACAGGACCAAGCACCATGGGTATGATTTCAAGCATTTAGATCCGTCCTAGTTGATTATTCAATAAATTTATATGAGCGAATAATTGAGAGTCGGTTTTTGCTGTCGTATCTCTGTGTGCCTATATTATCAGTTTTTCTCACTAGAAATCTGCGGATAATACTTTCTTATCCACTTTCGGACCAGGTTAACTAAATCATCGTAAACAAGTATCGCGGCTGTTAAAGTCCCCACCCCTCCCAATAGATAAGCCATACTTTCGCTTAGCCCGAACAGGCTCGCAGAATGGATAGAAATTTCACGAACATAAACTGGAACCTGTACTACATGGCTACCGTCCAGGGGTAGATAGCGTAAAGTTAACCACATTGTTCCGTCATATGAGCCCACTTGATCAGCTTTGACCTCCCAGGAGAACTTCACCGGCTGCCCGGATGGCATCGACTCTCGGGTTGGATTGGCGGGAACCAGGTTGACACCTGCCACATCGTATCTTGCCTCAGCCATCAGGTTGTAGCGGGTGTAGATATTTGCGTATCCCGTCCCTTGGCTAGATGGATTGTCATCCATCTGTGCCGGTTCGAAGACCAGTGTTAGTGTCTCATCTTCACCTATGCGCATTGATTCCGGCCATTCCAATACAACTTGCCTGGCTGGAATACTAAGCATGCTGCCAACCTCTCCGTTTTGAGGAATAGCCATCATAGATGGTGGTATCGATTGGACAGCCCTTTGGTACCTATTCGGCAATGCTGCCCAGAGTATGAATACAATCGAGATCAGCAGCAAGACGATTGCCATGGTACGGCGGATTTTCTTTAACATCAAGCCCAGATTATACCCGCCAACCATCGATGTTTTCTCAAAAATAGTTCTAAATTTGTCCCCACTTAATTTCGCTTCCGATCACATACCTTACCCTAATTGGCTTGACGTTTCCCTTGATTACCCTTAATATACGTTTGGTAATTCCATTGCTTGAGACCCTCGATTTATTATTATATGGGGTTGAATGCTCGATTACCTGGCTACCTGAGAAAAGATAAAACTTATAGACTACTAACTTTATTCCCGGAGCTCCTATGGAAGTCGGTCTTGTTCGTTCAATCGATATTGATCAAACCATGCAGCAGGCATACCTTGACTATGCCATGAGCGTTATTGTCGCCCGTGCATTGCCAGACGCCCGTGATGGACTAAAGCCTGTACACCGGCGAATCCTGTATGCCATGTTCGATATGGGGCTGCGACCTGAAACAGCTTACAAGAAATCCGCACGTATCGTCGGTGAGGTGTTGGGCAAGTACCACCCACATGGCGATATGGCTGTTTATGAATCCATGGCTCGTATGGCTCAGGATTTCTCCATGCGCTGCTTACTGGTGGAAGGTCAGGGCAACTTCGGCAGCGTAGATGGTGACCCACCTGCTGCCATGCGTTACACTGAAGCCCGCCTCACTGCCCCCGCCATGGAACTGTTGGCAGATATCCGTAAAGAGACGGTAAATTTCTCTGATAACTTCGATAGCAGCCTGCAGGAACCAGACGTGCTCCCTGCAGCTTTTCCCAACATGTTGGTGAATGGAGCCACCGGGATTGCCGTGGGTATGTCTACCAACATTCCACCCCACAACCTGGGGGAGGTGGTGGATGCCTTGGTTTACATGCTCAACAATTGGGAGCGACTGGATGACGTAAACCTGGGCGATTTGATGAAATTTATCCATGGGCCTGATTTCCCCACCGGCGGGTTGATCGTCCAAGATACGCACGAAGACGATCTTAACGCCGCTTATGGTACCGGACGTGGGCGAGTGACTGTCCAGGCACGCTGCCACATCGAAGAGATCACGCGTGGTCGCAGCCGGATCATTGTAACCGAGCTGCCCTACATGACGAACAAGTCTTCACTGATCGAGCATATTGCCGAGCTGGCGCGCGCAGGTCACCTGGAAGGCATCGCCGACCTGCGCGATGAATCGGATCGACACGGGCTACGCATCGTCGTTGAGCTCACCCGTACCGCCGAGCCTGAAAAGGTGCTGCAAGCCTTATACAAGCGAACAGCGATGCGTTCCACGTTTGGCATTATCATGCTTGCCCTGGTGGATGGTGAGCCCCGGATGCTCTCGCTCAAACAAGCTCTGCGCGTTTACCTGGATCACCGCTTAGTGGTCATCCGCAGGCGTGGCGAGTACGAGCTGTCAAAAGCCAAAAGTCGCCTTCATATCCTAGAGGGTCTGCGGGTGGCGCTTAAATACCTGGACGAGATTATCGAGCTGATCAAGAAAGCACCAGACGCCGATATTGCCCGCGACCGCCTGATGAAGCGCTACCGTCTTTCGGAAATCCAGGCGCAAGCCATCCTGGATTTGCAGCTGCGCCGCCTGGCAGCTCTTGAACGCAAGAAAATTGAAGATGAATATCGGGAATTGTTAGCCCAGATCAAGCTTCTCGAAAGCTTGCTGCACTCCCCACTCAAGATGCGCCAGACTGTTGCCGCAGAATTGCTGCAAGTCAAGGAAGCTTATGCCGACCGCCGTCGGACGCAAATCACACGCCTGGGAGTGGGAGCTAAATCTGTCCTGCCTGTCATGACTGCTACCGACCTTCTACCCGAACAGGTCGTATGGGTCTCCGCCACCAGTGACGGACTGGTCTCGCGCACTTTAGATGAAAAGCCTCCCCGCATCAGCGGAGCAGCCGCCCCAAGGTTCCTTCTGCAGGTCAATACCCGCGATACGCTCTTCCTGGTCTCCGAAAGAGGTGAGGCTGCCGGTATCCCCGTGCAAACCCTGCCAGAAGCGGACAACCCTCAGGGTGGTTCCCCCATGCACAAGGTTTCAGCTCTTTCAGAATCGGATAAGCTCACAGCCTTGTTCACCCTGCCTCCGAAGGAAGAACGGCTCGAAGGTTGGTACGTCTTCACCGCAACTCAGCAGGGTGTGCTCAAGAAAACCGCTCTGGAGGAGCTGCCAGGACCTACCGGGCATAGCTTCACCTTGGTCAAAGTCAATGAAGACGACAAGCTTGGATGGATCCGTTTGACGGATGGTCAGGCAGAAATCCTGCTGGTCACTGCCGACGGTATGGCAATCCGCTTTCATGAAGATAAAGTCCGTCCGATGGGATTAGTCGCAGCTGGTGTTGGAGGGATCAAGCTGGGCGCTCGAGACCTGGTCATCGGTATGGAGCTAATCCCCCGCCGTGGTGAAATATTACTGCTCACCTCTGATGGGAAGGCGAAACGTATCCCACCCGACCAGTTCCCTCGCCAGGGACGTTACGGACAGGGCGTCATCGCCTGGAAGCTGCCGCGCACCTCACAGCTGGTCGGTATTGCTGCTGGCAAGCCCAATACCCGCGTGACACTATTATTGGACAAGCTATCCCCCAAAGCCATGCGCCTGGACGAAGCCCCCTTGCAGACTCGCGCCGCCGCAGGCAAATCGGTCATCGACTTTAAAGCCACTTACCAGGTTCTCGGGGTGAGTGTTCCCTGGGCAGTACCCAGGGCTGTCGTGGGAGAAAAACCCACCTTGGAAAAAGAGATTGAAGTTCCGGAAGAGGTGGAAGAACCTGGCTTGAATACAGTCGAGCAATTGAGCTTAGGCATCGTCGAATCCGCTCCGAAGGTATCCCCCAAAACTGTCAGACCCAAAAAGGCAAAAGCCAGCAAGCCTGAAATAACAAAAACCAAGCCCGTTGTTCGTAAATCAAAAGCTATATCTACCGGGCAAGTTGCAATCACTGCCAAATCTTCAGCGCCACCGAAAACGGTCCCTCCAACAAAAACCACTCCAATAAAAGCCTCAAAAGGTAAACCTGCGAGTGATGGGAAACCCTCACCAAAACGTAGCCAGCCGAAATCGAAGATCACTCCCCAAGTTGGTATGATTAAGCCACGCGCTAATAAAAAAAGTCCAACAAAACCTGGCGTGAAGGCTCAAACGGACTTAAAAAAGAAACCTTCTGCCAAAACTACGAAACCAGCCACTAGCAGCAAATCCTCGCCGGCTAAGGCGGTAAAATCTCAGGGATCCAGTCGGCGAACGTCAAGTAAACCTACCAAGGCGAAGCAAAAGCCAGCCGCGAAACCCTCCGGTAAACCCGGGGCTGGAGCGAAGGCAAAAACACCATCTAAGCGGAAGCCTCGTCAAACCAAGATGACGATAAAGTCAGCCGAAACATTGACCCAGGTTATTCTGCCACCGCACTGGAAACCCCCCACAAAAAAGTCTCCAACCACCAGGCGTAGTCCTAAACCAGGGAGGGCAAAACCCTAATTTTCAGTTATTTTCCTCTGGGGTTAAAGAGGATATGAATGCATCAGTCATCCATATCTTCTTTTTTTACTTTTAATTGCTTTCTCAACAATCAATATATTCTCTATGTCATCGTAGGTAATTCGAAGAATTGATTCTTACGTAACGTTAGATTTTTTTATTATCCACTATCATTGGTTTTATGTAAGGTCTACCAATCTCTTAATCAGTGTTTATCTGTGGCTAACCCTGATTTGCTTCAAGCTGAGAATATCTGCGGTTCTTTTTTCCTCTAACGTGAAATTAGCTCACCCCCACAATAGTTCTTGTACCACTCAGCTTCCACCGGGAAATTCGTCTCCGCGTAAGCTGCTGCCTGCTCGCTGATCTTCACGGCCTCATCCAGGTTTACGTTTGCCGCACTACTCCAGGCCCTTGGTAGCACCATTAAAGGATCATTGACCGCCCTTTCCTCCTCGCCCAGGGGGATCCAATTAAAAAGCAGCGGGCCGCGCGAGTAAGCACCGAATCCAAGCTTGTAGCCACCCTGGCGTGAAACCTGAACGCTCAACGGGGTAAAATTCCCACCCGGCCAAATAAATGCTATGGGGCGCTTACCAAAATGGTCCTCCAACACCTGGGTAGAGTTCCAGATCTCAGATTGGATCTCATCCAGAGGTGTCTCGGGTACGATATAGAGCTGGCCTGTGTATCCATGCGATTGAACGTCCAACTTGCCGGTAGTGTATAGCTGATCCATCAAATCCCATGCCCATTGTAAGCTGTTTGGGTCTGCGATATATGCCGCGGTGGCGGTCCAATTATTTTCTTCCAGCACGGGCATGAGCCTGTCTCTGATCAATCCCGGGCGGCGATCATCCACGATGATCATCATCGATCGCTGTGGAATGGGAGCATTGCTGGTTAAAAAATCAAGCAGCTCCTGAGTGGAGATGGTTTCAAATCCCAGCGATTTAGCATAATTTACAAAAGAAGTAAATTGCTCAACGGTGATATCCTTATTCGGGTCAGACAGCTGGGTGCCATCCTCGGCAATACTGTGGAACATAATGGGCACAACAACGGTACCTGGTTGGCTTGCATCGGCTGACCACCGCAGCTTGAGATAAGAACAATTGTCTTCC
Source organism: uncultured Chloroflexia bacterium (assembly GCA_963726315.1). Classification (GTDB taxonomy): domain Bacteria; phylum Chloroflexota; class Anaerolineae; order Anaerolineales; family UBA4823; genus FEB-25. The sequence goes on along the minus strand of CAVSBZ010000005.1, from coordinate 1,064,522 downwards.
AGGTACGACACGGGTAGTACCCCCTGCCGTAAGATCCTTGACTCGAAGCTGGCCAATGGTGCCAGGGTGGGTGTAATAGTAGGTGTGGTTGTTCTGGTTGGTGTGGCGCTCGGGCTCGGAGAGACCGTCCATGTGGGTGATGGTGTGTATGTGGGTGTAACTGTGCTCGTAACCGTATCACTGGGTGAGATGGTCCACGTCGCCGTCGATTGTAAACGCGCTGCAGTGCTGCATCCTGGCAATAAGGTTACAGCTAATAATAACCAAATGATTAGCTTAAATAAAGTTCTAATTTGCAATGGCGTTCAAAGGTGTAACGTAAAAAAAGGAATAGTGATAGCTGATTTTTCCCTTTAGAATTCCCAGGGTGTCATTCCCATTTCGGACGATCCCTTTGGTGGAAGATGCAGCCCAGGTCATGTGCCGTGAGCTTCCTTTTCCATTGTAGCTACCCAAGACGAAATTACTATCGGGTAGAATTTGGTTGAATAATTGAGTATACCAGCTGCGTAAATTTTCGAACCCCTGGGTTGTTCGGATGGAGTTGATATGAACTGCAGGCAGGGTGTAAAGGTTCAAAATTTTATCGATGTCGTGTGCGTTAATCGCTTCCATCAGGCTCACGCAGATATCCTTGGGTTCGTCTTTCTCCCGCCACTTATATTCATGGATCGTGTCCCATACACCTGGCAGATTACCAGAACGCGCATCCGACCATTCCCAGAAGTTAACCCCGCTTAGGTTCAGCTCCTTGGCTTTCTTGCAGAATTCTAAAACTTCTCCATCTGTAGGCTTCCAGCCATATTCGCGAAAGGCTGCCCCTGTAGGAACAATTGGTCGTGAAGGGGTTTTGGCTTGAAATTCGTTGACACATTGGGTAAGTTGATCACCCGGGTTGTGCGCCTTCATCCAATAAACCTGCGGCATATTGAGATCGCATTGTTCGAGAAATTCCGTCCAAGGTATCTGCGGGTGGAGTGATGGATAGCGGTATGAACTGAGTGCGATGGTCAGGTTCGGACAGGCTGATCGGACCGCACTTATGAACTTCTTGGCAGCTGACTTTTTTGTAAAGGTCTCGTATTCTTTTTCTGCGTCAATCACATACCCGTCCAGGTTGTATTGTCGAATGCGGGTTATAGCTACATTAGCTTCACTGGTAGGGTTATCTCCGTACACATAGTGCCACCCCCAGACTTTTATTCCGTGGGAGCGCAATTCATTTACCACCGGGGTCGTGTAATCTTTATTATCGCCCCAGTTCCCGTTATAGATCATCGGACCGTCAGCAATTTTTACCACCAGGTGGGTAAGACCAGCATCTCGAGCATGCGCCGCGATGAGCCTGGCATCGCCATTTTCGCAGTTAGGGATTTTCCAGGTGAAAAAACCTTTTCCCTCCAAGGTCATAACAAATGCTCCTCAGTCGCCGATGCGTGCAAACAACTGCTAAGGCTCACTTATCACCTGTCGCATCACATCAAGTACTGCATCGCGGACGGGTACAAGCACCATGGCACCGGATGTAGTAGTCCAGCTGTATACTTGCCCCGCTCCAATCGACCTGCCTTCAACGCCATGTGTCTCAGCCGTTTTATAGGCGACAGGGAATAAACTTGCGATGGTGTCAAAATCAAGATTTGTTGTCACACTATTCTTATAGATATCGTACAGCTCGGGAGCTCTTTGAAGCGAATCCAGGCTCATCATTTTATCGAACACGGCATCCAATACTTCCTGCTGCCGTCGACCCCGATCAAGATCGCTCGTGCTGTACCGGCTGCGCACATACCACAAAGCTGACTCGCCACTCATCCACATTTCACCCGCTGAGACGCAGTACCAACCAAAGGCATCGCGCTGGTCACACAAGTCACGCCCGATATTAACCCGGATTCCTTCAATCGAGTCAATCACATCCACAAATGACCAAAAATTAATCAATACATAGTAGTCTGGTTTAACCCCAAAGTTATACTCCATTGTTTGTGCCAGGGCTTCGAACCCTCCCCAACCCATGGCGGTATTAATTCGTTGGACGGTATATCCCGGGACATACACATACAGGTCCCTTGGGAAAGCCGTCAGCTTGACCGTATTCTCCTGTGTGTTGACCGTGAGGAGCTGAATTGTATCCGTGCGAAATCCCCCATCATTTTGACGTTGGTCAGAACCCAATAATAAGATGTTCACCTGCCCCTCAGGATGAGATAATATTCCCACCGGAGCAGGGATATCGATATCGGGCCAGACGCTAGGTCCGGGATAGTCCTCCCAGTTGCGTCCCTGGTCCGATACGAACTTGATCTCGGGCTGAGGCGTAGGCGGCAAAGGTGTGGCTGTTGCTTCGGGAGCGCGCGAAGTGGGGATATACGTTGGTGTGGGTGGCATTGGCTGAAAAGGAGTGGGGGTTGGGCTCGATCCAGGCGGAGCTACCAATACATAATCATTCCGCCCTGATATACTGGCTTGAGGGGAGAGGAATTGGTTCTGCAGATTGCAAGCAGTAATGACCAGTGCAAATAACAGGAGAATCAGGAGTTCCATATCTTTTCATATCAATTCCCAACTTGGACAAAGATAAACAGCATATTGTTCCGCATTTCTATAACGAAGCTATCACAGGTGAAGGATATTTGTACATATATTCCTCCACTTGCAATGCAATATTTGTGCCTGAGGTTCCATGAATAAAAAAACCTGAAAGGATAGGATTGCAGTTTCTATAAATTGAATCCTTCCAGATGATGAACTTTATTTATTAGTTTATTTTAGGCTGTGGAATCAGGAGGATTTGCCGGGTAGATTTGTTCTTCAGCCAGTGGTAACAGTACGCTAAAAATGGCACCCGCTCCTTCTTTACTGTCCACCCAAACACGACCCTTGTTTAGCTCAACCAGGCTTTTTACGATCGATAGACCAACCCCGGTGTCACCAATTCCCTGGATGAGCGGGTTTTCCATTTTATATCTTCGTAGGAACACCCGTGATATATCCATTTTCTCGATCCCTCCCCCCTGGTCGGTTACTGATATGTGGATATAACTCTGTACATCTTCCTGCTGTTCAATAACAGCTAGAAACCTTATCCACCCATCGGTCGGTGTGACCAGGCATGCATTCAGCAATAAGTTTTCCAAGATTTGGAGAAGGGCATCTTTATTGACTCGCAACGCTACAGGTGTATCGGGTAACTCGACCCGCATATCAATATTTTTTTCGCTAATTTGACCCGCGATGTTGCCCAGCGCTTCGTCTACAGCTGTTTTAAAGTCCACACTTACTGCTGTCAGATCGACTGTACCCCCATCGATTGACATTACCTGCACTAATTCGTTTAATAATATTCCCAGCCGCTCAGTAGAGGCTTTCACCCTTTCCACGAATTTCCGCTGCACGGCTCCCAATAGACCTACCGATTCTCCCAACAGTAAGTCGGTGTAACCGATGATCGACGCTAGCGGTTGACGGAATTCCTGGGCAATAGAATTGACAAGCTCAGTCGGCTCCATATCGTCCAACCGTTTCACCGTGGAAAGCTGCAGCTCCAACATCTTCTGATCAGATTTTGACAATGTGGAAGGCATGCGTGCCAGGTCTACCAATGCAGCCCGTAGCTCCTGCCTGAGCTGATCGACCTCTTCTACTGATGGTCTTCCCCTGGACAGCAAGCCTTCCAGCTCAAGATTGCGAGCCTCTAATTGAGTGATAGTCTCTTGCAGGTTTTTTTGACTCTGCACCAGCACTGCCATTTCCATCGCCAGCGGGGTGGATGCGCCCGGTTGGTCAGATATACTGTCATATTTGGCCTTCAGCTGAGCGTACTCCAGCCTTGTCTGGTCTTCAGACGCCTGAGCGTGATGTAGTTTTAGCATCAAATCCGCCTGATCGCCCTGCGGGGTGGCAGCTTTAGAGTATTGACCGGCTACGGTCACGAGGGTTTGCTCGAGATCGGAGAGACGTTTGGTATCCTCATCATTCCAGACCCTGGTTGGAGACGCAGACAGCACTGCCAATCCCATAATTGCATTGCTGCCTTTTGGATGAAAAGGTACCATCATCAGCATCGCGGATTGCTTTAGACCAAGTTGGTCGGTCAACACCCGAACTTCCGCTTCTTTGTCGATTGACGTCTGCAGGTTCTTTCCACTTCTGACCGCCTCCAAGATAGATGGCATTTTATGTCCATCCGAGGAAAAGCCATCGATCATCCTGTCTTCTGCCTTGGAATATCCAACAGGAACAATGAGCTGTTCACCTGTTTTTGGGGGCATTAATAGCAGGCAGTAATCTGCGTTCATCACCTGTGCGACCACTCGGGTCAATTCCTGATAGTATTTTTGAGGTGAGGGTTCTGTTAGCAAATTGGTGATCGATTGGATCAGCTGCGGAGTGGTGGGTGCTGGGATTACTTGGGCGGTGGTAGTTGTAACGATAGGCACCCCTACTGGCTTTAGACCAACAAGCCTTAAAGGCAAAGCTAACAATACAATGTAGCCAACCATCATTCCAAGGTGAACGTACCAATCATAATCACCTTCTGCTTGCCCCGAAGTGAATTGACCCAGGTAACCAGTAAGGATCACTACGAGCATCAAGAGACCGAAACCCCAATAACGAGGTCGTCGTGCCACTAACAGGATGATCCCAGCTGTTAGAATTCCCACCCCGGTGAAAAAGGAATATTCTTCTAGTGACGTAGAATTAAAGGCTACAGTCGATCCTTGACGGATCCACAAAATCTCACTAACCAAACCAAGTAGTAAAACGATTCCGGCTGCAACCAGTGTGATGATATCCGCAGTTAGGTTTGAATCAGGGAACACCCACAACCAGGCGATCACCACCAGGCTGAACAGGGCTAATGTTCTCTCTATAGGTGGCAGGTATGAGTGACCACCAGAGCCGCTCCATGCAAGATAAGCTATCCCCATCAGCATCAGCTGCGCCACAAATAACATTAGCAAACCAAGCAGCATGCGTCTTCCCAGTGTGGTTTGCTGTCTGCCTCCTGCGTACCAACACGATATCAGGGCGGAGAACGCGATTAATCCCAGTACCAGTGTGTAAACTAAATTTCCGTCTGGACCAGAAAGAAAACCGATGACCTGATCAAGGATGGGAACCATGATTGTGACCCACAGAAATTATAGCATGCTACTCGAGGTTGACAAAACGAAAAATCCAGGTAAAATTCCGTTCACCCTGATAGTTATGATAATGCCGAAGTGGCGGAATTGGCAGACGCGCTAGGTTCAGGGCTTAGTGAGCATTACGCTCGTGAGGGTTCAAGTCCCTCCTTCGGCACTGGCACAATCCCTGCATCTTCCTTGCAGGGTTTTTAATTCCCTTGCATGAACATTGAGGCTGGAGTAAGATAGCGCTATGAAAATGTCGGGAAAAGGATGGAAGCCATTGCTTATTCTCACCGGGTTTGCTGTATTGGTGTTCCTGGTGACGGATTTTAACAGCCGCATGGCAGAGCTCCGCCGCCTGACTGCCGAGAAGGAAGATGTTAGCGCGCGGGTGACCAGCCTGGTTGAAACGCAGGAATCACTGGAGACCCAGGTGGCTTATGCCACCTCGGATGCTGCCGTGTTTTATTGGGCATATAATTTTGAACGCCTCGGCAATGAGGGTGATGTGATAGTGGTCCCTATTCAGGCAGGAGGCAGTCTTCCCCAGCCCACCCCCACCCCTGCCGTCACTCCCGAAGTCATCCAAAACTGGCAGGTCTGGTTATCACTGCTCGTCGATCAACCCCCAAAGGCTCCTTGACGCCAATCAATCGCCGTGCTATAATACCGCCCGCTCGAAAAATAGCGTTAACAATCGATGCGGGGTGGAGCAGTGGCAGCTCGTCGGGCTCATAACCCGGAGGTCCTTGGTTCGAATCCAAGCCCCGCTACTAAGTTCAAATCCGTCCCTCACCTGGACGGATTTTTATTTCTGTTATTCGAGCTCCTTGGTCCCCATTGAGGGGATGCATTCGAACCTAAGCCTTGCTACTAAGTTCAAATCCGTCCAGGTGAGGGACGGATTTTTATTTCTGTTATTCGAGCTCCTTGGTCCCCATTGAGGGGATGCATTCGAACCTAAGCCTTGCTACTAAGTTCAAATCCGTCCAGGTGAGGGACGGATTTTTATTTCTGTTATTTGAGCTCCTTGGTCCCCATTCAGGGGATGCATTCGAACCTAAGCCTTGCTACTAAGTTCAAATCCGTCCAAGCTAGAGACGGTTTTTTTTTATTAATATTTTCAGTATTTGTTTACTCTAGTATCTCGATACGGTCCACCTGGATCTGTGAGCCGTTGTAATCAGGCACATTACTAAATAATGTTCCATAAAGATGGACGATCCTGCCGCTGTCGCGTAGTGCCTCGATCTGAGACTTTACCGCCGGATCCATTGAATTGATGCCAAAGTAGATAATCTGCCCAAGGTCTTGTCGTTCAAAGTAGTCATCGTATTGTGCGCCGGGCTGCGTACTCTTGATGACCCCCCACCAGTCTGCTATTTCTTCTGAAGTACCTGGTTGAATGTAACCGCCTGAGGCTTGTTCTTCGATGCGGTCCACCAGGATTTGCGAGCCGTTGTAGTCGGGCACATTGCTGAGTAATGTGCCATAAAGATTAACGATCTTGCCACTGTCGCGGAGTGCCTCGATCTGGGACTTAACCGCCGGATCCATTGAATCGATCCCAAAATAGATCATCTGACCCAGGTCTTGCCGCTCGAAGTAGTCATCATACTGGGCGCCCGATTCCGTACTCTTGATGACACCCCACCAGTCAGCTATTTCTTCTGAAGTACCTGGTGGCATGTAACCGCCTGAGGCTTGTTCTTCGATCCGGTCCACCTGGATCTGCGAGCCATTGTAGTCGGGCACGTTGCTCAGTAATGTGCCATAAAGATTAACGATCTTGCCACTGTCGCGGAATGCGATGATCTGCGCTTGTACTGCTGGGTCCAAAGAATTGATCCCAAAATAAATCATCTGCCCCAGGTCTTGCCGCTCGAAGTAGTCATCATACTGTGAGCCGGGTTCGGTACACTTGATAACGCCCCACCAATTACTTATTTCTTCTGCGGTACCAGGTGGCATGTAACCACCACTAGCATCTGTGGTTGCCTCAACGGTTGTGGCAGGTGTTGGGCTTTTGTGTGCTGCGGGGCCACACTCACCCCGGAAATAAGCCCACTCGTCACATTCGGATCCATCTGAAAAAACACATACCCCGGATTGGCTGCCATCGGAAGCCATACGAATTTCGAGATTGTTCCCCTGCTGTGTGCAATAGACCGAGGCGGGATTGGGCATACCCACCTGTGGTATGTCCGTCGCAGTAGGTTCAGGTGTCTGGACCTGGCGCGCTGTGCAGGCTGTCAGTGCTATCAAAATGATTGCGAGTGTAATGATCCTTTTCATTTTTTCTTCCTTTTTATCGTTCCAGATTTGGTGTGATTTGTCTTTTAGCTAATGAAGTACGATGATGACGACATTGTTTTTTTATGGTCAGTATCGCTGTATCAGTGTAGCAGTGCGCCTGTACAATTTGCTCCAGCGGATGGATCGAATCTTAAGTGGAGCTGTCTGTAAAGATAGCTGATAGCTATTCCAAGAGCGAGAATCCTTAGTACGTTAAATATTGTGCCGAGGATAAAGTAACGCAAGGCATCACTTGTTCCATAAAAGCTTGATGGGTTTCCGATCGAGACAGTGACAATAATCAGAACAATCAGGCTAAGGATCACAGATTTAATAATCGGATCTTTTACAGGAATCCTGTCAAAGAAACGTAGTAAAAAATAACTGACCCCCAATCCAATGATCAAGCCGCTAATCAAAGCCTCGATCAGCATGGGAAAATATGAAATTGAAAGGGCAGCCCTATATTCCGCCGCAATGGGAGTTCGGGAAATCGCGAAGTTTACTACCCAGAAGGCTAAGCCTCCTGCTAGCGCCAATATTGTCATCTTTCTCCAGATTTCTTTTGATTGGGTCATCTTTTTATTCTCCTTTTTATTTGTGGTTTTTAACACCCTTAATCAAAAGCCATAATGTAAGCCCAAGTTCGGCAATAAAACTAACCACCCAACACGGGTAAAGTATTACTTCGTAGCCAGGGAAAAGGAAAAACTGAAAAAACCAGACCATAACGGCAATAAAATCGATCATCAACAGGATGCCCAGGATCTTGGGCAGAAAGCCCGACTTGTAAACCAGATATCCAAGAGGCAAAAGCCAGGTGCTGTAAAATAGTTGGGCGACGATAAATCCGCTTTTGTATAGACTGGCGAAAAATACTGCCAACCCTTCCAGCTGAGCCGCCGGAAAAACTTTCAGCGCGTCTACACCGGTGTAAAGCAGCTGGGCGCCTAAAAGTGGCAGCATGCTAAAACACTGCACTGCAACTCCGACTAGGTTTAATAACAGGAAAAGCAATGCCAGGTTTTCATTGACCGGTTTAAGTAACACGTATAAAGCCCAGGCTGCTAACAGAAAAAACAAAGCCGAGAGCAGGCCAGTTACAAATCCGGTGTGGAACAGCGATCCCTGGGTCATTATTTTATTGGCTATAGCTGTGGGATGACCGAATCCGATGCTGGCAATCCTATCCGCCAGGATGGAAGTAATAATAAACATGAGGTAGAAGAACCCTGCAATTCTTGCGGTCTTATTATTTGTATTCATTTTTATCTCCTTTGAATAGTGAATAGCCCGATAGGCCGATACCTACCAAATATAAAACGCTCTGAATGACATTCACCTGCCAGCGCCCATTCCCTATATAGGAGGAAGCGATAAATGCCATCACTTCTATAAAGCCAATCCCAAACGCTAACATCCAGAAAGCCGATTTTTGACCAGCAACCAGGTTTTTGCGTATGAGCGGCCACGTCAGCACCGAGATCACCAGAGAGCAAGAATTGTACAGGATCGTAAAACAATTGAGCGCTGCAATGGTCTTGGCGCTGAGGCTAGCGATTTCAGCTTCTGAAAAAGAAACCACCTGTAAAATTGGGGAGTCTTGTTTGAGAACCATGACGTAGAATAATATGGTAACGGCCAGGAAAAAGTTGATGGCGCACCAGATTGAAAGAATGATCGAACCTTTTTTTAGCATTTTGCTTTCTCCTCTGATACCTTGTATCTGCTTTTTTAGCTCTATTCCACGAAAATTTATAAGTAACTGTGAGAGAGGGTTATTGCGAGGGTTTTCAACCCTCCCTCACTTCTATAAGTCAAATCTATGCCATGCTCAAAAGCTCATTAGCCACTGATTTCGCCGGTAGTGCAGCGACTGCAGATGGACAGAATCCCTTCGCGATCAACCAGACCGCAAAGACCATTTCCTGTAGGGCAAGCGGGATCAATAAGAGCCCAATTCCAGATTCGATTGATGGAGCTGAATGCAGCGGACTAAACATGCTTACCAGGTTGGCAACGAAGTACAATCCTGCGCCAATTAATCCCCAGGTTGAAATCCAGCGAGGAATGAGCCTGGTTTGATAGAACAGGGTGTAGATCATCAACGCACCGAGGCTGAAAATGAGTTCCCCGATCATCTGGATCCAATCTCCAGAAGCGATAAGCACTGACCCCATGGTTTGTAAACTGAATCCGCCTGCTGCTCCGGTATTTCCATACAATTGGCTAACGGTCAACAGCAGGAACATGCTGAGTGCGTGGATCGTTACGCAACCCATTTCAAGTGCGCCCCTAAAAACAACGTACCCAAGGGCAAGAATATCATTGTGCTTTTTAAAGATCGGGTACAAGAGTAACGGAATAATGGCGAGGGATAATCCCATCAACAAGATGAGCAGTGTTCCGATAATCCATTGGGTATCACTTGCCTCTATGTTGATTGGGTACGTCGATCCTTTCATGATCGGGGCGGTAAAAACGCCACTGAGGATCCCGGAAACTGTTCCAATGATGAATAGAATTCCAACAATCACAGCGGTCTTTCTATAGGTGTTCATTTTTTCTCCTTATTTGAGGTATATGGATAAGTTATACGATTTGACATCAGGTGCATTTGCCACACTACCCTTCAGGATTTGGCCACGTCCATGCGTACCAAACAACCATTAAGGCAAACACAAGTTGTGCTGTTGACCAAACCATCTCATAACCAGCAGATTGCAATGTAAGACCTAAAACCCAAAATGCAAGAATAATCATGGCATAGAGTATGCCTATGATGCGGTTTACCCAACGACTCACGGGAGACTTCAACGTAAGTGTCAAGACACTCATAAAAATCATACCCACGAATATTAATGACATTACCAAATATAATTCAGGGGTTACTACGATAGGTCCGGTATTGGCAATTAACGACTTTAACGCAACCGGATCACTTAAGCGATATGTATCCCCATTTAAACGACTTAACATTCCAGCAACCCATAACACTGCAAGGATTATCCTCATATCTAGCAGATTTCTTGTGGTCTCTTTGTTTGAAATCATTTTTATCTCCTTTTTTGAACGATATGGATGGGTTTATTAATTTGGACTTGAATAAAATTGTGGTCGTCACCCGGTCAACGAGGTTGAAATGTGCTAGAAATGTTCTCAAAGGCAAAACTCCTTTCCAATTAGCTTGTACCTGTTTACGAGTAGACATCTGACTGATCCGTCTCGCCTGTCGCGGGTGGATTCGATGGATCGTTTTTGAGAGGACAGACTGAGACCAATGGCATGCCTAAATCACGCACTTTTTTCAGCAAACCATGCAACGCGGCCTGGTCAACCACTGGGCCGGTTAAAAGCGTATCGCCATTGTCTTCCAGCGTGATGGTCAAGCCCTCAAACCAGTCTGTCCACTCGCGGTTCAGATGTCCCTTGATCCTTATCTGGTAGACTATGGGTTGACTTGTATTCGTTTTTGGGTCGAATTTGTTTCGCATCCTCTGTACCTTTTGTGGCCGGTCATTACAGTCCGTGCCACTTGCTCAATGTACAAGGATAATATCCCCCACACAGTGTTAACGAACAGACACTTTAGTGTTGGTTATGGGTGTTGTTTATAGTTATTGCGGGGAAATGTTGAGGAAGATTAAACCTTACAGCAAATCCAACTCGCGGGCGCGGGCGACAGCTTCGGTGCGGCTTTGCACTTGCAGTTTGTCAAAAATTTTTCGGTTATGCCCTTTGATTGTGTCCAGAGCCAGGAAAAGTCGCTCGCCAATCTCGCGATTCGATAATCCCTGGGCAATGAGTTGTAGTATTTTTAACTCGCGTTGGCTCAATGGCTCGATAAGGGGCTCACCGTCCCGGTGTTCTCCCGGGAGGGTGGGGGGTAAATCAGGTTTGTCTTCACTTTTTCGCTTCTCGGCCTTAAATGCTGCCAGCAACTTAGTGACATAGTCCGGCATAATACCGCGAGCAACCGCTGCGGACAAAAGCTGCGCCATCGGCTCACCTTCATCCACAAAGAGACGGATGAAGCCTTCCGGTTCGGCCAGCACAAGCGCCTCGCCGAGCAGTTCCATTGCCTTTTCCTTATCGCCATGCGCGTAGTGAGCGACTGATTTCACAGCCATCACCATGAGCAGCCTGTATGCCGATCCTTTTGCTTCCGCTTCCTGGCGCAGTGGTTCCAGCACTGCCAGCGCCTCGGCTGGTTCGTGCCGGGCGATAAGCACGCGTGCTTGCATGAGCGGAAGGTCATTTTGCTGTGTCAGTTGAAGGGCTGCACCTATATTACCCTGGCGGAGGAGGACGAGCGCCTGGTCGTAGGCAATATACGGCACACGAAAAGTGTAATTCTTTTGACCTGCGGTTTGTTCCGCTTGTGATAGAATGTGTGCCGCGCCGGACGCATCTCCCCGGGCCAATTTCAAGCGAGCCAGGAACATCTCGCTCAATATTAATCTGTCAATGACCTGGTCATACTGCTGCGCCAACCGAAAGCTCTGCTCCCCGTATTGCTCGGCAGCATTCAAATCGTTCCATTCGTAAAATACCCGGGCCAGGCCTAGGTACGCTACAGAAGCATTCGAAGGAGAGTAATCGTCGACCAGTTGCAAAACCTGCTGGTAGGTCTCGGCTGCCAGGTGAAGTTGGTTTTTTTCTTCCAGTATCTGGCCCAAACGGATCGAAGCCAACGTGGAGTTTATATGATCGCCGGCAGCCTGGGCGAGAGATAAGGCTTCGGCATATGCCCGGCGGGCCTCAAACAGGTCTCTCTGGAGATAATAGGCAAACCCCATCGCCCGGGTTGCTATGGACCGGTCGGACAGGTTGTTGGGGTGCAGAAACTCCAAGGCCCGGCGCGCATGGACAAGAATGGTTTCTGCCTGGGCCTGCGTTTGGGCCAGGTTTGCCCTGGCGGCAGCAATTTTTCCGATCAGATCCCGGGTCGTATCATCCAACTCGGCACCTGGTACTGCTGTAGCATCCAAAGCTGCTTCAGTCGCCTGGAGTATCTCTTCCACGCCCGTTGGCTTGCCGATCACCAGCAGCAGCGCTGCCTGCTTCCACCACAAGGCCGGCCTGGCATCCAGCAAGGCCTTTGGAAGCGACTCCAACCAGCTCAGTATCGTCGTTGCTGCGCCGCGAAGGTGGAGGGGCATCTTCTTGCTTTCAATCAGACGCATGGCGCGCTCGATATCATTGGCCGCAGCCGCATTGCGGAAGGCCTCGAGCATCAGGTCATTGTTTTCATACCATTCGCTTGCATGGATATGCAGTTCGGCTATCCCTCCCGAGGTGAAACTTTGCCCCAGCCGTTTGCGAAGTAGATCTCCAAAGAGGTGGTGATAGCGGTACCAGCGCCGCTCGTTGTCCTGGGGGACGATGAACAGGTTGGCGCGCTCGAGATATTCCAGGGTTGCCTGCCCGGGAATGGATGGGTCGAGCAGAACAGCATCGCAAAGAGGCCCGCACATGCGGTCAAGGATCGATGTGCGCAGCAAAAAGATTTGGATACTTTCGAGCTGCTGGTGCAGGACCTCTTCAAGCAAATAATCCATCACGAAACGATGGCTGCCGGTGAAAGACTGGATGAAACCGGTGGCGTCCTTATGGTCTCGCATTGAGATCGCAGCCAGCTGCAGGCCGGCGATCCAGCCCTCGGTGCGCATGTCCAGCGCGTTGATGTCTTCAGCTGAGAGATCCAGCTCCATCACGCGGTTGAGGAATTCGGCGGCTTCGGCGGGGGTAAAGCGCAAATCGGCGGCGCGCAGCTCGGTACACTGCCCCCGAGCGCGCAGCCGGGACAGGGGTAGATGGGGATCCTCACGGGTGGCGATGAGCAAGTGCATCTGCGGCGGCTGGTGTTCGATGAGAAAAGCCAGGGATTGATCGACCGGCTGGGAATCGATCGAGTGGTAGTCATCCAGGACGAGCAGAAAGTTCTCAGGGATGGTGGAAATTTCGTTGAGCAGGGTAGTCAAAATGGTTTCGATCTGCAGCGGTTGGGGGGATTGGAGCGCAGCCAGCAGCCCCTCGCCAATTCCCGTCTGGATCGTCTGCAACGCTTTTACCAGGTAAGAGATGAAACGCGCCGGATCATTATCCCCTTCATCCAACGACAGCCAGGCAACCGGTCGTCCACAACTGGCTATCCATTCACTGACCGATGTGGTCTTGCCAAAGCCAGCGGGAGCAGAGATGAGAGTCAGTTTGCGACCCGCAAATAGACCCTCGTTCAGCCGCTCGATCAGGTGAGGGCGGGGGACAATTTTAGGCCGAGGTGGGGGGATATAAAGTTTGGTGGCTAAAATTGGAGCGGACATAGATCAAGTATACAGCACATCCCCAAAATTCAAAGAGTGTACCTACCAGGGTCGGGACACTCTTTCGTGGTACCCACAGCTATTCGTAATGGATCGTTACCCTTCAACCTCGATGCGGTCCACCAGAATCTGCGAACCATTGTAGTCTGGCACATTACTCAATAATGTGCCATAGAGGTGAACGATCTTGCCACTGTCGCGGAGTGCCTCGATCTGGGACTTAACCGCCGGATCCATTGAATTGATCCCAAAATAGATCATCTGCCCCAGGTCTTGCCGTTCGAAATAGTCATCATACTGTGCGCCGGGTTCGGTACTCTTGATGACGCCCCACCAATCACTTATTTCTTCTGCGGTACCGGGTGGCATGTAACCACCACTAGCATCTGTGGTTGCCTCAACGGTTGTGGCAGGTGTTGGGCTTTTTTGTGCTGCGGGGCCACACTCACCCCGGAAGTAGGCCCACTCATCACATTCGGATCCATTTGGAAAAACACATATTCCGTTTTGGCTGCCATCGGCAGCCATGCGAATTTCGTGTTTGTTCCCTTGCTCCTTGCAATAGACCGAAGCTGGATTTGGTATACCCGCCTGAAGTATGTCCGTCGCAGCAGGTTCAGGTGCCTGTATCTGGAGCACTGTGCAAGCTGTCAGTGCTATTAAAACGATTGTGAATGTAAAGATCCTTTTCATTTTTTCCTTCTTCCTGTTGTTTCAGGTTTGGTGTAACTTGTCTTTTAGCTAATGCCGCACACTGATGACGACATTTCCCTTTTTGTGTCCTTTTTCGACATACCTGTGCGCCTCGGCTATCTGTTCCAACGGATACAATCTATCAATGACCGGTTTTATCTTTCCCGCTTCAACCAACTCCTTGATTAAGAAAAAATCTTCCAGATATAACTTTGGTGTCCCCTCATCGACTGATATGTATTTCCCGGTCGGAGTTAGCGCTTTTTTGTACTGTAATATTGAGCTAAATCTTTTTCCAACGGCATCAAAGATATAATCATAAGATTCTCCTCTATTCGTAAAATCCTCTTTTGTGTAATCAATTACCTTATCGGCTCCGAGAGATTTTACCAATTCTAAATTTGTGCTACTGCATACCCCAGTAACTTCCGCCCCAAAGTACTTGGCAAGCTGTACTGCAAAAGAACCCACCCCTCCAGAAGCTCCATAGATAAGAACTTTTTGTCTGTTCTGGATATTTCCTTTTCTAATAAAATACAATGCTAGAGTTCCCCTTGAAGGAACAGCGGCGGCTTCCTCATAGGTCATATTGGACGGTTTTAATGCCAGAATACAGTCATCAGGCATGCACAATCCGTCTTCCGGCAGACAAGCGTACTCGGCATAAGCACCAAAACGCTTGCCGGTAAATGCAAAAATCTGATCACCTTTTTTAAATCGTTTTACATCTTTGCCTATTGCATCAATTTCTCCGGCTAACTCTAACCCTAGTACAGGTTTTCTTGGTCTTTTGAAACCAATAAATATGCGCATGGGTATCCATAGCAAGATATTTACTTTGCCACTTCGAACTATACAATCTGAAACTGTCACTGCTGCTGCATGAATTTTTATCAGTACTTCATTGTCCTTGGGAGTAGGTTTTTCTACTTCATTGAGTTGAAGAACTTCCGGCGGTCCGTATTTTGTGCATACAATCGCTCTCATTTCTGTACCTTTCCTTTTTGCTTAACGAATAAATAGCCGATAACCAATCCAAGGGCAAGAAACCTTGGAGCATTCATTCCTGTGTCGAGCAGGAGGTAGACGGAGGCATGGGCTGGGTTTCCAAGCGCTGAAAAGACCTCGATAATGACCATGATAAAAAAGCTAAGGATCAATGCATTGAAGATTGGTTTTTTATCGGAGACCCCATTATAGAAACGAAGCAGGAAAAAGCTGACGCAAAATGCGATCACCAGACCGCCAACCAAAGCTTCAACAAGAGCCATTGGAAGAGATGAAATCGAGAAAGCAGCTCTATACTCGGCAGCGATTGGAGACACTGCAATTACGAAGTCAGTTATCCAAAAAGCCGCGCCTCCCGCCCCAGCCGAAATGAATAGTCTCTTTGAGAACTCATGTGACGCCTGCCGTCTGCTTCGAGTTGTGACCTGTGATTCCATGGTTGTTTGCCTAATTCACACCGGCGGGTTTCGCTGCAACGACCGATGAATTATCTCCCGTGTATTGCCTTTTACACCCATAGCCTATCGCTATTCCAAGGGCAATAATCCGGATCATGTTAAATGTTGTACCGATGATGAAGTACCGTAATACATTATCCGTCGCAAAAAAACTTGACGGACCTCCGAGCAGGATCGTGATGATGACCAGCACAATCGAGCTTAGGAGGATTGATTTAAGGATTGGGCTCTTTACGGGAATCTTGTCAAAGAAGCGTAGTAAAGGATAACTTACCAAGAACCCAATGATCAAGCCACCGATCAACGATTCAAGCAGCATTGGATAATAAGATATTGACATGGCATCCCTGTATTCTGCCGCAATGGCGGTTCGCGAGATTGCGAAGTTTGCCAGCCAGAAGGCCAGACCCCCCACCAGGGTCAGTACGAATACCTTTTTCCAGATACCTTTTGAGTTTTTCATCTTTACTCTTTTCTTAATTCAGGAATTAACCGGGGTTTCACGGCCTTGATGGAAAGCCACAAAGCCAGAGATAGTTCTGCGATAAAACTGATCACCATACAGGGATAAGCGATGTTCGCGAGTCCCGGGAAGATCAAACGTTGGCAGACATATACGAATTGACAAATACCATCCGCGATCAACAGATATCCCAATATTTTTGGAAGAAAGCCTGACCTAAGAACCAAATAACCGAGGGGAAAGAGCCAGACGCCATAAGGTACCTGGGCGATAACGACCCCGGTTTTATATAAATTGACAAAAAACACTGCAAGCGCCTGTAGTTGATCGGGCTGGAACACTTTGATAGTTTCTACCCCGTTCAAGATCACTAGGCTGGCAAACAGGCAAAGTGAACTGAATAACCAGACAGCAAAACCGGCAACATTAAATAACAGGAAAAGTAATGCCAGGTCTTTGTTCACCGGTTTCAATAGCACGTACAGAGCCCAGGCTGCTAAAAGGAAAAAGACGACGGAGAACAGATTAATCACAAAACCGATGCGGAATTGAAATGCATGGGTCATGATGTGATTGCTAGTGACCGGTGCTTCCACGAACACAAAATTTCCGAATATATTGGCGATGACCGAGGTGATCATGTAAAGCAGATAAAGCAGGCCGGCGGTTCTGGCGATTTTAGTGGTTGAGTTCATTTTTTTCTCCTTTAAAGAATATTGAATAGCCTGACAAGCTAATGCCCGTAATATAAAGAATGCTCTGGACCAGGTTCACCTGCCAGCGTCCATTCCCGATGTAGGATGAAGCGTAAAATGCCATTACCACAATAAATCCGATCACTCCCGCTAACATCGAGAAAGCCCATTTTTGCCCCGCGACCAGGTTCTTGCGGATCAGCGGCCAGGTCAACACCAATATTGCCAGCGAGCAGGAGTTGTATAGGATCGTAAAACAATTGAGCGCAGCAATGGTCTTTGTACTAAGGCTGGCTATTTCAGCTGCTGAAAAGGAAGCCACCTGCAAAATTGGGGAGTCATTCTTTAGCACAATGACATAGAACAATATGGTAAAGGCGAGCAGAAAATTGATACCGCTCCAGATTGAGAGAACTATCGAACCTCACTTTAACATTTTGCTTTCTCCATGTGATGAGTGATGTCCGCTGTTTAAGGTCTATTCCACGAGCATTACCATGGTGCGAAGTGGGGAGGTTTTCAGGGAGAGCTGAGGCTCTCCCTGAAAGCCCATAATCCCTATCTATGCGGCGCTCAACACCTCGTTCGTCGCTGTTTTCGCAGACAGAGAAGCGACTGCAGACGGATTGAATCCTTTAACGATCAGCCATACCGCCAGAACCATTTCCTGCAGTAAAATGGGAGCCGCCAGGGGAATGTAACTGGTAATACGGTTACCGCTGAACAAGGCCATTACGCAAGCTGCCAGCATCAGGATGATCGCGACGATTCCGAAGCCCGACAGCCATCTGGGAATGAGCCGTGATTGGAAGAACAGGTAGTAGTACATAAATGCACCCAGGCAGAAGGCGAATACCGCCACTAATCCGGCGTTGTCGTGTATGCTCACCAACAAATTGCCGATCGCCTGAAGCGACGTACGATCGGCAGCTCCCGATCCCATGAACTGCTGGCCGAGTGTCAGCAGGGACAGCAGGCATATGAGGCCGATCACATAAAAGGCTGTCTCAATAGTCCTGAAGACAACAGATCCAAGGGCTAGACCCGCATTCCACTTCTTCAAGACCGGATACATCACGACGGCTATCCCAGCACATCCGAAATACCCAATGAGAATGAGCAGTGCTCTTGCAGCCGCCTGATTTGTATTTGCAGAGAACCGAGAGAGGAAGTCCGTACCAGTGAGGTCAGGTACAAGCGGCGCGGCCATGAGGGGCAAGACAGTCGCAATGATGAAAATCACACCTGTAATCAAGGCAATCTTTCGAGTTGAATTCATTTTGTATCTCCTTTTTTTTTATTGTGCTTAAATAGTTTCAACTGCTGGTTTCCACTTCCAGGCAAACCAGATAATTAGCAACATGCACGCCACTTCCACAGTTGCGAAAAATACGTAATATGGACCGTGTCCGCCAGTTACAACACCAAATATATTTATTGCACCAATGATTATGGTTACCCAGCGATTTACTTTATAGTTCAATACCCAAGACAGGATCACCATGACAATCGCAGTTTCCATTATTATTGCGCCGAGCACCAAACCTCCCGAAGGCAAGGGAGCTCCCCCCATTACTTCGCGGATTGCGGACGTGGGATCCATTAAAGAAAGAATATCCGCATAAGCCATATTGAGTAATACAAATATCCATAACAATGAAAGTTTTATTTTTGGATCTATTCCGGTAGTTGATTTATTTGAGCTCATTTTTTCTCTCTTTTTTTGAACGATATGGATGGGTTGCATTAATTAGGACTTGAATAAAATTGTGGTCGCCACCTGTTTACAGGGGGTTGAAAAGGGTTCGAAATGTTATCAAAAGCAAAACTCCTTTCCATACGCTCATACCCATTTACTATTAGGTGTCTGATTTATCAACCTGGTCTATCCCGATCGTTGTCGAGGGGCCGTGTTCGAGAGGATTGACCGAAATTAATGGCAAACCTAAATCTCGCACTTTTTTTAGCAAACCATGCAACGCGGCCTGATCGATCACCGGACCGGTTAAAAGCGTATCGCCGTCATCTTCCAGCGTGATGGTCATGCCCTCAAACCAGTCTGTCCACTGAGAACCCAAATGGCCTTTGATCCTGATCTGATAAGCCACGGGTCGACTCGGATTAGTTTTTTGATCGCGTATATTTGACATCACCTTGCACCTATTGTGGTCGGTCATTTCAGTCCATGCCACTTGCTCAATGTACAAGGATAATATCCCCCACACAGTGTTATCGAACAGACACTTTAGTGTTGGTTATAGGTGTTGTTTTTCAGATGTAAGGGGAAATGTTGAAGAAAAAATTTGCTTACAACAAACCCAGCTCATGAGCGCGGGCTACAGCTTCGGTGCGGCTTTTAACCTGCAGTTTGTCAAAAATATTGCGGTTATGACCTTTAACAGTATCCAGGGCGAGGAAAAGCCGTTCACCGATCTCGCGATTCGATAATCCCTGGGCAATGAGTTGTAGTATTTTTAACTCGCGTTGGCTCAATGGGTCAACAAGGGGCTGGGCAGGGGGTAGATCAGGTTTGTCTTCGCTTTTCTGTTTCTCAGCTTCAAATGCTGCCAGTAGCTTACTGATATAGTCTGGCATCATCCTGTGAGAAGCTGCTTCGGACAATAGTTGTGCCATTGGCTCGCCTTCATCCACAAAGATGCGGACAAAACCACCCGGCTCTGCCAGCGCCAGCGCGTCACTTAGCAGTTGCACAGCCTTGTCCTTTTCGCCATGCGCATTGTAAGCGATCGTCTGTAGAACCATCACCCTGAGCAGTTCATCCGCCCATCCTTTTGCTTCCATCTGCTGACGCAATGGCTCCAACACTGCCAGGGTTGAGGACGGGTCTCCCCGGGCTAGATATACCCGAGCCTGGCTGATGGGAAGTTCGTGGGTCTTGGCCAACTGAGCAGCCGCCGCCAGATCGCCTTGGCGAAGCAACATCAGCACCTGGGCAGCAGCTACATCAGGCGTGCGATGCACGAAGTTATTCTGGCGAACGGACTGCTCTGTCTCTGCTAACATGGTAGCCGCGCCGGCCACATCTCCACGAGCAAGTTTCAGGCGGGCAAGAAACACCTCACAGACAACGAATTTATCGACCGCGCGATCATACTGCCGCGCTAGTTGAAGGCTCTGCTGCCCGTATTGCTCAGCGGCATCCAGATCGTTCCATTCATAGAATATGCGAGCCAGGCCAAAAAACTCTCGATCAGCATTCGGAGGTCCCTGATCGCTAAGCATTTGCAGGGAGCGTTGGTAGGTTTCAGCCGCCTGATAAAGCTGGTTTTCAGATTCCTGGATTTGGCCTAAGCTGGTTGAAGCCAGTATAGTGTAGTAGATATTCCCGGATGCCTGTTTGATAGCTTCGGTATAGACCTGACGGGCCGCGACACGATCCCCCTGGAGCTGGTAAGCAAACCCCAGCGTCCAGATAGCTCTACTGCGGAAAGGTTGGTTATCGGGCTGCAGGTACTCCAAGGCGCGGCGCGCCTGGATGATCGTGGCTTCCGGCTCGTATCGGAGGAGGGCTAACGTGGCTCTTACGGCGGCAATTTGTCCAATCAGGTCGCGGGTTTTGTAATCGAGATCGGTATTTTGCATGGCTTTTTCAGCCGCTTGAAGTTTCTCTTCCACACCAGTTGTCTGTCCAGCCATTAGCGCCGATGTGGCAGACCTTACCCACAACCAGGGCCTAGCATCCAATACGGTCTTTGGCAGCGAATCCAGCCAGTTGAGTATGGCGGTCACCGCGGGGAGAGAGTGCAGGGGCATCTCCCCTCCCGTGGTCAGCCGCTCGGCGTGTTCAATGTCGTTGGCGGCCACCGCATGGTGAAATGCTTCGATCTCCAGGGCATGATCTTCATACCATTGGCTGGCGCGCACGTGGTATTCGGCCACGCATCTCTCATCATTCCCTGAAGGTACGCTTTGCTGCAACCGCTGCTGCAGCAATTCGGCAAAGAGATGGTGATAGCGGAACCAACGCCGCTCGTTGTCCAATGGGACTATGAACAGGTTGGCGCGTTCAAGATATTCCAGGGTTTCTTGCCCGGAGCCGGCCGGGGCGTGTAAAACTGCCTCGCACAGTGGTCCGCACATGCGGCCAAGGATCGATGTGCGTAGCAAAAACGCCTGGACGCTTTCGGGCTGCTGTTGCAGGACTTCTTCAATCAGATAGTCCAGCACGAAATGGTGGCTGCCGGTGAAAGATTGGATAAAGCTGGTGGTGTCTTGATGCCCCTGCATCGAAAGCGCGGCTAATTGCAAGCCGGCAATCCAGCCTTCGGTGCGGGTTTCAAGCGCGTCGATGTTTTCAGGTGAGAGGTTTAGGCCCAGCGCATGGTTGAGAAATTCGGCAGCCTCGGCAGGGGTAAAACGCAAGTCAGATGCGCGCAATTCGGTCAATTGGCCCCGGACGCGTAACCGGGCCAGGGGTAGATTTGGGTCCTCACGACTGGCGATAACCAGGTACATCTGCAGCGGCAGATGTTCGACGAGGAAAGTCAAGGCCTGATCCACCGGTTGGGAATCAATCGCATGGTAATCATCCAAGACCAGGATGAAATTGTCCGGGATGGCGGTTACCTCATTGAGCAGGGCTGTCAAGATCATTTCGGGAGGCGGTGGCTGAGGTGAGTGGAGAATAGCCAATACCCCTTTTCCAATATTCGGTGTAATCGTCTGTAATGCCGCGACGAGGTATGTCAGAAAGCTGGTGGGGTCGTGATCCCCTTCATCCAGCGACAACCATGCAACTGGCCTCCCACAGCTAGCTAGCCACTCGCTGACCAGTGTAGTTTTACCAAAGCCTGCCGGGGCAGAAATCAAAGTCAGTTTACCGGACTGCCCCTCGTTCAGACGTTCTATTAGGCGTGGGCGATGGACAACTTTAAGCCGAGGTGGGGGGATATAAAGTTTTGTAGCCAAAATGGGGGCAGGCATTGATCAATTATACAATGCGCCTTAATATTACATATCAAAATAACCTCATCATAAAAACCCCCCCACTCGGCTTGAGTGTGGAGGTAATTATGACACTTGAGATATTTCTAACCTGGTTATATTTTTACTCCGTGCTAATGATTTTTTGTGACCATAATACACGCCACACCCACACTTCCCATATCAGCAATAAGAGTGCAGATATTGAACTAATGCTATCGACCAGGTTCTGCCATCCCAGAAAACCACATATCCCGACGATCAACATGGGTCACATTTCGACCATTAGCGTTTCCCATATTTTGCCAGTTTCATCTGTAATCGGACCCGCACCTTTTTATCTCCGCGATGTCTGGCAAATAGCTCATACGCGTTCCGGATGACGTTCTCATCGATGATGATATCATCCATCCATCTTGCATGAAGCTCTGCCATCATCCCTTTCACCGTCTTCCAATAGTAGGCAATCTCAAATCGCTCTACTGATAATTCTGTAAACAATCCACCGTTCACTACACCTTTGACGGCCTTATCCGCAGCGATTTCGTCGGCCAGATCCGGACTCATATCAATAATCCCGGCAAATTCATTCTTTTCTCGATAAAGGACATCCACGGGCGCATCGAGACATAACGGGCGCAGGTCCACCATGGTTCCCTCTGGTACCAGCACTCTCCAGGCTTCATTCAGGGCATGGACCATGCCCTCGTGAGCAACTCATCAAAGCGAGGATGCAAAAAGGACAATATCGAAGTATTGGGCTGGAAACGGCAGTGTTTCTGCTTTGGCACACAGGAACGAAATGGGCTTTCTGGATGCAGGTTGGTTATCTTTTGCCAGAACAAGTTCTGAGTAAACGCGGTCAATACCTGAAACCTTGTCCGCAAGTTCGGCATACTGGTAGGTCAGGCTTCCGTGCCCGCATCCGATTTCAAGGATTTTCTTCCCCTGTGGCTGGCAGGCGGTGACAAAATGATTGACTTCAAGACCTTCAGGATCAACGATAGGTTTCATGCATCCTCCTTGATGTCCCTTTTCTACCCACTCTTGCTGAATTCCATTATAGCACCGGGATAAAACCTCTTATAGTAAACCGATAACAGGTTTCATTAATCAGCTCAAATTAAGCATCTGATAATCCCATTCTATTTTCTCACTGCCCTTATAAAAATGCTTTGCCAGTCCAAACCTTGACTTTTTCTTTAAAAAATGTTATTGATTACTAATATTATCCAAATTTGCCAGGTGCGTAGAAAGGGGTAACCTATGAGATTTTTTATACACTGGCTCATCGCTGTTGCAGGTTTGGTAGTTGCTTACTTGATCCTGGCCCCCCGTGGATTGATGTCTATCGATGGCTCGACCTCAGCCTACCTGGCTTTCGCAGTCATGGCAGCCGTGCTCGGGTTGGTCAACATTTTTATCCGTCCCATCCTCAAGCTGCTCTCATGCGGCTTTATTGTTCTTACCTTGGGGCTGTTCATGCTGGTGATCAATGCCTTCCTGCTATGGTTCTCCTCATGGATCTGCGGCTTGATCGGAATCGGTTTTGTCGTTACAGTACCGTGGGGTGCTTTCTGGGGCTCGATCATAGTCAGCCTGGTTTCGTTTGTAGCCCATCTCTTCATCCACGAACGACGATAATTTATAAAATTACTATCCAGCCATGATTGTTGTAGGGGAGGGTCTCGGACCCTCCCCTACAATTCATCACGATACTACATTATCCCCGATGGGATATATCTAATGGCAGGTCACCGTTCCCTGGTCTAGCACCGCGCCATTATTGGAGTCATACAGTTTGTAATCGGCCGAGTTGGCGTGTAGGGTGAACTGGATCACACCAATGGCGTGACCATTATTTGGTGGGAAAGTATCCATGTATACGGCTGAGGCTGCCTGGGCGATTGAGTTCTGCGACCCAAGGCGGTTGTCCTCCGCGCCGATACC
This sequence comes from uncultured Chloroflexia bacterium, assembly GCA_963726315.1. Classification (GTDB taxonomy): domain Bacteria; phylum Chloroflexota; class Anaerolineae; order Anaerolineales; family UBA4823; genus FEB-25. The sequence continues at coordinate 1,040,555 of CAVSBZ010000005.1, read as the reverse complement.
GGCGACAAAGGTGGTGATCCCATGCGCATCATCCCTCACCCCATTGGGGTTGATCGGGTAGAAGCGCTGGTAATCATGGTCATGACCATTAAGCTGGATATCAACCCCGGCGTTAAATTCAGCCTGGTTGAGCGGTTTTAGCCCAGTCGCATCTCCGTGCGCTGAACCCGACGAGTAAGTCGGCACATGCCAGTAGACCAGCTGGCAGGTTGCGTTCGGATGAGCTGCCAGGTCGGAGGTGAGAAAATCGAGTGTAGCCTGGTTGACATTCCCATTAAGCTGGTCAAGTCCGATGATATGCCACGTACCCAGGTCATAGCTATAATCGGTCAGCTTCTTGCCTTCGATGTTGAACATATGGGCATTCGCCCCAAAGTAATCCCAATAGGCAGCCCCCGTATTGTGGACGGTACCATCGAAATCGGTATACGAACCTTGTGATTGGATATCATGGTTACCGCGCACTTGCATGAATATGCCTTGGGTAACGAATTGACCAAACGTCGTGCCGAAGTAGGCAGTGTAATTTGCGATGGACGGGGAGTTTTCCTGTTCATTATCTCCAGCAGACGCCACCAGCATCTGCGTGCCGGGGTGTTGGCTCATCAAGGTCTGGATCAGGTTTACCGTCGCCTGTGCCCGGCTGAGTGAGCCGCCCGAAACCAGGTCGCTCGTGAAGAACAGGATGGGGTCATTGCCTGGGGCGGGGGTCGGTGTCCGGGTGGGGGTCGGGCTTGGACCCGGCGGGACTGTTGGAGTCCGGGTCGGGGTCGTACTTGGCATAGGAAGAGGAGTACCAGTCCGGGTTGGAGTGGAGCTTGGGTTCGGTGGTATCGTTCCTATCCGAGTCGGCGTTGGGGATACGGCTGGAGTGTTGGTGGGTTGTGCCGTTGGAAACGGGGTGGGTGGAACGCCGTTCCCGTTTGCATGCAAGACATCCATGTATTGACCATAACCGGAACCAGACGCCCATTCCACAGCCGATTCGACGATGGTGCCTTCACCCCATTCATTAAACGTAGCTACCAGCTGCCACGGCTCGCCAGAAGCGACCATGGAGCTGACATTCGAATTCCAGGTGGTCAGGTTACGTGCCAGGCGGACTGCATCACCCTTCTTCCAGAAACCGGGGCTGACCGCAAAACTAAACCCACTCTGGTGGTCACTTGCTACCGCCGGGCTGTATTGGTGCCAACTATCTGGCTGGCTGGCGCAGTTTCGGTAGCCAGCGAAAACCTTCAATACAATGTATGCAGGGTGTCCCAGGTTATTATCAGCCTGGACCCACCGATCAGCCATACCACAGGCATCGGTTGCATCGGCATACACGAAGATTACGAACTTACCGTTCACCCTCAAGAAGCTGGGATTGGTCCCATAGTGACTTTGGATATATTGAATGTCATTCTGGAGCTGAGCGACGGTCGGGTTCCCGAGCGATTCATTCTCGTAGTAAATGCTCCAGCGGAAGTTTGGGTTCGCCGAGCCAGGGGTAGCCCCCAGGATGGTTGCCACACGCTGGTCTGAATTCGAGCCCTGCCCCCACCATGATAGGATGGCGGCATTGACATTGCCGTACGTCATGGCGCTTATGTGCGCCTGGATAATGGACACGGAGCCTGAATCATAGTACCCAAGGCTGGGGGTGTAATTGGTAAACGGATTGAATCCTTGCTGGTTCCAGGCTTCAGGGAACCAGGGATAATAAAATGCCGCCCGGATGGGGAACCCTGGTTGGACATCACCTGATTGGGTCGCGGTTGGTCCGGGAGGGTTGGTGGGAGTAATGCTCGGCACACCGGTTGTGGTGGTTGTGACGCTGGGAGCGGTTGTACGGGTTGCAGTGGCAGGCGCGGTTGTGCGTGTGGCAGTTGGGTTGCTGGGCGACGATACTTCCACTAACAGCTGAGGCGCATGGCTGCCAGATTCCCTTGCCGCCAGGTTAATCGCCTGCTGGTCGACACCCACTAAGGCGACGCTGTACGTCCCATCAGCATTCAGTAGAGACGGGATTTCGGTCGACACCCAGGCATTACCAGAAAATCCGTTAGAAGTTCCCAGCTGAGAGCCAGGAGCAGGAGCATTGTTATAATTAATCCCATTCTCCTGCCAGCCGTTATCTCCAACTTTCTTAACGACAAAGCCTCCAGCAGATGAGCTGTTAACGTAAATCCTCAGGGTGACCTTAGTCACTTGACTGCTGCCGATCCCGCTCACAGTAAACCGCAGGTAGGTACGAACTAGCGGGGAGCCGTCCACCCGTATGGAATTACTATTACCAAAATTATGGGTTGGGTCGGATTGGTTGACATAAGAATCAGCGACGGGCACAAAAGTAAGTGTGCTGCTGGCCTTTACCAGGCCTGGATGGCTGAAAATGGTCGCCCCGGTTGTTGCCAGGACGATAACGCTGATCAAGCTAAGTAAAATCGATAGCGCTTTTCGGCGGGTTTCCGAAAGTTTCATGTGGTTAATTCTCCTTAATTGAAGTGCTGGAATAATTCCAAAGATTTCTGCAACAATGAGGGCATGATGGTAAGCAGTTATGGAATCATCCTTTCGGGAATTACCACCCGTTCACGTACCCCTTTCCCCCCTACTAGAAAGGTGGTTTGAGTTCCTCACCGGGGTGGGGAATTGGGACCAGAGGTATTTGATGCTCAACCCCTGGGATTGTCTTGCTATTGGACCCGTCGCCTGTTCTTATTTAGTGCGGATACCAGTAAATGATCTAGGATAGGTTTTATTGTTTCAATCTCCTTTCTCACCTTTTCGATCTAGCCACTCCCATCTGGGCAAACTACATTGGATTTAATGCACGACCGTATAACAGGAGCGGTTGGGCACAAAATGGATTGCAATTCCGAGGGGATATGGCAAACAAAATACCATTAATGTTTTTATTCTAGCCAGCTTATTTAACTGCTGACAGTGATGAATGTCACATTTTTGGGTATTATTACTTGCAAATTTGAAAGGTTTATTAATCTTTCAAGGTCTCTTGTTTTATTTTGATCTTAATGATTTTGCTTAAATGTGGGATTTTATGGCATTCTCGGTTCCCGATGAACCCATTCTCCAGGTAGGGGCAAAACGAGTCGCGATCCAGCTGAAGGGAACGCCGGACTCGCTTCGCCCCTACGAAGAAATCCATCTGTCAACTTTCAACTAATAGGGTCGTACATTATCCATTAACAATAAACGTAATTACTGTAATCCCCCACTCAATTTCACGTTAGCCGATTCAGGCGGTGTGGCGGTCTTTGCCTGGGGATGACTATCCTCCCTATAATGGCATCCGCGGCTCGTGCGATTGCGGTGAGCGGCATACGCCACAATCAATGCCGTCTGCACGCTGTTACGCAAGCCGATCAGCCCATCACTCAGGCGCGTCTTACGGTAGAACTCCTCGATATCCAGCCACAGCTGGCGCAGATCACGGATGGCGCGGTTCAAGCGGTATTCACTACGCACCAGTCCCACATAATGCCACATCAGGTTACGCACGCTTTGCATATCCCCCTGGATCAAATTCGGGTCTGGCTCATAGATCAAGCCGCTGTCATTCCATTCTGGGACGTCATCATCATTAAGCAATGTGGCTGGGCTTTGTGCCCTGATGTCCTCCGCCGCCTGTACGCCCCATACCAACCCTTCGAGCAGCGATGTGCTCGCCAGACGGTTAGCGCCGTGCACGCCCGTGCAGCTCACTTCACCCACCGCATACAGGTTCGGGATGCTGGTGCGACCTAATAAATCAACCTGAACCCCACCGCAGAAGTAATGCGCTGCAGGCACCACAGGGATCGGCTGGTGAGTGATATCGATATTCTTTTCCAGGCAGAATGCATAAATATGGGGAAAACGCTCGCGGATATACTCGGCAGGCTTATGGCTTGCAATATCCAGCAGCACGTAGGGGTAACCTTTGTCCACCATCTCGGAGTAGATTCCCCGGGCGACGATATCACGCGGTGCAAGGTCCTTCCATTCGGGAGCGTAGCGTTCCATGAAAGGCTTTCCCTGCGGTGTGAGCAGGATGCCCCCCTCCCCACGCACAGCTTCGCTGATCAGGAATTTGGTCGCATCCGAGCTGCTCAACGCGGTGGGATGGAACTGCACATATTCGGCGTTGATGATATTTGCCCCTGCCCGGTATGCCATTGCCACCCCATCGCCGCGCGCTCCGCTTGGGTTGGTGGTATTTAAGTAAATCTGCCCGATACCACCCGTCGCCAGGATGGTCTTGCGCGCCATGATCGGTACCACCTGCCGGGATTCCTGGTCAAATACATACGCCCCGTGGCAGGTGAGGGGTTGGTAAACCGCCTGTGGATCGGCAGCATGGTGTGGGAAGGTGATCAGGTCCACCACGGTATGCTTGTTTAGCAGGTGAATGTTCGGCAGGCTCTCCAGCTTTCGAAGCAGCCCCAGCATGATGGCCTCACCTGTACCATCACCGACGTGCAGGATACGCCGGACGGTGTGAGCCGCCTCGAGCCCCATGACCAGCTTGCCCTGCCCGTCATGGTCGAACTCCAGACCTGCCTGATCGATGATGACTTCCTGTAAAAGTTCAGGACCACGCTCTGCCAGCAGCCTGACTGCCGGTGGGTACGAAAGACCCGCTCCAGCCGTCAGGATATCTTCTTCGAGCAGCTCCACACTGTCGTCATAGCCGCGCCCCACGATGCCTCCCTGGGCGTGGCTTGAATTGCTGTCCATCGCCTCTTCGGCGCGGGTGATGATGGTAATATGGCGTTGTGTATCGCTCGCCAGCCGTATGGCTGCCGTCGCACCCGCGATACCACAACCGATGATCAGTACGTCGGTTTGCATCTCCTCAAACTCTCCCTTATCCAATAGCGATCATGCGTTCGACTGCACGCGCAGCGCGCACACGTACATCTTCTGGGATATCAATCACATATTGGTTTAGCTGAAGGCTCTTGAGTGTATCCTCGAGAGTGATCTGGTTCATGTGCGGGCAGCGCACCGAGCACAACCTGAGCATATCTTTTTCCGGGTTGGCTGCAGCGATATTATCTCCCATGGCACACTCGGTGAGCACCAGGTACTGCGGCGCATTGGTCTCTCGCACGTAGCGGATCATGGCATTGGTGCTGCCTGAATAATCGGACGCCGCCACCACTTCAGGGCTGCACTCGGGATGAGATAAGATCACCACATCAGGGAACTGCTGGCGCACCGCTTCGATATCCTTCAGCGTGAACTTCTCGTGTACTTCGCAGCGTCCATGCCAGCCAATCATCACATCTGGGTTGCCCACCTGCTGATAATCCAAATTGGTCGATGTCTTATCATTCTGCAAAGTTGGGAAGATGATGTGCCTGCCGGTATCCTTGGCAACATTGCGCGCCAGGTACTCGTCCGGTAGGAAGATGACCGTATCAGAGTGCAGCGATTTAACCACAGCGGCAGCGTTACTGGAGGTGCAGCAAATGTCCACTTCTGCTTTCACGTCGGCGTAGGTGTTCACGTATGCCACTGCTGGTACGCCCGGGTACTTCGCCCTCAGCTCACGCACATCTTGAGCGGTAATACTCGCCGCCAGGCTGCAGCCTGCCTTTTGTGAGGGCAGCAGCACTGTCTTGGTGGGGTTGAGAAGCTTGGCCGTCTCTGCCATAAACCTCACCCCGCAGAACACGATGATGTCTTTATCCGTCTGGGCTGCCTTACGGCTGAGGTCGAGCGAATCACCCCGGAAATCGGGGATGGAATAATACAGCGCCGGTTCCATGTAGTTGTGCCCCAGGATGACGGCGTTCTTTTCTTTTTTTAGCTGGTTGATCTCTTCAGCCAGCTCGGCTTTATAGCGCAGCTCAAAATCGGGAACCACTTTCTCGAGCTTGCTTTTCATATCTTCGTACATACTTTCAACAGACATACTTCGCGCTCCCATTCCTCATCTACGCCGTTAAATGTAGAATCTGGACATAATTTATCCTATTTTCATGCTGATGTCAAGAGCCGGGGCAGAGTGAGTGAGGGCACCCGATGAAATAAAATCCACACCCGTCTCAGCGATCTGGCGCACGTTCATCAGGCTGACGTTCCCTGAAGCTTCCAGTGGGATGCGACCCTTGACCATCTGCACTGCGTTGCGCATCGTCTCCAGGTCCATATTATCCAGCATGATCCGGTCAACCCCGAGCTTGAGAGCTTCATCCAGCTCGATTAAATTTTTCACCTCAACCTCGATCGGGAAACGTTTCTCGTACAGCTCACGTGCCCGCAGCACTGCCGGTGTGATCCCGCCTGCCCCGCTGATGTGGTTATCCTTGATCAGCAGCATGTCATAAAGACCTGTGCGGTGGTTTTGCCCGCCTCCGCAGCGAACGGCGTATTTATCCAACAGGCGCCAACCCGGAGCCGTTTTGCGGGTATCCAGGATCACCGCCTTGGTGCCCCTGACGGCCTCCACGAACCGACGGGTGAGGGTGGCAATACCGGATAGCCTGCACAGGAAGTTGAGTGCTGTGCGCTCTCCTGCCAGCAGGCTGCGACCGTTGCCCTGTATTTCTGCCAGGATTTGACCTTTCTCTACAATTCCACCATCTTTGAGCGAGCTCCTGAAGGTGATGGTAGGGTCGATTGACTGAAATACCACAGCTGCCAGCGGCATCCCCGAAACCACCCCATTGGCTTTAGCCCGCATAAACCCTCGAAACCGGTTATCCGTCGGGATGGTTGCCGTACTGGTGATATCGCCGTCCATGAGGGTATCCCCAGATGAGCTGAGGTATGTATCCGCAACCAGGTCCTCCTCCAGGGCAAGCTGGATCAGGGCGAGGACACCCGGGTGTTGCAGCTCGAGGGGAAGAAGGGATTTTGCCATATCAATACGCGATGAGAACGGAATTTTATTCATGCAGTCACCTTGGGGATAATTGTACCTTATCGGAAGACCGTGTAGGAGAATAAAAGATTACCACGAAGGACCGCACATAGAGAGTGCAGGTGACCACAAAGGACACCAAGTTTTTTTGCAGGTTGGTGTTGAGCGTTTTTTGCGCCTGTCCCGAGATTTCTACGAGGGGAAACCCAACACCTGACTTAAAACCATTTCACCGCTGAGAACACTGAGAACGCGGAGAAAAAGATAACCACAAAGGACACTAAGGGCACAAAGGTGCGCAAAGAAAACGCCCTCCGACACAAAGGAATTTCTTAAAAATTAAGGAATTTAACATTCTGTATGGCACGAAAAAGCAAAGGATGGGGCATGGGAATTGTTTTGAAAAAAAATAATTAAAAACAATTAGTTCCTTCCGGAAATGAGGAGTTGAGTAGAAAAAAGATTAACACAAAGGACGCAAAGTACAGAGCAATCATGAAGACACTGCCACAGCACAAAGGTGCGCAAAGAAAAAGCCTTCCGACACAAAGGAATTTCTTAAAAAATTAGGAATTCAAACAATCTATCAGACACGAAAACGCGAAGGATTGGGCATGGGAATTGTTTTGAAAAAAAATAAATAGAAACAATTAGTTCCTTCCGGAAAGGAGGAGTTGAGTAGAAAAAAGATTACCACGAAGGGCACAAAGGAATAAAGAAAGGTACACAAAGGAATTTTTAAAATTAAAGATTAAACAATCTTTAATACTCGAAAAGGCGAAAGATCGGGGGGAAGGTGGACGAGCGAGCTGGGGGCGGAAACAGGATCATCAAAATCCAGATTTCTGGATTCCAGTCCAGATTTCTGGATTCGAGACGCCTCCTCACCACCTCCATCTCCAAATCTACTAACATCCTGTGCAACTATTACTGAATCAACCAACACAGACTTTCCTGAAGGAATCAAACCAGAATCAAAACCTGGAACTGAGGACGAGGAGGAGGATGAGGCGAATCCAGAGTTTTGGATTTTGGATTTTTTGGGGGAATTAGAGGACCTCTCTTCCTGATTGAAAACCATACGGCGCCTGACACGATGATCGTTCCGAGCCCAGTGGAGCGCCAAGCAAAGGCGGGTATAGGTCTGGGCAGGGACATGTGCCGAATAGAAGGCGCCTGACGCTTGCCGGTGAGGGCGGCAAGTTCCTGGCTGCGTAGGGGAGGCGTGACCATCCCACCCCAGGCCAAGCCGCGCGAGGGTGTGACTGCGGGGGGCGACAGGGGGTTGTTCATTCGGGCGGTTGTATGAATACCGCGAGGAGGGCAGCAGGGGTCGATTTATAATGGAAGCGTGAGCCTTTAGCTTTTAGCAAAGCAAGAAAATAGGCACGAGAATTGATAACCATAATTCCCATGCCAGAGACATCACCATGTAATTACTCACCGCAACCGGAAATCGGGAGTGAAGGCGGACCGAAAAGAGCTTGGATCGCATCAAAAGCACGAACCCCAGCCAATTCAGCTGTATCAATGACCGATGCTAACGCTGCATAAGTGTTTGTGCCCCAGTTGGAGCGAAATCCATTGGTAACCTTACGATGCACAACCGAGTGACGCAAGGCGCGCTCAGCGACGTTGTTTGTCGGCTCAACATCGTTGCGATGCAAGAACACAAACAGACAGGAGCGATATTTCAAATAGCGGCGCTGTAATCTCTGCGCTTCGGGTGGAGCTAAGTCTTGGTGCAGCAGGCGATCACAATTACGCTCAATCTGAGCTACTTGTTTATCAAATTGTGCGCTAGTCATCTGGTCACGTTGGCGATGAACTTGGATGGCATGTAGAAATAGCTTTCGCAGAGCGTGGGCCCAGGTCAAATGAGGCTGAGCATCCAAAATATGCTGCAAGGCGCGCAATTGATGGGCCATACATAACTGTCTTTGCCTGGCAGGGGCTTTCAACTGTCCCCCATAACAGTCGCTCACCCATACTTCCGCCGGTAAATCGTGCATGACACCCCGGATCACTTCCGCACTTCGGTCACGACGGATCACATGCAAAACACTTGTCAGTGTGCAAAAAACCCATTCCCAAGCATTGGCTCCGTTGATCCGGTTGGTGGTTTCATCACAATGAACCACCTGGCTGTGGCGAACACTGTCCTGGATCTGGCCGAGCTTGCCTATTGCCCACTTTCCAGCACGTTTCATGATCTCATCGATCCCACCCTGGCTGATCTCAACCTGATGCAGGTCGAGCATTGCCTTTTGAGTGCGGACATAGCTCATGTGCTGCTCCTGGCGATAATACACCACCGTTGCTTCCAGCCGACTTCCGAATGCACGGTGCATCTCCAACCCAGCCGGTGAACCTTCAACTTCAGATGCACCGCACTCAGGACAGGTCACGGCGTACTGCCGTACTTCAATCACCTGGGCAGGTGCTTGAGGTAACTCGGTGATCTGGTTCACATTGACCAATCGACCCGCTTCACTGCTCAGGTTTAATCTAGCACATATGTTCTGATTCCACAAGGGGTTTAAGAAGTTTTAAGGTTTCTATTTTTTTTGGAAATTTACAGGAGAAAAAGGGCGATTTTTGGTGAAATTCGATGATTTTACACAAGGGTTTGTATTATTGAATTGAAACTCAAAATTTGGGCGAAATTATACTGAGGGAGAAGAGTGCTGTTGAGAGATACAGAGGATCACTAATAGTCTAGCACAAAAGGGGAAAGAAGATTTAAGGTTTCTCATTTTTGGATGGAAGATGATTTTTAAGTGAGTAGAAATGTGATGAAGAGCTGGTTAAATCAGGCCCCGGGAGTTATTTGCACCAGGGCTGAAGGATAGAGCATCTGACTGTGAATCAAATGGTTGAGCGTAGTCGCAAACGTTCTTAGTTTGGGAGGCAGAGCCTCTTTACCAACTCCATAGATGTGGGATAAAGTCCCTTAAACAGAATTCCGATCCCACATATGGGGTCGGTCTTTTTATATAAGTTTCAGATGAGCGACATTCGAGCAACATTCTTACTAAAAGAAATTACCGTTTAAATGGGACTTACGATACTCTCTTAATAAGCTGCGCCCAATCGGTGGATAACCTACTAACAATAATAGCTCATCGACCTCAACTCTTTCCAGGCTATAGGCAAATCCCCATGAGTTGATAATATCCCGATTGAGTTTCCGTTTGCCGGCTAATATATAGTGTATATAGGCATGGTCGATGTCACAAATTTGGCTTACTTCACGAAGGGAAAGACCGCTCCTGATATGATATTCATTTAGTAATTCTAGATAAGCATTAAATATTAGGTTTGATAACGGAGTGCTATACCTCCGTGTGGGCGGACATGGACTCTGCTTTGGATCATAAAATAATCAACGCCAGAATAATTCTCGAAAATACTGCAGAATCCCACACGTCAGGTGCCCACTCTGTTGTGCTGCCGATCGAATTAACCAGTAGTTGCCATTGATTCCTCAATATCATTATCCGAAAAGCCTAGCATTTTGCCAACCTGCTTTACAAACATCTTTTCGGTGATGTGGAAAGCGCCATCGCGTTTTGCAAGTGTCACCATATCCACTAACAAACCAATCGTATCATCAGGTGAACTGGTAAACGCTGAGTAATCTACGTTAAACTTTCCGCTTTTATCTATTGCCTGCGTCAAGTCTGTCTTTTCTCTTTCCGTTAAATCCGCATTACCTATGATGGTTTGCGCATAATCGCGTTCTTCCGCTTTGATTACACCATCAACTTTCAGTAGATTTATTAGCGTCTGCACCTTTAGCATATCAGGGCTAAAGCTTGGAGTAGACGCGTGGATAATGGTAGTGTTTGGGACAGATTTGGATTCCGGTTCCAGTGGCATATCTTCAATAACTTCTTCCGAAAGCTCAATATCTTTTTCGAAAATCTCAATGGCTTTTTTGCCAACTTGTCGCGTCAATAAGTTTGACCAAACTGCCATCGCCGCTGTACCAACAATGGGAAACCATTTGCTGATCGCCGATTTTAATGCAAATTGTGTAATCTTCCCCCCTAATAATACAATAATTTTCTGAAATACCCGTAAGGTAACACGCTTTACTAAAACTTTACTACCATGCATAACCAGTAATGAGCTTGCGCTTGACCCCATTGCGGTTAAAAGAACACCTGCTAAAAGTTCTTTATTAAGAACTGTGCTTTTTCCATACGCCATACCTACATCGTAAATCATCGCCAATTGATTGCGGATAACATAGGTGATTTCAGGGATGATGGCAACCAAGCCCCAAGGACCCGGCACAAGGTTTACACCACCCGAAATAGCGGCATTAGTCATGGAGTACGCATTGATGATAGATGGAACAGATTTTTTGTCTGGGATTTTATCAGGGTGTTTAGCGTAATGACCACTGCGGTCAGAAACCACGAAATCAAATAACCCCATCATTTTTTCCGCAAGTTTGTTCTGGAGAACGTTCGCAGCTTCCTTGCTTTCACCATCGGCTTTTGCGTCATTTTTTTTCGTCATTCGTGGAACTCCAATTTTTTATGGATAGTGCGGGCTTATAAAGGAACAACTTTATATACAGACTAGATAAAGCATCATATCACGAGAGCGATAATGCTTGTTTGAAATATTATTTAGGACGATAGTAAACAAATATTCCCTAGTCAATTATAAAATTTCAAAAATTCTGGATCAACGATTTAATTCAATGGGAATTGGTGTAAGTATATCATCCATTAACTGGGCTGCTTCGCCTTGCAAATTTGGGATGTAATGAGCATAGGTTGTTAGCAGAATTGAGATTGAGTGACCCAACATCTCAGACACATTCACTGGGGAGATACCATGTGAGAACAGAATATATGTGTTCAGATGATTCGATAACGGATCGGGGGGTGATAAATCCGATTTCTGCCTGTAGGCTTATTTTTGGTGACTGAAACAGAACGTACTAGGCCAGTTTTTCGTTGATATACCTGGATATTGAGCTGACCGCGTAGTGAGCCTCGGGTAAATACGGATCGTAGATGTGCCAGACGTGCCACATCGCGGCCCACACTTCATAGGTCACGTGGACGCCCTCCCGGCGGGCTTTATTCACAAAGGCAGTGATGCTGTTGAGCAAGATTTCATCCTCACCAGCCTGCACAAGGAGAGGTGTTAATCCATGCAGGTCAGCATAAATTGGTGAGAGCAGTGGGTGGCGTGGATCATGGCCTGCGGTGAGTGAACCCTGCAAAATTTTAGCATAGCGTTCATACATCCCAAATGATAAAATCGCGTCCTTGCTGGCATTTGCATTGCCAGATGCACTGTCGACCGCCAGGTCAGTAGCCGGGCTGATACACACCCCAGCGGCTGGCAATGGCTCACCAGCCTCTCGGAGTGCCAGCATGCAGGTGATGACCAGGTTTCCACCGGCTGAATCACCTGCCAGGATCACCTGGCTAGGGCGGATGCCGCGCTCGATGAGATAATGGTACGCTGCCAGGCAGTCATCCAGGGCAGCGGGGAAAGGATACTCAGGTGCCAGGCGATAATCCACCGCCAGGGCTTGCTTCCTGGCCTGTTTCGCAAGGTGCCCAAGCAGCATGCGGTGGGTGTTGTACCAACCAAACAGCCAGGCACCGCCGTGAAAATAAAGGATCGTTTTTTGGGTATCATCTACTCGTGCAGGAATCAGCCACTCGGCTGGAACCTCGCCTATTTTTATCCGCTGCAGTTGAACACCACGGGGTACAGTGGGCTTCGCAAAGGGATTCGCAATCCGGCGCCACTCGTCAACCCCACCCTTGGAGGCCAGGTAAGCAGACATTACCCTGGATAAGTGGCGAAAAAAATGACTCTGTATGCTGGGCTTCATTATCCCTCCTCATCACCTTGAGAAAAATTGAACACCTATAAATATACTACGAAGATAAGTATAATTACGAAATCTTTTTCGGTTACAGGAAGGTAACAGTTCCTATCAGCCACAACGAGGATAAAGCTTGAAGAAAGCACGGCCGTTAAGAGAACCTTTTTCGAATTTCGATGCCTTCTTGCTGCACATCGAAACGCCTACCAATTTAATGGTGATCACTGGTTTACTATTTATCGACCAGCCGCTAGATACGAGTGCATTAAAAAGGTGGTCGGGGAGCGTTTGCTCAAGTTCGAGCGTTTTCAGCAGAGGGTGGTAAAGTCCGGCCTGATCGTTAAGACTTCCAAGTGGGAATTCGACCCCACATTCGACATCGATGCCCATATCCATAAAATCGGCCTGCCTGCTCCAGGCGATGAGCTTGCTTTAAAGGAGACGGTCAACGACTTGATGGCGGTGCCATTGGATATGGCCAAACCCCCGTGGCAGCTATTCCTGGTGGAGGATTACGGCGCAGGGAGCGTTATCCTTGCCCGCTTCCACCATACGCTGGCGGATGGCTTATCACTGGTCAATATATTCACATCATTGGAGGATGATACTGCCGGACATCGTACGGGTAGTTCAACAAAAACCTCGCGCCGTAGGTCAAATTCGCTCCTGGGCAAATTGGCTGTGCCACCCTTGAGACTGACCAGTAAAATCCTGGGGGCATCGCAATGGGCGTTGCAGCAAGGCCTGGTAATGATCGATAATCCGGATTACCTCAAGGATACCCTGGCAGGCGTGACAGCGAGTGCAGAGACGCTCAGCAAATACGTGATCGGACAATCCGACCCCCAAACCTCCTTGCGCGGAAAATGCGGCATCGCGAAGAAATGTACCTGGTCGGCGCCGATATCGTTGGCACAGGTGAAATCGACCGGCAAGGAGCTGGGAGGAACGATTAATGACGTCATGCTGGCGGCGGTAGCGGGTGGATTACGGCGCTACCTAGAAGCCAATTCAGAAACGATCGATTTCGAGGATCTCCGGGCAGTGGTGCCGGTCAATGTTCGGGCGGAGGGCGATTTTGAGAACCTGGGGAACCAGGTTGGGATGGTGCTGATGCCCTTACCCATCGGGAAGCAAAACCCGCTCGAACGCTTCCAAATATTAAAGATGCGCATGGATGAGCTGAAAGAGTTGGGCGAGCCAGATTTATTATTCAATGCGTTGAATATTCCCGGATTTAAATCCAAGCTGCTGGATACCACGGTGATTGGCAGCTTGAGTACCAAATCTTCGCTGTTAGTGACGAACGTGCCTGGTCCATTGGAACCAATCAGCTTAGCCGGAAGGATTATCCGCCAGGCCGTCTTTTGGGTACCGCAGCCGGCGGGCTGGGGGTTGGGTATCAGTATCTTGAGCTATGCGGGCGAGATTACGCTGGGTTTAGCCGTTGATGCCAGCTTGATCCATGACCCGCAGCAAATCCTGGAGGGAATTGAAGTGGAATTGGAAGCATTACAGGGGTGGGTTAAGAATTATCCTGAAGGATGATGGAGAATGAGACATTGGCTGGGAAACTCAACGTGAAGTCACAAATCTATTCAGCATGAACACCTGAGTGTGGATCAAGTGGTTGTGCACCCTTGACGGGTGTTCGGTACCCTCATCGGGTATGAAATTCGAGCCGCTGGAGAGCGTAGCAGGTTCCCACTGGAGAGCGCAGCAGGTTCCCGCTGGAGAGCGCAGCAGGTTCCCGCCGAAGAGCACGGCAGGTTCCCCGCCGGGGACGCCGAATTAACTCGATAAAATTGAGCCGATTGCAAAATTCTCATTAAATTTACCCAATTAAAACACCTTATAAGCACCGACGGATAACTCTCAGGATGGGTCCTGGTGAAAAAATCTGACCGGCATTCAGAAAATTGACCAAAAGACCGGTAGCATGTGCAATCCGTGTGCACTCCGATCAGCTCATACGTTTACGATTGATTGGTAATTGAAATTACCTCTTACCTGGAATTAAACCATTAAACTTCTAAGTTTCGATAATAACTCTAATAAATAACATATATATTGGATCCGTAAAACCAGCAAAATTGGCTGGACATACTACAATTATTCCGTATAATCAACAATTAGCCCGACATAGACTCCTGTACGCTCCAGACGGGAGGTCTCTTCAAGCACATGCGGATTTCAACAGCACAATTCGTCCTCTTCCTAATGGTGTTCGTGACTGTGGCGTGTACTCGCAGCTCTCCATCGCAAGTAAACACGATCGACATATCTACTACAGAACTCACCTCAATGCCTGACCTGGTCATCAAACTCATATATCTTGAGATGGAAGGAAGACAGAGTAATTGTGTCGAAGCTTATACACCTTATGGAATCCGAGTGCTGGTTGAAAACATCGGCTTGGCCAGCACTGGACCCTTTGTTGTAGATCTGAACGGCACAAGACAACAAGTGGATGGGGGCCTGACCGCCGGCCAGTTCATTGAGTTACACTTTACTGGTACCACGCCGAGCGGGCAGTATAAAGCGTTTGCTGATGTGACCAATCAAGTGGTCGAACACCAGGAAGATAACAATTCTTTATCCTTTCTAGCGCCGACGCCAACCCCACCGCCACTCTGCCCTGCCACACCAACCCCAACAACATGAAACACGCTATTTGTGCACACATCTGAATTGTTAGTAAAATACAATCATTAGCAAAGGGCTTGCTGCACCGACTCGGAGGTCGAGATAACTCAATTTCGCTTAGCGAGGGGCGAACGGACTACCAACGGCTCCAGCGGAAGGATGGGGCTGGACCCAACTGAAGGTATGCAACCCGAAATCGCGTCTCCGTGCTCTCACGAGTCTCGCCACCGCCCGCCGCTGCGACATTCTGTTATGTTACCGAAATTACCCCTTACCTGGAATTAACCTTTAACCGCTAGGTTAAGATAACAACTCTTATTATCAACATTTTTCCTACCCATAAAATATCCAAAATCGAAATGATATACTTCGTACATTGCGAAGGATGTATTATTAGGTGATACTACCTGCAAGTCGATCAGCTTTAGAGTAGAAGAATTAAGCAATTCCATTTACTATTTCTACGAGGAATAAGTTGAGCTATCGAATTCTCATAAACAACAAGGCAATTGGATATTCGGAACTGAAAATTATAGATGCCGGAATGGGGATTTTATTTGGAAACTTTACACCGACATCAGAATATGAAAATTATCGCCCCATATTCCGCCTTTTTATTGAGGCTATGCTCTTGGAGGAGAAACATGAGCCAAACGAAGAAAAACTTAAGGAATATTTTCGGAAGAGAGACTTACTGGGTATAACAGTTGAGAAAGAAGGCGGTAAAACGATCCCTGGAACAACGGTACATATAATTGATCATTCCGATGATCTGGGATATTATGAGGTAGAAGTTCATGTTTCTAAGCCAGATTCCTTTACCGGGAATCTAATGAGTTATTTGAACGAAAAGTAGATGAATTACCTTTCGATAAATCAGATATGTTTTCAGCTTTAGTTAGGCGGCCACCTATTATTACCCCTTGACTGGAATTGAATACTAATCCGCTAAGTTCCTGGTTCTAATCCTGGAGACTAAGGGTAACTCATGAAAATCACCCTGGCAGCCGGTCTCTTGAGTAATTCGGCAGATTTCTGACAGATCGGTAACTGCTTAGCATTTTTCCCTTTTCAAATCCCCAAGATCGATTGGAATCGGAGTGAGAATATCATCCATCAGGCGAGCTGCCTCATCCTGGGTCCCTGGAATATAGTGAGCATAAGTGGTCATTAAGATCGCCAGGGTGTGACCCAGCATCCGCCCAAAAACAGGGCAGGTGACCCCAGCCACGATCACTGGCGGGATACCATGTGAGAGCATAAGCGTCGCGGCTGAAATAAAGTTGGGTTCCCCCTCGAAGAAATCTCAGGACAGGTGCAAAAACCGCTGAATCCGGTATGAAGACATACCTGACAACCCCGGTAGAAGAGCACACCGGACTGGTTCATCCTACAAAACCAAGAAGGGCGAAGCGACGCTTCGCCCCTACATGAAAAATCAGATGGCTTCACATCGCTTTGGTCGGTGCAAGCGTGATCGGAAGAACACCGGGATCACCGATCCCGGCTACAAAATAAATAATATGTATTTCTCCGCGTTCTTGGTGTGCTCTGCGGTGAAATGGTTTTATGTAGTCACCAACCTACAAAAGACTAGAAGGGCGGCTCACGCGCCACCAAAACCGGTGGCACGATGGCCGCCCCTACATGAAAATTCAGATGGCTTCACATCGCTTTAGTCGGTGCAAGCGTGATCGGAAGATCACCGGGATCACCGATCCCGGCTACAAAAAAACCTTCGTGTACTTTGTGTCCTTCGTGTCTTTTTAAATAATCGTTAACTTTTCTCAAGCTCCAGCTCAGAGACAAACCTGGCAGCGATCAGGCGGTAGGCCGGCTGGTATTCCCGGCTATAGGTCTGAGAATGATGGATTGCCGGATATTCCAGCTGTTCCAGCCAGCGGGTAAACTGCTCGATGGAAGCGATATCATAGTTGGTGATCTGCTCCTTATTGCACAGCTGGGAAAAGGCGTCCCACACCCCCTCCAGCTCAGACCTAGTGCCAGTAATAATATGAGCCGTTTCGAGCAAATAGGATATCAGCGGATCCAATCCCTGCGGGCGCGACTTAAACAGTCGCAAGTTCAGGCGGTAGAGTGCACCATCGGGTCGAAGGGGGTCCAACAGTCGTCCAGCTGGATCGGGCAGCAAGGGTTCATACTCTGACTGGAGATAACGGGTGTATTCTTCCCGGGATGGCATCAGGTGTTCCGCCCCCATTACGCCCTGGTAGAGCAGCTTGTAGACGTCACGCAGCTCCATCAGGGGGTACCATCCCAGATGCATCTGAAGCAGGGTCAGCCAGCTGCCTGGGTCAACCGGCGTCATTGGATTCCTCGGTTTTATGGTTCTTGCGATTGTCTTCCTTACCAAAACGCTGCAGGTCAGACGCCATCTGGCGCAGGCGTTGGTCTACGCGGGCATTGACCGTCTCCGCCTCGAAAGTGCCATCTGCCTGGCGCTCGCCCGCCCTCACTCCGGTGAGGACCTCGATCCCCTCGTCGATGGTGTGAACCGGCCACAGGTGGAATTTTCCTTCACGGATGGCCTCGACCACCTCTTCCTTCAACATCAAGTTGGTCACGTTGCTGGCGGGCAGGACGACGCCCTGCTCGCCGGACAAGCCGGCGGACTTGCAGATCTCGAAATAGCCCTCGATCTTCTCGTTGGCGCCTCCGATGGCTTGCACCTCCCCATTCTGATTCACCGAACCCGTCACGGCAATCGCCTGGCTCACCGTCAAGCCGGATAATGCAGACAGAATGGCGTACAGCTCAGTACTGGAGGCGCTGTCACCTTCGATGCCACCGTAGCTTTGCTCGAACACCAGGCGGGCAGACAGGCTCAGGGGTTTATCCTGAGCGTAGCGGTTGGCAAGGAACCCCGACAGGATCAGCACCCCCTTGGTATGGATGGGTCCGCTCAGCTTGGCCTCACGCTCGATGTTGACCACCCCTTCCCTGCCCAGGCTAAGGCTGACGGTAATTCTATTCGGCTGTCCGAAGCTGATATCACCCAGCCCCAACACGGATAATCCGTTGATCTGCCCGACCACCTTACCCGATAGGTCAATCTTGATCACACCACGCGTTATCATTTCCTGCAGGCGCTCCTGGATCAGGTTGGAACGGTAGTAACGTTCTTCGATGGCTTTGCGGATATGCTTTATCGAGATCAGCTCGACGCCCTCCACCCCGGCATAATAGTTCGCTTCGCGCAGCACATCGGCAATCTCGCTGAAACGGGTGGATAGCTTCTCCTGGTCATCTGCCAGGCGTGAACCGTGTTCCACCAGGCGCGCCAGGGCTGAGCTATCCAGGTGTTTCAGGTTCTCAGCGTTGCACAACATGGTGGCAAAACCGGCATATTCACGGGTATGTTCGGATGTACGAGCCATCGAAGTATCGAATTCCGCCTTCACTTTGAATAGCTCAGAGAAGTGCGCTTCATACGAAAGCAGGAGCTGGAAAACTTCGGAGCGTCCGATCAGGACTACCTTGACGTCAAGCGGGATGGGCTCCGGTTTTAGACTCTTGGTGGAAAAGCCATATTTCTCGGTGGCATCTTCAATCTCGATTTTTGCATTTGCCAGGGAATGGCTCAAGTCTTCCCAGGCGAAAGGACTGCGCAAGACATCCTCAACCGGCAGCACGATGTAGCCTCCATTTGCCTTGTGGAGAGCGCCACCTCGCACCAGGGTGAAATCGGTCACCAGGGCACCAAAACGGGCTTCCTGCTCAATGCGCCCGAACAGGTTATCGTGGGTGGGATTGGTCTCAAGGATCACCGGAGCACCCTTTAGTTTGGAGTTATCTACCAGGATGTTGATGGCATACTTCTTCACCGGTGAGGTTTTGGGCTGGGGACCAAAAGGAAGTGCAGGGGCTTCCTCCTGTCCGTCGCTCTTGAAGAACTCCACCTGGTCGAGCACATCCGTCTGGACAGCATCAATAAAAGACAAAACATCCGGCAGCTCGGTGAATTTCTCCTTCATGTCATCGTTCCAGCTGCGTAAGGCATACAGGGTGACTTCCCGGTCGAGTTTATCCACTGCATCACGGGCGTCCTTATCGAGTGCGCGGGTCTGGCGGATGGAGGCTTCAAGGGCATTCTGCACCTTTTGCTGTTTTTGCAGCAGGGCATCTTTATCCTTTTGAGACATCTTGAGGAAATCCTCTTCAGTCAACGGCTTGCCATTGCGGGTGGGCACCGTGATTACCCCCATAGGCGTAGGCTGCAGCACGAAATTCTCTGCATTCGCCAGCTGATTGACCTGTTCGATGATGGCCTGTTTTTGCTGCTGGAACTTATTCAATTCTTCTTCTTTATGCTTGGCGTATTCCTCGCTTTCGAAGACGTTACGCACTTCCTGGAAGACCAGCTTGGTCAGGTTTTCCATCCCCTTCTGCAGCTCAACTGCTCTTCCAGCCGGCAAGCTGAGCGCATGGGGATGGTAAGGATCCTGGAAATTATTGACATAGCACCAATCCATGGGCACCGATTTGGTGGCAGCTACCACCTCCAGGAATCGTCGGACAGCTGTGGTGCGACCGGTTCCAGGCGAACCAGACACGTAGATATTAAAGCCCTTCTCCTTGATGCCCAGGCCAAACTGCATGGCGCGCAGGGCTCGATCCTGGCCTACAATCGTTTCCAGGGCAGTCAGCTCCTGGCTGGAATCACAGCCCACATTTTCCGGTCCACAAACCTTGTAAGCCTGATCGGCAGTCAATTCTGTAACCATGAAAAATCCTCCTGTCAAATTTGTCAAACTTTAGGCTATATGTTGAAATGGCGGTAGAACCAGCGCTTGACCAGCTCTGCGGCGATGAAATACAGGATGATGATACCTGCAATCAAGCCAAGGGTAGACACAGCAAGCGGGGTGAACCCCAAAATATTCGCCAATGGCGAGTAAGGCAACGCTATAGCAACCATTGCCACTACTATTGTGACCAAAATCATCGTCCGGCTGGGATGACTCCGGTAGAACGGCAGGCGGGTACGAACAGCAAAAACTACCACGCTGGCGGATAAAACCGATTCAATGAACCATCCCGTATGGAAAGCTGCCTGGTCTGCGTGCATGATGCCTAATAACACTCCAAATGTGAGCAGGTCAAATACCGAGCTTAACGGACCGAACACCAACATGAAGCGGCGGATGAAACCCACATTCCAGCGGTGAGGCTGCTGGATAAATACATCATCCACGTTATCACTGGCGATAGTCATTTCAGGCAAGTCGGTAAGGAAGTTGATCAATAATATTTGCTTGGGCAACATCGGCAAAAAGTTAAGGAAGAGGGAAGCACCGGCTACGCTGAACATGTTTCCAAAATTGGCACTGGTAGCCATAAAGACATATTTAAGGCTGTTGGCAAAGGTCCTCCGACCCTGCAGGATTCCCTGGCGTAATACTTCCAGGTCGGTTTTAAGCAGCACAAAATCCGCAGCTTCCTTGGCGACATCGACCGCATTCGCGACGGAGATACCCACGTCTGCGCTGTGTAAAGATGGGGCATCATTGATCCCATCTCCCATATATCCTACCACCTGCCCGGATTTTTTAAGCGCCAGGATGATACGTTCTTTCTGAGCCGGATCGACCGCCGCAAAAATATCGTTATGCCCCACGGCATAGATCAAGGCTGAATCATGCATATCATCGATCTGCTCACCGGTGACCACTCCGGTGACTTCCAGCCCAACCGCATCGGCGGTATGCCTGGCGACAAGAGGGTTATCTCCGGTGATGATCTTGAGCTCCACACCCAGCTGCTCAAGGTCCTGGATGGTTTTTATGATGCCTGGCTTGGGTGGATCGAAGAAGAGAAGAAAGCCCATGAAGGTCATCCCGACTTCGTCTGTGCGATTGTATGCCTCAGATTGCTTATCCATGGGTTTTATCGCCACGCCCAAGACACGAAACCCCTGCTCACTCCAATCCTGGTAGCGCTGATGAATTTGGGCGGTCAATTCGCTATTTACCGGGGTCGTATTATCACCCTGCTTTATTTGAGTGCAAATACTTAGGATATTTTCAAAGGCACCTTTTGTGACCAATATATCCTGGTTTTTCTCACGGACAACGACGGATAAACGCTTGCGCACAAAATCATAGGGAATCTCATCCACTTTATCAATCCCTGAAATTTCCAGGGCTTCCCTGGCAACAATGGCATCATCCAATGGGTTCGACATACCCGTTTGAAAGTGGGAGTTTAGATAGGCATAGCGAAATAAGCTCTCGGATGGCTGTCCCATGGCATCCATGGCGTTATCCAGCTTGACCACACCCAGAGTGAGGGTACCCGTTTTATCCGTGCAGAGCACATTCATGCTGCCAAAATTCTCGAGCGATTCCAACCTGCGGACGATCACTCCCAGCTTAGCCATGACCTGTGAGCCCTTTGACAGGTTGATATTGATGATCGCTGGCAGCAACTGAGGGGTAAGACCGACAGCCAGTGCGACCGAAAAGAGCAAGCTATCTAACACAGGCTTCTTGAAATAGACATTCACCGCAAGAATGGCAATAACCAGCACCAGCATGAATTCGGTCAGCAGATAACCCAGCTGGCGGATACCACGCTCGAATTCAGTCTCAGGAGGGCGTAGATTCAACCTGGCCGCGATCTGACCATAGGCAGTGGCGAGGCCGGTCTGAACAATCAAGACGGTGGCGTTACCACTGCGCACATTCGTTCCCATGAACACCATGTTGATGCGATCCACCAGGCTGGCTTTTTCGGGCAGAACGCCAGCCGTTTTTTCAACCGGGTAAGTCTCACCCGTCAGCATCGCCTGGCTTACATAGAAGTCTTTGGCTTCCAACACCACCCCATCGGCGGGGATCAGGCTTCCAGCAGATAAAACGACCACATCCCCAGGAACGATATGCCCGGTTGGGACGGGTTGTTTTTGCCCATCCCGCAGGACAGTGGTCGTAAGGGTTACTTGTGACCTCAGCTTGTCAGCGGCATTATGGGCGTTATTCTCCTGAACAAAGCTCAGGATTGCACTACCAATAACGATCAACAAGATGATAATCGCATCTGTCCAATCCTGCAGGAAAGCAGAAAGCGCCGTGGCAAAGATCAGGATGAGCATGATTGGGCTTTTGAATTGATTTAAGAACAGCTTGAGAGGTGTGAGCTCCTTGCGTGCTTTGAGCTCGTTGGGTCCGTACTTTCCAAGACGCAGCTGGGCTTCGGTTTGGGTCAGCCCTTGCGGAGAGCTGTGGAGCTCCATGAAGAGCGTCTCAGGATTCTGAGCCCAATAATTTAGTTTGGTTTCAGATGATGGCGAAGCTGAACCGGATGATTTCACCCTCATCACTAACCTCCATTATCGGCTGGGGAGATCTGATAAGCCAGGATATTTACAGCACCGTCCCGAAAAAAAACAAATCGGCTTGGAGGAATCCTTACTTATCGTGAACCGGTACCAGTAATAACGGTAAATGAGTTTGTGTAGCGATTTTAGGAGTCACACTCCCCGACCAGAACGCATCCATGGCAGTTTTACTATGTGTCCCCAGGACGATCATATCGGCATGAAATTCCTTTGCCGACCGAACGATCTGCTTGGCAGGGTCTCCTCGCTGCACCTCCCCGGTGACCGGGATTTTCATGTCCAACAACCTGCCCATCAGCTTGGCGAGATACATCTCACCTTCCTCACAATCCAGCTCAAGCAGGGCGGAGGTGGCATTAGGCAGGAGCACTGCCGAAGCAGCCTGCTCACCAGGCAATGAGGATAACTCGTGAATTACCAACACCAGGTGCAGACTGGCATGGCAGGTCTGCGAAAGTTCAACTGCCATATTCAAACCGGCTTCATGATCTGGGTCTCTATCCAGAGGCACCAGGATGCACTGGCAGGCACACGACTCCACTTTAAGCTCTTTTTCCGGGGAGATCAGCAGCACCGGGACATCGCCCAGATTGAGCACCTCCTGGGCGATATTGCCGAAAATACGTTTCTGCAACCCGCTCTGACCGTGGGCGCACATGGCGATCAGGTCAACCCCTAGCTCCCGGCTGTGCTCTACGATACTTTCTGCGACATGCTTTTCAGCAATCGTGTGGACATGTCGGTCCACAATTATTTCATCTGAAAGGCCTCGACTGACCTGATCCAGGTAGGCGGAAGCTTCCATCTCTCCGGTGAGATGGCGTTCGCCATGGACCGTATCCGGAGGGTTCTGCTCAATGACATGGAACAAGATGAGCCGGGCATGATTTTGCTGGGCTAACAAAGCTGCCATCGGCAGCACCGTTTCTGATAATTTAGAACCATCTAATGGAACCAGGATATTGTTTATTGCCATATTATTTTCCCGTAAAAATCTGTATCAGCAAGTAGATATTCAAGCTGACGATTACTCCTGCCACAATACACGCCACAAGGGTAGTGATTTGCCGGTTTACCAGCGTTTTCATTATTTTGCGCCGCGAGGTAAAAATAATCAATGGGATGACAGCAAAAGGCAGACCAAAGCTGAGCACTACCTGGCTGATAACCAGTGTGCGGGTTGGATCGAGACCGATCAGGATGACGATCAAGGCTGGCAGGATTGTGACCAATCGGCGTATCCAAACCGGGATATGCCATTTGAGAAATCCTTGCATGATCACTTGCCCTGCCATTGTCCCAACGGATGATGATGACAGGCCGGATGCCAGCAGCGCCAGGGCGAAGAACACACTGGATGCTCTTCCAAGCAGCGGTTGAAGTGTTTTGTGGGCTTCCTCGATACTGCCTACATTGATTAAACCAGTGCGGTAGAAGGTCGCGGCAGCCATGATCAACATGGCTGCATTGATCAGGCCTGCCACACCCATTGCCAGGATCACGTCAGTAAGCTCAAATTTAAACAAAAGGCGCAGCTTGGCGGGGGTACGCACAACAATCCGTTTTTGGGTTAGTGAGGAATGCAGAAAGATCACATGCGGCATTACCGTGGCACCCAGGATACCCGCTGCTAGCAACACGCTCGCAGGACCGGCAAATTGGGGCACGACTGCGTGGTATGCCACCTCTTTCCAATCAGGGTGGACCAGGAAGATTTCGATCAGATAACTGACGGAGATAACACCAATCATTCCTGTGATGACGGCTTCAAGTGGTCTGAAACCATAACGCTCTAACCCCAAGATGATGAAGGTGACAATGGCAGTAAGGAAACCTGCGATCCAAAGTGGAATGCCCAACAGGAGGTAAAACCCCAGGGCAGCTCCGAGGAACTCTGCCAGGTCAGTCGCCATAGCGACAATTTCCATTAATATCCACATCCCGATCACTACCGGGCGGGGGAAGTTTTCACGGCACAACTCGGCCAGGTTCTTACCGCTGGCTATACCCAGTTTCGCAGATAGGGTCTGGATCAGCATAGCCATCAAGTTAGTAACTACCACCACCCATAACAGGAGGTAACCAAATTGTGCTCCGCCCTGGATGTTAGTGGCGAAATTGCCGGGGTCCATATATGCAACGCTGGCGATGAACGCCGGACCCATGAATGGTAGCAGGCGGGCAATACCACGCTTTTTACTCTTCCCTGAAAGGATGAGCGCAGCAGCTTTTTCTGTGCTGCTCAATTCTGCTGGGATTGGTTTTTCTTTAGCCATAATATACGCATTTTATATCAGAATTGCTCTTTCGTCTAAATAAAATGACTTGAAATTGTCATTTCTGAGTTGGATAATAACATGGTTGCCTGATAATGTAATTTCGTGAAGATGATGATTTGATTAAAAATACCGCATGGATGGGATGTACAAGGATCGACCAATCGGAGTTTATTGGTTAAAGGTGTGTTACACCGAATCCCTACCTATTTTTTGATATACTCCTAAGCAATAGGCGATATTCTGTGACTCAAAACCATCATAATAAAGAGTCTAAAAAGTAATTCAACAGATAATCATAAACAGAGGGAAGGAATTTATTATGGGAAAAGCGACCCAAGATCTACGGAACGAACATGATGCAATTCTGCATGTATTCAC
The DNA here is from genome assembly GCA_963726315.1 of uncultured Chloroflexia bacterium. Classification (GTDB taxonomy): domain Bacteria; phylum Chloroflexota; class Anaerolineae; order Anaerolineales; family UBA4823; genus FEB-25. The sequence continues at coordinate 1,015,167 of CAVSBZ010000005.1, read as the reverse complement.
AATTTTAGACAAAATTCTCGCAACCGACAAAATAGAAAATGCGGAAATGTTCAAGTTTGGCGATGAATTGATTTTTTTCCTAAAGACCTTCGCAGATAAATGTCATCATGGAAAAGAAGAGGATTATCTTTTCAAAGAACTTATCAGCAGAGGAGTTCCAAACGAAGGTGGGCCAATAGGGGTGATGCTTCAAGAACACAGGCAAGGCAGAGAATACATCGTGTTGATGAATAATTCTCTTGAATCCAAAGACTTGAGTAATTTTAAAGATTATGCAATAAAGTATCGCAATCTATTAAGAAATCACATTGGGAAAGAGAACAATGTTCTATTTATGATGGCAGATAACTTATTGGATGATACCAGCCAGAATGAGCTATTTGAACTGTTTGAAAAATATGAAGAAACAGTAATTGGACATGGCGTCCATGAAGAGCTGCATTCTATGATCCATAAATGGGAAGCTGAATTTAAGGTGTAAAAATTAAACCTATCGTCTTCTGTTATAGAAAAACCGCCAGGGTCTCCGGCGGTTTTTCTCTGTGCCTGATAGGTGATGCATTTGAGTAAGCTGAATTAGATTCATGCTTACGAATTCCTTTTATAAATGAATTAACAAGGTTAATTCCTTGATTCATCCTGGAAATTTGAATGATTGTTAACTAAAACCTCACTCTGCCATGCGCGCCTCAATGCGCCCCGACCGTATCGCCTTCAACAAAGCAGCATGATCACGTTCATTCTGTTCAGCATAAGCAACACTGAAATCAGCAATAGCATCTTCAAAGGCAGCACTCTTACCCATGTAACCGGTTAACACTGTTGTGTCACCTGAGCGGGCATGGGCGTGTGCCAACACCATGCCACACAAACCGGCATAAGCTTTTAGATTGACCGGTTTCATGATCTCGATGACTGGCTTGATCTTGGCATCACTTAGCTGGCGGACGTAAAATTGGGTTTTTAACGCACCTGTACCAGTCGTCCATCCCAGGAACATATCCCCAGCAGCTTGCATGGCGCGTTGACCCACCACCACCCTTTGCCCAGGATGGTCAAATGGATTGGCTCCGCAGTATGGCTCCAATACCGACTGGCGCGCCTGTTTGAACTGCAGGAATAAGGGATCACCTTTGCCAGACATTAACAATATGATGCCGCAGACAGTCCCCACGCTGCCCACACCCACTACCTTGAAGGCCACGTCCACGACCGTAAATCGATCTAGCAACATGCTCACTCCCATGCTAAGGTTCTTCTTCAATCCCTGAAGTGTGGAGTTGGCAACCCTCAGGTATTCTGCATCCCGTTGGTCGCCAAAGTGGTAAATCAGTGGGGGTTGGTCTACGATGCGGGGCGAGTCACCGGCAGTGAAAGTGAGCTTAGCAAATTCCTTTTCATGGGCACTTTGTTCGGTAGCGCTGGATAACTTTTTTGTATAAAAACGCTTCATATCCTTATCGCGCATATTCTCGATGACCCAATTGAAATCGATGCTGTCGTTCCAAACTTGCAGTGTCGGCATCTGTGTGTATTCCGCCATGCGCTGTCGGTACGCCTGTGCAGACAACCAGGCGGCTTCCTTACAGTCAACGGGGTCGAAACCATTCGATCGACCTGCGATGACAAAGCTTGCTGCCAAGCGCTTCACATCCCATTCCCAAGGAGCGATCGACACTTCATCGAAGTCATTAATATCAAAAACAATATTGCGCTCAGCGGTGGCGAAACCACCAAAATTCAACAGGTGGCAGTCACCATCGGCCACCAGGGTTAATCCTGTCGATGGAGTGCGAAATAAATCGTAAGCCATTATCGCCGCTGCGCCTCGATAAAAAGTAAATGGGCTAACCATCATCCTCCCATAGCGAATCGGTATGAGATCCTCCACACGGCCTTTGCAGTTTTCAATCAACAACTCAATTGGATCGGCGCGGTTTGAGGGAGGTTTCCATTCCATCTGCGCTTTACGGGATGTGACATCACGTAAAGCCCTACCCTTAGCGAGCCGCTCATCAACCCCCAGGGTATGGGAAGTTTGCACCGGGACCGGTGCTTTAGTCAATTTTGGAAGGCTTTCTCCGGGTAAAACGGTTGCGTCCGACATAATGATTCCTTTCTGTAAGCTATTACGATATTATGTTAATAAAATACACTCAAATTACTACGTTGCCGTACCATCACTTTTAAAGGGCGGGCGCTAAGCACCACCCGGAGTTTCTAATGCAAAACCACCAGCGACATCGGGTTCGCTGGTTGCCAAACAACCCAAAAGGGTTAGATACTGTTCCTTTGGCAGGATTCGATCATCCAGTCGTCCCACCCTATCGATCAGGATTGCTAGCCTTTGATCGTAGGTGTGTTTATCTCTTTGGAGCCGCTCTTTAGTTTTTGAAGATCAGTGCTCATCTTGTCCATACGGGTCTGCATGTCCTGGATGACTTTCTGCCATTGGTCCTGAAAATTCGCATACTCAGCATCAGCCCTGGTCTTGATGTTTGAGCGCAGCTCTTCACCCGATGAAGGGGCAAAAAGCAGCGCGACGATTGCACCCCCAATTGCGCCGAAGAATGTGCCTAAAACGAAGCTTAATACGTATTTCATGGAATTTTCTCCTTTAACTCTTCTACTCTATATTATAAGGTTATTGAGCTCTATGGATCCATTTTTATCCGCGGCTTGAAATATTACCGGTCAGCCGCCAGCAGATTCTTTAATGTTTGGTTGATCTCTTCATTATCAACACCCCTGAAGTGCATTAGTCTACCAGCTGATTAAGCTCTGATGGTTAAAGACTGCCAGCTGAAGACGGCAGAAAGAAACCATCATCAATATCCGTGCTATCCTATTTTAAGCCAGATTGTACTAAGTAAGCAAGATTCCACGCTTGAGATTCTCTTAGCGGGATATACGGACGAGAAATCGATTTGACTATTCATCATTCGATTTTAGCTTTTGAAAAATATGAGATTTAATATCGAGGTGGAGTGAATTGCGATGTTCTCCACCTCGATCTGTCCTCTTATCGATTCAATGACTGATGTCGGTCAGCCTGTCGTCCGCGGCGTGATTATGCAGCCGGTTGAGCTGGAGGTGCAGTGTAACCAGGGATGGCATTGCGGTTGTTGTAGGCTGTATGACCGTAATGTCCTAGATCAAGGAACACTGCCAGGATAAGCCAGAACCAGTCCCAGCCGTATATGCCAAGTCCGGGACTCCAAAGAATGATGTACATCAATGTGGTGAAGGGCAGGAAGATGATCCCAAGTACTGCCCACCACCATTTATCATTGAAGGCGTTCATCATCATCGTGGGACGAGCAATCCAGATAAATATATCCGCGATACGAGGAAACATTCCAGCAAACAGTGCAAATAGACAAGGCATTTTCTTCTCTCCTATATATTTTTTTTATGAATTCTTCTTATAGAAACCAGTTTCTGGCATCCATATTTGTGCACTTTCTGACCCTTATCGTTCTCGATCCAGAAATCATCACCGATCGCCACCATTTTCTGGCGCATTTGGTAATGGTTACTCCCGCCACCCGGTCGTCCGAGCTGGCGGTCATCCTGGCGTTCTTCTCGCCTTCCTCGCATAATCCTCCTCTCTTTTTTTCTAATTTATACCTGCATCCGGTTGGGTGCTCGTGCGAGATATCCCCATTCATGAAAATTGTGAATGGTGCGCCTCCTTATATTTTACCTGGAAATGTCACCCATCTATTAATTTGTTTAACACTCAGCCCTTTAACAGCCCCAATTATCCTGGATAACCCTTACAAAGGTCTGTCAAATCACGGTATCCTGGGAAGGATGAGCAATAGATTATCCGGCGCCGCATTCTTACTGGTAAAACCATAAGCGCTAGCTGCCAGGATGTCATCTTTTTTATTTATGAATTTAGTGGAACCTTTCCGGCTCAATAAAAGTCTTTATATTTACATCTAGTTGGTTAACGCAAAAAAAGCCTCTCCAATAAGGTAATATAATTTTGTCTTAGGTTATTCAGCCAATGCGAAACCATAGTTTACTCGGAATGATCCTGATCCTTGCCCTGACAGCCTGTAGTGGAGCTCCACCCATTACTTCCGTTCCGACTTCCTATCAGACGACTCACATACCTACTACTAGAGCCCTTGACCAGGTGACAACGCCGACCATTGTCCCTTCGCCGGTCGAAACAGCCAGTCCCACCCCAGAAGCGGATAAAAACACGATGATCGAGACGGGAAACGCCAGCCAGGTCACCGAGCTGGCAAAGCTTGGTAAGGGGGCGATTCTATCCGACCCCGCCTATGCACCGGAGGGCATGCCGATCTACTCAGCGGATGGCAAGTGTATGGCGATCCCGACTTCGGGAGGCATCTACCTGTATGACGCATCCACGTTGGAAGAGTTGCGGTGGATCTCGTCGGCGACGCCGTTCATAGCCTTCTACCCCGATGCGAGCCTGCTGGCAACCAGCGGGCAAGGCACCATCACTCTTTGGGACCCGGCAACCGGCGCACAGGCGGGCGTAGCGCCAGGCAACCCGGAAGACTGGTACTGGGAGCTATCCATCACCGCGGATGGGTCGCTGCTATCAGCTGCCAGCTCGAACAGGGAGATAGCCGTCTGGTCGCTGATGAGCAAGGAAAAGATATTTACCTTTCCCGGTGACCGGCTGCGGTTCTCTCCGGATGGGCTGCTGGCAGTCGTAGTGGTGTATGGCGAGAACCAGGTGCATCTATATGAGACACGCAGCGGTACAGAGGTGAACCAATGGGACGCCCGTAATGCGGGGTTCACCTCAAGCGGACAGTTATGGCTAGAAGACGATAAATCCGTTCGACTTGTTTATTTCGATCGCGACCTGTTAACAGCCCCTTTTGCCGGTATCCAACCTTCGTTTTCAGTGGATGGCACATTGATGGCACTATTTGCCGATGGTCAAATCTCCCTATACGATCATCAGAAAGGTCGCCGCACACAAATCCTTGAAGGAAACTATAAACAGATCGATGGGGTGCTATTTTCTCCTGATGGAAAGACCCTGGCAGGCGACGTATATAAGCTTCACTGCCCGACATGCACAGAAATGGACGGTTTGGATCGCTCGCTTGTGCTGTGGCGAGCGGCGGATGGCGCGATCATCTCCAGGAGTGAGCATCCTTCCGGTTGGTTGGCATACTCGGCAGACGGCAGCTCCTTAACCGTGGTAGAGGCAGAAGCGATGCAGGTTATCAATACTGCCGATGGCTCAACCGTAAAGCATATCGACGGCTTTACAAACCCGGTAGCAGGCATGGCGATCTCACCGGACGGGAAAACGCTGGCTGCAGTGCATGCAGCGGAGGAATATTCCCTCCGCCTGTGTTATCTGGGGACTGGCGCCGTTAAAGAGGGGCTTTCAGGCCAGCAAAGCATTAGCCAAAACAACGTAGATGTGGCGTACAGCCGGGACGGAAAATTCATCGCCGTGGGTGGAGACCTGTGGGACCTGGCTACCGGCGAGCGCCTGACGGAGATGGAACAGGCTATTGTGCAAAAGACCTCCTGCTGGCCTTCCAGCGTGGCTTTCTCGCCGGATGGAAAGGAGCTGGCGAGCGGCTGTTACGATGGGCAGCTGGACCTGTGGAGCTTTCCGGATGGCGCTTTGATAAAAAGCATCGGGGGTTACACCAGCTGGGTAAACGGCCTGGCATATTCGCCGGATGGAAAACACCTGGCAGCCATATATGGTGTTCCGGATTACCTTATACAGGTCTGGCAGCTACCGGAAGGTACTCCTGCGTTCAAACTAGGCGTTGGGCATTTTACCCGGGTATCGTACTCAGCAGATGGGCTGCTGATGGCGACGGTTACTGCCAACGTCAAATATGATCAGTATGGCTGGCCAGCCGGTTATGTTCAGTTGTGGGACGCCTCGGATGGCAAAGAAATAGCCCAACTGAAAGTGGATGACGCAGTTAGCATCGGTTTTTCACCGGACAGTCGGATCCTGGCTACAGGCTCCCTGGATGGTACTTTGCGGCTGTGGGAGATCGCGGGAGGTAGGCTGCTCCTGGAGGCTAACAGACACTTTCAACAGATTTAGCGCCTGGCATTCACCCCAGACGGTAGAAGTCTGATTTCCGGCTCGTTGGATGGGACAATTTTAGTGTGGGGTATTCCCCCCTTGCCCATCAGCTCATCCACACCGTGAGGTTCGATGACGCATGCCAATCACAATCGCTTTTTTGTATTTCGCCCAGCATAAAGCACTTGTATTATGATCGGATACCCTGATCAGTCGAATGTCCAAGATGACCTTTATTCCCTTGCTATGCTACGAAAATTTCATCACCGCATGACGCAAGGAGATGTAATGAACAGCGCTCCCTGAATTGGAGGGTACGGAAAGGCAATCTCATTTTCTCTGATATTACAAATCCCTGGGCGATTTATCGGAAAATATGATCAAGTTAGCTGATGGCATCTTGATTTATCGATTATTTGCTGTGTTTGCATCATTTGAGATTGACGCGCGCATCGAGCCAAATCTACGAGCGTACACCCTGGTAATCACTGCACCAATTAAGAATATTTGAGCGAAGTAATAGATCGCGATCATCAAGACGGCAAACGCCCCAGCTGCCTCAAAGGCTGAGCCGACTCCGGCAATCTTGAAGTACAACCCAATCACCACCCCGCCGATAGCAAACAGGAGAGCAGCCACAAACGATCCAAGCCAAACATCGCGCCACGAAATATTCACATCAGGAAGCACCTTATAAATAAAAGCATGTGCCAGGACACTCGCGCCGATTAAGGCGAGTATTTCAAGAGCAACTATCAAGTTATTCCCCCCAGTATATTGGGTAACGACAGAACCGAACCAGGCAAGGACTACGCTAAAGACTGTTCCCAGGATGATTAATAGTCCTAAAGCGATGACAACGATAAATGCAAAGAAATAACGGCGTATAAGGGCGAACCTTTGTCCCCTCTGAATAATCGGGACCTGCCATACCCTGTTCAGGACATATTTCAGCTGGAGGAATAACCCCAGTGCTGCAAACAAGAGTGAGACCACACTGATAATCGTTACGATCACAGATCCGCCCGTATTGGCTGATGATAAGGCAGCCACCGATTCCTGGATAAATGTTGCTGTCTCCGCGCCCAAGACTGTTGCCACACGTGTGTAAAATCGTTCCGCAGCAGCAGCTTCATCAATAAAAATTCCGGCTATGCGAAAGGCAATATAGATCACTGCAGCAAAAGAGAACATCCCGAAATATGCCAGTGCAGCTGCCAATTGATCGGGTTTTTCGGTCACCCAGATCTGGTAAATTTCTTTAACAAACTCAATCAGCGAAGGACGATTATTCATCAAGCTACCAATTTTGTAAATGGCAGAGTTAAATTGATTCTAATTTTCCGCCCAGGAGAATTATTCCAATCAGTATACCTATGAGGATATATCTGAAGGATTATCGGATTTTTCCTGCGCCTCACCGACCGCTTTTTCCTTCTCAAGCCAGGCTAAAGCATCCTGGTAAGCATTTAGTGCAGAATCGCCCAAAATAGAGGTGGCTCGATAGACATTTTCTTTTCCGAGCTGATCGAGAACACCAGTGTTTTGAAGCTGAATATAGACCGATTTACTGACTCCTGCCAGGATCAATTTGCCCTGATTGGCTCTGAGATTATCTGAGTAACGCACAAGGACACGTTCGAAAGTACTGCCAATCTCATCGATTCCGCGCAGTCGCAGGAGTACTACCGGTCGCTTGGCCTTTTCAATTTTCGGTAAATTCTCCTCAAATTCAACCGCACTGGCAAAGAATAGATTTCCACGGGGATTTAATATAACCACTTGATTATTCGACAATTCTAGTGGTGCTGGGCGAGTTCTCATAGCGCCCTCGACCCATTGGGACGACCTCCATTACTGTAAATTTATCAGCTGCACGATAAATGTATAGAATAAAACTAATTATTACGCCGACAAGAACTGCGACTTGGACTGGCAACGCCAGAGTGGCAACAAACGTGACAATCATAATCAACCGCGACGCCACACTGGTCTGCCACACCAGCTGAATACGTGGCACATTGATGCTTTGAATCCCAGCAATGATCAGGATGGCTGCCAGACCGGCCATAGGCAACATTTCAATTACTGGAGCGAAGAGCAGCACTGCCGCAATGGCCAATAACCCGGTAAATATATTCGCTAGTCGACTTTAGCCCCTGCGCTGACCACTAATGCGGTCGAAGTGAGTGATCCACCCACCGGCACGCCTTGGAAGACGCTCACCGACAGGTTGGCGATCCCTTGTCCGACAAAGTCCCTGGATACGTTGGGATACTTTCCATCCGGATTCTTATATCCAAGGCTGATACCAGCACCTTGAATCAGACCGATAATTGCTACTGCGATACCAGCTGTGATCAGGTCAATATCTAATATAGGGATCGGGATCATCGGTTTGGGTAGCCCACGCGGAATGCTGGCCGTATCCACAACCAATGCGACTGAATCCCAGTTAAGGACAAACGGTATGATTGAAACAACCAGGAGCGCGAGCAGCATTGAAAATTTACTCAAGCGCGTCCGGTCCAGAACAACGATCAAGCCAATCGCTAATAACCCAATAGTCGTGGTAGGAACATCCACCTCATTAAGGTGAAATAGAAGGTCAATACCCTTGATGATCTTATTGCTATATTCACTATAATAACCGGTCAGGTCACCCAGCTGGCTAAATATGATCAACACACCTAAACCGCTAAGGAAACCCGTCATCACCGCATTGGAAACAAATCGCACCAGAAATCCAAGGCGCAGAACACCAGCAAAAAGCTGAATAATGCCCACAACCAGCGCAATCGTTGCCAGCGCTGGAATCATCTGCTCACCCTGATAGCCAGCCATTACAGTTCCGATGGTGATGCACATGGCACTGGTAGTCTGGACGGTCATAAAAGCTGAACCGGTAAACAAAGCCGCGATGGGTGTTCCAATCATCAGGCTATAAAGACCATTTATTGGGTTAACCCCTGCCAGAACTCCTGATGCCAGGCCATCCGGGATGCCTGCGATACTGGCGGTTAAACCCGCGATCAGGTCTGACGCAACCGAGGGCTTTCGGGGTTTAGCATTTTCCATGTATCACCTCTTACATAAATTTTCTGCTCTTATTTGTCGGCTTTGTCTGCTGATTCTTCTGATAGCCAATCATTCGCTGCTTTGAAAGCAGCATTTCCAGATTCGCCGATGGTTTTAGTCTCTGGGAAGATGTTTTCCTTGCCGATTAGCTCCAGCATCCCTGTGCGCTGGAGTTGAGCACGTAAGACCTTCGATACTCCTGCCAGGATCAACTTGCCTTGATTGTCTTGCAAGGCTTGGGTATATCGCCGTAATACTTCAGCCACGGTACTGCCAATATCTTCATAACCGCGCAATAGTAAGATCACAACCGAACGTCTGGCGGTTTCAACCGCGGGTAGGCCTTTTTCAAAGGTATCAGCGGCAGCATAAAAAAGATTTCCATAAACAAACAGCACGGTCACTTTTCCAGATTTTAATTTCTTCGGCGCAGGTCGTTCGACCGGCCAACCAGTTTCTCCTAGAACCCATTCAACGACCCGAATCTTATTCGACTGCTGGAAAACAAAAAGCAGGATTGAGATCGCCACGCCCAATAAAACTGCATACTGCAGGGGCATAACCAGAGTTGAGCCCAAAGTGATCAACATAATCCATCGAGAAACGTTATTCGTCTGCCACACGGTTTGGATGGAATTCATATTGATCATCTGTACACCCGCCACAATCACCAACCCGGCCAGGGCAGGCATCGCTACCAGCTCAACCACGTTGGCAAACAACAAAACCACCAGGGCAACGGCTATACCGCCAAAGATGTTTGCCCAGCGGGAACGGGCGCCTGCACTTACCATGAGCGCTGAACCCGAGCTGGACCCTCCCGCAGGGATACCGCCAAAGAAGCCTGCGGCTATATTAGCAGCGCCTTGACCCAAAAAATCACGTGATACATTCGAGAATTTGCCATCCGGGTTGGGAAACGTCTGGCTAACGCCTGCTCCTTGCACAAGACCGATGATACCCACTGCGATCGCTGGAATGATCAAGGCAGCGATGAGCGCCGGGGATGGTAATACCAGGCTGGGAAGGGAACGTGGCACTTCGGCAATATCTATTACCAGCTTTATGTCAGTGGCAAAGGCGTAATTCAGCAGTACAGCTACGCCTGAAGCTATCACCAGGGAGAGGATTAGCGAAAACTTAGAGAGGCGTGTCTTCCCCAGACCATAGATCAGCAGGATGGTTAAAAGCCCGATCGCTAAGGTTGACCATACGATCGATTGCCAGTGCACTATTAAATCTGCCAGTTGGACAAGTTTGCCAGAATAAGGGCTGTAATAACCGGTGAAATCACCGAGCTGACCTATGATGATCATCACCGCAACCCCGGTCATGAAACCGGTCATTACCGAGAATGGGATAAAGCGCGTGATCCAACCCAGGCGGAATACCCCCATCAGCACCTGGAAAACACCGATCATGATTACCAGGGTCACCAGGACGGTTAGCTTTGAACTTTCAGGATAAGTAATCATCGTATCACCAGCCGCCACTGCCAATGCGCTGGTCGTCGATATATTCATGAATATTGCACTGGTAAATATAGCCCCGATGGGTGTTGCTAGCATGAGTGTGTACAGGCCATAGACTGGATTTACCGCCGCCAGCAGGGCATGCGCCATGGACTGAGGAATATTCACCAGGGCGAAGGTCAATCCAGCGACGAGATCATTAGGTAAATTAGATTTTTTGATCTTCATTACATCCTTTTAGCCTTTCAAATGCAATAATCGGTGAATATTAGATATTAACTCAACATCGAACCCTTGCACTCCTGTCAATCCGCTGGTTTTGTTTGTGGTTCTTTTGCAGACAGCAGCTGGCTGAAGAATCCAGCTTTTTTACTATCATCAACTACTATACCCGTCCCAATATCCCGCTTAACGACTTTCGAAAGCAGGTAACCTCCCACAATGGTGATCGTACTCAATATGGGTACGATCAGGAAGGCGAGCAAGATATTCCCCGTTGCTACACCTGCCAGTACAGTGACAAATACCAATGCCACGGGTAGTCGAACATATTTACTGACCACTGGAAGGGCAATAAAGTTATAAGAAACCTGGGTGATCACTATATTGATCAGAGCGACGATTATGGTGAAAGTGAGGTTGGACATCTCTGGAAATTTTGTGGAACCTAACAATAAACACGGGATGTCCACGAGAATATTCGAAATCCACCCACCGATGGAGGGGATTAAAGTCAGCAAACCAGTCAAAATAGCCAAAAGAACGGGATAGGGAACACCAAGCAGCGAATATTCGATCCAGGAGGCAATCGCCAGGACAGTGGCGTAAATAATCTGGGCGGTCATATATCCCGCCCAAACCCCATCGAGATTATTGAGAATTCGTTGCATTTCATTTTGATGCAAGTCGGGAATCACCTTTACTAAACCGCCACGCGCCTGATTTAGATTAATCAGAAGCAAAGCAGAGAAAAATAACGCCACGAAAACAAGACCGATAAAACCAGCGACGCCTATGATCAGACTTGCTAGAGCATCGCGGTACCAGGCAGCAAATTGCTGGATTGCACTCGTAATCGGTGCGGGGATGGTGTCCGGAAGCGTGAATGAATTGATTGTAGCTGAAAGCTGTTCATGCAAGCTGTTACCATTGTCGACGAGATAGCGTACTCCCAAGAGGATAATCAAGATGATCACGATAGCGACCAGCAGGCAAAACACAATGGTTGCCAGTCCGTATCTGCCTTTGAATAATCTGCTCATCCACCTGATGGGGGCATAGAAGATGAGTGCAAAAACGAAACCAAGCCCAACTGTAGTGAAAACCGGTTTGATGAAAATAACCATCACCAAGAGGGTGATAAGCAGTAAGATAATTGCCAGGTAACGGGCAGGGGTAGACCATACGATTGGGGGTTCACGGGTTGCCATTTACTGTCTCCTGTTCTCGATTTCCATCTTTACCGGGCTTAAATCATAGTGCCTGTGTTTCATCATTTAGCCGGTATGCTCATTATTTCGTCAGCGTAATGCCCACTGCGCAGCAGCTGTGCCATCAGGCGCATGGGTTGATCGATGTGGCTGAAGAATTGTTTATAACTCGTACAGAGGTAATTCAAGCCTGGCTCTCCATTCGGCGTGTGGGTGAAGCGATTGCGCGGGCATTCCCCATAGCAGGCGAACAGCACTTCACACTCCCGGCAATACTGTGGAAGCGAGTCATATTTATTCTGACCAAATTTATATTGCTGGTCAGAAGACACCAAATCGACCATGTGGGTCTGCTTAATATTACCCAGCAAGAAAGCCGGCTCAACAAAGTGGTCACAAGAGTAGAGATCACCGTTATGCTCCAGAACCAGTGACTCACCGCAGGTACGCTGAAAGATACACAGGCTGGGTTGACCTAGCCAATTCGCTAGAGCAACGTCAAAGGACTGCACAAATACCTTACCAACATCGCTCTTGATCCACTCATCAAAAATGGCGATCAAGAAACTTCCGAATTGATCGGGTTTGACAGAACGTTCTGTAACCAGGTCTCCATTTTGCGTGTATAAAGGTCGCTCAGTGCCGTGATGCTCGCTCCAGCCGTGGTTCGCCAATGCCAGCATTTCCGCTGTCGCTCTCTCCACAATGGGGATGAACTGCATGTACTGCACCTTGAGCTCATCACGGAGGAAGTGGTATACCTCCAAAGGATGATCTCCATTGGCGGCGTTCACAGTACACAGGATGTTGACATCCACATCATGCTGCTTCAAGATTTCCCATCCGCGCAGCACCTGGTCAAAGCTGCCCTGTCCACCCTTATTCACCCGGTAAACATCATGCAATTCCTTCGGTCCATCCAGGCTCAAACCTACCAGGAAATTATTCTGCTTGAAAAACGAAGCCCATTCATCGTCAATCTTTGTACCGTTCGTTTGGATCGTATAAAGCAACGTCTGACCCGGTTTTTTATATTTTTCTGCGTACTCCACGGACCGCTTGAAGAAATCCAAACCCATTAAAGTAGGCTCACCGCCTTGCCAGTTAAAGCTGACCTCGGGGGTTGGCTGTGAATCAAGCATCTGCCGAATGTATATTTTGAGCAGATCATCTGTCATACGGAAGGGGCTGTTCGGATAGAGCACCTCCTTAGAAAGGAAGAAGCAATACTGACAATCCAAATTACACACTGCTCCGGTGGGTTTAACCAGCAGATGAAATACCTGGCGGGACTCCGGTAAAGTCGTTTTTACCTGTGGAATCTTAGGTTGCCTGGTTCTTTTCATCAATAAGTTTTCCTATTCGAAAGGTCATTTAATAACTAAGATGCTTTAGATCGATGGTCTATTCTGGTGATTATTCGTGTAACTACTGATGAATCTCCTCGCTTGCACCATTATGCACTCGATTTAGATAACATCAGGTTATAAGTCTCTGTCAATTTCTCACAGTAATCTGAAATTCGTTCCCGGTCTGCTTCAATTAATGCGCCGGCTTTACTCTCCTTCTGGATGAGACTTACGTGACGCAGAAGCTGCTGGTAGATATCGGCCGAGTCAACTGCTTTGCCGATGTCAGCGATTGCTTCCAGCATATGCAGTAAAACCGACGCATTATCACAGCTGGCATGTCGCAGCATATCAAACGCACCGTCAAGCAGCTCGGTGAATGTGGTTGGCTCCAAAATAATCCGCAGCTTGTTCTTCTGATCATAATAATAGGGGCTTTTATCACCCTGATTGATGAACAAAGCCAATCCTTCCCCTATGTAATCCACGCAGGTCATGGCAGTGAAGGGATCATTGATTGCCGGTGACATGGCGCGAACTGCCATTTCCACCAGCTGATTGACTGCATAAGCGACATCCTGGGTGGGGGTGCGCCCATTACCAACCCGGAAGGCACTCCGGATCTGACGATCCAGGTCTTCGTCAACCTTGGCGGCAGGCCAGACACATGCGACCTTTGTCCCTTGCCAGACGATATTTCCCGGTTTACGCAGCAAGCGAATCACCAGGTCATGCTCACTTGCCAGGGTTAACAGGTACTGCGGATCTATGTATTGTATCGATCCTGCCTGTTTCACTCGTATCACATGACCATCTCTTTCTTCCAATAAGGAAGGTGAGTCACCAGAAGCAACTTCAAACCCCTCTCCCGTTTTGGGCTGATTTGGAATCTCTGAAAGGATCACATCCCGCAGCTCAGCACCTGCAGCGGCGGCTATATTTGGCGCCTGTAACATCGTGCTGATGTGCTGGACAAGCAAAATAAGCGAGCCAAAAGATGCCAGCATTAAGATCAATCCAACTGTTACAGTAAGCTGAGGCCCATCCGGCTCTACCTCCGTTGGAAGAATGGATGCCGCAGCTGCCAGACAATAAACAAATGTAGCTACAAACGTACCCAGGACGAGCTGTGTAGTGCGGTCGCCCAGGAAGACGCGCAGTAAGCGCGAGCCGTATTGGGCAGCAACCGTTGAAAGAGGCAGCGTGAGTAATGTAAAAACTACTCCGGCGGTTGCCAGGATAGTGCCTGCCATGCTGATAAGCATGGTGCGTATTTCACCGGGAGTACCTGATAAGATGAAGTGGCTGTTCGCTAAGATCTCATTGGGGATTAAACTATCAATTTCATACATCATCCAGGCAAGCAGGACGGCTGCTATCGACATCACCACCGGAGCGAACCAAAAGCTCACCTTCATACGATCCCATCGGTATCGGGCGGCTACTCTTCTCATTTTACGGGTTCGCATAAGCTACTCCTTGGACTTCCAACACACTCAAAATAACAGTTTTCAATATAAACTGTTGCTGTTTACGGAAATTTGGGCTCAGGATGAAACTGCAAACCACTATCACACAGCCAGAAAGTTTTATGGTCATTCGCAGATAAATATTTCCCAGACAACAACATCAGCGCTACATCACAAGGTAGCACATCCCAACGCAACGCATCCAGACCGGAGTGGCATTGGTACGATGGAATAGAAAGGTTCACTCGGCTTTATCCTCAGAACTCTTTATCGGGGTGAATGGTTTCTTTTACCTTCCCCCACAAACCCTGCACATGTTTTGCCGCCTCTTCCCTCTCTTCCTTTTTCTCCTCTCCCGTGTAGCGCATCAAGATTGCAATTGGGCGTGTGCCTTCAAAATTTTCCATGATGATAATCACCAGCATGGTCATAGGCACTGCCAGGATGGCACCGATCCCACCCAACAAGTATCCCCAGATAAACAGTCCCACAAAAACAATCAATGGGGAGATGGATAGCTTTTGACCCATGACCTTGGGTTTGTAGAAATTCTCCACGCCACCATTGATAAGGATATATCCTGCTAATACAATCAATGCCGTTTGTAAACCATATTGTGCGTATGCCATCAACACTGGAGGGATCAGAGCTATGATAAAGCCGATCGATGGGATATACCCCATGAACCATGCCAGCATCCCCCAAAGCAGGGCATAATCTACCCCCAGGATCGATAGAAAAACAAAATCAGTCACACCTACAATAAAATTGACCCCAGTCAGCACGGTCATATACTTACGTACATCTTCGGTGAGCTCGGTCACGCGCTTGATAATCGGCGAACCCGGATCCAGCCCCATGCGGGAGGGTGTGGGTAAGGCAAGGGCAGCACTGATCATAAAAAAGAAGATCACCAGGGCCATTCCAAAAGTAACCAACACATCCAAGACAGCAGCTATTGCACCCTGGGCGATTGGACCTATGGATGTGGTTATTTCCTCTATCTGTATTGTCGTCGTCCCTGTCGAAGAAACATCCTCGGTAGCCTGTGCAGTACCTTCTGCCAGGTATATCGGCAGTTCGGTAGACAGCTTGGCGACTGAGAAGAAGACCGTCACAATGACCAGCAGTAAGATCACAACAACCAACAGGATGGTCAGCACAAGCGAGAGCCAACCCGGCAAACCGCGTTCCTTCAAGCGACCGGGGATCGGCAGAACGGTGATGGTGATCACAGCAGCCAGCAGAATCGGGTTGATTATGGATGCCGAGCCGCGGATTCCAAACAAAATCACAAAGACCGCGGCAAATGCAACCAGATAGATTACTAACTTTCCACGCGTATCATTCAATATTCTTTCTCCTCAACCTTGATTTTATCGAGCCTAATCACCCAGCCGCATGATTACCGTCATAACCAGCTGATTTTTCTAAAAAGTTCACGGCAGCATCAACTGTCGGGAAGATGTGATCTTCACCGATCAATTCCAATAGGCCTGTTTTCTTAATGAATTCCTTTATTGTCCCATGCAATTCAGCCACATAGATTTCGATACCCTGGTCCTTCAGCTCAGTCAGCAATCCTTTCAACATGTCTGCACTGGTAATATCCAGTGAGTCTCTGTCCAGCGGAATCCAGGATTACTGCATGAGGATGTGGTTGGGTCTCTTCTAATAATTTTTTTGCTTTCTCACGAACGGTGAGGGCGTTGGCGTAATAAATCGGTGCATCCAGGCGGAAGATCAGGATCCCTGGAATCGCAATACTAGTAGGATGCCGGTCCAAGGCAGAATATGCACCGGGAATACCGGGCACACGCCCGAGTGATGCCAGGTGTGGCCGGCTCGATTGATAAACGATCAGGAGTAAGGAAGCGATCAGCCCGATTAGCATGCCTTGTAAAACGTCAATAAAGAGCACACCTAACATGGTAATTACCGCAAGCCCAAATTCTGTCCTTGACACCAAGCGTATCTTCTCCAGTTTTCGATCGGCGATGATGTGCCAGATGGCGTGAATGATCAAGGCAGCTAACACCGCCTCGGGCAGGTCGGTAAACAAGGGGGTAAGGAAAAGCAGGGTCACCAGAGTTACGACCCAGGCGACAAGATTGGTAATCTGTGACCGCCCTCCTGCCCCTCCTTAACTGCCGAACACGACATACTACCAGCACCAATCATCCCTCCGAACAAACCACTGACTATATTTGTTGCTGCGTGAGCATTCAGCTCTTGATTGGCGTCAACTTCGTAATGATGTTTTTCGCCGAACTCGCGTGCCACACCCAAGGCTTCGCTGTACGCTACAAGGAAAATACCGATGGCAGGCAGGATCATTTCCAATATAGTATTCAATGGTACTTTGGGAAGTGACAGGGAGGGCAAGCCCTGTGGCAGCACCCCTGCAACCGCTACTCCATAATTCTCATTCAGCTTGAAGGCAACGCTGATAATGATGGAAGCGAACAGCACCACCAATCCAGCAGGAATCTTCTTGTTCCAGCGTGGCAGCAAGAAAAGCAATGCCAGGGCTACTGCTCCCACTGCAAAGGTGACCCAATTGGCCTCCGGAAGCTGCTTGATGATATAGAAAAACTTTTCAAAAACATTCCCCTCGCCTTTTTCTACCCCAAATAACTTGTTGAGCTGCCCGACAGCAACGAAGACCGCCAGTCCGGTGACGAACCCATCCATGACCGGCTTAGACAGGAACTGGGTCACCCAGCCCAAGCGCGCCAGACCTGCCACCAGGAAGACCACACCGACGACCAGAACCAGCATGACAGCATAGGCATAATATGTCGTCATATCCGCAGTGGTTGCACCCAGGGCAATTACTGTGGAAGCGATCAAAGCCGCCGTGGCAGAGGTTGCACCAACGGATAGATGGCGCGAGGAACCGAATAAGGCATAAATGAACAGGGAAGCCACCAATGTGTATAAGCCCGCTTGGGCAGGCAAGCCAGCCACACCGGCATAAGCCATGCCTTCTGGAACAACCAGACCCCACAGCGTCAGACCTGCAATTACGTCAGCGACAAGCCAGGTACGGTCGTAACGTGGTAACCATGCCAGGATGGGTATAAAACGACTTAATTTACTTGCGGTTTTTTGGTCTCCGAATGATTGGGTAGCCATAACACCTCATCTTGATTATGAAATCTCCGCGTTCTGTGCTTCAGTTTGTGCCTGAAGCTGGGCCTGGGCTTGTGCCCGGGCTTCACGCATTCCTAGAAGAGCAACCATGAACGCACTAATTATGACCGCAACTGCAACCACGGGTGCTGTTTCTGCCTGCACCAGGGACAGGGTGAAGAGGGCGGCGAACAAGGGGGCTTTCAAGGAGGCTACCAGAGCCCCGGCCAGTGTTGCCGCCACAGTAACCGCGACTGGCGTAGCGGGGAATAGGAGATGACCAGCCATACCCAGAGCGACTCCGGCGAACATGATTGGGAAGAGATAACCACCTTTCCAACCGGTTGCCAGCAGGAGGGAGGTGGAAAATATTTTGGCAAGTGCCAGTACGATCAGCATAATCACGCCGATTTCAGCCGCTTGTTCGATCATTTCAACTGTTTGTTCTTCGCCTGAAAACAAGGTCAGTGGCAACAACACTCCGATGATACCCATGCCCAAGCCGCCGATCAACCCGCGCCACACAACATGACTCTTCATGGGCTGCATCAGTTTTCGTATCCATTTGAACATAAGCATAAAGATAACGCCTGCCAAACCGCCCACAATGCTGAACGGAATAGCTACGATCAGGTCTTTAACCACAGGCACATAATCTGGAAAAGAGAATAACGTACCCATAAAACTGCCTGATAATCCAACAAAGACCATTGTAGCCACCGCTGAGGCAAGCAGGGCGGGAAAGAGCGTCCAGAAATATAGCAAAGCACCCGACGTCCCGCCTTGGGCTGACTCTAAACTTAATAATGCTCCGCCAAACGGATTGGTGACAAAAGCCCCGAGCATGGCACTTAAACCACCGTAACCCATCGTGCGCGTCTCCTGCTCGTCGAGCTTGAGCTTTTCCGCAGCCAATGTCCCCAGCCCACCGCAGGCGTCCGCCAGAGGCGCTTCAGGTCCCAGGCTGCCACCCGAAATAAGAGAGACAAAAGCAGTTATTACAATTCCAGGTGCATGGCGATAGTTAAAACGTCCAGTTTTCCCAAATTCTTGCATCAGCTCAGCAAAAATAGCGTTGTGATCCCCGAAGAGCTTCACCAGCAAGCCAACCACCAGACCACCAAAAGCACATACCACAAAGGTGAACAACCGAGTGTCTATCCCCAGTGCGGTTGGAGCCTGTTTCCATAACAGGTCTGTAATGACGTTCACAAGGGCCATAAATATAAAAGTAATCACTGCGCTGACAGCCCCAAAAATCGCAACCAGTAACATCAATCGAAGATAGGATTTTAGTTTTGCGTGCGGGTCAATCATAGTCTCCTCCATCAGCTCATATTGGTTAGATGACCGAGTTCTGGCTCACTCCTTTAAATCTTTTTCGGCAGCGATTTTTTCCAACAGCTGGTGCATCTCAGCCAGCTCATTTTTAATTGCTGCCAGCTCATCATTTGCCAGGACTGCTGGCGCTGACACGGGTGCTTCTTCCTCTGCAGGTGTCGATGGCGCGCCAACCAATATACTGGACAAGATGCTGGCCAGTACACCGATGATGCCGACGCCAGCAAACATAATGAACATTCCTGCGATTCTACCCAGTATTGTCTTGGGATAAAAATCACCATACCCCACCGTAGTGATGGTCACTACGGCATACCAGAGTGCATCCCAACCCGATTTGATATTGGCATCTGCTGATTTGCTTTCAAATTGCAACACAAGCACGCTGCAAGTCGTCAGGACGATGAGGGTCATTAAGATGGTGATAAATCCAGTGTAGCGACTCCGGTTTGCGAGCACATCTTTGACTAACGCTTCTTTTCCACCACCCCGCATCAACCGGGTAATACGAGCCAAACGACTCAGGCGGGCCAGGCGGAAGAGACCGGCATATTTACCAGCATTGGTAAGAAGCCCTAGCGAAGGGATCGATCCAAGCAGATCCAACCAGCCCCGGTCCTTGATAAAGTAGTCGGATTTCTTGGGAGAGTTCCTCAAGTTATTGAAAAAGTCGATCAGGAAAATGACACAGATCAGATTATCGTAAAATGAGAGCACCTGAACCGTTGCATCATCGAGCCCTGGTATCAACATCACCACCATGACGACCAGGGAGATAATGGTCAGGACAAAGATAAATATGGTATAAGAATTGCTTTTTGGTTTTGGAGAAGTATTGGTTTGAGCCATTGAATTCCTCCTAAAATTGATTCGCTTCAACTTCCTTCGATAAATGTTTGAAAGGTGGTGATTATTTCTATTTTATAAGTATCATCACTCAGGCTCTCAAGCTGCATGAATTAATTTAGTTATTGTACAACTTGTTCAGCCTTTGGTTTTCTTAAATTCACCAGAAGGATGTACACGCTGATCAGCAGTACCCACAGTGGGAATACCATTGGGGCCCAGTAAAATAAGCTGACCGTAAGCAACAGGAGCAGTGCCAGTACCAAACCAAGGTATGCCATCCAGCGTGGGAAAATCCCAGTACGCAGTGACAGGGTGCAGGTGGAGAGCATAAACACACCTGCCATTTTCATCGTATAAACAGTCATGAGCTCATAAGTCAAAGTGCGACCGAATGTATATATCCCGGAAGAAATCAGGCTATTGGGGCTACTACCATACATATTGATAATCCCGCCAGCGACCGCTGATGAGGAGAACAGCATGGCTAGAAACAGTAGCCCACTGCCCAGGAACACAGTGGCAAACAGGCGATCTTCACTGCTTCCCAGACGGTCTCGCACCACGCCGATGAACCACAAAAATGCGATCCCGGCGAATGGCAGTAGATTTAAAGCTAGACTGACTGTTTTCCAATTTCCGGAAAGCCAGGATCCTGCATCCTGCGGATTAGCTGGGACAGAAACCCGCAAGAGAATCAGGCTGGTGAGGAGTAATACTGAAAACAATATCCCGGCAATGGCTGCAGCGCGGGGTGTCGTCAGCCTTGACCTGTTAAGATGAGTGTCTGCGCCCATTTTTCGCCATCCGATCTTGCAAAATCCGCTACATTTATTAACTTTGCGGGGGTGTGCATCGTCAGTTGCACACCCCCTATTTTTAAGCAAGATACTTCTGCACCGTTGCGATTTTCAATCCTATCAGATTCATTTCAGATTGAATCTCCAACTGGTTCCGTTGCTCCGGCTATCGTAAAAGTCCAGGGCCGTTGCGTCTGCCAACTCCGCCAACCGGTCCCGGGGGGTTCGGTCCACGACCAACCCCACCGACGGGTCCTGGGGGGTTCGGTCCGCGACCAACCCCACCAACAGGTCCAGGGGGGTTCGGTCCGCGTCCAACTCCGCCAACGGGTCCCGGGGGGTTCGGTCCACGGCCAACTCCGCCTACTGGTCCTGGAGGATTAGGTCCTCTTCTTGGGCTCATAAATCTATCTCCTTTCAAAGGGTTAATAATTATAGCGTTATTCCGCGGCCAGTTCCTGCTTGAATTGCTCCACCACATCGGGAGCAATCTGCGCTCGTTCAACCAATTCACCACCAGCATCCTGAATGGCCTGGCGGAGACTGGCAGTCCAAAGGTTCTCCCACAGGAATAACACCGCGGCAGAATTATTGGGGAGCTTGTTAGCGGCAATAAGCAGGTCATCGGTCGTGAAAAGGCTGGAAACATGCTCGCCGATGGGGACAAACATCTCATACATTTCAGGTTCGAGATCGTTGAGCTCGAGGGTGTGTACACTGCCATCTTCCTCTTTCTGAATGAAGACGATGTCCACAATGCGTACGATGCCGCGCTGCGCTAAATCAAGCAGCTCGGGAACGATTTTGCCGGAGAATTTTGGGGTCTCAAATCCAATCAAGGCATATTCTAGGGGAAGGTCAAGCATTATCTACCTCCTTTGGGTAAGTCCCGAAGGGTTTTTGGAAACCCTTCGGGGTTAGTAACTACGATCGCATCATTTTTTACTGTCGCGCCATGGCGATCTTCATATCCATTTCACTGTCCGGGATCAGCTCGCCGGAAAGATCGATGGTGACGCGCTTGATCGTACCGGTAAAGCGGAACTCATCTGAATACTCTCCAGGCGCAGCAGGATCGGCGCTGTCGTAACCGCAGGACAGTCCTTGCGTCCCAAAGATGAAGAGGATCGAGTAAGGCATGTCGGTGGTACCAACCAGCTTGCGATTGATGTAGAGCTGGCTACGCGCAGGCACTCCCAGTCCTTCAGCAGGATTAGGTTTCCCGGTCGGCTCGAACTCGTAACGCAGCTCAACTTCGCCCTCCGGAATCGTCTCGCTGGAATGCACCCAGAACTTGTCGCGACCAAGGAAGTTGTACAAGAAATGGAGCCTGTTATCTTTGACAAAGAAAGTATAACCACCTGTACGACCACCCTGAGCCAGTAAAACCCCCTCTGCGCCACCCTTTGGGATCACTACGTCCGCTGTGATGCTCCAGGGACGGTTATACAGCTTAGGAGTGGCAGCAAACGGGATTGATGAGCCTCCCGGATACAGGACGATCTTATTTCTTGGTTTGGCGATCGTCGGACGTTCTACTACAAGGCGGCCGCGGACATCGCCATCGATCGGCAGCACCTGGTACTTACCCGCTTCAGCCCACCAGCGCCCAACCATTTCGATCACTTTGGGCCGATTCTCTGCCGCCAGGTTATGGCATTCGGAATAGTCCTCGTCAATGTGGTACAGCTCCCAATCGTGGGCTTCGATATCCACCAGCACCTCATTAGGTATCGGTGATCCAAATTGCCGGCCTTTCTTGGCAGCCTCGGTGAAACTCGGGCCTGGCCAGGGGCAGACCGCACGCCAGCCATCGTGGTAGATCGAGCGATGACCGAACATCTCAAAATACTGGGTATGGTGATTGCTGGGTTCTGCTGCCTGGTTGAAGGTGTGGGCAAAGCTCACTCCATCGATAGGCGCCTGGGTCACGCCACGAATGGTTTGGGGAGCTTCCAGACCAATGGCTTCTAGCACCGTTGGGACCATATCGATGATATGAGCATACTGCGTCCGAATTTCGCCATGTGCCTGGATGCCATTCGGCCAGGATACGATGAATGGATCAGTACAGCCGCCCCGGTAGGTCTCACGCTTCCAGCGGCGGAAGGGGGTATTTCCTGCGTTGGTCCAACCCCAGGCGTAGTGGTTGAGGGTCTCAACACCACCCAGCTTGTCGATCATCTTGAGGTTATCTTCGAGTAATTCCTTGACATTGTTGAAGAAGAACATTTCATTGAGTGAGCCCACCGGTCCGCCCTCGGAGCTGGCACCGTTATCGGAGACGACCATGATCAGGGTGTTGTCCAGCTCGCCGATCTCTTTCAGGAAATCAAGGATGCGTCCGAAATGATAGTCGGTGAAGCTGACGAATCCAGCATAGACTTCCATCATGCGAGCGAATAACTGCTTGGCAGGAGCGGGAAGTGTGTCCCAAACCGGCACGTCAGGGTCATGCGCAGATAATTCGGTACCTGGTGGGAGGATGCCCATCTCAAGCTGGCGCTTGTGGACCAGCTCGCGGTACTTATCCCAGCCCATGTCGAACTTACCCTTGTACTTATCTGCCCACTCTTTGGGCACATGGTGAGGTGCGTGACCGGCACCGGTGGCGTAATATAGGAAAAAGGGTTTATCCGGGGCGTTGACTTGCGAATCCTGGATGAACTCGATGGCTTTGTCAGCCAGGTCGATGCTCAGGTGGTAGCCCTCTTCTGGGAGTTTGGGCTGCGTGACTTCGTGGTTGTCATACACTAATTCAGGGTACCACTGGTGGGTTTCGCCACCTAAGAAACCATAGTAACGTTCAAAACCACGCCCGAGCGGCCAGCGATCATAGGGTCCGGCAGGGGTTGTATGTTCTGGGGGTGTGAGGTGCCATTTCCCCAAACAGAAAGTGTTATAGCCCACCGGCAACAGCATCTCACTGAGCATGCCCTTATCAAAAGGCAGGATACCATTGTATCCAGGGTATCCCGTAGAAGTCTCAGTGATCGAAGCCAACCCTATAGAATGGTGATTGCGCCCGGTTAAAATGCAGCCGCGCGAAGGAGAGCACAAGGCAGTGGTGTGCATGTTGGTGTAGCGCAAGCCATTGGCAGCCAGGCTGTCCAGCACAGGTGTTTCTACCAGCCCACCGAAACTGGATAACTGCCCATAGCCGACGTCGTCCAACACCCAGAAAAGCACGTTGGGTGCGCCTTCCGGGGGGCGGGGTGCCTCCGGCCAGGCTGGCGACGACTCTTCAGTGGTCCGTCCAATAACCCCTGTAAATGGGGTGCCTTCCTTGTAAATCTTAAGTGCCATTTAACATCTCCTTTCGATAGTGTTTCATGTGATTATTATTGGTTCTTGGTACAATCATGATCTGACTAGTTTTTAATCTCACACATCATCAAGCGGGATGAGTGCCTCTGCCCACCAATCGGGTGGTGGTACAGCAACTGGCGCAAAGGCCACGCGCTGCTTGCCTGGGGTTGGAGGCAGCTGGTCAAATTGCTTTACCTGGCGAGCGACCACAGCTTCCTTCGTCACATTGAACACTGTCAGGTCCTGGGTCTGCACTACGGGACCGTTATACACACTGCCAAGCTCTGAGAAGACCATATGGATGACTTGGGGCGATAGTAAAGTATGGTAAAGGCCCGCCACGCGTGGCTTAACCAGCCCAAACACCTTACCGGCAGCCTTTGGCGAAGTATGAGCGGCATTGAGCGCGATCGTCGCCCGTTCGATGGAGAGCCCCGAGGCGGCAGCCAGCGCTGCCGCAGGCGGGAAACACTCATGGATGAGCAAGTCGACGCCTTCGCAAGCCCGTGCAAGCGGACGGCAGGCGCGCGTGTCGCCCGAAAAGCCGAACGATAGGCCGGCGAAGTCGAGGCGATAGCCGACGGCACCGCTGAGGGCGTGGACGACAGGGAACGAGGTCACCTTCACGCCATTTTCGTTGTAGACTACCTGGGACTGGCTGTAGTTAAACTCGGTCACTACAATCTTCATACTATCCGGGTTGATGGCGCCATGCCCAGCCGCGGTGTCCCAGGCAAGTGCTTGCTCGATTCCTTCGACAAAGTGCTTCGTGCCCAGGCGAGGCTCATCCCCACTGGGACCCCACACATAGACCGGTCCATCAGCCCGTCCTACTTTCGACCAGCTACCAGAGAGCGTGATCAGATCGCCGGTGTGATCAGCATGCAGGTGAGTGAAGAACACTTTATTGAGCTTATTGATTGGAAGTTTTAAACTGGCGTAATTTGCCGTGGAACCGCTTCCGAGATCAAAAACCAGAATGTCGCGCTCAGGGTTGCCCACCTCGATCATCACGCTGGCTGAAGCTTGAGCGCGTGTGTTCCATGGATTACCGCTCCCCAGCACCGTCACTCGCAACTCACCATCTTCGAGCTCTTCTTCACCTGGGATGAACATCTCAGCATACTCACGTCGCGGTGTACCCACGACTGGAGTCAGGGTGATCGCCTTTGTTCCACCTAAAAATGCGGGAACCGGCAGGGACATAGGATCATTATTTGTCATCTTGTTCTCTTATTGCTTTTAATGATTGGGGGCAAGTGCCCGTATTTATCGGTGTAAGCCATGCACTAATTTGAAAAAACATCTCTCTACCTCATACTCCGTTATCTCCTGATTCAGCTCCGAACGATGTTCTAGCTCGTCGGAAGGGGTGATAACGATGCGTTCATTTCGACGCGGGGCCTCCATCTTTGAAAACCATGCGCTGCTCGCCACCAGCAGTTTCCAGTGCCAAACCGCCTTCACTATCTGGGCCGCCAGCGGCTACATTAGCCAACAGCTCCAGATATTGTTGGTCCAAAGATGTGTCACCACAGTAGGCCATTGTTGAGGCACCTATTTTGATAGAAAAACCGTTCTCTTGCGAGTAGGTTCCATTGAAATTGTTGCAATCAGCTTTACCAACCAGTGTGCCGTCAGTATTAAAGGTGATCGAATAATTTTCTGGGTTGGTCACAGTAGTAACCACGCCCGTCGTTTTATTGGTTGCACTCACCCACTGCCAAACAATATCCTGGATAGAATTATCTGACGTTGGCGTAACCGCTTGCGTGCAGGCAGCGAGCAGGAGAACGATACCGAGAGCTGCAAGCAAAGTCACAGGTTGAAATTTTTTAATCATCGCCACATTCTCTTTCATTTACTTTAAACAGGCATACAATCATCGCACAGTAAGTTAGCCCTGTGATGCTGGCTCTAACTAACTGTACTCATTATCTTATCTATGTTGGCGATCAGCTTGCCAGCAGTTTTTGCTTGGCTGCAGAGAACTCTTCATCTGTCAAAACACCCGAAGCGTGCAGATCAGCCAGCTGTTGCAGTTTAGTCGTCAGGTCATCTGCAGGTGGTGGCTGAACTGGAGCTGCATATTCGGGGGGCGGTGGCGTATACTGCTGCTGTGCAGCCGTATCGGCAGCGCCCTGCTGATAAGCCTGGTCATATTGCTGCTGAGCTTGCGCATCTTGCTGCGCATACTTCTGTTGCTGACCATGACGGACCGCACCGGCTGTACCAACAACTACCGCCGTCGTAGCGACTGCTCCAACTACAGCTCTTCTTCTCATTCTTCTTCGCATCATTTTGACCTCCTGGTCTATTTATTACTCGGGGAATTAATCTGAGACGATTCTGCCTCGGCGAACATCTCCATTACTTCGTTCACGACCTCGAAGGGGATCCGTTCGTGCCTCACCATCCGGCCGTCTGCCTTCAGCACAGCTTCACCGAATTTGATTGCCCACAGATTTTCGACCATCAACAAGGCAGCGGTGGTATTGTCTTCCAATTCCTGGCTGATCATCTCGATATCTTCGACCTGAATCATCCCACTAATTTCGACCTCGAGTGGGTCGAAGATGGCGATCGTTGTGGCATCCATTTGTTGCAGCTCGAGTGTTTGATATTTTCCATCTTGAACCATGATGATGACTAAATCAATCACCCGAACGATCTTGTTTTCCACCAGCTCTTGCAGAGCTGGAAGAATCTCACCTGTAAACTTGTTGCCCTTGAATTCAAGGGCGAGAAAATCAACTGGACCATATGTCATTGGATTTCTCCTTTTCGTAAAAATATAATCCGATATGGATGTGAGGTGAATTGGGTTGGGAGGGCAATCCTTACTGCCTCCCAACCTATTTCACCAGCATAAAAAAGAGACTTTCTCCGTCTCGATTTATCTTCAAGAAGTCATCGGGACTTCTATTGGGTGAAATCTTACCCCGACCGGTCTTACGCTGCCGGCTGCGTGGGAGCAGGTGTATACCCTGGGATGGCTTCCTTATTGTTGTAGGCAGTGTGGGCATAATGCGAAAGATCAAGGAATACTGCCAGGATGATCCACAACCAATCCCAACCTGTTACCCTTGACCCGCCCCACGACATGATGGCATACATCAGCGTGGTAAATGGCAGGAAGATGATCCCGAGAACTGCCCACCACCATTTATCATTGAATGCGTTCATGAACATGGTTGGACGGGCAATCCAGATGAAGATATCTGCTAAACGTGGGAAAATTCCAGCAAATAGTGCAAATAGACACGGCATTTTATTTTTCTCCTTAAATATAGTTTTATGGTCGAAGAACTATAGTGATGGTAGTCTCATACCCGCTCAGATCGCCGATATTACGGGCTACTATATTAGCGGCTCCTATGAGGCATCTCGTCAATAGACACTGCTACTGCCAGGAATAACCAGGCACTTCCGTAAAGATAAATTGGGTGAGTCAGTGGGATGTGATTTTATTCTGTTTGCTCCTTATCTGTTAGGAATTTAAATTCCGTTTTCTCGAGAGATTATCTAACTATCAAACTTCCCTATGCATCTGGGTCCGGCTGGACAAACACTGAAATAATGGGCAGATGCAGCTCATACAATGAGTTCAGCACTCCGAGCAGGGCAGCCTGATCACTTACTTTTCCATACAATCTTGTAATTGGGGGGGCGGCCTGCTCTACAGAATTGCTGATCTGCAAGCCTGCCAGGCGGTCAGACCAATCTGGATCGATCCTTCCTTGGACATTTATTTGGTAAGTTGCCGGGCGGTCGAAAGGGATAGCAATCTGATGTAGTGTAGTCTCCATAAATAGATGATAGGTGATTTTCCCGCGTAAATAAACCACCTTAAGGAGGGTTTTAGATGTGATTAAGGAGGGATGAAAAAAATTTCGAATTTACAAAAGTGAAAGATGTTCAGCGTGGGGGAAGAAGATTTAATTCTTCTGCTCTGGCAACAGCGTCCCATCGCCGGTTAACGCCCAGCTTACCGTAGATATTAATCGTGTATTCTTTGGCGGTCGAATATGAGATATTTAATTTTTGTGCAATTTCCTTGATACTTGATGGCCCTCGTAATAAGGTCAAAACCTCAAGCTCTCTGCGGGTCAGCGGATCGATCATTGTCGAAGTTTCAACAGATGGACGCCCTGCTCGCATATCGAGTATTTCACTACCATTCGAACTTCTACTGTTATCCGGAAATGCCGCCAGAATGCGATTTATGGTCTCCACCAAGTGACCTTGACTGACGAGCCGCTGGAGAATCGCTCGCATGGATTTACCCAGGTCGACGAAAACTCGTATGAAACCGCCCGGTTTTCCGAGTTCTAGCGCCTGAACTAATGCAGCATTAGCCTGGTCGGTTTTCCCCTCGGCATCTAACACCAGGGCGCGTAGCGATAGAATAACAATCTTATAACGCGTGTTAAAGGTTCGATTTGTAATATCTTCCAAGGCATCCAAAATTTCGGTTGCCAAACGCAGGTCAGCATCTTTGCCTCTGGCTACCAATATGTTCGCTCGAGTCACCTGCGGTTCTTCAAGCCACAATAGAGGCTGGTTTGGTGGCGGATCGGTTAATGTGTCAGCCCATTGGCCGGCCCGTTCTATGTCACCTTGCATGAGTAATAACCTGGCCCGCAAGGAGCGTGTCCGGATATCTTCGCTCCCCCTCTGCTCCAGGTCATACTGGCTGACAGAATCCAACATCTGCTCAGCTTCAGAACTCTGCCCAAGGATTTGATAGATCAACGCCAGGCCTGTAACTGCATCACGATAAGTAGTTATCTGAACGATATATCGGTTTTCGACGATCTGGGTAAAGTAATGCGCGGCAGCTTCCAGCTCATTGAATTGATAGCACACCAAGCCGAGGTACCAGATTCCCAGGTACCGCATGAAGGCAATCCCACTGTGGGTAGCTCCTCGGACTAGAACCTGGGCAATTTGCCTGGTCTGTTCAAGCTGACCGGTATATATATAAATGAAGCAGAGAGAGTCCAACACTAACAGGGCATAGGTATCGGTCTTATCACCGTAAGACTCATAGGCATTGAGCAACAATTGTTCGGCGGTTTGGGCCTGGCCGCTGGCTTGCATAGAAAAGCCCAGGAAAAGCATCGCTGCACCGCGCCCAAATGTCCACGATAAGGGCAGGAGCGCTAATGCCTGATTGCAAAAATCGATCGTCAATCTCGGCTGGTTACCTAAATATGCCTGCTGAGCTTTCAAGAGGAGGATTTGCGCCTGTAGGAGCTGAAGGTCATCCGCCGGCAACGAGGTACCATCATCTGCATCTACTAAGTTTTCGATCTGCTTGATCACCTGCGCCTGCAGGTCTAATCTCCATGAGAACTGGAACGCCCAAGCCCTGATCATCAATAGCTGCGGCTGTCGTTGGATCATCTCTTCAGGTAATATGCGTATCCAGCGTTCTAGGGTCAGTCGGTCCTCGCGGTTGATCACATCACGCAAGCCAGCACTCATCTGACGGGCAGCCAGGTTAAAATCTCCAGCTGCCTGGGCATGGTGTAAGGCTTCATCCAACAGTCCGTGTTCTTCGAACCAGGCTGATGCCCGGCGATGCAGGTTTTTCACCTGGTCAGGTGAAATTTCAATGGATAATCTCTGCTGCAGCAATTCCTGGAATAAGTGGTGGTAGCGGTACCATTCCCGGCGGCTGTCAAGGGGTGAAAGGAACAGCTCGGAGTGTTCGATCCAGTCCAGGCAAGCGCGCACGTTCCATATCGTATCGATCTCTCCAATGACGGCTTCACACAGTGAAGCGCAAAAACGATCCAGGATAGAGGTCCTCAATAAAAATGAGTGGATCGCCGGATATTGGTGAGCCAGAACCTCATCCAACAGGTATCCGGTTATATTGGCGTCCTCACTTGATAAAGCCAGTTGAACGGTTTCTTGGCTACCTGTGGAACGTAAAGAAAGAGCAGCCAGATGCAGACCGGCTGGCCAGCCTTCGAAGCGTTCATTCACAAGGTCCAAGGTGTGCGCGTTCAAATGAAAAAACTGCGCCTGATCCAGATAGGTAGAAGTCTCCTGCTCGGAAAAACGCAGGTCTTGGGTGCGTATTTCCAGGATCTTCCTCTTCGCGCGTAGACTGGTGAGTGGAAGGGGCGGATCAATTCGTGAGATCAGCAACAAATGCAATGGTTTTGGCCAATGGCGGACCAGTTCACCGAATAGATCATGTACCTCTTTACCTCGGATGAACTGGTAGTCATCCATTACTAGTAGAATTTCTCCAGGAAGTTTATCCAGGTCGTTACATAACGTTGTGTAGATGACAGCTTGTGGGGGTTGCCGACTTGCCTGAAGTAACATCAGGGTCTCTTCACATGCATTCGAAAAAATCGTACGTACTGCGGCAACAAAATAACGCAAAAATAGGCTGAGGTCGCTTTCTTCTTCATCCAAAGAGAGCCAGGCTGAAGGTAAGGAAGATAACTCACCACTTCGTTCAACAGCAATATGATTAAGCCAGGAGCATACCAGGGTAGTTTTACCGTATCCAGCTGCTGCACAGATCAAGGTCAGTGGGTAGTCAATCGCACTATTAAGTTGCTCGAATAACCGCGGACGATCTATCAAGCCCCTTGGAATCAGTGGCCGATGCAGCTTGGTCTGCAGAAGGATTAGATCATGATCAGTCATCCAGTTGATATAACTCTCTGAGCAATATTTTACCTTAATTATTTTCTTGTTACTTTTGCCGTGAGTAATGGACGTTTGAAAAATGATTGGAGAATCAAATCACTGAAGGCAACCTTTAGTTGTGTCCATTTTGATGCGAAAATACTATTAAATCAAGATTTGTGAAATATGATCAGCCTGGTATTCAACTTCCAGGTATCGCCGACTCGATCTAATCCGCCTGGCTGTGAGTCTATTTCTTCTCCTGGATGGGTTGAGCAGGGTTGGTCTGCCTACCTTTGGCGGAAGGCAGACGTATACGGGACAGAAATCCTCGAATGGAATCCAAAACGCCGACCTTCTCTTCGACCGGTGGCGGCTCAGGCTGTTCCTCAAGAATCTTTCTGTAGATATATCTAAAAACCAGGTTCCCAGTAGCAATTACCGGGGTGGCAAGCAGCGCCCCCAATATCCCAAACGCCCCGGCACCCGCGATGGTCCCGATTAAAACCACCAGGGGAGGCAGATCAACAGCATCACCCATGATATTGGGAACAATTAATTGATTTTCCACCAGCTGGACAATGACATAAAAACCAACAACAATCAGTGCAAAAACCAGGTTACTCACCGGCAGGTAGGTGGATCCCACCAACAAGGCTAACAAAACTGCAGGAACTACCGCCAGAGTGGGTCCAATATTGGGGATTAGCTCCATGACTCCGGCAATCACACCCAGCAAAAGCGCCTGGGGAAGCCCGAGGATTGTGGCTCCAAGCCAGGTGACCACGCCAATGAGCAGCATGAGTGACATCTGCCCGCGCAGGAAGCCAACCCAGGTCCGGCGAATTTTCTGCATCATCATGGCTAATTCTGGTCCATAACCTGTAGGGATCAGGTCGGCATACCAGTTCTTCATTCCATCTGCAGTGAGGGTCATCTGCAAGGAAATCAGCAGCGTTAAGAACAAAGATGCCAGGAACGAAACGGTTGGTCCTAAAATTCTTGACAGGGAACCCAGCGCCTGACCAAACCGGCTGGCTAATTCTTCAACAGATAGGTTGAAGGTTGGCGTTCCGGCTTGAGTAGCAGCAGCCCAAGTATTGACCTTGGTGGACAGGGAATCCAACAAAGGTTGAACAATTGCAGTCAAAGTGGGGTTGGTTTGAATGGCGGAGGATATAGACTGTATAACCTCACCCAATCGCCTGAACAACAGCTGAGTGTCGAAGTGCAGGACAAAATTAACTGCGTTCACCAGCGATGGGATAGCAAGAATAGGGATAAGCAGCAACAAACTAATCACCAGTAAATAGGTCAAGGTAACAGCCAATCCCTTTTTCATTTTGAACCGGCGGATAAAAAGCCCTACCAAAGGATCAACAAAGAGCGCCAGGAGTGCAGCGGCAACTAGTATAGGAATGACACTCCTGCCAATCCACAACACAGCCAACAAGCCCAGGAATAGGAACACACCCATAATGTAGCGGGTGGGAGTACTCCAGCGTTTACTGGCAGGTAATTGCACCTGATTGGCAGGTGCTATTGCAGCCTTTTTTCTCAATTTATCCGACTTGGTCATTGGTGAAGAATCACCTGGAGTGGTAATAACATTTTCCTGCCTTCCTTGGTTGATGGATTTTTGACCAGGGCTGATCTTGTCTATCTGTAGGGGAGCGATTGCACTATTCGCCTGAATACCAGACGGATGCTCGGCAGGCGAAGTGATTTCGAAAGTATTTATCTCACTCCTGTTTGGTCCGCTCCCCATAACAGCCTGGGTTGCAAGTTGTCCCCGTCGGAATGATGATTTGATCTGGTTAAAAGTGTGAAAAAACGAGCGAAATCAGCGCCCCCAGTATTGCACCGATCGAAAAGGATATCAAACCGATACTACTGCTGTTCAATCCACCCGAATTTTCTAGATTATTTTCTTCATTCGTTTGTTTTACCAGCTTATAACCCTCCTGATATACTTTCATGATCTGAGGCACACGTTAGCCTCGCTGATGCTCACTAATCGTGTTGCACCAATCGTGATGAACAAATGCCTGGTTCAATCAAAAACCAGCATGACATTCGAACTATACTTTCACGTGTTCTCGTCTATGCAGGCTGGGGAAGCATCTGGAGTGTCTCTTGCCATCCACAACCGGCCTGCCGAGACTCTATAGCCGACCAAAACCGACATCATCCAGCACCAGAAGAGCACATTTGGCGCACCATCCGGTGGGCGCGGTGGCTCGAGCCAGGCTGGCAACTACTCTTCGGTGGCGCGTCTGATTCTGAAAAACCGTTTCATTCGTGGTGCTATGCGCTGCCGAAGCGAACCCGATAAGCCTCCACCGCCGCACGCACCGACGGATGGATATTATCTTCACCGATTTTAGCGGTTAAGCCAGTCGCCTTGAGCAGGTCACGCAGGGGTGCGTTCGCCCGCGCAATCCACAATTCAACTTTTCGCCGTTCCAAATCCGCATCCAGGGTCTCCAATGCCTCAGCAGCTGTTGAATCGAAATCACTCACCGCTTCTGCATCGAATATGACGCACTTCAATCCTGGTCCAGCCTCGGTGACGAGTCCGTCTATTCGCTCGGTGAAAAACGCCACATTCGGAAACACGAGCGGTGCGTCAAAACGATAAACAATTAAGCCTGGTTCAGTTAATACCGTCTCCTTATCAGGAACCGCGCGATAAATAGTTCCTCCGCTCACATCCAATTCATCCAGAAGCGCATCATGGGGTCGTGAAATGTGGAAAATGACATTGACCAGCGAGAGCACTACAGCTACGAGAATGCCCTGTAAGACGCCGACCGTGAGCACTCCGAATGCAGTCACCACTGCCAGCCAAAACTCAACACTTCTCACCTTGCGTAAGTAACGAAAGGCAGGTATGTCAATTAAACCGATGGAAGCAACGATAATGATCGCCCCCAACGCCACGGTGGGCAATGGTGCCAGCAGAGGGGTTAGAAAAAGCAGGAATATGACGGTAAGCGCGGCTGCGAAAATCCCAACCCATTGTGTTTTTCCGCCCATCTGGTCATTGACCGCTGTACGCGAAGCACTGAGCGCAGCTGGGAAACCGGTCAGGAAACCAGCGCTGATATTAGCCGTTCCGATAGCCACAAATTCCTGGTTAGAATCTATCTTTTGACCATGTTTGGCAGCGAAAACGCGTGCAGTCAGGATTTCATCGGCATAGATCAAAATCATGAGGGCAATCGCGGCCGGTAGAAGGGCAAGGATATCTTGAAAACTGACTGCTGGAATGGTTATCCGGGGTAATCCAGCGGGTACTTCACCTACCACTGCCACACCCTTTGCCTGCCAATCGAGTACCGTAGAGAGGATTATTGTTCCAATGACGATAATGAGCGGGCCGGGTAGTTTCTGACTGATACGCCGCATAATAAACAACCCTGCCATGCAGACAATCCCAATAATGAAGGTGAGCAGGTGGGTTTCGTCGAGGCGACTGATGAGCTCCACCACTTGCCGGAAGAATTGGTCGCTTTCGAGCGTGATACCAAATATCTTACCCAGCTGGCTGCCGATCACGATCAGGGTCGCACCGAAGATATAGCCGACGAGGATAGGTTTGGACAAAAAGTCAGTGATGAACCCTAACCTGGCTATACGGGCGAGCAGAGCGATGATGCCCACAAGGATGGCAGTCATCGCAGCCAGGGCTGCATAACGGACTGGATCGCCGGCAGCCAATGGTGCAACGGCTGCCGCGGTGAGGATGGCGGTGGTGGCTTCTGGTCCGGTGATTACCTGTTTTGATGTGCCAAAAAGTGCATACATCAGCATGGCACCCAGGGCGACATATAAGCCAGCGACGGGGGTAACGCCAGCAAGGTCACCGTAAGCCATCGAGGATGGCACCAACACCGCAAACACCGTGATAGCTACAATGAACTCAGTACGCAACAACGTAGCGTTCAGGTTTCGAAATAAGCCGAGGCCGGGGATGAATTGGGTTATGCCGTTTGTATTAGGTGTTGAGTTTTTGATGGGTCACCTTCTTTCTATTTCTTGTTATTCCTATCCTGTAGATACATTATAAACTAGTCTAAATTGGTCACACGATGTGTGCTCATCCTTCGTGTAAGAAATATCAACGACAACCTTAGGTCGGTAGTAATTATTAACCCTAACCCACGCTACTAAGATCCTGCTTTGGTGATGTTGGATCGGCAGCCTCTTTACTTGCACCCATTCGTTTTGCGACCGGTAAGAGGATAAGCAGCATAAGCACGGTCCCTACCAGCACAAACGGCAGGGTGTTCGTTCCGGAGAAGTTCTGTGTGGCGATCAGAAGGGCGGCAGCACCATTGCGATTGGCGGTACTCAATCCCATGGCGCTGCGCACTCCCGGATCACGCCCGCCGAACAACAAGCCGATCAGCAGGGCTCCTAAGATTAGAATGATCATCGCCCCAATCCCCCGCGTGCCGATAAAGCCGATAATATTGGAGATGTTCAATCCCAGTCCTACCACCAGCAAGATGAGGATCGATAGGCTGGAGATCTTCTGCATTACCGGTGCCCAATGATCTGCCACATCGGGTGAATGTGACTTGATCAGCATGCCAATCACGAGCGGGATCAGCATGGTCACGATTAATGATTTGGCGATATCCCATGGGTTAATCTCAACACCAGGCAGTAGCACAGGCAGGATAATGGGCAGGTAGAAGATGGTGACCACCATGATCAGGAACATCAGCCCAACTGCGTACGCTACATTCCCTTTGGCACCTTGCACAAGCTTGGGAATAAAGGGCGCTCCGGCGGCAGTCCCCAGTAAGATCACCCCAATCTGCAGGGATTGGTCCATGGGTATAATTTTTATAATGGCATATGCTAGCAGCGGCACCAGCACGAAGTTCGCCAGCAGCGCCAGGATGACGAGGCGAATATTCTTAAGCGGTTGGGTCATCTGCTGAACGCTCAGGCTAAGACTCATCGCTAACATGCTAGTCACAACAAAAAGCAGGCCTGATATGCCTGCCATCGCTGAAAAGAAATCATTGATCGTCATAGGTCACCTCTTTCACTTCCGCCTTACACAGAATGGGTTATGTTTATATAACACCGTGCAAGCCCTATCGAGGCTTGCACGGCTTGATAAAAATCGCGGTCCCTGGTCGCTTTCATACCTCTAGGGTATCTAGTAATATTTTCAGCTCAGCATCACTGGGAAGCCAGACCAGGTTGTGGTCGAGCTTGTAGGTCCATGGGGCAGAGTTTTTCCAGCCATTGCGTACCCGTTGCCCGTGAAAGACACTTTCAGGATCTTCCACTTTATCCCCTTCGAAGCCATCGATGATGTTGTGTACTTTGGTGAAGCCTGCCTTAGCAAGCGCATTAACCGCCATTGCGCTGCGTCCACCGGACCGGCACATCACCAGGATGGTATCCTCCGGCTTGAAATGCGCTTGCACATGGGCAATGAAATCCTTATTGACCACAACGGAATAGTTTCCCTTGTTGATGTCCCAATTATACGTCGGGAAAGCCAGCGGAACATTTACCGCCATCTCGGCATGGCCGATCAATACGTACTCTTCGAAGGTGCGAACATCAAGCAGCTTTATCTGCTCGGGGTTTGTCTTCCACATTTCGTAAGCTTCCCGAGCAGTTATGTATAGGCCCAGGCTGGTCAGTTTTTCTTCAAGCACCTGGTGGCTTGAATGAGGGGTGGATATTTCTTGATAGGTCATAGATAAATCTCCTTTTCAGAAACCTTGCTTTTCCTGCAGGCAGAATTGCCAGGAAAAAGTTCTCACCATAAATCTGCCGAATAAACCAAAAGGTGTCGAATCCACAACTAAATGAGTGGACTGATCTGATCAGGGAGTCGGATCAACCCACCATCGTCAAAGAAATTGAGTGATTGAGTGAAAGGACCACTCAATCTACTCTTTATATATTATTACCCCAGGCGCAGTGTCATCGATTCCTCGAGCGTAGCCGGCGCGGGTAGCTTAGCCATGGTGCGCTTCTTCCACTCTTCTTCGAGAACCTCTGCAGCTGCCTTCTCCAGGAATTCAGGCGCAGCCCATTCAAATACATCAAAATCATGCTCGATGTAGCCGTGACTCAACATGAAATCCTTGTTGATCTGCAGGGCTTGCAGGTTATAGGGTGATAGAACTGGTACCATGTCCAAGTTTTCAATACCCCGGTAAGTATCCTCAACATCCAGGTAGTAGGTTTGCTTGTCGAGAATGGCTGCTGCGGCGTGTTTATGCTCGTTTGCCCAGCGCCCTACCTTGATGAGACCCTTGAGCAGAGTGACGACCAGCTCTGGATGCTGTTCACACGCCACGTCGCTGACCGTGCAGGTAGCCGGCACATTCGCCCCTTGAATAGTCCAATCCGGATAATTTGCCAGGTTCTCGATGGCCTTGAGATCGCCCGTCTGCTCCTGGATATGCTGGAAGACCTTACTCTGGGTATAGATGGCATCCACAACGCCTTTAAGCAGTGCTGTCTCCAATGGTCTGAAAGCCAGGTCATGCTTGTGATCGCGCTTGAGCCACAGCTCAGATGGGTTCTCCATCGGGGTGAGCATGGCGGGATTGTCGTACCAGTCGTCCGGATAGGGGAACTCCACGATCTCCACGTCGTCGCGGGTCATGTCGTTCAACATGAGCATCAGCTCGATGCCCTGCTCTTCCTGGACGCGCCACCAGTCATTCTTAATAACGTTCAGACTCTTCGATAGGCCAATCTTTTTGCCTTTCAAGTCCTTCATGCGGTAGATCGGATCCCTGGAGCGAACCAGCATACAGCCGCCTTCGTAGACGTGTGTTGTACCAATGAGGCGGGTGCGACGGATGTCAGCATTGACATGGATGGCAGGGAAACAGCCTCCATAACGCATCAAGTTGTCAAGATTGTGAACGTAGTGTGGATACCAGTCATTTTCGCGGGTCGAACGAAGGAACTTGTAGGCGATGTTGATCTTCTTGAACTCTTCCTTCACCCAACCAATCTCCTGGTCTACGTTGCTGGGGGATACCAGCGGACAATTAGTGTAGTAGAACTCGTTCCAATCCACATCGACGGAACGCATTGTCTTACCTTTGATAACCATTGTACCCATAACACATTTCCTTTCGTTTTAGTTTTTTGAGTTATCTGAAGGCCACAACACTGTAATTTATGTTCCTTCAGAGATTATTATTCATTCCATTAGCCTTCACTGAACCGGCAGTGATGGAGTACCGTTTATATGATAGCCCGGTCGCCTGGACGGTAAATTAGTTGTTTGTAAGGTGCTTCGTTCTCTCTTGGCTCGTATAACTCAGTCTCCTTTCCAAAATTATTCGTAAGTTTACGAATGCGTTTTTCCATCACTTCGACATACACATAGAACTCACATAACTGGTTTCCGCCCCGAGCGACCTGACATAGCTCAGCATAAGAACCAACATGAAACGGAGAGATCATCGGTACAGCGAGATTGTAGTTCTGGCCTAGCATGACTGTGTTCGACAGATCATAGATATCGGTACCCTGGTGAAGCATTATGTTATTCTCGGTAGCTCTGTTGCGGATAACGACTTCGCTTACTTTCCGGAATTAGGCTGCTGGCTGGGTGGGTGCGGGTGTGTAACCGGGGATAGCGTTGCGGTTGTTGTATGCCGTATGGGCATAATGTGAAAGATCAAGAAATACTGCCAGGAAGATCCACAACCAATCCCAACCCGTCACCCTTGACCCGCCCCACGACATGATGGCGTACATCAGCGTGGTGAACGGCAAGAAGATGATCCCCAACAATGCCCACCACCATTTATCATTGAATGCATTCATGAACATGGTTGGACGAGCGATCCAGATAAAGATATCTGCTAAACGGGGGAACATTCCTGCAAATAGTGCAAATAGACAAGGCATTTTATTTTCTCCTCAATTCAGAATTAGATATGATGTACTTTTTGGGATATCAGCGAGTGAAATTACTACTCCAGGTCAATTTTTAACCCGCCCATCATGCCGGCAACGATGTTGTAAACCAACGCTACCACCAGTCCGGCTAATGCACCGCCTGCGGCTGAGATGAGAGCGCGACCTACAACTGCAATAAAGGTCGTCACTGAATACACGGTCAAATTTCCAAGGTTTATATCGATGAACCACGATTGGGCTCCAAAGATCCAACCCAGGATCCAGATGAACCACCCGTATACCAGAGTCCAGAATGCTGCCAGGATGGCGCCATAAAGAACTGCTGAGCCCACATTAATTGACTTAATTGCTTTCACTGCGAAATCCTCCTTTCAGAATTTGGATATTATTTAAACAACCTATGCAGAGTAAAAATGAACAGAAAAGGCTAAATTCCAAATACAAATTCATTGTTCTACGCCTCCCTCCATTGATTGTTCATTACCACTTAGATACATACATTCCACAGAAAGAACGAGCATATGCAGCTCATATAGTGTGTTGAGCACTCCTGCCAACGCGGCCTGGTCGCTCAATTCGCCCTCCAGGGTTGTGAGAGAATTATTCTTATTGATCGTTCCTCCCAGAATCGCCATGCCTTCCAAACGATCAGACATGGCTGGATCGATCTTTCCTTGTACAACGATCTTGTACAGTGCAGGTTGATCGAATTGAATGGGTTTCCTGGATGGCAGAATCATGTAATATATAGGATAAAGGATTCACCCGCGAAAAAAAACCACCTATAGGTGTGACTAAGGTGTGATTAACCTGAGATTTAGGTGTATCGAAGGCTGGGAGTTAGTGGTGACTAGCCAGGGAGAATCCTCAACGCGGAGGAAGAATATTCATGTCTTCCGCTCTTGCAACTGCACTCCAGCGTTGATTGACACCGAGTTTGGAGTAGATATTGATCGTGTAACGTTTGGCTGTCGAGTATTGAATATTAAGTTTAACCGCAATCTCTTTGATGCTCAATGGTCCACGCAATAATTCCAACACCTCCAGCTCCCGATGGGTCAGGGGTTCAGGTAAAGCAGTATTAACAGATGCCGATTTTCGGATTGACTGGATATTGACTTTGTTGCGAACGAGCTCTTTGTCCCCATCTGGAAACGCTGCCAGAATATGGTGAATCATCTCCGCCGGATGGTCTTTCCGCCTCAGCCTGAGTAATATCGTCTTCATAGGCTTACCCATGTCGACGAATACCCGAATGAAGCCCCCGGGACGTGCCAGTTCTACCACCTGTTTCAGCTCAGTATCCGACTGGCTGGTTTCCCCTTGGGCATCCAGCGCCAGGGCGCGCAATGCCAGGATCTCAATCTTGAAGCGCGTGTTATGAGTTCCGCTCAGCGATCTCATCCAGCACGTCCAACATTTGCAGTGCCAACCGAATGTCAGCATCTGTAGCTCTGGCCACCAGGATGTGTACACGTGTTAGCTGCGGTTCTTCCAGCCACATGAAAGGCTGGTCAGGAGGTGGATCAATTAATGAGTTTACCCAATTACCAGCACCTTCTAGGTCACCTTGCAGAAGCATGAGCCTGGCGCGCAAGGACCGTGTCCGGCTGTCTTCGCTGCCTCTCTGCTCCAGGTCAAACTGGCTTACCGATTCCACCATCTGCATCGCTTCAAAGCTCTCCCCATGGATTTGATGGATCAACGCCAGACCCGCAACAGCATCCCGGAAAGTAGCTATTTGAGCTGTATAGCGATTTTCGAAGATTTGGGCAAAATGCTGTTCGGCGGCTTCAAGCATGTTCCGTTGATAATGCAATACACCTAGAGCCCAGTCAGCCCAGTTTTTATGGATTACCACCCTTCCTAAGGCTACACCATCGAGAAGCAACTTCCCAATTTGCCTGGCCTGTTCAAGTCTACCTGTATTGAGGAATATGAAACACAATGCACGCAGAAGGAGCAGGGCGTAGGAATCAGTCTTATCACCATAAGCCTCATATCTATCAAGCAGCAACCATTCAGCCTTTTGTACTTGGCCATTGGCTTGCATAGACATACCAAGGTATATCATCGCTCCGCCGCGCACGAATGTCCATGATGGAGGCAGTAAAGACAATGCTTCCTGGCAATTGTCGATCGCCTGTATAGCCCGGTTGTTGAAATACGCTTGCTGTGCTCCCAATGTTAGAATTTGCCCGCGTAGGATTTGCATGTCATTCACTGGCAACGATGTGCCCACATCTGAATCCAATAGCTCTTCCGCTTGCTGGAGCGTTTGTCCTTGCAGATCAAGTCGCCATGAAAACTGCAACGCCCAGGCCTTGATCATTAAAAGCCCAGGTTGTCGACGAATCATCTCTTCCGGCAGCAGTTTCAGCCAGCGTTCCAGGGTTGGTCGGTCTTCGCGGTTGATCACGTTGCACAGCCCTGCAATCATCTGGCGTGCAGCCAGATCAAGGTCGCCTGCTGCCAGGGCGTGATGCAAGGCTTCGTCAATCAACCCATGCTGTTCAAACCAAGCTGAAGCCAGGCGATGCAGGGTCGTTACCTGGTCGGGTGGCATTTCAGTGAGTAAACGCTGCTGC
Organism: uncultured Chloroflexia bacterium; assembly: GCA_963726315.1. GTDB lineage: Bacteria > Chloroflexota > Anaerolineae > Anaerolineales > UBA4823 > FEB-25. The sequence goes on along the minus strand of CAVSBZ010000005.1, from coordinate 973,703 downwards.
AGTAATTCCTGGAATAAATGGTGATATCGGTACCACTCGCGGTGGTCGTCGAGCGGCACGATAAAAAGCTCAGCGCGCTCAATCCAATCCAAACAGGATCGTGCGGTCCATTTAGTGTCACCATTTTTAATGAGATCTTCGCACAGTGATGCACTAAATCGATCCAGGATGGACGTCCGCAGCAGAAATGAGTGCACTGCTGGAAATTGATGAGTGAGCACCTCATCTACCAGGTATCCGGTAATATTGGTGTTCTCGCTGGATATCGCTTTTAATACTGATTCCTGGCTATCCGCTGAGCGTACCGAAAGGGCAACCAGATGCAGACCGGCTGGCCAGCCTTCGAAACGCTCTTCAAGAAGGGGCAAGATATGCTTGATCATGAGTGCAAATTGGCTTTTACTTACATAAGTAGCCGTCTCATCGTGGTTGAAGCGCAGATCACGCGTGCGAATCTCGTTGATCATCCCTTTTGCTCGATATCTGTCCAGTGGGATGGGCGGGCTTATGTGTGAGATCAATACCAGGTGCAGACTTTTTGGCCAGTGCAAGGTCAATTCGCTGAGCAGATTGTGCACCTCAATGTTGTGGATGGTATGGTAGTCATCCAGGACCAGGATAACCTCTCCTGGAAGCTCATCGAGCTCGTTAATGAAGGTTGCATTCAGCACTGTCTGGGGGGTGTGCGTTGTGCCTGGAGTAACCCGAGGGTTTCTGGACAGGCGTCTGTGAATATCGTCCGCAACGCATTGATGAAATAGCTTAGAAAGATGTTCAGGTCAGAATCGTTTTCGTCCAGCGAAAGCCAGGCAGAAGGCATTCTTCCTGTCTCCTTGCCAGCTGCCATTTGCTCAAGCCACATGCCGACCAGGGTGGTCTTTCCGAAACCTGCCGGTGCACAAACCAGGGTGAGCTGGCGATCAACACCGTTATTAAGTAGCTCCAATAGGCGCGAGCGTAAAACAAGATTGCGCGGTAGGCGCGGCTGATGCAGCTTGGTATGCAGAAGGATTCGATCTTGGTCAGACATCTTTTGGTAGACCCACTATTAGAATATTTTACCTTAATTTTTTCTTGTGACTTTATACGTGAGTAATGTCCGTTTGTAACTTAATTGGACCAACAAATTAATTTAAATGCTCCGAAGTGAGTGATCACTCGGAGCGGTAGTAATTGCAACGTACATCACAACATTTGCTGGGGAATATTTTAATAATTGTGAATTTTTATTGTTCCCTCCCTTAATAGCAGCCCTCCCCGGAAGGAGGGAGATGACTTCCAGGGAGGGAATACCAACCAAACCGTTTTACTTACCTATAACTTCTTCCTAACCCCTATTAGAAAGCTCGCTGATCGCTTTTAATAACTGTGCATCCCCACTGCTCTGCAGCTGGGCGGACGTCATTCCTTTTCCAGCTTCTGGGACGAACGGGCTTACTGTACTGTCCAGGCTAATCGTCACGTCGGGGACGATGCCTTTGTGCCAAATCACACGCCCATTAGGCGTGAGCCATTCTTGGGTCGCCAATAATATTTGGGATCCATCGGTAAGTGGGAAGCCGTTCAATACGGTCCCCGTACCGAAGGTTGTCTCACCGATCACCGTTGCCCGGTGAGCATCCTGCAGCGCTCCAGAAACAATTTCGGCTGCGCTGGCGGTTCCCTGGTTCACCAATACCACCATGGGGATGTCTACAGCCAATCCTCCTGGCTTAACCGCAACGGATTGTTCTTGCCCTTGGGCATTCATTTCCAACAGTACGTTTCCGCTACCCAAAAATTGACTGGTCACTCCGATCGCTTCATCGAGTAATCCGCCCGGATCATTGCGCAGGTCTAAAACGATCCCCGTGGCACCTTGTGCTAGGATCTGTTTCAAGGCTGTTCGCAGATCATTGGTTACTCCCTGGCTAAATCCTGCGATGCGTACATCTGCGATCGTAGTTCCAGGCAGCATAATCCAGGTGACGTTCTGGACATTTATCTTAGCCCGGGTGATGTTCACAGCTCTGACTGCATTCGTTTTAGGATCCTGGAACGTGATCGTAACCTTCGTCCCGGCAGGTCCTAGCACCTTGCTGACCACATCGCTCAGGCTCATCCCCGTCACGTCAACCCCATCCACCTTGACCATAATATCTCCGGCTTTGACTCCTGCCGCTTGTGCTGGGAATCCATCAATGGGTGCTACGATGACCACCTGATTGTTATTATTCATCATAACTTCAGCACCAATGCCTTCAAAAGAGCCTTGAGTGAAGTTGTTTTCGGCCTGCACCATCTGTGGGGTCGTAAACCGGCTATGACCCGTATCACCCAACGCGTTCACCATCCCGCTTATCGCCCCGTATTCAAGTTGAGTTTGCTGGACGGCAGTTCTATCAACATAATTTTTTTGGATGATCTGGTATGCCTGGTTAACCAGGTCCAATCCGCTCGTTTGGGTTTGAGGTTGTGTTTTGGCTAAAGCAATTGTAGGCGTGATGAGGAAGTGATCCACCAACACACCACCGGTAAATCCTGCCCCTAAAAATATTGGCAGGATGAGCAGGAAAATTAGGATACGTACTACACGACGATCGATCATCTCTCACCACTCTCTCCCTCCCATCTCCCTCAAACCGAAAGGTTTAAGGGAGATGAAAGGAGAAACCATGTTGGTTCAGGTTACTGGGTTGGGCGGCTGCCCAAGGTCACCTGAACAGTCTGGGGCTCGCCGTCGCGCAGGATGGACATCGAGATCGTCTGGCCGACGGTAGTATGGATTGCCAGGTAGGCGATGATATCGGACATGCTGTTGATGGTCTGTCCATCAATGGCAGTGATAATATCGCCACCGACTGTACCCTGGACGCCATTGATGGTCACAGTCGTGTTGCTGGCCTGTAAATTAGCGTTGGCTGCAGGTCCACCAGCAGTGACGGTCGCAATGAGTGCGCCACGGGTATCGGCAGGCAGGTTCATTGCCTGGGCAATATCAGGTGTCAGGTCAGTTCCACTGACGCCTAAGTAAGGGTGAGCATATGTACCCGATGAAATTAAGGACGGGACAACCTTAGAAACGATCTCGGCCGGGATGGCAAAACCAACGCCCGAGCTGGAACCGCTGTTAGATTCGATAGCGGAAGTAACACCGATTACCTGACCATCGATATTGACCAGAACACCACCGGAGTTGCCAGGGTTGATCGAGGCATCGGTCTGGATCACATCGGGGATGGAGTACGTTGCACCTGTAGTCGAATCAACCTGGCTCGATGGCAGATCACGACCGAGACCGGAGACGTTTCCGACTGACATTGAACCTTCAAAGCCGTACGGGTTGCCAATGGCGATCGCGATCTCACCTACTTTTACCTGGGCTGAATCAGCCATTGTCACCGGGTGAATTTTATCGGCAGTGGCACTAACTTTGATCACCGCCAGATCACTATAGGGATCCTGTCCAACGATCGTGGCAGGTACAGTTGAGCCATCAGAGAAGGTTACTTCGATTTTTGTTGCCCCATCGACTACGTGGTTATTGGTAACGATATCCCCATTTGCATCCCAGAAGAAGCCTGATCCTAAAGCCTGGGAAAATTGAGGTGTCTGATTATTATTATTGTTATTGAACTCTGGGAAGTTTTGCAGATTGCTGCCGCTGGCAGGGACCAGCACCATAATATTAACCACCTGTGGGCTGATGGTCGAATAAATTGATTCCATCGTCGATTCATATGCCGCCAGAAGCTCGGAGTTACCAGCAATGGCTGCAGGTGCTGAAGCAGCAGGGCTGCTTGCTGATGGAGAATTTGATGCTGTCGTGCTGCCACTGGTCGTTTGAGTTGAAACTGAGCTTGACGGTGAGGCTGCCTGAGCTACATTGAGCTGGTTGGTAGCCTGAGAGAATGCCGCTATCCCACTGCATGCGGATAGCAACATCGCTGAAACTAGGACTAAACTTGCTAAACTAAAAACTTTCTTATTCATGGGTTCCTCCAGATATTTTTATTTTTATACCAATTACGGCCTTATCATAGTCCGGCAAGTGTATTTAGTCCTTATCACTCCCCTATGGATAGCTTAAGCCAAGCTTATGAAGATAAAAAAGAGCCTGGATGTTCCGCCAGGCTCTAGTATTGCGTACAGTGGTAAAAAAATATAAGAATCAAACGGTTGAAAATCTTGGTTGGGATGATCCTTATTCGCAATGTAATAATAACTCTAATCTGCAAATAGAATTGCTACCTCGTTGAGAGTTTACATTGCAGGCAATACCTGGGCTGTCCTTTGTAATGGCAAGTGGATGGTAAAAATACTCCCCTTGCCTGGCTCACTTTCCAGGCTGATCGAGCCTCCATGCGCCTCTACCAGATCGTGGGCAATGCTCAACCCAAGACCCATCCCTTGCTTAAAGCGGCGCCCCTGATTACCGCGGTAAAAAGGCTCGAACACCTTTTGCTGTTCATCATCAGCGATCCCCGAACCATTATCTTTTACACTGATCAACAGCTCTTCCCCCTCAACCCTCGCGTTGACCGAAATTTCACCGCCGCTATGTGTATATTTGATTGCATTACTCACCAGGTTCTCAACGATGGACGCCAACCGGTTCGGGTCCGCAGATATTTCTGGCAGGTCTGGTGGAACATCCGTTTGCCAGGTCATTTGCTTGTCTAGGGCAGCTTCTTGCCAGGGGCGGAGAACTTTGGGCAGCCATTCACTGATGTTGAGCTGCTGATATTCCATCTCGAGGGTACCCAGCACCTGGTCGTGCAAGGTTGCCAGGTCTTCTAAAAGGTGCTGCAGGCGGGCTGCCTGGTCATCCATACCCGTAGTGAGGTCTTCCAACAGCTGTGGATCATTCGCAGCCCCACCTGCCAATGCCTGGATGGCTGAACGTAACGCACCCAAAGGTCGCCCAAGCTCGTGAACCAGGTTAGCCAGTAACTGCCGACGCGCTTTTTCCATACTGCTCAATCGCTGGCTAAGGGAGTTAAATGATTGTGCCAGCTGTTGGATCTCTTCAGGTCCACGTTCTACCAACGGCGACTGGCGGGTTCCATGCGAAAGGTCATTGATCGCCTGGGTCACTTCCCGTATGGGTCTGCTGATGTTTACTGCCAAGCTCAATCCAAGCATCATCCCTACAAATAGCCCAGCTGCCAGAATACCAACAATCACATATCGTGACCGAGTGAATTCAGTGGATAACGTGTTATAGGTGTAAGACATGCGCAGGACCCCAATCAAGCTCTGGTTCTGACCGAGCACCGGCACAAAGACATCGATAACTTCCGATGGTGAGCCAATGTTGTAATACGTATAGCTCGCCACTTGTCCGGCGCGTGCTTTTGCCACACCGGCAAAATCAAGTATCATGCCAAGCAGCTGCCCTTCCGTTGGGTCAGATGAAGCGATTAGCTGACCACCCGGTGTAAGAAATTGTACTCTGGCGCTGATATCATGTCTTAAATGAGTCAGATAATACTCTGAATAAGCTGGATTAGACCAGAGCTCAGGTTGATCACCGGCAACATCTGCCAGCAAGACCGCGTTCGTCATTAATGCCCGGGATAAGCTGGGCAGCAGTACCCGCGTTTCAATCAGGTTGGTCAGCACCACACCGATGATCGGGATGATCACGATCAATGGCAATGCATGACTGAGTACCAGGCGTGAGCGCAAAGTGCGAAACATTAGAATGCCTCCGGCACGATCTTATACCCAACCCCACGTACCGTCACGATGCGCTGTGGATGATTTGCATCCAGCTCAATTTTTTCTCTTAACCAGCGGATGTGAACATACACCACCTGAGGCTGACCAACGAACTCTGCCCCCCATACGGTGCCAAGCAGCTCATCCACGGTGTATACGCGCCCAGGCTGCATTGCGAGCGCATGCAGCAGATCGAATTCTCTGCGTGGGAGGTCGACGCGCTTCCCACCCAGGACCACCAAATGGCTTTCAAGGTCCACAACCAGCTCGCCCACTACCAGGGGTTTCTTGTTGGTTATTTCAACCGGTGTTGTTGTACGCTCGAACCGGCGCAGCACCGCCTTGATATGGGCAACCAGGACATTAAAATCAAATGGCTTGGTGATGTAATCATCACCGCCGAGTTCCAAACCCAGAGCTTCATCCAGCTCGCGCCGGCGGGCAGTGACGAATATCACGGGCAAATCAAACTGGTTTTTTAGCTGCCGCATGGCATCCAGGCCATCCATTAATGGCAGGCTTATATCTAATAGCACCAGATCGGGTCGATCCAGTCCCACCTGAGATAAGGCTGTTTCTGCGCTCTCGGCGGTACTGGCGTGAAACCCTGCCTGCTCCAGGTTGAACGCCAGGCTTCGGCGCATTAAAGCATCATCATCAACAATCAGAATATGTTTTGCCACAAAACCTTCACTTTGATTAATAATCTAATAATTTGTAAACATAGTATAACGAACTATTTCATTTTTGCGTATATAATACTCTTCTATGCCCATTAGAATTAATCGCTTACTCATTCCATTATTCATTCTTATCCTTTTTAGCCTTGGAAAGCAAGCTAAAAGCTTTGGCCAGGCTCCCGTAAACACCATTTACCTACCCATTGTTTCGTATAACCCTGCCGGTTGGATTGGTCCCTATGGCGGAACGATCACTACCATTGCCATCGATCCGACTAACGCACAAAAGATTTACGTCGGGTCATTTGGATCGGGTGTGTTTAAAAGCACTGATGGAGGGCATTACTGGGTATCGGCCAACCGTGGATTGAGCAACCTTAACGTCTACAGCCTGGCTGTTGATCCGTCTCACCCATCCACCCTGTTTGCCGGCACTTATCATAACCAGGTGTTCAAATCGATTGACGGTGGTGCGACCTGGTCGTGGTCGGGAAGCGGGATGCAGGAATCAGCCATCGTCTATAGCCTCGCGGTTGATCCAGATAATGGTTCTTATGTATATGCCTGCACGCGAGGAATTTCTAATAATAGTAACCCGCCCTGGAATGGAATTCTGTATAAATCGGTCGATGGGGGTGAGACCTGGACGCCTTCATTATTCAATGTGGGCGGTGTAGCAAATGAAGACTGGGCTTATTCGATGGTGATCAACCCGAATAATCCTGCTCAGATTTTTGCTGCACTCCACGAGCATGGTCCTTACCGCAGTGATGATTATGGTACTACCTGGCACTCCATTCCCGATGGCGTAAGGGATCTTTCGGGGAGATCCATCATTATCAGCCCCCAGCCCAATTATTCTTCTAACCTATTTTTTGGGGTCTGGCATTTTGACAGCGTCTATAAATCTATTAATAGTGGAAAGATATGGACGGGTGCAAACCATTACATACCGAATGTAATGGTTTACAGTATGGCAATGGACCCATTTTCTCCTGACAGCGTCTATATGGGCACTTTTTCTCATGGAATTTTGAAAACTACCGATGGAGGCGACAGCTGGCAACCCGCCGGACTCGAGGCTGATAAACAGTACTCTGTAGTCATTAATCCAACCATGACGAACAACTTGTTTGCCGGTACATCGGGAGATGGCCTCTATCGCAGCCTGGATTACAGCATGACCTGGAACAAAAGCGATTTTGGGATCAATAATGCCATGGCTACCTCAGTTGTTCACCATCCCACCAATCCCCTCCTGATGTATTCCAGCATATACGGTGCAGGTGTGTATCAATCTGGAAACAAAGGTCAGACCTGGGAAGAGTTGAATACCGGGTTGGAGGACAAGTGGGTGCATGATCTGGTCATGAATCCTGCCCAACCCCAGCTGCTATACGCTCTGACAGATACCGGTGGACTATTCAAAAACGACCTGATGAGTGGGCTTGGTTGGGTAAGCGCCGGTCAGGGATTGCCCCTTACCAGCCTCCCTACACCCGCTTTTTCGGCCGACGATCCGTTCGCTACCCTCGAGATGAAGGAGTATTTTGCCGCTCCCCAAGTCGCTGAATTTACCAACCAGATTCCTGTGGGGTTGCTCGAGATGGTTTTTGCCCCTTCAGATCCCCAAATTGCCTATATCGGCACCAATGGTACAGGGGTGTATCGAAGCGTGAACGGGGGTAACTCCTGGCAAACGGCTGATCTGGGTGGAAATAACATTCGCAGCCTGGCGGTTGATTTCACAGATCCTGACCTTGTCTATGCTACCACCGATTTTTTTGGAAGCCTGAAGGTTAGCGCGGACGGGGGTATAAATTGGACGGATGCTTTCCTGCAGGTGTTTTTCTATTCGGTGGCCACCTCTCCTTTTGAGAGTGGGGTTGTGTACGCTGGTACGAATGGTGGGGTTTACCGCTACCAATCTGGCAACTTTACAGCGTTAGGGCTGTCAGGTCTATCTGTAACCTACGTGGCAGCAGACCCTACTCGCCAGGGAGTAATCTATGCGGGTACTACGGACGGTGCATATTACTCCGTCGATGGCGGTCAAACGTGGAATTTTGTGGATGGCCACCTGTCCGGTCATACCATCTTGTCTATCAACATTGATCCGACCAATCCCAATGTGGTTTACTTCAGCACCAAGACGCATGGCGTCTATTTGGCATCGATCCGATTTTAAGTCCGAATAGGTTGAACATTCGGTTGATTATTCAGTTTATCCTACACCTGTGATTTATATTCACAATGCCATCCTGCACACCCCCGCGGGGATTCTTGAACACGGTGCAGTTCTCACTGCCGGTGAGACGATCGCTGCCATCGGTAGCGAGCAGGAGCTAACCTGCCCCCCGAAAGCTCAGAAATTCGATGCTGAGGGTCTAAAACTTGTCCCTGGTTTTATTGATTTGCAAACCAATGGTGGGTCTGGCATGGATTTCACGACTGATCCAGGCACGATCTGGCATGTGGGTGAAATCCTACTCCACTATGGAGTCACTTCATTTCTGCCCACCATCGTCTCCTCACCCCACGAAAGCATCCGCACTGCTCAGATGGTGCTGCAAAATGGACCCCCGGGAGGGTATCATGGTGCCAGGGCAATCGGGCTGCACCTGGAAGGTCCATATATTAATCCTGAAAGAACAGGTGCTCACAACCCCGAATATTTTTGCCTGCCTGACCCTGATATCTATGACCACTGGAATCCGGCAAATTTCGTGAGATTGGTCACACTGGCTCCCGAGCTGCCAGGTGCCATCGAGGCGATACAGGCGCTGGATAAGCACGGCGTGGTGGTGAGTGCCGGGCACTCGCAGGCAACCCTTGAGCAAGCGCAAGCCGGTATTGAAGCAGGCATTCGTTATGGCACGCATTTATTTAATGCCATGCCCCATTTTGACCACCGCCAGCCCGGGTTACTCGGTGCCCTGCTTTCAGACCGGCGTGTTTCTTGTGGCATGATCGTCGATGGATATCACCTTTACCCGACTACGGTGGACCTTGCCTGGCAAATTTTGGGCGCTCAGCGCACCAACCTGGTCACAGATGCTGTAGCTGCCATGGGGATGCCTCCAGGTGAATATCAGCTCGGTGATCGGAGTGTGTTCACCGATGATTCGAAGGCCAGGCTTGCGAACGGCATCCTGGCAGGTAGCTTGCTCAGCCTGGACCAGGCACTGCGCAATTTGATCAGCTTCACCGGGTGTTCGCTCGATGCTGCTGTCTCCACCGTCACCCAGGTGCCTGCCCATCTGCTCCATCTGGATGAGTACCTGGGCCAGCTGATTGTGGGCGCCAAGGCTGACTTTGTTCTGTTGTCTGATGACCTGCAGGTGGTTGGTGTTTGGGTCAATGGGCAGCATGCGTTCCCCGATCAAGAACGGCTGTAAACCAGACATCGACCGCTTATCGAAAAACAATCCTTCATTTTCCCTGTTTGCTTTTAATTCCTCTGGTATGATTCATGCATACCACCATATACAAGTGTATACCCACACAAACGAGTACGTCGAACGACCATTGTTCTGGCTTCCAGCTCTATTGGTAAATTTGAGGAGTTGGCATATGATTAAAACGGATGAGCTTATGGATCATCAATTCAGCGGTTTGTACCCTCAAGATACCCCTCAGCCTGACTTGCCTGCCGATCCATTATGGACTGTAGACGACGTTGCTGCCTACCTTAAACTCCAGCCCGAAACGATCCGCTCGATGGCGCGGCGGGGAGAGTTGCCTGCTTTAAAAATCGGTAAGGTGTGGCGGTTTCAGAAACGTGCTATTGGTGAGATGCTTGTCGATCTTGAATGAAAATAAACCACTTCCTTTTGTACAAGACTGCTATCAGAGTGACGATGCAAGTAACAATCTATCCATCGATCCCGATTTCCCATTAAATGATGGGAATTACCTACCGGTAAGGAGTCAATTATGGTGATCTGTCCGAAGTGTAAAGCTGAAAACCGCCCAGAAGCTGCATTCTGCGTTCGATGCGGGACGATCTTATTCTCCCGACCTGTTCCAGAAAAATCGACTGAGCTTCCCAGGATAACTCCACCTTTTGAACAGCAGGTTAAACCGGCTCCCGTAAAAATCACACCCGACGAGCCAGCCATTGTAATACAGGGTTTCGCAGAACGTCCGCAGGGATCGACCTTCGGCGAGCGCTTTAAATATGATTCCTTAATATTCAAGGATGAGCATGAGATCCACTACACCGTATCCGAGGTCATCCAACCGGACAGAATCCCGGTTCGCATTTGTTCCAACCCTGAATGTCGGACGATTTATTGCCCAGTCGGCGAAGAAGTTGAAAAATTCTGCACCCAATGCGGTCAACCCCTGGATACAAAAACTCCATTACTGCTGTTGATAGAAGTCGATACAGACCGGTTTGCATCCATTAAACCAGTGCTCGACCTTCACCTGGTGCACCCCAATATACATCCCCCGGTGGCGAAATTCCAACAGAATATTCAAGGTGCCGCTCACTATTGCCTGGTCAGCCCACTCTCTGAGGATCTACCAGACCAACCCGAGATGTCAGATGTATTGGATTGGAGCACGCAGCTTTCACAAGCACTGGATTACATGCAGGCAAAAGGGGTTGTGTTGGGAGATGAGCTCGACCAATCCAGCATCGGAATGGCAGACGGAAAAGTGGTGTGGAGAAATTTCACTTCGGCGCGAATCTTACCCATCCTGACCGACCGGGATAAGATCAATAATGTGCGCCAGCTTGCTCTGGCGATGTATTTTTGGATGACGGGTAAGACTACCTACAGCCTGGACCCATATCTTCCGCCTGCACTCAACGAATTGTTCCAAAAGGCACTGGTTGGAGATGGCTTCACCAGTGGCGATGAATTCGAGCAGCAGATCAAAAATGTAATATCTACCGCACCCAAACGACTGAATCTGGATTATCAGCTGGGACGGCGTACACACCCCGGTAAAGTGCGCTCCAACAATGAAGATAGCATCTTGAGCATCGAGCTCAGCCGCATGAACCTTGGGATAATCCAACCGATCAGTTTGATCGCCGTGGCTGATGGCATGGGTGGTCATGCCTCGGGAGAACAAGCCAGTAGCCTGGTCATCGACGCCATCGCCCAAATTGGAGCCCTTGAGCTCGGAGCTCTTCAGAACCCCTCCTATGAGGAATTCGGCGATTGGGTCAAGCGCGCTATCCAGGCAGCCAACCAGGCAGTGTATGCCGCCCGCCAAAATGCAGGCAACGATATGGGCTCGACCCTTGTGCTCGGATTGATCGTCGGGAGCCAGGCATATTTAGGGCATACCGGCGATAGCAGGATATACCTGGTAAACAAGGAATCCATCAAACAGCTTTCCACCGACCATTCCCTGGTGCAACACCTGATTTCAATTGGCAAGATTACCCAGGATGAAGCCCGCATACACCCTCAGCGCAATATTATTTATCGCAGCCTGGGTGAGAAGCCTGAAGTTGAAGCAGATTACTTCAACCAGCAGCTCTTCCCCCAAGACAGGCTGCTTTTCTGCTCAGACGGTCTCACCGGTATGCTGAATGACCAGCAGATTCAGAAGATCATCCTGGAAGCCAGCAGCCCTCAGGCAGCCTGCGATCAGCTGGTTGAAGAAGCCAATGCTGCCGGCGGCGAGGATAACATCTCAGCCCTGTTGGTTGAAGTATTATCCTATTGAGATATTGCGTTCCAGCGCTTTTACATCGATTCTATGCCAAATCCTCGGATGAGAATGAGCAGCCTGCTTTTCCTGACCACCATGATCACTGTTATGGCTTCGGCGTGTAAACCGTTGGCGTCTCCGACGATTGACCCACCTCCTGCCGCCACGGTTGGCGTAGACACCGCCAATGCAGCCGGTATTACCCCCACGAATGCAGCTATCAGCCCGACAAGCCCACTTCCGGTAATGACCATTTCTTCTACCCCATCGCCTTTACCATCGACGACCTCCAGTGCGGCTCCCACGGTAAGTCACACCTCCTCTCCGTCGAGCACTGCGCCGAACACGCCTACCGAAACCTCAACGCCGACCCTGACGCCCACATATGCCATCCTCAGGGGAACTGTGCTCGAACAATCCAACTGCCGCTATGGACCTGGAGCAGCATATTTGTATAAATACGGGCTTTACAAAGACAACACCCTTGAGATCATCGGACGCAACGAGACAGGATCCTGGATCTTGGTGCAGGCTATTGGTGGTAATAATCCGTGTTGGCTCAAGGCTTCATTAATGAATGTGCGTGGAGATGTGATGACCCTGGCACCTGGCTCCCTGCCTTTGCCTGAGTCACCATATTACGGACCGCTCACCGGTGTTATTTCGGAGCGGAATGGGGATATGGTAAATATCTCCTGGAATCCGCTAGTCTTACGGGCAGGGGATGATTCTGAGCAATATCCTTACCTGATCGAAGCCTGGGTATGCCAGGCAGGTCAGCTCATCTTTGAACCTATCGGCTCATGGGAAACAAGCGTGAGCGTCAAAGATGAGCCTGGTTGCTCGGAGCCATCCCATGCCAGGGTGTATGGCGTGGAAAAACACGGTTATACTGCCTGGGTGACCATTCCCTGGACTTAACCTTAACGTGAAACGAGGTTATTTGTTTACTTGATTTAGGTTCCAAAATAAATGCCATCCTATTATCAAAGGAAAGGAAATTATGATCTGTTCATACTGTGGTAACGAAAATCCTGCTGATGTAGAAATCTGTGGATTTTGTGGAGCACCGTTAACTGTGCCCGGTGAAGATGCATCCGCCGAACCGTACTCTCCTGAACCGAAGGTTACAATTATCCAAAACCCTCCTGCAGCTGAGCCGCCGCCGGTAAGCGAAGTACTGCCACCAACTTTTGAGGCACCGCCTCCCAAACCTCAACGGGGTATGGGTAATCGGATATGGTGGTTGGTGGGCTGTTTTGTGGTGGTCTTCCTTCTGCTGTGCTGTAGCCTTGGGACGTTGGGTGTAATCCGTTTTTTCTCCAGTGCAGCCTCGAACTTTCCTGACTTTATTTCGACTCCTGATTCCATCTCGGTTGTAACGGATACCACCGAGACAAACCCGGGGTTGCTGTTATTCGACGATTTTTCTGACCCGACTTCCGGCTGGGATAAGGCGGATGAGACGAATTATTTTGCAGATTACGATAATGGCGCATACCGCATCACCGTAAAAACCGATATGTACGACAGCTGGGCTAACCCTGATTTAAATGTATTTAGCGATGTCAGCATAGAAGTCGATGCCACCAAAAGTAGTGGACCTGACGACAATGATTTTGGACTTATTTGCCGTTACCAGGCTGTCGACCAATTCTATTACGCCGTCATCAGCAGCGATGGTTTTTACGGCATCACCAAGGTATCTACGGATTCGACCGATTTGTTAGGCGCCACCGAGCTGCTACCCAGCGATGCCATCAATCAGGGAACGGTTTCCAACCATATCCGCTTTGACTGTAAGGGTGACGTGCTCACCCTGTTTGTGAACGGGCAGCAGGTTGACCAGCAAACGGATAGTGAATATACCTCCGGGAACGTCGGCCTGATTGCAGGGACCTACGACACACCGGGGACCGATATCTTGTTCGATAATTTCGCGGTCTATCAACCTTAATCGGTCAGATATCTCCCGCTAAAGGCTCTTTTCTTCGAACGATTAACCGTGATTAACAAGACTTCTAGAAATATCGAGATTTATTCTGAGGAGTGATGAACATGCCCACAATCTGCCCCAACTGCCTGCGTCCCGTCCGAGTAGGAGCGAAATATTGCGGGTTCTGCGGGACCAACCTGAACCCTACGGCTCAGGACGCTGGTCCGGCAGCAGTTCCCGCCACGTTGGAAGGTGAGGCTGCACTTGAGAACCTCACTGCCCCACCCCAAACCAAGCCCAGGGGTGGTAAAACCAGGCGAACTGTGCTGATGGTCATAATCCTTTTGCTGTGTATTGTGTTGCTGGTAGCTTTTTCTGCCTACTATCTGCGCTTAATCGGCTAGTATATTTATTCAACATATCTACTCACCCATTTTATAAATAATTAAAATAACCCGACCATCGCACAACCCATAAATCAATACTCCTCCCCAAAAAACATGCTTTTCTGTTTTCGTTGCCTAGCGAACTGTTTTTGTGAGCGTGGTGGGGGAGGTGGGAGGGGGTTTTCGGTTTTTTACCTGTCCATAGCTGGAGTAATCGCCTCTAATTCTAAATGTATCGAGTTATATTTTAAATCGGTGAAAAATTACTATTCAACCACTATAAATGTTCTCCTGCAGGACCGATCGATGGAAGAGTCAATTTGCTGAGAGCTGAAGCCTATTTCCCCACTGCATTCATCACCGGTTGACTGAGTCAGATCCAAACTTTTCGCCATCACTATAAAACAACTCCATCAGAAATAATGGTTGGAGTTGTTTGTCTATGCGCATATTATGGACTAGATTTTCAATCTCCAAAGATCCTCCCCTCTCAAGAATAATATCTACTCGCTGCGTTGGCGCATTCTCCCACCCTCTGTGCCCAAACTACTGGTTCGATTTTAACCGAATTAGAGAATCATTCGGGGCAGTATTCTCACACCGCATCACGCTGCTGTTAAATACTGCCCCGTGGATGGTTTATGCGTTTACTAGATAGTAACCTGGTTTAATCTGCTTTCTTTGCCGCCGGATCAATGCTGGTTTCGTCAACCGGTTTAGCCTTGGGTTTGTCCATGAATATCCCAGCCTGCAGGGTGATCCCCACCACGAACAGGATAAAGAATAGTACTAATCCCAGGGTTTCGTTTATCCCCACACCTTCGGTTAAAGTACGCATAACCAGGGTTGCGCCTGCCCATGCTGAAAGAATATACAGCGCCCAATCGAATATACTCGCCACCAGGAGCAGCCCGACGATGCCTCCGACAATGAATGCCATCCAGTTGAACGGTTCAGTCTTGATCCCTAATAAACCAGCGATGTAGATGGCTCCGTAGCCACCTACGATGAAACCAACCAGAGCAATTGCCAATCTCTGTGCATATATCCCCAGCACTGCCCCGACTATCCCCGCCGCGAAAGCCACGATGTAAATCAACCAGGGTGGATCCAGCGACACATAGGTTGTGGCAAACGCCAGACCAATCACAAACCCCACTACTCCCACAAACAGCCAGTACAGTTTTTTCCCCGTAGTTAACAGGACGATTCCCAGCACGATAGTCAATATCGGGGTGATGATATCCATAGGCTTATCTCCTCCACATTCTAATATTTAGTTCATTAACGGGTTGCAAGATTTATGCTCATATGGCTATTCCACCGCCAGGTAGATCGGTCAGTCGCTCAAGGTCACCGAGTAATGATCCTTACTCCTTCCGGCATCATTCCCACATCATTCCTGGTTCTCGTCCTCCACGAAATTTCCAACCTCCACCTGCCCAAGGGCGTGCATGAAATCTTCACAGCGCATGATCACGGTTGTGTAACGCACCCCTGAACCGATGGAGATCTCATTTTCATGCAGGATGCCCTGGTCAACCAACACTCGCACAGGCAACCTGGTTCCAAGCGGTGAGACTGCCCCCAATGGAAAACCTGTAACTGCCAGCACCTCGGCTTCGGTTGCCATGCTGATACGCGAGGTTCCCAGGTATCTCCTTAACGCATGCCACGATACCTGCCTCTCACCCGCCACCAGCACCATCACGAACCCTCCATGCGACAGGCGGAATACGATGCTGCGGATAATCTGCTCGGGGCGCTGACCACGCTCCGCCGCGGCTTGCTCCAGGGTGTGCACAGCTCCCGGGTGCCTGAAGAAGCGGTATTGGACACCTTTCTCGTCCAGGTAATGCGTCACAGGAGTGGATGAAGTAACCGCGACATTTTTAACCATCTTCAAAATATAGTCTCATGATTATTATAATCCTGGCGCTGTATCTGCTTAACATAATCCAGTGAATTTACGCCCTCTACTTTTGCATTACGGCCGCAAGATTTCAGGTCTAACAATGCTGGTAACCAACGAGATTCCACTATATTGAGCTCGATCAGTGGAATTTAGATAACAATCAGGAGCCGTGATAAGCAAGGATATCCTCAATCTCAGTAAAGATTAATTATTTTGGATACCATAAATAATAAAAAAGTGATATATATATTTAGGTAGATTTTTTATGCTGTTTTTGCTCGCGGTATCGTTTTTTGCTTGATTGTAAGATAATTAACTATCATTTGCCGGATAAGGGAGAAAAACCATGAACATAAACTTTGCAATGTGGAGAACCGCCCTCTGGACCCTGGTCAAAATGGACGATAAGACCGAATGGGACAAGCTCGACATCGTCTCGAAGTGGCTCATCGCCACTCGTTCCGGGGTGACCCTGGTGACCGTGTACACGTGTGTGATCGCCGGGCTGCTGGCTTTGCGGGATGGCTATTTTTCGCTTGTCCCCTGGCTCGTCCTTACCCTGGGATTGTTCATCGCTCACGGCACCAACAACCTGCTCAACGATTATACTGACTATAGTCGCGGAGTGGACAAGGATAATTATTTCCGCACCCAATATGGTGTTCACCCGCTGGTTCAGGGGTTCTGGACCAAACCGCAGCAGCTGCGTTGGTTTATGGTGAGCGGCGTGATTGCGTTCATCACCGGTCTTTTCGCCCTGTTCTACACCCACTTCAGCCCGCTGGTGATTGCCTATTTTGCTTTCGGCGCCGTGATCTTGCTGCTGTATACATACCCGTTGAAGTATTATGGGTTGGGTGAGCTGTTTATCTTCCTCATCTGGGGACCGATCATGGTATCGGCAGTGTATATCGTGCTTGCTTTGGGTCAACCGGATAGCAACCTAAACAACATTTGGAACGTCGTCCTGGCAGGGATACCCTTCGGCTTGAGTGTGGTAAGCATTAATGTGGGCAAGCATATCGACAAGATGAAGGAAGATGCTACAAAAGGTGTGGGCACGCTCCCCGTGCGCATCGGTGAAACGGCTGCCCGTTATCTCAACATCGCCATCCTGGCGACCATCTACCTGGTGGTGGTTTATCTGGTGCTCATCCCCCGTTACTTCACTCCGTTGATGCTGATCATCTTTTTTGCCACGCAACGACTGATTACTGCGATTAAAATCCTTTCCAAGCCTCGCCCAGATAGCCCTCCCCCCGGCTACCCCATCTGGCCGACTTATTTCTCAGCCTTCAACTTCAACCATAACCGCTTGTTCGGGGGCTTATTCATCTTGGGGCTGATCGGCGATACCCTGCTGCACCTCTTTTTGCCTGCTTTCTGGCCGATGAGGTGAAAAGGACATACCATCATTACGGTTCGGTATTTCGGGTTATATACCTGATCATAGAAACAATCATCCTGCGTGTATTATTTCGGAGATCTCAGTGGAGATTTAATCGGTAATTTTACCGATTTAATTGAATTTGGAGGTAAATATATAGATTAGCACGCCTTTTCTGGTGAGAACTTTCGCATCAGGCAGTAAAGTGTATAATAAACTTACTATCAATTATTTTTCGATAATTTATAAGGCATTTAACGGGTATCTTCTTGCATTCATTCAGTTGAATGTTCATAAAAACGTAGCCTGAATTTTCCAATAGACATAAATATATAAATGTTAACAGCCAGGAGGCATGATCATAATGTCGTATGACATCTTCCCATTTCCCAGCGCCCGTAATCCAATCATCGACGGCGGCTACGTATCTTCTAAGCGTCACATCATTCATGGTTTTTTAGAGCTGGACGTTACTGCGGCTCGGTGTATCCTGAAAGATACTTCTGGTACAGACGGTCAGCCACTCTCATTCACCGCATTTATCGTGGCGAGCTTCGCCCGAGCTATCCAGCAGCATCCGCAGGTGCAGGCATTTCGAGACATACGCGGCAGATTGGTCGTCTTCCACGATGTTGACGTCTCTACAATGATCGAGCCATCCCCGGGCGCGGTTGCAGTTCCACACCTGATCCACAACGCACAGGCACGGTCGGTGCGAGATATCAGCGAGGAAATCCGTAATGTACAAACAAACCCGCATCCGTGGGGTAATCTCGAGCGCGTGATGGCAATTGGCACACACATGCCGCGGTTTATGCGTCTATGGTATATGCGTATCGCCAAACTCAACCCTGAGTCGTTTAAACAGACTGCTGGCACTACCATGGTTTCATCGATAGGTATGTTCGGAAAGCGCGGCGGGTGGGGAATTGGATTCCTTGCCTATCATACACTGGGCTTACTTGTTGGCGGTATCACCGAAACGCCAATAGCCTATGAGGGGACCATTGCCCTGCGTGAATGCTTGCACGCAACCTTGAGCTTCGACCATGACATTGTTGACGGAGCACCCGCAGCGCGGTTTGCCCGTACCTTCGCTGAGCTGGTCGAAGGCGGCGAGGCGCTTGAAGCATGATTCAGCAAATCTCCTCGACCTGACCAGGCAAATCGTCTCGTAATAATGTTTCCAATATTTAGCGTCACAGGGAGAAACAATCATGAACGATCTATCTCTTGACCAAAATAATAATAACCAGGTTATCCCGGTTATCCTCATGCCGCTTCCCGACTATGATTTTGATGTCACTGAAGCTGCAATACCCTGGAAGGCTTGCTCTGACCAAGGCTGGAGAAGTCATAGTCAGCACTGAAAAGGGAGTCGTTCCCCAGGCTGATCAAAATAAGCTGAAAGGACCTTTGCCGGGATTGATCAGTGCGGGAGCTAAAGCTCTGGCTGCGTATGAGCAGATGAGAGGTGATCCGTCCTACCAGCACCCAATCCCGTACTCTGCCATTAACCCAAGCCAGTTCGAAGCCATCATTCTGCCGGGTGGAGATGCCCTGCGCATGCGCCAATACCTGGATAGCACAGAACTACAGAGCAAAGTACTCGAATTTTGGCAGCGTGGAAAATTAGTCGGGGCGATCTGCCATGGCATCCTGGTGCTCGCACGGACGATCGATCCCCAATCTGGGCGCAGCGTGCTCTATGGTCGCAAGCTCACCGCCTTACCTAAGACATTTGATCTCATGGGGTACCGTCTCGACTCATTATTGTCGAAGCACGGTTATATTATGTATCCAAAGTGCGTAGCAGAAGAAGTGCGCACTTGCCTGCAGCATCCGACGGATTTTGTCAGCGGACCGGGCTTATTAGGACCTTTTGTAGTTGCTGAAGGCAATCTGGTCACATCCCGCTGGTATATGGATGCTGAGGTATTTGCTAACAAGTTCGTCGAAGAGCTGAAACATCGCATACGACCGGAAAATGCGATTCGATAATTGATATCATCTAAAAAACGACCCTTCCATCGCTTTCCATACCTGGATCAGGGCTAATACATTGGTTGACCTGCCTTCCGCCGTCGCGTTGACGCAAGCAGGCAGTAGTGATATAGTCTGCACAATCCCCATTTGTTAGTGGCCTTTATCAGCCGCAAAAAGGAGCCAACATGCACTTCATCGTCGCTGGAAAGCCTGCCGTTCACCACGCTGTGCGCCGTTTTCTGATCTTGTTCCTGGTTGTCGTTTTTATGCTGGTGGCAGGGTCCGCACCAACCCCCTCCCCCATCGCATACGCTCAGGCGAACTCAAGATCATTCCTTCCTGGCTGTCCAGGCAATGATTCGGCGAATCCCCAGGTTGATGAGCAGATTGAGCAGGCCTGGCACCCGGCATATCTCAGCCTGGCGACTGGAGACCCCAAACTGTTCGATCACGGCGTCTACGCCTGGCCTTTTGATCTCGATTCGATCGGGTGGACCATGCAATCCTACCAGGACTATGGCTCACCCTATTTTCACCATGGCACGGATATGATGAAGATGTGGGGGACTGAAGTCTACAACCGCTCCGGGGGGCAGGTGATCAACATCGAAAACTATAATCCTGGTTGGGACCTGTACTGGGAAGTAGCCGTGCTTGACCCGGATGGGTACATTTGGCAATACCATCACATCCAGTGTCAAACCATCCCTCAGCTGATCCAGGAAAAATACCAGGAGTACCTCGCCGATCCGATAAATGGTGGCGTTATCCCCGCCGATACCCATATTGGGAATATCATCGAATGGCCGGTTTGGTCTTTCAACAAGCAGTTCAACCACATTCATCTGAACATCCTGGCGACAGGTGGTGTTTTTGTTAACGGCTTTGAATTCCATAACCCCCTGCCAGACACGGTGAGTCCTGAGATACAAGGCGTTGGGTTGTTGCAGTATGGTCAGCTCCATCCAGGGGACGATATCCAGGGTAATTACAGTCTTTATGTTCACGCCCGCGACCTGATCCTGGATGATGTCTATTACCTCCCACCGTGGGAGATTAACTTTTCCGTGGACGGCGGACCCGAGCAAACCACCTGGCGCTTCGACACGCTCCCGGGCGGGGCATCTGATACCGCCTACCTGGATGACTTTTACGTGGTCCCACCAACCTGTGGAAATTATGACTGCCGCAATTACTACATCGACCTGGGATTTATCCCAAATTCACAGTTCGTATTCCCCAGCACTGGAGGCCAGCACTCGGTCTTAGTGACCGTCAGTGACTACACTGGGAACAGCGATACGCAGGCTTATACTTACACCGTTATCGGACCACCCAACCAGGCACCTGTTGCAAACCCGCAAACCCTATCCACACCTGAAGACACTTCCCAGGCTATCCTCCTGACGGGATCCGACCCGGATGGGAATGAGATCACCTACACCATCGTCACCAACCCAGCCCACGGTATGCTCGCCGGGATTGCCCCCAATTTGGTCTATACTCCCACACTGAATTACAATGGCAGCGATAGTTTTAAATTCAAGGTCAATGACGGTATCGTCGACTCACCCATTGCTACTGTGCATATCAACGTGACGCCGGTCAATGATGCTCCGTTTGCCGACCCCCAATCCATCACCACGCTACAATCCATCCCGTTGGTGATCACGCTGAGAGGCTCGGATGTTGACGGGGATACCCTCACTTACACGATCTTTTCCCCTCCCACTGATGGCACGTTGAGTGGAACTGGACCCAACCTGGTGTATACACCAGACGCCGGGTATAAAGGCACCGATAGTTTTTCTTTCATCGTCAATGATGGGCTAGTGGATTCTGACCCAGCCGTTGTCACCATCGCTATCAACCCGCACAGTATTTTCGTGCCGGTGATCTTCAGGTAGCTCAGCTTTCTGAGGCGAAAATTTTTATATCTGGGCAGCCGTATCTATTATCCTCTTTTCCTTAGCCATTAGTCCTTAATAACATAAAGTAGGGGCGGGTCGCGACCCGCCCCTACCAGCAAACTATTAATTGGGAACGCCTATCATAATGGATAATTGATTACATGCCCTATTTGATTTTAAGTTTAGATGTAATGATTTCTGGGACCGTACTCAATCATTCAGTCTACACACCCATCGTAATTACCCTCCACTTAACAAAAGATGTTCACCTAATTTGAAAAGTCGATTGATTTCATCAGTCTATAGTGTAAACCTTGTAGATGCGCAGGGTAGGAATCCCAAATGCCACATAATAAATCCCTCCCCTGCGCTGCTACAGATGTAATTCCTGCGCTGCTGAGTAATTATCACCTATCAGCTTGTCCTTGCTGGTATCCGCTTACCACTATGGATTCAGGCTGATGATATAAGCGATTACATCTGCAATCTGTTGCTGGCTGAGGCCGTCGTCCGCACCCCAGGCGGGCATCTGGAACGCCGCGTTCGGACCTTCTGGAGTGGAGCCGTTCTCTAAGAATAAGTCCAGGTTATAGGCAAAGGTGCTGTAATCAGGGTCGACCAGTGTTGGATCGATCGGATTTAGCGCTGGCACGGTGCCATCATCGCTGCCCGGGTTCACCACATTATCTGTCCCGGCTTCTCCATGGCATACCTGGCAATGATCGCTGAATACTTTTTGTCCCGCAACCGGGTCACCGGTCAGGTTGATCGCCTCACCTGGTCCCCCCGGGTTCCCTGGGCGGGCGACTTCTTCCTGTACGGGAGTCTCAGCGGGCACCTCAGTCGGGATCGTCACCAAAATCCCCGCTTGCACGATGGGTCCATCAGGGAATAGCGCCCCTGGAGGCGCACCGAAGGGCATTAATTGGTAGACAAAAAGCTGGTCACGCAACACCGACATTTCCCAATTGCCTCCACCCAGGATGTCCTCTCCCTGGCTGGTCGAAGAAGTTCGCCTGGAGCCTGCCAGGATGCCCGGGTAGCTGCTCAGGTCGAGCCCAGCAGCGGCTACGGTAACATCTGCATTGTGGCAGCTGTCGCACGCGGCTGCACCGCTGTACCATAGGTTCGCCCGGTTAAATAGGGTGATAACGTCCGCAAACATCGCCTGGCAGGCATTGCCATCGATATCGCGGAAATAAAATGGCTGTGTTTCCTGGAACCCGGCGCTCACCCACGCGTCCAGTAAATCCCGCGCAGATACAGAGCACACCGGTCTGACTTCAACCTGCACAGGAGCTGCCTGGGTAGGGACGATTACCGGCAGGAGCGTCGGGATGGGAGTATGGATGATGGGTGGCAAACTTGCCTGCGAGCAGCTTGCCGAAAAGCCGCAGCTGTAAAAATAAATGCTGGCAATAAATAAAAGCAGGAATATTGGCAAGCCAAACAGGGCATACAGCATGCACGACTTAAAATCCCGTTTCATCGTCCAATCTCCTGGGTGCTCATGGCGCCGGGTTTGGAGCGGTCAGTGTGCGGATGAAATTTACCAGATCCCAACGCTCATGCACACTGAAGTTTTCGTTGAGCGGCGGCATGCGTCCTTCCACACCGTTGGAAATCACCAGGAACAGGGCCCCATCACTGTTTTGCTGCACGTCGAACGATGTCAGGTCGGCTGGTTTGAACTTGAAGAATGTCCCAATCACCCCATCTCCCCTGCCTTTCGCGCCATGGCATGGGACGCAGTTGACCGCGTAGAGCTCTGTGCCGCGAAGTATAGAAACGTCATCCGCAGCCACCGGGTTGACGGGCACTCCGCTGGCCAGGGTATAAGCCGCGCCTTCGATCGGGATGGAGTCTGCCACCACCGGTAGTGGGTGTTCCATCGGCTTGAACGAGGGCTGGATAGTCATAAAGGTGATCCAATGGAGCTTGATGATGTCATAGGAAAAGAGCATCACGATACCAAGCAGCGACGCAGCGACGATCACCAGGAATGCCACTCGCTTGATCATAGCTGCCGCTTCTCCGCGGGTGTGATGGATTCTGCGCCAAGTGAGACCAGCACTTTTTCCATTTCAGCTTCCTTGTCTTCCACGATGCTGTAAAGGATAGCAATTTTCCCGTCGCTGATCTCGGGAATATACTCCTTGGGTCGGTATGAGGGGAACATGCTGTCCAGGAATACTCCAATGAAGGTGCTGGCAAGTAATCCCAGCATGGTCATTTCGAAAATTAACACCACGGTGGGTGCTGCGCTCACCAGTTCCTGCCTGCCAATCTTGAGCGGGTACAGGTATGGTAACCCCACCGCCAGGAAAATCCCAAATAACATCCCTGCAATGGCTCCTCCCATTGCCAGGCGCGGGACGTTGCTCCATACTCTCGGCCGCCCCAGGATTTGTTCGGTTAATGGAATGCCCGAGATGACGTTCATCTCGTCTTCGCTCACGCCATGCTCTCTCAAGCGGTCAAGCGCTTCCACTGCCGGGTCTATGTCGGCAAACAGGGCCAGGAATGTTTTCGTTTCACTCATGCCAGTCTGCTCCCTATTCAATCTCACTCACCGTCTTCACGGTAGCCTTACCCACTTTGCGTAGTCCGTGTGCCACCTGACCTTCCTGCACTTCCCATACCGGCACCAGCGGGATCAGCCGGGAAGCGATCATATAGAGCAAGATAAATAGCGCCAGCGTGCCCAGGGTGAGCAGGATTTCAATGCGGGGAAAATACAGCTTCCAGGTGAACGGCATGCGGTTGATCGTCAATGAGACGGGGATAATAATGTATCGTTCGAACCACATGCCAATATTGATCAATATGCCGATGGTAACCAGCATCACCGGGTTGCGCCGGATCTTTTTGTTCCACAAGGTAAGCAAGGGGACGGCAACGTTGAAGATAAGCATGCAAAACCACATCCAGCCCATGGGTCCCTTCTCGTGGAAGTGCAGCAGCATCTCGGAGAACTTATCCCCCCCATACCACTCCACCAGGTAATCGTTGAAGAAGAAATAAGCCCATATCATGGAAACTACCAGCATCAATTTGCCGATCGCATCCAGGTGTTCGGGTCGAATAAAATATTTGAAATTCTTCATCGTCGCTCTAACGAGCACCACCACGATGCCCACCGCCGCAATGCCCGATTGCAAGGCGCCGATCACGAAGTATGGACCGAATATGGTCGAAGACCAACCCGGGCGGGTGGCGGCGGCAAAGTCCCAGGCGACGATGGTGTGGACCGAGAACATCACCGGGATGATTGCCCAGGCAAAGATGTTCATCGCCGTGCGCAAATGGGTCCATTCGCCTTCGGTGCCTCGGAAACCCAGTGACAGGATGCGGTAGAACACCTTACGCCAGCCCGTGGAACGGTCGCGTGCCATTGCCAGGTCGGGTATCAGCGGCAGGAACAGGTACATCGTGCTCGCCATCAGGTAAGTGTTGATGGCAAGAAAATCCCAGCCTAATGGGGAGTGGAAGTTCGGCCAGATCGTCCGTTCGTTTGGATAGGGAAACAGCCAATACCCCAGCCAGACTCTACCCATATGCATGAAAATGCTCATCCCTGCCTGTACCAACCCAAAGGTGGTCATCAGCTCAGCTGCACGCGTGAATGGACGGCGGAATTCCGCTTTCATCACTCTGAGCAGTGCTGAAACGAACGTGCCTGCGTGGCTGATGCCGATCCAAAATACCGTATTGACCAGGAAAATCCCCCAGTAGGAAGGTCGCATCACACCCGCCACACCCAGCCCTTCGGCGATCAAGTATCCCCATGCACCGACCAGGCAGGTGATGACGACAATCGCCAGGATTGAGGCAATCACCCAGAAACGCCAGGTGGATGTGTGCATGGCTTCCATCACCATGCCATTCATCTCGCCGCGTGGTCTCGGATCGAGCATCAGGTGCTCGTGGGGGTCCTCAGCTTCCGTCGAGCGGGGTTGTTCGAGCGGTTCAGCCGTTGCGACCATACGATGGACCTCCCTTCAGGTAGGTGATGCTGGGAAGCGTACCCAGTTCTTCCAGTAATATCACCGCCCGCCCATCCGATGCCAGATGACTCACTTCACTCAACGGGTTGTCGACACGCCCAAAGACAATCGCATTGGTCGGGCAGGCTTGCGCACAGGCAGTGGTTACCTCACCTTCGTCCAGCTCGCGCCCTTGTGATGCGGCTTTATCCTCCGCCTGGAGCAGGCGCTGCAGGCAGAAGGTGCATTTTTCCATCACCCCTCGCCGGCGCACCGTCACGTCAGGGTGCAGCATATTGGAGAGTGGCTCGGGGCGTGAGAAATCACGCCAGTTAAACATCCGCACCTGGTAGGGGCAGTTATTGGCACAATATCTCGTCCCCACACAGCGGTTGTACACCTGTAAATTCGTCTTCTGTGACAGGCTGTGCACCGCTGCAAATACCGGGCATACTGGCTCACAGGGTGCATGCTCGCAATGTTGGCACAGCACTGGCTGGAAGGGAGTGTTTTTTACCTGTGGATACTCCCCTTCCCAGAACCTTTCAATGCGGATCCAGTGCATCGAACGCCCATAGCCGGCATCATCTTCGCCAACGAAAGAGAGGTTGTTTTCCATGGCGCATGCCGTCACGCACGCCTGGCAGCCAATACACAGGTCCTGGTCGATGACCATGCCCCACTTGTACATGGATGTCTCATTGAACGGGTTATCCATTATGACCAGCCTCCTGGCGTCACCTGTGCTCTCATTGGATCATTGCTCTCCATACACTCCCAGCTTGCTCTCGAGCCTGGCGAGAATTTTCTTGCGCCCTGTCTTTTCGATGCGTACCTTGTTCGCTCCATAAGCCAGGTCATCCGCACCATTGAAAATCAGGCTGAACAGGTCGCCTGGATTAACTCCCCTGCCCTCTGCATAGCGACCATAGGCGGTGTGCCCCTGTCCAAATGGGATGGCAATCGTATTCGGTTGAATCGCTGGATAAAGATAGACGACCGCCTCGATCTCACCCAGCGACGAGATCACTTTCACCACATCATCGTCGGTTATCCCCAGCGAATCAGCAGTTGCGGAGTTGATCTCCAACCAGCTCTCCCACATAACGGTGGTGGTAGGGTCAGGCGTTTCCTGCAGCCAAGGTTTATTCGCCCCGCTGCCATCCCCGAGGATGGGAGACATAAATGGGAACAAATAAAAATCACCCGTGCCATCGAACGTCGCTGGGGCTGCGGAGAGGGGCAGGACTGAGGGCATGTGCCCCGAGCGGGATTCTGAGACCAGGCAAGGCACTCCACCAGCCACCAAATTGTTGGAATTTAGCCATGAAGGATTTGATCTCAGGCGAATTAAAATAACCTTCCTGGCTCACCAGTTCTACGAGCGCGTTTTCCATATACGCCACAACGTCGGTGTATGGCACTGCTGTTGCCAGGCTTCCACCGATGCTTTGCACAGCTGCCAGCAAGACGTCTGCAGTCGCACGGGTATTGTAAAACGGAGCTACCACAGGCTGCGCACCCGATATCACCGCCCGATCGGCACCCCCGGTTGCTTTTTGGTACCCCCACGATTCAAGCCCGGTATGATCCGGTAGGATATAGTCTGCCTGCCGGCTGGTTTCGTCTGGGAATGAAGCAAACGAGATCACCTGGGGCACCTTCGCCAGAGCATCACCAAATCCCAGCCGAGCAGGGAGCTCGAATAAGGGGTTGATCCCATGGATGAATAAAGTATTTATCTCACCTTGGCGCATGCGCCTAATCAGTCCATCTACTTCCACCAACGAATTGGGCTGTTGCGGAAAATCAGGCTTTACCACGGGTGCCGGACTGAGGAACATACCCCCCGTCTTTCCCAGGTTATCCACTAATGCGTTCAACGCCAGCACAGCCTGAGCTGCCTCGAGACCATTGCTCGCGCCTGAAGCTGCACCGCCTGGGATAGCCAGTGGGGCAGACGCGTTGGAAAAAATACCCGCCAGCCGCTGCAGGTCAGCAAATGACACCCCACATGAAGATGCTGCACTTTCAACATCCACTTCAATATACGCGTTGGGTATGTTTCCGCCTCTAATTTCAGTAATCAGGCGCCCAATTGCCAGGGCAGCAATCCCTTCAGTTCCGGGCAGTACGGGCACCCATTCATCCGCTGAAGCTGCTGTCTGAGATAAGCGCGGCTCGAACTGCACCAGGTATCCACGTTTGCCGGTGGTTCCGCGGCGCATATGAGCAAATCCCCGGCTGAATGCCAGCGGAGAAATAAAGGTCTCAAGGAAATTTGCCCCGAATGAGAAGGTCACATCTGCGTTTGCCAGGTCGAAATATGGCAGGCTGCTGTCTGAAAATAGCGTTTCCATCGCTCTCACCAGGGTGAGGCGGGCGTCGAAAATCTCGTGTGCTCCATAACGGATGGGTGGCGGTGCTCCTAAGGCAGTAAATAGCTCACTCACCAGGTCAAATAGATGGTCGGAGGTCATACCCATCAGGAACGCGATCTGCCCAGGCGAATTGTTCTGTAGGGCTGCCTGTACCACGCCGGCAGCCTCTTCCCAACTGATATCTGTATAGTTTTGTGTGCCACGCCCATTTTGCTTCACCGGTCCCTGGATTCGATCGGGGTTGTATAGCCCCTGTAAGGCTGCCTGCCCGCGTGCGCACGTCTTCCCCTGGTTGATCGGGTTGAGCTGATTCCCCTCCACTTTGAGCGCTCGCCCCTGCTCCGTCCGTACTACCACCCCGCATCCCGCCGGGCATTCTCGGCAGGTGCTGGCGTAATAAGTGCTTTGACCGTTGTAGGTATATTCAGGCATGCGGGTGTATGGTTCCCGCACCACGTAGCGCGACATGGGTCCGCAGCCGGTGAGCACAGCTACGCTCCCGATTCCTGCTGCTTTGATGAATTGTCGCCTGCTCAGCTTACGGGTCATAAAACACTCCAGGTAGAAATTTCCTCGCAGTCATTCATATTAGCGGTGACATGTACCACAGTCGGTCAGTCTGGTCAGCAGCACATCATCATCGGCGGCTTTGGTCCGGTGGCAGTGCAGGCACCAGCCCATGTTCAGGTCATGCCGCGGCTCTGCGACCGTCATCCTGCTTAATTCGCCGTGGCAGGTCTCACAGTTCAAACCGTAGGCAATATGCGGACGGTGGTTGAAGTAAACGAAATCTGGCAGGATAAACACCGGCACCCATTGGATCGGTTCGTTATTTTTTACTGCGTCAGCCAGCTTCTGTTGGTCGGCGTTCTTTATTGGAATCTGCTGGTGGCAGCCCCAGCATTTGGTTTGGGTGGGCAAGCCCGCCGAGCGACCTTTCCAGGCTCCGGGGTGGCAGTACAAACACTGCACGCCAAACCCCAGATGCAGGCTGTGGTTGAACTGGATCGGCTGTGGGGGTGATTGTTGTGTCAGCCATACTCCGTACGTCGCTGCGCTCAGAATGAGAATCAATATAATTCCGCCGGTGATCAGAAAGGCAGGCTTTTTCACCAATGCCAGCAGCTTGCCAGACCAATCCGCTGACCTGACCTTAGAAGGAAGTGCCTTGAGCTTATCAAGCATGTCTATGCCTCATCGTTCGCGCTACCTTCGCTTACGGAAAATGACCACGATAACTACTGCCATCAAGATGAATCCACCAATAAATGCGCCAGACACCACTGCCATTCCAGCGAGTGCCCCCAGGCTGGTTAATATTCCGCTGAATAAATTGTGGGTTGGTCCACCGGTCAGTGGAGCGGGGGTGCTCTTTGGGTTCGGAGTGGGTTCACTGACAATCTCTCCACCCGCGGGTAGGGTTTGTGCATATGCCAGCACATCCCTTCCATCCGTAGGCTGCCATCCCAGGCTGATCCCCACAGGCATGTCAGTCCCTGCAACCCCATAGCGGGTACGGTGCAAGAATCGCCATGGATCCCGGTTGGCAACGCTTCCCAGGTATTCATTGATCCCCTCAGGCTTGAGCACAATGGCTTTACCATCCTCGCCATGGCACGTGCTGCACGTGGATTGGTAAAGCTCCTTCCCGTGTGAGAAGTCAGGATCGATCACCTGCAGCGAGATCGGGTTGATATAGCTCGCATCATCGATGATGCCAAATTTTAGGAAATCTGCCAGCTGAGTGAGTGATGGTTCGTCGAGGTATGGCGAAAAATCATGCGCCGGGTCGATCTTGCCGTTTAGGTGGTTAACGATATCATCGACTGTTAACCCCGGTGCCAGCTGATATAAATTGGGGAATCCTGTATAGTGTGATCCTGCCTGGTATTCCCCCTGGGCACCCTTATAATCCCAGCCGTGACATTCGTTGCAGCGCCATGTATCCCCACCAGAGCGTGTGTTGGTGGTTTGGCGGCTCCAGATCGGCATGTTGCCTGCCGGCGGGTCCATCCCCAAAACTGCGTACCATTGGTCATATAGCTGTCCCCCACGGATGATGTCATCCTGCGGCGGGGTAGGCTCAGCAGCAATTGCAGCGCCTGCAGACAGCAATGCAATGAGCAGTAATAATATTAAAATGGTACCGCGGGATTTCTTCATCACCATACCTCAATCCAAACGTCTGCATGGCTTGCGGCGACTACCCGTGTATCAAATTATACATCATTGAAAATAAAAATTAGTAACGGATATTTTTCTCTCATGATATACTATTCCTGCCTTAATGATAACTCATAGTGGGTGAAGATATTATCTACTTTCGACAGATAAGTCATGAGCCCAAAGGGTTTAATCATGAAGATTGACCTTGCCAAAAGGAACCACACATGAGACGCTATGTGACCATCTTC
Source organism: uncultured Chloroflexia bacterium (assembly GCA_963726315.1). Classification (GTDB taxonomy): domain Bacteria; phylum Chloroflexota; class Anaerolineae; order Anaerolineales; family UBA4823; genus FEB-25. The sequence goes on along the minus strand of CAVSBZ010000005.1, from coordinate 943,343 downwards.
ATTTTGGTTATTGTCAGTACTTTCGTCGTCCACGAATGGTTAATGCTTGTCCATCTTTTTCCCCGTGAAGCCAGCGTCCAATCGATAGCTGTCGACCAGCTGTTCCAGGTCCATTTATGGATAATCTCCTTTCTGTTTTCATTGATCATGGTCACCCTGATCTACTGCCTGATCGTTTTCCGCCGGCGCAAGGGTGAGACGGGCGATGGCGCATACATCACCGGCGATACCACCCTCGAAATGACCTGGACTGCCATTCCCCTCATGGCGGTGCTCGTCCTGGCATACGCTGGGGCAAAAACACTTGGTTCCATCCGCGCTATCGACCCATCTGCCCTGCAGGTAAAGGTGACAGCTGGTCAGTGGTATTGGCGCTACCAGTATCCTGAATTTGGCGTCACCAGTTCAGATTTGTACCTGCCCGTCAACCGGCAAATCGACCTGCAAATGACCTCTGTGGATGTAATCCATTCTTTCTGGGTGCCTGAGTTCCGCCTCAAGCAGGATATCGTCCCCGGTCGGACGGTCGATTTGCGGGTTACCCCCTCCCTGATCGGAGAATATATGGTGCGCTGCTCTGAGCTGTGTGGGCTCAGGCACGCCTATATGGAGGGCAAGGTCAACGTCGTTTCCCAGGGTGACTTCGACAATTGGATTGCGCAGCAGCAATCCGCAGCTCCGGTGAGCCCGGAGCTGCGCGGCCAGCAGCTTGCCCAGGATTATGGCTGTGTCAACTGTCACTCCACCGATGGGTCACCTAAAACCGGTCCCACCTGGCTGCACCTGTATGAATCCACAGTGAAATTGACGGATGGGACGTCCGTCACCGCGGACGACAATTATCTTAAAACTTCCATCAACAGTCCGAACACGCAAGTGACATTAGGCTTCCCGGCAAACGTGATGCCTGATTTTTCAACTGTCCTGGACCAGACGATGGTCGAATCACTGGTAGCGTACATCAAAACCCTGAAGTAGCGGAGGCGCTATGCGGAAAATCTATTCCATCGGGCTCATACGCGGTCTCCTCTGGCAAATATTGGGGACAGCCATCGGTATAGGCATCCTTACCGGCATCCGCTACCTGCTACAACTTAACCCCCTTTGGAAACCAGAATCAGCATTTGTATTTGGAGCTCTGCTGGGAGCATTATTCTTTGTCTACGGTATTGGATCTTTGGATGGCTGGATCAAGGTAGCCGCCGGGAAGGAAGCCCCCGAGCCAGATGAATCAGGCTGGGGGCGTAAGCGCTATTTTGACGTCTCCCTCGACCACAAAGTAATCGGCATCCAATACCTGGTCTTATCGCTGGTCCTGATGTTGGTAGGCGGCAGTTTTGCCATGCTTTTCCGCACTGAGCTTGCCAATACCGGCATGCAGTTTCTCACCTTGATGGAATACAACACCCTGATGTCCTTGCATGGCATGGTGATGATCGTCGGTATCCTGGTGGGAGTTGCTGCCTTCATGAACTACCTCATCCCAATGATGATCGGTGCCCGTGATATGGCGTTCCCTCGCCTGAACGCCTTCGCATTCTGGTTGGCAGTCCCCGCCAGCATCATCCTGATTTCCAGCATGGCATTGGGCGGCTTCGATACGGGTTGGACTGGTTATCCCCCGCTTTCTGTGCGCGCTCCCATCGGCATCCAGATGTTCTTCCTGGGGGTGTCGCTGGCAGGCATGGGTACCATTCTAAGCTCGCTCAACGTCATCACCACAACCTTGCGCATGCGTGCCAAAGGCATGGTCGCATTTCGCATGCCTATCTTCGTATGGGGTGCCCTCGCCACCTCTTTCATCAGCCTGACCGCCACCCAATTGATCGGATTGTCCTTCCAAATGGTCATGTTTGAGCGCTTATTTGGGATGGGCTTTTTCGACCCTGCAAAAGGGGGCAACCCCATCCTGTTCCAGCATTTGTTCTGGTTCTACTCGCACCCGGCAGTGTATGTTTTCGTCCTGCCCGGTCTGGGGATCATCAGCGAGCTTCTGCCGGTGTTTGCCCGCAAGCCCTTATATGGCTATAAGTGGGTCGCCATCTCATCGTTTGGCATTGCCCTGATCGGCTTCCTGGTGTGGGGGCACCATATGTTTGCATCAGGCATGGCTGAGTACCTGCGGGTTCCTTTCATGTACAGCACCCTGCTGGTGGCAGTACCGACTGGGGTTAAGTTCTTTTCCTGGTTGGGCACGCTGTGGCGCGGAAAAATCGTCTTCCCGGTCCCCATGTTGTTCGTCCTGGCGGGCATCGTGGTGTTCCTACTCGGGGGTCTGACGGGTCCGCCCAACGCCACCGTCGCCACCGACTTGCAACTGACAGACACCTATTTCATCGTCGGTCACTTCCATGACACGATGTTCGGCGGTTATATCTTCCCCTTCTTTGCCGCCATCTATTACTGGTTCCCCAAGATGACCGGCAGGCGCTTGAATGAGACCCTGGGCAAGGTCCATTTCTGGCTGATGACCCCAGCCTTCATCACCCTATCGACCTTGATGATGCGTATTGGTCTTCTGGGAATGCGCCGGCGTATCGCTGATTACGATCCCACTTTGGGTGTCAACGTTGATAACCGCATCATGACCGTCGCCGGTTTCCTGATCGCCTTGGGCATTCTCACTTTCTTCATCAATGCATTTTGGAGCCTGCGCCATGGTGAGGTTGCCACCGGCAATGTCTGGAATTCGCGCTCCCCTGAATGGCAGGTGCCTTCACCCATGCCCATCCACAATTACAATAAACCCTTCGAGGTCGTTGGAGAACCGTATGATTATGGGTTGCCAGGCTCGGTGTACGTGAAATTCATCGAGGAGGAGTGATATGGAGCAGCATACCAAATCCTCCGTAATGCAGCTCGGGCTGCTTGTTTTTGGAGCCCTGGCAATCCTCACCGCGGTCGAATTTGCCATCGCCCTGACGATTAATATCTGGCAGTTGCTGATCATCATCCCGATGATCAAAGCCGGGCTCGTGTTGTATTATTACATGCACATATCCCGCTTGTTCGAAAATGACGAAGATGTCGATCGAGAATCTTTTGCCTACAAGCTGGCGACCAATCGCATCGGTCTGTGGCTGTTCCTGATCTCCGATTTGTTCATTTTCGGCGGCTTAATGATCTCGCGCATAAATTTGCTGGGTCTCACCCGCCCAGATCTGATCCAGTTCCTCGGTCTTGGGGTGACAGCCATCCTACTGGTCTCGTCGTTCTTCGCCAATCGGGCAGAAGTTTCCATGGAATATGGTGACCGCAAACAGTTCCTGGTCAGTCTCACCATCACCATGTCCCTTGGCATCCTGTTTCTCATCGGTGTCTTAGGCGTGGAATGGCGCCTGGCACCTTTTGGTCCCTCGACCAACCTGGCAGGTGCGGTTTTTTATGTCATGACCGGTTTCCACGCATTTCACGTGTTCAGTGGCGTGATCTTCCTAGCGATCGTGCTGCGAAATGGCTCCCATGGGCTTTACTCTGCTGAAGAGCATTGGGGGGTCGAAGCATCGGTCGTTTACTGGCATTTCGTCGATGTAGTCTGGTTCTTCTTCTATCCTGCCCTTTACCTGATTGGCACCCTGGCAAAGTAGCTGGAGTGTTTCATCACTGGATGGACTGAGTATGAACCGTAAATACCTCGTTGTCGCCATTATCATCCTTGTGGTTGTTGTTTCTGCGGGTTTAATCTACACCTGGTATACCACTGCGCACCCTGCCTTTCATGGTTCGCTGATCATCCCTGCCCAACCGGCGGGCGATTTTTCGCTCACCAGTCAGGCTGGGTCGACGGTCAATCTGTCCGATTTTCGCGGTAAGTATGTGTTGCTGTACTTCGGCTTTACCAACTGCACCTCAGAATGCCCCCTCACGATGGGCTTCCTTAAACAAATGCATGATAAGCTCGGGTCACTGGCAGACAAAACCCAGGTGGTCTTGGTGTCCACCGATCCTGCACGCGATACTCCCGCCGCCCTGGGAGATTTCCTCAGTCACTTCGACCCATCTTTTATTGGCCTCACCTCCTCCAAGGAAAACCTGCAGCCCGTCTGGTCTGAATATGGTGTGACCGTGTTGGACAATGGAGAGACTCATTCCTCTTATCTCTACCTGATCGACCCTCAGGGCAACCTGATCGCCACCTACCCACTCCTTCAGAATGCCGATGGTATTACTGCCGACATCCGTAACCTGCTGCGTGGAAAATGAGCCTGCGCAAGGAATTGGTCTATCGCATGCTGTTTTTTCTGGCGATTGGCCTCATCGCTTCAGCCATCTTTAGCGAGATAACCTTCCGCCTGCAAGCCGATACCACCAGTCGTGACCCCACAACCATCCAGTTGGTCATCCCCGCTGGTGCCGCCGCCAAAGTCGCCCAGGGGCAAAGTGTTCTCCCCACCGGGCAGACTTTTATGGTCGGTGATATGTTGCAGGTTAAGAATGAAGATTCGGTTACCCAAACACTTGGACCCTTGGTCATCCCTCCGGGTTCTACCGCCAGCATGAAGCTTGATCAGGTTGGCAACCTGAGCTACACCTGCTCCTTTCAGCCCACTAAATATTACGGGATTGAAGTCTTGCAAGGTTTAACTATTTGGATGCGGCTAGAGGCTTCTCTGCTGGCAGGTCTGCCTTTAGGAGTGCTCCTCGGTGTGTACAGCCTGGTGGCGAAGCCGCTTAAACCTAAAGTAAAAGCTCCCACTCTGTGATTTCATGTATTTCAATTAGCAAATGACCGCCTTGTTGCGTTTGTTGTTCTCCCGTAGGTGGTGGTGGACCACCCTCATCGTGATTCTTGCCATCGGAGTCGCCATCCGCCTGGGTTTCTGGCAGCTTGATCGCAACGCCCAGCGTCAGGCTGCGATTCAGCACCTCCAGGCTGTCCGGGATCTGCCGCCGCTAGACTTGAACGAACATCCCCTTCCCAATGACCTTGCCAGTATGGAATATCGCCCGGTCACTGCCGCGGGTGTTTATGACTTCGACCACCAGGTTGTGCTGCGCAACCAGGTGAGGAGCCGTATGACCGGCACCGACCCTGGGGTAGCGCTGCTCACTCCACTGATCATGGACGATGGACAGGTTGTGCTCGTGGAGCGCGGTTGGATCCCGCTGGAATATAACTCGCCCTCCTCCTGGCGCCAGTTCGATCAACCCGGAAGGGTTGTGGTTCAGGGTATTATCCGCCAATCCATGGAAAAGGGAGAGCTCGGCAGTGCTCTGCGCGATCCAACTCTGGCACCAGGTGAAACCCAACTCTATTTTTGGAACTTCGTTAATCTACCCCGCCTCCAGGAACAGTTGCCTTACCCCTTGCTCGATATTTATATCCAACAGGCTCCTGGCACCAGTGCTGAAACCCTCCCCCACAGCTTGATCGCCGCGCCAGACCTTAACCCAGGAGCCCATATAGGGTTTGCCTTAATGTGGTTCTTTTATGCCGGCTTGCTGTTATTCGGCTACCCGGTGTGGTTGAAAAAACAAAAAAAACCTTCCCACGATCGGGAAAGTATCGGCTGATCTTACCTTACTTCTTCGTTTTCTTCTTTTTCCCCTTCTTCTTTCCTTTTTTCTCAACGCCTGGCGCTTCACCGGACATTAAATCCACTGCCGGGAGACCTGACGACTCCGCTACTTCTGCATGGTACAACCGTTTGATCTCCGCCAGGTCAACGCTGGGTTCGGGGTAGCTCATCTTCAGTTCTTCCAGTGTTTCCACCAGGATTTGTGACACTGCCAAGTTGCGGAACCATTTGTGGTTGGCAGGGATCACATACCAAGGGGCATAACTGAAACTGCATTTGCTTAGTGCATCCACATAAGCCGCCTGGTAGCCGTCCCAATATTCACGCTCGGTGTAATCTGACTCGCTTATTTTCCACTGCTTGTCAGTTTCATCCAGGCGGTCTCTGAATCGTTTAAGCTGTTCATCCTTGTCGATATGTAAAAAGAACTTCACGATTGTGGTTCCAGCATTTGCCAGCTGGTGCTCGAATGCGTTGATTTCGTTATACCGTCGTGACCAGACCTCTTTCGTCACCAGCTCATGCACTCGAACGACCAGCACGTCCTCATAATGGGAGCGGTTGAATACTGTGATTTGCCCCTTCCGTGGTGTATGCTGGTGGATGCGCCAAAGATAATCGTGTGCCATCTCCTCCGCGGTTGGAACTTTAAAACCCACCACCGAGCACCCTTGTGGGTTCATCGCCGACATAACGTGGTGGATTGTTCCATCCTTTCCACCTCCATCCATCGCCTGAAGCACAATCAGCAGGGAATGTTTATTCTCAGCATATAACAGGGCTTGCAGGTCGCTCAATCGTTGGCTGTAGTCCTTCAGCTCATTGGCAACCGCCGCTTCATTGGAGTAATTTTCGTGATAGCCTGGGTCGATCTTTGACAGGTTGACTTTACTGCCCGTTTTTATCTCGAATTGGTCGCTATAGCTCATGCTCGTTTCCTCCTGTAAAAAATTATATCATCCCAAACCACCATCTCTCCGCGGGTACTTCTAGGAAACGATTGGTAAAGAATACTCCTACCGTCTTGCCTGACATTATAAAGTAGGGTATTATCTTGGAAGGCACAACCCGTGTTTCCGGTAGTGAATATAATAATTCAGGCAAAACCTGGAGCAGCATGCAGCAATTCTTAGCCACCGAAACCCTGATCATCGAACTGTTACTAATTGTATCTGTCGTCGCGATTGTTGTGCGCCGTTTGCGCATCCCCTACACGGTTGCCCTGGTACTTGCCGGCTTGTTGATCACCTTCCAATCAACAATCAAATTCGAGCTAACTCCCGAGCTGATCCTGGCATTATTCGTCACTCCCCTGATCTTCGAAGCTGCCTTTCACCTGAACATTCAAGAGCTGCGCCGAAATCTACCCGCCATCCTTCTGCTTGCTGTTCCCGGTGTTATCCTGACCATGATCATCGTTGGTGGGATGCTGCTTTTCAGTATTAAGCTGAGCCTTCCCATCGCCCTTCTCTTCGGAGCCCTGATCTCTGCTACCGACCCTGTTGCTGTGGTGGCGTTGTTCAAGACCTTGGGCGTACCTAAACGCCTGACGGTGTTGATTGAGGGGGAGAGTCTCTTCAACGATGGCACTGCCATTGTGCTCTTCAACCTGATGCTGGCGGTTGTCCTCACCAATAAAGTGAATTTGGTCTCCAGCCTGGGGCAATTCTTCATTGTCTCCATCGGTGGCATTCTAGTGGGATTGGTCCTGGGTTGGTTGATTGCCCAGGTCATTTCCCGTGTGGACAATTACCTGATTGAGACTACACTGACCACGGTTCTCGCGTTCGGTTCCTATCTGCTGGCTGATAAGTTGGGCGTCAGCGGTGTGCTGGCTGTCCTGACTGCAGGGCTGGTGAACGGAAATATCGGTCAGCAAGGGATGAGCCCCACCAGTCGCATCGTTATTTTCAACTTTTGGGAATATGTCGCCTTCCTCACTAACTCCATGCTGTTCCTGTTGATCGGACTGCAAGTAAACATCACCGCTTTGCTTGCTTCCTGGCAGCCCATATTATGGGCCATCCTGGCGGTTTTTGTCGCCCGCACAGTGGTCGTTTACGGCTTGAGCTTCCTGGTCAAGCGGGTCGCTGAGCCAATTCCCCTGAGCTGGCAGCACATCCTTAATTGGGGTGACCTGCGCGGTGCCATCTGCCTGGCGCTTGCACTGAGTCTGCCCGTTTCAATGGGTCCAGATCGCGACTTACTGCGCGTGATGACGTTCGGTGTAGTACTGTTTACCCTGCTCGTCCAGAGCACCACCATGTCTCCCCTTGTCCGCCGGTTGAAAATCATTACTCGCAGCGATGCCCAGGTCGAATACGAGCTGCAGCATGCACGTCTTACGGCTATACGCAGTGCCGATTCTCGTCTTGATCGCATGCACAATGACGGTATGCTGTCCAGTCACACCTGGGAAAAGCTTAAGCGCAGCCTGACAGGTCAGGCTGCTGAATTAGCCGAGAAGGTGCGCGGTTTATTGTTGGCAGATCCAGTTCTGGAATCAGAAGAATTGGAAACCGGCTGGCGTGAGATGCTGCGCGCCCAACGCTCATCCTTGCTCAGCCTGCGCCAGGATGGCGTCATTTCTGATGATGTCTTCGAGCAGTTATCCACCGAGGTGGATGCTCAGCTTAGTGAGGGCTTCTCCTCCCTGCCCGAGGAAGAGGAAACACGCACCCAGTTCCTTGAAGTCACCTTATCCGATGATTCATCTGCCATTGGCAAAACCATTGCTGAGCTTAACATCCCGCGTGCCGCCGTACTTGTCTCGATCCAGCGTGGAGAAGAGGTGATCATTCCACGTGGCGATACCATTCTGCATGCGGGTGACGTGGTCACAACCTTATGCGAACGCGAAACCATTTCCACCCTCAAAGATATCCTACTTGCGGAAGATGGAGAAAATTACTCGGATGAGGTGAGAAATGAGCCAAAAATTGAGTAATATGGACGTTGGAGCATTCGGATTTAAATTTCCGAGGCTACCAGTGTGTTCTTCTTATTCTGCATCCATGCTGCAATTAAAGAAGATACACCGCGTGATAACCAGGCTTATAGATTAGAGATAACGGTAGGTATTTCGCATGAACATCATATAAATGGGTAGAGATAGATTTATTACTTGAGGAAGGAGCAGCACAATGAATTTCGACAGCAGCTTATATATATGGCTTATCCTGCCATTGATGGTTTTTTTTGCCCGTGTAGCCGATGTGACTCTTGGTACTCTGCGTATTATTTTTATCTCGCGTGGGAAAAAGAACATAGCCCCGGTACTCGGTTTTTTTGAGGTGTTCATCTGGATCACCATCGTCTCCCAGATTGTTAGCCATGCTCATAACATGCTTGCCTACGTCGCTTACGCCGCTGGTTTTGCCGCGGGTAATTATGTGGGGATGTACATTGAAGGTCGTCTTGCGATTGGCATCCAGGTGGTGCTCGCCATAGTTCAAGAGCACGCTTCCCCGCTTATCGCCCACTTGCGGGCATCCGGTTATGGCGTGACCGCCGTCGATGGAACCGGTGCCAATGGTGAGGTAAAACTGATTTATACAATCGTTCGCCGTCGGTGTTTGAATGATGTTTTATCGATTATTCATGAAACCCACCCGCATGCCTTTCTGTCCATCCAGGATGTTAATTCCACCCACGAAGGTATCTTTCCTGTCCCCACACCTTCGCAGATTGGTGCGTTTTATCCCTTGAAGTCGAAATAATCCACGCTAAGTAGGGTATTTGTTGGATTCAGTGATTTCTTAATCCCAACATAAGTTGACATTCCTTTAGAATTCGATTAATATAATAGGATATTTTGTATCTAATTATGCATAAATACAATCATAATAAGTATTAGATGTGAAGCTATTTAGAAGCAACTACAAGAACAGGGCTAGAAAATGAACAGTCCAATGATATCCCAAATCAACCGAACCACAAATTGTCTGGAGGATTTTCCATCTACAGATGTCCAATCCTTGATCCAACAATTAAGCAGCGCCGATGGTTACACCCGCGTGCAGGCGCGTGAAGCTCTCACTTGCATCGGTAAACCTGCCCTTGTGGAGTTAATTAAGACCCTGTCAAATGCCAATATTCAGCTGCGCTGGGAAATCATTAAAGTACTCGAGGGCATCAGCGACCCAACCACCATCCCCATCCTGGTTGCGCAGTTAAAATACGAACATGCTGGTGTGCGCTGGGTTGCTGCCAATGTGCTCATCGGTATGGGTCGGGAATCCATCCCTGCCCTGCTCGAAGCGCTGAGACGTGATTTTGATTCCATTTGGCTTCGTCAGAGTGCGCACCATATCCTCCATGTGATGAAGGATAATGGCAGGTTATATGATGCTGAAGAAACTGTCTTCGAGGCTTTGGAAGGTGTCGAACCTTCCTCTGCCGTCCCGTGGGCCGCTGAACGGGCGCTTGAATCCTTGAGACATAAAAAAGATGGCTTCGCATCATGAATTTGAAGGTCATCCTGATTCTTATTTCAATTCGCTATAGCCTGCTTCTGACTGGTATAAATCTGTGGGCGCGAGAGGGCTCGAACCTCCGAACCTTTAAATCCCCCCTGCGGGGACAGGATGTGATCCAGCTGTGGGCGCGAGAGGGCTCGAACCTCCAAACCTTTAAATCCCCCCTGCGGGGACAGGATGTGATCCAGCTGTGGGCGCGAGAGGGCTCGAACCTCCGAACCTTTAAATCCCCCCTGCGGGGACAGGATGTGATCCAGCTGTGGGCGCGAGGGCTCGAACCTCGAACCCTCCTGCGGGGACAGGATGTGATGCCAGCTGTGGGCGCGAGAGGCTCGAACCTCCAATCCCCCCTGCGGGGACAGGATGTGATGCAGCTGTGGGCGCGAGAGGGCTCGAACCTCCGAACCTTTAAATCCCCCCTGCGGGGACAGGATGTGATCCAGCTGTGGGCGCAGAGGGCTCGAACCTCCGAACCTCACGGATGTGAACCGTGCGCTCTAACCAACTGAGCTACACGCCCAAATTTATTAGGCCCCAATTATAACTGTATCCCCACGTCCGTGCAAGTTTAGATGGTATCGATTTCGAGACCTGACGGGTATATTAGACCTGACAGGTTTTAGAAACCTGTCAGGTCTGTATTTAATATTCGTCAATGACCTCCGATAATTTCCTCATATCAATAATTCCAGTGTGATATTCCTCAAACGCATTCCTACTACCAAAGATCTCGATCACTTCATCACGCTGTAATTGTGTTTTATTGCTCTGAACTATAGCCTTATAAGAAGACCAACGCCATTTCCTGAAATCATTTATTAAACCGTGTTTCTGTGGATTGAAGTGAATATAGAAAATTAATTCCAATAAATATGAATTCTGTCTTACTGGAATTCGCTGGAATGGTCTTTCAAATAGACTTCCAGTACGGTTGTAACCCTTATTTATCGCCTTGGTATATGCATTAAAAAGGTTCGAAAAGTTCCTAGACGGATTATATAGATTGGCTTTGCTTGAAGGCTCATCAAATTTACCTAATTTTTTGTTATTAAAAGCAATCTCACCCTCAGTTTTTATCCTTACAAGAAAATGAAAATGATTTTTCAATAAGCAATATGCATATGTATCAGCAATCGGAGTGACATATTTTTCAAACAATTTGAGAAAATAGGGATAATTTCTCTCCTCCCGAAATAAATCTTCACCATTATTTCCCCGATTATAGATATGATAAAACAGGCCGGGTTGTAATGGAGATACTGTTTTCATTTTTGTATTCTCATTTTTATCGATCGATCAATTCGCCGAGATCAAAATAATTCAGACCTGACAGGTTTTTTACACCTGTCAGGTCTGAAATTCTTATTAGGCATCATTAAACTTTCCAAATCAATATTCATAAATTCGGGAGTGATGAAGCGCTTCCATGCAATACATGTCAGTATAAAACACCTCAAGATGGGGTGACCAAAAGTTATCTATCCATGGTTTAGGAGATAATCGAGCCTCAGGATAAAGAAGGTTCCAATTATATTGTTCCTCTTTGTCGAAGAATAATGCTTTACTCGACGAAGACTCGCTAATTTCTATCATCACCTTCTTAATACTTGATGATGCATTGAATAACAGGCTCATTTCTGTTGTCGCAGCTCTAGCTTTAAGCAAAGCAAATTCAGATCCAACAAAAAGGCTTGTATAAATACAACCTATGCGAGCTTTGAATTCTTTTCGATACGATTCCCGAAATATATTGCGTTGGAATTCCTCCAGTTCGTGGTCAATTGGAAAGAGGAATGCTAAGCATAAGTAATTCGAGCTTTCATGTTCCCTAAGCTGTATCCCATTTATTCCTTGGCTATATCTGACTTCATACCCGTTATCCCAGATAGCCGCCTGTTCAATCGCAGGTTTCCAAGGTAGAGAATTCTGTAAACGAAGTGCGTCCGGAATTGCTAGGTAACCAGCAAGATGCTGTAGAAGAGAATCTATATGATCTGATTGTGTAATAAATGAATATGAATAATTTAATCCCATTATGAAATTTCCTGTTCATTAATCAGCATATCTTTCTAATACCAGACCTGACAGGTTTTAGAAACCTGTCAGGTCTTTCTTTCCCAACCAATCCTTATCCAATACCGCATACACATACTCATCCCACCACTCGCCATGCAGCCAGCGCGTCTCCCGCAACTTGCCATCCTGCTGCATACCGAGCTTCTCCATCACCCTCACTGATGCTGTATTAGACGAATGGCAAAATGCCACAGTGCGGTGAATACTCAACTCCTTGAACCCCCAGTCCATCAAATACCAGGCTGCTTCACTGGCATACCCCTTTCCCCACTCATCGGGATGCACCGCCCACCCCACTTCCCATTCCCTGATCGCCTCCCACTGCCGGGCAAGTTTCACGATCCCCTTGACGGTATCATTCGGGCGTATAGTGATTGCCAATCGATAATTCGTCCGCGGAGCTTCCAACGCATCGCGCAGTAGCGAGTTCAGGGTATCCCGAGTCTCCGCCACACCAGGCAGCTCCCTCTCGTAAGTGTGCAACTCTGCCCTGGCATCCATCTCGCGGAACGCCTGGAAGTCAAGCTCAGAAAATTCCCGCAATCTCAGTCTTGGCGTGATCAGCTCCACCTGAACACTCCTATCTCTACATAGTGTCCATTAATAATTGGTTGAATAAACAGGGTCGCCCAACCACCGACGGTATTTACTGCAGTGCCTGATTTAACTAGATTAGAAACCGTCGAATTTTGAAACCAGTTTGTTTTCTTCAAACCTTGGCAGTAAAAAATGCCACCAATCCCATGATCACCATTACCGCCCCGAATAAAATCGCGCCGTATCCCAGCAGGGAGAAGCTACCTCCGGAGGTATTGGATGACCCTGAAAATGTGATCGCCAGACCCGCGATCAGCCACATTGCACCGGTGAGTAAATTTTTTCGAGCCATTGCTCTGGTTTTTTGCTGAATTACACGCACGCGTGTATCCCCGGCGATGTATCCCTCACTCCCGTTCATATCCCGAACTCGCTTCCAAATTTTTCCTCCCCCTTCAGCATTCTGCAGCAATAGTAACTTCGTATTAAGTCTGAGCTGCTGTTTGACCTGCGAATCTGCCGATGGCTCAGCGTATAACGCCACGTTGTCCTGCATCAACGCTCCCTCGTGAATAACCGAAATACGTGCCTCACCGGGGATGAATGCCTGCTGTCCGGTGGATAACGTAATCGGTACCCACAGCTTTCCGGCTTTTCTTTTTGGAGCTCCATATTCGATCTCACTACCTTCATGCAAAGTCGCAATGGATACGGCATTTTCATCAATGCTGCTGTAAACTTTCACCTGCGGGTCGAGGATTCTACCTTTCATTTATCTATTCTCCGCTTACCAAAAGACTTACGATACTGGCGTATTCGGGGTTTATCTGTGTTAAATATGCCACCAACTCCACCACCGTGAACTTTTTCGTAATACTCCAGCTTCATTATACTCTGTCGAGAAAAATACTCGATGATTTTCGCTGTTTTTGGGAATTATGAGAAATCTTAAATCTCTTAACCCTCTTGTGGATTAGAACTATTGTGCTATAATCAGTGTACTTCTGTACAGATTGATTTTAATCTGTATAGACTGCTTACACATATTGATATGGTGGTTTTCCATATCAATCAGTGGTCTCCTGTACCGATTGGGTTTTATCGGTAAAAGGCAGTCGTATACCGGTCGGTCCTTACCGTTAGGCGTGTAACAACTCACTTCTTGGAGTAGCTAGGAAAAATTTTCGAAAACTATTCTGTAATTACTCACCCATGTTGTCATTGCGAAAAGGACGCTCTCAAAATCCACGGTCACTTGTACACTCCGAAGTCCTTTGAAGCAATCTGCTCTGTAGTTTATCCATAATCACATGTGGTTTTTGCTCTTGGTGTGTAATTACGCTATTCTCATTATCGCTTCTTCATCTATCCGAAAACCTGTACCTGCTGTTTTTGCAGATATCCGTTATAGATCCTTTTACCGGGTTTTATTTATATATTGGTGGATGGTTTCCTTGTGAATTACTGTGTCCTCGCTGATCGCCTAATTACCTGATCACCTGATTACCGGATATCGAAGCCCGCAGCGTCTTCTTGCACTCGCTGCGATCTTCTCGCTATGATTGCCGAATTGCCGGATATCGAAGCCCGCAGCGTCTTCTTGCACTTGCTGCGATCTTCTCGATATAATCGCCTGACCCCAATATTTGAATTTATTCGTTTTTTTTTAAAAACAAATCATTACCTTTATGTCTCTAACTGATTTTCCCACCATTCCTACTTTCCCGTCCTCCCAATCTGAAGCGTGCTCCGGTACACACATATAAATTTCCCCGGTTGTGCTCAATACAGTTTAGGAATATTGGTCTCAAAACTAACTTTTCCTGTAAACGTATTTCAGGACTTGACATTAATTACTAATTACTGGCCCTCATCCTCCAAATTGTGCTCGCCTTGACACCTCTCACGCTCCCGGGTATAGTGTTTTCCATGAAGAAGCTGCTCCTCATCTTATTGGCATTGATGTTCGGAATTCAAGCTTGCAACTTGTCTGGAGCCTCACCAAATAACCTCACACCCTCCACTACGCCACCTCCTGTTTCATTAGTCACTCCGCTGCCATCTGCCACCTCTACCAGCATCCCCACCCTCGTCCCCACCTTTACTCCTACTCCGGTTCCTGAGGTTCGGGTTGCCAGCGGTGACCACGCGTTATTTAATGGAGATTATGACACTGCCCTGACCGAATATACCGCAGCACTGGTAAGCTCAAGCGACCCTGCCATCCTTGCAGCTGCCACCCTCGGGCAGGGACGCACCCACTTTCTCAAGGGAGATTATCCCAATGCCTTGAATGAATTCCGCGCAGTCACCGATGGTTATCCAGGCTACGCCCAGGCTGCTGATGCTTACTATTTCCTAGGTGAAACGTATATGCAGCTTGACCGATATACCGAGGCAGTAGATGCTTTCGCCAACTTTCTCACTGTTCGCCCGGGTATCCTGGACGCCTTCATCAACGAGCGCCGTGGAGATGCCTATATTGCGAGCGGTGACTTCAGCTCCGCCCTTGCTGCTTACATCAGTGCAATCCAGTCACCCCGCCTCCCCACCAACTTCGCCCTCGAGCTCAAGTTGGCACAAACCTATTCTTATTTGGGAGATTATGTCACCGCAGGTGTGGTTTATGACGACATCTTTAACCGCACCGGTTCAGATAGCATCAAGGCACAGGTGGATTATGCCCGTGGCCAAATGTATACTGCTTTGGGGCAATCAGAAGAAGCGACCGCAGCTTATGTGGATGCAGTCTATAACTACCCACAGGCATACTATTCCTATCTTAGCCTGGTCGAGCTGGTGAACAGCGGTTATCCGGTGAGTGATCTCCAGCGTGGATTGGTTGATTACAATGCCGGGCAGTACAACGTAGCTTTTTCTGCCTTCGACCGCTACATCTCACTCAACCCTTCAGACGCTTCTACTGCTCAATATTATGAAGGGCTGATTTTATGCAACCCACAAGGGCTTGTCCAGTGCAACCAGGAAGACATTCCTGCCGCCATTTCCAAGTGGGATAGTGTCATCCAGGGTGACCAGGCCAGCTCCGTGTGGGATTCCGCCTGGGAGTCGAAGGCTTATATTCAGTGGGCCTACCAGGATGACTACGCCGGGGCTGAGAAGACCCTGTTGGATTTCGTTGCCGCGGTGCCCACCCACCCTCGCGCTGCTGAATTCCTCTTCGATGCAGCCCGTGTTGCCGAGCGCGATAATCGTCTGGCAGACGCGGCGAAGTTGTGGCAGCGTATCCCACAAGAATACCCAAATTCGGATTACATCTACCGCGCCATGTTCCTGTCAGCGATCTGCCATTATCGCCTGGAAGATTATGCCTCTGCACAAACCGTGTTCGGGCAGGCGCAAAGTATCGCCACCACACCGGCTGAACGTGCTGGAGCTTATTTTTGGGTGGGAAAAGCCCAGGCTGCACTGGGTGACGCCACCTCGGCAAAAACCACCTGGCAGCAGGCTGCTTCCATTGACCCAACCGGGTATTACTCCGAGCGCTCACGCGATATGCTCAATAATATTCCACCTTTTACCCCTCCTTTGACCATTGACCTGGGTATCGACCACCCGTCAGAGGTCAAGCAAGCTGAGTTGTGGATGCTTACCACGTTCAATTTCCCCTCCACCACCGATCTGTCTGTCCCGGGTCCACTTGCTGGTGACCAGCGTTTCATCCGTGGGCAGGAATTCTGGCTCCTCGGTCTGTATGACCAGGCAGAAGCAGAATTTAGCAATTTGCGCGATGAGACTTCCGGCGATCCCTTAACCTCCTACCGTTTGGCTGTTTATCTGGCTGATTTGGGCATGTACCGCCAGGCAATTCTCGCTGCCCGTCAGGTACTTGACCTGGCTGGTTTGGATGACGCGGGCACCCTCACTGCTCCAGTCCTCTTCAGCCACATACGCTTCGGGGCATATTACCCTGACCTGGTGGCACCGGCTGCGCAGGAAAACAATTTCAGCCCACTTTTTATTTGGTCTACCATTCGCCAGGAGAGCCTGTTTGACCCATCCATCCAATCCAGTGCCGGTGCATATGGATTGATGCAGGTTCTGCCGGTAACCGGTGAAGACATAGTCTCCCGCATTGGCTGGCCTCCCAATTACTCGCAATCTGATTTGCTCCGGCCGCAAGTGAACCTGACACTTGGGCAGGATTATCTGGCTGACCAGCGAGATTACCTGGGTGGTGACCTGTACGCAGCGCTGGCTGCTTACAATGGTGGACCGGGCAATTCAGCAATCTGGCAATCACTCGCCAAAGGTGACCCCGACTTGTTTGTGGAAGTGATCCGTTATGATGAGACTCGCCAATACCTGATGGGCATCTACGAAGTCTTTAGCATCTATTCACGCCTGTATGCTCGTGCCCAGTGATGGCCTCATTCGATGACCTGATCCAGGATGGCTTGTCGCTCCCATTCTCAGGCTGGGATTTCTCGTTCCTTGGTGAACGTTGGAAAATACACGAACCCTCCTGGAATTATCCCGCCTGGGTGCGCAGATGGATGACAGGGATCACATCGATGCTTGACCAGGACACGGGTGGGGGCGAATTACTCTCCACTCTCCAGCCTTTCCCCGCTCACATTTGGGCAACGGAGAGCTTCCCACCTAATATTCCCGTTGCCAGGCAGCGGCTGGAGCCACTCGGTGTCCAGGTAATTACAGATTATACCGATGATGCCATCCCACTTCCAAATGAAAGCCTGAACCTGATCCTCAATCGCCACGGTTCTTATTCTGAGCAGGAGCTCATGCGCCTGCTAAAACCCGGTGGCGTCTTTCTTACCGAACAGGTTGGAGGTAAGAATGACATCCACCTCAATGAGCTGTTACAGGATACGGTCGATTTTCAATATTCTTACTGGACCAAAGAACTGATCACCCAGCGGCTGAAAGATGCTAGGTTTGAGCTGATCACCGTCATAGAAGAGTTTCCCATTGCAGAGTTTGCCGATATCGGTGCAGTGGTGTTTTACCTGAGGATTATCCCCTGGCAGATCGCCGATTTTAGTGTGACAAAGTATCGCCAGAAACTGTATGCCATTCACCAGGATATTATCTCTCATGGTCCATTACAGGTACATGACCACCGCATCATGATCGAGGCACGCACACCCTGGCGAGAAACGAATGCTAAACCGCATTTCGACAAAGGCAGGCATTATAGACAGATTCTATATTCCTTTTCGCCTTCCTTTTCTTCCCGCGTACCACCCTTCAGGCAAAACCTGAATTGTGTTTGAAAGCCTGACTATACCTGATGGTCTATTGCGTCGGAGTAGGTTTGCTCATTGCCAGCCAGATTCCAACGGCAACCGCGATGACACCGATGGCTACACCTAGAATCTGTTTATAACCGAAGCCGCCACTTCCAATTCCGAGTAAGTCAGCGCCAAAAGAAATCAGCACTAAGATCACTCCAAGGACAACCAACACAATTCCAATCGTTCTTTTAGACATGATGGCCTCCATGCTTACGAATTCTCGCTCACCTACGAAAACAAGAGATTAGATTGAGTGCATACTCCAAATATAATGCTTCTATAGAGCAACAACACTTCAACCATCATTAGTTACTAAGAGAAGCCTCCCGCAGGTACCAAGTTGGTAAAATCGGATTCAGCCCTCCATACCAACCAAGAGGCGATCATACAGTTTTTTTGTGGTGGGTAAAGGCTCAATCCTCATCTCACCAGCAAGGACGTCATTCATCTCCTGGTATTGACGCATAAGTCCGGCCCGGTCACCAAGGGCAGCATACGCACGCATCGCCTGACAGTGTAGATCCTCCCGGAGATTGTCCATACGAAGAGCCCGGTGTAGCAAGTCTAGTGAGCGGGTATAACGCTCATGGGTAAAGTGAAAATCTGCAAGCTGCCGCAGCATCCCTAGGTATTCCTGGGCAATCCTTCTACGCTCTGGAAACAACCAATCATAGTAAAGGTTCTGCAGGTAATCCCCTTGATAAAGATCGATGGCATGCTCAAACCAGTGTGAAGCAGTCTCTTCATCATTTGCAGCGCGGGCGTTGGCGATAGCTGCGTCAAACTCGTCCACATCAATATTAAACCGGGCGGAGTCTAGGTGATACTCACCGGTTTCGACCAATACAAAACGGGGTGATGGATCCTGGCGCTTGAGGGCATTGCGCATACGAGAAAGGGCAGTATGGAATGCGGCCATCCCTCGGCCAGGTTTTTCAGCCCATATAGCTTCGAACACCTTCTCAGCAGGAATATGCTCACCGCGAAAGTTGACAAAATATGCCAGCAAGTCACGCGCCTTAGCAGAAACCCAACGTTCCTGAGTGATCTCCTGCCCTCCCAGTTGTACCTTAAATGTGCCCAGGCAATGTACAACAATGGCTGATGGATCAACGAAAGAGATCAAGGGTTTATGATGCGAAGATGGAAGATTTTCAAGCACATGCTCAACAAATTTTGTGCGCTGACCTGCTTCTACCAGGGCATTGCATACAACCCGGCTACGTTCCCCTTGGTCGAGGAATAGCTGGAATGCTCCTGTTGGCTCGATCAAATGCAATGCTTGATTGGCATACTGGATCCCAGCCTCCTTCCGTCCAGTCACGAGGTGGATATATGCCAACCCTAAATAAACTAACGCCATCGGGATACGAAATTGCCGCCTCTCACCCACCTCCACCAGTTCCTGGTACAACTCTTCAGCCTTGTCAAACAAGCCTTTATCCAAGGCAGTATCAGCCAGCACACTACGGCAAACAAAAACCTCATATGCGTCTGGATGACCACGGTAAACCCACAAAGCGCCTTCGGTCAGCTGCCACGCTTCGTCAACTCTTCCTTGAGCACACAGGTTTAATGCCAGATAACCTGTAGCCATAATCTGCTCATAAGAAGCTGTACCCAGCTGACCTGCGAGTTCCAAGGACTGCTTCAATGTACTTTCAGCGTGTGCCATCTCGCCAAGGCGGGTGAGCACATTACCCAAGGCCGTATAGGCAGCAGGTAAAAGCTCATTCAAGTGCAGAGTTTGAGCAATACCCAAACCCTGCTCGGCATAATGCAAAGCAACTTGAAACTCGCGCCAGTAAAGATGGGGACTGACCAACAATATGTATGCCTGGGCTGCCATGGGTGAAAACTCATCGGGTGCTATTCGCAATGCTTCCTGAGTGTTGTCAACGGCAGCCTGAGGGTCACCCGACCACCAGCAAATTTGTCCCAAAGACTGAAGGAAGCTAGCTCTCGCTAAAGTGGAAATACTATCCATTGCTAAACGAGATTCATCCACAGCTTGTTCAGCTAATGATCTACCCCGATCCATACCGGTTAGGAAACCAGTGCTTTTTGCAAGTGCCATCAAAGCCTCAGCTCTACAGGCATGATCATCAATAGGGGAAGCCTGTAATGCATGAGTAGCTAAACCTTCAGCTAAACGATAATTTCCCTGGGAACGCTCAACTTCTGCCAGGCGGGTGAGCGCCCGGCTGACACCTGACGCATCTGCGAGATTAGTAAAAGCTAGTCGGGCTTTCTCATAAGCACTCACAGCCAGACCTGCTTTTCCCATGCGCCAATGTACATTTCCGTGCTGCAGCAACAGCTCAGGGTAGTGGTTCATTGCCTCGATTGGCAAAGCGGATAAATAACGGTGAAGGGCTTCAATGCGCCCGCGTTCAACATAGTCAGCGGCGAAGTTACAGGCACACTTAGCAGCCGATTCGAGATCACCCGATTGATTGTAATGGAGAAAAGCTGACTCCCACTCGGTTAGTGTTTCATAATATCGACCCGCCTCAGCTTCCAGCCTTATTAATCTATTAGGCTGCTCGTGCCGGAGCTTGCTGAGGAGGAATTCTCGAAACAAGTAATGATAACGGAACCATTGACGTTGAGGATCCAGACTGGTAACGAATAAATTTTGCTCCTCCAACTGCTCCAAGACTTGCTGTGCATCGCAAATGTGGGCGATGGCGTTGCAGGAATCAGAGTCCATCTGGGTAAGCACAGATGTGTACAATAAAAACTGCTGCCTTTCCGATGGTTGACGACGAAACACCTCATCGGTGAGGTATTCAAAAACGAAACGCTGTGAACCGCTCAGACTGTAGATCACATCGGTTGCCATCTGGGCATCCCTCCCGGAAATGGTGGACCGCACAATCTGCAAAGCAGCGGCCCATCCTTCGGTTTTTTCGTTCAACAGGCTCATACTCTCAACTGATAAACCAGGTACTTCTTGCATCATCAGGTCTGTGATTTCATCCTCCCTGAAGCGCAGGTCATTGGCACGTAGCTCAGCTAAAATCCCACGTACCCTGAGGCGTGCCAACGATAGTGGTGGGTCATTACGGGACGAAAGGACCATGTGCAGATTGGAGGGGGCATTTTCAAGCAGGAAATCTACGAGCTGATGCACAACCAGCGAGGTGATGTAATGGTAGTCATCTACCACAACCAGGTAGGGTTTATTTATCTGCTCACCAAGCTCGTTAATCAGAACGGTCATTATCTGCTGGGGCTCAATGACTGTTTGAGGATTTTCAATCAATGCCCATGCATTTTGTCCGACAATTACTTCATCATTATTTTTGGAACGCCACATCCGACGAAGAGCCTCGATGAGATAAGTGATGAAAGTATACGGATCGGAATCTGAAGGGTCGAGCTGATACCAAGCCGCAGGCAGGTCAGTTTTCTCCAGGAACTCAGCCATCAGGCTTGTCTTGCCATAGCCTGCTGGGGCAGAGATAAGCAGCAATCGTCCATCAATATGATCATCCATCCATTGAATGAGGTGGGGTCGAGGTAGATAACCACGACCGGCGCGTGGTAGAAGAAATTTTGTTGAGAGTAGGAAGGAGGGCTTCATATATTGCAAATAATTTGCAAACTTATTATGATAGTATTCTAACAGCAACTCACACATAAGAGAGGAGATTTGGAATGAATCGAAATCGTTTGTTAATATTCGTCCTGTTGGCGATTATGCTGTTGGTGACCGCATGCGGTGGGCAGACAGCGACACCAGCCACAACAGCTGCCGCCACAAACCCGCCTGCAACGGTCGCTCAGCCTACAAAAGCGCAACCAACTTCTGTACCACCCACGGAGGTACCCACAGCCGAGCCAACCAAAGCACCAACCGTGCTGCGCATCGCACTAACTGCAAGCTTCACCACCTGGGACCCTGTCAAGTCCTTCTCGACCGAGGCGGCGTATATGGCAAACATGTACGAGCAGCTCCTACGTATTAATCCACCTGATTCAGCAGAACGCTTCACCCCCTTGCTGGCAGAAAGCTGGGAATCGAGTGCAGATGGCTTGACCTGGACTTTCCATTTACGCCAGGGAGTGACTTTCCATGACGGTGAAGTGATGAATGCCGATGCTGTCAAGCAATCCATCGATGCTGCCAAGGACCACGGTGGCGCATCCTTCATATGGCTACCATTAGATACTATTGAAACACCTGACGAAAACACCGTGGTATTTAAACTATCTTATGCAGCCCCAGTCGACTTGATTGCTTCATCCCTGTATGGCGCATGGATTGTTAGCCCCAAGGCACTCGCAGCTGTTGCAGCCGATGAAACATATTACGAATCTGGAAAAGAAGCCGGGACAGGTCCTTATATGGTCGATTCCTATACCCCTGACCAGGAAGTGGTCTTTAAGAAATTTGATAATTATTGGGGCGGCTTCCAACCCAATAATTATGATATTGTGTTGTGTCAGATTGTTCCTGAGGCAACCACCCAACAGCAATTGCTCGAAGGCGGCGAGGTCGACTTGGCGGGCTCGATCCCTCCGGACAACCTGGACGCCTTCCGAAATAATCCTGATTACACGGTTTATGAAGAGAAATCTTTCTTTAATTATGTGGGATTCTTCAACACCTTGAAACCGCCATTGGATAACCCGCTGGTACGCCAGGCGCTATCGTATGCCATCCCCTACCAGGATATCATCAATATCTCTGTAGCAGGCTTGGGAACACAGAGCCGTGGACCCGTCCCTGAGGGTGTATGGCCGTGGTCGGACCAGGTAACTCAATATTCATATGATCTGGACAAGGCAGAAGCGCTGCTTAAGCAGGCTGGTTATTCGGATGGTGGTTTCTCCATCCGCCTGACGTATGCCTCAGAGAACAATGCAGAATCACTATTTGCTCCGCTGATCAAGGACTCGTTTGCCCAACTGGGTGTCGATGTATCTATCGAGCCGATCCTATTCAGCCAGCAATGGGCAGAGGCGAAATCAGATCCAGCCACCGCACAGGATATGTTCCTACTGCTGTACTGGCCGACCTATTCGGATGCTGGTTCGGACAACCTGTGGTCAATGTTCTACGGTACTGCCGATGCACCTCACTTAAACGTGACTGCCTTCAACCTGTCCTACTGGTATGATAAGGATTACAACGACACACTTGATAAAGCGATTGGTGAAACTGTCACTGACCCAACCGCCTCTCAGCAGGACTATATCACTGCAATGAACCAGCTGGTTGATCAAGCCCCGGGTGTATTCTTCTTTGATACCAAAGCAGCCTATGCGATACCGAAGCATATTGCCGGATTCGAATACAACCTGAACTACCCATTCACACCGTTCTGGTTCTACCAGCTGACCCCAGCACAATAAACCTTTTCAAATTCAGGGAGCGGAGCAGTAGTATTCCGCTCCCTGATCTTAAAAAACATATAATCCACCTTTTGTGGTCACGCCCTAAGCTGGAACTGTATGCGCAGACTTGAATTCATCATCCGGCGCCTGGCTACCTCTGTTTTTGTTTTGATCGGAGTCTCGATCATCACCTTTGCACTGGCGCGAGTTATTCCGTCCAATGCCGCGATCTTGTACATTGGTCCAAAAGCGCGGGCAGAGGATATTGCGCGGGTTACTACGCAGCTCGGATTGGATAAACCTCTGCCGGTACAGTATCTCATCTATATGCGCGACCTGCTGCACGGAGACCTGGGTACCTCCATCGCTACCAAGCGCCCCGTATTACAAGAACTTTCAAGCCGCCTGCCCGCCACGCTCGAGTTGTTGTTCACTGGTATGATGCTGGCAGTACTAATTGGCGTGCCTATGGGGGTGATCAGTGCCCGCTCACAGGGCAAGCCCACAGATGTGTTCGTGCGCACCATCTCAATTATTGGGGTGTCCTTGCCTGCGTTTTACCTGGGTCTATTACTGCAAATCCTGTTTTTCAGAAGGCTGGACCTCCTGCCGCTTGCCGGGCGCTTCAGCAACGAGCTGCGTTTCACCAATCCGATAAACCCAATTACGAATTTCCTGCTCATCGATGCATTATTAGGCAGTAATTGGCTTGCATTTAAAGATGTTGTTTACCATTTGGTACTACCTGCCCTAACCTTGGCAGCGTATCCGATGGGACTTGTTGCAAGAATGACACGGTCAACCATGTTGGAAGTGATGGAACAGGACTACATCCGCACAGCGCGGGCTTATGGTATACGGGAAACGGTGATTGTATATTTATACGCGTTAAAGAATGCATTCAGCCCAACCTTAACCGTCATCGGTTTGACCGTGGCGTATGCACTCACGGGCACATTTTTCGTCGAAATAATATTTAACTGGCCAGGTCTCGGACTTTTCACCGTCCATTCGCTATTAAATATTGATTACCCGGCTATCATGGGTATCACTCTATATGGATCCATTATCTACGTGATCATCAACTTAGGAGTGGATCTGCTTCAGGCATGGATCGATCCAAGGATATCCTTAAATTAACATGACCGCCATCCCTGCTATCCCGGTTGAGCCAGAAATCCAAAGCACACGGACTTCCAAACATGTGCTGAACGTCATCCTACGTGACCCACTTTCTCTGATCAGCACCATTGTCATCATCCTTTTTATTTTCATAGGTATCTTTGCTTATCAGGTTGCTCCCTACCCATTGGAAGGGGCTGGAAAGACCAATGTAGCCAATACCATGTTGGCTCCTTCACTCGAACACCCGTTTGGCACCGACAAGTTGGGACGGGATGTGCTCAGTCGTGTTATCGTGGGAGCACGTCCGGCGTTGATCGTGCCGATTGGGGTGGTACTGTTTGCGGTGCTGATTGGAGCGCCCTTGGGAGCCATCGCAGGCTATAAGGGCGGTTGGGTCGATGAGACAATCATGCGCGTCACCGACTTATTCCTGGCATTCCCATCACTCCTTTTGGCGATGGCGATCGCAACTGCCCTCGGCCGTGGCTTACAAAATGCCGCCATCGCGCTGATTGTCTCGTGGTGGCCATGGTATACGCGCCTCGTGCGCGGTGTAACGATCAGTTTGAAGGAACGCTACTTTGTCGAAGCCGCTCAGGCGATTGGCGTGCGAGACTCGACTATTATTTTGCGACACATCCTGCCAAACACAATATCAGCAATCCTGGTACAAGCGACAGTTGACTTGGGCACGGTCATCCTGGCTATGGGGGGCTTGGCGTTCCTGGGTCTTGGCACCCAGCCTCCATCACCCGATTGGGGCTTGATGGTATCGGAAGGTCGCACCTATATTTTGGAGCAATGGTGGATTTCCACTTTCCCAGGCTTGGCCATTTTTATCGTCGTGTTGGCGTTCAACTTGATCGGTGACACGATGCGCGATATTTTCGACCCGAGGCAATACCGATGAGCACTCTGCTGGAAATCAAAGATTTATACCTCAAGTTCGAAACTTCAAGAGGCGATCTCAAAGCCCTGAACGGTGTAAGTTTCAGCGTGCATAAGGGAGAAGTTCTCGGATTGGTGGGTGAAACTGGTTGTGGAAAAACTGTTACCGGGTTAAGCATCCTGCGCCTGCTATCGCGCTCAGCGCGCATCACAAAAGGCCAAATCATCCTCGAAGGGATTGATTTATTACAGCTATCCAAATCTGAAATTGAGAAAACGCGCGGCAGCCAGATTGCCATGATCTTCCAGGACCCAAGCTCTTCACTCAACCCGGTATTCACCGTGGGAGAACAGATGGGTCGGGTCATCCGCAGGCATACCAAATTATCCAAAAGCGAAGCGAAAAATCATGCTGCAGAAATGCTCCTGGCAGTAGGTTTACCAGATGTCGAAAGAATCCTGGAGAGTTATCCTCACCAGCTGTCAGGTGGACAACAGCAGCGGGTGATGATCGCGATGGCGCTTTCTTGCCACCCGCGCCTGCTAATCGCAGACGAACCCACCACCGCCCTGGATGTGACCATCCAAGCTCAGATCCTCAAGCTTTTGAAAGACTTGCAGAAGGAATTCGATATCTCAGCCATCCTGATCACCCATAACCTGGGAGTGGTAGCACAGACCTGCAACCGATTGGTGATCCTGTATGCTGGGAAAGTAGTAGAAATTGGTACAACACATCAAGTGTTCAAAAACCCGCAGCACCCATATTCGCGCGGTCTGATCAATGCAGTCCCACGACCCGGAGGACGAGGAAAAAAGATGGAAGTCATCCCTGGGGTGGTGCCCTCAAACCCCGGAACACTACCGGGTTGTCCGTTCGCACCTCGCTGCCCTTATGTATTCGAACGATGCACGCAGGAAGTGCCAGATTTATATCCAATCAGCGATGAGCATACGAGTGCGTGTTTCCTGGTAGATCCGAAAAGAAAAATGGAGCAAGCGAGCCCATGACATCACTGGTGGAAGTGCGCTCCCTGAAGAAATACTTCCGCCTACCGGGAGGATGGCTGACAGGCAAAATCCGCTATGTATATGCCATAGATGGGGTGGATTTGAGCATTGAACAAGGGGAAGTTTTCGGGCTGGTGGGTGAATTGGGTTGTGGAAAAACCACCATGGGGCGTATCCTGCTGCGCTTGCTCCAACCTACAGCCGGACAGGTGCTCTTTGATGGCAAAGACCTTGACGAACTCAAGGGTGAGGCAATGCGTCACATGCGCCAGCAGATGCAAATTGTCTTTCAAAACCCACTCTCCTCGCTTAGCCCCCGGATGAAAATCGAACAAATCGTAGCAGAGCCGTTGGTCACCCACAAGGTGGTTGAAAAGAGTGGGCTGAGACCGCGGGTCATCGGGCTGCTCGAGCAGGTGGGGCTGGGAAGGCAACACCTTGACCGCTTTCCGCATGAGCTCTCAGGAGGGCAATGCCAACGAGTGGCAGTTGCGCGGGCGATGGCGTTGAACCCCCGACTGCTGGTACTGGATGAACCCACTTCCGCCCTCGATGTTTCAGTCCAGGCGCAGATCATCAACCTTCTAGATGAGCTGAGGAAAGTGCATGGATTGACATACGTTTTTATCTCACATGATCTAAATGTGGTACAGCATATCAGCGACCGTATAGGTGTAATGTATTTAGGCAAGCTGGTGGAGCTTGCGCCGGCGGAGGAAATCTTCAATTCCCCATTGCACCCATACACACAGGCGTTGTTCGGTGCCATTCCTCTCGCAGATGTGGACAACGTACGTGAGCTGACTATTTTGGAAGGCAATGTGCCCAGCCCAATCAATCCACCATCAGGCTGCCGCTTTCATACGCGCTGCCCTTGGGCAATAGAAATTTGCTCGCAGAAAGAACCGTTATTAAGACAAATAAAAAGCGGCCATCTGGCTGCCTGCCATTTGGTAGATGAGGAGTGATACTATGAGCCGTTTATTCGGGATTGCCGGAGTACAAATGCAAGTGGTAGCGTTCAACGCACAGGCCACAGTGGACAAAATGAGCGAAATTGCTACTAACCTAACTAAATCCTTCCCGTGGGTGCAGCTGATCATGTTTCATGAGCTTGTAGTACCCGGACTGGATCAGTTTGTGACTTCGGACGATCGAGATTGGCTTACTAAGAATTCAGAAACAGTTCCGGGTGAGTTCACCAGGCGCTTATGTGACCTGGCACACAACCTGAACCGCTGGCTTGTTCCTGGGAGTATGTACGAGCTGGATGGAGATAAGTTATACAACACAGCTCTGGTGATATCTCCGCAAGGTGAGATCGTGCGAAAATACCGCAAGATGTTCCCCTGGCTGCCTTATGAGAATGGCGTGACTCCAGGTAATGAGTTTTGCGTATTCGATATCCCTGAGGTAGGTCGCTTTGGTCTGTGCATCTGCTATGACATGTGGTTCCCCGAGGTTGCACGAACCCTGGTGTGGCAGGGAGCGGAAGTCATCCTGCAACCTACACTTACACCCACCTCAGACCGAGAGCTGGAACTGGTGATGTGCCGGGCGAATGCCCTTTTTAATCAATGCTACTTCATCAGCGTTAACGGCGTAGGAACCTGGGGTGGTGGGCGTTCCACAATGATTGACCCGGATGGACGCATCCTTCAGGAAGCCTCAACCAACCAGACGATCCTTACCGAAATGATCGACCTGGACCACTGCACACGCACGCGCGAATTCGGCACCATCGGACTGGCGCAGACACTCAAACAGCTGCGTGATTCTGATCATACTTTTCCCATTTACGAGGATGGCAAGCTGGCAAAAGGTAGTTTTACCAACCTTGGAGTGCTCAAGTATCATCGCCAATTGGAGGTTGGGGTTAATAACAAGAAGTAGATCAAGCCGCCGAGAGAACCCCACCATCGCCCTCCCCGGGTTTTAACCAGGGGAGGGTTTTAAATTAGTTACTTTGGGGTTTGGAAGCTCTCCGGTCTTTAACCGAGGAGTCAGGTACCTACTTTTTTTCAAATATATTAACCCCCACCGCGCCACATCATGGGCAGCCAAATGTGCTTGACCGTTGGCAGAGCATAGATATGCACGACAGTAGAAGTGATAACTTCACCGACGGCATTCCTGGCGGTGACTTCAGCGGTATACATACCGACATCAGGATAAATATGGCTGATCACCGAGCCGGTGGCAGTGATACCATCGCCTAAATCCCACTCATAAACAATGTTGCTACCAGAAAGAACGGTTGCAGTAAGCGTGGTGGTCTCTCCGAGCAGGGTTGGGCTGTTGTTATCTGCAACCAGGCCGGTAATCGGCTCTTCATACGCTTCTACAATCGTTGAAGCCTGTGCTACGCTGACCGCATTAGCGGCGGTCACAGTAGCGGTGTAAGTACCCGTATCAGGGTAAATGTGGTAAACAATTGACCCGGCGGCAATGTCGCCATCCCCCAGGTCCCACTCGTAAACAACATTGGAGCCCGAAGTAACCGTTGCTGATAGTATGGTGATCTCGCCCAGGATTGTAGGACCGTCATTAGCTGCAACCAGCCCAGTGAGAGGCTGCTCGTAGATTTCAACTTGAGTTGAAGCATCAGCCTGGCTGATGGAATTGGTAGCGGTCACCGTAGCGGAGTAGATACCCAGATCGGGGTAAATGTGACTGACGACTGACCCGCTGGCGGAAAAGCCATCACCCAGGTCCCAATCGTAAGTGATATTCGTTCCGGAGATCACCGTCGCAGTGAGAATGGTCGTCTCACCGAGCACGGTCGGACTGTCATTCACAACGGTCAAGCCGGAGATAGGCTCCTGGGTAGATCCGAGGATGGTGAACGCGGCAGGGGTGATTGCCTGAGCTGAACCATCAGATACCGTCAATGTGTAGCGGATGAATGCATTATCGGTAGAGGGTATTTCAGCAGGGATTGACCATTGGTAGCGCCCATTGTTTGGCAGATCACTGGCAATTGGCTGCCACGAACCGTCCGGACCATGGATGGATAGTTCTAAAGATACCGCACCCAATTCACCCCCTGGAACAGCGCTGATCCAATCGATAAACGCAACCGCACCAGCATGATAAGACTTATTTGCTGATGGGCTGACAGGCTTGATCTCCAATACTGCTGGTGTCGAGGCTTCCTTGAAAACATGCAGATGGTTTTGAGTGTTGTATTCACTGCCTTCTTCTGAAACCAACACAATATCCGGATAACCGTTGTGGTCCACATCCCCTCCCACGCGGAATGCCTGGGCGTATCCCGGTGTGGGGGTAGTGAAATTGGTAAGCTGGGTCCAATTGCCCGCGCCGTCACCACCCCACAGGGTCACCTGACCAGTGCCAAAGGCGATGACGTCGGAATAGCCATCCATGTCCATATCGAATAGCTGCAGCGCCTCAAAGGGACCGCTATTTGGTAAAGAGCCTGAGATATCCTGCCACACGCCGGCAGACAACCAAGCCCATATCTGGACCGAGCCATTATCGGTGGTAAGCCCGAGCTCATCGCGCCCGTCGAGGTTGACGTCTCCAAGCGCTACGCCAATCACATCCACCGCTGGTGGGAGGTTGCCCTGGTTCAGGCTGAAGCTTCCGCTGCCATCACCCAGGTAGACGGTACCGTACTGGTAATTAACTGCCAGGTCGGGGTAGCCATCACCGTTAATGTCGCCAAATGTGAATTGGTCATTGCTGAAACCGTTATTTTCTAGCGTGCTCCAGGACTGCACCCAGCTGCCGTCAGAATGGTTGAGATAGACGTGTACCCCATTGCAGCAGCCAAAAGAAGTGGATCCCAGGTCTAAATCTCCATCAACTTCTACATCGGCGAAGTCGGTGCCGAACATGCCCCAATACTCGCCATTGGTCGCCAGACCATCGTCATAAGGGGTCCAGGCAAGTCCGGTCCCATCACCGAGGGCTACTTCGAGCAACTGATCACCCAATTCGCCATCATAATTGTGGTGCATGCCATAGCCTACGTCAACCATGCCATCGTTGTTCACATCTCCCAAGGCAATTCCACCATATCCAAAATCCTGTCCATAATGCTGCCAGGACCAATTTCCCACGCCATCGCCGAACCAAACCATGATGCCCTGCTCTTCATACACACCGCCATAATGGTCACCGATCGATACCAGGTCAGGGTTACCATCGGCATTAACATCTCCCATTTCCATTTCAATCGGACCCGCTTCAAGGTTTGGTGGGATTAAACCAACTGAGGATTCAACATAGGACAAGCTACCGGTTTGCTGAGGTATATATTGGGTTGATGCGCCAGAAGGCAGTGTAATTAATACAGAAAGCAGGGTGATTATCGAAAGCGTGGAAATAAAACGATACATCATGCAGCTCCTCAATATGCGATTGGCTTAATTACCCCGATGGAATGAAGCCATTTTACCCTGATTCACGATTTCTCACTCCACGCTGACTGTAATTCTGTTCGATTTGTTAGTGAGGATTTTTAGTAAGATTTGACGTTTCCGGGTTCACCCAGCCGGTTAGATAAACGTCACAGGTCACCAGCGATGTTTATCAAATATTAATCACCCTAATCTTGACATGTGTTGAGGCGAGTTCTAAAATTATACAATTAGGATGCGATTTATCCATGTTTATCTATTGCTCAGGAAGATCGGGATTGATGTTGATAAATATATATTACAAAGTACCAAAATCCTATGTTGAGGCAAATTGGGATCTTTGATAACCATTCCGCCTGGAGGATTGAATGCGAAAAGTTATATTTGGCATGAACACAACGATAGACGGGTTTATTGAAGGACCTCACCGTGAGTTGGACTGGGCCATTGCAGATGACGACCTGCATAACTTCTATGCAAGATTGTTAACAAATGCCGGAATCATACTCTTTGGACGAATTACCTACGAGCTCATGGTGAACTACTGGCCAACGGCTATTAACGATCACTCTATGTCCGAAGGCGAGGTCAATTTTGCCAATGCCATTAACCCGTTACCCAAGATTGTGTTTTCAAACACCCTGCAACATGTCGGTTGGAACACGACGGTGCTTAATTCAATTATCCCCGATGAAATCAACAAAATGAAATCTCAACCGGGGGGTGACATTTTACTCGGAGGGGGTGCAACCATTGCCCAGGCTTTTTTCCGCAGTGGATTGATAGATGAAATCCAGCTGGTAGTACATCCAGTTGTAATCGGGGCTGGAAAAGCACTGTTTCGAGGGCTTGATGCGGGAATGAAGCTTAATTATAAGTGGAGCCAGACGTTTCCATCAGGGGCGGTGGCACTGTGCTATCAACCAGATGGGAAAGTATGACATATTCACAGCAAATTGCCTGTCAAATGAATGCATGTTGGTTGAGAATGTGGAGATACGCTGAAACAACCCAGATGAGGAAACAACCGTGGAGTGATCTGGGTCAATAGCTACTACTTTAATTCACACAACCGTTAAAGAAAGGAATAACATGATGGAAAAACCTACTTATATTGCCGTACCAGGAAGCCTGGAAATGGTAATTACACACAAATTCGAGGCTCCCCGTGACCTGGTATACAAGATTTATACGGATCCAAGCCTGATCCCTGAGTGGTGGGGACCCAGGAACCTGACGACCATTGTCGAGCGGATGGAGCTGCGACCTGGGGGGATATGGCGTTATATCCAGCATGATCAACAAAACAATGAATTCGCATTCCACGGGGTATACCACTCGCTCGAGCTAAATAAGCAGATCATATCCACGTTCGAATGGGAAGGCATGCCTGGTCACGTGATACTCGAGACGACCAGATTCGATGAACAGGGAAACAGGACGATCGTAATCCAGCAGAGCATCTTCCAAACTGTGGAAGATCGGGATGGGATGATCCAGCAAGGAATGGAGCAAGGGATTCTTGAGGGAGACGAGCGATTCAACGAGCTGCTGGCAAAATTGAATACAGGACATAGTATGGGGGAATCTATCGCACATCACGTTGATAGTACTGGATGCATTACCATTACCCGGGAATTCGATGCACCCCGCGAGCGGGTATGGGATCTGTGGACTGATTCAAACCAATATATGTGTTGGTGGGGGCCGAAGGATTTCACCTCACCTTATGCCAAATTTGATTTGAGAGTTGGGGGTAAGTATCTCAGCTGCATGCGCGGACCGGACGGAAAGGAATACTGGGACACCGGTACGTATGAGGAAATAAACGAGCCGAGCCGTATCGTCTACACTGACACCTTCGCCGATCAAAATGGGAATGTTGTGCCCATGTCATATTACGGAATGGGTCCTGATACGCCGATGGAAATGGCAGTTGATGTGAGACTTGCTGACATCGGCGGGAGGACCTTGCTGATGCTGGAGCACTGCGGCTTACCAGAAGGTGAAATGCTGGATCAGGCACGGGCAGGCTGGAACGAATCTTTCGACAAACTTGCAAACTGCCTGGGATAGATAATGTGCAGAAGCATTCACACTCTCTATCACATAGAGCCACCGGCGACTGAGGGGGAGATCCATGCAGCCTCGCTGCAGTTCGTGCGCAAGATCTCCGGATATAGCAAACCTTCCAAAGCCAACGAGGTGGCATTCAAGTCTGCAGTTGATGAGATCGAAGCCATCTGTGCTCGACTGCTCGGTGAACTTGAGACAGACGCTCCGGTAAGAGAGCGGGGATGGGTAAAAAGTGACCGCAATTAGCGCTTGATGGATGGAAAATCTGATCACAGAGATTTCCACAGGAGTGTGATCTCACGAAGCTGCCGCCACCGGATCGAATGAGGCGGGTTTTATTTCACTTACCGGTGGCGGCAGGAGATTCTAAAAATACTCGAACATATACCATAATTGTTCATCGGAACCATAAAAAACAGGAAGAAATTATGAGAAAAGTAATTATGTTCAACCTGATCACGCTGGACGGCTATTTTGAAGGGCTGAAAAAGTGGGACCTTAGCTGGCACCGGGTGGATGAAGAGGTCAACGAGTTTTCGATCGAACAACTCGATAAAGCCGGTGGGCTGATATTTGGTAGAGTGACTTACCAGGGGATGGCAAGCTACTGGTCTTCACCAGAAGGCATAAAGGATGACGCAATCGTAGCGGACAAGATGAATTCGATCACCAAGTACGTGTTCTCCAAAACTCTGGATCAAGTAGATTGGAATAATACCCATCTGATCAAGGATGATGCCGTGCAGGAAATGATAAGGCTAAAAAACCAGGAGGGAAATAATCTGCTTCTCTTTGGTAGTGCAGACCTTGCCCGGACTTTCACTAAAAATAACCTGATCGATGAATATCGCTTGATGGTCATTCCAGTTGTTTTAGGAAAAGGGGAACCATTGTTCATCGAAAATGGAAGCATGCTAAAGTTCAAGCTTCTCGGTACAAAAGTATTCCATAATGGGAACGTGCTGCTATCCTACCAGCGGGAAGGAAATTAACTTAATGGATCTACATATGACGACGATCCCGGTCGGTACAGCAGGGATGCTGATCCGTAAACCTGCAAACGAGGTTTATGAAGCTTTCGTCAACCCTGCTATCACCACCAAGTTCTGGTTCACCAGGAGCAGCGGTAAGCTCGAGGCAGGCAAGTATATACGCTGGGATTGGGAGATGTACGGCGTATCGACGATGGTCGATGTAAAGGAGATTGTCGCAGGCAAGCGCATACTGGTGGTGTGGGATATAGAGAAGGACCCAACGCGGGTCGAGTGGAATTTCTCCGCCATCACTCCCGATACCACATATGTGAGTATCACTAATTCGGGTTTTATCGGAGATGGTGATAAGGTTGTTGAGCAGGCGATTGGATCATCAGCTGGGTTCGAGCTGGTGCTGGCTGGATTAAAAGCCTGGCTTGAACATGGGATCAAACTAAACCTGATTGAGGATCGCCACCCAGACAACCTGATGAAACAGCCAGCTTTGACGGCTTCCGTTGATTAGAGGAGCAACGATTATGACCAACAGGACTAATATCCAAGCTCAGAAAGAGAGCGCGGTAGACTTCCTAAACCTGGTGGTGGCGGGAAATATTGATGAAGCGTATGAGAGTTATGTAAATATGCACGGCAGGCATCACAACGTCTACTATGCTGCGGACTTTGCTTCTCTAAAAAAGGGAATGATCGAAAACCATGCTGAATTCCCAAACAAGCGGTTAATGGTAAAAAATGTACTCGGTGATGGAAACCTGGTGGCAGTCCACTCCAATATCATCCTGAAATCAGGTGAGCCGGGAGTGGCGGTGGTGCACCTGTTCCGATTCGACAATGGAAAGATTGTTGAAATGTGGGATGTGGGGCAGGCAGTGCCAGCCAGCTCACCCAACTTAATGGGGGCTTTTTGATCAGGATGGTAGCGGGTATCGCCATGAATAACCAAGTCGACTAATAAAATAGAACACCCTTATTGGATTTCGCCATATTCGCTCAATCGGGTAGGAGCATATACCAGGTAACACCAACCAAACCGATAAGGTTTTACTTAAATCATTTAACTCAGTAAGTGTATATAACAGTGTTGTAACGCTTATAACCAAGTGTTGATTACTCGCTCAAAGAAATCCGTCGCCTTCATGCTAAAAGTTATTTATTTCGATCGTTCGACAACAATTCAAGCTGGGTGGCGTATAATTCCCTTCTTAGGAAGCAACCACTGATTATGAAGCTGTATTTTGGAAATATTAGATCTTTACTCAGGGTAATCGCAGGGATAAGCTTTGGCCTACTCGGTCTTTTATTAATGAGTAGTTGTAGTTCGGTAGTGGAGAAAACAGCGAGCCTACTTGCCAGCACGATGCCTACTGCAACAAGGGTAATCCCCAGCGCAAACCTGACCCCATCTACTACGCCGTCACCAAGCAACACGCCCCAACCCACGGTCACTGCCAGCCCAACCATTACGCCCTCCAGCACGCCTACCCCGCACCCAATGAGCATTCTTGCGGCGAGAGGAAGAACATACCCCGGCAGCGCAATCACGATTGAAGAAACGCTGGAGCCAGGCACAAACTATAACCGATATTATGCCTGGTATTTATCCGATGGATTGAGAATCTACGGATTGTTGACTGTCCCATTTGGAGAAAAACCTGCCACTGGATGGCCAGCAATCGTTTTCAACCATGGCTATATCGCCCCAGAGGCATACAAGACTACCGAGCGATACGTGGCATATGTCGATCAGCTGGCACGCCACGGATATATCGTCTACAAGATCGATTACCGCGGCAATGACCGATCGCAAGGTGCTGCAAATGGTGCTTATGGTGACCCTGGATATATTACTGACGTGTTGAATGCCGTGTCTTCGTTACAGGCTTTTCCAGAGGCAGATGCGCAGCGGATAGGGATGTGGGGGCACTCCATGGGTGGATTTTTAACTTTACGAGCCATGGTTATCTCGACGGAGATCAAAGCCGGGGTGATCTGGTCGGGGGTGGTGGGATCCTATCCAGATATGCTGTGCTGCTGGCACCATCCACCTCCCAGGGTGCCGACTCTCTCTCCCGATCCCGACCATCACATCAGCTGGCGCGACCAGTGGACAAGTATCTATGGTACCCCAGAAGAGAACCCTGCGTTCTGGAACTCTATCTCGGCGAATTCCTATCTCCAGGATCTCTCCGGTCCACTCCAGCTGCATCATGATGTGGGGGATTCAGATGTACCGGTTAAATTTTCACAAGACCTTAACCAACAAATCCTCGCTGATGGAAACCCGGTGCTGGTGGAATATTACGAATACCCTGGGGATGACCACAACATAGGGAATTATTTCAACCTAGCGATGAGCCGAACCGTCGAGTTCTTTGACAAGTATCTAAAAGGTGGGGGATGAGAACATATAATGACATGTCTTCTGTAGGGGCTGCTCGCGAGCAGCCCCTACATTTTTATCTACGGCTTGCACTGTGGGTCTACATGAAATTGCTGTCGTTCAGCACAGGTGAGCACGCGCAGATACCGGTTTACCTTGATCCAATCAAGCAGCTCGGGCAGGGATTTTTCATTTATTGACAATTCGATCAATTTCCCTTCCAATGCTGCTGCATAAGCCTTCTTACCATCCGGACTAAACAAAACTTCTGAAATTGCCAGATGCGTATTTATCCGATGAAGCTCCTCACCAGTAGAATAATCCCATAGAATCAAGTCACCATTCATCGTGGCGGAAAGTAAGAACCTGCCATCGTGGCTGACAGTCAAACTCTTGGGAAATGTCGAAAGACCAGTAAAGCGGTTGAGTAGATCACTGGTTTTTACATCCCACAAATAAATCTCACCCAATGCAGAACCTAAAATCGTGGAATCACCTGGTCCAAATGCAACCGCAAAGGCGGGGCTGTTATCGGGATACGAAAACCGCTTACTCTCTTTTCCACTAGTCACATCCCACAGGATAATCCTGCCTAATAATCCCGATCCAGAGACGGCACGCGAGCCATCTTTATTGAAGGCAATACTGGAAACATCCTCGTTTGTATCAAATTGAAGCATTATCTTACACGTTTGAATATCACAAAGGAACAACTGACCAATGGCTTTACCTGTAACTTGAGTACCGACGAGCAAGTGGAGATTGTCCGGGCTAAAAACTAGAGCCCTGGCGGTGCCTTCAAAGCCTGTATAACAAAGTAATGATTGGGTTTCCACATCCCATAACCCCATAACAGATATCCCATCTGACTTCTGAATCGCCAGTGCAGAGATGTACCGATTATCTGGGCTGATTTTCACCTCACCGGCATTGATGAATAAAAACCGGTCTTGATAGTACACCTTGACAACCTTCTGTTGATTAATATCCCACATGGCAGGCTCTTCAAAGCCGTCATGATAATAGTCGTTCAGAATCAGATAATTTCCATCGGAAGAAATAGCCAAAGCGTTTAATATATCGGCGTCAATACTTATGATCTGAAAATCCAGCTGATCGCCTAAATTCCAAATGCGGATGCTCCCATCTGCAGAAGCAGTTAAGCCAAAATCCCCATTGGGGCTCATAGAGAGGTGAGTAAAAACCTCTCCGTGACCAGAATAACGTCGGTAGATATTCCAACCTTGGATATCCATCTGGATAATGGTGGTCTTACAAGTAAAAAAAGCATAAGACCCATCAGGGCTGAGAACCAATTGACCGGGAATGCAATCAAGCTTTTGCTGATTTAGCAGTGAGCCATCCAGAGCGTTGACCATACGAAGGGAAGGAGCTGAGTAATCTTTATTCAGGATAAGGATCCAATTTTTATTCGGATCGATCGCAATAGACTGGATATCTGTAACATCCCAAAATTATGCAGTAACTGCCCTAACGCTTGATCAAGGAAAGACACTCAAAGATCTGCAAGATTGGAAACAAGCTAATGCAACCACCAGTAATCCGCCACCCTTCGCAAGTTTCAAGACGATCGACGTGGTTTCACCGCTGACCAGCACAGTACATATGATCGAACTCACTGGTGATCCGGTTTACTTCGTGTGCATCGTTCAAGGACCCGTTGATCAAACGGTGATCGACGCATTTGGACCGGTCCAGCTATCTCAGTGAATTAGAAAAAACTTATGGGGGAATATAAATGGCAGGTTCGGAAGAGGGTCCGGACCTGCCAAATGTTTATTTAAGAGATTTGTACAGCCGATATGATCCGAAGGGGTTGTACAAAAGTTTTATGCAATAATGGCAGGAAGTAAGGATCCACAGCTACATTTGATGAAGTTTGCTCCCCGAAAAAAACGGGGACAAGTTCATCGGGTAAAAATTACCCTGCTCGCTAAGACAGATAAATAATTATTCTACCTACACTCTCCCCACGCGTGGACCGAGAATTTTCTCCAATCCTTCCTGTTCGACAGTCTCATCTTTGAGCAGAGTCTGAACGAGTGCGTCCAACTTGTCGTGCTCTCGATCCAGCAAAGCTTTCACTTCATCATGGCACTGGTTGAGAATAGCCTGGATGTCCCGATCGATTTGAGCAGCTGTCTGCTCGGAATAGTCCCTGGACTGGGTCAGCTCATAACCCAGGAAAGGCTGTTCTTCATCGGCAGCAAATGCCTGTAAACCGAGGCTGCCCATTCCCCAGCGGGTTATCATTCGACGCGCCAGGCGGGTGGCTTCCACCAGGTCATTTTCGGCTCCGGTGGTGATATCGTCGCAGGCAATCTCCTCTGCTGAACGCCCACCCAGCATCACGCGGATACGTGCCATTAGCTCCTCACGGCTGTAGTTATAACGGTCCTCCTCCGGCATTTGCTCAGTGACACCTAAAGCCCGCCCATGTGGGACGATGGTCACCTTGTGGACCGGGTCGGTATTGGGTGTCAGCCATGCCACCAGGACGTGACCAGATTCGTGGTAGGCAACGATCCTGCGATCTTCTTCTTCCAGGATCAACGGACGCACCTCGCCCAGGATTATGCGGTCTATGGCTTCCTCAAAATCGATCATCGCAACGGTGTCATGGTTCTTACCGGCTGCCACCAGGGCAGCTTCATTACACTGGTTAGCAAGGTCGGCCCCACTCAGACCGGTGGTTGATCGGGCTAACGTGCTGAGGTCGACATTAGGACCCAGATGGATCTGGCGAGTATGGATCTGCAGGATGCCTTCACGACCTTTGCGGTCTGGTAAAGCCACATTCACCTGCCGGTCCAAGCGCCCTGGGCGGAGCAAAGCAGGGTCAAGCACATCGGGACGGTTGGTAGCTGCCAGGGTGATAACTTCGTGGCTGACGTCGAAACCATCCATTTCAACCAGCAGTTGGTTCAAGGTCTGCTCGCGTTCATCGTTCACGTTACCGATACCGGCACCGCGTCGCCGTCCGACGGCATCCAGCTCATCAATAAAGACGATGGCAGGCGCAGTGGATTTGGCTTGCTCGAACAAAGTGCGCACGCGGCTGGCACCTACACCAACAAACATCTCCACAAATTCGGAGGCGCTGATGTTATAAAAAGGCACATCGGCTTCTCCAGCCACTGCCCGACCGAGCAGGGTCTTGCCAGTGCCGGGAGGACCAATTAGGAGCACTCCTCGCGGGATGCGTGCCCCAAGCTTATGGTATTTTTGAGGGTACCGCAAAAAATCGACCACTTCTTGCAGCTCCCGTTTGGCTTCGTCGGCACCTGCAACGTCCCTGAAAGTCACTTTATTCTTATCTTCGATAAAACGGCGTGCCTTGCTGCGCCCGAAGGAGAAGATGTTCTCCTGACCTCGCGAAGCCTGCCTTCCCAGCAGCACCAGGAAGCCTACCATTAGCAGGATGGGCAAACCATCCGTCAATAAGATGGTGAGCCATGGACTGGTTGGCGGCGCAACCGATATCCCCACATTATGCAGGTTCAATAAGGGCATTAAGGTGTTATCCCCTACCACCTCTGGGAAGTTGGTGGTAAATGATGTGAATGTTATCGGTTGGGTTACCGCGGGGATAATGCCAGTAGAGGGAGTGGCATCTGGCGTAACCGTCTGCACAGGGGTCAATTCTGAAATGGGTTGGGGTAGGGCAAACTGGCC
Source organism: uncultured Chloroflexia bacterium (assembly GCA_963726315.1). Classification (GTDB taxonomy): domain Bacteria; phylum Chloroflexota; class Anaerolineae; order Anaerolineales; family UBA4823; genus FEB-25. The sequence continues at coordinate 903,552 of CAVSBZ010000005.1, read as the reverse complement.
TTTGATGGCGCTGCCACTGATCTGAACTGCTTTCACATGGTCAGCTTTGACCTGGTCGATAAAACTACTGTAAGGTAAGCTGACCTGAGTTCTCAGTTCGCGGCCAGAATGCATAAACATTCCACGCCAACAATCCCAGCATGATCACCCACCAGATGGGATTAAGACCGGTTTTTTGAGGTGGCTTCTGTGATTCCATTCAAACTCCTCATACCCCAGCAATGAATTGTAATCCAATGGGGTGAAGTGTAATAGGGAAAATGTGAAGGCAGGGTGAAGAGCGTTGATAAGGATTAAATGAGTTACGTGTCACTTATATGCTATTAAAATTACCAATTTGCACCCGGGGAAAGCCAATTAAGATAATTCACAAATATGCAAACCAAGAGTTTCCTTTTACTTGATAAACTCGAATATAGGAGATCGATAATGGAGTCAACGAAGAGTATAAGGGAAGGTTTACCTGATCCGCATTCAACGATCATGGATTGCGAAATCTGGAAGCGAGACTCAGAAGAGCTGCATGAGCTGGCGGAGACAATCGTAAATCGCAGCCCCAGATTTGCGTGGATGATAATCGAGGCCTGGTTGACGAAATATGGTCAACAATTGGTCGATAAAAAATAAGTATCCAAGCTCAGGACACATGTCTTGGAGGACCTGTAATTATTAATAGTTATATTCGTTAAAATAATATAGTATATGAAATTAAAAAGTATATTGTCTGTAATTTAAGAATTACTTTATTATCTATACGTCAATTCATAATTTACGCATATCGGGAACTGTAGTCAGAGTCCATATGATTGCTTCCGAAGGTGATATTCTTTCAGGAAATGGATTTCCAGGCTGCTTAAAGCTTCTTGCCAGGGAAATATTATTGGTTTTTTTGGCAGGTTTATTTATGGCTATTCCGTGTTATCTATGCGGTCTGATCATAATTAATTATGGAGATTGATATACAATAGCTGAATCAGGTTATATCGGCTATAGGGGTTTGTGAAACATTTAGTATTCTCCATCCCGGTAAAATTATCGGAGATGGCTCATAGTGCAAATATCCAGCTATCAAAACAGAGCGTTACTGACCCGAGTTGTTGCAAATAATCTTAGTGTAGATACACTTGAAGTAATATCTAGCTCCTATAGGTAGGATACTCTGGACATTGTGAAACGTTGCCAGAGTTGCATTCCTTTTCTGGCGCTTGGATGAGACCCTACACCTTCGTCCCGCAATTGGGGCAGAACTTGGTCTGCACTGGCATTTCATGACCGCAGTTCGGACAGAATTTATTCGCGGTAGCCGCCACAACCGGGGCTGAAGGGGGAGTGGTTTGGACCGGAGTAGGTGCAGATGATGACACCGAAGGCGCAGAAGCAGGCTGCGATGTCGGTTGGGTCATCTGCGGTGAATAGTTTTCGGTATTGATCCGTTGGACATCATCGTTTTTAGCTTCAACTTGCTGTTGCAGATCCATGATTGCCTGGCAGATTGCATCATACTCCGGTCCGGTAACACCCGCAGTCCCTCGCTGGGTATAATACAATTCGCCAAGTTTCGCATATTGAGCCTGGACCTGATTCTTCACCTTTTCCAGATCACCCTTCGCCTGGCTTAATTTGCTCATCTTATCGGCTTCGAAAGCCAGTTTTCCTGCACCACTTTTTAGTTTTCCAAAGAAATCACTCATAGAAGCCTCCTCTAAATCGGTTAAGTATAACCATATTTACTATTCTATATCGCAATAATAATCTTAAACTCTTATAAATGTGGTCAGATTGATTCACAATCTAGATGATTCATGAAAACAAAAATCTGGCTCAGGTGAAACATCTGGCGGGAGTGGGTGGACAAATTTTTAGACTAGCTAGATCTCCTGCCCCTTAAACTGGGCATTGTATAGATGGTAAAAGAAACCATGTTTATCAAGCAGCTGCTTATGTGTACCTTGTTCGACAATCTCGCCTTCATTGATCACAATCACATTATCAGCATCCCTGATGGTGCTGAGGCGGTGGGCAATAACGAAACTGGTACGACCCTCCATCAGGCGCAGCAGGGCTTTCTGTATGCGCGCTTCGGTGCGCGTATCCACCGAGCTGGTAGCCTCATCCAGGATCAGGATACCTGGGTCTGAAAGGATGGCGCGAGCAATTGAAAGCAGCTGACGCTGCCCCTGACTCAGGTTTCCTGCGCGTTCAGAGAGAATGGTCTGGTAGCCATGTGGTAGCTGGCGGATGAAAAGATCCGCATCCGCCATCTGAGCCGCCTGAACCACCTCATCATCAGTGGCATCCAACCTACCGAAGCGGATATTCTCAATTACAGTATCCGAAAAGAGGAAGGTATCCTGCAGTACAATCCCCAGCTGCTGGCGCAGATCATCCTTACGAATATCACGGATATCCTTTCCATCGATGGTGATACTGCCATCATTGATCTCATAGAAACGAGATAACAGGTTGATCAAGGTGGTCTTACCAGCACCCGTCGGACCGACCAGTGCGAGGATCTGTCCGGCTTTAACCTGCAGTGACATATCCTTGATCGCCGGAGTAGCGGGCATATAGCTGAAGTTGACGTGGTCGAAAATTACGTCCCCATGCACTGTGTCCAGGGGATAAGCATCCTGAACATCGGGCACCTCAGCTATAGTGTCTAGCAGCTCAAAGACCCGCTCCGCGCCTGCCAGAGCCGCCTGGATGGAGTTATAGATATTGGCGATCTGCCTGAGGGGATTGATAAAGTTCTGAGCGTAGTTGATGAAAGCAGCAATAATCCCCACTGTGACTGCCCCCTGAAGGGCAAGCCAGCCGCCATAACCAGCTATTACGATGACAAAGAAGTTTCCCAGGACGTTGGTGAGCGGCATCAACAGCAAGGCGTAGGTGTTGGCATAAACCCCTGATTTGAACACTTCCTGGTTGCGCTGGCGGAATTTATCGATCACCGATTGATTACGCCTGAACGCCTTGATCACTTTTGCTCCGGTGATCGATTCTTCCATAACTGCATTCATCTCGCCCAGATGCATCTGCAGATCTTTGTAACCTCGGCGGGTGTACCGGGCGACGAAATTAGTGAACCAGAACATAAGCGGAATAACCAGCAATGTCACCATAGCCAGCCGGTAGTTCAGAACAAACATGACGATGATGATCCCGCCCATGGAAAGCAAACTGGCAATAAGGGAGGTAACATTCTGCGAGACTGCCTGGTTGATGGCATCGATATCATTGGTCAAGCGGCTCATCATCTCGCCAGCTGGATTACGGTCATAATAACTCAATGGTAAATTCTGTAAGTGGCTGAACATATCTCTTCGCATCAGCTTGAGGGCGCGTTGAGAGACATTTGCCATGATCCAGTTGGCGATTGCCTGGAACAGGTTGTTAAAAAGGTACGCTACCAACATCAATGCAGAATAAAAAATCAGGATACCGACGTTTTTTGCAATGATGCCATCATCAATACCTTTACTCATCAGATACGGTCCTGCCAACCCAAGTAAGGTGTAAATCAATACAAATCCTAATACCATGACCATCTGAAGAGTGAAAGGTTTGAGATATGCAAATAAGCGCATCACCGCTGTCCGCGGGTCTTTCGCTTTCTCGATCTTGCCTGGGTCAGCTGGTCTGCGTTGCATCATGGTGACGCGCACGCTCCCGGCACCATAACCGGTAGGCTGCATGCTCATGCGGTCACCCCTTCTTCTCTGGTCTGCAGCTGAGATAGTTGGTTACCATCACCGAGCTGAGAATTGTATATTTCGCGATAGATGGGGCTGGATTTCAACAGTTCTTTATGCGTTCCTTGTGCAACTACTCGTCCATGCTCCATGACGATGATCTTGTCGGCTTTTAACACAGTGCTGATGCGTTGAGCTACTACAAGGGTGGTATGGTTATATTTCGCATGTTCCAGAGCATCCTGGATGCGGGTTTCAGTTTCCACATCCACCGAGCTGGTGCTATCGTCCAGGATCAACACACAAGGTTTCATTAACAATGCCCTGGCGATTGCCAATCTTTGTTTTTGCCCACCCGAGAAGTTCGCCCCGCGCTGCTCCACCCGGCTATTGTAGCCATCAGGAAGGTCCATGATGAAATCATGCGCTTGAGCAGCTTTGGCGGCTTCAATGACATCCTCATCTGATGCCTCGGGACTGCCGTAGCGGATGTTATCCGCCACCGTGCCTGTGAACAGCACTGATTCCTGGGGCACTATACCAACATGTTCCAGTAACAAATCCTGGTCAAGCTGGCGAAGGTCCACCCCATCGATGGTGATACGTCCGGAAGAGACATCGTAAAAACGTGGCACAAGATTGACCAGGCTGGTTTTACCGGAACCGGTTGCGCCTAAAATGGCTAATGTTTGTCCAGCCTCAGCAACTAGATCTACATCGCTGATTACTGGCTCATCACTTGCACCGTTATAATGAAATCCAACATGCTCAAAAACCACCTTCCCTTGCGTGGTCATGGGTAAAACCTGCGCGTCGAACTCCGTTTGCACCTCTGGAACTGTATCCAACACTTCATTCACCCGCTTGGAAGAGGCAATTCCGTTCGCCCAGGTCTGTGAGAGCTGGGTCATCATGATCAAGGGTGTCATGGTGGTGAGCAGGTAGCTGTTGAAGGCTACGATCTCCCCAACAGGCATATTACCGTATATTACCAGCAAGCCTCCCTTATATAATACCCAAACCATTCCAATATTAATAAGAACGGTTAATACCGGTGATATGGTGGACATAAAACGCATCACCTTGACTGAATTGTCGGTATACTCTTCGTTCGAAGTTTCAAAGCGCTGGTTCTCGAAATTCGCACGTACAAAGGCTTTAACGATACGCGCCCCTACAATATTCTCCTGTAATACGGTATTTAAGCGATCCAGCCTCTGTTGTACCCGGCGAAAAAGCGGCGCCATCCTGCCAATGAAAAAAACAATCACAATGGATGTAATGAACAGCAATGGAAGCAATTGGAGCGCCAGGGTTGGACTGGTGATAAACATAAATATCAGGCTGCCGATCATTAATAATGGAGCTCGCGTGCCAATGCGTAGTGATATCTGCACCAGCTGCTTCACAGCAGCTGAATTGCTGGTCAGCCTGGAAATCAACGGTCCGGTTTTCATCTGGTCCAGGTTGCCATAGGAGAGTGATTGGATTTTGATAAAAATTGCGTCCCGCAGGTCACGCCCGAAATTCTCGCTCACCTGAACCGAGGTGATATTGTTCCCGATTGCGATCACGAAGCTTAGCAAAGACATACCCAGCATGATGAGTGCAGTATGGATCACGACCGCCTGGTTTTGCTTGTTAATTCCTTCATCAATGATGCGGTGGATTAAGAATGGGACGAAAAGATCAAATACTACCAGGGTTGATAACAAGATAAGGGCTACAATTGCACGTCGCCGATATGGCTTAATATACTTCAGAAGTTTAAAAACATCATTCATATCAGATTGAACTCTAAGTATCCCTCCCCCATGGGACAAGCTTAAATCATAAAGCAGTTTAGCATTGTTGAATATGTGGTTATGTTAAGTATTTGATAAATGTGAATTTCTAACGCAGCATGTAGCTCGATGAAATTTGATAGCAAGTCAATCCCATTTAATTGTTGCCATAATTTGAAATATTCCGGCTCACTGGATCTCTGCAAGCTGGTAATCACCAACAACATCGCTGATCAACCGCAGGGCGATGGATTTTACAATCTCATCTGGCACACCCTCGGGAGCGTTAGATTGCAAGCGTAAATCAATCTGGTCATTGACATAATCCACTATTACAAAGTGTTTATCAGTAATGAATGCAATCTCGGTCGAGAACAGCTCCAACCCGCATAACTCGGCGATAGCGGAGGTTGTTTGTTCCAACGGTTCGAGGCCGTAGACACTTGTATCAGCCTCAGTCACTGGCGAATAAATATGTGTTGCAGGATCCCACCAACACGGGTAGACCTGACCAGCACAATAAAGTACTCGGAACCAGGCAGGATGGTTATCCAGCTGAACGGGAGTCACATGGGCTTGAAGCAGATAATGGTCAGTGGCGTGTTCCTGCCTGACTGATAGGGCTTGTTCCCACGAGGTGGCATTGGTCATTACCCCCACCCCTCCGCTACCATGCGCCGGCTTGATGGTGAACTGCTCGCCAAGCGGGCAAAGATTATATACTGGCAGATCAGGTTGTTCTAGAAACGGTGGCAGGATAATCGTGGGAGGGACGTTTAAACCTTGGGAAACAAGGGTAGTATGCATTTGAGCTTTATCCCAGGTGCGCGCAGCGCGATCATAAGCATTGATCGAGCGGATGGAATCCTCACCAACCCATTGGATGAGCGGCATAAATTGAGGATCCACATCCGATGCCCGGTCAAAAAATACCCGGCAGCTTAGCTCTCCACCTACTAATGAATTCAACATCTGTGGAAGATTTTCTGGTTTGATCTGCAGCAGCGATAACCCCTTGGACTGGCAGTTTAAGTCTAGCAATCCAATAAAATCAGCATCATACGCCCAATTCCAGGCGACACAAAGATCGTAAATTATCATTAATATAACCAATTCCACGCCTGCCCCGGTGCATCGATGATCGCAACAATGGTGGCAACAGCAGCCGTATACTTCCAATTTTAGGTATCCGCAGTATATCACAACTGAATTAGGATGAATTATATGATATTCACAAATATTGGCAGAATAACAAGTCTACAGGCTTCTACAATGATTTGCGCACTAAGTTACTTTATTCCTTGTATCTACGCAATCAATATCGATAAATAAAATCCATGCTATGATTCATCATCCCGTAGATTTATCATTATGATAAAGGTTCCCATGGGCGACAAGAAATCCAGCAAACGGATCTACCAAAGTGTCTATTATCTGGCATCAGGCTTGCTCTATATCGCTGTGTTGTTACGCTCGTTCCTCATATATCAGAGCACCCCATACCTTGGTGAGGTCTTAGGGGTGCTGTTTTGTTTCCTGTTCCTGTTCCTGGTAGAAAATGCACTATCTAATCGGACCGGCAGCTGGTTACAGTATGATGTTTGTGGAACCTTTATGGAGCCACAAATGAAATCTATCCCACCAAATTCAAAACCCAAAACTGCACCTATCCGTGTTCTGATCGTGGATGATATGCCTCAGGTCCGTGAAGATTTACGAGTTTTGCTACAGCTCTCAAATGGGATAGAAGTGGTCGGTACGGCAGCTAATGGGAAGGAGGCTATCCAACAAGCTGAGATATTGAACCCAGATGCAATCATTATGGACCTGGAAATGCCCATAATGAACGGATTACAAACCACAGCTGAGATAAAACGACGCAAAATAAGCAGACGAGTGGTGATTCTGAGTGTACATTCAGATCCTGAGACGATAAAGCAAGCCAAGCAAGCCGGCGCTGACGACTTCATCCAAAAAGGCAGCTCTTATCAGATATTGATCAATTTAATCCATCCAAACAAACAACGAGGAGAAACAAAATGAACACAAAAAACATTTTAATCACCGGCCTGGTCGGGGCAGTTATTACCCTGGCGCTAACCAATATTCCATTTGTAAATTTGATAAACTGCGTGATATGTGCTGGCTTCTGGTTGGGACCACTTTTCGCGGTCTGGATGTATAAGCACATGACGGGTACGCTGAGTATGAAAGAGGCGGTTTGGGTGGGTGTGACATCCGGATTGATTGCCGGAATTATCGGCTTTCTGCTTAGTTTTGCTGGTCTTGCGGGAGCAGCCGGGATTATCAACCAGATCAACGCAATCTCTTCATCGGCTGATCAAATCGATTTAGGTGGGATAGAAGGAACGATCGGAAACGTTGTACTCACGCTGTTTGGGGTAATTTTTGACATCATCGTGGGTGCAATTGCCGGTTTGATCGGTGGAGCTATCTTTAAGGACAAGCCTGCACCTGTAGCCCAACCTTAGGTGTTAAGCTGGGTGTTTTTCGCACAACGAAATAAAGGAGTGTGGAAAATGAAGCACAAGACCGTAGTCGTCATATTAATCTTGGCGGCAATCCTGCTGACCAGCTGTATGTCAACCTCTTTTTCTGGTAATTATGTCCTTGGAGCAGGAAAGACCTTACGCGGAAACTTGTTCGTCACCTCCGGTACGGTCACCTTGGAAGAGAACAGCCATGTGACAGGATCTATCCTGCTAACCAGTGGGGTACTTAGTATTGGAAAAAATGCCCAGGTCGGTGGGAATGTAGCCCTCACCTCCGGTGATGTATATATGGCAGATGGATCGGTAATCCATGGGGATTTGATCCTCTCGAGTGGTAATGAAGGATTACACCAATCACCAGGGGCAACCGTTGAAGGCAGCACGACAGCCAATATTGCTCCGTTCATTGGATCCATCCTGACCAAAGGCATTTTGCTTTACTGTATCCTCCCAATCGGTTTACTTATCATCATCATCCTTGTCTTAGGAACCTGGTTGGGTAGACAATCAAAAAAGAAACCAGAGATAGTTCAGGCGCCACCTCTAGTAGCCGTAGATGATACTCAAACGAAACTTCAAAACCTGAAGAAAATGCTGGACGATGGATTGATCAATGAAACGGATTATGAGGCTAAAAAAGCTGATATCCTGGCAAAGATGTAACGAGAATACTGAATTCTCTCCTGCATAAACCTGGAGGTTACCTCAAAGCCCCCTTATTGTTTGAGTCCTAATTTCCTCAAATGCGCGCGGTGAGCAATTTTTCCCTTTGCGCCAGGTGATATTCCATCAGACAACGGGCGCGCTCGATCATCCAATCCAATATATCCTGACCCATCGCCGTGAGGTCCTCAGCGATCAACGGATTTGCAAAGGAGGGCCGAGGGGTCACCTGTACCGAGTTTGGAAGGATCATCTGCTGGATCACCTGCAAAACTTCGGCTACACTGCGCTGTTTATGTACGAGCCGGTAGAAGGTTCTCCCCATGTGCCAGGTGATCTTCCATCAGGCAACGAGCGCGCTCTTTCATCCCATCCAATATCTGATGATCAACCCTGACCAGGTCTTCCGTGCTTAGTGGATCAGAAAATGTCAGGCGAGGGGTCACCCGGTTGATGCCCGGGAGGAAGATCGATTGGATTACCTGCATTACTTCAGCCACACTGCGTTGCTTTAGATCATCTCCCATAAGCCGGATAAGGGGGTTCCAGCGCCAGCGTGCGGATAACACATCACTGATCACGGTCAACAACACCTGGGTTTGGGGCACCTGCTCGAGCATCAGCTCAACGCTATGAGACCACCTGCCCATATCCTTGGCTTCTTCAGGGGATAGAGCCGGGTCGGGGTCGATGCGCCCGCTGGGAAAAATCAGCAATGCTCCACCATCCTCAAGGTGACGGATAGCTGACCGTACGACAAGCATACGCTCATGAATCCCCTTCCGGGGGGTATAGATCAGGTGATCGGCAGCATTACGCAGGCTTTGCACAAATGGAATCCCGGTGGCAACTATTTTCAAATCAGGGCGGGGAATGTTGGCGGTGATGACCAATGAATCGATCGTACCTGGATGGTTGGAGGTGATCAGCAAAGGACCTTCCCGCGGGATATTCTCTACGTTGCGCGCCTCAAAAGACCGCACATATTTCGAGATCATACGCAGAGCAGCCTCTCTAAGGCCATACTCTGCGATGTAACCATCAAAAGTGACCGCTAAAGAGGCGAAGCGGTGAGCAGGAAACCATAATGCAGACCCAAAAGTCCGCCGTACCCAGGATTCAGGTGATTGTTTGAATAGCCTGAAGACTTCATCGGTGATGTATTGGGTTAATGCTTCAACGTCGTTGTATTTTTCCATAAGCTCCCACTTTATTGCGATGCGTCATCAACCTCTTTATTGTATATGATTAATCAGGGAATTGGTATACCCAATATTTCTCCATCCGGGTTTTACTCACAAATACCTCATCAACGGGTGTGAATAAAAATGTCTTGACTGGAGTTCGTGTCATTGACCACCAGATTGGACGCATTAGACATGAACACAACCTTGCTCCCATCGGCTGAAATAAGCGGTCCATAAGCAAAATCAATCCCATCCGGAGCGATCAGGGTGAACCCTGAAGCCTCATTCCCTGGTGTGCCATCTGTGGCGACGGAAACTTGCTCGATTTGGCTTGTCTGCCTATCGTATACGAAGACATCCATTACCCCGTTCAGGTCATCCGGTACCAGATTAGTGGCGTTGGAGCCGAAGCTAACGTATCGCCCATCAGGAGAAATTGATACACCGTATGAACCAGCATCCGCTTGCGTTCCTTCACTGGACACAGATACACGGCTGGTCTCACCGGTATCGCGGTCATGGACGAAAATGTCCCAGACCTCATTGGTATCATTGGGCACCAGGTTGGTTGCCAGGGAAGGAAAAGCCACGAACTTCCCATTGGAGGAAACGGAAATGACAAATGCCTGGGTGCCTTCATTAGCCTGTGTACCGTCACTGGCAAGCGAGACACGAATAGTCTTACCTGTCTGACGGTCATACTCGAATACATCACGGTACCCATTATTATCCCTTGCCACAATATTGGTTGCATCGGATGCATACGCCACATAGTTCCCATCGGAAGATATGATCGGATACTCGGATTGTGAATTCGCTTGTGTCCCATTGTACCCGGACGAAACCAGGCTGGTCTGTTTCGTCTGCGTATCGCGCAGAAAGATATCCCAGGAATCATTGGTGTCTGACTGTACCAGGTTAGTGGCGTTTGACATAAACGATACATAATGACCATCTGTTGAAATAGAAGACCAGAAGGAGAGATCATTCCCCCCACCACCATCAACGGCGCGGGAAATCATCTGGGTCTCTCGTGTCTTCATGTCGTGTACAAACACATCCCCGCCGCCATTGCCATCTGAGGTATCCAAATTATCGGCTTCAGAAGTAAAGGTCACATATCGCCCATCGGAGGAAATAAACGGAAAGTAGGAAGCTTTATTACCTTCTTTTCCGTCGCTCGAGACAGATACGCGGGTGGTAGTTCTCTTGACCAGGTCACGTACAAAAATATCCGTTACTCCATTCGTGTCACCCTTTATCAGGTTGGTCGCATCCGAAGCGAAGGCAACGTAGCGTCCATCAGTGGAGATGGAAGGTTGTTTCGAGCGCGAGTCTGCCTGGATCTCGTTATTGGCTATCGATACTCTTTGGGTACCAATTGTCTGCCCAGTTGTGCATGCGGGTAAAACCATCAGGGTAAAGAGCATAATGAGAATGATAAATAAATGGAGCTTATGGTTACGATTCATGCTGACCTCACCTACATAAAGTATTTCCTAATCAAATGCATGAAAGCATTCTTGAGGCATTTATATGTCGAGAAGGAAACCGTGCAACGATTGGTGAGTATACCACTATCAGCGAGAGATACTCAAAGGCGAGCAAAAAAAGGGATAAAACTTACCAGTCACTACCCACTGCCGTGGAAAGGGCGTAATAAAATAAATACTCAACATTCTCAGGTTGGAAAGGATGAGGTGGATTAGTATCCGAACAAATTTGTTAGAAGATCACAAGAGTAAATAAAAAAAATACTATTGGATGCGCTGATAGACTTCCCAGTCCCAGATCGAGTACTTCAAATCATAATTAGAGGCAACATAGTCTTTGAATGCCTGCATACCCTGCAGAGTTAGAGGGTCACAATTGGGACATAAGGAGTTAGCATTGTTCCCAAAATAGGGTAGACCCATCGATGAATCAGGCTGGACCACTATTAACTCGGGAGGATCCGCATTCAATTCGGCGAGAAACTCTTTAAATCCGTTTGGACCATATGGAGTTGGGGCAAACAAATGCAGCAGGAAAATATACTTGGTGGGAGAACGGCGTTGGGTGACAAAATTCATACCCGGATGACCAGCCCAAACGAGGACAGAATCAGCGGGAGAGCTATGATCAATTATATATTGCTCCAGCTCTGAGGGTTGGTAAAAAGAAGGGTTTGGCGTGGTTATCAATGACCTCAGCTCCTGCAGGCTGGGTAGCTCTTTAACAGCTAATTCCAGCCCCACGCCAAGAGCGACGATCAGGATTGCCGCGAGCACAGCTGCCTGCAGGCTGCGGCTTAATCGATCTTGCCGGATGGATAAGCGCAGGAAAAACAGCAAATACACCATAGTAACAACCATTCCGGGTAGGAGCACTTGCAAGTAGTGACTAAAATTCTTGCCTGAAGAGGCTAAAAAAGCAACATCCAGGATAATCGACAGGAATACTCCAGTAAGAAACCAGACGCGTACATTTCCTGGGTCCATTCTGCCTGGAGTGTAACTTTCCGCTTCAGTTTGAGCCGGTGCTTTTAAAGAAAAAATCATGCGTCCATATTGGTATAGAAAAACCCCAAGGGATATGCCAACCAGGATGGTAAGCCCGACCATAGGCTGCTGGATGAGGAACATGCCGCGCTGTTCCATATAAACTACGCAGGGAAAAACCTTCACTCAGGTAAGTGAGGTTATGTAGAAATGTCGCAAACCACAGCTCATAAAAATCCTGCTTGATCACCCAATACAGACCAACCAACAAGAGGGGTACGAATGCAGACACAGCGATGATTGCCAGGTTAATCAATAAGGTACGGAATGACCGGCGCTTGAACTCGAGAATTGCGATGATAATGGCTGAAGCCAGACCAACAGCGATATAGGTTGGCTTTAACAAGAATCCAGCGGATGCCAGCAATCCTAATGCAATCAACCATCGCTTGTGCCCGGAGCGTAAATATGCCCAAAAAGCTCCCAATGAAAGTACAACCGGCAGAATGGCATAGGTCTCGGTGTAGTTACCCCCCTGGAAGATATCGGGATACAAGACGAGTAATAATAAAACAAAGGCTGAAAGGGCTGCCAGACCGGTGTGCTCCCAAACCCGGATCAGGATCAGAAAGTACACCAGGATCGCGAACGTCAACCAGACCGCCTGGAAAAGCCAGACGGCAAAGGGATTGGCACCTCCTAGCACTATCGCGGCTGCGTTGAGATAATATACTACCGGCGGCTTGTTATCCCAGCAATCGCGATACATCAAACCGCCGTTCCGGACGATTTGCCCGCAATAAGCAAACGTCCCACTGTCGGTGGACATGCTTTTGTAGCTGGGATTTACACCAATTTGGATAACAAAATTGGTGATGATCAATCCAAGCATGATGACAATGGACAGGATCAGCGATTTACGCCCTGGATGCATTTCAAGCCCGTCTTAACCGCGTTAGTACAAATCCGTCAGTCTTTTCTAGAGAATTTCTAATCAGTTAGGAGAGATATTCTTCGGAATTATACCCCGCCTGCAGCTGGTGAGTTTTCAATTCCCTTTGGTGAAACCGATTAAGATCATACCAGCTATCCTCTGCTCGCTCCCGCACGCTTTGCACTGTGGTCCAAGGATTAACCAAACATGCTTTACTTGCAAGCGATTATCGCCAGCAGACCTTTTTGCGGATCTTCTTCCGACAGCCCGGGGAGGATTTCAATATCACCAAAACCATGTTCTTTCAAGAATGATTGATATTCGGCATCGTGATAAGCCTGGAAAGTTTGAGCATACCGGCTGACTTGCCCATTCGCTGCTTGCAGCACATAGTAGCGAATAGCGGCAGTATGAGACCTTTCATCCCAAAAATTCTCCCGGAGTACAGCATGCGGTCCGTCAAAAAACAATCCACTGGGAGAAGAATACCACGAAGCTGTCTGCCTACCCAACTTTTTTACCATCCGAAAAGTATGTGGCTCCAAGAGCAGAATACCACCTGGCTTTAATGCCTGCCAGGACTTGTTAAGGATATTCCCAATATCAACAGGGCGAAAAACGTTGAATTCGCCGTAGATAAGCATCACAAGATCGATATTAGACGGGTACTCTGCCTGGCGGATATCTTGGCAGGTAAATTGGCAATCCAGTCGCTCAAGTTGTGCGATAGAAGCTGCGTATTCAATGGAAGCGGGTGAATAATCGATGCCACGGCAGGCATGACCCAGGTGTGCCAGTCTGGCGGAGTATAAACCGGGACCACAACCCAGGTCTATAATCCGAGAAGCCTGCCTGTTGAGCAAGCGGGTATAAATCCAAGCCACGTGCCGGTCGATGATCTCAAAACGGCGCGAGGCGGCATCATGTGCCTGAGAGAGGTGTTCCCGTAGCATTCGGCGGGAGAAACCAGGCTCATTCCAGGGGATATTATCCCCTTCTTCCCAGGGAACGGGAGGGCAGCTGCGGTCGATCAAATCTTGCAAATCCACAATCACACCTCCTTAGGGTGTGTGCGTACAGGTTTACGAAATAGACCTGGAATAGTCATTCAAACCTCATTTTTGAAAATGGTGTTGATTAGATAAACTAAACCAATAGATGAGTCACGAGAACCCGCAAGCCGATGCCGATCAGGATGATCCCACCTAAAACCTCCATCGACTTGCCAAAACGCATCCCCAGCTGGTTACCCAGTAACAATCCCGCCAGTGAAAGAGCAGCGGAAACTGCGCCGATCAGCAAGGCTGCCCAGATCACATTTACGGAAAGAAGTGCCAGGCTGAGCCCAACTGCCAGGGCATCGATGCTGGTGGCGACACTCAGCATGACCAGGGTTAATCCACGCGAAGGATCAGGTATGGAAGGCTCTTCACCGGCTTTTCGCAGACCCCCGCGGATCATACGCACACCGACAAATACCAACAGACCAAAAGCCACCCAATGGTCCAGACCTGAAATGTAATTGACCACTGTCTTGCCTGCCAACCAACCCAGAAGGGTCATCCCAGCCTGGAACAAGCCGAAGTGGAAGAAAAGGCGGAAAGTTGGTCGTACCCCCACAGCTGTCCCAGCCGTCCCTACGCCGAGGGAGACGGCGAAGCAATCCATGGCCAGGCCGATGGCGATAAGCAAGATGGTCCAGATTGGCATAGCAATTCCTACAAAGACCTGACAGGTTTTAAAAACCTGTCAGGTCTGATAATGTATGAAAATTATATCATGGGGAGAATATTATACTCAGCAGTCAACTGTCAGCCTTCTGTATGGAGCAAAAAAGGGTTGTCTGTGAAATAAGTATCGAAGCAGCTTGAGCACACTTATAATTATCCGATTATAATTTTCCAGTTGATTATTAAATGACAAAAGATCGTCATAATTGATATCAGGGTCATATTTCTGACCTTATGCAACTAAATTATTCTGATGATAACCTTCTGGATTTCGGCGTTTCTTTGAGGCATACCCACCATGACCGATGAAGCTAATACAATAAACCGTGATTCCATTGTCAGTTTACGCGAAGTGACTGGCGATACAGTTCGAGTAATTTGCCGACTGGACGTAAGTGAAGAACAGAAGCATTTCGTCGCCCCCAACGCGGTATCCATCGCCGAGGCCTATTTCGAACCGAAAGCCTGGTTCCGCGCCATCTACGCTGACGAAACCCCGGTGGGTTTCCTGATGCTGTATGACGACCCAGATGAGCCTCTGTACTTTTTGTGGCGCTATATGATCGACGTCCGTTACCAGAAGCTCGGTTTTGGCAAAAAGGCAATGGACCTGCTGTTGGAGTACGTGCGCACACGCCCGGGAGCAAAGGAGATGATGCTGAGCTGCCATCCCGGAGAGGATGGTCCCGAGCCGTTTTACCGGCGGTATGGTTTTGCACTGACCGGCAGGATGCTTGGGGATGAAGCCGAGATGCGGATTGATCTGTAATTAGTGCAAACAGCTGACGTCAATTTTCAAGAGCGTGTGTCGCACTTCTTCCTTCAATTCTGACTAATTCGAATATTATTGATCCAGGCGAATTAAAAACATCTGCTCAGACCGTAATTACGATCTGAGCAGATTAGCAACCGGTACACCCCACTTACCGGTGACCCCCCGCCCGAGCAGAATCACAAGTGATCGTGTACTTATCAACCGCAAAGTACTTGCAGCCTTCTAGCGTGTAAGGGCTTCCTGACGCTTGTATACTGCACCCCTGGTACAATCCCTGGGTGGGTTCAAATCGGCCTGTCAGGAACACATTATCCATAACCGGCAGAGAGACATAATCGGACACTCCACATACATTGACTCGCTGCCACTTCAGGGTTCCTATCAGGGGTGTAATTTGGCGCGGCCCGGCTGCTGAGAGCATGCTTCCAATTACGACTACTAAAATGATCACTGCAATTGTCCTTTTCATTTTTCCCTATCCTTTCGTTTCGTTTTTTGGGGTCCCCGGTCTCCTGTGCGCCTCCTAGGCGACTTTGGTATTTCCAGGGTTGATCGTTAGATCCACTATAACAACCAGGCGCAAAATGAGCGTAAAAAGAACGCAAATTAATGCAAAATGAATTAAAATCAGCTTAAATATATGGGCGGTTTATCCATCGGTTTATTGGGGTCACTGACCGTAGAAGTGGATGGACGACCAATCAGCAATTTTGAGTACAATAAAGTCAAAGGGCTCCTGGCATACCTGGTGGTTGAAACTGAGAGCCCTCACCGCCGTGAAGCTCTAGCTGGTTTTCTCTGGCCGGACCAATCCCAGAAGGCTGCACTCGACAGCCTGCGTAACGCCCTGTCCAGGCTACGCCAGGCGATTGGCGACCATCAAGCCAACCCCCCAAATTTACTCATCACCAAGGATTCGATCCAATTCAATCAAGCCAGTGACCATTGGCTGGATAAGGCGCATTTCTTACACCTGTTGGAGGCAACCACGGCTCACCACCACCGGCGAATCGAGTGCTGCGTATCGTGCGCCGAACGGCTGGAACAAGCAGCTGCGCTTTACCGAGGGGAGTTCCTGGAAGGCTTCTACCTAACAGATAGCGACTTGTTCAATGATTGGGTATTACGTAAGCGCGTGAAGCTATCCCAAGTGGCATCAGACGCTCTATCGCAGCTGGTCTCGATCTACGAACGGCAGGGAAAGTATACCCATGCATTAGACTATGCGCACAAACTGTTGGACATTGACTCTTGCAACGAAGAAGCCCATACCCAGGTGATGAGGTTGCTGGCTTCAATTGGTAAACGGTCTGAGGCTTGTGCCCAATATGAGAAGTGTTGTACACTCCTAAAGAAGGAGCTCGGGGTCGAGCTGATTGAAGACTCTACGCACCTGTATGAGCAAATCAAGTATGGCATGTTCCATCCTGCCCCAACGTTGGAGACACTGCGCGTTAATAACCTACCGCCTAACCTGACCAGCTTCGTTGGGCGGGAAAAGGAGCTGAAGGAAATCAGCACGCTGATGGACGACCCCAGCTGCCGCTTGCTGACCCTGGTCGGTCCGGGTGGGGTGGGTAAGACCCGCCTGGCGTTTGCCGCAGCAATGCAGCAAATGGAAGCTTTTCCACACGGCGTTTGCTTCGTCTCACTGGCGGGGATAAACTCGGTCGGGTTAATTATTCCAACCATATTGCAAGCATTCAATTTAAAGCAGTCAGAACAGGGGGATCTTAAGAAGCAATTGATCGAATACTTAAAGGATAAAGAACTCCTCCTACTGCTGGATAACTTCGAGCACCTGGTTGAAGGAGCAGAAATGGTCACTGAAATCCTGCAGAATTCTCCTGGGTCGCTCGTGCTGGTTACCTCCCGCCAGCGCCTGGGCTTGCAAGCAGAGTGGTCCTTCGAGGTGAATGGGCTGTCTTACCCTTCAGCCAAAGCCACGCAGGACCTGGCAGCTTACGAGTCGGTTCAGCTGTTCATGCAGCGCTTGCACCAGGTGAAGCCTCGTCAGACGGTTTTTGATAATGACTTGCCCAGCATGACCCGGATCTGCCAGCTGGTGGAGGGCCTGCCACTGGGAGTCGAACTGGCGGCCTCGGCGGTACGCAGGAGGTCGATCGATCAGGTGGCGACAGCCATCGAGAGCGGTAAGGAAGATTTGAAGGTTTCATATAAAGACATTCCCGAGAGGCACCGCAGCCTCCGGGCAGTGTTCGAGCATTCCTACAGGTTGCTTTCCGAAGAGGAGCAGGCTGCGTTCGTTGGTCTGGCGGTCTTCCGGGGAGGCTTTACGGCGGAAGCAGCCGAGCAGGTAGCGGGGGCAACACCAGATATATTGGATGCACTGGTGGAGCACTCGCTGGTGCGTTATAACCCTGAAAAAGAGCGTTATTTTATTCACGAACTGGTACGTCAATATGCAGAGGAGAAGCTTATTGCTCAGGACTCGGAAGTAACAATTCGCCTGTGCCACTTGAACTATTATATCGACTTAGCAGAGCAAGCAGAAGCTTACCAAATCAAGACAGATCATTGGGAACATTATATGGGTCTAACTCCGGAGGATGATAATTTTCGTACTGCTTTATCTTGGTGCCTAATCAATGAAAAGCTTGATCAAATCATACAATTATCTGGTGCATTAGGAAGTTACTGGTCGCGAATCGGTCATTGGCAAGAAGGGGACGCCTGGATGACACAGATCCTTAACAGTAAACAAACATTCACACATAACTATTATTTTGCGCGAGCCCTAATGTCTGCGGGTGTTTTGGCTAAGTACCGAGATATAAATTCATCATTGGCATTACATAAAGAGTCTCTACCCATCTGGCGTGCTTTGGGGGATCAACAAGGGATTGCCATGACATCAGGTATTATTGGCCATAAACTCATGTTGAAGGGAGAATTTAAAAAATCTCGAAAATATCTAGAAAAAGCTATCCAACTATTTCGCCACATAGGTGATCAGGCTCGAGTAGCTAATTATATGAATACCTTGGGCACATCGTACTTTTGTGAAGATTATCGTAATAACCTAGACAAGGCACGCACTTTACTCGAAGAAAGTATAAAAATAAACCGTAAGTTAGATATCAAAGAAAATTTAGCGAATACATTAAATAATTACAACGTAATAGAGATGAACTTAGGTAATTTCCAGATCGCACGGTCATCATTAGAAGAAAGCCTCGCTTTGTTTGAAGACAAAAACTATGGTGATACTACCACATATACGCTTGATTCATTAGGGCTTGCTTGTTTCTATCTGGGGGATTTTTCCTCAGCTCGTAGCTATTTAGAATGGAGCATCGAAATTGCTCAAAATATAGGCATGAAAAATACTGTCAGCAAGGGCGATTTATGTTATCTGCTTTATAATCTCGGGGAGCATGAGCACGCGCTCTTAGTATTTAAAGAATTATTTGGAGAATTAGATTTCGGTGTGGACATGCATAGCGCAATTCTGGATGGAGTACTGGAACATCTTCCAGGGGTTTTGTTGCCGTGCGGCGAACCTGCACGGGCAGCAAAATTATTTGCTTACACCGATTACCTTCGAGAAAAACAAAACGCTTCCCTGCCCAATTATATGCGCCAGGATTACGGTCGTGACTTAGCTGAGACGCGCCGCCAACTGGGGGAAGCCGCTTTCGCCAAAGCCTGGGCGGAAGGCCGCGCCATGACCCTCGAGCAAGCCAAAGCCTGCGCACTGGGGGCGAAGGTGAGAATAAACGAAGCAAACGTGTAGGGGAGAGTCTCAGCGCCACCAAACCAAGTGGCACGATGCCCTCCCCTACTTCTAAGTGTAGGTTGGGTTGAGTGACCATATTCTATACTTAGCAATTTAGAGCCTAAGCGAAACCCAACTCTTTTGAAAATGTTGGGTTTCGGGCAGAAATACACCACACTCTTCCCAACCTACAAATTATTTCTCCAACTTCTGCAGTACATGCAGATAATTGACGATGTCCTCCCGCCGGAGCATGCCTTCGATCTGACCATCCGCCATCACCGGCATCTGGTTGACCCCGTCGCTACCCATCTGCTCAAGCACCTGCACCAACCCGGTATTGGGAGTGGTGACCTTCACTTTGTCCATAGGGATCATGACTTGCGCCAAGGTAGTGGTCCCCCAACGCTCGCGAGGAGTCTGGCGGACGTTGTTCAGCGTGAGGAAACCTGCCGGTTGGCTTGCCTGAATGACGATGACACACCGCTCGCCTTTATCCAGGAAATATTGGTTAACCAGCTCTTGCAGGGTGAGCTCGGCGGGAACCATAACGCAGGTTTGGCTCATCACCTGGTCTACGGTGTGACCAGCCAGGATATCTTGCATGCGCACCTGCTGCACCTGCCCAACTACGGCATTTTCCAGAAACCAGCCAATGAAGGCGATCCACAATCCATTAACCCAGTTCCCCTGGAACAACAACCACACGCCTAAGAGGATGAACACGAAGGCGATCCCCTGACCGAGCAAACCGGCAATCTCGGTTGCCCGGCGCAAATTATGCGTGATGCCCCATACGATCGCCCGAAATACCCGCCCACCGTCCAATGGGAAACCAGGGATCAGGTTGAACAATCCCAGGACGAGGTTGATATAAGCCAGGTATTTCGCTGCGGCGTACACAGGTGCAACGCTGCTAAAAATCAGCTGAATGACATAAAAAAAAACGGCTAAGAGCAGGCTGGTAAAAGGTCCGGCAAAGGCGATAACGAATTCTGGCAACGGGGTGGTTGGTTCCGAGGTAATCTCAGAAATTCCGCCAAAGATGTACAGGGTAATGCTTTTTACCGTCAGCTTATAGCGTTGGGCAACAATCGAGTGACCCAGCTCGTGCAACAGCACACTCATGAAAAACAGGATGGACGTCGCGGCTGCAACAGCCCACAATTGCACCACGTTCCAATTCCCGAACTCCAAAGGGAAGTAATTCACCGTCAGGATCCAGGTAATCAAGGCAAACACCAGGAACCAGGATGGGTCAAGGCCGATTGGGATGCCCATTACCTGAGCAAGGCGAATATTATTGGTTTTCATCAACTACCTCCTTACCTGACCTACCCCTCGCATGCCAATTTAGATCGTGATCACCTTAGACGCCCGCTGTTGTGCTTCGATAATGTCACCCATCCCACCAACGATGCCCACCCGCAATTTTTCACTAAGCTCATAGTAATTCACACAGGTGGAACACAAGATAAGGTGCACCCCCATGTCTTCCAGCGTTTGCAAGGTAGCTAATACCGGCGATCCTTCCGCTGCCAGGAACACGCCTTCAGTGTAAAAGCAGATCGCCCCAGGCAGAAACTTGTTTTCGATGAGAAGTCTTAAATAACTACCGATCAGCTTGTGCTGTAAAACCTGGTCAGCTTCACCCATCCCATTGCGGGTGATGAGAATGACTGTATCTGCATCCGACATGCACGCCTCCCTAGTTTATATATCGTTCTATTTATAAGTATCATTCGAAAGTTATCTGGGAAATATAATAATCAGCTTAGAAAGTCAATCGATATCTTCCAGGATGGAACTTCAGCCTCCAAGCTTAATACCACAGGCGATAAGATACTGGGACACTCTCTCAAAATCAGTCAGTCCTTCATCGATAAATGCTTTATAGATATAGTAACCGCTGTACATCGGTGTCCGTCTTTGAGTGGTGAGCACCGAGAGTTTGTAACGGATGATCTGTTGGCGCAGGGATGGTGCCATTTTCTGCTTGAAGTGGTGCATGTCCTCCATTTTGCGCTGGATGACATTTTCAGCCATGGACCACAGATCAATCTTCCATGGGCGACCCCATTCTCCATAGATCACCCGCGTTTTTAAATAAAGCCCCTCTGGCATATTTACTTGGTCGTCCGATTTCTCATATACTATCTGAGAGACCAGGTCACAGGCGGCAATCTGTGATCCAATCTCAAAGAGCTGCGGGAGGCTGACATTGGTAATGTAAAGGTCGATATCGGGATAAGCCATCACATCCAGATAATAGCTGCCGGTCGGATATATTGGGCTGTACGGCTGCAGAATCTCATCCATCCTGACGAGCTGCAATACTACATCCGCTTCTCTTTTTAGCTTGTCCGCAATTTCAAACATTTGCATCTCATCAAACCACTCCCGGTGGTCCACCCCATTCGAACTATATTTAGATTTACCGGTGTAGCGTAATTATACCTACTCAAGTTGTGAAGAAGTGATGAATGTTTATTCCAATCCATATCGCAATAAAAACCGGTGCGTCATAAGAAGTAAGAACGTGAAGCACCATCCAAACCATCTTACTTTTTGAAAGGAATAAAGAAATGAAAAAACTAACTGTTGTAACCTTGCTCGTGATCATGCTGGCACTATCTGCGGTACCGGCATTCGCCAAGGGACCTGTATACACTAACCAAGGCACACCCGCCGGCAACTGCGGTGGCATGCAGATTGGTTTTGGTGTACGCACTCCATATGCATTATCGGGCACAATCTCTGCGCTCGATGGTGAAACTCACACCGTCAGCGTCACAGTTGCATGTGGTAATCGCCTGACACAGCCTTATATAGGTCAGGATGTGACCTTGCAGACTTCAGCAGCTACCCGCTTCCTGCTGCGCAATGCTGATGGAACTGTAACCCCCATAACATTTGATGACCTGGCAGTCGGTCAGAACGTCAGCAGCCACGGCACGTTGGTGGATGGGGTATGGACAGCCGTGCGGGTTACCTCAGGTGCACATCTGAATTGCCTGCCATAATCTAAACATCCGTATTTTTCTTCCTGCGCCGTGGTACTACTACCATGGCGCTTTATATCTATCAGATAACACATTAGATATTTTATTGGAGGTCGTTATACCTGCCTGAATGAATAAGGTCAATTACGCCTGACAGCCTTCAATTAATATAAGAGAATAACTTTATTCTCTTATTGACCATACTCAACGGGATTATTGTATGTTTCATTATGATATAGTTATCCATGTGTCCCGTCCAATGATGAGTCTTCAAAAAATGGATTCGAACCTAACATCGTATCTACTAGCCGAGGGTGGACCAATTCTGCGGTGGCTAACGGCTACTGAATTAGCATCTAACGACAATTCAATTGACCGTGAGGCACTTAAGTCAAATCTGCTGGCTTGCCCAAAAACGCGTTATTGGCTAGATCTTCTCGGCAGCGGTCCAGTCCACCACTCAAAGGATTTATCTGTCGAAAATGTATTGGGCAAGCTGGGTGAATACGGTCTGCGTGCCGGGCAACCCAAGCTGGATGCACGCGTGTTGCCTTACTGCGCCGTTGGAGAAGGTGGAGATTATGCCGAGGAGGCGCTGATCCTGGTTCCCTTTCTGATCAAGTTGGGGTATTCGAGAGAACCACAGGTGGCAAGCTGGATGAAGCGACGCCTTGATATGCTGTATGATTTAGCTTGCCGTGGAGATTACGACTTCTACATGAGCGATACAGAGCGCCAGTGCCTGCCACCCAACCAGAGATATCTACATGGGAACCCGAAACTGTTTTACCAGCTACGGTTCAACAATCATTGGAACGTGCTGGGTTTACCCACTTGTTACGATCTGTATGCACTCGCTTACCACCCAAAGGAAGATGACATAACCAGGAAAAAAATCGAGTCGATCGTCAATTATTTATTGAATCCAGAATTCCAACAAACACCGGGCGGTTATATCTGGGACATACAACTACGCCGCCCGTTTGCCGCCGGGCGAGTTTTCCTGGCATGCCTGCCGCACGACAACGAATCG
Source organism: uncultured Chloroflexia bacterium (assembly GCA_963726315.1). Taxonomy (GTDB): domain Bacteria; phylum Chloroflexota; class Anaerolineae; order Anaerolineales; family UBA4823; genus FEB-25. Next base: position 880,020 of record CAVSBZ010000005.1, on the reverse strand, counting down.
GAAAAGCTGGTGCTTTTCTTGGAAATGATGGCTCAATTTGAATCCGGAAGGACAAGTGAATGGTTCCGTAAAGGTATGACCCACCTGGAAACATTTCGCACCGAACGCGGGAGTTATTGCTTCCCACGACAATACTTGAGTGAAAAACACAGTTATTACCTGTATGCCGGGATGCATATGGGGTTGGGAGAGCTGCCACGCGATGAGCGCGCTTTGGAGCTGGAATCAACATTCCGTATGTTGAGGCTTAAAAAGAATATTTTATTTCCAGCTATGTCTACCAGCAGCTAAATATATATACATACGGGTCACATTCGATATTTTTCTGGCAGTACGATCGATTATTATTGTATTTAGGACTTATATAACTGGAGATTATCTGTAAGTCTGGGGTTATTTTTATTTATCTGTGGTTGCAGGAGTACTTTTCGGCTCGTCCCATAAGGGCACCAGCTTCAATATCCAGCGGGTCATATAGACACCAAAGAAGGATGAGCCAGTCGTCACCAGCACCATCACCACCCAGGCGCGCCAATCCAATGGAACAACTCCGAATACCTGGCTAAGGGGGGTATAGAGTGCTAAGAGCTGCAGACCAACCGCCAGGGCATAACTCACTAACAATGCCGGGTTCGACCATATTGACAGGTCATCCAGCTGCCTGACCACCATCACACGCGTGAAGGAGTGAAGCACGATGGCGGTGAACAGCATCGTGCGGGCATAGACCAAGCCCCCCAATTGCAGCCCAACCCAGAAGATCAACCCATATGCGATCAATGTACGGAAGATGCTCCCGGCAATGGTGGCGTAGATCGCTTTGTTCATGATGGGTTCGTCATGCCGGCGTGGACGGCGGGTCATCACGTTTTTTACCGCCGGGTCTGCTGCCAGGGCGGTGGCAGGAATCAAGTCGGTAACAACGTTTATCCACAGCAGCATGATGGCGGATAATGGAAAATACCCAGCGATGGATAACATCAGCACTACAAAAACTTCACCCAGGGACGTGCTGAGCAGATAATTGGTGAACTTGCGGATGTTATCAAAAATCCGCCGCCCCTCCTGGATGGCGACAACAATGGTGGAAAAATTATCATCCAGCAGTACCATCTGGGCTGACTCTCTGGCGATATCGGTGCCGCGCAATCCCATCGCCACTCCCACATCAGATTGTTTTAATGCCGTGGCATCATTTACCCCGTCCCCGGTCATGGCGACGAAATGACCTGCAATCTGTAGCTCCTGCAGCACCACCTGTTTCACCTGTGGTGTGGCGCGGGCGATAATATCCACATCTTTTACCTTTTCGAAGAGCTCAGAATTGGATAGCCCCACTAACTGACGAGCATCGACCACATTCTGACCGATACCCAACCTGCCCGCCACTGCTTGCGCCGTTAGACCGTTATCACCAGTGATCATTACCACGCGGATACCTGCAGTTTTGGCTTTGGCGATGGCTTCATCAGCCTGTGGACGCGGTGGGTCCATCAATACCAGGAGACCAATAAAAGTCATTTCCCGCTCAACTGTATTTATCGGAGCTTTTTCGGTAAGCTCCTTGTGCGCCAGACCCAACACATACATCCCTTCCCCCTGCAGTTGCTGGATGGTCTTCCGGACGTTCTGACAACGTATATCATCCATTGAGAATCGCTGACCATCACCTGCGCATGCCGTACAGTGGTCCAGGACTATACCGGGTGCGCCCTTGGTGATAGCGATTATTTCCCCATTTTGCTGGTGCAGAGTAGTCATCATCTTGCGTTCAGAGCTAAACGGGATCATATTTACCCGATCATGTTCGCGGCGAATCTGTTCGATATCCAAACCGGCGTCATGGGCAGCCTTTAACAACGCGGTATCCACTGGGTCACCCAGGATTTTCAGCTCTGAGCCCTGCTCAATTGTGGCTTCATTGCACAAAACAGCAGCTTCCAGAAGAAAGCGAAAATCACTATGAAAAGCTTCCCCACCGGGAAGGTTTACCAGCTTATCGTCTGTGTATAGCTGTTGAACAGCCATGCGGTTCTGCGTCAGGGTGCCAGTTTTATCGGTACAAATGGTATCCACTGAACCCAGTGATTCAACTACTGACAGGCTGCGTACGACGGCTCCCTGGCGTGCCATCTGCCTGGCTCCGAGGGATAAAGCAAATGTGAGCACTATCGGTAAGCTCTCGGGGATGGTCGCAACCGCCAGGGCAAGCGTGTTGAGCGCGACGTCCACGAATGGCTCGTGAAGGACTAAGAGGAGAATGAGCGCCACGATCACCGCTAAAATGCCGATAATCCAGGTCATCTGGCGAGCCATCTTCTTCACTTCAGTCTGGAATGGAGTTGGGCGCTCGGCCATCTGCCCGAGAGCAGAGGCAATCTGGCCCACTTCCGAGGCACTCCCTGTACTGACAACCAGGGCTAAACCATTGCCGTGGGTGACATATGTAGAACCGTAAACCATACTGGATCGCTCTGCCAGGGGGGTTTCCAAAGGCACTTCGTCGACTCCCTTGTCTACCCCGAGACTCTCCCCAGTCAAGGTGGATTCATCCGTTCGCAGGCTGTTCGCCTGAATCAGTCGAGCATCCGCTGGCACTTTCTGCCCTTGTGATAATACCAACACATCGCCAGGAACCACCTTTACAGCATCTATCTCGTGCCTAACCCCTCCCCGCAGCACACTGGTGTGGAACATGAGCAGCTTGCTTACAGCTTCAAGCTCCCGTTGCGAGCGATATTCCTCAAAAAAGCCCAACAACACACTGATCAGGAGGATGATCAGGATAAAATATGCTGTTAGCTTGCGATCACCTCGCCCAGGCAGATAGCTGACTGCAAATGCTAATCCAGCGGCAAAGAGAAGCACAAGGATGAAATAATTAGCGAACTGTCTAAGCAAAAGCTTTATCCACGAAGTGGTTTTGCGGGATTTTAGCAGGTTGCTCCCCCAATGCTTAAGTCGCTCGGAAGCTTCCAAGTCTGTCAGCCCTTCAGAACGTGAATCAAGCTGGGCGAACGCCTCTTCTATTCCCAGGTTATGCCAGCTGGTCACTGGTTACCCCCCACCAACCCATCCGCGTAAAGGTTAGCCAATGTGAGATAAAATTTTATTTTCAGCGTAAGATCCATATTTTTCTTACCCACTTTTGGATGCCGGTTACGTCCACCCGTTACAGGGTTACCAGAGCAGGTTATTCGGTCATATCAACTGCTGAATAATTCCCAGATTAATCCTTGATTAGATTTCTCAGCAAGGCATATCTAGAACTATTATAAATCGTCATAGGAATTAGGAGGTGTGAACCTCCAGCATCAGCTTTATCTACTGAAAAGGAGATGTAAAATGAAAAAAGTGGCTTATCTTGGTGTCATCTTTATCATGCTGGCAGTTCTTGCAGTGCCCGCCATGGCGAAGACACCACCTCATGGAAATGGGAACGGCAATAACAAAACGCCGGAAAGTTCGACTGGGGTAAATCCGACTGATCAAGGACAGGGGAATCAATCCGACCACAATAACCAGCATAATCAAGGTAATCATGGGAAAGGAAATGGAAGTGCAACAACTGTCCGCTCACGCACTCCATTCTACCTGCAGGGGACGATTAAATCGATTGACACGGGTACAAAAATCCTGGTCGTAACCTTGTTCCATGGTAATGCCCAGGTGAAGCAATACCTCTATGGCGACTTATCCATACAAGCCACAGACGGCACATTGATCTTCAAGCTTACCCAGGGTGATGAAGGTGAGACAGTTGGAGGAGAATTTTCAACCCCTACCCTCAGCAGCTCTGAGTCAACAACCAGTGACGATGGTGACTCGAACAGGGTCGCAATTCCATTCGATCAGCTTGAAATCGGTAAGAAAGTGGCAATTCACGGCAATCTGGTGGACGGAGTCTTTACCGCCAGATTGATCACCGAATACATTCAAACACCGGTCGGTGAATTGACAGGTGAGCAACCATAGACTCAATATGCATTGAATAATATCAGCGGTGTGGAGGTAGCTCCACACCGCTGATTTATGATTTCAGATAAATGCGATAAAATGTTGTGTAAAATTTCGCTGAACTGCCCGTTTCGACCAGCGAAACTTTACGTCATACATTATGAAAAACAACCCAGATCAGGCAATCCTGGAGCGAGCAAAACGCTTCGAAGCCCAGGCACTCGAAGAGATATTCGATACCTTCAGCCCACGGATTTATCGCTACGCATACCGCCTGTTGGGTGACGAGGAGTTAGCCAGAGAATGTATGTCGGAGACTTTTAGCCGGTTTTTAGCTGCCCTAAAGCGCTCGATCGGACCAGATACTTATCTACAGGCCTACTTGTACCGGATAGCTCATAATTGGATCAGCGACTATTACCGCAGCAAAACCCCTCCCACCCTGCCATTAGATATGGAGATACCGTCAAGCCCGGCAGATGATCCGCACCAGCAATTGACTGACGATATGACCGCTACGCAGCTACGCCGGGCTCTAACCCTGCTAACTCCCGACCAGCGGCAGGTGATCGTCCTGAAATTCCTGGAGGATTGGGAGAACGAAAGTATCGCACACAGTATGAATAAGCCCGTAGGTGCAGTAAAGGCACTGCAGCACCGCGGTTTAGAAGCATTACGCCGGATACTTACCCGGTATGAGGCATAAATGTATGACCAGAGCTACTAATGATTTGGATGAATTTGGAAAACGGACCCTCGCTCCGTTGCAACCCACCCCTCCGATGGATGCACAGGCTGCAATGGAAGCCAGGTCAAAGTATCTCCTGGAAGGAGAAAACCTTCGCCAGGCATTAATTTTGCAATCCGGATCGGAAGACATAAACAAGCCGAACGAAAAGCACAGCCTGGTGTGGTTGGTGCTGCACAAACCATTGATGAAGGCTCTGGTTGCTATCGTATTGGCTTTTATGATCATCGTAGCCGGCAGCAGTGCAACAGTATTCGCTTCGCAGAACAGCCTGCCGGGGCAAGTCTTATACCCGGTCAAGTCATGGAGTGAAGATATTCGTCTATCCATGACAACATCTGCCGAAACAAAGCTAAACTTGACCCTGACCTTCACCAACCGCAGGATGGAGGAAATCTCAACCCTACTGGCAGATGGAAAAGTGGTAAGTGATCAAACAGCAGAGCGCTTCGCGAATGAACTTGAGAATGCTCTGCAGCTCGCAGCCCAGCTGGATGATACCCAGATCCAACATGCACTGGTAGAAATTAAAAGTCACGCTGAACACCAGGGTATAACGATGCAAGAATTGATTGTCAAGCTTCCTCCTCAGGCAGAGTCAGCGGTGGTAAAACTTCAGCAGCGTTTGAACGAACAGGTGCAATTAAGTAACATCGGCGAGATAGACCCCAAGGAGTTTCGCCTGCAGGTACATGCAAGATTCCAGAAGCAACACGGACCGAAACATTCAACCGAGAATGAGTTAACACTGTCCACACCTGATGCCTCAACCGTTACACCAGTACCAGGACTGGGCGGTAATAACCAAGGGGAAGAAATGAGCGAACCTACGAAGGTTCCCAGGCATGATGATCAGGGTAACGGCCAGGGGCAATCCACTCCGGGGAATGGCAATCATGGACAAAACCCCACCCACACACCGAAACCGTGAATTGTAGAAGAAACCTTTTTCGCTCTAATAAGGCGTGACGATTAGCCACAGTTACAGGCGGCTACTTAAAAATCGCTGGCGGTAGTAGATCACTCCAAATAACACAGCGAATTGGATTAACACGATAACGATCGTTGAAAACTGCTCGAAGTAGAACAGGAGCATATCCAACACGGTAAGCGATACCAGCAGACTAAAGTAGCCCAGGTTAACCGCTAAGCGTTTTTTTCTGCCAATAATCAGCACTACCGATACAAAGAACAGCACTCCCACTAATACTTCCAAAAACAGCCGGGTATTATATAGGACCGGTGCGTCCACCGCTGAGATCTGTCTTCCGGCATGGGCAGTAAGAAAAGCCACCAGCGCTGAATCAGGCATCGCCTTCTCCAGCCACAATTGAACAGGATTTTTTAAAGTTAGCATACCCAACAACAAAAACCCTGCGCTCAGTAACCAGCTTAACCGCCCTTCTGTCAGCCAGGTTTCAACCTGTTCAGCGGTTTGCCTCCACCATTTTGGCTGCGTTTTTGGTGCAGCGCGCGGGTCTGAACGCACAATCTCCAATAATTTCCTTGCAATGTCTTGATGCAACTCATCCTCGTCGCTATCAATTACTTTACCCATATCACTCTCGATGTGTGACCTCTCATTTGGCTCCAGGGGTCGATACAACTGCTCTCTCACCAACTCCAGCGTTTTGACCAGCTCCGCCCGTCCATCCACAGCCTCAGGGCGGCGGATCATGATCAGCAGGATGACGATCAGTAAGAAAAAAATGTAGATGATTGCTGCAGCAGCGGGGAAGAAATAATCGTATTGGTGGGTAATAAACTTACCAACTTCATCAATAAAGAGACCAATACCCACCCCTGATAAGACTGCTTCCAAGTTATGTAAGCGTGGGTTGAGATAGATCAATGGCAGGATGGCGGCGATATATAGGATAAGACCTCCCCATAAAACATGGGCGATATGCAGCGTTCCGCTTCCGATCTGAGGGTATCCAGAAAGTGCCAAAAATGTCCGCACTATAGCCACAGTGGCTACAAAGCTTAACATCGAGATCATCATATATCTGACGGCATTGTCGCGCTCGATCAGCTTCCAAAAAATGATGGGTTTCCGCTTTGGTCGCATATTTTCTCTCCAGGGAGTGTACTACCTCATTATGAACGGCGATTTATTATACATCTGGAGCTATTTTGAATCGATAAATTCGGTTGATTTTCCCGCTTTTGAGCATTCCAGGTGGAGAATGTACTATAATTCTCGCCAACGGAACAATGCATTTTCTTAGTACGTCTAGTGGGTAAATACCGATAAAAGGAAAGGAAGAGCAAGTATGTTCACCAAGTTTACCCTCACGATTATCAGCATGATCCTTTTAGTCACGTTAGCAGCTTGCGGAGCAAAATCACCCACCCTCCCCGCCTCAAATTACACCCAACCCAGCCCCCAGAGCAGCACATCTACATTGACCACCGAGAGTGAATCAGCGGATAACTATCAAATGCTGCCCTTAGTTTCTGGTAATGTTGCAAACGTCGCGCTCGATGCTACGGCAGACGGGACCACCCAACAGCTCAAGATGGGTGAAGTGCTGTCAATCTCCTTAGAATCCAACCCTTCCACCGGTTACAGCTGGTTCGCCACAATTTCCAATCCAGCAGTCCTGGTGCAGTTGGGAGATCCTGTATACCAGGAAGCTACCTCTAACTCTTCCACGCCTGTCTTAGGCGCTGCAGGAACTCAAATATTCTATTTCCAGGCAGCTGGCAGCGGGACTTCGACTCTTACGTTGGATTACAAGCGCAGCTTCGAAACCAACATTGCCCCTGAAAAAACCTTCAGCATGACTGTGGAAGTAAAGTAGTAAATCAGCTTCTAGTAATATGTAATTAGGAATTAGAAATTAACTTAAGTAACAAAACGCCACCAGGCAAAATTAATATTAACTGCCTGGTGATTTTTTTTATCTAGGATTGATGAACTCTTATCCCAACCTTGATTTGACCTTCTCCCAGGAATTGGTGATCAAGAAACTCTCATCCATATATTCCACCAACTGGGTGAAGCGTTCGAATGGGATGGAAAATCTCAGCTCATTCTGGCTCACATGCGGGCGTGCGGAGACATCGAACATCCCCAGCACACAGCGGGGGTTATTCGAATGTGACTGCTCGACAGGGTAGCCTATTATCGACGCACAACCAGCTCCCATGGGCGCGATCACCCCATCCGGATCAGGCACATCATAATTCGCCAGCGTAAATAAACCGCTCAACATCTCCAGTAGCGAAGAAAACCACTGCCAATGGCTCATCACCTTCGGACAGCTTGTCCCAGCGCTTGAATACCAGGTAGCTTGCTGGCGCCTCAAACGGCGGGTGTTGGCGGACGTATTGTTTCACCAGGTCAGGGTCACGTTTATAGCGCTCCCCCTCCATCTCACCGGGTATCCCGCACGATAGGAAGTACTCAAAATTAAGTCTCAACGAGTGGCTGAACCCACTATAACGCTTGCCTCCTGAGCAGCCAGGAGTGTGCACGTCATACACGAAGGGGTATCCCTGGCGCACCCTATACAGGTTGCCTATCAAACAGCGGTCAACCACCTGGCTGGCGCCTGAATCCTGCTCGCTGACGTGGTCGGTGTAAAAATAGGTGATTGGCAGCTCAGCGGTTGGAAAGTATTTGCTCCACTGGTAGGTGAAATGCTTAGCGATTTGGGCTTCCATATGATTATATTCCTTTCTGGGCAAATTGATTATATGACGGAAGTGTTAATCGCGATGCTTCCAAAATACATCTGTTATCATGCTCTCAGCCTGTAATCATCTTCATATTTGGGTCACCTCCTGCCGAATACACGTTCGGTGTAACTCAGGTATAATCCGTCTCACCAATCCTTACTTGCAGGTGGGTCTGCCATCCCCCAGTGTGGATTATCAATCATTAATCCTTCATAGTCTGCCATGCAGTCTAAAACAAACACATCTAACCGCCTTGCTTCCGTCCTAATCCTTGCCATCACACTGGTGGGAGTAATATTAGTGGCATCAGATTGGCAAGATATGCGCAAGGTATTGGCGCAAGCAGATTGGCGCTACCTTCCTGTCGTGTTGGGATTAACTTTCTTCTCTTACGCTTTTTATAGTTATGGATATGCAGTGGTCTCGCAAATGTTGGAAATCCGCATGCGCAAACGAGAGCTGGCGGAAATCTGCTTCATATCCACTGTGGTAAACCATGTTCTGACTACCGGCGGCGTGGTGGGATACTCCTTACGCTACCTGCTGATGAATATGTATAAAGTGACCTTCAAGGATGTGATCAGCTCATCCATCTTCCACGTGTACCTTACCAGTCTGGATATGCTGACCTTTCTGCCGCTTAGTTTTATCTACCTGATGATTAATGCAGCGGTACCTCGAGGAGCTGCCATCGCCTTGGGATTGATGACCCTTATATTCACCCTGGTGTTGATCCTGACCACTGCGTTGCTATTATTTCCATCCATCCGCCAACCCATCATCAACCTGCTCGCCCGGCTTGGCTTAATAATCTTCCGACGTGACTATAAAACCTGGCTGGCTCAATTGGACGACTCGCTCACACTAGGAAGGCAAGCCATACGCACCCGTCCCATTCTTTTAGTGTGGGTGATGACGCTGACCCTGGCGGATTTCGTTTGCAGCATCGCTGCCATGGGTTTTATTTTTAAAGCTCTCGGCACCTCAGTGACCCCGGGAGTCCTGGTAACGGGTTACGTTATCGGGATAATGGCCGGATTGCTTTCCATGGTGCCAGGGGGGTTTGGGATCCAGGAAGCCTCGATGGCAGGAATTTATGCCCTGCTGGGAGTCCCGGTAGAGGTAGCGATTTTAGCCGCCATTTTATTCCGCTTCTTATACTATATTGTCCCGTACTTATGTATTCTGCCTTTTTATAACCGCTTGTTGCACCAGGCGAAACAGCAGGCAGCCAGCGAATCGTGAGGAGCACACCAATGCGGATTATGATGTTTAGCCATGGTTACCCACCCACGATCAGTGGGGTAACACTGGTCGTCCAGAAAATTGCCCGCGCGATGGTCGAGCGTGGCCATGCTGTGATGGTAGTTACAGCCAGCGAGAAGAACCTGCCGTATCATTCCGAAGACCAGGGGGTTCAGTTGGAGCGTATATTAGGGATTCCTAACCCATTTTGGTGGGAAGGTCCAATGCCGTTCATTTTCCCAGCCGGTATCCGTAGCCTGGCAAACCGGTTTGAACCGGACATCATCCATACCCACGACAACGGATACTCAAGCCTGGTCCTCCCCAGGGTGAAGTGGGAACCGTCCCAAAAACTGATCTCGTCCTGCTATACGCTGCCATCTTTTTTCACACAATTCTTGAAACCCGGGGATCTGGAGTCGAGGATCGACAAAATAATGTGGAATTACTATCTGGGGAACCTGGGACACTATGAACATGTGGTTTTCTGCACTCGAACCCATGAACGCGATTTTCTCGCCCACGGTCTGAAACAGCCGACAACGGTTATCTCGAATGGGGTTAATATCAAACGCTACCACCCTGGAAAAGAACCCGGTGAGGATATTGACACGCGCTATCAGCTCCCACCTGCGCCCCGCGTCCTCTCGGTTGGACGCCTAATGAAGGACAAGCGGCTCGATTTATTAATCAATGCAATGCGATTAGTCTGTGACGTAATAGAAGCACATCTGCTAGTTGTGGGTCGTGGCAGCGAGCGCCAGCACCTTAAATCCCTCATCAGCAAGCTGCATATGGAACCATACATCCACCTGTTGGGGTATGTACCGGAGGTAGACCTGCCTGCGCTTTACCGGGCAAGCAACCTGTTTGCTATCCCTTCCATGGTGGAAGTGCAGAGCATACCCGCCTTGCAAGCTGCAGTGACCGGCCTGCCCATTGTCGCCGCTGATTCTGCAGCCCTTCCCGAGCTGGTACGCCATGGCAAAAATGGCCTTTTGGTCAATCCACTCAATTCCAACGAGCTTGGGGAGGCAATTTTATCCATTCTGCAACTCCCCGATATGGCGGAGAAAATGGGACAGGTTTCTCTCGAAATTGGTAATGCCCACGATGAGCAGATCACTTTTCAGAAGTATGAGGAGTTTTATAGTAATTTAGCTGGCAATAATTAGGTGGATTGTGCGGATGGGCATCCGCAAATTCTTTTTAACCCACAAAAACTAATGATTGGTAATTTCACTCCCTGAATAAACCCATTTGTTTTCTCACCAACCAGTCGCGTAACCTTACGGGCAAAAGCTTGACCATTAGCTCGATTTCAACCGCATCTAACCCTACAAGGATATATGCTTTCGGGTGAGGATTTTCCACATGGCGTTGGACGGCCCGGGCAAATTTATCGGCTTTCATTCCATTCATGCCAGTCCGCTGGTAGAACAACCCAGCTCGCTTTTGAGCTTTGCCATACAACTGCCACGCCTCCGGGGGCAACTTGCGCAGGATTTCTCCGGCAGTATGGGCAGATTTCTCCCAAATGGGTGTTTGCACACTGCCAACTATGAGTACAGACACGGGTATTTTCCAGGGTTCCAGCTCAATCCGCAATGCGTCTGCCAAGGCAACCAGCGCAGCCTTCGATATGGCATATGGACCGTTGAATGGTGTGGTTAATCTGCCGGCAATGGAACTGACGAAAAATACCTTACCAATCGATTTTCTCAACATGGGCATGCAAGCCTGTGTGAGTGCCAGCTGCCCCACCAGGTTCACCTCCAGCTGGTGACGCATATCCTGGAGGGGAATGAACTCCATCGCTGCACTGAGGCTGATGCCGGCATTGTTGATCAGGCAGGATAGCTCCCCGCCAGTCTTATCCCTCACCTGTTGACAGGCAGCTGTTATCATCTCCGGCTGAGTCAAGTCCAATAATAAGGGGGTTAATCGGGGTGAGGCTTGAGCAACCAGGGCATCCGCATCGGCTGGATTTCTGACCGCTGCAAAGACCTGGTAGCCAAGCCGATCTAGCTGCAGACTGAGCGCCTTGCCGATTCCGCTGGAAGCACCGCTGATGAGGATTGATCCTGGCATGTTTTCTCCAATCGGATTGCCGGTTTTGACGGATAGATATATAGTAATGTGAGAGTATTTTTATTGGTTAAGACACAATCTCTAAAGGAAGTTTAACACAATCAAAGAATTTATTTTTATTAACAGGATCAATTCTTATATATAATCGGTTGGTATGTGCCGAATAAATCGAAAAAAAGGTGGAGCAACAGGAGGGTTCGATATCTAGGTATACAAAGTCTTAGGTGGATTCAACTTGTTAATGCAACAGTCTCGATGAAAAGTTTTTTTAATTAAAATGACCACAAGTTCTCTTCCTCGCGTGAGATAATATCAATTAACGGTTGGTAAACTTCATCTCGCTCACTTTTTATAACTTCAGGTGGACAATCTTTCAAATTGAGGAGATATTAGCATGATTCTAGACTTAACTTCTCTGGTATCGACCCTCGATAACATCAACGCGGCATTTCTATCGGGTGAGGTAATCGCGCCTGAAGAGGGGCTCGAAGTTGCCCGCTGGATTGTCTCCCGCCAGGGTGAAAAGGGTTGTTACCGCGGTATGGCAGCCCCTATGCAAGCTGACTTCTCAAACGGTATCCGCGTATTTACCGGTGAAAAACTGGTCTGTGCCAGTGCGCGCCATATCATGGGTCAGGAAGCTGCCCGAGCCACCTGGTTGCTGGGTCGCTCAGACCCAGCTGTGTATAACGCTTACCTTCACGCCACCGGATGGATGCGCGAAAACCAGGAATTCCAGCACAACGGTACGTTTTGTTGCGGACGTTGCACCCTGGCATTCTGGAGGCATGCCTGGGCGGGTGATTTTGACCACAAGGAAGCACATTTTGTAAGAGGATTGCAGACGATGAAAGAGATGCGCCTTGGCGATGGTAAATGGCGTAACTTCCCCTTTTTTTATGCCATTTATACCCTTTCAGAGGTCGAATTGGAACTGGCGCATACAGAACTACGCTATGCCCGCCCTGTGATGGAGCGTTACATCAAGCGGGCACAGACAGACGTATATTCGAAACGTAAGGTTGCCATCCTCACCTGGGTTTTAGAAAATTTGAATTGAGCGAATCTCTCTATATTATTAATTACAAATTCTGAGATCTGAAAGACCATCTATGAAAACTAGATCGTTCTCGGTGCTTCTTGCTACGATTTTCATTTTTCTCAATGTCCTTTTATGGCTCGCCCTCGGCATCATCGGCATTAATACTCACCCAGCGTTATCAGTTCCTCCACAATTAAACACAATTTTGGGAATCCTATCCATTGGTATCGCTGGTCTCCTGCTGGGATTATTCGTGCTGATGCGTAAAGGCAATCACAACGCTTATTATCTTATTGTTGCATTTTTTGTAGTGATCTCTTTGCTAACTATTTTCGCCAATGTTGGCTTGGCTAACATTCTAGTCCTCATCCTAAACATAGTCCCGATCGTTTTACTGATCAAGGACCGTAAACAATACCTCGTGTCTAAGTCACGGACCGATACGAACGGTTGAAGGAAGGATGAGGTCTCATTATGATAGATATGCCGGATCCAACCCATCAACATTTGAGTGAAGTATCAGAAAGTTTGTTACTGCCGCTCTATATCCGCGCCCTTGAAACGAACCGACCTGATGCCATTCTCCGGGACCAGCGGTCGGTAGAGTTGGTCCAACAATTGGGAATTAATGCTTCGAGCTTCACCCAGGCAGAGGTAAGTGAGGAGGTCCAGGTCTCAATCCTGCTACGCAATCGCCAGTTTGACTACTTAACGAATGCTTTTCTCACCCGTTATCCCGTAGCAGCCGTGACCTACCTGGGCTGTGGGCTGGATACCCGCTTTGAGCGTACGGATAACAGGCAGGTTGAGTGGTATGACCTCGACTTACCGGAGGTGATCGAGCTGCGCCGTCAGCTCATCGGTGATGAGGCTGAGCGCTACCACCTGCTGGCGTACTCTGCCCATGACCCTGCATGGTTGGAAGCGGTCAAGGTTCATTCACGCCCATCCCTGTTCATGGCAGAGGGGCTGTTCATGTTTTTCAGCCAGGATCAGGTGATGTCACTGGTACTGTCATTGAAGGACAACTTCCCTTCATCTGAGCTGGTCTTCGACGCTTTTTCACCTTTTTACGTTTGGGGGAACAATCGCCGGGTTGCCCGTACTCATATCGGTGCTACAGCTCATTGGTCATTAAGGGGTGGCAAAGAGCTTGAAAAGTGGGGGGGAAATATCCATCTCCTGGAAGAGTGGTACCCGTTTCTGTACCCTGAGCCGCGCCTGGCACATCTACGCTGGGTGCGTTATCTCCCGTTTTTATACAAAACCAGCGGGATTTTCCGTTATAAGCTCGGTTAAACGTCGAAGCATGCAATTATTAAATTCATAACTGGTGCGAATTGTTTTTATTTTGTTGCTACAAACGCAATTCCAATTTGACAGGACGTTATTGATGTAGTTTCCCTAACAGATCTCCAGGAGCTGATTAATCATCGGGATCAATGTTCAATTCCAAAGATTTAGAGGCTTTTACACCCGTCTAAGAAAATTTCAAGGTAAAATCGAGATCATGGGTTTACCCGATACTTCCATTCACGCCACGCAGGAGATAGGGAAAGGCTTTGTCTACATCCTGGCATTTTATCGAATTATCGTCATAGGTAAAAAAGGTACCTGATGAATACTGAACGGTTATACGGTGGGATCGAAGGTGGAGGAACGAAATTCATCTGTCTCGTTGGTCATGGTCCGCAAGATATAATCGAAGAGACGCGCTTCCCAACCACTACCCCTTCAGAAACTTTGCGCCGGGTATGTGATTTCTTCCTTCCCTATATAAAATCTAAACGCCTCCTGAGAATCGGGTTAGGTTCGTTTGGACCGGTGGATGTGGACCCGGTTTCACCTACCTTTGGTTATATCACCACCACGCCCAAACCGGGTTGGGCCAACACTGATATTCTCGGCATACTCAAATGTGAATTGGGTGTACCCATGGTGATCGACATGGATGTTGCCGCCTCAGCCCTGGGAGAGTATCGCTGGGGAGCCAACCAGAGTCTTGACCCATCCCTTTACGTGACCATTGGGACCGGGATTGGAGGCAGCTACATCCTACACGGCAAACCCTTGCGGGGTCTTGTCAGCCTCGAGATGGGTCATGTGTACCTACCCCACGATATTAAGCACGACCCATTTGCAGGTGCGTGCCCTTACCACGCTGACTGTTTCGAAGGACTTGCCTCCGGACCTGCCATTCAAACGCGTTTGGGTCAGCCGGCGGAGACGGTGCCCGACGACCACCCATATTGGGAGCTTGAAGCGGGCTATATCGCTTCTGCCCTGGCAAATTACATATTCACCTTCCCTCCCAGGAGAATCGTCCTGGGCGGTGGTGTCATGCACCGCACCTATTTATACAACATGGTCCGCAGCAGGCTTTCTGCCTCACTAAACAATTACCTGAATCACCCTGCACTGACCAGAGGCCTCGAGGATTACATCGTCCCACCTGCTCTGGGCTATCGGTCTGGTGTTTTAGGTGGGATTGCCCTTGCCATGGACCTGGAAGAAGACTCGTAACAAACACGGTTTTTATGGATTTGGACAATCGGGTAAATACTCACCAGCTGAGGAAAAACATGCGTAGCAGCGCGACCAGTCCGGTCAGTTTACTGACCGGAGGGGAGAAATTTTAAATGTGGCATTTGGGATTCCTCCCTGCGCACCTACGAGGGTTACACAATAGATAATTGAGATGTGGTGAGTAATTACATAATCCGTATATCTTTCCCCTCCTTAGAGCCGGTATATGCGATGATGTATAATCAACAGCGGCTCATACCAAAACGAACAAGATGGGTGAGTGGGGAATATGCTCCAGACAAAGATACAAAGTTTATGACGATAAATCAATCTGAGATTGCCTTCCTGCGTCTTTCCAGCCAACAGCTGGTCACAACGAGCTTCACCACGATAAAAGACATTGTCAGCTGGATGGGTGCCATTCAGGCACAAGATTATCCCATGGCAAAGTGGGCCATCGGTACACGCTTGCCTGGTCTTACTGACCAGGATGTTGAAAATGCGATTACCAACGCAGAAATCATCCGCACCCACCTGCTGCGTCCTACCTGGCATTTTGCACCTGCGGAAGATATTTACTGGTTGCTGGATCTCACCGCCCCCCAGATCAAAGCTTCCCAGAGCTCGCGTGACCGGCAGCTGGAGCTGACTGAAGAGGTTTTTTCCAAGAGTAATGCCACCATCGAAAACGCACTCATCGGCGGTAAGCAACTCACCCGCGAGGAGCTTAGTGCCACACTGCGCCAAGCTGGGATCCCCACTGACCAAAACCGTGCTTCTCATTTGTTTGCCCGCGCAGAGATCGAAAAAATCATCTGCAATGGTCCCAGCCGTGGCAGCAAAACTACCTATGCTTTGTTATCCGAGCGGGTTCCAAACACCAAGACCCTTCCCAAAGATGAAGCATTAGCGCTGCTAGCCAGGCGCTATTTCACCAGTCGCTGCCCGGCAACCCTACAGGATTTCACCTGGTGGTCGGGTTTACCTGCGCGCGACGCCAGCCTGGCTTTAGAGCTGGTAAAATCGGATTTCGAGCGGATGCCTGTTGGTAGGCAGACTTATTGGCTGAGGCGAGACCTCCCCATTCCTCGAACCAGTCACGGGGGCGCATATCTATTACCCACCTATGATGAATATATCATTAGCTATTCTGACCGGAGTGCTTCCATCCCGGCGCACCTGGAACACCATATGAAAGAGATATCTGACCGGGGAGTATTCCGGCCCATCCTTGTGATCGACGGGCAGGTGGCAGGTATTTGGAAACGGTCCATCCATGGGGACACTTTGCGTTTGGAAATCCAACCTTTTGATCATCTCGATCCTGCGTTATCAGATCCGATCGCAGAAGCAGGTGCCCGCTATGGGCACTTTATGGACAATCAG
This sequence comes from uncultured Chloroflexia bacterium, assembly GCA_963726315.1. Taxonomy (GTDB): domain Bacteria; phylum Chloroflexota; class Anaerolineae; order Anaerolineales; family UBA4823; genus FEB-25. The sequence goes on along the minus strand of CAVSBZ010000005.1, from coordinate 863,338 downwards.
ATTGAGATCACGTATTTTAATTAAATAAAAATAGAGTAGTTCTTGAAGATCGTAATCATTAAAATGGAGAAATGACCTACAATGATCCCAGGACATTTAATATAGGGAATATGAAGGAGCTCACCATGACCCAGCAAATCATACCGATCTGCCTACCCTTACCGCTCAAGCTCAGCCATGTTTATAGTTACCTGGTAAATACCCCGAGCGGGTATTTTCTGGTGGATACCGGAATGACCAATGCCAGGAATCAGCTCAGTACAGCTCTCGAGCATTTTTGCGCACAGCCTGGTAACCTCAAGCTCATCCTGCTCACTCATGGAGATTTCGACCACACCGGAAATGCCCGCTATCTCCGCGAAAGATTCCATTCACGCATCGCCATGCATAAGAACGATGCCGGTATGCTTGAAAATGGAGATATGTTCTGGAACCGGAAGCTCGATAATAAACTGCTTAAAAAGTTAATGCCGCTGGTCATCCGTTTTGGAGAAAAAGAACAGTGCAGTCCCGACTTGCTGTTAGAAGATGGCGCTTCCCTGGTCGAATATGGCCTGGATGCCCAGGTGTTGAATACTCCCGGGCATTCCTCGGGATCGATCTGCATCCTGACCAGCACTGGCGACCTATTCTGTGGTGATCTCTTCACCAACTCCACCGGCAAGCCAGCGCTGAATTCAATGATGTACGATAAACCTGCTGGAAATGCCAGCTACGAACGCTTGAAGACGTTTTCAATAAAAACTGTCTACCCCGGTCACGGAGTGCCATTTAGGTGGGAAGAGCTAATAGAATAGTAATGCTGATTTGTTATTTGGTACACTTACCCGAATTCTTTGGGTTGTGTCACTTGTAAGTTAATAATAAGTTGATCTGACGGAAGAAGCCAAATTACACGTAATGCTAATTCTTCTGGTGTACTCCGCACGGCAAGTGCTCAGGAGTGATCTTTGGATCTCACCTGAACACTCGATCAAGTTCGGAAATATTAATATCAGCGAGAATTGTATTTTGTTATTGACTTATGTTCATAAAAACGGGGATGAGCGTGGCAGAACAACAAATACCCACAACGATCACAATTCCGATGGGGATGAGGAGGGTGGCGATTGCTCCTCCAGTTCCAACGTTTTCGGAAGCCTTTACCGCCAGAACATACAAAACAATATTATAGATTGCTAATGCAACACCAATAACTCCGGCAAATATGGCTACCAGGAAATAGAGTATTTGAACCTGTGAAACAAGCCCCCAAACGGTGCCTAACACACCGGAGATTATCGACGCTGGCGCTACAACAGTCGCGACACAAAATACAAGGTCTCCCCAAGTGCCGTTTCCATGGAAGAGCTTGGCGATGAGGTGGAAAACTCCCGTCAGGATCATCATTGAAATAATCGTAAAAATGGGTGCGAGTATGACTGTACAGACTGCGGTAAGCAAGGTTTGGCCGGTGCTTATGAAGCCGGGGACCTGGGAATTGATGCTACTATAGATAGGTCCGGAGGTTAATGCACCAGCCAGACCCAAAACCAGCGAGGTAACGCCAATCCAGATAAATCCCCTGGTTGCACTGTGATTTCTTTCTTTCAAAATGGACCAAAATGCCTCAACGCCTGGATTTGTCCAAACATCCCTCCAAATCTCATACCATTTCCTGTCGCTTACGGGTTGTGCTGGTAAAGTTTCCATGTGTTAATTCTCCTCGGGGGTTTATTTAATTACAACTGCTCAGTTATCAAACTTGGGGTTGGATAAGCTCGATCTGCCGGTCACTGGTTACGCTTTCTGTAACCACCACCATTAATCTTAGGTTAATATTATAGCATCTTTCTGGTATTTTCACTTTCAAGGAAGCCATAACACCAAAAAGGGCCCTCAAGTAAAACGTACCTGTATTTTTTGGGATATTCTCTCCCTGGGGTTGGGCTTTCAAGGGTTTATGCCTAATGCGCTATAATTGAATCATCCTGGATCATGGCACTACGATGATATGCCCAAGCACTCACGCATCCCCCTCTGGCTGATCGGCGGTACGCTCGCCTGGCTCGCCTATGTGGTCACCCTCAGTGTGCTGCATGTGGTGTTGATGGAACAATGGGAGGTGCCCTACACCATCAAGATTTACAGTCTCGATCCATCCCAACCCTTCTCCCTGGTACATGCCATCCTGGTGGCGATGGTGGCACCAGGATTTTTCTTGCTCGAAGTCCTTTCATTCCTGCATATTCATAGTCCATGGTTGGATTCAGCAATTTACAACTGGGGCAAGCTGACCTTGCTTTCCAGCTTGCCGGCATTCCTGGTAGGTGTGCTGCTATTCTCATCAGATAGGCGCATGAAACTGGCGGGTTCTATCCTGGGTCTGCTGCTTTTGGGCGGTGGTTTGTTGTTTGTATTGAGCGGTTCATTCAACTCATAAGGTATTTTTTATCTGCATGATTTCCCCCCGCAAAAAGCCCTTTCTTATCACCCTGGTCTTGCTGATCCTCGCCACATTAGCCTGTGCACTGCCTCAGGCTGCCTCACCCCCTTCCCCCAGCACACCTATCACCTCGATAACCAGTCAGGCTACCAGCATCCCTTCTGAAACCTCGCCTGGTCCGCACGCCATAACCGATCCCACCTCCCGCCCCACCCCTCCACCACCGGTTGCTGACCACCGCATCGCCACCCACCGCATTTACGGCATAGCCGAATTTTACGACACGCTCACGCTCCAAAACTTTATCCCGCGTGGGGTAAATTATTTCGCCCTGGTGCCGGTGCAGGACCACTATGAAGACCGCTTGTTTGCCAGTGGAGTGTACGACCACTCCCGAACTATGGCAGATTTTTCCACAATCTCGGCTGCTGGCTACAACACCGTGCGTATCATCGTGGATGGCTGTACCAGTGGGGACACCTGCAATGGTGTGCAAGATGGGCAGGGATTGAACCCCACTTACTTGGATAATATCGCTGATCTGATGAACCTGGCCAAGGATGCCAACCTTTTTGTGCTGCTGGCTTCGCAGGATCTTCCCGAGCTGGGAGGCTATGAGGCACTTGCCAACCAGGATGCCAACGCCACCTTTGCTGCAGGGCGCAACGCCGAATTTCTAACCCCAGCCGGGATCCAGGCTGCACAGCAATATTGGTCTGACCTGTTGGGTGGGCTGGCTTCGCGCGGTGCCCCCTTTGATATTATTCTGGGCTGGGAGCTGCTGGACGAACAGTATTACCTGTCAGACCAACCGCCTTTTTCTCTACTTACTGAAAAAATCACACCCGCCAATGGGAAAACCTACTATATGTTTGACCAAAAGCAGGTACCGGCATTGGCGGTGGATGGGATGCGCTATTACATCAACCAGCTTCGCAGTACCATCCTTACCTACGATCCAACTGCTCTCATCACAATGGGCTTCTTCGCCCCTCAAAGCCCCAATCTCTGGCGCGACAATGACAACCGTTACGTCGAAACAGCCGGTTTGCTATCATCTTCCTCCCTGGATTTCTTTGACTTGCATACAGATCCGGCTGGGGAGCTAACCATTTCACAGCTAGCCCAAAACTTCGGCTTGAACGGGCATGGGACTGAACCCATCATCATGGGTTCAGTGGGGGCTTCCACCTGGGCGTACCCCCAGGTATCTGAAGGAGCGCTCGCCGTACAAGACTGGATCGCCAGCTCTTGTTCCCAGGGATTCGCTGGTTGGACTTACTACGGGTATTATCCCTCCCCTGCCGGGCTGTTAGACGCCACCTGGGGATTCGTTGACAGCCAAAATTATCTGATGAAAGCTCTTTCGCCCAAGGTCCAACCGGATGCCTGCGTCACCACCGCCTTGCCTGGGCGCAACCTGGCTCTGAACAAGCCGGTCAATGTGACTGAATCCCTGCCTGATCAGACCGCGCAGATGGCAGTAGATGGGAACCCTAACACCCAGTGGAGCGCGGGGGCGTTCCCTACCCAATGGATTGAGATCGACTTGGGCACTGCTTACACTGTTGGCGAGATCCGGTTGACAGTGGGTCAGTGGCCTGCCGGGGAGACGGTGCACCAGGTGTGGGTGGGGGCCAGTCGCGATGCGCTTCGACAGGTGTATGAGTTCAGCAGTAGTGAGTTCGATTACGACGTGCTCAATTACATCCCAGCTGCAGCGTTGGAAAATATCCGCTATGTGCGTATCGTCACCACTGAGAGCCCTTCCTGGGTCTCTTGGAGAGAAATCGAAGTATTGGCACCCTTCCCTGTCACCCCCACACCGACTCCTGAATCATCACTGACCCCCACCCCGTAAATTGAAGACTCTCAGCGGGTAAATATTGGCTCTATCACCTTAACGGAATTAACTTACCTTCCACAAGTGACATTGTGTATAAAGCTCAAAATCCTTACCAGGCTCTGCCAGCTCGAATGTTTCGATAAATTCACCCGGTGAGATGACTTTGTAGGATTCTTTCGCCCGCCACCCAGAGGGGATATTCTCAATGGCTTCGCTTACAAAGACGAATTCCTTACCATCTTGCGATATGTGTTCCATAATGTATTGATTTACAAACCCTTCAACGTGGAATTGCCGATAAACAAAGGTTTTTCTTCCTTTGTCATAACTGATGAACCCCCAGTCTTCATGCACTTCGCCATTTGGGTTTTGTTCCTGGGGTGGGTAGGTGGATTTACCCCTCACGTGCAGGAATTTGTGATTCAGAATGAACTCATAGGTTCGTTCATACTGACCTGAACCAGGCTGACCCGATCCCGTCCCATGCCAATTACCAGCCAGGAATTCTAACGGAGTCCACATATCGTTATTTCCTCCACAATATATTAAGAAAGTTAATCCTAAAGGACAAATTACTAATCAGTATTTCTTCATCCATCGATCAACCCATTGCGGATCCATCCGCTTTAGGCGATTTTTCTTCAGGTTCTCTTTCATGATCCACCGAATATCTTTATCTGGTTTAACCAGCCAGTTTTCCATCAACGCTTTCCCATCAGTTGGCAAGGCGGCCACTGCCACGCTCCAGCAATATCCCAATCCTTTACGCAGGGCAATGAATTCCTCGCCCCGGCGATCGACAGATCCTTCAAGGTTGGCTGTAATCGTATCCAGGATATTCAATGCTTCCCTGGCATATTCCACCTCGACAAGCAGCCTGGGTTCACATATTGCTGCAGCAACCGCCCTTTGCTCCAGCCAGGTACCATGGCTCCAAACCTGCATTTCTACTATGAGCAGCCCCATATCCACATCGCCAAGACGCTGGAGTGCCATGGCAACGCCTTCTCGCATGCGCCAGCGAGGGTCAGACGCCAGTGTTCTCAAGGTCTGAAATTGGCTCTTATCTCCTTCTGCCAGCAATCTCCCCCGACCCAGTGCCCCGCAGAATGCCAGGAATTCGTAGGGCGAGTTGACAGGTGCAAAATCAACGTTATAAGCGAGATAACGCTGGAAAAGCTCGCGCGTGCCTTCGTTAGCCACTGCTTGTGCCAGCTCGATATTACCCCGTGGTCCGGGTAATCCGGATTCTTTTAAAAGATAATCGTCCCAATCGGATAGGCTTTGTAAAACGGTTTGGTATTCAGCGATTTTTGACATCCTTATTTAGTCAGACTCTCATTTCTTTGTTTTTACATAAGGCTCAGCTTCTCAGGCTGGTCCAGCGGATATCCTACTAAATATGAGAACACAAACAGCGGAGTACCAGTGGAAGCCTCACCAATTTCCCATTGGTAGTTGTCGCCGTGAAGTGAACCAACCAACTCTCTCAATTCCGTTTGTGAATACACTCTCAGAAACGATACCAGCCCATCCCAACAGGTTGCCAGGGGCACGATAGGCAACAGATATGTCCATAGGAGCCTGCTCCAGGTGTGAGGTCGGATGAAGGGGGTAGCGAACAAGTAACCCAGCAGTGTCATTAAGGGAGATAAGGCGAAAATAATGGGTCCTTGGGGAGGTTTCAGGCTGGCTTCGAAGATACCGATCGCAGCCCTTTTATTAACCGCGTCCTGCAGGATGCGCCTGGCTTGCTCAGGTTTGAAATGATGAAAACCCTCAAACATCGTGCGCAATCCTGACAGGTGTTCCGGTACATCCAAGGCATCTACAGGCTCAGGCAGGTAACAAATATCCCCTGGCGATGCCCCAGCCCATTTTTGGATCGACTCGGGATTGGGAAATTTATCAGTTAGAGTGATTTTTACATTCACTCCAGCCTGCGCGAGCTGCTTGCGAAGCTGTACCCAGGGACCCGTCCCACCAGAACACAGGTCTACGATTTCCATGCTTCCTGTCTGCTGCAGCACTCTCTTAAATACTGGGACCAGATTCTGGTGACCTGCCCCCCGTGTGGTTGCATACTGCAGGTAATCCGTCTGGATTCGTCGGAATACCTGCGCGTACCAGTCTTGATCGGTGAACTCAAACAGGTGAACTCTACTCATGACTACCCAGGATGAAATATCATTGGATCAAATCATCTCACCACGGATATACGACCAATGGTTATGAATGATCTTCCAATCTTGCTCTATTCGCACATAGATTTCGCTACAATTCCACGGCACCCGCGATGCCACCGAGCCATCCGGGTTTAGCCTGGTGGATAGGAAACGGTAAAACATCACTGCCATCTCCCCGCATACCAACACCCATGGGTCGATGAAATCCATCACCTCGTAAAAAATTTTTCCTTCCCTCAGTTTATACTCCGCACTAAGCGCTACCTTGCCATTAATGCGTTGGGGTGTACCCGTGTCGAAGTAAGTCACTTGCGGGGCATACAGCTCGACAAATCCCCATGGATCACCGTTCCGCCAGCGGTCCATCGCACCTGATTCCAGCCTCATCAGCTCACCCAGGACGCCGTGATATTCAACCTTCCGAGAATACACCGGCAGTGGAATTTCTACAGTATCTGGCACTTTGTGTTTGAGGAAAGACCAATGGTTGTGGACGATTTTCCACTCACCATTTTGCTTGAAATAGACTTCAGTGCAGTTCCAGGGGGTTTGTGAGCTCACCTCTCCCCCAGGTATGATCACAGACGAGCGGTAGTTATACGTAAGGAGCGCCGCTTCACCCACTTTCTCAACCCTGGGGTCAATAAATTCGGATTTCTGGTAATGGATTTTCCCTTCCAGCTGCTTCACATGATCGGTATATGCTTCCAAACCGATGATGGGCCTGGTGAGTCCGGGGTCCACGTAACAGATATCCCTGGCACTAATCTCCACAAACCCCATCGGGTCACCGTTTCGCCAGCGTTCCATGGCAGCATTTTCTAAGGCGATGATCGTTTCCTCCATAGGATTACTCTCCCCGGCTCAAGAATGTTTGACTGGTTGGTTAATCTCGATCAGGTTGCCGTCGGGGTCGCGGAAATGAGCTACGCGGATACCCCAGTCAGGTTTATCGACCGGTCCGTTGATTATCGAGATTCCCTGCGCTTTCAATTGTTCGCAATTTGCATCCACATCGACGACTTCAAAGGTGAGGCACATTTTATCCTGTGCCTGCGCATCTACCGGCAGCTGTGTAGTGCCCACCGCGCTGCTCATCGCCAACCGATCGAAAAGTGCCAGGGTCACTTCGCCGGTATTGAAGTCAGCGTAGACGTCATTTTCTGAACCGAATGTTGCCTGGAATCCCATTAAATCGCGGTAGAAAAGGAAACATGCTTTAAAATTGGCTGCCAGTAAACGGGTGTAGGTAAATTTATAAGTCATTCCTGCCTCCATGATGTGAATTTATAGGTGAAGAAAAATAATGGTCAAATAAATTAAATAAAGAAGGAATTAGCTAATTGGTGGCTGAACCGGTCTGAGCAATGCCCAGACCGTGATTCCTGTATTGGCAACAGCGCACTGCTCAACACATTGAAACCCATAATGCTCGTAAAAGCTGACGTTGCTACTTGTTACCGTGTCGGTATATACGCTCACTTTCTCATCGTCAGCCTTTTGAAGAAACGGGCGGATCAACGGCGATGCGATGCCTTTGCCTTGCTCGCTGGGCAGTACGCCGATGTTATCCAGATAATAATGGGGGTCACCGGCATACTTTTGATGCAGCAAGTCGGTCTGCTTGATGATTGCCTTCGCCCTGAAGTATCCGATAGGATAAAAAGTGAATAGTAACGGTAGAAAAAGCCCCAGCGATTTTATACTGACCGAGATGTCCGTCTTTGTTGGCTCAAGCCAATACGCGACTCCTTTCAATGGCTCACCTACGCCAAAGCCATGCTGGTTTTGGATGTTTACCGTTCCATATGCCCTGAAAAACTTATAGAGCGTCTTCATCCTTGTCCGCTTTAAGGGCAGCATATAGGCGCAAAGTGGGTCATTAACTAACGCCTGTGATATGACTGTCGCCGCTTGCGGGACGTCAGATAATTCAAGCAGCCTGCACAATAATATATCCACGTTTTACTCTTTGCGTAGCAATAGTTACCGCATTACACTGTTTATATAACCTGAGCTAAGGTTAAGTGAATTTATAGGTGGAGGTAGATGTAAATGGATCACCATTATCAAATACGCCAGAATCTTTAACTGTGATTTCGCCACCTTTGCTGGCACTGATGACTACATATGCGAAACGGATCACACCTACTTGCGGAAGGTTATAGTCAATCGTGCCAAAAGCCTGCAAATCCACCGGTCGGTCATTGATGAAACTCTGGTAATTCGAATCTGTCCAAATTTCATCCAGGTTACCGCTACCGGTAGTATCGTACAACCCCGTTGAGACGTTGATTACGTCACCTATTATCGCATTGCACGAATAGGTGTTATCTGTCCCCGGATCGGAGCAATCGACCGAGAATCCATAGGTAAATTTTCCTTGCTCTCCGGTGGTGATGGTGAAATCCCCAATCCTGTCACCTGGCTCGATGGTTTTTTTTATCCCGGAGGAACCGCCAGCACCTGCACATGCAGAGGTAAAGCTAATCACGAGTATACCAACAATAGGATCACCAGTTTCTTTATCATGCTGCACTCACCGGAAATCTGAGTTTACCATCTAAAATATAATAAATTCGGCTATGCGTATAATTTCTCTGCCCATTCTGCCGCCCGCTCTTCCTCCCCATCCACAAGCGGACCTTCAATATCATCCACATAGAATCCCTCTCCGGGTAAAACCAGCCTGCCTCCCTTTTCTTTGAGTGCCTTAGCGATATGCTCGGCAGCATACCCGAATATCCGTTCAAAAAATGACAGGGTCGGGGTTTTATCGATTTTTACCTGTGATAACCGAGTGTCGAACGTTGCTACCCGGATTCCCATTATTAATTGCGTGGGAAGGTTTTTTAAAAACATGCGCATCACTTCTGTCGCCCTGAACTGCTGGGTGGGTGAACCAACCACCAGGAGATCAATCCCTTTTAGCATATCTGGCTTAACTTCTCCCACCCTGATGACCTGAACGTCCCCCTTCTGCTTCTGCGGAGTGCCAATGGAAAGGGCGATCTTTTCCGTATTACCGTACTGTGAATCATAGATGATCAGTGTTCGCATGCTTTCACTTCTCATTGATGCCCGCCAGCTTTTTTGCCAACTGTTGTTTATACTCCAGGTCCATCTGTCGTTGGATTTGGATGCGTTGCGCCTGCGGCGAGCCGGCGCCATGCAAAGATTCGGTTAAATATCCCACCGCATTCCTGCCCAACGTCAGGTTCTCAATCAGCCGCAGGATGCGCATGCGGTCTTCGGTCGGTACCTGCTCGACTCCCCTGAGATATTTTTCAAGCAATCCGCCGATTTCCTCACAGCGGTAATCCGCTTCGGAAGGCAGCGTAACCAACACCCCACCTGCCAGGTCCTGAGCCAGGCGTGCCATCTCGTAGGTGATGCGCGTCACTTGCTGCTTGCACACATTCGCCAGCAGCTCGTCGCAAAGGTATGCCCCCGAAGTTGTAGCGTGACTTTGATAGGACGCAGCGATCCCCGTGGCGTAAATCGTTTCATTTAGGTGGGTCATCTCGACGAGTTTATCACGGATGTGGGATGCACGTTCCACCCCGTTGTATTCTGCTGCCGTCGCCGCTGCACCGATGAGCACATCACCCACACCTGATTTGCACACATAGCTTCGCCGGTGGAAAGCAGTGAACCTCTCTACCAGCATGGCACTGTAATCATACTCTCCGTCCATGAAGATCAGCTCATTGGGGATGAAGGTATCTTCGAAAATGACCAACGCTTCCTGCCCGCTGAACCCGGCATTACCAGCGTCAATCTCGCTCTCCAGGCTGCGTGTGTCGCATGATTGCCTGCCAATCACATATGTGATGCCATCCGCATCCACGGGGATTGCCCCCACGATTGCATATTCGGCTTCTTCCGGTTTCAACCGTAAGGTGGGCATCACAATAAGCCAGTGCGAGTTGACAATCCCGGTCTGGTGCGCCTTGGCGCCCCGGATAAACACCCCGTTTTCCGTGCGCTTACTCACGTGCACGAACATATCCTCGTCTGCCTGCTGTGAGGGGCTTTTACTGCGGTCACCTTTCACGTCCGTCATCGCCCCGCCGATGATGTAATTGTGTGCTTGCATCGACCTGATGAACGCTTTCAGCCGGGAATGGTAGTGCGTGCCGTGTTGGGCATCCATCTCATATGTCACCGAATAGAGTGCATTCAAGGCATCCATCCCAACGCAGCGTTGGAAGCATGTCCCGGTCAGCTGTCCAAGCCTGCGCTGCAGCCTGTTCTGCATCACCACATCCTCTACACTGGTGGCAATGTGTAAGAATCGGTTGACCTGCTCGCCAGTTTTTGACGACACCGCGGTCGCCAGATCGGGTTGGTCCAACGCCAGATCGTAAGTCTTCGCCATGGCGTTCACTGACGGGCGGATCAACGGGTGGTCGACCGGCTCTTCAATCCGTTCGCCCATCAAATAAACCTGCAGCTTGCGCCTACGCAGACTCTCTATGTAATTTTCACCAGTCCGAATGGTTTGACCGTTCATTTGATCCCAATCTTTCTGTCCGGTGGGAACCATGCCAATAGTTTATAACTGCGCTCGTGGGTAAAGCCCAACTTGCGTGCAATTCTCAGTGAGCGGATATTGAGCCTGACGCAATCCCAACAGGTGGAACAACCCAAATCATCGCACCAGTTAAGTAAATGTGCCACTGCAATTGTTCCAAACCCCAGCCCCCAGAATCCAGGCTCAGTGAAAATTCCAAGTTCCCTCACCCCGCCCACGTCCATATCCGCCTCTGCACGGCAGACGAATTCATTTCCGTGCAGGATGCATACACCCAACCCGGTCTCTAGGAAGGCATCGACGGTTCCATAACGAGATAGGGTCGCCTCCAGCTGCGGGCTCTTCTCGATCAAATCCCTCCCCATGGGGAACACCTCATACCCATCCGGCAGGCTCAGATAAGGGGAAAGATCACTTCCGCAGACAGGACGATCCAGCTCGACGCACTCTGCACCTGCATCCGGGTTGGGCGGGAACAAATCCACCCACGGGTCACCATCCCGGAAACTTAATGCCACCGTCCCACCCTGCCGAAGCTGCTCCACCAGCTGATGCACCACCTGCCAATTCCTCACCCCGCCCTGGTAGAGAACTCCATCGTCGCGCTCCCATACATACCCCGATGCTGGAGCATCAAGCTCATCGGTAAAAAGCCTCCCCGCATTCCCGCCACCCAGGACGGCAAAACAACACGCTGAGGTTGGCATGCGGCGGTCGAACAATGATACGAATGCGGGCGTGACCTGATTTGGAGTAATCTCAATCATTGTTTACCCGAGTTAAATCGTGAGCCATGGTGAGCACCACATGTTCCATGGCACCAAAGTGATTGGGCGGTTGCTTCTCGACAACCTCGAACCCCAACGATTGCCAAAACCGAGAAGCTCTCTCGTTATCCTCCACAACTCCCAGGAAGACATATTTTGTGCCTAGCAAACCCACCCATTGCTCGAAAGCTTGAAAAATGCTTCGACCCAGTCCCTGGTTCCGTTGGGTTGGCTCCACCAGCAACAACCCAACCCACCAGCAACCATCAGCCGGGTAATTGCGGATCGCATCGAGGACAGCTACTAAATTACAGTCACCGTTAATAACACCAATTACGGCCTTATCCTCGCTGCTCCTGCCCGGAGGGCAGTCTGCCAGCATATGTTCGGCTGCATCTGAGCCTGGGAGGGCGCCGGTCACCAGCTGGATGTAATCCCTGCATCTCTCCAACAACCCTTGCAAGGCAGGTAAAGTCTCTTCTCCAAGGAGGTGCACCTGGTAACCAGGAAGCTCAAACAGGTGAATATCCCTGTTTAATATCTTATTGTTTTCGTCGCTCCTCATCGGCATACGATCCATCACAAGCACAGCTTTCTTTCATCTTCAATGGTGCCGGCTTCAAACACTTCATATTCAGCAGGGATCGGAATGCCAAATCGCTGGCATAACGCCTTCACATCATGGTAGTCATTTTCATCCAGGGGATATCCTGTATGGAAATTTACCATGTTTTGCAAGTCTATGCATCTGACGGAGTATCCAAGGATGCTTCCTGAACCATCCAATGAGTCAAGCGGATAATCGAGACCTTGTTCAGGGTGGTTTATCCGATCGAGGGTATAGGTATGGATGTCTACCAGGTGACCAAGCTCATCGCCCATCACGAAGTTGACCATGCGCGTGTCTGGGCGTGGTACATCCGCATACCCATTTGCTTCAAGAACTTTCCGCAACTGCGCCACATCCGCGTAGGCGATAACAATGTCCAGGTCAGAATGCAATCTCGTCTGTTCACCCAACAAGGCATCCACCCCCCAGCCCCCATCCAGGATGACCTCAAGGTGGCTCTGTGCAAAGAGGATCAGCAACTGTACTACATCTTCTGCGGTCATTAATGGCGCGTTGGACTGTGTCATGCAGCTGTCACCCAGACATAATTATACGTGCATGCATACCATTCAATTTCTATCCTGGAAAATTTCCAACAATTCTATAGCTGGCAGGAAATGAATTTTTGTTTATCCGCTCGGCTTATTCACAGTAAGTAAGTTGAATCCTCTTAATCACAGCTTTTTAGTGATTTTGGAGGGAAGAGAGGGGTTCACTTCTCCCTAACCAGCACCAGCAAGGTGATATCATCAAATTGGGCAGCATTCCCCACCCACCTGCGCACCCCTTCTCTCAGCGAATCACGGATTTCCTCCGCCGTCTTCCCACGCTGCTCGCCCAGTGCCAGTTCCAGCTTATCTAAACCGTAGAACTCTTCAGCTGAATTTTGAGCATCTGTAATTCCATCGGTGTAAAGGACCAACACATCACCTGGCTCGATCTTGACGTTTACCCGCTTCCAGGCAGTATCCTCCATCACTCCAAGGGGCATCCCCGTCCTCTCCAGCTGCTCGATAGAGCCGTCTCTATCCCGAAGAAGCAGTGCCGGGTGATGACCTGCGCTGCAATAGGTAAATTCAGCTTGCTGAGGATTGAGGATGCCGTACAGCAGAGTTATGTATAAACCGCCATGGGTATCTGCCAGTATGCGCTGGTTGGTTTCCGCCATTGTTAGCTCAGGTTCAGCTGGATGATTAACGGCAAAGGTTCGCCACAATGAACGACTCAAGGCCATAAACAATGCCGCGCTGGTCCCTTTATCGGTCACATCCGCAATCACCAGTCCCACACTACCATCGGGCAACATCAGGAAATCGTAAAAGTCACCGCTGGTCTCGTGCGCCGGCTCAAGCAGCACTGCCATTTCCCAGCCGGGCAGCACCGGGGGGTTAATTGGCAGCAAGCTTTCCTGCACCTTGCGGGCTTTGCGTAGCTCCTTGGTCATCTGCACATTCTGGACTGACTGTGTGCGCTGCCTCGCCTGGATTATTTTTAGCATATCCAGGGCAATATCAGGATAGTGCCCAATCCCCATCTCATTAAATTCAGCCAAAGCCTGCCGGAGAATTGTCTGCGCGGTATCCAGGTCATCTGTGTTGCCCCGCCTGATCAGGAGATTTGCCCAAACCACTAATGAGATGGCTGCATGGGCTCTGAATCCCAAACGCTGCTCCATCTGGGTTAACTTTTCGGTTTCCTGGATGGCTTCGTTCCAATTTTGCCCGGCGATGGCGATCTCCACCTCGCCTTCCCCGGTCAATCGGTCATCCCAGACAGAATACCTTGTTGCCACCCCATTGCGGTTTTTTGCCAGCCAATCCTGGGCTTCAACCAGGCGTCCCTGCCTGGCCCTAAGTATGGCGATTCGTGAATATACCCACTGCCGCTCATTCGAATTATCCTGTTCAACGATCATAACTGCTTCCTGCAGCAACGTGTCCACCATATCCAGGTCCGCTGATTCTCCCCAGCGATTTTTCTCCATGATCAACCAGGTGAGTTCATCCAGCATGGATACGATCGATTCATGGTTTTGTTCCTCACGATACTCCTGCAGACATTGCCATAAACTGGAAATTGCACTATCCCAATCACCTCTAAAGCTTGTCAACACCGCTTTGATAAATTTGACTGTGATCATCATGGGGGCTGGATTTGGGATTTGCCGGATTAGCGCTTCGAGACCTGGCAGCTCTGCTTCAATCTCTTTGAGCCTTCCGGGTGCGAACAAACAGGCGATATAACTCGATATACCCAATACTTCTTCCGACGCCACCCCACGTAACTTTCCTATCTCTGCTGACCGGCGAAAATGCTTCAAAGCGGTATCATTATCTCCCAACCAAGCCCGGGTCATCGTTCCTAAATTGATATTGGCTCGCATGGCAACATTCAACAGCCCATTTGCTTCAGCGAGCTCGACCGCCTTGCGCAATGCTTCCAAAGACTCTTCGGGTTTGACACCCGCTAATATTCCTAATGTTGCCAGTGCATCCGCTTGTTCATTCACTGCCCCAAGCTGCTCTGCCAAAGCAAGCGCCTGCCGGCACAAGGGAAGAGCTTTATCTGAATTTCCATTAAAATAGTAAGCTCTTGCCGTTTCGTGGATCAAAGTGGTTTTTCCAAGGCTATCAGGAGCGTGTTTCACCAAGCCCAATCCTTCCAGGCATATGCGCAAACCCTCTGGGCGGTGACCTGCATACCATTCGACACGCGCCATGCGGGCGTACAAGCGAGCCATCCCGTCGTAATCTTCGAGCGCTTTGAAAACATTAATTCCATCCCGGTATGCTTCCACTGATTCAGCAAAGCGACTCTGGCGATACAGCGCTTCCCCCAGCCCAGAATAAAGCCAGCCAATTTGAGGTTCGCTGCAACAGGTCAATTCCAAGGCGCTGCGGTATTGGATCTCAGCTTCCTGGTTGGCGTAAACTGACAACGCTTCGTCACCAGCAATCAGAAAGTAGTACAGGGCGCGCCGGTCTTCACCAGCTTCTTTAAAGTGATAACCCAGGATTGCCGCCAGCTCCCTCTTCCTTTCGGGATACAGGCTCTCAATTGCGTCACCTACCGCCATGTGTAACCGCTTCCGATCGCTCTCGAGCAGTGAGGCATAAGCAGCATCCTGCACCATGGAATGGCGGAAAAGATATTCAAGGTCAGGCTCAACCTGCGCCACCTGGATTAATCCGGCTGTTTCAAGTGTGCTCAGATTATTGAATAAGCTCATCTTTTGCTCCTTCCAGCACTCTCGAAAGCACCTTCACGGGGAAGTTCCGCCCGATTACCGATGCTACCAATAAAGTATAGCGTGCCTCGGGTGGAAGCCGGTCGATGCGCGCCAGGAGCAAGCCCTGTAGATTGTCAGGGATGTCGCGAGCAGAGATCTCCTGCCGCGCAATCCAGGTTCCATCCTGGTGAATGATTGCTTCCGAATCAATTAGCATCCGTATGACCTCTTCCATATACAGGGGATTACCTTCTGCTTTTTCAAGGATTAAGTCTCGCACCCGCTCGGGAAGGCTCTCAATTTCGAGCAGGTTCGCCACCAGGCTGCGGCTGTCTTTCTCGGTGAGATTCTGCAAGCTAATTTCAGTTAAACTGCCGCCCAGGAGCTCGCGGGCTGCATTTACCAGTTTCCATCCGGCAGCTTCGCGTTCTAACCTGGTCACCAGACAGAAGAGGATCGGTCCTTTTGAGACCAGGGATAACAGCTTGGTGAATAGCTCGGTGGAAGACCCGTCTGCCCAGTGTATGTCTTCTAATACCAATATTACCGGGTTTTGGTTCATGATCGCTTCGAGTAAGCGCTGCATTGCCAGAAGGTATTGCGTTTGAAGTGCACGGGGATCGGTTATCTGCGTTCGGAGCAAGGTTTCCCCTTCGAGTTTGAGTGTTAGCAGGTGCCCCAGGAAGGGGTATACCTCCATCGCCTTTTCACCAAACAAATTATCCAAGTATGTGAGCAGAGCAGCCCGGGTTTCTGGTTCTTCACTCCCTATGGTCACTCCGATCATGTTCCTCAACAGGTCGATCAACAGTTGGTATGCCAGACCTTGCTTGTAAGATACGCATCGACCTAGCAACCATTTTCCAACTTTTGGCTGTGCACCAGCCTGATCGGCAGGTAAGACGAAGTTTTTAGCCTCAGCGGCTCTTTTCCACTCCTGGATTAATCTTGTTTTTCCCAACCCTGGTTCCCCACTGATGAGCACTGCCCGTCCCAAACCAGCCTGGACCGCCTCACAGGTGTGCAGGAGCGTTTCCAGCTCTTCGCTACGTCCGACCATTGGGCTTTCCAGCTCGGAAAAACCCCTTGTCCGTCCGAGCACAGACCGGGCAGATTTCACCTGATACACCCGCACCTGCTTCGCCATTCCTTTCACATCAATCAATCCCAGGTCCTGGCATTCAAAGATTGGCGAAATAAAGCGATAGGTGTTCCCGGTGAGCAGCACACTCATCGGCTTACCGGCAAACTTGATCCGCGAGGTAAGGTTTACTGTACCGCCATAGGCAGTAAAGTCGTATGTCAGGTCATCGCCCACCGGACCCACGATCACCGGTCCAGTGTTGATGCACACCCTGATGGTGAAGTCAAGCCCTTGTTCTTTTTTGAGTTCCTGGCAAAATTCCCTGACCTTATTGATGATCTCCAACCCAGCCCACACCGCACGTTGCGGGTCATCTTCATGTGCAACCGGGGCGCCAAAGAATGCCAGGATTGAATCACCCAATAGACGGGCGATGGTACCTTCATAGCTATATACCACCTTGGCGATAGAGTCAAAGGCATAATTGATCAGCCCTGTCCACGTTTCAAGGTCCACACTTTCTGATAAACCGGTTGAATTGACTACGTCTGCCAGTAGTGTAGTAACGGTACGTCGTTCTCGCAGAGTTCCCGGGCGTTTGGCTGTTTCTGCCTTTGATTCGGTTACCATCTTCTGGACTAAGGACCCAGGAACCACCGCTGTCAGGCGGCTTAAACGGTCATTGTCCACGGAGGACTGCACCTGCACGGGTTGACCACAATGCATGCAGAAAAGAGCGCCTGGAGCCAGGTCAGATTTACAGTTGGAACACTTTTGCACCAGTTCCTGTCCGCAATTCAGGCAGAAGCGGGCATTATTTGGGTTGTTCGTTTGGCAGTTAGGGCAAATCATGTTCCCTCGCTTCTGACAACATTGTGCCTCCTCCCCCTAAAATAACGCCTCTATTCTATCATTTTTTCAATCATGCCTAAAAACACCGGAACAAGGATTCCATGTTTATGATAAAAATGCCGTCGGAAGGGCGGTTTTTTGTCATTCGGAATAAACGGGCTTACCGTCAAGCTTCGCGAAAGTATTCCTGCTTCTAATCATGCTATCCTGAGTCTTATATATTCGGAATTTCTGCTAAATACTTATAAATAAATATTGCATTTCACCCGAATAGCGCGATAATAGAATCGACCATTAAGCTTTTCTGTAAATGAGAGACTTAACTCTTAGCAGATTTTTGATGTATCAATGATTTTTTGCAGCTGGATGAACGAGGCTGCCAGGTACGAATCGCTGCTTGAGTAGACCTGCAGCCTGGGGGGAAGAATATTCTCCTAATGTCACTGTAATTAACTAAATAATATTGCAACATTCAAATCAGGCGTTTAAACTTGGGATAAGGAAAACAGGGAATGAATAAAAAATCGCTCGCCCCATTCGCGACTTGCAGCTGTCTAGCTATCCTAACGCTCATATTTTTCCTGGCACTTGTAACGGATAAGTCCATCAGTCCGGTGGCAGCTCAAATTCTTCCCCAGGAGAATCCAACCGTTATTTCCATTGAGCCAGCGACTGCCCCAAATGACCTCGATACGATCATTAACATCTCGGGAACAGGATTTTCTGCGACGATCACCAATACCCAGGTCATCAGCCAGCCGACGGTGATGCTGGGGAATATTCAGCTTAATGACGCAACCTGGATCACGACCACCCAGATCACAGCGACAGTCCCATGGGGGATGAATACCGGCAGTTATGACCTTACCGTCACCAATCCGGATGGAGGCTCAGACAGGCTGACAAATGCTTATAATGTTACCCAGGGCATAGGGCGCTGGAATGGCGGGGACCTGTTCGGCGGAGAAGTTCGTCAAATCTTGATGAAGCCAGGGGATCCTAACACTATCTATGCCTCCGCCTCCGGAGTCGGATTATTCCGCAGCCGGGATGCCAGCGAGAATTGGAAATTTGTCAACGCCAGTCTGGGTAATCCCGATTTCACCATTGATCCATTACATCCTAGCTGGCTATACTGCGCTGCTGATGGTGGACTTTTCCGTTCACAGGACGAAGGCGATACCTGGACTAAGCTGATCGACAGGTGGCCGGATGGCCGGAATATGGTAGTCGGACGGGCGTATCCTTCGCCACACGACCCTCAGGTCCTTTTTTTTAGTTCGTCTGCCAATCCAGGAGAGCCTCCCACTGGCGCGTTGGGATTAATCATATCCAATGACGGTGGAGTATCTTGGAGCATCGTTGATGATTTGGAAGGCATCGCCGTTCAAGACGTGTCCTTCCACCCCACTGATCCCCTTCAGATGGTGGTGGGAACCCAAGTAGGACAGGTTTTTCAGTCCACCGATGGTGGCGAGGACTGGACTGAAATGCCCGCGACGCCCCTCACTAACATTGCCAGGATAAGCCACAATCCATATCAGCCTTCAGAGGTGTGGATCTCTTTTGCTGAAGGCACTGGATTATATAAAACCACGGATCCTAACTTCTTAATCTGGCAGGATGTAACGCCGGAGGACTTTCGGAATAACCTGGCCACAGTGATGTTTATAACTTTTACCAGTGAAGATTCAATCTACATCTTTCAGCATCACTCTGTAGATGGAGGCCTGTCCTGGCAGCGGTTTGGTCCACTTACCAGCTATGGCGAGATTAAATTTAACCCAGATAATTCCCTAATTGGATATATCGGAGATAATTCATATGGTGTGTATAAGACCATGGATGGCGGTCAAACCTGGGAAATAAAAAACCAGGGACTAACAGGCATGACTGCCTTCCAGGTCGACACATCCAGGATTAACCCGTTGAGAATTTATGCGTTATTCGGAGATTCGCCAGGTGTTTATCGGAGTGATGATGGCGCCAACAGCTGGACTTTCCTCCCGCTTGATAGTTTCGATCATGTCAATGCGGTCCGTGAAGACCCTTTTAATTCTCAGATGGTCTACCTGGCAGGTGGCTCTGGTTTCTACACGAGCACCAATGCGGGTTTAAGCTGGTTGAACATTGGATGGAACATTTCCCAACCCTGGGAGGGCGGTCCTGGTTACTTGGAGCCGGACCCCTATCAGTCTGGTCATCTGTTGGTGGGTTTTAATATTGGCTCGGATGCGTTTCACCTCCATGACCGAGGCCAGCTGTATTCCAGCAGTGATTTTGGGACGAACTGGCAGCCCATCACCGTAACCCAAAGCATGGATCTCGGAACGATTAACAGAATTATATTTCACCCCGAAATTGAAGGATTGGTCTATATTGCCACCGGAGGAACTGGTGTATACCAAAGCACAAACGGTGGTGGGAGTTGGACAAGAATCGATGACCTTCAACAGCCAGATATGCAGATGGCTACAGATATAACCATCGCCACTCATCCTCAACCCATGCTGCTGGTTGGGACCGGACCACAATATCCCTTCCGCTCGCTGGATGGTGGTGTAACCTGGGAGCACACAACGGGCCTTAACGGTGGCGCTCGCGCCTATCTATTTTTAGACGGCGATTCTACCCGCTTGTATGCTGCCACCTTTGCTGGGCTGTACTTTTCGAGTGATGCTGGAGATACCTGGGAACCGGCTGCTGGTATTCTGGGAGAGCTGCATATATCGGCATTGGATTATGCGGTGGACGTTAAGAATGGCTACTCCATTCTATATGCTGCTACTTGCGGCGGTATCCCCGGTAACATTGAAGTGCCTGGAAGGTCAACCTTACCGGATACACAATATAATGAAGGCTTACGAGATAAGCCATCAGTTATACGCAATTACGCCGCTAGAAGCTTTTTCCTGCCCCTTTTACACCGGCAATCTGAGGCTCCCACCAATCTGGTGGATGCGGGCATTTACCGCTTCGTCAATCATTAACGATATCTTCTGAGAGGCGATTAATATCACAGCCCCGTACAGCCAGACTCACAAATGCACAAGCAATGTGGGTCTGGCTGTTCACTTTAAATCTATCCTGCTGTATCGTACGCCTTTCGCACCCATCCCACGATAGTGTCGTCCACCTGATTTACCTCGGTGAGCTTCACTTTATAGTTACACATGCTCCCGGCAGGTTGTGGGATCAATCGCTCATCATCTTCGATGCTTTTGATATTGATCCCAAGCTCAACCCGGGTATTGGAGCCGGGACCAAGCATGGCAAATTGTCGTTTGCGTCGTAAGCTGACGTACCCTTTCTTTGGTACGATCTCAAAATCACCAAACTGCTCAATAGAGCCCATCATTTTCTCGTGGATCGGCCGCAGGCTGGCTTTCGGTCCGCTGTAGATCTCATCCAGCACATCCGATGTCGACAGGCCCTTCTCCTTTGCAGCCAGCTGTGCATCTGCCCTGAGCGCATACAGTGCCAGATTGTGGGCATCGCCGTAAGTTAACCCAAACTTCTCCATCAGCATTGTGCGGATCTCACCATGCTTGCTCAACCCGCTGGACTGTATGAATACGGTCAGCTCTTCCAAGGTCTTTCCAGTTTTTTTCTCGATGTTCGAGAGCTGGGTCATTTTTGCGCGTTCGATACTGCTCATATCATCTCACCTCGTTTCACCATGGGTCAATTTTATCCAATTTTCCACAATATATTATTAAGCTTAACATGTGATTTAGATCCATATTTGGATGAAAAAACTGATATCGACTACGCATCCGACTCGCCAGGCGTCCAGTGTATGGCAGCTGCCCATTCCTCGGCTGCCAGGTAGATCAAGTCTACCGCAGGGTCTTTTACATCTGGGTAAGTCTCCGGATCTGCCAGGTTTTGTGCCAGGCGCTTTTTAAGTTCTGCATACGACTCAGCCGTAGCCGGGTGCGTGCGCAGGTAATCGCGGAACAGCAGAGGATAGCGTTGGTTAGCCCTTCCCTGAACCCGCATGTGGGTGTGCGTCCGGCGTTGATGGGATGGAGGTCTAAAATACCACTTTTCCCAATCTTTATCTTCGCCAGGCACCCTGGCAGGGTGGTGGTCCGAGTGGGTTTCCGTCCATGTATAACCCAGGGCTAACATCGCCTGATAAACCTGTTCGCTCAACGATGATACTGTAATCTGGATATCAATGATATCCTTGGCAGCCAACCCCGGCACGGAAGTCGAGCCAATATGGTCAATTCGCAGTGCCAGCTCTCCCAAGCCACCCCGCAGGGTGGTGCCAATGAGCATGAATTCACCCGGCCAAGTTTGCATATAAGCGATGATTTCAACCATTTTTTCTTACAACCTGGAGTTCCTGTGAATAAATAAAGGGAAGGCAGGTCGCTGCCTTCCCTTTATTATACATACTAAAGATTATCGCCTGATGAGGGGCATAAAGATCTTGACTTCCGCCACATTCATCGTGAGCGGGATGCGTACATCAGGATTGTACGGATCGTCCCCGACCAGCCTCAGCGTTGCAGTGAGAGTACCCGTCTCCTCAGGTGCAGTGAAGTCCAGGTTGATGGTCAGGCTGTCACCACCGTTGATCACACCGGACTGTTGGTCAAGTGTCACCCAACCGGGGATGAGGTTCTCACTCGTTGCCAGGTTCACTGCCGCAAGGATGTCAAGCCGGCCATAACCGAAGCTGTTGTTCGGGATGCTAATTGGTGTATCACCACCGCAACCCTCGTTGGTGGTCTTTGGTAAGGCGGTCTGTTCCAGCACCCAGGCGGTCCAATCAACCTGACCCACCAGCTCTGGAGCTGCACTTAACAACAACGCAACTGCACCGGCGGTATGTGGCGAAGCCATGCTGGTGCCATTCCAACCACCTTGATAAGCACTCCCAGGTATGCTTGAGCGGATATTAACCCCAGGAGCAGATATCTGCGGTTTTAAGAAACCAGTGTATGCCGCCGGTCCGCGACTCGAGAAGCCACCCAGATTATCGTTGACATCGGTGGCACCGGTGGCGAAGCTATGCCAATTATCACCAGGTGAGCCGGTTGTAGAACAGCTTGGACCACTATTGCCTGCAGAGAATGCAGGAAAGATCCCGGCTGCCCGCCAGGCTGCAATCGCACCAGTGAACCAGTAATCACCTTTTCCACCACCCCAGGAATTGTTAACCACATTCGGGCGCATATCAGGATCTGGATTCTCACCGTTGAGATCAAAGGGTGCCAGGATCCACTGGGCGCAGGTTAACAGCTCATTGGTCAACAGGTAGCCAGATACCGAGTCACCGCCTTTACAGGAAATCCACTTGGCTCCGGGAGCCATACCAATCTGGTTGGCACCACCGTCATCCCCCACCATGGTGCCCATGACATGGGTACCATGCTGCGCCCCATCGCAGGGTACTCCATCAGTTGGGCACTGATGGTATGGATCGTACCAGTTGTAATTATGGTCGAAGGTGCCATCACCGTTATTTCCGCGATATTGGTTCACCAAAGCCGGGTGGTCATATTGAGTGCCAGTATCAATCTCGGAAACCACCATACCCTGGCCGGTATAGCCCTGTGCCCATACATCGGGAGCACCCACTTTGGTAATGTTCCATTCGATCGCATTCTCGACGTTAACAGGCTGCAGCAGGGTCTCGATGTAGCTAGGAGAAACGTCTTCCACAGCGATCTTGCGGTTGGCCACCAGCTGAGATACATCCTGCCTGGCTGCCAGGTTATTCACTAGGTCGGTATTGCCTGAATGGACAATCACCGCGTTAATAATGTACATTGGAGTAAAATCGACGCCCTGGCTGTTCAGGTAGGCACGCAATCCAGCCTGGCTGGATTCCGCATGCTGGTTCAGGATGTTGTAAACCGCCCAACCACGTTCATTCCAGTCCTCAATATCATAAGCAGCACTAACGTCTGCCTGGCTTTCCAGAACTGCAACGAAATCGGTCGTCCCATCCGTTGAGGCGGCGATATCACTGAAGATCTGTTCGTCGACCCGCGGCAGACCCGGAACAGCCAATGCACCGATCTCCGGTGGCAAAGGTTGTGCGCTGTCGATCAGGCTGATGTTGAAGTAGTACGGGCCTGTCCCATCGTTGGTGATCGTCAGGGTCTCAGCAGTTGTCCCACCTGGTACTACGTTCACGGTTATCTCGGCGGGGTCCCAGCTGATATCTGAGGCAATGAGCGCCCAATTGATGATCACCGGTTCTGTTCCGACGGTGAATGTATATACGCCATCTGGCCACCCCTCCGGATAGAAGGAAGGCTGGTGGTGGAGCGCATCTGCACCGAAATAATAGAAATCTGGAGCTACATCTTCCAGCAAGTAGTTGCCGTCAGCATCGGTGTAGTCATCATAATATGTACCTAATCCATCCACCGAGTCCTGGATCCATACATAAGCATTTTCGATCGGCAAACCGCTATCTGCATCGGTAATCTTGCCTGCCACACCACAGATCGCCCTTACAGTGATCGTGGCAGTGGCGAATGATCCAGGGTTGGCCTGTGAAGTTGCAGTGACGGTGAACGATCCGTTGACACCGCAGTCCAAATCTGCTGGGATTGTGACCGTCATGGTGAAGTCATCCTGCATACCTGCAGGGATCGGTCCGATGGTGCCAGGGATGCCTACAGTCCAGGTCACGTCCGAGGTGTAGTCGAGATCGTAGGTATCCTCGATCAACGTTTGGTTCACCACAGTAAACACATCCGACACGGTTGTGCCGGGTAATCCAGCAACTTCGAACGACGCCGGGAGCAACAATACATCCGTCGCCGGATTGGCGAAGAACTCGGTGGATTCAGTCATCGCGTTGGTCCCCGAGCCATCGTAGCCTCCGAATGCCCATAAACCTGGGACGCCAGCACCTGTCCCTCCAGAGGTGGAAGGAATGTAGACTGAGGCTTCATTGCGCCGTCCGGTCGCTGGAGCCGGGACTGCCAGGTCTGGGAAAGACTCCCAGATATCACCCGCCACATCATAGCGGAATACCCAGCGGTTGGGTCCTGGAGACGGCCAAAAGCCGCCGACCATGAAGATGCCGCCACCAATGTAGTTTTCATCGACGTACACCGCAGGAGCATCGCCGTTCGCCTGGGGCAGGTCAGCCATCAAATCATCCTGCCAGCAAGCTCCTGGATTGGCGGTATCGTACACGACCGTATCATTGATCGGTGTCAGGGTCGGGATTTCGTCACCCCCGATGGCATAAATCAGGTTACCCAACGCAATTGCCGCGATATACGAGCGACCGGTTGGCAGGTCGCAAGCAGACAAGGTCCATCGGGCAGCATCAGCAGCCTGAGGGTCATAAATATATGTGCTGGCGTACATATTAACGCCATCAAAACCACCGAACACATAAATCTTACCGCCTTGAGCTACCACACCGCCTGGACTATAGGCTACTGCAGGTGGGAATGGGTCTGTGGCGATTGTTTCCGCCAGGTTTACGTCTGGATAGTAAACCTGGACCGCACTGGTCTGACCACCTGTGCCGGTACGACCACCAACGATGTAATATCCGGGTCCATTACCGCGCCCATCATCGTCGATCTGCACCACCTGATAGTTGGAGACCGGTGTATCCATCACTACCCCGGTTACAGCAAATGTTTCGGTCACCGGATCGAAATAAAATACCGACCCGGTTGTAGTCGTATCAAGCTCACAGCGACCGCCCAGGAAGTACACCCGGTCTTGAGTGGGGTTATAAATCCCGGTGAAACGAGCCAGACCATTGCCCGCTGCACATCCTAATATGGTCGTATCGATGTTCGGGCCCATTTGCCATGTACCTGACCAATCAGCGGGACCGTTGGCCCCTTTTGCCAGGCTGACGGCCCCGACAATTCCAAACAATCCCAATGCTATACCAAGTACACAGATACCAGTAATGAAAATAATCTTCTTATTCATGTGTGGTTTCCTCCTCAATTGTTAGTTAGCAAATCACGGGACTTAATCCAATCATTACCTCGCACGAAAAATTCTAGCATCTCACCTCCTCATAATGCGATTATTTGCCCCCGATGGATAATTTAAAATTATACCCGATTCTCATACAATTTTAATTGTCGCGGGTGACCTATTCTAATTTAGAGAAGTAAAAAACAATACAATCTTATGTGCCGTCGACAGATATCCTCTGCCAGAAAATACTTTCTGGTTGTAGACCAAAATGCCTCGTTATATGCCTGATAACTTCTAGCGCTTATTTTCCCAGTACTCGTCTGCTTCCTGCTCCATTTTGGCAAGCCTGGTGTAATAGTCAGGGAACTCCTTCAAATGGGCTAATGCAATCTTCCCGGTCTGGATCTCATCGTCATCGGTGACGTTCGTCTCCAGGTCTCTAGCGCCGTGTTCCAGCTCGACTGCCAAACCAGCTTGAAATTCTGCGATCCGAACTTCTCCCCAGTTAACGCCAAGGGCATCGCCGATCCTTCTTGCTTCTTCCTGGGTAAATGTTCGTTTTGGTGACATCGTATTTGCTCCTATTTTCAAGTTGGTAGTCTGAATGCTTCAATTTTACCAGGGCAGGCAAACCGCAAGATTATTCCAACATCATGGTAAATGGATGAATCATATGTTGCGCTGAGCACCTAGGCTAAGCCAACTGATTATCTTCCTATTCTGGTAAAGATCCCTATTTAATCGCCTGCGCAATGAACCCACCGGCTTCAGCCTGCCTCATTACTTCCTGTATGGCATCCATCAGCTTCCGTGCTGAGGTTGCGTCCAGCTCCACGGCCACGCGCATCCCCGGTGAGCCGGCCTGGCGGGTGAAGTCAAGGTTCAAGGTATATTCCAACGGCATATCAAATGGATGGTCGTAACTCACGCTCGCCTGGTCGACCTTGAACCATTCCGACCCTGCTTTACCGCTGCCAGTTACTTTAACTTGTTGAGCGATCATTGTGCACATCACTTTTTCCTTCCATTATCCGGTTCACAATCATCTAGAATGGTACTAGACATTGCACGACCAATCTAACCAGTGCAGGTACTTATTTCAAGTACTTTTCCAGGAATGCAAATACCTTGTTCCATCCGTCCATGGCTTGCTCCTGGCGGTACGCCGGTCGGTTGTGATAGAAAAATGCATGCCCAGCGCCATCGTAGCGATGGAACTCATACTCCTTCCCGAGTTTCTTGAGGGTTGCTTCCAGAGTATTCACCTGTTCGGGGGTGGGTGCGTGGTCATCATTACCAAATATTCCCAACACCGGGCAGGCCAGATCCGCGGTGTAATCCAGCGGTGCTACCGGTTGCTTGGGTGTAAGTTCATCAGCAGTCATCACCACCCGGCCACCCCAGCAGTCCACCAGGGCAGCAAAACCCGGGATGCGGCATGCCGCCAGGTAGGCGTGCCTGCCCCCCGAGCATGTGCCGAACACCCCTACTTTACCGTTGATGTATGGCAGTGCCTTAAGCATCGCCAGAGCTGCACCTAAATCACCCAATACCTGGTCATCGGCAACTCCACCCGCTCCTCGCACCCGGGCTGCCACATCTTCCGGTGTACCGTGACCCTCCCGGAAATACAGGTTCGGGCATAAGGCGGCATAGCCATTTGCAGCGAACTTGCGGGTCGTTTCACGGTACCACTCATCCCATCCAGGCATGTGGTGTACCAGCAGAATCCCCGGGAATGGTCCCTGTCCGAGGGGACGAGCAAAATAAGCATTGATCAGGTCTGCATGATAGCCTGGCAGGATCACCGTCTCAGCCAGCATACCCTCATATTGGTCGGTCGTGTACATGATACCCTCCTGGTGATAGAGTTTTGTATCAATAATTGTAATACTATAAAGAACGCAGTAGCTAAAGTGATGGCTTCTTGTTATATTGTTTTATTCATTGACATCCTTGGTAGGTTCAATTTATGACCCAACACAATCTCCGGTTGATTCAAATAGCCTTGGAAAATCTCGTAGAACTTCCCAAGATGGATCCCATCCATGAGGGCATGGTGTCCCTGCACACTTAAGGGCATCTTGCGGTATTCACCTTCATTAAAAAACTTTCCCCAGGCAAAACGTGGGATTGAATCAGCTGGGTGTAATCTCATTGGATGAGTAAAACTGGTGAATGTAATCCAAGGAATACTGGTCATATACAATAAATCATCTCGCCAAGGTGGATCTTTCAGCGTGGGATTAGCTTTCACAAATGCGATCTGCCTGGCAGCTCTGCTGGCGAACTCCTCAAAGTCTTGGCTGTAATCAATCGAGCAAAAGCTGAACAGATCGTTCTCGACTAAGATTGTCACTGATGGGCTAACTGTCTCATGTTCCACGATTTCGTTTTCCCTTATCCGGTACCGGAACTCAGGAATATCATTGGCGGTCCGTGAGATCACATACATTATTGCTGAGGTCAAAGAAAATCCATGCTTCTTCAAGTATGGGTAGAATTTCGTCAAGTCGATGTTGGCACACACATTGAAGTGTGGGTGGTTGAAGCCTTTGAAGAATTCAAAATGCTCCCGTCTCGACCAGGTTTGCATGTCAATTCTTTTCATTTTTTCCCTCCTTGTGGAAAGCATTTGAAATTACCATCTCTGATTATCTTATCATCGATAGATAAATTCTGTTTTAATATCACTCTATTTTGTAGGGCTTTTAAATATATTCGGGCAGACTGGTATTTTCGATTGCATAGTAATTTCAATGATATTCAGTGGCAAGATAACACCGTAAGACCTCATTTCAGCAAGGCTGACCTGATATAAACTGGTATTTTCCAAAAATGGTTTTTTTATTTAGATTTTATGTTTTTGCCCAAACGATAATATTTTGATTGTGAAACAGACCCCCTTCGGTAATCTACGTTTTTATTAGATATATCTTTTTGACAAGCCCAAGTGCAATTTTTCCCCGGACACTGCTTCAATTTTTTTCTTCCGCGATGGACCCGCTCCATTCGAAGAAATTCCGAATTAAGTACCCAAGACCCCTCTAATAGATCACTATTCCTATTTCTTATGACGGTAAATATTGAAATACCATGATCCGGTTGTTCTGGTTATCAGCCACATAGATCAGCCCGTGGTCGTTGATTGCGATCCCCAGCGGTCGATTAAGCGCACCTCCCACTTGTAGTGGCCCAATAATGTAGAATAGATAGCGACCATATGCATCGAACACGCTCACGACGTCCTTGAAGCTATCGGTGACGTATACTCTATCCTGGCTGTCAATCGCAATTCCGCGTGGACGAATTAATACACCTTCCTTGCTGGCAATTTTTCCAAATATGTAGAGAAAGTTTCCTTGAGAGTCGAATTTTTGCACCCGGCTGTTCAGCTCGTCGGTTACGTAGATAAAGCCCTGCGAGTCGAAGGCGATATCAGAAGGGTTATCGAAACAACCCGACCCGTTCGTATCACGTCCATATTTACCAAATTTAAACAAAAAATTACCGTTGGTGTCAAACTTTTGCACCCGGTTGTTATCTCGATCCACCACCCACAAACTACCATCCGGTCCGATCTTTAAGTGCAAACAGTGAGTAAATTGACCGTCTCCGCTGCCTTGGCTACCAAATGATTTTACATAGCGACCCTGTGAGTCGAAGATATAGATGCAGTTCTTTTTGTAGTCTGACACGTAGCAAAATCCATTGGCATCCACAGCGACCGCTGCTGGTTGTCCCAGACGTCCGACCTTCTTAAATAAGCTTCCTCCTTCACCCTTGCCAAAGGTCATCAGGCTATTGCCATCCTGGTCGAATTTTACAACCCTGCCACCCGAGGCTTCTGCCACGTAGATGTTGTTCTCCCGATCGATATTTATTCCGTATGGTCGAAGTAGATTTTCGCCAAACGTTTTAACATAAGTAATAGGAGAATTGAATTCCATACTTGCTCATCCTCTCTCAAAATTATAGCTCTTGTGGCAAAAATATCTTCGCGATGCTGATATTAATACCATATAAAAGGACTTTAAGATCAAACTTGGCTCCTTTTATTCTAATTTAGTAAGAAGCGGTCTCATTATTTGAATTCGTGTAGCATCGAGGGATCAACTGTTGATGGTTTCCATCCTTCAGGTAGCACTGGTCTATCTCTATTAATCGCTGACTTATCGCTTCAGATCAAATTCCTTGACGCACTGTACCCTTGCGTGTATAGTCTCTCTAATGTCTTCCAGCTTAGCCTATCTTCAAAAAATCCGCCGCATGTACCTGATCATTGCCATGGGTTGTGGAGTCTTTATCGTGCTCACCACGCTTGCCATGTTGACTTATACAGGTGGGTCGGTAGATAATCATGCTGTCAAGGGTTATTCCTTTAGCCATAACTTCCTTAGCAACCTGGGAATGCTGACAACGCCATCAGGTAATCCGAACTGGGTATCTGCGGTCCTGTTCTTTATCTCCCTTGCTGCTGCCGGTGCCTGCCTGGTAATCTTCTTCATCCTTTTTCCACGCTTTTTCCATACCACACGACTACAAAGCATCCTCTCGCTAGTCGGTTCGTTCTTCGGTGTGCTGGCAGGTATCAGCTTCATCGGCATCGCCTTCGCCCCTGCAGATATTGCCCGTCCC
This sequence comes from uncultured Chloroflexia bacterium, assembly GCA_963726315.1. Classification (GTDB taxonomy): domain Bacteria; phylum Chloroflexota; class Anaerolineae; order Anaerolineales; family UBA4823; genus FEB-25. The sequence goes on along the minus strand of CAVSBZ010000005.1, from coordinate 833,235 downwards.
GCTCACATCCAGTTCGTCATGTGGGCTTTCCGTCTGTTCCCCCTGGCAGTCCTGTGTTATGTGCCGGTCATGTTCATCGATCAACAATACCCCAGGCTTTATGCCTGGGTCTTCGCCGTCTTCTGCCTGATGCTGATCGGCTACTACTTGCTGATCACGAATGGACCCGCTTTCTCTTCTCCTCAGGGGCTGGTCATTCAAGCCGTCGGACAGAAAATCATTGCCTACGCCTCGATTATCAGCATATTTATCCAATCGCTGGGAGCATACAGGTATATTGGAAGCATTGCTGGTAATAATCTTTAAACGGGTAATATCCACGAACTTTCTTAGTTTAAAGGAATAACCAATCGCTTTTGGCTCATATCTTTTTGCAGAATTAATGCCTCAGTACCCTCCCCGCCAGCGCTCCGGTGTGTTCTCCCCCCTCCACCACCATCACCCCATTGACTAATACATAATCGATCCCTTGAGGGTACTGGTGAGGGTAGTTTTCAAACGGGTAGGTGTGTGGGTACAGGTTGGTCGCCCGGTCGTGCACGCGCTCCAGGTCGAAAATAACCACATCTGCCCAAGCTCCTTCACGCAGCACACCTCTATCCCGCAGCCCCAGCCTCTGTGCTGGGAATGAGGTCATCTTCCGAATCGCTTCCTGGAGTGTCAAAACAGGCTCATCGCGCACATAACGTTCCAACACACCCGGGAACTCGCCGTAACTGCAGGGTGAATAGGGCGGTGGGTCATTCAGGAAACCGTACGGCGCCAGCACCTGCCCGTCGGATGAGATCATCACAGCCGGGTGCTGAAGTAAGATGCGGATATTCGTCTCATCAATATAGTCAAAGATCGCTTCCGCTTGGTGTCCGTTTTCGATGATCAGATCAAAGTAGGTATCGAATGGGTCCTGCCGGCGTTCAGCGGCGATAGCCTGGATGGTTTTACCGACAACATGGGGTGTATTTGGCGCATGCAGCATGGTCATGCGCTGCCATTGTCCGTGTTTTAACAAGCCAACGGGTCCGAACGCCGGTTTCTTATCATCCACGATCACACTTCTAATTTCCTGGCGTCGCTGCGGATTTCTAAGCATAGCCGCTATATCGCTCGCCGACAGGTCCTCAATTTCTTGCGGTAGACCTCCGGTTAATGCTGGACCCAGGTCGGTGTGCAGGTCGTTATCAACAGTTACATCCTGGCACCTGGCACGTGCCTGTTCAACCAGGCATAGATTAGCAGTGGCATCGCATGGTGCTCCGAACTTAGGGGCATTGTGAGAGATCTGCACCGCCAATCCCGCTTCGTGACCGATCCGGATGGCTTCCGCCACCGCTTCAAGGATCGTCTCACGTTCACCCCGAATATGAGAGGCATATATCCCATGGTATTGAGCTGCCACCTTACATAGTGCAATTACCTCCTCGGTGCTGGCGAAACACCCTGGGGGATAAACCAGACCGGTAGACATACCGAACGCTCCCGCCTGCATCGCTTCATCCAACAGTAACTTCATCCCGTCAAGCTCGGCACTGGTAGGTGCACGCTCCTCGAGACCCATTACACTCATGCGTAGTGCTCCGTGCCCCGACAATGCGGCAAGATTAATCCCCAAGCCACCGTTTTGGAGTGTTACCAAATACTCCCCAAATGTACGCCACTTCCAGCTCACCTCAGGCTGATCTGAAATTGGACCCCAATAACGTTTAAGAACTTCAAGGTGCGCATCTCCGACTGGTGCAGGGCTCATCCCGCAGTTCCCGATCAGCTCGGTTGTCACCCCCTGCCTCACCACGCTCTCCGCCTGACGGTTAACAAGGATCGAAAGGTCTGAATGGGTGTGGATATCGATAAATCCCGGCGACACAAACCGGCCTCCTGCATCAATGGTTTTCATCCCTTTTAGTGTTCCTGGTGGGGCAATTTTTACAATTTTCCCCTTTTCGATGGCTACGTCACCCCAGTACCACGGGTTGCCACATCCATCCAGAATGCGACCAGAGGCAAGCACAAGCTCGAAGGTTGTCATAATTTCTCCATCATCGTGAGGATGGAGTAATTATAGTTGAGATTATTCTCCGCATTGGAGGCTGCTCATGATTGCAGAAAGAAACAGGTTTCCGGGTTTTTTCGCATACCTTTCGTACGCCAATTTCATTTTCGAGTTTAAAATCCTTTCTTATGACCCAAACTGTTATTCTTTTACTCACTTTACCAGCCAATTCACATAATCGAAGGCTAGCTGGTACAATTCTCCTTACCCCCATGGACCCATTGTTAATTGCCTCTGCATGTACTCTCTATAATACCTCCCCGGATGAGCTGTACGCCCTTTCCGGTGGGCACTATAACGCTGTTTACCAGTTCCCCCAAGGCGATACAATCACCATCCTCCGTATTGGTGTTGAGGATTGCCCGATCAACCAAACCCTAGCTATGCTCGAGTGGGTGCGCTTTCTTAGCAATAAAGGAGCACCCGTTACTGCACCCGTACTTTCAATCAATAACCACCTCGTGGAAAGGCTTACCCTCTACGGTACAGCTTACACACTTACTGCTTTCGAAAAAGTTGAAGGGACTCTGGCCGAAAATATTCCTCCCGGTCAATGGGACGACGTCCTTTTCCGCAGCATCGGTCAGGCAACTGGAAAGATGCACATGGCTACAACCGGCTACCATCCCTCGCGTAAAAACCTCACGCGACCACAATGGTATGAGAGTTATGAGGTCCGGGAGGCAACGGACAAGCTTGCTCTTTCCTCTGACCCCGCCCGTGACAGGCTCACCAGCCTAATCGATGAGCTGCACCACCTGCCCACTTCTCCCACCGATTTTGGTCTCATCCACGGCGATCTACACTTCGCCAATTTCATCATCCAGCCGGACAGTCGGATGACCATCATCGATTTCGATGACTGTGCCTACGGCTGGTTCGCCATGGATATCGCCATGGCTTTGTTCGATGTGCTTGTTCTGTATAACGCCCCAAGCGAAGAAGAGAGCCAACACTTTGCCCAACGCTTCCTCACCAGTTATCTGGCAGGCTACCGGTCGGAAAACGACCTGTCCCCGTTTTGGCAGCAACAGATCCCAAATTTCCTCAAGCTAAAAGAATTGTGCATCTACGCCACACTTATCGATCATCCTGACATCGCCAAGCCTGGTTCCTGGGTGGGAAATTTTATGCGCAGGCGTGCGAGGCGCATCGCAGATGGCATTCCGTACGTAGATATCGATTTCTCCGCCCCATGACCTCCCCCATCCATAAAGTAACCGGCTTGATCATAGGTCCCGGTCAATATGGTAGAGCGCTACTTTTATTGAACCATCCCAACTGGAGTGCAGTTTCCTGCGGGGACGGATAACCCTGGTGAAGAATTAAAATCAACCCCCAGACCCGAAGCCGCTATAGACAGGGCTTACTGATCAGCGCGTTCGGTATATGTACTAGTATAGTGCTCCCCGAAAAACTCCTGCCAGTTTGTGAATTACCGTCGACGATACCGTTTTCGAGTTATTCTGGGCACCGGTAAACAATTTACCCTCCTTTTTGCCTCCCCAGGAAGGCTATGTAACATGGCTACGACAGAAAATTAATCGAACACGCGGGACGATAATGCTAACCAGAAAATCTAGCTTATCAGATACTTTGTACTCGGATGTATTGTTGTCATGGTTTTGGTATTTGTGAAGTTATATCGGCTGCGCTTCCACCGTCTTACGCATCCTTATGGTCACTCCGATTGCCAAGGCCAATGAAAGCAAGTAAATTAGCCCGTATGGGGTCATGAAGCCCTTTTGCATCACATACACTAGCACGGTGAAGACCAAGAACAACGCGGCCTGGATCCAGGTCCATATGCGCAGCTTTCCCAGGTACTCATGATCGGTGTTTCGCCGGTGAGCAATCCCAGCCAGGCCAATGAAAAACAGGGCGAAGAACAAGAATTCTGTTGAGAGCATCAGTTTATCTAACCACACCGGTGGGGAAAAACTGCTCCACAGGTTGATCCAGGATGGGACCGGCCAAAGGATGGCAACGCCACTGAACCAGATCAGCAAGTCAAGCAGGATGTGCAACAGGATTCCCACCCCAAGCCCAATTCCCAGGTTGCTATAGCGAGACTGTTTCGCCAAAACTCCCACCAGGGAAAAAACGACCATCACAGCCAACACGAAGAATAAACTGTGTGTGAATGTACGATGTAAGCCCTCCGTTGGCAGTTTCATCACGGTGGCTGTTGCCACTGCCAGGTTATCCATATCTGGCAGCAAGCTTCCCAACACGATACCCAACATCAGCCACTCACGGGCTGGAGTTAACTTTCGGACTGCGTTTCCAATTAATCCATGAATTCCCGCTTGTGCCATGTTATTTCCCTCCCTATAAATCCTGGTTAGATTTGCTGATTAATGATTACCGAATCAACCGCAGCTGGATCGCTCACCGATCGATTGTCCGGTTTCCCTGGCACAATCCTGCATTGCCAATAAGGCGAGAGACTCAATCTTATCCATCAATTGCCTGGTCAGCGCGCGCAGGTCAGATATCGCTGCCGGTGAGCCTATCTCATTTCCAGGTATCCAGGCTGAGCCGATATGCAGGTAGCAATGACCATGAGTCTGCCAGTGTCCTTTCGAGATTCTCCCGTTCTTTATCCGCTCGATATAATGCAGGTTCTTGGCTGGAACATAAAAACCGACCGGGATGATCGGTGCTCCAGTTTCCACAGACAGCCTAACCGCGCCTGTCCCACTTTTCAATAATTGGTGTTCCGGGTTTAAGCGCGCTTCCGGGAAGATCGCAACCACTTTATTTTGCTTTATCAGGTTTATGGCTTTCTCTAATGCCAACAGCTTATTATCCGCAAACACCCGGATCTGGTCGCTTTTCGTTAATAACCAGCCTATAAAAGGGATATCAAACAAGTCGTCTTGGGCGAAGAAGTGTAACTTTTCGCGGAATACAAAGGGTAAGAACAAACCATCAGTCGCATGGGGGTGGTTACCAGCGATGATTTTTGCTCCCAACGGAACGTTTGTCTCTCCATATACCCGGCAGTCTTGAAAAAATATCGTCTGAAAGATGCGGATGATCCCCCTGGCAGTGTTGTAATAGATATCCATACGATACAATCCTGAATATTATCATAGCTTAAAAAAGCTGCGAATACAAGCCTTAAAATCTTGGGTTCGGACGATTGTTCGGACAGGGAATATTTTTGGATATTTTTATGAGGTCTAGTCGCACTAAATCCATATAGAGCAGTGCCTCAGCGCATGAAAAAAACTTACGCTTCCCCCGAAAAACAACAGGGACAGGTCCCCGAATAACAGCGGGAATAAACCACAGTGACGGGATTTTTTATGGACTTGTCCGATGTTTTATCCGAAGGTCAGATTTAGGGTTGTTGAAAAGTGAAAATCTACTATAATTATGGTAGTATTCTATAGAACCGAAGCAAAGAAATCGAGACCGGTTAAAGGTTTACTGCACGAGGAATTATTCGACCGAAGGGGAAAGTGGGGTTATGCCTCAAATTGCGGTCATCATCCTTAGTTACAATAACAGCAGCGAAACGTTGAATTGTGCCAAATCGATCCAAAACAGCACTTACCAGGATCGAGACATTTATATTATCGACAACCATTCTCCGGATGGTTCTTATAACGTTCTGCGAAATGTTTTATCGGATATTCCCCACGTTTCCTTATGGGACACTGGGACGAACCTGGGTTTTGCAGGGGGAATGAATTTTGGGGTTAAAAAAGCGAAAGAAAACAACCAGTATGATTATTACTTATTTTTGAACAATGATACCGTTCTAGAAAAGAGCTGCCTTCACGAGCTGGTCAGTCAGGCGGGCAACCTGGGAAATGACAACATTTACGCGCCTATTGCCTATTTCTTGGGAACGAACCTCGTATATTGTGGAGGGATGATCACCTATATACCCGTCTTATTCCAATTCAAATACATGGGTTGGCCGATAATACCCCATAGACGACCTTACATCTCAAGGTATTTATCAGGGACTTGCTTCCTGGTGCATCAGAGCTTATTTGAGAGAATTGGTGGGTTGGACGAGAATCTTTTCCTATATGGCGAGGATATATTATTTTGTGAGCAAGTACGGAGATTAGGTGGGCGGGTTTATATGGTTCCTAGCGCCAAGTTCTGGCATATTGGCAGCAAGGTTGCTGGATATGTCACAATAACCAAGGCTTACTATCTTAGCCGAAATATTCCTCATTTGGTAAAGGTACTATCAAATAATAACCCTATCCAATGCTTAATCACTTATATTTACCTGGTATCTAAAATTCTGCTGGTTATATTATGTTTTAGGATGCAAACCGCGCAAGCTATATTCAGGGGTTTTCACGATTATCAGAATGGAGTCGTTGGGCCGCTGGAGAACCAGAATGTCTCCAGAAATTAATTAGGTTATTCCTATCTCTGCCCAAAGGAATGAAGGGACAAAACGATGGATAATTGGTTTTTTTGGCTCATTATTGCTGGCGCGCTTGTTAGCCCGTTAATTTATTCTGCCGGTACAATGTGGAAACTCTTCTTGGGTTGGCGCATACCGATCACCTGGATCAGTGCATTGCCTGGCCAGGGTTGGGTTGAAGTGACTGGCAGAGCGAAGGGTGCGCTGATAAAAAGCCTGATCAACCAATCTGATTGCGCCTATTGGCAGCTTGAAGTGAAAGAATATCAAAGCAGTGGGAAAGGTGGAGGGCGCTGGAGAACGGTTCATAAACAGTCATCCGGAAATTTAGAAGTCGACGATATGACTGGTCGCATAAAAATCCAGGACAGTAATTCCGATGTACTGACAAATAACGAATCTGTCATGGAAAACCTTGATGAAGCTACAAAAATCTCGTTGCAAAACCTTGGCATAAAAACCAAAGGGTTCCTGGGGTTTAATCGCAAGCTGCAGGTTTATGAACGCCTGATTGCCCCTGATGAAGAAATCCTGGTTTTGGGCAAGCTCCAAAAGAGTGAAAGTACGATATCGATAGCTCCAGGCTCGATCGCTCCCCTGGTCATCAGCAACCTGAGCAAGCCGGAGACAATGAAAGCCTTATTCTGGCGTTCGGTCCGCCCTGTGATCGTGCCCTATCTGATCGGACTCGCTTTTCTTGCCTTTTTTATATATACATCTTTACATTAGGTCTTTACCCCTTCGACTACTGATTTTATTACTAATCTCACTTCCAAATCCGACCGTGATTGTCTCAGCGTGATCGGTTCACCTACACATTCCTCTCTGGTAGATTTTGAATTACAGGTAAAACCGACTGGTGGTTGGGTCTTTCTCATCCATTTCTAAACCGATTTATTTGTAAACGACTTGCGATGGGTGTATAGTCTGGGTATTAATTTGAAATGGTAGGAGTTGTGATAAGCATTGAGTCCAGCTCTATGTTCTCCTGAATACTTTAATGTGGCTCACTTTTGAGCTTACGGGGACACTGACTTGAAAAGAATTATTCATAAATTATAAGCATATTAGAGGAAATTTATGGAACCATCCACACCAACACTGGCAACAGACCTACTCCGCATCCATAAGGTGATTACACGTGGCCTAGATATATGTCTGGTCAAAGGCAAAGCGTATTTGCAGTCGGGGTTTTCACAGCCGCAGGTCTTACTCGGCTATTCCAGCTATACCCACAGCCTAATATCGGTTTTGGATTCACACCACACCAGCGAAGACATCATCGCCTTTCCTGAATTCCGCCTCGTAATCCCCTCTGCTCCTTATGCACAGTTAGCCTACGATCATAATGAGATCGAACGACTGCTCGAGCCACTTCCCCCGGTGATAGCTAACCTTTCCGATGACACTCATAATGGACTTGTGAACATCGTTGTTACCATGGATAAGATTTCCGAGATTTGGGCACCTCACATCCAGCTGGAAGAACACTTTTTTTCCGTAGAAACTCTCAATGAGGTCATGGTTCCAGAAGATCAGAGACGCATCAGTGAAGCTACGGCGAAACACAGCCGGGATAATGCCCTGCCTCCCTATTGGGTGGTCCCATTCGTCCTGTATAATCTCGACCGGGTAGACCGGGCAATTATGGCCTCCAGCTTGCCTGCTAACATCACGGAAGAATTGGTGCCGAAAGTTTGGGCAGAAGAATGGGCTCCCATGAAACCTTTTCTGCTGGATTGATAACCTGGCTATTCTACACGCTTTAAACTCCAGCCTTCATCGAGAATAATAACCTTTCCCCTTTATTCGTTGGTAGCGCTGATATTGCCAAAATTGGAAAGGAAACTTTCACATTTCTTCTGAATTGTGTTGCATAATTGGGATGATAGCCTGTCAATCACAGTAGTACTGCTTACATATCGTCCTATATAAGATACCCCCCGCATTACCCTTTTAATACCCCTAACAGGGCCTGTTTTTTTACCCTTTGTGGTTTATTATGGAAGTGCGAGTTCAAATTGTGCTTTCACGCGGTGCAGCGTTAAATAATGTTCGACCACCGAGTGAATAATAATGAGCCAAATCACCACTCCAGGGTCATGGCGCCACTCTATTGCATCTTGATTGATCAGATAAAACAGGTAAACAAGTAAATAAATGGACCCAATCGTTATTGTTGAAGGATTACGAAAGATCTACGGCGCAACCGTTGCAGTGGATGAGATCAGTTTTAGGGTGCATGAAGGCGAGATATTCGGTATGGTTGGCCCCAACGGCGCTGGAAAGACCACCACGATCGAGTGTCTAGAAGGTTTGCGTACACCTGACCACGGGCAGGTGACTGTCATTGGAATTGATCCCCAGCGAGAAAGTCATTTCCTTCACCTACACACCGGGATGCAGCTGCAGCAATCCAATCTTCCTGAACGGATGAAAGTATGGGAAGCGTTGGACTTATACAGTTCTTTCTATCCCAAAGCTGTCAATTGGGAGGATCTGCTAGCGCAGTTAGGATTGTCAGAAAAGCGCAATGCTCCCTTTGGCAAGCTCTCGGGTGGGCAAAAACAGCGCCTGTTTATTGCCCTGGCACTCCTCCCAGACCCACAGCTGATATTTTTAGATGAGCTGACCACAGGTTTAGACCCTCAAGCCCGACATATCATCTGGGACCTGGTGCGTGCTGTCTGTGCGCAAGGCAAGACTATTCTGCTGACCACTCATTACATGGAGGAAGCTGAGCGGTTATGCGACCGTGTTGCTATTCTCGATCACGGTCGTATTGTCGCCCATGATACTCCTACAGAGCTAATCCGTATTTATGGATGCGGGGAAAGCATTGCCTTCACAGCGGATAAACTCCTGACGGCTGATTTTCTGAATTCCGTGGATAAAATTGGACGCTTGAATATTCAGGGAGACCGGGTAGTTGTCTATGGAGAGTCTCGCCAATCGAATCTGGTCAGTGATATAGTCTTGCTGCTCGCCAAACAGGGGATACCATTCCACGACTTACGTTCTGAGCAGCCCACCCTTGAGGATGTATTCCTGAAATTAACCGGGCGAGAAATGGTAGATTGAGGCGTGATATGAAGAGTCTGCTAAAGATGACCTGGATGGAGACCAAACTTTTCCTGCGTGAACCAGTGGGAGCTTTCTTCACTTTAGTATTCCCGCTGATGATGTTGTTCTTATTTGGTTCAATCTATGGCAACACACCATCAAACTATTTTAACGGTCAGGGTACCGTAGACATCTCCGTTCCGGCGTACACCGCCATGATTATAGCCACCACCAGCCTGCTAGGCCTGACCATCACCATCACTGCCTATCGTGAAAATGGCGTTCTTCGCCGTTTGCGCACCACCCCAATAAACCCTTTTACTATCCTGGTCGCTCAGGTGATCGTCCTCTTTTTGATGACTTTGATTGGAATGTTCTTGCTTATTATTGCCGGCAAACTCGTCTACAATTTGCGCTTCGAAGGCAATGCCCTGAATGTGTTGGTGGCTTTTACTTTAAGCATCCTGAGTTTCTTCGCCCTCGGTTTTATCTTGGCAGGGATTATGCCAACCACCCGTTCCGCACAGGTGGTGGGCATGGTGATTTTCTACCCGATGCTGTTTCTTTCTGGGGCTGGCTTCCCCCGTGAGCTGTTACCGGAAACGATCAAAAAGGTCGCCAACTTTCTACCCCTCACCTATGTGGTTACTTTGCTACGCGGGTTGTGGGTCGGTGATCCCTGGAGTAAGCACCTGACCGAAGTGCTAGTCCTACTGGTAATCCTCATCATCGGTGTGCTGATTTCTGTCAAAACTTTTCGATGGGAATGAGCGTTGCGCTGTCAGCGTTGGAGGTATCGATGAGTAACCCCCATCTTTTTCTGGAAATTCCTTGACCTTGGTGACCTCATCGTGCTTACTACGGCCAACCTGAGACATTGAACTTTATTATTATTTCAGGATAATATTATTAAACCAGGAAGGCATTCCAGCCATATCCAAATTAGCCAGCCAGGTAGCTAGGATTGGAAGGTGAAATGCAAACCATCCATCTCAATGCGATCAGTCGCTGTATAAATTGCGTTTTTCTTCTTTTTCTACTCATCGCTTGCGCCAGCCAGGCTCCCGTTGCTACCACTTTACCCATATCACCCGTTCCCACTGAAGATATGCAGGGCTTATCACCTGATGCATTTTACACATTGAGCAGCCTGGAGCTGCTCGACGATTATCCCTTCTATGTCATGCGTTATATAGGTGATTATAACTACCCGCGGACCGGGTCGATCTCAGTTGTTGATCTCGACATTTCATGCTCGCTATTCGCAGCGTTGGGGGATGCTGGCAGCATGCTGTATGGACGCAACTTCGATTGGGACTTCAGCCCTTCCATGCTCCTTTTTACCGATCCATCCGATGGTTATGCTTCGGTCAGCATGGTTGCCCTGTCCTTCCTGGACATCAATCCGGTTGACGCTACAAAGTTGGCTGATTTGCCATTGGCAGAACGGACCGGATTGCTCGCTGCACCATCTCTGCCGTTTGATGGGATGAACGAATATGGACTTACGGTCGCCATGGCAGCGTTACCGGATGAATATATGGATGACACCAGCAAAGACCCATCCAAACCGAGCATCGGTTCAATCGGCATCATACGGCAGGTTCTCGACCATGCCCGCAACGTGGACGAAGCATTGGAGATCTTTGGGCAATATAATATCGTTTTTAGCGGCGGGCCTCCCATCCATTACCTGCTCGCTGACCCGAGTGGCAAGGCGGTGTTGGTTGAGTTTTACCAAGGGGAGCTGGTCAGCCTTCCCAACGAAACTACCTGGCATATCGCAACCAACCATCTGCGCTGTATTGCTGCCGGGGATGGCGGATGTTGGCGTTACCGCACCATCTCTGAACAGCTCACAGCCGCCCATGGCGTGCTGGATACCCAGGCTGCCCTGCAGCTGCTCTGGGAGGTCAAACAAGATAGCACTCAATGGTCGTCCGTTTATAACATGACCTCAGGTGATATCAACGTGGTCATTTCGAAACATTTCCAAAAGGTTTATCGCTTTTATCTTGACTCAAGCACTCGATAATAATTTGTAAACTTTGAAATACTTCTTACGACTTATTTCCCAACTTCTAACTAAGATACCAAGAAGGTTGGGGGCTCAGTCATACTTTCATAACTGGTTATCTGAATAGAATGGGGGTGAGTTCTCAACCCGAATTGCAACATTTAGCGATGAGTATGCATCTAATCTTTATTAAGGAACGTATTTAGAGGATATACGATAAACGATAAAGGGAAAGCAATAATTACGCCCGCCATCATCGAAATTTAAAGGTAATGATTTAGACATACTACAACGTTGCTCGGGGGTAATTATGGCTGATAGAAAAATAATTCTCTCTTTGTTCGATCTGTTTTATTCAGGAGGTTAGACTATGCGACGCACGTTAATTATCATACTTACCCTGATAACGGCAGGGATCCACGTTTACTTCTACACGACCGGACCAGGGTTCACATTATCGGGACCAGATAGGCTGTTTACCTTATTCCTATTTAACGCCATAGGGTACCTTGGGTTGCTCGGTCTGCTATACTTGCCCCTCGGGCTGCCCGATTCGCTTCACAAACTGGTGCGACCTGTTTTCATTGGATATACCATCCTAACAATCGTACTCTACGTTATCATCAGCGCACAGTCGGGGATCTGGTCGGTGCCGCTTGCGCCAATTGCCAAGTTGGATGAGCTTATCCTGGTGTGGCAGTTGTGGGCTGAAGGCAGGGCAGAAATGCCAGTAACAGCCTCACGCAAATCGGATGCCATGCTATAATCTAGATTATCCCAAATTAGGAGAATCTCAGATGGCTGGATCGGGAAAAGCGGATAAAGGCAGAAAACAACAGAAAAAGAAACCTCAACACACGCTGAAGGAAAAGCGCAAGCTTAAGGAAGAAAAGAAGAACAAAACTTCCACCGGTCTCGGTGCTTAAGGTTTCACAGCAAGGTCAAGGTAATATCTTGGTTGGGTAAGACGAACATTCCGAAAGACCTGGGATGTACGTAAATATTAGTTGTGTTTATTTGAAGATGGGAGCGCATGCAGGCTAACCTGCACACTCCCATTTTTCATTTCAGCTTCTGTGTTGTAAAAGTTTCGATTTGGATATTACTCAGCAGGTGAAGAGCAAAATTAGTAGCAGCGCAGGGGAGGGATTTGAAGTGTGGCATTTGGGTAGTGAAGGCTATCTCACTTGAAATGTGCTTAATCGGAATATATTAGGGATATAAAGTGTCATTCCATGATCATACTTTCAGAATCATGCATAATGGTTGGCGATGACTGATACTCTGGTCAAAGAGTATTACACAGCCCAGGTTCGGGCAGAATGGCGCCGGCTGGTCAGAAATGCCTACCACCGGCTGGAATTGGATACCACCCTGCATTACCTGGATAAATATCTGCCTATGGATGGCTTGCTATTGGATGCAGGCGGTGGACCAGGTCGCTACACCCTCGAGCTGGCAGCTCGGGGCTACGATGTGATATTACTGGATGCTACCCAGGCAAATTTGGATTTTGCCAAACGCCAGGTTAAACGCCGGGGGTTGAAAACCAGGGTCAAGGAATTCACTGCTGGATCCATCGTGGACCTATCCAGGTTCAGTGAATCGACTTTTGATGCTGTCCTATGCACCGGCGGACCACTCTCGCACGTACTCGACCAGCAAGACCGGCAGCGGGCGATCTCTGAGCTAGTGCGGGTCGCCAAACCAGGCGCTCCGATATTGGTCTCCGTCATTGGTCGCCTGGCTGTTCTGGTTGTGATCCTGATGGCATCCCGACACGAAATCGGGATGCCACATTACCAACACCTCGTTGATACGGGTGACTACCTGGGTGGGCATGGTTATACCGCCTGTCATTTTTATCTTCCTGAAGAGCTGCGCTTAGAATTTACCCAAAAGGGGCTGCAAATTTTAGAGCTAGTAGGTTTGGAAGGTATCAGCACCCAGCATATCACGCAGCTGAACCAGCTGGCGAAGGATGAACCGCGCTACCGGGTCTGGCTGGAAACCCATTACCAGACCTGCACCCATCCCGGCGCGGTTGCCATCAGTGAGCACATGTTGATCGTCTGCCAGAAAGATGGGAGTACACCCCCCCGATAAAGCTGATTTAGTATAACCAACATAAGACTGATGGATGGGGGTTAATTGCCGAAATCGAAGGATTTGTTACTCCTTTACCTTATTCGAAGACCGGGCGATGACCTGCTGGTAGAAAGTGGAGATGTGCATGTGGAAGCCCCACCCAGACCCGGTCAACACATGGGCGCCAGCAGGTAGATGACAGGGTAAGCTGTCAATTGTCGGAAGCTCACGATCATCCACCACTCGGCAGATACGGCGATCGGAATCCACCCGGTACAGGCAACCATCTTCCCAGCTTGTATATTCTGCCCCCACCTGGTGCTGAGTTTTCAGCCGCCTGAAGTGCCAGTAAACGTCATCTGGAGGTCGAATGTACTCACCCATAGAGCTTTTTTCACGTTCCGGTCAATCGGCTCCCAATTTTAGTGACCAACTAATTACTAACGGTCATATCAGGTTGGGGTTGCTCAGACTTTTTGCTTGCTTTTCCAGGCCGTTTTACCGGATCATCCAGCAGGAACTGGCTTAAGAATCCCTTTGCTGGACCAGATGGCTTTTCCAAGCCTGGGAAGGGCTCCTGCCCGATAATCTTCGCCATAAAATAAGTGTATACCACTCTCAGTGTGCTGAATAACGGGATAATCAGGAATGCCAGCAATACATTATTATAAGCAAACCCAAGCAACACGCCAGCGAACGTAACCCAGTACGGTAACCTGACCAGCTTACCGATGACCGGCAAGGCACCGAAGTTATAAGCGATCGTGCAAATGATGTCATTGATCAAGGTAACGATGAGCGCAAAAACCAGGGGGTCGAGCTCAGTAAAACGGGTCGAACCGAGTAGTAAGCAAGGGATGAACACAACCAGCCCGGAGAGAAACCCTCCGATTAGCGGAAGCAGGCAGATCAAGCCGGTCAACACCCCAAAAACTACCGGATAAGGGACACCCAGCAACCAGTATTCGATAATTGATCCTGCCCCTAACAGGAGCACAAAGAAAGCCATCCCGGCAAGATAGTTGCCCCAGATACGGTCGAAATAGGTGAGCAAGATGGCGGCTTCTCGGTCGATAACCTCCGGCACCCATTTCCGAAGGCTGCCGCGGGCTCCATGAGCGCTGAATATCAGCAAGTTTGATATGAACACAAATAACCCGACATTCACTACTACGACGGCAAACCGGGCGTAACTGATTATCGGCGACGTGAGCATACCAATGATGGTGTTGACCATGGCTTTCAGCACTTTCGCCAATGCATCGGCAGTGGCAGCCCATATGGATTGTGCTGTGGAGGCTGATCCGGCTGATGACCCCTGCAGGGTGGCAATCAAGGTGTTAGCCGCCTGGGACAAGTCGGTCACCATCCCCTGCAGATAATCGACCAGGAATTTCCACCCGACGAACAGCAGTAGAGCCATGACGACGTAGAGCAGTAAGTAAACGATCAGCGCAGATCTGCGGTAAGCCATGTTCGCACGGCGTGCAAGATAGCGGATGGGGATATCGAATACAATGGCAAACAGCAGCGATGCAGCCAGCGTGCGGGCAATCGGCGAGATAAATATGAACAATCCTAGCAGCGCAAACACGAACATAACTGCCACAATATAGCGGGCTGTATTTGTCCATTGTCGGGTGGTAATCTTCGGGAGTTCGTCTTGCTCTTGCGCTTTCGGATTGTTCATGGTTTTCACCTTGGCAAACACTCAGAATTGGGGAACGGTTCAGATTATAACGGAAATGAATGCCGCTGGCGTGTAGCTTCAGATAGGACCCCTATTAGGTATTAGCGAAATGATCAATTTGTGCACAGATTTACTGGCTAACTGGTGATTGATCAGATGGCAGGTTGATCATCCCTGGGAGGTAATAACCCACGATAGCAATGAGTAAGGAAGCATCGGCGAGGATCAACTGCCAATAATTGGTAACCAAATCATAAAAGCGCGTGCCCGTATCGCCCACCGGAACGCTGAACCCAATTGGAAGGAGGATGAGCAGAGGGATTAACGCGCCGATAGATGAACCGAAAAGCCGTTGTGTGGGCAGGAAGCGAATGCCCTTCCATACCCAACGCAGGGCAATCATCCCGACCAGGTTGATCCCCAGCACATACCCCAGCCAGATGATGAAGAGCGATGCCAGCCATCCCGTGCGGGAGGAGGGATCAACACCAGAGAAGATGATGGAAAAGAGTAGGATGAAGAGATAAGAGATGGCGATTTGTAGGATGATGGTTACCAGCCAACCGAACAAGCGTAGGATGAATTTTAGCACCCTCATGTGACCCTCCGGCATTCCGCTGAGCTGCTCATACCTGAGATATTTTACACTCATTGATCGAAGAGCATTATTATTGCTCCTTATTATTGCTCTCTTAGGAGACCTAAACCAATGGCGAGGCAGGTAGCGGCGAAGGCAGCAAATGCAGCCGCCAGCCATTTACGCTTCTTCTTCACAGCCACACCGGCAGCAAGGGTCAATCCACTGCCGAATGCAAGGTTGACCCGCTTCACAACTTCATCGGCTTTAGCGGGAGTGCGACCGGCTTTCACGAGTGACCACTTCAGAATTGGTCCACCATCGATGCCCGGGATCGGCAACAGGCCAACCATAGCGATGAAGCTATTCGTCCCCAGAGCAAAATCAGCTGCATAACGGTTGAATGTCCCTTCTGGTGAGTAGTGCCGCGCCAGCCAGGAAATTGGGATCATCAATGAATTAAAGATCGGTCCTCCCAACGCCCGGGTGATGTGCTCAGACGGGGCAACCTGCTGATCATTAATGTCATAATAGATCAGTAATGGGGTGCCAAAGAAGATGCGGTCGGCATCCACTGGTTTTCCGATCCGTGATGCTGCCAGGGTGTGAGCCAGGTTGTGGCACCACTCAGAGCCGAATAGGATCGTGGTGGTGACGGCACCGGCAGAGACACGTTTACGCCAGGACCAGGCAGGCTTTTTATTTCCAGCAACCCAGGATAATACCAACCAGCTTCCCAGCTCCAGCAAAGGGAGACCCGTCCAGCCTTTGACCACCAGTGGAGTGCCAAACACATGACCGAGGACGGTGGGTTGATCTTCAGCTTCGAGGAATGCGGGTTTTATCATTGGGGAGCCAAACACAAACCTGTGAATTGATGAGAATGACCGGAATGCGCCTTTATGGAGTAAAGACTGACCACTGGTAATGTAAAGGTTGATCATTGACCAACCCAGAACCATTGGCACAGTAGCTCCCCCGGTTGATCACCGAACACAGCAAGCGTGGAAAATCAATGGTCAGGATACGAGGATCCTCACTCACTTGATAGACCTCATGCCAGGATGACAGCGCCGGCAAGACGCTGGCATTCCAGACCTGCAAGCTGGGCTCATCCAACCCCATGCGGACGGTCATCTTGGGCTGGTTGACCAGCTGCGCCAGAATAAAGTAAGGCGCGGGTGATTGTTCCGTGAGGGTGGATAGATCTTCACCTTGATAGCTGACCAGCTGCAGGTCGGGACGGTGGTAATAATTGGCCAACATGAGCTGCATCTGTTCAATGTATTCGTTGGCGAGCTGGATATTCACCACCACCTGGCTTCCCTGGGGAGCATTTTCAGCCACGTATTCGAGCAGGTGGGTGTTAGCTGAAATCTTGGGCCAGCTGGACGGAGGCATCGGTGAAGCTGTTAGCCTGGGTTGCCAGCAGGAGCAAGCCGGTGAAAACCAGGCTGGCGATACCCAATGCCTTCCAGATACGACCAGACTGACGGACAAAATCCACGATTTCGACCAGCAGGACGCCGGATAAAACGGCAGTGCCAGCAGCGAATGGGAGCAGGTAATACTCGACTGCAAAGTGCCACGGGATGTACATCCCCAGCCAAAACGCCATCCAAACACCGGCTAACCACCATAACCCAGAACGAGGTAGTCGCTTTTTAACCAGGCACCAAACTACGACCATCAGGGCCATGGGCAACAACCAGATGAAGTCACGCATAAGCCAGCCGCCCCAGCGAACAATCCCATCGAGGATACTGGCCCGGTCGAAGTAGAACTCAGACGACTGACCCACTCCAAGGATTTTCGATGAAGCTAAAAAGATGGTGCGACCGAGGTAGAAGACCGCACCACTCACCAGACTGACGATTACGAGATGACGGCTAAACTTTTCGACAAAGAGGGCTGTGGAAAAATGTTTAAGCCTGCCTAAAAAGGCAATGCCCCACCAGACCAGGCTGATGGGCAGAAGGAGCAGAGTGCTTTCCTTGGTGAAGCATGCGACCAGCAAGCAAATTACGGACGCGACAAGGAGCAACCAGTACCTGACACCCCGGGTGGACCTGGCAGCGAGTATCACCAGGCTGATGGCGCTGACCATCAATAGCAGCTGAAAATTCTCAGCCTTGGAGAGGGTGTAGACATTTTCGATCAGGGAAGTGGTGAAGACGAAGATAAAACCAGTGAGGAATGCCTGCAGCTTCGAGCCGCCCACATCGGCCACCAAATGAATGAGAAGGAAAGTTGTAGCAGAAAAGACGATCAGATTGCCGAGGAAATACCAGAATGGATGACCTCCGACGAGCAGATACCAGAAGGCGAAAGCCGCCCAATAAATCGGACGCGCCCGACCTGCGACGAGGTCCCAGCTTAAATCGAATTTCCCATGCAGGAGACCCTGGGCAATGGTGAGTGCACGACCATCATCCATCAAGCCAAATTGGGGCGATAACAGCCTGGGGAGCATGAACAGGATGCACACGAGGATGGGGGCGTAAATCCAGTTACGCGAAAACCAGGATGTGCCAGGCTTTGACCCGGTTTTGAGGTTGAGCTCAACCACGTGCCAGCTCCTTCTCCATGATGAACGTTCCGGGAGTGTGCTTATAGCCCAGTTTTATATCGATGGCTATCATGGCAGCGTTCTCGGAATTGTGACTGGTGCGTACCGACCCCACCCCGAAGGTGCGTGCTTTGCGCAGGGCAAGGGTCTTGACTGCCTGGGCAAGCTTTCGCCCCCGGTAGCGCATATCGGTGCCGGTAAACAGGTTGTAGGCATGGTCTGACCCGTCGAAAACAGTGATGGCGCTCATGGCAGCCCACTCGCCGGATTGGGTATCTATGGCGACAATCTGCGCATCGGGATGATACCAGGATGAATTACACACATCACGATCGAATTCCTCGAAGGAAGCCCAGGGAGGAATGCCGTTTGAACCCGGGTCGGTGGCAGCGGCGCCGTTATTCAGGGCATATAGCTTACGGCGGGCTTGAGGGGTATCACCCAGCTTATCCATGTTGGTGAAGTGAAAGCCCTGCGCCTGGAGAGATTGGAGCAGCGGCTCAAATTTCTGGTCATCCCAGGAGGCCAGGTCAAGCAGCATTTCGACACTGTGTTTCTTTTCCACAAAGCCACGCCGGCTGGCAAATCGGACTGCGTGATCACAGTCATCCCTGACCCGGGTCCGCAGAGTGTGCACACCCAGCCCGACTGCCTGGACCAGCAGATGATCATATAGCAGGCGGCCCAGCCCCTGACCCCACAAGCTTTCCACTATGACCAGATACATGCCAAAATATGCATCCAGATTGGTGTTTGCACGGTAGAGACCATCGAACCCAAGAACTACGCCTGCAGGGTCAACAGCGACGGCGAAGGAAATCCCGTCATCAGGCTGCTTGTGGAACCACTCAGCCAGTGATTCAGGCGTGTTGGGCTCGGTTTCCACCGTGTTCATCAACGCAGCCACGGCAGCAAAATGAGTCCCAGGATCAAGGGGAAGGACTTTGACAGCTTTCAGATCCATATACGGATATTTTCATGAGAATAATTCATGTCTGGTTTCCCATTATAATCTGAGCGAGAGAAGTTATGGCATCCTTTATCGAGCGGTGGAAAAGGTGGGCACAGCAGCTTAAGCTGGAAGTGTATGCATTATATATTGCTTATAAGGACCCTCGGACGCCATGGTATGCCAAGGTTTTCGCAGCTGTGGTGGTGGGTTATGCATTCAGCCCGATCGACCTGATCCCCGACCCCATCCCTGTTTTAGGGTATTTGGATGATCTGGTGCTGGTGCCGTTAGGGGCATACCTGGCAGTGAAGATGATCCCAAAAGAGGTGATGGCGGAGAGCCGCGAAAAAGCCAAAGAGATGTTGGCGCAGGGCAAGCCGGTGAATAGGCTTGCGGCAGTGATCATCGTGGGTATCTGGATCATGGTGGCAGCGGTGATCGGTGTGGTTGTTTACAGGTGGGTGAAGGATTATTAATAAAAAAATGAAAAAACGAATAAATTCAAATATGGGGTCAGGCGATTAGGCAATTCGGCAATCATACCGAGAAAATCGCAGCGAGTGCAAGAAGACGCTGCAGGCTTCGGTATCCGGCGATCAGGGGATTAGGCAGTTGGGTGTATAGCGGAATTGACAAGGAAGGCCTTGATCAATAAAGCTCGGTAAACAGAGATGGTAACCGTTACCTGCAAAAGCGGTAGGTACAGGTTAGCGGATGCATTTTGAATCAATTGCCACATATTTTGCAAGGTTTTCTTCTTAATTGCAAATTTGTGAGTAATTACATGACAGGGTAATTCTTCACCAAGTAAGTTTCTTCGTTTATATTTGGATATTTACGCACTTGGAATTGAATTTTATGGTAAAGGAAATCGTTGGGTTTCGTGAGGAGGAACACCGCACTCTATCCGGTTCAAGAACCAACCGGACAGGCCCAACCTACAAAGAAAGAATAATTGCATGGTAATGAGGATGCATGAGTTCTGTGAAGACCTAGTGGATGATCGTGATGAAGATGGTTAGAGAACAAAAAGCATATTTTTGGGGGAGGAGTATTGAGGTATGAACTGTGTGATGGTCGAGTTGTTATTAATATTCATTAAATGGGTGAGTAGTTACGCTTCCATGTAACGACTTACCCATCGAATATTTACCTCGACACATTAAAAATTTGAGGTGATAAATCCTGTTATACAGATGCATAAAAAAGAATACCCCCCTCCCACCTCCCCCAAAAACAAAAAACATGTTTTTAGGGGAGGAGTATTGAGGTATGAGCTGTGTGAAGGTCGAGTTATTATAAATATTCATAAAATTAGTGAGTAATTACCATTCTAGGTAACTACTCACCCATATGGTCATTGCGAAAAGGACGCTCTCAGAATCCACGGTCACTTGTACACTCCGAAGTCTTTTGAAGAAATCTGCTCTGTGGTTTATCCATAATCAATGTGGTTTTTGCTCTTGGTGAGTAATTACATTCTAATGTAACTACTCTCAGGTGAAAGGACTTGGAACACGAACAGAGCGAAAGGAGGCGAAAAACGCGAAAAAACATAACAAAGAGCTGTTTTTGTAGAAATATTGGCAGCTGATTCTCGGTCAACGGAAAAAATAACGGATGCCACGAAGCACACCTGGTACAGGTTATCTTATAAAACAATACACAATGTGGATGATTTAAGCGGATTCTTTGACCTGAACATGAGACGGTGAGTAATACACTTCTACCGGTAAAGACCAACCGGTATACGACTGCTTTCATTCTAATAAACTACAGGAAAGCAGTCTAATTATAGCACAAATGTTCTAATCCACAAGAGGGATAAGAAGATTTAAGGAAAGCGTAGGTTTGGGGAGAGGTGGGTGGGTTAAGCAGGCAGCGCTAATTTACAAATGCAATCTGAAGGTCGGGTCAAACTCAGGGGTTGTCAGACAAGCGCATATATGATAATATATGTCCGATTAGTTATATTTGTGGGGAGTAGTAACAATCAGGATCAATAAAATTTCTTCTGTGATAAGAAGGGATGATCAATAGAGCAAGAAAAGATCTTTTGAATATCAGGACGTTACTAGTCTGTATAGGCGCGCGGGAATTGCACGCGTCTGAAAAGATCAATGGTTCCTATTTCAATACTTAGCCAGCGGGCAAGTATTTAGAAACTACTGTGTGGGGTTTTTTAGGGAAAAATGGGGATGAAAACCGGACGTCTGATCAATATTTTTCTCGTCGTGTTTGTAGATATGGTGGGGTTCGGCCTGATTCTGCCGTTGCTACCGTATTATGCCGAGACCTTTGGTGCTACTCCCTTATTGATCGGCTTACTGGTGGCATCTTTCGCGGCGGCTTGTCTGGTCGGGGCACCGTTGATGGGGCGGCTTTCCGACCGATATGGCAGGCGGATAATCTTGCTGCTGAGCGTGGCGGGGACATTTGTTGGCTATATCCTACTCGGTTTTGCGGCGCCAATAGGGACTTTTTTGGCACATGCAGTCGGCTCTCAAGAGGTTAACGCATTCATCTTAGGGATTCTGTTCCTTAGCCGGATGATCGATGGTGCAACAGGCGGGAATATCACCGTAGCACAGGCGTACATCACCGATGTAACTGACGATAAGAACCGCTCAAGTGGGTTTGGTGTCATCGGAACCGCATTTGGTCTGGGGTTCATTATTGGACCAGCTGTGGGAGGGTTTCTTAGCCATTGGGGTTATAACATACCGGCATTTGCTGCTGCCAGCATGGCATTGCTCAACTTGATTTCCATTTTCTTCTTCCTACCTGAATCACTCCCAAAAGAACGGCGTGCTTCACTACAAAGCCAGCAGCGACGTTCATTGAGCTTTATTTCATTGATTAATTCCCTCAACCGACCAAAAGTAGGCCCACTGCTGCTGGCGCGATTTTTCATGATGATGGCTTTCTCCATGTTCCAAATGGTGTTCGCCTTGCTCGCCCAGCGCCGTTTGAACCTGAGTGTGTTATACACCGGCGTGGTGCTCACATTCGTCGGTTTATACAGCGTAATCGTGCAGGTAGTTGGAATTGGAGTGCTGACCAAACGCTTCAAGGATGGCAGCCTGATCGCAGCATCACTATGGGCGATGCTGGTTGGTTATATTGGTTGGACGGTAACCCCCAACCATCTAATTATGCTGGTTGCGATCCTGCCGCTGGCGGGAGGAGGATGGATCGCCAATACGCTGCTGGCGAGCAACATCTCAAAAGCGGTCGCACCTGAGGAAATCGGCGGGATGCTGGGGATTTCGACCGCGGTTGAGAATATCACCCGGGTGATTTCACCAGCCATCGGGGGGCTGTTATTCGGCAGCATTGGGATGTGGGCACTGGGGGTGTATAGTGCGGTCATGATCCTTTCGGCGGTGTGGGTGACGTACCGACGGATTCTTGTTCACGAGGAGAAGGCAGTTAAGTTAGCGCCAACGGCAGAGGAATGTTGTGATTGATGGAGGAAATAGATCGCAATTAGTACTTAATCTTATGTTATTAGCCGGGGAAAAAAGAATAGTTGTGTAATTGGTGGAATTCTTCACTTTATCCCAATAGCAGCTCGTATAGAACTCGGTTTTGAGCTCCCACAAAGCACCCATATTAGTATTTATTTCGTCAATTGTCATTCATAAAAATAAAAGCCGTCCACTATTTCGCTTGGTGGACGGCTTTGTAAATACTCAGATTTTTAAACGAGCTTAAGCGTTTGTAATGATTGAAGCCACTTCAGGCTTACCCATAACTCCCGCTTTTTGCATCATTATTCCTAAAGCCGGATCGTCCATGAATTTTTGAGCATTCTTTTCAGTGTCCCACTGCATAACCAGAGTGATAATATTTGGATCTTTTGCATCACGATAAACCTGGTTAACACCAGTAGAACCTGCTACACGACGTCTAGTGTCATCGGCGTCAAAAAACGGGCGCCATTTTCCATAATCAAGAACGGTATGTCGAACATTTACATATGTCATTTTTGCTTCTCCTAAAGTTAACCAATAGTACCTTTGTATGTACAATATTAATATCGCACACCAGTGTGTGCCCTGTCTCGTAATGGTTACGCCGGATCACTAATGCGATGAAGGCACGTAATATCTTTAACTTTAAAGATAATCGCCCGACAAATAGGCTCTGTTTGAAACCCCCACCAGAAACCAACAAAAAATCTATCCACCCTAATCATGCATATTGGTCTTTTTAGACCGGAATAGTCTTATTATATCATGATATAGATAGGGTGTCAAGCAACAGCCTTGAGTTTTCAGCTGTCAGCTATCAGCCTAATTATATGGATTCAATACAGATCAGGACCCCCCTCCTGCCTCCCCCATTTTCAAAAAAACGAAAATGGGGGAGGAGAAAATGGATGGGAATTATTGATCATTAAAGAGGGAAAAGGAAACTGTGTAAGCGGATTTTATAACGGATAAACGGATATAACACACGGCCCAGGTAAACGAATAAAACGCACGGTAAAGAAGATAGGGTGCCCCCCTTACAGCTAAAGGGAACACTGTCCGGTAGAAAAACATACCGGACTGAGACTCGCCCGCCTCGCCCAAAAACAGCCTTGAGCTTTCAGCTATCAGCCAGATCAAAAAAATTAGGTATCAGCAGTTAAGATCGAGAACCCCCTCCTGCCTCCCCCATTTTCAAAAAATGAAAATGGGGGAGGAGAAAATGGATACCGGCTGACCCCTTCCAGCAGAAGGGATCGCTGTCCGGTAGAAAAACATACCGGACCGAGACTCGCCCGCCTCGCCCATTTTCAAAAAGATGAAAACGGGGGAGGAGAAAGAAATCTATCAAGCAGGTAAGTTCGAGATGAAGATAATAAATGTATAATTATCTGATCACTCTTTACTATGCCAAAGACGAGTATGGACGGCTTTCAATTCTGCGTTTATATCATGACCGATGAGGGACACAGCCTGCTGTACACCGGGAGGACGGGTAATTTAAAGCGCAGAATTTCGCAGCACCGATCGGGTAATGGGGGCGTATTCACTCGCACATGGAACCTGACAAAGCTGGTGTATTATGAGCTGGTGGAGGATGATGGGGCAGCCCGCATGAGGGAGAAGAAAATTAAGCGGTACTCGAAAAAGCAACGGGTGAAGATGATCGAGGGGATGAACCCGGAGTGGTGTGATTTATACGAGGTGCTATAAAACTAAAGATTACCACAAAGTACACAAAGGACACGAAGGAAAAAAACACAAAGGAGAACCAATTACTAATAAATATAATAAAACCGATGATGGGTAAAGCGAACGACCTTTGACATAAAGAAAAAACACAAAGGAGAAGCAATAATAAATAAAGATATAAATAAAGGATTGAAAAAAACCGACTGCGCATGAAGATAACACACATCGGCTCGACCGAATCTCATAACAAATAAGTTAAAAGAATAAAGGATTAGGCAAAATATGGCAGATGACGCAGGTAAACGAGCGATAGAATTGTTCAGCAGCGGATATTATTGAGCGGAGAGCGTGTTGCAGGCGGTCGCCGAGCATCAAGATATACAGAATGAGCTGATCCCGAAGATTGCCACCGGCTTTTGTAGCGGCATGGGGCGCACAGGAGGGATGTGCGGAGCAGTTTCGGGAGGAATCATGGCAATCGGGTTATCCCTGGGGCGCACATCAGCCGGTGATAGTGTTGATGCATGCTACCAGGCAGTGCAGACCCTGGTGGAGCGTTTTACAGCCCAATTCCATTCGACCAGCTGCCTGGAGCTGACCGGCGTGCACCTGGGAATGGATGAGGGTCAGGCGGTATTCGTGGAAAAGGGGTTGATCAAGGATTGCATCAATTATGCGGGGGAGACAGCCAGGATGGTGGTGGAAATATTAGGTTGAAGATTGCATGTTGGGACAATCCGGTTGAAGGACAAACCGGATGACCCCAACCTAATTTCTCCAGCGATAAATCTGATTACCGTGTAAAATCAAGGGGATGAGAATGAGGGTGCAGCGCTTCCTTTGGCTGGCATGCGTGCCTGTTTGCGGGTTCGTATTGACAATTGCCCTGATTTGGCTGGTAGGAACGCAAGCTGCCCGAGTGACCGCAGGAACGACTGAAGCGCGCAGTGCGGTGGTGCTGTATGTTTCAAACACCGGCGAGGACGCGGGAAATGAATGCCAGGATAGCCGCCTTCCCTGCCAGACTATCCAGCGTGCCATCCGAGTGGCACAGGCGGGGGATTACATCCACGTCGCAGGGGGCAGGTATTCCGGCGTGATGTACGACCCCAGCATCGCCATGGGGGTTTCGGCGACGGTGATCATCACCAAAAATATCAGCAGCCTGCTGGGGGGCTATTCACCCGATTTTTCCATACGGGATATTGATGCTTATGAGACGATCCTGAGCGCCACAGGATCACCGGGTGCATACGTGGCAGTATTGGTGGACACGGATGTACGCCTGGGTGGGTTTACTCTTACCGGTGGCAGCGGAGCGTATTCTCCAGGAATGTTCTATTATCCTGGGGGAGCGATACGCATATTCGACGGTTCACCAACGGTGAGGGATAACCTGATCACGAATAACAAGGCATACCGACGAGGCGGCGGGATTTATATCGGACGCGGCGCCACACCAGCCATCGTGAATAACCGCATCGTCTCCAACAGTGTCATCACGGTGGAAGGAGATGACACCAACGCAGGAGGTGGAATTTACGTTGCCTCAGGACCAGCCCTTATCCGGAATAATACGATACTGTCCAATACTGCCCAGACGGAAGGCGGGGGGATCTATGTAGGGTGGAACGTGGAGGCAGCGATCATCTCCAATACGATCGCCTACAACAGCCTGTCCGACCAGCCCAATGGTCAAGGGGCAGGGATCCATACAACAGGATTGGATACGGTGGTGGTGATCAGGGGAAACCTGATCCATGATAATTTACTGAAGAGCGGTTTCGAGGGCAGCGGGCTATACGTATCGTCGCCTGCCATGATCGATAGCAACTGGATCGAGGCGAATAAAGGACCAGATGAGCGTTCGGCGCTGTGCATCAGCGACGTAACCAATCCGGTGACGGTGACGAACAATGTCATTGCGGAAAATTCGGGGATAGGGGTGCGGTTGATTGAGAATAACGACATCCTTATGACCAACAATAGTATTGTGAGGAACTTACTGCGAGGTGTACAGGTGCAGTTCCCGCAGACGGAGCAGGTTGAACCACCCGTGTTTAGCCTGCGCAATAATATCGTCGCCAATAATGGAGAATGCGGAGTTTTTGTCGAAAATGCTGGCTGGCAGGATATGGACTACAATGACGTCTACGGGCAGCGCTACGAATATTGCGGTTTCCCGAGCATCCAGGAACACAGCATCAGCCAGGACCCGACCTTCGTCGACCCAACGACCGGTGATTATCACCTTTCAGCCGGCTCTCCAGCCATCAACCAGGGGGATGGAGCACTGGCGCCGCTGATAGATTATGATGGCAACGTAAGGTCACAAAATTACAGCGTGGATATGGGAGCGTATGAATTTGTGTATTACCGGACGTTCCTGCCCATTTTACGGAGGTGAAGGAGGAATTGAGTCATGCGAATCAGTGATTACGTCCAATGTATTGATTTCCCGTGCTCTGAAGCGCGGCAGGAAAGCTATCTGGTGCCCGAAGTAGACCTCGACCCCACAACGATCAAGATCATACTCATCTCAGAAACCGCCCCGACGGAAGCAAAGGACTATTACTATGGTTCCTGCGAGGCGCTGTTCGCCCGCACCACTGTCCAGGCTTTCCAGGAAGCCGGCGCTGAGGTGACAACCGTCCAGGACCTGTTGCATCTTGGAATTTACCTGACAACGGCGGTCAAATGCGGGAAATATGGTTATTCTGTGGCCAGCAGCACAGTCGCACACTGCTCATCCATATTGGAGCGCGAGATCGAGCTGTTCACCAACGCGAGGGCATACCTGCTGATGGGTGATGTGGCGATCAAAGCGATGAACGCAATAGCCAGGCGACAAGGGGAACCGCGGGTAGTCCCGGCAGGGTCCACCTACAAGATACGGGGGGGCGAGTTCAGCTATCGCGGTAGGAGGGTGTTTCCATCCTACCTGCAGGCAGGACCAAGCTACGGCATCGAGAAGAGCAAGCAGCGGATGATCGCGGATGATATTGGTTCTGCATTGCAGGCAGCGGTGATTGGATAAATTGCTATTAGTTATGAGAAATTATTCGCGATTAACTCGGAGATGGTGCCAATGAAACCGTGCATTTTTTGTGACATCCTGGCAGGTAAGGTGGCGGCTAATATCGTCTACCGAGACGAACTGTGCGCGGCATTTATGGATATCCACCCGGTGAACCCAGGGCACGTGCTGGTGGTGCCGATTGAACATGCCGCCATGCTGGCTGAGCTGGATGAAGCTGCTGCCGGACATATGCTGCAAGTTGCCCAGCGGATTGATGCGGCAATACGATCGAGCGGCATTCGATGCGAAGGAGTAAACCTGTTGTTAGCAGATGGGCAAAGCGCCGGACAGTCAGTGATGCACGTCCACCTACACGTCGTCCCACGCTATGCCGGAGATGGACATCACCTGCACGATCGCCCATCCTATTTTACACGACCACCGGCTGATGAGCTTCAAAAGAATGCCGAAATGATCCGCAGGCAGCTCGGAGGCAATGCATGAAGCGGATCTGTTGTGTTATCCTGGGGATCAGTTTTTTCCTGGCGAGCTGTGCCGCGCCGGCAGCTACAACCACGCCGACGCTTGCGCCACCCACAGAGATCCCTCCCAGCAACACGCCACGCAACCTGATGCTGCCCACCTGGACGCCTGCGCCGACGACAGCTCCAAAACCGACGCGCACGCCACGGAATACCCCCACACCGATGAGCATACCGACCGGAAGCGGAGCATCATCGCCAATCATTCTCACGCGTGATAAGTTGATCGACCGACCTACCTACTCCGACCAACCGAAGCCCACCAACCTGGTGTCGATGGAGTACGACCCAACTGCCTGGACGCTCAATTCATACTACCCCACGTCTTATATGGGTTATTCGCTCAGCAACCGGGCAATTTACGACTGCAGGCTTGAACCATCGGTGGGGAAAGGCGTTGAAGGGTATGAGGTGGAACAGTACAGCCGACCGATTGGCGCAACCACTTTCCAGATCGCACGGGCAAGCCAGGCAGGAGAGCTGCTATACGCCAGCTACTGCACCGGAGAAGGAGAGGACCAGACCTGCTATACGGTTAGCCCAGGAGCGGATCACGAGGCCTGCATCAAGGCATCCGAAGAAGTGTTGGCGAGCTATAAGCTCATACCCAACCCATTTTTCGGGAATGCGGTCACATCTCCCAACCGATGGGTCTGCCAGGATGCGGCTGGAACAGTGGGATTGTGCCAGATCTCATACACCATCCCATTGAGTGCATTGAGTTACAGCCCAGGTGGGCAAGCCTGGGCAGTGGGGGATGATGGGATCATGTTTAACAAGGTGGGGGTGGAATGGAAGGAGACGAGCTCGCCAACCACTCATGCATTATATGATGTGAGTATTTCCGCCCTGACCAGCGGCTGGTCGGTTGGTGATGGGGCTGCCGTGATCAAGTGGGATGGGAATGCATGGAGCGAAGTACTTCCCTACCACGGACCTGGAGAGGGACCCGGCGGATCGACACAGGTGCTGTATGCCGTGGATGCCTATTCAAACAATGATGTATGGATGGTGGGGGTGATGAAGGGCGTCGATGGAAAGAACAGCCCTTATGCGCTGCATTGGAATGGGAAGGAACTGGTGGAAGAAAACGCATTTCCAGAATGCAACTGCGGGTTGAATGCAGTGCTTGCAGTGGGCGCTGATAACGTGTATGCTGCGGGGGGATCGGACCTGGGGGCGATGGTGTTCCACTGGGATGGCACAACCTGGACAAGTGCGGTGCTGCCCGGCGCCGACCATTTATATGCATTGAGCCAGGCAAGCGACGGAACGATCTGGGTCGGGGGGATCGAGGTGAGCCGCGATCAATCTGATTTACGTGGGGCATTATTCCGCTGGGACAATACGCAGTGGCACCGAGTCGCAACCCCGCCACTCACCGGGGGTATTTATGCGATGAGCGTACTGCCGACAGGTCAGATTGTGCTGGGAGGAGAATTCACCACGTTGCGCGACAGTTTGGATTGGCAGCCCATTACCACAGACATCGCCGCATACGGCTGGATTGTGGATATCGAGCAAGACCCGCAGGGAAATGTGTGGGCGTTAACGCGCTGGGGAATATTTTTAAGCTAAGTATTGGGCCGTAAAAATCTGGGACGGCTGCACGGTGGATATTATTTCTATTTAACTTGTCGTCTCGTATTTGAACAATCAGGAATGACAGACAAAGCGAAATTTATAAAACCGTAATTACTCACCAATTGATAATTAACCTATACACATTCAACATTTGAGGCGTTCATTCCTTTTATAGAGACATAAAAAACGGCATACCCCCTCCCGCCTCCCCCACCACGCTTACAAAAACAGTTCGCTAGGCAACGAAAACAAAAAAGCATGTTTTTAGGGGAGGAAGATTAAGGTAAGGACTGTACGTTGGTCGAACTAATTTGATCATACATAAAATGTGTGATTAGTTACATAAATACTCTGAACCACCGCATCAAATATGGCATAATATATGCAAACCAAATGGGGGATGTTAAGTGCCAATCAATGGCAGCGTATTACGCGGGAATAAGCAGGTGAG
Source organism: uncultured Chloroflexia bacterium (assembly GCA_963726315.1). GTDB lineage: Bacteria > Chloroflexota > Anaerolineae > Anaerolineales > UBA4823 > FEB-25. Next base: position 803,066 of record CAVSBZ010000005.1, on the reverse strand, counting down.
CGTTCCTACGAGCTATCCATAGCTCGTCAAAAGATTCATTTTAGGGTGATCATGGAGATAAGAGATGGTGCTTGAATTTGATGACAAGGGAAAATTTTTCACTGACATTATCACCAAGGATAAAATTCTAACCCATATTCAGACCCCAACTTACTACATCCGGGGCTATGTACACGTGCGAAAGGATGAGCGCTTGAGCGACGAGCTAAATAAAGACTATCGCTTTATCGCCGTGACCAATGCAGAAATATATAGCCCGGAAGGGGCGACGCTTTACGACAGCGACTTCCTGGTGGTAAATCGTGAACACATCATTTGGCTGATGCCAGTCAAAGAACTCAATGAACAAGCGGAATAGGCGAGAGACTGCGTATGGATAAACCTATAGAACCCGATAGCTCCTTTTTACTGGAAAAAAATATTCAAAAGCTAAAAGCATTTTTAATAAATTCTGTTACGCGCGAATTCAACCAGGTGTCCACAACATCTGAAGAACGAAATACACTGGTCAAGGAAAGCCTGAACAAGGCGTACGAACAAACCGGTTTAAAACTGCCAGAAAGCCTGCGGATTCAACTATTTCGAGAGATCCTGGATGATTTAATCGGGTTTGGTCCCATCCAGCCGCTGTTAGACGAACCGGAAATCAGCGAGGTGATGGTCAACCGCCCGAAACTGGTGTATATCGAGCGGAATGGCAAGCTGATTGAGACCAACGTGAAGTTCGATAATGATAGCCACATCTTGCGCGTGATCGAGAGGATCATTTCACCCCTCGGGCGCCGGGTTGACAGCGATAGTCCAATGGTCGATGCACGCTTGCCCGACGGCTCGCGGGTGAATGCGGTGATCCCGCCGGTAGCGATTGATGGACCCATGCTAACAATCCGAAAATTCAGCAAAACGAAACTGACCATTGATAACCTGATTGAATTCGATACACTTACGAAGATGATGTCCGACTTCCTGAGGGCGTGTGTGCTGGGTAGATTGAATATCATTGTCTCAGGAGGTACTGGCTCGGGCAAAACAACCCTGCTCAACGTGCTCTCCAGTTTTATCCCTGAGACTGAACGCGTGCTGACGATTGAAGATTCTGCAGAGCTGCGCCTGGACCAAAAACATATCATCCGGATGGAAGCCAGACCACCCAACATCGATGGCAAGGGCCAGGTAACCATCCGCGACATGGTGCGGAATGCCTTGCGTATGCGCCCCGACCGGATCATCGTCGGTGAGTGCCGTGGGGGTGAAGCGCTGGATATGTTGCAGGCGATGAACACCGGTCACGATGGCTCGCTGACCACCTTGCATGCCAACACACCGCGCGATGCCCTTCTGCGCCTGGAAACAATGGTGCTCATGGCGGGGATGGAACTGCCGTTGAAGGTGATCCGCCAGCAAATTGCGTCTGCGGTCGACCTGATCGTTCACCAGTCGCGTCTGAAGGAATGGTCCGCGTAAAATCACCGCTATTTCTGAAGTTGCCGGGATGGAGGGGGATACGATTGTGATGAGCGACATTTTCAAGTATGAACAGACGGGCGTCACACCAGAAGGTGAAGTTATCGGGAATTTTAAACCGACCGGTATACGACCGATGTTCTCTCCACGCCTCGAAGCGGTGGGCTACAAGCTGAGTGCGGAGCTGTTTAACACCGGGAGTTCCTCATCACAGCCTGCCGGACGGCGGCGGTAACCAGCGGGAAAAAGGTAATTTCGGATAAATATTCAGGTTGTCCAGAAGTGAAGACTTCACCGTAACCTGCCGATAATTGGTAGAGTTTATACCAGCTTTATATCATAAGGAAGAGCGGCGATCATCAGCAAGCTGATCGCTGGTCTTTTTTTAATATTCGGGGATCGGGCTCTATCCCAAACTTTTCCTGTTTCTGGGAAATTCGCTCATGAAAGAGGTAATAATCAATTAAGGCGAACTATTCTGGATGGAATAAGGCTACGATCTAACCAACCTTGCAAATGTGTAAGTTGCTTTACCCTGTAGAGATTACCAATAGTGCTAAACATTTCATAGGTGTAAGTTGCCTGGAGGCAAACAGCCGTTATACTTTTTTCGGTAACTATTATATTTACGGGAGAAATGTATTATGAAACCATTTAAGGCAATCCTTACCAGCGCATTAACATTTGCTATTATCATCCTGATCTTCATTGCCCTGCCCGTATCATCCGCCCTGGCTTACACGGATGGACCTTATCATGCCGGGTCAGGCAGTAACGGAACAGGTACCGGTACAGAGGCGTGGACCGACCCGGGCAACATCACTGCCCCAGGCGCACCCTATGCCTACGTCACGCTGTACCACCTGCATATCTATTCAAATTACCTGCAAGGTACACAGTACGGCTTTAACATCCCAGCAGACGCGACCATCACGGGCATAGAAGTAAATATCAACCGGATGTCTGAATCGCGTAACCCGAATGTGGTTGATAATGTGGTGAGCCTGGAAAAAGATGGTTCTATCGTTGGGGATAATAAAGCCGACCTGGTCACTGCATGGCCAACGGTGTTTACCGTAGCTACATATGGTGGTGAGGGAGACCTGTGGGGCACAACCTGGCTGGCTTCTGATATCAACTCACCAGATTTTGGGGTAGCCCTGGCTGCAAACCGGGATAATAACGGAAATAATTCCCGGCAGGCGGTTGTGGACAGCATGCAGATCACTGTTTACTATTCATACACATCATCATTAGCCATTTCCTGTGGTGATGGCTCAGCGGTACCTTACGGGGACAGCGTTGCGTGTGTGGCGACTGTAACCCATCTCTCTGGTGACCCTACGCCCAGTGGAACCGTCAATTGGAGCAGCGATAGCTCAGGTTCATTTGTTCCTAATCCATGTCAGCTATCAGACGTTGATGGGGTAGCCACCTGCACGGCAGTGTACACGCCCAGCGGGGTAGACGGTGGAACGCACGGGATCACGGCAGATTACAGTGGAGATACGTTTTATACCCCGAGCAGTACATACGGAGAAGTGACGGTCGAACAATTAAGCGTCACGGTCAATGCCGACCCACAATCCAAAGTTTTTGGCGAACCTGACCCCGTTTTCACCTACTCCTATACTCCCACTTTGGCATTCAATGATGTCTTCACCGGCACTCTCATCCGCGATCCGGGTGAGGACGCGGGTCAATATACCATCAACCAGGGCAACCTGGCACTAACTGATAATTATGAGCTGAACTATGTTGGAGAGTATCTCACTATCAGCAGGGCGGAACCGATATGCGTGATCGATGGTTACAACGGTGTGTATGACGGGAACCCACACGGAGCAACCGGTACATGCAGCGGGGTTTTTAGCGAGCCACTGGAGGGGCTTGATCTGGGCGGTTCCTACACTGAGGCGCCTGGTGGAACGGTGAACTGGAGCTTCAGCGACGTGACCGGTAACTATACCGATGCCAACGGCAGCGTGGAGATCGTGATCGATTTGGCAGAGGCGTTATGCGATATTTTAGGCTATTCGGGTGTGTACGATGCCGATTACCACGGTGCAACCGGCATATGCTCAGGTATCGGCGATGAGGACCCCGGCACACTCAACCTAGGCGAGTCATTCAAAGATGTGCCCGGTGGCACAGCAAGCTGGACGTTTACAGGAAATGGCAACTACAACGACCAGAGCGGCGAGGTAGAAATCTTGATCAGTTCGACTGACGCCTTGTGTGAGATCTCGGGTTTCGACGGTGTATACGATTCTACCTACCACGGAGCAACCGGTACATGCTCAGGTATCGGCAGCGAGGACCCCGGCATACTCGACCTAGGCGAGACGTTCAAGGACGTGCCCGGTGGGACAGCGAGCTGGACGTTTGCAGGAAATAGCAACTACAACGACCAGAGCGGCGAGGTTGGAATTGTGATCAGTCCGGCGGACGCTTTGTGTGATATTTCCGGTTATTCAGGCGTGTACGATGCAGCCTACCACGGAGCTAGCGGCGCATGCTCAGGTATCGGCGGCGAGGACCCAGGCACACTCGACCTGGGCGAGACCTTTAAGGATGTGCCCGGCGGGACGGCGAGCTGGACGTTTACTGGAAATGGCAACTACCACGACCAAAGCGGCGAAGTTGGAATCGTGATCAACCGGGCGGAGGCGGTGTGCGAGATCTCAGGTTATTCCGGCGTATACGATGCAGCCTTCCATGGCGCAACCGGCTCATGCTCAGGTATCGGCGGCGAGGACCCTGGCACACTCAACCTGGGCGAGATTTTTAGGGACGTGCCCGGTGGAACGGCGAGCTGGATCCTTGCAGGCAGCGGCAACTACAACGACCAGAGCGGCGAAGTTGAAATCGTGATCACCAAAGCGGAGGCGGTGTGCGTGGTTGAGGGTTACGTGGTGGAATATGACCGCCAGATACATACCGCTGAGGGTAATTGCAGCGGAGTTTTGGGCGAGCCGCTGATCGGTCTCGACCTATCTGGAACAGCTCACACTGAGATTGCCAGCTACCCTGATGACCCATGGATCTTCAGCGATGTTACCGGTAACTACGATGGAGTAACCGGTACTGTCAGTGACGAGATCACTCGGCGGGCGATCACCATCGTTGCAGACGCCCAGAGCAAAGTGTATGGTCAGACTGACCCCGAATTGACATTCCAAGTTACGGTGGGCTCACTTCTATCAGGGGATGCGTTCAGCGGTAACCTGGTGCGCGTGGAAGGCGAGTCGGTGGGAACGTATGCAATCCTGCTTGGATCGCTTTCACTCCCGGATTATTACGAAATTACGTATGCTGGGGCAATCTTTACCATCATTGGTTTCAGGTATCTATATCCGCTTATGCTGAGTGACAGTGGTCTGCGATAGTTAACTCTTTATAATTTACGAATAGACAGCGAATGGTATAAACCCAATCGCTGTCTTTATTTAACCTACCCACCTCTGATGGGCTGGTATGTAGGTTCGATTCATACTAGAATCATGATAACTGCTCACAGCTTAATAAAAGCTTTTCATATAATTTATAGAGAGGTATTTTTGCCCGTGTGAGGATAAATCCTATCTGGAAAATACGACTGATTTCAATTGCCTATTGTAAAAATCCCATAGCTGCGCAGGGAGGAATCCCATGTGTCACATTTCAAATCCCTCCCCTGCGCGGCTACAAATGTTATTCATCAACTTGTGAGTGAATTTGAATCATGTTTAGAACAAAGTATCACGTAGTTTTAAGTAACTACTCACATGAGAAAGGATTTGGAACACGAACAGAGCAAAAGGAGGCGAAAAACGCGAAATAACATAACAAAGAGCTGTTTTTGTAGAAATATTGGCGTCTGATTCTCGGTCAACGGATAAAATAACGGATGCCAGGAAGCACACCTGGTACAGGTTATCGGATAAAACAATACATAATATGGATGATTTAAGCGGATTCTTTGACCTGAACATGAGACGGTGAGTAATTACAGTTTTAACTAATTCCATAATTACAACAGGTCGTTCAGGAATGGCAGTTTTTCATGCACCATTCGACTACACGCAATAATTATGCCTGCTCAGATTGAGACTTTCAAATCGGTGCTGCAATGGCTGGGGGCTTTGGCCGGCCTGGGAACGCTGGCTTATGCAATTTACAATATACTGCTGGCGCAAACACGCCCCACTGGTCATACAACCGGCTTAGCAAGGCAGGTGCTGCGATCACGCTATTTGGTGATAGCCACGGTGATATTTGTGATCATTGGCTACCTGTTCTGGAAGCCTATTCCCATCAAACTGCCATGGATACTGCGGCTGGTTATGCTGGTGGTGGGTGCGGCGGTATATTTTGGAAGCCTGGCTTTGTATATATGGGGATTGCGAACTCTCGGCGAAAACTTCAACGCTTCGACCGGGTTTGGGGTCAGGCTGCATCAGAACCATCAACTCGTCACACAAGGACCATATGCATTCATAAGACATCCCATGTACCTGGCGGTAATCCTGGTGGGATGGGGCGGCTTGCTGATGTATCTAACCTGGACGATGCTGGGTATCGCGGTGATGATGTTCGGGCTGATCTTCAGGGCACACAGGGAGGAGCAAGCCCTGAAGATGGAATTTGGGGGTGAGTGGGAAGAGTATCAGCGCAAAGTGCCCAAGTGGATACCATTTATTTAAGAAGCTGATTTAATCTTTTACTAGAGACTTGGAGCAACTGAATTGGTTCTGAACGAGTCCATTAGGTGGAGCAAAATAACCTCAAAATCCAGGGTTATATCTTGTTCTGCTACTATTTCAAAGAAATATGCATTATGGTTGATTTTGGTAAATGCTAATATAATAGCGAAAATAGCTATTAGAAAGGTGGTGAATAAATTATGGCAAAATATGTAGACGGATTTGTACTTGTAGTTCCAAAAGACAAAGCTGAAGAATACAAGAAAATGGCAGAAGGCGGCCGCGATACGTGGATAAAGAATGGTGCGCTTGAATACTATGAATGTCGAGGTGATGACCTTGTTCCACAGGAAATGGGTGGTGAAAAAGCACGTGCATTTCCTGAAATGACTGGAGCAACAAGTGAGGATACAGTTTGGTTTTCTTTCATAGTCTTTAAATCCAAAGAACATCGAGATGAGGTCAATGCTAAAGTGATGGAAGACATGAGCAAGCAGATGGAAGGACAAAAAAATATGCCGATTCCTTTTGACATGAAGCGAATGGCTTACGGTGGTTTTCAAGTTGAAGTAGAAGGATAAGGAACTGACTTATAATCACGAAGCCGCCCTCAGTAATGAGGGCGGTTTTTATAAGAGGTGATTCAAGCTTTTAGTTTTGCAAAGAGATGGCGAAAATTAATCATCGCAAAGGCAAGATAATGCGCTCCCAGAAAAGGCGTGGCATTAAAATCATAGCGCACGAGCAGTGCGCGAAATTTGTTAAATTCAAGCAAAAGTCCTTCAGCGGTGAAGCGGCATTGGTAAATTTCGATATTGAAGAGCCGTTTGTGCCCGCGCTTGGTCGTCTTGCGATGGCGTTTGTTTTCAGCGATGTTAGGAATAAGTTCATAGTTAAAGCAGACCTTGCGCGCCTCGCGGGTGTCGAAGGCACTATCCGCATTGAAATAGGTTCACGCTAAATTGAACCCTTGTCGATTAAGGAATTTGAAAGCTTCTTGCAGATGGGATTTTAAGGCAAAGGCATCAAGATGATTGCCTGCCACGATCCCTGTGGTCGCAATAATATAGCCGTGCGCATCAGTCAGGGACAGAATATTCGACGTTTTGGCACGCTTCCGCCCTTGATATGCCACCGCTTTCCCACACTTTTTGGCAAGGGTATGACTGCCATCCAAGTTGATGTGCGTCAAATCTAGGTGCTCGTGATTGATCTGAATACTCGTCTGCCACACTTTTTCCAGACTCCCGTCGGCACTCCATTTACGAAAATGGTAATAGACCCCTTGCCAGCTTATTTCTACGGCTTGACTTTCTGCTTCGCGCTTCACGGGCAATTGTTCCCACTGACAGCCTGTATGTAAGCGGTACAGGATATAGTTGAAGACTTTGTAGAGCGCGATTTCACAGACGTACCCCCGTTGGGCTACCCGCAGATGGGGACGAATATAGTCTTCAAATTGTTTTTCTGTTACACTGGTGGGTATAGTGCTCATTATGCTTTCCCTTTGGTCAGGTTTTGCGGGATGATGGACTATTTTTGCCTTTTCTAAAAGTTAGAATCACCTCAAGGTAATAATCGGACGAAACTCAGCCCAATTTCTTTGCTCTTTCCAAGACTTGATGTATAGTAATAACCAAGTTTCCCGATCAAAACTAATCAAGGAGTGAAAATGAGCAGAAGAAGATCAAAAAAAGAATTGGTGGGGATCTGGCGCAGCCTGCATGTGGTGATCTGGGTGGTGGGGCTGTATATCTTAATCACGAGGAACTCGATTTTCCCGGGGATCCTGGTTCTGCTTGCGATCAGTGCGATCTACGAAGGTGTGCTGCAACGCTTCGTGCCCGATGCCTATGAGGAGCAGGCAGTGGCTGAAACAGAAAACACAGGAAGTATGCCAACTGATTCTGGCCCAACTTCAGCTGCTTATGTCACTCCAGAGCATCGCATCGAATTACTGCCCCAGGTCTGCCCGAACTGCAACGGACCCATCCGAGGGCACGAGGTGAAGTGGACCGGACCACAGTCGGCAAACTGCCCATATTGCGGGACCAACTTGCCGATGAACAAGGCTTGATCAATTATTCCAGAGTGGAGTTATGCCTACCCATTGGGGCTTCGGCGATATCATCGTGATGCGGGGGGTTTGGAAAGGGGAACTGTGGTGGGCGTGCCCGGTATACGTGGTGCGCGATTCAGTCGCGCTGGTGGCAGTTTACTGGCGGGCAGGGACACCGATCAAAAGATGGAGGCGCAGACCGACAGTCCAGGATATGTTGACCCCGCGGGTCCAATTGGTGGATGACGAATGGTTGGACACCGACGTGCTGAGCCTGGTCGAGCCAGGCAAAGCGCACTCTGTCGACGTCATGTGGGAGGCAGGTCAGCGAAACCAACGTTACTGGTATGTTCATCTGCAGGAACCCCTTCGGCGAAAAAGCTGTGGTTACGACTCGATGGACCAGATCCTGGATATCGTCATCAGCCCCGACTTATCGGACTGGCGTTGGAAGGATGAGGACGAGTTCGCAGAGGCTGAAAGGATTGGTGTATATACATCGGAGCAGGCACAGGCGATCCGTGCCGAAGGGGAGCGGGTGATTGCGAGGCTCAACGCGCAGGAAGCACCATTCTGCGATGGCTGGGAGGGTTGGCTGCCACCGGAGGAATGGAGCATTCCAATGTTTCCGCAGGGGTGGGAAGAAGTGCCCATCTAATAAATCGGATAACCACAAAGTACACTAAGGACACAAAGCTCATAAATATAAAAGACCTGAGAAACCAGGGTGTCATACAAGAAAACCTACAAATAGATAGTTCAAAAGCAATTCGCTGGTAGAACAGAGGCTAAAAAAGTTAAGACAAGATGACAGATTCACGTGAAATAGATTATGGTTCCTATGATGCCTCAATCAAAAGAAGCAAGGCACTCGAGGCAGATTTAATCCTGCACCCTGAGAATTACCGGGTGTTAACCGGCGATCGACCCACCGGGCGACTGCATATTGGACACCTGTTTGGATCGATCCAAAACCGGGTAAGGCTACAGCAACTGGGAGTGCAATCGTACATCGTCATTGCCGACTACCAGGTGCTGACCGACCGGGAGAGCTACGCGACCATCGCTGAAAATGTGCGGCAGCTGACCATCGATTACCTGGCAGCGGGAATGCACCCGGGTGAAGGAAAAACCTTCATTTTCCCACACAGCCACATACCTGAGCTGAACCAGCTGCTGCTGCCCTTTTTGACGCTGGTGACGATCGCAGAGCTGAACCGCAACCCAACGGTCAAAGAAGAGATCCCGGAAGCCGGTCAGCAAAGGATCAATGCCGGGATGTACACCTATCCAGTACACCAGGCGGCGGATATCCTGTTCTGCAAAGGCAATGTGGTGCCGGTGGGGAAGGATCAGCTGCCCCACCTGGAGCTGACGCGGGTGATTGCCCGCAGGTTCAACGAACGCTTCGCCCCCAGTCAGGCAGTGTTCCCGGAACCCCAGGCGCTATTGAGTGAAAGTCCGCTCATCCTTGGGCTGGACGGAGCGAAGAAAATGAGCAAAAGCAGGAATAATGCCATCGAGCTCGGTGCCACTGAGGACAAGACCGCAGCGTTGATCAGGAGAGCAAAGACGGATGCAGAGAGGCAGATAACCTATGACCCGACAAACCGACCGGAGGTGGCTAATCTGATCAACCTGATCAGCTTTTGCACGGGGGATGCACCTGTAAGGATAGCGGATAGGGTTGGTGATGGTGGGGCGGAAAAGTTGAAGGTGTGGTTAACCGAAGCGCTGAACGAATATCTGCGTCCATTACGCCTCAGGCGGAGAGAGCTGGAGCAGGACATGGGATATATCCGCAGCGTGCTCGACCTGGGCGTAGAGCAGGCACGCAGCGTGGGTAAGGAAACCCTATTGGAAGTCAGGGTGGCGATGAACATGGAGTATTAGGTAGTCTGCCAAATTGATCTAGCTATTTGAAGAAATATTTGTAGGGGCACGATATATCGTGCCCCTACAACAATCCGGCAAAGCGAAGTATTTCAGGGCTAAGGGGAAAAAGCACACTTTACCAATCAGAAAAATATTCTTCGGCAGTCAGATAGGAGATTAAGGACGGGTTTGAACTCAACCAAATCAAAGTTGCTCTCCGCCCGTCCTGTTTTATTATTCCAGTAAAGAAGAACATCTTAACATGCTGAATAACCGTTTAGTCTTCTCCGGCAGGTGCCTGGACAACCAATGCAGCGACTTGCTGCGGTGCTCTTTTCGACTGACGCATGTGGATCAGACCAACTGCCGCCAGAATCAGCGGAGCAGCGACTAGAATACGGGGGGTGAGTAACTCACCGGCGACCAAGCTACCCAGGAACACCGCCACCAGTGGGTTGACATAGGCATAGGTAACCACCAGCGGGGTGGGTGCTACCCGCAACAGCCAGGTATAACACACGAATCCAACCAGTGATCCGACCAGGATGAGATAGCCCAACCCCCACAAAGATCTCAGGCTAATGGCAGAGATAACCAGCTGACGGGTCTCTCCCATCAACAATCCAATCATGTACGACCCGGCAGCGCCTGTGAGTAATTCCATCCCAGAACCCAGGAGGGGCGAGGTGGGTAGCTGTGCCTTATGACTGTAAATCGACCCCAAGGACCAAAATAGTGTTGCCAGCAGGATGAGGGCAATACCCAAGAGATTATTACCAGCTTGTGGTCCTGTCGATTTGAATGGGTCAACCAGGATAAAAATACCAACAATTCCAAGTAAGACACCCGCCATGGAGCGCCCGCTTGGGCGGTCACCACCCGACTGCAATGCAGAGATCAGCACAACCCATAAGGGTGTGGCAGCCACAACCAGGGCAGCGATGCCTGAAGGTACATATTTTTCTGCCAGGCTGACGCCACCAATTCCTCCCACCAATAATAAGGTGCCAATGACTACAGCTGATCGCCATTGAATACGGGTGGGAGCCGGGTCACCTGCCAGCCGGCGCCAGATATACAGGATAACCCCGGCCACCAGGAAGCGCGTCCCGGTCATAAAAAATGGAGGGATGGTTTCTACGGCGAAACGAATTGCCAGGTAAGTGGTACCCCAGGCGATATATAGGGTGAATAAAGCTAACCAAATCCGAGATTTCATGGTATTTTTCCTAGGAGGTGCAACCCTCGGGGTTGCTTGCTGAATTTAGATTGTCCTGCAAATCCAGTTTTTCACCGTAGCGAGCTTCGAGATTGGCACCCAAGGTGGCCATTCTATTACCAATCAGGGCAAGTACCCTTAAACCACCACGAGTTCTTGTTATGATTGTGTGACAACCCTTCATTCACCAACTGGTATTGCTCGACTGCCTTGATCAACTCACGATTGCGCAGCTCAGCGTCCAACATGGGATCAAATCCTATTCTAAACATTTCACACCTCTCAATAAATCTTTCTAACCTTTATCCGTACAGGTTACTCTTGACACTAATTTAGTAACCTGCTATAATTATTTTGATGGTTATATATTAGCATAATAAATATAACCTGTCAAGATGTTTTAGAAGGTTAGGAGAAAGATGAGTAAAATTTCATTTGATTTTGATGCGGGAAACCTGTGCCTGGATTTCGCCAACACCAGCAACTGGCATGCCAGTGAGAATCCGATAGAATATCTGAATGACTATTCAGATCTATTAGATTGGGGCCTGGCAGCGGGGGTGCTGTCGGAAGAAACGACTAAAAGACTGTCACGCTTAGCGAATAAGTATCCCGAGCTAACCCAACAAGCGTACTTATCGGCAATCCAGGCAAGGGAGGCGATTTACCATATCTTCTCCGACCGCTACAACGGCAGGCCAATCTCCTCAAATGACCTGGCACAATTGAACAGTCTGGTACAGGAAGCGACTACTCACAGGCAATTGGTGCTAGATGAGACGACTTTCCATTGGGAATGGAAACCTGATGGAGAAGGATCGGAAATTATCTTGTGGGAGGTGGCGTTTGCAGCGGCGGAATTGCTTACCTCCGATAAGGTGGAGCGAGTGCGGGAATGCGAAGATGACCGGGGCTGTGGTTACCTGTTCATGGATGTGAGTAAAAACCATTCACGGCGTTGGTGCTCGATGGAATCGTGCGGTAACCGTGCCAAGGCTCGCCGGCATTATTCGAGGAGTATTGCGGCAAGTGAATAGGATAGGGCAGGCGGGTAGCGTTTGAGGGATGGGGCGGGGGGAAATGGATTTGGATACCTCATGTTAGTGAGAGATGCAACGATCGACGAAAAATATATCAGGCGGATCGCGATCGAGTGATGAGGAGGGGGAAATTTATTGCGCGGGGAGTGGGTTTGGAATAACTCGGGTTAGAGAGGGCTGCCCCTACAACATGAAAATTCTGGTTGGGGGGTTGCTAAAATAAATTTAACCTGATTTTTCTTTCCAAGAGTCAACCAATACAACATTTTCTCTAGCCAACAGCGGATATTGTCAATATAATTCAAGGGTTAATTTTCGGGTTAACAACCTCAATCTACAGGCGGTCTCCGGATGATGAATACCTTCTTAACCCTCTCTCCTGTGATGCAGGCATTAGTCGCCACCCTGTTCACCTGGGCAATCACTGCACTCGGGGCGGGCACGGTGTTTTTGACCAGGAATGTGAGCACCCGTTTCCTTAATGCCATGCTTGGATTTGCGGCTGGCGTGATGATCGCGGCGGCTTACTGGTCGTTATTGGCGCCATCGGTTGAATTATCGCGGGGTGGAAACCTTCCGGTGTGGCTGCCCCCGGTGGTAGGATTCCTGTTGGGTGGAGCCGTGCTGTGGACGGTGGACCGCCTGCTGCCACACCTGCACCTCGGTTATCCGGATGCGGATACCGAAGGTATACCGACCAGCTGGAAGCGCAGCACCCTGCTCATGCTGGCGGTAACGCTGCACAATATCCCTGAGGGTCTGGCGGTGGGGGTAGCATTTGGAGCGGCGGGGCTGCTGACCCACCAGGTGTCGGTGGCAAGCGCGATCGCATTGGCAGTTGGAATTGGTATCCAAAACTTTCCGGAGGGCATGGCGATATCGCTTCCGCTCAGGCGGGAGGGGATGGCAATGGGTAAAAGTTTCTTCTACGGCCAGTTTTCAGGGATGGTGGAGCCGATTGCGGCGGTGATTGGGGCAGCGGCGGTGATTGCGATATCCCCCATCCTGCCGTATGCGATGTCGTTCGCGGCGGGGGCGATGTTTTACGTGGTGGTGGAGGAGCTCATCCCTGAGTGCCAGCGGGAGGGTAATACCAACCTGCCCACGTTTGCGGCGATGGTTGGTTTTGCATTGATGATGCTGTTGGAAGTGGGGACATGAGAGAGATGTCGGGCGACCGACACATGACCAGGTTATTTATCTAGAAAAGAGTTGGTTTTCGGGTGGAAAAGCATCACCTTCAATCCGGTAGAAGAACGTACCGGATTCCCACAACCTACAATGGATATTCACTACAATTGAATATGAAGGAATTTGACCGTACCCCTTTATAAAGGGCGCAGCAACGCTCCGGTCTTCGACATGACATGCGTCTATAGGCAGCATGGTTAGCCCACATACGCATAATGAGGAAAAGAGTTGGGCTTCGGGGAAAGAACGTAAGAGAAAAGAGTTGGGTTTCGGGTGAAAGAGCATCATCCTCTCCCCAACCTACAACTGGTGATCCACATACCGGATAGTAGGGGCGCAGCGTCGCTGCGCCCCTACAAAGAATTTTTAACGCTCCTACTCATAATGAGGTAAAGAGTTGGGTTTCGGGTGAAAGACCATCACCCGCTATCAGGTAGGAGAACAAGCCGGATCCCCGCAACCTACGATTGAATCCAGTGGAGTCGCAGCAAGCTTAGTGCAGCCAGAGGAATTGGTACGGTGCCAGGTGGAGCTGAATCTGGTGCTGGACGGCGATGTAGGGTTGGTTTGTGAACAGGTCGGTCCATTTCAATTGTGAGCAACTGACATCGAGGCTGATACGCTGCGAAGTGGGGCTCAGATTATGAATTAGCAGCAGGCGTTCATCGGAATTGGTGCGGTAAAATGCCAGGACTGCAGGTGACCCGTTATCAATCCAGGCGAGGTCACCCGCGCCAAAGGCTGGGTGCTGCTTACGCAGCAGGATCATTCTTTGGATGGTATGCCATAATGAGGTGGTATCAGCAATTTGCGCGGCAACATTTACTGCCTGGTAGCCATATGGAGGCTGGTCAATGACCGGCGAGTAGAGCGTGGCAGCTGCGGAGAAGCCGGCATGGAGTGAATTATCCCATTGCATGGGAGTGCGGACACCGTTCCGGTCTGGCAGGGCGAGGTTGTCACCCATGCCAATTTCATCCCCATAATAAATAATAGGAGCGCCGGGCAAGGTGAAGAGGATAGAATTTGCCAGCTCAATGATGCGCAGGTCGTTATCCAGCAAGGGTGCCAGCCGCCGGCGGATGCCCAGGTTTAAACGCATACGATGTTCAGGGGCATACTGCTGCCACATCCACTGGCGCTCTTCCTCGGTCACCATTTCCAAGGTGAGCTCGTCGTGGTTACGCAGGAAGGTGCACCATTGAGCATTGGGGGGGATGGGGGGAGTGTTATCCGATGCCCAGCGAATGGGTGATGCATCGGCACGCTTGATGGCCATGAAGATGCGCGGCATGAGCGGAAAATGGAACGCCATGTGAAACTCATCCCCCTCCCCTTCGTGCAGACGACCGAAGTAGGCGCGGACATCATTCGGCCATTGGTTGGCTTCACACAACAGGATGCGTCCAGGATACTCTGCCTCCACAAAACGGCGCATCTCCTTCAGGTAAGCATGAGTTTCCGGCAGGTTCTCACATGAGGTACCTTCACGCTCAAACAGATACGGCACTGCATCCACACGGAAGCCATCCACGTCCAGTTCAAGCCAGAACTGCATCACTTTGAGCATTTCCTCTCTGACCGCCGGGTTGTCGAAATTCAAGTCTGGCTGGTGAGCGTAGAAGCGGTGCCAGAAGTACTGACCGGCCTGCTCATCCCAGGCCCAATTCGACTTTTCAGTGTCTACGAATATGATGCGCACATTGGCATATTTTGAGTCACTGTCAGACCAGACGTAATAATCACGGTAAGGCGAACCACGGTCCTTACGGGCAGCCTGGAACCAGGGGTGCTGGTCGGAGGTATGGTTCACCACCAGGTCAATAATAAGGCGCAACCCCTTTTTATGCGCCAGCTTTACCAGCCGTTTAAAATCATCCAGATTTCCATAATCGGGATGGACGGCGCAATAGTCAGAGATATCATAGCCATCATCTTTTAACGGCGACGGATAGATGGGGTTCAGCCAGATGCAGTCCACTCCAAGCTCAGAAAAGTAGTCCAGTTTTTGAGCCAATCCCGCCAGGTCACCCTTGCCATCGGCGTTGCTGTCGGAAATTGCACGAACGGGAGCTTCATAAAAAACCGCATTTTTGTACCATGGCACCTCAGGCATGGCAGATCAACCTTTCACTGAGCCAGACAGCAGGCCGCGGGCGAAATACTTCTGGAAGCCAAAGAAAACTGCCATCGGTATGATGAAGGAGAGGAAGGCTGCACCGATCATGATGTTCCAGTTGGCGCCAAGCGGGTCAATCAGGTTGGTGATTTGAACGGTGAGGACGGGCTTGCTGGACAGGAAGACCTTGGCTACCAGGAAATCATTCCAAATCCACAGGAATTGGAAGATGGCCAGCGATGCGATGGCGGGGATTGACAATTCGTAATTTTCCAGCGAAACCTTCATTTTTGAAGCGTTGGCGACCAATGGTGAACCATGATAGTTCATCAGATGTATCATTTTCACCCCTTACACGTGTAAAAGTTATAAATCTAACAAAATTGGATGTCAAGACTTGGGGGATTAATAGATTTTAATAAGGGATCAGTGGATAAGGGATCAGGCAATTAGGCAATCAGGGATCAGGTAATTAGAGGCTCAGGGATCAGGTAATTAGAGGATCAGGGATCAGGTGATTAATTAGATGGATGAAATGGATCTAGTGGGCTAGCGCCAGGTAGAGTGATAAATGGGAAAATAAACCAGAAATTTTTATAATCGTTTTTTTGAGGGGCAGATTGATTATCCAGGTTAAGCATACGACGTGTTCTATAAAATACCGGCACCGGGGTATTCAGCAACCCCTGGTTGCACCACGCGATGAGTTCATCCCCTTCATCACATAATCCCGAATCAAAATTGTTTGACGGGTGTACAATTTATCAGAAATGTTGCTGGGTCCAGTCGGTTACAAAGCATCCATTATTGGTAGTCCAATATCTAACTGAATAAAAATTTTCGTCTTTACTGTTATGAGCGTGGACGAGAACCATAATCATCAACAGGTTATTTTTGTCTATGCCCGGGAGGAAGACCATGAAAATTCTTGTTTTATGTTTAGGTGCACTCGTATTATTGACTGCCTGTGGTCCATCGGCTGAGCAGCAAGCCGCCATGACTGCCACAGCCCTGACCGCCACCGCGGCGGCCTGGACACCCACTCCGACTTCGACACACACTCCTACGCCAACGCTTACCCCAACCCCAACCCAAACGCCAACACCTACCCTCACCCCAACCTCCACCAGCACGCCGACCGCGACGCCGTCACCAACCGCTACGCAAGATCCGAACCGTTATTATGCGCCGGATAACAGCTTCTCGCTGGTAATCCCCGAAGGATTCGTGATCCAGGATATTGGATTAAAATACCCGGCATTGATCGGTCCGCAAATTGGAAATGTGAATCAGAACCTGGTATTTACCCCTGATACATCAACCATGCCCCTGGCGTTTTACACTGCCCAGGTCCAAGATAGCGTCACAAGCAGCATCGCCGGTGTCAATTCGATCCAGGAGGAATTCCTAGAGACTTCGAGCGGCATTCAATATTTCTACTGGGTTATCGAAGACACCCAACAGGGAGTGAAGATACGCCAAATCTTTTACATCTTCGAGAATGGCGATTCGAAGCTGAATATCATCTACACGCGCCAGCCAGGAGAAGCACCCGAGCAAGATGCACTGATTGACGCTTCAATCGACACGATCCAATTTGGACCATAGCTACAGACTGGAGGATCGGATGCAAGCAGTAAATCGACCTTCTGCGGATCAGCCCGGCGTAACTGCAGGCGTACTCGCCCGCGCCGGGCAGATCCTGTTCGTGTTCATTTTATTGGGGTTGATACTATTCCTAGGAGCAGGGACCATTCACTGGCCGGCAGCCTGGGTGTTCCTGGTCATCAGCGTGGTGAGTGTGGCGATCAATGCGATCTTTATGCTGCGGACCAGTCCTGAGACAGTTGCCGAACGCGGCCTGGCAAAGGGCTGGCACAAATGGGACAAGCTCATTAGCGGTTTATGGGCTGTTTTTCAATACCTGCTGCTTCCCCTTGTAGCAGCCCTGGACCAACGTTATGACGTTACCGGAGAAATCGGCTTTCTCTGGCAGGGGATGGGTGCAATGGTGTATGCCCTCAGCCTGGCACTGAGCGGTTGGGCAATGATCAGCAACGCGTACTTTTCTACCGCTGCACGCATCCAAACAGACAGAGGACAGCAAGTGTGCCGCAGCGGACCCTATCGCTTTGTGCGACACCCGGGGTATGTTGGATTTATCGTCCAATCACCAGCGATAGCCATCTTATTGGGCTCGATATGGGCGCTGATACCCGCCATTGTGGCAAGCGTGTTGATGCTTATACGCACCATCATGGAGGATCGCATGCTTCAAGCTGAGCTGCCTGGTTATAGCGATTATTCTCAGGAGGTAAGGTATCGACTGCTACCCGGGGTGTGGTAAGAAGACGATCTCACATGGATATCGATGTATGATCGATTGGAAATAAATCTTTACTAAAGTCAATGTATTTATTTATCAAATATCACGTGGCGCACTCGGAAACCGGTTGGGCAGGCAATCGGTGCTTCTTTTACACACCACGGGACGAAAATCGGGGAAGCAATATGCAACCACACTCTCCTATTATCGGGATGGTATCTCATATTTAGTGGTAGCTTCCAATTGGGGCAAGGAAAATCATCCTGGGTGGTTCCACAACCTGATGCAATCTCCACAGACGACCATCCAGGTTGGTGCAAGCACAATCGCAGTTGAAGCCCACGATGCACAAGGTGATGAATACCAGCGCTTGTGGGAGTTGGTGTCGCAAAAGAATGGGCAATATATTCAATATCAAGCAAGAATGAAGCGCCGCATTCCCATCGTTGTTTTAACACCTGTAACCTCATACCGCTCAGCGTAGAAAACCGTTTCTCGAGAGGAGGGTGACATGAAACGCAAGCCTTTGATCATTAGCGGAATTGTACTTGGAGTTATGGCTCTTTGCGTCATTGTGATCTGGCCGGCTGCACCGCTGTGGAAACAATTAGGTGCGAATACCATATGCATCCGGGGCAGCATTCCAAAGATAAAGCTCGTTCCTTGCGAAAAAACCAACGCAACTAACCCAGCCGTCACCCCGCTGGCCGCGATCACCCAAAAGGTAAGGGAGCCAATTCCCATCATTTTCGACGACGATGGCAGCCCTGATGGGACGATCGCGTTGTTATACCTGCTGAGTAACCCGCTCTATGATATTCGAGCAGTCACAATATCATCTGGAGAAGCCCATCCAGACGTGTTTGCACCTCAAGTCATGCGCTTATTATCAGGCTTAGGGAAAGCGAGTATCCCTGTGGGTGCAGGTCGAGCCAATCCACTCGAAGGCAGCAATGCCTTCCCCGATTCGTGGCGGGAAGCCAGCGATGGTTTTTGGGAGATTACTCTACCGAAGGAGAACGTCAATATCAAGCCTTATCCGGCAGCAGAACTGATCATAAAAACGCTGCACAATTCAACTGCTCCAACAGTAATTTTCGTCAGCGGGACGCACACCAACCTGGCTGAAGCCCTGCGCCTCGACCCGTCTATCAAGGAGCACATCAGCGGGGTTTATGTGATGGGAGGAGCTGTATACGTCCAGGGAAACATCAGGAGTGATTGGCCAGAGATCAAGAATAAAGTGGCGGAGTGGAATATCTGGGTAGATCCGGTGGCTGCTGAGATGGTCTTTACTTCAGACCTACCCCTGCACCTGATACCTCTCGATGCAACAAATCAATTGACGTGGAGCGCTGAAGATGTAAAAAGCTGGGCTGACTCAACAAAGCCCGAGAACAGGTATATAGCTGATATCCTGCGCTGGATAATGCGCTCCTGGTCAACCGATAATTCCTTTGTATGGGACCTAACAGCTGCGGTCATCATGACAGACGCGAGATTCTGCCCGGAAGTCCCCCTAGCGTTGGATGTTGTGATAGAGCCTGGAGAGAATCAAGGTCAGACAGTCGTCCGCGAGGGAACAGCAGACGTAATTGTTTGCCTGAAGCCAGATGCGGTACAGGTTAAGCTAAACGTGGATAACATCCTGAACCAGCCTTAGTTAAAACTTAGACCATTCATGCTGGTGTAGACGAGCTTTAATGCAGCAGTTTTCATTTCGGGAAGGCGAACCCGATCAGATCCCAAATGCCAGTATAAAATCAAGCCAGGTCTGCGGTGGGCTTTGTATGGATTCGCAGCACAATGGGATACATAAATGGTTGAGTAAGTCGTGACCTGCCCGGCCATATAAACAGGAATTGCATGGACAGCGCTCCACTGAGAATGATGTTGAACTGGTTTAACCCTTCCACGATTGAGATATAAGTCGACACTACCGTTATAATTAATGGTTCGTATTTTTCTACTTGAATTGTCCAATGCTTTGAAAGGGAGATAATATGACCGATCCACGTGTATTGAAATTGGCAAAAGTGCTGGTGAACTATTCAATTGGAATAAAACCTGGCCAGCAGCTACATATTTCATCCAGCCCATTAGCCTATGAACTGACCCTGGCCATATATGAGGAAGCCATCAAAGCCGGTGCAAATGTGTTCCTGGAGCAGCCACTTGATGAAGCTGCGGAAATCCTATATAAATTTGCTGCGGATGCGCAATTGGATTACGTCTCACCGGTAAGGAAGCTCATTTATGAGACCTTCGACGCTCATCTGGCGATTGAAGCCATGCCCAACCGACGCTTATTAAGTGGAATCGACCCACAGCGAATGGCACGGCGCAATAAAGCCAATGGTGAGCTGATGAAGACCTTCCTGGATCGGGCATCTCGAGGCGAAATGCACTGGTGCCTGACCGTATTCCCGAACAACGCCAATGCACAGGATGCGGATATGTCGCTGCGCGACTACACCGAATTCGTGTTTTCTGCGGGGATGCTCAACGAAGAGGACCCGGTGGCATTCTGGCAGTCGCTGGGGAAGCAGCAGACCAAGCTGTGTGATTGGCTCAAAGGGCGCAACACTGTGCTTATCAGAGGCTCGAATGTTGACCTGACACTCTCCATCAAGGAGCGCGTATTTATCAGCTGCGATGGGAAGGAAAATTTCCCGGATGGCGAGATTTTTACCGGTCCGGTCGAAAATTCAGCTAACGGCTGGATCCGATTTAAATATCCCGCCATCTACCTGGGTCAGGAAGTCACCGATATTGAGCTGTGGTTTGAGAACGGGAAAGTTGTGAAGGAAAAAGCATCCAAAAACCAGGAGCTTCTCACTTCCAGCTTGAATACAGATGAAGGTGCGCGCTACCTGGGAGAGCTGGGTATTGGCACCAATTACGGGATCACGAAATTCACCAAGGAAATGCTGTTCGACGAAAAAATTGGCGGCACCATCCACCTGGCGGTTGGAGCAGGCTACCCGGAGACCGGCAGCACGAATGATTCAGCCATCCATTGGGATATGCTGTGCGATATGGCTGACAGCGAAATTACCGTGGACGACGCTTTGTTCTATAAAAATGGAAAAACGACCATAGAGTAAACTCGAGCTAAACGTAAAAGCCGGTAGACATCAATTTCGATAAAGCCATATGCACATGTAGGACGGATTATCATATTTGGTATGGTGAGTACGAAAAAAAAGCCGGATGACGGCGATCATCCATCGGCCGAAGGTAATTACTCACCGATCGAAAATTAATCTCGACACATTCTAAATTTGAGGTGATAAATCCTGTTATACAGATGCATAAAATAATACCCCCCTCCCACCTCCCCCAAAAACAAAAAGCATGTTTTTAGGGGAGGAGTAATGAGGCTATGACCGTGCGATGGTCACGTCATTTTAAATATTCATAAAATGGGTGAGTAATTACGGCCGAAGCGTAGCTCTAATTGCTCAAAGAATGATGCAAAAATTGCTGACCTGATGATAAAAAGATTGTTTGATTGGACCCAGCGTGATATCGCCTATTGGGAGAAGATCCGCGGACGAGGTTTGGGGAAATTCATCCTGTGGTATGGTGTGCTGATCACCGGGGGAGGATTGTTCATCATTTTTGGCCTGGTGACCTTATTCTTGTGGCTCAGGCAAGTCTGGGGAATGCCAATCACGTCAGCAAGTCTGATATTCCTGCTGGGGCAGCTGGTTTTCGTAGCACTGGTATGCCTGGTGGGTGGGATCATCAACAGCCTGGTCACCTGGGTGGTGGAAGAGAGGCTGTATATCAAGTATAAAGCGCAGAGTTAATCAGGCCGGTGATCAGGTTGAGCTGACAGAAGGAGGTTACAGTGGCAAGGATATGGAGCAGACCGGTGGGAATTACTGACTCGACGGGACCAAATTATTGGGATTATTTTGCTGCCAGGCTGGTCGAACGGGCAAACATCCAACCTGGGACATGGTTATTAGATGTTGGCTGTGGTACGGGGTCATCTCTATTTCCGGGGGTGAGAAAAGCTTTACCGGGAGGCTATGGCGTAGGAATTGATATCTGTCCGGGTTGAACACCTATCGCCCACTCTAGGATAGAGCGAGAAAAAATGACTGATGTGGCGGTGCTATTCGCCAATGCCGGAAACCTGAGCTTTCCGACGGGACTATTCGATGTTGCATTGTGCGGATTTATGGGTTGGTCAGATTGCTTTGATTTCACCAAGCAGGAATTTACCCAGGTTGATTCCAGGGCCCAAGAAATAAGACGTGTGCTGCGACCAGAGGGCAGGTTCGTATGTTGTTCATGGGAAACCCAGAACGACCTGGAATGGATGGAAGACAGCATGCTCCGGCACTACCCTGATCTGGTGCAAGATAGCGAGTATTTAGGACAACGACCGATCGGTGCAGCCTATGAAAAACCTGAGGGATATGAGATCATATATCGGGAGGCAGGTTTCCGGGAGATTGAGGTTACCCGAGAGGCTGCGGAGTTCATCTCTAGCGACGAAGAAGAATGGTGGCAACAGATGCAATATATCGGGTGGGATTATTTCTTCAATAAAATCAGCAAGGTTGGACCGGATGTTGGTCATAGATTGAAAGATACCATCTTCGTAGAATTGCAATCGTTCAAACAGTCGGATGGGATTCACTTCACCAAGTCAGCTTTCTACGTCAGTGGAGTGAAATAGTCAGACTAACGGTATCGTATAAGACTCCTGCGAGAATCTAAGGTTGCCGTTGTCTTTATATGACTGAAGGAATCAACACACAGCTGGGATTGCATTGGCCTCCCATTGAGATGTTTGGGAAGTAAGACCTTGGGGATGCAGATGTTTTCTATATAATAATCATTCTTAAAGGAAATTACGCTATGACAGATCAAACCAAAACTGATTTTCAACTTATCTCAACCAGGTTGGTGAATATCATGCAAAAACATGTTGGGGAGAGCATCCATATTCGGATGGATAAACCGAACGAAACTGAATTTATCGGCCCACCTTCCCCTCTCAGCCGGGGGAAAGAGCTGTGGATTGGCGCTGTTCGGATTGGGAAGAGCTACGTATCCTACCACCTCATGGCGGTATACATGTTTCCTGAACTACTCCGCGGGATCTCCCCCGAGCTCAAGAGACGCATGCAAGGTAAATCCTGTTTTAATTTCACCCGTGTGGATGAGCAGTTATTTCTTGAGCTGGATGAATTAACTGAAAGGTCATTCGAACGCTATAAGCAGTCAGGATTTAATGGTTGAGACAAATGGGTTAAAACAGGTTACCCGGGTAATTCTTGACGTATTCCAAATCGTTCGACGAAGAGAAGCCAGCTCCATCTGGAATTATATTACTTTTTCATTCAGCCATGACAATATGTAATCAGCTACTTCTTCCCATCTCTCCTGCCCGATGATGTAATGCGTCCGCCCGGGGAACTCCTTAAACACGGTAACAGAGGGGGACGATTTATATCGGTTGTAATTGGTTCGATTAAGCGAAGCTGGAATGAGATGGTCGGCTGATCCGGCGATCAACAGCAAGGGAGGGTGTGGCTGGCTGAAATCAATTTTGGCGGTCAAGGACTGGCGCGGCACACGGCGGGATTCAGGCACCACGTATTTTCTGTAGGCTTCATCCTGTTCTGCCAGAGGCAGGTCGTTCACAAACGTGTACTGGAAGCGTTTGAAGGACATCCTCACGGGATTATTTGGTGATACAAAAGGTGTGATGTGAGGAAAATTCGACCTCAGAAACGACCATTTGGCTGTCAATACGCCCATGGGAGGGGCAGAATCGATTGCCACCCCTGCTGAGGCAATGTCTTTTTGAAGTAATAGCTGGACTACCAACCCGCCCATCGAATGACCGATCAGGATTGGTTTTTGAGGCAACTTTCCGATAAACTCGGTGATCGTTTCAGTCACATCCCATAAGCCCAGACGGCTCAGCTCAGGTGCGAGGCATTTCTGCCTGAGGATTTCAAGCGGTTGATCCCTACCAGGCCAGGAAGGAGCATAGCACTTATATCCTTTAGCCTCAAAATAAGGGATCCATTTTTCCCAAGATAACGAATTCATATACATGCCATGGATGAAAACGATAGTTTTTGAGCTCATAGTTGCCTCACAAAATATCTATATATTTCCCCGTACAAATTATACCATTATTGTCCTATTATTTCCTGGATGAGCGGAAGACCACTCAGCTCGATAGATAGCATGATCGGGGTAAGCAGTCTGGGTGGTATTTTCTTATCATTATGTGGCATAATCCTGGTGAGCCAATATACTAATTAGGAGCCGAATATGCCAACCCCCCTCACCCCTTTACACCAGCTTTTCCAAGACCATTGGGATGCCTGGATGCACTTCGACCCGCTTACCGCTACGTATGTAGGCGACCAGCGCTTCAACGACCTGCTGCCAGTTGCCACCGACGAATCTTTCCAAAACTGGCGCGAGCAGCTGATCGGGTTCCGAAGCGCCCTGGGTGGAATCCCATACCAGGCATTACCGGCAAGCGACCAGCTCAACTACGACTTGTTCAAGCACCTGGTTGAGATTGAGATCGCCGAATTCGGCTTCAATGGCTACCGCCTGCCGATCTCACGCACAGGCGGATTTCACCTGATCTTCCCGGACGGATTCCAGGTGACGCCGTTTAACGACACGGAAGACTATGCGAAATATATTGCTCGCCTGGAAGCCTTTAAGCAATATGCTCTTGAAAATATCGAGCTGATGCGGCTGGGTTTACGCACCGGCTTCATCCCACCCGTCTGCAGCTTGACCGAACTGGATGAGCAGCTCGAGGCACACATCGTGGATGATCCGACGATAAGCGTGCTATACCAACCATTCAACCGTTTCCCCGCCCAGATCAGTGCAGCGGACAGAAAGAAGCTCTCTGCTGCAGCTGAGAAAGCCATCATGAGATCGGTGGTAGCTGGCTACCAGGCGCTGCTGCAGTTTGTTTTGGATGAATACCTGCCCGCTGGGCGTGAGAGCATCGCCACAGCCGACCTACCGAACGGTGAGGCATTCTATACTCACCGCATTTACTATTACACCTCCCTTCATCTGAGTGCTCAACAGGTACACCAGACCGGGCTGGATGAGGTGAAGCGCATCCGATCTGAGATGGATGAGGTGATCAGGAAGACCGGTTGGAAGGGCAGCATGGATGGTTTCCTGGAATTCCTGCGTACTGACCCAAGGTTCTACGTCACCACGCGTGAAGCGCTGCTCGAAAAGACGGCCTATGTGCTCAAGCGCATGGATGGTGAGCTGCCGCGCCTGTTTAAGACCCTGCCCAGAATGCCGTATGGCATCCGCGAGGTGCCCGATTACGCCGCACCGGGTGAGACGGCTGCCTACTACAGCCCTGGATTGGGAGACGGCACACGGGCGGGAGTGTATTACGTCAATACCTACGATTTACCGTCGCGCCCATTGTATGAGATCGAAGCCCTCTCACTTCACGAGGCTGTTCCTGGGCACCACCTTCAGCTGGCACTGCAGGCTGAGCTGGCAGACGTGCCGATGTTCCGCCGTTACAGCGGAAACCAATCGTTCGATGAAGGCTGGGCATTGTATTCAGAGCGGCTGGGACTTGAAGCCGGGTTTTACACAGACCCTTATTCGGATTTCGGTCGCTTGAGCTACGAAATGTGGCGTGCCTGCCGGCTGGTAGTGGATACCGGTATGCACGCCCTGGGATGGTCACGCCAGCAGGCTATCGACCACCTGGCGGAGAATACCTCGTCGACCATGCTGAATATCATTAATGAAGTTGACCGGTATATCGCATGGCCAGGGCAGGCATTGGCGTATAAGATCGGCGAGCTGAAGATCCGCGAGCTGCGCCGAGGTGCCGAAGACAGGCTGGGCACAAAGTTCAACCTGCCGCGAGTTCCATGACGTGGTGCTGTTATCCGGCTCAGTGCCGCTGGAGATGCTGGAGGGGATGGTGGAAGAATGGATAACTGGAACAAGCACTCAGCTTTGAGCCATCAGCTTCGAGCCTTGAAAAACCATAGTATCGACGGTTGTCTAAATCTAGTTATTTAATATCTGCTCTGAGCTTTTGTGTAAAAGCGTAAAGCATTTGCCGTACTTCGATGAGTTCTGAAGATAATTCCAAATACATTTTATCGTCCAAGTAATGTATATCATGAGCTAAGAGGAGCTGATACTCCAATTCACTTGATGAGCCTGTAGCAATGTTGAAGAAATGAATTGTCTCAGCTATGCTACTTCGCCCACAACCTTCAGCAATATTGGTCGGAATTGAGGCAGAGGATCGACGCATCTGACTAGTCAAACCATAGATCTCATCCTTGGGGAAATCTCTCGTAGCAAGGTACACTTTAAGCGTAAGGCTATGCGCTTTTTCCCACACTTTCAATTTATGGAAATCCTTCATGCCTACCTCCGCGATACTCACCTGTGAGATCAGTTTTAGCTCATAGCTGATCGCTGAACGCTAAAAACTTTCTTTGATAAATGTCCCGTTCCGTAATTCCGCCAACGTCTGCTCGATCTCCGCACGGGTGTTCATCACGAAGGGACCGTAGCGGGCAATCGGTTCACCTAGCGGTAAACCGGAAACTAACAGAAATCTGGCTCCTTCTTCAGTGGCCTGTACCTGCACTAAATCCCCATCCTCAAAAATAACCAGGCGGGGAGCTTCTACGATGCTTGTTTGGCCACCAAATATTGCCTTTCCACGGAAAAGGTAGGCAAATACACTGTGACCAGCCGGAATAGGGTGGTTGAATGTTGCCGAACCTTGCAATGAGACGTCCAGGTAAGATGGGTCTGCATAGATATCAGTCACTGCACCCGAGGTGTTGCCCATTTGCCCGGCAATCAAACGGATTTTCTCCCCGCCAGGCTGATCAAGCACGGGGATATCCGCCGAGGCAATATCCTGATAGCGTGGTGCAGTCATCTTCAACCTGGCAGGCAAGTTCACCCATAATTGAAACCCTTCCATTTTCCCCTCGTAAGGTTGGGGCATCTCTTCATGCATTATCCCCCGCCCGGCGGTCATCCACTGCACATCGCCGGCGCCGATGGTGCCGCGGTTGCCCAGGCTGTCCTTATGGTTGACATGCCCCGCCAACATGTAGGTGACCGTCTCTATGCCGCGATGGGGATGCATGGGAAAGCCTGCCAGGTAGTCGGCAGGGTTATCTGAGCCGAAATGGTCGAGTAGAAGGAAGGGGTCGAGGTAGTCTAATGTGCGGGTGGCGATGGAACGCTTGAGCAACACGCCAGCGCCTTCCATTACTTGAATGGGTGTGACGATTTGAGCGACAGTGCGGATTTTCTCAGACATCGGAATCACCTCGTTATTCAAGAAGGATTTACCACCCCCTCCAAATGCAGCTGGGGGGCAGTTGCACACAGATGGACACTTACTTACTGATAAACAAAATTCCTGATGATTAATATTGATCGACGATCATCTACCTTATATTGAAAACATTATTATTAAGGCATTAAATTGGAGTGATTGTATCCGGAATAGGGGGATTTTGCAAGAATTGCACTTATACATGATTCATACCAGTACTGTATAATAATCATTAATCCTATGGATGAAATCAACCTGACTCAGCTGTTACATATGCTGTCTGACATGCTCGACCTGGTGGGCGTGGACGATCTCCACCACGGTAAACGTGTGGCATACATGTGCGTCGAGACGGGCCGCAAGCTTGGTTTTAACGCAACTCAGATGGAGGACCTGTATCACGCAGCACTACTGCATGATTGCGGGGTCTCTTCTACCAGCACTCACAACCAGATCCTCAAAGAGCTGGATTGGGCAGGTTCGCAGGAGCACTGTGTGCGCGGGAGCAAGCTGTTGGAAACTCAACCCTTGTTCAAACATCTCGCTCCCATCGTCCTTCTGCACCACACCCACTACCAGGAGCTCGATGCTGGACTAGCAGCGTGGATTGCCACCTCAGCCAACCTGATCCACATGTGTGACCGCGCCGACGCCCTGATGCAGCAGGTTTCAAGCAAACCATGGCTGGCGGTGCGAAACTCCATCCGGGATAAACTGACTCACTACCGCGGCAGCTGGTTCCACCCCGAGCTGCTGGATGCATTCCTGGCTGTATCCCGACCGGAAAGCTTTTGGTTGCGCATGCAGCCCCAGCACCTGGGCATGTATATGGCGGAGCGCGAGCTAGCCGACGTCCACCAGATGGTGAGCACCGGGCGACTGTTGCTTGTGGCTCAATTGGCTGCTGAGATCGTGGATACTAAGAGCCACTTCACAGCCTGCCACTCACTGGGGGTTTCACGCTTCTCAGCTCACCTGGCGCATCTGGCAGGTTTCGAATCGGATGAGTGCTGGCACCTTGAGATTGCCGGCTTGCTGCACGATATCGGCAAGATGCGCGTACCAGACGGGATCCTCGAAAAACCAGCTTCGCTAAGCTTTCCGGAAAGAGCGGTCATGCTTGGTCACAGCTTCGAGAGCTACCAGATTTTGCACCACGTGCACGGGTTCGAGGATATCGCTCGCTGGGGAGCCTACCACCATGAGACTCTCACCGGGGATGGATATCCGTTCCACCTGACTGCACCTGACCTGGATACACCTTCCCGCATTGTCGCCATCGCCGATATCTTCCAAGCGCTGACGCAGTCGCGACCTTACCGCCCCGCCAAGGAGCCGCAGGCGGTGATCGGCTCGCTTCAGCATCACGTGATGCTGCACCAGATCGACTCTGACCTGGTGAAGCTGGTGGTGGAGGATTTCGAGGGGTGCTGGAAGGCTGCCGTGGTGGGGTCATAAGGATTTTTATACGGAAATTATATATTTACCGCAGAGAGCGCTGTGAACGCTGAGAAAAGACGAAAAAAAACATCATTAAAATCTTAGGTATATCCTGATTGATATATTGAGATTTTAAGATGCATATGCAGAAAAGATTTATTCACCACTGAGAACACAGAGAACACTGAGAATTTATGGGAAAAAACATTATTTATAATATTAGGTATACTCTGATTGATATATTGAGATTTTAAGATGCATATGCAGAAAAGATTTGTTCACCACTGAGAACACAGAGAACACTGAGAATTTATGGGAAAAAACATTATTTATAATATTAGGTATACTCTGATTGATATATTGAGATTTTAAGATGCATATGCAGAAAAGATTTATTCACCACTGAGAACACAGAGAACACTGAGAATTTATGGGAAAAAACATTATTAATATATTAGGTATACCCTGATTGATATATTGAGATTATAAGTTGCGTATGCGGAAAAGATTTTTTCACCACTGAGAACACAGAGAACACTGAGAGAATTACTTAAGTGTGATTAATTTATTTATTGAAATGACCGAGAGATATTGAGAAATAATAAATTGCAAAGGCAAGAAAGACTTATTCACCACTGAGCACACAGAGAACACTGAGAGAGTTCTCGAGGTAATTAGATGCAAAGGTAGAAAAGATTTAATCACCACTGAGCACACAGAGAACACTGAGAAATTAAAATTGAAGATAGGAAAATAACTTGAAAAGATGAACTTTTCCATATACTCACTGAATCCTTTGGAGATTTAAGAGAAAATATAATCATGGGTGAGAAAGAAGAACTAGACCAGATTACACAGTCCGTTATTGGTGCAGCTATACAGGTTCATCAAACCTTGGGTCCTGGACTTCTGGAGTCAGCGTATGAAGCATGCCTTGGCTTTGATTTGGTCGAGTTAGGTTTCAAAATTGATAAACAAAAACCACTCCCATTAGTATATAAAACGATGGTTCTTGATTGCGCTTATCGTGTAGATTTATTGGTAGAAGATAAAGTGATCGTAGAGGTCAAGGCAGTCGACCAGCTGATGCCAATTCATCAAGCTCAAGTACTCTCTTATTTGAAAATATCAGGCTGTAAAATTGGGTTATTGATTAATTTCAACGAAAGACTGCTGAAAAATGGAATTCAAAGAATAATCAATGGAAGTCTTTCCTGAAGCTGTATCATCGAAATCCTTATAACTATTATCTTTCTCTGTGTTCTCAGTGCTCTCTGTGTTTAATATTATTTTGACCCAACACCGGAGATAAGACATGCCGCTAAACATTGGAGTGGCGAGGAAGAACATCAGCCCACCAGCGGGGATATACCTGATCGGCTATGGTAACCGCACCAAAGGTAACCGCGGCGTGCACGATGAGCTTTCTGCCACCGCTTTGTCGGTTGACGACGGACTACACCAGCTGGTGATCGTTGCGTGTGACCTGCTGGCGATCAACGAGCACACGGTGGCACGCATTCAAGCCCAAACCGGTTCGAATATCGTCATCTGTTGCTCGCATACCCACTCCGGTCCAATCACTTACGCCGGGCAGCGCTCATCTCGCAGGAACCGGGAGTACGTCACCTATCTGGTGGGTCAAATCGTTGCGGCAGTAAAGGAATCCCAGGTAAATCCACAACCTGCCCAGCTGAAGTGGGCACAGGGTGAAGCTGATGTGGCAGTCAACCGGCGCGAACGTAAAGCGGACGGACGGGTCGAAATCGGGGTTAACCCCACGGGACCAATTGACCACAGCCTGGGAGTGCTGCAGGCGCAGACGGCGGTAGGAAAAGTTATCGCCAGCCTGGTGAATTTCCAATGCCACGGTACCGTGCTTGGACCAAGGAACATGCACGCTTCCGCAGATTGGATCGACGCCATGCGACGCTCGCTAGAGCAGGAAACTGGGGCACCAGTGCTATTCCTGCAGGGTGCCACCGGCGACTTAAACCCGGACCATGCCTGGAGTGGAGATGACTATGAAACCGCGGAGGCTATTGGCAAGGAGGTCGCCCGCCAGGCAGCGAATGTGATCCCTGCGCTGGAAGCTATTTCAGGTGAAGCGGTTAGTTTTCACCAGGAGCAAGTGTGGCTAGCATTGGAAGCAGAAGCGCATAGCCCAACCCCTCCATCTACTTATCGGTCGGTACTTGCCCGGATGACACACGTGCCGCGCTTCATAATTGACGCTGTGCTCAACTACCGCTACCCGTGGAAGAGCCATATCACCGCCCGCGATGGGTACTGGTCGGTGCCGGTGGTGCTGACCCAGCTGCGCTTGGGAGCAGCGACGATCTACGCTCTGGGGGCAGAGGTATTCACGGAAATCGGTATGTCGATCAAACAAGGCTCTCCGACAACACCGGCTTTATTCGCCAGCGTGAGCAGCGGCTGCATTGGTTATTTACCCACTGCAGAGGAACACCGGTTGGGAGGCTTTGAGGTGGATATATCACCGTATTTTTACCGCCTGCCCAGCAGGCTGAATGCCAACAGCGCGGATAGAGTGATGCAGGCGGTGAAGAATTTATCAATGGTTTAAAGACAACCTGATTGATGTGATACGGAATCGATGTTTTTATGCTAGACTTCGGGGTGATATTGGTATCAAAAAAGCGTTGACGATTTCAACACAGGCTGGGAAAGGAAATCCATTATGAATGATCGCGAAAAGCTTCGGTTTCGGGCTAACATTTCCTGGTTCAACCAATTTTTCGATGGTCTGCGGCAGATTTACGAACACATTGCTGAGCTGCTTCCGGCAGAATTCTTCTCAGAACGCTATTCACCCTGCATGGAGAATTATTATTTTCCAGATTTCAAGGCAGTTCCTTCCATCCCTCCCTACTATGCACTGATGCTGGAAGGAAAAAAGTGTGCATTGCAGGTGGTTTCGGTTATCGATGAGGCTTTGTTTGCCCAGGGAGGACCTTTCTCCGCCGAGCCTTCGATGGTGGTGATGGTCCATTCTCAGGCTGACAAGTATTCCCGGCTGGACGAATTTGCGCTTCAGATGATCAAGAATCAAAATGTTGAGGGATAAAAAAAGCAGGGAATATCGTGCGAGGTAAAATAACCGCCAAATTTCCGGCAGAATTCTTCGCTTTCCAGGTGCAGTACGACCAATTTACCGATGACAAAAATCCCGAGATCGCAATTGGGACATTTATCGTCGACCCGATCAGCGCCACGCTGAGGCAAGGTTTCCTAACCTCCATGGGTGGTTAATAAGCTGACGTTAGCGTTGCAACCATCCACCCAGTTGAGATAACGATGACCACAGAACTTTCCACGATTAGAGGTAATATTACCATTCGCATGGCAGTGCCTGACGATGCGGAATCGGTGCGTTCGTTGAGGCTAGAAGCAGTGACTCTGCACCCCGAGGCTTTTGCGGCAGATGTTGAGATGACCGCCGCTGAAGGGGCAGAGGTGTGGGCTGAACGTATCGCAGGTTATGCCGTAACCCACTCTAGTGCAATATCCATCGCCCTGGCAGATGATAAGCTGGTGGGAATAACCGGAATCGGGCGAGGTCATTGGCCGAAAACCAACCACTTTGGTACTATCTGGGGGGTTTACGTTAAATCTGACTGGCGGGGGCTGCACATCGGTGAGCAATTGATCAACAGATGCAAAGAATGGGCAGAAGGCAATGGGGTAACTGTGATCAACCTGGGGGTAAACATCTCCAACGTACCTGCCATCCATTTATATTCGCGGTGCGGGTTCACCGTCTATGGAATCGAACCCAGAACACTTTATCATCAGGGGAATTATTATGATGAATTGTTAATGGTTAAGCTGATCTGATCTATCCATAAGTCTGATACGACTATTTAGATTAATAATACAAGGGTGGGGATACTTACGTTTTTATTGGGATATTCAGCTAAACCCAACAATTCTGTATGCTCATTTTGATGGTTAGCGAATTAAAATCTATCCATAAAATCTTTGACCTAGAAGTGGCTGGATAACTGATCAAACCTGCATTGCTGCCATCGACACTTCCAGTCGTGTGATAGAGGAGATCGTAGCATGAAACCAACAGAAATCCTGATGGAAGAACACCGGGTAATTGAGCGGGTGTTAATCGCGCTTGAAAAAGCTGCCAGCCGTCTCAGCCGGGGAGAAACAGTGTACCTGAGGTTTTTTAGCGGCACCTCAGCTTTGATCTACGGTTTTAATGATAGCTACCACTATAAAAAAGAGGAAATGGTACTGTACCCTGCCCTGGTTGAGAATGGATTGGATAAAGATAGCGGACCGGTGGCAATGATGCTCGCAGAACACGAAGAGGGGCGAAAGCTGGCTCACAGACTACAACTTGTGACCGAGCGGTTCCAGACTGGTGATGTGAAAGTTCGGGACCAGGTGGTTTTGAGCGCGTTGGGATACGTCAGCTTACTGAGGCGGCACATGAATAAGGAGGACAACGTCCTGTTCCCATTGGTGGAGAAGGTAATCCCCACGGACCGGCAGGAGCAGATGATCGAGGCATTCGAGCGGTTTGAACGCGAGGAGAATGGGGCGGAATTACACGAAAAATATTATGGGATGGCAGAACGTCTCGTCCAGGAATGCGTGCGATAAGGATTGTTCTTAAGGCTGTCACTCCAGCAATTTAAAATACATTACCGGGTCAAAATCAAGCTTCAATCACACCCCTGGTCGCTCCAACTGATGCAACGGTTGGAGCGACTTTCGTTTGTGGGATATTCCAGGTTGGTCTCAGATACCTGAGACTGGTGCATCCGGTTCGCGGTGGAACTTCGAACGCGGTAACGACCAGGCAGCAATCAGAAATGCAGTATTTGCATTTGTGAAATATTTTGCTATAATAAACTTGCACCTAAAGAAGTATTGCTCCTACTTTTATTATCACTTTGATAATCCACCTGGTGCTCCAAGTGGGGAAAGAACCATCTGATGAAAGGATGGTAAAAGGATATGTCGGCTAATGAACGGATGGTCATTGATGTAGAGAATTTCTCCTACGAGAAATTTTTATGGACTTTGCTGAATGAAGCCCGCCAGCATAAATTACCCATGGAAATCATCGGCTCTGAAATTTCCAGACGAACGGGGATCAATTATCCACTTTACCGACTGGTAATTCATCCGAAGGTCGAAGCCACGATATGTATCGTATCCGGAATCCACGGAAATGAGATTGCCGGTCCGCTATCTATTTTGAAAATTGTCGACGCCATTATCAACGACCTACCTGCGCAATTTCGTTTCGTGGTGTACCCGATGATCAACCCTTCAGGGTTTGACCTGCGCCAACGGTTCGATGCAGATCGCAGGGATCTGAATGCGGTCTATGGAGCAACCTTGAGGAGTAAAAACTACTTTGAAGTGCAGACTTTCTACCAGGATGCGCTGAAATTTGCCCCCTTCGAAGCGGTGATCACGCTTCACGAAGATAGCGACCGGGAAAAGTTCTATATGTACGGCCTAGGCAAGGAGAACCTTGATTTTTATCACGCGGTGTGCAGCTTTGCCAAAACGTGTATCCCACCATGGATGAACGGGGAGATCGAAGGCTGCACCACGGATGAACACGGTCTGATCCTATCCAATGCACGCGACCACGCCTTCGATGGGGCTTTGTACAATAAAGGGATGACCAAGCTGGCGTATACCTTCGAGACCCCAGGGAAATTAGACGTTCACTTCAGGGTGGATATGATGGTGCAGCTGGTGCTGCAGAGCGTGAATATGCTGAATGCAATGCGCTGGATGCGCATCTATCAACGGGCCAGACAACACGTTTGATGGCTGATTGCTCCATCCATAAGCAAAGGATGATCAGCGGTAAACACTGGTAAATCGGTCAACCTGTTTCACCTGAACAGCAAACAGATTGCAATCAAAAACTGACGAAATGTTCGAGGGGGTAGATGGACAGTTCATGATAAACCCGACCCTTACATTACCACGCCCTTAGACTTGCTTGGATTTGCGTGTTAACTGCTCCATCATCAACGCAGGATCGTTCACCGGCAGCTGGCAGACGAAACCCTGGCAAACGTAAGCTGTCGGCGCATTGTTCACCAGTGGACGGTCAGCCAACAAGGCCGGTAAACCCGATGCAGGCGGGTATGGCGAAGCTGCGAGCATCAGACGTGGGTGGTAGGCGTGCCACAGCGGGTCGAGCAAATCCTGCGTGGCGGGGTCATCCAGATTACCCAGTACCGCCAGCTCAAACACCGGACCCAGGGAAAAATCAATGGCGCAGAGCCATTGTGCGAAGGCGGAGGGGTAACGCGTGATGAGAGACAGGTTGGCAGTGAGCATCTTCTCTGCAAGCGTGCGCCAATCGGTGCGACCCTCATAGGCGGCCAGCTGCAGCAAGAGCTGAGCAGATAAGGCATTGCCTGACGGGGTGGCATTATCCTGCAGGTCCTTCGGGCGGTACAGCAGGGTTTCGTGGTCGTCAGGCGTATCGAAGAATCCACCGGTGGGGTCAGTGAAGTGAGCTAGAACTTGCCCAAGCAGCTGAAGGCTTGCCTGGTACCATTTTGGGTGTGGGTCAGCCTGGTAAAGCGTGAGCAGGTCGAGGGCGAAGGCGGCGTAATCTTCGAGGTAGGCGGCGTGGTTCACCTTTTCATCTCGCCAGGAACGCATCAGCCTGCCATCGACAACCATCTCTGCGAGGATAAAATTAGCATTCTTGATGGCTGCAGCTAGGTAATCCTGCCGACCCAACGAACGCCCGGCTTCAGCCAAGGCGATCCCCATCAGGGCATTCCACGAAACCAGGACCTTATCATCGGTAGATGGATGCACCCTGCTATCCCGCACCGCCAATAAGCGCTGCCGCAGCTCAGCTAACCGCTCGGGGATTACGGCGAGGTCCAAACCGAATTGCTGTGACAGCTGCTCATCGGTGAGGCTTCGACGGAGAATATTCCGCCCGTCAAAATTACCAGCTTCAGTCAGACCATAAGCAGCGATGAAGAGATCGGCATCGCCAGGCTGGACCAGGGAAGTGCGGATATCCTGAGGGGTCCACAAGTAGAACAACCCTTCCTCGCCTTCCGAGTCGGCATCCAGGCTGCTGAAGAAACCGCCCGCCGGGTGGGTGAGCTCACGCAAGACGAAATCCAAGGTGGATTCGCAGACTTCTCGATAAAATGGAACGCCCGTTAGTAGATAGGCATGCAGGTAGACGAGTGCCAGCTGGGCGTTATCGTATAACATCTTTTCAAAATGAGGGATGAGCCAGGTAGAGTCTACACTGTAGCGAGCGAAGCCACCACCGAGCAGATCATACATCCCACCCTGAGCCATCGACCGCAGAGCATGGAGAGCCAAATCCAGGCTGGTCTTATCACCGCGCGAAGCCTGGCGCAACAGGAATTCGACCAACATGGGCTGGGGGAACTTGGGTGCTGTGCCCCAACCACCATCGTGCCGGTCGTAGCTATTCGCCACGCTGCGAGTGATTTGGTCGAGGAGAGAAGGATTCAGAGATACTTCACCTTTTGGAGCTGCCTGCTGAGCAGACAAACTTAGAGCCAGCTGCTCACTGCTGGTGAGGAGAGCCTGGCGATCGGTGCGCCAAAGACGAGCGACCGTATCGAGCACTTCCCGAAAGGCAGGCAGGTTGTGGCTGCGGAACAATGGGAAGTAGGTGCCACCATAAAAAGGCTTGCCATCGGGGGTGAGGAAGACGCTCATGGGCCAACCGCCCTGACCGGTGGTGGAGACAACGAAGTTCATATAGATACTGTCCAGGTCGGGACGCTCCTCTCGATCCACCTTGATACAGACGAAATTGGCATTCATGAAATCGGCGGTAGTGTGATCCTGGAAGGATTCGTGTGCCATCACATGGCACCAATGACAGGCAGCGTAGCCGATGCTGAGGAAAATGGGCTTGTCTTCCTGGCGTGCCAAGGTGAGGGCTTGCTCGCTCCACGGGTACCAGTCGACGGGATTGTCAGCGTGCTGGAGCAGGTAAGGGGAGGTTTCGTGGGCTAAGTGATTCGACATGGGGTGATTATAATCCGTGGAGAATGGGTAATTAGGGAAGAAGGTAACAGGCAATCAGGTATTTGGGAATCAGGTAATTGGTAATCAGTCGACCAGGTGCGGGAATACAGCGATGACAAATAAGCAGACCTGACAGGTTTTGAAAACCTGTCAGGTCTTGATGAGCAATATACTGGATGAACGCAAAAAAGATAGATCTGGTGGTTAAATAAAACCTGAGGGTTGATTTACCAACCCTCAGGATGATTGACGAAAAACCAATGATCAGACTTGCAGCATACTTTCCATGGTCTGGTAAGCCTGGTTTTGGGGCGTCCCCAACGACAGCGTCCATTCGGTGAGCAGTGACTTGACTGCCCTTTCCAGGATGGTTTTCTCCTGGTCGTTGAGCTTGGAGCTACGGCGGTAGTGAGATAAATCGCGCACTACTTTGCAAATTGAAGACAACTGACCGTCACTTAGCTCGTCCATGAGCTGGTTTTTGCGCAGCACACGGTCCTCCTGCAGCGCCTCATTGGGGCTGGAGAGGATGGGTAACGTCTTGAGGAATTCCTCCGCTGAGGTGGGAATACGGAGGCTGTTAAGCTCGTGGTCATCCACAGGCACCCAGATGGTCATATCGGTGATGCTCACTACATAGCAGTTTACCTGGGATCCGTTGATGGTCTTAGCTTCGATGCGTATAATCTCACCCATTCCAAATGTACGGTGAATAACTTTATCGCCGATCTCAAAACACATAACACACCTCCTTCCTTACAATAATAGGGACTTTACTGATTAAAATCAAGGCGGACCTGATGGGTTGCCTTCGAGCAATATTACCAGCGGCGAGAGTTATATGATTTTCGGGGGCGCTCTTCACGAGGCTTGGCAATGTTGACTTTAATCGCCCGTTGATCCAACATTTTTCCATTGAGCAGCTTGATGGCGTTCTCAGCTTCTTCCTGGTTCCCCATCGTCACAAAGGCGAAACCTTTCATCTGACCGGTATCCCGGTCCTTGATCACGTCTATGGCAACTACAGTTCCGGCTTCGGCGAACGTGGCGCGCAGGCTGTCCTCTGTGGTGTTATAAGACAGGTTACCAACATACAATTTCGATTCCATTATCATTTCCTTTACTAGTTTTCAACTGACCTCAGTCATCCTGGCATCCAGGCAGCCGTTATAAGATCATCCAGGAGCACCTTCGAAAAAGGAAACCGCCATTCGATGCAGAATGACGGCTTATATTACCGAGCGCGAAATCTGGAGTCCGTATGGGTTAATTATACCAGACAATCGCCTGTAAAAGGCTGGAATAGATGACTATTTATTAATCCAGTCCATGGCACCCAATTGAGAGCAGCTGCGGATGGTCACAGAAGCCAGGTAATTACTCGCCAAGAGCAGATACCAAATGCGATTGTGTATAACACACAGAGCAGATTGCTCCCCGAAAATCTGCGGGGACGGGTTCTAAGGACTTCGGGGTGTACAAGGAATCCTGGTTTCTGAGAGCGTCCTTATCCCCCGAAAACCAGCGGGGATTCCGCAATGACAACATGGGTGAGTAATAACGATGCGAGCTACGAATTTTTATTCAAGAATTCCAACACTTCGTCCAGCTGGCAGAATGCCAGGGATGTGACGGTATCAGCACAGCCGTAATAAATGGCAATGCGACCGGAGGGAGGATCGTAAAGTGTGGCACAGGGGAAGGCAACGTTTGGCACGTCTCCCACGCATTCGTAGTACGTCTGGGGCGAGAGCAAATAGGAGCTGCCTCGGCGGATCACTTTCCATGGCTGGTCCAGGTCCAACAGGGCAGCCCCAAAGCTGTAGACAAAGCCATTACACGAAGTGAGCACCCCATGGTAGAACAGCAACCAACCTTCGGATGTCTCGATGGGCACGGGTCCGGCACCCACCTTGGTGCTTTCCCAACCACCGCGGGTACCCATGACGAAGCGGTGCCTGCCCCAATGGACCAGGTCAGGGCTACGGCTGAGGTAGATATCACCGAAGGGAGTGTGACCGTTATCACTGGGACGGCTGAACATGATGTACTCTCCGTTGATGCGGCGGGGGAAAAGGACTCCGTTGCGGTTGAACGGCAGCAGGGCATTTTCCAGGAAGTGAAAACGCTCAAAATCAAAGGTGTAGCCAAGGCCAATGGTTGGACCATGATAACCGTTGCACCATGACACGTAGTAACGGTCTTCGAGCCACACCACGCGGGGGTCATAGCGGTACTGGAAGTTGCTGAGCTCGGGGTCGTCGTAAGTCCAGTCGATAGGCTGATCGTCCAGCTGCCAGTGGATGCCGTCGGATGAGAAGCCCCGGTTGAGATTCATGTCGCGTTTCTTATTGTCACAGCGGAACACGCCGGCGAAGCGATCCTGGAAGGGGACGACGGCACTGTTAAAGATGCTGTTGGAGGAGGGGATGAGGTCGCGGGGGATGATCGGGTTGCCGGTATAGCGCCAGACCACATCGGCGCAGGCGGTAGGGCGATTTTCCCAGGGGATATGGGGGAGTGAAGGTTGGGGCATGGGTGAGGGTCTCCGTTGAATTTGTAGTCTAACACAAGATCGATTATGGTTTTAGTTGGTCATCCATCCAATTGGCTGGGTTGGCCTCAATATAGTTCCAAATGCTTTCATATTCCTTTTGAGTGCGGATGATATGATCGTGATAATTACGCTGCCAGACAGGCGATCCAGATGTATCCCTTATCTGGTTTATCTTTTTTGCCGACACGGTTTTAAATGCTCCGATTAATTGTCCAAGGGCTTTTATTTTAGTAGGGGCGGGTCGCGACCCGCCCCTACTGGAATCATCTAATTCCATAATTTTTATTATTCCATGAAAGTGGTTCGGCATTACGATGTAAGTATCAAGTTCCACATATGTAAAATGGTTTGACAGCCATTCCCATGTCTGCTTGATAATTTGACCAAATACATTCAACTTCATCTCCCCGCTTTCAATATCGCCAAATATACATGAGCGCTGATAAGTGACGGTGGTAATAAAATATACACCTGCGATGGAGTAATCGTATCCTTCCATTCTGAGTGAATGACGGTGCAGATTTGATAGACTAGACATATTATTTATTTCGATTTGTAATTAACTATCCATCTCGACCAGAAATTAATTCGGAGATTTCTAAAGTGAAAGAGCATGCACTAAAAATTCAGGTAAATCTTCATAATGTAATTCTAAACCACTTCGGGGGAATTTTCACAAACCAGTTGACTCTTTACATATTATTCAGTATAATATAATAATTGGGAGCGCTCCCAATTATTCACCCAAAAATAAATAACTGAATTTATCTGGAATCTATCAGTGCCTAATCTGACACTCGAAGACATTGCCAAGCAAGCCGGTGTATCTCGATCGACCGCATCCAGGGTGGTGAACGATGACCCCAATGTCAGCGACAGTGTGCGCAGCAAAGTGCAGGAAGTGATCCGATCGACCGGCTACCACCCGCATGCAGCGGCACGGAGTCTGGCTTCACACCGCTCGTGGATGATCGGATTGGTGCTGCCCCGCACGGTAAGCAATTTCTTCACCGACCCTTATTTCCCGCGTCTCACTCAAGGTATTGCACAAGCGTGCAACCAACATAACTATTCACT
This sequence comes from uncultured Chloroflexia bacterium, assembly GCA_963726315.1. Lineage (GTDB taxonomy): Bacteria > Chloroflexota > Anaerolineae > Anaerolineales > UBA4823 > FEB-25. Next base: position 762,598 of record CAVSBZ010000005.1, on the reverse strand, counting down.
GGGACTCTTCCTGCTCGATACGAGAGAAGATGAACAGCGTATCTTCCCACGGATTTCGCAAAAAGGGCTGCTGGACGGCATCCTGCTGCAGACCGCCGAGGTGGGTGATAAGTTGATTGACCGGTTGGTGAGCTCCGATTTCCCGGTGGTGGTTGCCGGGCGCCCGTTCAATGCAGACGGGATCAGCTATATCGACGTGGATAACTTCAGCGGTGCCTACCATGCGGTACGCCATTTAATCCAGCTTGGCTATAAGCGCATCGGGACGATCACCGGGCTATTAAACCACACCCCAGGCATCGACCGCCTGGACGGTTATCGCAAAGCCTTGACAGACCACGGACTGGACATCGATGAAAGACTGATCATCGAAGGTGATTTTACCGAAAACAGTGGCTACCAGACGATGAAACAGCTGCTGCAGTTCAAACCCGATGCCATATTTGCAGCTTCGGATGGCATGGCGGTGGGAGCCATCAGGGCAGTGCGTGATGCCGGCATGCTCGTCCCGGAAGACGTGGCCTTCGTGGGCTTCGACGACCTGCCATTTGCCTCTCTTTCAGATTTTAATCTCACCACCGTGCGCCAACCGATCGTTCAATTTGGCGCCAAAGCCGTGGACACCTTGATCGATTTGATCGAAAACGGGATCAAGCCATCCCGGCGAATTATTATGGAAACGGAGCTAGTCATCCGTGACACCTGCGGCGCGGCTCAAAAGCTTAGGATGAATGCAAGGCAGTGATATGGCTGAATTTTTGGGAGCGCTCTCACAACCAAACGGCATTAATCGCCCTACGAACAGGAGGAGGTGGAAAATTACTGAAACAAACCCAGATCGAACGACCCAACGTAAATACCAATCTTTCTAAACTCTAAGGAGAATGAATATGAAACGCTTGTATATCGTAATTTCTCTGGTCATGGTGATGGGCATGGTGCTCGCAGCCTGCGCAACACCTACGGCGCAGACGATTATCCAGACTGGGGTACCAGTCATCCAGACCCAGGTGGTAAAAGAAATACAAACCCAGGTGGTTGTGCAGACTGTTGAAGTTGCACCACCAACCCCGTCACCTGAGGAACAGCTACCACGCAATGAGACTCTGTACTACAATGGTCTGCAGTGGAGCGCGGTGGTCGGCTGGAATCCTTACTCATCCAGCATGAATAATTCCTGGATCGCAGCCAAGGATGCTGCCCGTGTGGTGATGTTCGAAACCTTATACCTATACGACATGCTGGATGGCAAGTCGTATCCGCTGCTGGCAGATGGTGATCCTGTATGGAATGATGCCCGAACCGAGATCACCGTAAAGCTAAAAGCTGCAGCCAAGTGGAGCGATGGTACCCCGTTAACCGCCGATGACGTAGCATATACCTGGGATACCAATCTCAAGTACTCCACCAATGCCGGCAACAACTACAAAGATTTCATTGACACCGTCACAGCAGTTGACCCACAGACAGTCCTGATCAAAGCCAAACTAGATGCGACCGGAGCAGCGGTCAATCCCCTGATGATCTCGGCCTTCCTGGACGGCGTTTACATCTGCCAAAAAGCCTGGACGCAGACCCTAGAAGCACGCAGCGGCGAGGATGCAACAGCATTTTTAGCCGATCCTGGTGATGATGTGGTTTATTCCGGTCCGTACCACCAGTTCTTCTCTGACGATACAAAAGTTGTCATCGTCCGTGACGATAAATATTGGGGGCAGGATGCTTCCATGTGGGGCAAACTACCGGCTCCTAAATACATCGCACACACAATCTTCAAGGATAATGCCGCAGGTTCGATCGCTTTAGCACAGGGTGAAGTTGACGTCAGCCAACAGTTCAATGCCAATATTCAGGTTTTGTGGCTAAGCTATGGCTTACCAATCTCCACCTACCTTCCCGAGGCTCCATATGGTATTGGCGCCACTCTTCCAACCGCGTTCTACAACCTGAAGTCACCTGGTTTAGACCAGGTTGCAATCCGCAAGGCGATTGCGATTGCGGTTGATTATCCCACCATCATCGCCAATGCTATGACCAACCAGTCAGCCACATTCGACCAGGTTCCACGCAGTTTGATGAACCCGACTGATGGCGAGCAAGCTCTATATGATCATGAGGCTGTCGCAGACCTGCAGTGGGCAGGCAATGATATTGAAGGCGCCAAGAAGATGCTGGATGATGCCGGTGTCAAAGATACCAACGGCGATGGCAACCGTGAATGGCCTGCGGGGACAGAGCTTCATTACGTAGCCACCTGCCCCAATGGCTGGTCTGATTGGCAGGCGGCGATCGAAGTAGTTGCTGCCGCCGGCAAGAAGATCGGCATTGATATCACTACCGCCTTCCCTGAATGGGGTGTTTATCAGACGGTCGTCACCAAATCGGATACACCGCTGCCAGAAGGCTATGATATCTTCATGATGTGGTCTGACGGTGCTGGTCCAACCCAACCCTGGGGACGCATCCGCCACCTGCTGAGCTCGGAATTCGTTGGGCAGGCGGTTAACTGGAACGGAAACTGGGGCCAATACAGCAACCCGGCCGTTGATGAATTGATCAAATCGATCCCCGCTGAAACAGACCCTGCCAAGCTGAAGACAACCTACACGGAATTGGTCAAGATCTACCTGACCGATGTCCCCTCCTTCACGCTTATGTACCGCCCCGATTTGTTCCATGCGGTGAACGAGAGTGTTTGGACAGGCTTCCCGAACCAGGAAGATGGTACCAACCCACCCGTCCCACCGATGATTTGTACAGACGGCTGGAGTATCGCATGCCTGTATAATATCCATCTAGTCACTCCGTAACCAATCATGTAATAAAACAGCCATGTTCCGCCTCCCGGGGGGACATGGCTGTTTATTAATAATAATTTCTCGACTTTATTGATGAAAAATAAAAACAATATTTTACCGGTAATTAATCAAGATCAACCGGAGGTGCTGGATTGAAAGGATACGCTAAGTATTTCAGTAAAAAGCTAATGTGGTTCATAATCACATTCGCGGCCGCCTTCCTTTTGAATTTCTTCCTACCTCGTCTCATGCCAGGAGATCCTGTGGCAGCAATCGTTGCACGGATGGCCCAAGGCCAAAACAATGCAAGCGGGGTCCAGGCGATTTATAAACAATATACAGAGCTGTTTGGCACCGATAAACCGATGCTGACTCAATTTGCCATCTATGTGAAAAATGTGCTCCATGGCGATTTTGGGTTTTCGTTCAGCCAATATCCCAGAACGGTGGCAAACGTGCTTAAAAGTTCCCTGTGGTGGACGGTGATTCTGCAGTTCCCGGCAATCATCGTCGGGTTCCTGATAGGGAACATCCTAGGCGTGTTAGCGGCTTATCTCAAGGGGGGCTATGATAAAGCCCTCATGCCGCTGAGTATTTTTGCGAGTGGTTTACCAGCATTTGGCATGGCAACCATTTTACTGGTCATTTTTGGAATCACATTAAAATGGTTACCCACTTCAGGTGGATATGGGTTCGATTTGATCCCCAACCTTAGCTGGGCATTTTTCTGGTCGGTGATCGTCCATTACCAGCTGCCGTTCTGGTCGATCGTATTGATCGCCATTGGCGGCTGGGCGATCGGCATGCGCTCGATGTCCATCTATGAGCTAAATGCCGACTATGTAAAATACAGCCGCTTCATGGGGATCAAAGACTCGAAGATCATCCAATACGTATTCCGGAATGCCATGCTTCCGCAGATCACCGGGCTGGCGCTTGCGATTGGTACCATGGTGGGTGGTGCGCTGGTAGCGGAAATCATTTTTAGCTACCCGGGCTTAGGGACCACGCTGCTGAGTGCTATCAGGGGACAGGATTATCCGATGATCTCAGCAGTCACCTTGATCATTACGCTGATGGTGCTGATCGCTACCTTTGCCCTAGAAATTTTATATGGCTTCATCGACCCACGCATCAAAGCAGCGCAGTCGGATTAAGGAGAAGCCGCGATGAAAAATACTCTCCAGCAGGTGTTTCACTCTGGTAAATTCGTGGTTGGTTTTCTCATTTTTACGATGATCGTGCTGACGGTGATCATTTTTCCCCTATTCGTAAAAACTCCTCCCTTAGGAACCGTAAGCCAGGGTGGCGAGCAGGGTTCTTTCCTTCCGCCCGGTATCTACGTGAATGTGTATGACACCATCGGGACTGCTCCGTACACACTGCTCCTGGATGAGGCCGCGGCAAAGCGAATTGCCAGCAAGCTGAGCCCGGATGACCGCATTGCCCTGAAGGATTGGCTGGTGGCTGCTGGGATTCCAGTTGAACAGATCGATACCACGGATACAAAAAGCCTGCTGGGGTTGTGGACGAGCAATTATGACCCCAAAAAGAACCTCCCAGGGTTGACCTTTGCTAAAACCAGGTTCTATCAAAGGCTGAATACCTCGCTCCAGGGACTTTTATCTACCGAAGGGGTGACAATTGCCTCAACGGATCCTGTATCAGGCACCTTGCAGGCAAGCGGCACAATCGCACAAACCGATTATGTAAACATCCGCGAAGTCCCAAATGTGCGCATGCTGCTGCTAGGGACGGATAACTTCGGGCGGGATGTAATGCCCGAGCTGGTTTCGGCGACCGGTACATCCCTGCTGATCGGCATTGTGGCGGGTTTAATCGCCACCACGATTGGATTGGTGCTCGGATTGGCGGCGGGTTATATCGGTGGAGTGGTGGATGATGTGATCATGTTTTTCACCAACCTCTTTACCGTGGTCCCCACCATTATTATTCTGATCTTGGTCTCATATAGCATCGGGCAGGAAAAACGCGGTCCAGTGATCATCGCCGTGGTGATCGGGTTTACTGCGTGGAATTGGACTGCCAGGGCTGTACGGGCGCAGGTGATCTCACTGCGCAACCGCGACCACGTAAACCTGTCGAAGCTGTCGGGGCACCCTGTGTGGCTGATCATCTTCACCGATATTCTGCCTTACATCGCATCGTATGTCTTTATGGCGCTGATCCTGCAAATTTCCACAGCGATCCTGTATGAAGCGAGCCTGTCGATCCTTGGGTTGGGACCTAAAACCACTATAACTGCAACCCTGGGATTGATGCTGAACTGGGCGTTTTTCTACATGGCACCCAGCCTTGGAAAATGGTGGGCGTACTTGCCGGTGATTGTTGTTATAGCCCTGGTATCGTTCTCACTTAACTTGATGAACACTGGTCTTGACCAGGTTTACAATCCGGCACTAAGGGAGTAGGTGATATATGGGACAAGTAATGCTAGAGGTCAAAGACCTCACCACGAAATATATCACCCGCTATAACGAAGATATTTATGCGGTTGACCACGTTTCCTTGAAGGTTGAGGAAGGGAAAACGCTGGGAATTGCAGGAGAGTCGGGTTGCGGAAAGTCGACACTGGCGCTTAGCCTGATGGGGTATTACTTCGCTCCGCTGCATTACACGAGTGGTGAGATCATCGTCAATGGACGTAATATTTCAGGGATGGACCCGGATGTGGTCCGTAAAGCGATCTTGGGGACTGAAATTGCCTACATCCCCCAGGCAGCGATGAACGCGCTCAACCCCACACGGAAGATCATCAATTTTATTGAAGATGTGTACGAAGCCCATGATGAATACAAGAGTAAGAAAGAGATTTATGAACTGGCGTGTGAATGCTGCAGCATCCTGGGGCTCCCAGAGACCGTACTGCAAAAATACCCGGTTGAACTTTCAGGCGGTATGAAGCAACGCACAGTGATCGCAGTCTCGGTGATCCTTTTCCCAAAAATTCTGATCGCAGATGAACCATCCTCCGCCCTCGACGTCACTTCGCAGAAGATGGTGATCAAGATGCTCAAGGACTTGATGAAAGATGGTTTCATCAAGGCAATGATCTTCATCACCCATGAGCTGCCGCTGCTGTATAACGTAACAGACGACATCATGGTGATGTACGCCGGGCAAATCGTGGAGAAGGCAAGTGCCAAGGCAGCCGTGTTTGACCCGCTGCATCCCTATTCCAAAGGCTTGATGGGCTCGATCATTGTGCCTGAAGCTGGTCTGCGGGATGTAAAACTGACTGCCATCCCCGGGGTACCGCCTAACCTTAAAAATCCACCTCCTGGCTGCCGGTTTGCACCCCGCTGTCGATTTACCAGAATGGAATGTACGGCTATGAATATGCCTCTGCGTACAGTTGAAGGCGACCGTTCTTACCGCTGTGTGATGACCGAAAAAGAACTGAGGGATGCTTATCAGATGGAGGCAGAACAAAATGTTCGAAAATAATAATATTATCTTGAGCGCCAAAGGACTGACCAAGGAATTTGGGTTTGGAGCTACGAGAACGCTGGCGGTTGACCATGTGGATCTCGATCTTTATAAAGGTGAAGTCATCTCGATCGTGGGAGAATCTGGCAGCGGGAAAACCACCCTATCGAAGATGATCCTGGGATTGATTAATATTACGGAAGGGGAGATTTACTTCCAGGGGAAACTACGCGATATCAGGACTAATAAAAAGAGACAGATCTACTGGAAAAATATTCAGGCGATCTTTCAGGATCCGTTCTCTTCATACAATATTTTTCACAAAATAGATGCGGTACTGTTAGATTGCATCCGCATGCGGGGGGGTAGAATGCTGCCACGGGCGAAAAAAGTAGAGATGATGTCAGAAGCATGCAGCTTTGTCAACCTGAAATACGAGGAATTGACTAATAAATATCCTTTCGAGCTTTCGGGCGGACAGATGCAGCGCTTAATGATTGCGCGGATCTTCCTGCTGAAGCCGAAGATCCTGCTGGCGGATGAGCCCACCTCGATGATCGATGCGTGCTCCCGTGCAACCATCCTGGATATGCTGATGCAGCTGCGGAATGAAATCGGGATGACGGTCATCTTCATCACCCATGATATTGGCCTGGCGTACTTCGTGTCTGACAAGGTCTATATCATGGAGCACGGGAAATTTGTGGAAAGCGGAACAGCTGATGAGGTGATTCTTACGCCGAGGAACCTTATACGAAACGCCTGATCAGTGATGTTCCAAAGATTTATGAGGAATGGGATCTAACAACGGTTGAATGTTCCACTTGAGTTAGCCTCAAGCGATTAATCTCAGTCTTAATACGATACCCAACACGCCTTTGAACGTACTGTGCGCTGCGAAAGGTTATTCAATATGCATATTCAATCTCTAAATGGTGGCTGGCAATTCAGACAGGCAAATTCTGAGGAATGGCTGCCGGCAGAAGTACCAGGTGGAGTTCACACTGACTTGCTGGCGAACGGGCGCATCCCGGACCCTTTTAGCGGGGATAATGAGAAACGAGTGCAGTGGGTGGCTGAATTGGATTGGGTGTACCGGCACAATTTTAGCTGCGGGCGAGAAATTTTAAGCGAAGAAAAAATATACCTGATCTGCGAGGGATTGGACACCCCGGCAACGGTGGTATTGAACGGGCATGAGCTCGGGCACACGGATAATATGTTCCGCAGGTACGAGTGGGAGATAAAAAACTACTTAAATACAGCAGGTGAGAATGAGCTGACCATCGCATTCGCTTCTCCGGTGAAATTTGCATTAGAAAAGCAAGCTATTCGTCCACTGCCGGGAGTGCCCCAAGCGATCCCGGGAGGTCCGCATTTACGTAAGGCACCCTGCCAATTTGGCTGGGATTGGGGTCCACAGCTCCCGCCGATCGGCATCTGGAAGGACATCCGCCTGGAAGGCCGCAGCGAGGCCAGGTTGGCAGATATCCGGCTGCAGCAGCTGCACACGGATGGAAAGATTTCGGTTGAGGCGCACGTCAGCGTGGAGCATTGGGGAACGCAACCGCTCAAGGTTAAAATGCGCATCGAAACCCCAGGAAGCGAATTCTTTGAACTAGAAAGCGCGGTGGGGAGCTCCGAAGAGGTGAAGCTTGAATTACCGATCTTGAAACCGGTGCTTTGGTGGCCGAATGGGTATGGGGAACAACCGCTCTATCAGGTGGAAGTATCTTTATTCCAAAAGGATGCTTCCGAGGAAAGCCAGCTCGACCAGTGCAACTATCAAATTGGGCTGCGGACGATCGAGCTACGGCAGCACGAAGACCAGTGGGGACGGTCGTTTGCCTTCGTGGTCAACGGCATGCAGATTTTCGCCAAGGGTTCGAACTGGATCCCGGCTGATTCCTTCCCAACGCGTATCACGGAAGCGAACCTGGAGGGTCTCATCCGCTCAGCCGCCGAGACCCACCAGAACATGTTGCGGGTGTGGGGGGGAGGATTGTACGAAGATGAGCGTTTTTACGACCTGTGCGACCGGTATGGCATTTTGGTATGGCAGGAATTCATCTTCTCATGCAGCGGATACCCCCTGGATATACCCGAGTTCGTTGAAAATATCCACCAGGAAGTCATCCAAAACGTACGGCGGCTGCGACACCGCGCCAGCCTGGCGTTATGGTGCGGGAACAACGAGATGGAGTGGGGCTGGGTGGATTGGAACTGGGACCATGCCGGGTTGCAGGATTTGAAATCAGCTTACGACCAGTTTTTCCATCACACACTGAAAGAATGGTGCCTGGCAGAAGACCCGGACCATTCGTATTGGCCGAGCTCGCCATCATCTGATACTCCATTTAAAAACCCGAATGGGCAGCGCCAGGGAGACGCCCATTATTGGGACGTATGGCATGGCGGTAAACCCTTCACTGCTTACCGCAACCAATACCCACGCTTCATGAGCGAGTTCGGGTTCCAGGCTCTGCCGCCGCTAGAGACCATCCGTACCTATGCAGACGAACCCGATTGGAACATGTCTTCCTACATTATGGAACAGCACCAGAAGAACGCCAACGGTAACTCGATGATGATCCGGCAAATGCTGGACACCTTCCGTCTGCCCAAGGATTTCGAATCGCTGGTGTACCTGAGCATGGTGCTGCAGGCGGAGGGGATTCGCTATGGGGTGGAACATTGGAGGCGATACCCAGACCGGGTGGCAGGCACGCTGTACTGGCAGCTGAACGATTGCTGGCCGGTGGCTTCCTGGTCAAGCCTGGATTACTACGGGCGTTGGAAGGCGCTGCATTACGCGGCACGACGTTTTTACGCCCCGGTGCTGCTTTCGATCGAAGATAACACGCCCGAGATGGCGGTGTACGTGAGCAACGACCTACTCAGCGGCTGGGAGGGAATTGTGAACTGGTCGCTGGAGAGCTTCGATGGGAAACCGCTGGCAAGTGGGAGCTCACCGGTGAATGCCTCACCCCAATCGGCTACCCAGGTGTGCAAGCTGGATTTTTCCGAGAGTATCAATGATGACAACCTGCGCAAGGTCATTTTTGTCGCCGAGCTCTTGCAGGGTGACCAGCTGGTAGCCCGCCAGGCAGCAAGTTTTGCACCGATCAAGCACCTGGAACTGCAAAAACCAACCATCTACTTGGGCTGGAAATCGCATGGCGGGACGCTTTTCATCGACGTGGTATCGAACACACTGGCGCTCATGGTGGAGCTTACGCTGAATGGTAAGGACGTGGTGTTCAGCGATAACTACCTCCCGCTGCCGGCGGGGCGAAAAGTACAGATCACCTGCCCATTTCCCAGCGGCTGGAATGAGAAGCAGGTCAAGGAGGCACTTTATATCCGTTCTGTATATGATTCTTATTCCACAGAGCGGATGCTTGAGGCAGCACCACATCAAGGCGGCAAATAAAGCTGCCAGGCGACTGAATATACTACCCTGTTCTTGTTGACGGAGAAATGAAGGGAATACGCAATGACAAACGTAAATGAGCTGATCAAGAAAATGACCCTGGAGGAAAAAGCGGCGCTGTGTATTGGCGCCTCTCCGTGGACAACCACGCCGGTCGAGCGATTGGGCATACCGGAATTGACCATGTCGGACGGTCCGCATGGGGTGCGGCGGGTGGCGGACGTTAATGATTTCATCACCGGCACCTTACCCGCCACCTGCTTTCCGACGGCCTCGTGCACCGCTTCCAGCTGGGACGTGGACTTAATCAACGCCATGGGGCAGGCGCTGGCAGAGGAGTGCATCGCGCTGAAGGTGGACGTGGTACTTGGACCCGGGACAAACATGAAGCGCACGCCATTGGGCGGGCGTAATTTCGAGTATTTCTCCGAAGATCCATTCCTCGCCGGGCAAATGGCTGCCAGCTTCATCAATGGTGTGCAGAGTAAGGGTGTGGGCACATCGCTCAAGCATTACGCCGCCAACAACCAGGAGACCCAGCGCATGTCGATCAGCGCTGAAATCGATGAGCGGACATTGAGAGAGATCTACCTGCCTGCCTTCGAGATGGCGGTCAAAAAAAGCAAGCCGTGGACGGTGATGTGCGCCTACAACAAACTGAATGGCACCTATAGCTCAGAGAACCACCGGTTGCTGGTGGATATTCTCAAGGATGAATGGGGCTTCGAAGGACTCGTCGTTTCCGATTGGGGCGCGGTGCACGACCGGGTGAAATCCTTGAAGGCAGGACTGGACCTGGAGATGCCGGGACCGAGAGAGAGGCGCTTCAAGGCAGTGGTAGAGGCCGTCAGGTCGGGCGAGGTGAGCGAGTCGATTTTGGATGAAGCGGTGCGGCGGATATTGGGCATCGTTTTCAAGGCAGCTGAGACACCCAAAGGCGGTGCGTTCGACAAAACCGCCCACCATGCCCTGGCACGGCGAATTGCAGCAGAGGGAATGGTGCTGTTGAAGAATAACGGGATATTACCGCTGAAAAACCAGCAGCGAATCGCAGTGGTGGGCAGATCGGCGAAGGAGGCCTACTTCCAGGGGGGCGGCAGCTCGCATATCAACCCAACCCAAGTGGACAATCCCTATGATGAGCTGCAAAAATTAGCCGGTAAGGCCAAACTAAGCTATACCGAGGGTTATCCGGAGGATGATACTTTCGACCAGGGACTGATTGACAAAGCCGTCATGAGTGCCCGCGATGCCAATGTTGCTTTGATCTACGTGTCTTTACCGAAAACCAAGGAATCGGAAGGGTATGACCGAGCTGACCTCGACCTGACATCACAACAGGTGGCGCTGATCGAAGCGGTGAGTGTGGTCCAGCCTCAGACCGTTGTCATCCTTAATAATGGCTCTCCGGTGGTGATGAGTGAATGGATCGGTGGCACTGCTGCCGTTTTGGAAGCGTGGATGATGGGACAGGCAGGCGGCGGAGCGATCGCCGACGTGCTGTACGGCAAGGTGAACCCCAGCGGCAAGCTGGCGGAAACCTTCCCTATCAAGCTGTCTGATACCCCGGCGTATATCAACTTCCCCGGAGGGAACTACGAAGTTCGCTATGGCGAAGGCATTTTCATAGGTTACCGCTATTATGATACCAGACAAGCCCAGGTGCAATTCCCATTTGGTTATGGGATGAGCTATACCAGCTTCGAATACAAGAACCCGAGGGTCTCAGCGGAAACCTTCAACGCTGTGGATGGTGTGAGCGTATCGGTGGATGTTACCAATAGCGGCAAGATAGCTGGCAAGGAAGTGGTGCAGGTGTATGTGCACGATGTTGAGTCTCAGCTCAGGCGCCCACCCAAGGAACTTAAAGGATTCGCCAAGGTTGAGCTGAAGCCAGGGGAGACCAAGACGGTGACGATTTCATTCGATATGCGTGCATTTGCCTATTTCCACCCAGGTTACCAGAAGTGGATCACCGAGGACGGGCAATTTGAGCTGCTGATCGGTTCATCATCGGCAGATATTCGCTGCACACAGACCGTCACCCTGCAATCGAGCCAGAAGCTGACCAGCCTGCTCAACCGCGATTCTTCACTCGGCGATTGGCTGGCGGATCCGCGAGGCAGGCGTGTGCTGGAACCACTTACCCAGCAAATGATGAGCCAAATGCCGGGAGCCGCCAGCGGAGGCCAGGAAATTGACCCCAGCGTCATCGCCGACCTGATGAACTATTTGAAGGAGCTACCATTACATGACATATTTAATTTCGTGGATGCGGGTCTGACGGTGAGCCCGGATGAATTTGTCGATGGCATGCTGGCTGAGGTAAACCAGGTGAAATGAGCGGAACGAATCACAGCCGGCGGTTCCAGGACTGTTGGAAAAACTCTAACGCCGAGAGGTAAATATGAAGTTTGGATATTTTGACGACGAGCGGCGCGAATATGTGATCACACGACCAGACACCCCACTGCCTTGGATCAATTACCTGGGCAGCGAGGATTTCTTTGGGATCATTTCGAATACCGGCGGGGGTTATACATTCTACAAGGATGCGCGCCTGCGCCGCCTGACACGCTATCGATATAACAACGCCCCACTGGATGCAAGCGGGCGCTGCCTCTACATTAAGGATGAGAATGCTAACCCAGCCTCCAGCTGGTGCCCAACCTGGCAGCCTGCCCGAACGCAGCTGGATGAATATGAATGCCGCCATGGAATGGGCTATTCGACCATCCGATCCACCCAGGCTGGCATCGGTGCACGCACGCGCTTTTTCATCCCCCCTGGCGAGAACCTGGAAATTTGGGAGCTCGAGCTGACCAACCTGCGCACCCAGGCAGCCAGCCTATCCATAATCGCGGCAGTAGAGTTCTGCCTGTGGGACGCGCAGGACGATGCGACTAACTTCCAGCGCAATTACTCGGTCGGTGAGGTGGAAGTGGTGGATGGAGTGATCTACCACAAGACGGAGTATCGCGAGCGGCGTAACCATTTTGCATTCTTCGCCTGCTCTGAAGCAGTGGCAAGTTTCGACACCGACCGTGAAGCCTTCCTCGGCGCGTATCACGGTTGGGACGCACCCAGTGGAGTGGAAAGGGGAATGCTCTCCAATTCCATCTGCCACGGCTGGCAGCCCGTCGGAGCGCTGCATACGCATGTCGACTTGAAAGCCGGAGAACAGCGGACAGTCATCTTTATGCTCGGCTACCATGAAAACCCCGAGGATAACAAGTTCGACCCAGCGGGTACACAGACGATCAACAAGCGCAACGTCCTGCCCATCATCCAGCGCTATCGCAACCCAGGTGAGGTGAAATCTGCCTTTGCAAAGCTACAGACGTACTGGAAAGGGCTGCTGGATATGCTCCAAGTGCGTACGCCAGACATCCACACCGACCGGATGGTGAATACCTGGAATGTGAGCCAGCTGATGGCGGTGTTCAATTTCTCACGCTCGGCATCCTATTTCGAGTCGGGGATTGGGCGTGGGATGGGGTTCCGTGATTCAAACCAGGATTTGCTCGGGTTCATGCACCTGGCGCCCGCACGGTCACGCCAGCGAATACTGGACCTGGCAGCCACCCAGCTGCCCAGCGGAGGTGCGTATCACCAGTACCAGCCCCTGACCAAGCGCGGCAACAATGAGGTCGGCTCTGGTTTCAACGATGACCCATTGTGGTTGGTGATGGCAACCGCGGCATATATCAAAGAAAGCGGAGATTGGAGCATTCTGGATGAAGCGGTGCCTTACGATAACACGCCCGGAAGAGAGCACAGCCTGTACGAGCATCTGCAACGTAGCATGCAGTACACCCTCGACCGGTTGGGTCCGCATGGATTGCCACTCGTTGGTCGAGCGGACTGGAACGACTGCCTCAACTTGAACTGCTACTCCAGCTCCCCGGGGCAATCCTTCCAGACCACGACGAACAAGGATGGTAAGGTGGCGGAAAGCGTATTCATCGCCGGCTTATTCATCCTGGCAGCCGGTGAGATTGCGGAGATATGCAAGCGCAGGGATGATGGAGCGGCTGCTGCAAATTATACATTCGCCGCTCGTCAGATTGAAAATGTGGTGTGGGAAGCCGGTTGGGACGGAGCGTGGTTCCGGCGAGCGTATGACGATTCTGGTGACCTAGTGGGCTCGCGCCAGTGCACGGAAGGGCAGATTTTCATCGAGCCACAGGGGATATGCGTGATGGCGGGCCTGGGAATCGGCGACGGACGCGCCAGGCAGGCTTTGGATTCAGTAGCAGGTAGACTGGCTACCCCACACGGGATCATGCTACACCAGCCCGGCTACACGCATTATTACCTCAACCTGGGGGAGATATCTTCCTATCCACCAGGGTATAAGGAGAATGGGAGTGTTTTTTGCCACACCAACCCATGGATCATGATCGCCGAAGCCAGGTTGGGGAACGGTGCCGCAGCCCACGATTACTACCTGCGCATCAACCCCTCAAAGCGGGAAGAGATCAGCGAGGTGCATCGCTGTGAGCCGTATGTATACGCCCAGATGATCGCCGGGCGGGAGGCTCCTGCCTATGGTGAAGCCAAGAATTCCTGGCTGACCGGGACGGCTGCCTGGAACTACGTCGCCATCACACAGTGGATCCTGGGGATCCGCCCTGATTTCGACGGACTGCTTATTGACCCGTGCATCCCGCCGGAATGGGATGGGTTTACGGTTGAACGCAGGTTCAGAGGGAGTAAGCTGCATATCACAGTGCACAACCCTCAGCACATCAGCCGAGGCGTGGTGAGGTTCGAGGTGGATGGCGTGCCAAAGACAGGCAACCTGGTGCGGGTGGATGGTCTGAATGAGGACCACCAGGTGGAAGCGTGGCTGGGGAAATGATGGGGAGCTGATATGGATGCGAACGTATTGGAAATCAAAGAATTTTCAGGTGATGGTTACCAATCCTTGATCTACTTTGGCAGCTGGCGGGTGGCAATTTTACGCTGGATAGAGACCTCGCTGCCTGAAGCGATCTCCACCATGGAGCGCCACATGCAGACGGACGAAGTGTTCGTGTTGCTGGCAGGAAAAGCAGCGTTGGTGCTGGGGGGGAATGGCGCGGCGGCGTCATGCCTGCAGGTGCAGTCGCTGGAAAACGGAAAAATATATAATGTCAGGCAGGCGGCCTGGCATACTACCTTGCTCAGCCGTGATGCGTCGATATTGATCGTGGAAAATCGGGACACGGGCAAAAGAAATAGCGAGTATTGCAATCTGAACGAAGAGCAGAGGCGAGTAATCTTACAGATGGGGGAGTATTCGTAAAGGCAAAATACCTACTGGAGACAGCATGTCCTTCACACTTAAAACCCCCAGCTCGTTCAACCTGCCGGCAGTGGTCCGTTCACATGGATGGATCCAAATGGAGCCGTTCGCTGAAACATCTCACCATGGGCTTTCTTACGTGATCCGGCTCAACACGGGCAAGGTGTTGCGGTTCGAAGCAGACCTGGTTGAGAAGAATATCCGCGTTAGCACCACTGAGCTGCTCAGCGAGGCTGAAGAGGCCGAGCTCAGCCAGACAATCACCTGGATGCTGGATCTGGAGCAGGACTTCAGCGAATTCTACGCGATGGCACACCAGGACCCTAAACTGGCGAAAATGGTCGAGCGCCAGGCAGGCAGGGTGCTGCGTTCACCAACCTGGTTCGAGGATGTCATCCGCACCCTGCTGACGACAAATACGTTGTGGAATCACACCTTACGCATGTGCCGTGAGCTGACCGCGCGGTATGGAGAACCCTTGCCGTGCGAGACTGAGCAGCACACCTTCCCTACCCCGCAGCGCCTGGCGCAGGTGACGGAGCAAGATCTGCGGGAGCTGTGCAGGATGGGGTACCGCGATCAGTACGTGCATGAGCTTTCGCAGCGGGTGAATGCGGGTGAGCTGGACCTGGAAGCGCTCAAGACTAGCAGCCTGCCTACCTGTGAGCTGCGCAAGGAGCTGATGAGCATCAAGGGTGTGGGCGGGTATGCCGCAGCTAACCTGCTCATGCTGCTCGGACGCTATGATTTCGTGCCGGTGGATTCGTGGGCGCTGAAGGTGGTGTCTGGCGAATTCTTCGGTGGGGAGAAGGTGACCCCCAAGCAGGTGCTGTCAACATTTGAGCGCTGGGGAAAGTGGCAGGGACTGGCGTACTGGTTCTGGGATTGGAGTCCGCAACAATAAGAAAGAAAATTAAGACATGATCAAAAAGACCTGACAGGTTTTAGAACCTATCAGGTCTGGTTTACGAAATTAAGACCTCACAGGTTTTGAAAACCTGTGAGGTCTAAAAGTTAAACCGAAAGTCTTATCTCCTCACTTGAGGCAGATAAGACCAGCAGGCTCCCATGACTTCGGTCAGGTCTGAGGAATTGGCCCCATCCCATCCACCAAAAGCGATTATTCGGCTGCGCAATGCAGTGGCAGCGATGAATGAGCGAGGGACGTTTAGTGAAGGCCCAGACGTCCAGCTATCGGTTACCGGATCATAAACCATGGTAGTGCTTGCAGTATTGGGGGAATTAATCCCTGCGGCAGAGGTAAGCCCATCCAACCCCAGGAAGGGATTGCCACCGCCAATCACCCAGATCTTACCACCCACCACCGCCGTCGCAGGCACGTTGATAGGGTAAGGAGCTGGCGAACGCACTGACCACGAGTCGGTGGCAATGTTATAGTCATAAGTCTGATTGCGGGAAGAGTTTACGGAATCGCGGCCCCCGATGACATACAGGTGACCATTCACCACCGCTGAAGCAGCTCCGCCTAATGCTTCTGGCATGCTTGTTTTCGTCGCCCAGGTGTTGGCGGTCACATCGTATTCCCATACCTGTGCATATGAAGGATCGACGCTCGCCGTACTGTAACCGCCGACCAGGTAGATCTTACCGTTATAATAACCACCCGCCATAAAATCGCGCGGCGCCGGCATAGGCGTGCCGAGCACCCACCAATCATCGGCGATACTGTATATCAGTGTGCTGGTATAAACTTCACCAGTATTGATCCTCTCACCACCGAAAAAGTACAGCTTGTCATTGACGGGGGAATAAATTGCTGTTGCCATGGATGCTGGGTGAGGTAGATGTGCAAATGGACTAAAGGTATTCGCGATAGGATCGTAACGAAGCGTTTGGGTGATGTCACCTGCACCTGACAGGTTAAAACCCCCGAGCACATAGGCAACATCACCGTCAGTGGTGACATTCGCTCCATAAACAGGCTGAGGCAGCTTGTTACGGACGACCCAACGTGAAGGTATTCCGCATTGCGGAAAAGTGGCATTACCGATCAGGCGAAAGACCTGGTCTGGTGCATCCGGTCCACTGGTGCAAATTGATCGCAGACCCCAGGTTATGCAGGAACCAAAACCACCACCCGGGTTCTGCCAAGCAGCAGGATAGTTCGAGGTCACGATGCGCCCCGTCCAACCCCACTGCCCGGCTGGATCAAAGTTCTGATTGGCCTGCACCGAAATCCAATATTTGCCCGGTTCAAGGGTTATGGCTGGAGCGATTGCAATGCTGAAGTTGGTATCCACGTTGGAGAAGGTCATCTCCGTGCGGGAATACACAAGGGTACCCGGCATGGTGATCGCCTGGGTATAGATGAATATATTCATCGAATCTGCCGGACCAGTGCCACCATAATAGACACCCTGAACATCCACCTGGTTCAAGTTCCACTTTTGACCTACAGGGACAACAAAATCATCCGCCACGAAGTCATCATAAGCATCATTCACCGGTTCGAAATTCTGGGATGAATATGAATTGGCTCCCGGGTTGTCATATTGGCTGTACAAGATGACACTCGGTGGGCTAAGCGGGAGGGGTGGGATGACCAAGCTTCCGGGTACTATCCCTGACGGGCCGCTCGTCGTTGGCACAGACGATTGGGCAAAGGCTGGCAGGCTGAGTAATCCCGCAACGCACAATAGCCCCAAACTTGTTGCGATAAGGATGTAGATTATTCGGCGTGAAAACATTTTATTCTCCTTTGCTGATGGTATTCTGGCAAAATTTGGAAACCAGGGTTATCTGATTAATTATTATCAGAAATTTCCTTAATGATTTTCCAAATTAATTATATCCTAATCCGATATTTGCAAGGGGTTTTGCAGGGTTGAGTTTTGAGGGAGAAGAGGTGGATAGAATTAAGACCTCACAGGTCTTGAAAACCTGTGAGGTCTGAGTGAAACCGATGAGGCCTGATTGAAACCGGTGAGGTCTAGAGGACAAGCTACGGCTCGATTACAGTATATTTCCAGTTATCGTAGGCTGCCACCTGGGCGTGAAAATCCATACCCAAACCCACCATGGTCAACTCAACAGGCAGGCTGGTGAACACCTGGAGCAAGTTTTCATTCAAGTAGACGTAAATTTCTGTGGTATGTGAATTATTGGCTGCCGGCTGGACAACAACCTTGATGTGGTTGGTACCATAGCTTGGAATAACCGCACTGCTCTGTTTGAAGGCGACCTCATCCCAATAATCCTGGTCCCAGTGGTATTTGAGGAGCTCATACCAGCCCCAGGGGGAGATACCGAGATAATAGACTGATTTTTGACCATCGGCGAAGGCGACCCCATAGAAGCGATCCACCTGACCATCGATAAAGGTGACGTCAACTTCCATGGTGTAGAAGTAATTCGCATCGCAACCGGTGCAGTAATTGATGTGGAAAAAGCTGGAGGGGTCGAACGGTCCCATGACCAAAGTCCCATTTTCCCAGCTGCATTCTTCGCAATCCACCCAGCCACCACTGTTGGTCGAAAAGTCGTCATTGAATGAAAACGGACCGGGTGTGGGAGTGATGGTGGGGGTATTGGTTGGTTTCAGCGTCCGAGTGGCGGTGGGTGTATTAGATGGGATGGGCGTCTCGGTGGGTACGGAGGTAGGAGTACCGGTCTCGGTAGGCGTGGGGGTGTCTGTTGGAATGGGGGTGGGAGAAGCCGCGGCTATCGTTTCAGCGGCGTTGGTGGCAGCCACCTGCTCCTTGTTTGGCCCGCAGGAAGCGAGCAACAGCACAAGGATTAATAATACGGTCAATTTGATCGGAGTATTTATTCCTCAATCTCCACGTAAGACCAGTTGTCGTAATTGGATGTCACGGCATGCCAGTCCATCGCCACACCCGTAATAGACGGCCCCACGGGTCGACCATCGATGATATAAACCGTGGTTCCGTTCAATGAAAAGATGTAATCTGCTGTGTTAGGTTGCATACCAGGTCTGATTTCAATTTCAAAGTGGTTGGTGCCATAGCTGGCTTTGACCACTCCACTCCATTGAAGATCCAATACCTCCCAGCTATCGCCATCGTCACTGTGCTGCCCGACGATGTAAAACTGCCATGGCGAGATGCCCAGGTAGTATTGTTTACCTTCCGCATCACCTACAAACACACCAAAGAAGCGGTCAACCTGACCATCGATGAAGGTGGCATCGACGGCAATCTTATAATAAGTGCCTTCTCCACAGCCGGTGCAGGTGTATTTGTGGAAGTTCGATGTCGGTGGGAATGGTCCCACCAGCAAGCCTCCGTTTTCCCATTTACACAACTCACAGTCAGCCCAACCCCCGCTGTTAGTGGTGAAGTCATCAATGAAGGAGAACGGACCGGGCGTGGGTGTGATGGTGGGTGTGTCAGTCGGCAGAGGCGTTTCCGTCGGCACAAGGGTGGGTGTATCGGTAGGAATGGGTGTGGCGGTATTCGTGGGCAGCGGGGTGGCAGTGTCTGTGGGGATCGAGGTATTCGTAGGTACCGCGGTGGGTGGTATCGCTGCCTGTGTTTTGGCGCTGCTGGTGGCAGCGGATTGCTCTGCATTGGGTCCGCAGGCACCCAGGAACAGTGCACATAAGATCAGTACGATGATGGATGATTTGACACGCTTCATAGGCCTCCCTCCCAGAGCAATGACTGAAATATACTTGCGTCTTGATTGTTAGTAATTAGTGGACCCCCCAGGATTGCGTGAAAGTGATCTAAATCCTAACCAACAGGTATCATCACAAATTACCTTGATTGTAAAGCAATTATAACACGATTATTAATGGGAGATTAGTGAAGATTGTTGCAATCATCGGCAGACCTGACAGGTTTTGGTAACCTGAATGGACAGGAGGGGACGTCAAAGACCTGACAGGTTTAGAAACCTGTCAGGTCTAGTGTACGAGATAAAGACCTCACAGGTTTTGGAAACCTGTGAGGTCAATAATCATCTACAATGTGTAAAGCTCGCCGTATTTGGACTTAAGATAAGCAATATACGGGTCGATACTAAGCGGACCACCCGTGACACGCTCGACCAGCTCGTTGGCGGTGAATTTGCGCCCGTGCTGGTAAATGTTATCCACCAACCAGGTGTGAAGGGTCTCGAACTTGCCTTGCGACATTTCCGCCGGGATTTCAGGGTGGGCATTGAGCGCTTTAGCGAAGAACTGGGCGCTCATGATGTTCCCCAGCGTGTAGCCCTGGAAGGAACCTCCCACTGGTCCGCTAAACCAGTGCACGTCCTGCATCACGCCATCCCGGTCGTCGGGAGCGCGGATGCCCATATCGGCGTTATAGCGCCCGTGCCAATACTCGGGCAGGTCACGCACCAGCAGGTTGCCTTCCAGCAGAGCCAGCTCAATATCGAAGCGGATCATGACGTGCAGATTGTACGTTACTTCGTCGGCTTCGGTGCGGATGAGCGTGCGCTCGACTTTGTTCACTGCCCGGTAGAAAGTGTCTAATGAGACGTGGTTTAACTGGCTCGGGAAGCGCTTTTGCAGGATGGGGAAGAAATATTCCCAAAAGCCGCGGCTACGCCCCACCAGGTTTTCCCAGGTGCGCGATTGGCTCTCGTGCACGCCAGCCGAAACGCCACCTGCCAGGGGGGTACCCTCCAGCTCCGGGCGGATACCCAGCTCGTACATACCGTGCCCCGATTCGTGGATATCGGAGAACAGGCTGTAGCCCAGATCATCTTCGTTGACGCGCGTCGTGATGCGCACATCACCCAGGGAGAAGCTGGTCATGAAGGGATGGTGGGTTAAATCTCTGCGGCCGCGATTGAAATCAAAGCCCAGCTGCTTGACCACTTCCTCGCCGAATGCCAGCTGTTCTGCCTGGGGATAGTGCTGCTTGAGGCAGGCGTCGTCAGCTACGGGCTGGGCAGCAATCGCCTGGACGATAGGGATCAGCTCACGGCGTAAATGAGCGAACAGCGTGCGCAAGGTGGTGGCTTTCATGCCGTAATCGGCAAAATCAATCAGTGGGTCGGCGATGTGCTCGTAACCGGGGAAGAAATTAGCCAGGCGGCAGGAGAGGTCGACCCCCTTCTCAAGCAAAGGCTCGAGCGCCTTGAAGTTGTTATCCGGTCGGGCAGTGATCCAGGTATTATATATTTTCGAAAAGTGTTCATACATCTCGCCGATGAATTGGGGCGGCACCTTGATAGAACGCTCAAATTCGCGCCTGGTTACGCGGATGAGCGAAGCGTCGTCGGAATCATAAGGCAAGGACTTCTTCGTATGGACGCAAGGCGTCCAGTAACCGCCCGATTTCAGGGTCGATGGACTTTTCATGCGATAGCCTGGCGAGCATGGCGCTCTGCCGGCCGCGTGACGCCGCGCCACCCGGGGGCATGTAAACGGCTTCGTCCCAGCCCAGCAAGGCGCCGATATGTTCCAGGTCATAGACTTCCATCAGGTGGGTTTTAAGTTCGTTTAGTTCTTTTTCCATTGATAGCTCCTCGATCTGAAAAATTCCCCAAGTAATTATAATGCGGATTGGGATGGGAGCATTAAATTACCACAGATTCACACAGATTTTAATTTTTATCACCGCAGGGAAGGCTGAGAAAAATTTTTTATTTTTAACGTCCCCCTCCAAGCGCTGGCGGGGGCAGGTAGATTATTCTGAAACCATATTTATACTCCGATAAAACAGGTTGGAGGTTCGGGAATAGTTCACCGGTGGTAACTCATGAAAGCCAGGAAAGTATTATTTCATTTTTTGAGTTCCTTATCCTGATTCACCAAATTGTAAGACCGTCGTCCAGGCTTTCAGGATTAATACACAACAAAAACCAATGGAAAACAAAACTGAATACTACTACTAATACCTTATGGCTGTATCGTGAAGGTATTCGCACTTTGCTCAAATGATGCTACCCGATCTGCAAATTCATCCAGGCCGGTTGAATAGGTGATGTTATAAATCGTATTGTTATTCTTGATCACATACATCAGCTGCTTGGCGGTTATCCCCGACTTATTCATTTCGACTTCCAACCGTATAGCTTCATCGGGTCCTATCTGCACCTTTTGTTGGTCCGTGATGGCGAAGGAGGATGGTAGTTGTTGTTCTATGGCTTGAATATACATATCCAGGGTCACAGCAGATACCACCTCTTCATGACCCAGGTTCATATTGGTCAAAAATCCGCTAGAGCCAATGTTGGAATCAACTGCCCAGATTAGGAAGAGTGATGGATTCGCTTCTATGGTTTGAGCGATCTGCTCATATTCAGAGCCGAAGGATCTTAATTTGGCCACGACCACATCGAGGTCATTTACCAGGTCACCACCCGTGTAGCTATCGGGAAGCCAGATGGAGACATTTTCAGCTTCCATTTTGCTCCAGCCCGGTATCGGCGTCGGCGTAGGGATAGGTGTAGGAGTTGCTTCCTGCTCCGGTTGTACTGACCCGCAGGCTGACAAGAAGATTAATACAAGTGCCAATGTAAAAATCAATGCTCGTCGAATCATATTAAATTCTCCTTTTAGGTTTCGTCTCCATCCACATACTGCCTGCTTTCATAGACTTGTGATGAGCTCGCCTTGAATGTCAGACGTAATCGATGAATCCTTATAAGAATCGCAATCCGAAGTTTATGATCAAGGTTAAGACCCCGGCGACCAGGCCTACGATTCCCAATGCTTTGGGGCGATATTTGGAAAGCAGGCTGGCTAAACCGATTGCAAAACCCAGTACACCCATATTCACAAGCAATCTTTCAAGGAAAATGAGATACGTAGGAATATTGTCCAGCGTTTTTGTCGCCACAATGATGATAATTTCAACTAAAATTATCATCACAAAACCGAGCAGCGATGAACAACCAAATGCTGTTCCCAGCCAGGGGAAAAGCCTGGGAGTGCGCTCAGTAGCGGAAGAACTAGCTTCTTTGTCAGCCATAACAGTGGAGTATTCGTTCTCCACCTTACGATATTTACGAAAATCCATAAAAATTCGGACTGAAAAGTAGATCTGAAAGAAGGCGAAGAAAGCCCATATGGGACTGAAACCGATAAAATTTGAAATGGAGGCCCAAATTAAAAGTAATGGCATAAATCACGAACATGGAAGGTGAGTGAAACAGGAAGGAACACAGTCCAACAATAATCAGCAATACTCCCCAGGGGGCACTTAACCAACCCGATAAAATGATATGCAGTACACCGAGACCAATGAGCCAGAACCCGTTGGACCGGATCGCTTTGAGCATCGAGGCGTGTGTCTTAATTACATCGTTGACAGCCTGGGCTTGATCCAATTTCTGCTGCTCAGCTTCATCCGGCTCATTTTCGGGGCGTTGGATGAGGCCCATTTTTATCGCCATTTTATGGTGGGCATCAGCCTGGAGTGCCAATTGCGCACGTGCTGCTACTTCAGTATTCTCATCAACGGTAGCCTTCTGCAGGGCATACACCATCTCAGGGGAGCTTTCCTGGCTGATGCGCAGCCATTCACAGGCGTCATAGCGCGTGGATGGATTGCTACTTTCAATCATGTCTAATAATTTTTCTTTGGAGTACATATCCCCCTCTGGTATACAAGTAGTGTGGGTTAAAAGTTGAAATTTCAATCAACCCCCATACTCACTCAATTTAGTTTATAGCATATTCTGGAAAATGCAACAAAAACGGATGCCAATTAGTGCAATTTCCCTGCATAAATGTTGGGTTTCGGGCTGATGCCCTCAACCACAACCTACTAAAGCAATAAACCCTGGTCAAACACTCATTGGGGATGGAGGCGCACTCCAAAGATATTTTTCCTCTTCCGAGGAGTTTGATAAGAATAGGACATGAGTAGAACTGATTTTTATTTAGAATATCTATCTGGTATTCACTCAGCATAGCTTCTAAACATGATTACTTATCGTTTATAATACGGCAAATTTGGTGAATAATAACTCACATTTACTGATAATCAGACAGCATGATTGACATACAAAGTCAAGAAAATGACCTCTTCATAGAACCATTGACTCCTGAAATAATCAGGGAGCGATGGTCCAAGACTTACAACACGCAGGGCAAGCCTGACTGGTCGCACTTATTCCCCTACTATCATGAGAATATTGTCTTCGAAGACATCATACAACGAATCGAGGGTAAAGCGGATTTCATGGCGATGTGTGGCAGACTGGCGCAGCGCTGCGAGCAGATCAATATGGAAATTATATCCCTGGTGATGGACTCGCATGAAATATTCTTTCAATGGAAAATGGTGATGAGTTTTAAAAGATGGCCAAGCAATACCCTGTATGGCTGTACAAAACTCACCACCGGCGAAGATAACCGGATCATTTATCAGCGGGATTACTTCGATTTATGGGGCACGATTCTCAATGGTATCCCCCTGCTGCGCAAATCTTATTGGAGTTTCATGCACAGGTACTTTGGTTAACGGGTTTATAAACATGAAACTCCCCGAAGAGCTCCAATTCATCGCCAATGCTCGCCTGCCCCAGAAAACCACAACAGCCCGCATGGATGCGAAGGTTTGCGTCCTCACGGGTGCTACCTCTGGGGTAGGCTACCAGTCAGCTAAACGGCTGGCAAAGGGCGGAGCACACCTGGTGCTGGTGTGCCGTGATCGCGAGAAGGCAGAACGGGTGAAGTCTGAATTGGTCCATGAGTATACCGCCCAGGTTGATGTGTTGGTGGCGGATTTTTCAAAGTTGTGTGAAGTGCGTGAGGCTGCCAGGGCGATCCTGGCAAACTACCCGCGCATTGATGTGCTGATCAATAACGCTGGGCTGCACAACACACACCGCACGCTGACCAAAGAAGGCGTCGAGACGGTTTTTTGCGTGAACCACCTGGCATCTTTTCTGTTGACACGCCTGCTGCTCAACCGGCTAATCGAAAGCTCACCGGCGCGCATCATCCAGGTAAGCTCGCAGGGTCACCGCTTTGGTGGTCTTGACCTGAATGACCTGAATTGGGACCGGCGTCGCTACCGTGGGCTGCAGGGGTACGGAGCATCAAAAGTGGCTCAACTGCTCACCGTGTGGGAGCTGGCGGATATTCTAATGGGCAGTGGTGTGACGATCAATGCCGTGCACCCGGGCGAAGTGAGAACGAATATCGGTATGAACAACGGACCAGTATACCGGTTTTATCAACGCTATCTGATCTGGTGGATATTGAAAGACCCGGTCATTTCGGGGGAGGCCATTTATTACATGGCAGCCTCACCGGAGATGCAGACGGTCAGCGGTAAGTTCTTCAACCTGACGATTGAAGAGAAACCTGCGCCGCATGCCCTGGACCGAACACTTGGAAAACAGGTTTGGGCGATCAGTGAACAGTTGACAGGTTTGGCAGGAGCGAATTGATACAGGGTCACGATGAACTAGCTGGTGATCAATGATTCGTGCCAAATTATTATGAAACTTTTATACTAATCTGATGAGAGCAATACAAATTCATTATGTGTTGAGGTGCGTATATGGACTTTGATGCCATCGTCGTTGGCGGTGGGATAGCTGGCTTGATCGCAGCAGCTTACCTCTCTAAAGCCGGGTATAGTATCCTGTTGTGCGAGAAAGAACCCGCCTGTGGCGGGCTGATCAATTCCTTTGAGCGCGATGGATTCGTCTTTGATGGCGGGATCCGGGCAATGGAAAACTCGGGGGTGTTATTCCCAATGCTCAAGCACCTGGGTGTGGATGTCGAGCTGGTAAAGAATCACATCTCGCTTGGCATTGAAGACCGGGTGATCCGCCTCAACAGCGAAGAAAATCTATCGGATTACCAGGATCTGCTAAATGCTTTCTACCCTGAGAGTGTTGATGAAATAAGCAAGATTATTGCCCAAACTCGACTGATCATGAAGTACATGAAAGTCCAATATGGCATTGATAACCCCATCTTCCTGGATATGAAGAAGGATCGCGACTATATGGTGAAGGTGGTCCTACCGTGGATAATGAAATACGCTCTGACTGTGCGAAAAATTACCGCATTGAACAAGCCAGTGGGGGATTTCTTAAAACAATACACCACAAATCAGAGCCTGTTGGATATCATCACACAGCATTTCTTCCACGAAACACCGGCATTTTTTGCCATGAGCTACCTGAAGCTCTACCTGGATTACTCCTACCCGCTGGGTGGAACCGGGAAATTCACAGAAAAAATGGTGGAGTTCATAAATGGTCACCAGGGACGGATCAGCACTCAAACGGAAATCCAGATGGTTGACCCACAAAAAAAGCTGGTGATGGATGCGCATGGAAACAAATATTCATACCGAAAGTTGATTTGGGCAGCAGACTTGAAGAGCTTGTACCGCCTGGTCAAGCTCGAGAATATCGAGGATAGTCAGATAAAAAATGCAATCCTTACACGCCAGGATGAGGTGGCTGATAGATCAGGCAACGACTCGGTTTACACGGTTTTCCTGGCGGTAGATCTGGATAAGACCTACTTTGCCAGCAAAGCCAGCGAGCACTTCTTCTATACTCCTAGCAGGCAGGGTCAATCACTGGCAGGACCCACCCCGATTCACGGGGAACAAGGAGAAATTGAAAAGTGGCTGGAGAAGTTCTTCGCCCTGACGACGTATGAGATTTCCATTCCGGTATTAAGGGACGAGTCGCTGGCACCCACCGGGAAAACTGGACTAATCGTGAGTGTTTTGTTCGATTTCCAGCTCACCAGGCAGATCGATCAGATGGGATGGTATGAGGATTTCAAGACCTTGTGTGAAAGGTGTATCGTCAACACCCTGGATGGTTCCATCTACCCAGGCATTAAGGATGCCATCCTGCAGCAGTTTAGCTCTACCCCGCTAACAATGGCGAAGATGACGGGCAACACGGACGGTGCCATTACTGGATGGGCGTTCAGCAACCATCCCATGCCAGCAGAAAGCAGGCTTCCAAAGATAATGGACGCTATCAAGACACCGGTCCCGGGCGTTTATCAGGCGGGACAATGGACCTATAGCCCCGCCGGGCTGCCGATTTCGATCATTACAGGTAAACTGGCGGCAGATAGGGTGATCAAGGAATTGAGGAAGAAATAAGCAAGGTTATGAAACTGGTAAGATAGCACCAGGTGGGGCACTCTACAGAACTTTGATTGTAGGGACTGGTCGTGTGCCACAAAAACAAGTCGGATGAAATGTAGGGGCATGACATCATGCATCGGACTGGATGGTCGTGCCCCTACGAGAAATATGATGATTATATGAAAATGATCTGGGCGCCCTCGGTGAGGTCGACGAATTCGCTTGCCGTCAGAATTCCCTGGACACCATCAATGAAGCTATCTTTGGTCAGATTATATAAGTCACAGGTCATCTTACAACCATAAAGCTTGGCACCGCCATCCATTAACATCTGCAGGTATTCGCGCACAGGCGGAACGTCCAATTTTTTCATCTTGCTTTTCATGATGGCCGTGGCGAAGGGCGTCATGCCCGGGATGATGCCCATAATCTGTGGGATGCCAATGTTGCCCGGTATGCCCATCAAGCTCATTTTGAAGCTCGAGTTACCTACCGGGGGAACTTCCAGGTGGTCTACGCGGTCCTCGCGGACCATGTCCAATCCCCAGAAGGTGAAGAAGATGCTTACGTCGATACCATTGCCCAGGGCAGCCCAGCCCATGATCAGGGCGGGATAGACCATGTCGAGGTTGCCTTTGGAGCAGATGAATGCCATGTGGCGGTTACCGTTGTTGTCGGTCATGTGGTTTTCTCCAGTTGGTAATTCTTAAATATGAAATCAGGTGAATACTAATTTCGGATGGATAATTATGAAATCTGTTATAGGAAGATTGCTTCGGTCAGAAGAGCACTGACTCGCAATGACATCGTAAGGTTTACACACAGCCTTCGGGCTTGCCCAGACCGGCAATGCGGGCGACTTTCTTGGCGGGACCCTTAGGGAAGAGGGTGAACAGCTCCTTGGTGGTCACACCGGCGTTGGAGGTGATGGTACGTAAGGTAGGTGCGGCACCACTCACGACTGCTGACCGGCGGGCGTAGTCGATTACCTTCCAGTGATCGGGGGTGAGCTCAAGCAGCCCCTCCTCTTTGGCAATTTCGACAGCGATTTCCTTGTTCCATTCTGCCGGGTTGGTCATGTAGCCTTCTTCATTAACCTGCACGTTCTTTCCTGCAATCATTTTTGTTGGCATTTAGTTTCTCCTTTACTTAACATCTATAATTCAAGCTACCTTAGGGGCACTTGTGGTTTATATTATTGTCCAGGTTGAATTTGGGGAGCTGCCTGGGTACCGATTACCTGCATCACCCGCAGGGTCAGCGCAAATCCACGCCTGACTGCCGGGTCGCGAAGCTGACGTAACAGACCCATATAGGATACATCGACGGGCTTATCAATTTCCTTCTCAGCCACGAGCAAGGTGTTGTGGACAAAATTGATGATCTCAGGCTGAGTCATATCCTTTACCGCATTTAGAATCAACACGATGTTATCACCCAGACGATTGACATCATCAGCACTGAAAGAAGTAACGATATTGTCAACCAGCTTCATCCCGCTTTGTGTGAAGGCAAAGTAGCCCTTGCTTTCCAACCCCGCCATTACATCAACCGCCTTCCCGAAGGCATCATCTGCCAGTGGACCAACGGTTTCAATCAGGTCGGTGAGGCTCTCAAGCTGATCGAGCATCTTCTCAAGGTTGCGCCCATTACGCAGCAAGCGCTTGAACAGGCGCATCAAGTCACTCAGGTCGATGTACTCCTGCACTTCCTCCAGCTGTTCGACTGCCAGGGTGAAGGCTTGATTGGCGAGGGGAGTGATGTCGCGCACCAGCTCGAGGCGTTCATTGCGCTGGCGCTCGTTTAATTTCGATTGCTCGGTCAGGTAGCTCAGCTGGGCAGTCAGCAGGTCAATTTTTTGGTTCAGCTCTTGCAAAGTTGCATCCATGGCGCCTCCCTAATTATTCCACTTGCCAGCCATGCTCATCAGCGCAGGCAGGGGTAACTGCTGACCTTTTAGCAACAGGTTCCAGTACATCCAGCGGAACATCATCTTGCCCCAGTGGTTCATCTCCGATTCCTGCAGCAGGGAAAAAGGTCCAATTCCGGGGAGTGGGTAGCGACCGGGCAGGGGCTCGACGTCGTAGTTGAAGTCGATCAGCAGCCCTTTGCCAAAGCCTGACTCGATGAAGCAGTTGGCATGACCATCGAAGGTGGGCAGCATTTCCAGCCCATCGATGTGACGCATGAAGTTATCGGTGAAGCACTCACTGGCGAAATGTGCCACAGAGCCAGCTTTGGAGGTGGGCAGGTTGGCAGCATCGCCCAATACGAAAATATTGCTGTACTTTGGATGGAGGAAGGTGTGCTTGTCCACCGGGATAAAATTCAGCTCGTCACCCAAACCCGAGCGGGAGATGACCTCATCACCCATGTTCAAGGGGATGCTCACCAAGAGGTCGTACTCAATCTCCTGTTCGTCGTATGAGACGATCTTTTTGGCATCGGGATCAACATGCTCGACCATGAAATCGGGCACCACCTTGATGCCCTTCTGGTCGAGGATGTCTCCCAGGTAACGGGAAGCGACGGGTTTGGTGAATGCCCCGGAGAGAGGGGTGGCATAGGTAATTTCCACCTTTTCACGCAGTCCCTGCTGATGAAAGAACCAGTCAGCAAGCATGAGGAACTCGAGGGGTGCCACAGGGCATTTTATGGGCGTCTCCACCACATTGACCACCATACGACCACCCTGCCAGTTACGCAGGTACTTTGCCAGGGCTTGCGCTCCGTCGACGGTGTAAAACTCGTGGATCGAGCCGCGCCATTCGTGCTCCATGAGACCGGGGGTCTGTTCGGGATGCACCTGGCAGCCGGTGGCGATGACCAGGAAGTCGTAGTTGAGCAGCCTGCCGCCATTCACCAGCTTGACCTGGTTATGTTCGGGGTCGATGTGCTCAATGGGCGACATGATCATCTCAGCTCCGGCGGGGATAAAATCCCGCTTGGGTTTGATCACGTCATTCTTGCTGTAGATGCCAAAAGGGAGGAACAGGAAACCCGGCTGGTAATAATGGACCTCATTTTGGTCGACCAGGGTTATGTGCCATTCGTCGCGGTCTAGCTGGCGTGCCAGACGGTTTGCGACCATGGTTCCAGCAGTACCAGCGCCGAGGATGAGAAGTTTTTTCATTGGATAGTCCTATTTTCGATGGGTTTATTCTGGAAGGTTGTTGAAGGTATTCGCCAAAGCAGCCTGGCTCTTGAGCTTGTTCGCCAGGACGGCGCGCAGGAGGTCGAGCGCTTCGATCAGGCGTTCGTCTGCCAGACTGTACTCCACAGTGGCACCGATGCGGGTGGTGGCTACCATGCCACGCTCGCGTAGAACCTTCAGATGGCGGGAAACCATTGGCTGGCTGAGGTCGAGTAGCTCGACCAGCTCGTTGACGTTGCGTGGTTTTTCGTGCAAGGCATAGAGGATAAGGATCCGCTTTGGGTCAGCCAGACCAGCGCAGATCTCAGCGTGTAGTTGGTTTATCTCTTGTTCGAGTGCATACGGCATATCAGCTCCTATCATATATATGTATATGCATATATAAAAGTGATTATAATCACAAGAAAAAGCGAGTATAGTTATATATGTCACAATTAATTTGTGATTGTTGTCACAGGGGAGTTATTATTTTGGGGGCATGTTGCTTACGGGGTTATATGGGGGGAGAACAGGATGGATTAGCACTCCATAACAAGTAGACTTTTTTTATTATATATATGCGGAGTTGAATTGATCTTCAACCCATTCTCTAGGGTTATTGGCGATGTATTCCCAAATTTTCTGAAGTTCTCCATCATCACGTATGATATGGTCGTAATAGTTACGGTGCCAGATAGGAGTTCCTGGCGATATTCCTGACCCATTGATACGGTATGTGACAGCTGCTTTAAAAGCACGTACAATTGCACCTAAAGAATCCGGTGGGACATTATGATCCGGCAAATTAGAGTGTGAGTAAGGGCGCAGCGACGCTGCGCCCTTACAATGTTCGGTTACCGCGGAGTTAATCCTGATTATTCCATGAATATGATTTGGCATCACCACCATCTCATCAGGATATAAAGATATGTTCCGCCTCAGACGTGCGGTTTTAAACCATTCATCAACAGCAATAATTCCAAACTCATTTAATATCATTTGACCGTCTACAACCTTGGCAAATAATTCGCATCGCTTATACGCAAGGATCGTAACGAAATAAGCTCCTGGAAGTGAATAATCATATCCTTTCAAGCGAGTAGAATGGCGATGATTTGTAATCATTCTGGATATTATGGATTTAATTACAATGCATAGTATTTATCAATAATTCATTCCTGTGTCAGATAATAATACATGGAATTGATCTAACTTTCGGGTGTAAAGTGGAAGACGCCGGGTTTTTCGTAGTCATCGAAGCCGGACAAGACAATAATGGCATTGGTGACGGTATTGCCTGGGTTGCGCCAGCGGTGGGTGAGACGGGCAGCGAAGAGCAGGCTGTCACCGGCTTCAAGCTGGTAGTATTTGCTCTCCACCTCGTACTCGAGCTTGCCCCTCAGGCACATAACGAACTCACTCCCGGTATGCACAATTTTTTCCTGTCCGCTTTCGGCGCCGCTTTCAAGGGTCAGCATGAAGGGCTGCATCCTTCCGGTGAAAGCCTCCCCACCCAACCCTTCCCAAACTCCTAGCGGAAAAGGTACGCGGGTGCGGTCAGAGACCGAACGGAAAACGATCGGTTCCTGGGACTGAGCCTGGCGGAACAAGGCGGTGATGGGTACGTTCAGGGCGTCCGTCAAGCGGTACAGCGTGCTGACTGAAGGTGAGGTAAGCCCGCGCTCGATCATGCTGAGGGCATTGGCAGATAACCCGCTCATCCGGCTGAGCTCACGGATGGAAATTCCCCGTTCTTCCCGCAGCTGGCGGAGGAGCTGACCGACATATACCGATGGGGCTTCCCTATCAAACATGATTGATCTTCCTCATTGAACCTCCATAGTCGTGTAATATATAGTTGTGCGATGCATCATTTAATGTTACAGTATCACAAATTATTTGTGACGAAACATACTATATATGTGACACAATATCAGCTAATATATCATAAATTGACATATACGTATGTACATATATTGGATAAACCATCTATGACAAATCCCCAACTGACCCAAGAAGTCTCACAGCTGCATGCAGATATCTGCTCCGCCCTGGCTGACCCCAATCGGATATTAATGATTTACGCCTTGGCCGAAAAACCTCGTTCGGTAAATGACTTATCCGAAGAATTAGGCATCAGCCAACCTGCCACCTCGCGCAACCTGAAGGTGCTGCGTGAAAGAGGCCTGGTTTCCACCGTGCGCCAGGGGACAACTTTGGAATATCACCTGACGGATATGCGCCTGGTGGATGCACTGAATATGCTGCGCCTGGTGCTGCGCGACCGGCTAACCTACCGGGCTAACCTGATGGAAAGTGACAGTGTAGCGAGCCAGGTGGCAAACGGGGTTTAACCAGCTCACGAATAGTTCTTCGAGAATGATACTTTTGAGGAGGAAGGTATGCCACGTTCGAGGATACGTTATTTAATACCCATTTTTCTTGGCGCCATGCTGATGGCGGGTTTCTTTCTGCTTGTAAACACCACCAAAACCAGCGCTCAATGCGGCTCCCAGGCGTCATCGTGCAAGAACTGCCATGAAACACAAAGCCAGGACCCGGTGAATAACGATGGGACTGCCTGGCATAGCCAGCACGCACAGATCGACGCATGCGTCAGCTGCCATGTGGGCAACCCACAAAGCACCGACAAGACCCAGGCCCATACGGGTATGCTAGCGTGGGAATCTGATATAAAAGCCGGCTGTGCATCGTGCCACCCCAGTGATTACACCACGCTTGCCCAGGAATACGCCACCACGCTGGGTGTAACCCTGGGAGGAGGCGGAACCGCTCCAATCGCGGTTACCCCGGTAGCTACATCCGTCACCACTTCAACGATGGAGACGCTGCCTTCTGGCGGTGGAGGGGGCATTGTCGTCAGCCAACCCGGAAGCATCGATTACGTCCAACAGTACCAACAAACCGTGCTGGGAGAGCACCCGATTAACTGGGGAAATGTGATCCTGGTTCTGATGATATTGGGATTGTTGTTAGGTGGGGGTGCATTCATATACTGGAACGAGCGGCGACGAAGAGGTTTGAAAGGTTTCTTCGGCTCCCAAGCAACCCCGACGCCCAAAGAAGACCAAATACCGGTGATAGAGGGTTACAGCAAAGAAGTGACCGAGCTTCTCCCGCTTATCGCCAGGTTAAACCCGGTAGGTCTGCATGCGATAAAGCGTATCCTGGCGAACCCTGATCAAGCCAACGAAATGCTGCACGCCTTATCACACCTTGACCCAGAATTGGTGAAGCGTGTGCAGTCATTGGATAAAGATTCGCGTGCCTTGCTGATGGCTATCGCAGGCAGCTGATCCTCAACTTATCTGATACCAAAAAAACGGAGGAATTATGAAACGGATCACAGCATTTATTTCCCAGGATATGTGGTCGCCTTACATAGCGGGTATCCTGCTAGGGATCGTCGGACTGCTAACAGTCCTACTTGCCAACACTCTGCTAGGCGCTTCAGGTGCGTTCGAAAGCATAGCAGGGTGGATTGGTAAGAAAATCTCCCCCGGCATATTCAGTAATGTCTATTGGGGTGTGGAAGGAGGCCGGGCTTTACCCGTCATACGACCTGAAATCACCTGGTCGGTGGTCCTGCTGGTAGGCATCATATTCGGTGGTACTCTGGCTGCTCTCACTAGTCGAACGTTTAAATTTCGTTTCAACGATGATGCCCAATGGAAACGCATTTTTGGTCCGCAGCCTTGGAAACGTTGGGTACTCGGCTTCGTCGGCGCCATCATTGTTGAATATGGGGCAGGTATCGCTGGAGGTTGCACTAGTGGTTTGGCCATTTCGGGTGGCATGCTGTTTGTACCCGCCGCGTTCTTATTTATGGCGGGATTTATGGTTTCCGGCATCATCACCATTTTAATTATCTACGGCAGGAGATATTAAAACATGACCACATTTATCATAGCCATCATTCTGGGCGTAGGCTTTGGGTTTTCACTTAACAAAGCCGGTTTAACCAAATACCATAAGATTGCCAACCAGTTCCGTTTCACTGACATGACAATCCTC
The DNA here is from genome assembly GCA_963726315.1 of uncultured Chloroflexia bacterium. Classification (GTDB taxonomy): domain Bacteria; phylum Chloroflexota; class Anaerolineae; order Anaerolineales; family UBA4823; genus FEB-25. The sequence goes on along the minus strand of CAVSBZ010000005.1, from coordinate 728,439 downwards.
AAATTTATGATAACGGCAATTGTCGTGGCGATGATCGGGCTGTACATCTTCCGTGGGCTGGGTTGGGTCAGCTTTCCCACTGTGCCTGCCACGTATATTGTAGGCAACCTGCTTGGCGGACTGATTTTTGGGGTGGGTATGGCACTTGCTGGGTACTGACCAGGCACCTGCGCCGCCGGGAGCGGCGAAGGTAAGCTGGATTATATTGGCCCTGGGCTATTGGGCTTCTTAGCTGGTGGTGTTCTTTATGGTCTGACCTACTCAAAGGTATTCCCACTGATTTCCAAGATCGCAAATCTTGGTAATGTCGTTCTTCCTGATTTGTTGAATTCTGAATCCCTATCTAACAGTACTGTTGTTTTCGCTGATCGTCTTATTCCTTTTTTACCTGATCGAGCGGGCAGGATTACAACGAAAAGATAAGCTTGAGTAACCAACCTGACCAGATCGACCACGTGATCTGACTCAACAGGCTGAAAGGTGAACTATGCCGAAATCTGAGCTTTTTATTACTTCAAGGTTATCAAGGCGCAATTTCTTAAAGTTGGGTGCAGCGGCAGTCGGTGCATTCGCGGTGGGGCAGTTCATTCCACCGCTGGTCGCCAGTGCCGCACGGCAGGCAGGCACATTGGATGCCAATGGCAGCGGGTACATCTGCACCATGTGCGAGATGTGCGTCTGGCGCTGCGGAGTGCGCGCCAGGGTGGTGGAGGGGAGGGTGGTTAAGTTGGAAGGCAACCCGGAGCACCCCCACTCTAAAGGCAAGCTGTGTGCCCGGGGACAGTCGGGGCTGATGAACACCTACGACCCCGACCGGGTACTCACCCCTCTCATCAGGGTGGGCAAGCGTGGTGAGGGCAAATTCCGGCAGGCTTCGTGGGACGAAGCCCTGGAAACAGTCGCGGAGAACATGCTGGCAATTAAGGATAAGTATGGGGCTGAAGCGATGGTTTTCTCGTCCACCCACAACCTGTCTCAGCCGCTATTCGAGAACCTTCTATATGGATTTGGCTCGCCCAATTACGGCACCCAACGCAGCCTGTGTTTCAATGCCATGATCGTCGCCAACACGATCACCTATGGGATGGAAGAGCCAGCCCGGGATTACAGCCAGCTGCAGTACTTGATCCTTACCGGGAGGAACTTGACGGAAGCGATTTCCACTTCAGAAACCACCGACCTGGTGGATTCGATCGCCCGAGGAGCCAAGGTGGTGTATATCGACCCACGCTTCACCAAGACGGCCTCCAAGGCGACCGAATGGCTTCCCGTCCGACCGGGAACCGACCTGGCATTCCACCTGGCGCTGATCAATGTGATCATCAGCGAGAAGCTTTACGACACCAGCTTCGTCGACCAGTACACCCAGGGTTTTGAGCAGGTGGCATCGGCGGTGACGGGCTACACCCCGGAGTGGGCATCCACGCTGACGGGGGTGGAAGCGGAGGACATCCGGCGAATCGCACAGGAGTTTGCCGGGGCAGGCAAGTATGCACTCGCCCACAACGGCTGGCGGACTTCCAACTTTATCAATTCCTTCCCCACCGAGCGAGCCATCACCATCCTGAATGCGCTGGTGGGCAATTGGGGGACGACATTGTTCCCCGCAGCTGGAGAGGGCGGCGGCGGGTTGGGCAGCCCACCTCAACCACCCTATCCTCGTATTTCTGCCCAGCGCCTTGACGGCGTCCCATGGATGTATCCCTTCGTCCCGCTCAAGATTGGCGTATTCCAGCAGCTGCGTGACTCGATCGTGGAGGGTAAGCCTTATGAAGCCCACGGATGGTTCATCTCGCGCCAAAACCCGGTCCTCTCCCTGCCCGATCGGAGTAAAACGTTGGAAGCCTTCAATAAAATGGACTTCATCGTGACCATGGACATCCTGGTCAATGACACCGACTGGTTCTCAGACGTGATCCTTCCTGAAGCCTCCTACCTGGAACGCTACGACCCCTTGGTTCCGATGGGTGACCAGATCTTCATCCGGCAACCGGTGATCGAACCCCAGGGCGAGGCAAAATCTGCCTTGTGGGTGTTTAAAGAACTTGGCACACGCCTTGGTCTAGCTGACTTCTTCCAATACACGGATGAAGAAGACTACATCAACCAACAGCTGGCTCCCACCGGAATTACCTTGGAGGAATTACGGCTGCAGGGTAGCGCCACGGTTCCGTCGAGCGGTGAAAGCGACATTTACCAGTGGAGCACACCCAGCGGCAAGATCGAGCTGTATTCTGCGGCGTTACAGAAAGACAACTTTGACCCCGTCCCAGCCTGGCTGGAGCCTCCCCAACCCAAGGCGGGTGAGTTTTACCTGCTGACGGGCAAAGTGGGTCAGCACACACAAATGGGTACCCAGAACAACCAACTGCTCCACAAATATCAGGATGTACCCCGCTTGTGGATGGCTGAAGAGGCAGCCAAGAGCCTGGGACTAAAGGATTGGGACATGGTTGAAGTGACCTCTCCTGTCGGCTCGGTGCAAGTGGCACTCGAAGTGACCAGCGCCATCCGCAGCGATTGCGTCTACCTGACCCCAGGTTTTGGACATCTATCGATGGCTTTACGGACTGCCTATGGGGTGGGTGCATCCGACTCGCAGCTGCACGTCACCTATACCGATCCCATCAGCGGAGGCCAGGCGCTGAGCCAGACCTTCGTCTCGGTGAAGAAGGCTTGAGGAGGAGTATATGCCGACAAAAAACCACTATGCCTTCGTGATTGACGTTGCCCGCTGTATCGACTGCCGGGCATGCCTGGTAGCATGCAGCGTGGAGAACAACGTTCCGATGGATCACACCCGCATCTGGGTGCACGACCAACAGGTGCAGGGGGAATGGCCAACTTTGAGCCGTGCCTTCGTACCATACAACTGTATGCACTGTGACCACCCACCGTGCACTGAAGTATGCGTAAGCGGCGCCACCTATAAAGATTCAACCACCGGTCTGGTGCTGGTGGACCAGGAAGCGTGCATCGGCTGCGGGTACTGTGTGGAAGCCTGCCCGTATGGCGTGCGGTATATCGACCAGAAACGCGGGGTAGTCGATAAATGCAACGCCTGCGTGCAGCGCCTGGAGGTGGGTTTACAACCAGCGTGTGTGGCTACTTGCGTGGGAAAGTCACGCATGTTCGGTGACTTGAACGACCCCAATTCGGAGGCATCCATCGCGTTGAGCAATGCCAAATCGGTGACCCGGTTGGATTATGAGAATAACGGCACCGACACCGACCCGAACATCTACTACCTGAACCTGGCGGAAACCGAGGCGATCCTCTCCTCAGACTCATTCGGACAGGTGCTCCAAGCCACCCTACCGCGTGACCCCCATTACACCATTTCTGAAGTGGGGTGGAAGAAAGTAGCAATCCCACTGGTGGCGGTGGCAATGGGTGCCACGTTCCTGGCACAAGCGGTGTTCTTCACCAAGCAGCTATTGGAAGGCGAGAAGGATTTTGAGGATTAGGATGAGCAGAAGGAGTAAGAGATGAGCCATAAAAACATACCCCTGCCAGAACGACAGCGCTTGCGCCAGAAGATGCTGAAGAAGCATAACCTGGCGAATATCCTGACTCACTGGTTCAATGTGGCCTCATGGCTGTTGCTGCTTACTACCGGGATTGCGATCATCTCCTCACCGCGCCTGGGGATCACCCCGGTCTGGTGGCAGGAGATGTTCCGCAACCTGTTTGGGAGTGACGCCAACTTGATCCGCTTTCATTACACCATCGGCTTCATCTGGATCTTCGTAATCCTGTTCAATGTGCTGTTGGGGTTCCGCAAGTACTTCGTGCCATTCGCTGCCCACCGCATGCTGCTGGACAAGGACGACATCAAGTGGATGCTGATCAAACCTCCACAGATGTTGGGCCTCATGAAGGATAAGGAACTCCCTCCCCAGGATGCTTATAACGCTGGGCAGAAGATCTACAGCTATTTTGTGGTGGTGTGCACCATAGGCATCATGATCACCGGACCGGTGATGGTGTTTAAGAGCCTGTTCCCACCCATCGTTAAGCAAATCGCCCAACCAATCCACTTCATCTGCGTTTTCGTCATTGTCGCCTGGCTGTTTATCCATGTGTATATGGGTGCCATCTTCCCGGAGGAAAAGGAAGCGTTCTTCTCGATGTTTTCAGGCAAGGTGTCGGCATGGTATGCGCGTGCCCACCACGAAAAGTGGTACAACCAGATGTTGAAGGAAGAAATGGAATGGGAAGACGGGGTGGAAAAAGAGGTGCTTAAATCCCAGAAGCTCGAAAGTGACCAGAAAGCAGTGGAGTGACCTCTGGATTCTCACCTGGAGCTATCCGACCAAAAACGTAAGTCATTTCTTCCAAAGATTAATAGTGGGTGCTGGGGAAGTATTATGGATAACCTTGAACAAATCCACCCGAGCGCCTCAATCGTTGACCTGTCAGGCCTCGTGATTCTCGAATAAGTAATCGTATGCGCCCATCCTTTTACGACCACCTGCACCCACCCACGATCCCTGCGCCGCAAGCCAGGCTGCGCTACACGCTGGCAACCGGTGGACTGGCTGTTTTCTTGACCCTGGTGGTGGGCGTCACAGGCATCCTGGTAACTTTCTTCTACTTGCCCACGCCCGAACTGGCAGCTAAATCGGTGCAGGAACTGGCTTTTTTAGTGCCGTTTGGATGGCTGATACGCAACCTGCATTTCTGGTCGGCGCAGCTGCTGGTGCTGGTGAGTGCAATGCACCTGCTGCGGGTGGTATTTACCGGGGCATACCTGCCTCCCCGACGGCTCAATTACCTGCTGGGGTTATCCCTGCTGGTGCTGAGCCTGTTCCTGGACTTCACCGGATACGTCTTACGCTGGGACGAAGGCGTGCATTGGGCGCTGGTGGCAGGCACCAACCTGGTGCGCTCCATCCCGATTGTAGGAGCGAGCCTATACGCAGTACTGGTAGGTGGCAACCAGGTTGGGGCAACCACGCTCATCCGCTTCTATGCCTGGCATTTATTCGGATTGACGGTGGTGATGATCATCATCATTGCCTGGCATATTTTCCGTGTGAGACGCGACGGAGGCATTGCTGTGCCCCCGCCCGAGCTGCGAACTGGCACAGAACGCATCCCACGCAAAGAGCTCGCCCGTCGGGAGGGTCTGGCAATGCTTTGGGCAACACTTGTCCTGATTATTTTGGCAGTTCTGGTACCGGCACCCCTGGCACCGGGTATCCAGGCAGGGTCAGCTCCCGCCACGGAGAGCATGGCTCCCTGGTTTTTCCTGTGGGTGCAGCAGTTGCTAAGGTTGGGAAACCCATTCATCTTTGGAGTGCTAATCCCATTTGGAGCGCTGCTCATCCTGGCATTGGTGCCTTATATTACCCCTCAACGCTTATCATCCGCCGAGCTGGGTAGATGGTTCCCGCATGGGGGGCGAAATGTGCAGGTTATGGTGGGTATCTTAACCGGGGCAATCGTGCTACTCACCCTGCTCAACTACATCCAATAACATGCAGCGAAATTACTTCATTGTAGCGGTCCTGTTATTTATTGCTTCAGGCGTGGTGTTCTGGCAGCAAAACCGGAACCCCAAGCCAATGAGCATCACGCCCAGCATTACCGGGCAAACAGAGTACTGCATCACCTGCCATGCAGACCTACCCGAAATCAGCCAATCGCACCCGGTGGAAACGTTCGGCTGCGTGGTGTGCCATGGGGGTGAACCACTGGCTCTGGAGGCAAACCTGGCTCACAGCACCATGCGGGGCGGAGCAAACCCAGCGGACTTGACCGTGGTGGAAGCCTCGTGTGGGGGCGAAATGTGCCACAGCGGGACAACACAGGCGAACCGGGACCACATCCAACGGGTGACTACCAGCTTGCAAGCCACCTATGCAGGAGCTATTGCCCAGGTGCGCTACGCTTTCGGTGCCCAGGATGACCTGGTGGCACAGATGGGGATCTATGCGGTCGATGGACTGACCGCATTTGACCCGACAGCAGAAAGCTCCCCGATGCTGACGGTATTTGCGAACAACTGCCTTACCTGCCACCTATCGGCCACGCCCATGGAAGGTGAAGCGTATCAGCGGTGGACAGGATGTTCCGCTTGCCACAGCCCTGCCCCACGAGATGATGGCACCCAGGTGCACAAGCTAACCATCTCCATACAATATAGCCAATGCAACGCCTGCCACAACCGCGGCAATTACAGCCTGGCTGATATGCAGTTCCATCCGCGTGAAGACAACCCCACTGACCGATTGAACGACTACTACCAGCCGATCGCCGAGTTCACCCGCTGTGAGTGGACCCTGGACTGTGTGGACTGCCATACACGCCAGGAAGCCATGGGTGACGGACAGATTTACAGCAACAAGAAGCAGATCCAGTATGTGCGCTGTAAAACCTGCCACGGAACACCCGACGCCCTGCCCATGACCTACACCATCACCAGCGTAGATGACCTTGCCCTGCGGATGGCATTTCTCAACCCGGTGACAGACTTGAAGGTGGGGGATACCATCTTGATGACCGACAAGGGTGAGCCGTTATGGAACATCCGGGTGGAGGCGGGGGCAGCAGGCGAAACGCCCTCCTATGAGCTGACCTCCAAGGCGACCAGCGAAATGTTCAGCTTCAAGCCGGTGATGGGCAGCGCCTGCCAACAAAACCCAAACCAACAGGAGGGGCACTACTGCCATGAGTGCCATGCCGTCCAAAGATAAAGCCATAACCAGGCGAGGCTTTTTGGGCTGGATGGTAAAGGTCAGCCTGGCAGGCTCAGCGCTACTTGGACTAGGCGCACTGGGTCGATTTATCAGCTACAATAGTGAGACCGGCCCTCCCAGCGAGATTGACCTGGGACCCGCAGCCGATTATCCAAATAGCTCGCGGAGGACCATCTCATCTGCGCAGGCGATCGTCATCCATGATGAGCAGGGCTACAGCGCCCTCAGCCTGGTTTGCCCACACCTGGGCTGTACGGTTAATCTGACCAGCGATGGATTTGCCTGTCCGTGCCACGGGAGCCGCTTTTTGTCCGACGGAAGCCTGCGGAATGGTCCAGCTTCGCACCCTTTAGCGAAGCTACGCGTCGAAGTGAATGCTGACGGTCACCTGATCCTTTACAGCCATTAAGTCAGATTGAGGTTTGTATGTCGCTAGATTTATCCATCTTACTCGATAAAAGTGCCTCCGAACACGACCATTTATGCCCGCGCCAGGTTTTAGGAGTGCGAATGGGGCTGGCGGGTTTAAAGGTGCTGGGAGTGAAAGCACCGGTGAGCGCCAAAACGGCACTGATCATCGTAGAAACGGATGGATGTTTCGTGGATGGCATCCGGGCTGTGACCGGAGCGTCGGTGGGTCACCGAACACTCAGGATCCAGGACCTGGGCAAAATTGCTGCCACCTTCACCGACCTAAAAGGAGCGACCAGCCTCAGGTTAGCACCCAAACCAGAGATCCGCAAACGAGCGCGTGATTTTGCACCGGCGGAGACACGCCGGTATTTCGCCCAGCTTAAAGGGTATGAGGTCATGCCTGACGAGGAGCTATTCAACTTTCAGACAGTGGAGCTCAAGATACCACCGACGCAGATCATGAGCCACCAGATTGCAAGGGCAATTTGCAGCAGTTGTGGGGAGGAAATCATCAATGAACGCGAAGCAATTGTGGATGGTATGGTGTTGTGCCAAACCTGCGCTTTCGGGGGGTATTACCGGGTGAAGTGAGTAAGAGTGTACCCATCCGGTAGAAGAACAGACCGGGCAGGTGCGCCCTTACAAGGATTGTTTTCTGCGGCGATTACCTTGTAATTTTATGTATACGAGCTGACAGCGCAAAGCCAGGGCTGGCAAACTTCGCCAGCCCCACGAACCTAAACGCCAATTTCTCGCAGGTTATTTTTAGAAGATGATGTTGACCAGCACGCTCAGGATAAAGTAGCCAAACGCCCCCACCGCCACGGTGAGGAAGGTCTTGGTGTTATCCAGGTCTAAACCCTGGCGGATGGCAAAGAAACCGGCAATCAGCGCCCAAATACCGCCAACGATGCTACCGAGGCAGGGGATGATGGTAAGGAACAGGGGGATATAAGCAAACCCGATCACCCGCATCATCTCCGGCAGGTCAGCTTGACCACCGAAGAACCTGGTCCCTACAAACCAGGTGAGGGCTGACCAGATGAGCCAACCCAGGAAGGTGGCAAAGATCGACCCGAGAAACCCATTAATCACACTTCCGCTGAAAATTGCCCGATAAATGCCGGTCCCCACGCCGCTTACCAGCGAAACCAGGGCGACGATGATGGCGGCATAGAGAGTCAGGCTGGTATTATGCTCGATCTCTTCGAAGGTCTTAGAATCCAACTTAAGTACACCGATGACACGAGCTAGCATGGTTCACCTCCAATGTTTGAGTGTGATAACCCTGCAACCAGGGAGAGGATACGATAAAACCGAGAAATTAATCTCCAGGATCGATAAAAAACAAAGTGAACGCGACTATACGGTTTTGCAAGGTTGTGGCAAAGATAGTTGATTTTTCACCGGTTTTACGCTAAAATAATAGCATAATCTATAGACCTGATCATGGCTATTCCATCGAAACGGGTGCGCGCCAGGGGTCATTATCCTTTTTTATTTAGCTTGCTCTCCCCTTTTATTTACTGGCTGCCCGATGGTTGTTGAGGATGAGACCATGATCAATATGATCTGACCCTCGGTAGGAAAGGAGGTGGGGCGCTATGCTTTTTCATAATAAAGAGCGCGGGCAGGGGATGGTCGAGTATGCATTATTGATCGTATTACTTGCGATCGTGGTCGTCGTTATGATTGTGGTGATGGGAACGTCAGTATCCAATATGTACAGCAATATCGTTAGAGCATTCCCGTTACATTGAACTAATCCAATTATTGAACCAAACACAAACCCGCTCCGGCGGGTTTTTTTTATCAATCAGCCGGGCGGAAGCGGTGATGAGATGGTCTGCGGAGGTGCAGGCGGGCGGATCAGGAGGGTTTGAGGCGCGCCTTATAGGTTTTGGGGTTGTATTGGTAAGGTTTGCCGCAGTTTGGGCATTTGAGGTTGACCCAGCTGGCAGATTTGCTCCCCGAACCGACCATGGCGTCCCTTTTTTGCTGGTAGGCTTTATCAAGGGCTGGGCTGGGTGGTCCCTTGGATACGCCGAAGACCTTCGGGTTGATGGTGCGCACCTTCCCGCAGTGAGGGCAGGAAATTTTTATGGCTTGCTCGGGCATGGGGACCTCCTAAATTTAACAGGGAATAAGGTAATTGGGTAATTAGGTAATTAGTCAATCAGGCAATTAGGCAATTAGGCAATTAGGCAATTAGGCAATTAGGCAATTAGGCTAATAATAATAAATAACATATGATTATATCGAGAAAATCGCTCGATATCCGGTAAAGAGCAAGTGAGGTGTATAGGGATCACCCACAGATAGAGTAATCTTGCCTGATGACCAATCACTAAGTACTAATTACCTATGTGTAGGATGCAATTCTTGTTCCATTTCTTCTTCAAGTTGCAAGCAGGCGGGGCAGAGAGGCAGGCGAATGGTGTATTGCGGGTCGGAGCCAACCTGCAGCTCGATCACCGTGACTGCCAGGATGCCACAGTCACAATACTCGCTGCGCTCCCGGGAAAAGCGGCGAGACCCGGTGGGGCGGTGGAGCCTGGGGGAAGGCTGCCGTGATGCAGAGCGGGTTGCAACACACCGCCGGGCAGGTGCCGGACGAGGAATCCTGGTGGGAGAAAAGCGATATTTGACACAGCGAGCAGAATGATAGGCGATTGCAGGTGAATTTAAGCAGGGCATGGCTCTCATTTGGGGTTGACCCACTCGGCATAGCGGGAGTGGACTTCAGGGGATGGGTACTGCTCACCACGAAGACGGGCGGCTTCGCTTTCCTGGATGTGCAGGGCTTTGAGGCGCAGCTCCTCCGCCCGGCAGATGCGCCCGCGGCGCTCGAACTGGCAGGCAAGCCGATCCCAGACAGCGGGGTCATATTCACCAAACTTAAAGTCAGGCGTTTTCAAGCGCGTGGGCTTCCAGGGCGAGCAAATCAACCCCAGGAGCTGAAATGGAGGCAAAATCGATGGTACCGGCTATCTGCTGGGCAAGCTTGCGGAGATCGGATACATGCGGGAACCAGGGCGAGCTCTGGATATGTCGCCTGACTGCCTGATCGAGGAGCGGAGCAGGGACGTCTGCGAGCTCCTCCTGGTACACTCGAAGGGTAAATTCGTCCAGGCGATTATCAGGATAAGCGATGGCGATGCGTTTGAGGATCGAGAGGGTATCGGTAGCGGGCATAGGAGCGGCATGATGTAGGCTGGGAGGTTTTATTCCGCTTACCTGGACTGCCCTTGGCGGCAGTGAGCAGGGATGGACGGGGTGATATTGGGATGGAGGCAGGACGCCAGAGAGCACAAATCATGGGTGAGGCGGATCCTGCTTGCTTTGCAGGGCGTCAATGGCTGCCAGAGTGTGCTTGAGGGGAGTTTCGGACACTTTACGGGGGGAACCCGGCGCAGGACAGTAGCGACAGCCTTCTGGTCCGCCACGGGAATAGAGATCGAGCATCCCGGCGAGATTCCTGGGGTTCCAGTCGTGAGAAATCCAGTGTTCGAGGGTGGCATGCCACAGGGCGAGGTCGGTGATGCGGGAAGCGAGGAGGCGGCGTTGGGAGGCATTAGGGGTGAGGTGGAAGAGCGTACGGTAGGCGGAAACGGGATCATCAAAATCCAGATTTCTGGAATCAATTCCAGATTTTTGGAAAATTTCCGCCTCCTCTCCATCACCAAGTCTACTAACATCCTGTATAACAAATTCTGAAATCAATCCCCGAAGACTCTCTTGAAGGAATCAAACCAGAATCTAAATCTGGAATTGGAGGAGAAGAGGGAGGATGGGGCGATTCCAAATTCTTGGAATCTGGAATTGGGGAACCCGGAGAGGGCTGGTTATAATGGTAATCTTTAAATATATCCGATGGTTTTCCAGCGAACGAGACAATGATCTTTCCCTGCCCAGTGGAGACCCATGATAATGCGGCTATAAATCTGAGCTGAGACATGTGTCCGTAAATCGTCGCTTGACTCCTGCCGGTGAGGGCGGCAAGTTCCTGCATGCTTAGGGGAGGTGTATCCGTCCCATCCCAGGCCAAGCCGCGTAGCTGGATCCAGGTGTGGACCACAGCGGGGGGCAGCTGGGAGTTGTAGATCATTCGGGTGGGAATCACGACACCACAAGGAGGCAGCAGGGGTCGAGCCATAGGAATTTTGTCGGGTGAGTGAGGTTGAGGAGATTAGTTAATATAAAAAACGAATTCAAACAAATCAATTATGGCATTCGCGACATAGGGCAAATTGTGGTCTGGCGAATGACCTTTCGGGGAGAAAAGAGATGGGGGCAAATGCACTCCTACCGGTCTAAATCATATCGGTAAAGACCATACCGGTCCAGATCCACCGGTACAGATGAGCACTGACCGATACAGGAGAATACTGACCGGTATACGGACGTCATTATCTGAATGAATTAATGATGACGTTCTCCATCGGGGAAAACCGCCCGATGTACGGGTGCGTTCATTTTTAAATACTTTTCCTATCTGAACGCACCCTAATGTGACTACTCACCAAGAGCAAAAACCACTCGTGATTATGAATAAAACGCAGAGCAGATTGCTTCTAAGGACTTCGGAGTGTGCAAGGATTTGCGGATTCTGAGAGCGTCCTTATCGCAATGACAACATGGGTGAGTAGTTACACCCTTATTATAGCACATATGTTCTGATCCACAAGAGGTTTAAGAAGATTTAAGGAAAGCGTAGGGTAGAGGGGAGTTATCAGGTATCAGGCATCAGGTATTAGATATTAGGTGTTTAGTGTAATTAGTCGCACGGTCTTTACCACCCATAGTCGGGTGGATATTTACCACCCATGAGCGGGTTATCATTCACCTATCTGACAGGGATTTATGATTATGATTGCAGTGTATTGATTAACGGATTCAAAATTCAAACATGATGTAAGGAAAGGATTGCTTCGAGCCTAAAAACCCAGACTATCGCAATGACAGATTAATCAACTCCTGCGGTTCAATCCTGCCAGCGAAGGGCGGCTTCGAAGGCGCGGGTGCCACCAGTGATGTTGCGACCTTCGACTGCCCACAGACCTGAATCGTGCCCGGCGGGGTTGACCAGGATGGCGACTTCTTCACCCGGAAGGACCTCGTGTTCGTAGTTGATCTGCAGCCAATCGAGCTTATGCTGCTTGAACATCTCGATGGGGAAGGCGTCGCAGATCCATTCCACGTAGCGGCTGTTGTTGACGTGCCCGACGAGATCGACGGCGGAGTATCCGGCGCGCAAGCGAAGGCGCTCGTCACCGTTCTGCGCCAGGTCGAGTTTTTCGAGCGGCTCGTCGAGACCGACGGGGTCGTGGACCTCCGGGAGGTTCAAGATGACCGATTTCGGAGGGGCCATGCGGCGGGTGGTGGCGTTGATGATCACCCAGGCGGAGGAAGCGACTATCAGCTGTTGACCGTCTCCATCCAGGAGCTCAAAGTCGCGGATATATAACAGCCTGCGGTAGATGGTTTTGGGCCAGGTGCGGATGGTGATGGTTTCGCCAGCACGGGGCAAGCAGAGGAACTTGATTTTCATGCGCGAGTGGATCCAGTACAGGTTGTTCGAGAGCATCACGTCAAAGCCGACCCCGAGCATGGCTGCGTGGGTGCCGGCGATTTCGGTGAGGTGCTGCATGATGGCAGCGGGTTTCCATTCCTGGTTGAAGTCACATTCGATGGGGTGGATGGTGAAGGATTCGTGGTGGATGAGAGGAGGTTGGTTGGTCATGGAGAGGCTCGGGGGACAAGGGATATTGAATTGTAACGTAGAACCCCCCAGCAAACCAGCTATCAGCTATCAGCGATCAGCTAAAAATAATACGATCTTTAGGGGAGGAAGAATAGATGGGGAATTTTGGAACACGAAAGAGGCGACAGGGACGAAAAATAAACCGATCAGATTCGATTAATTGTTACCTGAAGACCACCTTCTAGCCGATGGGAACGCTGGGTGAAGCAATACCACTAGAATGAATAAAGATGGTCATGCCCCCAGTTTTGGGGGTTCGTGTCAATATAGTCCCAAATTCTGCGGAATTCATCTTCGCTGCGGATGATATGGTCGTAGTAGTTGCGGTGCCAGACAAGCATACCAGGAGTTTTACGGTTAGAGTTGATGCGATATGTTACTGCAGCCTAATAGGCGCGAACAATTGCACCTAGAGATCCGGTTGTAACACCAGGTTTAAACTGTCCAGTATGATCGTCGTAAGGGCGCAGCGACGCTCCGGTCATTAACCGGACAGGTGCGCCCTTACGATCAGAATTCGATTCGCGAATCCGAATAATCCCATGAATATGATCAGGCATAATCACCACTTCATCTGGATATAGACGTATAGTTGGTCTTATTGTTGCTGAATGGAACCATTCAGCTTTGGCAATTTCTCCAAATTCATTTAGTTTCATCGTTCCATTGATAATTTGACCAAATAATTCCATTCGTTTATTGGTCAAGATCGTGATGAAATATGCCCCCGGGAGAGAATAATCATACCCTTTCAGGCGAATAGAATTCCGATGATAGGGATGGTCGTCAATTGTCACATCGTTTTGCACTAAATGACCTTGGCTTATAGATTAGTAGATTGCTATGCTATTTTGAGTATTATTATAAATTCATATTGATACTCACATAGCTACAAAAGCCCCCGGGCGGAGGCTCGAGGGCTTTGGGGTTAGGTTAGATTGGCAAATTCCTTGATGGCTTGAGGGGCGGCAGGGTCGAACCCAACGACGTCCATCATGCCGGGATCCTGAGGATCGACAATGGTGAAGCCGTTGGAGGTCATCCCAACCACCACCAGCCTGGCAGGAATGCCAGTCTTCTGGCGGTATTGCTTCAGCGCCTCGGAAGGGTGGACGGCACCAGCCCAGGTTTCAGAGTCGGTGTAGATGCAGAACACATCGATCTGCATGCCGGTCTGCATGGCGTACAGCATAGGCAGCGCGCAGTCGGTGCCGCCGAAGGATAGATTGGAGGTCTTACGGATCACATCGTCCAGGCGCTGGCGAGGAGAGATGGCGAAGGTGGACAGCCCGTCGACAGACCCGTAGTGCTTAGCCCCGGAGGACTTGAAGTTCGTCCCAGCGCTGGAGAAGACAGTCACCACGTAATCAGGCTCGACGTTGGCGGTAACCAGTGCCATGGCAGCGGCACCTTCACGTGCGGTCAGGTGCATCCCGGCGATGCGGGAGCCTACCATGGAACCAGACACGTCCAGCGCCAGCATAACCCGCTTCCCCATCGGCTCTACCGTGCCAAAGGAGAGATAGAAAGCTTCGTCCAAAGCGTCAACCACCTGGCACACAGGCTCCCAGGCGAGGGAGCCCTTGTCACCATGACCCTGTTCGTAAGTCTTCAGGGCAACCAGGATGGAAAGCGGATGCACGCGGGCAGACTTGAGGGCATTGGCGGAGGTCAGGCGTTCAGCGACCTGCTTAGTACCAGAGGAGCGGTGGGTCAGAACACCGTTGGCGGTGAGGCGACCCAGGTTGCGCAGGGTGGCAGTGAGAGGCAGGTAAGGCAGCAGAGCTTCCCATACCTGGGCAGACGCCAGCCACTGGGAAGGAACTGTTTCCCAAGGCAGAGCATAGTCTGCCAGGAGCTGGATAACCTCAGCTTCGGTGCCGGCCTTCTGCAGCTTCTCGAAAGCCCAGATCTGGCGCAGAACCGGATCGGGGTGAGGCTCCGGACCGATTTCAGGCCAACCCTGGGTGATCCAGTGGTAAACGTCGTTCTCCACCTGGGTGTGAGCCACAGGGTGAGCCAGGCGCAGGGCATCACGGTGGGTCCAGCCGTCACGCTGGCGGTACTTGATAGACTGGTAGACCAGGTCTCCAGCGGGCTTATCGGCGTACCAGGCAGCCACACCAGCACGCAGCCCACGACCCCAACCGCGCATCCCGTCCACATACTGCATGAAGTGGAACAGATGGGTACCGGTGCGGGCGACGCGGGGCAGCTCGTGCAGGGCAGCCTTACGAGTAGCAGGATCACCGTAGGAAGCTGCCAGTGCCAGGGCGAACAGAGCCGGGTCGTTCTTGGGAGCGCGGCCGGCTTCGGAAATTTCGACAATTCGCTGCACGGTGCGCAGACCGTCGCTCTGGATGCAGCGGGAGACGGCCTCAACGTTATCGATGGTCAGGTTGCGTTCGGAGACGTAATAGGTGCCCCCTTCGCTACCCAGCACCAGGAAGCGGTCAAGGCGACCCCAGTCGTCCAGCGCCCAGGCGAACCCGCCGGCGTTATTGGCGACCTGCCCGGCACCCAGGAGCGGCACGCTCTGAGGAGTGGTCTTACGGTTGAAAATATCGAAAATCTTGGTCATGAGTTATACCTCCTTTGAGAATAAACTGGGTAAGGGAATTGTTGGGTTTCGAGCGGGAGAGCGGCGCTCTCAACCACAACCTACATTAATCGACCCGGTTGGGTAAAATGATGGCGGGCAAAAAGTGTACACAGGAAATGATCCAAGGACCCGATGGGTTAGTGGTAACCTGCGGACTCCGGTCCGCCAAGAGCCAGGGACTTATGGAGACGTCGCTCGTAAAGAGCGCTCGCGATGCTGCGGGCAAAAACCGCCCTTGCAGAACCAGCAACCTGATAACCGTACTGCTACGGCCCATGCAGTGAAGGTTAGTGCTTGGACAAAGGGTGCAAACGGATTGCTCTGCCGTTGAGCTACCCTGGCAAGTTTATGATGGCGCAATTATTTTTTTATATATTGTTTTCTCCTGGTAATTTTTCTAAAAACCGGGCAAGTTGTTGTCAACAGGAAGATCCCCATGATAACCTGCTGTTCTCGGCCCGGTTTTATGATGGATATGGCAGGCGAATGTTGTGCACAGGTGAGATCCCAATTTTGTGGTTGGTAGTGGTAACCTGTGTACTCCGGCCCGCCAAAAACCAGGAAATTAAGGAGACGTCGCTCACAAAGGTCGCTCGCGATTGCGGGCAAAAACTGCCCTAGTCTCGCTTAAGCAGAACGTTCGCGAGGCAACATGCATAAAACACCATTTTCTGCCCCGGCAACCAGGTTCCCCGGCTGCCATGGACCGATCGGGAACAGGTCCGGCCTTACGAGAGACAGAGAGGGGTGCTTTTCCATTTCGTCGGCTTGGTCTCCGGAGAAGGCATAATTAATCAACTGCGGATGAAAGTAAATGCAGATGGCATTCGCGCCGTCAGGTCCAGAACCGATGTGGCAGGCGCGTGTACATATGATGAATTTATACCTGTTAGTCATAACCTTCTCCTTTCTACATAATTTTGATAAAGACCGGGCAAGTTGATGCCAGCAGGAATAATCATTAACGGTGATAACCTGCTGCCTTCGGCCCGGTTTTAGGATGGATATGGCAGGCAATTGTTGTTCGCAGGTAAGATCAATCCTCGAGTTGGTAACCTGCGTACACCGGCCCGCCAAGTGCCAGGGACTTAAGGAGACCTCGCTCGCATAGAGCGCTCGCGATGCTGCGGGCAAAAACCGCCCTTGCAGAACCAGCGACCCATTTATCCGGTAACCATTCCGCCACGGCCCAATCGGGGAACCCGACGGGCAAGGAATGCAGATGGAAGTAAACTGCTCTCCCACTGAGCTACCTTGGCAAAAGACCGTGAGCGACCTCGCTCGCAAAAAACGCTCGCGATGCTGCGGGCAAAGAGCGCCCTTGTTCAAACCAGCATCTCCAATATATGTGGTGGACGATAACCATCTTCAGCCGGCCCGGTTGCATAAACAGCCGGGCAAGAGCAATCAAGACGGAATCTGGAGGTCCTGTCGTTTAAACGATCACGGTCGTATTTATTTTGTTATAGGTGCCGGGGGTCGGAATCGAACCGAAGACAAAGTCTGTGCCAGATAACCACCAAGCCGCGGCCCATGATCCATCAAAGAAAGATTAAGGCAATGTTTGCAGGTGGGTCCCCCGGCATAAGGGCGAACGGTGGGGTCGCTCACATAGAACGTTCGCGATTACGGGATCAGAACGCCCTAATTTGAACCCACAGCCTCCTGGCCACAACCAGGCGCTCATCCAGTTGAGCTACATCCGCCATGGAGTTGAAACATAGCGCCCTCGCCAGGGCATAGTCCTGGAGCCTCATCTTTCGTAAAGATGCGCTCTGTCCAATTGAGCTACAAGGGCAGGAAAGAGTTGGTGTTAACCGGTAGAAGGACATACCGGGTAGCCCAACCTACGAAAACAATTGCAGCGGAGCCCGGAATTGAACCAGGTCCAGCGGTTTTGGAGACCGAGGTGCAGCCGATACACCACTCCGCTGTGACACCCCTGGCAGCCCGCTAATCGCTTGGCTCGAACACCCCCGGCAGGACTCGAACCCGCAGCCTGCCGCTTAGAAGGCGGCTGCTCATCCATTGAGCTACGGGGGTAGGATGGTCTTGTGTCAGTTCGCCCCCCGGGGTTCGAACCCGGAGCTTCCGGGTTGAGAGCCCGGTGTGCAGCCGATTACACCAGGGGCGAGCGAGGTAGGCCTGGCTGGATTCGAACCAGCAGCCAACACCTTATCATAGTGCTGCTCAGCCGTTGAGCTTCAGGCCTTTAGTGCCGGGAACCGGTTTTGAGCCGGTGACCTCCATATCTTCATTATGGCGCTGCTACCGTCTGAGCTATCCCGGCGTGAAGGGAGCCCCCTCCCAGCTGAAGGGAACGCTGCCCGGTTGAAGAACAAACCGGACTTAGACTCGTCCGCCTCCCCTCTCCCGAACAAAAAGCGTTCGGGACTAGATTTTTCAAAACAAATGGGGGAGGAGAAAACCATCAATGACAAAGACGGCTATGCGCATCAATGTTGGCTCCCCGGACAGCCCGCTAATCGCTTGGCTCGAACAATGATCTCGGATTCGAACCTGCATATATCGGTTTCTGAGACTGTTGCGGGTGCCGTTTCACCAAGGTAGGAGTGTCTTACAGGTCTAAGATGCTGGATTTGAACCAGCGACGCTTGCGTCCAAGGCAAGTATGTTACCGGACTACACCAATCCTAGATGAAGAGTGTCTAACAGGATTCGAACCTGCAATTTTTTTGTTCTGGCGAGCTGCTGGTCCGTTGAGCTTCAAGCTTGCAAGTGTATCGTTGGGTTTCGAGCGGGAGAACGCCGCTCTCAACCGCAACCTACAAAAACATTTGAACTATAGTGAGGACGTAGGAGCAAACCATTGCTTTGGCGCTGGGGTCGACGCTGGATGAATGTTGATCAAATCCCACCCCAGCGCCACTACGAGGAGGCAAATGTTGGGGTCACCCGGTAGAAGAACATCCCGGGTAGCCCCAACCTATTAAGAAAATCAGAAGCTATTGTGTTTCTTACCCATTCGTATTAGGTTCATCGAGGTTAATAGCAAAAAAAGAGCAGATTGCTTCAGGTTGGTAAAACCATCCAACCTTCGCAATGACAATTTAAGGCAACCAACTTTTCTCCAATACAAACGGGAAAGTTCCCCCAACGATATCAGGGAATTTCCCATGATAGAGAAGACGACTATGCGCATGGATCTTGGCTCCCCGACCAGCCCGCTAATCGCTTGGCTCGAACAATGATCTCGGATTCGAACCTGGTGCCTTCTGATTAACAGTCAGCCGCTCTACCGGTTGAGCTACCGAGGAAAGTTTTCGTGATGGCGCCCCGGGCGAGAGTTGGACTCGCAACCTCCTGGTTCGAAGCCAGGCACTCTATCCATTGAGCTACTGGGGCGTAGTGCGGGAATGGGCCCTCTCTCACGCAGAACGTTCGCGAGGCTGCGGGCAAAAAACGCCCTTGTTCGAACCCACGGTCTGCTCTTTTATTCGTAAAAGCATTACCAACTGTGCCATACCCGCAACGGTTCAGTGCAGGAGACAGGATTTGAACCTGCATGCCTGGAGGCGCGTGGTTCTAGGCCACGTGTGTATCCCGTTCCACCACTCCTGCAAGGTTGGGGCGTGACCCCTCACGCCCCCTACCGGCTACGTCATTCCCCCTCATCGACGCAGCGTGGATGTAGTATTACTGAGCCACGACCTCTGCTCCTCCGGCTGCAACTTCCGCGACTCCGGACCGAAAACTCGGTTTTGGGAAATCCCGCTGCCCCGGCGGTTCGTCCCAGTCATGACAGCCCTTCTTGGACCGGCAAGATTTGTCGCCCAGGGTGCCGATGGGGCCTGGGGAGGAGCGAGTGCCCCCAGCTGGACACGATCCAGCAGCCTACCGGGTAAGAACCGGTTGCTCTATCCTTTGAGCTATGGGAGCGTTGATTTCTAGTGTGTGAGCCTCCGGTAGGTATTGATCCTACAGCTTCCCGCTTACAGGGCGGGTACTCTGGCGATTGAGTTACGGAGGCAGTGAAAGAGAACACTGGTAGGGAGGCCTAGATTTGAACCAGAACCGATGGGTTCAGAACCCACCATGCTGCCGTTACACCACCTCCCTGGGAGGGGGATTTACCAAAGTTGATGTGTGCTGTATCCCGGGAAAAAGGTGCAGTTGGGGCAGGGCGAAGGCAGGCCTGCCCCAACTGACCTCAGAGGAAATCACAAAGGGTATGCGATGTTATTCCGGACGAAGCCGCACCTTGGGAGTGAAAGGGCGGATCAAAAGCTTCATGTGGGCTTGTTCTGGAGTGCGGCTACCTTTTCGCTGGTTGCAGCTGATGCAGCAAGTGACCAGGTTATCCCAGGTTGATTCACCACCCTGGCAGATCGGCTGGACGTGGTCGATCGTGGCAGCTGAGATGGGGATTGACTTGCCACAATAGGCGCAGCGACCACCGTCGCGGTCATAAAGACCATGCTTGGTCGGCATGGGCGGGCGCGGCACGAAGGCCCGGTTGATATTGAAGATGATGTGGTCCGGAACCAGGTAGACCTGGTTGGGAGAACGCACTTCGAGCAGATCAGCTTCAGGCGGGATGATGGCTCGCGGATGGTCCATCAGGGCAAGTACGCGGCCAAGCGTGACCTGGTGACGGATCATGACATTATTGGAAAAATAGGTGGTGGCGAAGATCATCACCATGGTCAGGGTCTCCTTTCGTGAGATATTAGGTGGGCTGGGCTGGTCATCGCAAGCAAAAAACGCTTGCGATACTGCGGATAAAAAAATTGCCCTTGTTCAAACCAGCGATTGAGGCTGCGCCTCGACTGTTTTACAAACAGTGTCCTTGTCTGCTTGGATACCAGCACGTTGAAGAGGCTTGAATATCGCTAAAACCTGCATTAATGGGAGTAACGGTTCCATACGATATTGGTAGTTACTCACCCAACCCCCCTTTGTCCCCCCTTCCCCGTCAATACACGATTTTGGGAAGGGGGGAAGGAGGTTCTAAAATTGGTGTCCGCAGGAAAAACCACCTGCGGACACCAATTTTAGGAATAGGTTCCGTTGAAATGTTACCAGGTGATTTAAGAGGTTAAAAGAAGATAGGTAATTATCGATATTGGCGACGCACGAAGTGTTGGTGGGTGATCGTGGATTCGGACCACGGCTATCCGCTTTATGAGGGCGGCGCTCTGCCGGTTAAGCTAATCACCCGGGAAGCGGACCTGACCAGATTCGAACTGGCGTTTTCAGCATCGACAATGCCGCGTGATAAACCACTCCACCACAGGTCCTTTGACCGCAGGCTCCCTTTATAGAAGCCTGCGGATATTTGATCGGATATTTCCAGGCATCATGATGTGCCTGATGACCTCCCTGCACCGGCGGAGCCACGCCGGTGGGGGGCGACTGCCCTCCACTTACCAGCTGGTGGTCACAGCAGAGATTGACTGTGCTCAGCGGCTACCATATGAGTTATTAATGATCCAACAAAAAAAGCACCAGGAACTCGTCGTGAGACTCGGTCCTGGGCGCCCTGGGAATGAAAAACGCGAAGGTGAAAAACCCTTCGCGCCGTTCGGGTAAACAATGGGTGTGAAGCTACATATTAGCGAAACGCACATCCCCATCTCCCTGAGGGCGCCATGGCAGGCTTTCCCTGCTCAGCTGCTATCTCAACGCTGCGGAGCGCAGCTTGAGATAAGCAGGCTGAAGCCTGGTCAGCCGGCTTTCGGATATGTTTCATGGGGGTATAGGATGTGTTCATCGTTTAATCAATCTTCTATTTTATAAAGTATGCGCCAATTTTATATCGATATAGCCCATATTGTCAAGGGTAAATTTATAACTTTATAAAGTTATGCAGTTGGTTATTTGTGATATAATTCAACCGTTCAAGGAAGTTGGAGTTACCCTTTCAGGAGTGCAGGTGTGATATGGCAGCAATCAGCGCAGCAGCAGAAAATGAGATCAGGGCTTACCTGGTAAACTGGTGGACCACAGTCAACCAGCAGTTAAGCGCAGCCACCGGGAACAGCGTCTTGATCGGCGAGGAAGCGCCGGTGGATGTGCTGATGGCTTCTGAGGTGGGTCAGCGGCTGGTACGCATCGCTGAGGCGGCAGAGGGACTGGTCGTGTGGTCGGCGGAAAGGGCTCAATCCATCCTGGCTGACTGTAATGCCTTCGAAGCCTGGCAGAACCAATCCCCCATCACTCACAACACACCGGAAGAGTTTTGGAATACACCGGTTGGATATATGGTATTAAAGGCGCGCCTGTGGGCGGAGCTGGACCGGCTTACGTCTTTGAAAGAGGCAGCTGAGATGAGCGGGTTATCGCTCAGCTCGCTCTCCCAGCGCATATCCAGGGGACAGATGAGGTATTTCCGTGATCCATTCGAAGCCAACCCGCAAAGAGCGCGGCGCATACGATTGACCGACCTGGAGCATTTCATCCATGAAGGGATCGTGCGCAAGCCGGGGATCAACATCTCGACGAGGTTCACGCTCCCCATGCCGGCAGTCAAACAAAGTCAATATCAATATATCCAGCAGGATAGGAAGGTTAAGGAAAAAAGGCCGTAGGGTCAGGGGACTAGTGGGATGGATAGCAAGCGGGACTAGGTGCCCGTTTTTGCTTTAAAGAGGGGGTGTGAGTGGGGGAATTTTTTATGGGATCAAAGAGGGATTTAGGTGAATTGGAGTATTTAGCAACCCTAGCGTTTTCTATTGGTATAGGAAGATTGCTCCCCGAAAATCTGCGGGGACAGGTTCACCCAGCACAAATCGTTGGGTTCGCAATGACACCTAACTCCACCTGCCAGCGGGAGGGAACGCTGGACTCGACTACCCTTCGCTAATTACCGAATCCGGCGAAAGTATAAGAGAAAATATCTAACCCAATTCATGTCCGGATCATCGAGGTTAATTGTATAAAAAGAGCAGATTGCTTCAGGTTGGTAAACCATCCAACCTTCGCAAAGACAGCTACCCCCTCCCAGCGGGAGGGAACGCTGGACTCGACTACCCTTCGCTAATTACCGAATCCGGCGAAAGTATAAGAGAAAATATCTAACCCAATTCATGTCCGGATCATCGAGGTTAATAGTATAAAAAGAGCAGATTGCTTCAGGTTGGTAAACCATCCAACCTTCGCAATGACAGCTACCCCCTCCCAGCTGAAGCGAACCCTGGACTCGACTACCCTTCGCTAATTACCGAATCCGGCGAAAGTATAAGAGAAAATATCTAACCCAATTCATGTCCGGATCATCGAGGTTAATAGTATAAAAAGAGCAGATTGCTTCAGGTTGGTAAACCATCCAACCTTCGCAAAGACACCTAAACCCCCCTCTCCAGCAGATGGGAAGGCGGGACGCGACCACCTTCCCTCGCCCCGAGAAAACATTCGGGAAAGCGAGGGGAATAAAGATTTTGCAAAGATATTCAAGTTGTCAATGGGGGATTAATTAAGGTTACCTTGCATTTATGCAAGGTGTTTTATGAGACGCTAAAACACCGTCTGAAAGCTTGTTAGGGTATGATTAACTCCGGCATGATAGTTGCATTTATACACTTTACCAATGTGGTGGTTGCCTATTGGTGGAAAAATTTTATTATTATGTGCGGGAGCTGATGGATGCCCAAGAAACCGGTTATCAATGATAGAGGGGGCGCTGCTGGTGAAAAAAAGAAGATGGGGGAGCAAACACAGAGCATAGAATCTACCCTGGGGGTACGCTACCGTGCCCTGGTGGAGCAAGTGCCTGCCATCATCTACACTGATTCGGCTGAAAAAATGTTCCAGACGCTGTATATCAGCCCGCAGCTGAAGACCATCACCGGCTATGACCCCGAAGAGTGGATCAACGACATCGATTTGTGGAACAACATGATCTTTCCTGAAGACCGCGAGCGAGTTCTGGAGGAGTACACCCGCACCTTCGCCGCCAGGCAACCTTCGATATCGGAATACCGCATCAAGACACGCGACGGCAGGGTGATCTGGGTGAGCGATGAGACCCGCCTGGTGCGCGACCGGAAGGGAAAACCCCTGTTCTGGCAGGGGGTGATGGTGGATATCACTGCCCGCAAGCACGCGGAACAGGTGCAACAGGCAATTTACCGCATATCCCATGCCGTGGTCACTACCGCCAACCTGGATGAAATGTTCAAGGAGATCCACGGCATCCTCGGTGAGCTGATGCAGGTGCCGAATTTCTATATCGCCCTGTATGACCCGGTCAATGAGCTGATCAGCTACCCATATTATATGGACCAATACGATGCTCCCCCCCTGCCGGCTAAACCCGAGCACGGGCTTACAGAGTACGTGCTGCGCACAAAAGAACCATTGTGGGCGACAGGCGAGGTGTTCACCCAACTGGTGCTGCAAGGGGAAGCCGATGTAGTGGGCACCGACTCAGTGGATTGGATCGGTGTGCCGTTGACCCTGGGCGAGCGGGTGATCGGGGTGATGGTCACGCAAAGCTACACCATAGGTGTGGTCTACAATCAGGAGCAGTTCGACCTGATGAAGTTTGTCTCCACCCAGGTGGCTTCGGCAATTGAGCGCAAACTGGACCAACAACGGATCAACGATGCGCTCGAATATATCAAAACGCTGATCAATTCATCCAGCCTGGGGTTAACCACTTATGATGCGACCGGCAGGTGCATTTTAGCCAATGACACGCTCGCCAGGATCCTGGGAACAACGTGCGATCATCTCCTGGGAGAAAATTACAACGAAATTGAAGCCTGGAAGGAATCGGGCTTGCTCGAGGCGGCAAAGGAAGCAGCAGCCAGCGGAAAGGAAACGCGCCGGGAATACGAGACCTCCAATGGTGATGACCAGCGGATCTGGCTCGATTGCAGATTTACACCATTTAACTCCAATGGGGAGCCCCACCTGCTGCTGTCAGTCGATGATATCTCCACCTCCAAGCAGGCGGAGATTGCCCTGCAGGGTTACGCCGCAAAGCTGGAGCAAAGCAACCGCGACCTGCAGGAATTTGCGTACATCGCCTCGCACGATTTACAGGAACCGCTGCGCAAGGTGCTGGCTTTCGGGGACCGGCTGGTGAATAAATATGGCGATGTGCTGGATGATACCGGGCGGGATTACCTGAAAAGGATGCGGGATGCCAGCCAGCGCATGCAGACGCTGATCAACGACCTGCTGACTTTCTCACGCGTATCCACCCGCGCCCAACCGTTTGTCACCGTCGACCTGAGCGAGGTGATTGAGGAAGTCGTCTCCGACCTGGAGAACCAGCTCGACCGCACCCAGGGAAAAGTGGAATTCGGAAAATTACCGGTGATCGATGCAGATTTAACCCAGATGTATCAATTGCTGCAAAACCTGATCAACAACGGATTGAAATTCCACCGTGAAGAGCATCCCCCGGTGATCCAGGTTTCAGCCAGCAATTCACGCGGTCAATGCCGCCTGACGGTGAAGGATAATGGCATCGGGTTTGATATGCAGTACCTGGACCGCATATTTAAGCCGTTCCAGCGCTTGCACAGCCGCCAGGAGTATGAGGGTAGCGGCATGGGACTGGCAATCTGCCGCCGTATTGTCGAGCGTCACAGTGGCGTGATCACCGCTACCAGCGCACCGGGTAAGGGGTCCACCTTTATAATTACCCTACCCATACACCAATCCAACGGAGAGAATTCTTATGGATAAAAGTCTAAAACCGGTTGTGTTTCTAATGGCTGACGATGACCCTGACGATCGCTTGCTGATCAAGGAAGCGTTTCAAGAGAGCCTGGTTTCCAACAGTATTTACTTCGTCGAAGACGGCGTGGAGCTGATGGACTACCTGCGCCTGCAGGATAAATTTTCCGATCCAGCCGATGCGCCATCGCCTGACTTGATCCTGCTGGATCTGAATATGCCACGCAAGGATGGACGCGAAGCCCTGGCTGAAATCAAAAGTGACCTGCTGCTCAGGTACATCCCGGTGGTGGTGCTGACCACCTCCAAAGCCGAGGAAGACATTATGCGCAGCTACGATATCGGAGCTGCCAGCTATATTACCAAACCGGTAACCTTCGATGGGCTGGTCGAAGCCATCAGGGGTTTGGGGCAGTATTGGGTGCAAATTGTACGCCTGCCAGTAAAGGATAAAGTATAAGCATATGAGCAATCAATTCCCATCCATCACCATTCTGACGGCAGAGGATGACCCTGACGACCAGATTTTAGTCCAGGATGCGTTCCAGGAGAGCGGTCAGGAGAATACCCTGTTATTCGTCCAGGATGGCGATGACCTGCTGCAATATTTGCGACGCCAGGGAAGTTATGCCAGGCCGGGGCAGGCTCCCAGACCCGACTTGATCCTGCTCGACCTGAACATGCCACACAAGGACGGTCGCCAGTCACTGGCGGAGATCAAGGCAGACCCAAACCTGCGCCGCATCCCGGTGGTGGTGTTGACGGCGTCGAGATCAGACGAAGACGTCTTGTGCACCTATACCCTGGGAGGAGCAGGCTTTATTATTAAACCGGATACTTTCGAGGGGTTGGTGGAAGTGGTGAAAGGGCTGAACCAGTATTGGTTCGAAGTGGTGGAGCTGGCGAATGGTGAAAACAAGAACGGTGTGCTGAAGAGCTATTCCAGCCCTCATCCCGGGGAAGCCATATAGTATTTGTGAAGGTAGCACTGCATGCAATCAACGATGAATTCCAGCGGAGACCAGACCAATTTATGGAAGCTCATATAGATATCACCCGCATCCTGCTGATTGAAGACGACGAAGACGACTACCTGCTGCTGCGGGATTGCCTCATGGAACAAGGCAACCAGGCAAACTACCACCTGGATTGGGTGCAGACCTACCAGGCAGGCTTGAAGGAAATCGAGCGGGGAGATCATGACGTCTACCTGATCGACCATTATTTGGGGTTCTTCTCAGGCCTGGACCTGTTGAAGGAGGCGGTACAAGCGGGCTGCCAGGCGCCGCTGATCATCGTCACGGGTTCATCGGATCGGGAAGTGGACCAGGCAGCGCTGAAAGCCGGGGCAACAGATTACCTGGTGAAGGGCAAACTGGATGGGCAATTATTGGAAAGGTCCATTCGCTACGCCCTGGAACGAAATCGCCTGTTAACGAAAATCCGCGAGCTGGCGGTGAGGGATGCACTCACCGGGCTGTATAACCGGCGTGAGCTTCACCGCTTCCTGGAGTATGAGATCATCAAGAGCAGGCGGTATAACCATGCATTTTCATTGCTGCTGATGGATATCGACCACTTCAAGGATATCAACGACCGATATGGTCACCGTGTGGGCGATGAAATCCTGAAGTCGGTGGCGCAGGCACTGCAGAATAATTGCCGCGGCTGTGATCTACCGGCGCGCTACGGGGGTGACGAGTTTATCATTGTGCTGCCGGAAACCCCCGCCGAGCAAGGCTGCTTGGGGGCTGAAAGGTTGCGCAAGGTGATCGAAGATATATCCATCCAGGTGACCAATGAGGCTGGGGAGCTGCAACGGCTCGAGATAACGATCAGTATCGGCGTGGCAGGCTATCCGGATGACGCAGAAGCCGGCGAAGTGCTCATCGACTTGGCAGACCAGGCACTCTACCAGGCAAAGCGGACAGGTTGCAACCAGGTAGCCAGATATAATGTTGCACTGGAAAGAGAATGGGGATCAAGGTGAGCTCAAACCAGATCCGTGCCTTGTTGATTGAAGATGATCCGGACGACATCCTGCTGCTCAAAGATTCACTGGTGGAGATCGGCCTGGGAAAAATCAAGCTGGATTACGTCGACCGCCTGTCAAAAGGGCTGATCCAGCTGGGGTCACAGGTCTATGATGTGATCCTGCTGGACCTCAACCTGCCAGATAGCCGCGGGCTGGATACACTGAATACGACGATCAAGCGCTATCCAAGGATCCCGGTGGTGGTGCTCAGCGGTCTCGCTGACGACGCAATCACCGTGGAAGCGGTCAGGCGCGGCGCCCAGGATTACCTGGTAAAAGGGGATATCAGCGGACCATTGGTGATGCGAGTGGTGCGCTATGCCATCGAGCGTAAGCAGGTGGAGGCAGTGCTGAGGGCAAGTGAAGCGCGCTACCGCACATTGGTTGAAACCTCGCCCAATGGCATCACCCTGGCAGACCTGGAGGGGAAGCTGTTACTATGCAACCAGCAAGCGGCACGCTTGCTCAGCTATGCCAGCCCGGAAGCCATGGTGGGAGTCAATTTCTTTAAACTTATCGCCCCACACGACCGCCAACCAGCGGCCTCCAATATCCGCAAAACGCTCAACGAGGGCAAGGTCACTACGTCTGAGTACACCCTGGTGCGGCGCGACGGCAGCCCATTCCCAGCGGAGATCAGCACGGCGGTGCAATACAACACCTCCGGGACGCCAGTCGGGTTTATCTGCATCACACGCGATATCACGGAACGCAAAAAAGTGATCGACGCGGAGAAGCAGGTGGTGATGCTTGAGAAGGAATTCCTTTCCAGCGTGGCGCGTGAGCTGCGCGCGCCCTTGCTCAGCGTGATGCAATGTTTGGTTCAGCTGCGCAGCGAAAAACTGGGCCGCGGAAGCTTGCAGGAGAGCATCCTGAAACAGGCGTCCATCGACGCGGGCAGCCTGCTGGATATGGTGGATGAGCTGCTGGATTTTTCACTGCTGGAGAGCGAGCACCTGACGTTGAACCGGGAGCGGGTGGACCTGGGCATACTGATTAGCGAAGTGTTGGGAACATTCAAGCTGCAAGCCAGCGCCAGGCGGGTTTCGCTCCTATCTGCCCCGATGGAGACCCCACTGGTCACCAGCGCGGATGCGGCGCGCATGCGCCGGGTTTTAGCCAAACTGGTGCAGAATGCGATCAATTTCTCTGAAAAGGACGGCACGGTTCTGGTCACGGGGAAAGCGATGAACGGCAAGATCCTGATCAATGTGATCGATGAAGGCAGTGGGATATCTTTGGAAGACAGTGAACAGATCTTCGAGAAGTACTACCAGGTGGAACACCCGTTGAATACGAACACCTTTGGGATGGGGTTGGGCTTGTACACCACCAAGCAAATTGTGGAAGCTCACGGGGGAAAGCTGACGGTGAGCAGCCAGCTTCAGGCAGGCAGCACGTTCAGTATCGCCATCCCGATGGACCAGAAGAAGTAATCTTCAGCGTTAGGCTGGGTTATCCCTTACCGTATAACAGCTTCTCATGGATGATGCCATCCTGCTCGCGGGAGATGTCTACCCCGCGCAGGTGTTTTTTAGTGCCGCTCGAATCCGTCCAGTCATATCGCCACAGCATAATACAGCGGTGACCGAAGCCGAAAATATCCTCGACCTTGAGGTGAGCATCGGGTGCACGGGTGAACAGCTCCTGCCAGAAGCGGGTAATGGCTTGCTTGCCCTCATACCGGGCTCCGTCGGGGGCGGGGGCGTAGCTTTCGAGCACGCACGCCTCGCTCATCAGCTCCATCATGGCAGGGATGTCATGCCGGTTGAAGGCTTCATTGAATGCGATCACCACGCGCACCCCTGATTCCAGGCGTTCCATGCGGATTGGGCTCATAGCGAGGTCACCTCCGAGGGAAGCGATAATATCCTGCGCAGAATTTCCTACGGGAGCAGGATAATCTGAGGTCAATTATATATTGTAATAAAGATGTTGGGCTTATGGAAGAATGGTCATACCGGTATCTGGGCTTCACAGGTTCCCCGACTTATTGCGAAGACATGTTTTTAGGTGTCCCAAGAAAAAAACGTTGGGTTTCGCTAAGAACGCTCAACCCGGTAGAAGAGCAAATCGGATATCCCAACCTACATGTATCACTGTGTAAAAATTAAACTCTTAGCGAGCCACGGAACCCCCTGACGCCATAGTAAGAGTCGGCACCGTTGTGATACACAAAGACATGGTTGTAGCGACGATCGGCAAAGATTGCGCCACCGAGTTTTCTAATTTCAGAAGGTGTTTTCAACCAGCTCGAGGTTTTCATATCGAAATTTCCAAGTTCCTGCAACTCTCGATATTGTCCTTCGGTTAATATCTCGATGCCCATGGCACTTGCCATATCCATAGCGCTGTCTTTTGGTTTAAATGTTTTCCTTGCCTCCAACGCTTCACGGTCATAACAAACATTTGTGCGACCTTTAGGACTTTCCGCCGCGCAATCATAAAAAATGTATTCGCCTGTCTTTTGATCATGACCAACAACATCCGGCTCACCCCCAGTTCGTTCCATTTCATGGAGTGACCACAGTTTTTCAGTATTAGCTTCCAGCTTTGCTTGTACTTTAGCCCATTCTAGACCATTATGACGGTTCATGTTTTTCTCAAAACGGGATTTCAATGCTCGGAGTAGTTCTTCACATTGTTCAGGTGATAACTCCTTATTATTGCCATCTAAGTTGGTCATACTTATACCTACCCTCTGTAGAATTGGTGTGTTAAGCGTTGAATTGCCTGATTTTAACTCAAAAGCTCATTAGCCGATGCTTCAAGTGCATCGGCCAATTTGACTATAGTCGCAGGGGATTCGTTCTGTTTATTTGATACTATCGGTGATTATTATTTTCGATTGGAACCGTCGCCAATTCAGCGTCGACTGGCATGGTTCTCCTAGCTTGGGTAGGCTGAGATGGAAAGTCAGCCTGATATCCGAGGAGAAGGCCGATCCAGGCGATGGAGCGGAAAAGGAGTTTCTGAACCGTAATCGACGGCTTTGCCAGGTAGATCTCGTGTGGATATTTGCGATTTATGACTGCCAGCTGAAGCAGATTCGGCACCCCCATGCGGTTGGTTTTTCCAGCCCTGGCAAGAGCAAACAAGGCAGAGAAAAAGTCTTCTGTCTGTAATGCCGGGCGGAACTCAACCAAGGCTTTCATTTCGTCTGTTCCCCCATTCCACCACACGTGGGGAGTACCACGGGGAACCAATCTTTCTTCACCAGGGTTGAGTAAACCTTCGTCAGCACCAACCCGCAGGCGAAGTGTGCCTGTCTTCACCATGAAGCGCTCCTCCTGAATTGGATGAATATGCGGAGCAGCGACGAAACCGTGGGGTTGCACCGTCAGGATGAGCTGCAGGAGGCTTCCATCCGTATCTTCGGAGGTCTGAAGGAACTCCATCTTTTCGCCGGTGATTGGATTTTCAATGATGTCATCTCTTTTTACCATTTTTTATCTCCCTCTTCAAAAGATTAGCGGATTATATCATATTTAATACTAATTGGACCTATATTGTAGGATTATAAAAGACAATGAAATATGGATGACTTTTATCTATTCGCAGATGAGAAAATGGATCGTGGAGAAAACCTGGGATAGGAAATTGGATAAACCCGACTAAAATTTACCTCCTCCTGCCTCCCCCAAATACAAAATTGTATTTGTGTGAGGAGAAACCAGTATGGATTTTTGGAGCACGAAAAAGACGAAAGACACGAAAAACGCGAAAATATACTGTCAACGGATGGATAACGATACTGGGGAAAACACACGGTACAGATAAGCGGATGCCCCCTCCTCTCCCCCCAAAACCAGGGGGGACCGGTCCTCCCCCAAAAACAAAAAACATGTTTTTAGGGGAGGAGAAAAAGGAAAGGAATTTTGGAACACGAAAGTAGTGAAAAACTGCGAAAGGGACGAAGATTAACTGTGTAAACGGATTTTATAACGGATACCTGCAAAAACAGCAGGTACAGGTTAGCGGATAAAGCCCGGTGCAGCCAAGAGGATGTCCCCTCCTCTCCCCCCAAAACCAGGGGGGACCAGTCCTCCCCCAATCACCAAAAAAATGGTGATTAGGGGAGGAGAAATTGAATTCCGAATGAACCATTTTCCAGCTGAAGGGAACGCTGTCTGGTAGAAAAATATACCGGACGGAGACTCGCCCAGCTCCCCCACTACGCTCACAAAAAAAGTCCGCCAGGCAACGAAAACATAAATACCATGTTTTTAGGGGATAACTAATAACGTATAGTCATGCGATGATTGAGTCATTTTAAACAATCATCAAATGGGTGAAGAATCACGTAAAATCGGCCACAAATTTCGTTCGCTTAATGTCCAATCATGCTATACTGTGAAAATCAGCACAAGATGATGACAATAAAATATCCTGGGAGGTGATTAGTCCAAATCAGTTCGGTTTCCATCGGAAATAAAATTTCACTATCACCACGAGCTCAAGAGGAGAATGCACATGAAGATACACAAGTCCTTATCTATATTGGTACTGTTATCGCTGCTGGTTCTAATCACTTCATCCATCACCCCACTGCCCGCCTCCACGGCTGCCCAGGCTCCGGCGCAGCAAGGCTGGTTCACTGGTCCATATCCCCCGGCTGAATTCCAGTATGCCCGCCACGACGGCGCCTTTGTGCCCGGACCAGCGCTCGAGCCGTGGGCTAACAAGGTGTATTTCCCGGGTGGGCGCACCTCACCACCGACCGAATCGCCCAATATTTGGATGTTCGACCCGGTGAACGGAACCTTCACTGATACGGGTGCGGACGTGGTGGAAGACGTGTCTAACTACAACGCCAACCTGATCTTTGACGATGGGACCGGACGCGGACCAGCGATTTACGTGATCGGCGGTACCGATAAGGACCACGGCGGCGTGAGCATCGGCATGGTGCAACGCTACTATCCGCAGGTAAACCTGGCAGAGGCACTGCCCGTGGGAGATAACTGGAGCGGGATGGTAGGCGGCTACCGGGTGGCCGCCATGGGGACGGCGGTCGTCAATGACATCATCTACGTTTATGGTGGTTGGGAAACGAATGTGGCACCCTATTTTTCCACAGAAACCTGGACATTCGACCCCAACCTGCCGTCAGGCTCTCGCTGGACTAACCTGGCAACCCCCATGCATACCGCCCGCAGCTACATCATGAGCGCCGTGCAGGGCGGCAAAGTGTATTCCATCGGTGGGGTGGGGTTTTATGACGGCTCAGAGCTAAACCCGGTGGACACCTTCGAAGTGTTGGATACGGCTAACCTGGCTGCCGGCTGGACCCTGCTGGCACCCATGCCAACCCCGGGTGGTGAGGGACGTGGTTTTGGCTTCGACGCTGACACGCTCAACATCGGATCACAGGTGCAGGGCAAGCTTTACGTGGTGGCTTCCAATGATTGGGCTGCGGTGTCGGGCGAGTTCCTTGAATATGATATCGCTACGAACACCTGGCTCGATACCCTGCCCGAGCTGCCCACCCCACGCGCAGATTTAGCCGGCACTTACATCCCGTTGTGCACCTCAGACCCGGATGATGGACTGCCGGGGATGTGGACTTTTGGCGGGCGGGTGAACGAGAGCTGTGACCCACCATTGGGTCCCACTGAGTATTACCCCCTGGCATGTGAAGGAGGTTGCACCGGGCTGACCGACATTGCGATCCATGGTCCGGCACAGCTGCAGGTGGGTGAAACCGGCGCCTATTCGGCTACCATCGAGCCGGCGGAAGCGTCTGCACCGGTGTCGGTTGATTGGAGCACGGGTGATAGCGGTGCGGATATCAGCTTTACCCCCACCGAGCCGGGAGCGTACACCATGGTGATCACGGGCACGAACTGCGACGGCTCTGCCGTGGTGACCGATACCCTGGTGATCGACGTCTACATACCCTGCACACCGCTGGCGAGTGCAGAAATCCATGGACCGACCAGCCTTGACGTGGGAGAGACCGGCGTGTATACGGTGAGCTTGACCCCCACCGACGCCAGCTTGCCGATCGAGATCGTGTGGAGCAATGGGATTACCGGGACGGAGGCGTCCTACTCCTGGCTCGAGGCAGGGCTTTATAACGTGGAAGTCACGGCGACCAACTGTGGTGGAGCGGTGACGGATATACAGGAGGTGGAAGTGATCCAAACGAGCTTCCCGGTGTGGCTGCCGTTGATCCTGCGGGCGCAGTTGAAATAAGCTGCTTGATATCGATTAATTTGTGACTAGTCGACACGCCCCGATGTTAGATTTCGGGGCGTGGGTTTTGGGGAGGAGAAAATTGTCTGATAGCGGATGGCGGGGGAAACAGCCGGTGCCGGTAAGGGGATAACCCCCTCCCTCCTCCCCCAATCACCAAAAAACGGTGATTAGGGGAGGAAAAAAAGGAAAGGAATTTTGGAACACGAAAGCAGTGAAAAACTGCGAAAGGGACGAAGATTTGCTGTGTAAACGGATTTTATTGCGGATTTACGGATAAAAACCGGTGCCGGAAAAAGGATGCCCCCCTCCTCTCCCCCCCAAAACCAGGGGGGACCAGGCCTCCCCAAAGTACTGAATAACGTACTTGGGGGAGGAGTAAATGGATTTCGGTTTAACCGCCTACCGTATGAAGGGACTGCTGTCCGGTAGAAAAACATACCGGACCGAGACTCACTTGACTCCCCGAATCACAAAAAACGGTGATTAGGGGAGGAGAAAATGGATACCACTCCAGCAGAATGCGAATATAATAGAACGGCGAATTTAATCGCCAAAAAAGGAGTAAGAATATGGGAAAAGAATGTGATTGTGGATCGGAATGTGATTGCGGGTGTGGTTGCCATGAGGATAGCGGGCATTTCGTGCGTCAATTCCAAACGAAAGCCGAGCAGATCGCCGATTTGGAAGATTACCTGAGCGAGCTTAAATTGGAAGTCCAGGCGGTGGAAGAACACCTGGCAGATTTGATGAAATAAGTATCCAAAAGTGAGAGGTTGCCATAAAAGTAGGGGCGCAGGGGAGGATTGCAATGCTTAAACATGTAATTCCAACCCTGCGCCCCTACAGTAAAACCAAATTTGTTTTAGTAGGGGCTGGTCGCGACCAGCCCCTACACAAATGTATGCCTAGGTTCACTTCGAAGACCTTTTTACAACAAGGTAACCCAGGGTGATCAGGGCAGCGATGATGGCCGTCACGATGATGATCGTCGACTGACCGCTGCCTGAGGTCGGCTGGGGAACTGCGGCGGCTGTGGAGGGTGGAGTCGGCGAGGGGAGCCTGGGTAAGGGTGAAGGCATTGCTGTGGGGGTCAGGCTCGGTGCAGGTGAGGGAGCGAGTGATGGGGTTGAGATTAGAGCAGCTTCTGCGGTCTGCTTTGCCCAAGCAGTGCTGCTAAGGGTAATGGCATTGTCAGAGTAGACGCTTAGCGCATCTTCCAACCACACGCTGGAAAAACCACTCGGGTTTGCCAGCTCTGGATGCGCCTGTTCCAATTCCTGCGCAATCTGCAGCTCGTCCTGGGCGCTTTGAAGTACTTCTGGGGGTGCATTTGAATCCCGCATATAGGGTGCCAGGGACAGCAAACCAATCCCGGTGTGAGGCACCGGGTAATCCGGAAGCAGCTCGGCGGCTTTACGGTAGGCTTCCAAGCCAAGGGGTAAGTAGCTCTTACTGAAAATTCCAGGGAAACCATAAGCTCTGACCGATAAAATCCGATAGACTTCAGCCAGGGTCAGCCAGGCATGCCCATCCTGTGGGCTCGTCTGAGCCGCCCCCCAGGCAGCCTCCAGCTCCTGCCACTTATCCGCATCCATCAACCAGATTGAAAAGTCGTCCTGGGAGGTGGGCTCAAAATCAGTCCAGGTCCAGCGTGCCTGGTTGCCAGCAAACTCACCTGCATAGGAAATGGACGCTCTCGGATCAGCCATCGAATAAGGCAGGCTCAGGCTGGTGGGATCGACACGAACCAGGGTATTGAATGAGGCAGGGTACGGCAGGTTCAACACCAGCTCAGCCCGCTTGATCGGACCCGCCCAGCTCGCACCGGTCTGAAAAATGTAGTACAGTGCCAGCTCGCTGCCTTTGACAGCCTGGGTGAGCGGTAAAAGGTAGCTGATGTGGATTTTTGTGTCTGCCCCGGCTGGGAAGCTGACCGGAAAACTTGCCCAGGGCAGGGGTGGTTTATCAACACCCTTCGGGTTGGGCAGCTCGCTGACGGTATATTCGAGGGGAACCCCATCCACCGCCACTTGAAAACTGGCGATTTGCGGCACAGTCTCGTCGGGATTGAGCTCCCAATCTACGCTTTCTAAGGCGGAGGCCAGAGGGAACCAGGTGATGAGGCCGATGGTGGAAGTTGTGGGGTTGTGCATGGTGAAGTCTGCCTGCACCTGCGCCACCAGTGGGTACCACACCGGCTGAAATTGCAACCCATAGGATGCCGGGTTTAATTGTATGGTGGTATTATCGGTCGCGGTTGCTTTGCGCACATCCATGGTGACCACTTCATCGGCCATTTGGACCGGCGTATCTTCCTGTGGCTCGATACTGCTGCCGCCTGGCAGGATGGGATGCACACCCACATCAGCTTTGGCTGACCTGGGGAGGGTGAATGACAGACCAAAGCCCGCTAGAGCAAGCGCCAACAGGAGCAACATAAAAGTACGGAGTTTAAACCTGAACATGGAAGCATTTCCTCGGTCCAAATTAGGACGGTTTATAGAGATGGAGGTTTCCTCCTCGTATTGAATACGGCAACCAGCAAAACCCCAACATTCAAAATAATGCTAATCAAAATTACAACCGATAATAGAGAGGGATGATTGAAGCGTTGGGCTGCCCCAGGGGTCGGGAGGAACGTGGACGATCCATGAGGCATCGTAGAGGCTGGTATGCAGGGCAACAATAACCAACTGCTGCGCTCCCGTATCCTTCAATAAGACGCACCATACCTGGTCTGGAGGGTAGCTGAGCGGCTGCAGGCTGGATAAATATTGACCATCGAGGCTATCAGGGGTCGGTAAAATGACGCTGCCACTGGAGGAGCCCGTGCTCATGACGGGGGTGAATTTGGTCGGTTGGGAAGCCTGCACAGCATTGACCACCTGGTAAGCCGGTTCACCAACCGAACGCAGGTACTCCAGATATTGGTCGAGCTTGTTCTTCCAGGCGGGGGTTTGCCGATGATCGATCCACAGCAAGGCAATAATGACTACCAATACCGCGACGGTCGGAATATAGATCAGCCGTTTCTTCATGGGAGACCCCTTTACATATTCATCATAGACCAAGACGGGGTGAGAGTCAAGCAGGGATAAATTGGGGAGCGTGGAAATATATTAATTATCCCTGCTGAGGTGATCACCCCAATGAACTCATATTATTGTAATCTATGCTGCCACGCAGGTGGTTATAATAGCGTATTCAATCCTTAGGAGTGCATGGCAGGTGCTTATGGATAACGCAGAAAATCCCAAAAAGATTGAAATTCGCCCCAATGGGGCTTATA
Organism: uncultured Chloroflexia bacterium; assembly: GCA_963726315.1. Taxonomy (GTDB): domain Bacteria; phylum Chloroflexota; class Anaerolineae; order Anaerolineales; family UBA4823; genus FEB-25. The sequence continues at coordinate 691,779 of CAVSBZ010000005.1, read as the reverse complement.
TGGTTAGCGGTGGAATCCCATTGGTGCATAAGACGCAAGTGGTTTCGGAATACGGCGAACCGCTAACGTGGAAAAAAGATGGGGAAATACCGACCGAAGAACCCTACTACCTGTGCCGCTGTGGTCACTCGAGTACCTTTCCATTATGCGACCGTTCACACAAGCAAATCAATTTCGATGGCACCGAGACGGCGCCCATCAACTTGACGGCTGACCGCCAGGAGACTTACCCAGGCAGCACTAATATTGTCATCCGCATGGATGGGATCCTGTGCACCGACTCGGGTTTCTGTGCCAACCGCCTGACCAGCATCAGTGAAATGGCAGCCCAAACCGACGACTCGTCGGTGCGTGCGCTGGCGATGGCGATGGTGGAGCACTGCCCTTCGGGTGCGCTGACGTTCGCACTCAAGGAAGGGGATGCAGATATCGAGGCTGACCTGCCACAGCAGATCGCAGTGACCACCGAGATTACTTCGGACGGCGCCATCCAGGGTCCGTTGTGGGTGACAGGTGGGATCCAGATTATCCGCTCGGATGGGCAACCGTTCGAGATGCGCAACCGGGTGACGCTATGCAACTGCGGGCATTCACACATAAAGCCATTGTGTGACGGCTCACACCGGGTATATCCGGTAAAAGTTTGATCTGTGTAGCGAATATCCGTCATTTACCGGTTCGATGTTCAGCCACCCTTCTTTGAAGGTTATTTGTTACCCCCGTGTATAAAACGGTGTGGTCTTGATTGGTCATGATGTAGATATAGTATTGCTTTTGATTTATTGCTATTTTCAATCAACGAATATCGTAGTTCAATTCCGTCTGTTACTTGTGCTATCCAAGTTTGAAGAAGATTGCTTCGTCGTACAGAACACTCCTTCCCCGAAATTCAGCGGGGATAAACCGCAATGACAAATTATTTTGCATCATTGCGCCTACCCTGCATTTTTTAGTGGGGACGCCTTCCCCCTAAAATACTGCCATAACAGATATAAAAAGGCAATCTCTAATACATCTCCTTAGCGTCGCGCGAGAGGTTGCGGACGTGGCGCAGGTGAGCGGTCACACGCTCATCCTCTCCAAAAAGATAGGTGAAGCTGAAGTGCTGCGCCACCGGGATGGCGGTGCGGCGGAAGAGCTCGCCCATTGAGAACATGGCATCCCAGGTGTGGTCATAGTCGTCATCGGAATACGTTTTGAGCAGCAGCTGCCACAGCTCCGGCTCGAGGAATTTTTCGAGATACTTGCCCAGCTTGCCGGGTGATTTCTTGAAATCCGTTTTTACCCCAACATACCAGTCCAGCATCTTCATCAGCTGCTCGCGCACATAGGAGTCGAGCATCTCTTTGGCATAAGGCAGCTCACGCCTCCACAACCCCTTGGCGGCATACGGGCAGACCCACCAGAACTCATTGGCGCAATCGAAAAAGGCTTTGGCGGTGGGGGTTTTGGGCAAATAGTCTGAATTGTCCGGGGGCGGGTACTGAGGCAACAGGCCATCCTTATCCAGGAGGGTGAGAGTGAGGCTATCCGATCCCAAATTGGCGAGCTTGTCCACAGGATAGAGGGTAAGATCGATGCGGTTGCCGTCGGCGAACTGCATCAGGTAGGCGTACTGATCCCCTCCTTCACCCGGCTGGTCAGACATTTCATCCGGCAGCTGCATGATCATCAGCTCACCGAAGACTTCGATCCAGGAGGGATCTGCCAGGAAGGATTCCTTCTCAGTCACCAGGTAGATGACATCAAAGTCCTGGAAAAAATCTTTGGGGACGTTGGGGTTGACACGCGAGCCGTTCATGATGACGGCGCGGACACGCTCGTCGCGGCGGGCGATACTGAGGATCAGGTCAAGCATTTCACTTTCGCTGCGCATAGGACCTCAGGCGTTAGTAGGGGAGATGGACTGATGGAATCATATCACGCCATGGCAGAATCGAAACCAGGCGCACAGATTACGTGCCAAACAAACCGGCATAAAGGATGAGGAATCCAATGGTATCGATAATCCCATGGGTGAGGATGGGCAGCCACAGGTTGCGCCGGGTAAACAGGTAGAGCAGACCCAGCACCAGGCTCGCCAGAAAGGTATCCACCATCCCGGTGATACCCTGGTATGAATGAGCAGCACCAAAGGCGAGTGAGCTCACCACCAGGGCGATGATGATGCCGATGCGACCGTTGCCGGTAAAGTCTGTCAGGCGGTTGAAAAAGTAACCACGGAAGAACATCTCTTCGATGAAGGCTGCTTCGGTCCAGGTGAGGACGAGGAAGAATAACAGAGCGAGCAAGCTGCCTTTGATGAAGCTGAATTGAGACAGGTCGATTGTCTCACCGGTGAGGGACTGCAGGATAGGAGCGATCACCAGGGTATCCAACACCTGGTAACCGATGCCGATGGCCAGAGCGAGTCCGATGGTCGGAAGCCATCTGTCCGGGCGGCGGAGACCGACGTCTCGCCAGCCTATGTGACGCAGGCGCAGAGAAGCCCATCCGACGATGAACAGGGGCAGGACGGGTAGGGGAAAACCCAGGGCGAGCAAGATCGCTCCTGCCAGGAGACCGAGGGTTTCGAAGATGAGGAGGGAGATGGATTTCATGGGTCGGTCCAGAAAGTCCACACCGGCTGAGTGCCGTCGATGTCGGTGAAACCATACTCGCGGGCGAGGCTGCCCGAATCCAGGGCTTTGCCAGTTTTCCGCATCACTTTCCTGTCACAGGCTAAAGCAACAACGGCTTTCCCGACGTAGAAAGGCGTCTCCGAATAGGCAAAATACTTATCCTGCCGGATGGCGTCGCGCCAATTGGCCTCGCTGACGCCGAAATGGTCCAACATCTCCTCCGAGCGTAGAAAGCCAGGAGTAAGTGAAACGACAGCAATCTTGTGCGCTCGCAGCTGCAATGCCACCGATTGCGCCAGGCGGATATTGATGGCTTTCTCCAGGTCATAGTAGAAGCTGAACTGGCGGATATCATCCTTAATACCATCGGTCACTTCGACCAGCAAACCACCACCGCTGGTGACCATCAGCGGGACGCCATAATAGCTGGTGATGATGTGGGAAAGTGAGCCGTTCTCGAGCAGCTTGAGTCCTTTTTCCAAAGAATGCTCGAGGAAGGGCTTGAATTCCATGTTGGAGTCACCGGTGAGATCGTTGACCAGGATATCCAGGCGACCTTCCTGCTCTTGCTTGATTTTCTCGAACAGCGCCTGTACCTGCTGGCGATCGGTGTGGTCGACCTGCACGTATATCCCCTTGCCGCCGTGGGCGGTGACCATCTCGGCGGTTTCTTCGATGGTCTCTGGGCGGTGCTTATCAGAAGGCTGGCTGCGCAGGCTGCGACCGGTGCAGTAGACGGTGGCACCCGCTTCGCCGAGCATGCAGGCGATGCCGCGTCCGGCTCCGCGGGTGGCACCTGCCACCACGGCCACCTTGCCCTTGAGTTTATTGGTGAATTCCATGTGAACCTCCTGGTGAATTACTTATCCTTCCCCCCTATCAGCCCAGCCATTGGAGGCGATTAATTGTTGAGAATAAACTTTACATCTAAGATCAAGGCTGCTGGGCGACAAGCTCGGGCGGTTTTGGGTCTGGGAATGCGAGCAGCACCACGCCGACAACCGCCAATGCAAGCCCAATCAGGGCAGGTGACAGCCGCCCCTGACCCTTCGAAAGTGTTTCCTGGAACACGATGACACCCAGAAACACGCTCATGATGAGCGTGGTGGCGTTGGAAGCGGCCATTGCCGGTGCCAGGAATCCCGTTTTAAGGGCGGACTGCTGCAAGGCGAAACCCACCAGCGCAGAGATGATGAGCGCATAGGTGGTCCATGAGGCGAGCAGGGCTGCCGCTCCATTGCCAAGCAACGTGACGAACACCTTGGTGACGGCTGCCTGGAATGCGTACGATAGACCAGCGGCAGTGGCGAACGTGGCGGCGGCTACTGCTCCACGACGGAGGTTAGCCAGGCGGGCTAACAGGAAGATCAGCGCTGCAATGATAATCCCCGAGATCCACCAGGCAGAGGCTTCGGGCTGAGAGGTGCCTCCCTGAGGTTGTCCGATTGCTACAAAGGCGATAATCCCGAGCAGGGTGGCTGAGGCGCCAATGATCGATCGCTTGCCGATGTATTGGTTGGTGAAGCGCGCTCCAAGCGGCAGGGCAAAGACCAGGCTGAGGGCACACAATGACTGTACCACCACCAGGCTTCCCCCTTCCAAGGCAGCCGCCTGCAGCACCCACCCGCTGATTTGGAGTACACCGCCGATCAACCAGACCGGCTTGCGCAGGATCTCTGCCAGGAAGCGCGGGTCACCTTCAGTTGCGGAAGTCTGCAGCGTTCCACGCTGCTGGAGCACCGAGCCGAGGGCGAAAGATAAGGCGGCAAGCAGGGCCAGGAGGTAAGGAGACATAGTGACCTCAACGAAGTGGTATTGAAAAATGTAGTAAAAGGTTCACACTGAGAGAATTTACCCAGGCATCTCAGGCGCAACGGTCGTATTATAACTTTAATTGGTCTAACCTTCACACGGGTGAGTGAAGGGGTGTATTGATATTGGGTACTGCAGCTCGAAGAAATGAGATCAAGCTATAGTCGACTGACTTGTGCCATAGTGTGGTCAGCGCCCGGGCAAAACGCTCTGGCTCAACCCGCTGCGGAGGGTCGAGATGGTGCCGCTGTTCGTAGACTTCGACTTGCAGATCGGGGAATAATCCGCCCAAAACTTCGGCTTTACGCATCTGTACCGGGTTCGATAGGGCTCCAACCGCCAGGTATACCGGTCGGGAGTATTCACGCAGGCGGCTGTATGGCAGGTCGTAAGCGGAGAAAGCGCTGACCATAGCCTTGAGTCCGGCGGGTCTTTTAGCCATCCATGGAGGCGGGTCACCCGCAGGCAGTGGAGGCAGCGGCACGCCCCCCCTCAGCTCGAAGCGCATGAATTCCTGCATCCTCAAATTATCAGGCAGGCTCATCACCTGTTCCATATGCTGCCAGAAGTCTGCCTCCTGCTGGAACCATGCCTGGCTGGGGATGACAGCCGGCTCGCTGAGCGCCAGGCTGAGCACGCGAGCAGGGTAAGTGCCAGTGAACGCCAGGACGACTGCCCCGCCACCGGAATATCCCACCAGGTGGAAAGATTCCATCCCGGCATCGTCTGCGGCGCGTTTCAACCCGTCGATTTCATCGGATAAAGAGTATTGAGCGGGTGGAGTACTGTCGCGGTAGACTTCAAGATCCTTGAGCAAGGGCTGGATTCCGTCGCCCAAGACCTTGAGTAACGGCGTGTATTGAATGGCTGCCGGTTGGATAGCGCCAGGCAAAAACACAACCCGGGGTTTAGATGCTAGTTCCATATTTCCTCCCACTCAAAAATGCAACCCAGGAAAGATGGCAGTGATTTGAGCTACGAACCGTGTGTACACGGATTTATATTCCTCCCTGATTATGACATATTTTATCATAATCGTGCGGGTTGGAGGAATTTTCCCGTAGGGCAGGTCTGATTGGGTAGGGGCGGGTCGTGACCCGCCCCTACAAGAATTTAACCCATCGGGCGGGTCACTTTCGGTGAAGAATCAAATGGTATCACATTGATTATTGCGGCATATATAAAAAGAGATGTCGATAAGACCCGCCCCTACAGGAAAATACATTTTTCAAATCGGATTTAGGCTGGAATCCATGCCCAGATACGGGTCGCGGTGTAGAAATGATCTGACGGTCTCATGTTCAAATGTAGGGGCAGGTCTCACTAGAGAGATGATCAAAGGGCAGGTCGAACGCTATGCCGCGCAGAAATCGTCCAGGCGGAACGGTGACCTGCCCACACCAGAAAACACAATCTAAACGCCTCCATTTGCAAGGGCGGGTCATGTTTGGGTGAAGATGAGATTGCAAGGTTGCGTTGAAACAATTGTCCCGGGCGGGTCTCTTTCGGTGGAAAATCACATGGTATAGCATTGATTAATGCATAATCAATATTGAGAGCTGCTGGTAAGACCCGCCCCTATGCAAAGACTGATTCGAAACGCCAGGTTTATTGCATGCGGTCTTCCACGGCTGCTTTGACCACATCAGGGGCGATAAATATCCCCCGCACCCGGATGGACTCAACCACCTCAGCGGCCAATTCGGGCGTGATATCACTTTGGAAGGTGAGCAATCCTACAATGGAAATGTTCAGTCTCTCGTTTTTTTGCCTGAGTTTTTCAAAATCTGTACGGCTGAAAATCAACACACCAACGACAGAGGAATGGCGGGTTACGGACTGCTGGATCTCGAAAGTATGCTTGTCCAGCTGGGTACGGATGGCGGTGCGGATGAAGTCGGTGCGGTTGGAATACAGTCCCTCCTGCACCAGCAGGTCGACCTTACCCAGGTCGACGGCTGACATATTGATGGTTATTTTTTCGGTATCAGGCATGAGATTGCTCCATTATTTGCTCTCGTTAAGATAAGCCGATACCCGGTCGATCTCCACCTGCCATAACGTATTCGCCATGTAGGGTTTAAAACCCAGCTCAGTGTTGATTTTGAGCATGGCGGCATTCGCATCGGCATTACCCGTGCGTACATATTTCACCTCTGGGCGTTCCTTGAGCACCTTGTCCAGCATGGCAGCCTTCATCCAGCGCCCGAGACCCCGGTTGCGGTATTCCGGGAAGACCCCGGTCATATCCTGTGACAGGATTTCCGGTCGGGATGGTTTCCAGGTGGTCTCGGTATACCCGGCAAACTTCCCGGTCGCCTTTTCTATGATGTAGAAGGTCCAGCGCTGTTCGCCGCGGGCAGACAGCAATTGCTCTATTTGGCGAATGTGTTCAGGCGTTATCTGCATATCTTCGACCTCCAGGTCACCCATGGGCTGCTGGTTGGTCAATTCATACAACTGAGCTACAGCGGCGATCTGTTCTTCGGGATAGGCTCCCTCCCACAGGCCCAGCTCAAATTCTGCCGCACGCGATTGGCTCAGCTTTAACCATTCTTCGATCAGGTTGTGGTCGAGTTCTGCCATGCGTAGCTGGTTGACGTGACCTTCGAGTCCACGCTGGGCACCGAGCCGGGTCATAAATGCTTCGCCAGCAGGGATGCGGTCGTAGGTTTTAGCAATCAACAGGCGTCGGTGATCTGCCTGGACGGTTTGGGTGATCATATCCAGCAGCTGTCGAGCCACACCCTGCCCACGGTAGGCTGGCTGGACAGATATGTCAAATTGCGCCAGGTGCTGGTTTTCTTCTATGTGGAGCAGCTGGGTAGAACCCTCGGCGATGATCTCGCTCGAATCCCAGGCGCACCAAATGAGCAATTCCAGGTATGAAGGGATGTTTTTAAGTTCTTGAATGGTTTCCTCAAGCAGGATGGGAGGGTCATCGGGCAGGCGTTCTTTGCGGAGGAGGTTGATATGGCGGTTCAGCGAGGTGTATTCTGCCAGGCTGGCGCCGGTGATATTGAACGGGCGGATGGTGATGGAAGGTTGCATTGATTCTCCTTTTACCATCCATGTGGATGTTATATGGATGGTAAGGGGATTATAAATAGGTTATGAGCATCTGTCAAGGGGAAAACATCCATATGCCATCCGTGGGGATGGTGATGGGTTTAGGGTGTCGAATTCAACGGGAATTCAGCGTAGGGCCGGTCTAATGAATTCCTCTGTAGGGGCGGCTTGCGAGCCGCCCCTACAAGAATTTAACCCACCGGGCGGGTCACTTTCGGTGAAGAATCAAACGGTATCACATTGAATAATGCGTCATATATAAAGAGAGATGTCGATAAGACCCGCCCCTACAGGAAAAATGCAATTTTTCATAGGTTTTTGGACGGGAATTCAAGAAATTAACGCGCCAGGCGGGCCGCGACCCGCCCATACCAGATAATTGGAATTTTCGGAATTGTTTTTGACGGGAATGCATGCGAACAGGCGTTTTTACGCACCCATGGATTTGCGCTACAGTGCCTGTTTCCCATGTCACCTGGTGCTCTTTCTGGTCTGCATTTTTACTGGCGACTAAAACCGCAGCGACGGAACCAAAAAAGAACTGCCGGCTTTGAAAAGCCAGGTTGAACAAATCCATAGGCGCACTTCTGGTCCAATTTTATTAGCTAAGTCGGTTTGTCCAACTGCTGAAGAACACCAACCGCAGCCGCGATACCATCTTCCGCCCTGATTTTCGTTCCGAGATCTGCAGCGCACCGGCGCATGGACTGGTCATTAACCGCACTGAGAATAGCGTGAGCCAGACGATCGGAGGTCAGCTTGCGGAGTGGGATGGGGGTTGGTCCAACCCCCAATTCGAACACGCGCTGCCCCCAGAAAGGCTGGTCACCAAAGAAAGGGGTCACGATCGATGGAACACCAGCTCGAAGACCGGCGGAGGTGGTACCCGCACCACCATGATGGACGACTGCAGCCATTTGGGGAAAAAGCCAGGAAAAAGGAACCGAATTGACCATCAAAACCGAAGCTGGTAAATCACCCGAATGCAGCCCTCCCCACCCCTCGAGGATGATGCCGCGCTGGTTTGATTGGGTCAACGCCTGTAAAACCAGCCTGGTAGTTGCTTCAGGGTCGCGACTGCTCATGCTACCAAACCCGATATAGATAGGAGGCGGTCCAGCTTGCAGGAAATCAACCAGCGCCTCGGGTGGCGACCAGTCATCATCTTGATCCAGGAACCAGTAACCGGTGATATGAGTATGCTCATCCCAGTCTGGAGGTTCAGGGACGACCAAGGAGCTGAAACCGTACAGAACCGGTAAATGCTCACTCGCCCTGGCAATATTTGGTCCCCAGAATGGTACCGGCGCAATATTCAACGATTCCTGGCGAATCTTCTTGTCGGCAGAACGGAACCCTTGCCACATTACCTGCTGGGCGATATGGTATGACAGGCGGTTGCAGGCGCCACCGAGTTTAACGGGTAACGGTAGAATCAAAAAACTTGGGTACAGTCGGGTAGGGGTAAATGGGATGTAATAGGCCTGGATCAAGGGGATATCAAGTTTCTGAGACAGTGCCAGACCAACGTACAGACCACCTATTCCAGTCAGGATCAAGTCCATGCCGAGGCAAGCCGACAGACCAACTTTCACCATATGCAGGGCGTTGTCTTGCGCTTCCTTCGCCATCTTCGACATGACCGCCAGGAAGTTCCCCCCTCCCAGGAGTGCCCGCATCTCGGGGCTTTCAGCGATGTCCTGTACGTCAATGTCTACTGGGTAAAACTCCAGTCCATGGGTACTTACCAGCTCAGTAAAGTTATGATGGCTTATCAACCGTACATAATGACCCGCTTTTTTTAGCCCCTTACCCAAGGCAACATATGGTTCCACATCCCCCCTACTTCCGGGAGCAATTATCGCGATTCGCATCGTTGATAACCTCTATTTTAGTTTTGTTCGTGATAGTCTATATCCATCCAGATCGTTCGAAGGTTCCACCAGATGGATGTGCTCTAAGTATACAATAACGCACTGGTGCAACGGGTCAGGACATCCATATCAAATAAACCCACCTGATCCAGTCAACTCTTGATTTCTACCCGGGGATGATGCGAATGAGAAAAACCAGCTTGTTACATAACCATCGGTTTGCGGTACAGGGTATCCTGTTTGACGACCTGGAAACCGCAGGTTTCGTACAGGTGGGTGGCACCGCTCGGATTTTCCGTGTCCACCACCAGCGCCGACTCGGTCATCCCGGCGGCTTTTTGAGCCAGGAGGCTCTTGTTGATCAGTGCGCTGGCTATGCCGCGTTTGCGCCACTTCCGTGATACGCCTATCCCTTCGGTGTAGCCCCTCTTGCGATTGTATTGTTTATTTTCATCCTGCTGGATGAAGGTTAAAACCTGGCCGATAACATGACCGGTACCCGTTTCCCACGCCACCTGCCACAGCTCCGGCTGAAAATCTGGACTGGACAGCCATGCTTGATAATCTGCCTCGGTTGGAAGGTTGTGACCCCATTCATCCAGGCTGGTCTCAACGATCAATTGCCAGATCCGGCGATAATGCTCGGGCAGTGCCGGGCGCACTTCCACACCCTCAGGCAAGGGTAAATCAGGGATGTCCTCCAGGTTTTGCCGCACCATGAGCGAATAATGCCTCGCCGGCAGATATCCAGCTTGCTTCAACAGCGCAGCGGTACCTTGCTGGAACTGAGTGGCATTCACCTGGTAAACTTTCTCCAGTTCTGCTGGATGGGTGCTGGCGATTTCACGCAGGCGCCGTTCCATCCAACCCAGCATGGCAGACCCGATCCGCTTGCGCCGCCACTCGGGCACCAGGAAACCGTTATGAATGTACGTCAAGCCTGGGGCAGATTCATCCGTCCACCAGCCGCGCGAGTAGCCGATCATCTCCCCGGCGACCTCGGCAAAGATCATGTCGCGATAGGGGTCACAGTTGCTGAGGTGCTGATAGGCGTATTCTATATCCTCCGCCGTCACTTGGCGCTCTTGTCCGTTTGCACTTTCGCTGGCGACTAAAACCGCAGCGATGGAGGCATAATCGTCTGCACCACGAAACGGGCGAAATTTCAACCCGGGGATGGCGGGTGCATTTTCGATCTCAATCATTTGTGGTTCCCTTTGATTGCCCTTAGGCACATAAAACCCGGGCTGCGCATCAATTGCTCATAATCCTCGGGGTCCTTCTCAGCGAACTCTTCGGTGGGTAGGGGCTCGAGGATTTGATCCAGGATGAAACCTGCTCCAATCAGCGGATTGATCACCTCACACAGCGGGCGGCGATAGGATGGCATGTCCACCGGTTTGCCAAAGCCTCGCCAGATGTATCTCACCTGCTCCAGCTTGAAGTAATTGTTAGTCTGGCGACGAAGCTCGAATTCTTGAAAGGGGTGCCCTATGGAAAACACCAGGTAACCTCCCGGGCGCAGGATGCGGTAGAACTCCTTGAAGGTCATCTCCCAATCCTCGACATAATCCATCACCAATGCGCTGACGATGAGGTTGACTGAAGCATCCACCAGGAAATCCAGGGGCGTTTCGAGGTCTGCCTGCACCACTGCAGCCGTGTCACCCAGCCGCCACTTTGCCAGCTCGACCATGGTTTCGTTAGCATCGATCGCCACCACATCGGCTCCATGGGCAACCAGCCACTCGGAGTACACGCCTGGTCCGCAGCCTGCATCCAGGACCAGCATGCCTTTCACATCGGGCATCAGCGATAAAGTGGCAGGTCGTTCGTAATAGGCGTTATGCGGCTTGGTATCCACCAGGGCAGCATAGGCTTCAGCCAGCTCATCATAGGCTTCCTGGGCGATCGGCCTGGGTTTTTTACGGGATGTCATGGTGTACTCCTGGATTTCTTTTGGTAGGATAATTCATTTCCATTTGCAAACATTCTAAGGCAGTCGGGGTTTAGACGGGAAATTACCGGCTTCTAAGCAATGGGCTCACTGTTGTTGTCTCCCATCTCATCAAGCGGTGGGCTGTGACGGAGCAGAAAATCATCGACTATACGCATGGTCGTCTCCGTTTTAGCCGTGAAGTGGTCGGCATTCGGGATGACGAACAGTTCAGTCTGCGGGATCATCTGGTACATATCCACCGCCTGCTGGAGCTCGACGATCCCGTCCCGGTCACCCAGCATGACCAAGGTTGGCTCGCTGATCTTCAGGAAGTCATCTATGGTGTAATCCAGCGGGGTCCACCACAAGGTTGAAATTTGCTTCAATAAAGTTTTCCAATAATCCGGGTCAGGTGAGGAGATATGGTCATGTTTCATTTCCTCCACCCAATCGGGTGAATCGCGTAGGACCCGCTTGAAGTTCACACCTCCCGGGCTTTCGAACCCGGCCGTGTACATCGTATCCAGGTAGGAATTCGAAAATTTGTACCAGGCTGCACCGATCACCAACGCTCGGCACAGACCCGGATATTGCATCCCCAGCTCGAGCGCTACCTGACCACCATCGCTGTAACCACACACCAGTGGTTTGTTCAGGTTGAGCGCCCCGATCAACCCCGCCACGTCATCTGCCATCTGCCGGTAGCTGAGCAGGCCTACCGGATTGTTGGTCCTGCCGTGCGCCCGGCTGTCGGGGGTGATCACCGTGAAATGGGAAATAAAAATCGGCAGGAACGGCTGCCACGTTTGCGAGGTGCTCGTGCCTCCGTGCAGCAGGATCAAGGGAGTGCCGCTCCCATACTCCTCGTAATACAGCTCCAGCCCATTTACCTGGATAAAATGTCCTGCCTGGGGCAGGCTGCTGTCATTCTGGGTCATGATAACCTTCCTGGATGCATGTTCAGTGCCCGTTGCTCAGGATTGGTCCGCCTGCTCCAGGGTTATGAATCTTCACGGTTTGACGGTGAAATCGCTCGAATATATCGTCGACCTGCCGCTATTGAGATAGTACATTATTCTCAATTTCACATCCTCTTTGAGATGGAAGGCTTCCAGATTGGAGAGCTCCAGGTCATACGAGCTGCCCGGTGCAAGGGAATGGATGATAAAGTCACCTTCATACTGATAATTACCAAATAATGGTTCTATGCTCGGGCAGAAACCAGCCAAATATTCCCACTCTCCATCCTGATACTTTTCGACCGTGGTGGGAAAATTTCCCAAGGCGCAGTTCATTGGGCAATAAATGTCAATCGTGTGATCGTCCCAGTTTTGAATGTGGAGGTGAATTATCTCGCCTACCTGATATTCCTGTTTATTGGTGGATATTTCCAGCTTGGTAAAATCCTCGTGGAAAAAAAGGGAGAGTAACCACCACCCCACGACCAGGATTGTCACTGCCAACACAACGAGCGATAGAATTATCTTGCCTGTTTTGGTCATATTCCGCACCGAGCCTCCCATCGTCGCTACATCTCAATTTATCAGCTTTTTTCTGCTTTCAGGTTTGGATGTTTTCGAGCTGAGTTTAATAAATTTCGCCATATCTTTAACCGCCTGCCGTGCTTCGGGCATTAAGGGAACAAAAATTTGAAACACGTGGAACATTTCAGGCCAGACCACCACCTGGGCCTCCACTCCAGCCGCCCGGGCACACTCGCCAAAACGGACGGCGTCATCCAGCAGGGTCTCAAGATCGCCCACGTGGATCAATACTGGCGGCAGCCCGTGCAGGTCGGCATACAGCGGTGAGATATAAGGGTGATGCGCATCGTAGACGGTGATGTAATCGGGGATCAGGCGGTCCGAACCGATATTCGCCAGGATCGGGTCGAGATGGGCACGAGTTTTGATGCTCGCTCCGGTAAAGGCAAGGTCGGTGGCAGGAGATAGTGCCACCGCGCCTGCCGGCAAGGGTTTATCGGCATCCCGCAAGGCAACCAGCAGCGCCAGGGTGAGGTTACCACCGGCAGAATCGCCTGCCACAACGATTCTATTCGCGCTGATTCCACTATTTAGCAGCCAATCGTAGGCTGTGATGCAGTCATCCAGCCCAACGGGGAACGGGTCTTCGGGTGCCAGGCGGTAGTTGATTGATAATGCACGCACGCCGCTTTCATGGGCGATGTATGACACCAGGCCGCGGTGGGTGGCAGCTGAACCCATGAACCAGGCACCTCCGTGGATATACAGCAGCACCTGGTCCGATGGTGCTCCAGGGGGGATCAGCCACTCCGCAGGCACCGTCCCGGCAAGGGCGGGCACGACCCGCACATCACGGTGGACCATCATCAGGCGTGAAGAGCGTTCCATCCGGGCACGAGCAGCCTGCGGATCATATTCTCCATTACCGAAAAAATGCTGGCGTTTGAGCCAAAATTTCAAGAACTTCGCTTGAACACTCGCCATAAGCTGCCTCTGGACGTCCTGTTAGTTGCGTGGGTCAGATCAACCCAGGTGGGATTTCGGTGCAGGTAGAGCTAATCGCCTTAACTCAGACACATTTGGACTTTGCTAACAGCTAATCGCTACCCGCTAACTCCCTGGTTTAAACCACCTGCTCTCCGAAAGGACTTCGAACTCGGGGCTGCGCGGCACCAGCTGGAAGACCGCCATGATCTCAGGGGTGGGAGCGGTGGGCAGGCGGGTGGTGAGGTTGAGGATGGTGCCTTCCAGGGAAACCGTCACCGCCTTCTTGCCGTTGGCTTTAAGGAAGTCGTGCTGCACCTTCCAGCGCACTCCGGAGGGTGAGAGCCCGGTGAGGATATATTTTATGGTCAGGGTTTCACCCAGGAAAACTTCGCGGAAAAAAGATGCCGTCAGCGTGGTGTAGACCGGACCTACGTTCAGTTTATCGAAGGCTTCAGGTGGAAGGTGGTGATCGGAGAAGAAGCGGTAGCGCTGCTCAGCTGCAGCGTCGATGTAAGCCGAGTAGCGCACGTGCTTGTTAGCGTCGATATCGGTCCAGCGCACTTCGTAAGTCGTTGAATAGGCTTCCACTGCATCCTCCAGCACCGGTTAGAAAGGGCGGTTCATATTACTATACACTATAATAAAGTATCGTCAAGCGGATTACTTTATAAAAATTTACCACAGAGAACACTGAGAACGCAGAGAAAACGAAAGAATGAATTCCCAATTCAAAAGGCGCTTCTTATACTCTAAAATAAATTTCCACAACTGAGAACATATGATGAAGATTATTTTGTTAATTACTCACGATTGGTTGGCAATTTGTATCTTATTGTAAAGAATATAGAGCGGTTTGCTTTCACAAATGATCATAAAAGTTCATGGAAGATTACTTCCGTCAAATAGACCTGACAGGTTTTGGAAACCTGTCAGGTCTGTTCTCTGTCAGGTCTGCTTATGACCATCCTGGAGGGAATCACTCTCTCATTTGACATCTCCATGCAACATGGTTATATTAGGTAAATACTGGTGCTCAGCATACAGATATACGTTAATTGAATAAGATATGGAACGCAGAGGAATGCAGGTATGGAAGATATCTATGAAAAGTTAGCTGTATTCGTAGATCGGCTGCCGGCTGGTTACCCGAAGAGTGAAAGCGGCGTAGAGCTGCGCATCTTGCGCAAGCTATTTACCCCCGCCGAGGCGGAGTTGTGTTTGCATCTTACCCTGCTTGGCGAAGAACCGCGCGTGATCGCCCACCGGGCAAAACAACCTGTGGAGGTGGTTAGCCAACATCTGGATGAGATGGAGAAGAAGGGGGTTATATCTGGATCACACAGGCCCGGGAAAACTACCCGTTACTCTGCCCAACAGTTCGTGGTTGGTTTTTGGGAAGGGCAGGTCAACCGGCTGGACCGGGAGCTGGTGGAAGACTTTGACGAGTATTTAGATACCTTCTCCAACCCTGAACTGTGGCGCAAAGCGCCTCAGTTGCGCACCATCCCGGTGGGTGAGACCATCCCTGTTCAAGCTGAGACGATGCCATATGAAGTGGCGGTAAAAGTGATCGCATCTCACTCGTCTTTTGCCGTATCGAACTGTATCTGCCGCCAGGAACAGCAGCTTATTGGGAAAGGTTGTGATAAGCCCCTGGAAACCTGCATGAGCCTGGGATCGGTGGCGGAGAATAGCATCGCCACAGGGCGGGCGCGTAGAATTACCAGGGATGAAATGCTGTTGGTTCTTAAGCAAGCTGACGAATTTGGCCTGGTGCTCCAACCTTCAAATTCAAAGCATCCAAAATTTATCTGTGCTTGCTGTGGCGATTGCTGCGGGGTATTACGTACGCTCAAGCTTCAACCCAAACCTGCCACGATCCTATCCAGCCCTTACGTCGTTGCACACGATGATGCGCTCTGCTCGGGATGTGGCACCTGTGTTGACCGCTGCCAGATGGATGCCATCGCGATTCCATTGGGTGTAGCCGAAGTAAACCTAGACCGCTGCATTGGCTGCGGATTATGCGTTAGCACCTGTGAAACGGGAGCCATGACCCTGATCCGCAAGCCGGTGTCTGAGCAGCCTTTCGTCCCCAATACGGTGGTTGATACCTACATAAGGCTGGCTAAGGCGCGTGGGCTGTTATCCAATGTGGATCTGTTGAGTTTGCTGATCAAGTCAAAGATAGACCGCATTGTCGCTCGAATTTAAGCAAGTACCGCCTGACCCATTCCGGCGGAAATTGGCATTCCGATTACCGGGTCTTCTCCCAACCAATATGCGATATATGTATAATTGGTAAATTTTTTACAATAAGGAAAAAACCGATGAATTCAGTTGATAAACGTACGCTGTCTTCCATGGGAACGATCCGGCAATTCCTCAGGGAAGGAACCTGATCAGAAGCAGTGATGAGCGTCGTGGACAGCTCATTCGATCATCCCTTGAAGCTGGAAGAGGGCGCGGTGGCGCCGCTGGCGGGAGGAATCCTAGGAAATGGCTACCAATGCGGAATGCTGTGGGGCGCAGTGCTGGCAGGCGGGGCACAGGTTTACCAGCTCTACGAGGCGGGTGCGCAGGCAGAAACGAGAGCAGTCCTCGTTGCCCAGCGCCTGGTGGAGGTATTCAAGAGACGCAACAAGAATATCAACTGCTCCGAAATCACCGATATGCATTGGAAGGGAAATTCCGGGCGGGACCTGGCCGCACAGGCACTAAAATTTATCCTGAAGGGTGGACCGATCGCCTGCTTCAGCATGTCGGCAAGCTATGCCCGGCTGGCATTCGATGAGATGAACAACACAGCGCACCAAGAACAACTTGAAGTACCTCCCCAACCGGTGAGCTGCGCGGCCCTGTTGGCGAAGCAGATGGGCGCATCCGACCTGCACAGCGTGATGGCAGCCGGGTTTGCCGGCGGGATCGGTTTAAGCGGCGGCGGTTGCGGGGCTCTTGGTGCGGCGATCTGGCTGATTGGTATGGATTATCTGAAACAATCTGGCAAGAAGCCCGGCCTGGATAATCCAGTCGCCTCAGCTGCAGTCGAAAGATACCTTGAAGCCAGTGATTATGAATTCGAGTGTGCCAGGGTAGTGGGAAGAAAATTCGAGAACATCTCGGACCATGCAAAATACATCCAGGATGGGGGCTGCGCGAAAATCATTACAGCGCTGGCAGTACGAACCTCCGTTGGATAGTGATAGCTCAAGCAATTTTTCCGTAATCGAGATATTAGTTCACCACCTTAAACCCAAGCGATCCGAACCGGCTGCGGGCGGTACTGCGCACGTGCACCCACCGGACCCAAATCACCGATGAGGTTGAGCAGGTCGGTCCAAACGATCAGGGAAGCGGCGATCACACCCTTAGCTGCTGAATTTTCCCGCTCTGCAGCATGTGCGTTTCCAATCGAGACAGAAATGCCTGTTAAAGTCATCGACAGAAACGAAAAGATCGGCTAAACTCCCCGAGGAGATCTCGTCTGGTTGTGCTTGAGTGTTGCAACCCAAGTATCTCCAAGATGAAATCCATTTCCCCTGTTCATGTTTATATTATTTTCCAGGAAGTACTTCGAACATTGTCCTTGGTTAGCGAGTATTTATATACGAACCTTTATACAAAAAGGGTTGCGATAGGCGATTAAGAATGAACCCACCTGGCAATTTTGAGCGCGGCCAGGCTGAATGCGAAAGGATCTTCAAAGATGTTCAACAGAACCTTCCAAATAATTGTAATGATTCTTTTTACCACCCTTTATGCCGGATGTTATGCTATTGATAGTAAACCAAAAACATCTTCTCTCCCAACCGTTACCAGCCCCAATCCAATATTGATCACAAGAACGATCACCCCAACTATCCCTGAGCCATCCACTCCTGTCTCGGAGATAACAAAATATACTTTCCCCCAATCCATCGATGCGGAAAGCAAATATATATTTTATCTTCATGGCAAAATTATCGAAGATCAGGGTGTACCAGCGATTGATCCGATATACGGGGAATATGAATATGGGGCGATATTGGATAAATTCAGTGAAAACGGTTTTGTTGTCATTAGCGAACAAAGACCGAAGAATGCGGATAGCATGTTGTACGCAAAAAGGATCGCGGAACAGGTGAGGGATTTATTGAAGGCAGATGTTCCGCCGGAGAACATCACCATCGTCGGCGCTTCAAAAGGCGCTGGTATTGCGATCTTGACCTCCGACATACTCAAAAACATGGAAATCAACTTTGTTATCCTGGCGATCTGTGATCCTGAAACCGTTGAAGAACTCAAGAAAAACCAGGTAGTTTTATATGGGAACGTGTTGTCGATCTACGACTCAAAGGATGAGCTGGCTGGTTCGTGTGAGGGGTTATTCTCGTTTTCCAAGGATCAGGGATTGAGCAAGTATAATGAAATCGTACTGAATGTTGGTACGGGTCATGGCATTGTATACAAGCCGTTAGATGAGTGGATCATCCCTGTTATCCAATGGGCGAAATAGAATTTTTTTTATTGACCAAATAAAAGAGGTGAATCCATCCACTGTCGATAGGGATATCCTTCGGATTCAATTGAGTCATGGCAATCAAGTTAATCCGAGGTACAGAATATTTCCCCCGTGCTCACGAAAATTAGCGAAATACTTGAATTAACCACTGATTGAAATTACAGAGCACCCTAAGCTCAAACATTCAAGCAGTTTTCACATAATCCAGGTACTGGTTAACCACCTTAAAGCCAAGCGACTCATACAGGTTGAGGGCGGGGGTATTGGTGATGCCGGTGGAAATGCACACCCGTTCCATACCGTTGGCTTTCATGCGGCGCAAGCTCTCCAACAATGCCAGGCGGGTGAAGCCCTGGCGGCGGTACTGCTCGCGCGCCCCCACCGGACCAAAATCACCGATGCGGTTGACCGGGTCGGTCCAGCCGGTCACGTATGCGGCGATTACCCCCTCGGGTGTGACCGTGACCACTTCCAGGTCGCGCTGGTAACCAGGCAGGCGCATCAGCTGCACATAATCGTCCGTGGTCACATTACCCACTGTCCATGGCAGCCACACATCCCGCTCCGCTGCCGCCCGGTCTGCTATTTCACTCAAATCCAGCTCCCGCACCTGGTAGCCAGCTGGGAGGGGCAAATCAGGCACCGGCTCGCTTAATGAGCGCAACATGTTCACTTCGGCAAACCTGCCGCTGTAGCGGAAACCATGACTTTCCAGGAACTGGATGCGCCTAGGGTTGTCCTGGCGGGCACCAGACGCCAGCTCTCCGCCCCAGCGGCTGTCATCTTGCACGCGCAGCTGAGCAAGGAAGGATTGTACCCATTCAAAAGCCTGCGCCTCGATCCCGCTCCATTCATATTCAGGCAACACCTGCCAATCGAAGGATGGGTCTTCACCCAGCATGGCATAGCCCACCAACCGGCTGTCGGGAGCGTGCCACAGGCGGATGTGCTGCTGCGGGTCAAGGTGGATGGCAACCATGAAGAAATTCCACAACAGCTCACCCACGTGGGCGTAATGCCAGTCGCTGGTGCTGGCACGCCCCTGCATCAACATATCCAGCATGGCTTTCAAATCGGCTTCACCCGCATAAAGCCGGGAGGTTATTCCGTCGTATATAATCACAGGTTAACTAACACCACTTGTAGTAGCGCAGGGGAGGGATTTGAAATGTGGCACTTGGGATTCCTCCCCTGCGCATCTACGAGGCTTATTGAACAGGCAATTGATATCATTCAAATTTTCCGGATAAAATTATTGAGCAATAGGGCAATGATGTCTATCTCACTTGGTTTGCGATTAATCCAAAAAAAATCGGTATCTGGTGAGTAATTAAATTCCATCTACAGATGGTTTGTTATGTTAATCCGTATTCGTGGAGGTGTTCAAGGTACCCTGCCCATCCCTTTCAGCCAACAAGTCAGCTTTAGTAGCCGGAGGGTGAAATTAACCTTCGCCGGCTTGCCTCTGCTGCCACATCTGGACGGTGAGCTGGAAATGCCCCAGGTGGGTGGCGGCGTGCTCCAATGAGTGCAGGAGCGCCCACGAAACCGAGACCTGGCTGCCGTGGCGCGGGTGGAGGCGGGTTGTCTCCAGGTCTGACAGGCGCAATCCTTCCAGCGCTTTTCTTATATAGGCATCGGTATCGTTAACACGGCGCACCAAATCCGCCTTACTCATCCCCTTCGCCTGGAACTCGGCGTCACGGTTGCGGTTGGATGGATCTTGCAGGATCACATCGCCAATCAAAAAGCGCTCAGCGCCGGTGAGGTGCACGATGATCACACTTACCGTATTCGTATCCACGCCCGGCTTCCAGTCCAATGCTTCAGCTGGAAGGGTCTCTAAATCTTTCAGGATATCGGCATGCAGCTCGTGGAACCTTTCTGCTAGGGCTTCAAAAAAAGGGGTCATATTTTTCCTCCGCGTATGAATAAAATGGATAATTATTGATAATAGTTTGGATGCAGCCAAAATCGGACGAGCACCGATTGGATTAAAACGGAAAACAGGTCATGGCTACCGCTTGCCCATCGCGGTCTCTATTATAGCTTCACACAACTGATTTTCTTATGCCGTAAATACTCACAATAGCATTTCTCCTAGGATACGACTTTTGATACCACAGAATAATTACACTATATTGTCTTTGCGAGGCGGGGTTTGCCGAAGCAATCTTCCTTTAACAAGAAAACTCAATTGACATATACGTCTTATTGATCGAATTTATCTGAGGAAGATTACTTCGTCGAGCTTCGGCGTGTGAGGTATTCTCTGGAGACCTAGAGCGCTCTCCTCGTAATGACAGTAGAGTTGAACGATTTTACGAGTATTGATTGAACGAATAAATAATATGGATTGATTGAGTAATCACCTTATGTCAATGACTTCACTTGAGCGGGTGCCTTGTAGATTCCCATCTGCTGTAATAACCCCAGTTGATCATTCACCACCCATTCCTCGACGATTTTTCCATCCAGGATCCTGCGGATGGCGATGCCGCTGATCTTTGTTATCGTGCCCGTACCCGGCATGCCTTGAAACAGCCCGGTATGCGTTCCACGCGCCGTAATCCGCAGCACCACCCGATCTTCTTCGGCGACAAGATCTTCCACGCTGCGGGTAAGGTCATTGAACGCCAGTTTTGCCATGTGATTGACTTGAATATATTGCTCACGGTCGAGGGGTTGGGCTAACCCCGCAAAATGAGATACAAAACCGGGTGCCAGGATTTCCATTATTTGTTCTTTATCGTCATGGTCGAGCAGCCTGGTTAACCGGCGGGCGATTTCCTTATTACTATCGATGGACATGAATTTCCTTTCTGACGAAATGCTAAATCAAGGGAGTGGCGATGACAATAGAGCGAAAAATTAAATCTCATGAATAACGGATTATAAGTCAGGCGCTTTAAGCCGGTACATCCCCATGGTGAGCGAAATCTCGCCGCCATGGTGCAGATCGTGTTCGATCAGGTGCCACACCACCCATTGGCGGGTGATGACTGACGGTTCGTGCGTGCCTTCGCCGGGGATGGTCAATGCCCATTCATCGGGAGTCCAACGGGCGATTGTGGAGTGAATATGATCGAGGGTGATCTGCAGCCCGGCGACAATCTCTTCTGCGCTGCGAACCGGTTCACCTCTCCGATCCCAGCGGCTGAACTCCGCCAGCTCTGGACTACCATCCCCGAGAGGAGGTGCAAACCAGCGCCCGCGCGCTCCGATCATGTGGGTGGCGATCTCCTCGATCGTGCGCAGGTTGGAAGTTGACTGGTACGCCAGCTGAATAAGATTGAGCGGTGCCAGGGCAGTGATCAACAGTCCCTGGTAGTTGCTCCAACCTGAATATATTGCTTCAATTAATTTACGGTCATCGTCCATGTATCCCCTCCTGAGAACGACTTATATTGGATATATTGTGTCGTTAATGTCTAGATATTATATCACCAAAGCAACGTAACAAAAAACCTGACAGGTTTTAGAAACCTGTCAGGTTTGATATCCGAATCAATCCGCCTAATCCTCTTCCACCACCGATGCGATCGCCGAGCTGATCTCCTGGATGGTTTCCAGCGATTGGTTCTGCATCGCATGGAACACCACCAGCTCGTTGATCTTCTGGTTGGCAGACCTGCGCTCATCGCGTAAGAAGATCAGGTCCAACAGCCCGCAGGCACACATCAGGCTGAGGAAGGCAATCTCACGCGGGTGTGCCTCCTCCTGGGCAAGCACGATGCCGCGCAGGAGCTTGATGATCGAATACTTGGCGGAGGCTTTCTCCTCTGGGTGGTAATGGGATGGGACCACCCACAGCAGGCGGTCGTCCTCCTGGGTAAGGATTTCTTTCTGGACCAGGTTGGCAGTGATCAGCTTCTGGAGTTTCTCCGGCTTGGGGTTCAGGTTATTGATCCAGTAGCCAAACTTGCGCTCCTTCTCAGAACTTTTCAGCGTGGTGATGATATTATCCAGAATGGGATCATTGGTCGGGGAATCATCCTCCAGCTTAAGCCGGTGGTTTTGAGCAGTGCATATTTTATCGGCAAATGCCAGATCAGCCAGCATTGCCCCAGCCAGACCCGGCTTTAATGGTTCGACTGCGGAGCGGATGAAAATACCCTTCTCATCATGGATTGCGAGCAGCTGGAGTTCTTCGTATAAAGTTAGCATTCCTTAGTCCTTTCCCCGAGAATAACTTGCGCGAGACTGGTAATTATACTCTTATATGTTCGAGTAGGAGATGGTACTCAGTAAGAATCAGGGGCGAATTCGATAATAAAACCCCCTCCCCGATTTTCAATGCGAGAATCGGTGAGGGGATTATGGGTTTCGATCAGCTGTCTAGATATACAGGTCGCGGCGGTTATACGTCAGGTACGCTCCGACCACGCACACGAAAATGATCCCGGCAGAAAGCATCAAGTATGTCCCGCTCAAACCGTTGCGGAAGAGATCGCTGGCGTCGAAATACTTGAACGGGGTGAAGTATTTGAGGAACTCCAGGTTTTTCTGCAGACCTGAGAGGATGGATAGGAAGTAAGCTACCAGGATGATGGCAATGGCAATTGAGCTGGATCGCTTGTATTGCTTCATGGCGCATCCCAGCAGCAGGCCAATCGCCAGGAAGACCAGCTCGATCACGAACATGGCCACCATCTGAAGCGTCAGGAAGTTATAGAAAACCTGATCGGGTTTATAGCTCTGTGCTACACCGTAGGATACCAACCAGGTAACCAAAACGAACACAATGCAATTGACCAAAGCAGCCAACACCTTGGCGGTGATGACTTTAGAGCGTGTCACCGGCAGCACCAGGGAGAACTCCACCGTTTTGTCGCGCTCTTCCTTGGAGATGGCGTCACTGCCCCACATGGCGGCTGCGATGGCGCCCAGCAGGGCAAAGTAAACGCCCATGATGCCGTAGAATCCGCTGATCGTGGTCAGGTTGAAGGCGCGCATGTTCATCGCCTCGATCAGCGCCGCCGGCATGGAATCCAGGATTTTCAACAATTCTGGGTTGTTGAAATACGCCGAAAATTTGGAGATCCCAACCAGGATCAACAGCGCCATGATCACGCACCAAATGATCAGCGATTTAAGGTTGGCTCTCAGCTCACGTCGAAAGATGTTCATAGAATACCTCCTTAAGACACCGCTGGTATATCGCGGCGCAGATACAACCAATAACTCAACGCCAGCGATACGATAATGACTGCCACATCCAGCAATACCAGCGGGGTATCATAGGCACCTTGCCGGATGATATAGTTTGGATCGAAATGTTTGAATGCTGTGATGGTCTCCAAGATTGAAACACCTTCCAGCCCACTAAATGCAGCCAGCACATACATCCCGAAACCCAACCCGAGGGCATACGGCGTCACGCTGCGCACGCGCCTAAGCAGCAGCGAGATAAACAACCCCAGGCTCAAGAAAAACAGCTGGAAAATGAGCAGGCTGAGTAAAAGTAAAACCAGCGTGCGCGTATCATATTCGCGCCCGGCATTGAACAGCATGAAACCGGCAAAAGCGGTCACCCACACCACCAGCTCGGTGATGATCAGGCTGGTAATCGCCGCCAGCAACTTGCTGTTGAGTATTTGCGCTCTGCTGACGGGTTTGCTCACCAGAAAGTCGGCGGTTAGCTCGGTTTCTTCGATCGATACCAGCCCAAACCCGTAGTTTGCCGCCTGGATCGCCAGGCACAGCTGGGCAAACAGGAAAATGAAGCTGAAGAATCCCATCACGGTGGATAAATCCACCTGGTTCATGCCAAAGGCGGCTAAAAGCGCTGGGGGGAATTTCGACATCGTCTCGTTCAGCAGTGCCGCCTGGTCTGAAAACGACGGGAAAATCGAGAAGAATATGAGGATGATCGCCACCAGGGCAATCGACCAGGTGATGACCGATCTAAGCCTGGCGCGAAACTCGTGTAGGTAAATTGTTGCGCTCATAGTAGTCGCCTATTCGTAATAGTGCATGAAGATTTCTTCCAGCGTCGGCTCCTCGATGGTTAAATCGGTAACCTGTACACCGCTGATCTTTTGCAGCACCGAATTGATATCACCTTTGAAGAAGAAGTTCACCATCCCATCCTCAGTCTGGAGGTTGGTCACACCCGGCAAATTGAACGCCGCCGGGTCAAGGTTCGCAGCCTGCACGCGCACCTTTTTGTAATTGTTCTGCTGCAGGGTGCGGATATCGGAGATCTCGGCGATTTTTCCCTCGCGGATGATGCCCACCCGGTTGCACAGGCGCTGGACTTCTCCCAGGATGTGGGATGAGAAGAACACCGTAACGCCGCGGGCGTTCTCTTCACGGATCAGGTCGAAAAACTTGCGCTGCATCAGCGGGTCGAGACCCGCGGTAGGCTCATCCAGGAACAGCAGCTTTGGGCTGTGCAGTAACCCCTGAACGATGCCGACTTTTTTCTTATTGCCGTAGGAAAGGTCGCTGATGCGCCGGTTCTTCTCCAGCTCCATCGTGTCAGACAGCTTGTTGAGCCGCTCGGTGCAATCGCAGTCGTAAAAACTGGCGGAATATTTTAGCAGGTCGATGACCTTCATCCCCTCGTAATAATAGACTTCTGAAGGGAGATAGCCGATATCGCGCCTGATCTCGGGTCCGTGGGTGACCACATCCTTGTCAAACACCTTGGCGCTGCCACTGGTAGGGCGGATCAACGATAACAGCAGGCGGATGGTGGTGGATTTTCCTGCCCCGTTGGGTCCGATAAATCCGAAGATTTCCCCTTGTTCCACTTTAAAAGATACGTCCACAATACCACGTGCTTTTCCATAATATTTAGTGAGATTGCTTACTTCGATGACGCTCATAGGTTCACTCCTTTGAAATGATAGAGAGTGGAAACCACTCTCGTAGAATAGCTGTATCGAAAAGGGGCAGCGAGCCTGGCTGTGCCCCGAGGATGCGCTCCAAAGCGTCCTGGTAGGAAGCAGAGAATTTGTCCAGGTTCTGCAGTGCTTCAAAATGGAGCTCTGGGTTCGATATCCACTTGATCAGGTTATCTCCAAAGCTGATCAGCATGGAAAAAATGATCGCGCTGACCTGGTCTGGATATTCAGTATCGAACACTCCTTCCCTCACGCCCTGGTCAATGACAGAAGTAAAAAGGGGCTGGATTTCGGGGAAGACTGCGGTCTGCACTCTTTGACGCAGGACGGCGTTATCATCGCTGTACCACACATCCACCAGGGTAAGCAGGGTCTCCTTGCGATCGGTCTTCCAGCGCGAAGCGACATCGAAAACGCGCTGCAGCTTGATCGTAGCCGGCAGCTGGTCATCCTGGACAATAGGCATCAGCACCGGCTGAATCTGGCTCACCAACCGCTCGATCAGGGCTTCCAGCAATGCCTGCTTCGAGTCAAAATAATGGTAGAAGGCACCTTTGGAGATATGCACCTCAGCCAGGATATCCTGGATCGACATCTGGTCATAGCCCCTGGTGTACACCACCCTCTGGGCTGCATCCAGGATCTCGTTGCGCCTGAGCTCATATTCTTCTTTGTTGACAATTCGTGCCATCTTTGTACTCTTTAATAAACCGACTGCCGGTTTATTAATTGCTATTATAGTGCGAAGGAGGCAAGTTGTCAATGATAGACGAAGTAATTCCTTTTTTCACCAAGGTAGGGGCGCAGGGGAGAAATCCAAAATGCTGCAAGTTCAAATTCCTCCCCTGCGCCCCTAACAGCATGCTATTTGTAGCGTGGGTAAGGCAGCCTGTATGGTTGCATATGAATCGTTTATTTGTAGAGACGCCCCGGCGGGGCGTCTCTACAGGGATATTTCACCAATTAATCTGTGGGGGTCGTAAAACCTTGCTTGTCCGTTCAAAATATTCGAACACCGGGATATGACTTTCCGCCGTACTCGATACCGATTCAGGTTGGCGCTTGGCCACCCAATTGATCTTCCACAACAACCGGCCGATCTGGAACGGCTCGATGGGATCCTCAGGCCACGCCATGTGAGCCTCATATCCACGCCTGAATGCGCTCAACAAGGCGGGATAGAGGTCATCACCCACTGTCTCGAGCAGGTCGAGCATCGCCATGGCGATATCATGCGCCCGGAACCCCCACACCGTGTCTTCGAAGTCGAACGGGTGCAGCTCACCGCGATACAGCTTGATATTGTCATGCCACAAGTCGCAGTGGATCACCCGCAGGTCAGACCGGTCGACCTGCGCATAAGCCTTCTCAACCAGCATGTTCATCCTCTCCAGCATGCGTCTTAGCTGGGAAGGCAACTCCACGCTTTCCGATGAACCCTCTGGTGAACGATTATCTCGGACGATCAGGTTAGCCTCCCCCCTGGATAGCCAGTGCTCGAACCGGCGTGAAGTGAAGCTTTCCGGCGGCACCCAGGATTTTCCGTGATAGTGGAGCTCGGCAAACAGCGCCCCCATCTTCTCTAAATTATGATCGTTCAGATGAAAACGTAACAACCTGCCCGGCATCCTGCTCATCAGGGTGGCATTGCGAACATACGATACGCCAGGCGAGCTGAGTGGAAGCACCAGTTCACCCGTCCGGGCAGGGACAACGACGGGAGAATTAACGGAGGTCTCGCGATGTAGCGCCTCCAACCACATCGCCTCGGACCTGAGGTCCTGATACGTCCGCCAACCGGGAGAAGCCAGCCGCAGCATCAGCCTCTCACCTGTAGCAGTGTCTACCCGGTATAACAGGTTGGTGAAGAAGCCATGATAAGAAATTTGGGGATTTTTAAGCTCATAGCGAGCCAGGCCTTCAATAGCCAGCTTTCTCAGCCGGCGAAGCTTGCCGGAAAATGTCAGTTCGGCATAAAGGATCATCGCTTACTTTACACTGGCGAGGAATTTTAATATCTCCTCACACACCCCCTGCGGGTCGATCATCCAGCCGTAAGGATGCTGCCACCCACTCACTGCCGCGATTTGCAACTGGGGCGGCAGCGCACTCAACCCCTCCATGGCAGCCTTTTCAGCTTCGTTCCCATACACATCTTCGCCCGGCAGCATCAAAACCGGGCACTGCAGCCTGCGATAGTAATCTTCCAGACGGTAATGGAAATAATGCTGCATGTACTCTTCCCTGGCGAACTTCCGGAATGCCTGGGTATATTTCCCTTCTCCCAGCTTGACCGCGCTGTAACGTTCCATCGCCTCCACAGACTCGTTCCACCAACCGATTTCTTCCAACCCCGCCCGGCTGTTTTCCACCAGCGCCTCCACTGACGGGTAGACGGTTTCAGGTCTGGCGTGCATCTTTTCCAACACCCGGGTGACGTGCTCTTCGAATTCAGCCTGCGAGCCTTCCCAGATGCCGTACGGACCATATTCACTCGCCAGTGCCCCATCGCACACCAGCGAGATCACCCTTTCGGGATAATTTGCTGCCTGGCTTAGCCCCACCTCCGCTCCCAGCGAGCTGCCGACGATGTGCGCCCGCTCGAGATGCAGCATCTCCATCATCCCGACCACATCCCTGGCCATATCATCCATATGGTAGCCATTTTCGGGAGCATCTGATTTACCATGCCCGCGCAAATCCACCAGCAGCATGCGGTATTTCTCGATAAAGTATGGCAATGCCCTTGACCACATCATCAGGTTCGCCCCGCTGAAGTGCAGGAAGATAATCGCTTCGCCCGGATGTTCGTATTCCCGCACCTGCAGCTCGATCTGACTCACCTTCACTCGTTTGTCTATCATCGTCGCCTCCTTAGGAAAAAACCTTACTAATTATACATATTATAAAGACCTGACAGGTTTGGTGTTAAAAGACCTCACAGTAGGTGCTGGAAGAACGTCGCACCTACGCAGCGGTTTTAAAAACCTGTGAGGTCTATAAATCCTGTGAGGTCTGAATTGGGTCTTAAAAGACCTGACAGCAGGCGCTGGAAAAACGTCGCACCTACGAAGCGGTTTAGGAAACCTGTCAGATCTGCGGATGCATTATTTTTGCATATTCATCGTCGATGACTTCTTCCGGTTGGCGAACACCAGCAGCCCCGCCCCCACCAGGAAGGATATCCCACCAATGATCGTCCACTGGCTCTGCCCCGTCATCACACTCCCCCCGATGACGCCGATGCCTTGCAGCACCCACACTACCCCTACCAAGATTAACAACACCCCTAGAATACTCAGGAAGATTCTCATTTGCTTCTGTCCCTTCAAAGGCCTGGGCTTGCATAGCTAAACCAGTGCAATGCAGACCCAGGCTCTGTTGTCATCACTTAAAATATTACGAAAAATATGTTCTTTTAGATTTTTGTAACTACTCACTACCTTGGTAGTTCTCTTTGGATGAAATAAGGATTCTGTCATTGCGAGACCAGCGTTCCAGCGTACGTTGCTGGCTGGTCGTGGCAATCTTCCTGATTCAAAATTGATCAACCGACTTTCCATACACAATTGACCTGTTATGACTGTGGAAGATTGCTTCAAGACCAGAAGAGCACTGGTCTTTCGCAATGACAATGATGTGAGATGATATCGATAATTTAAATATTACGGATCAAGATATATGATTCAGTGAGTAGCTCCAGATTTTTGTCAGGCATCTTCTCGTCTGATGCTTTACCCCTCCCGAACCTCGGGCAGCGCGAATGGGCGACCAGGCGTGAGCAGTTTGAGCAGCTCCGGTTCGAATTCCCGGTATACCTCGTCGGGAACAACATCCAATGCATCCAGAGTCTTGCTGAAGAAATTCCGTGCCGTGCAGGTGATGACTACATTCAGAATATCTTCATCGCTCAACTCATACTGGCGTAATTTATCGATATCCTCTCCATTTACCTGTTGGGGATTCGAGCTTACCTTCTGAGCGAAGGACATCAGGGTGACTTCCTCGTCCGTCAGACCGGCGTGGTGGAAATCCTTCACAATGGCAGCCAGCTCGTCGGCGCTGAAGAAATTCTTCCGCAGTAACGCTCCATGCGCCAGCATACAATAGTCGCATTTCAGCTCCATCGCCACAGCAAAGGTCACCAGCTCATAGCGGCGCAGTCTCATCTTTGAGCGCACCGCCCCGATCAGCTTCTTCCATCCGTCATAAGCTTCGGGGTTTAAGCTGAATACTTTTGTATAGTTGGGTATATAACCATTGGTCTTTGCTTCAGCCTGGTACCATTCTTGAAGTAAGCCTTCCGCCTGTTCTTCTGGGATTGTCTTGATAAATGACATACTTTTCCTCCTTTATATCTCCATATTGTTACAACGTGCTTATCGACGCAATTTTCTGGTAATCGATGAACTCGACCGGTGCCAGGCATTCGGGGTACAGCGCCTCGGCGAACTTCTTCACCTGCGCTGAGGCGGAGTGCTTGTTATGTGCCTCCTGGTCGCGGAAGATGAAGATGTGGACGAAGTGGGCCGGATGTTCCTGGTCTTGCCACACGTCATAGCGCAGCGTACCCGGCTCATTCGACCGCACATAAGCCACAAATTCGACGATCGCCGCTTTTATCTTTTCCATTGCTTCCGGATGGATCTCGTAGTGCGCCAGCTGCCTGATCTCCCCGAACATTTCTTCTGCCTCAGCCATTGTTTCCTCCTGTGGGCATCCAGCTACTTCTAAGTATGTTGGATGGATACCGCATTTCCTCCCTGGGTGAACCCTACTTCATTCTGATAAAAAGCGTATTCTTCTTCATCAGGATGTATTCTATCCTATTTGGGTTAATAGCGAATTAACCCTCCCAGGCAGCTGAAGCGCCCCAGGATGCCGGGCATGACGCAATCCACCCTGATCTTGTGGGGAGCATCCCCCCTGTTCTTTAAGCAGATCTAAAGAATTCTTCACCCAGGATGCACGCGCCTCCTGGTATTGAGGCGATCCACTTCTCTATACACCTTAAATAGCTTATGGCTAAATCTTGTTCGATGATGTTTCCACTCTATTAGCCGGAGAAGATCGGTGTTTCTCCATTCTTCCGCCGTAAAAAGTGAATTTCCTACTTTAGCAAAAGTCTTGTGTAAAAGTACTCTTTTTACCCCTTGCAGCGCACATTTTTAGCCGTAAATTTTGCAGACTTTGAGAATTCTTAAATCCTTAAACCTCTTGTGGATTAGAACATCTGTGCTATAATAATCTCAGAACCCCTGGCACGGGCAATGCGGAGTAAGACCTCCGCCCACCCGTGCCATATCTTTTAAACGCCATTGGGCAGCCCCGCATGCTGCCTGGTCCAATCCGGCGCCATCCCTTGCCAGGGAACGAAGGCACTGTAACATCGCAAACCACCCGTGCCAGGGGTTCACCCTAATGATCTTCAATGGCGCATTTTCTATAACTAATTGCTAATAACTAATCACGAATTGCTGCCCTTATGACTAACTCCCGCGGCGCCCCGAAAGGCAATCTCAACGCCCTCAAACACGGCTACTACTCTCGCCTATTCCATTCCATGGAAAGCACTGACCTGGAGAATGCCCCGTCTGGCAATCTGGAAAACGAGATCGCCCTGCTGAGGGTGATGATCCGCCGCACCATGGAGCTGGCAGACGGCATCGACGACTTGCGCGAAGCCACGCGTGTGTTGAGCGCCCTGGGGGCAGCTGCCGGTCGGCTTGCCATTTTACTGCGAGCTCAAAAAAGCCTGAGCACCCCCAACCCAGGGGTGGCAGATGAGATTTCGATCGCCATCCAACAAGTCAACCAGGAATTGAGGAACAGAAAATGAAAAATAACCTGATGAAACCGCTCCAGGTAGGCTCACGTCCTATCACCCCGGGTATACCCAATCCTACCTGCCCGATCTACCTGGAGGCCAGGGATGTGCTGGAAAAAGCCCAGGATCTGCACCGTGCGGTACGCAAGCTGCGCCGCTCCACCCAGCGCTGCATCACTTGCCCGGAACGAGCTGAATGCCCAACCCAGGGCTACTTTTCAAATGCACTGGACACCGCCATCCGTGAGTTATGGCAGGAGTGGGGACTAAACCAGGAATGAATCCTCTTATACAAACTCAATCGCTCAATTATCGTAACTACTCACCAAGAGCAAAAACCACAATTGATTATGGATCAAACACAAGCAGATTGCTTCTAAGGACTTCGGAGTGTACAAGTAATCGTGGATTCTGAGAGCGTCCTTATCGCAATGACAACATGGGTGAGAAATTACCAATTATCCACACTCCACCCTCCGGTCATTGCGGAATCTCCGCTGTATTCCGGGGAGCAATCTTCCACAGACTCACTGGCTCAATAAACCAGACGACAACAATAGGGGATGAAAACCAGGTCTTCTATGACAATTGACGATGAAGAAACACACAGCAGGCTGATCGCCGAACAGCTGGGGCATACGTTGGACCTGATCAAGGCTGATTTGGCTGCTACGCGCACCGAGCAGGAACACACCACCGAGATGAGCTTTCTGCGCCTTAAAGCCCTGGAAAACCAGGCTGCCGATTTCGAAAAACGCCTGCGTGAGCTCACCGAAAGCGCCACCCAGTTCAAGCTTCTGGTCAGCCTGGCAGTCGGAGGCGGATTGCTTTCGCTGATTGAGCTGGTGCGCGGCTTATTGAGACCATGAAATTCAATGAACGAAGGACTTGTTCAAACTTACAAGGAGGTCTTACGCAATATAGTCCGTTTCTGCAGCGAAGCCAGCCGAATCCAGCTTCGCAGTTACCAACAGGAGGTGGCGGAGGCGATCGTCGATTTAGCCATCATGGGCAAAGGATTATCGTTTGTGGTCATCTTTCCGCGCCAGTCAGGTAAGAACGAGCTCCAGGCGCAAATCGAGGCTTATTTATTGAGTATTTGCAGCGTACAGCAGCTCGAAATGGTCAAGGTCTCACCCACCTGGAAACCCCAGTCGCAAAACGCCATGCGCCGGTTGGAAAGGGTGCTGAAGCACAACGTGATCAGCCGCGGGCTGTGGAAGAAGCGTTCGGGATACGTCTATCAATTTGGAGGGACGATGATTTACTTTTTCTCGGGATCACCCACCAGCTCCATTGTTGGCGCAACCGCCAGCCTGCTGCTTGAATGTGATGAGGCCCAAGACGTTCAAATCTCTAAGTGGGATAAAGAGATAGCGCCCATGGCTGCGTCCACCAACGCAACCCGGGTATTTTGGGGCACAGCGTGGACCAGTAAGACCCTGCTCGCCAGGGAGCTGCGTGCAGCCAGGTTGGCCGAAGAGAAGGACCACATCAGACGCACCTGGGTGCTGACAGCTGACGATGTGGGCGCAGAAGTACCTGCCTACGCCAGGTTCGTTGAAGAACAAATCGCCAGGCTGGGACGCAATAACCCGCTCGTGCGCACTCAGTATTACAGCGAGGAGATTGACAGCGAGGGTGGAATGTTCCCTCTCGCCAGGCGAGCCCTGATGTTGGGCAGCCAGCCCAGGCAGATCGCCCCCACACCAGGCAGGTCGTATGCATTTACCATCGACGTTGCTGGCCAGGACGAGGGAGCAGCTCAGGACTTAGAGCAGCTGCAGAACCCCAAGCGTGATAGCACAGTCTTGACCATCTTCGAGCTGGACGTGCCGGCAGTGGACCACATCGTATCCAAGCCCATCTATCGGGTAGTGATGCGCTTTGCCTGGCAGGGAGTGAAGCACAGTACGCTGTACTCCACGATCATCGGTCTCGCTGACTTGTGGCAGCCGGCTAAGGTGATCATCGATGCTACCGGCGTGGGGGCAGGAATATCTAACTTCCTCGTCGACAAATTAGGCACAAAAGTGCTATCCTTCGAGTTCAGCCAGGTCAGCAAGAGTGACTTAGGTTGGGCCTTTCTCAGCGTGATTGAAACTGGCAGGTTCAAGGACCACTCTCCCCAGGACGAAGAGTTTGCCCGGCAGCTCGAATATTGTCAGTACGTGATCATGGATGGACCGGGTAAGATCATGCGCTGGTCCGTGCCTGATGGCACCCGGGACGTAGCCACTGGTGAGCTGGTTCATGACGACTATGTACTCAGTGCAGCTCTAATTGCACTATTAGACCAGGAGACTTGGGGAGTTGGACTGAGCCAGGTGGTGGAACAGAAAGACATCTTAGAGGAGCTTAAGTTCTAGTGACAATTTCTGTTGCATTTGCATTTTTTTAATCGACTACAACGCTCCGGTTCTCGACGACTAAGCGACTTCGCTCAAACAACTATTCTTGCACTTCCTTTAGTTTTATATTTCAAAATTTTTTGTGTCCTTTGTGTCCTTAGTGGTTATCTTTCTTTTAGGAGGCAGTATGCGTACTCAAGGCGTTGACGTTTCACATTGGGAAGGTGAGATCAATTGGGACGAAGCAGCTCACTGGATCCCGTTCGCTTATTTCAAGTGCACCGATGGGCTGAGCCTGTTCGATAATACCTACCTGCACAACAAGCAGGGCTGCCAGGCACACGGCGTCCCGCATGCACCCTATCACTACTTTCAACCTGACCGTGATCCCGAGGCCCAGGCTGCTTTCTTCGTCAACAAGGTGGGTGATCATCAAGGTAAGTACATCGCTGACTTCGAAGAGCCTGGCGACAACTTGGCTGCCAAGTACCGCAGCTTCTTACTCAAAGTAGAGCAGCTCACTGGACGTAAGCCAGCCATCTACACCTCAGCCGGCTTTTGGAATGAGTTCGTAAAACCCTACCCCAGCTGGGCGCACGAGTATGACCTGCTTGTCGCTCACTACACAGCTGATCACGCTCCGATCATTCCCATCGGCTGGGCTGCGTGGACTATTTGGCAATTCACCGATGGATTTTATTTTCCGGGCTGCTCGTTGGCTGCAGACGGCAACTGGTTCAATGGCAGTTTATACCAAATGCGAGAGTGGTTCGGTAACTACCGGCAGGTTGATCCAGGTCAGCCGGCCGTGACCCAATTCCGCTCACACTTCGACCAGCTCCACATACGACAGGAGCCTACACAAGGTGCCAGAGAAATCGGTCACCTGGCCAGAGGGGAAACTGTCGTGCTGGTCGATGTGGGTGGTAAAGACGTGTGGGTCCATCACGATCGTGGCTGGACTGCAGTCGAGATCGATGGTTACCGTTACATGGAGATCGTCAAATGAACAATTTTTCTGTAATTGTTCATAGTGTCCCAAGGAGTTCACTATGAGACCTACATTTCTACAAAGATTATTGAATTTGAATGCGAGATCCCAACCAGGTAAAACAACAAACTTTGCAATCTCGCCTGACCTGGCGACCGATGATCACTGGCAGACCATCAGCGGACGCCGGCATGACCGCAGCTGGTCAGAGATACAGGAGCTGTACACCGATGCGCTCACCGCCTGGCGTAAGAACCCCATGGCTTGGCGGGTGATCAACACCACCGTCAACTACGTGGTGGGTAATGGCATCCTGCTCAGCTCACAAGACGCTACGATGGACCAGTTTATCAAGGACTTCTGGCAGCACAGGAAGAACAGAATGGACCTGCGCCTGGTGCCGATGATCGAAGAGCTGAGCCGGTCAGGTGATTTGTTTGTGCTTTTATTCCGCAATTCAATCGATGGTATGTCGTTCATCAGGTTCGTGACCAAAGACCAGATCCAGAAGATTGAGACAGCTCCCAACGATTGGGAGGTCGAGCTGGTCTACTTCGAAGCCCCTCCGCCAGGTGAGATCGAGCCTCGCAAGTGGCTGAGCCCTGATCATCCAGACGCATTCACAGCTGACGCTGTGATGGTGCACTACAGTGTAAATCGTCCCATGGGTGCACTCATGGGAGAGAGTGACTTGACCACGATTATTCCGTGGCTGCTGCGCTACAGCCGGATGCTCGAAGACCGTGTCCGCCTTCACTGGGCTGCACGTGCTTTTTTGTATCTCGTGACTGTGCCCTCCAATAAAGTTGAAAGCAAGAGTACACAGTACGGCAGCGCACCGGAAAGCGGATCGATCGTAGTCAAAGACGAAAGTGAAACGTGGGAAACAATAACCCCTTCTCTCAGAGGGGCAGACGCAGGTTTCGACTTGAAGGCAGTGCGCCAGCTCATTGACGCAGGTTCGGGCTTTCCCCCACACTGGAGGGGTGAAGGTGGAGACGTGAATGTCGCCACTGCAGAAGCTATGCAAGCCCCACCAGAACGCTTCCTGCAGAAAAGACAGGAGTATTTCATCTGGATGCTGCAGGATATTTTATACCAGGCCTTCCTGCGGGCAGCTCAGACAGGTGCTCAGCCTCCACTGGCAGACACAGAGTATAGCCACATCTTCACCGTCAAGAGTTCAGACGTCAGCTTGCGTGACAACAGCATGCTGGCAGCAGGAGCCAGCACCTTGTCGACTGCGTTTGCCACCCTCCAAAACATCATCCTGGGTAAGTCAGCCACCCTACACAGAGAAGCAGTCGACCAGGTCTTCAAGTTTGCCGGCATCACGCTGACCGATGAAGAGCTGGACAAGATCATCAGTGAAGCAAAGAGCGACCCAATCCAACCGGTATTCTTCCCCGGGCAGGAACCTAATTCAAATGCAGCTGGACCAGGTGAAGAAGAGCCAGCACCAGACGCAACCGAGCCTGGTGGTAGTTCTTCCTGATTGCCTGATTACCAGATTACCTGATTACCTATCTTGAAAGGAGAATAGTATGGACTTAAGCACGTTTACTCTAAACCCTCTCACCCTTGCCTTATTGATCCTCGGTATCGTTGAGTTCATCAAGAAGTTTGGGCTGACCGGTAACAAGCTGATGCTTGTTTCAATGGGCGTGGGTATGTTGTTTGCGATCGTCTACAGGTTCCACGAAATCTACCCACCACTAGAGCCGTACATCGAGATCGTCTTCTTCGGCGTTGCAGCCGGACTATGTGCAAGCGGTATTTATTCTTTCGTCAACAACCGCTTTCCTCCCCAAGTAAAGACGACCTTGAAGTACACTCGTGAACTTTCGACCAAGGGAGCCGTAGGCGAACCGGGAAAAGTAACGCAGACCAAAGGTACAGACAAGGAGGTCCAGTAGCATGCCCGAGAAATTCAGATCAGATCCCATACTCTTTACCGGCAGTATCGATGACGATGCAATCTTAGGGGTAAGCATCGCCACCACCGGCGAAGCAGCTGGTCACCGGCTGCTATTCGACGAGGTGACCCTTGATCAGCTGCAGCAGCTGGCAGCAGCCAAGCCAGCTGGCATCAAGTCCAGGTTCACCCATCCTGACTGGTTTCACGATGGGTTGGGTAAGTACCTGGGTAGGTTCCGCAACTTCAGGATCAGTGAAGATAAGCTCGTCGCTGACCTGCAGATCAGCAAGACCGCTCACAAGAGCCCGGCTGGTGATATAGGTAGTTATGTGCTCGAGCTTGCCAGAGAAGACCCTGCAGCCCTTGGGGTGTCAGTGGTAGTCGACCTTGATCGAGCATGGACCACACCGAGCGGAGACAAGCCGGCCAGCTCCGGCCGGCCAGCTGACGCAACCGATAAGTTCCCGGTTGCTCGT
Organism: uncultured Chloroflexia bacterium; assembly: GCA_963726315.1. GTDB lineage: Bacteria > Chloroflexota > Anaerolineae > Anaerolineales > UBA4823 > FEB-25. The sequence continues at coordinate 655,078 of CAVSBZ010000005.1, read as the reverse complement.
ATAACTGCGTTATACGCAGCTGACGTCGTCGACGAACCAGCTCTAAACCCTTCGGGTTTATTTCAAGTACCAACCTCGAAGGAAGACCTACTCAAACTCTTCACACCAGAGGAGTACGCAGAATTATTTGAAGAAGGAGAAGAACAAGAAATGACAGATCAACCCACCCCCGAGCAAGACCGCATCTTGAAGCTCGAAGCCCAGGTCGCCGTACTTTCCCGGGCGGTCGAGGATAGCATTGTCCAGATCGGCGGGCAGCCCCCACGTGGACAGCAGCTCTCCGAGGGACCAGGTGCACTCACCCAATTCCAGGGTTACTTCGATTGGCTGTTTGGCGCACCAGGCGCCAAGCTGCCCCCTCCAGAGCTGAGACGTGCCGATGCGTTGTACCGTGCCGTCACCGGCGACGTTGAAATGCAGGGTAAATTCAATCCCTCCCATGTTGCGTTCGCAGCTGCAAACACGACCACCCTGGCAGACCTGGCAGTCAATGCCATGAACAAGGTGGTAATCGAGCTCTATACCAACCTGACCGCTTACCGTTGGTACGAGCTGATCACCTCAGTCCAGGCGACCGATGGCAGCTTACATGATATGCAGTGGCTGCAGATGGGCGGAGTTGCCGCCCTGCCGGTCGTGGCAGAAGGAGCTGCTTATACTGAGCTCGCCGTGACCGACACGAAAGAGACCGGTGCCTTCTACAAGTACGGTGCTTATGTCGGCATCACTGACAAGATGCTCCGTAACAGTGAGATCGATAAATTACAGGCGATCCCCAAGTCGTTGACCATTTCTGCCATTCGCACCAGGTCAGCAGCGATCGCTGCCATCTTCACCCAGGCAGCCGGCTTAGGACCAACCCTTGCCCAGGATAGCAAGGCTTTGTTTGTTGCAGACAATTCCCACGGGAATTATGCCACCACCGTTTATAGCATCGCAGCCTGGAAGGCAGCTCGTCTGGAATGCATGAAACAGGCGGAGTTAGGCTCAGCCAAACGCCAGGCGTTATGGCCCAAGTTCTTATTGCTGCCGGCTGACCTGTACGACCAGGCGTTGATTGATTTCGGTTACGGCGCTGGTCCAGGTGGATATCCCGCCACCCCCAACAATGACGTGAATCCCTACGCCATGGACCGCCCAGGTGACCCACGACCAGTGCCGGTGTTAGTCCCTGAGTGGACCGATACTACAGATTGGGCTTGGATCGTTGACCCACGCATCGCTCCGGTTATTTGCATGGCCTATGGAGACAACCCAGGTGGGACCACACACCCAGCCCCGCAGCTGTTCAGTGTGACTGACCCATCCAGCGGGTTGCTCTTCACCAACGACACACTACCGATCAAGGTACGTGATATCTTCGCCTACGGCGTTGCCACGTACCGAGGCATCGGCAAGCGGGTAGTCGCTGGCGGATAGCCAAGGTTGAAGGTTGGGAGGCCCCCTCCAACCTCCCAACCTGACCTTGATCAACTGCAGTGAAAGTACATTCGTTCTAACTAAGGAGAACAACCAATGATCGGATCGAAATTTACACTTTCTTTTCATATCCCCGGCACATTGGCAGCCAACGTCGCCATGTACTACACAGCTCAGGCAGACTGCCAGCTGATCCACGTCAGCGCCAACGGTTCCAATGCGAACAATGGTTTGCTCGACATCGGACCCACCGGCGACACAGACGGTTACTTGGATGGTGTCAGCATCGGTGACAGCAACACGCCGGCAGAGTTTGTGCGAGCTGACTTTGTGGGTGGTGAGTTTCCCCATATCGTCAAAGGGACCGTGGTTGCCATCAGCCTTGATTACGATGGAGCTGGCGGAACAGCGACCCATGACTTCACGCTGGTGCTGACCTTTACCGAAGGGTAAGCCATGCCTAAGAAAACCGCCATGGCCTCACCCCTGCCGGCTAAGCTTGAAGACGAGCCTACTCTTGTAGTAGTGCTCGAATTGCTTGGAAATGACCGTCCTTTTACAGAGATCAGCCATCGTAAACATGAATGGATAATTCATTTTTTAGGTGATGAGAAGCCTACTACTATCACTTTCAGTGATGGCAAATGGAAGGTCAAATAAAACTTTTGGCAGGGTGGGACAACCTCCCACCCTGCAGGTCCTTTCTTGCACTTCTGGCCAGCTGACGCTGGCAGATCAGGAGAATGAAATGTCAGAGATACTTACTCAGAAAATTTTAGTCGACACTGCCGGCGCTGCAGGTAGCGCTCTCGGTGACACTGACTCGATGATCGTACATGGTTTCCTGCTCGACGTGCTGATCGATTATGATGCAGCTGCACCAGCCACCACGGACGTAGTGATCACGGATGCAACATTCGGCACCATCCTCACCAAGGCTGATAATGCTACTAAAGTATGGTTGACCCCACGCAAGCAATCTTGTGACCAGGCAGCTGCAGACACCGGCGCTTATGAGCTGATCCCTGTCAACGGTGTGTTGAATATTGCCGTCACTCAGTGTGACGAGCTGACCGCAGCTGTGAGTGTTACCCTGCGAATAGTTTCACCGTAGATTAGGAGTTAACATGCTTCCGTTATTTTTTCGCTCGAAGGCTGGACAACCATTACTTAGTTTGCTTTCCAAGTTTCCACCAGGTGACGAAGTTGTATTAATCTGCGGTACCTGGGCGACCCATGGATTGTTGTACTTGCATCAACACGTTGGCAATCGTTTATATTTTCGTGTCACTTTAGAGACAGGTGACTTAAGCATCGGTGGTCCATGGTACCAGAATGTATATTCTAATCTTTGTGAGTACTTCAAAGGTTTCAGCCATGGCACAACTCCCGCTCTTACCTCAACCATGGCTTGGTTTGAGAATTCTTCTTTTCTCACTGGTGGTTATTATTGCGCCCAGGCAGAGGACTTATATATCGAGGTGGAGACCGAGAACCATACCACCTCAGTTGGGTGCAATGCTTATGCTTCACTTACCGGAGCTGGTATGTGCCTGGTGACGATTGATAGCGATCCCACTCTTGCTGATTTGCTTCCTACAGCGCAATCCCTGGTTACAGGCGGATCGTTGGATGCTGCTGCTCTTGTTTCTAATGGTGGTGAACTTAATCCAACTGACAGGATTATGGATTGTTACAACCTCACTGCTGACGCTCTCTATCCAGCCAATGGTAAGGGCGTTGTGTTCACCAGGTCACTTACTCCCGGTGTTCATACTGTCAGAATAACAAGTACACCTTATAGGAACGTGGCTGCATCCGGAGGCATGTTCACCGGCATCATGTTGATTTTCACTGGTGGACCGAATGTAGCCAGTGCTGCATCAGTAAACTCAACCGCCCTGCATATTTTCATCGAAAAGAAACCCATACTGCCAGGCACCGGTGTGTGGGAAGTTAGCTACAGTGTAAAACCTTCTGGTGCTGCTGGTTATCAGTGGATTGGTCATACCGGTTCATTGAAAATAAAAACCGATCCGGTAATCAAGGTTGATGGTTCAACCGTCACACCAACGATTTTTAGTCAGTACGCTGGAACTTCCCTTGAAGTAATCACGCAAAATAATGTCAGGCACACTGAGACCGGCGCTACCAATCAGGGTGTCCTTGATCTGACATATAAGATGGACAGGAATGGTCTCTCGATTGCTCACACTCTCACCTGGGCATCCAACGGTGTGGGACGAATGTACCCGTGCATGTTTTGTGTTGCCGATGATCCCTTCGACCGCTTCAATTCGCTTGGTTCAGGGATTGTCGGAACGAATTTGACCGCCAATGATGATCAATTTCATTTCAATACTCGCCAACAAGTCGTGTATTGTTGGGATTTTGACGGTTACATAGCAGCAGCCATGTATATACCGGACCTCGTCAAGACGGTTGAGAATTGGACTAAGACTACCACTATTCAATTGGCTTGGGATGACCTCGGTGGTGGGGGATGGGAAAAAGCTTATGCCATTCGCTTCGCAGCTGATGAAGCTTATACTACTGGCACTATCTGGTCGTCTGAAGCGATTTACAAAGTTGCCTGGATACCTGGTGGAGCAGATGTTAAATTTGCAAGTCTCATATAGAAGGAGCTGACCTATGACAATTGCCGACGATGACTTTTTGACAGCATGCCTGCTTGCCTTGGGCGACAGCCTAGGCAACACTTGGTCCAGGACGGACCGTATTCTCCCTTGGGCGTGTGAAGCGGTCAGGTTCTTTCCCATCCTGCGACCGCAGCTCGATGATCATGCAGCCGGCCTGGCCAAAGAGTATGTCTTCGATATGCCGGTTGACTTCCGTGAAGTGATCAGCGTCGAGTACCCCATCAGCCAGCAGCCACCAGTCTACCTGGTGCGCAAGAACCATTTCGACCCACACTTCTACGCCGATGATGGTTTCTACGATATAGCACCAGACTACTCTAGCGGGGCGGGTTGGGTGATGTACGTCTCAGGCGGAGTGGCAGCCACAGCTCACATCAAGACACAGTACCTTGCCAACCATGACAGCGCACTGGAAGATGCCAGCGATCATTTTCTCACTGTGCCCGACGAATACGAAGGCTTGTTGATCCTGGCCGTGATGTGCCGTGCCTATCGGGAGCGGTTGAGTTACATGATGCAGGATCCCACCGCTCACAGCACCGATATCCAGCAAATGACTACCATGGTCTCAGATCTTGAAGAAGAGTACCGCAACCAGGTTGCTGCAGCTCAGGCTAAGGTGACCAACAGTGTGATCACTCCCAAGCTGGCCTCAGACAAGTTCGACCGGGTCTACTGATCATGGCAAACTCTCTCACGGTCCATTCAGCCAGCGCCCTGATCCATACCGGCAAGGGACTGCTCACAGCAGCTATCATCAGCACCAGCGCAGCCTCCGGAACAGCCACGTTCTATGACAATACCTCAGCTGCAGTTCCCAAGATTGTTGAAGTGATCGTAGCAGCAGGTCACCCGGCGATTCTGTTCTTCGCTGACCGCTTTGCCCCCCGTTTCGCTACCGGCTTGTATCTCGCCCTGGCAGCCAACATGACCGCCACGGTTTGGTCTGTGCAGCTCTGACCCCTTGTACAAATAATGAGCTTTAAATGGGATTATCCATCAATCCGGCGGTTTTTTTTATTTACCTTTTCTTTCTCTGCGCACTCCGCGGAAAATATCTGTTTGGAAATCTGTTCTTCCTCCGTTGTGAATGTCTGTTTACAAAAATGGTCTTTCTCCGTGCTCTCTGTGTTCGCAGTGGTAAACGTCTGTTTGTAAATCTGTTCTACCTCAGCGTTCTATGCGCTCTCCGCGGTGAAATTCCTCCTTCAATGGGAAAATCCTTTCCATCGATGAAGAATCTGTAATTACTCACCAAGTAAGAATCTTCGTTTATATAAGGATATTTATGCACATGAAATTGAATTTTATGCTTAAAGATAATTGTTGGGTTTCGTGCGGAAGATCACCGCACTCTACCCAACCTACAAAGAAAGAATAATTGCATGGTAATGAGGATGCATGCTGTCTGTGAAGACCAAGTGGATGACCGTGATAACTCTCCGCAATAGATGTCTGCTTGTAGTTATGTTTTTTCTCCGTGTTCTCCGTGTTCTCCGTGTTCTCCGTGTTCTCTGTGTTCTCTGTGTTCTCCGTGGTAAATATTTGTTAATAAACCTGTTCGTTCTCAGCGATCTCTGCGTTCTCCGCGGTAGATGTCTGATTGTAGTTCTGTTCTTTCTCCGTGTTCTCTGTGTTCTCGGTGGTAAATATTTGTTAATAAACCTGTTCTTTCTCAGCGCTCTCTGCGTTCTCCGCGGTTGATATTCTTCCCCGATGGCGAATATTCCCCCTCACCTGCCTGCAGCCCTCAATCCTCGGCGATAAAACGCACCTCGTCCACCATGATCCAGCCACGGCCGCGATGGTTGAGCACGATGGTCACTACCGGTCCATCAAAAGGACCGCTGAAGGTCAAATCACCCCGCGCGTTGTTGGGGACTGCCCCTGCGTCGGGTGCGAAGCTCATCCCATTGATTGTCACCCCGCCAGGCACAAAGATCCCCAGCCCGTCGCGGTGGTTAAGACCAATCTCCACCGCGCTCACCTTTGCCTCTGGTGTCAGGGTGAATGTGAGCGTCACCGGTTCGGTCAGGTCGGTCCAGCCAACCCATTCATAGGCAGTGCCTTTGCCCAGGTCAGCAAGGATATCATCTGCTCCGATCACGCCATCTGACAGCTGGCTACCTGTATCATCCAGGTAGGTCACCATGCCGGTCTCACCGGGCGGAGCAGTGTAACTCAACACAGGTACGTATAGCGCCGGGCTGTCCAGGGATAACGTTGGGGTGATTGTTGCCTGTGCCGGTATGGTCTGTGGGGTGACCGATGGAACAACTGAAAGCGGTGTGGGTACGACGGTGGCCACGTCGGAGCGTAACTCCTCCACCGAGGTCGGCAGGCGGGCGGCAACGATATCTGCCAGCCCGTAGATGATCGCCGGGGCAATCTGGTCGGGGAAGCCGAGCAGGGAGATGCGTACATACGCATGCCCCTGGTAGAACTCCAGCCACCACACGGGTGTCAGTAAATCTCCCAGGTTGGTTTTCCATACCGCCGATTTATCTCCCACCCGGTGCAGCGGGGTGCCTGCTTTCCAGGACACATTCTGGATGTTCCCCAGGGTTTGCGGCGGCAGGGGCAGGTCTTCCCGGCTCATATCGACCTCGTACAAGATGACGTCGTTGTTCACCGCGAAGGCATTATCCAGCTCACCGCCTCCAGCCCCCGCCTGGTAAGCCTGGTATGCCTGGTAGGACCATTTATAACCCTGTTCCAGGCTGGTCTGGTTGTAAGTCTGCTGCCAGCCTACGCCCACTTCCGGCAGCTCCGAAGGCATCACTGCATAAATAGCCGGGTCTGGCAGCTGCGCTGTTGGCACCTGAACAGACCTGGACCCACACGCGGTGAGCAGCAGCAGGATCAAGACAGGCAGCAGTCGGGCCGGCTTCACTCGAACTTCCCCGGGAAGCCTCGGACGTTGGCAGTCAGCACCTGCTTACCATTCTGATTGGTGCATGTGCATAGCAGCAGGACTGTACCGGTTTCGGCATCGAGTTCGGCGACGCTTGCTTCCGCCTTAATGCTGTCGCCCACGTAGACCGGCGCCAGGAATTTGAACTCCATCTCCGTCGCCAGGAATGCCCACAGCCCTCCCAGGTGAGTGAGCAAGCTGGCTGTGAGTAAGCCTGGCACGATACGGTGCTGGAACTGCGTCCCACTGCAGTAGATTTCGTCGGTATGCAGCGGGTTGACGTCCCAGGTGGTGCCGATGAACAACGCCACGTCAGCTTCGGTGAGGGTGCGGGTAAAGGCAACCTTATCACCCAACGTGGGTGCGCCGATCGTGCGTTTAGGTAAGGTAGGATAGCTCATACTTTGCGTATTATCGTAAAAGAATTGCTGGGTAATATGAAAGATGAAGCAAAGCCATATGGAAATAATATACCAGGATGGACTTATCTGCAAGAGTAGTGGAGATTTGTTACCTGCTGACCCTATTTCAGCAGGTAAATGTAAAACATTGGCTGATAGCCAATAAACCCCAAGAAATTCCAATTTTAGGGTGCCATCCATTTTATAAAATATAGTTGTGATTTATTGTACAAGGACGCAAACTTGAAGCGGACAGCCCCTTGATGATAGTCTTCGTACCACGCTGACGCATCGACTAACACGCTGAGCTGGCTGTTGCGCCTTTTAATGGCTCAGGGTGATCATACCCCCATGGGAGGCTCTTATGACATCACAGAGATTAAGCAGAAGAAATTTTTTGCAAGGCGCCGGAGTGGGTGCAGCCGCGCTGTTTGGAGCTACTTTCCATCCATTTTCGCGTGGACCATCGTTGCTTGACCGCCTGGCTGCGCGGTCGCTATCCGTCCAGACAGACGAGTTCATCCCCGATGCGGAAGTCTCCATCACCGCAGCCGAGAAAGTGGTGCAGATCCTTCCGGGTACACCGACCCTCGTGTGGGGTTATCAAGGTGAGCTGTTGAGCGGCACGGGGGTGACCGTGACGAACCTGCCAGGCATATATCTAGGCCCGGTGCTGCGCGTGGTGAGCGGTACCAAGGTGCGCATCTACTTCCATAACAACCTGAACGAAGACAGCGTTATCCACCCCCACGGGCTGCATGTACCGGAAGACTGCGATGGTCAGCCTATGCAAGCTATCGGACCAGGTGAGACGAAAATATATGATTTCCAGGTGATTGATCGTGCCGGACCATACTGGTTCCATCCCCATCCCATGGGGCGCACCGCTGAACAGGTACTGATGGGATTGGCGGGCGTCTTTTACGTCACCGACGAAGCCGAGCAGGCTGCTGTGCCTGGTGCAAGCCAGGGGTTGTACGACCTGCCGGTCATCATCCAGGACCGCACATTCGATAGCAACAACCAGTTCGTGTACAACCCAAACCAGTTGTGGGGCTACCTTGGACAGAAAATCCTGGTCAACGGAACCCTGAACGCGGCATTTTCCCTGGAACCCCATGCCTACCGGCTGCGCTTCCTTAACGGATCGAACGCCCGCAGTTATAAGCTTGCCTGGAGCAACAACATGCCGATGAAAGTCATCGGGACTGACGGAGGGCTGTTGCCCGCCGTCCAGAGCAGACCTTACGTCATGCTGATGCCGGGAGAACGGATCGACGTATGGGCTGACTTTACCTCGCTCGCCCGTCAGCAGGTGATCCTGCGCAGCCTGTCCTTTGACCCGCGCGGCATGGGAGGCGGCTGCCGTATGCGCTGCGGAGACGGCGGGGAAGGTGGGACAGACCTGCAGGGCACAGACAGTGGAATGGGTGTCGATGGAATGGGAGGCGGTGGAGGAGGCGGTGGTGGTATGGGATTGGCAAACGGCGCCGCCTTCAACCTCCTGACGGTCAACGTGGGACGAAACACCTCCGTGCATCCCCAGCTGGGTCCGCTCCCGCCGCTCGAGATCATCTATGACCAAAGCAACGTTCCCAACTTCAATACTCCGCGTCCATTTACCCTTGAAATGCAAATGATGGTGTGGACGATCAACCACCGGGTCTACGATCCGATGGATGTTGCTGAGGACGAAATGGTCTACCTTGACGATACGATGGCGTGGGAATGGATCAACAACTCGTCCATTCCTCACCCAATGCATATCCACAATGTACAATTCCAGGTAGTCAAGCGCACACCCCCAACCGATCAGACCACCTACAACACCGCCAATCAAGGTTTCGTCGACACGGGCTGGAAGGATACCGTCCTGGTCTGGCCGGGTGAAAAGGTGCGCGTGGCGATGAACTTTTCACCCTATACAGGCATGTATATGTACCACTGTCACATCCTGGAACATGAGGATATGACCATGATGCGCAACTATATGATCATGGGGATGGAGTAGCGAGGACAACTAAACCTTCAAACAAGGAACAGAGGGGTAAGTGAGACTCAACAAAGTGAGGCCGGTGCACACCGGCCTCACGCGTGTTCCAACATCGTGCTACATCTATCGGTTTTTAGATTGATAACACGGCTTATACCCCCAAGGATGTCTGCTGGTTGAACGTTCGGCTGAGTTCTCCCCCTGACAGGAACGATTTACATAGCCTGGGGTTCGAACAGCCGCCTCGCCAGCTCATCCAGGGTTTGGATTTTTTCGTGAGGCGCATAGACCCTAGCAGGGGAACAAACTGGTAGGTTTTGGGAGGCGAGCCATTGCCCCACCTTTTTCTCGATATGGAATGAGTCGCCACCATCGAAGAGGGGACCAAAGAATTTCACCACCACCGCTTTATGCGGTAGCTGGTCCGTTTCAAGGTCAATTATGAAGGTTGGGAAAGTGCCCGGCACGCCAGGGTCGATACGCCTGCCGCGGAGACCGTGCTGCCAGCACACCCGGCGCACAGCAGGCTCCCACAGGATGAGATCCATAAAATGCGCCGAGTAAAACACCCGATCAGAGTTCAGACCTGATGGAAAGGCGTTATCCATTGCGGGTGTAACTCTTACTTGAAGGTCGATTTATTTGGAAAGATGACCTGTCACCAGCTGGAGGAAAGCGTCCTGCTCTTCAGGGGTAGTGAATGAGCGCCGGGGAAGGAAGCGCGACGCGTATCTGGTCTTCTTAAGCGTCAACAAGTAATAATCTTTACTGGTCACCAATTTGGAGAGCTTTTCCCATTCCAGAAACGTCTCCCCGAAAGTAGTCGAAATCTTTACCCCTGAATCATCCACATCCCAGGTGGTTTCAGCCGCCATCTTCTCGTTTGCCATGTACTGCTTCGCCATGCGGTTGGGTTGAATGAAGATGATATAAACGATGAATAGGGGTGGCAGCAGCAGCCAGATCAGCTCAAATGCAGTGACCGATGTGCCTTGAGACACAATGTTGAAGATCATGAAGCCGAATACAATCACCAAGAAGCCTAACATGATCCAATTGACGATACTCTGCAGGATGAGCAGTCGCAGCACCTGGGCATAATCCTGTTGGGAAGGGGTATATTTTACAGTGACAGGTTGTGTCATATAGTTACTCCATGTGAGGATGTTTTATTATAACCGACCAGCATACAAACAGAACTGTAAGGAGCTCTCCCGCTCCACCCGGACTTTGGATTATCCAGTTGGATTATAATAAACTGGTAAACAATAGGAGAATGTATGCCCGATTTACTTTTACAAGCCATGGATGCCAAGCTTAGGGGGGATTTCGCCCAGACGAAACAGCTGTTGGCTCAGGCGTTGATCCAGGACCCACATAATGAAGGCGCCTGGATGTTGATGTCGGAAGTTGTTGACGATGTAAAACTAAAGCGCAACTGCCTGCAACGGGTGTTGCTGATCAACCCGCAGAATACTGCGGCAAGTATTGCCCTGATGAAGCTGGATACCTCCCCACTCGGACCTGTAGTGCGCGGCGAGCGTTACAAATCGGTGGTCCCGCCAAAAATTGAAAAAGCTCCTCCGTTTACGCCTCCCTTCACCTGGTCGGGCGATGAAGCTCAATTCCAGGCTTTGGGCGATATGACCTACCCTGACCTGACGGGAGGGGAAGTGAACCAGCCTCCCGAAACCCCTACCACCTTCGATTGGGCAGCTGATTCGGCAGAGCCTGATAAAACGATCGGTAAGATATTTGATGCGGTAAGCAATCCAGAGCTGGCTGCGGAGCCAGTGCCAGACAGTGACCTTAGCTGGCTAAAAGACCCGCTCACCACCGCAGCAGCTGCGACCGCTGTTGCATCGGAGACAACCACTGGAACCGCGGCTGCAGATGAACAGTTGGGTTCATTGTCTCAATTCTTCTCCGGTGAGAAGCCTGATAGCACGGCGAACCTTGCGTCTGGTGGTGAAGCGCAAACCGAGATCAGCGCATTTGAAGGAGTTGATGAAACGCAAGCCGGTCTGAATGAGCCTGAGCCATTGTTGTGGGATAACCCCCAGGCTAAGAACGACCGTATGGTCATCCTGGGCAGTAAATCCATCATCTATGCCAATCCCGCTGCCAGTGACGTCCCACACATCATGGGACTATTCAACGAAAAGAAGATGATGCGCGATTTGTTGGGTGGGAATGCCAGGACGATCAAACTGGAGGCCATCCAGCGCCTGACTGTCAATCCCAAGCGGTCGAATATGGATATTAATTTCACCCAGGATGAAAAGTCAACCTCCCATCAGCTCATTTTTGCCAGTCCTCAGGTGCGCGATGAAGCTCTGGATGCAATGCAGCTGCGGCTTGGGGCAGGGTTCACCCGCAACACCCGCAAATACAGCCTGCTAGATAAGGTTCTTGTTCCCGTGCTGATCTTCATTTTGGTGGCAGTTATCGGCTGGTTATTCCTCGCCGGCCTGTCGTACCTCGCAGGGATGCCTGCCTTCCAGTCAGGCATTTTAGAGCTCATCCTGATCAATATTCAGTACTACGTTGAAATGATCGATCCCATTTACATACTGGCGACCACCATCGTTCTCGATGTACTTTGCCTGGTCTGGCTGGTGATTAACCTTTCCAAACCCTCGAAATTGGTGATCCTGGAGCAGAAGTAAAGGGATATTTTCCTTCGTGAATTAATGATTAGGGGAAATTCGCCGGTTTGAGCTTAAAGCACTTACCAGGACGTCAGCCCAGGCAGTTCGTATCCTGAATGTTTTTTGCTTTGCTGAGCTTAACGATTATCGCGTTCCCAGCGCTCGATGGCGCTCTGGATCAGCTTGAGACGACTGGCTGAAGGGTCTTGCTTTCTTTCGTACTCGATCAGCCTGTCGGCAGCCGAGCCATTGAAGCGCGTTTTGCGCAACAGGTCCTGGTAGAGCAGGTCCTCCCAGCCACGGATCCTCCATTTTTCCTTAAAATCGCTATCTGGGGCAAAATATTCAGTCAGCCATCCGCCCAAGACACCGGCTAATATGGTCAGAAAGCCGAGCAACAGCCCCCACGGACTGAACAGCAGGCTGAGGGTTACCTTTACCCAATGGGTAGCCAACAGCACCAGAACGGGAATGTCGAACACGCCCACCAAACCCCCCATCAGCCTGGAACGTTTCCTGACCAGACCCGTGCCCACATATGCACCCACCACCGCTCCCAGCGGACCCGCCACGAACAGGATGATCTTTCCCCACAGCCCCAATGCGTAAGGGCTGATGAAAGCGTCGACGACAAAATGCACGATCAGTGCTATACCTGCTGCGATTATCCAGCCGATCAGTAGCGGACCAAGGAATGATAACCAGGCTGGCGTGGTGGGTTGTGCTTCTGCAGGTAACCTTTCGTCTTCTTCCGGGTACATATTCTGACCGCACTGAGGGCAGCGGGTCATCTCGGGGTAGATCGTGGCTCCACAGTTAGGGCACTCGTAGGTATTATCATCCATAGCTCAATCATAGCTTGAATTAGGCGGGGAGGGAAGGGAAGCCTTGAGCAAAGCCCATTTGTTTATAGGAATGGGCTTAGGATGGGTGTTTACACCAACACCATCCAATCCCTGGACCATATAACGGTGATTTTACGGAAAAGGGTAACTAAATGCTTATGCTGGTTCTCGATTTAGCCTTTTTTCTGCCCTAATAAGCGCTTCCTTACCTCTGCTGTCATTTCCTGCTCCAGTTGTTCAGGGTTGGGGAACAACTCCAGCATAGGTCTGGGGTTATCATTCATCGGCGAGTAGGGGACGTGCAACTTTTCAATAAGTTTGATCCTTTCGCGTGGAGCAGGGTGCGAATCATATTTGGACGTGGGTCTGTTCATGGCCTCATCGACTTTGTCAAACAGCTGGCCTTTAAGATCATCCTGCATGGGTAAATCATATAGATTGACGAAAGTCCGGTTCAGCTCGACCGCACTCTGGATCTCACGGTTTGCCAGGAGAGGAAACAAGATGCTTTGCCTGATCAGGTTCTTCAATCCATCGATGAAATTTTCGCTGCCATAAGCCACGGCTGCGAAACGATCGGCAAGGATCTCCTGTAATCGCGATGCCCCCAGAGTGACCTGCAGGAAAATGCGCTGGTACCCCATAATGAACAGCCATACCGGGTTATAAAATTGGGCGGCCCGAGTTTGGATCATCCGCAAAGCCATCTGGTTCAAGGAGGCATACACCTGGTGGGCCAGGTTACCGCCGGCGGTATCGCGGTTGGAGAAATGCCCATATTCATGTGCCAGGATTGCCGCAAACTCTCCCTGGGTCAGACCAGGCAATGCCCCCATACCCAGCAGCAAGTTGCGCTTGCCCACCCCGCGCATTTTTTTTAGGATACTGCCTTTTTCAAACACACCGATGCCCGCATCTGGGGTGAGGAAAATTGTATCCACGGGTTGGACGGACAATCTGCGTGCCACGTCTTCAACCAACTTCCATAATTCGGGTGCGTCCATCCGTTTTAACTCACGACCTGGTGGGAGATTTTTTACTCGCGTAAAAATTGAACGGAGTATGGCAAACAGTGATCCGAACACCATAACCACCAAGATCCATGCTACCTGGAGGGGAATTCAGCTCAATGATAGCAAAGACATAAACAGCAGCCGCAACCACTAGCAGCAGCAACAGGATGACGAAGGGAATGGAAATATAGAAATACAAGGAAAGTATGGTCACGACGATACGGTAGATTGATCTGACTTTTAATTCCCGTGGACTAGGTTGTATATTGACCTCAGGCTGGGAGGAATTCAACGCTTTCATCATGGTTTTACTAAGGATTGATCCAGTAAGGTATAAGACCAGCAAGCCAACGAACCAGGCTGCCAGGGCAATGACACCCCAGCGTATTATGCGGATGATTTTGGCAGCCCTCGAGATGCCATTGTCCAACAATTTCTGGATCGCTTCTGACGGGATACCCAAAACCTGGGCATACTTCAATTCATTTTCTGCTTTTTCCCATTTCCCATCAGTAGCCGCTAATAACCCGGCATAATAATGTGCTAATGGGTTTCCAGGGGCAATCTCAAGCAGGCGTTCGTCTGCCTGCCGAAGAGCGTTGATATCCTCTATTGTCGCAGCTGAGTATAGCCACGCACCTACGGCTTGTTCATCATCCGGCAGAAGCTTTACTGCAGCAGTCGAAAGGTCAAAAGCCTCATGATTATCATCGACCGTAGCGCGCTGTAAAAGCGACAAAGCCAGGGCGCTTTGGTTGTAGCCATCCGGTTCAAGCGCTACTGCTTTGCGTAGCAGCTCGATGGAGAGATCCGTATTATTGGATATTGCCTCAATATACCCTAGTCTGCGGTAGGCTGCCGCAAAATTTGGAACCAAATCCAGAACTTGCTGGTAAAGTTCTCTGGATGTTTCATAATCACCTTGATCGAGGGCTGTGGTTGCTTTCCGGTAGATGGGCACAGCGAATGCGTTCATCCCCTCAAGCTGATTTTCAATGGTTTGCTCCAGGATCGGGTCACGCGTGGGCTCAGGGAGCGGAGTGGGGTTTGCATTTATGCGGCTGCATCCTGACAACACACCCAGAAGTAGGATGATCAGAATGATGATCGTGGTGTAAGGTTTTTCACGCTTCACGATCTTTTCTCCTCAGGATACCGGATAGCAAAAGGCTTTATTTTGGAATCTGAAACACCGGCAGATGTGTTCAGCCCCGCTTTATACGCAGATGATTGCAATTAATTCCAGCCGTTATCCTGGATGAGGGTGTGATGAGTTGTAAACCCCCTGGATGATGCTACGGCTTAACTATTATATACCTGCTCCTTTAACTGGCAAAGTTAATAATACAGCTATCCAGTTAGTCTACCCTCCCAATTTCTAACCTCTAAACACCGCTTGCGGCTCTTTTCTCATTTGCTTTTCGCTGTGATTATCTCTATAATGATAGTTGAACCTAAAGGAGGTGCAACATGTCTGCCAACAAGACCAGCAGCATCATGCTGCTTGGCTTGTTTTGGGCAGTGGCGTGCCTATTGGGGGTCTTCGCCATCATGGATGCCTCGACTGCCAATGCAAGCCTGGATGAAGTTTCCCCACCAACAACCGATTTACAACCCGGCATTATCATATCTCCCACGGAGCTGCATGCTGAGCTCCCCCCCGATGATCTGAACACGCAAACATTATGGATCACCAACACAGGCGATACAGAGCTCAGCTTCAGCCTTTACGAGATTTCCGGCACGCTGCGGCTGGCTTCTGCACCCAGGATTCCTGCGATTTAAGGTCCATTCCCTACAGGTGCTCCGGCTCAAGTAGATGCGAGTGTCAGATCACAGCTGCTGTTAATGAACAAGTACCGGCTGATCCTCTATCTGCGCGGTTTTCCTGACACTTCAGCAGTCTATCAAATCCACGACCGCACTGCCCGGGTGCAATACGTGTATGACCAGCTGGTAAACCTTGCTGGTCAGAGTGACGACCTTTTCAGCTGGCTGCAATCCGAAGGAACCCAACCCAGACGGCTGTTGACTGCCAATGCCATTGCTGCCACGCTGAATGCCAGCCAGCTCAAGGCTGCGCTCGATTTCCCACAGGTGGGGCGGGTGGGGATCAACGGTGAGGCTGAGATACTACAAAATGACCCGGCGACACCAGACTGGCTAGAATCGTATCAGAACGGTCTGGATACAGTGGAATGGAACATTGCCAAGATCAGGGCAGACCAGGTGTGGAGTACGTTCGGTATCCGGGGTCAGGGTGGTGTGATCGGGGTGGTGGATACAGGTGTGATGTACACCCACCCGGCGCTGAATGCCCAATATCGCGGTAACCTGGGGAGTGGGAATTACGATAACAATTACAACTGGTATGACCTGATCAATGGGCAATTATCACCCTATGATGATAACGGACATGGAACATTTGGCGCCGGTATCACCGTTGGAGATGACGGGTTGGGTAACCAGATAGGTGTCGCACCGGCTGCTAAATGGATTGCAGTTAAGGCGATGGATGGTGGAGGGGGTGCAACAGAAGTGGATCTGCACGCAGCCCTGGAGTGGATGTTGGCTCCCACTGACCTGAACGGGCTGAACCCGGACCCTGCCAAAGCTCCCATGGTTGTGCTCAACATGTGGGGACTTTGGGGTGGTTGCATTCCAGATTTTATTACTGATCTTAGCATGTTGAGAGCGGCGAATATTCTACCCGTTTTTGCCCCGGGTGGAGAAGGGCCGGCATGTGGACTCGTTCGTTCTCCAGCGGATTACCCGGATGCCCTGACTGCCGGGGCGACAGACAATAATGATGATATCTCTGGTTTTTCTGCCAGGGGTCCTTCCTGCTTCGACGGCTCCATCAAACCTGACGTAGCCGCGCCTGGAGTGAATATCCGCTCGAGTAGCATTGATAATAGTTACCAGATATGGAGCGGGACATCTTTCTCGACAGCTCATTTAGCGGGTGCTGCGTCGCTGCTGTTCTCGGCAGATCCGCAATTAGGCATCGATCAGCTCGAACAGATCTTATTTGACACTGCAATCTGCTATGACGCCAACGTACCGTGTGCTGGCGATAATACTTGCCCAGGTGCCAATAATACTTACGGTCATGGTCGCATCGATGTTTACGAAGCTGTCGCGGCTGTGTTTAGCCAACCATTCGACCTGCCCTGGCTGGACGAGACTCCCACTCAAGGAAGCCTGAACCCTGGGGAGAGCACCACAATTACCGTCACCTTTAATGCGCAGGGGATGCTGCCTGGTGAATACACGGGCGGTATCGCGATCCAATCGAATGCCCCGCAAGCGCCCCTCATTACTTTGCCGGTGACCATGACCGTGAGTGAGCCGTGTGAGCCGGTGGATATCCTGATTTTTGGCTATACTCCTTTAAATCTGGAGGTTGGTCAGGTTGTCACCTTCACTGTTGACGCCGCCGGATCGGAGCCTATCATTTATACCTGGGATTTTGCAGATGGCACAAGTGTTACTGGTGATGTGGTCACGCACACATACACAACCGCTGGTAATTACCATATCAACATTAACGCTAAAAATACGTGTGGCTCTGATGATGAATTTTTTGACATTTTCGTTGGAGACGCCCCGCTATTACGCACTCTGCTGCCTTTTATCGGAAAATTTCAACCTTGATCGAGTTGAAGATGTGTCTAGATCAGTAACCCGGATTGCTTCCAAGGCCTTGCTACCTGGGAGATGATGGCCGAAAACCAGCCTCCCGAGATATTTATCCCGGGAGGCTGGTTTTATTTTGTTATTTACGTTTGAATTAAGTAGCTATGGTACTTCATTTCTACAAGGCACTCAGAAGTTAGCTACTTATTAATGATTTCTCCATCTCGAGAGATTACATACCAGACACTGCCAACACCCTGCCCGCTGGTATCGCCAGCCTTGATATCTTTGGCATAGTAATACAATGGCATATGGTTGTAGGTGACAATCCTGGTTCCATCCGCCAGTAAAGCCGAGCCGATCTTCGAATCATCCACACCGGTTCCCACGATCGGGGAACCCTGAGTCAATAATGGCGGCCAGTTTGTCAGGCAACTGCCTGTGCAGTTACTCTGGTCAGGTCCATCTTTGGTGAAAATATATAAGGTCATACCTTCACCATCCGCCAGAAACTGACCGAGAGTAGGATTACTAACCAGACTTATAGTCGGTTCAACTAAGGCGGCGGCAGGAACTGACGTAGAAGACGCTGCAGATCCGGTGGGTGCCTCAATTTCCTTGCCCGTCGGAGAGATTACGAACCAGACACCACCTACAGCTTGACCGTTGAGATCACCTGACTTGGTGTCTTTGATAAAGTAGTACAGTGGATGATGATCGTAGGTGACGATCTTGGTGCCATCAGCCAGCATAGTTGATCCGACCTGTGACGTATCTACGCCTGATCCTAATGTCGGAGTGCCTTGGGTAAGCAGCGGAGGCCACTTTGCCAAGCAGGTGGCATCACAATTGGATTGGTCACGTCCATCCTTGGTAAAAATATACAAGGTCATTCCCTTGCCATCCACCAGGAATTGACCGAGTGCGGGATCATTAGCCACATTGATGGTGGCTTCAGTGATAGCAGGTGCAGCAGTCGGTGCGGTTGCGCTGGCGGGTATGACCGCCTTTCCATCAGGAGAGATGACAAACCATACACTGCCAACATTCTCACCAGTTGTTTCACCTGCCTTTTTATCATTGATGAAATAATATAGGGGTAAATGGTTATAGGTGACAATCATTTCACCAGTGGAAAGTGTGGCTGATCCAATCAATGAAGCATCCACACCAGGACCCAACTTAGGTGTACCAGAAGAGACCAGGGGTGGCCAATTAGCCAGGCATTTTGCATCACAGTTACTTTGGTCCGGCCCATCTTTGGTGAACATGTATAAGGTCATTCCCTTGTCATCTACCAGGATCTTTCCAAGGGTGGGATCCGTGACAATGTTGATCACAGCCTGACTCGTGGAACCCGCAGGTTGGGTATTACTCGGATTAGAAACCACGGGAGCCTGAGTAGGAGTGACAGCCGGCGCACAGGCTGCCAGGATCATCGCCATGACAACCAGCAAACCGATCAAACTTAACGGTCTTTCTAATTTTCGATTTTTCAATTGAGTGTCCATCTAGTATTCCTCCTAATATGCACATTTAGAAAATGATACGTAACAGGAAGAAAATTAGATGCAATTTGGAGAACGAAAATTAATGGGGGATTGCTCCGCCCAACACCTTATCTCCAGTTGGAGCGGGGCTGCCGCCAACGGGTTCAACCGTGATGCCAAGCGAATCGTACTGAGCAAGCGGCTGGGGTGCCATGATTTCCAACGAGGCATATCCGTCTGGGTTGACGGAGAATAGGCCCCCACTCACCCGCTGCCCACCTTTGATGAGCCAAACCTGATACTGCTGGGTGGATTCCAGCGTAGCTAATTTATCCACCACCAGGGTGCCATAATCTCCGGGCTGATTGATGATCAACGTACCTTGTGCCCCAGGCGAATTTTGGGTGTTTGCCAGCGCGACCACCTTCATAGATGTATCCGCCTGTGTATTGGCAAGGTTCAACTGGCGTATAAGGAAAATATTTCCGACTGCCAGGAGCACTATGAGAGCTAACCCTATTGCGGGTAATGGCATGCGGAAGAAACCAACCAGCTTTTGCCAGGTAGAAGGCTGGGAAGCAGCAACCGACGAGCCGCGTGAGTGTATCGATGCCATCAGGCGGTCTTTAACCCTCGGCGGAGGCGCTGTCTGAGCAAGAGCCAGGGGAAGATCATCTGCAACAAGCTGAAGGCGCGCCAGCTCTTTCTGACAGGTCTGGCAAACAGCCAGGTGTTCAGCTACCTGACCCGTTTCCTCATCGGTCAAAGCATCCAGCACGTAGGCTGGCAGTAGATCAATTACGTGATTTTCAAGCTCTACCGGCATTTTCCTTTTCTCCTATCGCATAATACGTAATATTCTGACCGGCAGATTGCTACAACGTTTGCTCATCTTGTAATATTGTGCGCAACTTTTGCATACCCAGGCGGATGCGGGTCTTTACCGTCCCCAAGGGTTCCCCGAGGGCGTCGGCGATCTCTGGGTGCGACAAGCCTTGGAAGAATGCCATACCCACAGCTTGCTTCTGTGCGGTGGGGAGCTGGGCCAACGCCCGGCGAATGCGCTGGGTGCGTTCTTCAAGGTCCACCTCCCATTCTACGTTTTGCCCGTCCGGCAGGTCGACCATCTCCGCTTCCTCCCAGGTAAATTGCATTTCTTCATGGTGAGACCGGAACTTGCGGAACATATCGATCGAGCGGTGGCGGGCAATGCTGGTGAGCCAGGTGACCACCCGGCCCTCTTCAGCACTGTAGGTGCGGGCTTTCTCCCACACACGCTCGAACACATCCTGGGTCACTTCCTCAGCACGCCCCGGGTCGGACAGAGTGTTCAGCGCCACGCTGTAGATTAAGCGGCTGTAGCGGTCATAGAGCTCGCTCAAGGCGTTTTCCTGTGAGCGGGCAATCAGATGGAGGAGAGTTTCGTCGCTGAGACGAGAATAATCCATAGCTTGACTAGGTTAACTCAAAGCATTGGGGGTTATCAGCACCCCCAAGAGTAAGTGTAGTTTGGGGAGAG
The DNA here is from genome assembly GCA_963726315.1 of uncultured Chloroflexia bacterium. GTDB lineage: Bacteria > Chloroflexota > Anaerolineae > Anaerolineales > UBA4823 > FEB-25. The sequence goes on along the minus strand of CAVSBZ010000005.1, from coordinate 634,534 downwards.
TGAAAAGTCAAGAGGGGAGAGGGGAAGAATGAAGTACCAGATCTACCTACTTATCAGGGAGACTATCGCAATCCTAATGGCAGCCATACGGTGTAGGGTACCAGTCTGGCTGTTACCGGTCCGTAGAACTCTGACCCGCTAATGCCGACCCATTCAACCCAATAGTAGTACACCTTCCCGACTTCAGCGGTAGCATCGAGGTACTGGTAATCGTTGCCCTGCAGCTGCCCTGGGGTGATGGCGGGGATCAGCTCGGGGTTGATCTTCAGCTGCGGTCCGTTCGAAGCTTCAGCACGGAATAGATTAAAGCCGATCAAGTCAGTCTCCTGAACGGAATGCCAGGTGAGGAGAATGCCCTGAGAATGCGACGTAGCGTTGAAGTCGACCAGGTCAACTCCTGTGGGGAGACCGTACAAATCCGCAATTTCTGAAGCAGTAAGTTCATGGTTATACACACGCACATCGTCAATCGCTCCCTGGTAGAAGCCATCGACAATACTGCCGTTAGATTGTGCCCCGATAGTCAGTGGGTGATCGTTCGTACCGATAGATGTACAACCCGCAGGTGCATTCATATCAGCATCCAAAACACCATTGATGTAAAGCCGGATCTTCGAACCATCAAAGGTAGCAGCCACGTGCATCCAGGTTTCACCATCATGGGGGTAAGCATGGCTCGAGTTCACCCGGCACACATCGCCTCTCGATAGTTGATTAAAGCGGACATATACTCGCTCCGGCGAAGCAGATCCAGTCGAAGACAGGCTTATTTCATATCCATCCGCGCCGCCGGTGTAACCTTTCTTGATCAAATATTGGTCGGTGGCGTCATAATGTTCGGGTTTGATCCATGCGGCTAACGTGATCTGGTTGGCTATATCCAGGCTGGCTTCATCAGGCGAGAAGCCATAATTACTGCTACCATCCAGATCCAGGGCAGCATAGATCTGTCCAGCAGACGTCCAATAGCCAGGAATCCCTAAAATGCTGCCATCATTGTAGACAGTATTTTGCACACTATCCAGGTAGGCAGCGCCTGCACCTTCGTCAAGCCCGTAACAGGCGATCAGGCTGGCATCGTCGCCACATAAAATATCCAGGGAATGCAAGGCAGTGTAGTCGGTATCTTCATTGTCAATTAAATCCGTATCAATAATCCCGCCAGGAGATACCACTGTGGCAGTGTTTTGAACCACGCCCGTAGCAGAGGATGATATCGTGGCGTCTACTTGATAGGTGACGGTTCCATTCTTTGCCAGTGATACCGTATCGTTGATATTTCCAGTTCCATTGGAAGTGCAGGTCGAATTGTCACTCGCCGTACAGGTCCAGGTGATGTCCGTCAACGCAGCCGGGAAGATATCGGTGACTGTCACGCCGGAGATCGAAGGTGAAATCGGGTTGTAGACTTGGATCGTATAAGAAGTGGCATCTCCAGGCAGGGCAACATCCTTTCCATCTGAATTGGTGATGGCTAGGTCAATACTCCCGAGGGGGAAGCGGACCAGTCTACGACGACCCCTATCGACCATGTACCCAAAATCAGAAAGTGTGATGCCATATGGTGCTGCTCCCGAGGGTGATTGGTAGACTTGCCAGCCACCCGAATTCACCGCGGTGGGGTAGGTCAGAGGCGCCCAGGTGCGAGTAACGTGAGAGTGAATGAGAGTACCGGTGTTCAAGGGAGAAACACTCACGCAACTGGTGGGATCCAGGGTCTGGGAATGAACCTGGAGATTGGTAATGGTATTGTTGGCTTCGAGGGGGTCAAGGCGTCCAAGACTGGCACTGGTCTGTGTGGTATACCAGATCGCACCCCATTGGGCGGCGATCATCTGCGGAGTAGGCGCGTTCGGCAAAGCGTAACTGGCCAGCGTATTGGAGACAGGATCAAGCTTTGCTAATACTTCTAGTAAATTATCAGCATACCACAAACTACCGGCTGCATCGACCGCCATCCCGTTAGGAGAGCTATCTATAGGCAACTCCCACCAGGTGAGGCTATTATTGCTGATCGTAAACCGAAATATATAATAATTGTAATAATCGCCCACCCAGAGATTATCTCCATCACGAACAAGGTAAGAGAGAGAACCACCCCCCGGCATTTCGAAAGTGCACAGATTTGATTGGGTTGTATCTAGTTGAAAGAGATACGGGTAGTACCAATCAGTCGCATAAAACCGACCCTGTGCATCCACTTGCGTGCCTACAAATCCATGTGCCGTTGGTAACTGCCAGCGGGTAAAGGAACCATCGCTGACGGATACCCGACCAAGGATATTGGTTGATCCATCTGCCCACCACAGCCAGCCTCCCACCTGCCGGGCATCGACTGGGCTACCTCCCACAGGAAACACCGTAAAATCGTTACTTGCAGGATCAGCTTGCCACACCTCGCCACTGTTAAGATCACTGATCCAGAAGGAACCGCTGCTGTCAGGGTTGATCTCGTTTGCCCTGCCAGTGCTACTAAGCCCCCGTTCAGAAACAACCAAGGCAGCCAGGGCACGACCGCTGGACTCCAATATGACGGTCAGGGAGATAAAAAATGCAACTAAAATCCCGTAATTTATCAATTTTTTCATTTTTTTGTGTATGGTTAATTATACAGTGATTTTAATATTTTGCTCATTTATTAATTTTCCATCTTCTATATAAAGGTGGGATTTGGGCAACCACTCACGCAAGCTGGCTGCCTTGATCGGTGAGGCTGTCCGGTTGATGGGGAAGCAGGAGTTACAATCTGAGGAAATCGTGGAAATATTGAACGATACCCAGGAATTATCCAATAAAGGTAAAACAGAGACAAGGATTTTCAATAGAACACGCTCTTGTAAAAAAGACACAATGGACTCTAAGGTGCGTGAAGTGAACGCCCTCCGACACAAAGGATTAAACAAAGAACACGCTCCTGAAAAAAACAGAATAGCGTGCAAACAAAGCGCCCTCAAGTAAAAATGGATACAAAGGTGCGTGGAGTGGGCGCCGTACGGCACAAAGGAATTTTTATCTTAAATTCGAGTAAATCGGAAGTAACTACTCACCGCTTGATAATTAACCTCTACACATTCAAATTGTGAGGCGTTCATTCCGGCTAGAGAGACGTAAAAAAAAACGGAATACCCCCTCCCGCCTCCCCCACCACGCTCACAAAAACAGTTCGCTAGGCATCGAAAACAAAAAAGCATGTTTTTAGGGGAGGAGCATTGAGGTAAGGACTGTGTGAAGATCGAAATAATTTGAGCATACATAAGATGGTTAGTAGTTACAATCGGAATGTAGAACTTCGATGGAACGGGAGGATAAGGAATTACGATATATCTTGACGGCTACACTAGACGTGGCAGAAAGAATGAATGATACTAAAGAAACAGGCTGCCACCGCTATTAGAATTTAGTAATGGTGGCAGGTCTTTTCGGGAAAAAAAGGAGCGGCTATGGAAAACGTGATCCACACCATTGATGCTTCCAACGTTGACCGATATGGTTTCTTTTGCTATAAAAGCAAACCCAAATCGACCGGCTACCGGCACAAGCGAGAGTGGCTGGAGACTTGCCTGGCGGAAGGCTTGAAACTAAAGATCATTTATGAAGGAACACGCTCGGCTGGTTTTATCGAGTATGCACCCGGAGAGTCCACCTGGAGGGTGGTACGGGCACCAGGCTACATGATGATCCACTGCATGTGGGTGGTGGGGAGCAGCAAAGGCAAGGGATACGGTGGACGCCTGCTTGAGCAGGTGATCAGCGAGGCGCAGAACAAGGGATTATATGGCGTGGCAGTGGTAAGCAGTGCCAGCACGTTCCTGGCGAAGAAGGGATTTTTTCTCCACCATGGCTTCGAGGTGGTGGACCAGGCGCCACCGTCTTTCGAGCTGCTGGCGATGCGCTTCGGCCATGGAGCCATGCCCAGTTTTCCCCAGGATTGGGACAGCCGGCTCAAACGCTTCCCACAGGGGCTGGTGGTGTACCACTCCGGACAGTGCCCCTACCTCGCCATGTTCGTCAGCTCCTTGGGGAATGCAGCCAACCAGATGGGAATTCCCACTCAGATGGTGGAATTAAAAAACAGCTGGGAGGCACGCTCGATATCACCCTCTGCTTATGGGGTGTTCAGCGTGGTTTACGACGGGAAGCTGTTATCCTACCGCCCGATCGGCGGTAAAACCTTACGCCAGATGCTGGAGAGCTCAAATGGATAAATATTACGGTAAAGTACCTACAGAGATGCGGGAAAAGTTCATGCGCTTCAGGCAGGAACACCCGCTCACCCAACAAGAAATCGATGGGATCACCTGGGAGTATATTCGCTCGGGTGACCTCTCCGCACCACCCCTGATGCTGCTGCCGGGCGGGCTGAGCACCGCCGAATCAGCCTGGCGCATGATCTCGCAGCTCGACCCCAAGAAGTATCACCTGATGTGCCCAAGCTACCCGTCCGAAATTGGAACCATGACCGCCTTGTCTGATGGGATCGCCAGAATCCTTACGTTGGAAGGTATCCAGACCACCTACCTGGTGGGTGGGGCATATGGGAGCATGCTGGCGCAGGTATTCATCCACCGCCACCCAGATATGGTGAACAGGCTGGTGATGACGCATGCCTACCCGCCTTCACCCAGCCGAGTGAAAAGTGTGGAGCCAACGCTGAAGGTATTCAGGTGGTTGCCACTTTTCATAGTGAGAAACATGCTGCGCACGCAAATGACCGGACGGATGCCAGTTGATGCCCCACCCGAACTATTACTCATCGCGGCACAGATCCGTGAGACGTTGGACAGCGGACTAACCCGCCAGGCGGCGATGAACACATATTTACGCATGGTTGATTTCGATATGCAGAACTTCACCTACACCGATCTGGAAGGCTGGCAAGGGAAGACGCTGCTCATCCTGGCAGAGGACGACGCCACCACAACGGAGGAACTACGGAATACGATGCTTGCATTGTATCCGGGAGCAAGGCTGCACCTGGTCAAAGGCAGCACACAGTCGGCCGGATTGCTGGAAACCGAGGAGTATATCAGGGTGATGGAAGGCTTTTTCGAGGGGAAGGATGATAGCACCAGGGAGAGTGCTGAGGGAAAGAACGATTCCAACACTGAGAAATCCGAGACCTCTTAGTGTGTTGGTAGAAATAAAGATTTCACCACTGAGAACACAGAGAACACTGAGAAGTAATATTAGTGTTGAGAGAAAAAACGATTCCACCAATGTGACACTGAGAACTTTTAAAATTTTGATAGATCGAATGATTTCACCACTGAGAACACAGAGATCACTGAGAAGTAATAAAACATAACCGCAGATGAACGCTGAAGGGAATGGGGCATACTTATTTGCCACAGATAGACACAGATAAACACAGACTATAAAATAAAAACCTGACATAGATAGAGGCGGAAAAAGATTGAATATAAAACTAATTATTGACATGGATAGACAGGATAAATACCGATAAAATAACCGCCTATTTAAATAGGGCAGGGGCATGCAGGTGCAAGTGTTCTGCTTGGGGCAATATTTATTTGCCACAGATAGACACAGATAAATACTGATAACTACTGAAAGATAAATAAAAACCTGACATAGATAGAGGCGGAAAAAGATTGAATATAAATTCAATTATTGACAGGGATAGACAGGATAAATACCGATAAAAAAATAAACGCCCCTTCGAATAGGGGCAGGGAGATGAACGCGGATAGACGTTGATCTATTTCAGTTTCCCACACTTGTACGCAGAATATATGTAATCTATATATTAAACAAAGATATAGATAACTTACTTGTAATATTTATTGTCTCTCTGTGTTCTCAGTGATCTCAGTGGTTATTTATTTTATTTCTAAGTTTATGTCTGTAGACATCTCAGGGCTGAGGCTAAATCCACCCCATTCAAATGTCTTTAAGGTGCTCGTGCGAAGAAATTTCCCTACTACGAAACATTTTTACTTATTGGTATTTTTATTTTTCTTAATGTATAACCAGCTCACTGCCTGATCATTACAGGTGACAGCGAACCCAATGGTCTGGGCTGGTCTCCGTCGAATTTGGTCTGATCTGACGGCAGATGGGCTTTGCCTGGGTACAACGTGGAGCGAACAGGCATCCGGGAGGCGGATTGATCAGCGAAGGGATCTCGCCACGGGCACCAATGTCCTTGTGCGTACGCAGCCCGGCGTGTGGGTCTGGGACAGCCGAGAGCAACAAGCGGGTATAGGGATGAACAGGATTGCCCATGATTTCTTCCCTGTCGCCGCCTTCAACAATGTGCCCGGCATACATGACCATGGTCTTATCACCGAAATAGCGGGCGCTGGCCAGGTCATGGGTAATATAGACGTAAGAGATACCACGTTCTTCTTTAAGTTGCGCCAGCAGGTTGAGAATGCCCATGCGGATGGATACATCGAGCATGGATATTGGTTCGTCAGCCAGAATCAGCTCGGGGTTGACCGCCAGGGCGCGGGCAATAGCGACCCGCTGCCTCTGACCACCTGACAGCTGGTGGGGGTAGCGTGAAGCGATGGTTTCAGCGGGTTTCAATTCGACCGTGTCCAGTAACTCGCACACACGCTCGTGAATTTGCTGACGACCGGAAGCTTTTTTATGGATGACCAGCAGGCGAGCAAGATGGTGTTCGATGGTGTGGACAGGATTTAATGATGCAAAGGGATCCTGGAAGATCAGCTGCACCTGGCTGCGGTAATCCAGGGAAGCCTGGCGAGGTTCACTTTTGAGGATATCCTGACCTTTGAAATAGATTTTCCCGCTTGTTACGGGGATCAGGCGGGCAATCATACGAATGGTGGTTGTTTTACCACTACCCGATTTGCCCACCAGGGCAACCACCTGCCCACGTTGCAATGTAAAAGAGACATCCTCAACAGCATGAACGTGGTGCGTATTCAGAAAAGTACCCACCGGGAATTGCTTGGTGAGATTGCGGATATCCAGAAGGGTGGTGGATTTTTCTGGCATGGATAAGCCCTTATTCATCATATAAATGGCACGCCAGGGAATGATTAGGAGAGATTAACTTTGTAACCGGATCAACCTGGCTGCAGATGGGAAGAACCCTGGCGCAGCGCGGATGGAATTTACAACCCGATGGGGGATTGATCAAATTGGGAGGTGATCCGGGAATCCCGGATAATTTTTGTTTCAAACCGCTGATGGAAGGGAAGGAGTTGATCAATCCCAGCGTATAGGGATGACCAGGATAATCAAATAGCTCGCGAGCGGGAGCTTTTTCAACAATCTCTCCAGCATACATAATGGAGATATGGGTGGAAATCTCAACCAGCAGGGACAGGTCGTGGGTGATGAACAGGATCGAGAAACCCAGCTTTTCACGCAGCAAGGTGATCTGCGCAAGGATGTCTTTCTGCACCACCACATCCAGGGCAGTGGTGGGTTCATCCAGCATCAACAAGGGAGGATTTAGGGATAGAGCAATGGCGATGACCACCCGTTGGCGCATCCCGCCTGAAAGCTGATGAGGATAGGCATCAAGGCGCGCCGGTTCGATGCCAACCAGGTCGAAAAGCTCTACGGCGCGCCGTCCAGCTTCGGCTTTGCTCATGCCGTGGTGGAGCATGACGTCAGTGATCTGGTCGCGAATTTTCATCACCGGATTGAGCGCATTCATCGCACTTTGGAAAACGATCGATATCTTCTTCCAGCGGAATTGCTCAAGCTCCGTTTCACCCATTTTCAGGATATCCAGACCTTCAAACAGTGCCTGCCCACCGGTGATCAGAGCTGGGGGATGCAGAATTCTCAGGATGGCATGGGCGATGGTCGATTTACCGCTACCCGATTCACCTGCCAACCCGACCACTTCACCCGGTTGAATGGTAAAAGAAACGCCATCGACAGCTTTTACCACACCATCGGCAGTGAGATAGTTGACTTTCAGGTCGTGAATATCCAGCAGAGAATTAGTGGAGGTTGAGTTCATTGACCACAGATGTCGAACGTTTAGAGGTAATGTGGTACTTCTTAAGTATGCGGATGATCTCTTTTTCACTTCGCAAGCGTGGGTTGGTTACCTCATCCATGGCATAGATCAACATGGTAGTGGCAAAGCAAACCAGTGCAATGCAAAGACCTGGGGGAAGAAACGTCCACCAGGCTTCCTGCAACAGGGCGGAGCTGTTGGTAGCCCAGTATAGCATTGTTCCCCAAGAGACGATATTAACGTTTTCAAATCCGAGGAATGCAAGCCCGGCGTCGGCTCCAATGGTATAAATCACGGCGCCAAAAAAAGACAACATCACTAACGAGAGCATGTTGGGCAGGATTTCGGAGAAGACAATGCGAGGCATCGCTTCACCGGTTACGACGGCAGCAGATACAAAATCTTTCTCGCGCAAGCTTATCATCTGGGAGCGAAAAACCCGGGCAGACCAGGCCCAACCGGTGAAGGTGAGAACTAAAATTACCGTCACCATACCCTGAGGCAAAAAGGAAGCCAGGGTGATCAATAACGGCAACCCTGGAATGAGAAGAAACACATTGGTGAACATGTTTAGAATACCATCCACCAATCCCGGGATATAGCCTGAGATCATCCCGATAATAAGACCAATCAATGTGCTCAAGATGCCGACGGTAAAACCTATAAAAAGAGAAACCCGTGATCCGTAGACCAATTGCGAAAAGACATCCTGACCCTGACCTGTAGTTCCCAGCCAATGGGTGCTGGAGGGCGGTAGATGAGCCTCGTCTACATATCTTTCAGGATCATAGGGTGCAATCAAGGGAGCAAAAATTGCCATCAGGATAAATATCACTAAAAGCACCACACCCAAAACGGCTTTAGGCTGGTTGATCAGGCGCTTAAGAAAGTCCAGCTGGGCAGAGACGGGCTTACCATATTGCATTTGAGCAGGTGTTTCTTTAGCAGCTTTATTAGCGTAGATGGTCATTTTTTATACTCGACTTAACACGCACACGAGGATCAAGTTGGACATACAGGATATCTACGAGGAAATTGGCAGCCAATACAGCCAGGGTGAGCATGAGGAAAAGTGCCTGCATCAACGGATAATCCAGGGTGGTCACCGAGCGCACCAGGTAAAACCCAAGACCTGGATAAGAGAATACCATTTCGGTTAGCAGCTGCCCTGCCAGGATAAAACCGAAAGACATGCCAAATTGAGTAATATTAGGGAGAATGGCGTTGCGCATGGCGTATTTATACATGACCGCACGCTGCGACAGTCCTTTTGCCTCTGCCATAATAATATAATCTTCATTGAGGACGGTGATCATGGTACTACGCATCCCCATCATCCAGCCGCCGATAGAAACCAGGATCAGGGTTGACGCAGGAAGCACCATATGTCTGGCAACGCTGCTGATATAAGGCCAGGTAAATCCGGGTGATAAATAATCAGAATATGCATGAGACAAAGGGAACCAACCCAGCTTGAAGCCGAAGAAATACAAGGCAACCATGGCCAACCAAAAATAAGGAAACGAGCCAATAAAACCGGTTAATCCAGGAAGGGTTGAATCAAGGAAACCATTACGATTCCAGGCGATGATGACCCCCAGTGCGGTGCCCAGCACAAAACTGATAATGAGGGTAATTACGCCTAGAAGCAGTGTCCACATGAACCCGGTGGCGATGATGGATGAAACATTGGCAGGGTAAGCCGAAATTGAGACTCCAAAATCCCCTCGCAGGGCATGGCTTAGATACTGAATGTACTGGTCCACCAAAGGAGCATTGGTGAAACCGTAAGCTGCCTTGATTGATTCAATCTGCCCCGCGGTGAGACGTCCATGCATCCGACCAAGCATAGAGGTGACTGGGTCACCTGGCATCATGCGAGGTAGAAAAAAGTTTAAAGTCAATGATGCCCAGGCGGCAATTAAATAAAGCCCGATCTGTCTAAGTAAATATCTCATGCCTGAATATCAAGTCAATGGAAACACCGAATAAAGAGGGGTTGTCTCGGGTCTCCGAGACAACCCCGTTGGTTAATGTGTTATTTTGGTGTAATGGTGGTTAAGACGATCAATGTGGCATTATATGGAGAATAACCATATGGTACACCAGGAGCGTAGTTGTTATCCTGGCTGGGCCAACCGGTGAAACGAGCCGTGCTGTATTCATACCAGTCGGGTCCGGGGAAGAGAGGCAGTACCGGAGCGAGATCAACGAAGAGCATCTCGATATCAGCCATAATGGATTTTTGCTCAGTGATGTCGGAAGTCTTGGCAAATTGGTCCAGTAATACATCTGCTTCAGGGCTGACGAACCGAGTCCAGTTCTCGCTGGCAGATTCTCCGATGGGTTGGGAGGTTAATTTGCTCATCTGACCCCGGTAGAAATTGTACGGCGTGGGTCCACCAGAACCCCAACCGAGTGCCCATTCGAACTCACCCTTGGTAACCGAATCCGTCCAGGCAGTCTCTTCGGGAGTGGTCAGGTTGATGGCAATACCCAAATCAGTCATATTTTGAGAAATAATCTGGCAGGCAGAGATCCAATCCGTCCAACCGGAAGGAACGATCAGATTATACTTCATCGGATTGCCGTCCTTGTCGGTGCGAATTCCATCGGAGCCACGGGTGAAGCCTGCCGCATCCAGCATCTCGTTGGCTTTTGCCGGATCGAACGCCATCCAGGTACCTGCATCGATGGCAGCCTGGTCTTTCCAAACCTTGTAGGTGTCGCCCAATCCGGTAGCATCAGCCACTGGAATGTAGTCAAACATGGCTGTTTTTACGATCATTGCCCGGTCAACGCCCATGCTGATAGCCTTACGGATATTGGGATCATCGAAGGCTTTTAGGGTGGAGTTGATCATCAGTGAAATGCCATCGCCACCAACGAAGTAGTAATGGTTGTTCTCAGGATTCTTGGCAACGTAGGTAGTTTCAATATCCGGCACGAAATTTCCGGTCCAATCCAGGTCACCATTGACCAGCGCCAGGTTAGCAGCATCATTATCAGCGTAGGCGGGGTAGCGGATGCCCTGGAAGGTTGGTTTACCTTCCTGCCAATAGTTCGGGTTCTTCTCGAGCACGTAGATCTGGCTCTCAAATTTAGTCACTTGAGTGAACGGACCTGTCGCCACTGGGTTGTCATTGGTTGCGGTGAGCGGGTCAACAATATCCTTCCAGATATGCTGCGGAACGATGATCTGGTTGGCAATATCATAGAGAGCGGGTGTGTAGACTGATTTGAACTTAAATTCAACGGAGTTATCATCGGGAGCGGAGTAGCTATCGATGTATTCACTTAAGACGCTGGTAGCAGTTCCAGTCAGCGCTTCGTTATTCTTTAGCAGATCATATGTATACACCACATCTTTGGCTGTGAAAGGCTGACCATCCGACCACTTGACATTTTTCCGGATGGTGAAAGTCAATGTCAGGTTGTCAGCACTCCAGGCATATGCAGTTGCCAACCAGGGAACTACTTCACCGGTGGATTTATTGTAGATCATCATCGGTTCGTAAATTGCGGTAGCCGTGGATCCCAGGGCGCTGGATGAAAATGGGTTGAAATTGCGGACCCATGTTGAGACCTGTTCATAGTTGACGGTCAGGAATTTTCCGGCGGTAGCTGGAGCCGCAGTACCGCAGGCAGAGAGAAGTATGCTGAACACGATCAGACTACTCATCACGAACAAGGCTATTCTATTTTTCATTTTCTCCTCCAAAAACTTTGATTTGATATTCAAAAGAGACCTGATGATGAAATTGATTTGGACACCTCCTCTTCCTTTATCTATTACAACCACAGGATTGGCGGATAATCATTTCAGTAGGTAAGACGATCCTTGGATCGGTGTGCTCGCCACGAATCAAATGGATCAACTGGTAGACAGCCTGGCGCCCCACTTCTTCAATTGGGGCATGTATTGTGGTCAATGGAGGATTCAGCAGCCGGGCAAAAATTGAATCATCAAAACCAGCCACAGAAACCCGCTCAGGTACTGTAATGCTCGCTTCTTGCAAAGCCTGCAGCACACCTATGGCACTATCGTCGTCACCGGTAAAAATGGCATCAAACTCAACTCCGTTTAGGATGAGCTCATTGGCGGCATTGTAGGCATATTCCGTATCATAGCTACCGATCATCACCAAGCGGGGATCAAATGGAAGCTCATTTTCTTTCAGTGCCTGGCGATAACCCATTTCACGAGCCTGCGAATCTTCGTTGCCGGGTGGACCCTGGAGGAATATGATCCGCTTGCGGTGATGGACATTTATCAGATGGGCAACAATCTGGCAGGCGCCTTGCTGATTTTCGATGGTAACCACGGGGATATCCAGACCTGATGGTGGGGATTGGTGCATGAGGACAACCGGAAAACCAATGCGGTTGAGCCTAGTTAATTCAACATCATCCAGGGCATCGATAAAGCTCAGCAGACCATCTGTATTGTGTTCAGTCAGAGTGCACCTGCGGGTATTCCCGGCATGTGAAGCTCTAGTCGAGTGGATAAGAAGGTCAAAACCCGCTTCACTGGAAACATCTTCAATTCCGCGTAATAACGGAGAGTAGAAATTTCCACCAATGTCAAGCAGCAGCAAGCCGATGGTATTTGTGCGTTTCGTGGCAAGGTTGCGAGCAATCGGGTGGGGGACGAAATGTAATTCGTCCATCACCTGCTGGACGCGCAAAGCCGTAGCAGGTGCCAGGAGCATGGCATTGTTGAGGTAGCGGCTGACCGTGGCTACCGATACACCTGCCATACGGGCGACATCGCGAATGGTCGTAGAATTTGAATTTTTCACGGGTAACAACGATGAAACCGGTTACTGTAACCGGTTTCATTTTACATAATTAGAATATTTTTGTCAATGGGATATACTCATTTCCTGTCGAAAATTCGGAAATAGCATGATGAGTGGTTATTTTACATGGACCATTCATTGAAGATCCGGCAAGTTGAAGATTGCCACGAGCCCAAAGTACGGGCTCTCGCAAAGACAAGCAATGCTTACGTCTATCCGATGTTTTATTCTAAGGAGAGGGAAAGGCGTCAAATTCACTTAATTCGAATAAATCACCTAAAATCAGACACAAAATGGATAAACGACTAACCAGGACCAGTTATTAAATTTATAATTACACATCCAACATTTTATGCGCCAGACTGCGACCAAGCTAAAAGGCGATATTCCTGTTCGGTGCGGTAGCCTAGCTTGCGCGCCAGTGCAGCTGACCCGAGGTTACCCTTGGCGCAGTTCCAATAGGTGCGATAACCCTGCTGCTCCACCGTGTGGATCAGATGAACACAGGTGAGAAAGGCATAACCCTTATGCATGTGATGCGGCTGAGTCTCCACACCGATCTCAATGACACCGTTGGCGGCGGGTCCGGCGAACGTCTCGCACAGCAGCTCGCCATTGCGCAGCAGGCACAGTCCATAGCCCCATTCCAATGCTGCCTGGATACTACCGAATATGCGGATGAGCAGATTTCGATCCAGGATCTGCTTGCCCAGAGATGAGTCAAGGCGACGCAGCTCGCACCCCGGTGGTACCGCGGGCAGGTCTGTTTCAACGTCACGGTCGGTAAATTCCAGGGTGTAGCCGGTGTAATCTGCTGGGGAGGGTAATAGCTGCCAACGCGGATCGCCTTCGCGCAGCCCTACCAGCAGCTCGCCCTTTTTACGTAAGTCTACCACCAGCTGGTAAAGCATCTCTGCCTGAACTGCACCGCCCAGGTAGAGGGAACCAAATGCACCTTCCTGGAGTACTCCCCAGGTGGGCGTCTCGGGATGGTCGGTGAAGATACGACCGGCAGCGTGACCTTCCAGCACAGCCTGGCAGCGTAGCGCAGCCGGGTCGGAGGGGTTAAACAAGACTTTGAGCTCGGCGGTGACCTGGTCGGGCGCGAGCTGAAGGACAGGATATCGTTCCACCATTTCGTTTCACCGTTATATGCAAAGTTTGTAATTACTCATCACATCCCGAAATAATATCGAATTTATTGCATAAACCGCGTAGATGCGCAGGGGATGAAAACACCAAGATAATTCAACTATTCGCATTACCTCATCCGCCTCGAGCTGGGTCTAAACAGAATTTCACGGAGCCGCACAGATGTAAGATTCTCAGCCTGTCACAATCACCTCATCGGCCTCGCCCAAGGTCAAAACAATACTTGGGGGAGAGGTACAGACCGAAAATAATTCGGTCTATAGAATTGCCATCCCCTTAATTCGGGGGAAACCGGGTGTGTGTTATTTAGGTGATGCTGGTGTAATGAAGGATATACTGCTCGAGCTGGGTGATCATCTCTTTCTGTTCGGAGATGATCGAGCGTACCAGGTCACCGATCGAGACCATACCGGTCATATCTTCACCTTCGACCACTGGCAAGTGGCGGATGCGCTTGGCAGTCATCAGGGTCAGACCCTGCTCGTTGGTCATGTCGGGGGTGGCATAGACCACATGGGGGGTCATGATCTCACGCACGAAGGTCTTCCTGGAGGTCTTCCCCAACAGGATAACTTTGCGGGCGTAGTCGCGCTCGGAGAATATGCCCACCAACTTGCCCTGCTCCAATACCGGCAGTGCTCCGACATCTTTATCGGCCATAAGCTGCAGGGCTTCGTAAACAGTTGCGCCCGGCGAGGTGCTCCAAACATCACTCCCCTTTTCACTTAAAATCTTGCGTATGGTTTGCATTGTGTCTTCTCCTGGCGAGGTCTTTTCATCCCTGGGTTGCTGATGAAGGAATTATATTCAGAAATATAGATTTTACAAGCCAAGCATGATGAGAATCAGCAGGAAGTATAATTTATGGGATGAATTTACGCAGCGATCAGGAACTTCAAACAACCCTATCCGAGCTTAAATCTGCTGAAGCTGAGCTGGATGAGCTAAAACAGCAGCTGCGGATATTCGAGGCACAGGTGGACAAGCGCCTGGGCAGCTTGTTGGACGAGCTCAGTGAGCTGAATGCCGAAACCGGTGCCCTGGACAGCAAACTAAGACGAATCCGTGAAGAGCGCCTTTTCGGAACTGACTTGATGCAATACCAGGACGGCGCTCCTCAACCGACCCGCCCACTCAACCTGGCGGACCTGCCTCCGGCTGAGCTGGAAAAACGCAATCCTGTTCCGTCAAATGCCAGCCGACCAGAGTTTGCAACAGATCAACCGGTAGCAGATATCAAGGTGCTGTATCGAAAATTGGCACGCCGCTACCACCCTGACCTGGCGCGTAATGATGCCGACCGTGCCCAATCGAATGACCAGATGAAGGAAATCAACCGGGCTTATTCAGCCGGAGACCTGAAGGCGCTGATGAGGTTGGCAGGGATGAGCCTGCCTTACGGGGTCGATTTTGGCCAAACGCCGCTTCAGACCGATGCTGGCCCAAAACAACCCATGACCGAGCTGGAAGCGGCACAGCGCAAGTTACGAGAGCTGCGCCAGCAGATCAACCGACTGGGCAGCCTGCCAATCGTGAAGCTCAGCCTGGACGTGAAGCTGGCACGCCACCAGGGGCGGGATTTGCTGGGGGAAATGACGATGGAGTTACAGTACAAGGTGGCGAGAAAACAAGCCGAGCGGGATTACCTGCGGTCACAAATTGCGGTGAATGAGAACCAAAAATTGTAGCCGTTGACGGAGATGGAGAATACTCGCGGCGCTGATATCCTTGAACTGACTGGGACCACCAATCCAAGCGATAGCCCCTGGAGGAGCAGCAGTACTAAAGCGAAAATCTATTTGAGAACCCTGGTTATGAACGGTAAGTAAATAATTGCTGCAGGCTGTACCACGAAGTCACACTTTCTCGTTTCATACCCATAATAATGCCGCCAATTACAGAGTTCAGGCAGGAACAAAAATCCCGTGCGCTCAGCCCATACGCTGATCATTTCATCTCCAGGGATTGGATAAAAATCTGATTGGTAATCACCAGCGGCGTCAGTCACTCCAATCAACCTTCCCGGATAACTGGCATAATTAATATAGATGGCTACATTTTCCATACCGGTGCCATTTGAGTTCTGCACAGATCCAGAGACCACCAATCCTGGTTTTGTCTGTGGGGTGGCGGTAGTCTGAAGTACCTCGGTCGTTGGTCTGTTCAAGTTAATTGACCGGATAACCACGATGGCAAGTAAGATCAGCAGATCAACGACGACTATGGCGATTAACAACCGGCCTCCCTGAGATTTCATCTTGATCCTAAACCTTCCTTGGGCTGTTTTTCACCCGCAGAACAAGCCGTGAGGCGCACCTGATCACGCGTGCCAGACGCACAGAATCTACCCCGGTCCAGGCAGCATCTCGAAGTGCCTTTGTCCCAACGATCAGGAGAGTTCTCCCCACTCATTGTATTTGGCTAGCCTCCATATGGGCAAAAGAATATGAATTAATCATACCGCAAATCCTAAAAAGCATACGCAGCTGCAAGTGTGGATGATGGCGAGCTTCCACCTTGACCAACGATTACAGCTAACGAGGTGCAGACGGCAACCTAACAAACCTGTCAGTAATCCAAGTAAGATGCGACCGGCGTCAATATTTATATTGCGGTAAAATTAATTAATGTTTTATTCGCTGGTGTTACTTCTCCTGCGAGCGATCTTGCGCATTATCGCTCGCGTAACTGTATATGGCGCCGAAAATTTACCCCCGCCGGGGACGGTGTATATCTGCGTTGCCAATCACATCGGGCGGCTCGACCCGGGTTTCGTCTACTACCTGCTCAACCGCAAGGATATCGTCATGTTGGTGGCGGAGAAATACAAGGAGCACACCTGGTCGCGCCTGCTGGCGCAAGCGGTTAACGGTATCTTCGTGGACCGTTATAACGCCGACCTGGGCGCCATGCGTGAGGTGCTGCGGCGCATCCAAAAGGGCGGGATCGCAGTCATCGCTCCAGAGGGTACGCGCAGCCCAGAGGCGGCTTTAATCCAGGGATGGGATGGCGCTAGCTATATCGCAGCCAAAGCCGGCTTACCGATCCTGCCGGTGGGTATCGCTGGGAGTGAAGATACAGCGGTAGTAGAGCGGCTGAAACGCTTTAAACGCTTGCAGGTGACCGTCTCCGTCGGTCCGATGTTCACCTTGCCACCATTGCAGAGCAAGCATCGCGATGAACAGCTGGCAGCTTATACCGAGGAGATCATGTGCCGCATTGCTGCTGAGCTGCCTGAAACGTATCGGGGCATCTATGCCGATCATGCCCGCCTGGATGAGCTGTTGGCTTCCAAGCCCGCCCTGGTGCTGCAGACTCCGGTGGTGCTGGGATGAACCTGATGGACAGGAAATTTACACCATGAATATCAACCGCCGCTTGACCACCATCCAGGAAGCACGCCTGCTGCTTGAATCCAACCCGGTGTATTTAGACACAGAAACCACCGGGCTGCACCAAACGGCAGAGGTGATTGAGGTCGGGATTATCGACGACCAGGGCGAAATCCTGTTTGAACAGCGGATTAAGCCGCGCGGCAAGATCGACCCTGCCGCGGCGCGCTTGCATGGGATAACTCTCGAGATGCTGGCGGATTCCCCCACCTGGGAGCTGGTTTGGCCTCAGGCAGAAGCAGTCCTTTTGGATAAAAAGGTGGGGGTGTATAATGTGGAGTTCGACCTGCGCTTGATCAGGCAGTCGAACCAACGAACCTGGATGCGATCGAGTCTGGTGGACAGCAATTTCTTCGATATCATGAAGCTGTATGCCCGCTTCTTCGGAGATTGGGACCCTTACCGCCAGAGTTTTCGCTACCAGAGCCTGGAGATGGCCGGCAGGCAGTGCGGAATCCGGTTGCCTAATTCTCATGGGGCAGTGGATGACTGTTTGCTGACACGTGCATTATTGCATTACATGGCTGAAAGTGTTTGATTTTATTATTGGATTGACGCGTATGGCTAACTGGTGATTATGACTTTACTTGAAGCCCAGCTTGAAGCCCGAAACCTGCTGCAGCAGAGCCCATTGTTCTTGCATAGTAAGACTACGGGAGCCATGGAGCTCGCCGAGGTGGTGGAAATCGCCATCCTAGATAGCTCCGGAAAGCCTCTCGTGGATGAGCTGGTAAAACCGAAACGCCATATTCGCCAGACTGCTACCGAGGAACACGGCGTCACCGATGATATGGTGGATACTGCGCCCAGGTGGGCGGAGATCCTCCCCAAGATCGAGGAAACTTTGGTGGGGAAGAAAGTAATCGTATATGACTTCGCCAGTGAGCTGCAGGCATTACAAAATTCCTACAACAATATTCACCAGCGTTGGGTTTTTGATACAAATAATTTCTACAGCTTGATGGACTTGTTTTCGCGGTATAAAAACGAACGCAATCCTCGTTCAGGAGCATTCCTGGCTTATTCTCTTGAGGAGGCCGCCTGCATGGTGGGGATTGATATCGAGATTATTTCTTTTCGACGTGCGCATGAAGATGCCTGGCTGATGCGGGCGATTTTATTGGCGATTGCAGGCTGGAAGGTTTATTATTAATGGATAGCGAATCAAAGGAAGTAAAGTATTCCGTCCAGGGGATGGATTGTGCAGATTGCGCCCTGAGCCTTGAGCGCAGCCTGGGTCAGATCAAGGGGGTTGAGCAGGTAAATGTCAACTTTACGACCGGTTACCTGGAGGCAAACGGCAGCTTTGACCCGCATGAGCTGGTTAAACGTGTGGAAGCGCTGGGTTATAAGGTTGCTGTTCCTGGGCAATCAGCAGAAAAAGGAACAACCGGTGAGGCTGCTCAAGGCACTGCTGGCATCAAGCTGCCTGGATTCCTGGGATATCTCTATGCTTCTAAACAGACGCGCCTAGCACTGCTGGGTGCCATATTATTTGTGTTGTCAATCCCGTTAGGATTGGTCCAGGGGTCAGCGGCAAGCCAATGGCTCAAGATAGGTCTACAAATTTCAGCCGCCGCCCTGGCAGGTTACCCGATTGCCAACCGAGGAATAAGGGCGCTGGTGATCGGCAGGCAAATCACCATTGACCTGCTGATGAGCATTGCCACATTAGGTGCGTTACTGATCGGCCAGATGGCAGAGGCGTGTACCGTCATCCTGCTATTCGCCATCGGTGAAGCCTTGGAGGGTTACACCGCTGAAAAGGCTCGCAATTCGCTCCAAAGCTTGCTGGCACTCAAGCCAGAGCAGGCACACGTGATGCGTGCGTGCATCGACTGCAGCGAGCACATGGGTCAGGAAGGTTATACGGGTGGGGCATGCCCTATTTGCGGCGAACATGAGCTGACTTTATCTGTCGACGAAGTGCTGATTGGTGAGACCGTGATCATCCGCCCTGGCGAGCGTATACCAGTGGATGGTCACGTCGCCAGTGGTGTCTCGTCGGTCAACCAGGCGCCAGTCACAGGAGAATCGGTGCCGGTGCGAAAAGCGCCCGGAGACAAAGTTTACGCCGGTACGTTAAACGGCGATACTGCACTCGAAGTCACGGTATCACAGCTTTCAACCGATTCGACCATCAGCCGCATCGTGCGCCTGGTGGAGCAAGCGCAGTCCCAGCGCGCCCCGGTCGAGCGTTCCATCGACCGTTTCGCTGCCTGGTATACCCCGGCAGTGGTGCTGATGGCGGTATGTGTAGCCATCATCCCACCCCTCTTATTCAATGCCCCGTTCCTGGATGCCAACGGCGTCCATGGCTGGCTATACCGGGCGCTGGCGTTGCTCATCGTCGCCTGCCCGTGCGCGTTGGTCATCAGCACCCCGGTGACCATGGTCAGCTCGCTTACTGTGCTGGCAAGCCGGGGTGTGCTGGTCAAGGGTGGCGCATATCTGGATGTGCTGGCGCGGGCGCGCTTGATTGCATTCGATAAAACCGGCACGCTAACCCTCGGTCGCCCAACCGTCACGCAAGCCCGTTCGGTGGATTGTTTACCCGATGTGTGGCGCTGCCCAGCGTGTGATGACATGCTGGCATTGGCCGCCACGGTGGAGCGCCGCTCTGAGCACCCACTTGCCCAGGCGATTATGGCAGAAGTGGAAGCCCGCCAGCTCTCTCACTCATACCCGGTGGCAGAGAGCGTCCAATCCCTCGCCGGGCAGGGCGTGCAGGGTTACTCGAACGGCAGCAGCATCCTGGTGGGTAGCCATGACCTGTTCCACGCGCGGGATGACCGACTGGACCAGGAGTTACACGCCAATATCCAATCTGCCATGGACGACGGGCAGACCGTAATGCTGGTGGGCAAGGATGACAGCCTGCTGGGATATGTGACGGTCGCTGATGCACCCCGCCCGACCAGTGCTGAAGCTTTGCGACAGCTGAAGGATATCAATCCGCCCATCCGAACCGTGATGCTGACCGGAGATAACCCGGTGGTGGCAGGCAAGGTGGCTCTCGCACTGGGTAACCTGGACGAGGTACGGGCTGGATTATTACCCGAAGAAAAGCTAAACGCGGTACGCGACCTGCAAGCTCAACACGGGTTAGTTCTCATGGTAGGTGACGGGGTGAATGATGCTCCTGCCCTGGCAGCGGCAGACGCTGGTATCGCCATGGGTGGGGCGGGTTCAGCCCAGGCGATGGAAACCGCCCACGTGGTTCTGATGCAGGATGATCTGAGTCATTTACCCGGCACCATCCGTACCGCCCACCTGACCCAGAAGATCATTAACCAGAACATCGCCTTCAGCCTGGCGATTAAGGCAGCTTTTCTATTGCTGACCTTGCCTGGTTTGGCGACGCTCTGGATGGCGGTATTTGCCGATATGGGCGCGTCTTTACTGGTGACGCTTAACGGGTTGCGGATGCTTCGTTCTAAGGAATGAGGCTTATCCGAGGATTTCCTCTGGTACTACAAAAAACATCACTATGTAGATAAGGATGAAAGAGCCGAAGCCAAGCAGGGCTCCAATGATGAACACCAGGCGCACGACAATTGGATCGATCCCGAAAAATTCGGCCAGTCCACCACATACACCAAATATCCAGCGGTTGGTACGGCTACGATAAAGTTTTCTAGACCCTGTATTCATGTTTTTTCTCCTTGAAGTTTCACTACTATTAACTCCCATCGACCCGAAAGGTTGCGCTTAAAATGCCTGAGAATTCAATTCCCGAGCTTTCACGTATCCGCTTCCAGGGCTGCCTGCTTGGATTGGCTGCCGGAGACGCATTGGGTACGACACTTGAGTTCATGCAGCCTGGCAGCTTTTCTCCAATCAGTGGCATCGTCGGGGGAGGTCCATTCAACCTGCTTCCTGGTGAATGGACGGATGACACTTCGATGGCGCTTTGCCTGGCAGAGAGCCTGATCGAAACGTCAAAATTCGACCCCATCGATCAGCTCGAGCGCTATCTGCGCTGGTACCGCACGGGCTATCTCTCCTCGAACGGTCGTTGCTTTGATATTGGCATCACCACCGGCGGAGCGCTGCATCGCTTTGAACGCACACGCGAGCCCTACCCAGGTCCGGATGCACCGCACACGGCGGGCAGCGGTTCGCTCATGCGCCTGGCACCGGTGCCCATGCTATATGCCCGCCACACTGAAGTTGCGCTGGATTATTGTGCCGATTCTTCCCGCACCACCCATGGGGCTCCGCAGGCTGTGGATGCCTGTCGATATTATGGTGCATTGATCATCGGAGCGTTGATGGGGCAACCCAAGGAGGTGTTGTTGGCATCTCCGAATGAATGGAGCTTTCTTGACCCCATGGCGCTGGAATCGTTGACCAGGCTTGACCCAAGCATCGCTGAAGTGATCAATGGCTCATTCAAGCATAAGATGCCACCTTATATCCAGGGCAGCGGGTATGTGGTACGGGGGATGGAAGCGGCCTTGTGGGCATTTTACCAGACCAACTCCTTCAGGGAGGGTGCCCTGCTGGCTGCCAACCTGGGGGATGATGCCGACACCACCACCGCCATCTACGGTCAGCTGGCGGGGGCGTATTATGGAGTGGAGGGCATTCCCGCAGAGTGGCGCGAGATAATCGTGAAAGCAGAGCTTATCCTCAGTGTTGCGGATCAATTGTTCGATTTAGCCAACGCATCGTAAGGGAAGGGTTCGAGAGCCATCAAAATCGGTAGCAATTCACCTGCCCCTCAGGTCATCATGGGAAACCAGATTTATTCAGAATCCACCCTTGGAACGAAATATTCACGCGAAGCTTTTAATGGTTTATTACAATCAGTCGGCATCTGGCTTAATGAATGAGTAATATCCAAAACCGATACTCAAAAGTAAATAGATCGCAACCGTCGACCAGGCGAGAGCATTTTCAATCCCGACAATTCGATCGTATATCGAAAGAATTAAACCGAGTACCATGGTTACAAACACGGCAATCACAATAGCCCGGCGTGCCTCCGAAGGGGGTGTGTTCCTAGCTAGCCACAGCAATACTGCATAGCCTAGAAATGCACTTCCCAGCAACCGGGCGATATATTGACCACCGATATCCAGGTTCACCCCATAGGACGCTTCTGTCCAGGCTGGTAAAAAGAAAAAACCCAACCCAAAGAGCAACCCGACAATAGAAGTAATTACCATCAAGGTCTTAAGTTTCATTTTTTCCCTCTAATTTACAATTTTTTTACTCATATTTGTGGTGATCAATAAGGCGTATTCCCCGCTAGCTTGATCACATTATAGAGAATGTAATTTTACCTTCTTTGTCGATTTTGAAGATTAAGGATAGGTAAATCCGCACCAAATTATAGTTACGCCCGATTCAAGCAGTTTGATTTACCGTCAAGTAGGGGAGGGTCTTTCTAACTTCAGGAGAAGCCAATCGTTACATGTGAATTGAGTTACAGTTTCATCGTCGCAAGAACGAGACCTTCCCAGGAGATTTGGGTTTAGGCGAATCACCCGGGCGGGTCACGTTTGGTGCGGGAGGAATTCTCCGCAGCCTGTTGGTTTATGTAATAATTTTGGAGGGTTTTCGTAAGACCCGCCCTACTCGGTCAACAGGATTTTTTAGCGGAAAAAAAAGAAAATGTGGTCATCACGGTGAAGCATTCTACTGCGAGCTGACGATCTTACACTGGTCCTGATTTGTCGTTTATACCCAGCAAAGATTTCATATGTAAATAATTGAACCTTCCCGGTGGTTCGGCGATATATGTTGTGAGTGACCGAACAATTCTTCAGAGGGAAGGGACATATGAAACGGAAACTGCTATTTACCATCCCGGTTATGCTGGCATTGTTATTCACCACATCGAATACAGGATACGGGGGTGCATCCCATCCTGACCGCGCCGTCCAAATCGCCCATCTTGCGGGAACCGAAAATAATGTTACTTTTGGCTTTAGCGTCGCCATGGCGGGAGACACAGTGGTTGTGGGCGATCCAAATGACAGCCAAAATGGTGAGGGTTCAGGTTCAGTGACCATCTTTCAAGCCGATGGGAGTGGAAATTGGGTCGATATCGCCAGAATCACCCCAGCGGATGCCCAGGCAGGAGTCAATTTCGGGCGCAACCTGGCGATTTCAGGTGATCTGCTGGTGGTAGGTGCCCCCGGAAACCTTAACTTCGGCGCACAAGCTGGGTCAGCCTATATTTTCGAACGGAATATGGGCGGACCCAACCAGTGGGGTCAGGTGGCAGAGTTGAGCGCCAGTGACGCGGCAATCAACGATAACTTTGGCTGGGCAGTGAGCGTGGATGGGACCACGGTGGTGGTAGGCGCATACACCCATTCCATGGGTGGGCGGGTATATTTTTTCGAACGGGATGCCGGTGGACCCGGTCGATGGGGGGAGACTGCCTACATCGACCCTGACCCACCCGGTTTTCAGGCTTGTTTTGGAGAGTCACTTGACCTGGATGGTGATCTTCTGGCAGTTGGCGCATATGGTGGCGGTGATTATGCAGGTTATGTTTACGCATTCCAACGCCAGCCGGATTCAAACCAATGGCAGCGCCTGACTCGTTTTCGCGCCGCAGATACCTCGGCATATCATTACTTCGGCTATTCAGTCGCCCTGGATGGTTGGACAATCCTGGCGGGTGCCCCAGGAGCAGATGGATTGACCGGGGCAGCTTACATCTTCACCGCTGACCCCAACCTACCCGGGGTGTGGACCGAACAGGCTCGTCTGGCAGCCAGTGATGGTGCGATGGGCGACTATTACGGTCTCGAGCTCGACCTATCGGCTGATACTGCCCTGGTTGGTGCCCCTTTGCACACCGGTGGCGCTGGCGCAGCTTACGTTTATTTCCGCCATCGAGGTGGAGCCAACCTGTGGGGGGAAGTCACTTTCATCCAGGGTGACGATACCCAAGCTGAAGACGAATTCGGACATTGGACCGCCATCGATGGAGACCTGGCAGTGGTAGGTGCACCTGGCAGCCTGCCTGCAGGCTCGGCTTATCTCTTCGACCTCAATCAGCCGTGGCAGATCCTTCTGCCACTGGTCAGCCGCTGATTGCCCGGGTAATCCATTTATAATATATCTACAACAGGGGCGTGACCCGGCTATCAAAAGCTTAGCGAGGAGAGATGCGATGACGCTGAAAGAAAAGGTTTACTGGCAGAATACCGTGGTAATGCCAGTGGCTGAACCGTTGAATTCATTGCCCACAAAGGTGGACCTGGCAGTGATCGGCGGAGGTATCCCCGGGCTGGCAGCTGCCATCCAGCTGAGGCGAAGGGGTGCGACCGTCGCCGTTGTAGAAGCCGAAACCATCGGCTGGGGTGCCAGCTCACGCAATGGGGGTATGGCGCTCACCGGTCTCAAGCTGGATGCTGCGGTGGTAGAGGCGAGGTACGGTCACGAATTAACCCGGCGGTTATTCCAGGATTCGCTGGCTTCACTCAACACAGTCGAGCAGATCATCACCCAAGAGCAGATCGAATGCGGGTTCGCCCGTACGGGTCACCTGTTGGTGGCTAACAAGCCCGCCCATTACACTGCCCTGCAGCACGAAACAGAATGGTACGCTCAACATTTCGACCACCATACCCGCCTGATCCCCCAGAACGAGCTGAAAAGTGAGATCGGCTCTGAGGTCTACTTTGGCGGGCTGGTGGATGAGACCAGCGCTGGTCTGAACCCGGCACAATACGTTGCCGGTCTGGCGAATGCTGCGGTCAGATCAGGGGTTGTGCTATGCTCAAAAGCCGCAGTGACCCAGGTGGGTAAAACTGCCACGGGCTTCAATCTTACAACCGTTCGCGGCGACCTGGCTGCCAAAGAAGTGCTGGTGACCACAGGGGGTTACACAGGAGCGGCTACACCTCAGCTGCGCCGGCGCACCATTCCTATCGGCTCCTATATCATCGCCACGCAGCCGCTGCCTGAGACCCTGGCACACAGCCTGATCCCCCATCACAGGATGGTCTTCGATTACAAGCATTTCCTGAACTATTACCGCCTCTCTAGCGATAACCGCCTGATTTTTGGCGGAAGGGCAGCTTTCTTCCCCGAAACGAGCTCAACCATCCGCAGGAGTGCAGAAATCCTGCAGCGGGAGATGGTGCAGGTTTACCCACAATTAAGGGATGTGGAGGTGGAGTATGCCTGGGGAGGCACGCTGGATTTCGCGTTCGACCAGATGCCGCATACCGGACAGCTGGAAGGTATTTATTATGCGCTCGGGTTTGCTGGTCACGGTGTGGCGCTGGGCACCCACCTGGGCGTTCAGATGGCAAATTCCATTCTGGATGGAACGGTGAAAGAGATGCCATATAATGCCTATTCTTTTCCCACCGCCCCGTTGGGGTTATATGACGGAAGACCGTGGTTCCTGCCGCTGATCGGCCTGTGGCATAAGATATTGGATTGGATCTATTAATCAACGATGGAGGGCGGATTGAGCTTAGTTGTATGGGCGAAGCATCTGCTTTTATGTTTCTCTATCTAATACGGATAGCGGGCAGATGCTTCGCCCCAACTTTTTATAAGATCACCAACCCAGGTGGCACAATGTTCGGTTATTCTAATCATTAACCAACACGATGCGGTAGCGCGCTTTATTCTCCCTCACCCGCTTGATGGCTTCATTAATCTGCGCCATAGGCATCAACTCCACCATCGGCGTGATAGCGTTCGCCTGTGCAAATGCCAGCATCTCACGCATGGTAGCATGATTCCCAATGAATGATCCCGTAATGGATAAGTCGTGTGCCACCAGGTCTGTCGGATTCATCTCCATATCGGGGAAGCTAACCAGGATGATCCTACCCCTCTTCTTGGGGATATTGAGCAGCACATTCCACGGGAGCTTGCCGGTTGCGGTGCACAGTACCAGATCATAGTAGAAAATGTGTTGCAGGTATACCGGTCGATCACTTGAAACAAAAAATTCGTCTGCACCGAAGGCTAACGCTTGCTGCTTTTTGTCAGGAGAAGTGGAGATCACAGTAATTTCATACCCCAATGCATGGGCAAACTGGATCGCCAGATGACCCAAACCACCCAAGCCAAGGATGGCTATTTTTTTAGTTCCATCCCCAAGATAGGCTTGCAGTGGAGCGTAAACCGTGATGCCAGCACACATGAGCACCGCTGCAATTTCAGATGGCATCGCCTCGGGCAATAAATATGCAAAACGATGGTCTACCACAACGGATGACGAGAAACCCCCATAAGGAAGCCAGGTAGCCATGGATGCGATTTCAGTGCATAGCTGTACCTCACCCATTAAGCAATACTCGCATTGCATGCACGAATGACCCTGCCACCCGATGCCCACACGGTCACCTACCTTGAGGCTCGATACGTCGCTGCCCACTTGTGACACAGTTCCAACAATCTCGTGACCAGGCACAAATGGATATGTGTATGAAATATCATAGAACTCATCAATTGCCTGGATATCAGTGTGACACAAGCCGCAGTGGGTCACCTTCACGCTGACGTCATTCACAGCCAATTCAGGCGGGTCATAGGTGAAGGGTAAAAGAGGTTGCCGAGCTGCGTGGGTAGCATAACCAAGGACTTTTGTAGCCGTCATTTTCTGCTCCTCCC
The DNA here is from genome assembly GCA_963726315.1 of uncultured Chloroflexia bacterium. Taxonomy (GTDB): domain Bacteria; phylum Chloroflexota; class Anaerolineae; order Anaerolineales; family UBA4823; genus FEB-25. The sequence goes on along the minus strand of CAVSBZ010000005.1, from coordinate 607,616 downwards.
TGATTGAATTGTAATTGTTATCGATCTATCGATTCTGATTCATACTATATACCGTTTGGGTATCGAGTCAAGTATGTTTCCCCCCTGGTTGAATAACTTATAAATAACAATAGATCAGGATGGATCGGGTCGCCAGACATAGGAGGTGATCTGGCAGCACTGGCGAAATCCGAGGGCGCGATACACATTGAGACCCATCTCAGACGACTGGAGCACGCCGACCTTGTAGCCCCTGGCGCGCGCCTGGAGCAGCGGGTAAAGCGTCACCTGTGCACCGATCCCTTTGCGCCGTGCTTCGAGAATGGTTGCCACCGCATAGATTCCTGCCACGCCTCCACCGAGCTGAAGCAGGGAGGTTGCCACCGGTTTGCCATTCAACCAGGCAAGATAGGGCTGGGTAATTTCAGGATCTACCTGATTGAGCAGATGATGCCAGTTATTCACAGCAAATTCAAACCTTTCAGCAGGTGCTTCAAAACCCTGTGCCACCGTCCTGCACCACGCCCACAAGGTGGCATCATCCTGGGCGGGCTGGATGGTACAGCCCTCCGGTATGGGCAGGTTTTGGTTCAGGCGAGACAGCTCGACTGCCATGCCCGGTCCGTCTTCATCGATGCTAAAACTATATTTCACCAACCGCTCTGCCAGGTCTGCCGGTCGAGTGGATGGACCCACCCACCAGAGGATGGGGACATGGCGCAATTTAGCATCCGCAATAAGGTACTCTATGGTTGGCTCCACCTGCTCCGGCGTAAGGCGGGAATCCATAATGCTGTTTAATAGTGATATGGGGATATTGCTGATCGACCTTTTTATACCAGGGAGAGTATTCAGCTGAGACCCTTCCAACTGATCGAAAACGGGTATCCATGAAGCCAGGTTCTCCTCATTGGCAATGGCGAGTCTGGTGGGTGAGAAATCTTGCAAGATAGGTTCCATCAGTCGACCTCCTTGATAAGAATAGCAATATGGTATTTTACTCGTTGTTCCATTGGGGCATAGCAAAATCCATGCTTAAATTATCCCAAGTATAATTGACTGCATTCTCTTCTTATTGGAGCACAGAATGATCCCCAACCAGTGGTACATGGTCCTTGAATCCAAAGAAGTCCGAGGCGGTAAACCAGTCGGTGTCACCAGACTGGGCGAGAAAATGGTGTTCTGGCGCGATCGGCAGGGAAAAATCGCCTGCGTTATTGACCAATGCCCTCACCGGGGAGTTGCCTTTAGCGCCGGTAAGCTAATTGGAGATTGCATTCAATGCCCCTTCCACGGCTTCGAATATGATTCCACCGGTCGCTGTACGCTCATCCCTGCCAATGGTCGTACTGCTGAAGTGCCCAAGGTATTTAAAGCCAAAGCTTACCCGGCGCGGGAGCTGCATGACTACATCTACATTTGGTGGGGCGAACCGCGTAACGAATACCCGGCTTTGCCGGATTTTGACTACATGAACGACCCGAAGCTGGTGTATGCCTCAACAACGGACTTATGGAATTCGCACTACTCGCGTGCCATCGAGAACCAGCTGGATGTGATCCACCTGCCATTTGTCCACCATAATTCGATCGGTCGTAGCGGAAAAACCGTAGTCCAAGGCCCGCGCTTCAAAGTAGATGAGTTCCCCGGAAGTCACGACGTGATCAGCGTGTGGTTTGATAACGAAACCGAGCAGGGGCAGCAGGCGATAAAGCCGGGTGATATGCCTCCTACCAATGGATACCCGCAGATCCAGTTCCGCTTCCCTAATATCTGGCACAACTGGCTGGGAGATACGTTCCACCTGTTCCTGGGCTTCGCCCCCATCGATGGTGAGCACACCAAACTCTACCTGCGTAGTTATCATTCGATGAAGGTACCTATCATTCGCCAGGTGTTCAATTTCTTTAGCAATCTAGCTAATATATTCATCGAGCGCCAAGACCGAAGGGTGGTCATCACCCAACGCCCGTATCGCTCTGAGCTGCGAAGCGGAGAAAAGCTCATCACTGGTGATGGACCAGTGATCGAGTACCGCCGCAGGCGTGAAAAGATGATCATCAAGATATAAACTAGCTGAGAAAGTGAAAAATATATCAACGACCGTCCTGCGGTAGCATGTGGGTTGGTGTTCACATCGTCTATTCCTTGCCTGGCACACAGCTTGCATCCTCGGATATAGATCACAGCTAATCAACCAGAGTCAGCTCCGCTCCACAGACTGTGGTCAGATCATACCGAGGAATCAATCCGCATGGAATTGAGAAACACTCTTGCCCATTACATCCCTACCGATGAACTGCCCCGCCCACCCTGGATGGAGCAAGCCGCGAGGTTCATTTCATCATCCCAGGTTGCGTTATGGGCAGGGTTCAGCTGGATTTTCAACCTGGGCATCACGGCTGATATGGCGTTCCATCAAAAGAAAAACCTGGCATTGATCAACCAGGTTTCCTTCGTTTGCCTGCTGATGGCGTTCCCAGGGACATTCCTGCTCATGCTGATGGGGTTCAATCACCCGGTCAGCCTGCTGGTGAGCGGGACGCTGGTGGGCTGCTCGATCCTGGCTCTCAACGGCACAAAACAGGTGGAGTGGTCAAGATTTTTATTTGCCTTTGCACCACTATCGATCATCCTGGTGTTCACCCTGCTGGAGCTAAACACTGGCGGTCAAGGTAGTCCGCTGACGTTCATCCTTGCACGCCAGGGGTTATGTTTTGCACTTCTGTTGCCCATTCTGATCTTTGGTTTCGAGGAACGGCAGAAGGTTGCGGGCGTGTTTGCGGTCTGTGTGCTGGTCTTCCTGGTTTTTGAAGCTGCTTCCATGCGCTTGGGTGCCTATCCGGAAGAGATTTTGGCAGGAGTGAGCCACGGGTTGTTTTCGGTCTTATCAGTGCTGCAATACATTGGGTTGGCAGCTTGTATCTATGCCATGCAGAGTTATATGCTGCAGCATGAGCTCGAAGCCAAACAACACAATGAAAAATTACGCCGCCTGGCGATCCGGGATGGGATGACCGGGATTTTTAACCATACCTATATAGAACAGTTTATCGCCGATGCCATCAACCGCTCAAGGCGATCAAAAATTCCTCTGTCGCTGCTGATGATCGACCTTGACTACTTCAAGCGCATCAATGACAGTTTTGGGCATAACGCTGGTGATGAAGTGTTGAAGGAGCTTATCCATGTGTTGAGCACCAGCACCCGCTCCACCGACTACCTGGGCAGGTGGGGTGGAGATGAGCTCGTCCTGCTACTTACCGATACCAATCTCCCAGGCGCGGCCAACCTGGCAGAAAAACTGCGCCACCTGGTGGAAGAGCATGCCTTCCCGTATTGCAAACATCTAACCATCAGCGTGGGGGCAAGTATATACCAGGAAGGCGACACCACCGTTAGCCTGGTTGGGCGGGCAGATGCCGCTATGTACCGCGCCAAGCGTGGCGGGCGCAACAGGGTGGAAGGGGAAAGGCAGCAACTGGCGGTTGGCAATTAGCGATTAGCATCTCGCCAAAAAGACTAAATTACCGCAGAGAACATCCCCTCAGAGTGCAATCGGGGGCAGGCTGAGAACGCAGAGAAATTCTTGTAACCATAACAAATCGTTCCATCTCAATTACTGATTCCGTATATTACGTTGTTCAAACTAAAAATTAGATTTTATCTTATCCGCTTGTATCTGCCGTTATCTGCGTTCATCTGCGGCTATTATATATATCTGTGGTAAATCATTTTTCATCCGCGGGTAAAATAATCTCATGCAGATCAGCCCGGTGAATCGAACTAAAAGCACGGCACGCGAGGCATATGACCGCATGAGCGGCGTCTATGACCTGCTGGCAAGCTCGAGTGAGACTCCGCTGATGAGACGCGGGTTGGAAATGCTGGCGGTGGGTGAAGGCGAGTCGGTCCTGGAGATCGGCTGTGGTACGGGCAAGGCGCAGGTGGAGCTGTGTACCCGGGTGGGAGCTGCAGGTAGGCTGTTCGGCATTGACCTGTCGCCCGGAATGCTCCGGCAAACGCGAGACCACCTGGAAAAGGCAGGTTTACGAAATCGGGTGACCCTACTGGAAAGTGATGGCGCCCACCTGCCCTTTCAAAGCGCCTGCTTCACTTCTATTTTCCTTAGCTTCACCCTGGAGCTGTTCGACACGCCTGAGATCCCCCTCGTCCTGGCGGAATGCTGGCGGGTGCTGTTGCCGGGCGGTCGCCTGGGGGTGGTCTCGATGCAGAAGACCGATTCTCCCAGCTGGATAGTTCGACTATACGAATGGTTCCACGCACACCTGCCCGCTTACGTGGACTGCCGCCCAATTGAGGCACATGCCATGGTGCAGGCGGCAGGTTTCAGCCTGGAAAAACGAGAAACAAGAAGCATGTGGGGGCTGCCAGTGGATATTATTTGTGGGAAGAAAAGATGAGATAATTGATAATATGGAGATTTTATTAGCGCTCTACGCATTTAGTGGACTGCTCCTGGCAGGCTTATCGGTGCCGTTGATCCTGGGTAAAATCCCGCCCAATGGGTTATACGGCTTCCGAATTCCTGCCACCGTGGAGAACTCGCAGCTGTGGTACAAGGTCAATACCTATTCCGGCAAGCGCCTTTTGGTGGTGGGTTTGGGTACTGCGGTAGGGTCAATTATCCTCTACTATACCGCCAACTCAAGTGTGGATGTGTATGCCCTGAGCTGCCTGGGATTATTCCTGGCGTTGTTCCTGTGGGCGATCATCACCAGTTATTTATACCTCAAGTCGGTTCAACGGGAATCTCAAGCGGATAAATCAACGTAATTCGTGCCTGATTAGCCCTGGGGATAATTATCACGCTAAAGGTCATATACCGCGCATTCTTAATATCACCCGATTTCTATACCATCCTGTAGTAAAATCATTTCTATGACCAAAACGGAATTCCTGCTCAATTTACATAACGGACGCAGACAGTGGCATCAAATCTGGCGAGGGATTGATCTGTTCGGCACATCCAGCCCTCGCAGACCCGGCGAAATGAGCTTGCGCGATATTCTGTACCATGTAGCCTGGTATGAGCGCGAGATGGTGAATATGATGAAACTGCGTTCATTCGACGGCTCACCCTGGTGGGATTTACCGGTTGACGAGCGCAACACATTCATCAAGACTGAAGGTTTAACGATTTCCCTGCTTCAAGCCTGGAGGGTGGAGGAGCAAGCTTTTACCGACCTTTTAGCCCAGCTGCAAACGCTAAATGATGAAGAGCTAGAAAACGCCAGATTCTTCAAGGAGATGCCTGCAGATGCCAGGCCGTGGGAAGTGATCGCCAGCAACACCTACGAGCACTATATCGAGCATTTTTCCAGCATTTATTAACCTCACAACGGTACTTATTCTCGATAACGTAGAATCAAAAACTGCCTGAACAGCAGTTTTTTATTTTAACCTGGAGGCTCTTTACGCTCTGTTTACCAGTGGATGACCTATTTACAGGCCATCTATGGGACTTATCACCCTTAGAATAATTTACTCGCTGAATATCTGCCGCGCAGTCTTTCCGGCAGCAGCACAGCGATGTGATCCATGACGATATCCCCTACCAGCCTGTCCCGCTCGTGAGGGGAAAAGCCAGGCGGAAGCTCCAACCGGTAGGGGCTGCCAAAGGTCAAGTGGATGCGGCCCTGTTCCTTCCATACGCCAATAGGGATGATGTTTGGGCAGGATTGACTAAGCAGATGCATGAACCTCCCCACTCCCGGAGGCAGGTTCCCCAGCACCCCACTCGGCTGATCTGACCCCTCGGGTGCCATTCCGACCACTGCATGTGGGGATCGACTGGCGTAGCTGATCACCTCACGCACAGAAGCCGCCCTTTGCAGGGTCTCTGCCGGGTTTGGTGGCATAGGGGGCATGGGGGTGAATCCGAGCAACCTTGCTCCACGCGGGAATAGCCAGCCGGTAAATCGCTTCTTCCAACTCTGACCAGTCCAACCCGAAGTAACCACCCAGTGAATCTCGCCTGGGAAAATCGCGCTAATCGGGATAACGAACCACCAGGCCTGGAAATCAGGGGCGGAAAAGTGGTTGACGGTGATCAATGCGCCTGTCCGCGTGCTTTGCTCAGCCATTTGGGTGAAGAATCCCTGAACAGCCGCCAGGTCTACCCTGGGAGGGGGGTGTAAAGTGCGGATGAGCAGGCGAGCGATGGGTCGGGTTGGGATAGGCATGCTGGGTTTGGCAAGCTGATTATAATGTCATCCTGACAGCCTTGCAATTCAAGCCAAGCGACCGTACAATTATTCAGAGGAGAACATCCAATGAAATGTCCACATTGTGATCAAGAACATCCTGAGGGCACCAGCTTCTGTCCCACCACTGGGAAACTGATCCTGTCCAATATATCCTGCCCGAATTGCGGTGAGGTGTACGTTACTCAATTAGCCGCTTGTCCAAAATGTGGCACGCCATCGGTGCAATACAATCCGCTAGAAATCCAGCCACCGCTGGGGCAGAAATATGAAGGGACGGAAAAAACAGTTCTGATGCAAGAGTCATCAGCCAGGCCGGCAGTATCCCCGACTGCTGAGACCACAACCCAGGCTGTTCTGCAGGCAGATAGATTGCCGGAACAAGATGCCCCTCCAGCACAAGATATTCCGCAACCCATAACAGCATCTGCTGTCTCTCCTGAGCCAGCGGCACCGGCGGGGACTTCGGTACTATCGGCAAGCAGCGGGAAGAAACCCACTTACCTCAAAACGATTGGTTGCTTCGCTTGCGGGTGCGTTGGCATACCCCTGGTCTTTTTGATATCCCTGGTACTCATCGTTCTTGTTGACCCGTTCAATTTGCACTTATGGGGACGGTTGAACGGCAGTTATGATGCCGTTGCTGAGGTGATGCCGGCTGACACTGGGGTTTATTTGTCACTCAATATTGGTAATGCCTTGTTGACCAGGATTGATAACCGGCTGACACCATTTACACCTGCAGAGACAAGCACAGGGTCATCCCTGGGTTATGAATTCCTGCATGTGCAAGTTGACCCATCCCAGGCTGAGCAGTTTGGTCTGTTTGCCGACTTGCTCCGAGAAATCGAACAAGGGACTGGGATAAAAATCCCGGAAGATATCAGCCCGTGGGTGGGACAATATGCAGGGATAGGCGCTGTGGGTTTCCATAAAGACGAATTTGGAGGGCTGGACCCCACAGGCTGGATGGTCGCCCTGGAAGCGCGCAATCTATCCCGCGCAGATGCTTTCCTCGAGTCATTACATGGCAACTTGACAGATATCCAAAATATGACCTTCAACCAACAGACCTATCATGGAGTGAACATTATGGTTCAGCTTACACCGGGAGGAGAGAGTGGACTTTCCTTTGGACGGACTGGGCGCATGGTCCTCATCGCATCGGATTTGGAAACACTCAAAAATGCCATCGATAAACCGGGAAGCCAAACCCTCTCAACCCAGGCGGAATATGACCGGCTGATCGATGTTCGTCCCCGAACCTGGTCCGCCAGCATGTACCTGAGTCATGATGCTGTCAGCGGCCTGACTGAAAATCTGCAGATTGGGGGATTAGCACAATCTGCTGTGACAACCATCAGCCCATTATCAAACCCATGGTCAGGTATGCTGTTGAGCGTGACATCCATTCAAGAAGGCTTGCGCTTTGACGGTTATTCCACCCTGGATGTCACTTCCCAATCCACAGCCGACGTGGAACTGACGCAGAAACTTTACATGGCACCCTTGGAGACGATCCAGTTACTCCCCCAAGAAACCATCGTCTACCTGGCGAATTCTCGCTTCGAACTTTTCACACAGAGCTTTTTGAGTTTCGCGGCCGGGGACCCATCGGAGAACAGTTACATCTTTGATTATTTTGAGCAGGCATTTGGCTTTTCATTACAAGATGACCTATTAAACCATCTGACCGGAGAATGGGCAGTTTATGCAGTCCCATCATCCCAAGGAATCCTGCCCGATCAAGCCGATTTAAACCTGGCAGTCGGATTGCTGGTACAGTCGGATGACAACATTGACCTCCAGTCCATTTCGGACAAATTGAATTTTGTGAGTTATAGTACGGGAATAGACGTTGAAAATCAACAAAGAGATGGGATTACATATTATACGATTGGGAATATTGGTGATGCTTATCCGACGCTAGTATTCGGGCAGGGCAACGGTTACTTTACCCTTGGCACCGATATCGATGCACTCCAGACATCGACCTCAAGTGATACAAGCCTGGTGAACAGTGCAAGCTACCAAAGAGTAATCCACGCCTTACCGGCTGGGATGCACCCGTCCATGTATGTGAACCTTGAAGGACTCCTGGCGAATTTAAGGGAAGGGATAGACGCCAGCGAGCTGGACTCGTTTAACGAGAGTGTAAGCACCTTCGAGCCGATTGATATGATCGCGGTTGCCAACAGGCTCATCCAACCGGGTGTAACCCACAGCTCGATGGTGGTCATCATCAGTAACAAGTAATGGGTGGAGTAGAATAAGACATACAAGATATTGAAAGAAGGAAGCATGCGACCTGAATGGGACAATTATTTCATGAAGATAGCACACGTAGTGGCGCTGCGCAGCACGTGTGACCGGGCGTTCGTTGGCACGGTGATGGTGCTGGAAAAGCGCATCCTGACCACCGGTTTCAATGGCAGTCCGGCAGGTCTGCCCCACTGCGATGAGGCCGGTCACCTGATGGTGGAGGGTCACTGTGTGCGCACCATCCACGCAGAAGCCAATGCCATTATCCAGGCCGCGCTTCACGGCGTGAGCACCAAGGGTTCCACCTGTTATGTGACCCACTTCCCGTGCATCCAGTGTGCCAAGATGCTGATCAACGCCGGGGTGGTGCGGATCGTGTATGACCAGGAATACCGCATCGATGAAAACACGCTTGATTTCCTGCACCTGGCTGAGGTGGAGCTGGTACGGGTTAACGGAGAGGAATGACATGGTCAAGCACCTCAAGCTGTACACCCCCGGACCCGGCGATGTGGATGAAGATGTGCTGGACAGCCTGGCTACCCCGGTCATACGCCATTACGGACCCGAATGGATGGAGATTTATCATGAAACCCAAGGGCTGTTAAATAAAATATTTAAACAGAAAACGAGATATTCTTCGTACCCGGACCAGCTTCTGCCTTGATGGATATGGCCATCGGCAGCCTGCTGGCGAGTGGTGAAAAGATCATCGTGGGTGACAACGGTTTCTTTGGCGAGCGCCTGGCGTTGATCGCCCGCGGCTACGGCTTAGAGACGGTCAGCTTGAAAGCGCCCTTGGGCGAACCGCTTGACGTTGATGATTTACGCAAGCTGCTCAAAGCGCATCCAGATGCGAAAGCGGTGGCATTGGTGCACCACGAGACTGGGACCACGGTGATGAACCCGCTGCGCGAGCTTGCCACGTTATCAAGCGAAGCTGGTAAAACCGTGGTGGTGGACGCGGTCTCCTCGATGGGTGGAGTGGATATACGCGTGGATGAATGGGGCATCGACGTATGTGTGACCACACCCAATAAATGCCTGGAAGCCCTTCCCGGGATCGGCTTCATCAGCGTATCACCGCGCGCCTGGAAGCTGGTGGACAGTCACGCCCAGACCAACCACGGCTGGTACCTCAACCTGAAGACCTGGCGCCAGTATGCCACCGAATGGGGCAGCTGGCACCCCACCCCGGTGACTCTGCCGACCAATATCATTCTGGCGGCGCGCACTAGCCTGAAGAAGATCGTCGAATTGGGTCTCGAAGCCCACTTCGAGAAATACTTGCACGCAAGTTGCGCAGTGCGGATGGGGTTACGCAGCCTGGGCTACGAGATGTTCGTCAAAGATGAGTTTGCATCCCCTATCGTAACCGGTGTTTACTGCCGCCCTGAGTTTGAATTTAGTGAGCTGAGCAATTGGCTGGTAGACCAGCATAGCATCGCCATTGCTGGAGGCCTGGGCGAGCTGGCGGGAAAGATCTTCCGCGTGGGTCACCTGGGTAAAGCATCCACCCGTGAATACCTGGTGGATTTCCTCTTCGCCATGGAGGAATTCCTGCGCCAAAAAGGCATCCACGTCGCAGTCGGCTCCAGCTTATCAGGGCTGTGATTAAAGGTGAGATTGAGCGTTCGCAGCGAAAACAACCCATAAGGCTCAGAAAGAAGCTCCATGATGCAAGGTCTGACTTATTCCATCACTGCAGAGATTTTTGATAAATATCCCGGTTATGCTCGGGGGGTAGTTGTAGCGTATGGGGTACACAATGGTCCTTCCCCCGATAAATTAGTCCAGCTGTTACGCGCGGCTGAAGCCTCAGTGCGTGAGCAGGTGGACATTGAAACCATTGCTGAGCACCCGCGCATAAAACCCTGGCGCGAAGCCTTTAAGGCCTTTGGTGCCAAGCCGAGTGAGTTCCGCTCCTCCATTGAAGCGATGACGAGGCGGGCTATGCGAGGCGACCTGCTGCCCAGCATCAACGCCCTGGTGGATATTGGCAACATTGTCTCACTACATCACATCCTGCCGGTGGGTGGGCACTCCATCGACGAGCTCACCCAGGATATCTCCTTGCGCCTGGCAACCGGGGAAGAAGATTTCGTGCCATTTGGCTCAACGGAAGTTGAGCATCCCATGCGCGGTGAGGTGATCTTCGCGGCAGGTAACACGGTGCTCACCCGCCGCTGGACCTGGCGCCAGGCGAATTACACCCTCACCCTACCGGAGACAGTGAGCGTCGAGATCAACATCGACCGCCTGCCTCCGGTGGAGCTGGAGGAGGTGCATGTGATCGCCAACCAGGTGATGGGATTGGTGGAGGAGTACTGTGGGGGGAAGATGCGCTACGAAATTTTGAGTGCTAGCCATCGGGAAATGATGTTGATTTAATTAAAAAGGCTTCCCCGAGAGCCTTGGCAAGCTGCGGGGAAGAATTCCCCAATCATTCTTAGAAAACCATAGTCATTCTTTCAACGTATCTTAGCGCTACATTGGAATTTTCGAAATAGGCCGTTTTGCTTATAAAGAGGCTGATCCGTGTCTCTTATCGGAGATTTAGATTTTAAATCATGGAGACGAAATAGAAATCGGTTAATTCGATCGGAATTACACCGTAAAGGACAGCGCTTATTTATCTCTAACAACGGGAATCTCAGTGAATATCGTGTCTTGAGTATATATCAGTCAACCAGGTTCACTTTACAGCTTTATAAAACGCCAGCGTACCGACAAAATTATCCGATCGACCGGTCTGTTCTGCCCAGCTGAACCCGGCTGAACGGATATAGTTGATGATCCTGCCCTGGAGATTATCATCCACTTCCTCAAAATTCCGCATGACCTTGGCGGTGAGGCGAGAATACCGATTGGCAGGTACACCAAAATCAACCATGTGGAATTCACCATCTTCCTTAAGCACCCGGCGTATCTCGTGCATCGTGCGACCCTTGTAATCACCAGATAGGTGATGCATCACCATGCTGGAGATGACACGGTCAAAATAATTTTCTGGGTAGGGCAGCTCAAACGCCAGCCCTTGTTCAAGGGTTATATTCAAACCCGCCTGCGACACCTTCCGGCGGGCAATCTCCAGGATCGCCGGGTCACCATCCAAACCGATCACTTCCACCTGTGGGTGCATTTGTTTGACCATCATGGTGAGCGTCGCGGTGCCACAGCCCAGGTCGAGCAAGCGCATCCCGGGTTCCAATGCAGCCTGATCTATGAGCGTCTTTTTAAAGACGTCTTCCCGCGTGACCTTTTTTAGGATTGGGTCGTAGAAAGGCGTCAGAAAACGATACCTTAAAGCAGGTATATAACGGTTGGATGTGTGCATTTCCGATCCTTATTTTATGCTTGAACGCAGATTTGCCCCCTGATATCGATGATTTGTAATTACTTACCAAGAGTAGAAACCACATGTGATTATGAATATAACACAGAGCAGATTGCTTCTAAGGACTTCGGAGTGTACATGGAATCGTGGATTCTGAGAGCGTCCTTATCGCAATGACAAAATGGGTGAGTAATTACGATGATTTTCTAGATTATATGTTTTTCTCCAACTCACAAACCAATTACACCGCGGCTCCACACTGCGGGCAGTGGGTCCAATCTGCTTGCAGCTCTGTGCCGCAATGGGCGCAATAACGCCCGGTGACTGGTGATTTTATGGTTGGGGAAGGCAAGTTTCGGTTCTCCCGTGATTGTTCCCTGATTGGAACAGCATTTAGTGACCTATTTTGAAAGAAACCAGCTGCAGCCAGCAGCAATATGACAACTCCCAAGATTGGCAAGCCGATCATGAGTACCATTAATATCCATCCAAATCCAAATGTTCCGACCATCATATCAAACCTCCAACGAACCCCTACATTCTACACATTTCAATATCATCCGATAAGCGCCAAATAACGGATCAGATTATCCGCCATATAGCTTGTTAATAATTCCCACCCTCATGTCCCATTCCATTCGCTAACTAATAACAGTCAATCACCTTATAAACGCAATGTTTTCATCAGGCAGCATGCCCATGCACGTGTCCATCATGGGGCATACCAGCATTTACATACCGCTGCGGTTCTTTGTCAAAATCGCGTTTGCAGCCGGGCGAACAAAAATAATAGGTTTTTCCCATGTATACTGATTCGCCTGCGGCGGTCTTTGGGTCTACTTCCATTCCACACACGAGGTCTATTTCCATACGGTTTACTTCCTTCCATATTAATAATATCGTTATAGCACAAATACATTAATTGCAGATGAACTGCTTATCGCTCAATCTTATTACCGGCTTGCTCCCAGGCTGCCATCCCGCTTTGCAGGTTGAAGATGTTCGTATAACCCAGTCCAACCAATGTTTCAGCGGCAATCGCACTCATCCGCCCACTGCGGCAGTATAGAACGATTTTGGCATCCTTACCGGGCAGCTTATCCAGGTTCTGCGCCACCTGGTCATATGCGATGGACAATTCGGTTTTGGCGATATTACCGTCAAAAGGGATATGCACGTTCACCAGGGAAAAATCCTTATCCGCCAGCATATATTGCAGCTCGCCGACGCTGACGTCTGTGTAGCTTCCACCAGCTACATCAACAGGCTTTCCAACCACTGCCATCGTCGCCTTGGGGGTTTGAGCTCCACCGCAGGCAACCAGCAACAGTACGACTAAAAAAGCGGATACTATCATCGATCGAGACATGCTATAAGCTCCTATCCTGATACCGGTAAATGGTAATCAATCCCTTAATTCGCTAATCCTGGGGGCAAAAATTCCCGAGGATAAGTTACCAACCATTTATTCATTTTTAAATTCGGTGGACAGCTACGCCGGAAGAGAGACCATTATGCTGGTGCCTTTGCCCATCGATGAGCGCATAGATAACGTGGCACCGATCAGCTCTGCCCGCTCGTGCAGTCCGAGCAGTCCAAAATGCCCATGGGCCGCGAATTCCGAGGGGATAGCCGGTAAATTGAAACCCACGCCGTCGTCTTCCACCTTTAATATTACGCTGTCGGGCAAAAAATTGATGCTCAGCAAAGCATGCTTCGCCTGGGCGTGCCGGGATACGTTACTACATGCTTCCTGTGCCATGCGGTAAAGTGCCAGCTCCACCGAGGCTGGCAGCCGTCTTTCCGTCCCCTGGTGCTGGAATTCCACGCTGATGCCCGCCCCTTCTCCGGTCTCCCTCGCCAGCATCTCCAGCGCTGGCACCAGACCCAGGTCTTCCAGGTATACCGGTCGCATCGCCCGGGTGAGACGGCGCAGGTTCTCAATCGTCTGCTCGGTGAGCTGCATGATCTCGCCCAGCTCAACAGATTCAGGGGCAGCTTCATTCGATGCAGGCTGAAGCTCGAGCTGTGCCAGCTGCACCCGCTGCTTGAGAGCGATCAAGGCCTGCAAGGTATCATCGTGCAGCTCACGCGCCAATCTACGGCGCTCATCTTCCTGGGCTTCGGTGATGGCGCCGATGTAACCATGCAGGCTGCGTTGGGCATCCTGCACTTTGTCTGCCATCCGTACCAGCTCTTTTTGCAGGTGCTGGATCTCGGCGATCCCTCCTACAGGTTGTTGGATGGTGGAAAAGTCGCCGGCTGCCAGGGTGGCAGTCTTGGATTCCAGCAGGCGCAGAGGTCCTACCACCTGGCTAGCCCCAAACCACAGCGCCAACAGCATGATGAACACTACCGGCACGAGCACCAACGGTGCGAGCTGTGACGACCTTAAGGCGGGTGTGGAAACCGATTGCCAGGATTCTTCGGTGATCAGCGCCCATCCAGTGGAGGTCACCGGGCTGTATGCCGTCACGTGCTCGTCGCCATCCACGTTCACATAAACCGTGCCGCTCTTCCCTTGTAGCGCTTCTGCCACGCCCGGGTGGTCAGGGTTTTGGTCGCCAAATCCTCCCGTATCATACACCACCTGACCATCCGCGCCCACCAACCAGATGGATAACTGTCTATCTGGTGGCAGAATATCGCCCAGGGTGGAACGGATCAACTTATCAGTCGAAAAGGCGCCCACGACCAGGCTCCCATCGCTCAGCTTCGATGAGATCAAGCCAAGCCTTTCGCCATCCGTTGGATTGTAGGTGAGAACTAGCTTACCGGGGTCTGAGCTGAGCTTAGAAAATAAATTCTGCCAGCCCGAATCCGCGCTCCAGGCATACCATTGCGGTTGAGATGCTCCCATTGTCAGCAGCTGCCCCTGTGGGTTGAATATGGCAACGCCGGCATCGAAATCGGGCATCAAGGCGCTCATACTTTCCAGGGTGGTGGTTATGGGTTGGGTGGCATTGGCTGCAAGCATCTCAGCGATGATCTGCAATTCTCTGAGCCGGTTATCAATCTGCGCATTAAGCGCACCTGCTGCGGTCTGCACGGCACGCGCGTCTCGATCACCAACCATTGAACGCATAGCTTGTTGGTGGATGCTAATACTGCCAAAAGTGATCGCCACCAGCAAGATGGTCAGCGGAAGTAGGATAATCGCAAACAGCTGCAACACCAAGCCAAGCGCGGGGCGTTTTAGCTTGAACTTTGGGCGTTTTGACGCCTTCATAAACTAACTTTCATTCTTCGGCGATATTCCCGATCGTCTGTGATATCCACCCCAGTGAGACACCTCGCATGACCGCTTCTGTCCGGCTGCCAGCTTGCAGCTTGTTGAAGATATGAGCCAGGTGTCCCTGGACGGTGCGGTCACTGATGCCAAGCTGCAGCCCGATGGCTTTATTAGTATAGCCTTTAGCAGTGAGGGAAAGCACTTCCAGCTCGCGCTCCGTTAGCTGCTCCACCTGCAGCGGTTCCCTGGGATGGCTGAGCTGGGCAAGCAGCTTTCGGGTGATTGCCGGGTCCAGCACCGATTTACCGGCATCTACATCCCGCACCGCCTGGATGAGCTCTCCCGGGGAGGCGGTCTTCAGCACGTAGCCGTTCGCGCCTGCCTGTAAGACAGCCAGCACATAAGGGTCATCATCGTAAGCGGTTAAGATCAGCACGCCCACCTGGGGGAAATTTGCCCTCACCCAACGCGTGACTTCAATACCGCTGTATTTTGGCATCTGGATATCCAGCACGGCTACATCCGGCTGTTGCTGGGCGATCATACTGCACGCCATCTCACCGTCGTCGGCTTCCCCCACGACGCGGATATCACCGGCACGCTCCAGGTATTGGCGGATGCCAGCCCGGACGATGGCATGGTCGTCTGCCAGGAGTACGCCGATCGGCTCAGGTTTTGCGGTCATACGGTAGATTTCTCTGGTTTCTTAACCGGACCCGAAGCAAGTCCGGATCCAATGGGTTGTCCTTGTGTGGTCATTGCACGATCTAAATATGGATAAGTGTACCAGACGATGCCTATACCAAACAGCACGCCAGTTAATAAACGCATTAGTGAATTAAACGAACCGAAAGTCTCACCAGAATAAAAGGATGATGGCAAGTTATGGAACGTGAGCTGTGCCAGCCACTGGTTGCCATAGCGGAATCCCTGCCCAATCCCTGCCAGGTCACTGAAGAAATGGCTGCCACCATCGATTGCCATGGGCAGCAGGAATAACACCAGACCCCACCACGGCAATGGCTTCAGCTTCCGGCGCAGCAGCCACCACACCAGGCCCACCACCCACAGGCTGGTGAACATGGAAACCATCCGATCAGACCAGGCGACTTTCCAGCCCATCGTTGTGTTCCCGAGGAACTGGCGCAATATGATCGGGTTATTCGTCTGCTGCCACGCGTGCTGAACTTCTGCGAGTGAGTAGGTGAAGTGCCTTCCGAACAGGAAATAAGAGCGCTCTGGCAGCTGGTGGCATAGGAAGGAATAAATGAAGTAAATCACTTTGGCCGCACCTTCCTGCCCGGCATTCATCAGCACCGGTGCCAGGAACGGCAAGTAAACGTAAACCCCGAGGGCAATACTCAATGGGATGATCCAATATCGACGTAGAAATACTTTCATTTTATGATCACTTCAAATGCTAAACGACAATTTCCTTCGATGGGTGTATCAGCGCAACCCAGCAGGGTTATTTAACCCCGCAGCTCCCGCCGCCGCTGGGTGCCTGCTCAAGCAATCCGTTTTGCGTCAGCCACTGGTGCACTGCCTGGAAGCCAGAGATGGAGGCATACTGATAGCTCACCACAGTCTTGGCGTCCACCTGGGCGAATTCCTGTTTATCGGCGGCCTTAAAAGCGGTTGCAAGCTCCAACATCTGCTGCGGGTACCAGAAGGCGGTCACATATTTTGCCGCCTCGAACATTTCGGTCGTGGAGGCACCTTGCGAAGCCATCAGCTCCAACAAACCCAACATCGCCATCCCGTGGTTGCAGTCTGGGAAGTGGGTGGGGTTGTTGCAGCACGGGCGGTATACCACCGAAGCCACTTGCAATAGCCTCGCTTGCTGCTCATCCGTTAACGTCATGATCTTAGTGCTGGCGTATAAATCGGTAGCCTGTTTGGATCCAAGCGTCCACCCACCAGTGGAAGCGAAACCACCCACCTTGTCTTTCCCACCAGACATCATCGGACCATCGGTAAGGATGGCATTCTGGTTGGTCAAACCCAGTGCCCAGAAGAAATTCAACAAGAAGTAGGCATTTTCAGGTGTGAACACCACCTCAGACTGGGTGCCTTTAGATAGTATGGTCATCTGCTCGTCCGTCAGCGGCTTGTTTTGCGACTTATACAGCCCGGCGAATTGGGGCATGTCGATCGCCCCGGCAGCCAACAACTGAGGACCAATATCGCCAAACACAACCGGCACTTTATACCCCTCCGGCGGGTTGATCTCACCCATCAATGACATGGCATCGGTCTGGGTTTGTGGTTCACTTTGGACCGGGCTTTGTGCTTCGCTGGTGGGTGCCATGATGTGCAGCGATTGACGCCCAATCATGTAGCCGCCTCCGCCCCCGAGAGCAAAAACCAACAGCAGCAGCAGAGATTTAATCGCCACAGATTGCCGCCGGTGAGCTGCCAGCCTGGAACCAGATTTATCGCCCTGAGATGGGCTTTCGTCAGTTGAGCCTTGGATTTGATCTGACATGTTCATTCTCCTTAGGAAAAGCTGGGATTAAGAGCAGATTGCGTAGCTACATATTCAGAAAAGGGGTTAAACCAATAAAAGGTGATTTGGGCGCTGCCAATAATCAATCTCCTACTTTATTAACATATACTTTGGATGCTTACAGTCACTAGGTACTTTTAATAGACCTAACCAGCGGGTGGATGATTGATCAGGTTTACGGAAGGTAGAAATGCGGAGTCGAACATTCCCAGTATTGCTGTAACCAGGGTTGGGTCTGCCCGCTGCTGTGGAGTGTCCACCACCGAGAGCCAGGTCTGCCCGCCGTAACCATGGGCAATCATCGCCACTGGTTCACGCCCGGTCTGGTACACCAACAGCACTACCATCTGGTAGTCACATTGCTCGGTCCCATGGTGCGGGCAAGGACACACCGTCTGTGCCTGGCGAGCTATCTGCAGGTCAAAGGTGCGCAGCACCGATAAGCCTGCCTGACCTGCCACGCGAGACAGCCATTCCACAGCCTCGTCACAGGGCTGAGCCAACATTATGAATGCAGAATGATCGTTCATAACCATACCAATGGTTGATCCTGGTATTTCACCGCATACGGATATGCGTGGTGAAACCTCATCCGCTTACCGCGGCTGGCAGTCTTTCTACCAGGTTGTTCGAGCGATTCGTCCATCCAGCAGCGGTGAAGTGAATCACAATTTTCACTACGGTCCCCAGTTAGATAATACCGTCAGGGTCTTGTCACCCCAGGTTGCATCGTTGCTGGGGAGGTGGACGCGGAAGTCATGCATACCATCCATTCCGGCATGCATCATGAACTTCATATCAAGGGTAGTTGAAGCCCCGGGTTTGAGTGCCATCGAACCGATGGTAGGAGTAGGGGGTCAGCACCCCTCCAAGACTTCAACATAGGGTGTTTTACTGAAGCGCAGGGTCTTGTCACCCACATTGGTGAGGGTGAACTTGACTTCCACGGTCTGTCCAAGCTTGACATTACCCAGATCCACTTTTTCGCGGTCCACTTTCAGGCTGGGCAATCCAGTCACTTCGATACCTGCCGTTGGACCGGAAGGCTTCCGAAAGGCGAACACTGCGCCGACGATCAATAGCAAACCACCAGCTAGAAGGATGAACAACGGCCAACGCTGTTTCTTCCTATGGCGTCTGAGAACTTTCTTTTGTTTATATTGACTCATGGTGTTACCTCCGAATTAACTTGGAATGTCCACAGATATGAAATAAGTGCCCATGTTTGGTCTTCGGTAAAAATTGCACCCCACGAGGGCATACCTGTTCCCATGCCGCCGCGGATGATCTTGCCCTGCAAGTGGGCGGGACTGGCAGAGAGCATTGTAGAAGGGTCGGTGAAGTTTATTGGTCGTTGCGTGTGCTCACCCATGCTCTGGCTTGAATCTTGATTCGCTGAACCAGCGGCTAATTGGTCGGCAAAGACCCCATTACCGGCTCCCTGCTCTCCATGGCAGGCAGCGCAATTGGCTGCAAACAGCTCACCACCAGCCTTCACCTGTTCAGGGGTGGTGTTAGACTGCCACACCCAGGCGACCAGGTCCCACACCTGCTGGTTGGTCAGGTCGGTGAATTCCACTTCAGCTCGCAAAGCCGACCACAGGTCAATGGGGGTGTGCGAAAGGTAATACTCGCGGTTGGTGTAGCTTTCGGGCACACTGCGGTTGAGCAGAGCTCCCGACCAGGCTGATGGGATGGTCGCAGGTGTGAGCGCAGCTATATGGGCTGCATCGAGATCCAGTCCCAGGGTGACGTAGAGGGGCGGCTTCACCGGCTCTACATTTGCCGCAGGGCCGGTGACTTCGATCGTACCGCGCATGCGCCAGTGATTCAAGCTGCACCAGCGGGTGCAATAAAAGGTGTACTTGCCCGGTTTGGTGAACACCAGGGTGACGTCTGTCATTTCACCCGGGTTGATCTCGACAGCCGGTTGGTCGAGCTGACCAACGGCGAAACCGTGGGATACATCATCCGAGGTAAGCCGCAGATGGAGCGGTTCTCCCACTGCCACGGTCAGGTTTTCGGGAGTCCAGCCGCCTTTTTCAGCCATGCGGGCGTGCAGCACGATGGCATTTGAGCTGTGCACAGTTTTAATCACCGGGATGGAGATCACTGCTGCCAATCCCAGGATGATGATGAAACGGGCGATCCACTCTTTAATCATCGACTATCCTGCCAGCAGCCAGGCGAATGCGCCTGCGTACACCAGGTAAAATGCTAGAACCGGGATATTCGGTAAAGAGATTTTCTTTCCATCTCCGCTGGACAATTTCCTGGTCAACTGGGCAGACCAGAACACACCAACCACCAGCAGGAGGATTTGCAATAGCAGGCTGAAGCGCGACACATCCAGGTTCCCCGTGAGGGTACCGGCTCCCAATAAGCGCCATCCCCACCCGAAAGGATCGTTTAAAACGGTCAAGATGTAATTAAGCTTGGGGAGGGCAAAGGAGATGGTAAATGCCATCCAGGCTAATAACCCCAACGGAAGCAGCCCCTGGGCCTGGTTGTTGACCAGGCGCTTCAACGGCAGGCTGCTCCGGCTGATTTTTTTCCACGCTGCCACACATAAGGTGAAGGCAGCGGGCAGGATCAACAGGTTTAGTGCCAGAAACGCGACGGTATACGCCACCCACGCCTGCGAGCCGATGTGATAGGCGCTCAACTTCAGCCAGCCCCACGGTCCCAGGAAGACTGCCGAGAACACCAGGGCTGAACCAAGCATGATCAGCGCCAGGAAAGTCTCATCAAGATGGGATGAGCGGGCTGATTGACCAAGGTCGGTTCCGTAGGGACGCAGGTTCAATGCCAGGTTATCCTTGGGGCAGGCACGCAGGCATTCCATGCACAGACCACAGGCTGAGCTGTCCTTCATCGCCACCGGGTAAATTCCCCATGGGCACGCCTTATAGCAGGATTTGTCTCCATGCCTGGCACATATTTCCTTGTCGATCACCTTCACTTCCACCGGGGCAGCCTTTGAATACATCCCGCTGAAGCCGCCAATCGGGCAGATGTAGCTACAAAAAGCCCGGTTCTCGAAGACGAGGCTCATGCCGATTGCCAGGGCAAAAATCGCCAACAGCACCCATCCGGTGATGCGCGGGTCGGTCAGGGTGAGAGCGCTGAACATGCCGATCAGTAAAAACCCACCAGACTGCAGCCAGGATCCCCGCAGGCGCTTCGGCCATCTCAGGTTGAGCCCCAGCCTGCGAGTCCCTTTTTCCATGATCCCACCCTGCTGCAGCCAATCACCTGGCAGCGAGATGGGGCAGACGCTGCACCACGAACGCCCACCCAGGGGGATGAACCCCAGCTTGAGCGTCGTCCACCAGGCGATCCACACCATGATGATGGCGAAATTATGACTACCCACGCGAGATCCCAACAGACCAGTGGCGATGGTGAACACGAAACCTGCCAGCATGAGTGCCCGCAAGGCAAACTGCGGCCAGCGATTCTCGATAACTGCCCGCAGCCAGGGGATTCGGTACAGGTTGATGCGTGATGGGTTAGTCTGATCACGGAGAGGTTGGGCTGCGGGAACCTCGATCACTTTGTCTTCCACCCAGGGGAATTCCTGCAGGCGAGTCATTTTCGCCCCTTCCATACCCCTGCAAAAAGGGCTAGCGACACCAGGGCGATTGCCCGCCACAAGAAAGTGTTTTGCCCAACTTCCAGCTTGCCGGTCATGAAGGGGTGCATATTCCCACACGTCACCGTACAGTGGAAGCGGAAGCTGCCGCTTCGGTCTGCGGTAAAGGTGATGCTGGTAGGCTTGCCTGGATCGGCCGTGGTATGTATGTTATATCCATCGATAGCCAGGCCATGCACCACATCGGTTGCCACCAGCTCAATGGTCACCAGGTCACCCGGATTAACCTTGAGCACGGGTGGGCTGTATTCGAAACGGCTGGCTTCAATACGAAAGGTGCGCTCAGTGGGCGCGGCTGCTCCTGCCGGGATGGGCATGAAAATGACCAACAACGCCAGCCCAACAAGTAAAACCCAATGCCACCAGTGATTTGAGCTCATGAGAATAAGTCAGTCCGATTACGGCATGTTGGATGGACCATACTGGGCGTAGGTCTGGTCGATATAGGTTTTGATCTCAGGTGGGGATTTACCCTGTTTTGATAATCTCATCACGTCCTGGGTGATATCCACACAGATGGAGCAACCGAGGGCGTGCGAATCGTAAGTGATGGTTCCGTTCCCGTCGACGCCGGAAATATAACAGGAGTAGTTTGAGGTGTGCCCGATATCTTCACACCCGCAATAACAAGGAATCTGCTTCATCACATCAGGGTTGGCAGCCGCATACTGGTAAGCTTGCTGAACCACCGTCGGGGCGGATTTCACATCACCCGGCATGCCATCCATGGACGCCATCGCCAGGTCACCCGAGGTGGAGGACCCTGCGCTGCAGCCCGTAAGGACGATAGTGAAGATGGGAATGATTGCCAGAATTGATATTACCTTTGTCAAGGTGGATGACTTCAACCAGATACCTCCGTCGATTGGGGATGTTTAGAGATTATACGGGAGCGGGCAGCCGGGGATGAGCGCCATCTGACGGGTGCGCGTATAGGCATAATTGCCTACATCCAATTAAGGCTACTCAATTTACCTACAGGTGAGTTTATTGGACTTTTACGATAAACCAGTTCGGAGTTGTCAGTTCGAGTGAGGTGAAGCAAAAAAGTATAGAAGATCCATGTGGATCTAGGTATGTTTTCAATTGCGTAGTGAAATAATTGAGTCGCGATCGGATTTCTGGACAGAATCAGGTTTTCATAACAATAAGTCCAGGCTGGATAAGAGGCGCGATTGCCTCGACCTCAGCCTGGGAGAACAAACCCCCTGGCAGACAATACTAACCTCTATGGATTGTCATAGACGAAGAAAATGTAATCTTGAGATTCCGTTTTGACACCCAAATCGTGCAATATCCTGAGCAGCTGGGCACGGTGATCGGTACCATGATTAGCCACATGGATAAGCACTTGCCACACGATAAGATCCTTGTCTTCTCCCCAAGTGATCGGTTTTTGGAATAACATATCGTCCTGCAATTCTGTCAGATAACCGCGCATATCTTGCTCAACCCTATCCCAGTGAACGCGGATGATTTCTCGCTCATCAATGTTAGCTGGAGAAAGAAAATCTGTGCTTTCAAGGCCTTGCAATTCTTTAAACCATCCATCATCAACATTCATTAAATGGACGATTTGGTTTCGAACAGACCCATGCGAGTAGTCCACATTTTGGGTGAACTGGTCATAGGACAAGGATGAGATATATTTTTCCCAAATTTTGCGATTTTCAGTGAAGTGATATTCGTAGAAATGACGAAATGCATTTGCATTCATGTTATACCGTCCTCACAAAGTGATGGCTAAATCCCTTATTAACATTTACCCATATTATAAAGGTTTGTGCGTAATTAATCACTTTAGGCAATTGCTAACAGCAATGATTAACTGTTGTTTGGTGAAAGTAAGGTTCTGTCATTGCAAGACTAGCGCTCCAGCGTACTTAGTTGGCTGGTCGTGGCAATCTTCCTTTTTCAAGATTGCTCAAAAGTTTTTCCATTCACTCTTGACCATATAAGTCTGTGGAAGATTGCTTCGTCGAGCTTCAGAATTTCGTAAAATGCTTTGGATTCATAGAGCGCTCTACTCGCAAAGACACTTAATAGATATTGTGCGATAAATTCATATTCGTTCCTTGATAAAAATTCCAAGGTGGTGAGTAATTAACGTTTGTGATCTAGACCAAATATGCTTCAACACCAACCAATTGCAGATCTTGTCTTCCGGGAAACCATTAAAACCAGTTTAACAGGTTCTCTAACCACTTGCGCACCGCCTTGGGTGACTTGAGCACATAATCTCCCCCGGTGGAGCGGATATAGCCGAAGTATTGCGCCACTGAGATCGCCACACCCCCGTTGGAGTGGATAGTCTGGAAGGCTTCGGCGTCATTATCATCATCACCGATGTACAGCTGGTGTGCCCCCTCCATCGGAAAGCTGTTCAATAAAAAGGAGACTGTCTTGCCCTTATGGGCAATGGCGGTGCTGACTTCCACGAATTTTTTATGCTTGATTAAACGATATTCATCGGTGATCAGCTCCTGATCCAACGTCTGCTGGATGGCGGAGATCACCCGCACAGCGTCTTTCTCAGGAGCAAAGCGGGCATGCAACGCCAGCGACCAACCTTTATCCTCCAGGTAGTATCCTTTCCGACCATCGATGACTTCCTCCCACAGAGGTTTTAATCGGTCCAGGTAAGGTCTAACCTGGGTATAATCCTCCCGCTGCACCAGATCCCCTTCCGGAGTTTGTATCTCGATCCCATAAGTGCTGGCAATAAAGATCCCCTGCACCGGCAGCAATGCCTGGAGATCCTGCATGCACCTGCCGCTGACGATCGCCACCCTGAGGCGGTTCTTCTCCGCCAGGTGCTTGATCAGCTGAATGACATTGGCATCCGGTTTAATGATATCTGGAGTACGGGTGAACTCCACCAACGTGCCGTCATAATCGAGGAATAGCCATAACCTATCCAATGCAGACACCCACGTGTTCAGCTCATTTTCGGACGAAAACTTCAAACTTTTTCTCCTTCTGTCAACAGTGGAAGGATATCATGTTGGAAGATTGCCTGCCAGGTGAAATGCTTGCGCACCCGCTGGCGCAACCTTTGGGTGGGGCTACTTTTTGCCCAATTGAGAATGAGCCCTGCCACCTGATGCGGGGGAGCGTCAGCAGAAAAGCGGGTCACATCATTACCGCCAATCTCCTCCGCCGCCGGGATTCCCGTGCTGAAGATGGGCATGGCGTTCAATCCCGCTTCCAGGATAGGCATCCCGAACCCTTCCCTATGGCTGGGCATAAACAGCGCATCACACGCCCGGTACAGCTCCCTCACCAGGGGCAGTCCGATGGTATACCCTGCCTCCGCTTGCAGACCCAAAGAATAAACAAACGCAGCTTCCTGCTCGATATCCAGCCTGCGGCGTAAATCCAGCAAGCTGTGATAGTAGGCCATGTTTTCGGGGTCATGCGGGTCGGGTGGTCCAGTGACCAGCAGTCTTGGGTGGATACCCTGGGCTTTCAAGTGGGCAATCACCTGCAATCCGAGCTCAATATTCTTCGCCTGGGTGATGCGCACCGGCATCAGCAGGATCAGATCGGCTTCCTCCAGCCTCAGTGAAGCGACGAGCGCCTTGCCTTGCTCAGACAGGCTGAACAAGTCCGCTGGGTCTACACCATTGTAGATCACGTGGATCCGGTCAGGCGGGCATCCCAGTAAACCTGCCAGCTCTGCCTGGCGGTGGAGTGAAACGGTTACGTAAGTGAGCTCCTCCCGGTATGTGCGCAACAAGTCCCAGGGGTAACCGGGGTGCACGCTCCGTCGGGAGTGCGGGCTGGTCCAGGTGAAGTCATGGCACCAGGCAATGCAGTGCCCGATCCTGCCCCGGTCGAGTATTTGCGATAGTGCCACAGTCAGCGGAAGGTTGAAATGCTTGGTAAAAACGTTGTGGATGATGACGGTATCCACGCCCTGCAGGGCAGCTCCCAGGGAGCTCTCCAGGCCAGCTGTAAGCACTTCGAAATCATCCGGGATACTGCCAGCTTCCAGCTGCTGGCTGGCATGTACGATTTGCGGGTGGAGGGAATCCATTTCGGGGATGCGGACGAACTCCACCGCCTCCGGGAAGGCACTCTTCTCCCCGGCTCCGGCAACCAGCCTCACCGGGTAGCCTGCCTCGAGCAGCAGCGAGGTGTGCGCCTGGATCACCGCTTCGACCCCCCCGACCACGGGAGGGATTGAGTAATGCAAGATCGCCGTTTTCATAACCGCAGATCGACAACCACCTGCAGCTGCTTGCACAGCCAATCGACGATATCCTCGCTCTCGATCAGGCTACGTAAGCGCTCCGCTTTCTCTTTCCGTTCATCCGCGGGCATGATCAACGCCTGGTGCAGCGCGCTGGCGGTGGCAGAGATATCCAGTGGTGGGATGACCAGCGCACCCGTCCCGAGCTGCTGATGAGCTCCCGTCCGCTCAGATAACACCAGCACCCCCTGCTGTTGGTTGACCACCGGACCCTCCTTCGCAACCAGGTTCATCCCATCGGCGATGGAATTCACCAGCAGCACATCGTAGAGCTGCATTGCTGCCACGGCGCGGGGGTAGTTTTCTCCCACCATCACCCGCACCGGCTCCCAATTACTATCCCCATATTTGGCATTCACCTGACCGGCAGCACCCATCAATTCGTTCAAATAATTTTGATATTCCTCCACTTCCATCCGTGAAGGCACCAGCAATGCCAGGAACTGGACCTTGCCACGGTGCTCCGGGTACAGCTCGAGCAGCTCATCGAATGCCTGGAAACCGCGCACGATATTTTTACTGGGCTCGATGCGGTCGATACGTAAAATCAATGGATTGCCGCCGTACTGCTCTAAAAATGACTTGTGGTGTTCCGCCACTTCCTCCATTTCGGCCTGGCGCTCGAGTGCTTTCACGTCGATGGAGATCGGGAAGTCGCGTACATGGGTGGTGTGGTTGCGATACCACACCCGCCCCTGCTTGAAATTCACATGGGCACGTGGCAGGTGAGATTCACAGGTTCGGATGAAATTCAAGCCATCTTCGCGCGTCTGGAAACCCAGGAGGTCCACCGAGCACAACCCTTCCAGGATGCTCTGGCGCATACGCGGAGGCAGGAAGCCCCAATCTTCCGCCCCGGGCCATGGTATGTGGATGAAATGCATCAACGTATATTTTTTCTTTGGGTGGAAAACCCTGCGGATGAAATAGGGTGCCAGGTACAGGTGATAGTCTTGCAACATCACCAGTGCAGGTTGTGGTTTCAACAGCATCTGTTTTACTACGGCGTCAGCAAACTGCCGGTTGACCACCATGTAGCCATTTTGCCAGTTCTGCCACGTGGTGCGGTCAATGGTAGGCGAGCGGAAGATATCCCACATGGAATGCTGCAGGAACCAAAGCAGCGGGTTGGCGATCACCTTATAATAGCCGTCATAGGCTGATTCTTCTGATGACACAAACTTTACCTGTATCGAACCGCTTCCATCGCCCATAGGTACCAATCCCCCCTGCCAGTTCCTATCCTCCTCAGTTTGTGCGCTGGCGATCCAACATGCATCGACGTGCTGGGCGATGCCGGATAACGCAGTCACAAGCCCACCTCCACCACTGCGTTGTGGCTGGATGATGCCATTCTCATCGGTATGGAAGGTGACCGGTCCGTGGTTGGAGGCAATGATCAGTTGCCGGGACTGAAGCAGCTCTTCCCACGAGTTGCAGTATTCCTGGTTGCCTTGTTCGTCGATCAAATCTGGATATGTATCCATGGATTTCGCCCTTGGCTTGATAACCTGTACACCATATTATTACCCCGAAAGCATAACCCCATCTATGCTAAAAAATCATGTCTTAACAAGATTACAAAATAGCCCGTAATTTCCTTAGCCCTCGAGAACAATTACAATTGTGTGCTCCCATGCAATTCACACTCTATTTTCGTGTTTTTTCGTGTTCTTTCGTGTACCCCAAATTCCATTCTGATCTATTATATCTTTTGTGCTTTATACTTCTGATGCTCCCCTTTGTCATCACTTAATTATTATACCGTCCCACTCCCCCTGCCTTCTCAATTGTTTGATGAGCAAGCTCTAACCTATTATAGTGCTCAACTCGATCCAATTGAGAATATTGGATTAAATTAAATGGCAGGTTTCCTCCAGACCGAACATATCAAGGCTTGCAATAGTGGCCCACCTGGTAGATTCCACCAAAAAGTTTGAAGGGCCCTGCCATATTGATCATGCGGACGAGGCGCAGGGCTTGCCCGGCAGCGCGACTCACATCGTCGTGAGTGGAGAAATGGTGATTGCGGATGTCGTAACCCAGCATACGGAAGCAAAATACCATCAGTGGACGCTCAATCGGAACACCATAGACCACCTGCCCACCGGGTTTTAACACCCGCGAGATCTCTAAAAATGCCCTAACCTGGTCGGCAGGCTGCAGGTGTTCGAGGATGCTGATCAGCAGCACACTGTCGAACATATCATCGTTGTACGGCATCGCGAGCACACTGCCGTTACGCAGGTGGGTCGTGATCCCTTTACGTTCGAAAAAAGCGCCAATTTCTGTCACGTCCGCAGTTAAATCGAGCCCGTTGATTTCGCGATATGTTGCATCAAGGTTGAGAAAGGTCACACCTGAACCAAACCCTACTTCCAGCACACGCTCCCCACCACTGAGCTCTGCCAGGCAAAGCTCAACCCGCCGGCGATACAATGCACCGAAAATGGGTGTGTTGTAGAAACGGATAGGGTCGTCGCGGTTTACTCCGACATATTCGTTGACCGGGAATAATTTTAGCTGGGGAATTTTATTCGAGACAGACATGAGAGTGGCGAATTTAAGTCAAGGCAAGTGAGCTCGAATTGTGCTTATAAATACCAATGAGGGTGATCAACTGGACTGCCAGAATAAACGGATACTTGTTTTTCAGCAGCGTTGGCAGGAGCAACGGAGAGCGCCCAATAACGAACAGCAGTACCAACAACGCCAACAGTGCAAAGACATAACCAGCCATCTCACGCAACGGCCTGCTGCTGGAGCCAGATAACACCCAGAATAAAAGCATGGCTGTGACGGGAGTTATCAGGACCAGCTTGTAATCATGACTTACAGTAGGGATGACGCTCATCAACGGAACGGTGATCAGAAATAGCCACACCATATTGGACGGTGAAAAGCCTTTCCGCCATAAGATATAGCCACCAATCCCCCACAAAGCTAATGGAATTGCGTAAAAAATTAGGCTTGGAAACTGGATGCCCATCCGATCACCCAGGTAGCTATTCACGTAAGTGGCGAATGAGGCTGCCGAGTGATTACCGACCCAGATGAATGGGCTGGCGGTATATTGACTGATTGTGTGTACGAACTGCTGTGCATTAGCCAGACCTGTGCTGAATAACAGACCCAGGTTGATTACGAGGATAGGCAACAGGCTTTTCCAACCATACTTCCAGATAACCAGGATGAAGAGGGCAACCGGGTAAACCTTGAGGTGGGTGGCTATTGCGATCAACAAAGTTGATATCCACAACTCCGTGATACTTTTTGTCGGCCTTGCAAGCATCCAGAGTGCCAGGATGGAGAAAAACAGCGGGTAAGTGTCCATATTACCACGCTCGACACTGAAAAGAAAACCATAACAGGTGATGGCATACACCGCCATCTGAGGCATCAGGTTGAGACGAAGGGTGGTAGGTATATCTGGCGGATCCTGTCCATTTTTAGGCGGCGCAAAAGCCCGATGGACGATGGATAAGCTGAGAACGACAATGGCAATGTTCAGAGTAAACAGCAGGCAGACGTTGATCAGATACGCCGTGTCTACATTGAACAGCCGAAATGGAACTGAAAAGAGGGCTGAAAATGGCGGATAAATTAAATGGTATTCAAGGTATGGGCTTTTCCCTTGGAGCAGTATTTTAGCGGGGTAAAAATAACCTTCGCGAAAATCTGTGCCGATAGGACGGATGTAGGGCACGAAGTCGGGATAACGCCAGCTTTCTTCAGTCATGTTCAGCAATGGGAGAAGACCATTGAACAGGAATACCGCCCAGATCCCGATATTAAAAATAACCAGTCCCAGCTTCAATCTTTTCTGGGGTGTGCTAAGGAATGAGAGGCTTGTCGATGGAACCAAAGTCTTCCGCTATTTCAGGTAAATTTTAGCCGCCGGGCGGCAATTCCAAGCATTTTTAACAGCAACCAACCGTGTTTCCAGCGCTGAATATTGGTTGTACCATATTTGCGCTCACCATAACGCACCGGCAGGTCGACGATCCGCCGGCACTGATGCACCGCACCAAATAGCAGGTCGAAGTCGCCATAGGGGTCAAAATCACCAAAGTAGCTGCGATTAGCAGCAATCTTTTCGTAATCCTTACGCCACAGCACCTTGGTACCGCACAGGGTGTCTTTTATCGGCTGACCCAGCAGCCAAGAAAATGTTAACGAGAAAAACTTATTGCCCAGGAAATTAAAAAACCGCATGGCTTGCTTCCCCATCGGGTAGACCAGGCGGACACCATTAATAAACTCTCCTCTTCCTGAGAACAAAGCCTGGTAAAAACGCGGTAGATCTTCCGGGCTGACCGTCAGGTCGGCGTCCAGGATCATTAATATATCACCCCGCGCATGCTCGAAACCAAGCCGAACTGCATCACCCTTGCCCACACCATTTTGATGAAAAAGGCTGGCAGACCGCTTTGGATTAGCTGATATGCAACTCTGGATGGCAGAAGATGTGTCATCGCTTGAATGACCCTCAACAAATATGAGCTCCGTCTGCCTGCCCATCTTGGGGGTTCGCAGGAAAATATCAGGGATGTTGCCGGCTTCATTTCTCGCCGGGACAATCACAGAAACTGATGGAAGCAAAGCCTCGCTTGCCTGATCAGCCTCAGATGGAATGGGGCGAGCGACGATCATATTGGTCAGAGCCATCTGGGTGAACGGCCAAAAACGCACAAGGAAGCGGTTGCATACCGCTTCCACACCCGGAGTATTCAAAGGCCACAGCACTTCGTGCCAATGCCTGAATACTTCAAAACCGGCCAACCCTGCCAAGTTAGTGATATCTTCGACGGTAAGCCAGTTGGAAAGCAACGTCGGCTTGGCAAGGCCCAGATTCTGAGCAATCGTGAGGGGCATCTCCCACAAGCGCGAATATGAATTAATTATCAGGCGGGTGCCTGGGTGAGACAAGTGTTTCGCCTGACCCAAGATGGCTTGCACATCCCAGGCATCGTTGAGCAGGTCAGACAGGATGATCACATCGAAAAAAGATTGCGCCTGATCATAATGCTTGGCAGAACTCATCATAGGGAGGTTGTGTGTATCAGCCAATATGAAATGTAGTGATTTATCAGGGTGGCGCTGGCGAGCCTGGTCCAGCATATCCGCGGAGAAATCCACCCCCACTCCCAGGCTGGGCTGTAGTGCGGCGAGCAGATCACCCTGACCGCAGCCCAATTCAAGCACTGACTGACCCGGCGGTATCAAATGCTGATAAATTTCTACCAGGCGGTGGTGGTAATAACCGCTTAAACTAAACCGTGCGTTATATTTTTTTGCAACCGTGTCCCAATGGCAACGGCGCTCCTGTGTGTAGCGAGCGAAATCGCTTTGCGCAGCAGGTTGAGGGGTCAAGGAGACCCTCCTGTACCAGCATTATCACCAGTGGGAGTACCGGTCACCGGGGCAACATAGAGATACAGCTCATTGGTCGGATAACCGTCGTAGCTCATCGTTGTGCCACCAAATTCAGCAATGCGCTTCAATCCTGCAGATTGTGCCCAGGCGGTATTTTCCGCCGAGCCGAATGTATCCTTCAATCGGTCGGTGCCAACCACGTAAGCCAACCCTTTGGACCGCCATTGCTCGATGCTGTCGTTCAAACCGACACGAATAAATTTTATCCCGTGTTGGTTCAAGTCCGACTCTACCCATGGCACAATATCCAGGATCCCGACCTTTTCGCCAGGTTTAAGCATTGATGCCAAGTAATCGGCAGCCTTCTGTTGGCTGGTCTGATAGGCGATATTGCGGGCGATATAGCGCTCCACCTGGTAGATCTGTCCAGCATAGATGATGAGAAAAACCACCAAAACGAATGCAGGGATCGCTTTTTGAACTGAGCTCCAGTAGCCGCCCTGGTTTGAAACCCTGTCTCGCCAGAGCTGTTGAAGTGCTCGCACGATCATGGATAGACCTACTCCGGCTGCGATCGCTACCAAGGGATAAAGCATCAGGGCGTGGCGGGTGTAACGCTGCACGATCGGAGTGATCAGATAGAGCTGCAGTGCAGCAAAAATGAGCATCACCAGGGTGCGTCTCGGCTGGCGTTTCAACATGCCACAAATCCCAACAGCTGCCAACAGCCCGGCAGGAATGCCGAAACCGACACTGCCTTCGTTTGTATCGACGTACGGACTCCCAAACCCTGGCATGAATATACCCTTCAGGTAAAATGCAGTGCTATCCAGGCGGTGTACCCAAGTTAAATCGTGAGACCAGTAGAACGAGGTCCACTGTTGGATGTAATTCGGAAGGTCAAGGATGGCGTACGGGGAGGTCACTGCGAAACCAACCACCATCCCGCCTAGGATCACTGCAGCATTAATCAGGAGGGAGGTAATATTCGTCTCGCTTGGGGGCTGGGGAGTTTCGGCTGGAGGCTGCTCCTGCTGCAGTTCAACGCTCACCATAACCTGGGTGGGGTTGACGCGCCGCGCCAGCAGTAATCCCAGGAAAGGGACGATGACCACGGCGACCATGCGGACATTCACACTGATGATGATCCCTGCCAGAATCCCACTGATCAGCCAGGCAGTCCAGCGAGCAGGACGCCGATCCATCGCCAACCAGACTGAAATAAACAAGCCAAGGGAAAGCGTGACCGCGAGTGCGTCTGGGAGGATATAAGATGAATAATACAGCACATCACGACTTAAAAATGCCATGAGCAGCGCCCCAGCGAAGGCAGCCAAGGGTTCCACATCAAAAAATCGGCGCAAGATCAAGTAAACCAACAGCGGCGTGAGGCTGTTGATCAGGGCAAAAAACAAGCGAGGCATGCGCAAGGGTAAACCGGTCTCGTTTACAGCCTGGTATATGCTTGCCACCCCTTGCGGCGGAGAAACATATTCCTTCACACTCGCAACTTGCTGCGAGCGCAAACCATCCATCAGGCCAAACACCTCAGCTGCAGCTGTAATATATATTGGCAGGTCACCGTATGAAGCCCGGCCATAACCTGGTACATCAGCTGATGGGCGAAGGCCGGGCGTGGTGAGCATATTAATCGCCGGACCATAGGTAACCGGTTCATCCCAAACTGCCTGGTAAGGCAGACCATATCCGGTAAGCAAGCTTCGGCTACCCAGGCTGAGCAGGAAGATGATGAGCAAGAGAACAGCATCCAATGTATAGGGCTGTAATTTGAGGCGAGGCCTATGCCAGCGCCACACCCACAGCATTGCAGCCTGGAAAGTCAGGAGGAATACCCAAACGAAGAAGGGTGCCAGGCGACTCAAATAAGCTTCGTTCAGTTTGAGTACGGTCTCGGTTTGGTAAATGAACAGCCACCCACCCAGGATCAGGCTGAGGCACAAAAACCCGAACAACAGCCTGGGAATCACCTTCTGGTCGTCGAATAGAGAATTGGCCAGGCGGGCTGGTGGTCGGAAAGTCAATACGATGAACGCAATCGTCCCGAGCAGAGCGATGGAGATCATAGCAACGCGGGCAGCAGAGTAACCCAACAGGATCCCACCGGGGTCAGAGGGCAGGACTAATAAATAGATCAATGCAACCGCGCCTTCGACTGCTGCAAGTAAAAAGTACAGGCGCAGGAGGGTCTTATTTGAAGTCGGTGGTCTTGGCACGCTCATGAATTATGGCTCGGTAGATTGAGGCTTCAGGAACAGCTGCAGATTACCATACTCCCCAGAAAAAACATTACCGCGGATATTTTGATTCACCTCACAGTCCTGGCAAATTACTGCACAAGGCTGAAAATCTTGTGGTGAATAACGGGACGTGGGACTGCTGACGATCCATTGGATATTCGCAGGGGTCCGGGGAGCACCCATTAACTCCCACACCAGGTATTCAGGATCATCCCCAAGCAGCATAATGCCAATGTCAGTACATCCGGTCGACTTTATTTTACCAGTCATTTGAGTTAAGCTCTCCTGGATTGAGCCCGCATTCGCAAAGTACATATTTTGGCGCGGTTCTGTTAAGATGCTGCTTTGCAGATAAGAATGCCCTGGTCGAACGATTAACGATCTCGATTTAATGCTCACCAACCAGGGAAGCGAGGCGAGCAACAGCAAGACCATGATCACGTATCCCGGTTTATATTTATCAAATCCTTCCAAGATAATCCCTGCGACAGGGGCGAAAATTACAAAGAATGCCAGGTCGTAGCGTGTGCCGAATACGTTCCATTTGTAGATGAAACTGAACAGGATAAAAGTGGAGGCCACCAGTAGACCGTATATGATCAACGACCAGCCATGTTTTTTGAATACAAAGAACATCAAGATGAATAAGGCGAAGATCAAATAGGCGTGAAATGGGTTGGATACAGTATCTTCAGCGGTTGAGGGTGCCGACACACGGAAGTAACCCACGGCAGTCATGCGCGGGTCATTGATATCCAGTCCAAGCTTGATTGCAGTCTTAAGGATGAGCTCGTTCCAGGTATCATTGAGTCGCGGCAGGTATGGTAACCCCATGTGCACACCCATGTTTTTTAGCGTGGTTACGACTAACCCCTGGACGCTGTGCAGCTGGTTGTAATGCGTCTCGAAGTCCACCGGGTTGGAGAGCGCGCCATAGGTAATGTAATTCCGTACCAGGTAGCCGGCATTCAGCAAGCTGATGATGAGTATAGCAACCGCGCCCCACTTAAATAACGAGACGATGCCGTGTCGCTTTGTGATGAGGTAAACCAGCCATAAGGCAAAGGGGATGAGGAATGGCACTGCCACTGGTTTGGTTAATATCGCCAGCCCGGCAGCCGCTGAACAATAAACCAGGGACCGATTTTCGTTATTTTTATAATACGCCAGCACCTCCACAACGGCACATACAACCCAAAAAGTGGCTATGTAATCATTAATCGTGCTGGATGCCTCGACGATTCCCATCGGTATGGTGGCGGCGAATGCAGCTGCCAGCCATTGACCTGTGGATTTCGCCCCCAGGTAATAGGCGATCAGTGAGACTCCGATCAGGCTCCCCACCATCGCCACCCATTCAGGGAAGTTTGCCAACCGGTCACTTTGGGTTAAAACGTAGGTGTTCAGGATCAGCTCTTCAGCACCGGGGGGCATGCTGGTTTGGCGGTCAATCCCCGTGGCATAATGCCAGATGGACCGGTCTTGAGCCCAGTGTGCCACCCGGCTGAGATGATACGTCAACGAGTCCCAGGTTTGGGGAGGGGTTATCCAGGCTACCAGTGCGGTGATGACCAGGATTGCAGCAATCATCACCATCAGCAGGCGGTTCCACCCACTGCTCGGGAGCTGGAAACGCGGCAGCATAACTTTTTCCCCCTGCCCCTTCTTACGCCAAAACCAGGTAAAGAATAACACTACAGGCAGCAGCCACGTGAGTACCAGACCCATGATGGTGATCCAGCTGAAAATGCTGAGTACTTCCATGCTCAGCACCAGGTAACAGCCGAACCAGATGGCAGAATGGATTAATACCCTGCGGGTTGGATCGGAGGGGAACTTGTTACTGAGATATATAAATATACCGAAATACGCCAGCAGTGGGATCAGAGCGAGGAGGATCTGCATTCAGTGGTTCCAGTAGATTTAAGTAATAATTTCCCCAGGCCAGCCTGTAAGCCGCATTCTGTGCATGCAGGTTTCCCCGCACCGATGACCATCTCTCTAGGGCGTAAGTTACCTCACGCCTCATGCAGTCTACCCGATGCTGCGGATCTTGCGATCCAGGTGACGAGCAATCTCCTCCCGTTGGGATTGCATCTGCTTGACCTTGCTCCAGGCGGGGGTTACCTGGCCGCAGACGTTACCGCCTGCGCCGGTGGTCTCTTACACCACCTTTTCACCCTTACATTCTCACCCGTAGGTGAAAGTGCGGTTTGTCTCTGTGGCCCGATCCGTCAGATTGCCCCGTCCCGGGAGTTACCCGGCGCCTTGCTCTATGGAGTGCGGACTTTCCTCGATGGCACAAGACCACCGCGATCATCCGGTCAGCCTGGGGATATTCATGATACCATAATTTTAATGCGAATTCTGACCGGATGAATTGGTGTGAAGTCAAATTCTTGAGGATAGTATATTTTTAGAAGTACAAGAATTGATGCCTGATACATTCAGAAGGTCCGAATATGACCTCGCCCGATTAGTTAAGGCAGATAAGGCTCTTCCCGGTGGCAGGTGCGGTAGGTAACTTAACCATTCTCGCTCGATTTAGCACTTCTAAATTAATCTCTGTTTTGGAGCTGCCTGGGCGTCTGGAATAAGTCACTCCCCGATGAGTCAGGTCTTAACCCGCATCGGATGGATTTTTTATGAACGGTAAATTCCCTTGTTGGTGGCTTGTTCGGTTCCGGCGGTATGCCCCGATTAAAGCTTCAGCTAAATAGGCGATTAAAAGATAAAACTGATATCAAGGAGCAGGTTAAAATAGGAACATATGCTTCACCAGCTCAAATGTACCTTCCGCCATGAGCACAGTAATATATTGGAGCACAGCCATAAAGATGATGGTGACATGTAGCTCAGATATCAATACCCCGCATTTATCATGATCGAATTTCTTAATTTTCACCCATACCGCTCCAATGCTAATGACGAACACCAGGATTAACGTCCATACCGACCTGGGTAAAGCACCAGCGTGTAGTCTGCTCCATATCGAAAATGCCTGGCTCTGGTCGTACGAACCGAATACTTCGGAGGATAAAAAGTTCCCCAGGTTCGATTGTCGCAGCTCGAATGCTGTTGAAGTGCTGCTGTTCATCAAGCTGATAAAACGAGCCGGATGTAACAGGTAGAATTTAAATCTCTTGAAGTACAGCCAGCTGTGCTGAAACTCTGCATATGCATTCCGGTTAACCCCCTCCGCAAAAGCAGATTTACCTGCATAGACAGTCATGTCAGGTGGCAGTCCCAGTTCGCGTAAATCCTGTGCCGAGTTTTGAGAATTACCGATGATCTCCAGAAATACCGAGTTCCACAGGTCGCCTGAGCGATAATAACGCGGTAATCCAAACGCAAAAAACAAAAAAGAGCCGATTACCAGCCCAAATGAAAAAACCAGCGCCAGGTGAGTGCGCCATTTCTCCACTGACCCAGGAAGGCGTACGTGCTTGAACAACCAATAGCCCATCAATGCTAAAGGTATACCCATGGCAGCATTTTGGGGTTTAGCGATCACATATAAAAATGCGCTCGCGAAGTAAGCCACTGCCCAGCCAGTTCCGACCGGGTTCTCATCCGCTCGACCAGCAAAGAACAAGACGATGCCGATGGTGAGAGCAAGAAAAATCAGCGAAGCCGGCTCGCTATAGATAGAATTCAGATAAGAGACATAGCCCACATCTGTAAAGAATATCAAAATACAGGCATAAATGACCCATTTTGAGTGCTTAGCTACGCGCGAAACCCCATAAACGACGATGGCCAGGGCTGCCAGAAGGGCAACCATATGCACCACCCCCAATGATAGCAAATGAAACATACCCTCTTTTGAAACGATGCTGTTTACGAGGATGGAGGTTAAGACGAAGATCAGCTCAGACGACTGGTAGCCTTTAATGTTGTAGTGGAAGTTGATCGGGAACTGCAGGTTGATATTTCCGAAATATTCCTTGGCCTCTCCAGGCAGGATTCCGACCTTGTCCATGATGCGAGAAAAATCGCCATTATCAGCCAGACCGACCACGGGTGGGATGAACAGCTGGTAGATGAGCACCAGTGCAAAGAGCAGCAAGAATACCTTTTCTGCACTAAAATTTCTCTCCATACCATTCTCCTCATCAATCTACCAAGCGGATGATCTGGCGGTAACGGAACCCGGCATCTACCTTTGGCGTCTTACATGGAACACGCATTACGCATGAAGGTTTCTACCAATCATTATATCTGACCATTTAATGATACCTTAAAGTCAAGTTTCGGTTTTTTTTTATTCCTTCATATGTAAACAGAGTATAATCCGTTCGATTTTGTCCTTGGAGATGATCATGTATAAAAGAAACGCTTTATCAGTAGCCGTAATCCTCTTGTCTATACTGGCTTTAACAGCCTGCAACCTGCCTGAACGGCAGATTTCGGGGGTCGCAACCCCAACCACCCCAAGTATCACAATACCCGCCCCCTCCCCCACCCCTGTTTCTGTGTGTGCCAACCCGTATTTCCCCAGCACGTTGGGCGACACCTGGGAATACTCAGGGAACAACACTGCCCTGGGAACATATACCCGAACAGATACGGTAAGCCAGTCCAGCGCGGATGCGTTTCGGGTTGACTCGACTTTAGCGGGGATTTCTTATAGTGTAAACTACAGCTGCTCTTCCGCCGGATTGACTGCAAGTGACCCCGTCCAGCAGTATGCCGGGGCTTTCCTCAGCGACCCAAACGCCCCTCTTAATGTGAAACTATCCTCCGTCTCGGGGATCACCCTGCCTGCCAAAATCACCCCTGGTGACACCTGGCAGCAGACCGCCGATTTTTCAGCCACCTCTCCACAGCTCAACGCCAGCGGCACCATCGCCATCGATTACGCTGCGGTTGGCTATGAGAATGTCACCGTCCCTTATGGGACATTCGATGCGTTGCGGGTGGATGTGACCATCCGCATCCTGGTGACCCCATTGAAGATTGAGGCCGGGTCGTACACCGCCTCCACCTGGTTGGTTCAGGATATTGGGATGGTCAAAAGTGAAGGCACCAGCCATGTGACTGGAATCGACTTCTCCGATAGCATGCAGCTCGCACGTTTCACCGCCGCTCCATAACAAATTATAGTCAATCAGAATAAAATGGCGCAGATGGTCTCCCTATACAGGGTGGCCGTCTGCGCTTTGACCTATCTCGATCTTTACCCCGATTTGCCCCAGGCGCAGCTCGTCCCCGTGGGTGATCACCACCGGTGTAGTCACAGCATCCCCATTCAGGAACGTCCCATTGGTAGAAGCCAGGTCTTCCAGCCACCACTGCTGTTTGCGGTAAGCCAACCTCGCATGTTGAGACGAAACGGTCTGGTCATCCAGAGAGAAATCACATCCAGCCTCACGTCCCAGGATGATCACCGATTTGATATAGCGTTGTGACCTGACCCCGTCGTCCAACTGGTTAGTTAAAGTTAGTGGAGGCGGCTGCCGGGCAGCCAATAACTCACCCTGCTTTTTCAGGTCTCGCAATAAGCTATAGATTGCAAACCCAAGGAAGCCATACAGCAAGGCTGCCAGAATGATCCGCAAAACAAGTAAAACGATTCCGCTCACAACCGGATTATACCTTTACAACACTTCCGGCGCAGGCGGTTCGACCGGCAGCTCTTGAGTGTAACCGGCTGGCACGTCTTCTTCCACTCCGTACACCAGGGGTACTCCTGCCAAACGGATCACATCCCCCGGGTTGAGCATGTGGCTCGACACGACAACATCGTTCACGAATGTGCCCCCGGTAGAATCCAGGTCAAAGATCACAAACCGTCCCTGGATCAAGCGTAGCTGGGCATGCAGGCGTGACACGCGCATGTCATCCAGCTGCACCTGGTTGGACGGATCGCGGCCTATATTGACCACCGGCGCGGTGATTGGATAGGTCGTCAGCCCGTTGACAATTAAAAATGCTTTTGGAATCAGCCCCACACCTGCCAGATTCAAATCATCTAGCGTGCCATCCACTTTCGTGGTGTGTGAATCTCCCCTCCCCATCTGGCTGTAATCGACCAGGACTTTGATCTGCGCAGATTGAGGAGCGGCTACCACGCGCAGCATAGGCGCATTGGCGAAGGAGATCCCGGATTGGTACGCGGCAGTTTCCAGGCTTCGCGTTAACCTATCCAGTTCTGCCGGATGAGTCAGCAGCTGCTGCGCTTGGTGCGTGGGCAACAGCAGGGTGTATAAGTCAGGTGCACTTAATCTCACACCCGCCTGGTCGTCCTTACCAGATCTTTTTTCCACCTCTACCCGCATCGCCTGGACCAGCTCATGCTCTAGCTGATGATGGAACTTGCGGGCGATTCCATCCACCCCAGGCTCACCTTCGATTAATGCACGCAAACGCGCTTCCAAACGGGTGAGTGATGATTTATACCACGGCATGTTCATAATTTAACCACATTGCGCTCCAGTTAAGAAGGTCGGATTAGCATCCCAGGATGAGAATTTCCGCCAGTTTACTCATTCTTGCACCAATTCCGGTGTGCTAGAAAATACGGTATACTCCCTAGACGTATGCAGCCTCAAATTGGTTTCCGTGAGCATGCTCACACCGCCGATTGGGAGCTCGAAGTCTGGGCACCCGACCTACCCTCCCTGCTGGAACAAGCCGCACACGGCATGTATGCCATCTCCGGAGTGCAGCTTCAGCCAGATCCACCAGCAGAACAGAGGATAAGCCTTCATGCAGCTGACGCTGAAAGCCTGTTGGTGCGCTTTCTAAGCGAGCTGCTCTGGCTTGAACAGAACGACCACCTGGCGTTCAACCACATTTCTGTAACAGTGGATGACGATTACAATTTAGAAGCTGAGCTGCGTGGATTTCCAATAGCGCAATTAAACAAGGAAATCAAAGCTGTCACCTATCACAACCTGGCTGTACAGTCTTCCACAGCTGGGCTGCGGGTGAATATCGTTTTCGACGTATAGGAAGCGGAGTTTAGCATGGTCACTCTTCAAGACCTCAAAAAAATCAGCGATTACGAGTGGGAGATTCCTCAAAGCTACCGTCCCGATATGAATGTGCCGGTGCGCTTGTTCGCCACCCAGCACATGCTCGAAGACGTGATGAAGGATAAGTCGCTCGAGCAGGCAGTCAATGCGGCGACGCTACCCGGTCTGGTCGGTCACGTCATTGTCATGCCTGACATGCACCAGGGGTATGGTTTTCCCATCGGAGGTGTCGCCGCCACCCGTCTTCCTGATGGCGTGATCTCACCTGGCGGGATCGGTTACGATATCAACTGTGGTGTCCGCCTGCTCGGCTCCCAGATCAGCTTTGATGCAGCCCGCCCCTATCTTGACGACCTCGCCACTGCCCTTAACCATTTCTGCCCGAGCGGAGTCGGCGAGGGCGGCGCGGTGCGCACTACAGAAAGCGAGCTCATCGCCGTCTGCCGTCAGGGATCCCGCTGGGCGCTCAAACAGGGCTTCGCCACCGAAGCCGACCTGCGCCGTACGGAGGAAGCGGGGTGTGTGCAAGGTGCTGACCCGGATAAAGTCTCCGTTCGTGCCCGGCAACGCGGTCGACCCCAGCTGGGGTCACTGGGTGCCGGCAACCATTTCATCGAAATCGATCTGGTCGAGCAGGTATTTGACCCCCAGGCTGCTTCCATCATGGGACTTGCCGAGGGTACGCTGGCAGTCCAGATCCACTGCGGATCGCGGGGATTCGGTCACCAGATCTGCACCGATTATGTGGAGGAATTCCAGGAAGCGGTCAAGCGTTATGGCATCCACCTGGTGGACCGTGAGCTGGTGTGCGCGCCCCTGAGCTCCCCTGAAGGACAGAGCTACCTGGGAGCGATGCGCTGCGCCGCCAACTATGCATTCGCCAACCGCCAGATCCTGGCGCACAATGCGCGCAAAGCTTTCGAACAGGTGCTGGCAGGCAAGGTGAAGGATTGGCACCTGCACCAGGTATATGACATCTGCCACAATATGGGCAAGATCGAGACCCATATCATCGAAGGCGAGAGCATGCAGCTGTGTGTGCACCGCAAGGGTGCCACACGGGCATTTGGACCAGGCGCAGAAGAGCTGCCCGACGAATATAAACCCATCGGTCAGCCCGTTCTCGTCCCGGGCAGCATGGGTACTGCCTCCTGGGTGCTGGTAGGCACAGCCGCCAGCATGGAACAGTCTTTTGGTTCCACCTGCCATGGCTCTGGAAGGCTGATGAGCCGTCACGAAGCCAAACGCAACGTGCGTGGAGAAAAATTGCGCCAGGAGCTGGAAGCGGAAGGCATTCACATCCGGGCGGGCTCGATGTCGGGGCTGGCTGAAGAAGCCCCGCAAGCCTATAAGGATGTGGACGAGGTGGTGGGCGCTGTAGTCGGTGCCGGGATTGCCCGCAAGGTCGCACGCCTGCACCCCCTGGCGGTAATTAAAGGTTAGGGAACATATTTAACAATTTAGCGTCAATTAAATCAATCAATATGGAGGAATTCATGACTTTGAAAAGCATCGTATCGTTCTTGATCATCAGTATTCTCCTGGCGGCATGTTCTACCAAAACCCCAACATCCACTCAGCCAGTGGTGACCGAGAATCCTACCGTCCCAGCAACACAATCCAACCAACCGACGCAGGCCAGCCTACCCACCCAGTCAGGTCCGGCTACAGCTTATCCAGAGCCTTTAGGTAGTCCCATTCCGACCATCTCCGCCTACCCCGAACCAGGCACAACTGGGTCGAGCTCGGTGATCCCGGTATCCGGTTATGAGCCGCAGACGGGGGATGAAAAATTGAAGCGTGATAATGTCACTCTCGACCTGACCAACAGCCAGCTTGTAGTGACTGTGACAGACCCACCCCAGGCAAAAGCTGTGCTGGTCGGCAGTATGCCTGACCCATGCCACTCCTTGCGCGCAGTGGTCACCCCTGCCGATGCCAACAATACCATCAGCATCGAGGTCTATTCACTGGTGGATCCGACCACCGCCTGCATCACGGTAATCGAGCCGTTTACCGCCTCGATCCCCCTGGGCAGTTATTCCAGCGGACGATACACCGTGATGGTGAATAGTGAACGTCTCGGTCAGTTCGATACCGTATTTGCACCCCAACCCGAAGACGATAAACTCACCCGCGATGTAGCTACCATCGATATGGCAGCTTCCAGACTGATCACTACAAGCACCCAGCCCAACGAGGTCACTGCCAGCTTGAAAGGCAGCCTATCTGATCCCTGCCACCAGCTGCGCATTGTGCTCACCCCCGCCGATACCCAGAACAAAATCAACCTGGAAGTATATTCGGTGTACGATGCGAAAGCGGTTTGCACTACGGTGATCCAGCCATTTGAGGTGAATTACCCGCTGGGAAGTTTCTCCAGCGGAAAATATACCGTCTATGTGAATGGAGAAGACCTGGGAGAATTTGGCGACTAGGCCGTCAATGGCGGCTGGTTCGTCAAAGGCGGTAACCTTTCCACTGTCGATCCACCGCCGCTGAAAGTGTTCCCACTATTTTATATGGCTAAGGGAGCGATGAAACTGAAGGGGAATTCCATTAACAGGATAATCTTGCCTATTGCAGTTGGGCTGATTATCCTGTTTTTCAGCGGGTGCGTTCGGCTTATTCAAGTCACTGCTACAACACGAACTGTAACCATTTCATATCCAACGCCGTTGCCTGCTTCGCCCGAGCCTGCTTTAACCAGTTATCCCGGACCAGGAGCTGATTACCCCCCCTTGCCCGGCGATGATCCTCAACCTGGTGATGACAGCTACACCCGCGGCAGCGTATCCCTTGACCTGGATTCAAGCCAGGTGATAGCCACCCTCACCGATCCTTCAATGGTCTATGTATTCCTGAACGGCACTCTACCTGGTCCTTGCCAGGTTCTGCGCGTGGTAACGGCTCCTGCAGATGCCAACAGTACGATCAATATCGATGCCTATTCACTGGCTAACCCCTTTTTACCGTGCCCGGGCGAACCCAATCCATTCTCAACCACCGTTTACCTGGGCTATTACCCCTCCTGGGATAACACCGTCAGGGTGAACGGTGAGCAGCTGGTGGAGACAGCCAGAACCTATGCGCCTCAACCAACGGATAGTGCATTGACCCGTGGCGAGGTAACCATCGATATGTCATCAACCAGGCTTGATAGCACAGGTACCCTGCCAGACATCATGGCGGTAAACCTGAATGGGGAGATGCCGGATCCCTGCCAGCAGTTGCGCATTGTGCCATCACCCATCGATAGTGAAAACAAAGTCAACCTGGAGGTATATTCCGTGTTCGATCCGGAAAGTGCCTGCGCAACGGTTACCCAACCATTCCAGGTCATGTATCCGTTGGGTTATACCACCGGTTTTTTTAGTGTTTATGTAAATGGTCAGTTTGTAGGGAAATTTGATTGGGGTGGGTGAAGCTCAATATTGCCTGATGCTAAAGTTCAAGATCCTGCCCGGGAAATTCGTCAAAACAAGTGCATAAAAGCTTATCGATGTATGAGGATGGTCCTATGAAACAACTACTCCTGCCCCTTTCCGCTAGCCTGCTGATCGTCTCTCTTGCGGGTTGTGCCCTGATCCCCGACCTCCCCCCTCCAGCCACTCCCACGCCCTCCTTTCCACTTAATGAATATAGCCCTCAGCCGGGTGACGATAAGCTGCAACGCGACCAGGTGTTCCTGGACCTGCAAAACAGCCAGGTGCTGCTCAGGGAGAGCCTGCCCGTGCAGGTGAGCCTTGACCTGGCAGGCAGCCTATCCGACCCATGCCACCAGCTGCGCATCGTTGGCACCCGCGACGATCTCAAGAAGGAAATTAACCTGGAGGCTTACTCATTATTCGCTCCAGGCAAAGCCTGCATCACTGTCATCAAGCCTTTCAATGTCTCCATCCCACTCGGGGATTATTCCGGCGGACATTACACGGTCTATGTCAACGGTCAGCTGGCAGGTGAATTTGATGCTTGAGAGTTCAGATAACTGAACATATACGTTATAAATAATCCGTAATTTCTCAACGCCTAACAAAAGCTTTTCACCTTATTTAAAGTGAGCCATTTTTACTTGTGTGTGGACAAATCCTGTCCGGAAAATTCGACTGATCTCAATTGCGGTGAGTGAAAATCGAGTAGATGCGCAGGGGAGGGATTTGAAATGTGCCACATAGGATTCCTCCCCTGCGCGTCTACAAATGTTCTTCATCAACTAGCGCGTAATTACAATCGTTCTCGGGAGCAGGATGATATTACCCAGCCTGCTCCCGTTAACTATAAAGGATAGATAAAGATGTAAACTATCGGCACATCAAGGATCCGACAGTCTGTTATTTAACTTAATTCACCGCAAAGAGATCTGATTTATCTACATTTGCGTATTCATCAATAACAAACTGTATTCAACCTATATCAATACAAAAGGAGAACGTCATGAAAGCAAAAGCTACCACAATTTTTTCGATCATTGCAATGCTGTTCGCAGCATTTGCAAGTCCAGTTATAGCCGCGCCTGCTCTGGCAGCCGGTACAAGCACTTCCATCATTTCAGCTACAAGCTATTCCCCTCAGCCCGGTGATGTCAATCTTACCCGCGACAAAGTATTCATCGACATGGCAAAAAGCCACCTGATCGTATCCACG
Source organism: uncultured Chloroflexia bacterium (assembly GCA_963726315.1). Taxonomy (GTDB): domain Bacteria; phylum Chloroflexota; class Anaerolineae; order Anaerolineales; family UBA4823; genus FEB-25. The sequence continues at coordinate 562,902 of CAVSBZ010000005.1, read as the reverse complement.
GGTTTACCGGTAAAAGTGTCGGCATTTCTCACTGGATACCTTCCAGACCCCTGCCACGTTTTACGTGTCGTGGTGGGTTCTGCTTCCACCTCTAGCAACATCAGCATACAGGCGTACAGCTTGTTCAAATCTGGAGTTGCCTGTGCCACAGTGCTTCAGCCATTCTCTGTGACCGTTTCACTAGGCAGTTTCTCTTCAGGGCAATATACAGTGCTGGTGAATGGATTAAAGTTAGGATCTTTCTCTGTAGCACCTCCAACAACCACCACTGCCGCGAAATAAGTTTTCGAGCCAAGGTTAATGGATTAACTGAACAACAAAAAAACCTGGAGCGGGTTGGCGAATGTCAACCCGCTTATTTTATTTAATAAGCTTTACACAGATATAAGACTGTTTTTGTCCAATTTCTAATAAAACTTTCAGGCAACAAGCCTTAAGTTTCCTGTATACTCGCCTTGAACGGGTATCCAGCAGATAGTTGTGTACGCGTATCAATCTGCTGGCAGGGGAAAAGATGTCCAGATGGCTGTTTACCCATATGAGATCGATTTATATATTTGTGGGTAACCACGCCAGGATAATTATTGGCATGCAAGAAGGGCTCATTCGATCAATAGATGGGTTATCTGAATTGTGCCCTTGCTAAAAACACGAATTTGGCGATGAAAGCTGTTATGGGTGGGGTCACAAATATTCTAATAACCGCCCTCACCGGTTTTCATCAAAAGTTAAAAACCAACCATAAACAAAGCAATTCCAATGGTATTTGAAGGAGATAATCATGAAAGTGAAAAGAACCATAATTTTGTCCATTGTCACCGTGTTGCTCTTTGCGTTTTCAGGTCCGATACCTGCGGCAGCTCAGAGCACGAATGTAGACTCTGCTGAAGCACCAGCAGCCCCAGCATTCACCTCATATCTCGGGTTTGTAGTGGATAATACCACTGCTTCCGCTGCAGCCTCTTCAGCGTCAAGCGCCTCATCACTCACATCCGCCTCGATCATATCCGTATCGACGTCAACCAGCACATCAACAGCCAGCTATTCGCCCCAACCTGGTGATATCAATCTCACCCGTGATAAGGTCTTCCTTGACCTGGCAAAAAGCCGTCTCATCGTATCCACAGGATACCCGGTTAAGGTGTCTGCTTACCTGGTGGGAAATCTGCCTGATCCATGCCATGTGTTACGTGTGGTAGTAGGGTCATCAACCACCAGCAGCACCATCAATATCTCGGCTTATAGCTTGTATGATCGAACCCTAGCCTGTGTCACGGTGTTGCAGCCATTCTCTGTAACTGTGCCTCTGGGTACCTTCTCATCAGGGCAGTACACGGTGCTGGTTAATGGTCAGGTACTCGGTACGTTTAACGCCAATACCATCACCAGCTCCACGGTGACAAGGTAATTCTTACAAGGTCTCACCTGGAGGTAACCCACACCGTCTGAAACGATCGGTAATTAATAAGGTGTGTTCTCCGTGTAAGTGACCTCAATAAAAACAAAGACGATAACGGACGGTTATCGTACCCCAGGAGCGGGTTGGTTGGAACCAACCTGCTCCTTTTTACGTAAATGGGAATATTTTTATTTTATTTAGCCCTAACCCTGCCAGATAACCCGGCAAGTTATAATAGGCGTTGGTAATTTCAGGAGGAATGTATTATGAAAAGATCATCCTTATATCTATTATTGGGCTTTACCATCTTCTCCCTGGCTGCCTGCAACACTGCTGGCACAGCAACCTCCGTCACAAGCCAGCCTTCCAGCGTCCCGCCCACACAAGGATCATCTGCAACGATCACCGCTTCCACCCCCACCGAAACACCCTCGCCCCTCCCACCCACGCCCACCGTCACCAGCTTGCCGGTGGACGCCATCGCGCATTTTCCCTCCGGCCAGGAGATCAATGTGACCACCATTAATATGATCGATTCTCAAGCCGGTTGGGCTATTGGAGGCCTGGGCAACGTCGGTGACCATGTGCTGTTTACCAGCGATGGGGGTTCCACCTGGAAGGACGTCACCCCTCCCGAACCGCAAGCTCCGGGTGATGAAGAAAAAACCGCGGTGGGTTTCTTCCAGGATGTAAAGACCAGTTGGGTAACTTATGCCATTAGTGGTGGCAACCCCGTCCCGACTGAGGTCGTGGTCTGGCGGACGTCCGATGGGGGTGTGTCCTGGCAGGCAAGCCAGCCGCTGGATCTCACCGGGCTTTCTGAAATCTACGTCCCATCGGACTTGCAGGTGGTCGCTAGGCAGGATGGCTGGCTGCTTGTTCATGTGGGGGTTGGGATGATGCACGATTACGTCGCCCTGTATCACACCACTGACGGTGGTGTAACCTGGACCCGCCTCATTGATCCATATACGGATGGCGGCATACAATCGTGCAGCAAGACTGCCATGCTGTTCACCGATGCCACTCACGGCTGGCTGACCGGTGACTGTCATGGGGTCAAGGGTGGAGTGCTCCTATACAACTCCACCGATGCCGGGCTCACCTGGAAGGAAGTGACTTTACCTGACCCAAACGGAGCTGCAAACCTGTTCGAAGATATGAATAACGCCTGCGGCTCATATGACCCATTCTTCTTCGGCAACGACCTGGGGCACCTCAGTGTGACCTGCACAAATTTTTCAACTCAGCAGACCACCAACAGCTACTACATTTACACCACCCATGACGGTGGCAACACCTGGACCGGCGCAGCCTACCCAGGTGTATCGCTGTACTTCTTCTCCGCCGACACGGGTTGGGCACTTTCAAGCAAGATCCAACTGACTACGGATGGTGGCAAGACCTGGAAACCTATTTCAGATGTCAGCTGGACTCCGCAGATGGACTTCATCAGTGAACAGAATGGATGGGCAGTCGCCCGCTCTTCCAATGCCATCGCCCTGGTCAAAACAGATGACGGCGGTGCCCACTGGACCGAGCTAGTCCCCGCGGTGGGACCATAGGTCTGTAAGGTAACACCGCGATCACATTTATTACCCAGACCTGACAGGACTTGGTGTCCTGGACATTCAATTTTCTTCCTTCTGCTGCCAACCATGGCGCCTGGACCTACGCTTATAACATCCCCTCCGCAGGTGAGTCGCACGATGCCAGTGGGAGCTACACCATCAGCCCACCAGACAAGGATGCCAGGCTTCTCCTGAAGATGAGCGATTCTGACCATGTGGTATTTAAGGGTTTTGATGGTAAATTTCCCATCAATTCCTCCTTTAATCTGCTACCCAGTCAAATCTCCAATTGCGGGGGCAATCCATAATAAATTACTCTGCGAGCGTTGTAGTTATCCATTCAAATACTAACAATCCCCCTTCTCCCCTACCTAACAAAAAAGACCTCACAGGTCTTGGAGACCTGTGAGGTCTGAAAGATCTGTCAGGTCTTGTTTATTCTCACCGATAATCAAACAAGTATCTTGACTAATCCTTCTCTTGCTCTTATAATAAGACATAGTGGGTCTGATATATATTATTAATTGCTTCGATTAAACTATAAAAGGATAATGCATCGCGATGGACACTCAAGATAATATAAAAATGCAACGATATCTTATCGAAACGCCTCATTCTGCCCAGGACTGTAAGATGTTAATCGACCAGGTCTATGCCATGGGCTATCTGTATCATTTTGATTGGGGCTGCAAGGCTGGCGTGCATTCCGGTTGGGCTATCATCGAAGCCGAAAACGAAGCCCAAGCCAGGCTGGCTGTCCCTTCCATTGTGCGCAGTAAGGCGCGCATTATCCAGGTTAGCAAATTCGACCATGATTCATCATTATTCCAGGGTACCCATTCTAATCGCACATAAAATCGAACTGCCATCTGCAACATTCGCCCAATGGAGCAGGAAGTTATAGCAAGCCGCCTCAATTTGGGGGTTATTTGGCGCTTGCGACCTATTCGTATTTCGACAAGTTAATATTCTCTCCCTACTTTGGTCCTGAAGAGAAGATTCCCCTCGACTTTCAGAAATATCCTTATCACTTATCACCGAGGGACATTTCTGCTTCGGCTTGAAAGAGCACCTATTTATACGGTTGAAACGGTCTCCGCCTAATTCGAACCTGGTTATTGGGTGCTTTTCGTATATGTCAGACCCCCTTATAGGTCGTTATTTTCCTTGCAGAAGTGATAAGCACATCAGCCTGGATATCGTTTATTGTATATGTATAATCAATCTCCCAAGATCCATCATCGCTGATTAATTGTGGCCTCCCGGTTGGTTCAGTTATTGCAACCTCTCCAGGTGGAGGTTCTTATGAACGATAAATTAGCTTCCTCAGTTTTAACCACCATAAAACGTGATGATGATTATCACGTGAAGACCAAGCGCATCCGGAGATTGCCAAAATCTGAAGCTGCGGTTGAGTTACGCTATCGTGCCATGTTGGAGCAAATCCCTGCCATTATTTATACCGAATCGGTTGGTGAACTCAGCCAGACTTTATACATCAATCCCCAAGCGGAGACGATCACTGGTTATACACCCAAGCAGTGGCTTGCCGATCACGATCTATGGTTCAAGATTATCCTTAAAGAAGATCAGCAGCGGGTCTGGGCAGAAAACGAGCGTACAGAAACAACCGGAGAACCTTTTAAAGTTGAATATAGGATCCGCACGCGCGAAGACCAAATAAAGTGGATTTACGATGAAGCCTGGCTGCTCCATGATTCTACAGGGAAACCCCTATTCTGGCAGGGATTTATGTTCGATATCACCGATCGGAAACATGCTGAGATGGAACTGGAGCATCGTGCAGCCGAGCTATCTGCGCTTCAAGAGACGGTGCTCAACCTTACCATCAGGCATTCCTTACCGGAGTTGTTAAAACTAATCGTTGAACGGGCTACCCGGCTGCTAAAAGGCAATGGCGGAGGTCTGTACCTGGTAAATTCTGAGTCAGGAACGATCAAATGTGTGGTTAGCCATAATACCCTCAAAGATTATGCGGGTACAGTCTTAAAATTCGGGGAAGGGGCAGCTGGGAAAGTCATACAATCAGGTAAACCATTAATACTAAAGAACTATCCCAGGTGGGCAGGAAAAGTAAGCCTTTACGAGACGGATGAACCATCGTTCCAGGCATTAGTCAGTGCACCGATGATCTGGCAGGGGCGGGTGAACGGCGTCTTGCATGTGTTCAGGGAAGAGCAATTTTCCCATAGGGACCTGGACCAGTTGATTTTATTTGCCAACCATGCCGCTGTGGCGGTGGAAAATGCACGCTTATATAAATCGGCGGCACTAGAGCTGGATGAACGCAAACGTGCCGAGGCAGCCCTGCGCGAATCAGTGGGGATATACCGGCAGGCGATCGAGTCTACCGGCGGAGTGCCTTATTACCAATCTTACGATGTGGACGGAAAATCCATCCATTATGACTTTATCGGCGAGGGCATTCAACAGATAACTGGATATGGAGCAGAAGAATTTACTGAAGAGCTGTGGAGCTCACTGGTACTCGAATCCCACCTGGTTGGCGATTTAGCTAAATATTCCTGGGAAGAAGCCGTCGGAAAATTGCATGCCGGCGAGAATCTCAGTTCGACATGGAAATGTGAATATCGTATCAGGGCAAGGGATGGGAAAATTCACTGGGTGTTCGATTCTGCCGTGCAGCTCAGGGATGAAAATGGTATCTCGCATGGATCGATTGGTCTGTACCGCGATATTACCGAATCCAAGCGTGCTGAGCAAATCCAGCAAGCGATATACAGGATCTCACAAGCGGTGGTGACCACAGCCAGCCTGGATGAGCTGTTCCATTCCATTCACCGAATCCTGGCAGAGCTGATGCCGGTGGAAAATTTCTACATTGCCCTGTATGACGCGACCAATGACCTGCTCAGCTTCCCTTATTATGTTGATAAATACGATCAACCTCCGCCGACAGCCAAACCTGAGCGTGGGCTAACCGAGTATGTTATTCGCACAGGAGAACCTCTGTGGGCACCTGAGGCAGTTTTCCAACAGCTGATCAAACTGGGCGAAGTGGAGGTAGTCGGTTCCGACTCGATCGATTGGATCGGTGTACCGTTGAAGCTTGAAGAACACGTCACGGGGGTTATGGTAGCACAGAGCTATTCACAAGGAGTGCTTTATAAACAGGATGACCTCGACTTGATGGAGTTTGTTTCCACCCAGGTTGCTGTTTCCATTGAGCGGAAGAAAGCGGAAGATGCACTGCGTGTCAGTCTCGATGATACACGCCAGTACGCAGAACGAATGGCGTTGCTCAACCGGGTGGCACGCACGGTGAGCTCAACGCTCAACCTGGACGACTTGCTGGAAATTGTCTACAAGGAAATTATTAATGCTGTCCCAGCTGACTCGTTCTTCGTCGCCTTATACGACCGGAAAACCGACCAGCTCGAGTTCCGCATCCGGGTGGATGGTGACGTCCACGAAGGACCTTACCTGCGTCCATTGGGGAATGCACTCACAGCACAGGTTGTCAACAGCAGAAAGTATCTCCTGGTCAGGGATTATGAGCAGGAAAAAAATCATCTGCCCATGATGACATTATGGGGTACTGGGCTGCCTTCACGCTCATGGTTAGGGGTGCCCATGCAGCTCGGAAACGAAGTGGTGGGTGTGATCTCCGTTCAATCTTACCGGCCCAATGCATTTGGTGAGAGGGAGCGCGAGCTCCTATCGACTATTGCAGATACCGTCGCCGTCGCCATCGAAAATGCACGCCTGTATGAAGCAGAAAAACAGCGTACCGCCCGTTTGACTCGTATCGTCGAGCTTGGGATTGACATGGCTTCCCTGCGTCACGAAGGTGAAGTCCTTGAAACCCTGGTTAAGCATGTCGCAGAGGTGATGGACTGCGTCACCTGCACAGTGATGTTGATCGATGCCGAGAAAAACGAGGCCGTTTTACGCGCAGGTATTGGTTTACCTGCAGGGTCGAAGAAGACACGTGTCCAGCTGACCTTACCTGCAATCAGAAAACTGATCGAAACTGGCGAGCCACTAATCCTGTCCGATATCGATAGCCAGGAACCGTCCATCAGGCAGATCCTGCTCAGACCAGATATCAATGCTTTTTTTGCTTACCCCATGCTTAGGGGTGGCCGAGTGATCGGTGTACTCACACTTAGCAAGATCGGTACCTACCAGCCCTCCGCAGATGAGATTTCTGCCTGCCACTTGCTTGCAGAGCGAGCAGCCGCGGCATTGGAGAACGCGCGCTTATTTGAAAAGACCGAGCGTCACCTTCAACAGGTTCAAGCATTAAGGACGATAGATTCTGCCATCGCCTCCAGTTTCGATTTACATGCAATCCTTAATATCATCCTTGTTCAGATCATCACCCAGCTGGGCGTGGATGCGGTAGATATCCTGCTGTTAAACCCTCACAATTACACCTTTGAGTACTCTATGAGTAAGGGTTTCCACAGCAATGCGATTGAAAAATCACACTTTTTATTGGGTGAGGGTGTAGTCGGGCATCAGATCATGGAACGCCGGACAATTCATATCCCCGATCTGAAAGCAGTCATGCATAATTTTGTACGGGCGGATATTTTTACTGCGGAAGGATTTGCCTCTTATTCTGCAGTACCCTTGATCGCCAAAGGTGAGGTAAAAGGCGTTTTGGAGGTTTTTCAGCGCACAAAACATGAACAGTCTCCTGAGTGGGTGGAATTTCTTGAAACACTCGCCGGGCAGGTGACGATTGCCATTGATAATTCGCAGCTTTTCACCAACCTGCAGCGCTCAAACCTGGAGCTCAGCCTGGCATATGATGCCACCATCGAAGGCTGGTCGCGGGCGTTGGATATGCGCGATACAGTGACCGAAGGTCACACCAAGCGGGTAACCGAAATGGCATTAAGCCTGGCGCGGGTAATGGGGATGAGCGATTCAGACCTGGTGCACATGCGCCGAGGCATCTTGCTGCACGATATGGGAAAAATGGGCATCCCCGATACGATCCTGCTCAAACCCGATGCACTCAGTGAAGAAGAGTGGAAAGTGATGCATATGCACCCCCAGTATGCATTCGAGATGCTGGCGCCTATCTCCTACCTTCGACCTGCCCTGGACATCCCCGGAAGCCACCATGAGAAATGGGATGGCACGGGTTATCCACGCGGGCTAAAGGGTGAGCAAATCCCATTGGCAGCCCGCATATTCAGCGTGGTGGATGTTTACGACGCACTCACCTCCGACCGACCCTATCGAAAAGCCTGGTCAAAGGATAAAGCCATCCAATACATACTGGATGAAAAAGGGAAATTCTTTGACCCGCGGGTGGTGGATGTGTTCATGTCAATGAAACAGGAAATGGGCATGACGGAGAGAGAAGACTAATAGTAATCCTAACAAACATCAGATCAAAAATCCTCATAGGATCAAGTCACCTGTGAGGATTTTTGCTAATTTTCCTCGATTTCTCCATAATTTCTCCACATTCCAAGAGTATATTAACCCTGATTAAAAAGACCAGAAACCATAGGGAGTGACCAGGTTTTGAGGTCCAATCATCAGGAGGTTAATATGGTAAAGAATAAACGTGTATTCGGGGTCCTTTCGCTAGTCGTTCTACTCTCACTCGTCCTGGCGGCATGTTCGGGAACTGCCAATGCCCAGACGGGATCATCGGGTAATAACTTCACCGGTTATGGGACGGTGACACAAGTTAGCTATACCGACACGGTGGAGAGCACCGGTCAGATCCAACCCCAACATATTTCATCCCTTAGCTTTTCAACCACCGGGATTGTGGCTCAAAGCAAGGTTCAAGTTGGCCAGATTGTGAAGGCAGGAGACGTATTGATTTCACTCGACCCGTCTACCGTCCCGGCAAATCTTTCGTCAGCCCAGACGGATTTGACCAATGCCAAAAATGCCCTTCTCCAGCTCACCAGCCCAGACCTATCGACGATTTCAAACGCTCAAAAAGCACTTTCCAGCGCATATACCGGTTACCAACAAGCGCAAGACGCTTTGACCAATGCCATTATCAGCAACCAGACGGCGAGCAATTCTACTTTATACACTACATGGTTGGACAGTAAAAATTCCCTGGATAGTGCGCAAAATAGCCTGCCATTGGCAAATGCCTCCATCGATGTTCAGGCCTACTACCAGGCCGTTCGCGACACAAACCAGCTGCAGGCTCAGCTGACTTCAGCACAGGCTAATGCAGGTATTCATCCGACAGACACAGTCCTGGCTCAGAAAGTGGCGGACCTGCAGAAAGCCGTCCAGGACAGCCAGTCTAAACAGGATACTTTACAAGCGGCTTTATCATCATCCGAGATCGATCTGGTTAATAATTTATCAGCAAAATTAGATGCCTATGACACGGCTGCCTCCAGCTTTATCGGCTTGGTGGTAACCAGCACAACGAATTCGAACGTGAATGCAGCCCAAATCCAGGCTGATCTGACGCAGAAACAGTCCGACCTAATCACGGCACAAACTAATCTCACCAACCTCCAGAATAAGCGGGCGGGGATGAATGGGTTACGCTGCACGGATGCAACCATTGACGATTATCAGAGCGCATACAACGCCGCCCTGGATAGATATAACCGTTCAGCGCACATCATCGGGAGTAAGGAATATCAAGCGCTGCAGACTGCCCAGGCAAATCTATCCTGGTGTTCATCCTATTGGACGGCATCTGAAATTGCACAAGCTGAAGCCAATATTGCCTCTGCTCAGGCACAGATCCAATTACTTCAGGCACAGATTACCACTGACCAGGCACAGACCAGCGGATCGGGCAATTCTGTGTATGGTTTAGCTATCAACCTGAACACAGTATGGTCAGCTTACCAGGATGCTACCCAACAATTGAACACTGCGGTTACAAATCTATACCAGATCGAGCGCTCACCAAACCCAGATGACCTGGCAGCTGCCCAGGCGAAAGTCCAATCGGCTCAATCAGAAGTCAACAGTATGACGCTGACAGCCCCATTCGATGGTATGGTGACAAGTGTAGGTTATCAGGTGGGAGATAGTGTCAATCAGACCACACCGGCTGTCGTCCTGGTCGACCGTTCACAACTATTTGTAAACCTGCAGGTCGATGAATCACATGTGTCAAAACTAAGTGCAGGTGATAAAGCCACCATTTCATTGGAGGCCAACCCGAACCTGGCTCTAACGGGCAAGGTTTCATATATCAATCCTGTGGGTACCTCCAACCAGGGTGTGGTTTATTATGCTGTGCAGGTTGTGCTCGACCAGGCTGATCCGAGCATCCTGATAGGTTCGACTGCTGATGTCACCATCCAGGCAGGGCAACCTCAAGATGTTCTGACCGTGCCGGTCAGTGCGGTGGGAAGCGATTCTCAAGGTGAATATGTGATGGTGGTAGGTCAAAATGGAAATGCTCAACAGGTGACCGTGATCAGTGGCCAGATCCTTCCAGATAATACGGTGATTGTTACCGGAAACCTCAAGGCGGGTGATTCGGTAGGCTTGCTCCAGAGTACTACCACGAATAACACCACAGGTGGTGGCGCCGGTGGTGGCGGTCGGTTATTTGGACCCTAAACCGGCAAGCGATCTTACTGAGAGGTTGATCCTATGATCGAGCTTGAGAACGTCTCCAAAATATACAAGATGGGTCTTACCAAGGTGTATGCCCTGAATGAAATTAACCTGCAGATCCAGGCTGGCGAGATGGTTGCAGTGATGGGTCCGAGCGGGTCAGGGAAGAGCACACTGATGGCGATTCTGGGCTGCCTGGATATTCCATCGAAAGGGATTTACCGCCTGGAAGGTGAGCCCGTGGAAAAGTTAAACGACAACCAGCTCGCCCAAGTACGCAGCCAAAAGGTGGGCTTCGTCTTCCAGCAGTTCAACCTGCTTTCGCGGACGAATGCCCTTGAGAACGTGATGCTCCCCCTGCTTTATGATGGCGTGCATGGGAAGGCACGTGTGGAGAAAGCCAAGGCTGCTTTGGAAACCGTCGGACTGGCTGATCGCATGTACCACAACCCTAACCAGCTTTCGGGTGGTGAGCAGCAGCGCGTAGCAATCGCCCGCGCCTTGGTAAACGACCCCACTATCCTGCTGGCTGATGAGCCAACAGGCAACCTGGATACTAAAACCGGGGAAGAGATCATCGGCTTATTCCAAAAACTGCACACAGAAAAAGGACAAACGGTTGTATATGTCACGCATGACTCCTTCATTGCCCGGCACACCCAACGCATTATCCGCCTGGTAGATGGAAAGATCATCAGTGATGAACCGGTCGCCAATCCGCTGGTGGCGGGGACACCTCGCCCAGAGGAGATCGTGAAGGGATAGCAAAGCTAAAATCATACCGACCCTGTCAGCAATTTCCATACAGCAGAGGGAGAAAACAAGATGAACATTCTGGAAAACATACGCATTTCATTCCGGGCATTGGCAGCCAATAAACTGCGCTCTGGTTTAACCATGCTGGGCATCATCATCGGTGTGGCGGCGGTGGTTGCACTGATGTCAATCGGGCGTGGCGCTACCCGCAGTGTGACCAGCCGGGTGGAAGGTTTGGGCTCGAACCTGATTTCCGTGTCGTCTGCACGAAACGTGCGCCAGGCTGGAACAGGCGCCCTGACGACACCGCTGTTCTACTCTGACTACCAGGCAATCGCCAAGGATACCAGTAATGTGGTGGCGATTTCCCCCATCTACCAGTCCACTGAACAGGTGCAGTACGGTAGCAACCAGTCACAATTCAGCATCACGGGTGTTACTCCAGAATTCGCCTCCGTGCAAGCGTACACCGTTGCCCAGGGAAGATTTATTAGCAAGAATGATAATTCAGCCGAATCAAGAGTAGTTGTCCTTGGGTCACAGGCTGCATCGGACCTTTTCAGCGGGCTAAACCCGATGGGGCGCAATATCACCATCAATGGCATCAACTTCACCGTGGTGGGTGTGCTGGCTTCTAAGGGTTCGACCGGTTTCTTCAGCCAGGATGAAGTCATACTAATCCCACTCGAGACGGGGTATAACCGCTTATTTGGCGGCAGAGCATTGGAAAATGGTAAGCGGGTGCTGTCAACCATCTCACTTTCGGCAGCGAACCCGAATGCAGTCAATGAAGTCATCAGCCAGGTGGAATTTATCTTACGTCGGGATCACAGTCTGACCTTACACGATACCCTGCCATTTACTGTGGCAAGTCAGAATCAGTTCCTGAGCACTTTGAACAGCATAACCAGCACATTGACCATATTTTTAGGAGCCATCGCCGGTATTTCACTTTTCGTGGGCGGGATTGGGATCATGAATATCATGTTGGTATCCGTCCGCGAGCGCACACGCGAAATCGGCCTGCGGAAAGCTGTGGGAGCCCGGCGCTCAGTGATCTTGATGCAGTTCATCGTCGAGACCATCACCTTGAGCCTGTTCGGTGGGATCATCGGTATTCTGCTTGGCGCAGCCATTGCGGGAATAGTCACCCTGACCGGACTGATCACTACCTACGTCTCGCTGGATGTCATCCTATATTCGTTCTTCTTCGCAGCCCTGGTAGGACTATTCTTCGGGATATACCCGGCTTATCAGGCTGCCTCGCTCCGTCCGATCGAAGCACTCAGGTATGAGTGATCATGATCCCTAGAGACATAGTTAATGAACTTGGTGGCATTGCACTCCATCGATACATGCAACAGGAATTTCGCCATAAAAAGGAAAGAATATACCGGGGCTGTATAGAACGCTCCTCGAGTTAATAGGAACAAGGAGAAGAAATGGACACTAATTCTGAACTTAATACTGAGATAAAGACTAAACCTAAGCGACCGACTGTAGTCACAATTGCAGCGATAATCCTGCTGGTACTAAGCCTGTTCGTGGCAGGCCTGGGGGTTGCCGACCAGTTCGGGCTGCTGGGGCGTGGATTCGGTAACCGCCAGTTCATCGCCGGGCAAAACGGGAACCGGAACTTCACTCCACCGGGTGGTTTTCCACCTAATGGACTTCCATCCAATGGCTTTTCAGGTGATCAAAACAACCCGGGTACCGCACCAAACTTCGCCTTTAATCGCCCGGGAGCCTCAGGCTTGGCACAGGTCTTCCGCATCCTGCGCCCGTTGATGATTGCTCTGGATGTTATCTTGCTTGTCCTGTCGGTGGTAGCGGTGATCGGGCTGTTCAAAAGCAAACGTTGGGCCTCCATCCTTGCCATCGTGCTATCGGTCCTGGTGATCCTGCTCACCATTCCAAGCATGATCCGTATATTCTCAACAGTCACTTTACTTGAGAACCTGGTTCGCATCCTGATGGCTATAGCGGTGATCGTGTTATTGCTCCTGCCTTCCGCAAGGATGTCTTTTACAGCTTCCAGAGTCGGAGACGATGAGGAAGTTGAAAGGATCGTGAGATAATCCGGTCAGGGTCTACGCCGTCCGGGTCCTTCCAATCAGGTGCATTTTTATGCGATAATGGAGGCGACATGTCTAAGAAAATACTGGTGATCGATGATGAGCCGAAGATTGTAGAGATCTGCCAGGACTACCTGATCAAAGCTGGTTTTAACGTGGTACACGCCTACGATGGATCCACCGGTTTAGCCCTTGCCCGCAAGAGCCAACCTGATCTGGTGGTCCTTGACCTGATGATGCCCGAGATGGATGGACTCGACGTATGCCGTGAGCTGCGGCGGGATGGTAATGTGCCCATCATCATGCTGACTGCCAGGGTTGAAGAGACTGACAAGCTTATTGGGTTGGAGCTGGGCGCCGACGACTATATGACCAAACCTTTCAGCCCCCGGGAGCTGGTGTCTCGGGTACGTACGGTATTACGCCGCGCCACGGGTAACCCCCAGGCTGAAATCATCCACGCTGGTGACCTGGCGCTAGACCGGGGTCATTTCAGCGCCCGCTTTCCAGACCGTGAAATCCAATTGACTCCGACCGAATTCGAGCTACTGGCAACGCTTGCCAGCCAACCAGGGCGCATCTTTTCACGAGCACAGCTGCTGACTGCAGTGCGCGGTGTTGCGTTCGAAAGTTATGAACGTGCGATTGATTCGCACATCCGCAACCTGCGACGCAAGATAGAACCCCAGGAGGGTGGGACCAGCCACATTATCACAGTCTACGGAGCAGGTTATAAATTCATTGGAACCGATCAATGAACCAGGTGGATGCAAATTCCATCCAGCCTATCAGGAGGCGGTTACTGCTGCTCCTGCTGCGGGCGTTTGGTACTGTCGTCTTCCTGACCGTGGTGATGATACTAGTCGTGTCTGCCGGCGTCATCGCCAGAAATACCGGGGTAAATCCAATTTTCCGTACGCCGACTGCCATCGTCCTTGAGACGTATTACCTCGGGCATGGTAGCTGGCAAGGCGTTGAGGTGGTATTGGAAGAACATACCAATACTTCCATCCGGGCGTTGCGACCCGACTGGGACCGGACAATCGTGGTGGATGCGAATGGTATAGTTATAATCGATCATGGTAATACCAACAGCGCCTTGATCGGCACCCTATTTACTCCGAAAGCAGCGGAATCCGGACAACCTCTGACGATCAATGGCATCTTGATTGGAACATTATGGGTGGATCGGGGCACACCTCCCCGGGTAATCCAGCTGATATTTACCCTGATCGGTCCCACGGCGATCATATCGATTATGTTGGGGATATTGACGCTAATCATCGGCTTGCTGCTCATGCGCCGCATGATCAACCCGCTCTCCGAGGTGATTGCTGCGGCACAGGCTGTTTCACAGGGTGACCTGAGTGCACGCGTGCCCGTGGGTGCCCGGAACGATGATTTAACCGCCTTGAGCATCCACTTTAACCATATGGCGGATGAGCTAGAACGTTCTGACCGCCAACGCCGCAATATGCTGGCAGATATCGCTCACGAGCTGCGCACCCCGATTACGATATTACGCGGGCGGCTGGAAGGTATCCTGGATGGGGTATATGCTGCAGATGAAGCTCACATCGCCCCAGCCCTGGAAGAGACCTATCTGCTCGAGCGGTTGGTGGAAGATCTTCGCCTGCTCGCCCTGGCTGAAGCCAACCAGCTGCGTTTCGAGCTCAAGCCGGTCAGGCTGAACGAGCTGGCAGAGACGATCCTCGGGCTGTTCTCGGCACAAGCAGAGGAGCGGAAAGTGCGGCTGAACCTGGAAGCGAATTCGGATTTACCTGAAGTGATGGTGGACCCGCAGCGCTTCCAACAAGTGATCGGCAACTTGATCGACAATGCACTGCGCTACACCCCCGAATGTAGCCAGATTGACGTAATCATCCGACGTAAGCAGGATATTATAGAACTGACCGTGGTTGATGAAGGACCTGGCATCCCAGAAGATGAGATCACCCATGTATTCGACCGATTTTGGCGTGGCGAAAAATCACGTGCCAGGTCCACGGGTGGCGCCGGGCTGGGACTATCCATTGCCCGCCAGCTGGTTGAAGCCCAAGGAGGTAAGATCTCCGCTCATAACCGCCAGGGGCACGGCTTCGAAGTGCAAATTACACTACCGGTGCGTGAACCGAGCCCATAGAGAACAATACGGGATTTCTACCGATCCTTTATGGCAACGATATGGAGGGTACGAAACCCTGGTTTAAAGCTCGCGGGTAATGGTTTCAACACGGGCATTGGTGAGGCTCACCAGGGCATCCACGGGTAAGCGGATATTGAGCCCCCGGCGCCCTCCCGAGACGTGAATCTCACGAAACCCGGCCGTATGCGAATCGACCACCACCTGAAAGCCCTTATTAATTAATGCCAGGGGTGATATGCCACCGGCTTGCAAGCCAGTAAGCAGTTCGGCTTCCCGCTCCGTTGGCAAGGTTAGTTTTTTCTCGTCCAATGCTTTCGCCAATAGCTTCAGATCCACCTCTGCAGAGCCTGGGATAACAGCCAAAATTGGCTTCCCCTTGCCTTCTCGCCTGACGACGATGGTCTTATACACCAGGTCAAGAGGTACGTTGAGCAAACGAGCCGTCTCCACAGCGCCTAATTTCTCGGCGGGCAGCTCATAGGCAGTATAAGGGATTTTCCTGGCATCCAGCAGGCGAGTGACGTTGTTAGCAACCATGGATTTCACTTCCACTCATGAATATTGATCCATCCAATCGGGCATAAACCTAACGCAGAATGTTTGGTTAGCTCAATACCTATCCATAATTTACCGGTTGATTTTACTGCACAATCCCCGTACTGCGCATTGATGCATCCCACTCAGACCACCTGTGGAGATATAAGGGAGGTTTATGGGTTTATTGGGGATGGAAAGGCCCATTTGCAGAGGAATTTGACCTGGCTGACATGATTTTGCTCGACCAGTGATAAACTTATCCGGTGTCGAAACCCCGTGCTTTCAATCTATCGAACCTGGAAACCGAATGCCCAACGATCTACTAGGGATCCTGTTTGCGCTCACCTCTGCCGCAGTGTGGGGAGGAGGGGATTTCAGCGGTGGGCAGGCAACCCGTAAGAGCCACCAATACCAGGTGCTGATGCTGGCAGCGCTCTCGGGGATCGTGGTGCTGGTTGTAAGCGCCCTCATCCGAGGCGAAGGCTTGCCAACGGGGAGAAGTCTCCTGTGGGGAGCACTGGCGGGAGGGGCAGGAGCCCTGGGTATGGCAGCATTGTACCGGGCATTATCCCTGGGGAATACAGCCAGCGTGGCACCCACCTCAGCG
This sequence comes from uncultured Chloroflexia bacterium, assembly GCA_963726315.1. Lineage (GTDB taxonomy): Bacteria > Chloroflexota > Anaerolineae > Anaerolineales > UBA4823 > FEB-25. The sequence continues at coordinate 546,245 of CAVSBZ010000005.1, read as the reverse complement.
ATCACCTGCGCCATGCTGCCCGTGTTGTTCGGAATGATCACTGCTGGTCTTCCCAAGCCCATGCAGCTGGGAGGCTTTGCGCTGGCTTTTATCGGCATAGGGCTATTGAGCAGGTCACCCAATGCCGGGGATAAGACCTTTCGAGAAGGGATCATGCTGGCATTGCTGTCAGGGATCGGGTTTGGAGGATTCTTCATATTCATTTCGATGGTAGCGAAAGAGCAGGTCTTCACTCCGATATTGGTAGCTCGGACAGTGACCCTGCTGATCGCCTTGATCATGCTGCGCCTGAACCGGCTTCCCAGACCAGGCATTCGGTCCAACCCATTGGCGCTTTTAGCCGGCGTATTAGACACGGGAGGCAACGTCTTCTACCTGCTAGCCACGCATTTTACCCGGCTGGACATCGCCGCACTGCTTTCGTCTTTCTACCCTGCCGGGACGGTCCTATTGGCGGGGATCATCTTAAAAGAAAAGGTCTCATCAACGCAATGGGCAGGCATGTTCCTGTGTTTTCTGGCGCTGGTGTTGATCATTCTGTGATGGAGAGGTTACCTGCGGGGTACTCATTCTAAGATGCTGAACGGAGTTTTATCAAGCTTGCCATCTAAAAATGGATTGACCTTGCTTGGGATATGCTTTATAGTGCAGGGGAGTTATCTCATTGTGATAAGAGTGAACCAGGATTTACGGTAATCGTGATTTAAAATCTCATAAACCACTGTGAATATCTATGGACATCGTAAGTAAGGAGCTGTTTTTGTGGATCAGATTAATTCGTCACCTGCAAATATGAACCCGTTTAATACTCAGTTGCGCATTGACTTGTCCCGGGGAGACTGGGAGGGTGTCTACCGAACCGCGTCCGATTTGCTGCAAGCTGAACCAGATCAGCCCATCGCAACATTCATTCAAAATATCGCCTGCCAGTTCATCAACCCACCCTCGATGATCCGCAATAAACGCTACCTTGAGAGTATGGCGGGTAAGGCGAAGGATAAGGAATGGAATGCAATTGTCGAGTGGTTCAAGCAGTTCCAGAGTGAAACCGACAGGCGCAATCCTTATTTCCAGGTAATCGATTTCATCCTGCAACCCCAAACCAAGAAAAAGACAAGCATTGAAGCAGCCTTGCTGGATAATCCTAAGAACGCTGAGCTGTTGTACCTGAAAGCGATTGCAACCCAAGACCGGAGTGTATCCATTGGTCTACTTAAGCAGGCAGTGGAAAATAAGCCGAATTTCCCGGCTGCTTATTATCTCATTGGGATATTTTCACTACAGCTCAACAATGTTGGGGCAGCCGAGAGCAACTTGAGGCTTGCCATCGGATTAGCCCCAGATTTTTTGGAAGCACATTACCAGCTGGGCTCAATGTATTCACTCTATGTTCCTGATTCAAGCGAACAGGTCAGCAAACACTTCCAAAAAGTGATCGAGCTAGACCCGGACGGTGGCGCGGGCAGGGATGCGAAGAAGGTGCTGGAAGAAAACTCGAAACCCCAATTTGGGCAGCGTATCGGCAGCGGAGTTGGCGGTCGGCGGGCGAGCATGGGGATCATGACGATCCTGGGAATATCGCTTTTGGCGGTCTGGGTATTTGCATACCCCTTATCCAACCTTTTCCACCTCTCAAACCCGATTGCAGTGGGAATTATGGCAGGACTGTTCGTCTTCATCGGGCTGTATTCAGCTTCCACCAGGAGGAAGTGAGCGGGTAATCATTTCATCAATCGTGCACTTTACTAGTGAGGGCTCGGTTTCGACGAGGAAGTGGCAAACCATTTATCAATCTAAATGAAATGTGAAGGAGTTTGCTATGGACTGGCAAAATCAACTGAAAGGCAACTCAATCGATTGGTTGTTGGAGGCTGATAACCCAGGTGTGCGCTACCTGGCATTGCGCGACCTGCTGGACAGACCATCAGGTGACACCGAGATGACCGCAGCAAGGCAGACGGCACACAGTTCAGGACCCATCGCCACTGTACTTGCGAAGATGGAGCCGGAGGGATATTGGGCAAAGCCTGGACCAGGATATACAACCAAATATCGCTCCACTGCCTGGGCGTTGATCCTGTTGGCACAGCTGGGGGCTGAAGCATCCGATGATGAGCGCCTCCAACGTGGATGCAGTTACCTTATGGAGCACTCGCTGTCACCCGGTGGGAAGTTCTCGGTTTATGGGACGCCATCCAGCACGATCGACTGCCTGCAGGGCAATCTGTGTTGGGCACTGCTCGAAATGGGTTACGATGACCCCCGGTTACCACCTGCTTTCGAGTGGATGGCGCGCACCGTAACCGGGGAAGGAATGGCACCGAGAAGTGAAAAGGATTCAGAGCAGAGATATTACGCATACAAGTGCGGACCTTTATTTGCCTGTGGGCCGAACTACGGGCAACCCTGCGCCTGGGGTGGTTCAAAGGTGATGCTGGCGTTCGGGAAGCTGCCTCATGCGCAACGAACTCCATTGATCGAGGATGCAATTCAGCAGGGGGTGGACTTCTTCTTAAGAATTAGACCCAGCGACAGCGGAGTGGCCTACCAGATTGGGAGATAAACCCAGCCGGAACTGGTGGAAGTTCAGCTTTCCAGTATTTTATGTGACTGACCTGCTGCAAGTGGCTGAAGGGCTAGTGTCACTCGGTTATGGGAAAGACCCTCGAATGGCTAACTTATTGGAATTAATCCGTAATAAGCAAGATGACCAGGGCAGGTGGCTGTTGGAGTACGACTACACCGGGAAGACTTGGGCGAATTTCGGGGAGAAAAAACTGCCGAATAAGTGGGTGACGTTAAGGGCTCTCAGATTATTGAAGAGGGCATCCGCTTAAGGCGCACGATCGCGTGCCGCAAGGATAATCTGCGGTCTACTTCGGTAATATCAAGGTAAACACAGCCCCGCCAGTGGGGTGATTCGCAACTGTCAGGTCACCACCATGGGCTCGGGCAAGCTGGCGGGCAATCGCCAGACCCAACCCACTGCCACCCTCCAGGCGGGTGCGCGATTTATCCACGCGATAAAACCGACCAAAGATATAAGGCAACGCTTCAGGAGGGATACCGGGACCGCTATCATGCACCCGCACCAGGGCAGTTGTGGCAGTCGAGTCAACCGCCAGCTCAACCAGACCACCGGGAGGGGTGTAACGAAGAGCGTTGGAGAGCAGGTTGGTGAGGATTTGCTCCAAACGAATGGGATCCAACAGCACCTGTGGGAGAGCGACAACCGGCGGACTGATGATGAGACTGACCTGTTGATTGGCAGCTTGAGGCTGAAAACGCTCCACCACCCGACCCAGGAGTGCAACGAGATCAGTCGGGGTGCGCTCAAGCTCGATCTGCCCGGCATCTGCGAGTGCCAGGGTGCGTAAATCTTCCACCAGGTGAGTGAGGAGGAGATTTTGGTCGATCACGGGGTCCAGGTTATCAACGCTTAGCGGATACACCCCATCCTGCAGGGCTTCGAGGTTGGCTCGCTGCACGGCAAGAGGGGTGCGCAATTCATGGGCGATGTCGGCAGTCATGGCACGGCGAGATTCCTCGGCTTGCTGGAGAGAATCAGCCATCTGGTTGAAGGTATGACCTAAGGTTGCCAGCTCATCATCTCCACGCACTTCCACACGCTGCGATAGATCACCTTCGGCGAGCTTCTGGGCAGCGACGGTGAGAGCACGCACAGGGCGCAAAAGGGTGTAGGCTAACGCCAGGGAGACGACGAGACCAAGGGCCGCAGATATTATCCCAGCCAGCAAGACGCCACGATTTAAGCGAGCAAATACTACCTGTGCATTGCCGGGGTTCAAGCTCATCCCATCTGGTGAGAACAGGTAGCCCACGGTAGTCCCACCGGAGACAATCGGGATCGATGCGGCTAGCTCAGCAGGAGGCAGCTGGTTCCCAATGAGTGCCTGCTGGGTGTCTGCTACCACTGAACCAGAAGCATCTGCAAGCAGCAAACGCTGGCTCATCATCCCACCCATGCCGTTCATTCCACCCCGGGAAAAGAATACAATGGATTGAATACCTTGCCAGGAGCCATGACCCTGGTAATAGTTTTCCAGGTTGGTGGTCAGGTCGCTCAACCCGTACATCCCACCCCGGAACATGAACGTGCGGACTTCATTAACAGCCCCACGCCGGGCGATCAATGCCACGAGCGAGACCGATACGAACACAATCAATGTAAAGGCAAGAAACAGTTTTAAACGCATATCATCCTTTGTATCTCAAACAACGATTAATTTCGTGCAAAGCGATAGCCAACCCCAAACACAGTTTCAATGTATTTCGGTTTCTTCGAATCTGGCTCGATCTTGGCGCGCAGATTCTTGATATGTGCATCAATGGTGCGCTCATAACCCTCATATGCCACTCCCTGGGAGGCCTCGAGCAGCTGCAAGCGACTGAACACCCGACCTGGCTGACCGGCCAGGGTGACCAACAGGCTGAACTCGGTGGGAGTGAGCTCAATGACCTCGCCCGCCCGGGTCAGCACGTGAGCGCCAGGGTCGATCTCAAGATCAGCGATCCGCAAGGGTTGGCTGGAAGAAGTGGCATCATCAATTCGACGCAAAAGGGCATTCACCCGGGCGACCACGATGCGGGGTGAAAAGGGTTTGGAGATGTAATCATCGGCACCCAGCTCAAGACCAGTCAGCTGGTCGGATTCGTCGGCGCGAGCGGTGAGCATGATGATAGGTGTTCGGCGGGCCTCATCCCTGCGGATGCGCCGGGCTACTTCAAGCCCATCCATACCCGGCAGGTTCAGGTCGAGGATCACCAGGTCGGGATGTTTGTCTTCCCAGGTGGTGAGACCGGTGTCACCGCGCAAGGCGGTGATGACGATGAAGCCGGCTTGCTCGAGGTAGGAACGCAAGACGCGCACTAGCTCAGGCTCGTCTTCGATAATCAGCAGGGTGGGCATGGGGAGAGTATACTCCGAGTGAGTGGGTGAGGAAAGAGGAAGGTGATGAGTAGCAGAGTAAAATCACAATAGAAAATAAAGACACAATGGACACCAAGGTGTATAAAAAAAATGCGACATGGATAAAAACAAGTATTTGTTTTTATAAAAAATAAAAAGAAACAAATGATCCTAGCTGGGCGGTTGAGATGCTTATATGGGAACCGAGAAATAATCACAGAAGTGAAGGAGATGTTTTTTGGCATTACTGACCATTCGTTAGCGTACTGACAATTTCTAAAAGTTTTTCCATGTGCAAGGAACAAATTGAGATTTCACGGGTCGTCTGGGTCATTCACAACTTCCTTGATCTGCATGGAGAGCGGAGTTTAACAAAATAACCATTATTTTTTATTGTCATTGCGATGAGTGGTTTTTACGAAGAAGCAATCTTCCACAAGCATAAATGGTTATTCACGAACGAAGAGTCAATTGATCAGACTTGGGAAAGGAAGATTGCTCCCCGAAAAAAAGTGGGGACATGTTCAACAAAAACCGTCTAGCAACAACTGTGTAGATTGTCAATGACAACGATGTGTATCGACAGTGAGTACGTAGTTCATCATCTGAGAAAATTTGAAATGGTGAGTAATTACACCTTTACCGGTAAAAACCAACCGGTATACGGATGCTTTCATTAAATAAAAAAGACATAGGAATACGTCCTGACATCGGTTCAGATCAACCGGTACAGAAGCACACTGACCGATACAGGAGAGCACTGACCGATGTGGAAGAAAGGCACTCTTACCGGTAAAGCTCAACCGGTATACGGATGCTTTCATAGAAACATTAATAGGAAAGCATCCTATACAGATATAAATCAATCTGTACAGAAGTGCACTGATGTAATTACTCACCGCAACCGGAAATCGGGAGTGAAGGCGGACCGAAAAGAGCTTGGATCGCATCAAAAGCACGAACCCCAGCCAATTCAGCTGTATCAATGACCGATGCTAACGCTGCATAAGTGTTTGTGCCCCAGTTGGAGCGAAATCCATTGGTAACCTTACGATGCACAACCGAGTGACGCAAGGCGCGCTCAGCGACGTTGTTTGTCGGCTCAACATCGTTGCGATGCAAGAACACAAACAGACAGGAGCGATATTTCAAATAGCGGCGCTGTAATCTCTGCGCTTCGGGTGGAGCTAAGTCTTGGTGCAGCAGGCGATCACAATTACGCTCAATCTGAGCTACTTGTTTATCAAATTGTGCGCTAGTCATCTGGTCACGTTGGCGATGAACTTGGATGGCATGTAGAAATAGCTTTCGCAGAGCGTGGGCCCAGGTCAAATGAGGCTGAGCATCCAAAATATGCTGCAAGGCGCGCAATTGATGGGCCATACATAACTGTCTTTGCCTGGCAGGGGCTTTCAACTGTCCCCCATAACAGTCGCTCACCCATACTTCCGCCGGTAAATCGTGCATGACACCCCGGATCACTTCCGCACTTCGGTCACGACGGATCACATGCAAAACACTTGTCAGTGTGCAAAAAACCCATTCCCAAGCATTGGCTCCGTTGATCCGGTTGGTGGTTTCATCACAATGAACCACCTGGCTGTGGCGAACACTGTCCTGGATCTGGCCGAGCTTGCCTATTGCCCACTTTCCAGCACGTTTCATGATCTCATCGATCCCACCCTGGCTGATCTCAACCTGATGCAGGTCGAGCATTGCCTTTTGAGTGCGGACATAGCTCATGTGCTGCTCCTGGCGATAATACACCACCGTTGCTTCCAGCCGACTTCCGAATGCACGGTGCATCTCCAACCCAGCCGGTGAACCTTCAACTTCAGATGCACCGCACTCAGGACAGGTCACGGCGTACTGCCGTACTTCAATCACCTGGGCAGGTGCTTGAGGTAACTCGGTGATCTGGTTCACATTGACCAATCGACCCGCTTCACTGCTCAGGTCGGTGTGACATTTACAACATGCCTTCGTACGCAGCTCAATGGTGTGATCGGGCTGTGCCACATATTTACGCACATGCTTTTCATGCCCAACCGGTGGTCCATGCCGATGCCTTCGTCGTCCTGATGGTACGTTTCCTTTTTGGTCACGCGAGGGTGGTTGGGAGGAGTTCTTTGAAGACGTGGGCGGCTTTTGGTTCTTCTCAAACTTCAGCTTCAAGGCTTCATAGTCTGCTTGAAGTTTAGTCAGTTGTTCGTATTGCGCTAATATCAGCTCGATTAATTCATCTTTCGTTAGCGTTTCGAAGTCTGTTTTACTCACACGCGCATCTTACCAGATTTCGCGAATTTTGAGGAGGGGTGAGTAATTACGCACTGATTATAGCACAGATGTTCTAATCCACAAGGGGTTTAAGAGACTTAAGGAAAGCGTAGGGTAACGGTGCCCCCCTTCCAGCTGAACAGAACGCTGGTATCGGATGCCTGTCCCAATCACCAATAGCGGGACCGAGAAGATGCGACAAGAAAACGGTGAGTAGGGATGGTCAATATGTATTTATTGAATAATACCGAAGGCCAGCGCACCGTAGAAATATAGTATTACTCGAATTCACATCTGTGGAGCATATTCCTGCGGTGTGAACAGGGCTTTATCTTCCCCAATCTCCGCTTCAATCAGCGCATTGAGTTTTTGGTTCATCGTCGTTAATAATTCTTCACTGTACTTGGGATTGGCCGGGTTGGCTAGATTATCCATCTCCTCAGGATCCAGCAACATATCGTAGAGACCAGTATCATTATCGGCCTGCAGCCGCTCAACCGAGGGGGGCAAGTTGTAATGACCCATCCCGAAGTAACGTACAAGCTTGTATCGGCCATCGAAAACGCAACGGAATAACTCTCGTTTTTCCAGATTTGGCAAGCCGACCTCGTTCAGCATGCCAATAAACGACTCCAGACCGCGATGGAACTCCTGGCCTGCCTGAGCGGCGGCCTGGTCGAACACCTTGGTGGCATTGCGGTTAAGCCATTCCGCGTCGATGGTGGCGATCATATCGTAGGTCATCAAACAGCCCTTACCAGGTTCCCCGCTGCTACCTCGCGGTCCGGTGGAGGTGGGATTTTCCACCACGCCTGAGAGGTCATGCCCTTTCAGGGATGGGTAGCGCTGGCGCAGCTCGGCCTCCGGCAGGCCAGCATAAGCCAGGATGGTGGGAACCAGATCGAGATGAGAACCCACCGCATCCGTCCTGGCGGCACCGGGACGGCGCGGATCGACAATCACCAAAGGCACATTGACGGTTTCCCGGAAAGCCACGCTGCCTTTTTGGCGCAGGTGATGCGCGCCTCCCATCTCGCCGTGATCGGATGTGAATATTATGACTGTGTTATCAGCCTGGCCAGACGCTTCCAGGGCATCCAGCACCGCCCCAATATGCCGGTCGACATCGAGCAGGCAGTTGAGGTAGTAGTTTACATGGTTGTGCCACATATCCCGGCGATCCATCGGAATCCTGCCGTAGGCCACGTCACACAGGCGTTTATAACTGCGGACGGCTGGCGGCTGTCCCTCGAGGTCGTCAAAGAAGGAGGCCGGTAAGGTTGTCTGCCAATTCTGGTGGTAAATAGGTGTATCGGGCGCGCTAAAAATCGGCATGATGCCCCTGACCTGAACCATCTCTTCGGCGTCGGTATCGAAATACATGATGTCGTGAGGGTTGACGAAGTTCACGGTCAGGTACCACGGTTGGGCGGCAGCTACTTCAGGGGCGCGCTTCGTCAGCCAATCGACGGCATCAGCCGCAATCAACGGATCTTTTTAAGTCCATCCATAGGCGCGCCTTGGGCATCGCCCCACTTCTGGTAGTCCGAGAAGCCGTAGGGCTCCATAGCATCCCGGGTGTCCCCAGCCGGGAACTCGGATAGGTGCCATTTTCCTTTATAGGCGGTGTGATAGCCCAGATCAAGCAGCATATGACCGATGGTGGGCAAGGCCTCCGGATCAGCCCGCATATCATCGATCCAGGCGAAATTCGTATTGTCAAACATGCGGGTGTGTGGCGTATGCCTGCCAGTGTAAATCACCGAGCGGGAAGGGGTGCATACGGTAGTGGTGGCATGGTAATTGTTAAAGGTGACCCCGCGGGCATGAATACGATCCCGGTTGGATAAAACAAATCCTGCTGGCAGAGACTGGTGAGCATATTCCTGATCCGTCACGATCATGAGGATGTTGGGTCGTTTAGGCATAATTCCAGGTTCCTCCTGTTTTTTTTGGTTTATCGTAATAGTATATTCCACGTCGAGCATTTTCGATCATTATTTTCACCACAAAGGGTGATGATTTTGACAATCTTGGTTTAAGCATATCATAATTTCCTCCAGCTTGCATTAAATTTAGTGATCCACTTTCACAAATTGGGGCATCTGTAATGATTTTTTCGGTTGGGTTTAAATCAAAACAACGGGTTGAGCCATGAAGGGTTATATTGCTAAGACAAACTTTTTTCATATATCTCTCGATAAGGATATTTCTCAGAGAGCTTCATCACCACACTTCTCGCCGTTCTGATGATCTTCCCGGCCAGAAAAATGTACTTCAATCGGAACGTCTTTATTTGCTGCCGGTATTCTGTTTCCCTTACGAAGTCCATCTTGAACAACAAAAACAAATTGTAAGCCAGCATCATCAACTGAAAGATCGCTTCATTGGCCCAAAAGGATTGGAGCAACAGGTGCCCAACCGCCATATCATACTTGGCTTCCTTGATGTAATTCTCGCAGTTCCCGCGTTTTTCATAGCATTCAACCACTTCTTCTGACGATTGTTCCGTGTTGGTGACAAAAAAGAAATAATCGTATGCTTCGCCTTCAAGGAAAGAGATTTGCTCTCTATCTTTTTCCTCTTTCAATACCCGGGAAACGACAAATCTTCTATCCTTCTCCCATGTATTCAGGGCTGTGACAAACTCGGTAGTCTCCCACCCTGATTCGCCTGTAATAAAGGTAATCGATGGATCGGTCACTTGCGCCACAAGCGTCGGATACCCTTTTCCCTTGATGACATACTTGCCACCCAGCGATTCGATCGTTTCCTGGATAGCATCGTCAAAATAACCGCTATCCATGCGAAATGTGATTTCCAGCCCCTCATCTTTGAGGTGAGCCATGATTTCCTTGATCATTCCTGCCGCACCGTTTGCCGTGTAAGTGTCCCCGCTTCTGATATAGCCCGACAGGTAGGCTTTGAGTTCATCACAGAAGGCAAACTGGATGTTATAACAGGGGTTTCCAGGCTTCTTTAGATTGTAACCTTTTATTGCCCCCTCCTGATGGCCTTCGACATTTACCACACTGCTGTCAATATCGATGGTGATGGATTTGAGCTTGCTCTTTCTCAGGAGCTTTCTGAAGAGTTTGAAATTGATCTCTCTCAGCATTTGGGTCGTTTTGTAGCTGAAGTTTCCCAAAAACCGGGATACAGTTTCCGGTTCTTTGATCGAAATGGCAAACTCGTTGACCAGGGGATCGCTTTGCAGCAATTTCAGCCGTTCCAGTTTGTCAATTCCAATGAAGTTACCGCAGAGCATGGTTTTGATGTGGTTCATTTTGATTTTGTTGGTGGAGGCGTTCTCAAAAACCAGGTCGTGATCAATCAGGTCAAAAATCCCATTTTTATTGGCATGTTCCAACAATAGAAATAACCCGGCATTGGAGGTGAGATTTCTGGCTGAGAATTCGATTTTTATTAAACAAGGCAACATCCTATTCTGCAGAAATTCTTTTCCTCAAGATTTTAACAGGCTGTCTGGAGTGGCAGTCATTTCTTTCACCCAATGGGTGAATGCATGAGTCTGATGACAAATTCCAAACAATCTCCCATGTGGGTTAATAGTAGCGATTTTTGCTGAAAATTGACGGAAAATCAGCTCAAATGGCCCATTTATACATCAAAAGTGGGGCTTTTATAAAAATGCTCTTCTTTGACCGATTCAGGGACGTAGAATCCGAGTAATATATATATCGACAATGATCGAGCGGTAAATCGATGGTATAAAATATCATGAGAGATTGGAGACGACTATCTTGAATAAAGGCCAAACTAACCAATTATTGGGATACCCGCCGGAGGGCGCGGTTATTGATTCTCAACGCAGATGATTTTGGGATGTGCCATTCGATAAACGAGGCCATCATCCAGGTGCTGCATGCAGGCCTGGTGCGTTCAACGACTGTGATGGTGCCATGTCCGTGGGCGCTGCATGCCATGCATTTCCTCGCCGGTCATCCCGAGATCCCTTTTGGAATCCACCTCACCGTGATCAGTGACCCACTGTATTACCGCTGGGGTCCGGTGACTTGCTGGGAGAAGGTGCCATCACTGGTTGATTCAAGTGGGTATTTTTATGACTTTGAAGCGATGCCCGTGCTGCGTGCCAGGGCGAAGCTGGGTGAACTGGAGGTGGAATTCAGAGCACAGATCGAAACCGTGCTGGCAGCGGGATTCAACCCGACCCACCTGGACTGGCATGCGCTGCGATTCGGCGACAGGATGGATATATTCGAGTTAATGATCAGGCTGGCAAAAGAGTACGGACTGGCGCTGCGGGTGTTTGACCGTCCATCGATCGAAAAACTGCAAAAACAGGGTTTACCAACCCTTGATAATGACTTTTTAGACAGCTATGGAGTGGACCCGAGCACGAAGTCAGCGCGTTATGCGCAGATGCTGCGCGAGCTACCGCCCGGACTGAGCGAGTGGGCGGTCCATCCAGGGTTGGACGATGCAGAGCTGCTGATCCTGGAACCCGCAAATCAGCATCAGCGCCAGACGGATTTCGATTTTTGGACCTCCCAACAGGCAAAAGATATCATTAAAGAAGAAGGGATCATATTATTAGATTACCGGTCGTTACACGAGATTTGGAGAAAGAAGTGAGATCTTGATAATCAATAATTGGCTGGCAAGATATAGAAGCTAATCGCTCGAACCAATAACCGCAAGGGGTCGTAATACATATTACGCTTAGCACGAACCGGTAGGAAGTACAACACGAAGATCCAAACACTACCCAACCATTAAAATGGGCGGGATTAGCCAATTTTCGCCGGAAGACTCGAATTGAATGGCGGTAAAATATGGTTAATCGATGACCACTGAAAATTTAGCGGTATAACGGGACTGACTTCAACCAATCTATCCGCCCGGAGGTGAGAGGATGCCAAGCATTCAAGCAATTATGCTCATGCTATATCTTCAGACCCAACGAAGATTATACCCACCCAGCGAAAAGATCGATTTAGATAAGGAGCGAGCCGGGTTGGATGCATTTTCTGACCGGTTCAAACCACTCGGGAAGCTAAAACATACCCCACTGGATGTTGACGGCATGGTGGCTGAATGGATCACACCAGAGGTTATAAAAGGTGGGCGGGTGATCCTTTATTTACATGGTGGATATTACCTATCAGGTTCAATCCATTCACACCGCACCCTGGCAGGGAACATCGCCATCGCGTCCCAGGCACGAGCCCTGATCATAGGATATTGCCTGGCGCCTGAAAACCCCTTTCCAACAGGTATCAACAACGCACTTACAGCATATTTATGGTTGATGGCACAGGGCATTCGACCTGAGCAGATTTTCCTGGCAGGAGATTCTGCCGGTGGCGGGCTGGCTTTGGCTCTGCTGCTGGTACTGCGTGAGCGCGGTGAACCGCTACCTGCGGCGGCTGTCTGCCTGTCTCCATCCACCGACCTGACGACGAGTGAAGAAACCTGGAAGAAAAACTCTAAAAATGAGCTGATCCTAAACCCTTATATGGTCAAACAAATCCGACCCATGTACCTGCGAGACCATGACCCGCGTGATCCGCTGGCATCACCCATCTACGCAGATTTGCGCGGTCTTCCACCCCTGCTCATCCAGGTTGGATCGGATGAAGCTTTACTACCCGATTGCAAGGCTTTCGCTGAACGTGCCAGGGAGGCGGGAGTGGACGTTACTCTCGAGGTCTGGCCGAGAATGCAGCACGTCTGGCAGTTTGCCGCCAGCTTCGTGCCAGAAGGGCGCGAAGCGATCGAGAAGATCGGGGAATTCATCAGGGCGGTCAGCAAGAAGGTGGAACAAGAGAAAAAGCAGCAGGAAAAAACTCAACAGATCGTATAAAGGCGGGTGATTTTCGAACCCGAACGAGGCGGTTTGGATCATAATTGCGACACAAAATCACGGAAATTTGAAATGAACCCCCTCCCTCCTTCCCCATTTTCCATCTTTGGAAAATAGGGGAGGATAAAATCAATATCCCCGAATATGCCCAGAATAAAAGAGGTCTGCACGCTATTGCCTCCCTGGCAAAGAAAATTATCCTGGAAGAAACAGCTGATGCCTCGTCATTGATGTATAGATCTAGAAACCTGATATCCGCGTTAGCGGGTTAGCCGGGCTGGGCGGGCTGATAGGTGGCGATGACCACACCCGTTGGAGTCGGCTTGACGTTGATGAGCTTGAGAGTAGTGTAGCTGGAACCTGCGGGGAAAAGTGTGCGACCAGATCCCAGGATGAGCGGGTGAACCAGGAGCACATAGATATCGACCAGGTTGTGCTGCATGAGTGACTGGACGAGCACACCGCTGCCCATCACCAGGAAATCCTTGCCAGGCTGAGATTTGAGTGAAGTCAACGCCTGGGCGAGGTCACCTTTAAGCAGGGTTGAATTGACCCACGGCAGCGGTTCTTTCAACGTGGTCGAGGCGACATATTTTTGTGTATTGTTGAGCACATCGGTGTAGGGATTATCAGTGCGGTTGGGCCAAACTTTATAGAAATCCTCATAGGTGCGGCGTCCAAACAACAATGGGCCGATATTGGACATGCTCTCACCATTATTATCGAGGCTCATAGCAGCGTAGGGAATTGCCCAACCGCCGTATTTAAAGTCACCGCGCAAATCTTCGTCGGGACGACCTGGGGCTTGCATGACCCCATCAAGAGTTAAACTGGTGTACACAATCACTTTACGCATAGTTCGTTCCTTCCTATAGGATGATTATCTCGAAACCGAACCATTACAGGCGCGGCCGGTAGTGAAGGCGCGCTACTCCGGATGCATAAGACTTCGAGCTGATCAGCTGAAGATCTGTCCGGGTAGTGAAGAGGCCTTTACCACTCCCGATAGCCACAGGATGCACGATAAATATCAACTCATCAACCAAACCTAATCGGCTAAATTTTCCAGCAGTACGAACTCCACCCTGCACACGAATGTTCTTTCCTGATTGAAGTTTGAGCTTGTTAACTGCTTCGACAAGGTCATTATCGCTTTTAACGATTAGCAGCTCAGCGTTGGGAAAATCTAGATTAACTGAGGTATTTGAAATGATAATTCCACGCTGCCTTGTAATGACTTTTGCAAGCTTGCGTTCGTCAGCTGAAGCCGAATCGTTTTTCTCTATATTAGCCCAATAAGGTATCATATCGACGGCAGTCGGATAGCTAATCATTCCCGTGTCGGCGGAACCGATAACAGCATATGTATCATCGTTTAGCTCCTGATCAGGTGTGAGCAGCATCCAATCAAGCTCGCCATTTAGTCCACAAAAGAAACCATCCAAAGACATATTCATGAATATAAATACTTTACGCATCATAAAATCCTTTGTTATGAAAGCTTTTCTTCATAGTTATATCAATACCCATTTACACTGAGCAGTAGATCCGGCTGGCGAAAGATGCACGTAGACCTTTTCTGTTTTCATCGATGCTGTGAATGGTTCGCCGCGGCGGGGAAGCTTTCTGACGACAGCGCAGGCTGATTAACTAATCCAAGTGGAGAATACGTCGCCCCGATGACGCCATTGCTCATGACGGCTGAATGTACGAGATTCATGTTCAGCATACCCGCCACATTATCGAAGAGGCGCATCCCTGTGCCTACCACGACGGGGCAGATATTCAAGCTGAGTACATCGAGAAGTCCATTGATCAGTAGATAGCGGACGAGAGAGGGGCTGCCCGGAACCTGGATATTCTTCCCAGGCAGCTGCTTCAACCGGGTGAGCTCAGCGACGAGGTCCCCTTTGACCAGGACTGCCGGCTGCCAGGAAAGTTCATCCAAGGTAGAAGAGACCACATACTTGGGCGAATTGTTCAAGAAGTCAGCCATCAGCACATCGCTGCCCTGCCCGGGCCACATCTGGGCAAATTCGAGGTAGGTACGGCGACCGAGGAGGACTGTATCTGCAAGGGAAATCCCAGCGGCAATTCCCTGGCTCATTTCATCGTTCATAAATTGAAATCCCCACTGACCGGGTGACTCGACCACCCCATCCAGGGAGATAAATAGACCAGCGGCAATCGTTCGCATTTGTTCACCCTTTATTCGTTATTTCTTAGGTTGAAGAATAAGCTTTATCACACCGTTCTGATAGACCCTGGAATTAATCAGTTGCAGGTCGTGCTTTGCTTTATCATCCTTGAATAATGGTTTGCCCCGTCCCAATACGACCGGGTGAAGCCATAGGACATATTCATCGATGAGACCAAGGTGTGAAAACTGTTGAAAAATACTCGCACTGCCCATGAGCACCATTGGTTTATCTGACTGCTTTTTCAGGCGGTCAATCTCAGCAGGTGAGATTCCATTGAGGATGGAAGCATTATCAAACGAACCCCACATACTTTTTTTTAAGCGTCCTTGAGAACACAAGCTTGGGGGTCAGGTTCATCTCATCAACGCCTGGCCCTTCATCTTCCACTTTTGCCGTGGGCCAATAACTGGCCATGATTTCATACGTGATACGACCTAACAGGATGGCTTGCATAGATCCCGTGACATCCTTGTCCATATCGCTGCCCATTTCAGGATCAAAATTACCCACTACCCAGCTCATATCTTCGTTTTCCCCGACCATCATGTTATCGAGGCTGACAAAAATTGAGGCGATGAGAATACCCATAGCGATTTCCTCCTAGTTTTGCTGGGGTATTCTCGAGCAGATCGATAATCCCATGGCTGGTGCAGAATCTTTTGTCTCGATTTCCACTGAGTTTCCCCACACCCTTTATTGTAGGATAATTTCCATCCTATTACGATATTAATTATCTAATTATCGCACTGAAGAATGGTTGTGTCAAGAAGGGAGAGGACTTCCAGGCTACAAAGGGAGTGGAAAAAGTACAGAATATACATGTGGCTTATCGGTTAATGGATTTTTAACAAATACCCCCTCCCGCCTCCACCATCTCGAACAAAACTGGGGATAGGGAGGAGAAATTAACCGTTCACGAGTTGTATTACGAGGTTTGGACGGTGAAAAATCGAATGAAAAATCTGTCCCTAGATTTGTTGAAATGAGCCGCTTGATGGCACAAGATTTGTGGGTCGAGATCTGGGACAGTTATGCAGGCCTATCTTACGGTCTCCACTGGGGATCCCAGGCTCGCGTGGTTGTGAGCTGAAGGCAACTCGTATTATCTACACGAGTAACATAAATTCCATCGTCCAAATTGGAGCCCGATATTGGCGAAAATGCCAGCTTCTTTCCATCTGGCGACCAGGATGCACTTGTAGGATGGATCGTTTCGGATTGGCAAAGGAGGATGGTATTAGCTGAACCATCCGAAGCCATAATTGAGAAGGGATAGTTATATGAGTAATAAGCAATCTTGCTGCCTACCGGTGACCATCGAGCTCCTGTCACAGTCGGATATGGCGTCAATCTGACAGGATTGGTACCATCCTTATTCATCACAAATACATCGGAGGAATTGACTGAGGCGCGATCTGAAAGGAAAAGGATTTTCGTGCCATCCGGTGACCAATCTTCCACTGTATCGTAATAGTCATTATTCGACAAACGCATCAGACCAGTTCCGTCCGAATTCATTACATATATTTCCTCTTCGTCCGCCATGTTACCTAAGAGATCAAATACAATCATACTTCCGTCGGGAGACCATACAGGTTTTGTACACCCGGGAGACAGATCGGTGAGCTGGATGACATTACTGCCGTCTGAATCCATGACATAAACCTGAAGGGAGCCCTGACGGTCAGATATAAACGCAATTTGCGCACCATCAGCAGACCAGGAGGGTTGATGATCTTGAGCAGGGTTAGTGGTTAAGTTAACCAAGCCAGTTCCATCAGCATTCATTAAGTAAATATCATAGTTACCTCCCCGATAGACTGAGAAGGCAATTTTCAATCCATCGGGCGACCATTCAAACATAAAATTTGAGGCTGGATCAAAGGTCAGGTTATGCAGTCCGGTACCATCCTCGTTTATCAGAAAAATGAATTGGTTTTCAAAATGATTTGGGTCTGGTCCGCTAAATGCGATCTGATCCTTCACAGCAGAGAATTCCCGGAAGATCAATGGTAGGTAAAAAGGTGTTTGAAACGATGGTACATTCTGGGCTGCCTGACCCAGGACGCTAGCAAATTGAATAAAGAGTATAGCTGCTATCAAAATCAGAAACCATCGCCGTTTGTTCATGCTGCCCTCCCAGAAAAACCCTGAATAGCTGATAAAGTAAAGCTCCCCCGATATGCACTGAAAGCATAGCAAAAAATACACTGGGTGTCAACCTAAAAAAAATGACAACGAATCCCTTGACAGCGCTAAAACCCAATGATAGACTCTCACCGCATGTTAATATTTGAAGAAAGGAGCGCGTTTTATGGTTAATATGATCTCGGCGATTGTCATTCAATCTGCATGGGCGCGCCTCCTGGTGACGGGGTAAGACACACTGTACTTTAATCTGTCTACTTGCCACGGGAGCGCTCATGCCCCGTGGCTTTTGTTTATGCTGCCTTCCAGACGTGATCTGACCAACCTTTTAATCAGGCAGGGTTACGTCTGATATACAGCGATCGAATGTTTTTCCATACCAGCCACGGGAATCTAGTGGCTGGTTTTGTTTAATCGCAATTAAGCAGGATTAAAGACAATGCATTCTGAAATACCAAACATGTATGACGGTAGACCAACCTTCAGTGGTGTGGTCTACAAAAAAACAATCGGGAATTACGTCGTCCACACTGATGGACGGGCTTTGCCATGCGAATTATCCAACCGCATCCGCAAGCAGCTGATCTACCCTACCGCCGATCGGGGCAGCTTGCACCATCGGGTGCAAAAAGTGGTGGAGCTCGAGCACATGGACCCTATTGCTGTTGGGGATCATGTGCGTTACATCCAGGCGGAGGACGGTAAAGGGCTGATCATCGAGCTGCTGCCACGGAATAACAAGCTAACCCGCCGAAGCGCAGTGCCCAAACCGCTCCACCATGGAGCTCACCCATTCGAGCAGATCATCGTTACAAACGTTGACCAGGTTGTGGCAGTGATCGCAGCAGCACAACCTGCTCCCAAGTGGAACCTGCTCGACCGCTACCTGGCAGCAGCAGAGGAAGGCGAGATCCCTGCCTTAATCTGCATCACCAAGCTGGACCTGGTGCAGGGCAGTGAAGAAGAGCTGAATGAAGTGCTGAGCGAATATGAGGCGATAGGCTATCCCTCTGTGGCAACAAGCAGTTTTAGCACGGAGGGAATTGACAACCTGCGCAATAAACTCAGTGGGCGCATCTCAGTACTGGTAGGCAAATCAGGTGTGGGTAAGACCGCCCTGTTGAATGCCTTACAGCCGGGATTGGGCTTGCGGGTGAAGGAAGTGAACCTCGTGACGGGGAAGGGTCGCCATACTACCACCAACCTGGAAATGTTCCCTCTGGAAGGCGGAGGGGCAATCGTGGACACACCCGGGACGCGCGAGTTCGGTCTGTGGGAAACCAATATCGACATGGCGATGCTATTCCGCGAGATGCAACCGCTGGTGGGCAAGTGCCGCTTCGGGCTGGATTGCCAACACGATGAAGAGCCGGGCTGCGTTATCCGAAAAGCGGTAATGGCAGGCGAGATCCACCCACGACGCTACCAAAGTTATCTGCATTTGAAAGAGGAAATGGTAAATGTACGAAGAAATTTATGAGCTGCCACCTAACCAAAGTTGGGGAAGGCGAAAAACCAGGCCTGGCAGATTCTCCCGCAGGCAACCAAACAGGATGGAGAAGGGCTTCAGGTGCGAATATTGTGGGGCATATGTATATACCCTACCGATGATCGCTGGCGTGAATAACCGGAACCACTGTCCATTTTGCTTATGGTCGCGCCACGTCGATCATCTAAAGCCAGGCGACCGAATGTCTGCCTGCAAAGCAGTGATGCAGCCCATCGGACTCACGGTGAAGCAGACCCATGATAAGTATATGACCGACAAAATGGGAGAGCTGATGTTGATCCATCACTGCAGGGATTGCAGCAAGCTGTCCATCAACCGCATCGCAGCAGATGACCAAACGGAGATGGTAGCCGGGGTATTCCGGGCATCGCTCTCGGTAGATGAGTCCATGTTGGACTATCTCAATCAAGCCAAAATCCGCCTATTGCAAGCAGGGGATGAGAATACTGTGCTCAGCCAGCTTTACGGCCGGTAATGCCGAGAGTTAAGTACAGAAATTTAGGAGTAAATTATGAGAGATATTGCGCAAGAAGTGAAAATTGAAGGAGACGCAGGAAAAATACTGCGTCTCCCAGAATTTATTATATGGTAAGAACTGCTTACGGTTGGACTTCGTCACCGTCATTCATCGGGCAATTACCAAACCCTGGACCGAAACCTTCACCAGAATAATTCTGCATATGCTCCAGCATTACATCGGCCTGAGCCTGAGTGATCACGCCAGCAGCTACAGCTTTGTTTAATGCATCCTGGCGTACCTGCGTCCAAAGTGCAGGAAGATCAGCCTCGGTTTTTCCCTGGGCGATGGCGATTTGAGCCAGGGTTTCGCCATTGGTAAGGCGGGTGTTCACCTCATCGACGGTGAGATCGACAGCACTGGCGAATGCAGCAATCATATAGTCGTGCATGACTCCGGCGTTCTGACCGAAGCCGCGACCACCCATCATCCCACCACGACCGTTACCGCCCATCATCCCGCCGGGACCATATCCATAGCCATCTCCGCCCATCATCCCACCACGACCATCCCCGCCCATCATGCCGCCGGGACCATAACCGTACTCGTTTCGGCCCATCATCCCACCGGGACCGACTTGGATCGTACCACCGTTCGGCTGGTCACCAGGGACGACGATGATGCCCTTGCCGCCCTGGGGATTGGGAGAGCCATAGCCAAATTGCCGAACGATTTGATCTCCATTTTGAGTGGTTGTCACGGTTAAGGCAGCCGGATTATCCACCCCACGACCCTGGGCAAACACTACGCCCACACCTCCAACGACGATCAGGGCAAGCGCGACAATCAAACCGATAAGTAAAAACTTTTTCATGAAAAACTCCTCCAAGAATATATATAACCTAATTCGTAATCAATTTTGTATTTGACGCGAATATAGTTTAATCGATAATTGTGAAGGAATTATGAAGAAAAGGGGAGAAAAACAAAGAGCGGTTAGCAATACGTAATTACCTTCAGGTAAAAATTTACCACGGAGAACACTGAGAATAAAGAGAAAAAGGGGAATTAATTATTGGCAGTAATTAGGCTCTGATGTTCTTGAATGACCCAATTATAGAATAACGTAATTATTCCTCGCCAGCGAGGTAGCGCACTTTTTCCCAGGGTGGGGCATGCGATTCTTCAGCCAGCACGCCACGCAGCTCGAAGATCTCGTCGCGCAGGACGGCCGCTTTCTCGAACTCTAGGTCCTTGGCAGCCTGCTTCATCTGGGTCTCGAGCTCGGTGATCAAGCGCTTGAGCTCTCCCTTGGGCATTTGGACCGGATTGATAGGACGCTCACCACGTGCCTCCGCCTGGGCTTTTCCACCCAGCTGGTCGGTCAAATCACGCACAGCTTTGACAATACTAACTGGCTCGATGCCATGCGCCTGGTTATATGCCACCTGCTTGGCGCGGCGGCGGTTGGTTTCACCGATGGCAAAGCTCATCGAAGCTGTCATTTTATCGGCGTACATAATCACCTTGCCGTCCACATGGCGGGCAGCCCGACCGATAGTCTGGATAAGGGCAGTACCTGAGCGCAGGAAACCCTCTTTATCCGCGTCGAGGATGGCGACGAGAGAAACTTCCGGCAAGTCCAGTCCTTCGCGCAGCAGGTTGATGCCCACCACAACATCGAACACACCCAGGCGCAAGTCACGCAGAATGCCGATGCGCTCTAGCGTTTCGACTTCAGAGTGTAAGTAATGCACTTTTATTCCAAGCTCCATCAGGTAGTCGGCTAACTTCTCAGACATACGCTTGGTGAGGGTGGTCACCAGCGTACGCTGACCGACCTCCACCCGCTTGCGGATCTCTGCGATCAAGTCATCCACCTGACCTTCGATGGGGCGGACTTCCACCTCAGGGTCGACGAGACCGGTAGGGCGGATGATCTGCTCGACGACCTGCTCTGCATGCTCCATCTCGTAGGGACCGGGCGTGGCAGAAGTATAGATGGTGACACCCATGTGCTGTTCGAATTCCTTGAACTTGAGCGGTCGGTTATCGAGGGCAGACGGTAATCGGAAACCGTAATCCACCAGGGTCTCTTTGCGTGAGCGATCGCCGTTATACATCCCTCGGATCTGGGGAACAGACATGTGAGACTCGTCGATGATGAGCAGGTAGTCGTGGGGAAGATAATCGATAAGCGTCCAGGGTGGGGTACCCGAGGCACGCTGGTCGAGATGGCGGGAGTAGTTCTCGATGCCGGCACACGAGCCGATCTCGCGCAACATCTCGAGGTCATAGATGGTGCGCTGCTCGATACGCTGAGCTTCGAGCATCTTATCGTTCTCACGGTAATACTTTACTCTTTCCTGCAGCTCCGCCTCGATATCCAGGATGGCTTGTTTGAGCTTATCTTCAGCGGCAATATAGTGCTTGGCAGGGTAAATAGCGACGTTTTCAAGCTCATGGCGCAGCTCTCCGGTGAGGGCATCAAACTCGACGATGCGCTCGACTTCATCACCAAAGTACGTCACACGGTAACCAAAGCGGTCCTGGTAAGCCGGGATGACTTCAAGCGTATCGCCACGCACACGGAAGGTGGCGGGCTTCAGCTCCATATCATTGCGCTCGTATTGGCTTTCGATAAGGTCGCGCAGGAGGGCATTGCGTCGGTAGATCTTGCTCTTCTCGATGGTGATCACCACCCGACCGTATTCAGCCGGGTTACCCAGACCATAGATACATGATACTGAGGCAACGATGATCACGTCCTTACGCGACATAAGGGAGGTGGTGGCAGCAAGACGCAAGCGCTCAATCTCTTCGTTGCGCTCGGTTTCCTTCTCAATATACAGGTCGTGGCGGGGCACATAGGCTTCAGGCTGGTAGTAATCGTAATAGCTGACGAAGTACTCCACAGCGTTATCGGGAAAGAACTCTTTGAATTCGGCGTAGAGCTGGGCGGCAAGAGTCTTGTTATGCGCCATCACCAGGGCCGGGCGCTGGAGCTGGGTGATGACCTGCGCCATGGTGTAAGTCTTGCCGGTGCCGGTGGCACCCAACAACACCTGGTGCTTATAACCTTTATTGATTCCGTCCACCAATTGGCGGATGGCTTCCGGCTGGTCACCGGTGGGAATAAATGGGGCGACGAGTTTAAAGTCCATAGGTAGATACCTCGCGAAGAAGACTTCATATCATACCTTAAATTGGTAGATAGAACAAGGGTTCTAGGAGAGAACGATCACGAATATGAAATTTGGCAAGGTGGAATTTATTGGCAATATGTAGGATTACAAAATAGCTCCAGTGAGCCTTGCTCCATCACCAATGGCCATTTCTTCACTTCATTCAACATTATGGCTATTTCAGGAGCCATATTTGCCATCCATATCCTCCAGGTATTATCTACTACTGCATACCTGGCATTAGATAGTGAACTGTCCACAGTGAATCTTTCCTGGTCAAAATCACCCATACCGAGAGTTTTACCGCCATAATCGTAAATAACAACTGTGCGTGGATCTGTAGCGTGACTTGGAAGCATCCAAGATATTACACCGGGCGCAATCACAAAATCGTCCGGTTTTAAAGTGGGTGAAATTTTATTCGCAACCGCTTCTGCATCAACAGCTGGGATAAAACCTTCTTTTTCGGGATTTTCTATTAGCGCCAACGACGGGCTAAGCGGCTCAATGACAAAACTTCTCATACTTAAAATAACCAACCAGGTAATGGGTAGAAAAAAAACTACAAAAATTGCTAAGGTAGAAACGATTGAACCTACGTAATTCCTTACTGGTTCACTCAATGGCGCCTTTTGAGGGGTGTGTAAATTGATGATGGATGTTCGTAAATACTGGTATACGTAAGGGACCGATTTTGCCAAAAAACTTCCCAGACCTATCATAATCAGCGGCCACACAGGCAGAAGGTAATGTCCCATCAGAACTCTACTCGGTAATAAGATAACAAATATTCCCGCCAACATTAAAAGCAGGATACTTCGAAGCTTTTTATCATCTAAGGTAAATATTCCTATAATACCCAATACAATAAAAGGTTGTCTTCTAATAGTTTCCGAATACTTTGCTACCATCACTGAAAGCTGTACGACCAGGTTGCCACCACTTCCTGAACCCAACATAAATGAATATACCAGGTCATGCCATGCGTCGCCAGGAGAGATTATAAGAATGGGAATCATTAATAGCAACCATGGGATTCCCACAATCACTATTTTCCAAATCTGCTTTGGGTGAGTAAATATAATTATCAAAAAAAGTACAAAGACGCAAATAATGCCAATATAATCTGAAGCTAAAGCAATACCCGCAGCAAAGCAGGCAAACAATAACCACCTTTGATCATCCAAATATAAATATTTCCATAATGCGAATACAAATAAAAGTATCCAGAGTGAAGTCCAATTGTAGGATAAACCGATACGATTATAAAAAATATACTCAGGTAGGATAGCTAGCAGTAATGAAGCATAAAGTGCTGCAGTCCGATTTACTGCCTGCCGTGTAAGGACATAGCATACGCCTATAGATAAAATACTGCAAATTACTGTCAGGCTTCTAAGAACCAGGATATCCGTTCCAAATATTTTAAATCCAATTGCCAGAACCCAGCCAAAAAGGGGGGGTCTCCCAATTAATAATAACGAGTTCCTGATCCCTAAAAAGTCGAAGTTCCCTTTTGAAATATAATCTGCCAGGCGAATAAATTCCCCCTCATCTTGATACCAATCAGGCGCAATTCTCAACTTATAGAGACGAAAGATTGCCGATACAATAAGAATTCCGAGAAGAATAAGAATTTCAGATTGAAGTATCTTTTTCATAACTGCTCATAAAATCTATTGTGGGTTAACACATTTTTTCCCATAATTTAATCAGATCTTTGATTCAAGATGTTGTTCAAGAAAACCCTGATTAGATATCGTAATTAGTTCGTGAGTGTATAAATAATTCCGATATAAAATCATCTAACTTACTTGCCTTGTGGTTCCAGAATAATCTAATAATTACCCTGTAATAATGGAACAGGAATTTGTTTTGAGCATTGGCGTGAATTATGTGCGAGTTTGAATAATATTTGTGAGCTTCTGATCGGTTTTGATATCTTTGATCAGATAATAGCCGATGTAGATAAGAAGCGCCATTATCAATAATAATGGCGGACGAATGATACCAAATAAATTGAATTTACTGAATGCAGCAGTAAAAAAGATAAATGGACTTACGATCATCAATAAACAAAATAATTTCTTCGGATAATGATTGTTGCGAAGGAAATTATAAAATAATACAGCCGGGAAAACGATAAGTAAAGCATCGTGGGGATATAAATGTAAACTTACAAAAACAGAAAGAGCGATGATAAAGGAGAAGCGTAATTCAAATCTCGGGCTGGCAGGATTTATATCTGAAAACCATAATAACCATGCAATGATGATACCGAGAAATAGAAAAATCATGCTAATCGTGTTGATCATCTGACCATTAGAATTTCCCAAGATCCCCGTGAGAAGACCTCGAAGGGTATATTCTACATTCGACACAAATCCAAAAACTTCAACCCGGGTCCCAGCGGATAAAAGTAAAAGCGAATATTTGTACCATGATATATATCCATATAGTATGCTTGACATTACAACCATTACAATGAGCGCAATAATAAATGTTACTGCAGCGCGAATGTAGCGCCTGTTAGCCGTGATTGCAGCCGGAATTAGCGCAGTCGGTGGTTTAATCATCATCACCGCCAACCAAATTCCCGCACGTGTCAACCTGGAGTTTTTTAAAGCGATGTAAAGTTGAACAATACACAATAACAATAATAATGAAAACTGTCCCAATAGTAAGGTGATGGATAATGGCCAAAACGCTAACAGGGTTATCGTCAATAAAAACTTTTCTTGTTTAGTCCAATTGGGGAATTGCCTGTTCAACAAGATAAACAACCAGATTAATAAACCCACCTGTGCAATCGTCCAAATATAATAAGCAATATTGAAGGGTAAAAATGAAAGGGGGAGGAATATTATAGAAATAATTGGAGGATATTGAAGGAGGTATGCACCATTTTCAACTAAACCTCCCAGGATTCCGTTCTGGAGTAATAATATCAGTCCAGGTTTTTCCGATTCACCAAAGATGTTCGATTTCATATTGACAAAAGTATTGAAAATACTGGAAAAATCGGAGCCTACGAAAAGGTTTTGTCGGGCAGAGCCAATCCATACGGCAAAATAAAATCCAATTATCAGGATATTGATGATTGTGAAAATAACAATAGCGGATGTATACAAACCAGGTAAAAATTTGGAAATTCCCTGGCTCCAATTCCGCTTACCCTTCTTTTGCACCTCTGAAATCACGTTCCTCCTAAGCACTAAAAATAATCTTGGATACTACGTCTATTCTTCTCAGGCAATCCGACACATCTATTCTTAATTAATCCTGATAAGTAATTTCGGTCATTAATTCTTTGGGTTGCAATCCAAGCCTCCATAGACCAGTAAAACCCCAGATAAAGGTCAATAACATCCCGATCGCCTGGGAGACTAATATGAAAGCCAATGCCTGGCTAATTGGATAGCCATAAATTGCCAGGATCGTCACTGCTGTATATTGATAAATGCCTAAATAACCAGGTGCGGAGGGAATAGCGCTGGATAAACCCAAGCCTACCAGCAATAACAAAGATTGACTTAGCGAGATATTTATAGAAAATGCTTTTGCAGAAAGCATCATTGTGGTTCCATCAAGCAACCAAATCAGGCAGGTAAAGAGAAGGAATTGAGCTGATCTCTGTGGTTTTTGAAAAGAAAATGCTCCTTGCAGAAATTGCTCTAATAAATTATTGAGTGCCCGGCGCCATCTGTCTGGCATAGGGATATGATTGATGATTGAGTTGATTACTTTTTCCAGGCGCGGAGCGATTAATAGCACCAGAAGCGCCAGTAGACCTAGAAATCCTAAAAATCGCATTGCAGGGGGGAGCCAGTCCGGAACCTCGCCAATGGTTGGAACCAATAATAACCCGAGGAGGATTAAGAAAAGCGCGTCAATCACACGCTCGGTGACTGCAGTAGCAAATACATAGACCTTGCTAATGCCCGTTTTCTGCCCCAGAACAACGGAACGGATCAATTCACCTGCCCTAAAAGGTAAAAAGTTATTCCCCAGATACCCGATTCCTGTAGCCCAAAAGAGCGTGCTAAAACTAACTTGTTGCTTCCCCCGCAGGAGAATCCCCCAACGATAGCTGCGCATCATAAAACTAATCAAAGATATGCCAATTGCCGGAATAAGGTATTGTACCTGGCAATTTCGAACCGCATTGAAAAATTCATCCCACCTGACGCCTCGGACGGCGAGATAGAGAAAGATAATTGATAATCCAATTGCAAGAGGCAGGTACCAGCGGGGTTTCGTATGTGATGATTGACCAGATGAATGAGCTTCATTCATAATAAAGGCTCATTCATCTTTATCAAAATTGTCCCCCGATGAAACTCAATTCTTCTGTGACTCTTTTTCAAAATTAATCCGTTCTTTTTCGATCACCAGGGGTCGGTGAAGTACTTGCGTATATATTGCACCGATGTACTCACCAACAATACCCAAGAAGAAAAGCTGAATCGCACCAAAAAAGAATAACCCAACGATAATGGGAGCTGAACCAAGGGTGAACTCCTGCCAGAAGATGAGCTTATAAACCAAATAGAAGAGACCAACAAAAAAACTGATAATTGCTGCCAGGAATCCAAACATGGTCGCAAGGCGAAGAGGTACTTTGGTGTAATTGGTAAATCCGAGCATCGCCAGGTCGTACAAAGTATAAAAATTATTCTTGGTGATCCCCCTTTTTCGCTTTGGTTGCTCAAATTCAATCTTGGCAATAGGAAAACCAATATCGGCGATTAACCCTCGAAAATACGGATAGGGATCATCTATTTTCCTAATAATTTCAATTACTCTTTGATCGTATAAACCAAAGCCGGTAAAATGCTCAATTAACTGTACATCCGTTAATTTTGCCAATATCTTGTAATAAAAAGATCGAAAAAAATAAAAAATCCTTGTTTCCTGGCTTCTTGTTTTTATACCTAAAACCACGTTGTAACCTTCCTGCCATTTTTGGATAAAATCCTTGATCAATTTCGGCGGATCCTGTAAATCGGATGCCATCATAATAACAGCATCTCCATACGCTTGCAGCAAACCATAATACGGTGAGCGAATATGACCAAAATTGCGTGTGTTCAAGATCACCTTGACACAAGGGTTAGATGCTGCCAGAGCACGCAATTTTGATACTGTTTGATCCGTTGAGGCATTATCGATAAAGATGATTTCATATACGAGATCTGGTATATCGGACATTACCTCGACAATTTGTGCATGAAGGTCCTCAACATTCTGCTCTTCGTTATAACAAGGGGTAACAATGCTTATATATTTGATGGAGTGCCTCCAAAATTTAATATTAACTTGTCCTTCTTACTATATTTAATAGATGATCATTAAATCATTTTTTACTGTTATCGATCATAAGCAAATTTAATTCTTGCTCTGATAAGGAAGGCCAAAGATTTTCCATCGTAGGTGTTACAAAATTACCGTCCACAATCTTCGAGACCAATCGCGGCGCATAAATCTGGTCAGGTGTAACCAAAACTTCACAAATCGCAGGTCCCTCAGTATGAAGGACTTGCTTTACAGTACGATCAACTTCATCCCCATTGTTTAAGCTAAATAAATTGCTTATTCCATAAGCTGAAGCGACTTTAAGCGTGTCAGGAAGAGTCAACCCACTTTCAGGACCTGAACCAATCAACCGACCTTCAAAATAATTCTTCTGCATATTCCGAATACTGGCATAACCGCCATTATTCAGTACAAAAAACTTTATGTTCAAGTTAAACCTACGGATCGTCTCAAGCTCCTGTGTGTTCAGCTGCCAACCTCCGTCACCATTAACACAGATCACTCTTTTTCCAGGGTTGGCAAATGCTGAACCCATTGCGGAAGGAATTCCAAATCCCATCGAGCCGAAACCAGCTGCACAAATAAACTTTTGCCCTTCTTTTACCTGCCAGGCTTGAAATGTACAATTCGGGGCGCCAGCTGAATTTCCTGGAGAAATAACATCGTCAGATGTGGATGCCAGAGACAACGCCTCAATTAAATGGTAAATGTTTATCCCGGTTTCATGATCTCGATAGCCAGGTTGCATGACCGGATACCTTTGATATATAGCCCTGGAATTTCGAAGCCAATCCACTCTCGCGGGCTTTAAATTCTCCGCCAGTAGGATTTGCTGTAAAAAATAATTGGCGTTGCATTTTACTAAAATCGTGGTTGACATTTCTGAAAACTTCCCTAATTCGGCTTCATCGACATCCACGATTATTTTTTGAGCATTTTTTGCGAAACCAGAATAATTGAAGCCGACTTGATCTCCATCCAAACGGCAGCCGATTGCCAGAATTAAGTCGGCTCTCTGTTGAACAATATTAGCGCCGCGTTGAGCAATCCCGCCTGGTCGTCCGCAGAAGAGCTCATTATCTTCAGAAATCAAACCTAAACTTTTCCAAGTAGTCAACACAGGAGACTTAACTTTTTCAGTAAGCTGGTTGAATTCAGCTTTAGCATTCGATAGCTCAATGCCATGACCAGCCATAATCACAGGACGGTTGGATGAATTCCACATTCGAACAATATCGGTGATGTCGATATCAGAATTCTCTTCTACCGCCGGTTGAAAACCTATTAATGAATTCTCATCGATGATCGCGGCTTGAACATCCAATGGAACATCCAACCATACTGGTCCGGGTCTGCCATGGGTTGCGGCGTATACTGCTTCTTCCAGATATTCCTTGATCCTATCCGGCTCTAAAATAGTGGCAGAAAATTTGGTGATGGTCTTAATAACAGGAACGATATTTAGCTCCTGTGATCCGCGGGATCTTAATCCACTTGAGCCTATCATGGCAGCGCGCTTCACCTGACCCGATATGACTAACAAAGGAACGCTATCCACCCATGCGGCAGCAACACCAGTAATTGCGTTTGTTCCTCCCGGACCTGTAGTAACTAAAACCACACCGATTTTTGATCCCGCCTGGGCATAGGCTTGGGCGGCGATCGATCCAGCATGCTCATGAAGGCAGCAAACCGGGGTAATCTCGTGGTATTTTCCGAGAGAATCATCAAGGTGCATCGCTCCCCCACCAGCAACCATAAAAACATGCTTGACCCCATACTCAATTAAAAACTTCATTATATAATCAGAAAGTTTGATCATAATTTATTCACTTACTATAATTTTTATACCAGACATCCAACGATCCATTTTTAAAATTGAATCTGGTAAGCCTTTCCAACAACTTAAAGCCAAATCGTGTTGAGCCAGGTTGATTGATGGAATATATCTGTTCGCTGGTCTGGTAGAATCAGCCATATGCAGCTGTTTAATCTCAATATCCAATCCAAGAGTATCTCTCACTAATCTTGCTAACTCTATTATGTTGATTGCAGAATCCGAGCCAACATTATAAGGTTGACAGTCCTGCCCCTTGAACAATATTGTCCACAGCCATATCGCCAGGTCAGCTGCATACAGATATGATCGATACGGCGAACCATCTCCTTTGATCACAATCGGACCACCATTCAATGCATCACGGATGAAATTCCCAATAGCAAAGTTGGCGTCCAGAGGCAGGTAAGGTCCGACGAAAGCAAAACAACGGGCAATCTTTGTCTCAAAACCGAACTTGTGCGAGTACAACGTGCAAAGCATCTCAGCCGCCCGTTTCCCTTCACCGTAGGCCGATAGTGGGTGCATAACATCAGGGGCACTGAGATAGTTTTCGGGTATGTGGGTCAATTCAGGCGGTTGCTTGCCATACACCGCTCCAGAGCTGGTGAATAAAAATTTCCTGGTCTGATGAGTTTTCGCAAAGTCTAATACCCGCCGTGTGCCTTCGACAATAGTGGTAAATATCGCCAGCGGGTCATCTGTGACCAATTTGATTTCACCTTCGGAAGCTGCGTGGATGATAAACGGAAAACTCCCATCTGGAAAGTCAAATGTCTTTACGTCTCCTTGGATCCATGAGATAGCGGGATGATTTGCCAGCTGGGGATACGTATCTGCGAAAACACCTGGATTGCGGCTGAGTAAGGTAATTTGCATATCCAGGTCGAGGCGATCATTCACCCACAGCAAACTTTCGAGCAGCCAATGGCCAAAAAATCCTGTCCCACCGGTGATGAACAACCGCTGACCACGCAGCTCGTCCCATAATGTTGTTGTGTGGCTCAGGATGTGATCCAGATCCGCTGGATCTAGCGTCGGAGTCCAATTTGCCTTATTCGGGCTCATACTCTTTGCCCACCCAGCATGAACCGGTTGAATACTTCTTTGATCCACGCCAGCTGCGGATCACCAATTCCTGGATAAACCCCAATAAAAAATGAATTTTCCATTACCAGGTCGGTGTTTTTAAGATCCCCGACAACACGGCAAATTATATTTTCGAAAGCTGGATGGCGCAGGAGATTTCCACTAAACATCGGACGTGTTTCTATCCGATTTGCTTCCAAATACCCGGTTAGCTCGTTCCTAGTGAAGCCTGCGTTTTCACGCACAGTGATCACGAAACAAAACCAGGCTGGTTCTGAAAATTTGCTGGGATGCGGAAGGACCAACCGGTCTTGATACGGTGTGAGAATCTCCATCAGGCGATGGTAGTTCTCCCGTCGTTTTTGGATAAAGTCTTCTAATTTACTCAGCTGAGCACAGCCTACCGCAGCCTGCATATCGGTTAATTTAAGGTTATACCCGATATGGCTGTAAATATATTTATGGTCATAACCTGGAGGCAGCTGACCAAATTGCTGGGTAAAGCGTTTACCGCAGGTATTGCTTTTACCACCCGCGCAATAACAATCCCGCCCCCAGTCGCGGTATGAAGTCAGGATCCTCGACAATTGACCATCATCAGTCGTCACACAACCGCCTTCACCCATGGTTATTTGGTGCGCCGGATAAAACGAAGCAGTTGACAGGTGACCGAACGAACCGGTTAACTTCCCTCTATATCTAGATCCGAGTGAATCACAATTGTCTTCAATCAGCCACAGATCGTGCTTCTTGACGAGATCGATGACCGTATCCAGGTCGAAAGGTACTCCCAAGGTATGTGCCATGAATATGGCGCGGGTTTTGTTGGAAACGGCGTCAACCAGCCTATCGGGGATAGCTGTATAATCGCCCAGGTTGATGTCTACAAATACCGGTACAAGCTGATTTTGTAAAATAGGCGCCACTGTGGTTGGGAACCCAGCAGCAACAGTAATGACCTCATCACCAGGTCTCAGCCGTTTTTCACCCAACATAGGTGAAGTTAATGCCGATAATGCGAGTAGATTCGCAGAAGAGCCTGAATTGACCAATAATGCATGTGAGCGTCCCAAATAATTTGCAAACCGGCTTTCGAACTGGCTCGCATATCGGTTAGCGGTGAGGTGGAAGTCAAGGCTGGAATCGACGAGGTTGATCAGCTCCTGCTCATCAAACACCCGCCCGGCATAATGAATTAAGTCGATTTGTGGGTTGAAGTCTTTTGATCCGAATCGCTCTTGATAATACCTGGAGACAAGCTCAAGAATATCTTCTCTGGTTCCCATTATTTAAATCCACTCAGGAATTCCTTATACCAATCAATCGTCAGCTCAATTCCTTGGTCCAAGGTAAACAACGGCTTCCATCCCAGGGTCTGGCGCGCTTTATGTGCGCTCAAATATTGGTGGGGAATTTCGTTTGTGACCTCGTTAAGGATGATTGGATCCAGTTTTGAACCCATTTTCGTTGAGATTAGACGCACTAAATCGAGCACGGGCAGCTGTAACTCATTGGAGAAATTAAATGCTTCTCCAATTAATGAGGGATTTTCAGCTAGTTTTTCTGCCAGGAGCATATACGCAGCGGCACCATCTTCAACATAAAAATAATCACGGACCAGTGATCCATCGCTGCGAATGGTCGGCGGGACACCCCGAAGAATTGAGCGAATAGTACCTGGGACAAGCCGGTTCCAATTTAAATCGCCACCACCATAAAAATTTCCACAACGGGTGATCACCACAGGCAAACCAAATGTTACCGCATAGGCATGGGCAATGAGATCAGCACACGACTTGCTGACGTCATAAGGATGCTGGCCCCGCAAGGGTGAATTCTCGCTATAAGGCAAGGTTTCCTGATCGCCATAGGCCTTATCGGAAGAGGCGACCACAATTTGTTCCACCTTTGGGCTCCGCCGGCACGCTTCAAGTAAAGTCCATGTGCCACCAATATTCGATTCAAAGGTGGAGATCGGATTTCGATTGGCGATGGTGACGATCGTCTGGGCAGCTAAATGGATCACCGTGGAAATCTCGTACTCCCCCAAGATGCGCTCCATCAATTCTTGATCACGCACATCCCCCCTGACCAGTTTAATTTTATCGACCAGATGGGATCGGATTATCTCCGACTGAGGAACCCAATCTCGAACCAGACAAACCACATCCGCACCGGCAGCCAATAAACTGCGGATCAGCCATCCACCCACCAGACCGCTGGCACCAGTTACGAAAACTGGGCGATCTAACCAAAAGGGAGTTTGTTTTACCATGTTTTCCATGGGGCAATTCCCTGGGACCATAAGCTTTCGAGGTATTGAACGTCGCGAATCGTATCCATACATTGCCAGAAACCTTCGTGCTTGTACGCAACGAGCTGTCCTTCGTTGGTAAGCTGTTCAAGCGGTTTCCACTCCCATGGCATATCATCACCACTTATATAATCCAACACGCCCGGCTCTAAGACGAAGAATCCACCCGATGCCCAGCTTTCCCCAGCAACCGGTTTTTCAAGAAATTCCTGGACAAAATTTCCCTCGGTAATAATTGATCCAAACCTGAAGGGAGGACGAATAGCCGTCACCGTGGCAAGTTTGCCATTATCCTTATGAAATTTGATTAATTCATCAATATTAATGTCGGAGACACCATCACCGTAAGTGAACATAAATGTTTGATTGTTGATCCATTTACGCAGGCGTTTTATGCGCCCTCCGGTTTGGGTTTTATCTCCGGTGTCCGCCAGATATACTTTCCAATCATCGTGGTTGCCGTCTTCAATTTCAATATCACCGGTGCCTAAGTTCACCGTCATATTGCAGTGATGGTAATAATAATTTAGGAAATACGAGCGAATGACCTCGGATTTATACCCCATGGCGATGGCAAAATCTGTATGCCCATACATGGCATAAATCTTCATAATGTGCCAGAGAAGGGGCTGACCACCAATTTCGACCATTGGCTTCGGCTTTACCGTGGTCTCTTCTTGAAGGCGTGTACCCATACCACCAGCAAGAATTATCGTTTTCATATCATTACCATTTTCTGCAAGATTTATTTGTAGTTTTGTTATTATATATCAATATTTTTAGTAATTTTCCAACTTGTTAATTACAAATCCGTAATGCTCAATATTGCCAATCGTAGTTAATTGATATAGATCGGATTACTAAAAATCCAACCTCTTCTTCTTCCCAGGTACTGGATGTAAACTTCCACGCGATACACCCCGGGTTCGGTAGTGATATAAGTGCATAAATCATGTTTCCGCCAGGTACGCACCGCCTTGCCGTTCTTGAGCAAATTACATTCTGCGATCATCGGCAGACGGATTTGAAATGTGATTCCTCCCTTGCTGTTCAGCTCATCACCCATCAGGGCAGAGGCTTCGAACCCGCGGGCGGTAAAGCTAAAGCCGCGGGTAGGAGCGGGCAGGTCATATCCAATGAAAGAATGACCGCAGCGGAGCGCATCCAGGATCATACTGGAATCGGATGCACCATCCGTACCAAGTAGGTGGGGAATGATCACATGGTTATTAATAGCTCTGAAGTGAAATTCATAGGGAAATATGGTCCGACTTAATGGTCCAAGCTGCATGTGGTAAGAGTGGGCATCGGAGCCTCCCACCGCGACGACCTTTTTCCCGGCAGATAACAAGTCATCCCATCTGGTCAAAGTCTCCAGAAGCGGTCCGCGATTGATCCGGCGCGGGAAATAGGCATAGTAAACGGCGTGTAAAATTGATTTTATGCGTGGTTTAAACTCAGAAAATCCGTTCCACAGCTCAAGACCAGTGAAACCATGCACATTCCAATCCACCCACGATATATCGCCTTCGTGAACGGAAGGTGCTGCAGGGTCGACAGGATGTGCTATAAATGAAAGACCTCCAGCCTTGGCTACAGCATCCAGCAGATCCTGGGGATCGTTGGCGTAAGCTGACAGCTCACGGGGTACTCCAAATACTAAGAGGTGATTCTTTTGAGGGTTGCGTGCCTGGTCGTGTATTTCCTCTCCTACCAACATGAGAACACGACGATCACCTTCATTTTTATAGCCAGCGAACCCACTCACCCATACGTTATGGTCGGTGACAATAACAGCATCCACGCCCGCCCTGATAGCGGCAGCACTGATATCGGCATGCGAGCCAGCTCCGTCGGAATAGCGGGTATGCATATGTAAATTTAGTGTGATTTCTGGCATGCATTCTCTCAA
Organism: uncultured Chloroflexia bacterium; assembly: GCA_963726315.1. Classification (GTDB taxonomy): domain Bacteria; phylum Chloroflexota; class Anaerolineae; order Anaerolineales; family UBA4823; genus FEB-25. The sequence continues at coordinate 511,221 of CAVSBZ010000005.1, read as the reverse complement.
TTAGAAATACAACCAACTGAATTGGGATATAAATTCCAAGCGGAAGCAGGCAGGATTCGTCCTTATTATATATGCTATTCATGCAGGGTATGGGTTTGAAAAAAATCTCCTACCTGGTTAAAAGACTCACTGACTTTGGGTTTGACGATTCAACCAAGCGAAGGTATAATCGCCAAGCTTAGGCGTCTGGTGTTCTTATATATAATATTATAGACATGGACGATATTTCTATGCTCGGAGGCAGGTTGTGGGTAATGTAATCGATATCTCATTGATCATTGTATCGGTAGCACTGATTGTCAGCGTCATCTTGCAGAGTAAAGGCGCAGGTCTGGGTGGTCTGACCGGGGCAGATACGGGTGGCATCTTTACTGCTCGTCGGGGAGTCGAGAAAACCCTGTTCTACGTGACCATTGCCCTGAGCGTGCTATTTTTTACCTTAGCCATTATATCGGTAAAAGTCGTATAAACTATTCCTGTTGAGCGCAGAAGAGCATTGCCAGCCACCAGATATCAGGGGGTTGGTAATTATTCCGAAGCGTTTTTTTATTTTAAAATCGTATTAGAGCCATGATAATATTGAATCCATGAAAAAATTACGTTGGCCATTATTGATTGCGGTCGTTGCATTAGCTGCAATTGCGATCCTGTTAATCAGCCAAAAACCAGACACGCTATTACCCATTTCAGAGCCGGTAATTAAACCGGCAGAAGGTGGAATTTACTCCGAAGGTGTAGTCGGCGACTTCATGCGTCTAAACCCCGTGCTGGATTATTATAATGCCGCTGATCGGGATGTCGATCATTTAATTTTCAGCGGGATGCTGCGAATTGATGACCGAGGTTTACCCCAGGCTGACCTGGCAACATCGTGGGGTATCTCACGTGATGGCACGATCTACAACTTCTCGCTCAATCCTAATGCTGTGTGGCATGATGGGGAACCCATTACGAGTGATGATGTTATCTTCACCATCCAAATGATGATATCGGATGACTTACCCATCCCAAACGATCTTAGAGAATTCTGGAAACAGATCGAGGTCATCCGCCTGGATGATAAGACGGTGCAGTTTAAGCTTCCAGAGGCATATGCACCATTCCTGGACTACCTGACTTTTGGTCTGCTCCCTTCTCACCTGCTGGGTGACCTGACCATGGCAGAGCTGATCGACAATCCATTCAACCTGCAGCCTGTCGGCAGTGGTCCTTATCGCTTTGACCACATGATCACCTCCGACGATCAGATTACGGGAGTGGTGCTATCGGCGTTTAAAGATCACCTGCCCCAAGGGGCATTCATCGACCAAATTGCGATTCGCTATTACCCTGATTTACCGGCAGCTTATTCAGCTTACCAGGCAGGAGAAATCGCTGGAATCGGTGATGTGACCTCCGACATCCTTCCGGATGTGCTCAAGGAGGACGGACTAAGCATTTACACAACCCGCCTGCCGGTCATGTCTATGATCCTGATGAACCTCGATAATGACCAGGTGAAATTCTTCCAGGATGTGAACGTCCGCAAAGCGCTCATTCAAGGGCTTAACCGCCAGGGAATGATCGACACTCTACAGGGTGGACAAGCCATCCTGGCAGACGGTCCTATCTTCCCAGGCAGCTGGGCATATTATGACGGTATTGAGCGATATTCGTTTGACCCGAACCAGGCGATTTCGTTGCTGCGAGAGGCTGGCTACACAATCCCTGCCGCGGGCGGTGAAACACGGACGAGTGAAGATGGGACGGCACTTTCTTTTGAATTAGTCTTCCCTGACGACCGCGAGCACGTAGTCCTGGCAAATGCTATTAAACGAGATTGGGCCACACTGGGCGTCCAGGTCACATTGACACCATTAGCTTATGACCAGCTTGTTTCGGAACATTTGGACAATCGGAATTATCAAGCAGCACTGGTGGATTTAAACCTCAGCCAGACGCCTGACCCAGACCCCTACCCATTCTGGCACCAGACACAAATATCCAGCGGGCAGAACTATTCGAAATGGGATGATCGCCAGGCAAGTGAGTATTTGGAGCAGGCACGCATCACCACCGATCTCGCAGAACGCACCCGCTTGTACAACAATTTTCAAGTCCGTTGGAGCCAGGAGTTACCCGCCTTGCCCCTGTTTTATCCGGTGTACACCTATGCGGTAAGCACAGACGTGCATGGGGTTAGCATCGGTCCCATCCTGGAACCCGCTGACCGGTTCAACCATGTGGCCAATTGGTACCTGGTAACCAGCAAATCAACCGGGGATGCGACGCCTACCCCCTACCCCTAATTATTTTCTTTATTTTAAATTTTGATTAACGCTTCTCGGCAGTTTTTTTTACCTTGAGGATTGAAGCTATCTCATCCTCAAATACCTGCACCAGCTGAGGATCGAATAAGGATCCACCAGCACCGATAATGAGGCGGGAAGCATCTTCAGGAGAAATCTCCTTCTTATATGGACGGGGAGTTGTTAGAGCGTCAAAGACATCTGCAATGGCGCACAGACGAGCACTCAATGGGATTTCTTCCTCAAGTATGCTGTGTGGATAACCCGACCCATCCCAGCGCTCATGGTGGTTCAAGGCAACGGTCTCGGCTGCCTGTAGTAAGGGAGAGTTGGAATTGCTCAAGATCTCAGCACCGATGGTGGTATGGCGTTTAACTTTTAAGAGCTCGGTTTCTGAGTATTGCCCCTGCTGGAGTAGCAGTGCCTCGGGGAGACCAACCTTACCGATATCATGCAATTGGCAGGCTGTTGAGATGAGCTGCACCTCATTTTGGGTCAGTCCGATCCCACGACCAAGTACCTGGACGTAGCCCTTGATGCGCTCAAGGTGAGCCAGGTTGCTACCCTCTCTAAATTCAGCAATATATGCCAGGCGCCAAACAGCATCCAACAACTCGCGATGACTATCCATTGTATACATATTTCCATCCTCTCCATAAGCAGACCGTAACGAATCCGCTTAAGATTCGTTTATAAAGTAGGGTAGAATTACTTGTTACCTATATTTTACAACAGTTCTCAATTTCATTTGTTTAATAATCTTCTTAAGCTCCTATCATATTTGTCAGTAGATTTATTAGATTGAAATGATATAATTTTTTTAGCTCAAGGGACAAAGTTGTTCAACCCTTCAGACAAGAAATAATAATGATGATAATGAGGAAAATTTACTGAGGCTAGATAATATTTCTAAGTCGACCGGGGGAGCAACATTTTGTCAAAAATATTATCGCTGGTGAAATCTAAGATGATTAAAGGGAGCAATAGAACCTTGAATAATGGCCACCACGGGCAGAGTCTAATTGAATTTGCGCTTATCCTGCCATTGATGGTGCTCGTCATCGTGGGCATATTTGAGCTGGGACGAGCGTTTTTTTCTTACATTGCCATCTCCAATGCAGCCCGCGAAGGTGTTCGTATGTATACTTTTATGCCCGATACAACTACCTACGACCAGATGATACAAACGGTCAGCACAGAGATTGGATCTTCAACTGTGGTCGATTCAAGCAGAATTTCATCGATTGTTATTGATTGCGGAAGTACATATAGCATTGTAGTCGTGTCCACTGCCGGTTTGGCAAGCTGCCCAAATGAGCAGCCGGTACGTGTGACAGTCACTTATTTACATGATCTGATTTTAGGGGCTTTTTTCTCCCAACCGATAACGATTAGAAGGTCAGTGGAGATGATGAAACCATGAAGGAATTTTCCCGACCTGCACATCGTGGGCAATCGCTGGTCGAATTTGCCATCATGATTCCAGTTTTTTTACTTATTACCGTGATGATCTTCGACCTGGGCAGAGCAGTATATTATTCCAGCACCATTCACAATGCTGCCCGGGAAGCAGCGCGATATGGTATTGTCCATCCAAGTGATACAACCGGAATGGAGCAAAAAGCAATTGATCATGCCATCGGGTTGAGATTAACAGCGGGTAATTTTGATCCCGTCATTACGATCGTGAATCCAACAAACAGATCGGATTTACCGACTCCCAGCGTAAAAGTATATATAAAGTATGATTTTATTCCAGCAACACCCCTGGTATCCCGCTTTATATCTGGCGGAAAGATTACTTTAAGGGGTGAAGCTACCATGAAATTAGAAGCACTGCCATAATTATCAGACGCTTTTTTATGTCAAGTGAGGACAAATGAACCGAAAAACTGGATTATCCGAAAAAGGTCAAACCCTGGTATTGGTAGTCCTCGGGTTCCTGGCTTTCGTAGCTGTCCTGGCTTTGGTACTGGATGGTGGCAATGCCTATGCAGCCAAGCGGCAAGCCCAAAACGCAGCCGATGCAGGGGCTTTGGCTGGCGCACAATATATGTGCCAGCATCGCCAGGAAGCTGGTGTTATTGACGCAGCCAGAAATGAAGCCATCAAGTACGGTGGAGTTTTGAATGGCGCGGTAGACCCACCCCAGGTGGTTCTCAATATCGATGCAGCCACAGTGGTGGTGACTGCCACGGTCACGAAAAATACCTTTTTTGCCGGATTGATTGGCTACAATACTGTCTCACCAAGAGCTGCAGCCGAAGCAGCCTGCCGTCCACCTGGTGTTGGGGTGCTACCAGTCGCCTGGTCGTGCCGTGAAAATGTTGTGGGCGAGATAAAATGTACAGAGGATATCGGACCATGCCGCACAGAAGCGGATCCAACAGGGATGAATTGCACTTACATCCTGATGGATTCAGTTAAAGTAAGGGAGAAAAATAAGAATTGCGATCCGAATGATCCCTTATGCTATACCCAGAATGACCTTGAATGCAGCCTCCAACAAGGATCTCCTCCCAATTGCACCCCGGTCGATCCAACGAAAATCGATTGTGACCTGGATAATGACTGCGTCGATGAGCTGGCAGCTGGAGGCTCCCGCAGCTGGCTCGACCTGGATGGTGGTGGTGGTGGAGCAAACGAGCTGAAGGACTGGATCTCTGGAGCAGTTCCGGTTGACCCGATAAATGTCCACACCTGGTTACCTGAAGAGAGCGGCGTGGCTACCAGTATTTTCCATACTACTGCAAATTATCTGGTTGGAAATAATGTGATCCTACCGGTGTTTGACAAAGTTTGCAATGGGTTACCCACAACAGCAGACCCAGAAACGTTGGCCCAATGCAATGCAGGGTCAATCGACACGCAGGACCTGATCACCAACAGTACTTTGAATTTCCATATTATTTCATTCTCAGCATTCCATGTTACCTGTGTACAAACCGGTAAAAATAAAACTGTAGCAGAACCCGGTTATTTTCTTCACGCATCAGATAAAAGCTGCTATGGACATGAACGTGCGGTAAATAACAACTCAATTGATAATAACGATAAGACGATCGAGGGATATTTCGTACGTGAAAACCTCGGTGGATTTGGCGGTCCGGGTGATTGGTTTGATACTGGTACATTCACTGTTGTCCTGGTCCGCTAGAGATATGACCATTGCGTGATGGTCGAAAGAAATTCAAATACGCTTTATTCAATCTGGTATATAAAATGCACCCATTACCGGTAACGCTATTGATTTTAAAAAATACTGATCTAGGAGGGTCACCTTGAATCGTCGAGTACTAATCGGAATCCTGATTGCGGTTGTGGGAGTAGGTCTGATCGGGTTGGGTATCCTGGCGATCAATCGCGTATTAAAGCAAAGTTTTGCCCCGCCGGCACAGGAAACCCCGGTGGTAGAAGCGACCACAGACATTGTCATCACCAGCCATGACCTGGCGGAAGGTGCGGTTATAAACCGGGAGGACGTCCAACTGGCGACTGTCCCGGTGAGCCTGGTGCCTCGCGACGCCTTGCTAACCATCGAGGCAGCACTTGGAAAAATAGTTACCGTTCACCTGATCCAGGGTGAGATGGTGCTTCAGCATCACCTGGCGGATCCAACCAATGTGTCGCATGACATCGGATACATCATCGGGAACGATGAGGTGTTGATGGCGTTCCCAGCTACAGACTTAATGAGCACGTTGGGCGTCTTGCAACGTGGAGATAACGTAGATATTTTCGCAACCATGACTGTGGCAGTTAGCCAGACGAACACTACGGCTCCGGTTGGCGGAACCGCCGGGCAGCAAGCCGAGCAGGAGATGTTCACTTTCGATGCGTTCCAGCGTATAGAGATTACTGCAATTGTAGCGGATGTGATCGCACAAACAGAATCAAGCACGACTCCAGGTCAGGCACAACCCACGCCGAACCCGGCGGATGTAAGGGTACGAGCATACCTGCTGGCGTTGAATGCACAGGATGCATTGGTTTTGAAACACATGCGCGAATCCGGTGCTTCCTTTGACATTGTCCTGCGATCGCCCACTTCGAATGAGCTGTTTGACGTCAGCCCAGTAACTGAAGAATACTTACTCCAGCGATTCAAGCTGCAACTCCCCAGGTAGTTTTTTTGGGAATAATCCATTTGAGATGGAATTGATAAGAACTTATCAACATAGAGGTGTCCAAGTATGAGCCCAGAAATCAAACAAGTCAGAGTAATAGCGCTATGTGACCCTGGCCCCACGCTACAGCAAATAACTGAAGCATTAAACACGCAGAATGAATTTACCCTGGTTGATGTCCTCTCATCCAAGGAAATGCTGGCAAGGCAGATTCGCGCCGCTGAACCGGATATCCTGCTTGTAGATTCCCAACTTGAAAGCGAATCTACGATGGACATCATAGATGACCTGGCACTCCAGTTCCCTAGCTCAGCTGTTGTTGCCATTCTACCCACCAATGATCCGCTGGTCGCCCAACAAGTAATGCTGGCTGGTGCGCGGGCATTCCTGATTACCCCATTCTCGCAGATCAATCTGATAAGCACCTTACGCAGGGTAACAGAACTTGAGGGTCGCCGGCAGCAAACACAATCCTATCTACCAACCCAACTACCTGAAGCCACTCGTCCCCTACGCTCGGTTACATTTTACAGCCCGCGCGGAGGAACTGGGGTTACCTCGCTTGCAGCGAACACTGCCATTGCGTTGGCTGAGGAAACCGGTAAAAAGGTGCTCTTGTTTGAGGGAAAGGTATTTTTTGGTCATCTGGAAGTTATGCTGAACCTCAAAGTCCAAAATGCCTTGTCAGACCTGATTCCGCATGCCGCAAACCTGGACGAAGGCTTGATCCGCGATGTGGTGGCTCCACACCCATCCGGAATCCATGTGCTCCTTGCGCCATCCAATGCTCAGGTTGCCCAGGGGATCCGCGCTGAAGACATTTACAACATTTTTATCGGCGTCTCACGTTATTATGATTATGTCGTCGTTGATGGCGGTGGACCGCTGAACGATATCTCCGTCACGTTAATGGATGCCACAGATCGGATTGCATTGGTGACTTCACCCGATTTGGCCTCGCTGCACGACACCAGCCGGTTTCTACAATTAAGCAGGTCACTTTCTTATCCGGCAGAAAAAATCTTGATGATCCTGAATAAGGCAGGCGTTGAGGGTGGTGTTAAGCTGAAGGATATAGAAGCAGTGCTGCACAACCAGGTGTACCATCAGATTGCGAATGACCCGGCGAACGTGCTGCGCAGTATCAACCGCGGAATACCCTTCCTGGTATATTACCCCAGGAGCAGTGCCAGTAAATCTATCCAGCAGCTTGCCCGGAACCTGGCTGCGATTAATATCCGTGAGATGGGGCGTGAAGCTATACCCGCACCTGGCGAAAAGGCCGGGAGGGATCTACTGCTTGCCTCGAGCCACCTGGGATGATAATAACCGGACATAACAGGAATTTTTAGAATGCCGTCATTTGCCCTCCTTGTCGCTATAGTCCTGGCCATCGTGGTTGTCATCTTACTCGCCTACGGCCTGGTGATCTATGGTCTGCGCGATATATTCTACGCCGGTCAAGATATCGGCTCACGCTTGGCAACGTACGTAACGCTGCCTGATGAATCCAATCAACCCCAGGTTGGACAAAAACGGCGTGTCGGCCTGCTCCGCATGCGACTGCGATTAAACAATATGCTGTCGGGGCTGGCTTCTGAACAGCTTAGTCTCCAGTTGATGAGTGCCAACTGGCCGATCACCGAAACCGAGTATGTGCTGATACGGGTTGCCAGTGTTATCGTAGCATTCCTGTTAGGAACCCTGATTGCCAAAACCGCCGTCTCAGGGATTGGATTGGCGGTGATCGTCTTCTTCATCCCGGATTTGCTATTGAAACGCTCGATTTCCCAAAGACGAACAAATTTTGGTAAGCAGCTGGTTGACGTGTTGGTGCTCATGACCGGCGCAGTGCGGGCTGGATACAGCTTACCCCAGGCCATCGAAGTGGTCAGCAAGGAGCTGAAGGCACCCGCAGCAGAAGAATTTCGACGTGTACGCCATGAAATTGGCTTAGGCTTATCCCTGAGTCAGGCATTGACCAACCTGGTTGCTCGAATGGAAAATGATGATCTTTATCTTGCTGTCACAGCAATCAATATCAATTCGCAGGTCGGTGGGAATATCGTCACCATGTTGGAAGCCGTTACCGAAACCATCCGTGAAAGGGTGCGTTTGTTCGCCGAAGTGCGGGTACTCACAGCACAACAAAGATTCGGCAGTTATATACTGACCTTTTTACCCATTGGCATGGCAGCTGCCTTATTCTTTATCAATCCCACTTATATGATGCGCCTGTTTAGACCTCCGGAACAGATTTTATTGTGTATCCCGATTGGTGCTTTTATCATGGTAATTTTCGGCAATATAGCCGTCAGGCGGCTAGCCAGAATTGACGTATGAGGTAAGTTTTATGCAGCAATTTATCCTAATCAGCATCAGTTTCGCATTGGGCATTGCAGGGTTAACTGTGATTGCTTTAGGGATCCGTTGGCTGAGGTCGGGCGGGATCGATAAACGCCTGGTGCAATATGTTGAGACGCCTTTGCAAACCTCCGGCACACACACAAACACAGCCCGCATCCAGCCCAGAGTCATCACGGGATCGTTCTTCAACCGCACGATTACACCCGCCATCAAATGGGTCGGAGGATTGTTTGGTCGTATCACTCCTTCCGGCGCAATCGATGATATTTCGCACAAACTGCTTATTGCAGGTAACCCGATGAACCTGGGAGCCCGTGAGTATTACGGCATCAGCATGGCCTCCACTCTCTTGGGAGTGTACCTGGCGTTTCTGATCTTCCGCAGGGGTACGACAACGATTAATCTGTTATTGAGCATATTAATGTTAATATTTTTTTACTACGCCCCAAAAGCCTGGTTGCAAAACCGGGTGACCAATCGGCAAAATCAGGTCAGACGTGGTTTACCGGATGCGTTGGATATGCTCAGCGTGTGTGCCACTGCCGGGTTGGGATTCGACCAGTCGCTGCAAAGGGTGAGCGAATACTGGAACACGCCGATTGGTCGTGAATTCGGGCGTGTCATCAATGAGATGGAAATGGGTTTAACCCGCCGGGATGCATTGCGCAACCTTTCAGACCGCCTGGAGATACGCGAAATCGCAAGTTTCGTTGCACTTATCCTGCAGACCGAACAGCTGGGAATGAGCATCAGCGATACGCTACACGCCCAGGCAGAACAAATGCGGATTGAGCGCCGCTTCAGGGCTCAGGAACAAGCCCAGCGAGCCCCAATCAAGATGCTTATCCCCATGGCGTTATTGATCTTTCCGGCATTGTTGGCAGTCATTTTAGGTCCGGCAATTCCGACGATTATGGAAGCATTCAAATCCTTATAGATGTGGAGAGATAAGAGTGGTAATGGGCATGATATTTTGGAGGCAGCATGAGCTCGAATGAGACAGGATCGTATCTGGATTCTCCAGATTTCCAGGAAGCGATGGGGCACTTTCGCGTTGGAAGGTGGCGAGAAGGTTTATTGAAACTCGCCGAAGTGGAGAAAATGTTCCCTTCTGAAACAGAACTCCGGGCTATTCGCCTGGAAATGGAAGTCCGTGCGCGCATATCTGAATATGAGGTGGAAGAAAACAAACATAACAAGATGCTGAAGCTGAGGAATTCTGGAGTGCGGCTGGCGCTGATCCTCGTCGTGCTTGTAGTAGCTGCTGCTGCGATCATGACCTATTCGGGATGGATTCAGGGACAGATAGCCAATGCCCAGACAAGCTTCACGCAGAATCTGCAGCAGGCTGAGCTCACAGTCGATTTACGCAATGCCCAGCAGCTTCTGGTGGCAGGGAAATCAGATGAAGCGTTAACTGCATTTGAAGCGATTAAAGCAGCCCAACCGGATTTCCCCGGATTAGCTGATGGTATCGCCAAAGCGCAGGCTTTAAAAAATGTGGAAGTCCAATATACCCAGGCAATGAATCTGCTCCAGGCCGGAGACCCAGCCCAGGCTTTGACCATCCTGCAGGAAATCAGCAAGGAAATACCCAATTATAGGGATGTATCGCTGCAGATTAGGGACTTGCAATCACAAACTGAACTGACCACCGTGATGCAGAAAGCTGACCAGGCATTCGCAGAAGGTCGCTTTGAAGATGCAGTATCCAATTATGAATCGATACGCATCATGAATCCCGGGTATGATACTGCCGCGGTGGAGGAAAAGCTTTTCCAAAGTTATATTAATGCCGCCCAAGACTTGTTATCCATCCCCGTTCCTACCCTGGATAACTTGAAGACAGTTGATAATTATTTCACCCAGGCACTGGCGATAAAACCTCTGGATCGTGAAGCACTGGCAGCCCGAACGCAAGTTAGGGCGCATATAGAAGACGCTATTATTAATGATTACATCAACCAGACACAGGCGGTGCTTGCCAGTGCTCCTGACTCTATCGATGCCCAGCAATCAGCAGAGCATCTCCTGAGCCAGGCACTTCAGGTCCGACCTAACGATCCGAGCGTTTTGCTCCAATTCCAGCTTGCCCAAACCTTCATCCAGGCTGTTAGTGATTTTTCAGGCAGCAAATGGGATTCAGTCATCGACCAGCTTGAGTATGTGGTTGGCCAGCAAGCCGGCTATGCGAATGGCACCGCCCTGCAGACCCTGTATGATGCCTACATTGCCCGCGGCTCAGATTATGTAGCCTCAGGTGAATACTCACTCGCCCTGGACGATTTCCAGCGCTCCGCCGTTCTCGCCCAGCAATTAACTGACTCGGCTCCTCTGTCCTTTGAAGCCCAAATCATGATCGGTGAGGCGCAAGGATTATTAAACCACTACCAACAGGCTGTGCAAATTTACCAGGATGCTTTGAACACAATTGGCTTAAGAGAGCGCATCCTCGGATTACAAAGCCAACTCACCGACAGCCTGACCTATGCTGATTATTTAGCCAATGCCGGTGATTACCAAAGCGCGTTTTATGCCTATCGCAACCTGATACGCAACCGGGTAAAAGCTTATGACCAATCGACGGTTGTCACCATAAAGAATGGTGATTACCTATCCATGCTTGCCCACCGCTACAACACCACAGTGGCGGCTATCTTAGCGGCGAATAATATGAACAACCAGCCACGATTGGCACCGGATACACAGCTAATCATACCAACCCTGCCATAAGGGAAAAGGGAGATAGATGAATGTTTACTAACCGACCAGCGAAGAATGGTCACACAATCGCCCCAAATGAATATGACGTCTTAGCAGAAGCCAAGAACATTGGTGCCGGCGATCATATCACTGCAGATGCATATATGATCCGGGAGCGTGTTCAGCGCAGGTTATTGGCGGAGGCTGATGGAGAAGTTGACCTATCGCATATTCCTCAAATGCACCAGATGATTGAAGCGTTGTTCAACCGGGTGCTGGCAGAGGAAAACTTGCTTTATACCCGTGCGGTCCGCACCCGGCTGCTGGATTGGGTCATCGCCGACATTTTAGGCTTTGGCCCATTGGAACCGTTGCTCAATGAACCCACCATCACAGAAGTGATGGTCAATGGATATGACAATATATACGTCGAGCGCTTCGGCAAAGTTGAAAAAACACGCATCACCTTCGAAAATGAAGATCACTTGATGCGGATTGTTGATCGTATCGTTGCCCCGCTGGGGAGACGAGTGGATGAATCATCCCCCATGGTGGATGCCCGCCTGCCAAATGGATACCGCGTTAATGTGATCATCCCACCACTTTCGCTTATCGGACCGATGATGACCATCCGTAAGTTCGCCCAGACGCCGTTCACCTCGCAAGACATGGTGGCAAACGGAACGATGACCACAGCTTTAGTTAACTTTTTAAAGGCTTGCGTGGAAGCACGGGTCAATATTGTAATCTCTGGCGGCACCGGTTCTGGGAAGACCACACTTTTGAATGTGGTTTCCGCTTTCATCCCGGGCACAGAGCGCATCATCACCATCGAAGATATTGCCGAGCTCCAGTTGAAACAGGAGCACGTCGGACGGTTGGAGAAGCGCCCCTCGAATGTGGAAGGTAAGGGAGAGGTGACCATCCGGCAGCTGGTGATCAACTCGCTGCGTATGCGCCCCGATCGCATCATTGTTGGAGAGGCGCGCGGTGGTGAAGCCCTGGATATGCTCCAGGCGATGAACACGGGTCATGATGGCTCCATGACCACGATCCACTCCAACAGCCCACGCGATACATTACGCCGTATCGAAACGATGGTATTGATGGCAGGATTGGAATTACCCCTGCGGGCTATCCGCGAACAGGTCTCATCTGCCATCGAGCTCATCATCCACATGGAACGCTTGCGGGACGGGACGCGCAAAGTGGTGCACGTGGCAGAGGTTCAAGGGATGGAAGGGGATACCATCATCATGCAAGACCTGTTCCTGTTTGACCAGACCGGCATCCAGAATGGTCGCGTGATGGGTGCGTTGAAATCCACAGGGTTGAGACCAAAATTTGCAGAGAAATTCGCCATCAACAATATCGAGCTACCAGCCGAGATATTCAACGTTGGCACAATCGTATAACCTGAGGCGCAATCAAGGCACTGGCTGATGTAAAAACAAGCCAGGAAGGCACTTCCAGATTACAGCTGGTAATCAAAACCTCACAGGTAGCAAAACCTGTGAGGTTTTTTCTTTATAAATAATAATTATTTCCGGATCATCCGATGGGGTGAGAGCACCTGTTCCAGCTGCTCACGGCTGAGATAGCCTTTTTCCAACACCACCTCCACCACCGATTTACCCGTACGCAAGGCTTCCTCTGCAATCTCGGTGGCTTTTTCGTAGCCAAGTAGTGGATTGAGCGCGGTCACTAATCCAATGCTGTTCTCCACCTGCTGCCGGCAGTGTTCACGGTTTGCAGTGATGCCGCGGATACAGCGATTGACCAGTGTGCGGCAGGCACGCCCGAGCATATCCAGTGAAGTGAACAGGTTATACGCAATCACCGGCTCCATGGCATTCAACTCTAGCTGACCGGCTTCTGCTGCCATGGTAACCGTCAGGTCGTTGCCAATCACCTCGAATGCCACCTGGTTAACCACTTCCGGGATGATCGGGTTGACTTTGCCCGGCATGATCGAAGATCCAGGCGCCATGGGAGGTAGGTTGATCTCGCCCAGCCCGGCGCGTGGACCCGATGAGAGCAGGCGCAGGTCATTGCTGATCTTGGAGAGCTTGACCGCCACGCGCTTGAGCACGCCCGAGAGCTGGACATATGCTCCGGCATCTTGTGTGGCTTCTACCAGGTTTGGCGATTGGACCACCGGTACCCCACTCAGCTCTCTTAACCTGGCAGTGACCAGCTCGGCATAATTTGGAGGCGCATTTAGCCCTGTTCCAATAGCAGTGGCACCCAGGTTGATTTCGCGAATCAGGGATTGTGCCTCGCGCACGCGCAAAATATCCTCCCCAACGGTCACAGCCCAGGCGTCGAATTCCTGACCCAATGTCATCGGTACAGCATCTTGAAGCTGGGTGCGGCCCATTTTAATCACATCAGAAAATTCAACCCCTTTATCAGCCAGGGATTGCTGCAAAGCTTGCATCTCGATCAACAGACCATCCAGCTTCATGCTCAGGGTCAAGCGCAGCGCGGTGGGATAGACATCGTTAGTGGATTGTGACAAATTGACATGGTTGAGCGGGTGCAGCACTTCATAACGACCCTTGGGTAAACCCAGGAGCTCGAGTGCCCGGTTAGCGATCACTTCATTGGCATTCATATTGGTGGAAGTTCCTGCCCCACCCTGGATGACGTCTACGACGAACTCGGACAACAGTTCGCCTCGTAAAATATCGTCACATGCTTTGACCACCGCGTTAGCGATATCTGCAGGCAGCAGACCCAGCTCTAGGTTGGTCAGTGCAGCGGCTTTCTTTATGAAGGCAAGAGAGTATATCAGGCGGGGGTAGTGCGAGATGGGAATGCCGGTAATACTAAAATTCTCCGTCGCTCGCAGGGTCTGGATGCCATAATAATGCTCATCCACTACCTCGCGCTGACCCAATAAATCATGCTCAAGACGTGTACTGGTCATTCTACCTCCACGGTTACGGACAATTAAAGGAGAAGATCATCAGGTTCTGGTCCACCTGGACGGCGAGATATTGATTGTCATAAGACCAATCGGTTTCGGTGGCTGTGCCATATTGACCAATATCCAACGGGTAGAGGGTGCCGGCGCCGGCATTGATCACCCAGGCATTTCCCCGGTCATCAATATAGGCGATGCTCTTCTCGTCTGGTGACCAGTTGAGCTGACCGGTAAGGGGTGCAAATTCAGTGGGAAGTAGAGCTGGCTGGGAGGTATGGACCGCCCATGTATCCCATCTCCGTTGGATTGGGTTACCCACCGGAGTGGAGGCACCGGTAAGGACGTCAAAATCCATCGTCTGCATACAATCTATCCCACACGAAGTGAGCACCCTCAAGCGATCTGAGCTTATCCATTCAAGGATGGACTTCTGACTGGAATAATCATCCGTCTTGGCAGCTTCATCGGGGAATAGGTCTTTTGAGCTGCGCCCATTGGGATAAGCAAGCCCGATCGTGTACATATTGTCACTGCGACGTAAGCCGAGATACGCAATAGTGCTGGCGTCTGGAGACCAGGTAAGCTCGCCCGAGGCACCAGTTGCCAGGCGTTTAGGTGTATCGAAAAGCGGTGCCGTGAGAATATTCAGCTCACCCACATTCCAACTTGATCCCTGGGTGGAGGCAATATAGGCGACGGTATCCGCCTCGGGTGACCAGGAAATGCGGTCACCTTGCGGCTCGTCCACGCGGATCATACTATGTTCTGCCACCCGGCAGGCTTGTGGGGAGATGACCTGCATATCCTGGACCGCAGACGTTGGAGCAGGCGTGGGGTTGGCTGCCTTGGAGCTGCCTCCCAGTATGGAGCAAGCGGAGAGGAACAATAGCAGACCAAGCAAAAGCCCGCTATGCGCTATCTTGTTTTTATTCAAAATTATAGTCATTCAAGGGCAAATTATAACTGCTTCGTTGTGACCGCAGGGGTAACTCAGGGAGGATACAAACCACAGAATTTTAACCATCATGGAAGAGTTAGCCACGGGAGTAAAAAAGAGACCTGCCGGTTGACGGCAGGTCTCTTTTGACCTATTATTTTATACGTTAATTACATAGGGATAACGTTGGCAGCCTGCAAACCCTTGGGGCCTTTTTCGATGGAGAACTCCACCTTCTGGCCTTCCTGGAGAGTGCGATAACCGTCAGACTGGATCGCTGAGTAGTGGACGAAAACGTCCGCCCCATCGGGCTGAGACAAGAATCCGTAACCCTTGCTCCCGTTGAACCATTTGACTGTGCCGACTATTCTTTCAGACATTGATTTTACCTCCGTAAGGTATGAAAAAAGATGTTGTGGTGCGCCTTCAAATCCATCGGAGCAGTCAAAATAAAACAGCCCAAGGAATTGCCTTGGACCGTCTTCATTACACGTGCAACGAGAACTTTCTGGCTTTCCTACAGTAGATTAGTTTACCAGTGAATCACCAATACGTCAAGTTGTGGGGCAAGCTCATATTAACCACAGATGAGGATAACTCCAGCGCTGAATAACAAAATCGATAATATAGGTAACCCAGGTGCTTCCTCCAGGCAGAATCAGGGTCTGGCAGTTGAACACAAAAAAGGTGATCAATGATCTTTATGCACTCTGCCATCCCCCAATTGCACTCTTAGGGAGCGATTTGCGCAGTGTTTGTACTTTGGTTTATGCCAGGTCAATCTGCTGGAGGAAGGTGCGGTATTGTTCATCGGTTGCCACCCCACCCCCCTGAGCAAGCCTGGCATCCCCCCCACCCCGACCACTGATCTGAGCCATTTGTGCGGCGAGCAGCTGGCGGGCATCTTTGCCGGTTTCGTCACCGCAGCTGACGATGACGGAAACCTTCTGCCCATCGAAAGAGCACAGGTAAGCAACCACTGTGGACATTATTTTAAGCTCCTCAGCCAATCTGCGCAGCTCGGTCACAGGTCGACCATCAAAGCCCACCCGCACCAGGTGGATGGTCTCACGAGTTTCAGACTTCTCGACCAACTCCCGCGCTTCATACTTGAGGCTCGCAAGCCGCAGTTCCATTAGTTCTTTTTGCGCCGCGCTGAGCTGTTCGGCTTGCTTTACCAACACGTCTGGGATATCCTGCCAGCCGGTACTCATCCTGTTGGCTAACCCGGTGAGCGTTTCGTACATGGCATGAAAGACTTCCATCGCCTGCAGACCGGCGATGAAATGGATGCGCAGCTTATCGTTCATCCGCTCCGCTTTGTGCACTTTGACCAGACCGATGCTTCCGGTGTGCAAGACGTGCGTTCCGCCGCAGGGTGAATAATCGTATCCATCAATTTCGACGATGCGGATATTCTCGTTCACCTTGGGTGGTCGGCGAAGCGGGATGGATTTTAGCTCCTCAGGTGAAACGAAATAAGTTCTGACCGATCGGTTTTCATATATAACCTGATTTGCCAATAACTCAGCCTGATCCAAATCACTCTTGCTGATCTGAGTCGCCATAATGTCCAGGGTTGACGGGGAATAGCCATTGATATTGGCTGAGACGGTCTCAAACCCGGTCTGCCGCAGCAAGCATTGGGTAAGCAGGTGTTGGGCAGTGTGGTGTTGCATATGTCTCAAACGGCGGTCGGCGTCGATGTGAGCCTCAACGGCTCCTAGGCTCACCTCACCCTCCATGACATGCACAAGGCGTGAATGTTCCTCATCTTTATAAACATCTACTACTTTGGCGGAGCCAATCGTTCCCGTGTCATGCTCCTGCCCACCACCAGTGGGGTAGAAGAAGGTGCGCTTGAGGATTATTCCAGTCCGCCCATCCGGTAGAATAACGCGTTCCATCACCTCAGCCTCAAACTCGAGAGTGGTAACATCCTGTTGATAAAGAAGCTGTGAATCCATGCCGGCGATTATAACTGATTTAATGTGAATTCTTCAGCCTGGAGCCCCTGCCGATTTTGACAGCAACATAGGCTTCACATAGATGTGGATTAATGATCAGCTGAAATACGGCAGTATTATTAACTTGCCAAAATCATAAAATGAGAGCACAATATATATCAAGTGAACATCAATCAGGTAGCCGCCCTAACTAAGCGAGTGCAAGAGTTTGCAAGTTAGTGAAAACTAACACAAAGGGTTAGAATGCACAATCAAATAAACACCGTGAGCGTCGGACTGATCAATCAGCCGCAAATATGGATCAAGCACAAAGAAAGACAATTGACCAATGTATTTAACCATCTTTTGTTTGGGGTAATCAACCAGCCGCAAATAAAAGTCAAACAGATAGGAGATAATATGGACGATGAAATCACTTCCACCGAAAAAGAAGGTGACAAAGTAAATGTGAGGGTGCAGGGCGGGTCTTCCGGAGCCGTGTATGGACTTGGCGTCATCGGAGCGTGCATTTTTTATATCAGCCGGGCGATAACACCCCAGGAAAAGGCCATTGGTTTCCTGAAAGCCCTGGTATGGCCTGTGTTCCTGGTCAAAGGGGTGTTGGAGATCCTTGAAAAAGAATCACCCCCTGACTCTGTCGAGTAGGGTGAATCAGATAGCGAAAAATGCCCCCAAAAAATTCCTGGTAGGACAGGGCTGATATTTTCGCGCGGCTGTTTATCTCCTAAACCACATTAACAAAAGGGTCTTTCTAAAAACCACTGGACAGCAGTGGATGTTGTTAAGAAATTGCATTTCTGAGCTGTAATTATGGGTACTTAATGATCCTAAGTGCAGCTATTGTTATTAAAACCGTATTTATATACCTGTCCATTTAAAATCTAACGTTACACTGTCACGAATCGAGGTCGAAATGAAAAGGGTCTGTATTGTTGGGGCTTCAGGGAAACTTGGTCAATATATGGTGAAGCACGCCCTAGACCGGGGCTACGAAGTTGTCGGTGTGTGTCGAGAAAAGAGTGCCTGCAAGCTCGAACCGTTCGGCGCGCAAATTACGGTCATGCCCGGGCCAACCAATGATCCCCAGGTGATCAAACGAGCTGTCAAAGGCTGTGACGGTGTGCTGACTGTGCTGGTACCCTGGGGAGCTAACCATTACGCCTCAGGGACAGCCCAGGCCGTGCTCGACCACGCCTAACCAGAGGCGCGCCTGATTTTTTCTTGCGGCTGGCACATCACCCTGGATGGCAAGGATGTGTACACCCCAGCAGCCAGGCGAGAGGAAACTTTCGTCCGCTGGATTGGGAGATTAACACGCTTCATCGATATCGATGACCAGGTGGATGCTTGCCGGCGGGTGTTTTCCAGCAATACCCGGTGGACGGTCGTCCGAGGAAGCGACCTCGAAGAAGGTGAGAGCCAGGGATTACCTGTGTGGAGCAGGCATGTAGGTGACCCAATTCTCGAAAGCAACATTACCCGGCGGGTGGACTACGCCCTCTTTATGGTAGCAGCACTTGAGAATGATGAGCTCGTTCACCAGGCTCCGGCGATTGTAGGCTGCCAGACGCCCTCTGCCTTGGCGTTTACAACCGCACATCAGAGCATGGGTAGTGCGATTTAGGCTTAAACGATAGACTATAAAAGTATACAGTTACCAGTGTGGTCAAATGGATACCAAAATTGACCTGCTTAGCTGGAGTATCTCCAGTGGTCTGATTGATCAACAACACAATCCACTGACCAACGCGTTGGTTACCCGCTATACGTCGTAGTACAGACTCATCTCATAGGGGTGAGGCCGGTTTCGCACCTGGTAATATTCCTCATTTCGTTTAAAATCCACCCATTGTTTGAGCATCAGCTCGCTGAACACATCGCCTGCCAGCAGGAATTCATGGTCCTGCTCCAGGGCAATCAGGGCTGCATTGAGCGAATCGGGCAGGCTCTTGATCTTCTGGCGCTCGCCCTCACTCCAGGCGAAGATGTTGGCATCGATAGGGCCAAACCCGGCTTCCGTCGGATCGATCTTATTGATGATGCCGTCCAGCCCTGCCAGTAGCTGGGCTGAGAGTGCCAGGTAGATGTTGCATGTGGCATCCGGCGGACGGAATTCCATCCGAGCGGCATCCGGTTGTGTGGCGTACTTGGGGATGCGCACTGCCGCACTGCGGTTTCCCAGCGAGAAGAAAGCATTCACCGGGGCTTCATAGCCCGGGACCAACCGACTATACGAATTAGTACTGGGGTTCGTCAGGGCCAATAGAGCTGGTCCATGTGTCAGCAGACCGCCGATGTAATAGAAGGCCGTCTGGCTCAGGCAGCCATACCCTTGCGGGTCATAAAACACGTTTGCTCCACCCTTGAACAGGTGCTGGTGGAAGTGCATCCCTGAGCCGGCTTCACCGAACAGAGGCTTGGGCATAAAAGTAACCGTCTTGCCATGCGAGTGGGCGGTCATCTTGGTGGCGTACTTGATGATCATGGTTGCATCACCTGCTTGCAGCAGACCCATCATGGGTGTCTCTATCTCCGATTGACCTGGACCACCCACCTCATGGTGATGGTACTTGATCGGCACACCCATTTCCTGCAGATGCAAACTCATCTCCGTGCGCAGGTTGAAGAATTGGTCCTTGGGAGGGATGGCGTGGTAGCCTCCATGCACAGGGATGTAATGACCATGACCGCTTTGCACGCTTGCCCAGTCGGCTTCCTGGCATTCAACCCGGTAGCTGGCGCGGTTGACTCCATATTCATAGGACACACTATCGAAGATGTAGAATTCAAATTCGGGTCCCCAGCGGCTCTGGTCGGCGATGCCGGTGGAGCACATGTATTCCTCGGCACGGATGGCGATGTTGCGCGGGTCATTGGTGAAGACCGCATGCGTGTCCGCTTCCAAGGTGGTGCAGATGAAGCTGAGCGTCGGCGCATCCCAGAATGGGTCGACCATGCCGGTGGATAGCTCGGGTATCAGCACCATATCGCCAGCCTTCACGCTCTTCAGTCCCACAGCTGATCCATCGAAGCCAATCCCATTTTCGAGCAGCTGGAGAGAGAATTGGCTGGCAGGTACGGTGAGGTGGTGCCAGCGACCCCACAGGTCGGTAAACTTCAGGTCCACCATTTGGATGTTATGGTCATCCAGGTAATGTCTTGCCTGTTCAAAAGTTTGGAACATCGAAGGCTCTCCTCATTCCAATACTTAAAAAATCAAAACCAAAAAGACCAGGTAGTTAAACTGCCTGGTCTATGGAAAATTATAACGGTACCTTCGTCCCGCAGTCGGGGCAGAACTTGGCGCCTGGAGCCAGCTCAGCTCCACAATTGGTACATTTGAGCTCGATTTCCATCCTGGCACCACATTCGGGGCAGAACTTGGCACCGGCATCTACCTTGGCACCACACTGGGCGCATTTGATGTCAGCCAATATCTCGGCGCCGCATTCAGGGCAAAATTTAGTCTTTCCGGGCAGAGGCTTCCCGCAGTTCGGGCAGGTGGCGCGCACGCCTTCGCGCCATGCTGCTTCCTTCATCATGGTCAGGTCTTCCTCGGCTACCTTTGAGTGCGCCCAGATCTCTTCCGTTGTCCGGCTGGCTTGAGCAGCTGCCATCTCCACCCCCAGATCAGGAGCACACTGCTTACATAAGCCGCGTTTCTCGTTCCAGCAGGTCTTGCGGCAGACCCAATCGGTGCAGCGCGGGCATTGGATAAAATCAGGCTTGATCTCCTCCACTGCTTTGAGGAATGCATCATCGTGGGCTTTTTCCCAGGATGCTGATTTGACACTTTGACTGGCATTGGAGAGGTTGTTGAACACTCCCCCAAATATATTGCTGACTGTGTTCAAAGCGGTGGAGGCAGTGCCTACAATTGAGCCCTGGAATCGGGTTCGGTAGCCCGTCCCACAGCGGTCACACTTGAATTCGAATTGGAACCCCTGGTTGGTGCTTAAATCTGAATAATTGCGTGTGAACTCAATTCTCTCACTCATAAGGATCTGCTCCAGGATTAAAGTTGTCTGACGTAACGATTATAGCACCGGCAGAGTCGCGAGATTCGCTCTCGAAATTGCTGTCGGCTTATGCTATCGGCTTTATTTCTTTGGGTTTTGGTGTTTTCTTCACCGGTCGGAGTGGCGGACCGGTGAATTTTTCCAGCCAGCTCTCGGGTGCCAGCAGCTGCCGAAAACCCGCATATTTCTTATATAGGTCATGTGCATCTCTGGTATTGAGCAGGATGCGGCGTAATCCCTTGATATCAGGATGTGTCATCATGCATTCCACCATCCATTTACCCAGCCCGCGGCTGCGGTAGGAAGGGATGACAAACATGTCACAGATCCAGCCTACTGTGGCGCTATCCGTCACGATGCGGGCAAAACCCACCTGCTCATCGCCATCATACAGCCCAAAGCACAGGCTGTTTTCGATCGATTTACGTACGATGCTCATCGGTCGACCGATTGCCCAGTGGGCGCTAGTATAGAGGAAGTGGTGGATCAGACCTACATCCAGCCTGGATTTATCAGTGTCGATACAATATTGTTCGTTATGCCACTCCATGGATTCCTCGGCTTTATGGGATAGATAAGTATGGGAAAAGTATACTGTAAAACCCAGCATATTGGTACCGGCTGTTTATTTCAACGACCGATCGGGAATTATCGATTAATGGGCGCTGACTACAACCCTTTGGGTGGCCATACCGGGCTGTACGGCATTTCAAAGAAGCCGCGCACTTCCTTATAAAAGGTTTCGCCAACCAGCTCGGTTGATTTCAACCCCGCCACTGTCTCCGCACCTGAAGCTGATATTGGCTCACCCACCAGCACCGGCTCTGCGCGGATGACCACGTCATCCCGCCCGGGCAGGTTGGGATCATATATTCGGATGGTAACTTCGCCCGAAGAATGTTGTTGATATGCCCAGGCGAGCACCTGGTGGTTCTTAAACACACGCCTGGAAAGCTCTTTCAATGACGTGGCGTGCTCATAAATGAGCGCCAGGGTCACCAGATTTCCCTGGTCCAGCTTTTGGCGGAGCAATCTGAATTCATCCGCCGTCCGGCGCATGGTCCCGACCGGGGTACCATCTGGTAAGCTAGTCCACTGTGCCACCTTCACCGCTTGCTTCCCCAACCCGCCCAACGAGTCCATCTGGCGTTGGAACAGGTAGCGTTGAAAGAGCGTACCTTGATTAGGCACCTCGATAGCCTGGGGGATGGCTCTACCTGCCAGCAGGAAATCATATGCCGCGGCACACATGCCGCCGCACAGACCATACTTCGATGACACCTTGCGCGAGCTCAAAAAGGCAGGTGTCGAGTAGGGGAAAAAGTAACCGGAAAAGCTGTTGGGGAATTTGAAACCATCCCTGGAAGGTAGAAATTCCACGGCAGGGTTCACCGGCAGGCGAAATTCGGTCTGCAGCACCCCAAGGGAGGCACTGTGTTCTTGGCCAACCCCATTAATAGTAAAAATAAACTTCAGGTAGGGGAGATACATATCCCCCAGGTCGGGCATCCGCATACCAGAATTTTCTGCCTGTCCTTCTGCGGCTTGATCGCCCCTGCCGGGAAAGTGGATGGTGTGAAAATCCAGGTAGCGCAGGGGTTCATAGCTGAGGCTGAATAGACCGGCTTCATCAGAAAGGCCGGCGGTCACGGTAAGGTCATCATCCTGCTTGCCAGAGGCATCTTTATCGAAGATGCGAACAGCTACATTTGATATCGGATCGCCATTGGCGTAACGCACACTTCCTGAGAATTTAACGATCATGCTACCTCACCATTCTCTAGAATTATAGCAATAAAATTAACCTGGACCAATCAATTTGAGGATGTCCATTGACCAAGGAGACTGTATGCCAGTCATCATCCAACCTAAAAGCCTCTCCAAACACTACAAGGTGCCGGTGCGAAAAGCCGGTCTTTCAGCCTCCATTGGCAGCCTGTTCAAGCGCGAGCATGTGATGGTGAAAGCCGTGGAAGAGATCAGTTTCCACATCGACCCTGGGGAAGTGGTGGGATTTTTAGGACCTAACGGTGCCGGTAAGACCACAACCCTCAAGATGCTCTCAGGATTACTTTACCCGACCAGTGGGAGCGTATCGGTGCTCGGTTTTGAACCGTCCAAACGCCAATCCGAATTCCTGCGCCAGATCACGCTGGTGATGGGCAACCGCCAGCAGCTGGCTCGAAACATCCCCCATGATAAATAGATTTTGGTCGCAATAATTATCTGGGTTAGATTGCGGGTTTGAGCTGAAACTTGACACCTTATTCTGATAACAGACTGCAGCTACCAGCAGTCAGGATTAGCAGATATCATTTCACCCCAAGGTAATAATCCTTATCCCCGCTTTATAGAATATCGGTAGACATTGGTTTTTCGTTGCTCAAAACCCATGCGCTTGTATAGTCGGTTGGCAGCTTCCCTGCCCGGGTTGGAAGTGAGCATCACCTGAGGGCAACCCGCCAGTTCCGCCTGATCCAGGCAGGCACGCATGAGCGCCTCTCCAATTCCCCTCCCCCTGGCTTTCTCATCCACCACCACATCTTCGATGATTGCACGCATGCCGGTCGGTACGCGGTAAAGCACTAATGTGGCTAATCCAACAATCTCACCTGCGGCGGAGTTTTGGTCGAGTGCCATTAATAGAGCGGATTTGCTTTCTGCCAGCAGCAACGAGAGCTCAATCCGCGTAGGTGGAGGATTGTTGCGGGTGAGCTGGAGCACCAGGCGCTGGCAAGCCTGGAATAGCTCTTCAGTCATCTCAGCTGCCCGGATGATCTTTATTGATGATGAAGGGAGAGACATTTTTAGCTCCAAATGCTTTCAATCGTGTTAGAAAAGGCTGGGGAAGGCGGTGAGATTTTAACTTAAGTCTCAGATTTGGGTCTCACGGCGTGGGCGTGGCGATCATACCGCCTTCCGGTATGGGCCAAATCCCGTTCATATATTCGTCTACCATCGCCCTGAGCACCTCGAAATCAGCATTATAGACAAACGTGGTCACATTCCTGTACTGATCATAGGTCACATCCGCAGTAAACAATTCTTCCGGAAAAGAATTAGCTTTTATATTATCCAATGAGACTGCCTGTGCGATGCAGATCAGGCTGGTAATCTCACCGGGACTGAGATCGGTTTGGACGGAGGTGATAAATTGGAGTGCCAGTTGAGGCAGCTTGGGAAGCATGGCTGGGCTAAGCAGCTTTTCACGCAAGGCAATCAGGATGATTTTTTGATACTTCATGCGTTGAAATGTGGTTGGAACGCGATTAACTGCCATCTCAAGGGCAACTTCTCCATCCAAATGGTTTTTACCCGCTGACAGTATTAATCGCGGATCAGGTGTGAGGCGCCACCAATTTAAATCAACGGGGGAATCAAGCGTGATATCCACCCCACCCACAGCATCGATCATCCGCACGAACGTCTGCCGGTTAATGGCGATATAGTGGTCCACCTGCAAGCCAAAATTGACGTCCAAGGTGCGTGCCAGTAAACCTGGTCCTGCTCCAGGACCATCATAATAGCCCATGCCTGGGTTGCCAAATAGATACGCTTGGTTGAGTTTCCCATGCGTGATCCCATAGTGGTCAGAGATATTCGGTATTTCCACCCACAGGTCACGTGGAAAATCGATCACCATGATGTTGGGGACGGTAAAATCGATCCGTATAATATGGATCGAATTTGCCAGACCGTACAGGTAAGTTGAGCTGCGGGCATCAGAACCAATCGCCAGGATAGTCATCGTCTCTGGACCATTGCATAAGGGCTGGTGGGTGGCTGTGGGATATGGCGCTGGCGTATTCAGTTGGCTTACGTCTACAGACTGGGTCGATTGGGAGGTTTCTGAATTAAATAACTGGGAGGGGTTTGTTTTGGCAGGCGGAGTGTGTGTAGACAGAGCGAGTGCTGGACCAAGGGGCATATTCCATTTAAACAGAATAGTAACCCCACAGGCGGTCACCCCCATCACCGCGATCAAGAGGATCAGTAAAGCGGTTCTGTGTTTTGGCAAGGCAGCATTCCCTTACTTTATTCTACCCTGATTCCCCGGAGCTTTTGCTTAGCTAACAATTCTGTGAGCATGTCCGGCAATCCTTCGAGCTATTTCGGCCAGGTACCTTGCATGAAATCGGTAAAATACGCGCGTATCTGGTTGAAGTCAGCATCCACGACGTAGGTATTGACCTTACGGTAAGGGTCATACACGTGGTTCCCGGTAAACATTTCGTCCGGAAAAGCCACTATGCTGGTGTTCTCGGAGGTCAGCTTATCAGCGATGCAGATGAGTTTATTCACCTCGTTGGGGGTTAGATCGGTTTGAACCGAGCCGGTGAATTGCGCTGCCAGGCTGGGTAGTTTGGGAAGCATCGCCGGGGTGAGCAGCTTCGCCTGGATGGCGTGTAAAACGATGTTTTGGTTCCTGGCGCGCTGATAAATCGTGGGATATCTGTTCATCGCCAATCTCAAAGCCATCGTCCCATCCAGATGATGAACGCCGGGTTCGAGCACATACTCCGGGTTTTCCCCGTCGTGGTTCTGGTTTAAATCAATCTTCGAATCCAGGTTAATATCGATACCGTCCATCCCATCGATGATGCGGACAAATGTCTTTATATCCACCGCCAGGTAGTGGTCCACCTGCACGCCAAAATTTTGTTCCAGGGTGCGGGCGAGCAGACCGGGACCTTCGCCAGGTCCATCATAGTAACCCATTCCAGGGTTGCCGAAGAAATATGCCTGATTCAGCTTACCATGGGTGATGTCATAATGATCGGAAATCCCAGGAATCTCAACCCACAGATCACGGGGGATATCCACCATCATCACACTGGGCACGTTAAAGTCGATGCGCACGACCCGGATTGAATTGGCTAACCCATATAGATATCCTTCCGACCGCTCGTCGGACCCAACCAGGAGCAGGGTCATCACCGCCGGACCATTACAGAGAGCCTCGCTGGTTGCAGCCGGCTTAATTAATTTCGAAACGATTTGTGACAGTAGAGATTGTGATGTTGGGGTGGGCTCAGTGTTGGTAATTACACTTTCCACAACTACACCAATCGTGTCTGGTAATGCAGCTACCTTTTGGGGGATTGTGGTCGGCAGCCCTAAGGATGGACCCAGGGGCTTGTTCCAAATAGCCACCAATATGAACACGATTGCAAGTGACGCAACAATAAATTCCACAAACAGGATTATTCTTAATGTACTTTTACTCATATTTTTCAATACCAATCAAATCGCACAAGTTGATGAATTTATTCATCTTCGGCTAATGGATCTGAAAATAGTGGTTCTCCTTAATGTCTTCTTCAACCGGTAATCAAAAAATCCATGCAACGGGGCAGTGGTCCTCGAACAAATTCCACCTGCCCAGATAATTCCTACATATCATCATACAGGCACGTAAGGTCGCATTAATTAATATCCGTTATAACCGGTTTCCAGTATGGCATCTGGTCATCAGAAGGATTTATCGTCAAATTGGTCGGCTGTGAGCCATCGGATTTCATCATATAGATCTCCCAATTGCCATCCCGATCGGTTTGGAAAGCGAGCATGCTCCCATCCGGCGACCAGGCAGGTGCCCAATCACTCGCTGGGTTATTCGTCAGGTTGACCCTGCCTGAACCGTCGGCATTGAGCACAAAAATATCGCCGTTTCCATCGACGTCTGCCCTGAAAGCTATTTGCTTTCCATCAGGTGACCAGGCGGGTCCGTAATCGATCTCGTTCCCATTAGTTAAGCGGACCACACTACTACCATCCACATTCATGAGATATAGGTTATTTACTCCTGTCGGGTTATCCCGGTCCGAGACGAAGGCGATCTGGCTTCCATCAGGTGACCAGGCAGGAGCAAAGTCATCCGCTGGGTTATTGGTGAGACGTTTAACATTCGTCCCATTCAGATCCATAATATAGATCTCATTGTTGCCGTCCATACGGGAGTTGAAAGCGATCTGTAGTCCATCGGGAGACCAGGTTGGGAAGCCCTCATCTGTATCCGGTCGATTTGAAAGGTCCTTTACGTTACTTCCATCTGCATTCATCAGTCCCACATAACTGTTGGTTAATCCAAACCCGGTGAACAGTAGCAGAGCTCCATTTGGGGAGTAAGGTCCGGGGAATGTGTTCGATTCGTTTTTACTCAGCTGGGTTGTACTTCGATCGGAGATATTCATCTGGTAGATATTCGCATAATCTCCATCCCGGTTTGATCCGAACACGATGGTACCATTCCCACCCGATGGAACAGGCGCTTGGGTAGGCACCGAAGTGTCTGTAGGGACGATTGGAACTGCAGTGATCGGAGCGGGTTCCTGGGTGGGTATAGAGGTGGGGTTTTCAAGGGTAGGTGCCGCAGGGGAATTTATAACCTGTTCAGTAGGGGCACTAGTCGGGCTCGCCGATGTACAGGCAGTAAATAATAGAACGATGGCTAAAAATGCAGTGATTTGTCTACTTAGGGTTGGCATATCATGTTTCTCCTGATACAAACACAACGGTGATTCGACCGCGATGATATTGACGCTGCGGGGTGTGAATATGTTCCCAATTTCACTAGAGCGCGTTGCTACGGTTTGATTTTCTGTCTAGGAATACCTGGATATAGCCGACACCTTTGCCAACCCCATCTTCGCCCTGCAGTTTTTCGCTAAACAATTCGGCACTATGGCGGATCGTTTGTTCGGTCACCCCCTGATTGATCGCATCTGATAGCTTCTGCTGCATCATGCTCATCGGAATGGCGGTCACGGGTTGAAATGGCAAACCCAGCGAGATCACCAGGTGTTCAAACATTCGGTCAGTACAAATCTGCACCTCGTACCCGGCTTTCATCATGCCCACTGCCAGGGCTAAATAAGGCTGCATATCCCCCCGTGAACCCATTGCAACAACAGTCAGATGCATATTTGGTTTACTTCAAGGGCATTAAGCTGGAACCGCCCAATTGATGAAGTCTGCTAATTCAGATCTCAGCTTACCCAGCGAAGGGATATGGATATACATCATGTGACCGGCTTCAAAGTAACCCATGCGCAGGTTATCCTGTAAAGACTTATCCAAACCCAGGTGCTTGAAGGTGTAGCGCGTTGCCAGGTATGGGGTTGCCAGGTCATAATAGCCGTTCGCCACGTAAACCTTAAGGTGCGGGTTGGTGGTAATCGCCTTGCGCAGTGTCTCAGCAACATTGACGTACTCATTCTCGAATTCAGCATAGCTCCAAGGATAGACGCGCTCAGACAGGATCTCATAAGGCAGGTCCGATTCAAACTTGAGCTCGCCGCGCACATAATCGTTTAAAGTGGCGGTATAAGGACCACCGATATTGCTCATACTGGGGTCAAACTCAAAGTGCTCACCGGCTGAATCACGATCGATACCCTTGAAGCGGCTGTCCAACCGGCCCACAGTGCGTTTGGCATGGCGCAACAACTCTTTAGTGAAGCGGAAGATCTCGATACGCAGGTTGGAGCTATCGATATAATCCTCGGAGAGCCCAGTGTAGCGTGCCAGTTTACGGGCAATGAGCAGGCGCTCCTCCTCCTGCAGATCATCGCCCTGCATCAGCGCGTCCGAGTAATCACCCAGGGCAAAGCTTTCCACCTCAGCCAGGGTGGCGGGCAGGTCTTTTTCCATTTCATCGCTCAGGCGGTGGTGATACCAAGCAGTTGCGGTATAGGTGGGCAGGAAAAGGATATACGGCAGGTCATTCCCGGTATGAAAGTCAGCTGTTTGAAAATTCAAGATGGACGAGATCAACATGATCCCATTGAGATACATCCCATGCCGTTCCTGCAGGTAACCAGATAGCCCGGCGGCGCGGGTGGTGCCGTAGCTCTCACCAATGAGGAACTTCGGAGACGTCCAACGCTGGTAACGCGTGGTATACAGGCGGATGAAATCACCCACCGACTCAATATCCTTTTTGAAGCCATGGAACTGCTTGGGTTTTTCACCCGGAACTGCCCGGCTGAAGCCCGTGCTGACCGGGTCGATAAATACCAGGTCGGTCTGGTCGAGCAGAGAATAAGTGTTATCCACCAGTTTATAAGGGGGAGGAAGGGCGAAACCTTCGTCATCCAGCAGCACCCGCCGTGGTCCCAGCAAGCCGAGGTGCAGCCAAACAGATGAAGAACCCGGACCTCCATTAAAAGAAAAGGTCAATGGGCGTTTGCGTAAGTCTTCTACCCCATCCCGGGTGTAAGCCACAAAAAATATGGAAGCCCGCGGCTTTTCCCCTTCCGCCTCGCCTTCCTTATCACCCTTCTTTTCTGCCTCCTCTTTCAAAACAATCGTCCCGCAGGTAACCGTGTAGCGCACCTCCCTGCCATCGATGGTCACCGTGTGTTTGGTCTCCACCAGCACATCCTTGGGAGCTGCCGGGGCAGTATCTTCGGGTTTTTTGGCGTCCTTTTCCTGATCGGTCATGTTTTCATCTCCTGATTTGATCCAAAAGCGATGGTTTTTATAAAATAATTAATTACTATTGGCCTTCATCTTCCGCCTTATGGCGAGCGGATGAATCATTTGTGTTGCCCAGCGATAATGATCGCAAGTATTACCGGCAATCCAGGCGATGAGTGGAAGTTTACCAGTCCAGGTGTAAACCCCAAGAGCCAG
This sequence comes from uncultured Chloroflexia bacterium, assembly GCA_963726315.1. Lineage (GTDB taxonomy): Bacteria > Chloroflexota > Anaerolineae > Anaerolineales > UBA4823 > FEB-25. Next base: position 481,247 of record CAVSBZ010000005.1, on the reverse strand, counting down.
CATTTCTGCTTCCGGGATCTCCTCAACCATATCCATGATCTGCAGGTAAGACGAGTGGAAATCCGCCAGCACCGCCGCGAGCGGTCGATCTTGATGCTTCAGGCGGTAAAGCTCATTCAATTCTCCCATCTGCCGCCAGTTATATCCCTCCTCAGGGGTAACCACTGGCTCACCCCGCTTGCCTGCCTCATACCAACCGATCCAGCGCTGTTCCCAATCCACCAGGTGCTGCAGAATGTCTTTAACCGACCAAACACCCATCGTTCCGCCAAACTGCATCTCATCCGGGGTAAATCCGGCTATTTTTTCCTCTAATTTCTCCCTTTCGGTATGGGTGGAATTGATCAGCTCGGCTTTACTGTATAATCGCATAAACGGCTCCAGGATGATTTTACCACCCGCTACCCGTGTAGATCCAAAGGATTAATCTATTCGTAATGTAGATTATGGATATATTATGTTTATTCTGCTAAAATGAGATACTGAAACTAGGAAATTTTGCTATGTCAGATTTTCTCACTTCGCCAGGCTTCCTCGGTACCAAAGCCACTCTCCGTTCTGATCTCACCTTGGTGCTGATGTTGATCAGTGCAATATTATTCAACATTGGTTTCATCCTGGCGCGCAAAAAACACTTTACCGCCCATCGCTGGGTACAAACAGGCTCAGTCACTCTAAATAGCCTGGTCGTCTTGATTTCGATGGTCACTTCTTACATCATCTATATCCTTCCAGGTATACCATCCAAATTAGGTCAGGGTGATTATGCGGTGACGACGATCCACGGTTTGATCGGTGCGATAGCACTCGTGTTCGGTGTCTTTGTTGCTTTACGGGGGAATGAGTTGGTCCCCAAGCGATTACGCTTTAATAACTATAAATTAAATATGCGTTGGGCCTATGCGCTGTACATGTTTGCCACTCTGGGCGGAGTCTTCATCTACATAATTATATTTATCTTCGGGATTTAAGAGACGGTCATGCTTTACGTCCAACTCATTTTCCTGGTGCTCTCGATCTCCCTGACGTTCATGTTCTTTATCTATGGGTTTAACCACTATTTTTTATTGAGTGTTATTCATCGCTACCATCCCCCACAGCTTTCGCCAACCGAAAATAAAAAGCGCCCGTATGTCGCCATTCAGCTCCCTATTTATAACGAACGCTACGTCGTCCGCCGCCTGGTGGAAGCCTGTGCTCGCATGGTGGAACAATACGGCATCGACAATGCTGAAATTGACATCCTGGATGATTCAAACGATGACACTATTCAAATTGTCGATGATGTAGCCAATGAATATCGCCAAAAGCATTACCATATCCATATCCAACGCAGAACTGACAGGGTTGGATACAAGGCTGGTGCCCTTCAAGTTGCACTCCAGAATTCTAACGCAGAATTTATCGCGATTTTTGATGCCGATTACACCCCGCGCAGCGATTTTCTCATTCGCACCATCCCCTATTTACTGCAAGATGATCAGCTCGCCATCGTCCAGAGCCGCTGGACCCACTTGAACCGCTACTATAATCGGGTCACCAGCGCGGTGGCGATTGGTATCGACGTGCACTTTATGGTCGAACAGACCGGCAGGTATGCCTCCAAATGTTTCCAGAATTTCAACGGTAGTGGGGGAGTGCTGCGCAGGAGCGCATTAGTGGAGGCTGGAGGTTGGCAGGCAGATACATTAGCCGAGGACCTGGATGCGAGCTATCGAATGCAGATGAAAGGTTATCATATCCTGTTCCTCAAGGACCTCACCAGCCCCGGGGAAGTTCCTCCCACCGTGCCCAGCTTTAAAAAGCAGCAGGCGCGTTGGGCAAACGGGTCACTGCGTACCGCCCGAAAACTGCTGCCCTCCATCCTGTCCAACCCTAATATTAAAATGTACCAGAAATTGGAAGCTTTCATCCATCTCACCGGGTACATGCTTCATCCAATGATGTTTGTTTCATTTCTCCTCGCCAGCTTCGGAGCCATCTTCGAAGTCGATACCTTCCTGGTGCATTCTCACATGCTCACACCATTGGGCGGTGCCTTTGCCGCATTCGACCCGTCCACCGCCAAGGAGTTGCACAACCTCACCTGGGGAGTGCTGGATGCCATGATCCTGCTCAGCATGGTGGCAGCCTGGCTGTCGCCCATCATCAGCTTGAGGCTGCAGAAGATCTCAATCCGCAAGAACCTGCTGGGACTGCTGGTGCTGTTCCTGCTCGGCAGTGGCATAAGCGTCAGCAATTCGGTGGAAGCGGTCAAAGCGTTGTTTACCAACCGCCAATGGGAATTCAAGCGAACACCCAAATATGCGAATGTCAAAGATAAGGAAGGTTGGCGCAACCGCAGTTACCAGGTGCCATTGGACTTCGTTTTCCTGCTTGAGCTGGCTTCGGTTTTCCTCGGAATTATTGCCACAGTCTTCGCCATTGTGCACGTCCATTACGCAGTTTTAGCAATCCTGGTCCCTTACACCACGGCCTATATTTTTATCTCCTTCCTCACCTTCCAGCAAAGCCGACCCCAAGAATCGGTAGAACATGTCGAGTCAGGTTCGATCTGCCAGGTCAAGCCGCATCAGGCAGATTTTCCCAAGTAGAGATCTCGCTCTTCTGCTGGCAAGCATTGGGGTGCAGCTGGTCTTGGGGCTATTCTTTGGGCACGCCTATGATATAAAGATCTTCATGGCTACAGGATACCTCGTGGCAATCGGGCATAGCCCTTACAGCCTGCCTGACCTACGCACAGTGTTCCATAACCCGGCTTTCATTGGGCTCACCAGCATCGGCTACCCACCTCCGTGGCCGCTGGTATTAGGGTTGATCTACCTGCTCACCTATGCCACCACTCAAAACTTCCTGTTATATAACCTGGCAATAAAAATCCCGATCATTGCTGCCAACATCATCCTGGCATATCTCGTCAGGGATATCCTGCTCAAACATGGTGCCAATCCGGATCTCCCACGCAAAGCCTGGCTGTTCATGCTGTTCAACCCCTTCCTGCTGTATTTCACCACCGCCTGGGGACAATTTGATTCGCTGGTCGCATTACTAACCCTGGCTGCTCTGGTCTTGCTGCATGAGCAGCGTCTGATCGTTTCTGCCATCCTGCTGGCCTTGGCGATTGCGCTTAAACCCACCCCTATGCCGGTCATATTGGCGGCTGTCGTTTTCCTGTGGCAGGCACCCTGGCGCAGGCTGGTGCGCTATTTGATCGCATTTTCAATCAGCATGCTTGCCTTTTGTGTGCTCCCATTCTTTATTTTTGCTTGGGACGCCACTCCTATCCTGCACGGCTGGAATACTCAATTCACCGTGAGCGGAGGGATGGCTCTCACCACACTGTATGAGCTAATTGCCGGTACCTATGTATTGCCAGGAGAATGGTGGCTGTTGGGGGCCTTATGGCTGCCTGCCATCCTCATTGGCGCTTATTTTTTACCCAGGGGAAACCGCGGATTCATCGTCTTACTGAAGAACAGCCTGGCACTGATCTTGATCTTCTTCCTCACCCGCACCTGGCTTTCTGAACAAAACCTGGCGCTGATCCTACCCATTGTGCTGATCCTGGTGTGCCTGAAGGAATTGCCCAGGTTCACGTTTTATGCTGTCTGGATCTTGCCGTTGATCTTCACCATATTTAATACCTCGCCCGCGCAGCTTTTATTTCCCGTCCTGCCAGACCTGATGGCTAAGTTGTTACAGTGGTCAGACCTCTTCCGCACACCCCGCCTGTGGGCACGCATGCTGGTGGTCATCCCCTGGCAGATCGCCGGATGGTGGATGGTAGCCAGCGCTTATCGCAAAGGACCCGCTGCACCGGTATGAGAATTGACCTGCCATTCTCAGACGGAATTAGCCTGCAAATCGCATCGGGTACCAACCATGATTCGACCTATCCTACCGGCAAGATGCAAAAAGGTTTGGTATTGTATTGTGACGGTCATGATTTATCTGAAGAAGCAGTGGGTTTTGGAGTGCCTATCCTCAAACGTGGATTGCAAACGGTTTTCCCGGGAGAAGTCGAGCTATTTCCCGATGCTGACGACCCGCAAAACAAGCTCAGCGCCCGCTTTAAACTAAACCTGGAAGAGAAGATTGCCAGGCCTGGCACGGGCAGCATCAACAACCGGCTGGTATATGCCGGTAAAAATACACTGGCAGGGCTGATCCGCGGCATGCCGGCGCTGCGCAGGCTGTTGACCAATACATCCAACCTGCTGCGATCTACCTTTGGGTGGCAGACCACCTATGAACCGGCGGGATATTCCACCTTTGTAACCCTGGGCTACACCATCGATGCAGTTACAGGCAGGCTCCACGTTGAGCTCATGAGTGTGGACTCCATTCCAGACGGCATCAGCGAAATCATCCTGATGAACGAGCAGGGTGCGCATCACTTCGACCAATACCAGGACGCAGACGGAATTGTGAAACGAGACAAGGCGATTGGCTGTTGGGATGAAGTGAATTCGGCAAGCGCCACATTCATCTGCAGCAGTCTGAAGGTATCTTTCAGCTTGCCGCGTGTAAAAGGAGCCAGGCTGTTCCTGGGGAGAGAGCTGATCGGCACACGCCTCGCCTGGTCGGGCTTCGGATACACCTTCCCGCCTACCCTCAACCATTTTACTTATGAAGTCACGCTCAAAAGGCTGCCATGAGTAAGGTGCTGCTGATCTATCCCTACTTCAAACCCCCGAATGACCGCTCGGTGTTCCGCTTCCCCCCCCTGGGTATTAGTTATTTAGCTTCCAGCCTGCTTGCGGCAGGTCACGCAGTGCAGGTGGTGGATTGCACGTTTATGGCTAAACCAGACGCTCTGGCAAAAGCCATGCAGGCTGGAGCGGAGGTGGTGGGCATCTATTGCATGGTGACCATGCAGGAAGACTGTCTGTGGCTCGCCAGGCAGCTGAGACCCCACGCCCGGCTACTGATGGTGGGAGGACCGCTGCCGACCTGTGATCCGTTCGCGTTTGTGAGAGATTTCGATGTGGTCGTGCACGGGGAAGGCGAAAGTACCGTGGTCGAGCTGCTGGAGGCGTATTCATCCGGAAACGATTTCAGCGCCATCACCGGCATCACCATGTTGAAGAAGACTTTTACCAACGGTAAGGAAGCTGAGGAGATCATCACCTCACCCGATCGGCCATTTACCAAAGACCTGGACAGCCTGCCCTTACCAGCCCGCCAGTTATTACCCAACCAAAGCTACATCCAATTTGGGAAGAAAAAGTACGGTTACTCCATCACCACCGTGATGAGCACACGCGGCTGCCCCTATGAATGCGAGTTTTGCAGTAACGTCATTTTCGGCGGCTCTTACCGTGAACGTTCAGCCGCCAATGTGGTGGACGAAGTGGAGCAAGCCCTGTCATTGGGTTATGACCGCATCTCGTTTGCGGACGATGTGTTTACATTGAGAAAGAAAAGGGTGCTGGAAGTATGTGCGGAGATCAAGCAGCGCGGCCTGCAGTTCTATTGGGAGTGCCTGGCCCGCGTGGATTCGCTGGATGATGCCACTTACATTGAGATGTACAATGCTGGTTGCAGGCGGGTGTACTTTGGGATCGAATCGGGGGATGATACGGTGCTTAAGCTGATGAACAAAAAGATCACTTCGCAGGAAGCGCGCCATGCAGTCATCGCGGCCCACCAGGCTGGTTTACAGGTAGGCGCCTTTTTCATCCTGTTCTATCCTGGTGAGAGCAACCAGACCGTATTGAACACCCTGCACTTCACCACAACCCTGCCTCTGGATTACCTGGGCCTCACCATGCCATACCCGCTGCCGGGCACAAAATTATACGAACGGGTCAGGGGTCAGATCAAGCGTGATTGGAATCCCGGAGAAAGCGTTTTTGGCAGCCACGTGCTGATCTATAATGCCGACTTCTCAGAGACCAAGATGTGGTTTGGGATCATCAAGGGGCGGGCACAGTTTGAAATTAATCGCCGGTTACGCAGATTGGGCAAGCTGGCTTCGATAATCCTGGAGGTATTCGAGGCGTCAACAGACTGGCTGCTTACCAGACTGCACTAACAGCTGCATCAGCCTGTCGTTGCGCTGAGCAAGTGCTGATTAAAGGCTTCCATCGTTTGCTTGATCCGCCGTCTAAGCCATTTTGGGTCGAATTCCGACGTGTAAACAAAAGTCACATCGTTCTCCTGGCTCCAGTCCTTGGTCGGGTCGATCCCGCTGACCCGGTCAAAAAGGGCTGAACCCGGCAGGGGGAACGGCACATTGAACGATATTTCGTTCAATGGCAGACTGAGGGCAAGCTTAAACGTCTGTTCAATCGACTCGGTGGTTTCGTCTGGATAACCGACGATGAAGAACGCGGCAACTTCTACCCCCGCCTGGCGAAAATGCTCCACGGCCTGGATACCGTCATGCAACGTGGCTTTCTTATTCATCAGCCGCAGGGTCTCATCACTGCCCGTTTCCAGGCCTAGGTACACCCTCTGGCAGCCGGCATCTTTCATCAGATGAGCAATCTCAGCATCAATGCCAGTGGATCGGGAAAGGCAGCTCCATTTCATACCCCTGCCGAGCATACGCTGGCAAAACTGGCGTAGCAGGGAGAGGTTCAAGGTGAAGTTATCATCCGCAATCCACAGCTGGTTGTATCCCAGCTGTTCGATATGCTTGATTTCCTCGAATACCACGTCGAGGTCGCGTTTCCGGTACAGATGCCCGAACACCGGGCGGGAGCAAAAATCGCAGTCGAATGGGCAGCCCAAAGTGACCATGATCGAGGTGGTGCGGGTGCCATTTTTATCCATCCACGCCTTCTGGTAGGAGGCATGGTCAAACCCGCTCCGGTCAGGGATCGGGAAGCTGCGGATCTCCTGCAGGCTGTAATGGACGATGGGGTTATCCACCAATACGTCCAGGTTTCGTACATATAAGCCTGGATAGTTCGCTAAATCAAGAATGTATAATGATTTCAATCCAGCCTGGCAGGCGAAGTAATCACGGCAGAAATCCGGGAAGCTCAGGTCCGCTTCACCTCTGAACACCAGGTCAAATACACCCGAGTAGCGCTCTGGATACAAGGTGGGCATTGGTCCTCCCACCACCAGCAGCGCTTCGGGCAAACGTTGCCGGACGAGATCTGCAAACCGGAAGGTATCCCGGCTCAACAGGATCATTGAGGAGATGCCGACAATATCGGGTTGGTAGGCAACCAGGTCTTTCGCCACCTTGGTGAAGGTTTGGAAGGTGCAATCGAATATTCTGGTCTCGATGTGCCGCACGTTTAGCTGCGCACTAAGGCTGGCTGCACCCAGCGGAGGGAAAAGCATCTCGGTGGATGACTTGGTGCGGAAATAAGGAAATATCAGAGCAACTTTTGGCATGGCAAAATTATATTTACCCTCAATGAATTGCACTTCCTCATTTATACTATACGAGCGAACTCCCCCTGCAGATTGAATGCCACCCAAAACAGTCATCTCAACCGTGGGAGATTGTTGGCGGATAGTATAACGCAATCGAAGAAACAGGTTTCACCTTGTTCCTTAGACATGCATGAGACTTTTAATCCATAATCTTGCCAATGGATTACTCGCCTGCAATATTCATGAATTTCGCTCATAACTTTCCTCGACCCGCACCCTCCATATGATATTCCTGTGATATTTCCGGGATGATAACATTAACCGTTGGAAGGACGTGCTGTGCCAGTCTGACTAACTGCTGGAGTGACATCCTTCCTGGGCGGGTGAACTTGCGCAGGGGTTTATCCAGCGACCGGGTGAAATTATCCCAATGGATTGGGATGAACGTGCGAGGTTTGAATCCCTGGAACAACTGCAGATAGTACTGCTCCGGCTCCTGTGCCACCGCAAACAGAATATCTGCTGGTTGGGGCTCAGCTGCACACACCAGCCAGCTTGGTGCATCAGTCATGATGCGGTAACCCAGGCATTCGTCCATGCGGTAGTCCCATACATAGAGGGGAGGTCTTAAACCCTGCCTCAGCTTACCATTGAATAACCTGCTCAATGGGATTGGGCTGTGCTGTCCTCGGATCACTTCAACCTCAAATCCCCCCAGGGAAAGCTTGTCACCGGCACTGATTTCATGCAGCTGGGATGCCGGAATACCCAGTATGCGCAGCAGCTGGCAGGTGTTCGTTGAGCCGTACGCAGCCGCCCCAGTTCTGCTCAATATCTCCGGCACATCCAGCAGGTGGTCATAATGCGAATGCGTCACCAGCACGAAATGGCATTCCGGCACTCTGCTGGCTACTAGGTGCGGATTGGGGATCAACGGCTGCAGCATCTGGGTTAAAGACGGACGGGTGACAAATGGGTCAATCGCCAAAGCCTGCCCATCCAACTCGATAACCACCCCTGCCACACCCAGCCAGCGGAATGTGAGACTCACCTTTCCTCCGGTGGCTTTATCGCCCTGAAGCCTCTCCATATGAGCACGTCATAGACGATTTTCAACGAACCCGCGATGACAAAGGGTGCTCCCAGCAGACCCGGTATGGCCAAAAACTGCCCGGTGATGGCAGGAGAGAGTGCCGCCCCCACCGAACGCGAGATGCTGGTCACGCCCATGGCAGCCGAACGCTCGTCTGGGCTGACCACCGCCATGGTATAGGACTGGCGCGTGGGCACATCCATCTGCGAGATGCTGAACCTGAGTAAAAGTGCGATGATTGCCAGGGGTAATGTGGGCATGAGCGGTACCATGATCAGCAGGATATTGGACGGGATATGGGTATAAACCATGGTATTGATCAGACCAATTCGCTTGGCGATCCAGGCTGCTGATAGTGCAGAGATACCAGCCAGGATATTCGCCGCGAAGAAAATGGTCCCCAGCACCGCCGGCTGTACGCCGAATTTTACGTTGAACCAATACGCCACCATGGACTGCACCACCAAGCCCCCGGCGAATGCGTCGAGGGCAAACAGGCTGGAAAGTTTAAATACCACCTGGCGTGAGCGGTGCAGCCCAAAACGGCGCTGCAGAGGAATGGCTTCGACCATCACAGGTGCTTCCACTGAATTGGAGAGGAACAGGAACAGGAAGGCGAGCATCAGACCGATCACGGTATACCCTAGCACCACCGCCCGGTATGAATCCAGTGGAGTATAGCCGGCGTTTTGCAACACTTGTGCCAGTGCCCCGCCGATCAGGGCTCCGGTGGCAGTTGCAAAGGAGCCTGCCAGGTTATACCAGGCGAAGGTCTGGGTGCGGCTTGCATCCGGCACCAGCTGGGAGAGCGATGCCTGCTCAATCGACAGAAACGGACCGATCTCGTTGCCGGACGGGCTGATCACCCCAATGATCGCCGTCACCACCAGGAAGATGAAGTTTCCGGTTAAGCTAAAGACTACCCCCGCCATCACCATCAACAGCGCCCCGATGATCAACGTTTTGCGCCTGCCCATCCTGTCTGCAGAAGTGGTAAGCCACAGGGTGATACCTGCATCGCCAGCCAGGGTGAGGGTGAACAACAAGCCGATATCTCCTTCACCCAATCCACGTTGCGCCAGGTATAACGCCAGCACGACCGATAAAAAGCCGTAGCCGAACATGCGGATAACGCGCGTGGTGAACAGCAGGCGGATATCTTTATTTATCATTGAACGGGGTATCTTATCTGGTTTTCTTCGCCTTCACTTCAGGTTTCCATAACCATAATGTGCGTAACTCTGCCATGATATGGAAAACCATGGCAGGCAGTATGCTGCCACTCAAGGCGTACACAATTGCAAAGCTAAAGCCGGTGAGTGCCGTTGTTGCAATACCTTTCATCCCAAGGTAGGCGCGACTCAAGCCATAAATGATGCCGGAGATAATTGAAATAACGATCAGCTGCCCCGCCAGCATTGAGAAATTCGATGGTAAATAAGACATCAAGAAACCGCGATATAGCAGTTCTTCGCAAATACCTGCGGTAACGGCTGCAATGGCAAACCATTTACGCTCTGCAGCATTGGCGGGCAGGAGAACTGAAGATGCCTGCAGGCTGCGCTGCATCGAAGCCATGGCACCCGGGCTTCGCCTTAGCAGGTAGGTGGATAAAACCACGCCAAAAAGGAGTGCCGCCAGGATGAGCCATCCGAACTGATTGGGCATGGTTAGACCCAGCCATTCGAGCGGATTGGGGATGGGGATGACGATAACAACCAGTACCACCATCCAGCTCAGCTCCCATAAGACCTGGGTGCGGTAGAACAGGACCCGGGCGGAAGGATCGATATTAAGTTGCTTCTTCAGGTTGCGATAGAAATTGGTGCGTAGAAAGGGTTCGACCAGCACAGTATAAGCAGCTAATAATTGTGATAATAAAGCGGAAATTAATCCCACGGCTCAATCTCCTGGCGAAGGGATGATGACACGGTCATTGAGCTAATTTTACCCCAGCGCACCAATATCTATATTTAGATTAGTCAGCTCAGGTTCCTACCTGATTAAGATCTCAAGGCAGCTGGACTGCAGCCTTTCGAACAGCTAACCTCCAATCTATTTCATTACGTGGGTGATATAATCGACCAATTATCAAGGGATGATATCGTTGATCAAGCCATTAAAGCTATATCGTTATAGGATATATTGACCACTAACTTCAAAACCCTATCCCCATGGATGGGGATGTTCATATAAGGAAGGACTGCCTTGGATACAATTAATTTATTTCCTGAAGATTATCACCCCCTGTTGGGGTTGCGCCAAACCGAGCTGGCCATCCGCCAGATCAAGGAGTTCTTTCAAACAAATCTGGCATTTGAGCTCAACTTGATCCGCGTGACCGCGCCACTGTTTGTGCTCTCGGGCACCGGTATCAACGATGACCTGAACGGCGTCGAACGTCCGGTGGTCTTTCCGGTCAAGTCGATGCAGGATAACCGTGCGGAGATTGTCCAGTCACTGGCGAAATGGAAGCGGCTGCAGCTGGCTGATTTCGGGATGCAGCCAGGTGAAGGGCTGTACACCGACATGAACGCTATTCGACCGGACGAGCTGTTGGATAACTTGCATTCGATCTACGTAGACCAGTGGGACTGGGAACGGGTGATGCGGCGTGAAGAACGAAATGTTGACTTCTTGAAGCATGTGGTGACGAAAATATACGATGTCATACTCCGCACCGAACGCTATATTGGTCACCTTTACCCTGAGATAAAGTCGATACTGCCGGATGAAATCACCTTTATCCACAGCGAAGAGCTTGAGCAACGCTTCCCGGAACTGTCTCCCAAGGAACGCGAGAAAGCCCTCTGCCAGGAGTGTGGAGCAGTTTTCGTGATCGGGATCGGTGCTGATTTACCAGGCGGGAAACCCCACGATGGTCGGGCCCCCGATTATGATGACTGGTCCACCCCAACCGCTAATGGGTTTATGGGTCTGAATGGTGACATCCTGGTAAATTATCCCCTGCTAGACTGCGCCTACGAGCTATCATCGATGGGCATTCGCGTGGATCCGCCTGCCTTGCTGCGCCAGCTGGAATTACGCCGCACCGAGCAGCGAAAGGGTTTATTATTCCACCGGCGTTTGCTGAATGGAGAGCTGCCCCTCTCCATCGGGGGCGGGATCGGCCAGTCCAGGCTATGCATGTTCTACCTGCGCAAAGCCCATATTGGCGAGATTCAATCCAGCTTATGGCCTGCAGAAATGGTGAAAGAGTGCCGGGAGCACAACATCATTTTGCTATAACATTATGATAATTCCATCTTAATCCACGGAGACCACCGGGATATTATTAATCTCAGTGATCTCTGTGTTCTATGTGGTAATTTGAATGTACCAGGCGTTTGAGGAATAGTATGTTTTAGCCTAACAATTCTGTCATTTACTTTTTTTCAGCATTTGCTATAATGGATTTACTTGAACCTTGTGAAATAAATCATTTGACCATCGGTAAATTTTTTCAGCTCATTAATAATGATCGAAAAAAAACGGAGGTGTACTCGACATCATTTTCTTCCTCTTCTCATTGATTGATCGAACAGGAAAGGAGGCGCCGGGTAAGCTTATCGACAAGTCAAAGATAGACCAATTGAAGGGGGAACATAGCTCGATACGTGACCGATAAGGTCACTTAACTGGATAAACCATCCAGACCATTTAGTGAACAAAGCACCCAGAAACCGGCGATAAGCCGGTTTCTCTTTATATGCAATTACTCACACATTTTATGATTATTCAAATTAATTCGATCGTCGCTCGGTCCATACCAGAATACTCCTCCCCTAAACACCGTTTTTTGGTGTTTGGGGGAGGTGGGAGGGGGTATGCTTTTTTTATGCATCTCAACAACAAGAATTCTCGCCTCAACCTTGGAATGTTTAGAGGTTAATTTTCAATTGGTAAGAAATTACTTTTATATAATTTACTCACATTGAAAGTAGATTTTTTTTAATTCTATCCTGGCTGCCTGCTCCCTGATTGACCAAAACCTCTATTTGTGGCATAATCGCCCCAATTGATAGTCGAAAAGCGACGATGGAAACGAGTAAGCCTGGTTCCCAGTCAGCGACCCCGGGAATGGTGCGAGCCGGGGCAGTGCCACAGGTCGAAAATCCTTCCGGAGCTGCAATCTGAACGCAGCCGACTGCAAGTAGGAAAGCCGTAACTGCCACACGTTACCCTGGGCACGTGGATCCTGATCTGTCCATCAGATGCTTGTCCACGCAGCGGAGGTGCTCGTCCAGTGGACGGGAACCAGGGTGGTACCGCGGGAGTTTTGCTGTTTGCACTCTCGTCCCTGATGTGGGAGGAGAGTTTTTTTATTAAAAGGAGTAACCATGCCATTTCAAGAAGTACCCAATAAAATTGATTTTCCCGCCCAGGAACAGGAAGTGCTCAAGTTCTGGAAGAAGAGCCATGCCTTTGAAAAGATGGTCGCCATCCACAAAGGGCAGCCTAAATGGTCCTTCATTGATGGTCCCATTACCGCCAACAACCCGATGGGCGTCCATCACGGCTGGGGTCGCACCTATAAGGACCTGATGCTGCGTTACCGCACCATGCAGGGGCACGAGCTGCGCTACCAGAATGGTTTCGACTGTCAGGGACTGTGGGTGGAAGTTAATGTGGAGCGTGACCTGGGTTTCAAGTCAAAGCTGGATATCGAAGACTACGGCCTGGCGAAGTTCGTGCTAAAGTGCAAGGAGCGCGTGCTAAAGTATGCCGCCGTCCAGACCGAGCAGTCTATCCGCCTGGGTTTCTGGATGGACTGGAACGATACTGAAATGCTCAATGATCTGGCCGAGCAGCTGATGCGCGACCCTTCCCAATTGATAACCGTGCCCGGCACGAACGGTCCGTTCACCGGCACCGTGGAGCAGGTAGTGGCTCACCTAGGTCTGCCAGAGCTGGGCGGATCGTATTTCACCTTCTCCAATGAGAATAACTTCATGATCTGGACGTTCCTGAAAAAATGCTGGCAGAAAGGCTGGCTTTATAAGGGCGATGACGTCATGCCTTGGTGCCCGCGTTGTGCCACCGGTCTCAGTCAGCACGAGATCGCCACTGAGGGCTACCAGGAGATCACCCATCGCGCCGTGACCCTGCGTTTCCCGCTGGTCGGGCGTGAAAAAAATCACTCCTGGTGTGGACCACCACCCCCTGGACGCTCACCAGCAATGTCGCAGCTGCGGTGGGCAAGGATCTGACCTACGTGAAGGTAAAACAGGGTGATGAAGTACTCTACCTCTCCAAAGGCACCCTTTCGATGCTCAAAGGACCATTTGAAGTCCTCCAGGAGTTGAAGGGTGCCGAGATGGAAGGCTGGGCATACTCGGGTCCGTTTGACGACCTGGAACCATCTCAACGCCCGGGCGGCTACACCTACCTGGCGCAGCTGATCCGCGATGTGAAGCAGAATGCCATCCAGGCACACCGGGTAATCCTGTGGGATTTGGTCGGCGAAGAAGAAGGTACCGGCATCGTTCATACCGCCCCAGGTGCCGGCGCGGAAGACTTCCAGCTGGGCAAGGATAACCACCTGCCCATCATCGCCCCGTTGAACGAGGAGGGCGAATTCCTTGAAGGTTTTGGCTGGTTGAGCGGGAAACACGTTTTGGAAGTCGCCGACCTCATCTTTGGTGACCTGCGAAGCAAAGGCTTGCTTTATCGGGTTGAACCTTATACCCACCGCTACCCGGTCTGCTGGCGCTGCGGCACCGAGCTGGTCTTCCGCTTGGTGGACGAGTGGTTCATCAGTATGGGGGCGAGCTACGATAAGCCGCCTCAGGAGCTTACCGCGGAGGAGAAAGACGGGAGCCTGCGCTATCAGATCATGGATGTTGTCGAGCAGATCAAGTGGATCCCCGATTTTGGCTTCTCCCGCGAGATGGACTGGCTGCGTAATATGCATGACTGGATGATCAGCAAGAAGCGCTATTGGGGCTTGGCGCTGCCCATCTGGGAATGTGACGCATGCGGCAATTTTGAAGTCATCGGCAGCGATGATGAGCTCAAGGATCGCGCTTCTGGTGGTCTGGATGTGTTGGGTGACCACACACCTCACCGCCCATACATCGACGCGGTCACCGTCCCATGCTCCAAATGCGGAACAAGCATGAACCGCGTGCGTGATGTCGGTAACCCCTGGCTGGATGCAGGTATCGTTCCCTTCAGCACGCTTAGCTACCGTAAAGACCCCGGTTTCTGGAAGCAGTGGTACCCTGCTGATTGGATCAGCGAAAGCTTCCCGGGTCAGTTCCGCAATTGGTTCTATTCGCTGTTGGCGATGGCGACTGTCATGGAAGGCACACCGCCCTTCATGGAGAATTTCGGCTATGCCTTGCTGCTGGGTCCGGATGGTGACCCGATGCATAAGAGCTCGGGAAACATGATCGAATTCAACGAGGCAGCCGACCTAATGGGAGTGGACACGATGCGCTGGCTGTTCTGCTCGCATAAGCCGGAAAACGACTTGATCTTCGCCTATGCGAAGCCAGAAAATGACCCCCAGTCTGGCGTCCGTACGGGAGCCGATGTCCGCAAAGAATTCATCATCCCGTTGTGGAACGTGTACAGCTTCTTCGCCAACTATGCCCGCCTGGACGGCTGGCAGCCAACGGGTGAATTCGACCCCAATTACCCCGAAGGACCCACACCCCAGAGTGATAACCTGCTGGATAAGTGGATCCTGGCACGCCTGAACCAGGCGGTCGAACGCGCAGGCGCTTCCATCGATGCTTCTGACTTTATGAGTGCCACCATGGTCGCTGAGGCTTTCCTGGACGACTTTTCCAACTGGTATGTGCGGCGCTCAAGGCGGCGCTTCTGGAAGTCAGAGCATGATACCGATAAAAATACCGCTTACGCCACCATGTACCATGTGCTGGTTAAATTCGCCAAAACGCTGGCGCCGTTCATCCCGTTCATTGCTGAAGTGATCTACCAGAACCTGGTGCGGTCGGTGAGACCGGAAGCTTACGAGAGCATCCACCATACTGCCTGGCCTCACGTGGATACCTCCATATCCGATGATGATTTGCTTGAGCAGATGTCACTTGCCAGACGGGTTGCCTCGCTTGGGCTCAGTGCTCGTGCAAACGCCAACCTCAAGGTGCGCCAGCCGCTCAGTAAAGTACTTGTGCATACCGGTAAAGCGGTGATGCGGCCGGAGCTGGTCGAAACCGTGTTGGATGAGTTAAATGTCAAGCAGTTTGAGTTCGTTGAGCAGGAAGACGCACTGGTGAATTATAAGGTGCTGCCAGATAACAAGCTGCTGGGACCCAAATTCGGCGCAAAATTCCCCGAGGTTAAAGCTGCCTTGATGCATGCTGACCCTTCGTGGGTAGCTTCCAATGTGAATGCCGGGATCGCGGTAAAACTCGATGTGGCGGGTGAGACAGTTGAGCTCGCTCCCGAGACCATTTTGGTGAGCACCGAACCGCTCCCAGGATTGGCAGTCGCCTCGGATAAGTATCTCACCGTCGGGATAGACGCCACCCTGACCCCAGAGCTTAAATCAGAGGGACTGGCACGCGAGGTGGTGCGCAGGGTGCAGGACATGCGAAAGAATGCCGGTTTCAACATTGAAGACCGCATAACCACCTGCTATCAGGCACAAGGTGTGCTGGTCGATGTTTTTATCACCTGGGGCGAGTATATTGCCGCAGAGACGCTCACCACCCGGCTGCTTGACGCTCCACCAATCGAGGGTGCTTATGCGGAGGAGCACACCCTGGAAGGTGAAAAGCTCCTCCTGGCGGTAAAACGGAATAAGTAAAACCCCCCTCCCCTAAATTCCGGTTTGTGAAATTTTGCATCCCAAATGATTTTATTTGGGAGAGGGGAGGTTGGGAGGGGGTTGTGAACTTATCACCTAAATTCCGATATTTGGAATTTCGCATCCCGAATGATTTTATTCGGGAGAGGGGAGGTTGGGAGGGGGTTGCAGGAATATAATTAACCATGCCTCCAAAAAAATCTCCCCAATAACACATCAACGTGCCCACAATCTGCGCCATGATCAAAGTGAACCGGAAGCAAAACTATGGACATATTTACGTACTCATCGCTTGGGAGATGTGCATTTTCGCCGGCAGCATACCATCGGAAAATACATTGTAGATTTCTGTGCTCCACGGCATAAACTGATCATTGAACTAGATGGAAGCCAACACCTGGACCGGGAACTACAGGATCGAGTGAGATCATCTTTTCTATCCTCAAAGGGATACCGCATTTTACGTTTTTGGAATAATGATGTCATGAATAATCTTGACGCAGTGATCGTTACGATTGAACAAGCATTATACGAGGGCCAAGATATAGATTAACCCCCTCCCACCTCCCCCATTTTTAAAAAAAATGAAAATGGGGGAGGATTAATATAAACATCCCTAAAATCCAAAAATGACCGAGGGGATGATTATTTACCCGTCGCAGCGAACCATGACCCGCTCGGGCTGGTCACAAAGACTATCGGCGCGATACAGGGTTGAGGCAGAACGACTGTCGTCTCAATATCCGCTTTTCCACCGCCACTCAATGCCGAGCCGGTGGTCGCTGGAAAAGCAGCCGTCAAAATATTACTGAACGTGCCGTCGCTATTCACACAGCTCACTATCGCCCTGAAGCTGGCAATTGGGTTACTGCCTGCGTTAGCACCAGCCGCAAGCACAAGCCCTTCGACCTCCACCTTCAGCTTTCCGTTAGCTCTGAGAAAGCCACTGGCTGAAGTGAGCGTCCAGGGTAACCCACCTCCGCTAATCCCGCGCAGCGGTAGTTGACTCTGGGCTCCGGTTAGCCCCGGGGGAATTCCGACCATGTTCCCAAATGAGAGAATTGTAGGTGAATCTGCCTTGGCTGGAGCAATCTGCCCGCTGAAGAGAAAACCTGCCATTACGATGATCACTGCAAGTACAGCTGAAATTACCTTTTTCATTTTAATTTCCTCCATGTTAAAATCTGTAAATATCAGCATTTTATACCGATATTTGCTGATAATTACGCATCCCCGCTCGGTTTGGATTTTAATGAAAGGCTATCTCAGGCTATTTCATATTGCAGGTTAATCTATGCATAGATTTCGAAAGGTTTACCCAACTAATTCACCACCCACCAGTATCTGGAAGAACTATAGTCCACCATGCTCGTAGCTCGGGAGAACTAATTCTCCCTGAATTTCCCCCGTTTTACTCCTCAGCCTGTTTCTTTTCCAAATCCTTGCGATCCTGCTGATCGGTTAACCGATCCTTCTCTTGCTCATTTTCCAGCTGTTTGCGCTGCTCTTGCTGCGGTTTTTGTTGATCACCCTGTACCTGCTCTACCTGCTTCCGTTCCTGCTGTTGGACAATGCGTTTCTTCTCCTGCTCTATTTCCAGCTGCTGGCGTAGTTCTTGCTGCGGTTTTTGTAAGCCCCCTTGCTGCACGTCCATCTGCTGCTGTTCCTTTTGGCGTTTTTTGCGTTCTTCTTCCTGTTGGCGTTCTAGGTCCAACCGCTCCTGCTGTCTTTTCACCCTTTCTTGTTCCTGCTCCTGTTCCAGCTTCTGCCGTTCGATGGCGCGTTGTTTCCGTTCTTCCTCCTGTTGCTTCTCAATTTCCTTCTGCTTGCGCTGCCACTGCTCGAACTGCTCTTGCTGCTCCGATTTCGGTTCCTTTGCCATGTTGGGTTCCTCTATGATTACAAGTATAGCCTAAATTCACCTGTGGAAATAATGACTGCCTGTGAATATACAACTCCGCATCGGCGGATCCTTTTTATCAGGTTTTTAAGTATTTATCCAACCACTCATAAGCTAGCGATCTGGAAAACCTTGGAAATGAATGATCGTTCCCATGCATAAAAAAAGCGAACTGGTTTTGCTTGCCGTACAATTTATATACTTGAGTAAGCTGGACCCCAACTTTAGCCAGGAATTCCTGGTTCCCCATGGTTATATCATAATATGCTGATATATTCAGCCATGGCCTGGGTGCGATCAGGGCTGCTACTTCATTGGTTTCAAATGGCAGCTCCTCTCCCGCCAGTAAATATTTTCTCAGTTTCGGGAAATAGATATATCCTTCATCGGTCGACCATTCCAGGCATTTTTCTTCTTCAGAGATCACCGACATCCCGCAATTACTTACCCCCGCTGATATCCGCTCATCCATTGCCATGGCAAAAATAGTATTGCTTCCCCCATGCGAGTGGCCGATCGCTCCGATTTTGTTTACGTCAACAAAATCGAATGTACACAGCACGTCTACGGCAGACATCGAATCCTCAATGTCTTTTCCGACCATCGACCAATCTGGGTATTTCTTATAAAAGGGTACTGTATCAAATCTTTCCTTCCCAGGAAATACCCTTTCTCCCATGCTCAGATAGTCTGGTGCGATCACGGTATAACCCCGCTTGGCTAGTTCATGACCGTAGGCATAATCCCTGTTTCCAGATAGCCCCGCCACCTCGTCCTTTCCACAATTATTCATTTGATGCATGGCAACGATTGCTGGGCATGCCGTCTTTAACTCGTGTGGCACCAAAAGGTACGCCTGTACCTCTTCTTGCTCCCCAACCCAATAGTGGATTTTGTGCCGGATATAGCCTTCACATTCTGTACTCTCAATGATTTCAATGTCGTGTGTGTTCCTGGGTATATCTGATTTGCCGAGATTTTCCAGGAATCGATCTTTAATTTCGTTCCGTTTTTCCAGCCATTGATCAAGCGGATCCACCCCTGCTTGTTCTTCCGGGATTATCGTTTTGATGGTCATGATCTCACCTTATTTAACCGATCCACCTCTTGATGCCATTTGACGTTGGTAAAGAAACTTCAAATTCGCCACGAAGAAATTGGGAAAGATTAAATGCTCGTATTCTAGAGGCATCCCAGTTCGACCAATCTCGTCCTCCATTTCCCCCTTATCGATCGCATCATCGATTATCGAGTTCAAACAGTCAATATACTCATTCATCCAATCGACGGCAGATGCCTGGCCAACCGGACCGTGACCTGGAACAAATACCGTTGCTTGCAGCTGTCTGATCTGAGCCAGGATATCCTTGATTTTGTCTGGATCACCATCTGCCAAATATGGGTGCCCCGTGGTGAAAAGCAGGTCAGCCATGAACACGATCTTATCATTCGGCAGGAACAGGATGGCATCACTTCCACAATGACCACCTTCGAAGGCGATGAGTTGAGCTGAGCGTTTAAGTCCCTCGAAGATTAGGCTGCCTGTGAAAGTGAGGTTCGGGGGGCGAATCTTCAGTTTTGGAAGGGTAGTCATGATCGCTTGATAATAATCTTTGTAGATTCTTAGGTGTGATCGCCGATTTTCATCTTTCTCATTTTGATATTTCGCTTCCAATGCATCCAGCGTCTGCTGGGCAAAGTCATGGTAACTCTGGATCTCCGCCGCACCATCAACCAGGATCATCTCCTTCGCCTTGCTGGTTGAAATGATATCCACATCCTCCGAAAATGCCTGGTTACCCCAGATATGGTCATTGTGATAGTGGCTGTTGATCAACACTTGCACCGAGCGACCGGTCAGGTGTTCCGCAGCTTCAACCAGGTCTGTGGCAGCATCGGGAGTCATAAAACTGTCGAACACCAATGTTCGGTCACCCAGGTCGATGATGCCCGCGTTGCAGATCGCCCAGCCACCCTCTGAGTGGATAGCAGCGTAAACACCCTCCGCCAGCTGCTCCAACTTGAAATGCTTTGAGCTAAATGGATACTTATCGTTCACCGCAACCGCCCACGATTGGTATCGTTGTTATAAATTGCACTTTCGAAAATACTGCAATTCAGCCAAAACCTTGACCATTTAATCATACCCCCATTCTTATTAAACAACTCCCTCACAAACATCTCTAAGTCCATTTTATAAGCTGATAATTCTCAGTTTCATCGGTTACGTTCCCTGAAAATCCTCCACAAAATGAGAAATCTTAAATTATTCATATTTTTCCTTTTCCCACTTGACAATTTAGAACATATGTGCTATTATTAGGACGTAATTACTCACTGAGTTCACTTTAACTCTTCCCAAAGTTATAATTTGGAAAATCAAGAAATTTTACTGTCGTTGCGAGGAGGGCGTTCTGAGAATCCAATATTTCTCCCATACTCTGAAGCCCGACGTGGCAATCTTCCCCAAGGAATCCTAATAATCTACAGTTACAGTCGATTCTGGTGAGTAATTACATTAGGACGTAATTACTCACCGCAACCGGAAATCGGGAGTGAAGGCGGACCGAAAAGAGCTTGGATCGCATCAAAAGCACGAACCCCAGCCAATTCAGCTGTATCAATGACCGATGCTAACGCTGCATAAGTGTTTGTGCCCCAGTTGGAGCGAAATCCATTGGTAACCTTACGATGCACAACCGAGTGACGCAAGGCGCGCTCAGCGACGTTGTTTGTCGGCTCAACATCGTTGCGATGCAAGAACACAAACAGACAGGAGCGATATTTCAAATAGCGGCGCTGTAATCTCTGCGCTTCGGGTGGAGCTAAGTCTTGGTGCAGCAGGCGATCACAATTACGCTCAATCTGAGCTACTTGTTTATCAAATTGTGCGCTAGTCATCTGGTCACGTTGGCGATGAACTTGGATGGCATGTAGAAATAGCTTTCGCAGAGCGTGGGCCCAGGTCAAATGAGGCTGAGCATCCAAAATATGCTGCAAGGCGCGCAATTGATGGGCCATACATAACTGTCTTTGCCTGGCAGGGGCTTTCAACTGTCCCCCATAACAGTCGCTCACCCATACTTCCGCCGGTAAATCGTGCATGACACCCCGGATCACTTCCGCACTTCGGTCACGACGGATCACATGCAAAACACTTGTCAGTGTGCAAAAAACCCATTCCCAAGCATTGGCTCCGTTGATCCGGTTGGTGGTTTCATCACAATGAACCACCTGGCTGTGGCGAACACTGTCCTGGATCTGGCCGAGCTTGCCTATTGCCCACTTTCCAGCACGTTTCATGATCTCATCGATCCCACCCTGGCTGATCTCAACCTGATGCAGGTCGAGCATTGCCTTTTGAGTGCGGACATAGCTCATGTGCTGCTCCTGGCGATAATACACCACCGTTGCTTCCAGCCGACTTCCGAATGCACGGTGCATCTCCAACCCAGCCGGTGAACCTTCAACTTCAGATGCACCGCACTCAGGACAGGTCACGGCGTACTGCCGTACTTCAATCACCTGGGCAGGTGCTTGAGGTAACTCGGTGATCTGGTTCACATTGACCAATCGACCCGCTTCACTGCTCAGGTCGGTGTGACATTTACAACATGCCTTCGTACGCAGCTCAATGGTGTGATCGGGCTGTGCCACATATTTACGCACATGCTTTTCATGCCCAACCGGTGGTCCATGCCGATGCCTTCGTCGTCCTGATGGTACGTTTCCTTTTTGGTCACACGAGGGTGGTTGGGAGGAGTTCTTTGAAGACGTGGGCGGCTTTTGGTTCTTCTCAAACTTCAGCTTCAAGGCTTCATAGTCTGCTTGAAGTTTAGTCAGTTGTTCGTATTGCGCTAATATCAGCTCGATTAATTCATCTTTCGTTAGCGTTTCGAAGTCTGTTTTACTCACACGCGCATCTTACCAGATTTTCGCGAATTTTGAGGAGGGGTGAGTAATTACATTAGGACATAACTACTCACCGCATCTAAGATTATTCACAAAGCTCCATTATAAATCCGTTGCATTGAACCATTTAATTGTCATTGCGAGTAGAGCGCACTATGAAACCAAGATATTTTCCAGATTCCGAAGCTCGACGAACCTGTCCCCGCTGTTTTTTGGGGAGCAATCTGCTCTTTATTTTGTTTATTAGAAGAAAATCGTCAGTTATGGTGAGTAGTTACATCAGTGTACTTCTGTACAGATTGATTTTTATCTGTACAGGACGTAATTACTCACCGTCTCATGTTCAAGTCAAAAAATCTGCTTAAATCATCCATATTGGTGAATATTTTATCCGATAACCCGTACCAGGTGTGCTTCCTGGCATCCGTTATTTTATCCGTTGACCGAGAATCAGATGCAAATATTTCTACAAAAACAGTTCTTTGTTATGTTGTTTCGCGTTTTTCGCCTCCTTTCGCTCTGTTCGTGTTCCAAATCCTTTCTCCTGTGAGTAGTTACATCAGTGTACTTCTGTACAGATTGATTTTTATCTGTATAGGACGTCTTCAGTCTATCATTTTAAAAAAAGACGTCCGTATACCAGCTGTACTATACGGGTATGGATGTATTCCGATGTCTCTTATTTATGATGAATGCATCCGTATACCGATCGGTCTTTACCGGTAATGGTGTATCACTCACCTCATTGAGTAGAATAGAAAAATTTCGAATACTATAATCGTTATCGCTTCTTCTTTTATCCGCTAACCTGTACCTGCTGTTTTTGCAGGTATCAGAGACCTGACAGGTTTTGAAAACCTGTCAGGTCTGCTTGGAGAGTGCACTGGAACGCTGGTTTTCAAATGACAGAATTCTGATTTCATCCAAAGAGAACTACTCAATGTGGCGAGAAGTTCGTAATTACTCACAATTTTATATATGATCAAATTATTTCAACCATCACGCATGCCTCACCTCAGTACTCCTCCCCTAAAAACATGCTTTTTTGTTTTCGTTGCCTAGCGAATTGTTTTTGTGAGCGTGGTGGGGGAGGTCTGGTCCCCCCTGGTTCTGGGGGGAGAGGAGGGGGTATTCCCTTTATTATGCGTCTTTATAGCAGGAGTTATCGCCTCACATGTTGAATGAATTTAGGTTAATTTTCAATCGGTGAGTAATTACAGAAGTTTTATATCATTGACATGCGTATCTATTCAATCTATCCTATTACTCCCCAAAAACTGATTTGTTTCGATTTATTTTTTTTGGGGAACAAATCCCTTCCTAAGTCCATCTACTCTCCAGTACGATAAACCGTAAGAAATGCGTGTTCTTATTTTCAGTGTTCATCTGTGTTTATCGGTGGCTATATTATTCTTTCTATGCCACTCCATCTCACCTGCGGAATGTTTTTATCAGGTACAATAAACAAAACTTCTCATAAATCAGGTATTCTATGAACCCTATTCCCACCCTGGCGATCATCGGCGGTTCCGGGCTGTACAGCATGCCCGGTCTGAAGGACGTCTCCGAACAGGATCTCTCCACCCCATTCGGAAAACCCAGTGCCCCCATCATCACCGGCACGCTCGACGGCGTGCCATTAGCCTTCCTGGCACGCCACGGCATCGGGCACTTCATCTCGCCCACCGAGGTGAACTACTGCGCCAACATCTACGCTCTCAAGTCCTTGGGGGTTGAACGCGTAGTTAGCATCTCGGCTTGCGGCTCTCTGCGGGATGATTACGCCCCTGGTGACCTGGTCATACCAGACCAGGTCTTCGACCTGACCCGCAACCGGCGTCGCAGCTTCTTCGGCGACGGTCTGGTGGCACACATCGGTGTCGCTGACCCGTTCTGCCCCGACTTATCCAGCCAGGTTTACGAAGCCGTTCAGGCTACCGGCGCCACCGTCCACCGCGGCGCCACCTTCCTCACCGTCGAAGGGCCCCGTTTCTCGACCAAAGCCGAATCAAACGTCTACCGCTCCTGGGGCATGTCCCTCATCGGTATGACCACCTCGCCCGAAGTGTTCCTGGCGCGTGAAGCTGAGTTGTGCTACGCCGTCATGGCGCACGTCACCGATTACGACGTGTGGCATATGGAAGAGGAACCGGTGAGCGTTGAAGCTGTGATCACCGTGCTGAAACATAACACCCACATCGCCGAGCTCGCCATCGCCAACCTGGCGAAACATTTCCTTCCAGGAAGTGATTTCGATCGAAATTGCGTGTGCGAAAAAGCCCTGGCGAATGCCATCATCACCAACCCCAACCGCATCCCCCCTGAAACGCGCCAAAAGCTTGACCTGTTGGTGCGCAAATATCTCAAGTAAATCAGCTTGTCTGCCCATCTGGTTACCTCAACCGATCGTACTGAGCGGCGCTTGCTCATCCTGGCAGGCGCTTTCATGGGTATTTACTCGCTGGCGCTCAGCCTGGCAAACGCCGCCCGCCTGCGCAGCTGGCAGGTAAATTATCGCTGGACCCACTGGCTGGGTTTCGCCGTATGGATCGGGTTAGCCTGGCTGATCCACCGGCAACTATCCCACCGCCTGCCGGAGCGCGACCCATTATTATTCCCGCTCACAGCCCTGTTGACCGGCTGGGGAATGCTGACCATCTGGCGCCTGTCGAGCGGGCTGGGCTTGCGCCAAACGGCCTGGCTGTTACTGATCGGTATTGTCTTCATGCTGGCAATCCGCTTCGACACCGCCCACCCATCAGGCAGGATTTTAGTCTACCTGCGTCGTTTTAAATATATCTGGCTGACATCGGGGTTGGTACTGACTGCAGCCACGCTATTCCTGGGGACGAACCCGATGGGGGCAGGTCCACGCTTATGGCTTGGCTGCTGCGGCTTTTACTTCCAGCCCTCCGAGCCGCTAAAAATCCTGCTGATCGTCTTTCTGGCCGCCTACCTGGCTGACCGGCAGGAAGCGGCTACTCCGTCCACTAGGCTGTTGCCCTTATTAACTCCCACCTTGCTCATGACCGGACTGGCGCTGCTGTTGCTTGTCATCCAGCGTGACCTGGGTACTGCAGCAATTTTTATCGTACTGTATGCGGTGATTGTCTTCGCCGGAACAGGCAATAAAAAAGTGTTGATTGTTAGCACGTTGGTGCTCATCCTTGCTGCGGTTGCCGGTTACGCTTTGTTCGACGTGGTGAGCCAACGGGTAGATGCCTGGGTCAATCCCTGGCTCGACCCAGCCGGCCGCTCCTACCAGGTGGTCCAGTCACTTCTGGCGGTAGCGAACGGCGGTTTGATCGGACGTGGTGTAGGTTTGGGCAGCCCTGGTCTGGTGCCCATCGCCCAGTCCGATTTTATCTTCTCAGCCATCAGCGAGGAAGCCGGACTGATCGGTGCGATCGGAATACTGGTGCTGCTGGCATTGTTGGTCAACCGCGGTATGCGCCTGGGGATGAAATCTGCTGATCCCTTCCACCGTTTATTGGCAATTGGTCTGGTTGTCCACCTGGTGGGGCAGAGCATCCTCATCATCGCCGGTAACCTTCGGCTGCTGCCACTCACTGGCGTAACCCTTCCGTTCGTCTCCTATGGCGGAAGCTCGCTGCTGGTATCCTTTTTCGAGCTGTTGTGCCTGCTGCTCATCAGTGCACGACAGGAAGAGATACAGGGATTGGAGCCGGAGGTCCTAAAAGCTCAAACCAACCTCAACCTGATCGTCTCAGGTGGGTTGATGCTGGGTTTGGCTGGGACGGCGATGATTGCCGGCTGGTGGGCCGTGGTGCGTGGACCCGACTTGCTGACCCGCACTGACAACCCCCGCCGCACGATCGCCGACCGTTACGTGAAGCGTGGGTCGATCCTTGACAGCCACGATAACCCCCTGGCAGAATCCAGCGGCACAGCTGGAAGTATCCAGCGCTCCTACCCCTACGCCGCGCTGGGTCCATTGGTCGGCTACACCGACCCTGTGTATGGGCAAGCCGGTCTCGAAGCGAGCCTTGACCCCTACCTGCGCGGCTTGAAGGGCTACCCAGCCTCAACTTCATGGTGGGAGCACCTGCTGTATGGTCAGCCGCCTCCTGGGCTAGACGTGCGCCTGAGCCTGGAGAGTGACCTGCAGACGAGGGCGGACGAGCTGCTGGCTGGTCGCAAGGGAGCGCTGGTGCTCTTGAATGCGCGCAGTGGGGAGGTGCTGGCGATGGCTTCCAGCCCCAACTTCGATGCCAACCAATTAAGTACTACCTCGGAGAGCCTGGTGAACGACCCGAACAGCCCCCTGCTAGACCGGGCAGCGATGGGGATGTACCCTGCCGGAAATGCCCTGGGTGGGTTCCTGCTGGCTGCCAATCAACCGGGCAGCACTTCCCAATTCACCGCCACAGATTTTGCTAATTGTGCCCTGGTGCCAACGGGCATCACCTGGGGAGAGGTGCTTGCGGCGGGATGTACCGATGCTGTGAAGCAGCTGCTATCATCGATGGACAGCCAGGAATTGATCAATTTATTGGATAAGCTGGGGTTGTATTCCGCACCTGGTTTCCCGGTGGAAACTCTTAGCTCCACCAAACCAGCCGTTATTTCGGACCTGCTCGCCTACATTAGCGGTGAGCACAAAGACACTGTATCGGATACCGTATTTCAGGTGAGTCCTTTGCAGATGGCCCTGGCGGCAGCCACGTTGAGCAACCAGGGAACACGGCCCGCTCCCCGGTTGGTAATGTCGGTCGATACACCTCAATCCGGCTGGGTCACACTACCGCCGAGCTCGCAGCCCATGCAGGTTCTCCCAGCCCCATCTGCCAATAATGCCGCCAGTTTGCTCAAAGCGGATGAGTTACCCATCTGGCAAGTGGTGGCGTCAAATAATGGAAATACTTACGCAGCGGGAGTGGATCAGAACATCCCGGGGTACTCGTGGTACCTGGGTGGCACATCACCGCAATGGAAAGGCGTGCCCCTGGCACTGGCGGTTATATTGGAAGAGAATGATCCCCAGTTGGTGCAGGAAATTGGTAGCTCCATGTTTCAGTCGGCAATAAATCCATAGCACAAAATTTCCGGGTTAGTCATTCATTTTGATAATAGATTGATAAATATAATATTAACACTCTTGACATACTGTATATTACATAGTATAATGTATCAAAGGATAGTTGATATGGAGAACCCACAATCAATTGACAACCTGATATTGGAAATGCGGCGCGGGGTGATTGTCCTGGCGGTGCTCAACCAATGCCTCCAGGAACAATATGGCTACTCATTGATGAAGTCTCTTTCTGAAAAGGGACTTGAAATCGACCAGGGCACGTTGTACCCCTTGCTGCGGCGGTTGGAAGCGCAGGGCTTGCTTGGCTCAAATTGGCGCTTGGAAGATGCCCGGCCGCGACGCTATTATATAATCAGCCAGGAAGGACAGGAAATCCTGCCCAGGCTGATTAAAGAATGGGAGAGCATGGTCCAAATGATGGGCCGCATGCTGAAATAAAATTGGAGAGTAAAAATGGACACCTTGATTGATCGCTATTTATCCGCTGTTAGTGATGCTCTACCTGCCAGGCTGCGCAAAGACACCGTCACCGAAATTCAATCGCTGATCCAGGATGCACTGGACGACCGGAGCAAGACCGAGGGGCGTGCTCCGGATGACGAGATGATGACTGCTGTGCTGAAGCAGTTTGGACCACCGGAGAAAATCGTCGCCCCCTACCTGCCGGCCAGATACCTGATCGGGCCACGCCTGTTCCCTATCTTTCTTCTGGTCATACGCATCGTCTTGCCGCTCGTCGCCGTGTTATCCCTGGTTGTATTTTGGATCGGCTACAACCAGACGGTCAGCACAACCGGGCCCGAGCTGTTTGGCGACATCTTCAAGTCACTGGGCGGGGCATTATCAGCAGTGATCACCGCGTTTGGCAATATCGTGTTCATATTTGCCATCCTCGAATGGGCTGTACCTGAGTTTAAGCTGCCAAGTAATGACGAAGAATGGGATCCGCACAGCCTGAAAACCGTCAGCCAACCAGATAGGATAAAACGCGGCGAGCTGATCACCGAGATTTTCTTCACCCTGCTGGGGATAATCATCATCACTTTCTACCTTGACCGTGTGGGAATCTACAATAATATCAACGGTGTGTGGACGTTCACACCCATCCTGACCACAGCATTCAACGCCTATGTTCCCTGGTTCGACCTGCTGTGGGTACTGACCATCATTTTGGATGTACTCCTGCTGCGTAAAGGTTCCTGGCAAACGGGTTCAAGGTTATACGCCATCGTACTGAGTGGGTTCAACATCGTCTTGGCTGCCAGCTTGATGTCCAACATCCAGTTCTTATATACCCTGCGAGGTGCCTTGGGTTTGGAAGGTTTGGAAGGTATGCTGCAATCCGTGTTAAACCAGGCGCTGATCATCGTGTTCGCCATCGTGATCATCGTCAGTGCAGCCAAAATTATTCAGCAAATCATTCGACTGTTCAGAGCCAGTCCTATCTCGATATAAGGTTTTGGCATAAATTAGACAATGCGACAGGTAAACCAGCAGCCAGGATCCAAATTCCGGCTGCTGGTAGGTTTTCTAGCCTGAACGAATCAGTAAATACATTGCGAGATAAAAAAGTCATGTCTATTAACCACAGCCAGGTTCATTCGCTCAGCTTGGGATGGAAGTTATGTCAGTTCCGCTTTAGCTGCCAGCTGATGTAATGCTCGGTAGTAAGGCAGAATGCTGGGGATGAAATGCCGCTCTTCCCCAGAGTGAGGCCCCAGTCCACTTTGCCCCCACACCACACCCTGCCCATCTGGAGCAAAACGGGCGCTGGTCGCCGGCAGCTTGCTGCCAATTTTAGGCTCCACACCAGAAAGAGTGCGCACGGAATTAATCAAAGCCCTAAGATAGGGATTGCTGGGCGAGCAAATGATGCCATTCTCCATCACATGCATTTTTAGCTCTACTTCGTGGTCACGGCAATATTTTTCCAACTCAATTTGGATATCCGCCAGATCGTCCTGGGGGATGGGGCGCAGCTCCACACCCAGCACGCCTGATTCGGGGGTGACGTTATACATCCCGGGAGTACCCACCTGGATGAACGGTACGCGCAGTTGTGACTGCCACCCGTCCGAGCTGTTTAGCGTCAGGCGTGAGCCGAGTTGCGCCAGCAGATCGCTGCGCGCAGATAGCAATCTATCAGTCAGATCCGCTTTAGCAGGCGCTACCCCCGAGTGGCCTCGCTGACCTCGAACGATCAAATCGAAGCGCATCACCCCGCGGTTTTGAGTGCATATCTCACCCCACAGCTCGTCCCCCTTTTCGCCGGTACGTTCACCGGCAATCAGCAGCTGGGGCAGGAGGTTCATATCCGATTCATCCTTTAACCAACGGAGAACATGGGGTGTTCCCATGGGTTCGCCTTCTCCATTCTCTTCGTTGCCAACCAACATGAGGCTGAGGCGAGGAAATGGCGGACCTTTTCGAAGCGCATCCTTCATCCACACCATATACGTAGCCACAACCGTCTTCATATCAGCTGCACCACGCCCCCATAAATAGTCCCCCTGGACATGCGGCTCGAACTGGGTATCGTCGGGATCCGCTTGCACCACATCAAAATGACCAGATAACATCACGGGTGCCAATGTATTGCCTGGGAACGTCGCCAGTACAGCAGGGTACTTACCCTGGTTGAACAGCTTAACCACCGCCCCCTGGTCATTGAGATAGTCATATACCAGACTGGCGGCGTGTTGAACATCACCCAGGCGTTCGTTGGGGCAGGCTGTCACGCTGGGAATGCGGATCAGCTGTTCCGCCAGGGCGATCACCTCACTGGTCTTATCTGGATAAGTAAGCTCAACCACAGGCAAAGATATTGGGCGGAATGGGATGAGCTCCTGCTGATCACCACGGAAATTGTCCTGGGCGCGTTGGACAAATTCACACAGCCGCGAAGCCTCAGGCTGACTATCCAGGCAAGACGCCGCAATCATGGCAACATCCTTGCTTACCTGCTGCTCACGCTGCTCAGCCAGGAGTTTCAACAAATCGTCGGGCACTTCATCAACGGTACCTAGTTCAGTGATTACTTTTAGACGAATCTGCTCGGCTGTGTTCGGTGCTCCAGCTGCCATATCATATAAAGGTTTCAGGGCTTCTGATAACTCCAGTGCTTCTGCCAACTCTCTTACCTGAGAGAGGGTCCAACCAAGGAACTCACGCATCCCTACGGGTTTACCGCTGAGTGGGTTGTCAATTTCTGCTCGTAAGCCTTCCTGGGCGGCTTTCGTCTCATTGGCTCGAGCCCTGGAGATATCCTCCTGGTCGTACCGAAAAGCACGGGCAAACTCAGGGTCAGCGTAGATACGCAGTAGCAATAAGTGTTTTAGGGTTAAATTGGCAATTTCCACCTCAAGTGGGTGCCCACCATCATCCGTACGCACCTCGACGCGCGCCATGGGTAGATTGATGCGTGCCATCAGGTTCTGCATTTCCACCTGCCGTGCCATTTGCTCAGCGGGCTGTTCTTCACCCACCGAATACAAGCCGCGGGCATACAATTCGTCCAGCTGGTCACTGGTGACGGCGATCAGTCGTTCGACCGGCTCGGCAAACGAGCGTGCACGGATAGGTGTCCAGTTATTATTCCCAAAACGTGCCCCACTCCTGACGAGGTCATAGGATAGATGGAGGTAATCATTATAGGAGCGATACAGATCAGGCAGATCGATCGCCATTGGATTGGGAAAAGTGAGGTTGCGCACTGAGTCATAGCCAGTAAGTACGACCACCGGTTTACCCTGTCTCATCTGCGCTTGCAAAGGCGTGGATGCGCTTGAAGCGATGAATAATGAGGCAAACGCGCGCATCAGGCGTGTGGCGGTAATGTAAAATTCGCTCTTAAACTCATCTAAATATTGGGGAGTGGTGCCTCCCTGGTTATAATTCATCCTTTGGGTGGGCGAGAGGTGGACGAAATCCCACGTAAACAGCGGATCTGGGAGTGAGAGGTTGGTATGGGTACCGGCAGTAGCCAGGTTATTTCCATACAGTTCCACGCAGCGCTCGAGGTATCGGCGCTTGGCAATCGGCCATGAGCCTGGAATTGATTGCTGGTCAATCGTCGTCAGGAACAGCAGGTTGCCATGCCAGTAGAATAAACGCTGACCAAACTCACTCCCTGAACAGCGCAAGGCATTGATTAACGCAGCTTCCAACAAGCGGGCTTCGTAACTCGCACTCCGCAGTGAATAATACGGGCGGGTCGCCCATTCAATCATCCAATGGAAGACTTCCAGCTGGCTAAATTCACGTATCCACAGCGAGAGGCAGTTTGCCCGGAGGTAATCCACGAAAGACTGCTGGTTAGGTCCGGAGCCAACCGTCAGCAGAGGTCGCAACTGCTCATCGAGCAAGTTCCACTCGAGCTCAAAACCCGCCACGCCACCCTCGGGCTTTTCTTTTATGGCAGCCAGGAGTGCGAGCTGGTATTTTTCAGCAAATTGTTGAGCATTATACGCCATAGCCACACTCACAGGGGTAAGGTTTCAATTTTCTATAAGGCCTTCAAGCCTTCTAATAATCGTTCGGCTGCACCTTGCGTCCGTTCAGGAGGCGTGGCATACGAAAATCGTAGCCAATCTCCACCGTAAGGCGAGAAGAACGCACCTGGGACCACTGCTATGCCATGTTCCTCAGCCAGGTATTGCCCTAAAGGCTCCAGAATCTGACCATCCATGCCCAGCTAACCAGCTACCTACATTTATAAAGGCATAATACCCTTTTCCGATGATGTAGGTAAAACCATTCTCGGTGAGATATTGCTTAAGCACTTTTCGGCTGGCAGTGGTTGGCTCAACAATCGAGCGGCAGGCTTCCAAATAACCCATCTCATAGGCTGCCTGGGCAACTGCCAGAGAATAGAAGGAAGGCATAACATTGTGAGATGCACGCGCGACGATGAATTTATTCACTTCTTCGGAGGCGATCAGGTGACAATTGCGTATGTTCGAAGCACCCAGGCTTTTGGTGATGCCATCCAGGAACATCAGGCGAGAACGCTCTCCTGGCTCAAACATGAGCAAAAAAGAGTTCAAGTCCATCGGCTGCTCATCGGTCACGTAATGGTACATCCAGTCAAAGAGCACAAAAGCAACGCCAGCATGCAGTGCCGCTTTCGCCAAAGCTACCTGACGCTCCACGGAGATGGTCAAGCCGGTCGGGTTATCCGGGCATGTGATGATCAGACCGGCGACCTTTCGACCAGTGCGGGCGGCAAATTGCACGCATTCCCGGATGCTATCTTCGGTGTAAGCCCAACCATCCTGTGGGTTACCGGGGGCATACAGCACGTTTGCCCCAATACCGTAGGGACCCCAGGTGTAGGAAATCCAGGGCACACGGGAGACGATGATCGCATCGCCAATACGCCCGTGTCCTAATGCCAGCATGGCCTGGTATGCCTTGACCAACGCATCACGCCCGCCGGCAGTGGCGATAACATTCCCGGGTGCCAAACCCACCTGCGGGTTCACTTTCCAATACTTTTCCAAGACAACCTTGCGGAAAGTATCGGTGCCGTAAGGCATATCATAAGCGGTACCATGCGCCACCTGCAGCTGGGCAGCCCGCTCCAGGATAGGAATTGGAACTCCCGGTAAGCTAGCACCGCCATCTCCTTGCGATGCATCATACATCGGGCGGTCTGGATATTTCTCACGAAATACCTTGAGCGACTTGTTGATCAGGAACATGCGTGAAGCCGGGATGCTCATTTGATGGAGCAAATAATCATCAGGTGGGACGAGATTAGCATCAGGAACGGCATAGGTTGGGGTATCTAACGGAACAAGTGAAGACATCTTCTCCTCCTCTGACAAGGGTGCATACCAAAACGCCCCTCGTTTGGGGCGTTTGGGGTTAGAATTTGGTAGTTTATATCACTGTGAGCAAGGAGCGTCAAGGGTGAAGGTACAGACGACGAACCTTGAGAGGAGTGCAGCCTTGAATATGAAGATATCACATTTCGGGATATTCCAGCGCCTGGTCGTATGGCTCATTCTCCCAATCATGCTTGCTTCCAGCGGAGTGAGCCAACCTGTACAAGCTAAGCCCACTTTTGGAACACCCGCGTTGAAATGGCAGCTGGGAGGGTGTTACAACTCTTGGTGCGAGACGGGCTGGTATTCCTCACCGGCAGTCGCAGACCTGGATGGTGATGGGCAAGTAGAGGTGATTGCTTCGGCTTATTCCATATTTGTTCTGGATGGGTCGAGTGGGAATTTAGAATGGAAAATGTCTTCCGGGCATGACCGAAGCGAACCAAACGCCGATAATGTGGGGCGTACCTGGCCGGGAATTGTTGTGGCAGACCTGGACAATGATGGTGCAAACGAAATCGTCACTGCGCACAGCGGGGGGTGGGTGTCCGTTTATAACGCTCAGGGATACTTCAAGCCCGGTTGGCCGCAGCACCCAACCAGTTATGAGCTGCGAGGGTTGTTAGTCAGCGACCTGGATAATGACGGTTTACTCGAAGTGGTTGTAACCGGTGCCATTGGGAGCGAGGTCAATACGTGGGTGTTCGAACCCAATGGGTCTTTACGCATAGGCTGGCCTCAGCTCAGCAACGACAGTGGATACGCCTGGGGAGTGTATAACGCTAATGCTTCGGCCGGTGACCTGGATGGCGATGGACTGGGTGAGCTTGTGGTGCCGTCAGACGTGCATTATATTTGTGCTTATGAGGCCGACGGGACTCAGATCCCGGCGAACCTCATGTACAATGGTAAAGGCTGGGGTAAAGTGGGAGTGTGGGAAAGCCTGGCGACAGAGCTACGCGGCTGGGGGGAGTGCAACGGAGTGCGGGCTGAAAGCTACCGCACCAATTTCGCCGATGGACCGAGCGTGATCGCCGATATGAATGGCGACGGTACGAAAGAGGTGGTCGCGACGGGTAATGTGTACGATTGCTATGCGGGTTACCCTCCCAGCAGATATGATGGAGTTTATATCTTCAATGCCGACCGAAGTCGTTTCAATGCGGATGGCTTTGACTGGCAAAGTGTTCCTATAGATACCGGTGCACCGCTGTCTGAGGATTATAGGGTCATTGAAAGCAACCAGCCCAATCCGGCGGTGGCGGACCTGGATGGTGATGGACGGATGGAAACTCTGTATTCTTCCTACGATGGACGAGTGCATGCGTTCTGGCTGGATAAGACTGAGCATGGAATTTGGCCATATTCCGTATACAACCCAGGGGAAGGTTTTTATCGCTTTGCCTCCGAACCCATTATAGCCGACCTGGATGATAACGGCTTTGCAGAGGTGATCTTCACTTCATGGACGCAAAAAGGTAGTTACGCCACTGGCAAACTGCACATCATGGATTACCTGGGCAATCCGATCTACGAAGTGAGCTTACCAAGCGCGTTCGGCGATGAGGATTGGAACGGGGCACTTCCTGCGCCAACCCTGGCGAATATCGACGCCGATCCTGATCTAGAGCTAATAATACTGAGTGCAAATTCCGGCGTCGTTGCGTATGACCTGCCTGCCACTGCGCAAGCCACAATCCTGTGGGGCACCGGGCGGGGAGATTTTCAGCGAGATGGAAATGTTTCAAACGCCATGCTACCGACGCTGAGAGATTCAACCAAGAGCTCCAGCCTGGTGAACGCAATCCCCGGAGATTTGATCACCTATACCATCACCCTCCGTAACAGTGGTCAAAGATTGAACAATGCCAGCATGAACGACGCATTGGCTGCACAATTAACTTTTGCCGGTAACCTCTGGGCTTCGTCAGGAACAGTCAGCTATGCCGATGGAAAGGTGACCTGGAACGGATCGGTTAGCTCTGCGGAGGATGTCGTCGTCCGTTATGATGCAACCGTGGAGGTTGGAATTATCACTCCGACAGTTATCGTTAACACGGCCACAATTTCCGATGGCATCGGTCACAGCTGGCAGCGACAAGCGCATGTGTTTGTGCTGGTTTCGCCGAATTTCCTACCCCTGGTGTCACACAATTAATAAAAGTACACGAATGGATACTTGTTCTGCAACCTGACTTTCCTTGATACGTATATAGGTATAGAAATCAAAAAAAGGAGGCAATTATGAATAGAAAATTTATCCTGCTCTCAATCGCAGCCCTGGCAATAGTCAGCCTGGCATGCTCGGTGACGCTCAATCTTCCGGAAACCCAGATCAAAACCGGGCCGACGGTGACAGAGGATATCAACGTCCCGCCACTCGCAGATACGCAGGCGACTGCTAACGTCAGCCTCGGCTTCGGGGCAGGAAAACTCAACCTGCAGCCCGGTTCTGCTGACGCCCTGGTGAGTGGAACCGCCACCTATAATGTAGTTGACTTCAAACCCATCGTCACCATCAACGGTAGTGATGTCACCGTCGAACAGGGTAATTTAAAACTGAACAGGGTTCCAATCTTGAATTCGAATGTGACTAACCAGTGGGACCTGGCACTTGGGACCAATCCTATGAACCTTCTGATCAAAGCGGGAGCATATGAGGGAAACTTCGAGCTGGGCGGTCTTTCCATCCACAGCCTGGAAGTGACAGATGGTGCTTCAAAGGTTGATGTGAGCTTTTCGAAGCACAACCTTGTAGAGATGACTACGCTTCAAATACACAACGGGTGCTTCCCAGGTGTCAATCAAAGGGTTAGGGAATGCCAATGCCAGTGACGTGACTTTCAGCAGCGGGGCAGGGAGCTATACCCTCGATTTTAGCGGGCAGCTCCAGCGCGACATGACCGTGAGCGTCAGAATCTGGCATCAGTAGCGTCACCATCATCGTACCGGTTGGGGTACCGGTGTTGCTGTCGAATGAGAGCAACCTGGTGTCTGTTTCATCCAGCGGCGGTTGGGAGCAGGTGGGCAATTCATACCAGCTATCAGGTAGCGGATATAAGATCACCATCCTGACGAAAATGGGAGCTGGCAGTCTGACACTCAAGACCAGCCGGTAGTGGAATTAATAGCAGCTGGCGGGATTATCCTCCAGCTGCTTTTCTTTATTTCTATCAAATTATTATGATCGAATTCGGCATGCCTGGAATGATTTACCAGGCAGCGTATACGATTTTATTATTCATTGGCTTTATAGCCAGGTCCCTGGGTGTAGAAATCATAATTGGGCTGGATATCCTTGGTCAGGTCAACGACCTCACCCGCTTTCAACGTTCGCACGCAATTTAAGATTACAGTCTTACCATGGTGGTCAACCCCGTCATAATGCTCGGTGAAACCGACCATGCTGACCTTCTCGCCTCCCTTGGCCTTATAAGCCGAGGGGACTTCATCCTCAGGGAAAATGGCTTCAAAGGGGCATTCGGGGATGCAGGCACCGCAATCGATGCAGGTATCAGGGTCGATATAAAACCAGGGGTATTTTTCCACGGGCTTTCCCCCCACGATGCATTCCACCGGGCACACGTCAACACATCCAGAATCACGCAGGCACAGACTTGTAATGATATGGGTCATAATGAACTCCTCCTTTAGAATATCGATCTGAATATGGCTGTTCACTTGATAACATATAACACTATCAACGCGATAGAAAAATTTTATTCCCCCCTCCCCCCTTTGTCAAGCAAAATCCATGAGACTCGCATTAATGAAATCGAGCACGGCATCGAGTCTTCCTGCAAAATGAGGATCCGATCTGACCCCGCATAGCTCAACCAATGCCGATCAGAGTGAGGCATTGGTGCTTGGACTCTCAGATTTACCATTGCGGTGAAATATTAATAGTTCATTATCAATTATTGCTTGACAAGTATTATTATTCTCATTATTATCAAAGTCACAATCTGCAACCATTCAACCAATCAATAGGAGGAAATATGATTTACCAGATTTTGAATATAGTTGACCAGAAAGCGCATATTGAGACTGCCAAAGCGCATTGTGACATCCCATGTGGTATCTATGATCCGATCGTTGCCCAAATCAGCGCCCTGACCGTGGTGCGCATGCTAGACTTGATGACCGAATTCGAAGCCAAAACCCCCGACCGCAACAAGGAATATATGAACAGCATGTCTCGCTACATCGCGGTCAAGGAGGAACATGCTGAACGCGCCAAGGCGGAGATTCGTGTGATCTGGGGAGATTATCTGAAAGCACAGCACCTGGAGAAATATCCAAATGCGCATGCTCTGGTCCATAAGATTATGCAACTGGGATCCAAAGTGCGCCAGACAACCGACCGTGACCAGGCTACCCAGCTGGTAGAGGCGATCAACGAATTTGCGCAGATGTTCTGGGAGACAAAGGGAATTGCCACCAAGCGCGCTAAAGCTCCCTATGCCCCTGCACTGGAGTTGGTTTATCCTGCCCTATAATGCCGAGGCTTCTGAAAATTGTGGGGGATAGCTTAACCCCAGGTTACCAACATGGGGATTTTGTGCTGGTAAGCAAAATCCCCTATTTGCTACACTCACCATCGCCTGGGGATGTGATTGCCTTTCATCAACCAGGTTATGGCTTGCTGATCAAACGCATCCAATCGGTAAATGCAGACGGTGAATTGAACGTTATCGGCACGCGACCTGAGAGCATCGACAGCCGTGTGTTTGGAACCGTCAGGCAGAAGGATATGCTCGGCAAGGTAATCTGGCACATCAGGAAAACGTAAGCATCTCCAGGTCAGTACCGGGGTGTGGGTAAATTCGTCTATAATTAGTTTTCACCGATGAATTCACCCAATAAACCCCCAATTTCGCCAATCATCGCCATATCGTTCGGCATACTGGCAGTTTCGACAGCCTCTATTTTTATTCGCTATGCGCAAGAAGAAGCTCCTTCCATTGTGATTGCAGCCTGGCGTCTCACAATTGCATCGATTATCCTGGTGCCGGTCGCTGCCTCCACTCACAAGCGCGAGCTGACCTCGCTTAAGCGGAAAGAACTATTATTTGCGCTGCTTTCGGGTATTTTTCTGGCACTACATTTCGCCACCTGGATCACTTCACTGCAATACACCACGGTAGCGAGCTCGGTGGTATTGGTGAGTACTATACCGCTGTGGGTGGCGCTGCTCTCACCCTTCACGATTAAAGAATCGATCCTTCGAGCAGTGTGGATCGGTCTGTTCTTTACCCTGCTAGGTGTGTTGGTGATCGCTGTCAGCGATTCATGCATTGTCACCACAGCTGGAATCACCTGCCCGAATCTGTCCAATTTCATTCATGGTCGCGCCTTTATAGGAGACGTGCTGGCGCTATGTGGTGCAATTGCTGGAGCTGGATACTTATTGATCGGGCGGAAGCTGCGTGCCAATATGTCGCTGGTCAGTTATATCTCGTTAGTCTACGGCATGGCGGCAGTTGTACTCATCATCATAATGATCTCTGCTGGCGAAAGTCCATTTGGATACTCTCCGGAAACCTATTTATGGATGATCTCTGCTGGCAATCATCCCGCAGCTGATCGGGCATTCCACCTTCAATTGGGCGTTGGGTTACCTCTCAGCGGCACTGGTATCGATCACTTTGCTGGGTGAACCCATCGGGTCGACCATCCTGGCATATTTCATATTGCATGAAAAGCCCACCCCGATCAAGTTGGTGGGAGGTGCGTTGATCCTGGCGGGAATCTACATCGCCTCCAGGGCTGAAGCAGGTAAAGTGCCTGAGCTGCCGGATTAAGCGATAACAGGTCGGTACCTTCCAAAATAATCCACAGAATTTCAAGCAAACTACACCAGGTTATCGCTCCCAAGAGATCACCGGCAGGAAGCAGCTTGAAAAGTTGATGTATACTAAGAATCAGTTTTATAACATTGACATCGGATAATTACATAGACATCGGGCAATGACACCCAGAAAAAGCACACGCTCCCCAGACAAGGAAGCACCCACGACCCGTGAATTTGACGGCCTCGTCGATCGAGGCGTTGGATTTTTGGCACGCTTCCAACGCTTCACCTATGATTTTATCGGGGTGTTTCTTCTAGCTTTCGCCATGATCACCCTGATCGCCTTGTACCTGCCCCAGCTGTCTGGAGGCACGTTGATCACTGTATGGCGCAACCTCGTTCGGCACGCCTTTGGATATGGAGCTTTCCTGGTGGTGATCGCTGCCACAGCTGCAGGGATTATGGTGCTCCGCCTGCGGGCGATTAAACCAGGAGTTAATGGGGAGCTTAGTACTCCCCCTTCCTCTAGGATTCCGTGGGGGAGGATTATTGCACTTGAAGTGGCGGCATTCGCCATACTGGGTTTGCTAGCTGTTATTGGAGGCAGGCTGGTAGAACGGGCTGAGCTTGGCCTGGATGGCGGCTTCGTCGGTTGGGGATTGGCTGAGCTGGTGGCGTTGGGACTGGGTCTGGTGAGCCTGGACCGTAATATCTGGGGAGGGTTGGTCTTGGGGTTGATCACCTTGCTTTGCCTTGGATATGGATTGGGTCTGGTTTCCCCGGTCTATAAATACTTACAAAAATTGACGGCGCCAAAACCACCGAGCCCGTTGGTGAATGAACCCGCGGTCAGCGTAGCCCCCGCAGTAGCACAAACAGGGAGCTCATTATCAGGGTCCGACCGTAAAAAACGTCGACCCATCGTGCCGGCTGAATTTCGCAAAAGGCTGAACACCGCCAACGAACCTGCCAGGAACGTCCCCCTCCCACCGAGAGATGAGCACCTGCCGTCCCTCGAGCTGCTGGTA
Source organism: uncultured Chloroflexia bacterium (assembly GCA_963726315.1). Classification (GTDB taxonomy): domain Bacteria; phylum Chloroflexota; class Anaerolineae; order Anaerolineales; family UBA4823; genus FEB-25. The sequence continues at coordinate 441,515 of CAVSBZ010000005.1, read as the reverse complement.
CGGGACCAACTTGACCGTCCTGATGAGCGCAGTATCAACCAGACTGCGGGGATGATCGAGAAATCACTGGCCGAGTTTGGCATCCCTGCAAAAGTTGTCGGATACCGCGTTGGACCAACCGTGACCCAATTTGCCGTCGAGCCCGGCTTTGTAGATAAAGGCGGCTCAGTGGATGAACTGGATAACCGCATCAAAGTGCGGGTCGCCCAGATTGCCGGCCTGAGGCGTGACCTGGCGCTGGCGTTATCCGCCGAGCGACTGCGTATCGAAGCACCGGTGCCCGGACGACCCTTTGTGGGGATCGAGGTGCCCAATTCGCGTACCAGCATGGTTCGCTTACGTTCGATCCTCGAGACAGAATCATTTTACAAAGTAGGGTCCCCCCTGACGATTGCCCTCGGGCGCGACGTCTCAGGTCTACCTGTGGTGGCTGACCTGGGCACAATGCCTCACTTGCTGATCGCTGGTACGACGGGATCAGGAAAATCGGTATGCATCGCGGCGATCACTGCTTGCCTGGTGATGAATAACACCCCCGACGAGTTGCGGATCGTGATGATCGACCCCAAGATGGTCGAGCTGGTGCGCTTTAATGGATTACCCCACATGTTTGGAAAAGTGGAGACGGATATCCAACGCATCCTAGGCGTACTGCGTTGGGTGGTGGTAGAGATGGATCGGCGTTATAAACTGCTGGAGGAAATGCATGCCCGCAATATCGACTCGTATAACCGCAGGGCACGGCGGCACAAAGTCGCTGAACCACTACCGCGCATCGTAGTCTTGATTGACGAGCTCGCCGACCTGATGATGACAGCCCCAGACCAGACCGAACCCATGCTGATCCGGTTGGCACAGCTGGCACGCGCCACCGGCATCCACCTGGTAGTGGCAACCCAACGCCCGAGCACAGATGTGGTGACCGGGCTGATCAAGGCGAACTTCCCCGCCCGGCTCTCATTTGCGGTGGCATCGTCGGTCGACTCGCGGGTGATCCTCGATACGGGCGGGGCTGAGAGCCTGCTGGGGCACGGAGATATGCTGTTCATGCCGCCTGAAGTAGCTGCTCCGATGAGAGTGCAAGGGGTGATGGTTTCTGATGCTGAAATTGATAAGCTCATCCTGTACTGGCAGACCGTGCACCCACCGGAAAGCGGTGCCGTACCTCCCTGGGAAGAGTTCCTGAAAGACGAAGCTGTTATGGCAGACCGTGATGAGCTGGTGAAGAAAGCTATCGATATGCTGGAGGGGGAGAAGCATACCAGCGCTTCGATGCTCCAGCGCAGGATGCGTATCGGTTATCCCCGTGCGGCACGACTGATGGATGAGCTCGAAGAGATGGGAATAGTCGGTCCAGCCCAGACAGGTGGACGCGAGCGGGAAGTGCTCCTGGATAGTGAAGAAACCGAGGAAGAAGAATAGCAAACGATATTGATATCTCTTATATCTAGAGCAAAGTTCGGACAGTGCCTCATGATTAGTATTTATCCCAGGATAGATAATTAAAAAACGTTGAGTTGAGGATTGACATTCCTCTTCTCAATTAGGGCAGGCGAGGCCGGAAAGGCACCAGTCTATTCCCTCAAGGTCAAAATTCATCTTGACATCCAATGACGCATGAGATAGCATACGTCATTCCGATTTTAGGTAAGAAAGGCAGCGCGATAAACCAGGTGGAAAATTCACAAACCAAAAAGAGACCGGTAACATTCTCGGACCGGGCGCGGGTTGTATTTAAAGGGATATTAGATCCGGTCGGAGCATTTTTTAACCGCCTGGGGATATACCCAAATACCATGACCCTGATGGGACTGGCAGGCACAATTATTGGTGCAATCTTGCTTGCATTTGGGTATATTACCGTTGGCGGTATTCTGATCATGGTAATGGGTCTGGTAGATTCCATAGATGGCACCATGGCACGCTTGCGAGGCATGCCATCTGATTTTGGAGCCTTCGTCGATTCTGTTACTGACCGCTATTCCGAGCTGTTCATTTATGGTGGGCTATTATATTACTTCACGCAAAAAGGGGATATGCTTGCCGTGCTGGGGATTTATATCGCTGCAGGTGGATCGGTTTTGGTGTCATACATCAGAGCGCGGGCGGCTTCTTTGGGTATGGATACGAAGGTGGGGTTTCTGGGACGGTTCGAACGCTACCTGGTACTGGCGCCCAGCTTAATTCTCAGTATTCCCATGGTGGGTGTGTGGATCATCGCGGTATTGGCTAATATTACCGCTATCCAACGTATCATGGATGTACGACGCCAGGCGCACGAGCAAAACAAAATCCTTCGCAAGAATTAACAAAGCAAGATCTAGCGAAGTAAACTCTAGCGAAGCAAGTATTAGTGGAATTAGGTTCAGCAAATTACAACATAGCGATAAGAGGTTGCCATGCCTGATGGTTTTTTTATCCCTTTTACACAGATATACATCCATTTTTACGGAATACTTATCATGCTGGGAGCACTTGCAGCCGCATTCCTGGTACAGAATGAAGCGAAGCGCAAAGGATTAAGTAGCGAATTTGTGTGGGATGCGCTGCTTTGGGTTCTGATTGGAGGTATTATCGGCGCTCGCTTATGGCACATCTTTACACCTCCTCCCAGCATGTTGGTCCTTGATTCTGTGAGTAACAAATTAGTTAATCCCTACTTTATTCATAACACATCCATCCTGATAAACCTTAAAGATATTATCTCCATATGGAATGGCGGATTAGGCATACCCGGAGGAATCATCGGTGGCGGAGTAGCGTTGTATTTTTATGCCCGCCATAGAAAGCAAAGCTTCCTGGTGTGGGCGGATCTTGCCGTACCAGGGGTGGCATTGGCACAGGCAATTGGACGCTGGGGGAACTTCTTCAACCAGGAATTGTACGGAAAACCGAGCACATTGCCGTGGGCAATATATATTGATCCAAGCCATCGTGTTCCCGGATATACAGATTTTTCCACCTTCCAGCCTCTATTTCTATACGAGTCATTGTGGAACTTGCTGAATATGGCGTTCTTGTTGTTTATGTCGAGAAAATTTGGGGATAAGCTAAAAGATGGAGATATTCTCCTGATGTACCTGATCGGTTATCCAATCGGCAGATTTTTCCTGGAATTCGTGCGCCTTGACTCACCCCGTTTTGGGACGATTAATTTCAACCAAACGGTCATGCTGCTTGTGGCGCTGGTATCCGCCTTTTTACTTTTCTGGCGCCACCGCAAGCACGAGACCCCATCTGAGGATATCGGTCAACCTGCAACCTAGACAGTCAATGAGAGAGAGCCGGCAGGAAAGTTTATCAAGTGCATCCCTGGATTGAATGATCCAAACTGATAACCTTACAAAAGAATTTAACAATTTTCTGGCGGTGGACCACGTTAGCCTGGACGTCAAATCTGGGCAGGTGCTGGCATTGCTGGGTCCCAACGGCGCTGGCAAGACGACCACCCTACGCATGCTGACCTCCGTGTTGCGACCCACATCAGGTTGGGCGCGGGTGGCAGGATACGACGTGGTAACCCATCCGGCGGAAGTGCGCGCCTCTGTGGGTGTGCTCACCGAGCAACATGGGCTTTACGGGCGGATGACTTCATTGGAATATCTCGATTTCTTCGGTCAGGTCTACCGCATGGATACCGCAGCTCGCCGTAAGCGAACGGATGAGTTGCTCGAGCAATTCGGTCTCTGGGATGACCGCCGCCGAAGGATTGGAGAGTACTCAAAAGGAATGCGCCAGAAGTTGGCGTTAGCTCGAGCCCTTTATCATAACCCACCCGTGTTGTTGATGGACGAGCCAACATCTGCCATGGACCCGGAAAGTGCAAAATTAGTTCGGGATGCCATCCACGGGTTGCGCAGTGCCAACCGGGCAATCATCATCTGCACCCATAACCTGGCAGAAGCCGAAGAGCTGGCAGATAAAATCGCGATCATCCACCGCGGGCGGATCATTACTTCAGGAGAAGTGGAAGAACTTAAAACGCAGCTATTAGGACCGCCTCAGTTCGAAGTCCGCCTGGGAGTGAGCCTGGAGGCGTTGGATATTGACCTGCCTGGGTCCGCAACATTGACCAATCGGGGTGAAGATTGGATCCGCTATGAGACTGCTAACCCAATACAGGTGAACCCCCTTGTCATACAATACCTGGTAAATGAAAAACTGCCAGTGATCAGGATTGCCGAAGTCCCACGCAGTCTGGAAAAAGCCTACTTGCAAGCGATGAATGACTCATCAAATATTGCACACGTTATACCTTTGGATGAGACTGCACCCTCCATCGAAGGGACGAACCATGCTGGATGATATCCGGGTTGCAATGATCATCACTCGCCGGGAAATCCGCGACCAGCTGAGGGACTGGCGTATCATTCTGCCTATCGCCGTACTCACACTGATTTTTCCATTCCTGGCAAATTTCACCACCCGCCGTATTTTGGATTTCATGCAGAGATATGGAGCGAATATTTTGGCGGAAAGGTTCATCCCTTTTCTGCTGATGATCGTGGGTTTCTTCCCCATCTCCATCTCGTTAGTCATTGCCCTGGAAAGCTTCGCCGGTGAGACAGAGCGGCGCAGCATTGAGCCATTATTGAGCAGCCCCCTGACGGATTTCCAGCTTTACCTGGGAAAACTGGTCGCATGCATTTTTATTCCCCTGTTCGCCTCCTACCTGGGGATGGCGGTTTACCTGGCTGGAATTTATAACAACACCACCTGGAGAGCAGAACCAATGTTTCTGCTTTTAATTATCCTGCTGACGGCTGTACAAGCCCTGGTGATGGTATGCGGGGCAGTGGTCATTTCCACTCAGGCTACCTCCGTGCGCGCAGCCAACCTCCTGGCCTCATTTATTATCATTCCGGTGGCATTGTTGATCCAGGTGGAGTCGGTGATGATGCTGTATGCCGATTACCGGGTGTTGTGGTGGGCGGTGCTGGCATTGGTAATTCTGGCGGTATTGTTAATCCGCATGGGAATCACTCACTTAAACCGGGAGGAACTGCTGGGGCATGAGATCGATACGATTAACTTCAGAAGGATGTGGAATGTGTTCCGCAACCAATTTATTGGTAGCGCGCGTTCACCCTGGGATTGGTACAGGCACGAAATTCCCCACACGCTGCGTCAAATGGCTGTCCCGATCGGTTGGATGACGCTCCTGCTGGTTGGTGCGACCTACATGGGCGCGGTCCAGGTGAAAGCGCTGGGGCTGACTGCAGGGATGTTCGGGTTTGACCGCTTAAAAATCGTAGATGAACAAATATTGAGCCAATTCCGCCAGATTGGTTTTTTTAGCACCAGCAATGTACTGACTGTTTGGTGGCACAACCTGCGGGCTGTCAGCATCGCAGCCGTGTTGGGAAGCATCTCACTGGGGGTAGCCGGAGTTCTCATCCTGTTGCTGCCAGTGGGACTGATTGGATTCTTTTCAGCCGCAGCCGGCCTGACCGGACTGAACCCGCTGACCGTCCTGGCAGCCTTCACGTTACCCCACGGTCTGCTCGAAATCCCAGCCATCATCCTATCAGGAGCGGCCATCCTGCGGGTGGGGGCAAGCTTCGTGACAGCCAACCAGAATCTGTCGATCAGTGAGGGGCTGGTCATAGCCATCGCCGATTGGGCAAAGATCACCATTGCCCTGGTGGTGCCACTATTTTTTGGTGCAGCTATCCTGGAGGTTTTCGTCAGCCCGCAGCTTATGATCAAGCTGCTGGGTGGGGGTTGATCAACTCGCTACCAGCCGGTTACAAACGGTAGCCATTCCTGGTTTTCGTGCAAATGTCGGGCAAAAAGATAAGAAGCTGAGGCCGGTGGGATGGTCGGGATGTGCAGCAGGTGCATTTGAGCCTGTTCAATCGTCCGCCCACCCTTGCGGTGATTGCAATGCGGGCAGGCTGCAACCAGGTTGGTCCACACATGCTCCCCGCCCAGGTGGCGCGGGATGACATGGTCCACGGTTAGGTAAGATACATGCTCACCACAATATTGGCAGGTATAGTTATCCCGCCTTAAGACCTCACGCTTGGTGAGCTTGACGCGCGGGCGTGGTCGGTGGATCATTTTTTCCAGGCGAATGACGGAGGGGCGTGGGAAAGTCTGCCGTACGGTCTTTATTTCACCGCGCCCATTCAGGATCAAACTGGCCTTGCCATCGATCACCAGGGTTATGGCTCGGCGTGTATTGCAGACGTTGATCGGCTCGAAATTCGCATTTAGTACAAGTACTGGGGCCTGCATTTCTGCCTCCAATGCCCGGAATTATAGCACACTCATTCTTTACTGGCATGGGAGGGGGTGAGATGTAAACTAATCTAGTTGGGCTGCCTGGTGCGCGCCACCCAATGGGTTGATATACCCGCATGTTGGCCCAGGAACATATTGAGCTGTGCACCATGCTCCTGGACGTGTCGCATATTATCCACTAACAACTCAGCAAAATTTACACCATCCTTTGCCCAGGGGAATTTATATACCTGGTGAGCTTTTTCATCTGTCAAACGCTCAATCGTTTCACGGCACTTTTGGCGGCAGTGTTCCAGATAGGTCAGCAATTCTTCCCTGGAAAACACTCGCTCGGGAAGCAACCCACGCGGGTCCAGCTCATCAAGGTTGTATGGCTCAGGAGGAGCAAACCCTTCAACCTCACCGGACAGGTATAAATCCAGAAAGAACAAGGTGTGGTAGGTGATATACCAGAAGTCCGAAAACTCAAGCGGCGCGGCAGGATCCTTCCACATGTGCACCGTCCACAGCTCATTAGGGCAGGCACGCATCGCATTACCAAACATATCGATCGTCGCTCCAAACTGGCTTCGCAGCACTTCTTTCCAGATTTCATCCATTGTTTTTTACTCCGTGAATTCTGATTAATATCAGGAACACCTTTCTTATCCAGTAAATTTAATGAGCAATCTCACTTTCCGCTGGATGAATTCGATAGAACGTCTTCAATGTGTTGAGCGTGTTCCTGCTCGTGTGAGACGAAGATCCTGACTATGCTGGAAATGGTGCATAGTCCTCCCCACGGTGCAGGGTATTTTTGGGTGAGCATCGCTGCTGGCAGCTGGCGCAGTTGTTGGATGACACGCTGGCGGGCTGCATCGTACTCCAGCCGTGATTGTTCCAGCGTTAGATCCTTGCGCCTGGCGACTGAGCTGGCATTAAAAGGATCAATCCCATCCTCCACCATTAGTGCAGGGACATCTCCATTTTTATACGCCGCAAAAGAAGAATATACCAGCTCATCCCACCCTGTAATGTGGTCCAGCACTTGTTTCACTTTCCAGGTGGGGTATATTTCTGCCTGGGATGCTACCTTATCCAGGGTGGCATTCAGATGACCCCGTGAACGCTCCATTTTAGCGACCATATCCTCAATTTTGGTATCCATTTTTTCTCCGCTTTTAATAATGGTATAATCGGCGCATGAAAAATTGCGAGTACGGTTACGCTTATTATACAAGTGAATGATCCCCTTCTGTGGAGTGTCTGACGCGCCCTCCAGCAGAGGGCGCGTTTTTCGTATCATCGGCGGAACGTGGAGAGCATAAGCTGGCGGGAATCAAAACAAGGAGGCGAGAATGAACACAATTAAGATGAGCATCGACGAACAAGTGGAGTACCTCATGCGAGGCACCGAATATGGTGATGAAGAGCTTAAACAAGCGATGAAAAATGAGCTACGACAACGTTTAATCGAAGCAGCACAGGAAAATCGGCCTCTGAGGGTATACTGCGGATACGACCCTACCAAACCAGACCTGACCCTGGGACATACGATTACGATGCGTAAATTAGCTCAATTCCAGGAGTTAGGTCACCAGGTGACTTTCCTGATTGGCAACTACACCTCCTTGATCGGTGACCCATCTGATAAGGACAAGCTTCGCCCGATCCTCTCGCCTGAACAGGTAGAGATGAATGCTCGGACGTATGCAGAGCAGGCATTTCGCGTTTTGGACCGTGAAAAAACCGTCATCCGATACAATGCCGAGTGGTTATCCGGGCTCAGCTTCGAGCAACTGATCAGGCTGGCATCAAACTTTACCGTCCAGCAATTCATTACCCGCGAGAATTTTAAGTTACGCTGGGAGAAGAACACGCCCATCTACGTGCATGAATTCTTCTATTCCATCATGCAGGGATTTGACGCCTACTCCATGCATACGGATGTACAGGTGGGTGGGACCGACCAGTTATTCAATATCGTTACAGCTGCCCGAAAAATCATGACCTCCCTGGGTGAAAAACCCAATATCGCCATCATCATGGGGCTCCTTCCTGGGACAGATGGTGAACAAAAGATGAGCAAATCTGCTGGTAATTACATCCCCATCGACACCAGTCCTGATGATATGTACGGCAAGCTGATGAGCGTTCCTGACAAAGCTATGCCGTTATATTACCGTCTGGTCACCCGTTGGACACCAGCAGAGATTGACGTGCTTGAAAAAGATGTCGTCTCAGGTATCGTACATCCACGTGATGCCAAGATGAAAATGGCTCGGGAGGTGACTGAGATTTTCTACGATGAAGAGGCTGCACAAAGGGCTGAAAATAACTTTATCAGGGTATTTCAAAAAAATAGCTACCCTGAAGATATGCCCTCCTATCCCCTGGCAGCTGGCCAGACTGTGTTAGATGTTTTAATAGGGGCAAACCTGGTAAAAAGCAAGAGTGAAGGGCGACGGCTGATCGAACAAAATGGTGTCCGCCTGGATGGAGAAACACTTAAAAACCCTAATCAGGTTTTTCCACACGCCGGGGTGCTGCAAGCTGGAAAACGGTTCTATTTGAAAGTAATCATGTAGAAAATCTATACTAAAATACAGGGCACGCGGTGTAAACCTCCAGCGTGCCCTTAATCTTCTAATAAGCTACTTTTCATCACATACGACGTATAATAAGTGTAGTCAAGATGCAAGGAGGATATTATGAGTGAAAGTAATCCCGATGATAAAAAATCTACAGGTGAAACGATCAGCGACCAGCTGAATGAGCTGGGTAAAAATCTGCGCGACGCGCTGCAGACTGCCTGGTCGAGCGAGGAACGCAGGAAACTGCAGCAGGATATTGAAGAGGGGATGGCAAGCCTAGGAGCTTCTCTTAGCCAGGCAGCCAAGGATTTCTCGAACACACCTACCGGTAAAACCATCACCGATGATGTGAAAGATCTGCAAGAGCGATGGCGAAGTGGCGAAGTAGGCTCGAAAGTACATACAGAGGTGGTGGATACCCTCCGTCGAGTCAATGAAGAGCTGCAAAAAGCATCCCGGAAAAACCCACCTCCACCGGCGGATAAGCCCCAGCCATAGGAGGCGCTATGCTCGAAATCGAAAGGGAAGTTCGCACCGGTGAGACCATACAAGCGGGTGACTTTGAGATCACACCCCAGACGAATGTCTTTACAGTCAAACTGAATGGACGCCATGGCGGGTTGATCTGGAATCGTCCCAGGGCAGTAATCGTCAGGAGCGTGGATGGTGAAGAAAGCATTCTACCCGTTCGAGATGTCACCCGTAATATCATCTGGGGCATGTTAGCTGGAGCAGTTCTGGGGGCGATAATGATCGGAATGATGAACCACAATAAATAACCTGAGCGCGAATTTAAAGGAGTGATTATTATGACAGACGAACTGAGCACAACCCTACCAGGAGAACCCGGCCTGGATGTGTATCAAGATACCATGGAAGAATTCCTGGCTGCAGCCGATGTGCGAGTTGTGTACGGCGAGCCTATTCTACACGAGGACACGATGATCATACCGACCGCAGAAGTTCTGTGCGCCTTGGGTTTTGGCGTGGGCAGCGGCGGAGCGAGCAGCGCTGAAGAACATCCCGAAAGCCCATCAATGGGGAAAGGCAGCGGAGGTGGAGGCGGCGGGCGCATTCTCTCACGCCCTGTGGCAGTGGTTATCGCCTCACCGGAGGGCATCAGGGTGGAGCCAGTAGTAGACATCACCAAAGTTGCCCTGGCTGGTCTAACCGCGCTTGGCTTTATGGTTGGAATGATGTTCCGCATGAGCAGAAGGCATCATTCTCTGCCGACAATTGAAGGCTAAGTGTGGACTGAGTATCGTGCGAGTGAATTTATCACCGCAGGACGAAAATACCTGCGTTGAAGAGGGTAATAAGTAACTAAATCACCACGATCGATATTCTCCGAGATTTTCATATCCACATGAATGGAAGCATCCATGTGGATTTTTTTCTCATAGGGAAGCTTCACCCATGTGCTGGTCAGGTTGCTCGAGCTCCAGATATGGTTGTTAGGTTGCTGTGGGAAAGCTATAAATAACAACAATGGTGAATTTTAGCCTTAACCACTCCACAAGTCCATCGTGATTGCTAATATTCGATGCCAGGGTATTTACTGGGTATTTAAAACCGGATTAGGACTGGGTCACATTTCAGGCAGGATATTATTACTGGTAATTCATCAGAAGTAACAGGATCTTTGCAATCTGGTAAAATTAACAGGCTTTGCCCAGTAATTTATGGACAATTTCTGAAATACTGCAAAAGTTAAATCATTGTACTCGTCCCAGGAGGAACATATGGATATTCAGACAACTGAACTTAAGCGCTGCACGGTAGTCAAAACCAGTGGCCGGATAGATGGTTCCAATGCTCAGGAACTTGCCCAGGCGCTTAAAGCATTAACAGCGAAGAATATGTATAACATTGTTTTTGACATGACTGAGGTTAATTTTGTTGCCAGTGCGGGCTGGTGGGTCTTGATCGATACCCAAAAGACATGTAAACCAAATGGTGAGCTGGTTTTGGTGAAAGTCGATAAAGGGATCAGAGAATCGCTTAACCTGGTTGGAATGGGTTCCTATTTCTGTATTTTCGAAGATGTAACTTCAGCAGTAGGCAGTTTTTAACGGAAATAATGCCGACGAAACGGTTTTCTTGCAGTTTGCATAACCTGGAAAAGATTAGCGATTACATCACAGGTTGCGCACATAAGGCGGGGTTAAATGATGCCGAAGTTTATGCTGTCCAGCTGGCAGTGGATGAGGCGGCGACAAATATTATCGAACATGGGTATGGGATGGAATGTCCCAGCCGGATTGATGTCACCTGTGAAATCCTGGAAGATGGGTTGAAGGTGGTGATGTATGATGATGCCGATCCCTTTGACCCCTCCACAGTACCGGAACCGGAGATCAATGTTTCTTTAGATGATATCAAGCCGCGCGGTCTGGGGATTTTTATCATGAAAAAAATGATGGATGAAGTGAATTACGTATCCAGCCCCGAGAGGGGTAATACCCTTACTATGGTCAAACATCATAAACCTTAGAGCGAAAGCATAACAATAAACTGCCGGGCAAAAACCGGCAGTTCTTTTACTCATCCTGCCTACCCAAAATGACTAAAGTTAAATCATCAAAACGAGGCGCATCGCCAACAAAATTATGAACTTTATCCAGGATACCTTGTTGGAGGTCAATTACAGTCTTACCAATATTTTTTTGGGCGGTGATCAAGATTATCTTTCTGTCGATAAATTCTCCGGCACTGTTTTGAGCATCGGTCACCCCATCAGTATATAGCAGTAATATCTCACCGGGGGAGATAACCACCTCATCCTGAGTCCAATCATTTTCTTCATCAATTCCTAAGGGCATCCCAGTATTGTTCAAGGTCTTGATCCCTTTTCTCCCCAACAAGAAGGGCGGGTTATGCCCGGCATTGGCATATCTTACTAACCCCGTCGCCGGATCTAACACGGCGAAAAAAACAGTGACAAATAGATTCGCCCGTGCATTGCGTAAGATTTGTTGGTTGGCAGTTTTTAACACCTTTGCCGGGTCATCATAATACTCATTGGCAAAGGTACGGATTAATGTATTACTCAATGCCATATATAGTGCTGATCCTAACCCCTTATCGGCAACATCTGCGATCAAAAATCCTAATTTCCCGTCTGGTAGATTGATAAAGTCATAAAAATCTCCGGAAATTTGACGAGCAGGCTCGAGCGTGGCTGTAATCTGCCATCCTGGAATCTGGGGGATGGATTCAGGCAGGAAGCTAGCCTGGATAGAACGAGCCAGAGATAGCTCCTGGAGTGTTTTTTCCATTGCCAGCGACCTTGAATAGATGATGGATTGGTGAATTGCAGATGCAACCTGCGCGGCTAATGACTGCACAGCTGGAAGCTGCCTGCGTAACGTGCGCGCGTCCCAAGGAATATTTAAAGTCTGCAGCTCAATAAAGACTTCACCAATCGGCTGATTACTCTCTACATCTTTAACTGGACAAATAATCACCGGACCGGCAAGTGAGATCGAAGTGTCCCATGGCAACCTTTTACCCGGCATGAAATAATACGCTTCGTTTTTCTCACGCAGCCACTCCCAGAGGCGCTCGCGATTGATCACGGTCTTTGCGGGCTCCTGGATGAGCACACCCCTGGTTTCGGTCCAAATGAAGATAATCTGGGCGGCAAACATGGACGAAACGTGACTCTTCAATAATACCGGTAAATTCGAGCCATCGGGAGGCGAATCGAGGATAGCCCGACCCAACTTTTCCAGTTGCTCAATCTGGCTGGACTGCTGGCGCGAGTATTCAGCAGCCTGACTCAATCTTCTGGCAAGATAAGCCACCAGGATCAAGCCTAGCATGATATAGATAAATTCCCATTTTCCAGTTGTTACATAAATGCCTGCTGCCACGATCCCAAAGGGGTTCGCCAGGGCAGGTAATGCGAGTGCCATAGTGAAGAAAGAAATGGCTGGTCGAATGGGAGTATGCAGCACATTTCTAAGCGACCAAACTACGTAGGTAATATAACCGGAATAAACCAGGATCGTCCCAACGAATTGGACTATAATCGCCAGGAATGCCGGAATGATCGAAGCCAGTGAGATATCATGGATTGGGATTTCCCCGCCAACCCTGGCGTAAACTGCCAGGGCAATCAACGTCGCCAGTAAATCGGAAGACAGGTCAGCACAAAACATCCGGCTCCGGTTCCAATAAGATTGGGGGGTTCGTTCCTTATTGATAGAGGTGGTGTATATCAGGACGTCCCATATAACCTTTAGCCACAACGCAGTTGGACCCAGGACAAGAATGGCTGCCCACACTGCTATCCCATCCAAGGCACCGTCTGAGTTGGCGTATCCCCCCGTGCGGATCTCGGTGATAAAAAAGAAACGTAGTCGGTTAAAAATGTAAAGGATCAATCCCATGATGAGGTAGATCATCCATTGATTGCGGATGGATCCCCAATCTGAAACCCCGATCAACCAGATGACACCAATAACAGCCAGTGGCAGAGTATAAACCAGGGTCAACACATCCGCAGTGGCACTCATGCGTTGTTGACCACTATAATCCTTCAGATCAGGCCGTATTTTTTTCGCCAGATTATATATAATATCGTTCATCAAGTGAGATATCCCATGATTTCCATCATTACTGCCTGAAGATTAAGCTGCACAGTAATTTAACTCTTATTATAAGGGGTCCCTGCCGGTGTTTTCCATCCAACAAAATTATATCTGATGCATTACCCAATCAGGTTAGCAGTTTCTAAGCGATATGGGTTGTGATAACTTCCAGCAAACCAACGAAAAATACTCCCTAATTATGATCTGCTGCTTCAATTTTCCGATATTCTGGCTGGCTTTTCTATAGCGGAAAGAGGTAAGCAACCGTCTTCGAATTCATCCCAGTCGAGCTCAATCCAATTTCCAGCTGGAGCAGCTCAAATGTCCAAGAACAGGTCATTGATAGGATATTAGCTGTGATAGATAAATAGTTGAGGAATAAAAAACCCGGTTCAGGATGGACCGGGTAAGGAGAATTTAAGTAGTAATGACCCGCTATCCTCAGAAAGTTAACATTACCGCCTTGGATGCCAGGGTAAGCAGGGGTTGCGCAAACAGGGTGAGGAGGATGATCAGGACAGCTGTCAGGGCGGCGGTAAACTGCACCCAGAACTCAGTCCTGGCTTCCGGCTCACCTTCACGCATGTACATGATCACGATGACGCGCAGGTAGTAATATGCAGATATCAGTGAAGTGAATACACCGATCAACGCCAATCCCAGGTAGCCACCTTCAATCACCGTGCGGAACAGGTAAAACTTTCCCATGAAGCCCACCGTGGGCGGTACACCAATGAAACTGAGCATGAACACCGCCATGCAAGCCGCCAGGAGCGGGTATTTGCGTGCCAGGCCGGCGTAATCGTTCATCTCCAGCCCTTTTCCTTCCGCCTTTTCCAGCGCGATCACCACTGCCCAGGCTCCAAAGCTGGTGAGAGCGTAGGCAACCAGGTAAAACAGGGCTGCGCTGACTGTATCCGAGTTGACGGAAGTATTTCCATATGGCACAAGCGCCATTAAAATGTAGCCGGCGTGTGCGATGCTGGAATACGCCAGCATGCGTTTAATATTGGATTGAGCAATGGCAACCACATTCCCGAGGAACATAGTCAGTGCCGAAATCGCCCATAAGATCATGGTTAAATCGGTGGAAAGGGCAGGGAAAGCGGAGACAAAGATGCGGAGCAGGGCAGCAAACCCGGCAGCTTTAGCTCCAACCGACATAAAAGCAGTTACGGCGGATGGTGAACCGTGGTAAACATCGGGCGTCCACATATGGAAAGGTACCGCTGCCACTTTAAAACCAAACCCCACCAGGATCAGTCCGGCGCCTACTGTGAGCAGCGGCAGGTTGGCGACCTCGGAACCGATGGAGGTGAAAATTTGAGTCAGGTTGGTTGTGCCGGTGGCACCGAATACCAGGGCAATACCGAAAACAACGAAACTGCCTGAAAACGCACCCATCAAGAAGTACTTGATCGAGGCTTCTTCTGACTCTACTCTTGGGCGGGCAAAACCTGCCAGGACATACAGCGGGATGGACAATAGCTCCAATGCCAGGAAGACCACGATCAGGTCATTGGCGACTGCCATCAGCATCATACCGCTAATCGAGAACAGCAATAAAACGTAATACTCGCCCCGCTCGATATCCATGCGTTTGAGGTAATCGTAAGCCACGGCGATCGCAGCGAGGCCGCTGCTGAGGAACAATATACTTAAGAAGGTTGAAAAGCCATCATTGATGACCATGCCATTAAAGCCGGTAGCTGCTCGCCCATACTGCGCAACGCTTAATCCCAGGCACAGCACCAGGCCGAATGCGGCCATCACAGCCGTCCATCCCTTATGCCCCTTGGGAATGGTCAGGTCTACTATCAGCAGGATACAGCTCCAAGCAATCAGTACTGCCAGGGGCAGGATCACATTCATGTTGTGCAGCAGGTCATTTACGGTCATTCCTTAATCTCCTGCCAACCGCTTGCACCGAAGTGTGGGGAGGTATTTGGGTGGTGTAAATTGCCGAACCCAAATAGCGGTATTATTTAAGTAAGCTTTCATGGTATGCCAGCACCAGCCGCTGCTGAAATAATACTAACCAGCTTATTCACAGATGGGCCCATGATGGTGAAGAACGGCTTGGGATACAGACCGATCCAGAAAATAAGGATTATTAACGGGACCAGGGTGGCAATTTCACGCCAGTTGATATCCTTAAGTATCTTATTCTCTTCCTTATCCAGTTGCCCCAGGAAAAGTTTCTGGAACATGAACAGCAGGTAGATTGCAGCCAGGATGATTCCAATTGCGGCCAGGCCAGCGAACCAGGGCGAAATATAAGCCGAACCGAATGCTCCGAGCAGGATGGTAAACTCGCCCACAAATCCGTTCAGACCTGGCAACCCCATCGATGAGAGGGTCACCACCAGGGTCATAGCTCCATAGATCGGCATGATCTTCCACAGGCCTCCAAATGCATCCATCTCACGGGTATGCCGGCGCTCGTAGATCATGCCGACGATAAGGAACAAGGCACCCGTGCTGATGCCGTGGTTGACCATCTGCAGGATACCCCCTTCGATACCCTGGGCATTGAGGGCAAATAGACCCAACATCACGAAGCCCAGGTGGCTCACGGAGGAATAGGCTACCAACTTCTTGGCATCCTTTTGGGCGTATGAAACGGCTGCTCCATATAGGATACCGATTACCGCCAATCCAGCGATCCAAGGAGCCAGCTTGATGGCTGCGCTTGGGAACATGGATAGGTTGAAGCGCACGAAACCGTAGGTACCCAGCTTCAGCAATACACCCGCCAGGATCACTGAACCGGCTGTCGGAGCTTCAACGTGTGCATCAGGTAGCCAGGAATGCAATGGCCACATGGGGACTTTGATGGCAAATGCCGCGGCAAATGCCAGGAAAAGCCAGAACTGGATGTTGGCTGGAATATTGCCTTTGGCAATGATATCGGTGACGGAAAACGTTCCCTGGTATATCCCCAACCATAAAATCGCCAGGAGCATGAGGATGGAACCTGCCATGGTATACAGGAAGAACTTCAGGGCAGCATACATACGACGCGGTCCGCCCCACATCCCAATGATGAAATACATCGGCACCAGGCTGAATTCCCAGAAAATATAGAATAAAAACAGGTCTAGAGATACAAAGACACCCACCATACCCACTTCGAGCAGCAGGAAGAAGATCATAAATTCCTTCACCCGGTCTTCGATGGCATTCCAGGTGGAGATGATTGCAAGCGGGGTGAGAAGTGTAGTGAGCATGACCAATAAAATACTCAATCCATCCACTCCCAGGTGGTAGCTGATGGTCCAACCAGCAAACTGGAACCAGGGTATATTGATTTCCATCTGGATGTCAGGGTTGCCGACCTGGAAATAAGTCAGCATCACCACCGAGATGGCGAAAGTTGCGATCGAGGCAGCCAGGGCAATCCAGCGAATGGCAGTTTTCCACTCGGGTTTCATGAAGAGGATCACCAAAACGCCTATCAGGGGCAAAAAAACCGTCAGGGTAAGTGGATGGAGTACTGAGTTCACTAAGTTCATGTCTGTTCCTCTATAGCAAAGTAGCATTGTGCGGTCTGATTGCCACCGCAGTCTATCCCAAGCGAATGATCAGATAACCGATAATGAATACGACACCGATAAAAATGGAGAGCGCATAATTTCGCACAAAACCTGATTGTAATTTCCGCATCTGTGCAGCCAGCTCCTTGAAACCATCGCCCAGGAAGTTGGCGATCCCATCGATGATGCCTAAATCGACTGGACCCGCAAGCATGCGCGTTACCCAGTTAAAGCTGCGCACCAGGATTTTTTCGTGGACGAAGTCGTGCCAGAAATCCCAATCCACCTTCTCAGCCAGGAATTTAGACAGCCATTGATAAGGTTTTACAATTACGTAGCCGTAAAGCTCATCGACCCAGTATTTATTCTCCAGCAGAGTAAAAACAGGACCGATGATCGAGCGGAGTGGATCATCCGGACGATCCTTGAGGGGTAGTTTTTCCATATCACGCGCACGGCGGATATACAGGTACCACGCCAGAACGATACCTCCAACTGCCAGGACGGTGGAAAGTATGGCAACTACAAAGTTAAAACTGACTGCCTCGCCTTCACCACCCACCACAGCCTGGACGGTATGGTCCAGCCAGGTGGTTAGTGTGTGCAGAGAGGGGAAGTTCAGAAAACCACCCGTGATGGATAATAATGCCAAAATCATCAGCGGGATGGTGATGATTGCCTTGCTTTCTTCAGCATGAATGGCGGGTTCTGAGCGTGCCTCTCCGAAGAACACCATGAAGACCTGGCGCCCCATATAGAAAGCGGTGAAGAAGGCTGCAATCAGCAGCAGCCAATACACAACCGGGTTGAGCGTGCTGGCCTCTGCCAGGATTTCGTCCTTGGACCAAAAGCCCGCCAGTGGGACGATACCACCCAAAGCCAACGCGCCGATCACGTAGACCACGAAGGTGGTCTTCATCTTGTGGCGTAAACCACCCATATTGCGCATATCCTGCGGATCGTAATGCTGCTCGTGCTTCATACGTTTACGCAGGTTAGGGTCATGCTCCACTTCGTGCTCGCCGCGCTCGATCCCCTGGATCACCGAGCCTGCAGATAGAAAGAGCAGGGCTTTGAAGAAGGCATGAGTAACAAGCTGAAACATGCCAGCGACATAGGCACCCATGCCAACCGCAGCAACCATAAAGCCCAGCTGGCTGATGGTGGAATACGCCAGCACTTTCTTGATGTCAAATTGAGCGACCGCAATCGTGGCAGCAAACAAAGCAGTCACTCCGCCTACGATCGCCACCCAGTTTTGGGTGACCGGCACAAGTGAAAATAGTGCATGCGAGCGGGTGATCAGGTAGACACCGGCTGTTACCATTGTTGCAGCATGGATCAATGCTGAGACAGGGGTAGGACCAGCCATGGCATCAGGCAGCCACACATATAGTGGAAGCTGGGCAGATTTACCCGTTACGCCCAGCAGCATGAACAGGGTGATGGCTACTATGATTGCGGGAGGCACCTGGGAGGCCAGGTTGGCAACCAGCTGGAAATCAAAGGTGAAGACCCCGTTTGGTGAGAGAGGCTGGAAATATTTGAACATCAGGAAGGCGGCGATGAGGAAGCCTAAATCACCAATACGGTTAACGATAAACGCTTTTTTACCTGCCAGGGCGTTGCCGATACCATCCTTGCCCTTCTCGTACCAGAAGCTGATCAACAGGAACGAACAAAGGCCCACACCCTCCCAACCGACGAACAGCATTATGTAGTTATTAGCACTGACCAGGATCATCATGGCGGCGATGAACAGGTTGAAATACACGAAAAAGCGGCGGAAGCGACCAGGGTCACCGTTATGGCGCACGTCATCGTGCATGTAACCAACAGCGTAGATATGGATCAGGGAACCCACCCCACCGACCACCAACATCATGGTCACCGAGAGCGTGTCCACGCGGAAAGCCCAATCTAATTGCAAGGAGCCGATGGTGATCCAATTGAGATAAGGCAGTGACATCCCCTCGGGATGCCCGATCAGCGCCAGCCCGAGCATGACTGCTATAACGAAAGCTGCCCCAGAGGCAATGCAGGCGATCGCCCCAATGATTTTTTCACCAAGCCACTTACCGAAGATAATATTTAATAGCAAGCCAATGACGGGGAAGAAGACTACAAATGGCACAAGGTAGAAAAACTGGCCCGCATTCAATGCATCACTCAAACCCATGGTGTATCTCCGTTAACCTGACTAACCCTTTAGTGTGCTGATCTGATCTACATCAATACTCGCCTTGGAGCGGAAGATGGTCACGATCAGAGCCAGACCAATAGCTACCTCTGCCGCTGCCACCGTCATGATGAAAAAGACGAAAATCTGCCCGTTCATCGACTGCCAATAACGGGCGTATGCCACAAATGCCAGGTTGGCTGCATTGAGCATCAGCTCGACCGACATAAAAATCACGATGGCATTCCGTCGGATAAGAACACCCAATGCGCCGATGGTGAACAGGATGATTGATAAGCCCAGGTAATAATAAACAGGAAGCATACGCACTCTCCGTTATTTTTTCTCGCTCTTAGTCAGCACGATGGCGCCAATCATGGCGACCAATAATAAAACCGAGGTAATTTCGAAAGGAAGCAAGTAGCTGTTGAATAATGCCGTACCTACTGCGGTAGGGCTGCCAAACCCCAGTGGAAGTTGCTGCTCAGCTGCTACCGCCAGGCTCTTATTGGTGTAAATGATGTATCCTGCTTCCAGTAATAGAATTACCGCTAATGTGATCGCCAAAGGTCGTTGCCACTGGATCGCCTGGATCGGCCCAGCCCTTTCCGCGCCTAGGAGCATGATCACGAACAGGAACAAGACCATGATCGCCCCTGTATAAACGCTCACCTGGGCAATAGCAATGAACGGTGCATCCAATAGCAAGAAAAACACCGCCACCGTGGCAAAATTTACCACCAGGAACAGGGCTGAATAAATGGCGTTACGACTGATGAGCATCCCCAAGGCAGAGGCAATGGCAACCAGGGCTAATAGCAGGAAGAGGAACAATTGTGGGGTCATAAAGTGTTTTACTCTCGAAAATCAATCCTTGGGATTTTCCATGACGGGTATGGCACGGTCGAATGAATGCGGTTCCACTTTTTGTGGAGTTGGTTTCCCTCCCGGCGGTACCGGCATGAGTAGCAATGCCTTGGTGTAAATCGCCTGGCGCCGGTCGGTGAATGAGAGCTCATAATTATCGCCCAGGATGATCGCCTCCGTCGGGCAGGCGTCTTCACAGTACCCGCAAAAGATGCAGCGTAACATATTGATCTCATATGTGCTGGCATAACGTTCACCCGGCGAATAGCGCTCGTCGTCAGTGTTTTCCGCCGCTTCAACAAAAATTGCGTCTGCAGGGCAGGCAGCGGCACATAAAGCACAACCAATACATTTTTCCAGACCATTATCATAACGGTGTAAATTATGGCGTCCTTTAAAGCGCGACATGACCGGTCGCTTGACTTCCGGGTATTGGACCGTTACCGGCTTATCGAACATCATCCGTAGCGTGGTCCATAGTCCACGCCCTAGTTCCACGATAAACATACCACTAACCTCCCCTCATCACGGTGATCACGGCAGCAATGAACATATTGAGGAATGCCAACGGGAGCAGCACCTTCCATCCAAACGCCATCAGGCGGTCGTACCTGAAGCGTGGGAAAGTTGCCCGAACCCAGATGAAAATGAAGATCATGATGAGTGTCTTAATAAACAAGTAGATTGGTCCCATCCAGGGCAGCTGATCTATAAATGGACCCAGATAACCACCCAGGAAAAGCGTGGCGGCAATCATACTGACAGCAATAATCTTGATATATTCAGCCATGAAGAACAAAGCGAACTTCATCCCTGAGTATTCTGTGTGGTAGCCAGCAGTCAGCTCTTGTTCTGCCTCAGGCATGTCGAACGGTGAACGGTTGGTCTCAGCCATCGCAGCGATGAGGAAAATGATGAACGCCAGGGGTTGGGAGAGGTTCCATACGATCCAGCCGAGGAAACCGTTCGCTCCCTGTATTTCGACTATATCCACCAGGCTCATCGAACCGGCTAATATCGTTACGCTAACGAAGGCTAAGCCCAGTGCCAGCTCATACGAGATCATCTGGGCAGTCGAGCGCAAGCCGCCCATCATGGCGTACTTGTTATTCGATGACCAACCGGCGATGACGATCCCATAGACAGAAATTGAAGCGATTGCACCGAGATAAAGAATGGCTACATTCACATCAGCCAGGTACAGGTTTATCTGGCGACCGAACAGCTCAATAACGCGCCCCCAGGGTACTACCGCGGTAATGATCAGGGCAGGAATGACCGTGATCACCGGAGCCAGCAGGAACAGGAGTTTATCCGATTTTGCAGGGACGAATTCTTCCTTGAAAATCAGCTTAACCCCGTCTGCGACCGGCTGTAAAATGCCGAAGGGTCCCGCCCGGTTGGGTCCGATGCGCGACTGGATGCGGGCTAATGCCTTGCGCTCATAATAAGTGACATAAGCAAAGCCGAGCGTCATTCCGATCAGGATAATCCCCGATTTAATGATGTATTCGATGAGTAAGCCAGCCGTCATGCAGACCTCGTTCTATTATGCATTCGTCCTCGTAATATCATGTTACTAAGTCGGAATACTAAACCTTTATCTCGATCAATACGGGTGAATCAAGCGGCACCCCCATGCTGCGTGGGATAAATGCCACCCCTGCAGGTACCTCTTCACTTAGCTGCAGCTCAACTTCAACACGGTTGCCATTGAGGGTGAAATTCACCGTGGATCCACCCGAAATGTTCATACGTTGTGCATCAACAGGATTAATTACAATATTAGCCGAGGGAATACGCTGTTTGAGTAATGTGCTGCGATGGATCATCTGGCCGCGATCATAAAGCTTGGTTATCGGCACGGCGAGCAAGGCGCCATCTGTTTTAGCTATCTCAGGTAATTGAGGCCAGGTGAGTGACGGCGTCTGGGAAGGGAGCGATAACTGCACACCCAATCCCTGCGCATTGGCATATAAGGTCCCACCGTAATACAGATCTCCGCGACCGACGATCGGCCACTGTTCGGTCACCTGGGCCAGGAGGCGATAATTGATTCCAGAAAACGCAGGCACTTTCATTGCCAGGCGGTTAAAGATCCGTAAAGGGAACGTTTCCACATCAACCCCGCTCAGATTAGCGATGGCCGCGGTGATGGCATAATCCGGTTTATATTCATTCCGCACCACACCCGGGTAAAAGCGCTGTACGCGACGCTCACCTGAGGTGAAGCTGCCCTCGCGTTCGGTGAAGGGTTGAGCAGGTAAGACGACATCCGCCAGTTTAGCCGTCTCCGTCAAAAACAGGTCCTGGACGACCACGAAACCCGCATTGCGGATGGCTTCCACAAGTGAAGGGTCATCCCCTGCCGGGTCGGCGGCGGCAATATATACAGCTTCATACTGTTGAAGAGCATCTTTTATATTTGCTAACGGACGGAAACCGATTTCCCAGGCGCCCTGGTCATTTGCCCGCGGCCAGACTGCGATTAACCCATTGTTGACCTTGCACACGTGGTTTGTGACGATCAGCAGATTGGCGCAGGCTTGTGCCAGGGCTGCCGAGGCTTCCAGACCAATACCTTCACTGCCATAAAATACAATCAAGTTGTCAGCAGTTGATATGGATTCAGCAGCTGCTTTTATCGCCTCCCCGCCCTGGCTGATTTTGGGCGCCTTGGGGAAGTTTTGCTTGGTAGATAGGGTATTAATCATCGCCAGGATGGTGCTGGCTTCAGAGCCATACTTGTAGCGGACAACCTGGCTGGCAAAGCGATCAAGCCTGGTAGGACGGGGGTTTACCACGATGAGCGTAGCGCCGCTCTCAGCTGCCTGCTTGACCCGCAACCACCAAATGGGCGCTTCCTCATGCAAGTCGCTGGCTACCACCAGGATCACCGTGCCTTTACCCAGGTCAGATATATTGGTACCCTTTCCAACCCCCAGTTGGGACACCAGGTCACCCCCTGCCATGGTTGAGTAAAGGGCAGACTTTCCACCTAAACCTTCAGTGAGCTCGCCCAGGTTGAACAGGTCTTCATTAGAGAGCCTACCGCTGGCGAGGGTCAGCAGGCTTTGACCAGCATGCTTGAAGTTCTCAGCCACATAACTAAGCACTTCTTCCCAGCCAATTTCCACCAGCTCACCATCACGGCGCACTAGGGGTTGGGTCAGCCTGTCATTGCTTTCCGTATAATGGTAGCCAAAGCGACCCTTATTGCAGATCCAAATCTCATTGACCGATTCATTCTGGCGTGGCATGATGCGTTTGATTACCGTCTTACCATTCGAACGCGCTTCCCGGCGCAGGTTGATCGCCAGGTTGCAGCCCACCGGGCAGTGCGGGCAGATTGAGGCAGTGGTACAAAGCTCCCATGGGCGCGCCTCGAAGCGAAAGTCGGTTGAGGTTAGCGCACCGACAGGGCAAATATCCGTCGTGTTGCCAGAGAAATAAGAGTTGAAACCCGGATCGGAATGAGTGAATATTTGCATTCCCCGACCGCGGTTGGTGAAGGAGATCACCGGATCATCGGCGATTAAGCTTTGGAACCGCACGCACCGACCACACTGGATGCAGCGCTCACGATCCAGGTAGATAAGCTCTCCCAAGGGGAGTTTCTTGACCAAATGCATCTTCTCAGCATAGTTAAAGCGCGACTGCCCGGGACCGTGGAGCATGGTCAGATTTTGCAGTGGGCACTCCCCGCCTTTATCGCAGATCGGGCAATCGAGCGGATGAGAGGTCAGCAGGAATTCAAGGATCTCCTTGCGCCCATTGACTGCTTTGGGTGAGGTTCCTATCACCACCATGCCTTCAGAAACAGGGGTTGAACAGGCAGTTTCTAATTTAGCCCCAAATTGGATTTTTAGTGAGCCATCTGCTTCCAGCACAGGGTTCCCCGTTGCCCGGTCAACCACAGGACGTCCAACTTCCACCAGGCATTGCCTGCACATCCCCACTGGTTCCATCTTGGGGTGGTAGCAGAATACCGGGATATCAACCCCGATCTGTTTCGCAGCATTCACGATCAACGTTCCTGCCGGCACAGTCACTTGTTTTCCGTCTATCGTCAGGCTAACCTTATTTATTATGGGCATATCGCTAGTACGGTCCTATGCATGAGATTTGGCAGTAATGGACTTCAAAATCTTCGGGGAAGCGTTCAATCGCGGAGATCGGGGCTTCAATGGAGAACTCTCCCAATGCGCACAGACATTTACCTTTAATCTGGCCGGCTACATCGTGGAGCAACTGCACGTCGGTCATCGAAGCTTCACCACTGGCGATACGTTCAGTGAGATGCATCATCCAATATGTGCCTTCACGGCAAGGAGTACATTTACCACACGATTCGTGGCTGAAGAAGTGCACAGTTTTGTTGATGAGCCAGGGGATGCTGACCGAATCATCGATTACGATAACCGATGCAGATCCGAGCTGCGCACCCAATTGTGGCACACTCTCATAGTCCATGGCAGTATTCAAAGCTTCATCGTTGGCGACAATCAAGGACGATGAAGCCCCAGCAGCCATAATCGCCTTGATCTTATGCCCACCAGAAATGCCACGACCATGGTCCATGATCAACTCGCGGAAGGTAGTCCCAAGCGGTAGCTCATAATTACCCGGGCGGTTGACACATCCCGAGAGGCTGAATATCTTTGGTCCCGGGCTCTTCTCGGTACCGATCGTCTTATACCAGGCCGCACCGCGGTTGATGATGAAGGGTACATTGGTGAGGGTCTCGACGTTATTAACAATCGTCGGTTTACCGTAGACGCCTACGGCAGGTGGGAAAGGCGGGCGTAAGCGTGGTTGGCCTAGCTTGCCTTCGATCGAATTGAGCATAGCCGATTCTTCACCGCATATGTATGCACCTGCTCCCAGATGAGTGTGCAAGTGGATGGAGATATTCGTTCCGAACAATTTATCGCCCAGATACCCGGCTTTCTCCATCTCAGCGATACACCGATCGAGTTGTCTTGCGACCGGCCAAAATTCACCCCTCAGGTAAATATAAGCATCGTTAGCTTTCACGGCGTAAGCACAAATGGCTACACCCTCCAGGAATTGAAAGGGGTTGCCTTCCATAATCTCACGATCCTTAAATGTACCAGGCTCCGATTCATCCGCATTCGCCACCACGTAGTGCGGCCAATTGTTTCCATCGATAAAAGACCACTTCATACCGGTGGGGAAGCCGGCTCCACCTCTGCCACGTAACCCAGATGCCTTGACTTCATTAGTCACATTATCCGGATCCATACTGGTTACGACTTTTTTAAGTGCCAGCAAGCCTTCATTTTGGCGATAGGTTTCGATCTGGTCCAAGCCTGGAATCGCGCGGTGACGAAGTAGGATGTGTTCAGCCATGTCTGTCACCCCTGTCCCAGATTGTTAATCACTTCCAGAGCACTTTCAACAGTCTGGTTCTCGTGGTATTCGATCCCCTCTGGGCTCTGTACCTGGAACATTGGCGCTTTGTCACAACCTGCCAGACACATCACTGCTTCAACTTTGACCTTTCCGTCAGGGGTGGTCTCACCAACCTTGATTCCCAGGTTTTCGCATAACTTTTCGAGGAAATCATCTGCCCCCCGCAAGGCACACGGCAAATCGGTGCAGACCTGAACGCGATACTTTCCGGAAGGCTCATCATGATACAGGGTATAAAAACCGATCAGTGACGCTACATCGGTGGTGCTGATCTCGCAGAGTTCAGCGATCTGAGTGATGGCATCCTTGGTGACATAGCCGTTCTCACGCTGTGCCAGGTATAGCAGGGGCATCACTGCTGAACGCTTACCCGCCCGGTCAGCGGGATATTTTGCCAGGATAAGCTGGACTTCATTGGGATATTTTTCTAGTAATGCGTTCAACGGTCACAATCTCCCAATACAATATCGACGCTGCCAATGATCCCGACCAGGTCTGCCACAAGGTGACCTTTCGCCAAGATTGGCAAGGCCTGTAGATGGACGAATGATGGCGTACGCATATGAACACGGTAGGGCTGGTTACCTCCATTGCTCTCCAGGTAATAACCCAACTCTCCCTTTGGCGATTCAACCGGGAGATAGACAGCTCCCTTGGGGACATTAAACCCCTCGGTCCATAGTTTAAAGTGGTGGATGACAGCCTCCATACTGGTGCCCAATTCAGAACGCGGCGGCGGGACGTACTTGCGGTTGTTCGATCGAAACGGTCCATATGGCAGCATATCCAGAGCTTGCTGGATGATGCGTAGTGATTGGCGCATTTCCTCCATGCGTACGAGGTAGCGGTCGTAAACATCTCCGTGGGTACCGGTGGGGATGATGAAATCGTACTGCTCGTAACCCGAATAAGGCTGCGCTTTGCGGACATCATAAGCTACACCGGAACCCCGCAGAACCGGTCCGGTGATTGACATATTGATGGCATCCTCGGCGGATATCTTGCCGATATTGCGCGTGCGGTCCATCCAAATGGGGTTCTTGGTAAGCAGAGCTTCATATTCTTTGATCCGCTCCGGCATCATGCGGAGGAATCGGCGAACAGCGATCTCGAAATCAACCGGGATATCGCGCCATAAGCCTCCCGGACGGAAGTAAGTAGTCATCATGCGCTGACCGGAGCACATCTCTTTAATGTCCAGGATGGACTCGCGCTCGCGGAAGCAGTAGAGGAACAAGCTCATCGCAGCCAGGTCAAGGGCATGGGTGCCCAGCCAAACCAGGTGGTTGGATATGCGGTCCAATTCCACCAGGATCACCCGCACGGCTTGAGCACGCAGGGGTACATCCAGGTCGGTCAGCTTCTCGATCGCCAGGCAGTACGCCAGGTTATTGCCGGTATTATTCAGGTAATCGGTGCGGTCCGTCATCACCTCTGCCAGCTCCCAGCGTTTGGCTTCCATATTCTTTTCGATCCCCGTGTGGAGGAAGCCGATATCTGGGATGCAGTTGATGATCACCTCACCATCCAGCTCCAGCAGCAAGCGCAGCACTCCGTGTGTGCTCGGGTGCTGCGGACCCATATTCAGCAATACTGTCTCGCCTTTTAGCGCCCGTTCCGAGACCAGATGCTGGAGTTCTTTGTAACTTACTTCCAAAGGTTCATCCATACGCCTCAGGCCTCTTCATATCGTCCGTGATGCTTGCGCTTGTCAATTTCATCATAGTTAAACGTGAACTGCGGTTCTTCATATCCTAAAGGATAATCCTTACGCAATGGATGTCCTTCCCAATCATACGGCATCAGGATACGGCGCAGGTCGGAATGACCTTCAAATTTGATTCCGAACATATCCCACACCTCGCGTTCATGCCAGTTTGCACCGCGGTAAACGCCTTCGAGGGTATGGATGGTGGGATTATCTCCATTTAGGGGTACCCTGAGCGCCATTCGCACGTTATTGGCATGCGAGTAATAGCCGTAAACGAGGTTAAAACGTGGCTGTTCCTCCGGCCAATAGTCCACTGCGGTCAGCTCACACAAGAAATTGAACCCAAATTCATCCCGTAGCACCTGGCTCACTTCCACGATTTTTTCGGGTTCCACTACCAGTGTAGGTGGGTATTTCATTAACTCGGATTCTTGCAGGCTGAACCGATCCTTGATTGCTTTTAGGGTTGTTTTGAGGTGTTCTTCCGACATTTCACTTATCCGTGGTTACACCCAGGTATTGAGTTTCTCGTGGCGAACTTTATCTTGTAAAGTCATGATCCCGTGTATCAGCGCTTCAGGGCGGGGCGGGCAGCCTGCCACATACACGTCCACTGGCACAACTTCATCCACCCCCTGGAGCAGGGCATAATTATTGAACACCCCGCTGCATGAAGCACAGTCACCCATCGAGATGACCCATTTGGGGTCAGGCAGCTGGTCATACAGGCGGCGCAGGACGGGCGCCATTTTACGCGACACCCTACCTGCAACGATCATTAAATCTGACTGGCGCGGGCTTGCCCGCATCAGCTCCATACCAAAGCGGCTCATATCATTATGAGCTGCCTGTGCGCTCATCATCTCGATGGCGCAGCAGGCTAATCCGAAAAGCATCGGCCACATGGCATTCGTGCGTGCCCAATTGACCGCTTGTTCCAGGCCAACAGTGACGACACCCATGTTGCCGGCTTTTTGTTCTATTCCCATTCGAGTGCTCCTTTCTTCCAGGCATACACAAGGCCTACCAATAAAATGACGATGAAGACAATCATTTCGATGAGAGCAAACACTCCTAAGTCTGCCTGGACGAATTGTTTTAATACCACTGCCCATGGGATGATAAAGATGATTTCAATATCGAAAAGGATGAAAAGAACAGCTACAAGATAGAAGCGCACCGGAACACGGCGTGTGCCGGGACCGATGGGGTTCATGCCTGATTCGTACGGCATAGACTTGCGAGCTGAAGTGCGTCTGGGGCCAAACAGATGACCGAGACCAACGATAAAAAATCCGAAGATTACGGCCAGGATAACTATGACAGCAATGGGGATATATGGTGCTAGCATTTTGCCTCAGCAGTCAATAAGTTTTCTTCCTAGTAACAGCCAGGTTATAACTACAACAAAAGTTAGCTCTTCGTTGTGGGATATGCGATGAAACTCAGCGCTATAACCCATCCTGGTAAGCATTCACCTGATGCTGAACTCGTGAAGTTTATCATATGCATACTTCGGTGTCAATTTAGCTTCCTAATAAATGCTTAACACTGCGAATTCAACAAAGTATCGCCTATCAAGTATTATAGAATCTACCACAGGGCGGCAGCAATACTCCCCTTTTTGGCTGATGGCGCTATAAGGTTATTACAAGAATTGGTTATATAAGAAAATCACGCAAGTGCCTGCTGCGAGTCGGATGGCGCAGCTTGCGCAAGGCTTTCGCTTCGATTTGGCGAATGCGTTCACGCGTGACGTTGAATGCCTGACCCACTTCCTCAAGCGTATGGTCTTTACCATCCAATAGACCAAAACGCATCTCCAAGACTTCCCTTTCGCGCGGCGATAGCACCGCCAGGGCATTTTTTACCTGCTCACGCAACATTTCACGCGCTGCCGCATCCATGGGTTCCTGGGCTTCTTCATCTTCGATGAAATCCCCCAGCATGCTGTTATCTTCACTTCCCACCGGGCTTTCCAGGCTGACAGGTTCTTCAGCTGCCCGGAGCACCTGCACAACCTTGGAAGCAGCTTGAGCCCAGCGCATGTGTACGTCATGGGGCAGGATACTGGCTTCACCCTTAACACGTTGAATCACCAGTTTATCTTTGGGATCAACAAAGTCGGCTTCGAGGGCTAATTCTTCGGGAGTGGGTGACCGACCCAGCGTCTGGGTAAGTTGGCGCTGGACCTGCATTAAGCGATTGAAAGTTTCAAATATGTGAACGGGAATGCGAATTGTGCGTGCCTGGTCTGCGATCGATCGGCTGATCGACTGTCGGATCCACCAAGTGGCATAGGTGCTGAATTTATATCCACGCGAGGGGTCAAACTTGGAGACAGCCCTGAGTAATCCCAGGTTGCCTTCCTGAATGAGGTCGAGGAATGAGCTCCCCCGACCGAGGTAGCGCTTGGCGACGCTTACCACCAGGCGCAAGTTGGAACGGATTAATACCTGCCTCGATTCCTGGGCACGATATTGTACATTTTCGAGCTCTAACCTTAATATATCTTCATCGGGCAGGTAGCTGTTAAAAGTATCCTGAGATGGCATACGATGCCTGGCCAGCATGAATTTGACCACGTCTTTGGCAACGCTTTCAGGGAAGATATAAAAACAGATATATACGGTAATGGCATTCACTGCCACCCGGTCCCACAAATGGTCAACTCCCCAACGTCCATTATCCAGGTATGACCGCAGGTAAGAGAGTGTCTCACTCGTCCAGGTTTGCCTGAGCACACGTGCTTCAGCCTGGATCTTGGAAAAATCGGGGCAGTCATAACCCAGGCGGTTGGTGTCTTCAACCAGACGTTTCCAACCAATCACCAACTCATCGAATAAAGCACGATAGATGCTGGTTGAATATTGCTTCCCACCACGTGCCAGCGGATGATCGCGGTTCAGTACATTGATGCGTCGGGCAGCCTCGATCCGGGTTGCCAGCCAAAACTCATGGTCAACGCTCAGCAGCTCAATCTCGCCAATTTCGCGCAGGTACAACCGCACGGGGTCTTCGGACAGGTCAGCGTCCATGGCTGGTTTAAGCAGTTCTAGAGGTTCGTCTTCGTGGATTGCAGCCAATCCATCAGTCTCACGTGCCAGCAGGTCATCATCCGGCTCGTCGATGACAGCATCGGAATCTATCTCCGATAGCAGGTCATCCACCTCATCCGACGATTGGGTGGATAGATCCTTCTCATCCTCATCATGTAGATTCCCGCTTTGTGAATCTTCTTCCCTGGTGGTCTTTCGTTTGCGAGTCATACCCCAATTATGCTCTAAATTGTCATTTTTGGCGAATCGTGGATGAAATCTATTTCAAAATTGTGAAATCCTGCGGGAGGTGAGGTCCCAGACCCTCCACAACAACCCTCCCCAACTCTAATCGGGGGGGCGCCACATGAACCAGGTCGGGATGTCGATGATTACTTTCTCCTGCGTAACATGGAAACCAAAACGCTGGTAGAAGGGTGTATTGATTGGGTTGGCATTCTCCAAATAACAACCCACCTGTTGTTTATCTGCCTTCTCACATAGGTGTCTCAGGATTGCAGATCCCACACCTGTGCCCTGGAAGGAAGGCTCAACGCCAATATATTCCAAATAATAATGCGGTTCACCTGGGTGTAGTTCATCCACCTCATTCTGCCACTTCATCCAGCTACCGACATCATAAAAACCATTACCTATGATCGACTTCAATATCAGCAGCCACTGCTCGATGGTAGGTAGAGGATACTTACCAGGTGGATAGATCACTGCAGCCCCCACCACTGCTGAACATTCAATAACCTGGATGGGGTAACCACGCCTCAAGCACACCGACATCTCAGCGGAGAAATCTACGATCAAAGCTTTGAGCAGCTTCTCCGGAGAGAATTTTTTATATACCGCCACTGTGACTGGGTCGTCAACAAATGCCCTGGCCAGCATCTCGGCTGCCAGGTGACGGGTCTGCCTGTTGGTGGCTCGAACTTCCCACTTCATAGACTGGACGGGTTGCACCTCCTTCGATAAAATCGTCATAGCGAGATTGCGCCAGGGTATCTACCTGGTAGTCATAAACCGTTTCTGTGCCTGGTGAATGCTCCTTAGTGAGCGGGTGCATTTCGCAATACCTTCTTCATTTTCCCTGGTGCGTGGCTCTCCAGTTTTCACTGCTTCGTCCATCTGGTACCGTAATTGACTCATGATCTCATTCACCTGGCGCCGGCGGATTTCAAGCAAGGCGCGCATGATATCGTCGCGAACTCGTTCTTCCGTGGGATCAAGCTTATCGGTGCGTTCCAAAAGCCGGTCAACGATTTCCATCAAAGGAAGGGACAATTTGTTCAATACATAGTTCATCGGCTCAGATTGGTCCTGTGCCAGCGATTCCTTCACCAGCCCAAAAATAACCTGGTACTCAGCACTTTCAAAATCCAATCGCGATATGCTCGTTAGATGGTCCTTGTTCAATTCCCGGTCGATGTAGAACACCATCTCCGGGCGGCGCACCAGGATTCCAAGACAGTGTGCCTCCAGCAAAGCATTCCCCGATTGGACGACGAAATCCTCCTTGGGTTCCCTGGTTTCAGGCTGAGCAGTCCTGGTTCGGCGCCATGAGGGTCGCGAGGTGCTTTCCCCCTCACCAGCAGGCGTTCATCGACCTTGATCAGGCGCCCCAGCTGCTGCCGGTAAGCTTCACGCTCAATTGGGTCAGGGACTTCATTGATCAATGGCATCACCCGACCAGCCAGCTCAGATTTCGTCTTGGGGTCATCTACATTCCTGCCGGCAGCCAGGGTTTCCATAACGTGGATGACCACCGGCTTGGCGTTTTCGAGGATGCGCTGCCATTCTGCCGGGTCACGCTTGACCACTTCATCCGGGTCCATCCCCTCAGGCAGTGTGGTGACGCGGATATCGGCTTGCAGGCGTGTTTCGTAGCCCAACAGTCCGCGTGCATCGAACACTGGCTCAGCCTCGCGGTCCATTGCCTGGCGGGCTATCTGCAAGCCGCGCATGGTGGCTTTATCCCCCGCCGTATCCGGGTCAAGTGCCAAAACAAATCGCTGGGTGAGGCGTTTCAACAAGCGCATTTGCTGCTCGGTAAGAGCCGTCCCCATGGGCGAGACGGTATTGGTAAAACCCGCCTGGTGCAGGGCGATCACATCCAGGTAGCCTTCGACGATCACCACCTGATCCAGTGCCCGGATGGGATTACGGGCATGCTCCAGGCCATACAATAAGGCACTTTTATCGAACACCGGGGTCTGGGGAGAATTCATGAATTTGGGGATATCGTTCGGGTCAAGGATGCGCCCGCCGAAACCTGCCATCCGTCCACGTCCATCGCGGATGGGAAACATGATGCGGTGACGGAATTTATCGTAGACGGATCCATCCTCCCGTTCAGAAACCAAACCTGCTTCGAGCAGCTGCGCTTCAGATCTTCCTTTGCCCTTAAAGAACTGGATGATCGCCTCCCTTGAGTTGGGAGCATAGCCCAATGCAAAGGTGTTGATGATCTCATCACTTACTCCCCGCTTATGTAAATATTGCAAGCGCTGTTTGCCCTTCCGCGGTATTGCTCAATTGATGATGGTAATAGTTTGCAGCTTCGTCGAGGATGTAACGTAATTGGGCGTGTTCCTCTTCTGCAACCACTTCCTCAGGGGTTTGGGGTTTTAGCTGAACACCCGCTTTATCTGCCAGGTATTTGAGCGTCTCGGGAAAATCCCAGCCCTGCTTCTTCATGGTGAAGCTGAAGATATCCCCGCCCTCGTTACACTGCCCGAAACAACGCCATGTACCCGTGCTCGGGAATACGACAAAGGAAGGTGTGCGCGTATTGGGATGGAAGGGGCAGAAACCAGTGTAATTCTTGCCGGAGTGTTTGAGCTGTACAGACTCTGACACCAGGTCTAGGATATCGATGCGTGCTTTGATCTCATCAATCGAGGACATTGTTATCTCTCACCGGTCAGGCATCTGAAGGGCTCGATTTGATTATACCAGCCCTCCTTTGGCAGGGTTGGAGCCAACTTGTGCCAACCATAATCATTGCTCGAGATTTAATCCAGGATGACCTTGACATCTATTGTTGATTGTATATAATTAATTCGATATATATCTAATTAATTAGACCATTTTTGGTTGATATCTTTCATGATGAGATGGAAGAGTAATAAATAGAAAAGGAAATAAAAATGAACGCAAGTGTTCCACAACACGATGAACCGCTGTTGACCTTCTTCAAAGCTCTGGCAGATGCTAACCGACTGAAAATCATCGGACTTCTATCCCAGCAACCTTACTCGGTGGAACAGCTGGCAGCATTGCTGGGTTTACGCCCACCCACCGTCTCACACCATCTCAAACTTCTCTCAGAAGCCGGGCTGGTGAGTGCACGGGCGGAAAGCTACTACAACGTTTACCAGCTCGAACAAGGTGCCTTGGAGCAAATCGCCAGCGGCTTGCTTGCCCAAGATAAGCTACCAAAAATGGCGGCTGAAGTGGATATGGGTGCTTACGACAGGATGGTCCTGCGCAACATCTTACAACCAGACGGTAGGCTGAAAGTCATTCCAGCCCAGCGCAAGAAGCGTGAAGTAGTGCTCAGGCACATCCTCAGCTCCTTCCAACCCGAGGTCCACTATACTGAGAAGCAGGTCAATGAGATCCTGATGCGCTTCCATGATGATACTGCCACCTTGCGGCGTGAGATTATTGCGTATAAGGTCATGACCCGTTCGAAGGGTGAATATTGGCGAATTGATGAACAGAAACCTGTATGAAGGAAGATAGAAATGGACACCAGAATAACTGAGCCTGAATTATCAAATTTTATAAAATCCCTTGCTGACGCTGAGCGCTTGAAAATTGCCGGTCTGCTGGGGGTAGAGGCGCTATCGGTAGAAGACGCTGCCCAGCGCCTGGGGATGGACCTAACGCAAGTGGCACAGCACCTGGAAGTGCTGGAGGCTAATGGTCTGGCATATAAGGAGGGAAACGCCTATCGATTGGACAGCCAGGCACTTGAAAAACTCACTCGCCGGGTGCTGGCGCAATCTCAACCACCTGCACTTGAGTATGAAGGCGACGAATTCGAAGTTAAAACCTTACGCGCCTACCTCTCCGGGATGGACGGCTTAAATCCATCCCCAACCAGCAAAAGAAGCTGCTGGTTATCTTGAAATATATGGCTAAGGACTTTGAACTGGGAGTGAAGTATCCGGAAGCACTGGTCAACCAGATCCTTGGGCGCTACCATGACGATTATGCCGCCCTGCGCAGATATATGGCAGATAATGGGCTGCTGAAGCGTGAGAAGGGAATCTATTGGAAAACGGATGCCCAGAGTTAAATTTAACTGGCAGAAGATGAAAATGCCGCAATGCTAGAGCGTGCGGTATTTTTTCCTGTTATTGATTAATAAAATCGGAGCTTTACAAACACTTAATCAAATATCTAACCCCATCCAAACCAGCGAACTACGGGGATCTTATCGCCTTAATTTATAGAGCTAATCCACCTTCTTAAATTCATCGCTTGTCTCTCCTGTGCAAGCTAAAGGTCTCATTCCCAGCCAGGAATCCCTCCAACGGAGAGGCAGCGATGGGTAGCACGCGGCTGTTGGCAAAATATGCCCAATCGAAACCGGTAAGGTCTCCGGCTTTTTTCCCTGGGATGGGCATCAGGCGGGCGGTGAGTGGTTTTCCCAGCCGTGAGGATAAACTTGCCAGGTCGAGCAGGACGGCATAAATCTCTTCAATCCTGGTATCCCCGGGTAAGGGGATGCAATCCAGCCCCGTCCCGCAGACACTCGAAAATAGCAGCAAATCCTTTACACTCAGGCTGCCTTCCGCCGCACCTCTCGCCAGAGCGGCATCTTCAAGCACCGGAAGCATCAATCCGCTGAACCCGGCGCGCTGGAAGGTTGCCCGGTCCATTGTGTCTGCCAGGATGGCTGCTGCAGTAAGGGAGCCGTGTTCACCCAGTCGGGGAATACCCATCTTCTCCATGGCTGCACCCAGCGATAGCTCTTCAGACGGGAATGGCGCCAGAGAGAAATCGATCCCACCAAACTTTACCATTGATTGCTTTTCCACCTGGCCGGCTACGACCGACAATGCCTGAGCATGTGTCTCCATCGACCGGACCAGGCTCGCACGCGCGTCTTCCAGGCTGCCAGACTGGCTGAACGCTCTCACTGCCAGGTCAGCGGCTTCGGTGGCGAGTGCGAAGCGCGGCTCACCACCCTGGTGATAGGCGGCTGGGAAGAATGGCGATCCGGCCGGTACGTTCGCCAAGGCTGCGAACCGCAGGTTGCTGAAACCATTTACGGCAATACTGCTAGCACTGTGGATGATCTGGGCACATAGGCGCACTGCGGAGAGCGAAACCCCACCATCCCTTGTGGTCAGCGAGCCCGAAAAAAACGAGTTTTGCGTGTCTGCCAGGGCTTCAGGGATTGAGGCATAACTTTCTGGGAATTGGGGAAGGGCTGGACCGAGAGAGATGTAGGCAAATCCAATCGAGGAAGCTGCATCTTCCAGCTGGTGTGCAAATTGAGCCAGCCGACCTGGTTTGAAATCGGCCAGCAGCTGGGGGAATGGGACGGTCGCCAGACGGGTGGACTGCACTTCATATCCAGCTTTGACGTAGGCAGGTATGGCGATGCGCAGGAATTCACCAGCCAGGTTTAATTTCTGCTCGTTCAATGGGTAAGAAGGATCAAGGAAATAAGTGATCGAGCGCAGCTTCATGGTGAGAATTCTATCAGGGTTGAAGTGCCCAGGCAAGTTCCTTATCTGCCCGAACAATAAAAGGACAGGCTGTCTGAGCAGCCTGTCCGAACAAAATATGCGCACCCTCATTTACGTGTGCTGACGAATCACTAAACCTAACGCTTACAATTTATTCTAATAGTCTGTTCGCCTCCAATAATTTAACATTGCTGATACGTTAATATCCAGGTCAGCTTAAATTCGGTCCAGCAGCCGGTAAGCTTCTCCAGCCATAACAGATTCAAAAGGTTGCGGTGTAATCGAAGGGTAAGCGTTTTGAGGCGTGAAATCGTATTCCCGGTTCAGCTGTTCACCAAGGCGAACCAGCTTTGCCAGACCCACTCGTAAAGCTGCGGAAGCAGTATACCCAAACCGCACCAGCTGGGTGTCGATCCGGCAACCGCTATCCTGCAGTCCATTGATATAGCTGGTAAATAACGTCTCAGAGATATCATTCAACTTGTAGCTCTTCAGGTTCAAATAGGTGCCATAGACCAGCTGACCGAGGTCATCCCCCAGCGGCTCAATACCTGCCAATGACCAATCCATCGCTACGGTCTGTTCGAGTTTTCTCGGCGAGTGGCGAGAAATAAAATTCGTCGGGTTGGTGTCTCCGAGGCAGATGGTCTTGGGCAGCTGCTCCAGCTTAGCCAGGAAACGCTCGTTATCCTGGAGCATACTCCTAAAACTGTCCAGCTCAGGGTTGGGAAATTGCTGCCATACCCGTGGATGATCCCAAGGGAAGTTCTGCCAGGCAATTGAATTCAGCCATTGGCGAGTGCGATGCCTGCTAAGCCAGGAGAATGTGGGCAGTGCACGCCTTGAAATATAGATGCCGTTCAGGCGTCCCAGGTGCCGGGCGGTGAGGGCATAACGGTGCAGCGGCCAGCTGCTGGTGTAGGTGTCTTTAATATCTTCCAGCCACATCCCGGCGATGCTGCCAGGCATTTCCACAGCCTCATAACAGTGCGGCGCAGAGATCCCTTCGGGTAAACCATCAAGCCATCCAGATTGGTAAACCAAAAGCTCACGCTTCCAATAATTCCATTGAGCCGGATTATCCCCATCATCATAATTCGAATAGCCGAGGTTAGACGGTGATTGGATGACCTTCAGGATGACAGACCAGTCCAGCCAGTCACTATGTTCCACCCCGACGCCTTCAAAGCGATACAAGCCCAGGCTGATGGGGTTGCCTGCTCTTCCATCGAGGTTACGTGCTCGCCAGCCTTGGATCTGGAAATTATTGCGGTTTAGTGCCTGGCGCACAACCGACGACAACCTCGATTTATTGATCGACCGCAAAGCTGCCGGAATATCATTTTCTAGAGCAAAACAGTCGTGATAATCGACACACACTCGAAGGTTATCGGGGCCATCGACGACTTTGCCAGCGGATGAGGGCTGGGGAGAACTTTTAAAAGATCGGAGAGAAGAATGTTGAGTGGCTGTACTGGGCTGCCTGGTCGCCTCCCTACCGTAGTATGTCAGATAGCCTGGAGCAGCTGTATGCGGTGGGTGTAAGTTGATCTTGTAAGTGTCCATGAACTTGTCCCTTCTTTAATCTTCGCAAATTTAACCATGCAAACATTGCGGATATTGGTAAGACCCGCGACACCAATAATAGATAAAAGGAAGATTAAGGTTATTTTAGAGTTTATTTACGCTTACAGCATTTGGAATAATTGGGATTAATTGGTGGAGCACCAATTGTGGGTCGCACGCACTATTCATAGTTGGACTTTGGGAATCGATGTCGATATAGTAGGAATAGCGCAAAATTAATATCAGTTATGCCTGAAGAACAAATAGACAGGCTCCATACTGGCAGCCTGTCTATTGATAGTGCCCCCAAACTAAATCATTCCGTATAGAGATGGATTTATTTTATTAGTCAGACCCTTTACTTTAGCCTTCAGGGTTGTCCAGCCTGCTCTGGTCCGATGCGGAACGGGCGCATCATCTCGTTGTCCTCGTGCTCGACGATGTGGCAGTGCCAGACGAACTGGCCGGGGACAGCGAATTTCGCCTTTATGCGGGTGACTTCACCCGGATAAGCAATGACCGTGTCCTTATAGCCACTCTCCCAGGCCTCTGGTGGTCGAGGATCACCAACCAATCGTGCAGGCGGCTCAGTTTCGCCGTCCTCATTCGTCACGAGCGACTGGCGGTTCATCACCTCAAACACCACTTCATGGACGTGCATCGGGTGGGCATCCGCAGTGAAGTTGTAGAATTCCCAGATTTCGGTGTCGCCCACATTCGGGTTCTCGGTGATGGGATCCATCCACATATGGTGCATCGGCATACCATCTCCATCAACATTGCCAAGCATAGCCTCAGCTGGTCCATCCCAGTACATCGACATCATTTCCATGAGCGCCAATGGTCGTGTCGTGACTGGCGCTGGCAGTGGTGTGAGCGCCGGCAGCACCAGGAATTGAGGAGGTGTGGTCGGGTCAGGAGCCACTGGTAGAACGACCCGGAATTGCAGGATCTGCCCGGTCGTGTCTATATCGGCTGGTTCGAAGTCAGCTTCCGGCTCGCCGCCGCCGAAGGGCTCGTCTGGACCGATGTTTTTGAGGATATAGTTACCCAGGGGAACATTGGTGAAGTCGACGATCATGTCAGCGCGTTCTGCCAGGCCCATCAACAACTGGTTGTTGTTGTTGGCAGTGAGGTTGACCGGTGCTGCCAGGAACCCTCCTTCATTGCCAATCTGCCATACCTCGACGCCTGGGATACTGGCGAAGTCCAGGATCAGGTGGCGCGACTGGCAGCCGTTCAAAAAGCGGATGCGGTAGCGGCGTTGTTCAACAGTCTGGTACGGCCATGTGCTGCCGTTGACCATGATCATGTTGCCGAAGAACTCGGGGTTCCATATAGGTGAGAGGTCGGTATCCGGAATAAAGCCGGGAACCAGATCTGTGGCACCATCGAAGAATTCCCGCGAATCCGGGTAGAAAAGAGAGCCGTCTGTATTGAAGGCGCGGTCCTGGATGGCTATCGGAATCTCGTAATAGGTCTTGTTCGATGGGAATTTATCACCGTCCTTGGGGGCAGGGCTAGGCAGAACAGCTGCTTTATTATTGCGGGAATCCAGCACGGCTTTATCGCCGCTCGGGCCGCCACGGATGAGGAAGAAACCAGCCGGTCCGGCATACACATTCACGCGCGTCATCCCAAGTGTGTGGTCATGGTACCAGATAGTAGCAGCGCGGTTATGGTTGGGGTATTGGAAGGTAGCAAACCCAGGTCCCCATGTCACACCGTAATTCGCGTTTGCCTTGCCCGCGAAGAAGTCATACCAGGTGCCTTCAGTAGCATAATCAGCTGGGATATTATTTGCTGCAGGTAAATACCAGGCCTCGGCGTAACCGTCACTGTCATCAGCAACACCAACCGCTCCGTGGACGTGCGGTACTGTGGGGACCGGTCCAGTGTATGGCCCAGGTGTATCAGTGAAGGTCGGGCGTGTATCGCGATCCGCCACGCCGCCAGGTGGATTAGCCCAATGCAGCGTCTGGTCGACCGGCAGCAAGTGCGGTCGGTAGTTCCCGTTATCATACGTCAAGTCGTTGATCCACTTCACCCTTACTGGGCGGTTTACCTGCGCTTCGATGGTCAGTGAAGGCGCATGGTGTAGGAGCAACGGATTCTTGCTGCCTGAACCGTTCACCGACCCGTAACCCCAGACGGTCGTAGGTGGAAGTCCAGCCGGCAAGATCTGTTCAGTGAACTGTTTCACCGAAATTTCGTAGTAATCGATGGGCTTACTTCCCATCGGATTGATTGTTCCTGCTTTGGGCATGACGGGGGGGATAAGCATGGGGGTTTGATACTTTGGGACCGTCAAGGGATCCAGTGTGCCGCCTGGAATAGGAGCAGCCAGGACGCGTAACACCTTATTACGTATCGCCAGCACGGCAATCAAAGAAGTACCGCTTATTTTGAAAAAGCCTCGTCTTGATAACATTTTTCCTCCTGTTTAAATTATTACAATGAATTGATTGTTTGGTGGTAAAAAAATTATCCCTGGTGTACTCCTCGAAGAAAATTAAGATCATTAGTTCTGCTATTATTTTATAAAATACTAACCTTATATTAATTGGAAATAATTTGTATTAATTAGTTCTATTCCAATTATTTCTCTCAACCACATGGAAAGCAATGTTGACTGGCGCCATCTTTTGATGACCATATGATATTAAAGGTTTTATC
This sequence comes from uncultured Chloroflexia bacterium, assembly GCA_963726315.1. Classification (GTDB taxonomy): domain Bacteria; phylum Chloroflexota; class Anaerolineae; order Anaerolineales; family UBA4823; genus FEB-25. The sequence goes on along the minus strand of CAVSBZ010000005.1, from coordinate 401,375 downwards.
GCAAGGCATCGTGTGGTGAGGTTAAAGCAACACCTTAAATACGTTTTGCTGGGTCGATTACAGCTATTTTCGTCTCACTGCTAGCAAGGTGATGTCATCGATTTGCATGGTACCGGACGAATACTCTCTAAGCTGACCCTGCACCTGGTCCAACAAGACTGATAGACTCTCGTTTCCAGTAAACAATGGGATCACTTCCTCAACGCCGAAGTACTTCCCTTCGGGGTTGACGGTATCCGTTAAACCATCCGTGTGAGTAAACAGCGTATCACCGGGTTCAAAACTCACTTCTCCCACTGCGTAATGAGTTCCAACCGCCAGACCTACTGCAGGACCGGTGGGTTTTAGCTTTTCCCTTATCCCCCCCTGATTGATCAGCATGGGAGGCATGTGACCCCCATTGACATAGGTCAGCACACCCGAATTGGTATCGAGTATGCCGAAAAAGATCGTGCAGAACATGTTCGTGTCCCCGTGGGTTTGGGCAATATAATTATTGGTCAGGGATATTGCATTTTCAATCCGCCTGGCCGCGTTAAGCGTTCCTGCATATTCGGCATTGGTGAAGAAATCAATATTGGATACAGCACGGATCAAGCTGCGGAATAAGGTCATAAATAATGCTGCACCCAATCCTTTATCACACACATCTGCAATAACCAGTCCGATCTTCCCGTCTGTCAACTCGAAGGCGTCATAAAAATCACCGGTAACTTCGCGGGCAGATTTAATGGATGCAGCAATCTCCCACCCCGGAGGTTGAGGCAATGTTTCGGGTAAAAAACCTGCCTGGATCTCCCTGCCAATCTCAAACTCTCGCTCTAGCGCCTTCCGATACAATGCCTCTTGTTCCCAAAGCCTGGCATTTTCAATAGCAACGCTCATTGCATTAGCCAGGGTCTTCAATAAGCGGATATCGGTTTCATCAAAAGCATGCTCCTTTTCCATATCTTTCAATACGATTGCCCCATGTAAGGAGTCCCCGACCATGATCGGAACATATAATATCGTCTTGGGGAGCTCTTTGCCGGATGAGTATACATTTTGATATTGGATCACCGTCTCTTCCATTTTTTCATCGATCAACAGGGGTTGAGGGTTTTGAAGCAGGTAGCCTATAAAACCCTTACCGCCCACGTTGTATGGTTGCGTTACAGCACGATTACCATTTTCAACTTGAAACGGTGCGGAGAGTAAATCGGTATCGGGGTCATAAACCATGATGGCTAGGTCAGCTGGTCGAAAATATTGCTCCAGCTTTTCACCGACCAGCGCGTAGATGGATGGTATATCCAGCTTTTGAGCCAGCTCCTCCTGAACACTGTTGATGATATGCAGTTCGTTAGCCCTTTGTTCTGTTTCGAGCAGCAAACGCTGGGTTTCATCGAAGAGTCGCGCATTTTCCAGGGCGACGCTCATAGAGGCTGCCAGGGTCTGCAAGAGCCTGACGTCTGAGTCGTCAAACGCATTTTCGCGGTCCACATTCTGCAGGCTCAAGATCCCGGTCACCTGCTCTCCCACGATCATGGGCACACCCAGCCACGATTTTGGAGTAATTGTTCCGGGAATGGTGTGCTGCCCTAACCCCGCCGCCAGCTCTGCTACATTGGTGTTCACCAACACCGGCTGCCTTGTTTGTATTATCTGGGTGCGGAATCCTTTGATCGGGTAGCGACCAGGAGCAAAGATATGTTCTCCGCGCTCGATGGCATAACGATGCTCGATGGTATCCGTCAGCGGATCATAGGTGGAGATCATTACCACCTGCGAATCAAAGATATCGCGTATTTTATCGCCTACCAGGTTATAGATTGCCTGTACGTCCAACCGTGATGCCAACGCCTGCTGAACGCTGTTGATCAGCGCTAATTCTGCCTCACGCTCCACCAGCTCCTGGTTGGTGAGATCATTATTTTTCTGCAATGACGCTTGCTCATTCATCGTCACGCTTCCTTATATTGCCATTCACTTGCGTTTGAGTAAACCTGCCAACCTATAATCCACAGGCGTTCTGATGTTGTCTCTGACCATGCTTTTCACTGGGCTGTTCGCTATGTCACCAGGTCTAACTATATACAGATGCTAGAGAATCTCAAACATCCAGCAACTTTCCAGTCCAAGCCACAATGGTCGTGTTGATAATTCACCTACGACACCTGAAACGATTGTTAACCCAACCTCTTTCGTTCCGGTGCTCAGGCTTAACTTCCAAGGTGAATTATGATCAGGACTTTGCCTGGGTTAGGCAATCTGCCTATCAAGAGTTAACGTATCAGCCAATCTGATTTATTGGGTAAGCAGGTTTATTTCGAACTCTGAAGTACCTAATTTTTCAGTGGGTGATGGTTATCGCCGTGTATTGTCCTCGATGTCTAAAAACAGGTAGATCGCTTCGTCAATCGCTTTTAATGCAACCCAGAAAAAACCGCCCAAGAAAAATGGGACCAAAAAAGTTGGCAGGGTTAGCAGAAATTGCTCAAACGCGATTTTGTTATGAATAAAGTAATACACTAAATAACCGATGATCCCCGCTACTAATACGAATAGCAAGAGGAATAACCATGATAACCAGCCAGCGATATCGGCTATCCGCACTAAGGCCTGATGATCATGGTAGGTATCGGGCTTTTCCTCGGGCATTTTAGTTGTTTCGTTCATCTGAACGGGTTTTTCCTCGGGCATTTTTGTTGTTTCGGTCATCTGATCAGTCATTTTGGATCCTCCTTGTGGATATGACCATAATACTTCTTATTAATTAAAATTGGCTATATGACCAATTTGATATGCACAAGACCAGCAAGCCTGCTTAATTTGGAAGTTTTCGATCAGTCTCACGCAGGTAAATTATAACGGGTTTCATTAAAATCATCAGTAAATCTTTAGTAAAGTCATAGGAATATATTTAATTTACACACTTGCATCCCTTGAGTCTATGATTTCATTTGCTCTACCTTTATTAGGGACTGGATGATACCGAGATAACTTTTTGCTTACCCCTCGCCCACACACTGGAAAGCTATTATCGAGAATGGTTGAATAGGCTTTAGATGGAAAGTCCGATGCTCATTCTATTGTAATCAACAATAATATCTGCTATAGTTTTCTGAGTAGAATAATTAGGCAAACTCCTAGATTTTGAGGAGCAGGCATGAACCGGAAGACAGCTCGATGGACATTGAGTCGAGTACCCCTGTATACTTAATGCTCATGTGTCTGCAGAAGAGTATTCAAAATTCGGCAATGAACCTGTGCCCACCCTATAAACTCATCAAGGAGTAAAAACATGTCATGGGTGCCGGCTTTTAAGCTTGGACTATGGAATGCCTGGATCCTGATGCTCTTCTTCCCATTTCAATCACTCATCATGAAGTCGGTGGATAAACTAGTTGGGACTGGTGGGATTTACAAGAAAATGGGTGGTGAAGCACCACAGCAACGCGGAGAGAAGAATGCATATTTACTTTACCTGGTAATTATTTTAGTCCTGATGGCATATTCCATCTTTCTGCCTTTAAGATTGGGAACCTTGTGGTTTTATGCAGGCATCATCATCTACCTGGCAGGGTTGGTGATTTTCCTGACGGCACTGGTAAACGTATCCACCACGCCTCTCGGTCAGCTTTTCACGCGTGGAATGTATCGCTTCTCAAGGCATCCGTTATACTTATCGAGCTTGTTAATCTTAGTTGGGGTAAGCCTGGCCTCAGCGTCCTGGGTTTTCTTGTTACTTACCGGTGTAATCATCATCGTGCAGGCATATCAAGTGGCGATGGAAGAAAAGGGTTGCCTAGTGACGTATGGTGCAGAATATCAGAAGTACATGGATCGCACCTCAAAATGGATAGGGATTCCGAGATCGAAGTGAACGGGTCGTAAGTAACACGGGCGAATTTGTACCGGCTAATCATTGTTTACAGTGGAAGTTTATATCAACTTTCAGTAAAATCCATTGTTATTTCTATAAATGGTCATAATTATCCGGAGGTCATATGAGTTTCAATTGGGATGAAGTACAGAAGATCCTCCCCCCTGTCAAGGATTATGAAGATTTATGCAGGCGGTACCAGGTTTCATTTTCATTTCCATTTGTATGTTCTACATTTAATTTTTCCATTCTGCAGCTGATCGATTACACCCAAAGGCTGTTGCTGGGTGATTCGCGCCACCGCTACACCGAATATAATTCCAGATTGGTCGAAATAATGACCCGCTTGGATCAAGCTGGCATTCAAAATGTGCTGGATCTGAAGGAAAGAACCGCAAACCGGCAAAGCTTTGAAATATTCGTCGATCAGTTTGGCTTATCCACCCCTGACATAATTATGGTGTTGAAGTTTCTGGTGTACTGGTTTATTCCGGGGGAAAAATATATGAGCGGTTTAGTGCGACCTGACTCCGAGACCTTGGAAGCAATCGAAGTGTTACGCGAATTTAGTGTGCGGACAAATCTGGAAGTATTGGAGAAAGGGAGAACGGCTTCAGGGCGTATGTCCCTCGCCGAAAGCAGCAGGCTTACACCAGCTGTGATCTCTACGTTGGTGAACATCGCCGATTTCTCCCGAATGCCCTGGGCGAGCAAAGCCACCATATCTAATATTATCGGTGCGGGTTACCCCAGCTTGGCCTGGCTTGCTAATGCCGACCCTGAAAAGCTATATGCAGACTTCTTCCATTATGGCAAGTCCATTGGAAAGAATTTAAAATTGGGTAATGAGATCGAAAATAGCTACCGCATCGCTAAGATTATCCCGGCGATCCTGGAAGAAGAATAATTTACTCTATAAAATTGGTCGAACGGTTTTTCTGGTTGACCTTAAAATTCCGATGTGAAATATCAGTATATACTTGTTAATAGATCAGGATACGTGAACCCGGATCCAGATCTAAATCTACCAGTAGAGGATAATAACTGATGACTATTCGGATTTGTTTGGCTGGTGCCACCGGGTGGGCAGGTTCTGAGCTTTCCCGAGGTATTTTTATAGATCCTGAAATGGAGCTTGTCTCCGCCATATCTCGAAGCCATGCGGGGCAAATGCTCGGGGAAGTGATAGGGGTAAAAGGGCTTACTGTGCCTATTTTCGCAACCGTAACCGAAGCACTCACCACCAAACCAGATGTATTGGTTGAGTATACAAAACCTGAAATCGCTAAATTTAATATAATATCTGCCCTCAAGGGCGGAGCTCATGCTGTCGTCGGTACATCTGGGCTAAGTGAGGACGACTACCTCGAAATTGATGGTGTTGCCCAGGAGTTCAAACGCGGCGTTCTGGCTGTTGGCAATTTTGCCATCGCTGCAGTGCTGCTGCAAAAATTCGCCGAAACCGCGGCAAAATATATCCCACATTGGGAGCTCATTGACTACGCCCATGCAGATAAAAGAGATGTGCCTAGCGGAACTGCACGAGAATTAGCCAACCGTCTGTCAAAAATCCAAGAATCACAGCTTGACGTTCCATTGGAATCGATCGATGGTCCATGGGAGACCCGTGGTGCCAGGCTGCAGGGATCGCAGGTCCATTCTGTGCGTCTGCCAGGCTATAACATTTCGCTGGATGCGATTTTCGGCATGCCAGACCAGAAGCTAATCTTGCGTTACGAATCAGGCTCAAGCGCCGAGCCGTATGTATCTGGGGCTCTCATGGCAATCCGCAATGTTTCCAGGTTAGTTGGCGTTCATCGCGGACTGGATAGCGTGATGGATTTTTGAACTATTATTCCCTCAATTTATGATGTCGCCAGCATCAGCACGACGCACGATTCTTCGAAACCTGGTGATCATCAGAGATCCTCACATGCTCGATTCTTTTTGCATTCATAACTTCTGTAAATCTTACTTTGTAGAACCTGGTAATAACAGATATTATCCAGGGGAAAAATGGCACAATTTGGAATGAGTCGGTAAAATCGTAGTAGACTAACCTAACGATTTATTCAATATGCAGTAAACGCTCATTCCATAAGAGACGAGGAGGGTAAAACAATGCTTACATTTATTATCATCAGCGTCATCAGTGGGATATTATTTGGCATCCTGGATGGAGTGATCAACGCCAATCCTCTCGCTCAGAGGTTATTCACGGTGTACAACCCAATCGCGAAGACATCCCTAAATCCAATCTTGGGCATCGTGATTGACCTTGTGTTTGGGTTTATCATGGCGGGGGTATTTCTGCTTCTGTATAACAGCCTGCCTGGCGCGACTGGACTGATCAAAGGGCTGAGCTTTGCTGCCTTGGTGTGGTTTTTTCGCGTGGTCATGAACGCTGCTTCGCAGTGGGTGATGTTCATCGTCCCCGTGCAAACTCTGTTCTATACAATCGCTGCTGGGCTGGGTGAGATGATCATCCTGGGCTTACTATATGGGCTGACATTGAAACCCGGGATGTAGGTATCGGACACAATACTTCCTCATAAACTATTCGGGGCTATACTCCTCAAGAACCAATCACAAGGCCGTTTACCTAAATCACATGCTGTGAATAATTGTTCCACCATAAGATGAATTATTTTGGAGGTGTTGCGTGAAGATGCGAATGACCGCCATTCTGGTCATGGCCGTTGGTATCGCTTTATTGGTTGCCCTTATTCTGGCTAGGCAAACCGATGCTTTACATGCGTTCGCCCTACCTGGTTACACTCCCCTATCGTTTAAAAGCGATAATTCGTATTCTATAGGGGAAGATAACGACATTTTAGCAACGATCGATACCTACTTACCGCTGATCCAAAGGGCGCCTGAATTAGTGCCGTGGATCGATCCAAACGATCGCCAGGCGTCACTCGACTATTTCAACCAGGTCTATCACGCTTCTGAAGGCATTCCCGTTGGTTGGACTGGCAATCATGCAGATTGTAATGCGGGCGAGACTTCACCAGCCTTTCGGGAAGCCGTACAGCTTCGGATTAATTATTTTCGCTCCATGGCTGGAGTGCCAGGCACCATCCAGCTATCCGACGAGTACAGCCGCAAAGCCCAGCAAGCCGCGTTGATGATGAGTGTAAATGGTCAGCTCAGCCATAATCCGCCACCCAGCTGGTTGTGTTACACTGCTGAAGGTGCTCAGGCGGCAGGCAGCTCGAATTTGTATTTGGGAGTCTATGGACCAACAGCCATCACTGGTTATATGGAAGACCCCGGCAGCGGTAATTATTTTGTAGGTCACCGGCGATGGATCCTGTACCCACAGACTTTACAGATGGGAACTGGAGATATTCCAAACACCGGTGGCTATTGGTCCTCAAATGCATTGTGGGTCTTTGACGAGAACATGTGGAATCCAAGACCACCGACTCGCCAGGAGTATGTTGCCTGGCCACCGCGTGGCTACGTTCCATACCAGGTCGTCTTTCCGCGCTGGTCCTTTGCTTATGCTGATGCCGATTTTTCGGGCGCTTCAGTGGCGATGAGCTCGGGCGGACAGAATATCCCTGTCGCATTGCAGCCTGTGGTTAATGGATATGGTGAGAATACGTTAGTATGGGTGCCTGAAATCTCACTCGGTGCGCCTCCGGCGGCTGATACTGCCTATGAGGTGATAGTAACCGGAGTCAACATCAATGGTGCACCCCATTCCTTCACCTACCAGGTGATCTTGTTTGATCCAGGCACCTCTTCGGGGATGGATGTCAGAATACCTTTTAGTCAGCTTTATCAAGCTCCACTTAAGCCTCCTCATGAATAATTCGATTACATCAGCCTTTCGATATACACAACGATAGGAGGGCATCGTCAAGCCGTATAAAAGCTTAACTGATTTGCACTGACTATCTTATCAGCCTGATTATTTTCAATATCGTTTTCGGTATCCGGTTGACTTTTAAGCTAATACGTCCTAAACTTATCCCATGCTCGCACGAGTATTTTCCTGCGCGGTTATTGGTTTGGAAGGTGTAGTGGTTGAAGTGGAAGTGGACACCGGTCTGGGTCTGCCAGGTATGACCATTGTCGGTTTGCCCGACACCGCCGTACAGGAAAGCCGAGAGCGCGTTCAAGCCGCTGTCAAGAACGCCGGCATCGAATTCCCTCGTAAACGAATTATCGTAAACCTTGCCCCGGCCTCCGTGCGCAAAGAAGGACCGGCATACGACTTGCCCATCGCCCTGGGTGTGCTTGTGATGATGGGCAGGCTGCCACAGGCCGCTTGCGATGAAGCTCTGGTGGTAGGCGAGCTTTCACTGGATGGCAGTGTGCGCCACTCCCGGGGTGTCCTGCCCATGACCGTCGTCGCTCGCCAGCAGGGCTTTAAACGTATCTTCGTGCCTCAATCGGATGCCGCTGAAGCAGCCCTGATCCCCGACCTGGAGGTCATCCCGGTCACCACCCTCACCGAGCTTTACGGACATCTATCCGGCAGACACATTATCACCCCACAGAAACCGATCAAACCTGATGAGCTGCCCATCCAAACTCAGACCGATTTCAAGGAAATCAAGGGGCAAGAACACGTAAAGCGCGCTTTCGAAGTAGCTGCCGCCGGAGGCCACAACCTGCTGATGGTGGGTCCACCGGGTGCGGGTAAGACCCTTTTGGCACGTGCCATGCCGGGCATTTTACCGCGTCTGACGATTGAAGAAGCCTTGGATGTAACCCGCATTTATTCGGTGGCAGACCAGCTGCCCCCAGACGTCCCGTTGATCCAGAACCGCCCGTTCCGATCACCCCACCACACCATCAGCCATGCCGGTTTGGTGGGCGGCGGTAACTGGCCTCACCCAGGCGAGATATCTTTAGCCCACCGGGGTGTGCTCTTCCTGGACGAGCTGCCTGAGTTTGGACCGCGCGTGCTCGAGGTAATGCGGCAGCCGATCGAAGATAAGATTGTCACCATCAGCCGCGCCCAGGGTTCGCTCACCTTCCCGGCTAACTTTCAGCTGGTGGGAGCCATGAACCCCTGCCCCTGCGGATACTACGGTGACCCGGTCAAAGCCTGCACCTGTTCACCCGGCATCGTTACCAAATACCAGAAGCGCATCTCCGGTCCCCTTCTCGACCGAATTGATATCCATATCGAGGTACCCCGTGTGGATTATGATAAACTGAGCGACCAGCGCCTGGGGGAACCCTCTGCTGCCATCCAAAAAAGGGTTGAGGCTGCCCGCCAGCGGCAGAGGGACCGTTTTAACGGTGCAGCAAGCCAGCTGCTCGAGAGCAGCCCGCCTGAAAGTATGCCTTTCGATTTGACTGGCTCAGTCGTCCAATGCAATGCTGATATGCGCCCGGCGGAAGTGCGCCAGTTCTGTGACCTGGATGAAACCAGCCGCACGCTGATCCGTTCAGCCATGAGCCAGTTGCAGCTTTCGGCGCGTGCCTACCATCGCATCCTCAAGCTGGCACGCACCATCGCCGACCTGGCCGGGAGCGAGGCTATCCAACCCTCTCATTTGGCGGAGGCACTGCAATACCGGCCCCTGATGCTGGAGATTTAGAGCGCGATCAGAGCTGATCTATCGTCACAAATAAGAAAGGGGTGAACTGATCTACTTCGTCACCATGCTGCGACCCGTAAATTAACTAGTATTGGCGTGTCCCAGAATAGTTACAATATGATTGCGCCTCCTGCTTATTTAGTATCGATGGTTCGAGGACTGATTGGACAATAGATTTGAGATATAGACCCATAAAATACTATTTTCTACTTCTATAACTTAGACGGGATCTCAGCAGGATCTGAGAACTGTATAGATATTTCGGTATTGGTACTCTCTCGCGACAGCTATGAGTACTTAAAATACAACTAAACACAAAGGAGTTGATTCGATGGAAAGGAAACAGACAGTAAAGAAAGTGATTGAAGCAGTAGAGCTGGAAGGTGAGAGAGATCAGCTCACGAAGAATATCGTAGCAACTCTACATGCTGTCAGAGAACAGCTGGCAGAGCTTGAAGATTTACGGGAAAATCTTTTGCAAGTGTATAAGGTACGATCGGTAGATATCTTTGGTGACTTTACAAGTGCACTAGAGTTTTTGTTCACACAGACAGCACAAATGGGTGAAGCCAGATCTGCTTTTGGACTATCACCAAGGAAGACTAGGGAGGAAATGCTGGTCAGCTCTGCTGAGAGAGCGCTTTATGTCCAAAGAGAAATACTTCAATCTCTCAAAGTTCGAGAAGGTAAGGCCTTCTCGAAAGATGATATTATATATAAGCCAGATTATGATACTGTCCAGATAGCTGAAGGGAGAGTGAAGGCTGCAGAGATCCACCTTGCAAAGACAAAAATTGAGCTGGATCAGTACTATTCAGACCTGGAAGCAGATCTTATAGCCAAGAGAGCAAAGCTGAGTGAGGAGAGGCTTAGCCGGGCTGCTAGTATCAAGTCAATGCAGGACAAAGCTCATGAATGAGCTTACCAGTTAGATCACCTCTTTTACGATAAAATGACTTCTGAAAAGAAGGGTAACTTCACTGTTCGTACAGGCTAGGTCGTATATGAGCTATCAGCTCCTGCTCCCCTCGTAACCGAATTCAAATGGTCGCAATTTCTGTCATCTAACACAATAAAAGATCCGCCGTTAGATTGCACAGCACGCCCTGGAGTGAGAATGAGTAAACAACCCTTATTGGTAGGTATCATGCGGAAACCGCAGCTAACCCTTTTGTTGATCTTTTTATCAGCTTGCACCCCCTTTTCTCGTGCTACGGTTATCCCATCGGAAATATCAGCTGCTGTTACCGTAACCCCGACAACGATCACTTCTCCATTATATACACCCACACCTGCAGGGACAGGTTCCATCATCTTACAACAAACTGGAACTCCTACAGCTCTGGTTCAAGAAGTCACTACCGGTACTTGCCAGCTTGAACCGATCAACCAACCTCCCTGGCCAGATAAAACCTTCACGCCTAACGAATTGGACAGCGAGACCGGACTACATATCACCGGTCGCCCTCAACAGATTGACCTGGCAACCTACCGCTTACAAGTTACCGGTCTTGTCGACCACCCCCTAAGCCTGACTTATGATGAGTTACGTTGTATGCCGAAGATAACCGATGATCCTGAGCTGAATTGTCCCGGTGTATTTATCGATAGGGCGACCTGGACTGGAGTGCCTATTAAGTATATCCTGGAGCTGGCAGGAGTACAGCAAGGCGCCTCAAAGCTCACCTTGGTGAGCGCAGACGGGTACCAGGTGAAGCTTCCTCTAGAAACGGCCAGTTTGGATGATAACTTCCTGGCTTATGAAGTTAATGGCACACCTCTCCCAGTCCAGCATGGATTCCCGCTGCGCGCTGTATTCCCATCGATGTGGGGCTCCTACTGGCTCAAATGGCTGGTCGAAATCCGAATATCATGAACGAGCAAGGCTGTTAGCGGATCCGTTGTCAGCAATCAATATAACTTATTCCAGGTGATCTCCCTGGTATCCGTGGTCAGATCCGTGGCCAGGTTTTAATGGAACAAATAAAGAGGTGAATACCTTCATGAGAGAAATAATAACAAAAGCTGTTCAGATTTATAGAAATAATCCCACTTTGGATAATTCTGAAATATATCAGCGTCTGATTGCTGAAATACTCGATCCGAAGATGGCAACTGAATTGTTTGAGTTATTACCGATAGCTTATGCTCGTGCCTTGCTTGATGATACTGGAGCACAATTCAACGAATCATATCATCGCATTGATAAATACGGTCATTTATCAACCGAGCAACCACTTGCATCGATACCTCTATGGAATGAAATTGTTATGTATGTGCAGTCAGAGATTGAGAAAGGTATTCCTATAAAAGATTTATTAGCCATTGCCTATTTGAGCGCTGAATATAAGGTAATAATCCAAATGAAACAAAATGGTGTTACGGTTAGCGATTGTATCTTTTCGCCACCTATATTTGCAGATCCTGATGCTGATCCTAAGGCTATTGAGCAAGTTCTCCTGTCACAGGCAAGAAAATTAAAATCAATGAATAAGAAATGGTGGCAATTCTGGCGGTAAGGAATTAATAATTCTGGTATTCATGATATTTTTGGAAAACAATTTTATCGAACTTATTTTGTAAATACAGAAATCGACATTATAGACTTATGCAAAATGCTACATTTACCCACCTGCCGTTGTATTGCGCCGCGCGTCTGCCCCTTCGGCTATTATGGTGACCCGGTCAAAGCCTACAAAGGTTCATCCAGCATCGATATTAGATACCTGAAGACCACCTCTTGACCCCTCCACGGCTGCGAATGGATGATAGCCATCAGATCCCTTAACTACCTGACTTAAGGAGGCAACAAAATGGGAAAATTGATCACAGTAGCTGGAAACCTTGGAGCAGGCAAAACAACCCTCACCAGGCTTTTATGTGATAAAGGGTCATTTACCCCATATTGGGAAATCCCTGAAGAGCATCCTTTTCAAAAGGATTTTACCGATGACTTACATAGGTGGGCTCTGGCGAATCAGATGGATTTCTTGCTATCTCGATGCGAACAGGAGCTACTAATTCGGCGGGATAACCAAATCGCAATAATGGATGGAGGCATCGACCAGGATTTCCAAGTATTTACCAGAAATCTATATAACAAAGGTTATCTGCTCGCAGAAGAATTCTGTATGTGTGAACGCTTTTATCATCTCGTAAGGAGTTTCTTGCCTCCACCGGATGTTATCATCAGGATCATTATTGATACGCCTACACTGTTGCAGAGAAGAATAAAAAGGGTGAGAGAAACCGTTGATCAATTATTTAATCCACAGGAATTTGAGGATCTAGAGCTATTGCTGGATGGGTGGTTAAAGGGTGAGGCTTCGTCTCCGGTCTTGCTATTCCCGTATGAGCAGGATTTGAACCATTGTACAGAAGAAATCGATGGGCTGATCAGGCAAATCGAGGGCATTTTAGACACGTCTCCCGGGTGATTCGGTGCCAACACCACCCATCTAACAAAGGAGATTTAGAAAAATCTTATTGTGCCTGTTATGCATATTTGGTTTGAGCTTCCTTGGTATTAGAATCCTGATGCACTGAATGGATAATAAAATCAGAGGTCTCAATGGCAATTGATAAAAAGTTACTAGAAATGCTCGCAAGTGACGATCCTCAAGTAAGATATGTGGCACTTGATCAGTTACGTGATAGTAAAGAATCATCTGAAGCAATCGTTGAGGCGCTAATAAAAGCCACTGATGATGAGGATAAAGGTACCGCGGATAGAGCTGTGACAGCACTCATAAGCGATGTTCATCACAAGCTGGCACTAAAAATGGGAACTGCAGAACTGACTCAAACAGCAGACCCAGCTCAAGGGACATTAGCCCAAACCACAACGCCGCTATCAGCTGTGGTCGATACACCATCAACTAGGTTAAAGAAACCCGAACCAAGTGAAATTCCATTACCAGTGGTAGTTCCAAATTGGTTACAATATTTCCAGGCAGTAACTTTTTTCTTTAGTGCTCTGGCATTAATAACATCAATAATAGAAAGTGATTCTTCAGAATTTCTATATGGTGCAGGCAGGATATATTTATTTGTCATCATTCTTTATTTCGTATTACAGCTGTATGTAATCAAAAAATTTGGTTTTAAGGAAAGCTTTCAATTTCTAGGAAAACTTGCCCGAATATTTTCTCGACGCAAGTAGATTATCAACTACTTCTGCACATCGATCCGTTCGGCAATTAGGCAGCTGCAGCAATCGGAGTTAGCGCTCCACCACATCTTCAAGGTAGCACCATCGCCGACCTGGTCGGAAGCGATAGCCTCCAACCCGCCGAACTTGCCCTATCATTTCTGTACCAACTGAGGTTGCTCGAGGTTTTTACAAAATCGTCAGAGAATATCATATCGAAATACGTAGAGGGAGATTGATGGCCGAAAAATTTATCCTGGCTCACGACCTTGGTACAACTGGAAATAAAGCATCACTGTTCGATGAACAGGGAGGGGTCCGTGCGAGCTCGTTATCCACCTATGGCACCGAATATCCCCAGCCAAACTGGGTGGAGCAAAATCCCGAGGATTGGTGGAAAGCAGTTTGCATTTCGACAAAACAACTGTTGAACACGACGGGGATTGCTCCTAAACAGGTAGACTGTATCTCTTTTAGTGGTCAGATGATGGGTTGTGTTGTCCTCGATCGCCGAGCTCGCCCGTTGCGAAACGCGCTTATCTGGGCTGATACGCGTGCCGTTCCCCAGGCAGAGCATCTGATTTCTAAAGTTGGGATGGAAAATGCTTACCGCATTACCGGGCATCGTGCCAGTTCATCTTATTCTGCTGCCAAGATTATGTGGGTGCGCGATAACCAACCTGAAATTTTTTCCGAGGCTTATAAATTCGTTCACGCCAAGGATTTCATCGTAGCCCGTTTAACAGGTAAATTTGCCACAGATTTCTCTGATGCTGGAGGCATGAACCTTTACGATCTGGAAGCCTATGACTGGTCTTCCACCATGCTGGACGCAGCTGGCTTGGACATCTCATTATTACCCGACCTTCACGAATCGACTGATGTTGTTGGAGAGGTGCTGCCTTCGATTTCCGATGAGGTTGGTTTGGCTGCCGGAACCCCAGTGGTCATTGGAGGTGGAGATGGCTGCTGTGCTGCCGCAGGAGCGGGTGTTGTGCGGGAAGGTGCTGCTTATAACTACCTGGGATCATCATCATGGATAGCGATCGCAAGCAAGACACCTATCTATGATCCATCGATGCGGACTTTTACCTGGGCTCATCTAATGCGCGGTATGTTCAGCCCATGCGGAAGCATGCAGGCTGCTGGCGGCGCATACCAATGGTTGCGCGATACCTTCTGCCTGCAAGAAAAAGAGCAAGCCCAAGAGCAAACTATCAGTCCCTATGAATTGATGGACCAACTGGCAGAACAATCTACCCCAGGTGCACATGGGCTGCTTTTCTTTCCCTACTTGTTGGGAGAGCGTTCACCCCGCTGGAATCCGGATGCACGGGCAGCTTATTTTGGCCTGACAATGGGCCATAACCGCGCCGACATTATTCGGGCTACCCTCGAAGGAATCACCATGAACTTAAAGGTAATTTTGGAAGCTTTTCGCGACCAGGGAGCTCAAATAAATAACATTCGTGTGATCGGCGGCGGTGCCAAGGGACGAATTTGGCGCCAGATCATGGCAGATATTTATGGTATTCCCATCCACCGCCCTGCTTTGCTGGCTGAAGCGACTTCATTTGGTGCAGCATTGGCTGGCGGTATTGGAGTGGGCATGTATAAAGATTGGAGTCTGGCAGAGTCACTCACTCCGATTGTGGATGAAATCGACCCAAATCCATACCTGACTGCTCAATACGAAAAACTATATGGCATTTTTAACCGGGCGTATGAGGCGTTTATGCCTCTATACACAGAAATCGCGACAATTTAATTTCCAGGATATACATTGGGAACTAAGCTTTAGCCGATCTTGATCGCAGGATCAACCTGGAGGAGACAATATATATGGATGCTCAAATTTTTTCTAAATTTTTCGATCATTCCATTGTCAGTCCAAATGCCACTCAGGATGAAGTAATCCAGGCAGCGGAAACAGCCGCCCGACTCGGAACAGCCACGCTGACCGTCCAACCGCACTACATCCACCTGGCGGGTAAGATACTGCAAGGCTCAGGTGTATTAGTGGGAACGGTAATCGGCTTTCCTCATGGCAACGAGACCCCAACTATGAAGGAGTTCCAGGCCAGAATCGTCATGGAGCTAGGAGCACAGGAGATTGACATGGTGATGAATATCCCGGCGTTAAAAACTGGGAGCGGGAGGTGTTTCTCCAGGATATTTACGGTGTGGTACAAGCTGCAGAGGGTTGCATAGTTAAGGTGATCTTAGAAAATTGTTACTTGACACAGGAAGAGAAACTGCGTGCTTGCCGGTGGATTACCCAAACAGGTGCCCATTTTGTGAAAACCTCCACTGCATATGCAGAAGGAGGCGCAACGCTGGAGGATGTTAGATTGATGTACGAGGCAGTGGAAGGGAAGTGCCTGGTGAAAGCAGCGGGCGGGGTGAGGACGCTTGACCAGGTGCTGGAATTTCTCAAGGCAGGTGCGAGGCGATTCGGATCAACACGGACGAATATGTTTGTTGAGGCATTCCAGGTTCTATCTGCGGTGGAAAAAGATGCCTTCGATGAATTTGTCATTCATCCTGTCTAACTACTTATTATTAATTGTAAATAACCGAAGAACAGGATGCAGATGCACAAAATTATCCATTCCGTTTTTAAATCTTCACAACTCCTATCCCCATGTTAAATTTTCATACCAGCCCTGCAGGCATTATAGTAACCCGGCCAGGCCCTGCAACTGTTCGCCGCGCAACGTTAGTAAAATATTAAAAACGGATATGCGGTCTCCTGCTAGATGGGATCGATTGTTACGTTGGGAGAGGGAAGTAAGTACAATTAACCCCGGTAATATTTATACAGTCCAATCATCGCCAAAACGGATGCAATTCCACTCGGAAAGAGTTCGATTCCTGATAATCCTTGTGCATTCTTGATCAAAAATGAAAATATGGGTATCACTAATTCTAGGGAAAAGACTAACAAGCTGGCAATAAATAAATTTCTAGCCATCCCTGATTTCCAAGAAACAGCAACCGCTCCAATAGCAGAGATTACCACAAGGGAACTAATGCAGAGTAAGGTATCTGAGACCTGAGAATACACAATTGCGCTTTCAGTATCTCCAAGAACGCCTTTCAACTGGTTGGTATATAACCTGTCAAGTAAAACTACACCGAAATAGGTAGAAGCCAGCCAGGCATATAGTCCAACAATTAAGTAGCGGAATCTATCATTCATAATATTATTCTATCAGATGAGGTAGTTTAATATCACCTAGAGCACACAATATGCGCAAAGTCGAAAACCATCCCTACAACAGGAGTTACAAAAGTGTGGTGATCTTGGTTATGCCCTCAGTTATTGCCCCTTTACTGAGATAATGATACATATGACCCAGGTTGAAAATTTGGCAGGAGAACTAGATGCACAAGATTCTTAGCCGCTTCGTCAAAATAAAAAACATATTCAAGGTTTTGGAGTGTTCCTAGCATTATCTTTCCAGGCTGTTGTCACTGCAGGTTGTAACAATAGCTCACCCACACCTGGTACTGTTGAGGAATACTAGAATAGTGGTGTTGCTTATGCTCAACACGGTGACCTGGATAACGCCATCAGTGATTTTGGTCATGCGATCGACACAATCCCGGGCTATATCAAGCCTTCAACGATCGTAAGTAGGCTTATTTTTGTTTAGTTAATCCGGATCTTGCTATCAGTGATTTTAACCAGTCAATTAAGTTGAAACTCAACTACGCACGCCTTCTGACAACTTTAGTGGCCGCATTATCACCCTGGAAAATCACCTGGCTGAAGCCCCTGTCAATAAATCAATATTGATAGAATCATCTATACAACCTCACAATTTATATTGTTTTTTTTCAATTTTTTAAGGTAAATTCACGCCAAATATGGTCAATTCAAGTTGACTTGCTCAAATAATATTGCTATAATGAAAGCACGGTCTAATCCAAGGCTTGGCTTTGCGCTCAAGAATAGACCTACAGGGAGATCATGCATTATTGCCAGCCGCGTTGGGTAATCGGAAAGGAGGTGTGTTAGTACAGGCTTATCTGTTCTAAGACGTCAGTAATGTCCCCTCTGTTGTCGTGGAACGATGAATCCCAGGGGATTCCCTTTTTGAGCTAGCTAAATATACGTACGAATCAATGAGAGGAGGATGTACGTGAAACGATTATTCTATTTAACCATGGCGGTAGTGTTATTGGTTGGTCTTGTGCCGGCATCTGGTATAGGCAAGGCTAACATTGAAGCGACCACGAACCCTACCGCAATCTTTTATACTGCCGATGGCATGCGACAAGACCTGATGGAGCGTTATGCCGCTGAAGGTAGTATGCCTACCTACGCCGCTTTGATGGCCCAAGGTGTAGCAGGCAATAATGGTGCAGTTCAAGCTTTCCCACCCAATACCGGGGTCGGTTGGTATACACTGGCCACCGGTGCTTACCCAGGCGAGACCGGTTCAACCAACAATACGTATTTCCGCGCCGGCGATAGCTTCAACAACCGAACGGCTGCCTTTAGCGCCGGTGTGCTGCAGGCGGATACGATTGCTGAATTTGCCGAACGGGCTGGTAAAAAAGTCGCTTCGATCGAGTGGTCCGGCGGGTCACGTACTGCGACCCCAATCCAGGGTCCGGTCGTCGATTATCGCAATTTCTACTCCAACCGCGGCTTGTGGACCAACTGGGATGTTCCAGGTCAGCCTGCTGGTGCCAATGCCTTTGGGGTCCAGTACCAGCGTATTGATCTTGCAGATGCTTCAGGCTGGATGAATGTACCTGTTAGTTACAGTCCGGCTAAACAAGGAACTTTTGATTTAGGTTCATATACCGCTGGAACCCCACCAGCACCCGTTATCCCCAATGATCAATATGATTTCTATGTCTTCGATTCTACCGACGATGCTGCAACGAACTATGACCACGTCTGGATCGTCGCCAACGCCAACCTAAAAGATGGGGCTTTCAAGGTAGCAGACCTGATGCAGTATCAATGGGCTGATATCAAGCTGACATTGGCTAATCCTGCGGGTAAAACTGCTGGCTTCATTGTTAAAGCCCAGATGTTCGAACCTGACCTGAGCAAGTTCGCCATTTTCTTCTCCTCTGTCGCTCGATCCGTTGCCACCTGTGCTGGTTGTGGTTATGTGGGCGACTTCGAAGATGACCTGAACAAGTTCTTCCCCAGCTCTACTGCTGCTGATTATGCCATCTTCGAATCTGGTCTGGTCGACTCAGCTACCTATATCGAACAGGGGCTAAAGTGGTCTGACGCTATTTTTGCCTACATGAACTATATACTCGGCACGGCTCCTGTACCAAAAGTGGGTGGCGGAACAGTGCCAGGGATGGGGTTCGTACCTGATCTGCTCATGCTAGGCTCACCGACCACGGATGAGTTCTCGCATATGTTCTTCGGACTCACCACCCCCATGGTCAATGGGATTGCCAATCCTTATTACAACACCTATACCGAATATGGCCTGGTGATCACTCCCGAAATCGCAGATGGTTTCCTGCGCCAGGCTTATGCCGAAGCAGATGAAACCCTGGCATTGGGCAAACAACTCGTCGGCGGCACTCCGAACATTTTTGCCGCCTCCGACCATGGTTTTGGCGCCCAATGGCTGGCAGTGAATGCAGGCATGGTCCTTACCAGTGCTGGTATCCAGATGAACGGTGATGGCACTGAAGTCTTCAGCAACTGCAGAGCAGCTACCGGCACAGGTGCAGTCAATAATGCCAAAGCTTGTTGGGCAGGAGGAACAGCGCAGATTTATGTAAATCCAACCCTTCCCGCAGGCAAGACCTATGAAGGGGTCAGGACAGAAATCATCAACGCATTCCAGAACCTGACCGATCCTGCCAACCCAGGTGCCCAGGTAGTCTTGAGCATCATGAAGAAGGAACAGCTACGCAACGTCGACGGCAGTGACTCGCTGCATCCGAATCGCAGTGGTGATGTGGTGGTGGTACTGAACCCACCCTACCAATTCGATGCGGCCACACTGCACACGACGATCGCTTTCTCCCAGTTCTTCGGGCAGCACGGCTACTTACCTGAGACGGTAAGCCTTGCGGATGGTGTCAACATGCATGCTACCTTTGTTGCTGCCGGACCAGGCATCCGCCATCAAGGTCCAGTTGCCGGGATCCGCGCCGTTGATCTCGCCCCCACGCTTTCATTCCTGTTGAAAGTACCCGGTCCGATCAATGCACGCGGTCGAAATCCTTTACAACCTGCTGCCTTCTCCGGGACAATATAAGGAAGCCACGATCCTTTATATAACCGACTTCCACGGGCAGATCACTCCATTATCGCAGACTGCTGATACCCTGGGTCCATCCTTCGGAATCGGTGGGGCTGCGTACCTGAAACCTTGGTTTGATATATATCGCGCAGAAGTCCCGTCAACAGGGAATTACAATGTAATCACCCTTTCCGGCGGGGATCTGGTCGGTGCTTCGCCTCCTATCTCCAACTTCTTTGGTGATACACCTTCAATAGAAGTGGCAAATATGATGGGCCTGTCTGCCGATACGCTCGGTAACCACAACTTTGACCGTGGCTCAGCGTATCTGCGGCAAGTACTCATCCCATTGGCAGACTATCCGTACCTGGCATCGAATGTCGTTTATGCCAACAACAATAAACTACCGCCAGAATGGAAAGCCTCCCAGGTATTCAACTTTGGTGGCTTCAAGCTCGGGGTGATCGGCTTTACCCTACCCGAGCTGCCAAGCTTGATCTTCCCCGGATATCTTGACCCGTTCATGGTCACCGATCCTGCCCTGGCCATCAATACTGAAGCTGCCAGGTTGCGCTCCAAATCCAACGTGAATGCTGTTATCGCCGTTGGTCATATGGGCATGGATGGAACGAATGTCACTGACCCACTTCCATCAAGCGAGCTTCTCTTGTTGGCTCAGAACCTGGTGGGCGTTGATGCACTCTTCGGTGGACATACTCATACCGAATATATCACCTACCTAAAAACCAATCCTAATCAAGGCATGTTGGTGACCGAAAGCCCGAATTCTGGGCAGCGTTTCAACCGCATCCGCCTCACCATCGATACCAATTCCAAGAAGGTGGTATATACGACCGCAGATTTTCACAAGCCGTGGGATATCGGCATCATCGCCGATCCAGCGATCCAGGCATATATCGATCAACTCAATGCCGAGCTGGGTCCCATCTTTAACACGGTGGTTGGGAATTCAACGGTTACCATCCCTCGTTCCGATTTTTGTGGCAATTCAAATGGCCGGCTGTGCGAATCGAAGGTTGGTGATGTGACCGCTGACGCGCTGCGCAAAACTTACACCACTGATTTTGCCATTACCAACTCGGGTGGTTTGCGCGCAGACCTGACCTGCCCTGCTACAGATCTCCCAGGTGATTTCTGCCCACCGTTCACACCACCGCCTTACCCCATCACCCGTGGGCAGGTGCTGGCAGTGCTGCCGTTCGGTAATGTCGTCTTCACTGTACAAATCAATGGAGCTGAATTGAAGACTTACCTTGAGAACGGTGTGTCGCTGATGCCCAGCGCTCAAGGCAAGTTCCCGCAGGTGTCTGGTTTGTGCTTTACTTATGATCTAGGGTTACCTGCTGGCAGCCGGGTCTTAGGTGCTGTACGCCAGGCTGCTGATGGTTCCTGTACTGGTCCCGCTGTCGATCTGACCTCTGCTTCCACTTACATCATCGCTGAGAATGATTTCATGGCGATGGGTGGAGATGGGTATCCGAACGTTTACGCACGCGGTACCACCCAGAATATCATGGATCAGGTGCTGGCAGACTACGTCACAGCCAATTCCCCACTGAGCCCTTCATATCAGGGCCGCATAGTTTGCACAGATAGCGTCCTTCCAAACGACTGTCCAGTAGTAACGCCTTAGTAATTTGACAGCCTAGATTCAAAGAGGGTCAGGAGAGCATTAATTCTCCTGGCCTTCTTTTTATGGAAATTGACTGAATAAATCGCTTAAATCGGTCGCCTTCGCCGAATCACCTAACCAGGGGGTGAGAGTGAAGATCTCCTCGACCGTACGCAGTGTGGAGCTGTGCGTATAATGGATGGTGTTGGTATACCCACCACCTTTGGCAAAGGGCGAAAGTACGATCATACCGATCGGGTTATCACCATTTTCAGATTCATCCCAGATGATAAAGATCACTCCTCCCTGCTGATATGCCTTGGACTCCATGATCATGGGAATCTGTGTAGACAGCCAGTTGTCACCATTTTTTATCGCATCGTTGCTAGGGCAACCGTCAGTACCATGCATATCGTTACACAGGTTGGGGGTAATGAAGTTATATTGCGCTGGAGTGTTATTCTGTAAATCCGTTTGTAGTTCGTTGTACGGTCGTTCATGGGCGATACAATAAGCCGATTTAGGATCGTTGCTGTTGGTCACGTCATCAAAGAAGACCATCGGATTATGCTTTGGTGAATAAAATTTTGCATCGGTTAACGGGCACACCTTTCCACTGATGCCCTCCTGGTAAGCTTTCCAGGTGAAACCTGCGTTATTAAGGTAGGTTACCAGGTGATCGGTTGTGCTTTGATGGTTGGCGTCAGGACTATCATCATTGCTCACTCCAAAGGATGTGCCTGCTTCAAACCACAAATAATTCGGCTCACTTGGATGATTTCCCGGGGGGTTATAGTATTGAAGAGCATAGGATGCCTGTGGCAGGAGCGTCTGGCTGATGTAGGGTGCGGAGGGGTTGTTTTGGATGTCCGACCAGTTATGGTTCTCCATCATGATCACGAATACGGTTTTGATCTTGCCTGCTGTTTGTGCACCATTGACACTGGTACTTTGGCTGACACCCGTCGTATTTGGGGTTGAATCCGGGGTAGCAGTAACTGTCCCGCGGGGGGTCTTTTGTTTGGTGGGCGTCGCTGCAGGGGGCTGAAACGTCTGCGTAGCCTCAGAATATCCAACTGGATTAACCATACTTGCAGGAGCGCAGCTGACGAGCAAGAATAATCCAATTCCCAGGATAATCAATATTCCAGATATCCTGACGAAGTTTGTTGAATTCCATTTTTTGATGTTAATAATTTTCCTCCCCAAAGCAGAGTAATCAATGTGATTATATGCCTTTATTCTTTAGAACGTCTGGTTAAGGGATTAGGGTTTGCTTAAATTTACCTGCATTCATTCGAGAAAAAATTTACTCTCCCAGGCCCGACGGTACAGTATTTTCACCCTTATTCCCCATCATGTAGTTGCTTCTCATGAGCAAATCCATAGCTGCCATCATGGGGTTGTGTCAATTACAACACCAATTTTTCCGCCCAACGGATATTGAGCAGACAATTGAAACAAAATCACTCGCTTAATATCCAATAATAAAGGATATTTGACATCACCGGATATTATTGCTATGATATAGCCAGGCTTAAGCGTAACATTTCACGAATCTCATAATTTGCGTAATAAATCGTCTGATTTCTCTTATTGAAAGTAAATTTATCGGCTTAGGCTGTTTTTTCGCATACTCCCTCATCTACCTTATTCATAAAAGAGGGTAACTTCTTCACATTTGACTGTGCAGTTTTATCAATCCAAATAATCTCGATACTGGGGACCAAGATGAAAAACAAAAAATTAAAAATCATTCTTGCTTTTCTGATTCTTATCCTTTCAGCCGCCTCAATACCTGCCCAAAAAACTACCGCCACCCGCTCCTCGTACACTGTACCCACCCTTACCCCAACCTGGACGACTGGCATCATCAGCGATAATGTTGGCCCTCCTGGAATTGTGGTTACCGACCTGGATCAGGACGGCAAGGTCGATATCGCCGCATGTAGTAATGGATATGCTTATGTGCTAAATTACGAAATTGATGGTACCTATAACACCATCTGGTACAGCCAGTACCTTCAATGTTTATCCATTACCTCCGCTGATCGTGATTCTGATAATCTGAGCGAGCTGTATATTGCCACCGAAGATGGTCAGGTAATATTATTCAATGGCACCACCCATGGTCTGATTGACTCTTTTGTCCTTCCTAATGGCGCTTATCCTGTCGACATTGCCGTGGGAGACGTAGATGATGATAGCCGTATGGAGATTGTGATCCCTAGCTCAGGTGCGACATATGTCTATGATGCCCTCAATTTCAACCTCAAGTGGCAGGCAAACGGGTTCGGTGGAGATCAGGTGTCAGTCGCCAACATCGACAACGATCAAATCAATGAGATCGTCGTAAATGGAGATATTGGTCATATCCTGAATGCCAAGCTAAAAACCCAGGAATGGGCTTACACTGGCGGTTTTGGTGTGAGTATGGATACCGGCGATGTAGATTCAGACAGTCGGGCTGAGATTGCTTTTATCGCTGACTGGGAAAACGCCTACGTCCTTGAGGGAGATACTCATTCAATTCGATGGGAGTTAAATGGTTTAGGGGACACTAAAGAGGTCGCCGTTGCCGATACCAACAAAGATGGAATCTGTGAGGTTTTGATCGGTAATGGACAGTGGGGTAGTGTGACAGGATATCAAGGCACCGATGGAGGTTATCTATGGGCTATCCCCAACCCGGAACACGGCGTTTTTGGTATTGGGGTAGGTGATACCAACAATGATTCGATCAACGAAGTTGTTTGGGGTGCCGGACTATCCTCATCTGGAAAGGATGCTTTGTTCGTCGGAAGTTGGATCAACCAGGCAGTGGATTGGGGTAGTGATGACCTGGATGGACCCCTCTATGTTGCCGCCAACGATGTCGATCTGGATGGTCAGGGAGAATTTGTCTTGGCGTCTCGAAGCACAACCAGCGGTTACGAAGGAGGCACAATCAGGGTATACGACGGACTTACCCATCAAGTCGACTGGTCCGCTGAGGTTAGCGATTTGTACTACGATATCTATAAATTAGATATTGGCCAATTGGACACTGATCCAGCCTTGGAGATTCTCGTGGGTGGAGATAATTGGTATGACTTACGCCTTCAATCCTACGATGGTCTCAATCATTCGGTTGAATGGACAAGCCCAGTATTAGTCGGTGGTTACCCATATTCGCTAGAATTGATGGACCTTGATAATGATGCGGTGGAAGAAATCGTTGTCGCCTTAGGCCAAAATTTACAGGTTTATCACGGTGCATCAAATATCGTTCAATGGGATAGTGGAGCGCTCGATGGTTTTATTCGAGACATCGCAGTCGGAGATGTGGATGACGATGGCATCAAAGATATCGCCGCCATAACCGATCTGAGTGTGTACCTCTTCGATTCAAGCACATGGACTGAAAAACTTCACAGGTCAATATCGGGTGGTGAGCTGATAGCAATTTCTGAGGCAGATGCAAATTCTGATGGCCATCTGGTATTAGTGTATTCTGATGCTAGCTCAAACCATTTGCTGCAGGCTTGGGGCGGTCTGGCTTTTCCAATCAGATGGCAACGTTCCCTCGGCAATGTTAGTTTAAAAGATCTCGAAACAGTTGACGTGGACATGGATGGTATTCGCGAGTTAATCCTGTTGGGCAGTGAGGGAGAATACGGTTCCTACCAAAGCGTGCTTTGGATCGGCTCACACCTTTATCCCTTTTTCTGGGAATATAAATATAACGGTAATTGGGGCACGATCAATAGCATGTCTCTCTCCGATATCGATTCCGATGGTCAAACTGAATTCCTCTTTGGCAGCGATTTTCTGATCCAGGTGGCTGAAATTGGCACTTCCTCAATAGATGTTCACCGCGCCATGATACCCGTGATCAATCGGGCTTGTGTGCCTTTCTTCACCGATAATTTCAGCAATCCCAACAGCGGTTGGCCGAACGAAGATGCGGATACAGTGTTGTTTGCCTATGAAAATGGTGAATACCGCATTCTCATACGACCTACGTACTATGCTGCAGGGGCCCGTCCGGGCATCCAGGTCTCTGATTACAGCACCAGTGTCGATGTACGCAACCAAAGCGGCGTGATGGGTTCTTATGGGTTGGTCTTCGGACTTTCACAAGATTGGTCCACCTTCTATACCCTGGAAGTCTACCCGGATGGTTGGTACGGCATTTACCGTTATAACGGTAATTCCTTCTCCGCACTTGCTGAGGGTTATTCTCCGAACATTAACCAGGGTACGGCAACGAACAAGATCAGAGTTGATCGCAATGGAACTCAGATCATCGCCTATGCGAATGGTAAATTGTTAGCCTCATTATCTGACAGCTACTTTACGGGGAGTAGATATGTGGGATTGATCGTCTTTAGTTACGACCAACCCAATCTGGATATTCGCTATGATAACTTCGTCATTGACCAACTCAAATGTGGCAATATAAATATATCAGCGACGGGTGCGGACAGTTGGCAACTATCGCCCGCAACTAATATCTTTAATTTTGGCTCAGCAATAAAAACAGGCCATTCCCTGCCTTGAGGATTGGAATAATTCATGGCCAGGTACTTGAACACGAAAGAAGCTGCCACTGGATAAAAAACCCGTTCCTGATTTATTGTGGAGATTTTCGGTTATTTCTTATATCGACATCGTGATTACATTTAGGTGCAATAAAATTCACCAGGCTGAACAATGTTAATCACATTCCGGTCTGGTGGATTTTTTCCTCCGGCGTTGGAATCGGTCCAACGATCAACCCTTCAATACGAGCAACCGGGTGAAGCTGCATTCAATCACAGTCTCTGATTGACGGAAACCATGCTGTACGGGTATCCATATAATTCACAAATCTAATCTTAATAATTTCTGAACCTCCTCCCTTTATACTTAATTAGTAGTTGAATGACTTTACCGGGGAATCCTTGGAGGTATAGCATGTCTTGGAAAAAACTGTTTGGATTTATTCTCGCCGTATTCATCCTGGGAGGTACGGCGTTGTTCGGTGCAATGGCAGGCGGAATTGTCGTGTACCAGTTGATGAGCAAGGACCAGCCGGTTGTCACGGCTATACCGACTCAGGCTGCGGAGCAGGTGATCCCGGTTGCCAATCAAACCCAAACCCTGGAGGTTAATACGATCGATGTCGAGACAGCCATCACCAAGGCTGTCCAAACGGTGGGACCTTCCGTGGTGACCGTCGTTGGCACTATTCCCGGCCAGCAAGAATTCTTCGGTTTTAGCGGTGATTCGACCTCCACCGGTAGTGGGGTATTTATATCTTCCAATGGCTACATCCTCACCAACAACCATGTCATCGAAGGAGCTCAATCGCTTCAGGTCATTTTCGCCGATGGCAGCCAGCAGGATGCGACCCTGGTGGGCACCGATCAATACTCCGACCTGGCGGTGCTAAAAATTTCTGGCACAGTACCCGCAGCAGCAACATTGGGCAACTCTGATGCCCTGAACCCTGGTGAAACAGTCATTGCAATTGGCTCACCGCTGGGAGATTTCAAGAATACCGTTACGGTGGGTGTCGTGAGCGCTACCGGACGCTCGATTGATACCAGTCAGGGCTACACCATCGATGGATTGATCCAGACCGATGCCGCCATCAACCAGGGAAATTCAGGTGGGCCACTCGTCAACCTGGCCGGAGAAGTGATTGCCATTAATACCCTCATCATCCGCAACAGCGGCACAGGCACAGTTACCGAAGGTTTGGGATTTGCCATCCCCATCAACACCGCCCGCGTGGTCGCTGAGCAGATCATCAAAAGTGGCTTTGTCTCCCGTCCCAACCTGGGCATCAGCTGGCAGCCGATCACACCGAGAGTGGCAGCAATCTACCGTTTACCCGTCCAGTATGGCGTCTACGTCACTGACGTCACCGCCAACAGCCCGGCTACCCTGGCAGGACTGCAGGTGGGGGATATCATAACCGGTATAGATAATACTACTCTGGATGAGACCCATGCCTATATCAACACCCTGTTCCACTATTCTGCCGGCGATAAAGTAACCCTTACCCTGGTACGGAATGGTAAGCAGCTACAGGTTCAGGCGACACTGGGCGAATCGGGGCAGTAAGTATTGTTACCAAGTAAATGAGACGAGTAGGATAGTTTCTACTCATTCGTCCTATTTGGCTCTTGCGGAGCATCCGATCAACCCCCATGGCTTGAATAATTTGGAATATTGGCAAAGCCAAGGAAAACGTTCGTTCCCCGATATTGAATGGGTTGGTATTTCCTTATGGAGATCGATAAATCGTCGCTTCACTCAGCTTGATCTGTTCGACCAGACCAGCCGTCAATTCCTCCCTCGTTGTTCCAAAAAGTTCTACCGGGATCGAATCGAAGAGTACCAGATACGACCCAGTTTTCTTCATGTTTTCCTTCATTGCTGCGATTTCGATCGGCGGTGGCAGTGTGTTGGTCACCCGGCCTGTCCAGAAATAAATCGCGGCAAAAGCATTGCTGTATATGGGTATATCCGGCCGGTTTCGTAAATACGCGTAGGTTTCAGAAATATGATCCCTCGCCGATGCGTAGCCTCTTCCTTCGATGTGGTAGCTTTGGACCATTTCGGTAGAGCGAGTGAGATTGGTGACCAACATAATCAAACTAATAAGTACCACGATGCCATAAGCCAGCCAGCGCTTAATCTTCCATATTTTTTCCAAAATCCAAACCAGTAGTATCAACCCCATCACCAGCACCGGGCTAAGCAGACGTTCATCCATGGGAATGCGAACATCAAAAAATGAGCGTGAAATAATCAAGACGACCATGTAAGCAAGAATACTTAACGACAGCAGGATAACAGGTTTTTGCATCCCAGGCGATTGATCTTTTGGTGAGACACTTCTAGTGTACCGAAATATATAAATTCCCAATGAGATGGCTAATATTATAATTACTCCCCCCAGCCAATATAGCTCTTTCCCATGCACAAATCGACCTGGGAGGAACCAAACAAATACCGTATTCAACAGACTGATCCACAAGCTTTTAGGCATCAGGTTCAGGCTAAACACCCGGCTTGTAGGCTGACCCGTAATGATCTGGTTTCGGATTATCCATGCCAGGAGCGGGATCGCTCCGGTAATGCTGAAAATAATCGCGTTGCGGACCCGAACGCGATTTGTCTTTCCGGCTTCAGTCAACCACACTACCCCTCCCGCCAAAAGCAAGGATATCCCAATATAACGTGTTGCTGCTGCCAACCCAAAAAACAACCCGGTGAAAAATGGAATTTTCCAAGATCCGTTTTTGTGACCCGCAGTGTATACCAAAATCCCGCACAAGGTGAGGTTGATATACAGTGCTTCGCTCATCGCCCAGCTATGCACCATGATCATCGTGCTTGAGACCAGCATTAACAGTGCGCCTAACAGGGAAAATGCGTAAGACCTGGTCAGCTTGAACACAATCCGCCCAACCAGGTAAATACTCAGGGCAAAAAGGAAGGCGTTTAGCCAACGGATGGAAATTAATGGATCTACTTTAAATAATCCGATTAAGCTCAATAACAATGGTAGGAGCGGTGGAACCTTCGAAACCAGATCAAAGCCCTGCCCGTTAAGCAAATTTCGTGCCGAGCTGATATAGAAAAACGAATCATCTGCGAGCGCCGCACCCCACACAGTGCCGTATAGTATGATACCGAACCCTATCATGCCTGATAAAAGGATCAGACTATTCCAAACGAACGGTTTGGAAATTCCGGCTTCATTCACTGCCGCTGTGCTGCTGACCTCTTTGGTGGATACATCCATGCAGTAACCTGCTCAACTTTATATAATATATATAATCAATGATTTGAGGAGAATGATCAACGCTGATTATTTTATCATTCTTATTCCTTAGCGCTCTCAGAGCGATCAGTTGACCTGCCGTTCGCATTTGAAAACCTTAATCACTTTCTCACTGGGTTGTTAGTCAGTACGAAAACACTGAGTATAATTTTAAAAAATATATTCCTATTACCCTGGAATTGACGGCATATTTTCCCCAACCGTGATTAGTGTTATGCTTTATAGGTTTGAATAATTTGGTTTTATCTTTAACCTTCATGGATGTTTATCAAATAACTGGGGGCTGCGAGCACAACACGTCTTATGCTATACTTGAAAACAACCTACAATAAAGAACGTCCAAAATCATAATATTAGGAGGCAAAATCTTATGACTGGTTACGTTGGTGATATCGAAAAACTGACTGAGAAGAATGGCTATTTCCGCCAGGTGCTATACACTGGCAAGTACGCCCAGCTGGTGGTGATGTGCTTGCAGCCAGGTGAGGAAATTGGAGATGAGGTGCATCATACCGTCGACCAGTTCTTCCGCATCGAGGAAGGCGAGGCCAAATTCGTCTTCAATGAGAAGGAAGAGCATGTGGTGCACAGCGGCGATGCAGTCATCGTCCCAGCAGGTACATTCCATA
Organism: uncultured Chloroflexia bacterium; assembly: GCA_963726315.1. Classification (GTDB taxonomy): domain Bacteria; phylum Chloroflexota; class Anaerolineae; order Anaerolineales; family UBA4823; genus FEB-25. The sequence goes on along the minus strand of CAVSBZ010000005.1, from coordinate 371,470 downwards.
ACGTGATTAACACCTCATCCAAGGAGCAGCTGAAGCTCTACACAGTCTACTCGCCGCCTAACCATCCAGATGGCACTGTACACAAGACCAAAGCGGAAGCTGAAGCCGCTGAAGCTGCACACCATCATTAGTATTATAACAATCTGATCCACTTACCTCCCGCAGCTCTGGTTCCTGCGGGAGGTTGATATCTCGTTATTGCTGCCGACAGGAGAGTGCTATGCATCGAGGCTATGTCATCATAATTTTTTTCCTGCTGAGTTCCCTGGCATGTGGATTCGCCAGCACTGCCAGTCAGGTATCCCAAGCTACTTCTACGACCAAAGCCCAGGTTACAGCTTCTGTCGATGCCCAAGCTACGAGTACCACCGTTCCCCAGGTCGGTGCTACCCAGAAACCTGCCAATACTGAAGCTGGTTCACCTCAAGGTACTCTTTCACCCACCTCGGAAGAACCAACCAAGACTCCCTACCCCACTTCCGTGTTGGATGCCGCGCTGACCAACGAGATTGACCAGATCCAAACTCAGGTGGAGCAGGAACGCGGACTGCAGCCCATTCATCCTGTGCCGGTGGTGTTGCTTTCACCTGATGAGCTACGCCAAAATGTGATCAACGACTTCCTGGCAGACTACACTGACGAAGAGGTTGCCGATGACGTCCTGGAGCTTTCCACCATCGGTTTGCTCGAATCTGACTTTGATTTTCGTAATTTTTATATCGACCTGCTTAGTGAGCAAGTCGCCGGGTATTATGACAACGATACTGGCGAGATGTTCGTCGTCCAGGGGCAGGGGTTTGAGGGACCGGAAAGACTGACCTATTCGCACGAGTACACCCACGTCTTGCAGGACCAAAACTACAATATCAAGAATGGACTCAATTATAGCGACGATGCGTGCGAGGTGGATACCGAGCGCTGTGCAGGGATTCAAGCCTTGCTTGAAGGCGACGCCACTTTATCGCAGACGTTCTGGTATCAGAATTACGCCACCAACCAGGATAAACAACAAATTTCTGACTTTTACAATTCTTTGAAAAGCCCTATCTATGACAGCGCCCCGGCATTTCTCAAGGAAGATTTCGTCTTCCCCTATGACCAGGGTGCGACTTTTGTCCAGGATATGTACGTTAACGGGGGGTGGCAAGCAGTGGATGCGGTATACCAGGATCCACCGGTTTCCACCGAGCAGATCCTGCATCCCAATCTCTACCCTTCTGATAAGCCAATTCCAGTGACCTTACCCGACCTGACCAGCGCCTTCGGTGAAGGCTGGCGTGAAGTCTCGCGCAACCAGATGGGTGAGTGGTACACCTACCTGATCCTGGCGCGTGGGGCAGACGCCAATGCCCGCCTGGATGACACTACCGCCCAATCAGCTACGGCAGGTTGGGGTGGTGATAATTATGTTGTCCTTCATAACGATGCCACCGGACAAACTGCCTTCGTAATGAAGACTGTTTGGGATACCAGCAACGACGCTGCCGAATTCGCCTCTGCTTTCGAAAAATATGCCACTGATCGCTTTGGTGTAACGGGCACCACCCAGGGGAATACCACCACCTGGAGTTACGATGGCGGGGTAACAACGCTATATCTATCGGGGGACACAACCATCTGGATCACCGCCCCCGATGCTCCCTCTGCACAAACCCTGAGCGGTTTAGTTCAGCCGTAGCTGCACGGTTACTCCACCAAAGCAGACCATTGGTCTGACCAGCGTTTCTCCACCAGGCGGGTGTCTTCCTCAGACATCCGCCTGGTCGCTTCTTCAAATGAGTATGGGTTGCCCATCACAGGCTGCGAATAGTTTTCTCCCTCATAATTGACCATCGACTCGTTCGTCCGCATTACCACATTGCCTGCTTTCGTATACAGGTGGGTCATGCGATCTCCCTCATTGAGAATGATCTTATCACCCACCGCTTTAAAGGCGATCGAATGTGGTCCATTGAATTCCATACGATTCGCAGCACAGAATAAGGCACTGCCCCCAAACGGCATCTGCAGCTTGCGGTGCCTGCCTGCCACTATCACAGCTCCCCGCAATACTGTATCCCGGTCAGTTATGGTTGTATCGACAACCAGCGAATCACGTATGTCTGCACCCTCTGCTACCTCACTCCGGATAATTAAATTTCCCTTATTATCACGTTCATGTGGCAGCTGGAATAATTCTCGCAGGGTGATACCCTGTTCCGAATCGGTTGTCATTGCTTCCAATGAGCGCCGCAGGCTCAGGTGCAGACCCCAATCCATCCAGTAAGGCTCACCAAAATCAAGCACCTTGATCACCGGCTGCCTGCCGTAACGTCTGTGGAACAGGCTCCGCATCTCGTTTATTTTTTGATAAAAATCGGGTATTCGCATTTCAAGTTCGCGGATACCGCTCTTACCAATCAGGTCTTCATAGGCTGCTTCAGCTCTCCAATCCGCTTCAGTCTGACAGGCGATTGCGATCCACGTGTAGGGGTCCCAATCCACCCACCTGCCCGGCGCCAAAACGTCAGTGCTGAATACTTGCTCAGCCACTTCCATCAAACGGTAGCTGATTCCGAGGCTGCCCAGGTTGACCCCCACGTGGTGGTCAGTAGTGCGTGCGGATAATCTTTTTCTCAACCCCTCCAATCCCTGCCGGGTGAACTGGTAGGTCATCTGGAAGGTGCGGGCGTCGAATTCCACCCACTCTTTCTCACGCGCCAGGTCTTCTGTCGGCACGGTCTGCCAAACAAAACGAATCCCGTCAACGTCCTGGTAACTGGTAGCCTCAGCTTCCCATATTTTCCCAGGTATCACCGCCTCATCTCCCCATTTGATCACCACTCCCTGGAAGCCATTGGTCTCCAGGTGGCGCAGCCATAGTGTGGCAGACATGGAGGCAGCATCCACCGTGCATAGGTATACCTCACCATTGGTGGCACACATCGGTGTTGGGAAAGCCGGCTTCCGGTTGGTTAGCGCTTGGGTGAATGGACTCAGGCGCTTGCCCTGCCCGAATACCATGTTCATTAACATCACCGGTGGTCGAGTTTTACCTTGTAATGCTTTTTGCAGTGCCAACCAGGCATTCACACTGCCCAAGAAATTTCCCTTGCGTGAAGTCTCCAGGCTGGAGACGATCATCGTGTCTCCATCAGCCCTGAACACATCCTGGCGCGTCTTTTGCAGCCGGTCCTGCCAGTATTGTTGGTCTGCCGGGCTGCCCGATACCACGTTCACTACCTTGGGTCCCTGGTTTGCCTCAATAATGCTCTGGTACTTTCGTATATTGGTTTGCCACAATTCAGACATTTTCTCTATCCCTCTCCCTGTGTAAAAATGCCCAATAATTATAACATTCGCTTTAGTTCTACTATCCTTGCAATACGAGGTACCCCCATACAGTAAATCCCAGGATGAGTCAGCATTCCATGATATTCAAAATCCGGTTGTGCCATTAAGTTCGCTTCCTCGCTTCTTCCCCTCCCCTGCCAGCCTGGTAAATTTATAATGAATTAAGATGCCGGGTACCAACAATCCAAGCATAGCCAATCCGAGCACCGGATCAAATGACGGCATGGTCAGGGTTGGATAAGGGTCATAATATAGCGACTCATGGCTTACACCCAGAATGGGTAACGTGCAGATTGCCAGTACTCCCAGTGACACCATCACGGTCAGCCAGTCCTGCCAGCCCCATCCAGGGCTGTGATAAGTTGTCCGTGCCGACACCCTGCCCAGATACCACAACCCTCCCAACATCATGATCGTCCCTGCAACAATCAAGGCTAATCCATTCAACCCGGCACCGCCTAGCTGTAAAATCCATCCGAATGCCAGCAGCACCAGTCCGATGATGATAAAAAGCCGCGGGGTATTTCCTCCTTCCCTCACCTCTGGATTGGCACTGGCAAACCCACGCGCGGTCATCGCTTCCGCCAGCTGCATGGCATGTTCGAGCCCACCCACCAGCAGGGGCATCCACAGCGGTAGCCAATCCCGCAGTGTGCGCATCTGGTGACCACGGATGGCTTGAGCCTCGCGGATTTGCCTGAACTGGCGTAGAGTGGTCGGCAGGTAGGTCACTGCTATTGAAGTGACCACTGCCAAGGGGAAGAATGCCCGTGGGATCAAGCTGATCAGTTCCCGCACGGTCAATGCCAGGTTCAACACCATGAAGCTCGCCAGCATGCCGGTTAGCACCAACCCATTCGTAGCGCCATATACCATGGCTTCCAATGTCACTGGTCCGCTCAGCAGCGGCAGGTCGCCCGGTATGGTGAATAACACCGTCTCGCCATAATGGGAGGTAAGGGCGTTGAATGCGGTGGAAAGCAGCATGATCCACACAGCTAACTTCCACAAGGTAAACGGGCTGGCTGATTCTGAGCCCGCCTGGCGCAGGGTCATTCCCACAAAAACCACACACATCAATATGAGCACCAGGTACAGCGGGTTACGTGTGATGGATAGGATCACGATCGTTGCAATCAGCCAACTGACCCACGCCCAGGGTTGTTTCACGGCGTAAGATGCTCTCCCTGTCGATCCAAATCACCTCTGGTTTCAGGTGTATAACTGAACTCGAAACGTTGGCGGAAACGCCGCAACGCGCGTAGGGCTGGCACCCCAAGCGCCAACAGCAGCAACAAATTTCCGGTTGCAGCCACCGCATCCCATACCATGGAGGTCACCAGGTAGAATGCCAGGTAATGCCGAAGAGTAGCCAGGAATCCCAGACCGGCAGAATAAGACTGGCTTTGCGGTCCGGCAATGAAAGGCCACTGCCACAGGTTCATGATGGCACCATACAAAAAGCCCCACATCAGCCCAAAGCCAGCCAGCAAATAGATTTCCTTTCGATTGGCAGCTTTTGATGCTTGGTTTCTTCCAGGAGTTATCGCTTTCGCCATCGGGCGGAGGACAATGGTGCTCATCCCCACCCAACCGGCGGTGAACATTTGCGCAGGCAGCCATGGTCCCACACCTCCAGTCACCAGCGCTGAGACGAGCAGGGTGAGCGCACCCATCAGGAATCCAACTCTGCCCCCGAATACGTATCCCACCAGGATGATCAAGAAAAAGATGGGGGTAAACCCACCCGGACCCGGTATGGCTGTCTCGATAAACCGCAAAGCCGAGTTGATCGCCACTAAAATTCCCAACAGCGCGATCAGCTTGGTATTTACCATCTGTCCCTGCGCTTCAAATAATAACGCTACCAGGCAAAGCCCCAGTAAGAAGGTCATCATCAGTGGCATCTCACCCGTGCGCAATGTCCCAAAACCTTCCTGCCGTGATGCAACGGGTAAAAAGAATGGATATAACAACACCATCATCCCCGAGATTGTGGCGGTTAGATAAATAGCCAGGCTGAACAGGCGGGATTTCATCGTTTTTAACAAGCTCCTGCGCAATCTAAAGTGATATTGCCATCATTTCTGGCGTGAACGGATCAGGTAGATGATAAGACCGCCCAATACCAGCAGGATCGATGCATATACAATGTAACTGCCCGGGGTCTTTTGCGTAGCTGCGGGCGTTGAGGTCGCAATTGGAGGTTGCGTTGCAGAGACACTGGTTGCAATAATGGTGGGTTCCGGGGTAGTGGTTGCTGGGGCAGACGTTGGGGTTGAGGTGGGCAAGACGAATGCCACGCCTTCACAGATATTCGCGAAGGTGATTAATGCCGGTGTGTTTCCGGTGCCCCAGCTCCAGGCATTCACAACCCCGTCTGTAACCGGGCTCAGGTCGGCACCCTTGACGGAATATTCCCAGCCATCTGTTCCCATTTGCCAGAATGACCAATAATTTGGCATGCCTCCGAAGCAGTCGCTGGATGGGCTTCCCACCTCACCGATCTTACATACCGCTGTTCCCTGGTTAGGATTGGTCGCTGTTTGTACATCCAGCCCTGAGCGTTCAAGCAGATCCAATCCGTTGATGCTGCTCTCAGTAAAACTGATGCAGGTTGTGAAGAGCGTGTCGTTCCCGTAGAAAATGACCAAACCAGCCTTATACCTGGCAGGTTCAGCCCCAAGGTTAGCCAGCGGTATGCCTGAGAGACCGATGATGGCTTCCGCCGTGCTGTAGCTGTTGGCATAAGTCCCACCAATGGAACCATCCGGTTTCTGCAGGCTCATTAGCGCATCCAACGGATTGGCTTGTTGAGTATTCCAACTTTGACCTCGAATATCTTCACCAGCAGAGACCAGGGCTTCAAGGATCCAGCCGGTCGAGTCGGCATTGAGAGGGTCGGTGTCCCAGGAGGGCTTCCAGCCACCACTAGGTGCCTGTGTCGCGTGGAAATATTGGATCGCGTTTTGAAGAGTCTGGCTTTCCTTGGTCATATTCCCACTCGCAAGCAGCGCAGTTACCGCTAATGCAGTTGTATCTGGGTCACCCGCGCCCCAGCTGCCATCCGTTGCCTGGGTTTTAATCAAATAATTGGTGGCAGACACCGGCACTTGCCGCCCGTCCAGACCTAACCCAAGAATTGCCCACGCCTGGCTCAGATCACTGGCAGCCCCACTGCTGAAATCTGAACTGGCGGTGCTGCTGTATGCGCCCGTGTCTGGGTGAAAACTCGCTTCCAACTCTCCAGCGAGGTCCATCCCTCCAAAACCAGAGGCATCTTCACCAGCCAACTTTACTGCCGTGATCAGTAAGCCCGCCCGACCAGGAAATAAAGTGCCCGTTGTGTCATGGGTAAATGTTATAGCTTGGGTGGCCAAATAATCGAGCATAGACTTGCCCTCCGAGGAGGCTGTTTCGCGCACCGATTTCTTAGCCGTGGTAAATGCAATCACAGTTCGGGCTGTTGTGTCGGGGTCGGAGACTCCGCTAAAACCTGTGATGCCCCCATCAGCTTGCTGCTGGGTTTGTAGATAGGATAATCCAGCCTCGATCACCCCGGTCTGATCGGGCACTCCCTGGGCTTTTACCGCACCCAGCTGGAAAAAGAGCACTAATCCAGTGACGATTAGTAGACCAAGGGATTGTGAAATAAACAGTGCAAGCTTTTGTCTCATGATGTTCTCCTGGTTCATTCTTAAGTTGCTAAAAACAAAACCCCTGCCGCTAATTGGACAGGGGTGAAAATCATGCTGGTTGATAGGTGCATGCGTTCACATCTCCTATGAGCGAGGCGGTGGTGAACCCAACTTGGGCGGGCGACCTGGCTGAGGAATAAATCCCTTACAGTTGCGCTACAGCGCCGGACTATGTAACTACATCAAACACCGGCTTCGCCTTTAAGCCATCCCATCCGGGGGATATGGCACCCAAATTGGAAATATTCAGTTGTAGTTATATTTTATACTGGATAGATATGGACGTCAAGTGAACGTCCACAGTTAATGCAGCTCGAGCTTTTCACAATAATAAAAGCTCCTGGTAACTGAACTGCAGTCTGATAACCGAAATCTATGCCTTGCGAGGGTGTTTCTTCCCCACCAGGTCAGCTGCGGCAAACCCTGCCGTTAACGCCGACTTGTTCATCTCTTCGGTGCCTTTCGGTGCCCGCGCTGCCACTGCCTGGGTGATCGATTTGCGCGAGACCACGTCAGTTAATCCCACCAGCACCCCCAAAGCCACCACGTTCGCCGTTATACTCTTGCCGCTGCTCTCCTGCGCCAGCCGGGTGATTGGCACCTTGATGGCATGGCTCGATGGTACCCGCCCTACCCTTTCCTGGTCCACGATTAACAGGCCGTCCTTTTTCAAGTTACCGGCATATTTATCGCATGCTTCCTGGCTCATCGCCACCAACACATCTGCAATGATCACCTCAGGGTGGTCAATCTCACCTTGTGCAATCACCACCTCTGCTTTGCTGGCACCACCGCGCGCCTCTGGTCCGTAGCTTTGGGTCTGGGTAGCGTTCTTGTTATCGTATATCGCCGCAGCTTCTGCCAGGATAATCCCTGCCAGGATCATCCCCTGCCCACCCTCACCTGCCAGCCGGATTTCCATGCGAGTGCCATTTTTTTTGTTCGCCACAGGTTACCTCCTTAGGCCTTCACCGGGTTGGGAATTTGTGCTGCCTGCACCCTTTGAACCAGCTCTTCATACAGCTGGGTATATTCCGGCTTTTCAATATCATGCATCACCCCGCGCACGATCTTAGTTTCCCGCTCTTCCAGAGTCATTTTCTCAGCCACGCTGGCTGAGACGCTGGTTTCTTTTAGCTTGCGCATCATGTCAACGGTTGAACCGAGCTTGTTCATCCTCCCGAAAGTCGTCGGGCAATAGCTGACTGCTTCCACCAGACTGAAGCCATTCTTGCGGATCGCCTGCTCAAGGAAGCGGTCCAGCTCGACCGCGTGATATACCGTGCTGCGAGCCACATACGTTGCTCCAGCAGCTTTCGCCAGTTCGCAGATAGGCATCGGGGGTTCAATATTGCCGTACGGGGCAGTTGCTGCCCTGGCACCAATCGGTGTGGTAGGGCTGTATTGCCCACCCGTCATCCCATAGATGGAATTATTGACCACGATAGCAGTGATGCCAATATTACGCCGGGCTGCGTGGATAAAATGATTGCCGCCGATCGCCATGGCGTCCCCATCTCCCATGATGGTGATCACTTTCATATTCGGTTTGGCAATTTTTAAGCCCGTCGCGAATGCCAGGGCTCTTCCATGCGTGGTGTGGATGGTGTTGAAATCCATATATACCGGCATCCGCCCGGTACAGCCGATCCCTGAAACCAGGGCGACGTCATCCTTTTCCAGCCCGATCCGATCGATTGCCCGAATCAATGCCCCCATCACAATTCCGATTCCGCAGCCGGCGCACCAAACATTGGGGAACTTCTTGGTCGGGCGTAAATACATGTATTCAGTATGTTCTGATTGTGTAGGCATAATTACCTGTCTTCAATCGCTTCGAGTATCATTTGCGGTGTGACCATCTCACCGTTGGCTCGATTAACCCTCACTACCTTGTTTCGCCCTGCCACCCGCTCAACTTCCAGGGCTATCTGCCCCAGGTTCATTTCAGGGACGATGATGCGTTTGGCAGTTTTCGCCACCCGGCTGATCTCATCTTCGGCAAACGGCCAGAGCGTTAGCAACGTGACCATCCCAACCTTAGTTCGCCGCTGACGTGCCAGTTTGACCGCATGACGTGCGCTGCGCGCTGACGCGCCATACGCAACCACAACGGTCTTATCACTTTCCGATAAATCCTCTTCCACCAAGATAATGTCGGAGAGATTTCGCTCAATCTTGCGGTGTACTCGCTCGATCCACGGGTCGATCTCATCCAGGCGTGTGGTTGGGTAACCAAGCACATCGTGGAACAAGGCGGTAATGTGGTAGCGATATCCCTCTCCAAAATTTGCCATTGGCGGCACGTCACTCAGGCTGTCACCATAAGGTTTATACCATTCAGGCGGCACATCTGTTGCAATCCGCTCTACCCGCTCGACTGTGTCAAACTCTGGCAGCTCGATCTTCTCGCGCATATGCCCGATCACTTCATCGGTTAAAAGGATGACCGGCGTGCGGTATTTCTCGGAGAAATTAAAAGCCTTAACCGTCAGATCAAAAGATTGACTGACCGATACAGGGCTAAGCACAATAATCGGGTGATCTCCATGGGTACCCCAGCGAGACTGCATTACATCCCCTTGCGAGGCGCTGGTCGGCTGACCTGTGCTGGGTCCCAGCCGTTGGACGTCAACAATCACTACCGGCACTTCAGTCATGGCCGCATAACCAATATGCTCCTGCATCAACGAAAATCCCGGTCCTGAGGTAGCCGTTAGTGATTTTAAACCCCCCACCGATGCGCCAATACAGGCAGCCAGGCTGGCTATCTCATCTTCCATCTGGATGAACTTTCCCCCCACCTTGGGTAGTTCTCGAGATAACATCTCCGCAATTTCTGTGGAAGGTGTAATCGGATAGCCTGCATAAAATTTACACCCCGCCGCGATTGCACCCCAACCAACAGCTTCGTTCCCTTGCATTAATCGAACAGTCAATCTGCCCTCCTTATATATCAACCTTTTTGACTATGATCGCCAGGTCTGGGCAGTGAGTATCACACCAATGACAGGCGGTACATTTTTCAGGATAGACCACCACCGGGTGGTCTTCGTCATCCAACGCTAACACACCCGTGGGGCAAAAGGCAACGCAAATCCCACAGCCCTTGCACCAGTTGGCGAATATGGTTACCTGTCCGCGCGGACCTTTTTTTGCAGTAGTCTTTACTTCCAGTACGGGTTGTTCAACCCTTGAGGGTTCGCTCATTCTGTACCGTCCTCACCGTTATCCATCATATTTAGACTTATCTTATCCAATCATTATACTTATCGCTTAATTCCATCGTAACCGATAAACGGCTATGATTTCGAGTGAATATCATCACATTAACCAGGTGCCTCGTGTCCATCCTCATCGGTGAATCTTTTTCGCACATCCGCCAATTATTCGACCAGTTCATGTTAAAATGGTAAATCCATGGTAGCGAATGCGATCAGGACCGTTGAAGCCCGTAGTATTATCAACAGCCGTTATGGGCTGAACATTGCCTATTTTATTGGCCGGTACCTGCCCAACCAGCTGGGTCGCCGGATTGCAGTTTTTGCTGCTGACCGAATCTCTGCTCGCAAAGACTGGAAGCTGGTAAGGGCAGCCCGTCTCAACCAGTGGGTGGCGCGCGGCGAAAACCTTGACCAAGCCGAGCTCGATGAAGCTGTACGCGAGAACTTCCGCTCCACTGCCCGTTCGATTTTTGACCTGTATCACAATATCAATAACCTGGAGAGTTTCCGCAAAACTATCGATGTACATCCCATCGCCGAGCAGTTCCTCCAGCGCCCCGAATATTCTGAACGCGGCCTAGTGGTGGCGGGGTTGCACATGGGCAGTTTTGATTTTATCGGTCAGGCTGCGGGTATTGCCGGAGTCAAAGGGTTCTATTTGGGTCTGCCTACGGTGAACTCGGGTTATCAAAAGCAGATCGAGATGCGCAAGGAAAGAGGGATGAACATCATCCCAACCAACCCCGCAACATTAAAACAGGCGATCAAGTATCTGCGCGCGGGAGGTATGATTTTAACTGGCTTCGATAGACCAGATGATAGCTACCAGGATCGTCCGCTTTTCTTCGGTCGTCCGGCTGCCCTCCCCATCCATCACATTTTCATCGCCCTTAAAGCCCAGGTACCGATGATGATTGCTGCAGTTCTCTGGAGACCGGATGGCAAATATCACTTCCTGTTCTCCGAACCGATCGAGATGCTGCCCCATCCCAACCGGCGCACAGAAATCCTCCAAAATGCGGAAAACATTCTACACATCGCGGAGGGATTTATCCGTCAGGATCCGAGCCAGTGGGAAATGACCTTCCCTGTTTGGCCTGAAGTAATGAGCCTCGTCCCATAACAAGAATTGTAATCGGAGTAATTTCATGGGCAATATTCAAGACCATAAGCGTGTAAATGACATCCTTCTTGGACCCTTGGAGCGACCTGCATTACAGTGGCTGGCTGCCCACTTACCACCTGGGGCAACTCCTGATTTAATGACTGTCATTGGCATAGTTGGTGCGCTGGTGATTACCCTTGGCTATGGACTCAGCCGCTTCCACCCCGCTTTCTTATGGCTCGCCATCCTGGGTTTTATTATTAACTGGTTTGGGGATAGCCTGGATGGAACCCTGGCACGTTTCCGGCACATCGAGCGCCCTAAATATGGTTTTTACATCGACCACATCACCGATTGTGTCACTGAGATCATCATCATCCTCGGTCTCGGTCTGAGCCCTTACATCGGTTTTCCAGTTGCTGCGATGTGCTGTATTGCCTACATTGCCATGTCTGTCCTGGTCTATGTGCGCATGAATGTGATGGGCGAATTTAAGATTTCCTACAGCAAGCTTGGACCAACCGAAGTGCGTGTCCTGGCAATTTTGCTGACCATCGCCATGTTTTTCGGAGGCGTAACGCAATTTAGCCTAAATCTGGGCTCTGTCTCCCTTTTGCTTAACCCTTATGACCTCGTGGTGACAGTCATCACGCTGCTGCTGCTCTACTTCTTCGCCGAAACAAGTATTAAACAGGCAATAATTTTACGCAATTTAAACGAGTGAGGCGATCGTTACAGGCAGGTCACGCGCTTGCTCGTACAACCTGCCTGCCGCAAGCACTTTCACCTCTGCCCACGATTTGCCCACCAACTGTACCCCGATGGGCAATTTTTCCTTGGACCAGCCGCATGGCACTGAAAGGGCCGGTAACCCAGTCAGGTTGAACGGAGCGGTGAACCGCGTGAGCAGCCTGGGCCGGTCGACCGGGTCTGCTGATCCTCTCTCCGGAGCAGTAATCGGTGTTGTGGGGGTAAGCAGTAAATCATATTCGTTGAAAAATTCATTGAATTGGCAACGCAGAATGGTCTGCGTCCGCCGCGCTTGAATATACTCCGTGGAGCTGTAGGCTGCCCCGGTCTGCAAGCGCTTAAGAACATCCGCCCCAAATCCTTGCGGGTTCTCAGCCAGGCGTTGGTGATGAAAGGCAGCCGCATCGCTGGGGGTCATCAATCCGTTTGCCATAGCGGCTTCACGTGCATTCGGGAAGGAGACCTGCTCCACAACTGCCCCTATATCCTCAAACACGCTTGCTGCCTGGTTTATTGCTTCATGCACATCTCCATCTACAATTTCAGCATCCGTAAAGTAATCATTGGCTGCCACAGCAATCCGCCAGCCTCGTACACCGTCAGCTGGCAGGCCGAGATAATCTGTCACCGGCATATCTGCAGACCAGGCATCCTGCGGGTCATACCCTGCCACAGCCTGCAGCAGGATAGCGACGTCTTCAACACACCGCCCCATCGGACCGGCATGGTCGAGATTCCAGCTCAAGGGGATCACCCCTCGCAAGGATATTCTGCCATAGGTCGGTTTAAGCCCCACCACCCCGCAAAGGCTGGCCGGAATGCGGATTGAGCCGCCGGTATCGCTGCCCATCGCAGCTATGCATAAACCTGCTGCAAGGGCGGCTGCATTTCCTCCCGATGAGCCTCCGCTGATTCGCTTGAGGTCCCACGGGTTACAGCAATCACCATAATGTGGGTTTTCATTGGTGACGCCCAAGGCGATCTCGTGCATATTGAGTTTTCCCAGCAAGATCCCGCCGGCTTCTTTTATCTTACGCACCACAAGTGCATCTGCTTCAGGGATGTAATCGGTAAAAAATGTCGAACCAGCTGTCGTTCGTATCCCTTCGGTTTCATACAGGTCTTTTAATCCCACTGGGATACCATGCAATGCGCCGCGATAATTCCCCTTTAGGATCTCAGCCTCTGCCTGCCTTGCCTGTTGCAACGCAAGCTCGGGAGTCAATGTGATGAAGGCATTCAGGCGTTGATCCAGTTGTGTTATACGTACCAGGTGTGCCTGTGTCAGCTCAACCGGTGAGATTTGCCCGGTTTTCAACAGCTCGGCTGCTTCATGTAGATAAAGTGAGGTCAGTTCCATAATCATCCTTATCGGTAGGTCATGTCGTTAATCTCTGCTAATTTGCTGGAAGACGGAGTGCCCTAATTAATCGAAGCAGTCTTCTCCAATTATTTCACCGCCACTACGCCGAACGCCCGGGGTGCCCGCTTCACCTGCGTGAAACCCGCTTGCTCCAGCCTGTGTATCACCCCCACAGTAATGCTGTGGCCCGATTTGCTTTCAGGGTCGCCTATATAGTGGAAAAGCTGGCTTCGGTTGCGCATCACGCGGTAGAGCTCCCGGTAAAATTCGCCCGAATACAAGTCTCCCGCTAAGCTGAAGGCTGGTGGGTCGTGGATCACACGCGTGAAACTACCTGTTTCCAGTCCCGCCACAACCTCAAAACTATCCCCGATCAGCTGGGTGATTTTCGGGTTATCGAACAGCTCCTGTGACCAGGGATTGAGCCAGCACACCTTCAATGCTGTCGGGTCCAGCTCGATGGTCGTGACGTGCTCTGCCGTTCGGGCTGCCTGTATAGCAGTGTATCCCAACCCAGTCGCCGTATCCAGCACCTGCCCGACCACCGGCTTGACCGCCCTGATTTTCTCCAGTGTATCCTGGTGGGGGTCGGTATCTTTGATGCGGTGCATCGGGATGCCCGAAACCAGCATGGTGGGTGCGCCTGTTGTAGGATATAAGGTATATACCCGGTCGGTTTCTTCAGAATAAAACTGGATCGACCTGGCTACCCCATTTTCAATTACAAAACATCCTGAATTAGATCTCGCGATTTCTTCAACCACTCCCCATTCTAACGTGCTGTCCTCCGGAAGCTTGAGCCCTTGGTCCGCCAACACCAGATTGACGGAATTTATTCCCAGGTCAAGGGAGACGTTAACCTGCACATTCCCATTGTTCCGGGCAGCTAACATCCTCTTTGCCTGGTAGTGTGATAAAACCACCATCTTCATCCCACCTTTTACCCCTGTGATAAAAATTCATTAAGCTCATCCACCGTTTGCTGGGTATTACGAAAACGGATGGAAAACAACCCTTCTTTGCTCGCTGCGTCAACATTCTCTTCCACATCGTCGATAAAGACCGCCTCGTAAGGTTGAACGCTCAACTTATCAACTGCCAGGTGGAAGATGCGTGGGTCCGGCTTGACCATCTTCACCTCCGCCGAGATGATCAGCTCATCGAACATCCCATCGATATTCCAACGCTCATGCAGGGTTTGTCGAAGGTCATCCCAAGCATTGCTAAGCAGAGCAGTCTTATAGGTTTGTTGTAATTTTCCGATGGTTTCAATCAGCACAGTATCAATCTCATCGCGAGCAAAGAATTCCTCCAGCAGCACCGAGAATTCCTCCGGCGATTGATGGAGCTGGCCGCGCAAGTTTTCCCAATGCTCCTGGATGGTTATCGATCCCAACTGTGCTCGCGCTCCCGACTCTCCTCCAAATATAAACTCTTCAAGCTCATGCCGGCTCATATCCAATCGGGCTGCCAGATGATCGCGCGGTGAATAATCAGCTGTGCGTAACAGTACCCCACCCAGGTCGAAGATAACTGCTTTAATTGTCACGGAAATAAGTATATCAGATGGAGGTGTGAGAACTATCGATATGTAAAATCTGTCAAAACCCATTGGTTTATTCGTGGACGGTTCTCTCCCCTGTCTTACAAAATTGCAAGCCCTAGCTCAACCCCCTCGCCTTGACAGCCCTCGAAAGCCTACTGTATACTTGCTCCCAATACCCTTCCTAATGAAAAAATATTCAAAAATCCTACCATCCAAGGAGTAACATATGCCTACATTTTCACGTATGCCGCGCTACGACATCCGCAATGACGGTGCTGGTCCTTATGCCATTTTTTACTGTGATATCTGCGGTCGCGAATTTCGCAGCCAGCCTGATGTCGTCAATGCGGTGAAGACGGATATCGGTCGCTCTGCCCTCGGTGGCTTGCTGCGAAAAGTGCCCCTCGTAGGTGGAAGCGTGGCGGATAATGTGGTCGGCGAAGATCCACGCTACAGCTACAAAATGGATCCACCACAGCTTCAATCAGCATGGACGCAGTGCCAGGTGCACTTCCGCGAGTGCCCGACCTGCAGCCGCATCGTTTGCCTGTCGGATTTTGATGCCCAAAGTGGGTTCTGCACGGAAGATAGCCCCCGTACCGAAGAGATTTCAGAGGCTCGCGGCGCCCAGGCTGGTGCTGCGATAAAAGGATTCGCCACTGCCTTTGGGCTGGGGAGTGCATTGGATAACGTCGGTAAAGCAGTGGAGGCTGCCGGTAAAGCTACCACCCAAATGGCTCAATGCCCCAAGGATGGCACCCTGGCTGCCCCTGGCACAAAGTTTTGCCCCGAATGCGGAACACCCATGACCCAGCCTGTTGCCACGTTGTGTCCCAATTGTGGCACCGATACCCACGGTGCAAAATTCTGCCCCAACTGTGGCACAAAAATGGAACAGGCTCCTGCAAACTGCCCCAACTGCGGTGCAGAGACCAAGGGAGCCAAATTCTGCCCTGAATGCGGCACGAAACTCAGCTAGCCCCCTGTTATAGACAATAAAACAAAAGGGCAGGTGCATAAACCTGCCCTTTTATATCTCCGGTTTAACCTCTTTGGAAATGCCTTTTCCGCTGCAGGTAGGTGAGCAGTGTGCTCACGTAGGCTGCATGGCTCCACGTTAGCGGGCTGACCGATAGCGGCTGTTCTGTATACGGATCCACCTGTTCGGCAAGTATGCCACTGGGCAGGGCATGCGCGGCCACCCATTCAAGAATATCCATAGCTGATTTAAGGTCCTCCAGCTTTCTGGCTGTCAAAGCATACCATTCCGCCAACCACAATGTGCAGATAAACCATGGGTTCCCCGGGACATTGCTGATATCCTGGCTCACCTGGCGGTAATGATCATTCGTGTAGCGTGCCACCCCGCCCACGTTCGACTTCACCCACAGCTGATCATGAATCGCTTGCATGGTGGATTCGATCTTCGGGTCATCCGGCTTGTACATGCCAAACTGCCATAATCCTACCAGGCTGGCATCAATCGTATCATCTACTTCCCAGCTACCTTTTTCGTCCACATTGACCATCCGTGCGAAACGGTTGATAGCCGGCTGCCAAAGATGTGCCTCTACCCCGGTTTTGATCTCTGCTGCAACATGACGATAGTTTTTCGCCCTTTCCTCCTCGCCAAACGCTTCAGCGAAATGCGCCGCACCGTTCAAACCGCCCCAAACAGCAGCTGCCGTCCAACTCAATATGCCCAGGCGTTCCTCCCACAAGTCATAACTTGGGAGGGGTAACCCGCTGCTTTTATCCTTGTAGCCGACCATGAAATCCGCCAATGGGCAGATCATGGAACGATATAGCGGCTTGATGAAAGATACGTCTCCATGGCGTGAGAAGTGTTCCCATAATGCCCACAGTACCAGGGCAGTCTCATCCTCCTGGATGGGTAAACGCTTCTCTCCGTCAACTACCCACGGCAGCCAGCTGGATGCCAACGACCCATCCGGGTTGTATTTGTGCAGCATGTAGCCTTCACGGCTGTGCACCTGGTCACAGAACTGGAAAAAAGCTCGTGGCAAGTCAAGGTAGCCAGCTTTGTTAAGCGCTTCTGCCACCAACGACCCATCCCGCGACCACATATAGCTGTAAGTGTCGCGCACATCTGAAGAGATGTCCGAATCATTGGCGGCAATGATCGCCCCTCCATTATCAATCTGCGTGCGGACGGTGAGCAAGCTACGCGCATATAGATCTCTAACTGCCTGTGAAACCTCTCCCATCTCCGGCAGATGCACCCGCAGCCACAACCGCCAGAATGCCTCCGTCCGATTGATGAACGACTGCGGACCTCTTTGCCGCACCATCCGGTTGAGGGTGGTCACGCTTTCAAAATTTTCCCCAACTGCCATCCAATAATATAGTATCCGTTTATCGCCCGCTTTGATTTGCAGGTTAAAACCAACCGTCGAATCAACCGATCCATGTGCCACCACGCCGCCTTGCAGCTGCCCGTCTACAGCATCCAGCCATGTACCTTGAAAGTTATGTATACCTTTTAAACCACATGCCCACTGATGCACTCCGATCACCAAACCCGGGAATGTATTTTCCGATGGCTCCCAGCCAGGTCCAGGCTTATTCTGATCAGTCAAGACAGCTCCATTGATCATGAACCAGAATTTTTCCTTATAATGGAAGACTGCCCTGCGTTCAGGCTCATAGTAGGCAGTGTCTCCAATATCGTTGCCAGCAATGCGAAAATCATGGTGGAAAAATATCCTGAATTCGCGGTCGTTTGAATCCAGGTTGCTGATCTCCATCTTCCGGACGAACAGATCTTCATGGAAATCCACCATATCCGAGGATTTAATCGACATTTTAAGCTCAGGGTGTTCAAGATTCACATCGCTGACCAGCGTTTCAGGCAGATACTTGATCGACCGCTGCCACTTCCCATCATCAAACCAGCGGAACTGTCCCTCCACCCACACCCCCGTGCGGAAGGGATGTCCCAATGCATGGTTTTCCTGTCCCACATACGGCCAGTATAAATCGCGGATTTGATAGTTCCGATCGAAGGCAAATAACAATGCGCCATTACCAAGGGGTAGGTCTCTAGGCATAATCATTCTCCATCAGCTGTCTCGCCGAGTTTAGGCTCTTCCCAGCCTGCAGCTCACTCAAACAGTTCCTTATAATTACTCGTCCTTCATTATAAAAGTATATATGCGAACACCAAATTAATGGATTAATAACTTGTGGCGATTGCCTGCCACTGTTGTTTGTGGTCACGCATCTAATGGTTTGAGAGGACATGAAGATATGACCAGTTTAGATGATTTTCGCAAGATGAAGGATGAATTCTTCGCCCAGGATGGTCAAAGTCCACTAACGCCCGGGCAGAAGAAAGAGTTTAAAGGTCTGAAATACTTCCCACCCAATCCCAAATTAAGCTTCGAAATAAATTTAAACGAATTTCCAGAGAAACAACACATCAAGATGCAAACCACCACAGGTGATATTCAGGAATACGAACGCTACGGCAAGTTCGAATTCTCTGTCGATGGGCAGCTTGTTGAGCTGACGATTTATCACAGTGAAGATGGCTATTTCTTGCCCTTTGTGGATAGCCTTGCTAGTAAAGAAACCTATCCCGCCGGGCGTTACATCGATCCTGAGCCCCTGGGAGCGAATATTTTCAAGGTTGACTTCAACCTGGCATACAACCCATACTGCGCTTATAACGATTACTGGTCATGTCCCCTCACGCCCTTTGAAAACCACCTCAAAGTGCCCATCCGCGCCGGTGAGAAGCTATTCCCCCATTAAAGATAAAAGTCAGGCTGATGGGAAAATTCCTCTCAGCCTGACATATATGCTACAACGATCAACTTCAACGTTTTAAAAACTTCATTGGGAGTGACGTTTATCATCTAATGGTTTGCGATACACCGTGCTCCTCTTCACCACCTGGTAGCCCATATGCTGGTACAGGTGTAATGCTCCCGAAATGTTCTCTGCATCGACTCCCAGACCAGCATCGCTCATCCCTCGCTCTCTCAGCGCCTCCAGGCTATATGCGATCAGTGCTTTAGCCAGCCCCTGTCGACGCCATGGGCGCCGCACGCAGATGTTCTCCGTATAGCCTCGTTTGCGACCGAACATCTCATTCTCGTCTTTGTTGATAAAGCTTAGCACCATACCAGCAATTTGATCGCCTTGCCATGCCACGCGCCATAAACTCGTGTCGAAATCCGGGTCATCAATCATCTGTTGGAACGCTTCCCATGGGTCAGGGATGTATCCCCAATGGTCGCGGAAAGCTTCATTGGATGCCTCCCAAATCAGCCGTAAATGTTCTGGTTCCACAGGGCGCACCTCGACTCCTGGAGGCATAGGCAGATCGGGGATATTTTCCAGGTCGGGTCGCACCATCTCGAATGCGTATCGCACTGCCTGGTAATTCCTACGTTCCAGCAGGCTGATCCTGTCTTTCTCCGTGCTGCTGACGAAGTTATCCAGCAGGCAGGGAGCTTCAACGGGTAGTTCTTTCTTGTCCTTGAGCTGCCTGGCAATCTGGCTCAGCCGTGCCTCGTTGAAACCCAGTAAAGTGCTCCCGATGCCCTTGCGCCGCCACTGGGGCAGCACATTCCCCAGCTGGAAACCCACCCATCGACCACTGCCTTCCACCTCCCACCAGGTGCGGCAGTAACCCACCGCCTCCCCATCGACCTCCGTGAACAGCATGTCGGTGTACGGGTCACAGTGGTGCAGGTGGGTGTAAGTATTCACGATATCTTCTAACATCTCTGCTCGCTCCAGACCATCCGTAGCCGCACACCCCTGGATAATCCCCAGCATTTTCGGGAAATCACCCTCCCCCCGGAATCCACGCAAACTTATCCCCGAAATTTCTTTCGTCCTGGGGTCAACGATCGTTTCTAAAATGTTATTATCGATTTCCATTATATTTTCCTCAATTCAATTACCAGAGAGAACAATGAGTCAAATATATATATTTCTCTGAGATCTCATTGTTCTCAGTGATGAATTCTCAAGCTGTGACCACTATATCCGCCGAGTAATATACTTTGTTTTCTCTGCGTACTCCGTGGTCTCTGCGGTGAAATTCTCAAGCTGCGACCACTTCCTCAACCGCTTCCACCGCAGATGGAGCCTCGGGATTCTTCGGCAGCTTGAACTTGAACCATGCCGGTATCGCGCTCGCCAACGCTGCCAGACCAGTTACGTAGAACGGCATTTTTGGGCTATATTTCTCCCATAACTGCGCTCCAATCCACGGCGCCGGTAGAGAAACCAACCCCAGGCTGGTCCCGAACAATCCGAACGCCGTACCGCGAAGCTTTTCAGGAACTGCCTTGCTGATTAGTGAGTTATACGCCGGCGACATCATCCCAGTCCCCAGTCCAAATATAGCCCATACCGCGGCATACCCCCAAAAACCTTTCACCTGCATGAAGGTGAACATGGCCACAAACTCGGTCAGGAAACCAATCACGATCCCCACCCGCTCACCCTTCTTATCTGCCAACCACCCAGCTGGCATGGTCACCGCCATCATGCAGACACTAAAGATAGAGCCCAACCATCCGATTTGCTGGAAGGTCATCCCACCGATCTGCTCCAGGTACACCGGCATCAGGTTGCCCGATAGTGAATAGGCAATATCCCGTACCCCATCCGTGATCAGCACCCAGGTGATCACCCCACCGCTGAGCAGCAGCGCCGTCATTGTCCCCAGGCTGGATTTCAGGTTTCCCATCGAGAGTTTCTTCGGGTTGGCTTCATTCCCGCGGGCTGCCGTTCGTGCCATGCTTACCCTGATAATCGTAGCGATGAAGTACAGCACCCACGCACATACCAGCATGATGCGGAATCCGTATTTATCCGCCAGGAATCCTCCCAGGGGTGGTCCGATCACACCTACGATCATGAACAGCGTATCTGTAATGCCAAATACGCGTGCCCGGTTCTTCTCTGCCGATTGCTCGGCGATGAAGGCGCTGAAACTTGGTCCAATTAGCGAACGCGTGATTGCGCTGAAAACCATGCCACTCATCACCCACTGCCAGGTCGGTGCAAAGATGAAACCCACGTAGGTTAAGTTGCCCGCCACACTGCCCCAAGCGATACTGCGTAACCGCCCCAGCGAATCGGAAACCCAACCTCCCAGTATCTGCACCACCAGGGGGATCACCTGTGAGATGGTAAAGAATAAACCAATCTGCACCACTGAAGCATTCAACTCTTTCAGATACAGGGGCAGGAGCATCCCATACATTTCTCCGCCAATGTTCGCCAGGATCATGGCGAGAAGGAACATAAGCAGCATTCCATTCATTAATGGTTCGGCCTTCACGGAGCCTTTTTCGTTATCCATACAATAAATTCCTTATCGATTATTTCTACATGCTGAAGGTCAGGGTCAATAAAAAAACCTTCAATTCTTGGGTTTAACCGCCCGTGTAGCGATATAGGCAGGCATATATTTTCCCAGAGGAGAATTTTGCATGTCCTCATATAAACCGGTCAATACGAATCCCGCTTCCAGCTGCCCACCGATCTGCTCCTCCAGACTGTGGCTGAATTCAAGCGGAGAATCATCGCCGAACTCCCGTTGCCTATCCTCTTCACTCAATTGAGTAGCATCGAACGGCAGCTTATACTTAACTTCGAACACACCTTGTTCGGACTGCGGGAAATCGAAGATATATATGCACGGATTACCAAAACCTGCCAGCAAGCTGCCTCCGGGGCGCAGCACCCGGAATGCTTCCTTCCACACTGGGACGACCTCAGGGCAAAACACATTTGACACCGGGTGAAATACCAGGTCGAAACTACCATCGCTGAACACAGATAGATCGCGCATATCCCCTTCTACGGTGACCAACTCCAGCCCCTCCCGCCTGGCAACCATCTTGTCTTGATCCAGCTGCCTGGGGGAATTATCAAATACGGTCACGTTAGCTCCCACTGCTGCCAGCACAGGTCCTTGCTGCCCACCGCCCGACGCCAGGCACAGGATATCCACCCCGTGCAGGTCTGCCGGGAACCATTCGTGTGGCACGCTTTTTTGCTCAGTGAGAAGCACCGACCATTCCCCCATTCGCGCGGCTGCGATCACCTCCGGCCTGACGGGGACCGTCCATGGATTGCCAATTTCCACCTGCCTGTCCCATTTCTTGCGGTTGTATACTCGTACATCCATCTCACACATCCTTTTCGTAGGTTCCTAGCTTAGTTAGCATCCGGAAACCGACCGATTCATATAATTTGATCGCTGCAGGGTTATCCTCAAACGTGGATACAATTGCCTGCTTCATCCCTTTATCCACCATCCGGTGTAATCCCTCCAGCATGACTGCCCTTCCCAGTCCTTTACGCTGGAAGTCGGGGTGAGTCCCTACCGGCTCGAACAACCCCACCCGGTTTACCGAATCCATCCATACGATGCAGAATGCACCGATTTGACCATCCGGTGCTGCTGCGACGATATCAAGGTTGGGGTCGTAAACCGGTGAGCGCATGAAATTCCTGAAGCGCTCGAGGTATTTCTCGAATCGTGCGCTCGATCCAAAGGCACCGTACTGGGCTCTCGCTCGCACATCTACCTCAGGCTCCCCTTTACACGCTCTAACGACAAAATCGCCATCAGCCTTTACCAGTGGGACGGGTTCATCCAGGTTTCGAGTAAGGTGCACATATCCTCTCGCCAGCTTATAGCCCTGCTTTTTGAAGTGCCGGTCAAGTACCTCGTCATCATGCCAAATCCACACTACATAAGTGGTTTCCCTGCCGCGCTCTCGAGCGATCTGCAGTGCACGCTGCTCTGCCCACTCGTACATCTCCGACGCTTGCGGGCTATCACGCAGTTCAGGCTGAATGTAAACGTCAATCCCCACCCAATCCGCACTGATCAGCGTCCACCCCAAGATTCGCCCGGGTTGTTCAGGGTTATCCCACAAGTGGATGTTCCTCCAGTAATCACCCTCGAGAGGTGGATAGTACAGCCACCAGTTCAGGTCTCCGGTATGGATATAATAACTCCCGTTGTTTGCCATGCGCCCCCTCATCAGCAAGCTGCGCATGGCGTTCAGGTCACTCTCATCGCAATAGGGTCGTGGATCGATCATGTCTTCTCCACCAGTTTTTCCCATTCACCGGTCAGTCTCTCCAGCTCAGCCTGTGCCCTGGCATACTTCCAGCTCAGGTCATTGACTGACTCAAATCCCCGTGAACCACTGGCATGGTGCAGCTCCTGTGAGATGTGCTGTACTGCTTGCTCCTGGTCGCGAATGCGCAGCTCCAGTTTATCCAGAGCTTGCTGGAGACGGCGAGTATCCTGGCTGTTATCCCGTGCCATTGGTTTGGAAGGCAGCAGTATTCGCCGATGTTGTGATGCCCCTCCAGCCCGCTGCAGCACAAATTCGCGATACGTCCCGGCGAACACATGCAGCTTCCCATCCCGCAGTTCCCAAATCTGGCTTGCCAGCTGGTCAATCAGGTAGCGGTCATGGGAGACGAGCAGGATTGTGCCGCGATAATCCTGCAGCACTTGTTGGAGCACCTCACGCGCTGGCAGGTCAAGGTGATTGGTCGGCTCATCCAGCAGTAGGAAATTCGCCCCCCGTAAAGCCAGGATCGCCAGTGCCAGCCTGCCCCGTTCACCTCCGCTGAGTGCGCTGATCGGTTTGAAAACATCATCACCCCGGAAGAGATATTGTGCCAGGTGGCTGCGCGCCTGCTCTGGGTCCATCTCGCGGTTCCTGAGCAGCTCGTCCAGCACTGTGTGTTCAGGGTTGAGCTCATCGTGCGCCTGTGCAAAATAACCGATCTCCAGGCTTGCTCCTAGCTGCACTTCCCCGGTTAATGTCTCCACCTGTTCCAAAAGGGTCTTAAGGAACGTTGTCTTGCCGCTGCCATTGGGACCAATCAGTGCGGCACATTCACCCTTCCTGAGCTCCAATTGCTGTACCTTGAACAGGCTCTTCCCCGAGTAACCGATTTCGGCTCGTTTGGCTCGTAGGATAATATTGCTGCTGTCTGTCAACGGCACAAGCCGCGGCCGTATATGCGGTGGGCGGGAAGGCATTTGCAGGGCATTCACCTTGCGGATAGCTTCAATCACATCCAGGGGCTTATCCGCCCGCAGGTCCAGCTCATGCCAGTTTCTCCCACTGCGCAGAACCATGATCCCATAGGCGTCCACCGACATCAGCTCACGGGTCACCTTTCGCAGCATCCCCAATGCACGAGCATGCGTGCTGGCTCTCACCCAGTTGCGTTGGACGAAATCCATTTCTTTTTGTAAGCGTTCCTTCTCTTCTTCGAATACCCGTTGGGCATATTCCCAATGGGCATCCCTTTGCAGTAAATAGCTGCTGTAATTACCGAAATAAACTTCTATCCCGCTGTGACTCATTTCCCAGATTGTATCCACCGAGCTATCCAAGAAATACCGGTCGTGGCTTGCCACCAACACGGCTCCTTCCCAATCATTCAAGGTGTGCTCCAGCCACTCGATGGCTTCGGCATCCAGATGGTTCGTAGGCTCATCCAACATTAGTAGAGATGGCTTTTCAAGTAGCAAGCGTGCCAGCAGCAGGCGTGTCTTTTGACCACCGCTCAGGTGGTCCACCGGCATGTCCCAGGTCTCCTTGCCCAATCCTAAACCCTGCAAGGTTTGCTGGATGCGCAGGTCATAGTCATAGCCACCGGAATGCTCGAACGCTGCCTGCAGATCTCCATACGTGGTAAGTATCTCTTCGGTGTAACAACCACCTGCCATATCTGCCTCCAGTTTATGCAGGCGCGTTTGCTGGTCTTGTAAACCGGCGAAAACAGTTAACATCTCGGCGTAAACGCTGTTTTTATCGGTTGCAAATGCACTGCTTGCCTCCTGACGCAGATATCCAATCCGCTTACCGCGGGCAGTGTGTATTATTCCGGTGGTGGGCTGGTTTAATCCCGCCAGGATCATCATCAACGAAGTTTTCCCAATCCCATTCGGTCCGATCAAACCAATCTTGCTGTCGTTGGCAATCGTGACACTGATCCCCTGGAACAGGTCAAATGCTCCAAAGGATAAACCTAGATTTTGTGCAGACAGTATTGACATTCTTCCCTCATCAGTTCCTGTAAGGGTGAAACAACCGGGCGTTCTTTGCCCAGGTTGCTATACCCTTACGTTACATCATCCATTGCGATGCAGCTTCCCGGTGCGCTTGGCATAGCGTTCCGCCAGGCCAAACACCTTTAGACCCACCGGGATCGCCACCACACCCATCAGCAGCGTTGGCCAGATGTACTGCCATAGCTCCAGCGTGGGTGTGCCTTTCAGCAATGCGCTGCGTGTTCCGTCCAACACATAGGTCGCAGGGCTGAACACTGCCAGCTTTTGCAGATAACTCGGCAGCACCTCCACCGGGTAATACACCCCAGATACCAATAGCAGGACAGCTATGATCACGTGGGTCATTTGCGATCCACGCTCCGGAAAGAGCAACGGCAGCACCGATCCCATCACACCTACACCGATGAAAGACAGGCTGCCTGCCAGCATCATCAGTGTTGCTCCCGCTAGGTTGGCGCGGCTTAAGTCAAGCTTGAAAATCACCGCCGTAACCACCAGGATGATCGCGGTCGAGATAATGCTGTAGATCACTGCCCACAGCGTTTGACCGGCCATGTGGGTGATGCGACGGATAGGCGCCATCAGCGTATATTCGATCGTGCCTTCCCAGCGTTCCATCCCAATCACATCGGTGATCCAATAAAAGATCAGCGATAGGTAGCGCCAGACCAAAGTGCCTACCACCAGGTATAGCACCAGGTAGCGACCATCCGTAACCGATGTCCCTGCAATTTTCTCCATGCCCAGTCCGATGAAACTCACCGACAGGCTGTTGGCGATGGAGTAGATAATAAATACCAGCTCCCACGACCAATACCGTTTGACCAGGTTGGCATTGCGTTCCATGAACGCGTATGTTGCTCTAAATTCATTTACTAATGTAGACATTTCCATTACTCCAATACATCAACCACTGTCGACGACGAGCCATTCCTTCCACAGGATGCCCATGAAGATCAAATCCCATCGGCGCCCCTCTCGGTAAAGATATCCGCGTGCCCGCCCTTCGTGGGCGAAACCAGCCTTCTCGTATGAACGGATCGCCCGCGGGTTGTACTCAAATGTGTCCAACGCCACCCTTCTCAGGTTAAGCTCCAGAAAGGCATAGCGCAAGATCACCTTCATCGCATCAGTACCGTACCCCTTACCCCACAATTCCCGCTCGCCGATACCTATCCCTACGAAAGCCTCCCCGTGGGGAAAGAGCTCTCCTTCCAGTACTGTAAAACCGATCAGCCGATCATTCTCCAGAGTACATATGCCAAATAGGTAACCTGAAGGTGGCTCATCTACCTGTTCTTTCTGGCAGAACTCGATCAGTTTTTTTAATGAATATTGGTTTGCAGGTTCAGAATCCAGCAAGCGCCGGAATTCCGAGTCCCGGTCCCAACGACTGATCGCTTCAGCCAGAGACTGAGGTTCAACTACAGTCAGGTGCACCAAGGTACCTTGTAATAAATTCTTATCCATAAGTAACCTTCAATTCACACAACTTTGCACCAATCATAGTAAATGTCAGCTTGTCATGCTCCCTTTTACCAACCATTCTTCCCGCAGGATGCCCATAAACAGGAAGTCCCACCGCCTGCCATCCCGCAGCATCGCCCCACGGACACGCCCTTCATGGATAAAACCAGCTTTCTCATACGAACGGATCGCCCTCGGGTTGTAGTCAAAAACGAGCAATCCCACTCTGCGTAGGCTGAGCTCGTTGAAGGAATAATGCAGCATCACCCGCATTGCATCCGTCCCATAGCCTTTACCCCAGTACTCGCGCTCACCCAGGGCAATTGCCACCAGCGTGTCACCGTGCTGCAGATAAAGGTCAAATAAACCAATGAAACCGATCAGCGCATCACCTTCGAGTGTGCGAATGGCGAAGAACAAATTATCGCTCACCGGTTTCTCCAGGTCTTTTTCCAGCCACTCCTTCCACCTTTTTTCCGAGAGCAGCATGGGGGGTTGAGTGTCCAGCAAGCGCTCCCATTCAGTATCCTGGTTCCAACGTGAAAAATTAGCGGCCATCAAATCGGGGTTTTCCGCCGTCAAATGCACAAGCTCCCCTCGTAGCAGGTTATTATTCATGCTCCACCACCCCGTTAGCCGCCGTCCACTCGTCCCGTTGCAATCCCAGGTGGATCAAATCCCAGGTCTGGCCATCACGCATCAACGCCTTGCGCCGTCGAACCTCTTCTACAAAATCGAATCGCTTGAAGAATTTCAACCCGCCTGGATTGTCCTCACCTAAAATGGCAGATAAGCGGTACAGGTTCAGCTCGTTGAAGGCGAACTGCAAGATGAGTTGCATGGAATCACTACCGTAGCCTTTGCTGCGTTCCACTGGGTCACCAATCGCCATCTTTAGGCTGGCTGTCCCATGCGTCCATTCGATGCCTTCGATGCGAACGAAACCTAATAACCTCTCATCAGCCTTGCTCCGGATGGTGAAGTGGAAAAGTTGTTTGGATTCGTCCACTTGCTTCTCAATCGCCTCATATTTTTTCTTCATCTGTGCCACCGAAAGCGGCATGGCAGGCCTTTGACTCAAGCTTCGCATGAACACCAGGTCGTGCGTCCAGCGACTCTCCACCTCCGGGTCCTTCTCATGGTCAATCGGTGCCAGGCGGATCAATTTCCCTTCAAACATCTGTGTATCGATACTCATCGTTCTATCCTTTCAAGGTTGTTGGGGCGAAGCATCCACGGTCCAAATAAACTTTTCCTGAGCTTCGTTGCCAGTGGATGCTTCGCCCTTACCAATATCCTTCTTCTCACTCATTCTGTCTGCTTCCGCTACTGCCTAGTTTTTTTAGGCTCATCGCTGATAGCTGACAGCTTCCTTCCAGGGAGAGGCAAATCATTCTCCTCATCCTACAGGTTGATCCGTCCTGAGCCTAGAACATCCCGAGCGTTAATCACGAATGACTTAAAGATATTCCATGCAGAGATCAACAACTTCCTCATTAATGGACGTAAATCCCTTCTACGCGGCATCTCCAGCTCGCGGTAATTATCATTTGTGTACGACATCTCATCCCTCCTCTTCCTCCTCCGATACCAGCTTGTTCCCGGTCAACTCGAGGAACACTTCTTCCAACGTAGGCTCATGCCCGTTGCGGGGGATAAGCCTCTTCAGCGCTTCTGGGGCATCCAGCGCCACAATCTTGCCGTTATCCACGATGGCAATGCGGTGGCATAACGCTTCTGCTTCACCCATATCATGTGTGGTCAGCAGGATGGTGGTGCCGTTCTGTTCGTTCAGCTCGCGGATCACTGCCTGCACCTCGTGCTTTGAACGTGGATCCAGTCCGGTGGTAGGCTCATCCAGCAGCAGCAGTTTGGGCTGAGAGAGTAGCGCCCGCGCAATCGCTACCTTCTGCTGCATCCCACGGGACATCTCTTCCATCGGCTGCCCAATCGTGTTCTTCTCCAATCCCAGGCGGGTAAGAATTTCCACTACCTTGCGCCGGGTCTCCTTACCATCCATCCCATAAAGCCGCGCCCCGTACAACAGGTTCTCCATCGGTGACAGCTTCTTGAAGAAGCTGGCTTCCACCGAAACTCGGTTGATCATGCGCTGGACCTGCATCGACTGGCTCACAACATCATGTCCGAAGACCGTAATTGAACCTGCGTCAGGCAGCAGCAGCGTGGCAATCAGGCGGATAATTGTGGATTTTCCAGAGCCGTTGGGACCCAACACGCCGAAAATCTCAGCCTCATGCACCGAGAATGAGACGTGGTCCACCGCCACCTTGACCGTCTTTCTGCTATCAACCGGAACATGGTTCCGTTTCCACAATGGCTGGTTGGTTTTCCCGAACTTTTTATATGCATCCTGTACCTGTATCGCCTCGTACATAATATGCTCCTGATTCGTTGGGGCGAAGCATCCACGATCTAAATAAACTATCCCAAAGCTTCGTTGTTAGTGGATGCTTCGCCCTTTTTATCCACAAACAACAAAAACCGGTCACGGAGAGGGTCCCGTGACCGGTCAAAAACAATACATCCAAAATTAACCAAAACGACCACGGGGCTTGGGGCACACCGTGGTCGTAAGATTCAATCCAGAAAATCTAACGAGCGAAAGGCGCGCTCCGCGAAGGAACGGCAGGTCCGCTGCCAGCGGCGACTGCACGCACTTCATAAATTCGCTTGATGAGGTTTACCATTGGACGCCTCTTACCTTTCATGAGTAGATGATTAACAACTTGTCGAGTTTACCATTATTTTCTCAAAATCGTCAAGGGTGAATTTAAATCGAAATGATTGTTGTGATTTACGGGTAGAAATTTAAGACTTCAGTAACCATTACCATCCGAGAATTGATCTTTTACAGTTATAAATCGCATTCTCTATTTGACCTGACCCCATTCACCTGTTCAGCTAATTATTGCTATACCTTTATAACCCTCATTTACTTACGCACCTCGTACAAATCTACTACCTCCCCCGCCTGAGTTATGAACTCGAACGTGATCTCAGTCTCTGATGCTTCCACCCTCATTGCCCCATAATCACCGTTATACCTCACTTCACTTCCTTCCACTATTTGACCAAAGTCATACCTTCCTCCCCCACCCAGTCCGTTGACGAAGTACACTAACCCGTTCTCTTCCAGTCTCTCGTAAGTATGGTCATGCCCAGATAGTACTGCATCAACCCCCCACTCGCCATATGGCCATCTCGCCCAATCTGTCGAGCCGCGCGTCCCTGATGAATACGGTGGGTAATGCATGTATACGATATTCCATGTCGACGTGGAGACTTCCAGCCTTTGCTTCAACCAGGCTGCTTGTTTAGACGAAGCCCCCACCCCATCCGCTTCATTGTCATTCGTATTCAACACAAAAAAGTGCAGGTTACCCCAGGTGAAATCATAGTAGCGTTCATTACCGGGTAGGGTGAAGTAATCGTAATATGGCTTTCCGTTCTCGGTGAGTAAATCATGATTGCCCAAGGAGGGATAGAAACGGTTCACATCAGCCCCTTCGCCAAAATTGCCGTTATATGGGTAAATATAATTGTGGAAAAACTGCCCCACCGAATCATCGATGTGGTCTGCCTCCCCCGAGGGATAATTATTATCTCCCAGCGTGATAATAAAGTCGGGCTGCCAGCTCGATATTAATTTTGCCACGTCCGCTTCATCTTGGTTTCCCGAGCCGTAGTCTCCAATTACCGCAAAAACCACCCTCGTTGAAGTCGTGGTGGTTGGCTGAGGAGTGAATGTGGAGCTTGGAGCTAGGACGGTGGATTGGGGAGTGCTAGTCTCAGTGAATTTCAGCGCGACTGTCTGGCTTGGAGCAGTCGTAGCTGTATTCGTCGCATTACTTATCGACTGGCTTGTTGTTGTGGATGTCACCCCTCGGGTTGATAAGTTAACCGTACCTGTGGCTGTGCTGCAGGCAGTCACAACAACAAGTAAGAGGCAACCACCCAAGCATGCCCATTTGGTTAACCTTAAATAAATCCACACTCCTGCACTCCTCTCGGTTGCAGGCTTTCTCACTTCATCATTAATATGCTGCCGGCATCATCCACTAGATAAATTTCCCCATTTTCGTCCAAACCAAACGAGGAGATTTGCCTGCCTGTCTCAAACATAAGCGCATTCAGCCAGCTGCCATCTCTCAGATGCAGCAAGCCCCACACTTTGCCAGAACCGTAATCACCAAAGAGGTAAACTCCTTGCCAGCTGGGCAGGCTTATCCCCCGGTAAACATAACCGCCGATCACCGCATTACCCAGATCATGACTGTATTCTGCCACCGGCATCACAAACTTCATATCCGCGGGTGGCGAGCCGCGATAAGGGTGAGAACCCTCGAAATAATTCCAGCCAAAATTTTCTCCACCCGGGCTTCCTGCAGCCAAGTAATCGATCTCCTCCCATGCATCCTGACCTACATCACCAATATACAAGTCCCCGTTGAGCCGGTCGAACGAGAAGCGCCATGGGTTTCGTAGCCCATAATCCCAGATCTCAAATAAACCTCCGCCATTCACAAATGGATTATCTGACGGAACAGCATAGGGTTCATCATGATCGACATCGATCCGCAATATTTTCCCCAACAGTGTCTCCAGCGACTGCCCATTGCCATCCGGGTCACCCTGTGAACCTCCATCGCCCATACCGATGTACAGGTATCCATCCGGTCCAAATTGCAGCTGGCCTCCCTTGTGGTTTTGGAACGGCTGCTCAATATGGAGCATGCGCAATTCACTGTTTGGGTCAGCCTGATTTGGGTCGCCTGGCGATACTTTGAAGCGGGAGATTACGGTGTATAACTGGTTACCCGTCTTTTCTGTATAATCGACGTAGAAGAAGCCATTTTCTGAATACTTTGGATGAAATACGAGGCCCAACAATCCTCTCTCACCGCAGCAGTCCACTTTTTGTGTCAGGTCGAGAAATGGGGTCGGTAAAACTGCTCCGTCTTTCAAAATACGGATTAACCCAGCCTGCTCGAGAATGAATAGCCTCGCTGATCCATCTCCTGCATTCACCAGACCCTCTGGATGATTCAATCCACTGACAACCTCTTGCCATGCATAACCTGATGGATTGGGCAGCTCAGTTACTGTTACCGGCGTTGGCGTTGGTGTTGGCGTCGGTGTTGAGGTCGGGGTCTCAGTCGGAGTAAAGACAATAACTGTGCCGCTGATGACCATCGTGGGGACGAGGGTTGGTCGGGCAGTGGGTGACTGGTATGCAGACGGCGTCGGTACGCGGATGAATATGGATTGTGTAGGTGTCTTGGATGGTATGGGTGTTGGTGTTCCCTGGCTGCATCCAGCCATCAGGAGCATAATCAGCGCACCGAGGGCAGCGACGAGGCGATTCATCTCACCTCCGCGTCACCATCCACGATCTCCCCGTCAATGATTACGCCATGTGTGTTAGTCTGTGATGTTTCCTTGTAATTGTCCATCACTTTACGCGTGGCATTCAGCGCATCCAGGTGCTCCTGAACTACGTCGGGAGGGCACAACTCAACGAAAAAATATGTCGCCAGCCAAATGATTAATCCGTCATCGATCGGATTAACCGGTAGGAAGTCTATTGGAGATATCCAATACACCAGTGCCCCTATTGGCAGCAGCTTAAGCAGTGGGTTCACCCGTGGGTCAGCCAGCAAGCGCAAGATCAGCTTGATGCGCAGGATCAATCCCTGAAGGAACCCATCGCCTTGAGGGAAGGTTATTTTTCGGTTTGTTTTATCAACCATTTTAAATCTCCGGAGTACTGATATTCATGTATACGTATCTTACTTGGATTAGTTCTACTTGCCCAGGGTGACAATCCTGTCACCGTTCGAGTTCACCAATCTTATTATCTCTATTACTCATATGCTTTTGCTCTTTTTCGCGATTTTCGTTCTTTTCGCTTCTCTCGTGATCCACTCTTTTTACCTCTTTCGTGTTCCAAAACTTTCGTCTTCAATAAATTCGAGGTATCTGCAGACGGGCGGTCTATGCTTCGTCTGCAGGAGGTGCAGCTTGCCCATAATCCAGGATGTCGTATCCTTGTGATCCAGTTTCCTTACTAATAATACCTTTTTCCTGCATAGATTCTACCAGTCGTGATGCCCGCGTATAACCAATACGCAGGCGGCGTTGCAACATAGACACCGAGGCTCGTCCCTGCCTGCGGGCAAGGTCAATCGCCTCATCCAAAAGCGGGTCCTGATCTTCCGCGGCTTCCATATCATCCCACAGCGGTATTTGAGTCAATGGGATTCCTGGCGGGATCACATCAGGCACGCCTCCCGCGGCAGTAGGCGCCAGGGGTCGATTGGGGATAAAGCTCTGCCAGTAGGTCACCAGGCTAAGGATCTCGCTGTCCGAGACATATGTTCCCTGCAACCGGATGGAAGCTGGCGCATCAGGTGCCTGGAACAGCAAGTCGCCCCGGCCCAACAACCTTTCCGCTCCTGGCTGGTCCAGGATCACCCGGCTATCGGTGTTGGAAGCGACAGCGAAAGCAATCCGTGCTGGGAAGTTCGCTTTGATGATACCCGTTACCACTTCGACCGATGGGCGCTGGGTGGCAATCACCAGGTGGATACCAGTGGCACGAGAGAGTTGTGCCAAACGGGTGATGGCGCCTTGAGTCTCCTCAGGTGCTAGCATCATTAAATCGGCCAGCTCATCGATGAAGACCACCAGCTTGGGAAGCTTCTTGTCTTTCCCATTTGATTGGCTTTCCACGCGAGTGTTGTACTCAGTAATGTTGCGCGTTCCTGCCTCGGCCAGTTTGTGATAGCGCATGTCCATCTCGCGTAACACCCATTGCAGCACCCCGACCACTTTATCGGTATTTACTACCACAGGCGCCAGCAGGTGCGGGATGCCATTATAGTTGGTCAGTTCCACGCGCTTGGGGTCTACCATGATCAAGCGCAGGTCATCCGGTGTGTTATGCAACAACAGGCAGCAGATCAGGCTATTGACGCACACCGATTTTCCTGAGCCAGTCTGCCCGGCAATTAGCAGGTGCGGCATGGCAGCCAGGTCAGCTGCGACCGCATTACCTGCCACATCCTGACCGAGAGCGAACCGCAACGGCGATTTTAAACGCCTGAATGCTTCGCTCTCCACCACGTCACGCAAGGTCACCAGGGCGATTTGCTCGTTGGGTACTTCGATGCCAATGTAATCCTTGCCCGGCACCGGCACTTCCATGCGGATCGTCCGTGCAGACAAAGCCAGCGCCAAATCATCCGCCAGGGAAGCGATCTTTGCCACCCGCACTCGCGTGCGCGAGCTGCGCGTCTCGATAAAGTCGGGTTCCACACAAAATTGGGTGATCGTCGGTCCACGGTTGATCTCCACTACGTTGACAGGTGCCCCCAACACCTTAAGTGTTTCCTCAATCACCCTGGCACGCTGGCGATCTACATCATCATCATAGATGGTCTCATTGCCCCTCTCCAGGATTTGATCGATAGGCGGCAGCACCCACGGACGAGGCTGGTTCACATTTTGGCTGTTTATCGTGATCCCTGATCCCTGGATGGGCGACATTTCTGGCCAGTTAGTCGGTGGAGTAGGCTGTTTTGCATTCGGACTCAGGTTAGTTGCTGCGTTGCGGTGGTTACGGCGCTCATCAACCCAATCCTGTACACCGTCTTGTATGCGGACCACCAATGGAGGTGCCCAGCGGAACAGATCAACCACCGCAGTGTCCGTCACCAGGATCAAGGCAATGATCAGCCAGGCAAACAAAGTGACCGCCATCCCAGCCCATCCCAGGTAGATATACAGGGGGGTAAAAATCCACGCTCCCACGTAACCACCCCCAGCGCGGCTGGCAGCGAGGGCATATGCATCCTGGGTAAAGGAAAAAAAGTGCATCCAACCTAAAATATTCAAAAAGAGCAGGATTACACCGATGAACCGTTCCAGAGCAATGTGGGGGATGTGCTGGAATGAGCGCAACACCAGCCATAAACCCAGGATGATCAGCCCGGCAGGGAACAGGTAGGCACCCCAGCCAAATGCCAATCCCAGGAAGTTGAGCCAGCTGGCAGTCGCCGGATTGTGGCTAACCGAAATGAGGCTCAGTAATGTGAGCAGCCCAATAAACAACATGGCGATGCCGATCAAATCAAGCTTTCGGTCAAGGCTCATGCCCGCCGGGGCAGGGACTTCATTAGCCGGTGGTCTGCCTCTCGGTTTTGAGGTTGATCTCCTGAATAACATGCCAATTGACGCCAGCAATCCTGCTAACGATGACCCTGCTTTTCGTCCGCTTTTTATCGATCTTGTGCTCTTTCGGGTTGAAGGTCGACCAGGTGGTCTGCCACGCCGGGTGGTGCGGCGTGCAGATGTGGTACCTCGACTGGTTTTGGCGTACAGACGGGTGCTTTTTTTTGTGCTTTTCCTGCGCAGTTGGATCCTGGCGGTTTCAGTCATTATTTGGGATTATAGCACGAATGGTCCCATCATCCTCGCGGGGCACTTATCTGAGAAATAAGGTAAAATTCTAGCGCTGTAGCAATAACAGTTTCGAGAAATTGAGGTCTTCTTGTTTGAAATCGTCTTTTTAGGCACCTCTGCATCTGCACCATCGGTCCACCGAGGCTTATCCAGCCAGGTGGTGATCCACGATGAATTCCGCTTCCTGATTGACTGTGGTGAGGGCACACAGCGCCAAATCCTGCAGTCTGGTTTGGGTTTTAAGCGCTTGAACCGCGTCCTCATCACCCATGGTCACCTGGACCACATATTAGGCTTGGCTGGACTGTTATCTACCTTCATGCGCTGGGAGACGATCGACAAGCTTGAGATCTACGGCGGTCAGTGGGCGCTGGACCGCATCCATGATTTGATTTATGGCATCGTGCTGCGGGGTGCAAAACCACCCATGGACCTGCAGCTAAAGCAGATAAGCAGTGGTCTGATTTTCGATGAAGATGATTTCACCGTCACAGCTTTCCCCGTCTGGCATCGTGGACCCGATTGTTTCGGATTTGTGTTTGAGGAAAAGACTCGCCGGCCTTTCCTTCCCGAGAAAGCCGACGAGCTGAGCATACCGCCCGGTCCCTGGCGCCGCGAGCTAGTGAATGGAAATTCCATCAGCCTTCCTGACGGGCGTACCATCATGCCCGACCAGGTGCTAGGCCCCGAGCGCCCGGGCACACGCATTGCCCATGTGGGTGACGTCGGACGCGTAGATGAGTTGGTACATGCCATTCAGGACATCGATGCATTGGTCATCGAAGCGACATACCTGGATGAAGAATCCGAGCTGGCAGATCAATTTGCTCATTTGACAGCTAAAACTGCTGCTCAATTGTCTATCGATGCAGGCGTCAAACACCTGATCCTCACCCACATCTCTCGCCGGTACCGTGAGCGAGATGTTCTGGCGGAAGCCCAGGCGATTTTCCCCAATACCTACGTTGCGCGTGACTTTGATGCCTTCCAGATACGCCGGGGGGAATGTGTGAAACTCGAAACCTATAAAGATACCGCGAACACAAAATAAAAAAACGTTACACGTCATATCGTCAGGTTATTTAGACGTGTAACGTATTTATTTTCGTCGTTGGTTAAGCTGTGCTGCCAGTAAAATTCCATCCGTTGATCTTCAATGCCGGGATATTTGTGCTGAGCCCGCCAAACTCACCTACGAGCAGGTGCGCCGCCTTTCCCACGGCTTCCACATTTGCTAAAGCCTTGACATACGGCATGGTATATCTCAAGTTCTTGACCGGATTTGTCACCTGACCATCCTCGATCAAGAAGACCCCATCCCGCGTCATACCTGTGATGACGCACTCGCGTGGGTGGACTAACCTCGTATAATGGAAACGGTTGATGTAAAGCCCTTTTTTCGTGGTTTCAATCATCTCCTCAACACTGGCCTTTCCAGCAGCCATGAACAGGTTCAAGGCTAATGGACCAAAAGCCCGGAAATTAAGCGGCGTGGCATGCCCGGTGCTGGGTTTGCCCATTTTCGCACCTGAATATCTATCATAAACAGGTCCCATTACTACGCCTTGCTTAACGATATCCACTCTCTGTTTTGGCACACCTTCGAAGTCAAATGGCAGTGGACTGCCGTGCGAATCCAGTCCATCATCCCAGATGCTCACCAGTGGGCTCATTAGCTCTTGACCGATATGGTCGTTCATCCAAGAGCGGCCTTCTTCCAGTGCCTGGGCTCCCATCCCATAAAAATTTAAGTTGCTGACAATATCATCGGTCGCATAATGTTCCAATACCACGGTGTACTCTCCCGGATCGATCTTGATCGGGTTGTGTCCGCGCACTGCCGTGTCTATTGCATCCTTGCCGAGCGATTCTACTGCCAGGTCATCAACCTTCCAGCCTGACTCTTGAGCACGTCCGGAGGAATCACTGCTCATCACCACGGTCTGGAAATCTGCATTGGTCATGCTGTGATAAGTAAACACACCCTGGGTATTAGCCACCACCAGAATACTTGATCCAGTCGATAGAGCTCCAGAGGCATTCAAACCTTTTTCAGCTGACATCTGGCACACTCCACCCACTGCCCTAGCGCGTTTCTCCGGTGTATAGGTTGAAGTCTCTAAATCAAAAGCAGGGACTCGCTGATAGGCTTCAGGTCCGGGCAAGCCCGGGTAATTCGGGTCTTCCGGGCTGGTTTTTGCGAATGATTTGGCACGATCAACCAGCTCATCCAATCCAGCCTGGTCGAGCCGGTTGGTGGAAGCCGTGCCAATTTTCTTCCCAACAAAATAGCGCAGGGTAACTTCAGCATCCCTCTCAGCGACATTTTGGTGAATGATGTTATTGGCGAAACGGGTTAATGCTGCATCGAAAACCATCAGTGTTAGCTCAGCGGGATTCGCACCACAGAGCTTTAAAATGGCATCAGTTATTTTGCGAGCTTCTGTTTCTTCGATCATGGTCTCTCCTGGTCGGATGCTTTTTTATTTAAGTCTTCCAATATTTATATTGCGGAAGCGCGCCGGCGATGCACCATGCCCGGTGTGCGCTGTTTGCCCTGGCTGACCTTTGCCGCAGTTGGGAGTGCCCCACATCACCCAGTGATCGGCATTGCAGATTGCATCACAGCTGTTCCAAAACTCAGGGGTGAGACCGGTGTAGGTACAGTTCCGCAGCATACGCCCCATTTTCCCATGCTTGATCTCGTAACCTATCTCGGTTCCGAATTGGAAGTTATAACGCTTGTCATCAATCGACCATGACCGGTTGGAATCCATATAAATTCCATCTTCAGTATCGGCGATTAGGTCATCCAATTTCCACGTCCCCGGCTCCAGGCTTACATTGACCATGCGGATGATCGGAATGCGGTTCCACCCCGATGCCCGCATACAGGCATTCGAGTACTTGCCCAGCTTGGTTGCAGTCTCGCGAGACATCAAGTACCCCACAAATAAGCCTTCCCTCACCAGAGCGGATGATTGAGCCGGGACGCCTTCATCATCCCATCCGAATGTGCCTAATCCCAAGGGTCTCACACTATCGGCGGTCAGGTTGACTACCGGAGAGCCATAGTGGAAATTATCCAACTTATCTGTGGTCAGGAAGGATGTACCCGCGTAGGCGGCTTCACTTCCAAACACCCTGTCCAGCTCGGTTGGATGACCACACGATTCGTGGATCTGCAGTGCCAGCTGTGAGCCTCCGAGGATGAGTGATGTGGTGATATTGGATGGGCAGGGGTCAGCCGTAAGCAATGCCACTGCTTCACTTGCAACCCGCTGTCCGTTACCGGGTAAGTCCCAGCTTAACAAGGCTTCCCAGCCACCGGTCACCTGTTGGCGGGCAAAGGCGTTGGGATAAGACCTCACCTGCATTTCATTGCCTCCCACAGCGTTGGCTTGTATGCCTCCTCCGGTCTCAACGATGGTTTGTTGGGTAAATGCTCCTTCAGTATTGGCAAACTGCCTGTGCTCTTTAATAAAGGTGGCACCTGCCTGGCGTGTACGCACGCCCTGTACCTTACCCATTTCTGCATCGGCTTTCATCAGCACGGCCAACTTATCTTCAAGCGGCACACTGAAAGGATCAGTTTTAAATGGTGTCTGGTATGTACCCTGGCTGGTCACTTTTGGACCCAGGTCCACTTTTTCTCCACTCACCAACCCGGAGGCATGGGCGATCTCCACAGCCTCAGAGATGATGTTATCAATCTCATCATTGGTTAAATTGCGGCTGGAAGCGAAACCCCAGGCGCCATTGACCAGCACACGCACGCCTATACCTTCTGTTTCCGATGAATTCAGCTCTTCAACGATCCCGTCCTTCACCGAGATGCTTTCCGTGCGATTGTTTACCACTCGAACATCTGCATATTGTGCCCCACGCTGTTGAGCCAGGTCGAGGGCACGCATGATTAACTCTTTCAATTTAGCCTCCATTCCTATAAACGTGTGTCATCTATCGAACTGCATCATCCAAAGCGTTCTTCTTTCCATATATCAGCATCATTGTGGTATCCCGCCTGTTCCCAAAAGCCTGGTCGATCTTGCACCATGAACTCAAGCCCACGCAACCATTTGGCACCCTTCCAAAAATAAGGCGTCATTAAGATCGTCCCTACCAGGGATATATCCGACTACGCCACGTAGCGGAGCGCCATGCTCAGGCGTCAGTGGTTGCCCATTAAAATGGGTTGCCAAAAGGAAATTCTCCGCCAGGACGACTTCCAGTGGCAGGTTTACGGTAAACCCGTATTCGGCATGTTGGAGCACGTAATTTGAATTCGGTTTTAACTTGATCAGTCCTTGCTCAATCAGTCCACGTACTGAAACCCCCTCCCAGGTGGTATCGAGCTTACTCCAGCGAGTTACGCAGTGAATGTCCATGGTCAGGGTGGTGCGCGGCAGCTGGTTGAATTCTGTCCACGACCAGGTTCTTTCTGCTTCAACTTCCCCCCAAATTCGAAAATCCCACGTAGCGGGATTAAAAGCGGGGTACCGGACCATAATGAAGTACTGGGAATTTTATGGTCAGTGATTGCCCTGGAGGAAGACGACCTTCCTTCTTGCCTTGATCTTCCAATTTTTTTCGTTTAAATATGCTATCAAACATAAACGCCCTGGATCCAACTTTATAAGGACAGGCTGTCACCTGGTTTTAGCACATGCACTTTCACCCCCAGCCTGGAGACGTGTTCAGCCCATTGCGCTGCATCTTGGGCGATCAGATCCCAGGTATTATAGTGGACTGGGATAACATGCTTGGGCATGATCATTTCGACAGCTTTATAAGCGTCATCCGGTCCCATCGTATAATTATCACCGATCGGGACAAATGCGATATCGATGCCTTCTTGCCCAATTAGCTTCATATCAGTGAACAAGCCAGTATCCCCGGAAATATAAATTTTCATCCCGTCCGAAGGGGTTAACAGAAAACCTACCGGGTTGCCTCCATTCGTGCCGTCCGGAAGACCTGAGCCATGCAGGGCTGGGGTAAGTTTCAGCTTTCCAAAAGGAAACGTATGCGCACCGCCGATGTGCTGCCCATGTGTCTTTTCAACGCCTTGTTTGTCCATCCATTCTGAAATCTCAAAATTACTGATCACCATCGCTCCTGTTCGCTTGGCGATATCAGCCGCATCACCTACATGATCAAAATGTCCGTGGGTGACGAGGATAAAATCAGCTGGCACCTCCAGGGCAGGTGTTTTGGCAGCTGGATTTCCAGTGAAGTAAGGGTCCACCAAAAGTTTATATCCACCGACGTCCAGTCCTAATGCTGAATGGCCATACCAGGTAATTTTGATACTCATATCTTACCTCCTTATATATCAGTGGATCTAAGTATACACCTCGTAAGTAAATGAAGCCGAAGAATGACTACGAAGCGATCACTCTGCTATAATCCATACTATGCCAGTTGAATTTATATGCATTTGATTTAGTAACCTGCCTTTAGAGATGATAGTACCATCCACCTGGAGCGAATATCAACCAGGCACTCAAGGTGTTAGTGGGTAAAAACCATTAGGAGCTGATCATGGACATAACCGAACTCTTTCATCCGGGGATGACCCGTGAAGATAATTTCGAAATTACCCTGGAGTATAGCGCCATCCATCTTGGAAGTGGATCAGCGCGCGTCCTTGCAACCCCATGGATGATCGCTTTCATGGAACGTGTTTCCCACCGGTTACTCACTTGCTGCCTTCCCGATGGTTTTTCCAGTGTCGGTACCCACGTGGATGTACGCCATCTTGCTCCAACGCCGGTAGGCGCCACGATACATGTTAGGGCAGAAGTGCTCTCACTGGACGGAAACCAGGTGTCTTTCTTAGTTGAAGCCTGGGATAGCGTGGAGAAAATTGGCGAAGGAAAACACGACCGGGTGGTAATTGATGAAGCCCGCTTCTGGCGTCGGGTGGAGAAAAAGCTCACCAGCCTCTAACCCCCTGTAACAGTTCACCAGCTATTGGCTTTTTGCTCCAGAACGGCGTAACAAGGTTGCATAAATCCCTAATCCGATCCCAGCAACAAGCAATAAACCACCGAGAATTCCAATCATTGGGCTTTTACGAGGGCTTTCTGGGATGATGGCTGTTTGCGCCTCCAGCTCAGAATTTGCCTGAGCCCCAAATGCGATTTCTGTGGTCTGTCCTGCTTCAAGGCGTAAAGTCTGGTTTAATTCGGTTGTGCGGTTATACCCTTCAGGTGCTGCCACACTAATCAGGTATTCACCCTGCAACAATTGATCGAAACAGGTATAGCCTCTTTCCTCGGGGGTCGGGTTTTGAATTGCAGTGGCAACCCCACCTGGAGGAGTCTCCGCAGTTAAAGATACGCTACCCAGGCGGTTGCTAACGCTGATCTCTCCCCCAGGGATGGAAGGCTCATCTTCCTGGCGCATCGAATCACCATTCAAGTCATTATAAAGCAGCACGCATAGTATCCCCCAACCCGGCGAGGGTGAAGGCGATGGGGTTACTATAGCCTGAGGTGGAACTGTCCCAACAGCTGGAGTAGGCCCAGATGGGCCCGCATAACCTATCAACAGCTTGTCACCTGGCATGATTGTACAATTGATATCCAGATTGTTCAATTCGCGTATGGTATCCAACTTTACACCCGTAATGGCGGAGATACGCCAACAAGTATCCTGTGGCTGTACGATGTATAAGATCTTCCCATCCGGTCCTGGTGTGGGTGTCGGGAATACAGTCAGTTGCGCCAGAGGTGCCGCCAGGGTGTGATAGCTTTGAACAAAGCTAAACAATACGAATACGGCTACTACCAAGCCGAGTAGAATGCGTTTTTTCATAATGAAAAAGAATTATACATGATAAGGTTGGTTCTTGTTGAGTCCAATAAATGGTCAGTGGTTCACTCAAGACGGATGGTCGATGGGAGACAATTGTTATAATGACATTGATACCTTTATTTGGACTAAGTCATTATAAGCTGAAATGTTTCCAGTGCTCACTCCCACTGTGAATTGGATTCTTATACGGCAGTTAAAATCTAGCCGTAGTTTGGAAATAAGTATATTTTCAGGATCTTTCACCTTTTTAAGTTGCAAAATGTTATTGGTTGATATAATATAATAACTACAAAAGTACAATAAAAATTCCGATAACTCCATAATTGTCGTCATGTTTTGTCGCTTTACTACAAACCAATGGGAATTAATATCCAATATCGTCGTAGCGTGATATCCTCATCAACCAACCCAATAAAAACTTGATCAAAGGAGAATGTTCTATGCTTTACGGATACGCAGGTAAAATCCTACACGTAGATTTGACCAGGGGGAAAATAAGCACAGAGCAGCCAACCGAAGAGTTTTATAAAACCTACCTGGGCGGCTCCGCCATGGGAACATATTATTTATTCAAGAATACCCCTGCCGGTGCCGACCCGTTGGGACCGGAGAATACCCTGGCATTCATGCTCTCCCCCACGACAGGGGTCTCGATCAGTGGTCAGAGCCGGATGAACGCTACTGCCAAAAGTCCGGAGACAGGTCTGATTGGTGACAGCCAGGTGGGTGGGTTCTTCCCCGCAGAATTAAAGTTCTCTGGCTTCGATGGGATTGTCATCACCGGAAAATCACCCAAACCGGTCTATTTATGGATCCATGACAATGAGGCCGAGCTGCGCGATGCTGCTCACTTGTGGGGAAAGATCACCGGCGAAGTGGAAAAGACCATTCGTGAAGAGCTCGGTGACCCAAAGATCGAGGTAGCTCAAATCGGCCCTGCGGGAGAAAAACTTGCCCGTTTCGCGGCTATCATGAATATGTGCAACCGGGCGAATGGGCGCACAGGGATGGGCGCAGTAATGGGCAGCAAGCTGCTAAAAGCGATCGCTGTGCGTGGTCACCAGAAAGTAAAAACTGCCGATCCTGCCGCGATCACCAGGTTAGCCCGCCTTGCCCCCAAACGAGTTCAGGATATACCTGACATGAAGGCATTGCAGGATTTCGGAACTGCCAATGTCTTGAACTATCAAAATACCATGGGAGGTTTACCCACCAGGAACTATACCAGCGGTTCATTTGACCAAGCAGAAGAAATCTCTGGTGAAAATATGTCAGAGTCAATCTTGAAGGAAAATGATACCTGTTACGCCTGCGTCGTCCGCTGCAAGCGTGTGGTAGAAACAGAATTCAAGAATGATCACTTTGACCCTCTCTATGGTGGTCCCGAGTATGAAACGCTCTCCACCATGGGGTCTTATTGTGGAGTGGGTGATATTAATGCAGTTTCCATTGCCCACCAGATCTGCGATCAGAACGGCATGGACACGATTGCCTGCGGTGCTACCATTGCCTTTGCCATGGATTGCTTCGAACACGGCTACCTGACATTAAATGACACGGATGGTATCGACTTGCGTTTTGGTAACGCCGATGCCATGGTTGCGATGGTGGATAAAATCGCTAGGCGTGAGGGGCTGGGAGATTTGCTGGCAAACGGCTCAGCATACGCGGCTAAAAAGATTGGCAAGGGCGCTGAAGCCTTAGTGGTGGCGGTTAAGAACCACGAGCTGCCTGCCCACATGCCCCAGGTAAAACGCAGCCTAGCCTTGATTTAC
This sequence comes from uncultured Chloroflexia bacterium, assembly GCA_963726315.1. GTDB lineage: Bacteria > Chloroflexota > Anaerolineae > Anaerolineales > UBA4823 > FEB-25. The sequence goes on along the minus strand of CAVSBZ010000005.1, from coordinate 327,798 downwards.
GCAGTCAATCCATTCGGAGCAGACCACCAGTCCTCCGAGCACGATCCCGGATATACACCTGATACTGCATCTTACAACCTTAAGCTTTTCGCCGAAATTGGTCTGACCAATCCACAGCCAGATCGGGTGCTTAATCGAGAAAAGGTAAAGATGGCATTGTATTCAGAATGGAATTACTGCTTCATGGATACGGCTGTATTGTGCCAGTTTGTCTATGGTCCCGCCTGGCAGGTTTATGGTCCTAAAGACCAAGCTGAGTTAATGCGTGCCACCACCGGTTGGGATTGGACTGTAGAAGATGTCCAGAAGATCGGTGAGCGGCGCTTGAATATGCTGCGTGCTTTTAATGCCCGGGAAGGTGCCGGTAGAGACATGGACACCCTTCCCAAGCGAATTTATGATGAACCACTCAAAGGAGGCGCTTCTGATGGTGTTGCAGTCACCCGCCAGGAAGTCGAAGAAGCGCTGGATATGTATTATGAGATGTGTGGATGGGATGTGGCCACAGGTAAACCCACCCATGCCAAGCTTGAGGAGCTGGGGCTCGGCTGGATGGTTTAGAATCGAGAATTGCAGATAATCAGGCACAGCCCGAAGCGGATATTCGTCTCTACTTCGGGCTGAACTTAACCTTTGGCAGATATGGATTAAATTGGATAAGGGTTTCAGATATGCAAGTTAAGCTGTATGCCTCATTACGACAGGCTGCAGGAATAAAAATGATGGACGTGAATATCCAGAAAAGGACGACTATCCGGGAGGTATTGACCCAGGTCACAGGAATCTATCCTGTCCTAGATAAGTTCATCTGGAAAACTCAGGGGGAATTATCAGAGCACGCTCATGTATTCATCAATAGTGAAAATATCAATCATCTGGAAGGGTTGGATACTGAACTTAAATCAGACGATCATGTAGATATCTTTCCACCTTTAGTGGGCGGATGAGTGGATAACCGACCGAAACAGCTAGGTGGTCTGAAATTTAACCTGGGTCAATGCTGCCAGAGCAAGCAGGTTGAACACTATAGCCGCAATCGCATTGGCACCGATTCCCGAGAAAATGGTTTGGGTAAACAAGACTGGCGCCAATAAATCCCCGACTGCCCTGCCAATTGCCAGGATTGCCATATGCGAAGCCAACATGGTAGCCCGCGCAGAGGGCATAATCTCACTCATTAATGGAATTCCGCTCACAACAGTGAGCTCAAAGGTAAAGTAAAACAGGAATAAGCATATCACTGCACCCGCCAGCCAGCGACCGAAAATTGCGAGTGCCAGGGTAGCCAGGCAGTTGCCGATAATTCCGATTGCAATCGCCCTGCGTTTGCCAATCCTGTCGGTGAATAAAGTGACGAAGATTTCCCCCCCAAATTCAGATATCCCAATAACCAGCGCGGTTGCTCCTAAAGATGCGATGGTGAGGGCAAAAGCCTGTTCTATCCACACGCCATAGACCAGGGTAATCGTCTCGTTGGCAGCTGTATAAAGACCTGCCATCGCTAATGCTGCGATTGCGGGCGGGAAGGTCAGAACGGTACGTAGATTCCTGATAAACCCAGGGTTATCACCACTCGGCGCTGGGTCCTTTGGCAGCATCCAGGCAAGCGTAATCACACTCACCGCCCCCAAAATAGCAATGAGAGGAAATGGCGCCAACCAACCCTTCCGGGCAATGATAAATCCTGCCAGGGGAACCCCGATGATCGCACTCAGCGACCAGGCAAACTCGGTAATTCCCAACACTCTGGCTCGCTGCTCATATGCCACCTGGTCTCCCAGGTACGCTTGCATGGAGGGGATAAAGATGAGGTAGCCGATAAATGCCATGCTAAGCGCGATGAAGAAAGCTGGAAAAGTCGGCCAAAGCGCAATCAGGCTGATCGCCGCAGTATAGGTGATTGCGCCAAGTAATATCCCCGCCTTTCGACCGCGGCTATCGGCTATCGACGCCAAGAATGGACCAATGATGCCCATTAACGAGCGTGTCGTTATTGCATAGGATATGGTCCTGAGGTCAACCCCAAGCCCTTTGGCAATATAAGGCAGAAATGGATAGATCATCCGGTAAAAGGTGTTAAATACTGTCCGGACAATCACAAAGACAGTGACCTGAAAATTTATTGAACGCTTTTTGCTTGGTTTAATGTCGTACGCGATCTGACTCAAGCTTATACCACCATCTCGCAATTTGCCAGGCAGCGAATAATATCAACACCATCAAGCCAAAGAAGAATGCCTGGATGCGCCACGCCTCGCTGTTCAGGATTGGTGAAGCTGGGTGCATCACATTTTCAGTTTGCTGAATCGCTACAATTAATGTTACAGAATACCCCAGGTTCATTATCGAAGTCAGGTTTGGGTTATCTGCCAGGCTCAATCCAACCTGCAACAGGATGCCGCTAACCGCAAAGACCAACGCCAGTTTCCAACGTGGTTCTGCCAGGAATAATCCGTTCCAATTGGATTGCATCGCCCACAGGGATAAAGGCAGGTACGTGACCCAGAAAATCACCCCCGTCCGACCGAACGCTTGTGACCACCGCTGAAGATTTTCTCGTTGGGTGATTAATCCTGCAGCACCGAACGCCCCTGCTAAGATGAACGCGACCAGTGATACCCACACCCATGCACCGTGCAGATAAACAATCCGAATACGTGTCCCCAGGCTATGCTCGGCAGGCCCAAAGTTAGTGATGATAACGATTGCCAAGCAGGTGATAATGAAGCAGCTCCATCCAACGATTGGATTATCAAGGGTTCGGCTTAGGTTTTTTAGCGCGTCTCTCATGCTAATACCTCCAAAATACCACTAGGAGTCCGACAAGTTAGATTACTGGTTCCGAACAATCCCCTTCAGCAAGCGGCAACCATACACAGAAAGTAGTCCCTTTTCCCACCGCAGAATTGACCTCGATCCGACCTCCATGATTGCGCACAATCCAATAAGCGATGGATAAACCCAGCCCGAATCCCTTCCCATCTTTTTGCCTTGTGCGTGATTTCTCCCCGCGGTAAAAACGTTCGAAAATATGTGGCAGATCTTCAGGCGAAATTCCCGGTCCGTTGTCTGTCACGGTGAGCTTCGCTCGCTCGGAAACTTTCCCTAAACCAACCACAATCTCGCCATCCTTGGGGGTGTAATTGATCGAGTTTCCTACCAGGTTTACCACCACCTGTTTCAGCCTGTCCCGGTCACCACACACCAATACCTGGTCAATATCACCAATGCTTAGTTTTATCCGGTCTCTCGCCAAAACTCGCATTTGATTTATTACTTCCAACAGAAGTGTATCCAGCTCTACCACCTCATGAGCCAGGGGGATTTTGCCAGATTCGGCCTGTGCCAGCAGGAGTAAATCACCGACCATTCGCGTCAGGCGGTCAACTTCATCCTCGATTGTCTCCAAGGATTCTTCATCAAATTCCTTGATTTTCCGCATCAAGCCCACATTACCCTTGATCACTGTGAGCGGTGTGCGTAGCTCGTGTCCCACATCTGCCAGGAACCGGCGTTGGGTGGAAAATAAATTTTCTAACCGGCTCAGTGTCTGGTTAAATGCAGCTACCAGCTGGCCAACTTCATCTTTGGGGGATCCGGAATAGGGAATGCGGCGGGAGAGGTCATCGGCACTGGTTATTTGTAAGGCAGCCTTGGTCACATTATCCAATGCACGCAATGCCTGATAACTACTGAACCACGCAGCCAGACCTGCTGCTATGATTGCGAGAGCTGTACCGATCGCTAAAACTTCAAGTAAAGTTTTTTGTGTGGCGTTGACCACATCCATGCGTGTGCCCACTTGCAGGACGGCTTCCACTCGTTTTCCGTTCTCTGCTACCAATGGAATGGTTAACACCCGCAGCCGTGACCCTCCCTGATTTACATCCTGGAAGAGTGGGGTTGTGCTGTGTATTCCGACAGAATCGAGGGGGTTATTCAGGATGCGGATATTTTGAGTAGCCCGAACCAGGTTGTTGTTGCGCCCCCATACTTGGACGAATATATCGGCAGGCAGGTCTAATAGATCCAGGTTGACGATAATATTTCCGTTATCATCAATACTTGTGTTTGTATAAACAGTTTCTGCCCTAAGCTTCAGCGCATCATCCAATTGGTGAATCACCGTCGAGCTTACCGAATAATAGACGGCGATTCCAAACAGTAGCAAAATACCCCCTACTATGGCTGTGTATAGTAAGGTGAGTCGACTCCGCAGGGACATGAATTTAATTTATGATGGTTCGCGAAGAACGTACCCCATACCGCGCACAGTATGAAGGAGACGTTGCTCTCCTTGTACTTCGAGCTTCTGGCGTAAATATCGTATATAGACCTCAATGATATTACTCTCACCGCCGAAGTCGTATCCCCATACGCGATCGAAAATCATCTCCCTGGTTAATACTTGGCGTGGATGACGCAGGAATAATTCCAACAACTCGTATTCTTTCGCCGTCAGTGAGATTATTCGGTCGCCACGGGAAGCCTGGCGTGTACCGGTATCCAAGATCAGGTCTGCAAAACGCAGCACCTGGGGTCGGCTTGGTTGAGCACGGCGCAGCAAGGCGCGAATGCGGGCCAGGAGCTCATCCAGATTAAATGGCTTGACCATGTAATCGTCTGCGCCTACATCCAATCCCATCACACGGTCATTAACCGAGTCTTTAGCCGTCAGGATCAGGATGGGTACCGGACCACCCGCTCTTAACCGCCGGCAGACTTCCAAACCATCAATGCCAGGTAGCATGATGTCCAGGACGACCAGGTCTGGTGGGTTATCCCTTGCCGATGCAAGACCCGAATGCCCATCGATCGCAGTGTCTACTTGATAACCTTCATACGCCAGGCCGCGGCGCAAGAACCGTAGGATGGCCTCATCGTCTTCGATAATTAGAATTCGTGCGCTCATAAGCCCTCCGTGATTACAATATACCACAGGGCGACTAAAAACACAAAAGGATATAGGAGAATTCCCGGAAGCAATTGGCTTCCGGGAAATTTATCCAACGATTATTGAACCTCAACTGTTGCGCCAGCAGCTTCTAGCTTGGCTTTGGCATCTGTGGCGGATTCTTTACTCACAGCTTCTAAGACCTTGGATCCGGCGGTCTCAGCAACATCCTTGGCTTCTTTCAGACCCAGATTGGTCAGCTGTCGGATGACCTTGATTACCTCAATCTTCTTGGCACCGGCGTCCTTAATGACCACGTTAAACTCGGTCTTTTCTTCGACCGCCTCTGGAGCGGCAGCGCCACCAGCAGGCATGGCAGCCATAGCAACAGGAGCAGCAGCGGAAACGCCCCATTTCTCTTCCAATTTCTTTACCAGATCAGCAGCTTCGAGTACGGTGAGGGTGCTCAATTCCTCAACCAGTTTATTAAGATCAGACATTTTAAAAACTCCTTCTTGGTTCTATATAATTTTTTGGTAGTAGATTTGTAAACAATTTTCGTTTACCCATCAATGATAAATAACAATCCGTTGAATAATGTTGTTAGGCTGGGGCTGCTTCAGGTTCCGCATGCGCCTTGATGACCGCTGCGATCATACGACCTGGTTCAGCCAAAGTTCGTACCAGCTTGCTGGCTGGGGCAAGCAGTGTTCCAAGCAGTTGTCCGCGTATCACAGGCAACGGCGGCAGTTCCGCCAACGCTTTTACGCCCTCAGGGGTCAAGGCTTGCTTTTCAAGGAAGCCGCCTTTGATCTTGAGGAACTCAGAAGTTTTAGCAAAATCGGTTACGGTTTTCACAGTTGCTGGAGCATCTGTAAAAGCAAATACGATTGCCGTGCTGCCCTCCAGTTGCTCTTGCTGGATTGTATATCCAGCCTGATCGAATGCCCGTTTTGCCAGCGTGTTTTTAATGATGTGGAACTCTCCACCATTTTCTCGCACTTTCACTCGCAAGCCATCGATATCCTTCATGGTTAAACCCACGTATTGGGTCAACACCAGCGCCTTACTGTTTTTTACCCATTCGCTGTACTGGCTGATCAGCTCATTCTTGCGTTCCTTTGTAATAGCCAAGGTTAATTTACCTCCTTTCAAATAAAAAGTCTTTGCCTCGCTAACCTTTGCCGGCAAAGACTCTCCGTTACCATATTTCCAACCCGCAGAACGCGGGAGATGCTTTTGGGAGATATCCTCACCTCGGCAGGAAATTAAGCGGTTTTTCGCACCTGCTGTCTTGGGCGAAGCGTATTTGATTAATCCTACTATATCACAATAATATCATTCCTGAACAACCATGCTTTGAGCTTGCATCGGATCAAGTTTGATCCCCGGACCCATCGTCGAAGTCAGGGTAATCCTCTTGATAAAAGTGCCCTTGACTGATGCCGGACGTGCTTTCTTGATCGCTTCCATCAATGCAGCCAGGTTCTCGTACAGCTGTTTTTCGCCAAAGGATGCTTTCCCAATCGGGATATGCAAATTGGCGGTCTTGTCAACTCTGAATTCCACCCGACCAGCTTTGGATTCCTGGATCACGCGGGGTAGGTCTTCCGCCGGTACAACCGTTCCAGCTTTCGGGTTCGGCATCAGTCCGCGTGGACCTAATACCCGACCAAGCCGACCAACCTTCCCCATCAGGTCAGGTGTGGAAATGGTTACATCGAAATCCGTCCAGCCTGCCTGGATTTTGGCGATCATTTCGTCATCATCTGCTACGTAATCTGCACCAGCTTCGCGTGCCAGTGTAGCCCCTTCACCTTGGGCGAAAACCAACACCCGTACCGATTTACCCAGTCCATGCGGGAGCACGACCACATCACGCACCTGCTGGTCAGCGTGACGGGGGTCAACGCCCAATCTCATATGGATTTCTACTGTCGAATCAAACTTCACATAGTGAGTTTCTTTAACCAGGTTCACTGCCTCTTCAGGGGTGTACCAGTGGTTTTCATCAATTTTAGCTAATGCAGCTAAATACTTCTTTCCATGCTTTGCCATATATTCTCCTTCGTGGTGCAAGCGGGTGAGTACCACCCTCCCACAGGGTTAGCTTTCGGTTATCGTAATGCCCATGTTCCGTGCGGTGCCTTCTATCTGTCGCATCGCACCTTCAATGTCCACCGCGTTCAAGTCCTTCATCTTCAGCTCAGCAATCTCTTTGACCTGTTTGCGTGTGACTTTACCGACTTTCTCACGGTTGGGTACTGCTGATCCTTTATCCACACCTGCCGCTTTCTTCAATAAAACAGCTGCTGGAGGCGTTTTTAGGATGAACGTAAACGATCCATCGGTAAAGATGGTGATCTCCGCCGGGATGATTTCACCCATACGGTTGTTAGTGCGGGCATTATATTCCTTGCAAAATGCCATCAGGTTAATCCCGTGCCCGGCTAATGCAGGTCCAATCGGGGGTGCAGGGTTGGCTTTTCCAGCCTGGATCTGCAGACGTACTATTGCTTTTAATTTTTTAGCCACTTTTTTCTCCTTTCGCCGCTTGTCTCTCGCGGAGCAGCGGTGCGTGGTTTTAGCGGGTGATTATTGGGACACCCTCCCACATCTACAACCAGACCTCGGTTGTATCTTACGCTTTCTCGACTTGTAAAAAGTCCAACTCGACCGGTGTTTCACGGCCGAAGAAGTTCACCATCACGCGTACTTTTGCCCGTTCCATATCGATCTCTGCCACTGTGCCACGGAAATCATTGAACGGACCATCCACAATGCGCACACGTTCTCCTGAACGGAAGGTAACCTTGATATGGGGTGCTTCAGCTTCCATCCTCTTGATAATCTGTGCCACTTCCTCCGGTCGGAGCGGAGTAGGTTGCGTGCCCATCCCCACAAACCCGGTTACCCCAGGTGTGTTGCGCACAACGTACCACGACTCTTCCGACATGATCATATTGACCAGGATGTAGCCCGGAAAAACCCTGCGCTCGACGGTACGGCGTTTACCTTCTTTTACTTCGATCTCTTCTTCAGTAGGGACGACAACATCGAAGATTTTATCCTTCATCCCCATGGATTCAATGCGCTGCTCGAGGTTATGGCGAACTTTGTTCTCGTAGCCCGAATAACAATGGACAACATACCAGGCGCGGTCATCTTCCTGTACCAGCTCATCTGGTTGACCAGGGTACGCCTCCGTCACGATATCGCCTGACGCCTGTGGAACGACTAGATTATCCACTTCGTCTGCTTCTTTCTCGTGGTCCTCGAGGGGCTCTTCATTTTCTTCTTCCTGGTTAAATTCGCTCATCATACTCGCTTAATCGTCAAAAATTTTTCGACTCTACCGTTGCCTGATTTTCAGCCTAAGATTACAGCAAAAAACTTCGAATATATGAAGTCTAATCCACCCAGGATGATCGCCATGACAATAATGACCCCGATGACAATCCAGGTCATTCGAATGGCCTCCCTGCGGGTAGGCCAAGATACCTTGCGTAATTCTCCAACAGTTTCCTGGAAAAATTTTTGAATTTTGTACCAGAAACGTTGGAAGAAATTCATCTCCTGGCGAGCAGATCTGATATCAGGCACGGTTATCCTCCAATTGTGGTTAAAACGCCGCCTCTTGTAGACGGCGTCATCTGGAAAAGGTTATCCTTTTCCTTTCAGGCAGGCCAGGCAGGAATCGAACCCACAACCCCCGCTTTTGGAGAGCGGTGCTCTGCCAAATTGAGCTACTGGCCTAGGTGAGGCTGGCTTCCGCCTGCCTCTATTTAGTCTCGCGATGCACTGTGTGCTTGCGACAGTGCGAGCAATATTTGTTCAACTCAATACGCCCCGGATCATTACGACGATTTTTCTCCGTGGTGTAATTGCGTTCCTTACATTCCGAACATGCCAGGGTGATCACCGGGCGGACATCTTTTTTCGAAGCCATTCTGTTCCTTTACTCATTCAGCCGAGGGGAAACCCTCGGCATGATAAATTATATTATGATCAGTGCTCTTATGATCAAGCAATGATCTTGGTGATCACACCTGCGCCGACGGTCAAACCGCCTTCACGGATGGCGAACTTGGAACCTTGCTCCAACGCCACCGGCACGATCAGCTCAACTTCCAGGTTCACATTATCTCCCGGCATCACCATCTCCACCCCTTCGGGCAGCTTGATGTCACCGGTCACATCCATTGTACGGATGTAGAACTGCGGGCGATACCCGGTGAAGAAGGCTTTGTGCCTCCCACCCTCTTCCTTGCGCAGCACATATACCTCGCTCATGAACTTGGTGTGCGGGGTGATCGAGCCAGGCTTGGCAACCACCTGGCCGCGCTCGACGTCAGTACGCTCGATGCCGCGCAGCAGGATACCGGCATTATCTCCGGCTTGCACCTGCTCCAGCTCTTTGTGGAACATCTCTGTGCCGGTGATTACCGAGCTCATGCTCTTCTCACGCAGCCCAACGATCTCCACGGGTTCACCCTTCTTGGCCACACCACGCTCCACTCTGCCGGTCACCACCGTGCCGCGCCCCTTGATCGAGAACACGTCTTCGATCGGCATCATGAACGGCTTTTCGGTCTCGCGTACAGGCTCGGGGATGTACTCATCCACCACCCGCAGCAGCTCCTTGATGCAGGCGTACTCGGGTGCATCCGGATCGGTGCTGGTGCTCTCCAGGGCTAGCAAAGCACTCCCGCGTACGATCGGGGTCGTGTCTCCAGGGAACTTCTCATCGTTCAGCAGGTCACGCAGCTCCATCTCCACCAGCTCCAGCAGCTCCTCATCGTCCATCATGTCCACCTTGTTCAGGAAGACCACGATGGCGGGAACTTCCACCTGCCGTGCCAGCAGCACGTGCTCTCGCGTCTGCGGCATCGGTCCATCCGGAGCCGCTACCACCAGGATTGCGCCATCCACCTGGGCTGCACCCGTGATCATGTTCTTGATGTAGTCACGGTGACCAGGCATGTCCACGTGCGCATAGTGCCGCTTGGCTGTCTCGTATTCCACGTGGGCAATGTTGATCGTGATGCCGCGCTCTTTCTCCTCGGGTGCATTATCGATCGTGTAAAACGATCGATACTCTGCCTGCCCAAGGAATGAACAGTATTTCGTGATCGCAGCGGTCAAGGTCGTTTTCCCGTGGTCGATGTGTCCCATCGTACCTACGTTCATGTGCGGCTTTTTTCGCTCAAATTTTTGCTTTGCCATCTCTACCCTACTCCTTCTAACGGTTTGTCCAATTAATTTTCCTGTAACAAGAGCCCTCAATGGGATTTGAACCCATGACCCCATTCTTACCAAGAATGTGCTCTACCAACTGAGCTATGAGGGCAACAAAAGTGGGCGGTGAAGGATTCGAACCTCCGAAGGCTTCTGCCGACTGATTTACAGTCAGTTCCCTTTGGCCACTTGGGTAACCGCCCAATTGGGTCATCTCGTCACATCGAAAATTGGTCAATTAGTCCCCTTGCCTCCTGACCCAGCCTGGACAACAACGAGGCTAATTGACTAATCATCTTGCAACGAAAATGCTGTGCCTGAAGCCGACGATGGGAATCGAACCCATAACCTACCACTTACAAGGCGGTTGCTCTGCCGATTGAGCTACGTCGGCGGGTTAAATTGTAAAAGTACTGGTCCGAAAGCGGATTGGATTATACCAGACGCATATGTTTGCGGCAAGTATGTTTTCCAAAGATTAAAAAAACCCGGTTTCAACCTGAAAACAGGTATCTAACCTAGGTTTCGGATTGAGAGTCTATCAGGATTTGTTGATATCGTCAATAGGTTTGGCATGAAATCCCCGCCCTTGCCAGGCAAAATATAAAGCCACCGAGCCAGCCACCGCGGCATTGAGCGATTCGACCTTGCCCTGCATCGGCAGACGCATCAATCCGTCGCAAGATTTACGCACCAGTGTCCGCATCCCACTCCCTTCGCCCCCGATGACCAAAGCCAATGGTCCATCCAGGCGCACTTGATCCATCGGCTGCGCTTCCAGTCCTGCGTCTAAGCCGATCACCCAGATATTTTCTTCCTTGAGTTGCTGGATCGCTTGCGCCAGGTTCACCTGGACGATCAACAGGTGCTCTGTGGCTCCTGAGGATGAATTTACCACCGCGGGAGTAACCGTCGCCGTGTGCCGAAATGGCAACAATACACCATGGATACCCACCGCCTCAGCTGTTCGTAGCAGGCTGCCCAAGTTTTGAGGGTCCTGCAGAACGTCTAAAATGAGCACGAATGGCGCTTCTCCTCGCCGGGCTGCCAATGCCAACACGTCCGCCAGGTCACTGTATGGATAGCTGCTGGTCTCAAGTCCCACTCCCTGATGACCACTCCCCAGTGATTCCAGGTTGCCCCGAGCTACCTTCTCGATCGGCAGCTTCAAAGCGGATGCCATGCGCATGATTTCCACCAGATGTCCCTTCTCTTCAACCCCCTGCGCTATTCTCAAACGGAAGAACTGGCGCCGCTTTGCCCGCATGGATTCATAGATTGCATTTCGTCCGTACAACCATTCTTTCATTTTCACTAAAAAGTTGTTATTAATATGTAGAGGCGGAGGGGCGGGATTTGATCAAGGAACTTGTGAGATTCTCCCCCTCCGACCTTGGGATTCATCCAGCATCACTTCCAACGCCAGGTAGTACCATCTTTGCTATCTTCCAACAGTACTCCCAGCTCTCCCAGGCGGGTGCGGATTTGGTCTGAGAGCGCCCACAGCTTTTGCTCCCGAAGGTCACGCCTTAGTTGGATCAACAGCTCTATAAATGGTGCCGCCTCATCGCCAACCTTGGGTCGTTGCTCACGCAGTCCGAAAACCGACATCAGCTCACGCAGTCTGTTCTGCGCTTCAGCCACGATCCCGTCCGTAACTCCTGCATCTTTTGCCTGGTTGATTGCCCGCACGAGCTCAAAGACATATCCCAAAGCTCCTGCCGAATTGAAGTCATCATCCATGCATTCGATAAAGCCATTTCGCGTAGCTTCTACTTGCCTGGAAAGGTGATCAACCGCCTCTCCCGAATCCAGGCTTCCCCCCGCAGCAGGTCGTAAAGCCAGGCGCAGGCGTTCCAAGCCCTTCTCAGCCGCAGCGATAATTTCGTCACCAAACGTGAGCGGGTTGTGGTAACTCGAATTCAACACCATCATCCTCAACACATCACCTTCGTGATTGGCAAGGAAGTCTTCGATGGTCACCAGGTTGCCCAAAGACCTGGCCATTTTCAAGCCCGCCAATTGCATCATGCCATTATGAACCCAGTAGCGAGCAAAAGGCTTCCCGGTTGCGCTCTCGGTCTGCGCAATCTCATTTTCATGATGCGGGAAGATCAGGTCATTTCCACCACCGTGGATATCGATTTGTTCACCTAAGTGGTGCATGCTCATCGCGGAGCATTCGATATGCCAACCAGGGCGACCTTTACCCCAGGGGCTATCCCATGAAGGCTCGCCTGGTTTGGAAGATTTCCATAAGGCGAAATCCATCGGGTGCTCTTTACGCTCGTCTATATCGACGCGCGATCCAGCTTGCATATCCTCTAAATGTCGGCTAGAAAGCTTCCCGTAATCCTTATCCTTACTGACCCGGAAGTACACATCACCGTCCACGTCATACGCATAGCCTTCTTCGCCTAATTGGGTGATTAGTTTGATGATATTGGGTATCTCGTGGGTGGCGCGTGGATAAACTGTCGCTGGAAGGATGTGTAAATCTTCGAGATGCTGCCCGTATTCATCAATATATTTTTCTGCTAGCTTGATCGGATCAATTCCGAGCTGATTAGCCCGGTTGATGATCTTATCATCTACATCGGTGTAATTCATTGCGTGCCGAACCTGGAAGCCTCGATACTCCAGGTACCTGCGGATGATATCAAATACCAATGCTGACATGGCGTGACCAACGTGGGCTTTACCATACACGGTTGGACCACACACATACATGGTCACCTTTCCATCCTCGATGGTCTGAAAATCTTCCTTTTGTCGCGAAAGTGTGCTGTAAATACGTAGTGCCATGCCTACTCCTATACTTTAATCTTCTCTCTCCAGGCGGGCAAAGATCATCCGTCCAGCTGCAGTCTGTAACACCTTGGTTACTGTAACATTAATCTTCCTGTTCAGATGACTGCGCCCGTCTTCAACCACCACCATGGTGCCATCATCCAGGTATCCAACACCCTGCCCGGATTCCTTGCCTTCCTGGATTACATTTACTTCGATGGATTCACCAGGTAGAAAGACCAGTTTGACCGCATTAGCCAGCTCATTGACGTTGAGCACGCTGACGCCTTGCAGCTCAGCGATCCGGTTCAAATTATAGTCGTTGGTCAGGATTGGGCAGCGTAATTGACGCGCCAATACCACCAGCTTATCATCCACCTCCCGTACACCTTCGACGTCCATGTCACTGATCCGCAGGGGAGTACTTGTGTCTTTCTGCAATTGCGAGATGACTTCGATACCCCTGCGCCCGCGTTGCCTACGTAGATTGTCTGACGAATCGGCAATAAATTGCAGCTCATTGAGCACAAATCTAGGGATCAGCAGGGTTCCCACCAGGAAACCGGTCCTGGCAATATCGGCAATTCGTCCATCAATAATGACGCTGGTGTCTAGAAGGACTGTTCGGTATGCTGGCGGGTTAGATGAAGAAGCGTCTTCACCCGCCTTGCCTTGGCCGCCACCAAACATTGAGAAAAGATCTGTCTGGCGAAGGACGAACACCGCGATACCCAGATATCCGAACAATAGCACGGCGACAAACGGTAGTACTTTTCCAAAAGGTGGGGGTAAAAGAGAAAGTGGGAATGTGAGTAGCGCAGCAATCACCAGACCTACCACCAGACCAGTTAAGCCGGATGCCAATGTTTGGGTTGACACGCTTAGAAGCGTTCGGCGGATGTACCTGACGGGTCGGGTAGTGAAGTATGGGGTTAGAATGAGTCCGAATAAAATACCTACCAGGCAAAACAGGAACCCAGTAAGTTCTGGCGATTGATTTGTGCTGTTTCCAATCAGGATACCGAGATAAGTCCCCAAAATGCCAAATACAACCATTCCGATGAGCCGGAATATAAATTCAATACTCATAGCAGCCTCCCATTAATTAATTTTAGCTGCGCGAGTCTCCATGGTAAGAAGTGCTGTTATACCATCCTAGTTCTTCAGATTGCTGGGACGGGTTTTTCGTATTTCCCCTCACGAAGGATGATAATGAACAAAAATAGAATAAGTGCAAATGTGAATGACAAGATGAGGGTCAAATACGCATGGATCCTCGCATGCATATGCTGATTCCATTATATCGCGTTATATTACAAAACCGGCAGCTTTTTATCTGAACCAAAGTGCCGGCTTGTTCTTCCCAACAAGTGTCGAATGATCATTCTCTAATCAAAAACATTGCCTTACCATTTCCACTTTGCATCTGAATTTTATTATTTCGTAATACTAGTGATGCGAGTATACATCAGAGACCATCTTGATTATCTTGACATGAATTTTCCCTTATTCAGATATTAATCAGGATATGGGGCATTATTTACACCTGTTATAATCGCATCGGTATCTTGATAATTGATCTCCATCAAAAAATAAATCCTTTTCATCTACATGATGGCTTTTAAATAGATAATTCTCCATGGTGCCCATAGAAATATCTCAACCCGAATCTCAATCCTCATCTGGTCAACGCTTGGTTGTCGGCATAAGCGCAGCCTCGGGTGCTATCTTGGGGATCCGTCTTCTGGAGGTGCTCAAATCGATGCCTATCGAGACTCATCTGGTGGTATCAGAATCAGCGCCTCTAACCATCAAACAGGAGACTGATTGGCGATTGGATGATGTCTTGTCACTGGCGGATGTGAGTTATGATATCCATGATATCGGGGCTGCTATTGCTTCTGGCTCATTTGCCACATTGGGGATGGTAATTATTCCCTGCTCGATTAAAACTCTTTCCGCAGTTGCCAATTCTTACACCGACGATCTCCTTTCCCGCGCTGCGGACGTGACTCTCAAGGAAGGTCGCCCATTAGTATTGGTCGTCCGTGAGGCGCCCTATCACTCTGGACACCTTCGATTGATGAGCGAGGCTGCCCGCGCTGGTGCAGTTATTTTTCCACCCGTCCCTGCATTCTACATTCGCCCCAATTCTGTGGACGATATCATCAATAATACGGTTGGCCGCGTGCTTGCACGCCTCGGAATTAAAACAAATTTAGTCAGCGAATGGCAGGGGCAATCGGTTGAGTGAGCCGATGCCTTCCCGTAATCTCGATAAAGCAGCCGCTTGCGGAGAGCCATCCTATGTTTGGCGTGCCGGCCAGGAACGTCGCTTGCAGATGATCTTATCCGCAGCCGGTCTCCGTTTGGCTGGCCGAATGCTCGAAAATGGCTGCGGTGTAGGTATATACCTGCAGCATCTTGCTCCTCACGTGGGGTCGGTCATCGGTCTTGAATATGATATGGAGCGTACTCGTGAGGCTCGTATCCACTCTCCATTCGTGGTCAACGCTGCCTCTGAGGAGCTGCCTTTCACCACTAGCTCATTCGATGTCATCCTGAGTCACGAAGTCCTGGAACATGTCAGGGACGACCGTCGCAGTGTCGAGGAAATGCTGCGCGTGCTCGTTCCTGGTGGGGTGATCGTGCTTTTTGTCCCCAACCTCGGTTATCCATTCGAGACCCACGGCATTTACTGGCGCGGTCGCTATTACTTTGGTAACATCCCCCTGGTTCACTATTTACCGTCTCAATGGCGTAAAAGGCTCATCCCCCACGTGCGCGCCTATTCCAGATCTGATCTGGAGCATCTATTTGAGCAGCTGCCCGTTATTATCAAGGATCAACAGCTCATTTTTGGAGCCTACGATAACATCATCTATCGCTTTCCAACCCTCGGCCGACTTCTGCGACGCATCTTACACTGGATGGAGGCTACCCCCCTCAAATTATTCGGTTTATCTCATTTTTGGGTGATCGAGAAGGCTTGAACTAACCAGCTTCGATACGAAAATCAAATATCCCGTCCCTGATCGGCCATTCCCTTGAACATGCTTTACATATTAGCTTGGCGCCATGCGGTTCAATATTTTCCGAATAACACACCGGGCATTTAAAAAACATCCCAGCTTGTGCCTTGGGAGTATCTCCCACAGCCTGATTTCGAGTAAATATACTCGGAGACAGTTGCCACCAGCTTCCTGTCGGCTGGAGGATTCGCTCTAATCTGGTTAACCAGTTGATGGGCAGGTTCCGTTTGAGCACCCCAAGGCGGAGATATGAGACTGCCAGCTGCTTCTGAAGAGAGAATCCTGTTTGTTTCAGCCACCCGCGGACTGCCTTAGGATGAAAGTCGAAGTTCAGCTTCTCGAACTCCACACTCTCCAGGGAAAAAGGTGACCACGACTGCTTTCGGGTGAGGTAGCGTAGGATGGCTTTTAAATTCTTTTTATTAGCGTACTCAAGGATAAAAATCGCCCCCGGCTGTAATGTTTGGCGTACCTGGCTCAATGCCAACTGGGGCTCTGCCATGTGATGCAGCGTGCGGATCATCGTCGCCGCATCGAACAATCCTTCTACGAAGGGCAGGTTATATATATCTGCAGCAACGTAGATATAGCGTTGGTTACCTCCCAGCCGCTGGACGGCTTGCTGCAGCTGGGTTAGTGAATAGTCAACTAACACTACCTGCTTGAAACCAGTGTACCTGGGTGTATTGCGCCCAGCCCCGGCACCCAGCTCCAACAGTAGCTCGCCTCCATCAGGAAGTAACTGCTGGAGCGCAATCGCCTCCGCTCTGTCCTCGTAAGCACGACCGCCTTGCTCCCAAAAACAAGTTTGATAATCGGAGTCTTCGTAATTGCAAATTGGGGGCTGGTCGTTTGTCAATGAGTTAAACCCCACAGAACATAGTTAGTCAGGTTTATTCACTGCGCTGAATTTTATCTATAAAGTACAGTTATTCTGATTGCGTGTACAGGTTGTACTTGGCGCCTTTTTCAAGGTTCACCCCGTTATATCCTCTGCCGACTCCACGGTAGATAAAACCGCTTTTTACCATTTCGTCTGGTTCGTAGATATTTCGTCCATCATATAATACGGGGTGATGCATGAGATCACGTAAACGCGTTCTGTCCAGCTGCTTGAATTCATTCCACTCGGTCATAACAACCAACGCGTCAGCACCTTCCGCCAGTGTATAGGGGTCGGTCATCATCTCCACTCCCGGTAACAACGGCTGGGCTACAGTCATTGCCACTGGGTCATACGCCCGAATGATTGCCCCTTCCGCTTGCAGGTTCTGCGCAATCGTTATTGAGGGAGCATCGCGCATATCATCGGTATTTGGTTTGAAAGAAAGTCCAAGCAGGCCAATTACTTTTCCCTTTAAATCACCGACCATTTCTTTAATGTGAGCGACTGCCATTTCCCGGCGATCATCGTTGATCTCCATCACTGTGTATAAGAGCTGGGGATGCCGTCCTTTCTCAGCTGCCATGTACGCCAGCGCTTTGACATCCTTTGGGAAGCATGATCCTCCGTAGCCAATACCTGCATCCAGGAATTGCTTTCCAATACGTGAGTCATAACCCATCCCGATGGCAACCTCTTTTACATCAGCACCCAGGCATTCGCAGATATTTGCTATTTCATTAATAAATGATATTTTAGTAGCCAGGAATGCATTCGAAGCATACTTGATCATCTCTGCGGTCCGCAGATCTGTGATCACAATCGGTGCCCGCAGGGGTAGATGCAATTGGGCGACCTTTTCTGCAGCTTCAGGATTTAAGGAGCCCAACACAGTGCGGTGGGGCTGCATAAAATCACTGATTGCTGACCCTTCCCGCAGGAATTCTGGGCATGATACCACCCAGAAAGGAATAGCTTGCTTTTGGTTCCGCCGCACAATATCTGCCACCCAGTCGCCTGTGCCCACCGGTACAGTCGATTTATTGATGATCACCAATGGAGCCGTCATATTCACCGCGATCTCCCGCGCAGATGCCTCCACGTAACCCAGATCTGCTTCGCCATCTACACCCATGGGCGTTCCCACGGCGATGAACACAAACTCAGTACCTTCCAGAGATTCTGCATAGGATGTGGTAAATGATAACCTCTTTGCCTGGACATTATGCTCAACCAGCTCTTTCAAACCCGGCTCGTATATAGGAAGAATTCCTTGTTTAAGACCGTCAATTCTTTCTTCATTCACATCCAGAGCAATCACCCGGTTTCCCAGGTCAGAAAAACAGGCCGCAGTAACTAAACCAACGTAGCCAACACCTACCACACAGATTTGTCTCATTCATTGTCCTCCAGATTTTAGATGCTCGTTTATCTTATCATAAGAAAGTTCGAATAGTAAGTTTTTTCATTTTTGTTAGGTTCGTGCCGTTTTGGACAAATGGATGATGACAATCATATTTTCAGTATGACCTCTGTCACTTGTAATTCGGGCAAATACAGTCTAAAATATATAAAATTAATTATAGTATTCTTATCAAATTTTGGGAGTTTATCATGCAAATCACTCGACAGGCAGATTACGCAGTTAGAGCAATGGTTTATCTGGCACAAAAAGACTCAGAGGCACAAAAAGAGTCCGATAAGCGCGCAGCAACCAGTACAATTGCCCAGGAAAAGAGCATTCCACCTTCATTCCTGGCCAAAATTGTCTCACAATTATCCGTCGCCGGGTTATTAAAGACCTCACGCGGCGCCCGTGGTGGTGTTTCTCTCGCTAAACCGGCTAATGAAATTAGCCTGCTGGATGTCATCGAAGCAATCGATGGACCGATTCTGTTGAACGACTGTGTCGGTGATTCGCAATCATGCACTTTTGATGATAGCTGCCCACTTAAACCCGTCTGGTGCGATGCACAGAAAATGTTGGTCGATCACCTCTCCAAGGCGAATTTTGCGCAGTTTGCTCAAACCGCCCCGTTAGGATAATACCCTAAACTGATTTTTCAATAATAATAATTGTTGTCACCTCCCTTCCTGGCGTATAATCAGCCAGGAGGGGATGTTTGATTTAATCATTCCAAACTTCCCTCTCTTGGAAATATTATTCTATAAATTAATCTAATCAGGAGGCTCCATGTCAACTCCCCGTGTCGTCCGCTCCCCACGCGGCACTAAGCTCACGTGTAAATCGTGGCTCACCGAAGCTCCCTTCCGCATGCTTCAAAATAATCTCGATCCCGAAGTGGCTGAACGACCTCAGGATCTGGTCGTTTACGGCGGTCGCGGGCAGGCTGCCCGCAATTGGGAGTGTTTTGACGCCATCCTGGCCACCCTCAAGGAGCTCGAAGCCGATGAGACCCTCCTGGTGCAATCAGGCAAGCCTGTGGTTATATTTAAGACCCATCCAGATGCACCCAGGGTCTTGATCGCAAATTCCAATCTGGTACCCCATTGGGCTACCCAAGAGCATTTTGACGAGCTTGTATCGCGTGGTTTGATGATGTTCGGTCAGATGACCGCCGGTTCATGGATATACATCGGTACACAGGGCATCCTTCAGGGCACGTATGAAACCCTTGGCTCGCTTGCCCGATTACGCGGTTGGTCATCCCTGAAAGGAAAATTCGTGCTCACAGCCGGTCTGGGTGGTATGGGAGGTGCCCAGCCGCTGGCGATTACCATGAACGAAGGTGTTGGACTGATTGTCGAAGTTGACCCAGATCGCGCCAGGCGTCGCCTCGAGTTGGGTTATGTGGACATGGTTGTGGATACCCTGGAAGAAGCCATGACCCTGGTGGAGGAATATCAAAAGAAAGAATTGCCAAAATCCATCGGGTTGATCGGCAACGCCGCCGAGATCTATTCCGAGCTCGTAGTGCGGGGAGTCATCCCGGATGTCGTTACCGACCAGACTCCAGCCCACGATGTGCTCATGTATGTGCCTACCGGTCTGGATGTCAGGGATGCCGAGCAGCTCAGAATCAACAAGCCGGAAGAATATCACCGACGTTCGATGCAGTCTATGGCAAAGCATGTGCGTGCCATGCTTGATTTCAAACATCGTGGTGCTGAGGTATTCGATTATGGCAATAACTTACGCCAGCGCGCTTTTGACGAAGGAGTGCAGGACGCGTTTGAATTTCCTGGGTTCGTCCCGGCTTATATCCGCCCATTGTTCTGTGAAGGCAAGGGTCCTTTCCGTTGGGTTGCACTTTCCGGCGACCCGGAAGATATCTACCGCACCGACGAAGCCATCATGGAGCTGTTCCCCGAAGACACTCATCTCCACCGCTGGCTGAAGCTAGCCCGCGAGAAGGTTCACTTCCAGGGGCTTCCCTCACGGATTTGCTGGCTCGGTTACGGTGAGCGTGCCGCCGCCGGTCTACTCTTCAACAACCTGGTGGCAGAAGGCATCGTTAAAGCCCCCATCGTGATCGGGCGAGACCACCTGGATGCGGGCTCGGTTGCCTCTCCCAACCGTGAGACAGAAGGAATGCTCGATGGGACAGATGCGGTTAGTGATTGGGCTATCTTGAACGCGATGATCAACGCGGTTGGGGGGGCTACTTGGGTCTCATTCCATCACGGCGGTGGTGTGGGCATCGGCTTCAGCCAGCATGCCGGTCAGGTGATTGTTGCCGACGGCACTCCCGAAGCCGCAGTCCGCCTTGAGCGGGTGTTAACCACCGACCCTGGTATGGGCATCGTGCGTCATGCTGATGCAGGTTATCAGCTCGCTATCGATGCAGCCAGGCGTAATAATCTCAAAATGCCCATGCTAAAGTAAGCACTTCCGGTAAATACAATATTCATTTAGTCTGTGATTCTTGAAATTGTATATACTATCGACGAGCGGCCAGTGCCACCCAGTCACCTATTTGACGCTCTGCAACCAGCTTGAAACCATGTTTTTTTAGTGCATCTTGTACACCTTGGCTTTGTTCAGCCAGGATGCCGGATAAGATTATCCACCCATCGGGTGAAACCAGTTTACCCAATCCTAAATCCAGCAGCTGCTCCAGGATCGGTGCCAGGATATTGGCGAACACCAGTTGGGCATCTTTTATCTCAGAAATTCCCCCAATCACCTCTTTCACTGAGCCAAGCCTTACTTCAAACCGATCGTTCACACCATTCAGCGCGGCATTCTCACCAGACGCCCGGATTGCTTCCTCATCAATATCAACTCCCAATGCTCGCTCTACTCCGAGCAGAAGACCCGCAATTGACAGAATTCCCGATCCACAACCAACATCGATCACCCTTATTCCTTTAGTACTGTTCAAGGTGGCAAAATAGTCTTCAGCTAGCGCCAGACACAGTTGGGTGGTCGGATGCGTGCCCGTACCGAACGCCATTCCCAGGTCAATCCGGATTGGTATGCGTCCATCATTCTGTGGAGCGATCCAGGCAGGCAGGATAATCAGCCGTCGTCCAACCGGGATGGGATGGTAGTGCTCCTTCCAGGCTTCCATCCAATTGACTTCCTGGATCATTTTATACTCGGGCTCTGGTAGAGACGAGATTCGCCCAAGATACCATAAGCCTTCTTCTATTTTATGCCGTGTATTTTCAAGATTATGATCTGCCGGGATGTATCCGCACACCCTGAGAGGTCCTACCGCTTCCCCATTTTCATCCGCCGGTCCTGCCCGCACCGCGGTGGACTCGATCACCACGCCATCGGGGAGATAGCGCCCCAGCACTTCCGCTACGGCCTCTGCTCGTTCACCATCCACGGTGAGGCTTACTTCAAGCCAACTCTTTTTTGTCATAATGTTGAATTATTTAGGGAGGAAACTTGATCGGTCAATCTGTAAACTGGTCTGGCTAACCCCCCAGGGTATCCTTTAGCCAATCCAGGAATCCTCGCTCTGCAGGTTTGACTTCACTCCCGAGGCTTTCAGCTAACTTTTCCATCAGAATGCGCTGATCGCTGGTTATGTTCTTGGGTACTTGCACGTTGACCACTACAATCTGGTCACCGCGACCGTTCCCCCTCAAGTGTGGGGCTCCTTTTCCTCGAATACGTAAAACTTTGCCCGGCTGTGTACCCGCCGAGATTTTTAACTTGGTCGGACCATCCACAGTGGGCACATCAACTTCCGCCCCCAACGTGGCTTGGGCGATATTGATATCCAAGTCTAGTAGGATGTCATTCTCACGCCGGTGAAAATATTGATGCGAGAGAACCCGGATAACCAGGTATAAATTACCGGTTGGACCACCATTTTCCCCCGGTTGTCCTTCGCCTGCCACCCGGATTTGGTTACCAGTATCCACACCCGCCTGGATGTGGATAACCTTCTTGCGGTTTCTGCGTACCAGGCCGCGCCCACTGCAGGTATGGCATGGGGTTGAAATGGTTTCTCCCTTGCCGCTGCAAACAGGGCAGGTCGACACCTGCACCATCGACCCCAACAGGGTCTGCCGCACCTGGCGCACCTCACCCGTTCCATTACACGTGGAGCAACGCACCGGGCTTGTGCCAGGTTCAGCACCTTTCCCTGCGCAAGTTTCGCACACCTCATCCCTGGTGATCTCAATTTCCTTCTCCACCCCAAAAATCGACTCTTCGAATGTCAGGTCTACGTTGTATTGCAGGTCACCCCCACGCCGTGGGGCATTCCGCGTCCTGCGGCTTGCACTCCTCCCAAAACCTCCAAACCCACCAAAAAATTCATCGAACAGATCCCCAAAATCAACCGTGAAATCCGGCATGCCGCCCTGGTTTTGCACCCCAGCGTGACCGAAGCGGTCGTAAGCAGCCCGTTTATCGGGGTCGGACAGCACTGAATAAGCCTCATTGATTTCCTTGAAGTGCTCCTCGGCATTAGCTTCCTGGCTAACGTCAGGATGGTACTGCCTGGCTAATCTTCGGAAGGATGCCTTTATATCATCAGGTGCAGCCTCGCGCGGCACACCCAGGATTTCATAGTAATCACGCTTCGCCATAAGTCACATAAGAACGTTTAAAAGTTGCAGGTTACCAAGTTTGCAGGTTTAAACGTTGTACTCTATTCCTTCCTCGCGGATTGATTTTGGTTGCTGTTCCAGATATTGAATAAATTTGCTTAACTGCCGGCTACACTTTTCACAAATTCCATGGAGTTCAGAGAATTCTCTCGCATTTATATAACCAATGTCGTTAGCTACGTATACCTGAGCTCTCAATTCACCAGCTGATGCCTTGGCACGCCCTAGATAATCCTTGAATAATATATTTGTTCTGCTTTCAAATCCTTCGGCAATATTCGACATAATGGATACAGAGGAACGGCGCATCTGGTCACGTAGACCAAAATCCCTGGAAAAGGCATCATTTCGTGTCAATTCATTGATCTTCCTGGTCAAATCACGAGATGTCTTCCAGACCTCCATATCCTCAAATCTCACGATCGTTGGCATCTTTTATGTTTCAACCTTTAAACCTTCCAACCTGCCAACCTGCGAACTTGATTTATGCGTTCCGGAACTCGCCATCCACAACGTCATCGTCACCACCAGGCTTTTGCCCACCTTCTGGGCCGGGCTCTTCACTGCCTTCAGCCGGACCAGGTTCAGGACCTGCCGACGGACCTGCTGCAGGACCTCCCTGTTGGTAGACAGCTGCCCCGATTTGCTGGACCACCTGGAATAACTGCTCGGTTGCGCTCCTTATCCTTACCGGGTCATCGCTCTCCAACGTTTTCTTCACATTGGTGACTTCTGTTTCGACCTTGCTCTTGGTTTCGGCCGGCACTTTCTCGCCAAAATCTCGTAGTGCTTTCTCGGCGGTGTAGATGGCATTATCCGCTGTATTCTTCGCTTCGATCAGCTCTTTACGCTTTTTATCTTCATCCGCGTGTGTTTCTGCTTCCCTGCGCATGCGCTCAACTTCTGATTCACTTAATCCCGAGGAAGCAGTAATGGTTATATGCTGGCTGCGCTGGGTGGCTTTATCCTGGGCGGTCACCTTTATAATCCCGTTGGCGTCAATATCGAAGGTAACCTCGATTTGTGGTATGCCGCGCGGTGCAGGCGGAATGCCATCCAGGCTGAATTTCCCCAGGCTTTTATTGTCTGCCGCCATCGGTCTCTCGCCTTGCAGTACATTGATCTCAACTTGGGGTTGGCTGTCAGATGCTGTTGAGAAGACCTGGCTCTTATGGATTGGGATAGCGGTGTTGCGCTCAATCAGCGGGGTGGCAACACCACCTAATGTCTCAACCGAGAGTGTCAGCGGCGTTACATCCACCAGCAGGATGTCCTTCACGTCTCCGCCCAATACGCCTGCCTGGATTGCCGCGCCAATTGCCACCACTTCATCAGGGTTCACACCCTTGTGGGGCTCCTTGTTGAATAATTTACGCACAGCCTCCTGCACCGCTGGCATACGGGTCATACCGCCCACCAGCACCACCTCATTTATCTTGGAAGTATCCATGTCGGCATCTTTGAGTGCGTTCTTGACCGGACCCAGGCTGCGGTCAATCAAGTCGCCAGTCAGTTGTTCCAATTTTGCACGCGTCAGGTTCATCACCATGTGCTTCGGACCCGTGGCATCAGCGGTGATGTACGGCAGGTTGATTTCGGTCTGCATCATCGTGGAGAGCTCAATCTTGGCTTTCTCAGCAGCTTCCTTTAGCCTTTGCAGGCTTTGGCGGTCCTGGCGCAGGTCAATTCCATTGGTGGTCTTGAATTCATCTGCCAGGTAATCAATTAACCGCATGTCGAAATCGTCTCCACCCAGGAAAGTATCCCCACTGGTGGAGCGCACCTGGAAGACGCCATCCCCAACATCCAGAATGGAAATATCAAAAGTGCCACCGCCCAGGTCATAGACTGCAATCACTTCATCCTTTTTCTTATCCAGTCCATAAGCTAATGATGATGCCGTGGGTTCATTTATGATACGTAATACCTCCAACCCAGCTATCTTACCCGCATCCTTGGTGGCATTGCGTTGGGCATCATTGAAATATGCCGGTACCGTGATGACTGCCTGGGTTACAGCTTCACCCAGGTAGGCTTCAGCATCAGCTTTAAGTTTAGCCAGGATCATGGCAGATATTTCTGGAGGTGTATATTCACGCCCATCTAAAATCACCCTTATATCCCCATTCGGCGCTTTGGCAACCTTATAAGGGACCCGAGCCAGGGCTTTCTTCACTTCTGGGTCTTCGAACTTACGACCCATGAATTGCTTGATCGAGAATACGGTGTTCTCAGGGTTGACTACGGCCTGGTTACGTGCTACCCGCCCCACCAGGCGTTCGTGGTTCTTGTTGATCGCCACAACCGATGGAACCAGGCGCTCACCTTCTGCGCTTGAGATGACTGTTGGCTCCCCACCTTCCATAACTGCTACCACTGAGTTGGTTGTGCCAAGATCAATACCAATGATTTTTCCCATTCTGTTACTCTCCTTATTTACGATTAGATGTTCAATAAATTAGATATGATGTCAGTTTAGTTATCGTGCCACGCGCACTCGCGCTGGTCTGATAACCTTGTCACCCAGCGTGTACCCGGGCTGAACGACGTCAATGATCTGTCCACTTTCATGTTCCTGGCTGTCTTCGTGAGAGATGGCTTCGTGCATGTTCGGATCGAAGAATTTTCCCCTGGCATCAATGATCTTCACTCCATCCGCCTCAAATGCAGCGATCATTTTCTTGTGGATCAAGTCAATCCCTTCTGCCCAAACCGCCCCATTTCCTTCCAAAGGTCGGTTCTTGTCTTTTAATGCTCTCGCCAGGTCATCTGCAATATCCAGGTAGCGCCGAATGGCATTCCCGAATGCATTCTGACCGCCTTGGGATTGTTCCCGTTCAATGCGCTTCTTGTAATTAATAAACTCGGCCCGTTCCCGCTGCCAGCCGGTTAAATACTCATTTGACTTCGCCAACGCCTGGTCTAACTCGGAGCGCAGCGGGCTGATCTCTTCCTCTGGGATATCCACTGGGGCTTCAATGACCTCATCTGGTTCAATTGGAGGCCAGGATTGATCCTGCGATTGAAATTCAGACTGGGCTTGAGGTTCACTTCCGGGTTCATCCACCGGTTTTCCCTCATCAGATTTTTTCGGGTTTACTTTGTGTTTCTTATAAGCCATGACTGCATTACTCTCCTTAAGTCTCTTCTGCCAACATTTCAATGACCAGGTCACTCAACAGGCCAGAAACAAAGCGTACGGTTGAGACGGTGCGCCCATATGCCATGCGGGTAGGTCCGAGCACACCCAATGCACCAGTTACCAGTCCCGGTGCGCCATAACGACCTAGCACCATCGAACAATCACGCAGGTCTTCCCACGTCCCTTCCCCGCCGATCAACACCTGAACATCATCCATACCACTGGTCAGTACCGTTCGTGAGAGCAAATCTTCCAACATGGATCGCTCTTCCAACACCCTCAATGCCTTGCGTGCCGACTCCGACTCGGCAAATTCCGGTTCTGCCAGCACATTGGTCAAGCCATCCCGGTACACTTCACCGGAGACGACCTGTTTCATCCGTTCCTGTTCCTCCCGGATTAGTTTGAGCACATCCAATTCGAGCGCATCAAATTGACCATGTATTGCCGCAATCCCGTCTGTATCCAGCCCCTCGCATACCAGGTTGATGTGACTGGCAGCCGTGGAAAGCTGTTCTTGAGAAACAGGTTCTGCTAGAGTAAGCATTTGCTGCCTCACCTGCCCTCCCGTCCACACCATCACCATCAACACCTGCCTCCCATGGGTGGAAATGAGGCTTAGATGTTTAAACCGTGCGGATTCCGGTCTTGGGGACGTCACCAATGAAGCACCTTGAGACTGGTGTGCCAATACTGAGGCCGCCAATCGCATCCAGCGGTTCACGTCTCGTCCTGCCTGATAAAACTGGTGCGTGATCGTCCGTCTGGTATTCATCGGAAGCTCATCCTGCCCCATCAGCTGCCTTACGAAATACCGGTAGCCTTCTTCAGTGGGCACTCTTCCTGCAGAAGTATATGGTTGGCGTAAATAACCAGCTTCGGTAAGCTCTACCATATCATTGCGGATGGTTGCCGAGCTTGTGTCGAGCTTATACCTTTCGATCAAGGCTTTTGATCCGACAGGCTGGGCTGTTTCTGTATATGCATGGATAATAAGCGCCAGGGTAAGTCTTTGTCGTTCGGTAAGTGTACTCATCTTCTTCACCTATAATTTAGCACTCTCGACATGAGAGTGCTAAATCGACGGATATTATGATACCATGACGGAATTGGTACGTCAAGCGGGTGAATATGGTTCTTATAAAACTCTAACAAGCTCATTGTTGACCTTTTTAGTCACTCTCGTTATAATCAGGATAATCTAATAGCAACCTTCGGGGCAGGGTGATAACGGCTTATCCGTTTATTCCCGACCGGTGGTATAGCCCACGAGCCATGATTTTTGGCATGATCCGGTGTAATTCCGGAGCCGACGGTACAGTCCGGATGGAAGAAGGTATAAAAGTATTCAGGTTTATTATGCGTGCGTATTGTGCACGTATTTTCCTGACAGGTAAATTTAATTACCCCGAAGCACCCTTCGGGGCTTTTTATTATATATGAAGACGAAACCCTGGCTGATCATCCTCTCATTACTGGCTGCATTGTTGTTGTGGCAGATTGTGATTTGGATTGGGAGTTTTCCGGCCTTCATCCTTCCCTCGCCATCACAGGTTGGAGTCCGATTTGTGCAAACAATCCGTGATGGCAGCTTATTGCGCAATACTCTGGCAACCTTGATGGAAGTACTGGCTGGGTTGGCATTAGGAGTGAGTGTTGCCACAGTATTGGGTTACCTCCTGGCGCGTTCTCTGGCACTCGAACGCGTGCTTTCTCCCTATATCGTTGCCAGTCAGGCAATTCCAATTGTTGCCATTGCTCCACTCTTGGTGATCTGGTTCGGACCAGGAATATCTTCCAAAATTCTGATCTGTGCTCTGATCGTCTTTTTTCCCGTGCTGGTCAATACTGTGGTGGGAGTACGTTCTGTCCCAGAAGACTTGCGCGACTTGATGCGCTCACTCCAGGCAACTCGCTGGCAAACTTTGAAAAGTCTTGAGATGCCAGCTGCTCTGCCAGTCTTTCTGGGCGGTTTGCGTATTGGAGCCACACTGGCGGTCATCGGAGCCGTAGTAGGTGAGTTCGTGGGAGCTAAAAGTGGGCTTGGATTTATGGTCAATGTCGGTCGCGGCGTTTACGATACAGCTCTTGTATTCGTCGCAATCTTTACCTTGATCGCCATGGCTCTCATCCTTTATGGTACGGTGTCTCTGATCGAGCATCGGTTGTTAGGTTGGCAGCAGCGTCCAGAAAACGAAGTTTTGTTGAATACCGATCTGCCGGTGAAAACGTGATTTGGTAATTGGAAAGGAATTTGCATGATAAAAAAGACGTTGTTGGTCATCCTATCGCTGGTTGTTATCCTTACATCTGCATGTGCCGCTGCTACGATTAATCCCACCCCCAAATCCAGTATAGTCTCCACCACCCAAATTTCGGGTACTTCAGTTACGCCAACAGGAGTTCCTCCGTTAATCCATATACGCCTACCCTTGGGATATATCCCCAACGTCCAATTTGCTCCCCTTTACGTCGCTCTTGAAAAGGGTTATTTCGCACAGGCTGGGATCGATATCGAATTTGATTACAGCTTTGAAACGGACGCCGTTGCTCTGGTAGGCGCAAATGAGCTGCAGTTCGCCGTCGTATCCGGTGATCAAGTCTTGCTGGCCCGCTCCCAGGGATTACCCGTTGTGTATGTAATGGCCTGGTATCAGGATTACCCTGTGTCAGTCGTTTCCAAAACCGGAACAGGCATCCTCAAGCCAGCGGATTTGAAAGGAAAGCACATCGGGCTACCCGGGTTATATGGGGCAAGTTACATTGGTCTGCGGGCTTTGCTCAGCGCGGGAGGCTTAAAGGAAAGCGATGTTACCCTCGATTCAATTGCCTACACCCAGGTAGCTTCACTGGTGAGCGATAAAGAACAAGCCGTAGTGGTTTACACCAATAATGAGCCCATCCAGCTGCACTCTATGGGTTATAAGATCGATGAGATCCAGGTCAGGGATTACGATCATCTCGTTTCGAATGGACTGATTACCAATGAAAAGACGATTGCCGAGAATCCTGAGCTGGTACGTAAGATGGACCAGGCGATTCTTAAAGGCATCGCAGATACCATCGCCAACCCTGATGCAGCCTATCAGATTTGCCTGAACTACGTGGAAGGGTTGGCACAAGTTGATCAAGCCGTCCAAAAGCAGGTCCTAGCCACCTCCATCGAATTCTGGAAAGCTGACCAGCTGGGTTATTCTGATCCAACTGCATGGCAGAACATGCAACAAGTGCTTCTGGATATGGGCCTATTGACCACCCCATTGGATGTATCCAAAGTATTTAGTAATGCATACCTTCCGGCGAAGTAACTTGATATATAAGTGACCAGGATATCCTTTTATGAACCTTCAAGGTAGCGAGCCAATCTTGCAGATCAAGCATCTCACCACCATTTTTCCCGATGGGAACAATGGCTTGCATGCCCTGGATGACATCTCCTTTTCGGTCTTTGCGGAGCAGTTTGTATGTGTTCTGGGTCCCTCAGGATCTGGCAAGACCACCTTGCTACGTATCCTGGCAGGCTTGCTTCCCCCAACACAAGGGGAGATTATTTTTGGAAATTCCTCCCAAAAAGCCCCACGCCATGGGGTGGGCATGGTATTTCAAAAAGCAAATTTGATGCCCTGGCGAACGGTGTTGGATAATATATTATTACCGCTCGAAATTCAACACATTCCTCGCTCAATCGCCCTGGCAAAAGCACAGGCTTTAGTCGAGCTGGTTGGTCTATCGGGTTTCGAGTCCTCGTTGCCGCGGGATTTATCAGGCGGAATGGCACAACGAGTGGCTATCGCCAGGGCATTGATCCATGAACCCGATTTACTCCTCCTGGATGAGCCATTTGGCTCGCTGGATGCGCTTACACGTGAACGCATGGGCTCTGAGCTGATCCGCATCTGGCAAGCCCGGCGCAAGACGGTTATCATGGTCACCCATTCGATCAGCGAATCACTCTTCCTGGCTGACAGGGTACTGGTCCTCAGCCCTCGGCCAGGTCGTCTACGCCTGGATCTGACCGTGGATCTGCCTCGGCCTCGGGAAGAGGATATCCGCTACTCATCCGCCTTCTCAGAGTTAGCCAAGCATGTCCGCTCTGCAATCGCCTGAGTCATTATTTTGGTTACGTCTCGATATCGTTCACACCGTATTTGGTAAGGAAATCATCCATGGCCTCGCGCAGCAGGTCAGCTTCGTTCACTCCGCGTTCCTCTGACAGTTTCGAAAGGCGTTCCATTTGGGTTTGCGTATAGTGCGAGGTTTTTGGCACCATGCGTTCTTCGTATGCCAGCCGGATCTGCCCACGCCCACTGGCTTTGGCACGGTACAGAGCGTGATCGGCTTTGCGGAAGAGCTCATTTTCGGTTCTGCCATCCATTGGGAAGGAAGCCACTCCACCGCTGATGAATATTCCTTTGATAATCTTACCGCCCGTTGCTGTCAGCTCGCCCTGGCTGAGCATTAACCGAATTTGCTCCATCTTAAGGAAAGCCTGCTCCCGCTCTTCACCCGGGAAAACAATCACAAATTCATCACCCCCATATCGTCCAGACAGTGTATCTTTTCCGCTATGCTCACGGATGACTTTAGCTACAGCAACCAGCAAGTTATCTCCAGTGGCATGCCCGTATTGCTCGTTTATTTTGCTGAATATATCTACATCTAAAAGTGCTAATGAGAGTGGTGTCTCCTTGGGACCGGCTTTGGCAGCTCCCATTACCTCGCTGAATCTTTCCATGCACGTTTTCCGGCTCAATAATCCCGTCAATTCATCAATCTGGGATGACTCAGATTTTAATCATACTTTCCTCCTGGTTGAAATATACGTTAGTATAATATAATGAAATAATATCATAATATATTATAATTGTCAATTCTAGTATCATATTATAGTATTAACAAATTCTCTAAGGGTATGGCGTCCACCAGGCATAGTCGTGTGCATGCTATTCCCCCAATAATGATGACATGGTAAGATTAATCATTCAACGATATGAGGTTCATCTATGCGTAAATGGTCTCTCTTGCTGCTGTTGGTTCTATCCTTGATCCTTCCACATGGGGTTAACGCCCAGAACCCGCTCACCTTCAGCTCGATGTTTATTGACATCTGGCCCGAATACGATAAGCCCAGTGTGTTGGTCATCTACCATATCAGCCTTGACTCTTCAACCACCTACCCGGCAACCATATCGCTGCGTATTCCAACCGCTGCGGGTGATCCGAATGCAGTGGCTGAACAACAGGCGGATGGTTCCCTATTTAACATAACTTTTTCCCGCCAGGTAGATGGCGAGTGGGCCACGATAACCTTTACCACCACTAATCCAAAAGTACAGCTCGAATATTATGATCCTGCCCTGATCAAGGATGGCAGCTCACGTCATTACGAATACAATTGGCCTGGAGATTACGCCATTACCCAATTGACCATCCAGGTACAGCAACCGGCAGGAGCCACAGATATGCGTATCTCGCCCAGCCTGGGTGCTGGTACTGTCGGAAGCGATAACCTGACCTATTACACTCAGGATATCGGTGCGATATCTGCCGGACAAACGATTCAAATCATCATCGATTATCTAAAAACGACCGATACCCTGACTGCGGAAGGTCCGGTGCAGCCCAGCACAACTGTGCCCCAAAGCACGGTTGCCGATCTCAACATATCTACATTCTTGCCTTGGATTTTAGGGATACTAGGAGCAGCTCTGATTATCGGTGGGATCGTGTGGTTTTGGCGCTCCGGAAGGCAACGCCCCGCACATCAGACCCGTCGACACCGTTCAAAAGCCGAGACCAAGGTTACCGAGACTGAAGCCGTCTCCGAAGAAGATGCAATTTACTGTTCACAATGTGGCAAACGCGCCTCTCCAGGTGACCAGTTTTGCCGTTCCTGCGGTACACCTATCAGAACGAGGTAAGTAGTAAGTAATACGTTGAGATTGGCTGTGGATTTTATATCCTGACGGCTTGCGCATTCTCACCCTACTATTGGCGTTATCTCACCTTGTATTAATCTAAACATGTAAAATTTTATTATCGTAATTTTACCGTGCCTACTGACCGAAGGAGAATAAATGATGGAGAAAGCCGTCGAAGCGCGCCCGCGATCGGGGAGCCGGGTTAAATTTATTATCGGTGGAGTTTTAATCTTTGCTGCAATCACTTATTTAATTATCTCCTCCACCAAAGCCAACGCTGAATATTTCTTTACCATCGATGAGTTAATTTCCCGTGGTCAATCCATGGTTGATCAAAATGTGCGCATATCTGGTGCAGTAGTCGGTGAATCAATCCTGTACGATCCGAATGACCTCTCTCTGCACTTCACTATTGCTAATGTTCCGGCAGATAATAAGCAAATTGAAGCTCAGGGAGGGCTTGCTGCCGTCCTGCATGCTGCTGTAGTAGACCCTTCTCGTACCCGTATGCAGGTAGTTTACGTCGGTCCAAAACCTGACTTGCTAAGAGATGAAGCGCAGGCGATTATGACCGGTCACGTCGGTGCAGACAATACGTTCTATGCCGACGAGCTTCTTTTGAAATGCCCAACAAAATACGAAGAGGCCGTGCCGAGCCAGGCAGCACCTTAATGACAGGAGCATTCCATGGTTGCTAACCTTGGTTACGGTACCCTGATTATCACCTTCATCGTATCAATATACGGTGCTGGAGCGGCGTACTATGGGGCACGTAGCAATAAGCCTGGTTGGGTGGATAGTGCCCGCAATGCGATGCTGCTCACATTTCCGCTTCTCACCATCACCGTCCTCACCCTTCTGTACCTGTTAATTACCGGTCATTTTGAGATTCAATATGTGGCTTCTGTCTCCAGCCACAGCACACCTATATATTTACGCATCACCTCCCTGTGGGGTGGACAGGCTGGTTCGTTGATTCTGTGGTCCTGGTTAATGTCCGCTTTCGCTTCTGCCGTCATGCTGCGCAAATGGAACCGTGACCGCGAATTTCTTCCCTGGGTGATCCTGGTTTGCCTGGTCACCTTGGGGTTTTTCCTGATCCTGAGTGTCTTTGTTGAGAATCCCTTCATCAGGTTCTGGCAATCCTCCATCGGGAATATCACCACCGCCATGTTTCAGCCGGCTGGAAAGACGCTTTACATCCCCCCGGATGGTAATGGATTGGAACCCCTCCTGCGCCATCCTGGCATGATATTTCACCCGCCCATGCTTTATCTGGGCTTTGTCTCATTCGTCATCCCCTATGCTTTCGCCATGGCAGCCCTGATCACAGGTCGCACCGATGACCGTTGGATCCGCATCACCCGCCGCTGGACACTTGTTGCCTGGCTATTCCTTTCCTTGGGATTGGTGCTGGGGATGCGCTGGGCCTATGATGTGCTGGGTTGGGGTGGCTATTGGGGCTGGGATGCGGTCGAGGTCTCTGCCTTAATGCCGTGGCTGGTTGGTACTGCCTTCCTGCACTCAGTGATGATCCAGGAAAAACGCGGTATGTTCAAACAGTGGAATATGCTGCTTATTATTTCAACCTATGTCGCTGTGATGCTTGGCACCTTTTTTACTCGCTCAGGCATCTTGTCCTCGGTGCATGCCTTTGCCCAGAGTGCCATCGGTCCACTATTTTTCGTCTTTATTGGACTGACCTTGATCATCTCGCTCTCTCTGTTGTTCATTCGCTGGAATGATCTTAAATCTGAAGTTGAGATGACTTCTATATTTTCTCGCGAAGGATTATTCTTATTCAATAACCTGCTATTTATCCTCGCTTTTTTGGTCTGTTTTTTGGGAGTATTTTTTCCCATATTATCTGAAGCCCTAGGAATCATCGGGCAGCGCGTCCCCGTCCTGGCAGGAATTTTCTCAGGTCAGAAGGTTACTGTCGGACCAAACTGGTATAAGCCGATAATTGGTCCGATATTTGCTGGATTGCTTCTATTAATGGGGATTGCACCCCTGTCTGCCTGGCAGTATTCCACCGCCAAAACGATTGGTAGAGCGATTTGGAAACCTTATGTCGCTTCCCTACTGGTCGTATTAGTGCTCTTTCTTACCGGCACCCACTCTTGGCTCGCCCTCAGCGGGTATTGGCTGTGCGCGCTTGCCCTTTTCGTCACCGTGTACGAATTTTGGCGCGCCACCTGGGCTCGCCACAATGCCCAAAATCAAAACCTGCTGGTCGCTCTTTGGCAGCTGATTGGTAAGAATCGCCGCAGATACGGCGGATATATCATTCATTTGAGTATGGTCTTTATGGCCCTCGGGATTATCGGAATTGAGCTATTTCAGACCCAGACCCAGGCTACCGTTACACAAGGTGGTGAAATCAGCCTGGGGCAGTACACCGTTAAATTTGACTCCCTGGCGATATTTGACACAGCAGATGGGCGTAATGTGGCTCGTGCGGAATTAAGTGTTTATAAAGATGGGAAATTCGTGGGTCAGCTGTACCCTCGCCGTGATTACTATTATGACACTCAGCGACCGTTGACTATCGCTGGGATCCGCAGCACCATGGAAGATGACCTATACGTGATCCTGGTGGACTGGCAACCCTTATCCACCACCGGTGCCTCTTTCAAGGTATACCACAATCCCCTGGTGAACTGGTTGTGGCTCGGTAGCTTTGTATTTATCATAGGTGCAATTGTAGCCGCCTGGCCGGTAAGAGAACCAGAGAAGTTTGCTCTCCGAAAAACAGTCCCAGCTACGGTAAAGGTTCGCGCAGACGGGTATGAATAAGAAAAGTCTTTTCGCTGTTTCTCTGGCGCTATTATTTGGTTTTTTAATGGCGGGTATAGTATATGCTCAGCAGCCGACCCCCTCCGATGACCAGGTCAACGCAATTGCCAAACAGCTATATTGCCCTGTTTGTGAGAACATTCCCCTGGATGTATGCCCGACACAAGCCTGTGCCCAGTGGCGCGAGCTGATCCGCCAGAAATTGACTGAAGGCTGGGGTGAACAGCAGATAAAGGATTATTTTGTCCAGCAGTACGGAGCACGTGTCTTGGGTACGCCTCCCGCCAAAGGTATCAACTGGCTGGTTTATGTTATTCCTCCCCTGGTTATCATTGCTGGCTTTTACATACTCTTCCGCGCCTTTCGCTCCTGGAGAACACCCCTGCAGCCAGTGAACGACCCCTCTCCTGTCCCTACCTCTCCCTCTGATCAGGATTCCCCACAAGATCAGTATATTAAACAGATGGAAGATCAGGTTCGCAAACAATAATCGATGGCAAATGACATGGACGAGACAATCACCACTCCAGTAGAAAAATCCACCAAGCCAGGACTATCCCGATTATGGCGCCTCCTCGCCTGGGTGGGGCTATTTGCCTTGCTTGTAGTGGTCGCCATGGTGCTTCTCCGCAAGCAGCAAGGTCCAGTGTCAATGGGGCAAAAACCTCCCACGTTTACCCTCACCACCTTCGATGGTCAAAAGATAAGCCCTGAAGATATGGCGGGTAAGGTGGTCTTGGTGAATTTCTGGGCTTCCTGGTGTAAACCTTGCGAGCAGGAAGCCGCTGATCTTGAGGCCGCCTGGAAATATTACAAACCGCGCGGTGACGTTCTTTTCCTGGGTATCGCCTGGACCGACACCGAATCTGCTTCCCTTAAATATATTGATAAGTTTGGAATCACCTATCCCAATGGACCTGACTTGGGCACGACAATCTCGCAGGCTTACCGCACAACCGGCGTGCCAGAAACTTACATCATCGATAAAAATGGCCTGCTTGCTGGTATAAAGCTTAGTCCTTATACTTCCCTCAGTGAGATACAGGCTGCAATCGACCCCCTGCTGGGTCCGTAATCTAACAGGAATTGTGAAACCCAATCATGGATATAGGTTCAATCTTACTCATTCTCGCCCTGCTGATCCCGGTAGTGATCTTTATCAGCCGACCTCTCCTTGAGCAAAGCCGCGTCAATGGTAATCATTCCGAGCAGGATATTTCCGCCCTGCTGGCGAACCGTGACCAGGTGGTCGCCGCAATTCAAGATTTAGATGGTGACTACAATTTGGGTAAGATTCCACCGGAAATTTACCCCGAACAACGCACTAAGCTGCTCCAGGATGGCGCCGAAATCCTGCGCCAGATTGATGCCTATCAAGCAGGGCCAGCCGCGGATACTCCAGAAGATCGCCTCGAAGAAGCGATTATCGCCAGGCGCCTTTCCCTCGAAGTGGCACCCATCTCACCAAAGAAGAACGGCAACGCAGTTCCACCCGTCCCGGATGATGATCTTGAGCAGCGTATCGCTTTACGCCGCCGTACAATGGATGGTAAAGCAGCTGGATTTTGCCCGAAATGTGGCCGACCGGTCCATGTATCAGATCGCTTCTGCCCGAAATGCGGTGCTACCCTTGCCTGATCCCATTTTGAGAGTAAATATGCCCAAATTTAGCGGAGTTATCGCCCTTATTTTTTCTGCTTTCATTCTATCTGCATGCTCTTTTTCGTTGGCCGGAGATGTTACCCCGCCACCTGGGTCTGAGCTGCCGGTCGTTCAGCAAGCCACCCAGAGTGTTGCTGCCAGTCCGATTTATCCCATCATCCCTCCTGACCTGGCGAACGGCGCCAAGATTTATAACCAGGAGTGCTCCCAGTGTCATGGTACCCGCGGATTAGGGGATGGTCCCCAATCTGACCAGTTATCAGTACCTGTCGCCACCCTTGGTTTATCTGATTTTGCTCGCCAGTTTTCCCCCGCCGAATGGTTTTCTGTAGTCACACAGGGTAATATGGAGAAATTCATGCCCGCTTTTTCCAGCCTGACCGACCGCCAGCGTTGGGACGTGGTGGCATATGCCATGAGCCTGGATGCATCCGATGCATTAATCAGCCAGGGTAAAGCCGTCTACCGGCAAAACTGTTCATCCTGTCACGGAAATTCTGGCAAGGGAGATGGTCCTGATGCGGCCGCACTCTCCGCCCAACCCTCCGATTTTACCAACCAGGCATTAATGGCGCAGACTTCCTCAACTTCCCTTTATGACGCTGTGACTGCAGGGATCATACCCGATATGCCTGCTTACTCAAGCACTTTGGAAGATAATGAGCGACTGGCAGTGGTTGCTTATCTACGTTCATTGACCTTTACCAACGCTGTCGCTGCAGCGAATGCATATCCTGCTCCGCCCTCGAACCTAACGGCGATAGCTTCCACAGGCGCATACCCGGCACCCCAGGCGTATCCGGATCCGGTCGTGACTCAAACATACGAACTGACCGCAACATCCGAGATTTCCCCATCAGCTACCTTTGTTGGTTCCATCTCTGTACAGCTTATCAACGGCTCGGGTGGTGCTGCTCCCAGTGATGCGCCGGTAACTCTATACGGCTTTGATGATATGCAGAATACTTATTCCGAAACGCTTTCCACTGGATTCGATGGCGTTTATACATTTCTCAATGTCGTTATGCCTGAAGGCAGGGCGTTCCTGGCAGGGGTTGATTATGCTTCTGCCACTTATGGATCAGACATCGCCATGGTCGATCCCGCCAATCCGAATCTTAATTTACAGATCACTGTTTATGAACCGACCACCGATGCCTCGGTTTTAACTACTGACCGGGTTCACTTTGTTTTCGATTTTTCTACTCCTGGCACGGTCAGCGTTGTGGAAGTCTTCATTATTTCTAATCCATCCCAACAGGCAGTGGTCGCGCCTACCAAAGACGGCGCCGTAGTAACCTTTCCCTTGCCAGAGGGATATACCAATCTGCAGTTCCAGGACGGAGCGCTCGGAGATCGTTATATAGAAGTATCTCAAGGTTTCGCAGACACAACTCCAGTCAGCCCGGGTACGGGTCAGTATCAGGTCATCTTTGCTTTCCAGATGCCATACGATCGTAAGCTCAGTTTCATCCAGCCCATGTCTCTTCCCACCAGTGCTGTCGTGGTAATGGTACCTGATAACGGCATGAAGGTTGACAGCAGCATGCTAAAGGATGGAGGCACACGCGAATATCAAACTACCACCTACCGCATGTATAACGGCGAAAGTCTGATCGCAGGCAGTGCTCTCGAATTCACCTTGTCGGGAAATCCAAAAACTGCAACCTCATCACCCTTCTCGAATCTAAATATGCAGTATTTGGCAATCGGCCTGGCTGCGTTTGGCGTTGCTCTGGTATTGGGAGGTTTATGGCTATATCGTAGCAACCAGCGGAAAGCTTCTCTACAGCTAGCCACAGCAGGTATGGACCTGGCCGCACCATCGATGGGGCAGGACGCCTCCCCGGAAGACGAAGAAACGCTGATGGATGCTATCATCGCGTTAGATGACCAATACCATGCCGGGAATCTGCCAAAAGATGCATACCTGGAACGAAGGGCGACATTGAAGGAAAAACTTCGCACCTTAGGGCAGGGATAGTCCATCGATTACCGAAAGTCGCTGTACTCATTGACCTATGATCACCGTACGTAAACTGGTAAAACGCTTCGGCTTGAAGGCTGTCTTGCGTGGAATGGACTTTTCCGTCGAGCCAGGAGAATTCGTCGCCTTGCTTGGGCCAAACGGTGCCGGCAAGACGACTTTCTTGCGCATCCTGGCTTCATTATCACGCCCGACGATGGGTAGTGTGAATATCGCCGGTTATTCCCTTCCGGGTCAGGCCTCAGCAGTCCGCCGTAGATTGGGTGTGGTGTCACACCTCCCGCTGCTGTATGGCGATTTAACCGCAGAGGAAAACCTGCGCTTTTATGCCCGCATGTACGACGTCCCTGATGCTGATAAACGGATTACCGAGGTCCTAGATTTGGTCGGCTTGCTCTCACGGCGGAAAGATCTGGTGCGCACCTTCTCACGGGGCATGCAGCAACGTTTGGCAATTGGCAGGGCTGTATTACATGATCCTGATGTGATGCTTTTCGATGAACCGCACACCGGCCTGGACCAGGACGCATGCCTGATGTTGGATAGAGTTTTGAGTGAAGTGGCTGCCCGTGGTCGCACAGTGGTGATGACCTCGCACGACCTGGCACGGGTGGCTGACCTGGCCTCACGGTTTGACGTCTTATCGCGGGGAGTGATCGCTGCTTCCGTCCAACGCTCGCAGATTGAGCCTGATGATCTGTTGGCATTCTACCGGCAGTCGTTGGCGGAGGCATGAGCATGCAACCCATTCCTCAAGTCGAGAATCAGGTGAGCCTCAAGAAGCGCTCCACTGGCGCCGGGCAATTCATCCGCGCCTTATCCGCCATTATTTGGAAAGACCTGGCTGCAGAACTGCGCAGCCGTGAGCTTTTGTCAGCCATGCTTGTTTTTGCGCTCCTCGTCATCCTGATTTTCAACTTTGCACTCGAACTGGATGCCCGGGCACGTTCGACGGTAACTGCCGGAGTGCTGTGGGTCACCTTTGCCTTCGCCGGCACCCTTGGTCTCACTCGCTCCATGGCAATGGAAAAGGATCGCGGTTGCCTGGATGGCTTGCTACTCGCCCCGGTCGACCGCAGTGCCATTTATTTCGGTAAAGCCATCGGCAACCTGGTTTTCATGCTCATAGTGGAAGCCATCGTCCTGCCAATATATACAGTGTTATATAGCGTCAACCTGTTCGCACCCGGTTTATTATTGGTCATCCTGCTGGGCTCAATTGGTTACGTAGCCGTAGGCACACTGCTGTCCAGTATGGCAGTCCAAACTCGCACGCGCGACGTCTTGCTTCCCATCCTGCTGTTCCCGATGGTTATCCCGGTGCTGATCGCGGCGGTCAAAGCCAGCAATGGTTTCCTCCTGGGTACCGCTATCGCGGATATCCTCCCCTGGATAAACCTGCTGGTTGTATACGACGTGGTATTTATTGCCGTCGCCTTTATGGTGTTTGACTATATTGTAGAGGAGTAACATATGGATTCTAAGCCTCGCGCCCTGGTGATCCTTGATATCGTCACCGTTTTACTATTCATCACCGCTGTCAGCATGGTTTTTCTCTATGCCCCCCTGGAAGCTGTCATGGGGCAGGTGCAGCGAGTGTTTTATTTCCACGTGGCCAATGCCTGGGTGGGGATGTTAGGTTTCCTGGTTGCTGCCATCGCTGGGGTGGCATACTTGCGTAAAGGTGACCGCAAGTGGGATATCGTCGGGCTGGCTGCAATTGAAATCAGCTTTGTGTTTTTTGCCATCGCCATCGTATCTGGTTCAATCTGGGCTCGTGGAACCTGGGGCACGTGGTGGACCTGGGACCCACGCCTGACCACTGCTGCAATTTGCGAGCTGGTCTATGCTGCATACTTCATGCTACGCCAGGGAATCGAAGACCCCGACCGGCGTGCCCGTTTCGGGGCTGTCTATGCCATCTTGAGCTTCATCAGCGTCCCACTCACATTTATCTCGATTCGCATCTTCCGCACCATCCATCCCGTCTTAATCGGGAGTGGTGCGGCTGGTGCTGAAGGCAGTTTTGAAATGAGCGCCAAAATGCTTCAGACCTTCATGTTCAGCCTGCTCACCTTCTCATTCATCTTCGCCGATCTGCTGTGGCACCGCATTCGCCTCGGCAATCTGGCCGACAAAGCCGAGAACCTGAGGTTAAAGGTTCTCCAATAGGAGTGATTTTTATGCTTACCTCAATCTTACTAGCACCAGCCGAAACCACACGTTATATGGTCGCAGGTTATACCGTTATATTTTCTGTCATGCTGCTGTACATTCTAAGTATGGTTATCCGCAGGCGTAAACTCGAGCGTGACCTCGCCCTTTTAACCGAAATGGAGCAAGAACAAAAATGAGCACATCAAATCCCACATATGACTCTTCTAGTGTACCGGAACAGGCTGAGACTGCCTGCGGTGCCAGGATAAGGGTAACTCCTAATACGCCGTATATTCACTACCGTGATGGAATAGTGTATTTCTGCGGCATGGACTGTAAGCAGCTGTACGATGAGGAACCCCAAAGTTCTTGCATGGCTGCCCGCCTCCTGTCGGGTGATTAATCATC
The DNA here is from genome assembly GCA_963726315.1 of uncultured Chloroflexia bacterium. Lineage (GTDB taxonomy): Bacteria > Chloroflexota > Anaerolineae > Anaerolineales > UBA4823 > FEB-25. Next base: position 286,849 of record CAVSBZ010000005.1, on the reverse strand, counting down.
CTCCTGGACGCTGTGCAATTTACAGCCCACCCGGGTGGTTTTATATAAACTAAACAAAAGTGGTCATATTCATCAATTATCAGTTACAATAGGTGTTCTATTAATACAAGACTTGCGCTGAACCATCATTTACAATCGTTGGACCGAGGAGAGCAGTCTGTTAGATTTACGGTTGGAAAATCACAGCCGTGTGTGTATCATCGGCGGCGGACCCGCAGGAAGCTTCGCCGCCCTTCAATTACTGCGCCTGAGCGAGCTGAATAACCTCCACCTTGAGGTGCTGATCTTCGAGCCACGTGATTTCTCCCGGCCGGGTCCTTCAGGATGTAATCGCTGTGCTGGGATCCTTTCATCCCACTTGTGGAGCAACCTTGCCGAGTTGAGCTTAACCATTCCTGAAGATGTCATCCAGGCAGACCTCCAATCCTACAACATCCATCTTGACCACCAATCCATCCAACTCGACCGCCCTGACCCCTCCCGCAGGATCATCAGCGTCTATCGCGGTGGTGGTCCACGACTGGTACAAGGCTCTCCCGAAGCCAGTTTTGACCACTTCCTTCTCACTCAAGCCGTCAACCGAGGTGCACAACATATTCGCCATCGGGTGCGGGAAGTGAAGTGGGATGGCCAGCCAGTGCTTTCCACAGCGAATGAACACTTCACTGCCAGCCTGCTTGTGCTGGCAACTGGCATCAACAGCCGGTCGCCTTTGGATGCCTCTTACGGGTACCGCCAGCCAAAAACTGAAGTGATGGCTCAGGATGAAGTACTCCAGCCTCAGGGCTGGAATTCCTCTGAAGTGAATGCCTATTTCAAGCACCCTTCCGGACTGACCTTCGGTGCCATTATCCCGAAAGGGCGCTATCTCAACATCTCGCTGCTAGGTAAGGGTTTTACGCGCAATACGATCGACGAATTCATCACTGCCCAACACCTGACGGATCTACTCCAGCCCGATGCGTCTGGCAACCTGTGCGGGTGCAATCCGCGCATTGCCGTCAGCGCTGCCCGCCATTACTTCGGCGACCGCTGGGTCGCGGTGGGGGATGCCGCAGTAACCCGCCTGTATAAAGATGGCATCGGTTCCGCCTACAAGACCTCCCGCCAGGCTATGACCGTCGCCGTGAACGAGGGGATTTCTGGCGGTGTATTTAAGAAAAACTATGCACCCACTTGCCGGAAGATTGACATCGATAACTTTTATGGCTTACTGCTCTTCCGTATGTGGAACTTCCTGCTGAGCTCTCCACCGATTCTGGAGACCTGGAAGGGAGCTGTCAGGTGGGAAATGTCTCAACCCGCCAGGGAGAGAAGGCACACCAATATCTTGTGGGGCATGTTAACCGGCGATGAACCGTATCGCCAGCTTTTCTATCGTTCGATCAACATTATCGCTTTGTTGCACCTGGGATACCGGATGAGTACCCACAGGAGGTCGGGCTAGGATGAGTGATTCGCTGGGTCCTTTAACACAAGGGCATGTGGTGATCATTGGAGGTGGTCCAGGTGGGACTGCCTGCGCACTGGCGCTGCAACGTATGGCAACCGAACTGGGTCGCAATATCCGGCTCACGATCGTCGAAGGTAAGCAGTTCGTCGGTGAGATGCATTATAACCAATGCCTGGGTGTGCTTGCCCCACCTTTAATGGACCTGTTATGGGACCGATTGGGAGTTAAGTTCCCCTATCAGCTGAGCAGGGGTGAGATCAGCAGATATATCCTCCACACGGCTCGTGAGCAGATTACTCTCGATGATAAAGACCAGCCTTCCATTGCCCTCCGCCGGGTTCAATATGACGCTTATATGTTGGAAACGGTGAAAGAGCATGGAATCACCGTTGTCCCAGCTCGCGCAGTAGATCTGGAGTTTCATGACGACCGGGTAGTGGTATACACTGATAACACACCCCTGGAAGCGGATGTCATCGTTGGGGCATTCGGAATGGATGAGGGCAGCTCAGCCATGTTTGATCGCCTCACTCCTTATCATCCGCCGAAAGCCCTCAGCTCCATAGTGACCAAAATCCACCCGTCCCCAGAATTCATGCAAGCCTTTGGTCCGTGCATCCATGCCTTCCTTCCAGCAATCCCAAATATTGAATTCGGTGGCATGACTTCGAAAGTTAATCATATTTCCATCAATATTGCTGGCAGCCATGTCGATACCAATTTGATGGAATTATTCTTGTGCCAGCCCGAAGTTCGTAAATTATTACCCAATCCTCCTGGATGTCCTGAAGACAGTCTAACGGATATCCAGTTTTATAAAGGTCGAATCCCACGTTCAGAAGCCAATGGCTATTTCGGAGATCGGTATGTGGTGGTGGGGGATGCCGCTGGTTTAGTGCGTGCCTTCAAAGGCAAGGGAGTGACCACCGCAGTAATCACCGGCATCCGTGCGGCTGAAACCATTCTGCAACACGGGATCTCTGAATCAGCTTTTCGTGCCCATTACTACACCGCCAATAAGGATATCATTCAAGATTTGCCCTACGGTCAGGCGATGCGTTATTTTACAATCTTCCTCGCCCGCTTCCGCTTACTGGATCCAGTCCTTCGGGCAGCTAGAAACAACCCCGTTCTACAATCCGCCTTATTCGATGCAGCCTCTGCACATGCACCTTACCGCCATGTTATCAAGCAAAGCCTCAACCTTACGGTGGTGTCATCGGTATTGCGAGCCTGGTTTAACAAATAAAATTCCCCTGTTATGCACTGTCAGAATAGTCTATAATACAATATATCAGCACCACGATAGATGATAGAGAACTTAAATAGATACTTTTCTATGATATGTCCATGCACGGGAACCGACTTTTTTGCTGGAGCCGGACGGTGAAACGCGTCCACACTCAGTATTTACGTCTTTCCCGCACTTCTGCAACCAGGCAATTCGTGAAGGAGGCACCTTATAAGCTCATCCTGGATGTTCCGTTATGTCTACAATTATCAACCATTTACGCTTGTCCACATATTACTTGGAGGAACCTATGAAGAAGACCTATCTTGCCGTCACGTTTCTGATCATCCTTAGCTTTGTGCTTGCTGGCTGCAAGCAATCGCCTGCCGCTGCAACCGATAAGCTGGCAGAAATCCTTGCCCGTGGTTACCTGATGGTATCCACCGATCCAGCGTATCCACCTCAGTCGCAGCTGGTGGAAACCGCCACACGTAATGCAAACACGAAGTGCCCCACCGATGCGCAAACAGCCAATCAGATGCAGGGATTTGATATCGACGTCTCTATTGCAATCGCCAACAAGCTTGGTGTGGAACCTTGCTTTATCACCATTGCCTGGGACCTCATTACTGCGGGTAACTGGGCTAACCGCTGGGATATCAGCATCGGCTCGATGACCATCACCCCAGAGCGGATGACCAAGCTGTATTTCACCCAGCCTTATTACACTACACCGGCTGCGTTCTTCGTGTACAACACCAATACTACCTATACCCAACCGAGTGACCTTTCTGGGAAGAAGATCGGTGCCTGCACAGGCTGCACCTACGATGCCTACCTGGCTGGTACATTGCAGATCCCCGGTGAAAAGATCAACTTCGTGGTCCAGGATGCCGATTTTAAAGGCTATGACACCGACCTTTATGCCGTACAAGACCTTGTGCTCGGCGATGGCGTCAGGCTCGACGCTGTTCTGACTGCCCAGCCTCTCGGCGAGAACGAGATCAAGAACGGTCAGCCATTAAAGCAACTGGGCGACCCGGTGTATTTCGAATACCTGGCCGGCGCAGTCGATAAAGCCAGCACCCCTGACCCCGTCCCCTTCCTCAAAAAGGTGAGCGAGATTATCCAGGGTTTGAATACTGACGGCACCCTACTCCAGCTATCACAAAAATATTACGGAGTCGATCTGACCACACCCGCTGCTGCCTTCGACCTGGCTGCACTGAACCAGTGGCCGTAATATTTCTTCACGTGGGTAAACACCATGAGAACTATTCTGGGATTGGGTTTGCCTGCCAGTGCACGTTTGGTTCATTTTCATAACTAATCTGACGGGGCTGATTGAGGACGGAAGACAATTTCCATTCAGTCAGCCCCATCTGATTTATATCTTAGGATTGCGAGGTACCAATGGCTGTAGAAACGATGAAACTGCCGGGGCAGCCAGGATTTGACCCTGATATGGACATGGGCCAAGCCTTGATGGCTCAAAAACGTAGAGACCGCATCATCATGACGGTCAAAATTGGTGTCGTGTGGGTGGTGTTGATCGCCTTTCTGGCGATTATATTGCTTCAATTCAATTTTGACCCTGCCTATATGTTTAATCACTACCAGTTCGTCCTGGCTGGTCTGTGGGTGACCCTGGGGCTGTCTGTGCTCTCCATCATCTTTGCCACTATCCTGGCTCTATTGGGAGCCGTCGCTCGTCTCTCTGGCAACGCAATTGCCCTGGGCATTTCTGGGCTGTATGTTTCAATTTTCCGTGGTACCCCATTGCTCGTCCAAATATTCATTATCTACAACGGACTGCCCATGATGGGTGCGGCTTTGGCAGCCAAAGGCTATCCACAGCTCCAGCAATCCCTGACTCTCACCGCCTTTCAAACGGGTATCCTGGCACTCAGCCTCAACTACGGCGCTTATATGACCGAAATATTCCGGGCTGGCATCCAATCCATCAGCGGGGGGCAGCGTGAGGCCGCCGAATCGATCGGCATGAATCGCATGCAGATCATGCGCCGGGTAATCCTGCCCCAGGCAATCCGGGTGATCATCCCTGATATCGGCAACCAATTCATCGCCATGCAGAAAGATTCAGCCCAGGTCTCCGTGATGGGCGTTTGGGAAATGACCTTCCGCGCCAGCCGTTTAGCCCGTGTAGATAGCAAATTTATGGAAATGTTCATCGTCGCCGCCTTCTTCTACTGGGTGCTGACCATCATATCGTCCTGGCTGGTGGGAATGGTGGAAAACCGTATGAGGCACGCCTATGAGCGATAATGCGATCGTCCGCGTTGAGAACCTGCATAAATGGTTCGACATGCTGCACGTGCTGAAAGGCATATCCTTTACCGTTGCTCCCAAGGAAGTGCTTGTGATCATCGGGCGCAGCGGCTCAGGCAAGAGCACCCTGCTGCGCTGCCTTAACTTCCTGGAAGTGCCTTCGACCGGCAAGATAACCATCGCCGACCTGACGATGGAAATGTCTCCAAAGATGCATCTGGATGAAAAAAAAGCAGTTGCCATGCGTTTGAACACCGGTATGGTGTTCCAGGAATTTAACCTGTTCCCGCATATGACCGCGATTGATAACGTCATTGAAGGGCTGGTAACGGTCAAGAAGATGCCCAGGGATAAAGCCATTCCCATCGGGATGAAATTCCTGGAGAAAGTAGGCCTGATTGAAAAAAAGGATGAACACCCCATCCGGCTCTCCGGCGGGCAGAAGCAGCGCGTCGCCATTGCCCGAGCCCTGGCGATGGAGCCCAAGGTGATGCTGTTCGACGAGCCCACCTCCGCCCTCGACCCCGAGCTGATCGGTGAGGTGTTGGACGTGATGAAGCAGATTGCCTATGAGGGCACCACCATGGTGATCGTCACCCATGAGATGGGCTTCGCCAAAGACGTCGCCGACCGGGTGTTGTTCGTCGATAAGGGTATCATCGTCGAATCGGGTCCGCCTGACCAGATCTTCCACCATGCCCAGGACGACCGCACCCGCCTGTTCCTCGAACCCATCCGCAAGGTACAACAGATATAATATTTTTTGTCATTGATCGGTATCAGGGCGAAGCATCTACAAAATCATGGATGCTTCGCCCCTACGTTATATATGGTTATAATGTCTCGTAAAGACCCTCCTACATCACATCCGGGGACACTGACATGACTATCCGACGACTCACCACGCACATCCTTATCCTCTATGCCCTGCTGACGCTGTACACGCTGATCGGTCCCTCGCTGGGTTTGCCCTATCACCCATTCTTCACTCCGTTGCTCACCCTGGTAGCGTTTACCTTCGCCCTGCTGCACGGGTCTCAGAATTTGGGCTGGAAGCAGACCCTGCTGCTGCTCGGTCTGACGTTTACTATCAGCATGCTGTTCGAGTGCGTGGGGGTTGCCACTGGCTGGGTCTACGGTGCCTACCATTACACCGACAAGCTGGGTTACAAATTCCTGGGTCTGGTGCCCCTGCTCATCCCGCTGGCCTGGTTCATGATGACCTACCCTTCGCTGGTGATTTCGCGCCTGCTCACCCCGTCTCTGAAGAACGTGCACGCCTGGCGCCTGCTGGTAGCTGCCCTGGGTGCGGTGGCCATGACCGCCTGGGATCTGGCGATGGACCCGATGATGGTGGCGGGTGGGCACTGGATTTGGGATCAATCCGGGGCATATTTTGGCATCCCGCTGCACAATTATTGGGGCTGGTGGCTGACGTCGTTCATCACCTTCTGGTTGTTCCTGACTTTAGCCCGGATCAAACCCAAACCGGTCGCTTCGCCCAGGGACCCGTATAACTATTTGGCGATCTGGAGCTATGCCATCACCGGTCTGGGCAGCCTGTTGGCAGACTTCGAGTTTGGTCTGCCCGGCCCAGCCCTGGTGGGCATCTTCGCCATGCTGCCGTGGGTATTGGCGGGTTGGCTGCGCCACGAGCCGGGAGGATGAGGGAATGAACCTTTCGGAGGTCTCCCAAACTGCAATTCCGACTTTGACCTGCCGCGCTGTTGAAACAGGGAGAGTAAATCTTGTTTTTAACCGGAAAATTACACCGAACTGATTACCTTTTTTTTATGCGGTGGTAATATATATATATCCAATCGAAAGAAACTACTTTATCAACATTCTCTTAATAAATCACAAGTAGGTTATTTCGGAAATTAATTCCAATATCTGATCGGCTGTATATTCCATGAAGACAAATGTTCCTCTCATATCCAGTCTTCGTAAACCATTCAGCTCTTTACTTTTATTGATCCTGTTTGGTTTAATTTCATTTGGTTTTATTTCTAAAGCCATTGGATTTATTTTAGTTCAGCGCGAGACAGGAGTTTTAGGCAGCTACTACCGCTCCATCGGAGTCCTCAATAACGTTAACGATCCCGAATTGGGTGATGTTTCAGCTGGGATTGACCTAATCAAGACCAGCCCCAATTTCGCTTATGGCGACCAGCGACGGTTGGTTTCAGGCGTCTTGCAGCAAACATATAATTCGTACGGAAGGTTCTACTGGTCAAACAGTAGAATTATGAACGGATATCCTCAAGAGTATTGGTTCAATGTCCACAATACTGATCGATGGTTTATAGGCGAGCTTATCGCGAAAGAAGAAGTAAAGGATGATAAACGGAAACAGCCAGAAAACAAGATAACGATTGGCTATTATCTCGAATTTAAAATTGATACCCTTTTAGCCGCTTACCCCGAGGATGCCAGGCAAGGCTCATCGATAGGCGTCCTTTTTATGTTCGAAAGCAATGAAGCCGCCGTTCCCTTGATCGCGGAAATGGAAGCAGGCCAAAGATATCTTGTACGCTCTTGGAAAGAAGTCGGTTTTCCGCTGGATTTTGATTGGGAAAACACACACCTCGCTGATCTTGAGCTACTGCCGCTGGATGATCAAGGGCTTTGGTATATCCCGTTAGCCAGTGGGGCGAGTATTGATTTCAGCACCCCTGCAATGGCATCCATCAAAAATGATATTGATATTCTAAACGAAAATCTGCATGTACTGGCCATTATCACCACCGCCGATATGAGTGCTATGCCTATATTTCAGGAATCCTCCCGCGAGTATTACTTGACCCAAGGACGGTGGCTGAATCACCAGGACGAGCTTGCCGAGAGCAAAGTCATCGTTGTGCCAAATGACTTCGCAGATATGCGAGATTTTAAGCTGGGTGATGAGATTATGCTCACCTTCCGGCCGCTAAAAGACACCTTTCTTGGTTTGATACGCGATGGTGTAGATACAGTTGCCTGGCGAAGATACACGACTTACCAGGATACCTTCAAAATCGTTGGATTATACGAAGGAACTACTAATACCGCAATTCTTGCCTATATTCCATCATCCAGTTTACGAACAGGTTTTGCATCAACAACAAAATATCCGTATCGTGAAGAAGGCGATTATAGTTTCGTGCTCGACACACCTCGCAACCAAACCAGGTTCATTCAAGAGTATAAAGTTCCCCTCCAGGAGCTTGGTATCAACCTGAATTTTCTCCCAAACAACGGACCGGCCTATTGGGCTGCGGTGGATCCCATCCGTCGCTCCTCCTCCGCCGATATCCTGGTCTTTGGCCTGTTGATGGTCGTGGCGCTCATCATGGCGGTTTTTATCTACCTGATGCAGCACAGACGGGACTATGCGATTTTAAGGGCATTAGGCGTCCCGGTATTACCAGCCAACCGGCAGCTGATCTTGCCTCTGCTTTTGTTGGGCGGGATTGGGATTGTTATAGGAGGATTGCCGTCTTGGAATTACGCATTAAGTCAGGCCAAAGCCTCCATCTCCACCATTCCGACGCCGGCCGGGGTAACTCCTTCCGCAAACCTCAGTCCCTTATTCCTGGCTGGTTTGTGCGTGGCAATTTTCCTTCTCCTGGCATTGTTTTCGTGGCTGGGAATGTTTCTACTGTCCCAAAAACCTGTCTTAGAGATTCTTCAAGGCCAAACTTATCGGGCTAAAGGAGCGCAAGGGCAGACCATTTTCCCGAGCCTGGTCGGTACGGCTAAACACGACGGAAGCAGGCTACAAGAGTCTCCTGAGAGCAGGACCAATCTCGCTGCGCAGAGAAAATACCATCCTTCATCCTTGGGGCAGTATGTGCTCCATCATGTGCTGCGTTCCAAAGTGAAATCCCTCCTGACCCTGGCGATCGCCCTGGGCTTTATGCTGGCCTCAGGTTGGATCCGGCAAACCATAGAACGCAGTCGCATACAAGTTGACAAGCTCTACGACACCACCGTTGTGCAAGCCGACATAATACTGGCCGATCCAACACGATTATCAACCGAAGAAACACCCACCAAAGGAAGTGGCTTTGTCTACCAGAAGACCATCGACAGTGTCTTGAACAGCGGCTTCGTGAAGAGCAATTCACTCGAGGCGGATATCACCTGGCCGGAAATTAGTAAACTGGATACGCTTGAAACATTTACTGTATTCTTTCCAGTGTATGCCTATGACAGTCCGGATGCGTTTTATTCCGGCCTGGCCGATCCCACTTCACTCAGCTTTACCTCAGGCTGGGATATGGAACGCTTCGCCCAACCACGGACGCTGGATGAAATCCAAAAAGATGGTGTACCGGCGCTTTTCCCGGCCAGCCTGCTCGAGCAGTGGCAGCTTAAGGTCGGTGAGAGGGTTCAGGTCACCGATCCATTTATAAACGTATTTCCCTGTATCATCGTTGGGCAGTACTCGGGGGGGAGATCATTCAGTGTTCAAGGGGGCAAAATTCCTTGGAGATATTCAGCCAGAGATTCTATTCTAATCTCCCTCTCTGACATGAAATCTATAGAAGGAAGCCATATCAAGTACACAGTGGCGCATTTCAGCCTTGATCCTACGAAAAATCGAGAGCTGGCCCAATTCCGCCTCGATATGGAAAAAGTCATGCAAGCGTCCGGCGCAGGGACTCACGACTTACGCTTCATGATTTGGGACGAGGAATTAAAGGTCGTGGTTGGTCAACTGGAAAAGAACATCTCTTTGCTCAAGGTGCTCTACCCGGTGGTGATGGCTGTGTCAGTCCTGATCGGGGCAGGATTGTGTTTACTGCTCCTTCTGCAAGCAACCAGGGAGGCTGCCATCATGCGCGTGCTGGGAACCACCAGAAATGCCGTCCGGCTGGCGTTGATCATTGAGCCCTTAATCCTATCGATCGTTGGGGTGATCATCGGTCTGGGGATTTCTCGCCTCTTATGGACGGCATCGGGTCTAGTGCCAGCTGGTCCATTATTGAGCAGCGCTGGTCTGTACCTGGCAGGTGTTTTGGTCGGGTTGGTGATCGGTGCCATAACGGTCACCAATAAAAAACCCATTGAGCTCTTACAAGTCAAAGAATAAGGAGAAAAATATGCCTGAGCTCAAGCTAGAAAACGTGTCTTATCAGTATAAAGGCGGTGACAGGAAAGTGGTCAACAAAGTTACCTGTCTGTTTGAAGGTAGCAAGCTGAACTCCGTCGTCGGACCATCAGGTAGTGGCAAGACTACTCTGTTATCACTCATGGCCGGTCTTGACCAGCCCAATCAGGGAAACATCTATATCGATGGTGAGTCGCTTGCTGATCTGGACCTGGACCAATATCGGCGCGAGCGGGTATCGATGATCTTTCAAGCCTTCCATCTTTTCCCCCTCCTGACCGCATTGGAAAATGTATGCTTCCCCATGCAGCTCAATGGCGTTTCAAGGGAGGAAATTCCGGAAAAAGGAAAAATTTATTTATCCTCAGTTGGGATCACGGAGGATAAATTCAAGCGCTTCCCTGCCAACCTCTCAGGTGGCGAGCAGCAGCGCGTGGCCATTGCCCGAACACTCGCCACAGGCGCCCACGTTCTGTTAGCAGATGAACCCACCGGAAATTTGGATAAAGCCAATGGCGATAAGTTGATTGAGATCCTTGGACAATTAGCCCATGAACAGGGTTATTGTGTCATTATCGTCACGCATGATCCCAGCATTGCAGAGCGCTCTGATAAAGTCTGGCGCATGACTGATGGTGTTTTAATAGAGCAACAACACGCTTCAGCATAGACTATAAGGATACTATTGTGTGTCAAGATCAGTGAGAAGAATGGTATAACAGAGAGCATTGACTTTTGTCTTTACAGCCTTATAAACTAAATATGGTTGATAAAGCGATTTGTTTTTAAGTATTAGTCATTAATCTAGCCATTTATAAAATGTGGTGGAAAATATATTGGGGAATTCCATAAATTTTTTTAATTCAAGAGAACGACATCTATATCCATACCTATTCACTCTTTACCCTGGATTTGTGTGAGGTGAACAATTTCAAGTACTACCTTATATTCCTCCTAAAAATTCCCTCTTGACATTTAGAACATTTGTGCTATAATATAACTGCTATGAGTCCTCCATGGCTAATAACCGCTTGCCTCACCTGTGAAGAAGATAATCGTTTCTATTCGTTTTCAAGGGCAAACGACGACCTTTATATTGATGGTCTCGGGTTGCTCGCAGTCGCAACCAGCCTGTATCATCACCGTGCTCCCGCTGATTTATGGGAGCAAAAACTCGGAAATATGAATTGAATTTATTTATTTTTTTTATGAAACAATTACCTGATCGCCGGATATCGAAGCCTGCAGCGTCCCCGTGTACTCGCTGTGCTCTTCTCGATGCTGATCGCCTGATTACCTATCAATCCGATCAGATTTTTATTACGGTATAAGAATCGCCAGGTATTGCTGGTCCATGGCCCAGCCAGGTCACTGCTTCATTTACATCTTGTTTATGGATGAAATAGGCTTTTACATCCTTATTGGCATACGCCCAGTCTTCCCCCACCCGGCTGGTCATCAGGTTGAAGAAAAATTCCATCTCCCCCTGCCCACCCGCCCTGCCGTCCATGTTCTGGATGGCGTTGGCAGTGCGCTCCACCCGCTGCTCATACAATTGGCACCAGTCTGGTCGTAAATCCTCCAGCTCTGGCACCCAGGGATGCTGTCTATCGGAGAAGATGTTCACCTGGAAGAGATAGCTCTCCGGGTGGTCATCCAAATGGGAAGAAATGATACGCTCGCCGGCAAATTCGTGCTTTTGCGCCAGCACTCCACCCGCCTCTACATGGACGGTATTCAAGGCGTAACCATCATAGTAGGGCTGCAGCGATTCAATGATCTCTCGCGCGGGCACGGAAGCTCCAAGCCTCAACGTCAGCCAGGTGACCACATTCGCCAGCATGCCAGCCTTCAGGTCAGGGAAATCACGGATATGCAGCTTATCCACCCCCTGGGAAAACCCGTCACTCCGCCAACCGAAGGCGGGTCCGGGCATCAGGTCAGGATATATGAAAGCGTTCATCACCACAGGTTGGTGCTCATCGCCCACGTTGAGTGCGGCTATGCGCAACAAATCAAAGCCACTGCCTGGCTCGTCTTCCACGTCTTCCTCGGTGTGCCACAACACCACCGAGCCATCCACGGTCCGGTATACGCCGGTCTGGCAGCCGGTGCAATCATTCTGAAGAAACATGGCCAGGTCAAGCCGACCCACTGGGGTAAAGGTTTTCAAAGCGGGGTGAGCGAAATGATCCAATCCCGCGCCGTCGGACCAGGCTGCCAGGCATTCCAGGTATTCAATAATCGCCGCCCACAGGCGTGTATCGAGATGCTGGTCTTCATTCTTCCCGGCGAGCGCTGCCAGGCACGCCTGTGACTGACCAAGCAGCTTCTGAACCCTGGCATCTACCCAGGTGTCCAGCTTGTGCTTCAAGATCCGGTGTACCTGCTGTTTCACATGCTCGCCTAAAAGCAGGTGGGCTGTGGGCAGGTCATGGGCGGTGTAATCCAACCTGACCAGGCCTCCAAACCTGGCCTTGACCGCCTGCAGATCGGTGACGCTGGCCATCAATGACACCTTTATTTAGCCGGGATGTACCCGGCAGAGGTGCGTTGGAACTCCACCACCGGAAGCACATCCACCAGCTCATACTGCCGGCTGCCCAGCCCAAGCTTCTCGCCGTATTCAGTGACCATATACGGGTTCTTGAGCGGTCCATGCAGCACCTGGAAGGGGTGCCCCACACGGGTGTGCACTTCCAAGCTGGTAGGCACATTTTCCTCGATCAGCCTGGATTTCGCGGTCATATCCAGCACAGCCTGTTCGACTGCCACGATGTCATCCGACCCGAACACGCCTGCATCCGGCAGGATGGGCATGCTGGTGAACCCAAAACAGTCGCATACGGGGGTCATGTGCGTCGCCAGGCTAATGTGAGTCGCCTTGCCAGGCTCGAACGTGGAGAGCGTGACTGCCACACTGTGGGCGCAGGCTTCCTGGAAGGAATGGAAGTTCAATGCATCGATTTTCAAGCTCCCAGGCGGAGCCACCAGCAGGCATCTTCCGCAGGTGTTGCACTGCTCGGGGTGCAGATGCAGGTCACCTAGGTGTTCTTTGTCATCCACCAATGCTTCGAACGGGCAGGCTTCCTTGATGCGCTGGCGCGTGGCTTCATCAGGGCATTTCTCAGGGAACCAATACGGATCATATTGCGTCGTATCATGGATGGCACTGCGCGTGTCACCCACCATGCATCCCAGGGCCAGATTTTTGAATGCCGCGCCGAAACCACAGCTGGGGTGCCCTTTTACATGCGAAAAATTCACCAGGAAGCTGGCATCCTGGACCATGCCAGCCAAATGCCAATCCTGGATATTTTTATAAGGACGGTGATGACTGTAAAAATACTTCTCATCGAGACCGGCCGCCGGGTAAACCTGGCATCCGATCACCTCGGAGGCATAACCGCGAGTTTCGGCGCCATGAGCGTCCCAGCTCACATCGGCTACGAACGGTTTGCCACCGCCATCCTTGATGGCTTGCACCACCTTGCGCACGAAAACCGGATGGATGGTGGAATAAACAATATTATTACCCGTATGCATCTTGATCAACACCGTCTCATCTTTCACCCGATCGCGCAGGTGCAGCTCGTCGAGAATCAGGTCAAGCTTGGCAGGCAGGGTCTCTTTGGCTTCAAGGCGCGCCTGGCGAGGCGAGCCGTAAAATACCTTACTCTTCTGCGGACCAGCCGCATGAGCATCATTCAACATCAGTTGTGTTCCTTTCAAAGAATTCTATTGTGGGCCTATTATAAAGCAAGTGAGACTTTTGTCACTCCCCACCCGTGGGGTGTTCAATTTTCAGTCATACCCACCTGTAGGGATTGATTATTAACCGAAAATCTTATACACTCTTATTATCAGAACGTGGTTATTTTGCCACTCTTTAAGGAGAACGCGATGAATAGAAATATTTACAAAACAACATATTTATTGTTCAGCTTGGTGCTCATCCTGGGGATCGGGATTGCAGCAGCGAAGGCGCAGAGTGACCAGCCACAGGCGGATAAGAAGGTCTTTATCCCCATCCTGTATAACGGTCCGAACAGCAACCACGCCATCACCGGGCGGGTGCTGAGTCCGAATAACTCGCCTATCTCGGGGGTTACCATCCGCACCGACCACGGCCAGGTGACGGTCACCAATCAAAACGGCGATTACTCCCTGGGAGGTTTGGTGGAAGGCAATTACACCCTTACCCCATCCATGGGTGGGACTGCCTTTTCACCCGCCACGTCTTCGGTGGTCGTCCCACCCGATGTGCAGATGTTGAATTTCACCGCCCAGGTGAACTGCTCTGAAGCCATTATCAACGGGGGGTTTGAGGATAGCTCCGGCTGGGAAATTCCCATCACCGAGTACCCCGCCGGTTACAGCAGCTCGGAGGCCCATTCCGGCGGTCATTCCATGCGCACAGGGATCATCGACCCGGCACAGAACAAGTATAGTTATTCATCCGCCCGTCAGAAAGTGTCCATCCCATCCGGAACCACCAGCGCATCGCTCACCTTCTGGCTCAAGCCATACAGCGACCAGGTGAAGGGACTCGCATTACCCGAAGCACCCGCCGTCGGCTCAATCCTGGACGAGATCAAGATGGCAGGAGACGTGCAGTATGTGCTGGTGCTGGACAGCAACTATGCCATCATCAACACGCTCATCTGGCAGATCAGCGACAGCCGCACGTGGAGCGAATACCAGTTCAACCTGACGCAGTACGCCGGTAAGACCATCTGGCTCCATTTTGGCACCTACAACGACGGACTGGACGGCATCTCTTCCATGTTTGTGGATGATGTTTCCCTCGACATTTGCCCAAGTGGAGGTTCACCGACCCCTACCGTCACGCCGGGTCCGTGCGGCAACCTGTTCCATAACGCCAGCTTCGAGTCCAACAGTGATTGGGAAATCCCCAACACAGCTTATCCGGCAGGTTATACCACCGCTTACGCTCACAGCGGCTCGCGCTCCATGCGCACCGGGATCACCGACCCGGCACAGAATAAATACAGTTATTCTGACTTCCGCCAGGCTGTGCATATCCCATCCGGCGCCCCGATGGCGAAAGCCAGGTTTTGGCTGTATACCCTCAGCGGTGAAGCCAAGAGCCTAGAGCAGCCCGAAAAGATCACCCCGACCGGGAAACCTTTCGATCAGACCACTTTGAGTGGAGACGTGCAGTATGTGCTGGTGCTGGACCAGTACCAGAATTGGATCGACACCCTGGTCTGGCAGCGCACGGATGAAGGTTACTGGCACTATTACGAGTTTGATCTGCACCGCTACGCGGGGTACACCATTTATCTACAGTTCGGCACCTACAATGATGGGATGAACGGCGTCAGTATGATGTTCGTGGATGACGCCAGCCTGGATGATTGCGTCACCACACCCACCCCTGGACCCAGCCCCACACCCACCATCACCACCACACCGGCACCTTGCCAGGAGCGGATTGTGAACAACAATTTCGAGGGGAGTAATGGCTGGGAAATCCTGAACACCCACTACCCGGCGGCTTATTCCAACAGCCAATATCACAGCTCCTTCCGCTCGATGCGCACTGGGATTGTCGACCCGGCGCAGAACACATACAGCTATTCCGATTTCCGCCAGGTGGTTAGCATCCCATCCAGCGCGCACCACGTCACCCTGGGGATGTGGGTGTATGCCTACAGCAGCGAATCGGCGCTTGGCAATCTGCCCATGCCTGAACGGACGCAGTATTTCGGGTTGGAGCCGATGCAGTCGGATGCTCAATACCTGCTGGTGTTGGACCAATACCAGAACTGGATCGACACCCTGGTGTGGATGCGCAGCAGCAGCCAGAGCTGGACCAATATGCAAGTTGACCTCAGCCGCTACGCCGGCTGGACGATCATGCTGCAGTGGGGCACCTACAACAACGGCACGGGAGGTATCACATCGATGTATGTGGATGACGTGAATTTGCAGGCGTGCCCATAATCCATGGAATTTCAATATATCAAACGCCCCGCCAATAGAGGTGGGGCGTTTATTATGTGAGCCATGAATGACAGGTGTTGGAAATTATCCAGCCTGGCGAGGTTAATGGATTGCCAGGATCAGCATGGCACCCATCATATACAGGGAAGCATACTTGAACAATCCAAAATTGAGGCGCTCAGACGGGCGCAGGACGCTGGTCAGCGCTAATATCAACAGGCTGGTACCGAGGACTGCCAGCAGGCTCAATGCGCCGGCTGATAAGCCCACCCAAAACGCAGCCAATCCCATCGCTAGGGCTGCCAGCACACTGGAAGCGGCAATTATCACGCGGGTGACCGGGAAGCCGTAGGTTGAGGCAATGGTTGGCACATGGGCAGCCTTATAATCCTGGTAATATTTCATACTGAAGGTGAGGATGTGCGTGGGGATCCAAAATACGACAGCCAATAACAGCAGCATACCCACCCAATCGATGTATCCCAAGGCAAGCGTACGCCCGGCTAGAACCGGGATGCCGCCGGAAATCCCGCCCAGGACGATCGACCAGGGCGTGCGGCGTTTGAGCCACAGCGTATAGATGAAGACGTCAAAGAATATACCGGCTGCCACCACCATGCCGTAGACGGGCGACAACATCAGCGCCCAGAAGATACCCACTGAAGATAAAACGATCCCAAATATGAACGCCTGGTACGGCGGAATGGTATGCGCCGCCAGGGGGCGGTTGCAGGTGCGCTGCATGACCGCATCGATATCGCGGTCAAGCCACATGTTGAGCACTGTGCTACCGCTGATAGCAAGGAACATGCTACCCGCCATGGCTAAGATGGCATTGGTTGCCATATGCGCTGGATGGACGCTCAAAAATCCTGCCAGCGCCGTGGTGAGCAACAGGAAGGTCTGCAGACTCTTGATCAGAGGCCAATACCTGGTTCGAATGGATTTTACATTTGGGATTACCAATATTAGACGAGCCATTTCGTTCGTCAACCTCACCACATTAATTTGCCGTACCTGACCAATCTTTTATGGCGATGCTAGCGTTGTCATCAACGAGTACAGTTTACCCAGGTGGGATACGCACCGGGTTCCGGATGGGTAGATTATACCTGATACTTGCAAAGTAGTTGGTCGTTAGCTGTTCAGCAGTTTACTAACTCTGCGCCAGCAGCTCCTTTAAAACTGCCCGGGAGTGGGCTTCGACGGTGGCGTGCAGGCTGCCGCCGTGGCTATCCATCGTCACCACCACAGGGAAATCCTTTATTTCGGTGACCCACATGGCTTCAGGGACGCCGAACTCGAGTTTGT
Organism: uncultured Chloroflexia bacterium; assembly: GCA_963726315.1. Classification (GTDB taxonomy): domain Bacteria; phylum Chloroflexota; class Anaerolineae; order Anaerolineales; family UBA4823; genus FEB-25. Next base: position 269,500 of record CAVSBZ010000005.1, on the reverse strand, counting down.
ACACCCCGATGACGCGGGTGACGGACTGGGCGATGAGCGAGGCAGCGCCTCCAATGGCGTGCAGGTAAACACCCGGCACTTCCTGGCAGGCAGCCAGGGTTTTAGGACCCATACCTCCTTTACCGATGACACCCTTGAGGTTGAAGTGCTTCATCACCATACCCTGGTAAGGTTCCTCACGGATACTGGTCGTAGGTCCGGCAGCCACAAATTTATATTGCTTCGTATCCAGACCCGCCACCACCGGTCCGCAGTGGTAAATTACACTGCCGGCGAGCAACGGTTTGAGGGCGGCATAGACTTCCAGGTCATCCCCCACAGGCTGGCGGGTGTTCTTGATGAATGTATCCACCATCCACTTGTGGGCAGCATCACGGCCGGTGACCATGATCCCATTCAACAGCACAGGGTCACCAACCTTGAGATCTCTGACTGCTTCATCACAGAGAGGCATATTTAGTGTGCGCATATCATTGCTCCATTTACTCGTATTTAACCAGATCAGCGGTGATGGTCATCTTACGCCGACGGTATGCCCAGCACATATACGATATGCTGACGAAGAAGCTGGCAGGCAACCGGTTTAGATGGGTGACCTTGGTACCGAGCAGAGTTGTCGCTCCGCCGAAGCCCATCGGTCCAATCCCCAGCTGGTTACCTTCCTCAACCAGGCGCTTTTCCAACAAATCCAGCTGCGGGTCGGGGTTGGTATCATCCAGCTTGCGATACAGGGTTTCTTTCGAGGCATAGTAGCCGCTGCCGCGGTCACCACCGATGGCGACACCCAGTATTCCCGGCGCGCAGCCCTGTCCCTGCGCCTGGCAGACTGCGTCCAGCACCACCTTGCGCACTCCCGCCAGGTCACGGCCTGCATTTAGAGCATCATTGGGCAGCGAATATTGTGCTCCCACATTCTCACATCCGCCGCCTTTGAGCATCAGCTCAATGGTGAGAGTATCGCCCTCCACTTCTTCAAAGTGGATGGATGGAAAATGCCTGCCACCCAGATTGTTGCCACTGTTCTTCCCGGAGATCGAATCGACTGAGTTGGGCCGCAGGTAGGCTTTTTGGGTGGCTTGCACCACCGCCGCCTCGATCTGCTGGTGCAAAGCGCGCGTGCTCGAGCCAGCCGGGTAGTACACGTAGAATATTGGCGTGCCTGTATCCTGGCAGATGGGAGTGGAGTTCTGGCGTGAAAGCTCCACGTTCTTCAAGACGGTTTCCAGCGCCCCCCGGGCGGCAGAGCCGGGTTCTTCCTGATCGACCGCCCGCCTGATCGAGGCTTCCACATCGGGCGACAGGTCGGTCGAAGTGAGACGGACAAGCTCAAGTATATTATCGGTGATATCTTGCATTATTGCCTCCACAGGCTCAAGGTTGCAAACCCAAAACTAATGAAACAGAACGGTACCATAAGCTTGCGACTCATTGTACACAACTAATCAGGTGCTGGATACTGACAACTGATAAGGATTTAGCATGACAATCCGCCTCTTTATTATAAGGTTTGAATTGTTACTGATGGTTTACATACCCCCTTGATCCGCCTCTGCCGAGATTTTGGGATAAGGGGATTGAGAGCGGAATTGAGAACGGTCGTTATTCAGTATCCGGGGTTATAGGAGAGTGCCGCGGGACGAACAGCACCAGGCTGACCGGTCCGGCTAATAAAATCCAGAGCGCCGCCTGAAGACCTGCCCGGGCTGCCACCCAGCCGATCAGGAAGGCGATCCCACCGCCGAGCACGCCGATGATTGAGTTGATCGCCATCACCGTTCCCGAGCGCCCGGGTGCTTCACCAAAGGCCTCACCCTGTAGCACCTCGTACCAACCCAACGTGACCAGCTTGATCAGCACGATCAACACGATCTTCGCCCACAGCCAGGGAACCAGCAGCCAGGCTGCGTAAAGGATCCCACTCAACGCAGCAGACAGGCGGACGAGCTTACGACCAGGGAAGCGTTCTAGCAGCGGGATCAACACGATATTGGAAACCAGCCCAACCCCCATCAGCATGCTCATCATCACGCTGGCCTGGGCAACGCTGAGACCGATCACGTCCGTGAAATATAACGCCAGGTAGCCGGTGAGCACATCAAGCAGCAAGTCTGAGGATTGCAACAGGATCATCCAGCGCATCAGCCTGGGATTGCGCAGGGATTCCCACAGGCCATGCAGCAAGTCCATCCCTGGGTGCTGACCTGAGTGTGCGGAACCTGGTCTGGACGGCATGGGGATATGGCGGAGCCAGGTCATCCCCACCAGGCACAGGCACATCAGCGCCATCCCGATATAGGTCCAGCGCCAGCCGAACCCCAACGCCAACCCAGCCGCCAATACCAGCGGACCGACCAGGTTTGCCAGGGAGCCGGAAAGCGTCCATCTCGCCATCATCTGCGGCTCGCGCTTCGGGTTGAGGTCCATCAACGTGGCCTGTGAAAGAGAGACGAAGGCACCGCTGGCTGGATATGCAATGATGAAACCCACCAGCATAAGGGCGAATGAATTCGTGCTGGCGATGATAAGCATAGATAATGCGATCGCCAGGCCTCCACCTAACATAATGTGTTTACGGAAACGGCTATCCCCCAAAAGCATCAACACCGGTTCGATGAAGGTATTGATGATCCCCGGCACGCCAAGGAGCAGACCCACCTGGACGTAACTCAGTCCCAGGTCGGTGCGCAGAGCGGGTAAAGCTGCATTGCCAACGCTGTAATTCAGCTCATCGAAGAACTCGATTAGCAGGAACAGGAATGTAATCGAGGAAACTCCCCGTAGGATGGTGGATAAAATGATCGATTGTTTGGAATTGTCCGTATTTAACATGTCAGCCTCTTTCTCTCCAGCGGATTTTTGTGCAGGTCGTTGGGAGGGAAAGAGGTGGTGCGCGGGCATATTTAGCAGAAGTTACAGGTCAACATGGAGGGTGATATTTGTTGAACATGGAATAATTATACAATCGTTTTATCGGCTCGGGTAGCTCAGGGAATCACCCCAGCTGGATACCTGCTCAACGAAACCGGGGACACTCAGTAATCCGGCCGCCCACAGGTAAGCCCGGTCACGCTCAGGGATTTCCGCCAGGGTCATCCAGCGTACATCCACCAAAATCTGGTCGGCATGGGTGAATTCCGGGTCAACCCCCATGTGAGGCTCCTGGTCAGCAATCTCGACTAAAAATGTGACTGATTCGATTTCAAAACCACCCATCGTTTGGGACGTCTGGCAAACAATATTGCCTTCCACGCAGCACTCTTCGGACAACTCGCGCAGTGCTGCCTCAGCGATTGTCTCGTGTGGCTCCACTCCTCCACCTGGCAGGCACCACCATTGCTCATCATCCAGGTGGTGCTTGACCATGAGGATCTTACCTCCCCGCTGGACGATGCACTGAGCGCGAATCACTTTTCTATCAGGTCCATATAAGCGCTGTCGATGAGGTCCCCCTGCTGGATGCCTAATTTGCTCATCAATTCTTCGGCAATCGCCTGACCCTGTTCATCCGTCTGACCGGGTTGTAAAACAACCTCCAGCTCCATGAATTCACCCAGCCCAGCTACTTCATCCAGGTGGATGCGGGTCTGCCCGACCATATAGAGGTACCTCACCTTGGATACCACCCCCCGCACCCCGTAGGCTTCAGCCAGAATCACTTTCAAGGCTGCCGGGTTATCAGTCTCAAATATTTGGTACTCTGAATGCTTTGGACCAGTCACATCCTGCCGGTGGTAATACACCAGCTGCCCATGCTGCGAAGTGAGCACCCTGAGCTTGAGTCGTCCGTGGGGGCAGTTGAAAAATGTATCCTCCTGTGGGATCACCTGGCATGTAGTGTCACTCAGCTGTTCAGCCTTACGCTTCAATCCTGGAAAGTCATGCACACAGGCTTTGATCTCAATATTGGCTGGCATCTTTATCTCCGATGACGTCATTGATGGTGAGCCATCCCTTGCCTGGGAAAATTTTGGCCATCTGGGGTGCAAAAGTGGGTGCACTTGCCAGCACTGCCACCGGATCACCATCTGCGATGACCAATCCATTCTCCAGCAGGATGATCCGGTCAGCCGCCTGAACAGCGAGCTCGACGTCATGGGTAACCATCAGGATCGCCATGCCATCTTCCCGCCAGGTTTGGAGCAGTTTGAGCAGGGCCTGCTTGGCAGCATAGTCCAGCCCACGGGTGGGTTCATCCAGCAAGAGTGCACCGGGATGGGTGACCATCACTGCACCTAACGCAACCCGCTGCCTCTCGCCGGTGCTGAGATCACGTGGATAACGGTTGGCTTTATCGGCGATACCCAGGCGCTCCATTAATCGAGCAGGCTGAGGATCAGGCTGTGTCACCTCCAGGTGGTGGTTGCGCAGTGTGATCAGTAGCTCCTCCTGCACAGTATCGGCAAACAATAACGCATTAGGGTCCTGGGGGAGGTAGCCCACCTGCTGGCAAATATCGGCAACCTGTCTACCGGCAATATCCTGCCCGGCGACCTGGATGCACCCATCAGCCAGGGGTGCCAGACCAATCAGGGTGCGCAGCAGGGTTGATTTCCCGGCACCATTGAGACCCATCATCACCGCAATTTCACCCGGATACAGATTAATATCGACCCCCCGCAATGCTTGCATCTCTCCAAAATTAACCTTAACACCAGTAGCCTGAATGAATGCAGAACTACCTTTGTCAGCGGGTGACGCCCGCTTCACGGGCGAACCATTATTCGCCGTATTGATTTTATCAACTGTAGCCCGGGCACATTCCTGAGCCTCATTGATGGTAAGAGGAAGTAGGTCCCATCCGAGAGCCTTACCCAAGGTGATCATGGGCGGGTTGAGGTTGATCTGGCGCAATACTTCACGCGGCGCACCCGAGAGACCTGCGGGAAAATCCTGCGACAGGAAGATGATTTGCCCGGTATGCGGAAGCACCCGTTCGAGGCGGTGCTCGGCCAGGATGATGGTCAGACCGAGCTGTTTATTCAGCTGCACCAGAGCTTCCAGCACTTCTTCAGCACTGTGCGGATCAAGCTGAGAGGTAGGCTCATCCAACACCAGGATGCGCGGCTTTAATGCCAAGGCCGCAGCGATGGCAACCCGCTGGATTTCACCACCTGAAAGCGTGTCGAGGCGGCGCGAGCGCAGTGGGGTCAGCTCCAGCAGACCCATCGCCTCCAAAACGCGGCTTTCCATCTCGTCCTTCGAGAAGCCGGCATTTTCAAGTGAAAATGCGATTTCATCTTCCACCCGGTCAACCACAAATTGGGCTTCGGGGTCCTGGAACACGAAACCGACCGTGCGGCTCATCTCGCGAGGTGACAAGCGTGCCGGGTCCAGCTCATTGACACGGATCGTCCCGCTGAGCTTGCCCCCGCTGAAATGTGGGACCAGCCCATTAATACAGCGCAGCAAGGTAGATTTTCCTGAGCCGGATGGTCCCATCACCAGGCACAGCTCACCATCGGGGATGTGCAGGTTAACACCACGAAGAGCAGGATTATCTGCTCCCGGGTAGGTAAAAGTCAAATCGCTAATACGAATCATCGGTCATCAGTATATCACCGTTGATTTTAATGAAGGACACAAACTAAAAGTATGTGTCCTTAGGATTATGCTATCTGAGCTTGATGATGAATTGTCGCTTGATTAAGGTGATCTGCGATTGCGTTCCTTGGTTAATAGAACGGCGATTTTTTGGTCGTCAGCCGGCATGGAGATCAGTTTCCCCTGGATATATTCACATTCGAGCTTACTCAGCTGGGCGAGCTGCTCCTTGGTCTCCACGCCTTCAGCTACGACTGTCAGCCCCAATCCGTGGGTTAGCTTTATGATCGCTTGAACGATTTTCATATAGTTCGGATCTTTCAGGATTTTACTGATGAAGGAACGATCGATTTTCAACACTTTAATCGCATTATGCGATAAGTAATTCAGGGAGGAATAACCGACGCCAAAATCGTCGATTTGGACCTGGATCCCATGAGCCTGCAGCCTGTCTAGCACATCCAGGATGATTTCAAAATTCCCCATGACTGCATTTTCAGTGATTTCCAAATTCAAGCTGCCTGGAGGTAAGCCTGTATCTGCAAGCGTCTGGACGATATATTCAACAAAATCAGTCTGGTTGATGTGCTTGCCAGAAATATTCACACTCACCCCAAAGGGTGGATCATTCAAGAATTCTTTCTGCCACTTCACCAGCTGGGCGGCAGCTTTGCGCATTACCAGGCGGTCCAATTGAATGATAAGACCGGTTTCATCGGCCAGGGGGAGGAATTCACTGGGGGCTAATAACCCACGTTCTGGGTGTTTCCACCTGACCAGGGCTTCGAACCACACAATTCGTCCAATTTTAACATCGACCACGGGCTGGAAAAATACCTCCAGCTGTTCATTCTCGATGGCTTTCCTCAGCGCTGATTCAATTTCAAGACGAAGCATGATCTGGTCGCGCATGGCACTATCAAAGATTTCATAACGCGAGCGCCCATTCTCCTTGGCGCGGTACATGGCAGTATCGGCGTCACGCAAGACGTCTTCCGGGCGATCATACCCGGTGGTGCTCAACACTATCCCCATGCTGGCTGACATGAAAATGGTGTGGTTGGGCAGCAAAGCGGCCTGCATCAGCTTCTTTTGGATGCGGTCTGCGACGCGGGTTACATCGCTCACATCCCTGATATCTTCCAACAGGATGGTAAACTCATCACCGCCCAGGCGTGCCACCGTGTCCATCGGGCGCAGGATGGATTTCAATAGATGAGCAGTCGCTACCAATAATTGATCTCCAGTTAGGTGCCCAAGACTGTCGTTTACATCCTTGAATCGATCCAGATCCAGGAACAGCACCGCATAAATATTGCTATTATCGCGTTTGCTGCGTTCAATCACATGTTTGAGGCGGTCAATAAACAGAGCCCGGTTGGGTAATTCGGTGAGCGAATCGTGGAAGGCATCGTGCATCAGCTTGGTTTCAGCCTGCTTACGCAGGGTTATGTCGGTTTGCGAACCGGCTAACCGCATGGCAGCCTTGTCTGACCCGATCACCGCCATACCACGGCTGAGCATCCAGCGGTAAGTGCCATTGGAATGCTGAATGCGATACTCACACTCAAAATGAGCCGACAATCCCTTGACGTGGACAGAGATATTATTTCTTAATTGCGCAATGTCATCCGGATGGACACGGTTAAACCACTCATTGGGGTTATCACTGATCTCCTCGTCTGAATAGCCCAGCATTTGCTTCCAGCGAGGAGAATAATAGATCTGACTCTTTTTCAGGTTCCAATCCCACAAACCATCATTGGCAGCACGGACAGCCAGGGCATAACGCTCTTCACTTTCCCTGAGGGCGCTCTCAACCCTCTGGCGTTCGGTGATCTCCTGCCTCGCCTGCAGGTATAAGTCGGCATTTTCCAAGGCAACCGCGGCATAGGCTGCCAGGGAACTTAACACCACTTCGTCGTTTTCCTTGAAGGGGACATCGTTCTTCCGGTTGGTGACTGAGAGCACTCCCAATGGCTCACCTTTGGAGAGGATGGGGACGTGAAGCAGGCTGTGGACCAGGTAACCGGTGGAAACTTTCAAAGGCGCTCTCATACTCGGCTCGACCGCCCGCAGGGCGCGTTTCGATTTGATCACCTGACCAACCAGCGAATCAGCTATGGGGATCCGAAGGGTCTTGATCGAATCCTCATCCATGTTTTTAACCGCACGCAGGTAAAGCAAGCCGGTTTGTTTCTCCAATAATGCCAGGAAACCTTCTTCGGCATTGGTCAGGGATACACCGGCTTCTACGATGCGAACCAAAACTTCACCCACATCGAGGGTGGAGGTAACGCTTTGCCCAACCTTCGAGAGCGAAGTAAGCCAGGCAACCTGCTCCTCCAGCTGACGATTTAAAATGGCTTTTTCACGCTGCAAACGGCTTTCAGACAATGCGCGGGTGATTGCCTCGGTCAGCATGGTTTCGTCGAGGGGCTTGCTCAGGTAATCATGCACGCCCAGGCGAAAGGCCTCGGCTGCAACCTGCTCTGAACCATGCCCGGTCATCAATATTGTCGGGATATGGTAGCCTTCTTTGGATAAACGTCGCAGCAGGTCGAGTCCGGTTAAATCAGGCAGCTGCAGGTCCAGCAACATAAGGTCGAAGTTGGCTTTATGCTGCTTGACCATTTTAATAGCCGAGTTGGCATCGCGCGCCACAAGCACTTCATATCCCATGCCAGGCAGAACGGTCTCTGCCAAAAAATCACTGATTTGGCGGTTATCATCGACTACGAGAATGATTTCATGACCCATTAAAACCTGCTATCTATATGATTATTCACCAAAAGGTCCGAATATATCGTCTGTGGATCCGATGGTGTGATTCTATGAGCAGTGTTATTTTCCTAAAAACTACTGAATTAGACTATTATAATATAAAGCGGTCTATGCATGAATTATGCCTGTTTCAAGACAATGAAAACAGTGAGGGATTTATTTGAACTAACCCGCCATTAGGCAAGCTTCATCCAGAGTACGGAATGGCAGAAAAATGATGGATCGATAGAAAGGTCATTTGACTACAAGGGGATATAATAGTCCGGTTGTCGTTATTTTTCCAAAAGAGAATTGCTGGGAAAGATGGTAAATTTTCACATAAATATCAAATATCATGCGGGAGCATCGAATGCAAATTCTAGGGATTGATATTGGTGGGACTGGGATCAAGGGGGCACCTGTGGAAACGGACACGGGGGTGTTAATAGCAGAACGCTTCCGTTTGCCTACTCCAGAAGGCGCAAAACCTGACCCGGTTGCAGCAGTCGTCAAGGATGTGGCCGCGCAGTTCGGATGGCATGCACAAGTTGGCTGCGGATTCCCAGCTGTGATCCGCAGTGGTGTCGCGGAAAGTGCCGCAAATATCAACTCAAGGTGGATTGGCACGAATGTCGCCCAGCTTTTCTCTGAAGTGACACAGTGCCCTGTACACGTGATCAATGATGCCGATGCGGCAGGGCTGGCTGAAGTGACCTTCGGAGCCGGCAGGGGTGTTAAAGGGGTTATATTGATGATCACCATCGGGACAGGACTGGGTTCAGGATTGTTCATCGATGGGAAACTCGTCCCCAACACGGAGCTCGGTCACATCGAGGTCGATTGTGACGATGCAGAGACGCTCGCCTCCGATGAAGCACGCAAGGAACAAGACCTCTCGTGGAAGAAGTGGGCCAAGCGTTTGGATAAATACCTGAATTCCCTGGAAAGACTGTTTTCACCCGACCTGATGATCCTGGGGGGTGGTGTGGTCAAGAAACAAGATCAGTTCTTCTCCCTGATCACGGTGCGCACCAGAGTTGTCCCCGCGGCGCTGGGCAATGACGCGGGTATCGTTGGAGCTGCCCTGGCAGCAGGACTGCATATCGATGAATAAAATTTCACCACGGTATCTACAGCTAATACCCGAAGGGGCAGTACCGGATATCTCCGCACTGAAGCCTTTCCTGGCAGTGTTGGTGATTGAGGTGCCAGTCAGCCATCAATGGCAAGATCAAGTTAGCCGATGGCTGGTCAGATCTGGATGCATCTATATGATGGCATGGGGACTCAACTGCAACGAATGGGACGACTCAGTTGATTTTGCGAATATCGAACAGTTTAATTACGGTGAAATTCCCGAAGACGAATTGGTGATGACCACCTGGCACGAAGATGATAAACTCAAAGACGTCTTTTGGCAGGCAAAGAACAGCGCTGAACATGCCTGCGTGGAATTTTCCAATACACTGATTGTTCACATCTCGATGGAGAACAAAGAACAGGAATTTCTGTCATTGTATTCCACAACTTAGCGCGATCAAAAGAGTCGGCTACCACAAGATAACGTATAAATAATTACCAGGTATATGAGAACCATCAGAAAATAAAAGCCCGCAGGAAATACTAGCTGCGGGCTCTGCGTTTCCATAACCGTTTGAAGGTATATTTATATTTGGGTTGGGAAGAGTGATGGTGGGAATACCCTGAGGCTCCCAACCCTTTGCAGCTTATCTTCTCCAGGATTAAAAACAACCCATAAATGCGACAATTATGATGATATAATGCAACTATACAAAGGAGGAAATATCATGGCATCTTATCTCGTGCAATTCAGTTATACCGAAGAGGGATTGAAGGGTCTTCTCAAAGAAGGCGGGTCAAAACGACGCGAAGCTACCGAGCAGCTTATTAAAAGCCTGGGTGGCAAGTTGGTAGTTTATTACTTCTCATTTGGTGAATATGACGGTTTCTCCATTATCGAAGGGTTGGAAAATGCCGATGCGGCAGCAGCTTGTCTGATTGTTGGGGCGAGCGGCGCAGTAAAGACTAAGACAACGGTACTGCTAACCCCCGACGAAGTTGATAAAGCTTCCAGGAAGAGCGGCACTTACCGTGCTCCTGGTCAATGACGCAACCAAGCGATATTTACAATAAGGGAAAAGAATAAAAGTAGTTCCAACAGGAATAGGCAAGATTTCAGTCTGGACTCTTTATAAAAACAATAGGCACGGTTGAATGAATACCATCAACCGTGCCCTTTTCGATTAGAATCCCCGAAAATCCAATAACTTGATTAATTGACCATTACCTTGATCGCCTTTGGACGATCCGTCTCTGCCATCGGGATGTGCAGGGAAAGTACACCGTTCTTGATCGAGGCTTCAACCTTATCAGAATCAGCTGCGGTAGGCAGGGTGATCACCCTGCTGAAGTGCCCTTCGGGCAGCTCTGATAAAAGGTATTTGGTATCTTCAGTATCGCCCGATTTAAACTCACCACGAATGGTGACAGTATCGTTCAATACCTCAATATCTAATTCTTCGGCACTTAGTCCAGGGACCAATGCCATGATGTCATATGCATCTTCACTTGATTTAACATCCACTGCCAGCCTCATCTCACACTCAGCGGGAGTCTGCTCTGCCACCGAATTTTCAAACCAATGGTTCATTGCGTGGCGCATAGCTGCCATTCGATAATATGGGGTTACGTAGAAAGTCATGATATTTTCTCCTTATCACTATAAATTTTCTATGATCTTATGGAGAAATGATACACCCCCCGTATCAGAGCACTGATAACGATGTATATGAGTTTTACTAGATTCCTGTCTTAGACTGTTAACAAATCAATTTCTTGTTACGCAGATCAAGTAAGGTGAGACTTGCTGGTACGGCGAGCAATCAAAATCCCCATAGAGCTCAACCACGTCAAGACCCGCTGCGCGGATCTCATCCAGGTAGCCGTCTGCGGGGAGCAAGTGTTGGGACGTCACAGACGTCAGTCGTTCCACTCTGCCATTGGGAAATAAATGGTCGTACATCCAGGTCACCTGGAAGATAGACTTTGTTCGGCGCCATGAGCTGCTCACCTGCACCGGGTTTCCGGTTTGGGGGTGAAGAAATTCGTCTTCCAGCTGTGCAGCTGATCGAGCAGGCAGGCTGTTCAGATAGTCGGGGTTGGGGATGCTGACTGAGAATAATCCACTGGGTGGTAAGTGTCTTTTAACGCCTCGTAGGCAAGCAGCCCGTTCATTTTTTGCCAGGGTGCTGAATGTATTGCATGGTAGGATGATCAGTGGCACTTTTAGCGACAAGTTAAAGCAGGTGATGTCTGAGACGAAAATCGATGGGGCGGGTATTCCTTCAGTGAGTGAATCCCTCAGGAATCTCAGCATCGCCAGGTCGTTATCGATCCCAATGGTGTGGAAACCCGCTTGAATGAGTGGGATGAGCACCCTACCAGTACCGCAGCCCAGCTCGAGCACTGGAGCTCCTGCCTGGGAAGCAAGCTCAATCCAAAAGGGGAGATCCTCCAGGTGGCGGTTATGGTGAGCGTGGTAAAGCTGGGGGAACATGTTATTTGTAAGCCGGTTTGAGCCTGCTCCTGAGTAAAGTGTAGACCGATTGCACCTCGGGGACTTTTAGCGCCGTGATGATCAGAGCATACACCAGTGCGCCGATGATCACTCCCCCAATGCCGACCAGCCAGGCAGCACGCTCGCTGGTCAATCCCAGCCAGCCCCATATCACCAATCCCATGATGCTTGCAGCCAGGACCGCCTGGGCAGTGCCTTTGAGGATGCGCCTGCCTTCCAGCCAGACCAACCTGCGGTGCATGAAAACCAGCAGCCCGGCCGCTTCCAACCCCGTGGCTAACGAATTCGCCAGAGCCAGCCCACCTAAGGGCATCAACCCGAGGCGAGTGAACCAGGCGGAGAAGAGCACGCTGAAGACCACGTTCAAGCCCATGGCAACTGTCCCAACCAACACCGGGGTCTTGGTATCATGCATGGCGTAGAATGCGCGCGCCAGGATCTCCACCAGGCAGTGCCCCACCAATCCAACCGAGTACCATAACAGCGCCCAGGCGATCAACTGGGTGGAAGTTTCGGTGAACTTACCATACTGCAGCATAAGCTCCACGATGGGTTGCCGGAGCAGGATCAGACCTACCGAGGCCGGGATGGCAAGGAGTAAGATCCCACGAACACTGGATGCCAGCGTGGAGCGCAAGTCATCCAGCTTTCCAAGCGAGTATTGGGCTGCCAGGGTGGGTAAGGCTGCGATCGCCACGGATTGGGCAATGATCGATTGCGGCAGGAGCATCATGGTAAACCCCCAGCTGATGCCTGTGACGCTGCCTTCTACCATGTAAGATGCCAGGCGGGTGTTCACCCAGAAGTTCAGCTGCACGATCGCCACGCCAAACACGCGCGGCAGCATCAGCCAGGCAACATGGCGTACGTCAGGAAGCTTCAACCCCAGGGTGGGGAAGTAGATGCCTTTCAACCTGAGCAAGCTGGGTATTTGCAGCAACAGGTGCAGGCATGAGCCAATGACCACACCCCATGCCAACCCATAAATGCCCATCGTGGGAGACAGAAACAGCACCCCAAAGATCATGCCCAGGCGATATACTGCGGGGGTGAGAGCCGGGATAAAGAACACCTGATGCGAGTTGAGGATGCCCATCACCAACCCGCTGATGCCAAAAATCACGGCTGAAGGCAGCATGATACGAAGTAAATTGACCGTCAGGGCTTCCTGCGCAGGGGGAAAGCCCGGTGCCAGGATATAATGGACCAGTGGCTGTGCAAAGATGGCTGCCAGGGTTGCAGCGATAATCAAGACAATCAGGACCAGGTTGGCGATTGCTGAAGCCAGCTTCCAGGCAGGCTTACGCTCGCCTTTGGTCAGCAGCCCGGTAAAGGTGGGGATGAAGGCTGATCCAAGCGCCCCACCTGCCATCAGCACGAATAACGTCTCGGATACGCGGTTGGCTGCCAGGAAGGCATCCATCTGCGGGGAGGTGCCGAAGGTGGTGGCATTCAGGATCAAGCTCGCCAGGTTGGCTATATTGCTCAACAGCAAGGCGATCATCACCTTGCCGGCAGAACGAGCGATCTGGCGATTGGCAGTATCTTCTATCAAGGCCATCGGGACAAATTATATCCGCATATTGAGGCAATTGATGTAGTGCGGTTCAGGGTGTGGAAGTACAATTAAGTCTACGGATCACAATCAAGGAGCGGAGGGTAGATATATGAGCGTCAGCGTGGTTATTGGTGCCCAATGGGGGGATGAAGCAAAAGGCAAGATCGTCGACTTGCTCTCACAGGATGCAGCCATCACAGCCCGGTTTAATGGCGGCGATAACGCCGGTCATACCGTAATGAATGACTTTGGGACGTTCAAGCTCAGGCTGACGCCCAATGGCTTTTCCAACCCCAAGACGATCTGCATCATTGGTCCTGGGGTGGTGATCAACCTGGCGACGCTGATCGACGAGATTCGCATGATCAAGGATGCCGGGATCGACCTGCGCGAGCGATTGTGGATCTCCCCCCGTTGCCATGTCGTCATGCCCTACCACCCGATGGTCGAATCGATCTATGAAATGGCTAAAGGCGATTCGAGCACCGGCACCACCAAGCGCGGCATGGGACCAGTTTATGCCGATAAGGTGAGCTACAACGGTATCCGGCTGGTGGACATTAGAGACGAGGCTATCTTCCTGGAGAAGCTGCAGGTGCAGCTGAATGTGAAAAATGCCCTGTTCAATGCCTTCAACCTTGAGCCCCTGGATGTTCAGTCCGTTCTGGAGGAAAAGCTGAGCCAATTTGCCCAGGTGGAGGACTTGGTACGTGAGCCATTTGGACTACTGCAACAGGCGCTGAATGAGGATGCCACTATCGTCCTGGAAGGCGCCCAAGGCTCTCTGCTGGATAATACCTGGGGAACTTACCCGTTCTGCACCGCCTCAACCACAATCTCGGGTGGGTTGGCTGCCGGGTTAGGGATCGCTCCCAAATGGGTGAAGCGGGTGATCGGAGTCGCCAAGGCATACACCACGCGGGTGGGTCGAGGACCCATGCCAACCGAGCTAACTGACGAGACCGGCCTCGTCCTACAAAATGAAGGCAGGGAGTTTGGCACGGTCACCGGCAGGCCACGCCGCTGCGGTTGGTTCGACGCCGAGCTGGTGTCTTTTACCTCGAAACTAAATGGGTTCACCGATATCGCCCTGACCAAGCTGGATGTGCTGGACACGCTGCCGAAGATCAAAATCTGCGTGGGATACCATCCAAGGGGAGAAAACGGGAAGCTATCCCATTACTGGGAGGGTGATGCACACTGGCTGGAGGGGTATGAGCCCGAGTATATCGAGCTGGATGGTTGGATGCAATCCACCAAGCAGGTACGCCAATTCGAGTGGCTTCCCAGGCAGGCCCAGGCGTACGTGCGGCGGATCGAGGAGTTGGTCGAGACGCCGATCTCGTTTGTTTCAGTCGGTCCGGAGCGCAAATCGACGATCCTGATGCAACGCTAAAATTGCCTAAAAATTTGGTAATTACTCACCAGGAGCAAAGGCCTATGTGACTATGGATAAACCACAGAGCAGATTGCTTCAAAGTACTTCGGAGTGTTCAAGTGACCGTGGATTCAAAGAGCGTCCTTTTCGCAATGACAACATGGGTGAGTAGTTACAAAATTTGAATGGACCAGCTGGTCTTACTCATCTATGCCGGCTCAAACCCCATTCCATTGCAGGGCAACAAGGATGGAAATAAAGTAGATTTCACAATCTTCTTATCTAGCCTGGGTTTGTCTTATCAAATATCAGACAGGGAAATCGTTATCTTACGGCAATCGCCTGAGAGGATGTTTCGAACAGTCTCAGCCATCTGCCGGGCACGGAGGGGTGCATCACCCAGGTATGCAGATACGTCCAAAAGCTGGAGTAACTCATCGTAAGGCAGGTAAAGCGTGATCTCCGGGTCATGGCTGATCAGCTCAGCCAGCTGGTTGGGTCTCCCGGCCTGAACTTCCTCCCAGGCAGTCATCGAATGTTGGCGCAGGTATTCATGCATCACCTGACGGTCAGCACCAGCTTTACCCAACGCCATGAGCACCCGCTCGACGGCGGCGAATGGTGCGTACGCCTGTAGGTTGTGTTGGATGGCGATCTCATTCACCTGCAGCCCGGTCAAGATGCGTTTGGCAGTCAGCAGCAGCTCATCACAAATGAGGAACGCTTCCGGGAGGATGGTGCGGCGGTTAGCCGAGTCATCCAGGGTGCGCTCGAGGAGCGAGTTGGCGGCATTGTCCCAGGCGATACGCGGCATTTGAGCGAGCTGACGCGCCAGCGAATCAATCTTCTCGGCGTTGATGGGGTTACGCTTAAATGGCATAGCTGACGAGCCCACCTGCTGCTTATCGAAAGGCTCGCCCAGTTCACCAAGAGGAGCCGACTGCAGCAGGCGCAGGTCAAAGGCGAACTTGTGCAGGGAGGCGCCAAGACCGGCGAGTAGGCTGAGCAGGTTATAGTCCTGCTTACGCGGGTATACCTGTGTGGCGACTGGGAAGAAGCGCAGCTCCAACTGTTTTGATAAGCGGCTCTCGAACTCGGGCAGGTTGTCAGTCCCAATTAGCTGAGCATAGGATGCACCGGTTCCAACCGCGCCCTTGAAACCTTTCCCCTTCAGCTCATCGCGTACGGACTGAAGTGCCTGCCAATCCAGGAGCAGGTCCTGGGCGTAACCAGCCAGGCGGTAGCCGAGAGTGGTAGGCTCAGCCGGCTGCAGGTGAGTGAACGCAATCAATGGAAGATCAGCCCAGGTGTCAATCTGACCAGCCAGGAGCAAAAGCACTTCCTGCAGCTCAGTTAATAATAAATTGAGTGCTTCACGCTGGCGCAGCACATCGGCGTTATCTTCGATATCGGTGGAGGTAGCACCCAGGTGGAGGATGCCTCCGCCAACCTGGCTCTGCTCAGCGAAAACCTTCAGCTCGGCCATCAGGTCGTGGTGGATCTCGGCCTCGATCTCGAGAGCGCGTGTCATATCTACCAGATCAATATGCAGGCGTAAATCTGCGACCTGGTCAACCGATACCAGTCCATATTCTGACTGTACCTGTGCCAGGCTCACCCAAATCCTGCGCCAGTGTTTACGCTTATATACTTCACTCCATATTTGACGCATCGCCT
Source organism: uncultured Chloroflexia bacterium (assembly GCA_963726315.1). GTDB lineage: Bacteria > Chloroflexota > Anaerolineae > Anaerolineales > UBA4823 > FEB-25. Next base: position 252,985 of record CAVSBZ010000005.1, on the reverse strand, counting down.
GGCTGCCATAACGCCAGGTGAAAGGAGATTGGTAGGTTTCGTAGATTGTGGTCATCAGGGTATTATAGAACAAAAACGCCGGAGCAATCCTTTTTCCCGCATATCAGCGGAATTTATCTGGCATTCTATTATCAGCCTGACCAGCTGTCTTGCATCGCAAGATTCTTGCCAGTTTATTATTCATCAGATTGCTCCGGCTTATTCAGTTGTCTTAACTATCATAGCACCGAATGGACACCTATTTCAATTACCATATGTCATTTTCGATTTTATGACATGAGTATGACTGTTTAACCTACAATTTGCGCGATAACTCGTCCAAACGTGCCATTTCTTCGGCAGAAATCCTAAATTTCATTGCTCCCGCATTATCCACTGCCTGCTGCACCTTGGTGGCAGCCGGGATGGCAGTAACGATATCGCCGTTAAAATTGATGACCCAGCTCAACGCCACCTGGGCTATCGTTGCTCCAGACGTTGTAGCGATCTCGTCCATGGCATTAATCAGCTTACGGCTCCGCTCAACGCCGCGCCGCATGATTCCCCTGCGCCAACCTTGCATCTGACCGAGTAGCTCAGGGTTCTTGTGGTATTTTCCACTCAGCAAGCCACGGTCCAGCGGTGTGTAAGCAACGATCGACACTCCCAGCTCCCTGGCAGTGTCGAGCACACCGTTGGTCTCAATCTCACGGTTCAACAGACTATACCTGACCTGGTTTACTGCCAGAGGCAAGCCCCTTTTTACCAAAGCGTCATGCGCCTTACGCATACGGTCGGGGCTGAAATTACTGATCCCCACCGAGCGAATTTTGCCAGCCTCCACCAGGTCGGCCATAGCATTCATCTCGCCTTCCGGTGTCGAGAAACCATAGGGGTGGTGGACCATATAATTGGCGATGCTGTATCCATCCAGGTAGCGAAGACGGTCATCGATGGTGTGGGGTATGCTGCCGGCGGTGCGCAGAAAAGGCATCCATTTCGTGGCGACAACTACATCCTTATCCGACATTCCGGCTGCCTTCAAGGCAGTCGCCAGCGAGCGTTCGGAAATTCCCGCTCCGTACAACTCTGCCGTATCGAACCAGTTGATGCCGCCATCCAGGGCAACCTTGATGATGGCATTCTTATCCTCCTGCGGCATCACAGGGAACATGCGTCCAATCAATCCACCGCCACCGGCAAATTCCATAACACCAAGCCCAATAGGTGAGACCATGATGTCAGTTTTTCCAAGAGTTCGCATTTGAATCTGCGCAACTGTATCCATAAACTAATTCCTTTTTAAGATTTTTGAACTACATAATCCAGCCTCACCGGCTTAGTTTGAAACGCCGGATGAGGCTGGAGAATTTCTCATGTTATTGCAAGTTGCGATTGGTTATATTTCTTTGCCTTCGAACTGGCTATTGTAGAGCTCAGCGTAGAAACCATTCTTTGCCAGCAGTTTTTCATGCCTGCCTTGCTCCACGATGTCGCCGTCCTTCATCACCAGGATCCAATCCGCTTCGCGGATGGTGGACAGGCGATGGGCAATGATGAAGCTGGTACGGCCTTTCATCAGGCTATCCATGGCTTTTTGGATTTGTACCTCAGTGTGCGTATCCACTGAACTGGTGGCTTCGTCCAAAATGAGAATGGTTGGATCAACCAGGAAGGCGCGAGCGATGGTCATTAACTGCATCTGACCCTGGGATATATTGGAAGATTCTTCATTGAGCACCAAATTGTAACCTTCGGGCAGAGTGCGGACGAAATGGTCCACGCGGGCTGCCTTGGCAGCCGCGATGACTTCCTCGTCACTGGCACCCGTGCGACCGTAGCGGATATTCTCCATGATGGTGCCGTTGTACAGCCAGGTATCCTGAAGAACCATACCGAACATGCAGCGTAGCTCGTCGCGTCTAAAATCCTTGATATTATTACCGTCCACCAGGATGGCGCCACTGTTTACGTCGTAGAAACGCATCAGCAATTTGACCATGGTGGTCTTTCCCGCACCGGTGGGACCAACGATGGCAATCTTCTGGCCTGGTTCCGCGTAGAAGGTAAAGTCATTGATGATGATCTTATCCGGGCTGTAGCCGAAGTGGACGTTCTTGAAATCCACACGACCTTCAAAATTAGCTGCGTGAACCGGATTCTCAGTATCGGGATCTTCCTCAGGTTCTGCCAGGAATTCGAACACACGTTCTGCTGCAGCGATAGTTCCCTGAAGGATATTGGAAATTTGGGCAATCTGGGTGATGGGCTGGGTGAACGAGCGCATGTATTGGATAAAAGCTTGAATATCTCCAATCGGCATTTTGCCGGCAACAACCAGATAGCCACCCAGGACACATATGGCGACGTAACCCAGATTTCCAACGAAATTCATAATGGGGAAAAGAAGACCGGTCAGGAATTGTGATTTCCAGGCTGAATCGAAAAGGGTAGTATTGATCTGGTCAAAGTACGCAACACTCTTGGCTTCACCGTTGAAAGCCTTCACCACGACATGCCCGCCATACATTTCTTCGACATGACCGTTGATATGACCCAGGTAATCCTGCTGGCGTTTGAAAAAGACCTGCGATTTGCTGATGATCAAGCCAAGAATACCAAAAGACAGCGGGAGGGTGGCTAAAGCAACCAGGGTCATCTGCCAGCTGATGGTGAACATCATTACTGTAATACCGATGAGCATCGTCACGGAGGTAATAATCTGTGTCAGGCTCTGATTAAGGGTCGTGCTGACGGTATCGACATCGTTGGTGACGCGCGAAAGTACCTCACCATGGTTCGTGCCATCAAAGTATTTGAGCGGCATGCGGTTGATCTTTTCCGCAATGTCCTTGCGGAAGCGATATGTAATCTTCATTGCCACCCCGGTCATAATCCAACCTTGAGCGTAGCTTAACAAGGCAGATACCACGTACAGTAACAGGACCTCGAGGAGAATTTTGCCGATGGCAGTAAAGTCGACGGTACCTGTACCATTGAGCTGAGCCATCACACCATTAAACAGCTCGGTAGTAGCAGTTCCGAGAATTTTTGGGCCAAAGATTGCCGCGGCTGTTGAAGCTATCGCCAATATCCAGACGATTACAATCAACAGGCGATATTGCCCAAGATATTGGACTAGTTTGGTCAGCGTGCCTTTGAAGTCACGCGGCTTTTCAGCTTTACTCATCATTGCCATCGGACCGCCCCGCATTGGGCCTCCGCCCATTGGGCCTCCGGCAGCAGGTGGACGTCCATCCGTTCGAGAGGAAGAAGGTGTTGGGCTTGCGCTATGTCCGTTCATGCCAGCTCCTCCTCACTTAACTGAGATAAGGCAATGCCTCGATACACATCACTTTCCATCATCAGCTCCTCATGTGAGCCTTTGCCCACGATTTTGCCTTCATCCAGCACAATGATCTGCTCGGCATTCTTGATGGTGGCAATGCGCTGAGTCACGATCATCATGGTGCTTGCACCAGTTTGATCCTTGAGCGATCTACGTAAGGCTGCATCGGTCTTGAAATCCAGGGCCGAAAAGCTGTCGTCAAAGATATATATAGGCGCTTTTTTCACTAACGCACGGGCAATGGCGAGTCGTTGCTTTTGACCGCCAGATACGTTCATTCCCCCTTGTGCCACTTCAGATTGCATCCCTTCTGGTTTGGAGAAGATGAACTCGGTGGCTTGAGATATATCGGCAGCCGTTTGCAAGTCTTCTTCGCTGGCATTTTCATCACCGTATAGTAAGTTGCTTTCGATTGTGCCGGAGAACAGTGTGCCTTTCTGGGGAATATAACCAATCCGATCACGCAGATCATGCTGTGTCACTTCACGGATATCGGTCCCATCCACATAGACCGCACCCTCCGTAACTTCGTAAAAACGCGGGATCAGGTTGACAATCGTGGATTTGCCCGAGCCGGTGGTGCCGATCAGGGCAGTGGTCTGACCGGGCAGGGCAGTGAAACTGATATCGTGCAGCACATCTTCCTCTGCGCCAGGATAGCGGAAAGACACATTCCGGAATTCAACTGTCCCTCTGAATGGCTCGCCGAATTGCTTCGGTACCTGCGGGTCTTTGATGACCGGTTCTGTCTCCAGCACGTCAGCCACACGATCACCAGATACAGCTGCTCTCGGGAGCATGATAAACATCATTGCCAGCATGAGGAAGGAAAACAAAATCTGCATGGCGTATTGCATGAACGCCATCATGTCTCCAACTTGAATGTTCGACTCAGCGACCTGGTGAGATCCAACCCAGATGATCGACAGAGTCACAATGTTCATAACCAACATCATCAACGGCATCATGATAACCATCACCCGGTTGATGAACAGGTAATTACTCGTGACATCCTGATTAGCTTTATCGAAGCGATTCTCTTCAAAGCCCTGCATATTGAACGCCCGGATGACCATCATGCCGGACAGGTTTTCACGCATAACAAGGTTGAGCCGGTCTAGCAGGCTTTGAATGATCTTGAATTTCGGTAGGGCTATGGTGAACACGGTTATGATCAAACCGAGAAGCACAACGACGGCCAGGGCAATGATCCACCACATGTTGGCGCTTGTTTGGGTGGCTCTGATAATGCCACCGATGGCAAGGATGGGCGCATAGAAAACGATACGCATGATCATGATCACCACCAGCTGGACCTGGGTGATGTCGTTGGTCGAGCGGGTGATCAGCGAGGCAGTGGAGAATGTATCAAACTCAGTGGCGGAAAAGCTTTCGACACGCTGGAAGACGTTACGGCGCAAATCACGCGCCAAGCCTGCTCCGGTTCGAGCCGACAAATAACCCACAATGATCATACAGGTTCCGGAGATCAAAGTGATGACCAGCATGATCATACCGATGTTAATAATATAGCTGGTCGACAGCTTCTGGGTATCCATACCGAGGGCGGTGTATTCTGCCTGAATCGGCGCAGCAGCTGCCTGGACGATCATGGTATCGGACATAGAACCAAACTTCGCCTCTGAAGCGATGAGCAGCTTTGCGTGCTGATCAGGGGTAAGCTGACCAAGGATGGTATATATATCCACGCCAGGTGGTATCTTTGATAAGTCGAAGCCCATACTGGTGGCCAGGGCGGCTGCTTTGGCTGGGTCAGCCATAGCTTGCTCGATGCCAGAGACGATTAATATTGCCTGACCCATCACCGGGTTCAGCCAGGCGATTTCTTCACTGCTCACCTCGTTCAGGACGTAGATAGGCTCCGTGGCCAGGGTGGGGTAGAGCTCAACATAGGTGGCATAATCAGCTGAATTATTATCTACCAGGGTGTAGTCAGAAAGGACCCTGGTTTTATCAGCCTCGCTCATGAAAATGGTGAGCTTATCCATCGAAGTCTGGCGAAGAGCCTCTGGGACGGCAGTCTCGACCCCTCCCTGCTGGATACCGACATTAACGATATCCGCCATATAGCTTGGTAGAGCCAGGTCGGCAAAAGCTTGCACGAACAGCAAAGCAATGGTAAGTACGATTAGTATTCGATATGGTTTTAGGTATTTAAGTAATCGCAGCATAGTTGGTTTGGTTCCCAATAATTAAGTTTTGGTTTGATGTCCTTTCGATATATTAGGCAAGTTAGCAACAAATAAATTAACCAGTAAAACTGGCAATCTCATCGATAAAAACAGCATTTATAGACCGCATCCAATTTTTAAAAGGAGGAGCTGGACGAATAAATCGAATGTCTTAGACAGGGCTCGGCTCAAACTGGCGGGCTTTTTCAATCAGGATAAGAACAGCGTTTCTTACCTGGTCCTGCTCGTCTTCATCCATGGATCGCGCCAGGTCTTCAAGCCAGGAGCGGTTGGCGAGATTCCCTTCGTGCAAAATTTGGTGGCCCTTCTCGGTGAGAACGATCAGCTTGACTCGACGGTCCGAGGGGTCTTCGCTGCGGGTGACCAGTTTTAGCTGGACCAGGCGCTCCAGCATCTGGCTGGCGGCTGAATTGGTTACGCCGAGGTCGCTACCGATATCGGAGACGCCGCAGCCACCCTTATGGTTTATTTGGATCATCGCACCAAACTGTGCCATGGTCAATCCTTTATCCCTGGCGAAGATGAAAATGTTACCCATCATGCGCTGGCGAACAATGCTGAATACTTCTTGAAGTGTTTTGACTAATGGCTCAATATCTTCCATACATTAACCTTTCTAAATAGTTAAGAAGGCTTGATTATATCGATAGCTTCTGAATATGTAAAGCCAAAATCCAGCCGAATGGATGAGTGTTGAATTAGAATTAATGGAATTCCGTGAATAATTGATTTTTTCATGGCGTCAATCTTCTCGATTGAGTAAAATTAGATAACCCACAGATAACACATTTTATCCCACATGTATCGCACATGTATCCCACATTTATCCCACAATATCCCACACCATTGAGGTACATTATGGATGAGCCGATCGAAGTCCTAATTACACTACCCTTCTCCGATGAGCTGATGAAAAAGATCACCGACGTCTCACCGCGCATTGTGCTGCAGAAAATCGTGGCGCGAAAAGCAGACGAGATCAGCGATGAAGTATGGAAGAAAATCGAAGTATTGTATACCAACCGGGCATTACCTGCTCCCGAACAAGCACCACGCCTGCGCTGGATACAGTTCCATTGGGCAGGGCTCGACCATGCGCTCGAGGAGCCCATCCTGCAGCGTGAAGATTTGAACGTTACCAGCATGAGCGGCGCTTCAGCGTCTCAGATGGCAGAACATGCGGTGATGATGATGCTGGCGTTAGGACACCATATGCCAGACGTCTTCGCTCATCAACGAAAAGCAGAATGGCCTTCGGGGAGATGGGAGCTGTTCACTCCACTTGAGCTGCGCGGAAGCACGGTGGGAATTGTCGGATATGGTAGCATCGGAAGGCAAATCGCTCGCCTGCTGCAGACTTTTGGCGCCAAGGTACTGGCAACCAAACGAGACATCAGGCACCCCGAAGACACCGGCTACACTGTGGAAGGATTGGGCGACCCGGATGGAGACCTGGTGAACAGGCTGTACCCAGCGCAGGCATTGGGTTCCATGCTTAAAGACTGTGATTATGTTGTGGTGACCTTACCGCGCACAAAGGTGACACGCGGCATCATTGGAAATAAGGAACTGGCTACTTGTAAACCTGGAGCATACCTGGTGGACATTTCGCGGGGAGAGATCGTCGATCAGAATGCACTCCTCCCGCTGCTACGAGAACACAAGCTCGCCGGGGCAGCACTGGACGTTTTCCCGGTCGAACCCCTGCCTGACGACAACCCGCTGTGGAAATTGCCCAATGTCATCATCACCCCTCACATCGCAGGTTTTTCAGCGCAGTATGATGAGCGTGCAGCTGAGCTGTTCGCCCAGAACCTCCACCGTTACCTTGAGGAGCTTCCGTTGTACAACCGCCTGGATCCTGCCCTTGAGTATTGATCCGGTGGATCGCTGGATACTACATGGTGGCTTGGTTGGGCGGATTTCTGCTACCTTGGATTTCACCAGGATAAATAAATCAGGCACTGGAATTTTCCATTGCCTGATACTAACAGCGGTAAATGATATGTTTATATTACTGCGGTGGGCGGGTGCCCAGGGTGACACTTATATCCTGGTTCTGCCCGTTGCGCAGGATTGATAGGGTAATTACCTGCCCGGGGGAGGTTTGCAGCGATAGGTAGACTAGCAAATCATCGAAGGTTTTTATCGGCTGTCCATCGATAGCAGTGATCACATCACCGCCTATCTCAACCGTGCGGCTATCCTGGGTGATGGTATCCGTCGTCCCAATCACCCCGGCGCTCTCGGCTGGACCGCCAGTGGTGACAGATGAAACATAGGCACCCTGTTCCAACGGCAAATTCATCGCTTTAACCAGGGACGGGTCAACGGTGTAACCGGAAACCCCCAGCCAGGACCAGTCATAATGACCAGCTTCGATCAAAGCGGGGACCACGCGTTGGACGATGCTGACCGGGATGGCAAAACCTACGCCAAGGTTGCTGTTACTTGTACCGGAAGTCTCGATCTGAGCGTTCACCCCAATGACCTCGCCATTAAGGTTCAACAACGGTCCACCTGAATTACCAGGATTAATAGCCGCATCCGTTTGGATGGCTTCGGGGATGGAATAAATGGTATTGGTGGGAATGGTGCGACCCAGGGCGCTGATTACCCCACGCGTCAGGGTACCTTCCAACCCAAAGGCATTACCAATGGCGATAACTGACTCTCCCACAGCCAACTGGTCCATTGTTCCCATGGGGATGGGGTTTACCCCTGCGGGAAGCTCTACCTTGACGACCGCCAGGTCACTATATAAATCCTGGGCAACCAGGGTGGCTTCACGAATCAAACCATCAGCAAAGGTGATCTCAATGGTTTCGGCGCCTTCTACGACGTGCTGGTTGGTGATGATATCACCCTGGCTATCGTAGATAAATCCCGAAGCCTGCCCCGCAGGTAGAAGCTCACCGTTAAGTGCCTGGTAAATGGTGATATTGACAACTGATGGATTTAAACGGGAATAAAGGTTGATCACCACCTGGTCATCGTTGGAGGTACCGGCAACCAATGAAGTATTCGTATTCGGGTTGACCTGCACCGCTTCCACCACGGGAGTCGGTTGGATGGACGAGAACCGCGGGATGGTTATCCCACAGGCAAGGCTAACCATAGATAAGAATACGATGCCAGTCAGGATGAAGCGTGTGTTCCGAGTTATTTTGGGCATGGTTAAAAAAAACCTTTCAAGGATGAAAAAGTGTAAATCGCGCAGGTAGTATAACGGCAATTAAGCGCTAAAATCCTGAAGGTTGGATAAGAATCGTAAGTTCCTATCGTGCCTGAGAACAGGCGGCTATGATAGAATGGCATGCCACCAACGATAAATCATCCTGGCTGAAATATCAAATTTTCCGGCATGCCATCCAAGCGCCCCATCCTTCCTTATACTGCCCTGCTCATCGGGATCATCTGCCTGAGCTTTTCAGCCATGTTTGGCAAGTGGGCGAATGCTCCCGGACCGGTGATCGGGTTTTACCGCATCGGGCTGGCGGCGATCATTTTGCTGCCAGTGTTCCTGTACCGCCAGCGTAAGGTCGGGGTGAAGTTCCCCAAGGCAATCCTGTTATTCCCCATCCTGGGGGGCATCTTCACCGCGCTTGACCATGGCACCTGGAATTCTTCCCTGCGTTATACCTCAGCGGCGAATGCCACCCTGCTGGGCAATACAGCTCCACTGTGGGTGGCGTTATTTGCATGGCTGATCCTGCGTCAAAAGCTGAAGGGATCATTCTGGGTGGGACTGGCATTTGCCCTGGGAGGTGCAGTGATCGTATTGGGCAGTGACTTCCTGCGGCACCCAACGATTGGTCTGGGTGACCTGCTGGCGATGGCAGCAGGGGTGTTCTACGCCGGTTACTTCATCATCACCGAGCGAGGCCGCCAGAAGATGGATACGCTCTCGTATGTGTGGCTGGTAGACGTCATCGCAGCCCTGGTATTACTGGCAATCACCCTGGGATTACGGATGCCACTCACTGGCTACCCGACCCAATCCTACCTGGCGTTCCTGGGAGCGGCGACGGTCTCACAGGTGGGAGGGTACCTCGCCATCGTGTATGCGCTGGGTCACCTGCCAGCCTCGGTGGTCTCGCCTACGTTGATCGGTCAGCCGGTGGTGACGGCACTGCTGGCGATCCCGTTGCTGGGGGAGGCATTACGCACCGAGCAGTGGGTGGGAGGGATCGTGGTGCTGATGGGCATCTACCTGGTGCACCGGAGCCGGGGAAGTGGAGATGTGGCTGAAATAGCTGCCCCGGCCAGCTGAACCTGCCTATCCGATAAATAAGTGAAGGCCTGGTGATGATCCAGGCCTTCTACTTAATCAAAATTATCTTGAGATGATGGGTTAGTTATGGATAAGACCCGTATCCATTCGGAAGTGCGTGAGCGTACCATTGGTGCACGCCATCCGAGGTGCCTTGATCCATTATCACTTCAAACTGCCCCCAGATGCAATAGCCACCGTTCGGCAATGGGGTCATATCTGCTCCACAAGCTCCTACCCAGACGATTTTATAGTGCCACACATCGCCTGACCCTCCCGGGACCTTCCCATTCCATTGATTATTCTCCCAGGCAGCATAGGGCGGATTACTCCAGCCCTCATCATTACCGCGATCCCATTCTGCGTTCCATTTCATAATGAGATGATCATTGGCGGTATCACCGAGGTATTCCTCGCACCATGCTTCATCGCCGACCTTTTCCATGCACCAATCCCATGCAGTCCCATTAAATATCCGGGCTGTGAAGTTATAACCCGTTTCGTCAAAACCCTGCACACCCGCGTCTGCGGTTTTGACTTCATTCCCATTACTGGTGGTTGGTACATTCTCATTGACGATAACAGGGTCAGCTGGCTCACGATCTTTACCCTGGTTAGTTCCAGGGTTATCGTTGCCCTGGTTTTCATGGGTAGGATTTCCATTCCCATTTGGTTCAGTCGGCTTTTTTGCCAATGCCGGGGTCGTGCTCACGACCAATAACACAAAAATGGTGAAAATAATTAGTATCTTTCTGATCATTTCACTCCCCGTTTTATTTAACATTTTCGGAACACAATCGGACTTGCAGGATTATCTGCATATTCATTCCAATTTCTTCCAGGCTGTATTGGAATATCCATCATAGGGAAGCGGCCAAATCGGAATTCCTGCTCAAGGCGTCCCTTTAGGGTAGATTTTATATTCAGTTATATCTTCCCCAATACGCCCTCCTTTCTCGGGTGTTGCGATTCTGCACAACACTTTAATAAATCGAGATACATGATTTCTATTGCAAGCGATATGCCATAATAAGGGAATGAAATGGTAGATAGACCGGGAGAAAAAGTATTTATAATCTATGCAGGCTGAATGTCATCGCAGAAGCCTGTATCTAGGTTTATTATCGATTTTAAATGGCATGACTTCGCTTTCAAGGAGAGGAATGAATTCCAAGAAAATACAGACTTTCCGCCAGTTGCATGGTTGTCGCAGTAACCATTCAGGGTCTATCAACGAGGACATTTTAATATGCTAGATATTTATAAAAGGGATGAATACGACCGGCTCGTCGATAAATTGAGACGCTTCTGGAAGGACGAGCAGGACCGAATGGCGATCGCAAAAACCATACAGGCACTTGAAACCCGATATGCCTTGTTTTCGAAAATGGCGAGCGAGCCGGAGGTCGAAGGGATCATCGAGCAAATGTGCGCCAGGCTGGCGAACGCTTACCCGAATTTATCCGATGTCCAAAATAAGGACATCCTGGACATTGCCTGCGGATCGAATTCCAGCAAGCTGCCTGCCACGTTTTTCCTCAACAGCCTGTTTGGTGGCAAGTCCGTCCGGTCCAACCAGGGTTTTACCGCTTTGTTCGAGCCGTGGATGTGCCGCATCCTGTTCGAGCTGGGTGCGACACCGGTGGGTATCGATTTTGGTGACCTGAAAGGCGAAGCCTTCATCCACCACCAGGTGGACCTGGGTAAAGCGGGTGCATTGGACTTCCTGCCCGACCATTCGTTCGACGGCATTCAAGACAGCCGGTTGTTCGGTTCGCCTGAGTTCACCACAGAATTTCCACTTCAAGCAGACCGCTTGAAAATTGCTCAAGAAATTGTCCGCCAGGAGCAAAGATTACTGAAAGAAGATGGGGTTATCATCCATTCGGATGCAATGCAATGGGTGAAATAATGGGTTCGTCAATGATCGTAACCTCATCTGTCAAGCTATTTAATCGTAAGGGCGAAGCAGGGGTGTATAATCGTTATCCGACCTTCTCGTTCCACATCAACCAGCCCAATTGCGCTCAGCGCACCGGCAAAGAATAAAAATAAATCACCTGGAGTTCAATGAGATATGGAAAAGAATATCGCAAGGCAATTGGGATTCTGGTCGTCCATTTATATCGGCGTATTGGGAGTGATCTACCTCTTACTCCTGACCATCTATTTCTCGACGGCAGGATTTAGCTTCCCACCCAGTCAATTCGTGCAGTTAGCCGGAGGTATTATCACTTTCCTTACCGTACCCGGACTGATCGTTCTATTTTCTGCCATCCGGCATGTGAATGATGGAGAAAACAAAATTCTAGGTTCGCTGGGGGTCACTTTCATCACGTTATACGCAGCCACAGTCAGTATCAATCGATTCGTTCAACTTACGGTGATCCAACAAAGTGCACTCGGCGTTGCCAGCCAGGATTTGGCACGTTTTCTCCCGTATGCAACCGGATCGGTGATGTTTGCACTTGAAATGCTGGGATGGGGATTTTTCTCATCGCTGGCGGCACTATTCGTTGCGCCGCTCTTTTCTGGCTCGCGCCTCAACCTCTCTATTCGCTGGCTTTTTATAGCTTATGCCCTATTTTCGTTCATGGCTGTTGTCGGTTACGCCACGCAGCTGCCCATTACCGCAGCGGCGTTTCTTGCCTGGGGACCTATCCTGACCGCGTTGGCAGTGATGCTGGCAGTGTATTTTCGAAATGAAAACTAGCTCTTGTTGTGCAACCCTGATCGATCGCTTCAAATCCCAGACCGTGGATATAAATATTCATACCGGTTAATATTGATGTAATGTTACTTCCACCTTTGCCAGGTGTATAATCGACGCCATAACAGCAGGGGGAAAATATACCCATGGTGGTATTCATGGGGGAAAAAGAGCTCTAAAGAGCTAAAGGAGATAAAAATGGAATACCGTGAACTCGGACGTACAGGCTGGAAGGTATCCACGATTAGCCTCGGAACCTGGGCAATGGGTAGTTTATGGGGCGCGGTGGACAATCGTGAATCAATGGCAACTCTCAACCGGGCATTAGACCTGGGGGTCAACTTCTTCGACACTTCCGACGCGTATGGCAGTGAGCCTTTGCTGGGTCAGCTGAGAAGGCAGCGCAGGGAGCCGTTTTACATCGCCACGAAAATGGGCATGGGGGTCAACCCCGATGTGCGCGGCTATAACCGCAACAACCTGACATTCTTCGTCGATAACAGCCTGCGCAACCTGGGGGTGGAAACGATCGACCTGATGCAGCTGCACTGTCCACCCATCGGAGCCTACAATGCGGAGGTGTTCGGTATTCTGGACGACCTGGTGAAACAGGGTAAGATCCGGTATTACGGGGTGAGCGTGGAACGTATCGTGGAGGCTGAAAAAGCAATCGAATTCCCGGGAGTTCAATCGGTGATGATCATCTTCAACATCTTCCGCCAGCGACCGGCAGAGGTATTTTTCGGCGAAGCGAAACGGCGTGGGGTGGGAATTATCGGGCGCGTGCCGTTGGCGTCAGGAATGCTCACCGGGAAGATGAGCCGCAATACCACCTTTGCCCGCGACGACCACCGCAGCTTCAACCGGCAAGGGCAGGCGTTTGACAAGGGAGAGACATTCTCAGGGGTGGACTTCGAGACCGGGCTCAAAGCCGTGGAAGAGCTGCGGGCGCTGGTGCCGCAGGATATAAGCATGGCGCAGATGGCATTACGCTGGATCTTGATGTTTGATGAAGTAACCTGCACCGTCCCGGGAGCTAAGCGCCCAGCACAGCTGGAGGACAACATCCGTGCGGCTGACCTGCTGGCGCTTTCAGATGAGACAATGGAGAGAATCCGCTCGATCTACGACCGCCACATTCGCGCACAAGTGCATCCGATGTGGTAGGACAAGCCTAATGAACGTACGTATTCGACCTGAAGAGCTGAAGGATCATATCGATGTGTACGCAGTCAATGCAGCAGCCTTCAAAACACCGGCTGAAGCCAACCTGGTGGAGGTGCTGCGCAAGGAGGCCCGTCCCTATATCTCAATCGTGGCGGAGGAGAGCGGAAAAATTGTGGGGCATATCCTGTTCACACCCATGACGATGCCAGGGCAAGACGGTCTCATGATCATGGGACTGGGACCGCTGGCGGTAGTGCCTGAGCAACAAAAGAAAAGCGTTGGGTCGGCGTTAATCAAGGCGGGGTTAGAGAGATGTAGAGAGCTTGGTTATGGTGCCGTGGTCGTGCTTGGACACAAGGGCTATTACCCACGCTTTGGGTTCATCCCATCGGTGAACTATGGGATTACGTGCGAATATGATGTGCCCCCGGAAGCATTCATGGTGCTTGAATTAGTCCCGGGATATTTAAATAGTGCTGAAGGAATCATCCATTATCACGCAGTGTTCAAGAATGTATAAAGAACTTTGTTTTATGCTGAGGAGACATCATGGAAGGAATTAGTAGTGGACCACTAATTATCATCAGCCTGGCTTTGGTATTTTATTCAATTGGCGTGTGGAGCGAGCGCATCCAGGGGAGACTTAAACCATGGCACCTGGTCTTCTTCTATCTTGGACTGATATGCGATACCTGGGGGACGGGGTTGATGATCGAAATGGCAGGCGGCTTAACCAATGACATACACGGGATAACCGGGGTAATTGCCATCGTCTTAATGATGATCCATGCCATATGGGCAACGTTCGTGTTGGTAAGAAAAGATGAAAAAATGATCATGAACTTCCACAAGTTCAGCCTGGTGGTGTGGGTGATCTGGCTGATACCATATTTGAGCCCGATGATCATAAACATGCCGGGAGTAGGGTAGAAGAGAAGTGATGGGCAATCAATCGATGCTCTACTTTGACAAATTTATTTTGGTATTGTACAATTTGGCACTAATAGGTTAAAATAAAATAAGATTCTTTTGTTTCTAAACAGAAGATATCGGTTAATAAGTAAACGATCCAACCCTCGACTGCTGCTCCAAGGATGGGATATGACGGGTTTATCGATCCACTTATTAGGTCCATTCCACATCACCCTGGATGGGCAACCCGTCACCGGCTTTGGCTACGACAAGGTGCGGGCGCTGCTGGCGTACCTGGCAGCAGATAGCAAGCACCCCCATCGACGAGAGAGTCTGGCAGGATTGCTGTGGCCAGACCAGTCTGAAAAAGCCGCTCACGACAGCTTGCGCAACGCCCTGGCAAAGTTAAGGCATGCCATCGGCGACCAGGAAGCCCAACCCCCCAATTTACTCATCAGCAAAGACAGCATCCAATTCAACCGGCAGAGTGATGCCTGGTTGGATATGGAACGGTTCAACCAGCTGCTAGCTCAGTGTAATTCCCACCGCCACCGGCGCATCGAGGCCTGCCCCACATGCACCGACCGGCTGATCGAAGCAGTCAATCTGTACCGGGGAGAATTCCTGGAAGGGTTCAGCCTGCCCGATAGCGACTTGTTCGAGGATTGGCTGCGCATCAAACGGGAAGAGTACCTGCAGATGGCAATGGAATCACTGCAGAACCTGGCTTCAACCTATGAATGGCGCGGCGAGCCGGAAAAAGCGCTGACCTACACCCAACGTCAGCTGAAACTCGATCCCTGTATTGAAGCAGCCCACGTTCAAGCCATGCGCTTGTATGCCGCGTTGGATAAGCGCAGCGAAGCCTGCGAGCAGTATAAGAAGTGCGTGGATGTACTAGCCAATGTGTTGGGCGTCGAACCGACCGAACAGACCACCCGGCTGTACGAGCAGATCAAGTATGGCGTGTTCCAGGCGGCTCCATCCAGGCAATCTCTGCGGATCAACAACCTGCCCACTGACCTGACCAGCTTCGTTGGGCGGGAACGCGAGTTGGATGAAATCAATGTATTAATCGAAGACCCCACCTGCCGGCTGCTAACCCTGGTCGGACCCGGCGGGGTGGGCAAAACGAGACTAGCGATCGCAGCCGCCTCACGCCAGCTGGAAGCTTTCCCCTACGGCGCTTGCTTCGTCCCGCTAGTAGGGATAAATTCGGTCGAGCTGATCATCCCAGCGGTCCTGCAAACTCTGGGTCTCAAGCAGGCTGAGCAGGGTGACCTCAAAGAGCAACTAACCAGTTACTTGAAGGATAAGGAGCTGGTGCTGGTACTTGATAACTTCGAGCACCTGATCGAAGGGGTTGCGGTGGTGACCGAGATTTTACAGCAGGCTCCTGGTGTGATGGTGCTGGTAACCTCTCGACAGCGATTGGGGCTGCAGGCTGAGTGGGTGTTCGAAGTGAACGGGCTAAGCTACCCGTCTGGGAATGCAGTGCAGGACCTGGCAGATTACGAGTCGGTGCAGCTCTTCACCCAGCGCCTGCACCAGGTGAAACCGCGCCATTCAATAATAAAGGACGACCTTCCAGGCATGAGCCGCATCTGCCAACTGGTGGAGGGATTGCCTCTGGGGATTGAGCTGGCAGCGTCAGCAGTAAGGAGAAGGTCGATCGAGCAGGTGGCTACAGCCATCGAGAGCGGTAAAGAGGATCTGAAGGTCTCGTACAAGGATGTACCCGAGCGCCACCGCAGCATCAGGGCGGTCTTCGAACATTCCTGTGGGCTGCTAAAACAAAACGAAAAGAATGCATTTTTTGGCTTGGCGGTGTTCCGGTCGAGTTTTACGGCTGAAGCGGCAGAACAGGTGGCTGAAGCAACAATGGATTTGCTTGATTCCTTAGTAGAGCATTCAATGGTCCGCTTCGACCCAGAAAAGGAGCTCTATAACCTGCACGAGCTTGTTCGCCAGTATGGAGTGGACAAATTGAGATCAATGGGAATGGAAATTGAGCTGCGCCACCGCCACAGCTCCTATTTTCTCCAGGCTTTGAAACGTTGGGGAACAGAATTGGAAGGTACCGGGCAGAAAGCAGCATTAAACGAAATGGAACAGGAACTACCTGATCTGCGTACAGCCTGGGAGTGGGCGTGCCAGCATAATAATCTGAAGGCATTAGAACAAGGACATCCAGGCTTATGTCGGTTTTATCACTGGCGTTCCCATCCACTCGAGGGAGAGCAAGATTGCCAGGAAGCCCTGAAGATATTTGAAAGGATGATTGAGCAATACAAGCAAGGTCAGTTATTTAAAGTTCAGTTACTCACATGGAACAGTCTATTTATGTTATTGAGCTCCCACATCACTCTCTCTGAACATAAACTGAATCTAGAAAGATCGCTCAAAATCCTGGAAGACTTAAAAGAAGCTAGTGTAGATGTACAACTGGAATTGGCATTTATACTCAGATGGATTAGTGAATCAACGATAGATCCAGATCAGGCTATTAAGATTGGTCAACGAAGCCTGGAAATTACCCGTCAAATTGGCGATAAACGATATATGGCGTTCTCATTGAAAAACTTAGCGCGAACATATTTTGTGGACGGAAAATTCTATGAAGCGGAACGGTACTGCCTGGATTCTCTATCAGTATGGCGTTCATTAGGTGACCCCTCACAGATAGCAGAGATCTTACTATACTTGAGTGAAATAAGCGCTCATTTTGGAAAGATGGAATTAGCTCTACAATCTATGCGAGAAAGCGCACAACTCTACTTCGCCCTTGGTGATCAGATAAGCCGTACTAGTGGACTTGTCGGAATGGCGCTTGGGTTCTACCATAACGGAGAGTGGGATAAAGCCGACAAATATTATGCAGATAGCTTATCGCCATCGCAAGTATGGAATGATCGAGAAAGTCGCTATAATGCTTACTCAAATTGGAGCATGGTCAAGTTGTTTTCAGGTCGCTATGAAGAAGCACGGATGAGGGCTGAGAGCAATTATGAATTCGCCATCCACATTAATGATCCATACAGTATGATGATAAATCTCTACACCCTAGGTGGAGTAGCATTGGCTCAGGATCGTCCTGAAGAGGCTAATCCGTACCTTGAAAACAGCACTAATACATGCAATCAAAATCTAATTCACTTTATTTTGGCTCAGGTAGTTGGAACCTGGAGTATCGCACTTTATAGGTCTGGTAATATCAAATTTGGGTATGAACGTATGATGGAATCTATGCAGACAGGTGTTAGGCTTCACAGCTATACGAATCTTAGCTTCGCTGTGCCAGCCGCGGCTTTATATCTGGCAATCAACGGCCAGGTGGAGCGAGCGGTGGAGTTGTGTGGATTAATCGAGGAAAAATCTATGTTGAGAAATTCACCCTGGTTCGAGGATGTGGCGGGGAAGACCATCAAGGAGCTGGCAGCTGACCTTTCGCCTGAGGTGGTGGCGACTGCCAGGGAGCGCGGCAGGCAGAGAGACCTGTTTGTTACCGCGGCTGAATTGCTGGAGGAATTTAAAGAACATGAGGAGCGGGTTTTCTACAGACGAAAAAAAAACTAAGCTAAAAAAGTGATTGCATAAGAACCAGCGGGGTGAATATGGCTTGTTTATCAGTCTCACTATTGGGAAATATGACGGTCGCCCTGGACGGGCAGACCGTCACCGGCTTTGGTTACGACAAAGTGCGGGCGCTGCTGGCGTACCTGGTGGCTGATAGCGAACGCCCGCACAGCCGCGAATCCCTGGCAGGCTTGCTGTGGCCCGACCAATCGGAAAAAGCGGCTCACGACAGCCTGCGCAATGCCCTGGCAAAACTCAGGCAAGCCATCTGCGACCAGGTTGCTCACCCTCCCTATTTACTCATCAGCAAGGATGCCATCCAGTTCAACCTGGAAAGTGACGCCTGGCTGGATATAGAACGGTTCAACCAGCTTCTGTCGCTGTGTAATTCGCACCGCCACCGGCGCATCGAAGCCTGCCCCACCTGCACCGACCGGTTAATCGAAGCGGTTAATCTCTACCGGGGAGAATTTTTGGAAGGGTTCAGCCTGCCCGATAGCGACCTGTTCGAAGAGTGGCTAAGGATAAAACGCGAGAGGTTCTCAAAATCTGCAATGGAAGCCTTGCAGCAGATTGCTTCAACTTACCAATGGCGTGACGAGCCTGCCAAAGCTTTGGAATTTACTGAACGGCAATTAGAGCTGGACCCCTGCGATGAAGAGGCATATGTTCAAGCATTGCGTTTGCTGGGGAGCATGGGTAAACGCGCAGAGGCTTGCGAGCTATACGAGAAGTGCCGCGAGCAGATGACGGACGAGCTCGGTGTCGAGCCGCTGGAAGAGACCACCCGCTTGTATGAGCAGATCAAGTATGGGGTATACCTGCCGCCTCCTTCCAGGGAGTCTCTTCATATCAACATCCTGCCCACAATCCTTACCAGCTTCGTCGGCAGGGAAGGGGAGCTTGCAGAGATCAATGCCCTGATTGAAGACCCCGCCTGCCGCCTGCTCACCCTGGTCGGTCCAGGCGGGGTAGGCAAGACCAGACTGGCCATCGCCGCCGCTGAAAGGCAACTGGATGCCTTCTCCCACGGCGCCTGCTTCGTCCCGCTGGCAGGGACAAACTCGGTCGAGCTGATAATCCCGGCGGTCCTCCTGGCTCTGGGTCTCAAGCAGGCTGAGCAGGGTGACCTCAAAGACCAACTAACCAGTTACTTGAAGGATAAAGAGCTGGTGCTAGTATTGGATAACTTCGAGCATCTGCTTGAAGGAGCCTGGTTGGTAACCGAAATCTTGCAGCATTCACCTGGGATCATGATTCTGGTCACCTCCCGCCAGCGCCTGGGTTTGCAAGCAGAGTGGGTGTTCGAGGTGAACGGTTTGAGCTACCCGACAGGGAAAGCCATGCAAGACCTGGCAGCCTATAAGTCAGTGCAGCTATTCAACCAGCGCCTGCACCAGGTTAAGCCGCGCCATTCAATAATAAAGGACGACCTACCTGCCATGTCCCGCATCTGCCAGCTGGTGGAGGGTCTGCCTCTGGGAATTGAGCTGGCGGCTTCGGCGGTGCGTAGGAGGTCGATGGAACAGGTAGCCAGCGCCATCGAGAGCGGCAAGGAAGACCTTCGGATTTCCTTCAAAGATGTACCGGAACGGCATCGGAGCATCAGGGCGGTGTTCGAGCACTCATATCGGTTGCTTAACCAGGAGGAGCAGGCTGCCTTCTGCGGACTGACAGTTTTCCGGGGTGGCTTTACAGCCGAGGCGGCTAAGCAGGTGGCGGGGGCATCACCTGAGCTACTGGATTCTTTAACGGATCACTCCATGATCCGCTTTAACCTGGCGAAGAACCGATACGATCTGCATGAGCTGGTTAGACACTACGGCCTGGATATGGTGAGAGCACATGGGCAGGAAGCGGTATTAAGCCAAACACACTGCCGTTATTTCCTCCATGCACTCGAAATTTGGAATATAAAATTGGATGGTTCTTGTCAAGTTTTAACCCTGAATGAGATGGATGAAGAATTATCCAATATGAGAACAGCCTGGATGTGGGCGTGTCAGTTCCAGGATCTGGATGGATTAACCATGGGTTGGTCGGGATTGTGCCGATATTTTTTCTACCGAATACTTCCTAATGAAGGAGAATATACATGCAAGCTAGCTCTGGATACACTGGAGAATATTGCTGAGCTCAGCAATCACGGCAAGCGTCTGAAAGCCCAATTGACGATTTATATGAGGGCGTTCCAGTTGCAGGTTGGTCATATTAATTCTCAAACTAAGGATCAAATGCTTGTAGAAAGCTTGCAGATTTTCGAAGATTTGTTACAGGGTGGAGAAGATGTCCTGGTTGATAAGGCGTGGGTACTAAGGGAAATTGGTGCTTCCGTTGCTGATATGGATCAAGCAGTAATTCTTACTCAACAGAGCCTTGACATTGCCCGACAAATCGGAAATAAACGATCGGTGGCTTTAGCGTTGAGTAGTCTCGCCATAAGATTTTTAAATTTTGGAGACTTCAAGGAAGCTGAAAGATATTGCCAGGCTGCTCTGGTTGAATGGCGCGGCCTGGGTGATCCCAGGCAGATCGCTTCACAGCTTAATATCTTAAGTGAGATAACCGGCCATCAGGGTAAGCAGGATATGTCAATTCAAGCTTGTCGAGAAGGAACCGAAATCTTCCTTTCATATGGCAATCGGAGAAGCAACGCCGAAGGTCTACACCGGATGGTCTGGGCCCTTAGGATTAATCGCCAGTGGGACGAAGTTGAGAAATTAAGTATTGAAACCTTACCTCAAATTCAGACCACTGGTAATAAACCACTACTTATCAGCTTTATAGCTAATTGGAATGAGGCTAAGGTCCTTTTTGGGAAATATGAAGAGGCACGCGTAATGGGAGAGAGCATTCTGGAGCTGGCTTACCAGATTAATGACACAGGGAACTTGGATTATATTCATGGGGTCATGGGAATGGCTGCGCTGGCTCAAGGGCAGTTGGAGCTGGCTATCCCGTTGCTAGAAAAAGCCGCAGGCTATTGTATTGAATATGGATATCACTTTTATTTGGCCATAATACTCAGTCCTTGCAGCTTAGCCTACATCAGGATGGGACAGATTAAAAGAGGACAAGAGATAATCGTTAAGTCATTACAAAAGGGTATTGAACTGCACAGCTATATTACTATTAGCTACGCGATAACAGCTGCGGCTTATCTGCTGGCTATCAATGGTCAGGCGGAGTCAGCAGTTGAGCTGTGCGGTTTGATCGATGAACGCGGCCATTGCGGTAAAACGCCCTGGTTCGAGGATGTGGTAGGTAGAGATATCAAGCAAATGGCAAGTACCTTGCCAGCTGAAGTGGCACAGGCAGCCTATGCACGCGGACAGAAAAAAGATCTTTTTGTTACCGCAGCCGAGCTGTTGGAGGAATTTAAAGCACAACAGGGGCGTGGATTTACTACGGACGATATAAACGTGATTGAAGAAGAACCAGCGGGGTAAACATGTCTTGCTTAACCATCTCACTATTGGGAAGTATGACTACCAGCCTAGATGGGCAACCCGTCACCAACTTTGGCTACGACAAAGTGCGGGCGCTGCTGGCGTACCTGGCAGTGGAAAGCGAACGCCCCAACAAAAACAACGGACCCGCACTGCGGGCCCGTGATAAATTATCAATTGGAGATCGTTGATCTCCCCGACAGATCAGACGTCGGATTCGACGGTTTCGATTTGGGGGAAGAACTGCTTGACGGTGCCTTCCACCCAGCCATGCAGGGTGTTGGGGGATAGTGGGCAGCCCAGGCAGGCACCACCCAGGTGAACTTTGAGATGTTTCCCGTCAAAGGAGATAAATTCAACTGAGCCGCCATGGAACTGTTCGATATAGGCGCTCAGACGCTGGATAAGTACTTTGACCTGTTCTTCAACCGGGGCATTGGCATTGATGGGTGTCGCCATTTGTTACCCTCCACTCTTTTCGAGCGATGTGGTCAATCCCAACTGGAGCAGTGACAAAACCAGGTCGTGGGTGGAATGCAAGCGTTCGGCGATGACGGTTGCCAGGCGATCGAGGAAGACCGTGCCGGTGGCGGGGTGTTGCAGGCATAACCGGCGCAGGTCGTCGCCACGCACGCGCAGGAGCTGGGTGTAGCTGGTGCAGACACCACTTGAAGTGTAACGCCTGCTGCCCAGCGCCGCGCTCCAACCCACAATGCTGCCAGGTTGAACCCGGGCAACCACGATGGCGGGACCGTCATCCGGCTTAAAGTTTACCACCACTTCACCATTGACCACCGCGAATAAATTCTCAGCCGGGTCCCCCTGCTCAAACAGGACGGACTCAGCAGTGAACTCACAGGGGATGAAAAGCGGCTGAAGCAGCCTTATATGTTCGGGGGATAAATCCCGAAAAAGGAACAAGTTGGGGAAAACATCGGTATCCATAATATGCGGTTCCACCCTAAAAATTTAATCCTTTGGGGGCAAAATACCAAGTGGTTAATATCCTCATATGAGAGACAAATATCACCCTAAGACAGTTACAGGGAGGTGAAAGATGGTAGTGTAATGAATGGAAATGGTCGAAGTGACAATATACTTGTTATGAGAAAGGATATAAAAGGTAGATTGCTCCCCGAAAAACAGCGGGGATAGGGTCAGTCGCATATTACGCTCCTTCCCACCAAGAACCGGGATGATATCGCAATGACAAGTTCAAAAGGTTTTTGCGATGGTTGGATGATTTTTCCAACCCCCTGTCCCGAGTACAGCGTGGGAGAAGCAAACTTCTTAAGACAATATATATCGAATAATATGACGAAGGACAGTTGAATTACCTTGTCGGGGGAAGATTGCTTCTCCAAAAGATCATTGGCTCGCAATGACCCATTAAATATAAAAAGGTCGGGAGTTGGCTCCCGACCTTGGATATTATTTAGTTGATTCTTCGGATTCTTGCTGTACTTCGACCTCGACCGGCTGACCGGCGGGGCTGAAGACCAGCCCATCTTTGGCTTCGTTAACATCGGCCATGATGTGAGCATCGCGGGGGAACTCGCCACTAAGCAAGCTCAGTGAGAGAGGGCTCTCGAGGTACTTTTGCAAGGCACGTCGCAGCGGGCGAGCACCAAAGGCTGAATCGTAGCCGGTTTCTGCCAACCACTGGCGGGCGTGATCAGTCAGCTCGATGGTCAATCCGCTGTCACCCATGCGCTCCTGGATTTCCTTCATCTGAAGGTCAACGATCTTGACCATATCCTCAAGCGAGAGCGGTGAGAAGGTAATGATCTCATCGATACGGTTGAGGAACTCAGGGCGGAAGGTACCTTTCAGCGCCTTGGAGATCTTATCCGCAGCTTCGCGGTCTTCACTGGTCGAGGTGGGAGGGATAAACCCAAGGCTACCAGATTTACGCACATACTCAGTGCCCAGGTTGCTGGTCATGATGAGCACCGTATTGCGGAAGTCAACCAGCCTGCCCTGACCATCGGTCAGACGACCGTCGTCCAGGATCTGCAGCAAGGCGTTCCACACTTCAGGGTGCGCTTTCTCGATCTCATCAAACAGGATGATGCGGTACGGACGGCGGCGGACGGCTTCAGTGAGCTGACCACCTTCTTCATACCCCACGTAACCAGGCGGAGCACCAAACAAGCGTGAGACGGTGTGCTGCTCACGGTATTCGCTCATGTCGATACGCACCAGGGCATCCACATCATCAAACAGGAATTCTGCCAGGGCCTTGGCGAGCTCGGTCTTGCCGACACCCGAGGGACCAATAAAGATGAAAGAACCGATCGGACGGCGTGGGTCCTTGAGACCCGAGCGCGAGCGCCGGATGGCATCGGAAATTGCATGAATGGCTTCGTCCTGGCCAATGATATGCTCGTGCAAGCGACTTTCCATATTCAACAGCTTATCCGACTCAGTCTCCATCATCTGGGAGACGGGGATGCCGGTCCACTGTGCGACGACAGCAGCAATGTCATTTACATCCACCACCTCATCCAGGCTATGCTCACTTTCCCATTTATCGCGCAGGGAACTAAACTCGGTTTCCATGCGCAGGCGTTCGGCTTTCTTCTCGGCAGCACGCTCATAGTCACGCGATAGCCCCGACTGTTCCTCTTCAGCCTGCAGACGATCGACCTCAGTCTTCATCACTTTCAGCTCAGGAGGGAGCGAATACAGGGCTACGCGCAGCTTGGCGGCAGCTTCATCCATCAGATCGATGGCTTTATCCGGCAGGTGACGTTCGGTCACATAGCGGGATGAGAGGCGGGCAGCGGCGACGAGGGCATCATCGGAGAAGCGCACCTTGTGGTGTGCCTCATAGCGGTCGCGTAAACCACGCAACATCTTTATCGTATCTTCCACATTGGGCTCTTCGACATAAACTGGAGCGAAGCGCCGTTCAAGGGCGGCGTCCTTCTCGATGTGCTTGTGATATTCATCCAGGGTGGAAGCGCCCACGCACTGCAGCTCACCACGGGCGAGCGCAGGCTTGAGCATATTGGAGGCGTCCATGGCACCCTGGGCCGCACCGGCACCAACCACAGTGTGAAGCTCATCGATGAACAGGATGACTTCACCCTGTGCACGTTGGATTTCCTCGATAGCAGCTTTCAATCGCTCTTCAAACTCACCCCGGAAGCGTGAGCCGGCAATCATGGCACCCAGGTCAAGCTGGATCACTTTCTTACCGGAGAGAATCTCAGGGACATCATTGGTAGCGATCTTTTGCGCCAGGCCTTCGACGATGGCAGTCTTGCCAACGCCAGCCTCACCGATCAAAACAGGGTTGTTCTTGGTGCGGCGAGAGAGGATCTGGATGACACGCAGGATTTCTGTATCACGGCCGATCACCGGGTCCAGCTTGCCTTCACGCGCCATCTGGGTAAGGTCGCGGGAGTATTTCTCCAGCGTGCGGTAGCGGGTTTCGGCTTGAGGGTCGGTGACACGCTGCCCACCACGGATCTGCTGGACGGCTTCATAAACGCGCTCGCGGGTAACACCAGCACCCTCCAACAGGCGGGCTGCCGGGGTGCTGCGTTCGTTGAGGATGGCGAGGAAGATATGTTCGGTGGAGATGTATTCATCTTTGAGACGGTTGGCTTCCTCATTTGCCAGATCAATGATCCGCTTGACGCGCGGGGTGATAAAAATCTGCCCGGCACCACCACCAAAAATGTTCGCCTTGGGGCTGGTGCGAAGGATGTAATCCAGTCGCTCGGTGAGGGCGTTGGCGTCAACCTTGAGATATTCCAATATCTGGGGGATCACACCCTGAGGCTGCTCGATAAGTGCGAGCAGAATGTGTTCAGTATCAATCTGATTGTGCCCATAGCGTTGAATGATCTCGGCAGCGCGTTGGGCTGCTTCCTGGGCGCGTTCAGTAAATCGATCAAATCGCATCATAGGTAAAAATCCTTCCTTATCTGGAAGATTATAACATCGAGTATGTTAATGCAAGAGCTGTGCCCCGTAAGAGTTGTATATGAATTTTGTATATCCGTTATTAGATGCGCGAGAAGGTTGGTGCTGTCCGAAGTCCAGGCTCACCCAATGCAAAACTTGCAGTGGGTGTAAAATGGGTGCAGCTATGATGGCGGAAATTGCTATTTCTTCATCGACAGGGGAGCACTTACGGCGGCTGGATATGCGGCGCGACCTGGCTAAGGTTGCTGACCTGGTGGAGCTGTGCTTCTTCGATACGCTTGACCCTGATGGCAGGCAGTACCTGAATGAGATGCGCAGGGCAGCTCAAAATGCGTCCATGATGAGGTTTGCCAGCAGCTTGATCGATGAATCGCCCATGCTGCCTTCCGGTTATGTGTGGGAAGAGGGGGGTATTCTGGTGGGTAACCTGAGCCTGATCCCTATCACAGTGAAAGGGAAAAGGGGCTATATGATTGCCAATGTAGCCACCCACCCCGACTACCGCGGGCGCGGGATTGCCACAGCGCTCACCGTCACAGCCTTACAGCATGCCCGAGAACGTGGAGCCGGTAGCGTATGGCTGCAGGTGCGCGATGACAACCCCAGCGCCATCCATATCTATGAAACCCACGGTTTTGAAGAACGCATGCGCCGTACAAACTGGTACAGCGGTCCGAGCTACCCCGCTTTGCCGACACCTGCTGGGGTGAAAGTAATTAAGCGCCAGGCAAATCACTGGGCGCAGCAAAAGAAGTGGCTCGATGCGATCTATCCCGTCGATATCGCCTGGAACCTGCCCATCGATTGGAATTTATTCCGCCCTGACCTATGGGGGATGGTCTACCGTGCGTTCAGCCTGGAAAACCTGCACCACTGGAGCGTGGAGCGGGAAGGTGTGCTGCGAGGTGTAGTGAGCTGGAAGCACACCAGTGGTTTTACCGATACCCTTTGGCTGGCAGTATCAACGCAATTAGATGAGGAAGCTATCCTGGCATTAATGATCACCGCACGGGAGGGCATCCGCAAAGAACAACCATTGAGCTTGAATTTCCCTGCAGGAAAAGCAATTGAAGCGCTAAAGAAGGCTGGTTTTTATTCCCACCAGACATTGATCTGGATGTCGGTAGACTTTACCTAATTAACACTTTTCCCATTACTTTCCGAAAAACGTCGGCA
This sequence comes from uncultured Chloroflexia bacterium, assembly GCA_963726315.1. GTDB lineage: Bacteria > Chloroflexota > Anaerolineae > Anaerolineales > UBA4823 > FEB-25. The sequence goes on along the minus strand of CAVSBZ010000005.1, from coordinate 226,242 downwards.
TAAATCATTACTGCCCTAAAACCTACAGGAGCATCGGTTTCTATTCATATGCGAGAGTGCCGGTCAGACGTTGCTCTGAGATTGATCCTGGTTTTCCAAGGGCCTCTGCTTAAGGTACCCTGGCTACGAGCGGTAAATGCGGTGAGAGTGAAGCAATGAGGAAATAAACCGGGCAGCTGGATCTATAAAAACGGTATTGTGATCAGAGTCGCTGGGATGAGCTACATCATTTGGAAAATAGATCAAGTTCCTCGTAGACACTCTAAGTGGCAGGTAAAAGAAACTCGACCATCCGGCGGTCGAGTTTCAGGTGTTGTATTGGTATGCGCAGAGTGGGTATTACAGAGTCAGACCCATGCCATGTAATTTTACTTTGACGTCTTCGTACATTTGTTGCCACAACTTTAGCGGTTGCACGGAGGCAAGATCGTACACCTGGTCGAAGGGCAGACCGGGGTTGCCACCTTCCTGGGTGAAGATGTGCTCATAAAAAGGTAATAACCTTAACACCCAATCATTGGCTTCGCGCAGGGTCATCTTTTGGCGATGGCAAGCCAAAGCCACTTCCGCCATCAAACGGGCTTCCAGACCAGAACAGTTAGGCAAGGTACCATCGGCAGAGCCACAGCCTTCGAGGTGGCTGGCGGTCACACCGTTGACAATGGCATTGGCAGCCGTCTCATACAGCAACTCCGGCGTGCCCGTCCCCGACTTGGGGTATATATCAGCGACAATGATGCAGGGAGCGTTGCGCGCAAAAGCCTGACCGATCGTGCTGATCACCCACAACACCTCCCGGGTGGACGTGGCGACGTGACGCACATGGATGGGATGCAGGAGATGATAGCCTGCGCGGCAAACAATGTTAGCCACCAGGAATGAAGCGACATTGACAACTGCTGAGCCAGGCGGACCTCCACCCAAGCCACCCACGATCACACATGCCAATGAAGCATTGATCATGCCGTAATCCAGCGAGTTGACGGCACGCGAGAAATTGCGGTTATCCATCTTGAGCTCATTGAGCAGCGGGATGAGATGAGAATCACACGGGCGAAGGTAGCGGGGCTGGCTGGCAGCCAGGTTGCCAAGCTCGGAGACGCTCGACTGAGCTCCCAGCATGCCCATTCCAGGTCGTCCCACTCGTTCCAGGGCGGCATGCATGTACTGTGATTCCCGGCGGGTGGCGACGATTTCCATTGGGTGACCCGTGCGGACGGTATAGCCATCCACTTCGGTCAGCGTTCCGCAGGTGGCGAGATCGATCATCGGTTCCTGCACATATGAAACCACATTCTGGAAGAAGATTGACTGGGGGATGGGGTTCCCCGGCGGCCCACCAAAGAAGAGCGGCGGGCGGGCGTCTGCCAGCTGGCGGGAATAGAGGGTGCGTGCATCCTTGCCCTGGCCCATGACCAGGGTCTGAGGGGCATTCGTGATACCTTCGTCGATCTCGGACTGCGTGAGGGGGATGATGCGCTCGGTGGAACGGCAGTAAGCGCCTAATTCAAGCGCCATCTCATAGCCTGCCTGATAAATGGCATCCACTAGGGCGGGGTCATCAACAACGATCTGGTTGCGGTCCCATTCGAGGCGATACTTTTTGACCAGCTTCCTGGCGGTGAGAGCGACTTTTTCCAGATCCCAATTCTCTTCCGAAATGTATTCACCTTGATTGGAACGTTCGAGGATTTCGAGATAGTCTGTCATATCAACCTCCTCAAGCCGGTTTCAGCAAGCTACGAACCAGAGTGACCGCCTGGGCAGCGTTACGGGCAGTACCATCTGCATTGATATCGCTCGCCCAAGCCTCGGTCACCGAGGCGCCTCCGACAATCACGATGTACTTCTGGCGCAGACCTCTCCCCACGAGCAGGTTGACCAGGTCTTTCATATAGGGCATGGAGGTGGTGAGCAGGGCGGATAATGCGATCACCTGGGCATCCAACTCTTCCGCCTTATCCACAATCGTTTTAAGTGGTACATCCACGCCAAGGTCAGTGACATTAAACCCGGCGGCTGTCAGCATGGAGGCGACAATATTCTTGCCGATATCGTGGATGTCGGTCTGTATGGTGGCGATAACGATCCTGGCGTTACCCTGACCGGTGGAAGAAAGATTTTTTCCAGCTAAGGAAGGGTTAAGAATTTCCATGGCGGCTTTGAGCGCCCGCCCGGCCAGCATCAGCTCAGGCAAGAAAAAATCGCCTGACTCAAATCGTTTACCAACCTGATCTGCGCCGACCATCAAGCCCTCATTGAGTATCCTTAGTGGATCCAGGCCTGCCTCAAGGGCAGTACGTGTGGCCTCGGTGGCTGTAGCGGCTTCACCGTCGATCACCGATTGGGTGATCTGTGCGATCAATTCATCATCTGTCATTGGTTTCATCCTCATTGGTTAAATAGGTAATTTTTTCCTCACGGCTAGCGACCAGGCTGCCGTTACGAACAACCATCCGCTTCACCGGCTGAAGCTGCAAGGTTTCACGGGCGTTCTTAGCCGCCAGGAAAACGATGTTGGCCGGCTCACCGACCATTATCCCATAGTCCTTAATGTTTAAGCATCTGGCAGCCCGCCGTCGCGGCATATCGAAAGCGGTCTGGATACCCTCGGGGGTAGTTAGATGGGAGGCTACCGAGGTGATCATAGCTACCTCGAGCATGTCCATGCGACCGAAGGGGAAGAACAGGTTGCTGATGTCATCTGATCCGCAGGCAACGTTGACCCCTGCCTCCAGTAGCTGCTTCACACGGGTGAGGCCACGGCGAACAGGCTGTTTATCCTGGCGACCTTGCAGGTACAGGTTGACCAGCGGGTTGGTGATGATATTGATCCGGGCAAGGGCGACTTTCTCGATCACCCGCTCCGCATAATCATCTGGATAAGCCGCCAATGCGCAACAGTGTCCGGCGGTCACCCTCCCCAGGTAAGCGTGTCGAAGCGTGGCATCGGCAAGCAGCTCGAGGGTGCGCGAACGCGGATCGTCAGTCTCATCAACATGCATGTCGATGTCGGCGTCAAACTCTTCTGCCAGCTGGAAGAGGAGCTCAATATGGCGAGCAGAATCCTCGGGGGAAAGCTCTGCGTGGGGCATGCCCCCGACCACATCCGCACCTTCCCGCATAGCTGAACGCATCAGCTGGACGCTTTGCGGGTCGGCAATCAGGCCAAGCTGAGGAAAGGCGACGATCTGGACGTCGACCATGCCACGAAACTGGTGCCTGGCTTTTAAGATCGGGTAAAGCAGCTTGAGCCTTGAGACGGAATCAATATCGGTGTGGCTGCGAAGCCAGCCGGTGCCATTCTGCAAAGCCATCCGCAATGCACGGCAAGCATTTTCATATGTATCATCATCTGAGCGACTCACCTTTAAGCGAGCGTTGATCTGGATGGCCTCGTCAAGGGTGCCAGACAGATTGGGTGGTTCCGAAAGGAAGGCACAATCCAGGTGGTGATGCGGGTCGATGAAGAGGGGTGATGCCAGCATCCCACTGACATCTACCACCCGGCTGCCCTGGGCGGGTAGATGTGGACCGATATTGGACACAACACCTTCATGGATGGCAATATCCACTGGCGAGTCATTGTTTTCAAGGATGGCGTTACAGAATAACAAATCTTGAGGCATCGAACTATCGTCCCATATAGTTGTTACCTGACTGATTGAGAAACGAGTTTACTTCCATTTTTCGTAAATTCATCTCGCTGCGAGTCTATAGCAGTCAGAACACGCTCGGGAGTCAGGGGGATTTGAAACAGGGGCACTCCAATCGCATCGACCACAGCATTCAGGATGGCAGGTGCAGTGGGGGTGAGCGGAGGTTCGCCGAGCCCCTTGGCACCAAAGGGAGCATACGGCTCCGGGATCTCCACAAACTTTACGATTAGCTCGGGGACGTCACTGGCGGTGGGTACAAGGTAACTACCCAGGTTGAGATTGCAGGTTGTGCCATGCTCGACCAGCAGTTCTTCCATAAGGGCATAGCCCAATCCCATGATAACGCCCCCCTCAACCTGCCCACGCGCCCCACCCGGGTTGATGATCTTACCCGCATCCTGCACAGCCACCAGTTTTTCGAGGCTCACCTGCCCGGTCTCGATATCCACCAAAACCTGGGCTACCTGGGTGCCAAAGGTAAAAACCGAGGGGGCATAACGGTAGCTATGGGGAGGTAACTCCTCCGGGTACTCCATGGCATAAAATCCTTCAGCCTGCAAGCTACGGTCCTGTTCCAAGGCTTTTATCGCCAGCTCTGATACCGTTACCGGCAACAACTCGCCTTCAGCCAGGAGGCAACCAAGCTTCAATTCCAATATATTTAACGGAAGACCCGTGATCTCACTGGCAGTTTCCAGAAGAGCAGTGCGGATCGGTTGAGCCGCCCGCAGCACAGCGTTGCCTGAGATAAAGGTCTGTCGGCTGGCGACCGATGGACCGGCATCCAAGGTGCGGTCGGTATCAGGGCCGACCACCTTGACCGACTCGAGCCTGACGCCTATGGCTTCGGCAGCCATCTGCGCCAGGGCAGTATGGGCTCCCTGACCCATGTCGGCAGCCCCGGTATGCAGGATGACCGAACCATCCCGGGTCATTTCAAGTGTTGCCGCCGCGTGGTCGGGGATGTTGCGACCCATGCCGATACTGAACCATATAGACGCCATGCCCCAACCGCGGCGCAAATGAGGCGCTGGCTGACGATCTTGCCGGGTTCGTTCCTTCCAACCAGAGAGCTGAGCGGCTTCTTGAAGGCAGACTTTCATGCCCTGACCTTCACGTATGGTGACGCCTGTGGGAACCTGCCTACCGGTCTCCAATCCGTTCAGCAAGCGTATCTCCAGCGGGTCCATGCCAATCGCATGTGCTAGAGCATCCATATGCGCTTCATAGGCGAAGCTGGCTTGTGGAATGCCATACCCGCGCATAGCGCCGCAGATGGGGTTGTTGGTGAAAACGGTGTAAGCTTCAAGACGGGCGTGGGGGACGTCGTATGGCCCGCTCAAGGTGGCAGCCACAAAATTCATCACATCACGCCCAGCATTGAGATAAGGGCCTGTGTCACCAGTGGCTACAGCATGGACGGCGGTCAACTTTCCCTGGCGGGTGATCCCAGCTGCGGTAATGGATGATTACCGGGTGGCGCTTGACATGGGTGAGGATGGATTCTTCACGCGAGCGGATGAGGCTGACAGGACGCCCGCTGGCTAGTGCTAGAAGCGCAGCATGGATTTGAACGTGAGCTTCATCCTTACCACCAAATGCGCCTCCGATGTAGGGCGTGATGACCCTGACCCGATTCTCGGGTAGTCCCAATGAACGTGCAATCTGCATCCGGTCACGATGGGGTGCCTGGCATGAAGAATAAACTACCATGCTCCCATCTACATCCAAATAAGCAACGGCTCCTTCGGTTTCCATAAAGGCATGTTCGACCAGGGGAGTGGAATAGGTGTTCTCAATGATGACATCCGCCAGCTTGAATCCCGCTTCGATATCTCCATGATCAATGACCAGGTGATCGGCTACATTTCCGCGATCTGACCATACCTGGTGCGCTCCCGGCTTCATCGCTTCGAGCACATCGTACACTCCGGTAAGAGGCTCATATTCAACCTGGATGGCTTCCAGGGCAGCCATGGCCGCAGCTTCATCCTCGGCCGCGACGGCTGCCAAAGCATCGCCCTGGTAACGCACCAGATCATGGACCAGCAACGGCTGATCGGCCGGCTGGGCATATAAATAGCTGTTCTCACCAGGGATATCCTGGGCGGTAAGCACTACGACGACACCAGGCAGGGCACGGGCGGCGCTTACATCTACAGAGAGTATCCGAGCACAGGGATACTTCGTATACAGCAGCTTACCCACCAGCATCCCCGGCAGACGGATGTCCGGGCAATAGCGTGCCTGCCCGGTGACAATTTCATGGCTGTGGTTAGCATTGGCGGCTTTGCCGATGACACTGAACTCATCCATGCGCAGCCTCCCGGGTCATTTTTACGGTGGCTTGCACAGCTTCCACCACGCTTTGATACGTCCCACAGCGGCATAGATTGCCAGCGATGGCTTCCCGAATCTCGTCTGGTGATGGGTCTGGGTTTTTCAGCAGCAGGGCATAACAAGACATTAACATTCCGGGGGTGCAGAAACCACACTGGAAAGCCCATTTTTCAGCGAAGTTTTGCTGGAGGGGATGAAGCCTGCCATCCTGTGCCAGCCCTTCCACAGTAATTACCTGCGTGCCTTCAGCCTGGGCAGCCAGCACCAGGCAGGCATTCACGGCTTGCCCATCCATGATAACGACACAAGCCCCGCAGTCACCCGCCCCACAGCCCTCCTTGGTGCCTGTCAGACCGAGCTTATCACGCAGCAATTCGAGCAGCGTGCAACAAGGATCAGCTTTGACCGTTCGAGGTAGATGATTTACCGTCAGGTGGAGTTCAATCTCAGACATGGTCAAACCCCGAGGCTATTCTGCTAGAGAGAATATCAAGTGCCCGGTGGGTCAATACTTCCATCATTTTAGAGCGATACTCGGCACTGGCACGCAGGTCAGAAATGGGACAGGCTGCCCGGCGTGCAGCCTGGGCAGCAAGACGAATGGTCGTTTCATTCAACGGATGAGCCTGGAGGATGGTCTCAGCCTGATAAGCACGCAGCGGAGTCGGGGCAACCGAGCCAAGTGCGACACGCGCCTGGCTTACCTTTCCTGTTTCGTCCAATGATAAACGGACGGCGATGCTGGCGACTGCGATCGCCATCGCCTGCCGGTTGCCCAGCTTGAGAAAGACAGCCATTGTGCGGGGCGGCATTTTGGGCAGCTTGATCTCACGAATGAATTCATCACTGGATAATTGGGTCTGACCCGGGCTGAGATAGAACTCGTCCAGCGGGAGCAAACGCTCGGCGGAAATCCGGGAGGCGACGACCCGGGCATCATATACCAGCAAAGGCAGGGCCGAGTCAGCGGCGGGAGAGGCGTTAGCCAGGTTACCTGCCAGAGTGCCCCGATTTCGCACCGGAGGTGCACCTACCTGCCGACAGGCACTCACCAGGGCTGGATACGCCTGCCTGAGCAAGGGTGAAGTGAGTGTTTGGGTATGCGTCACCAGGGCGCCCAGGTGAATGCTCTCATTCGTCTCACTAATCTCATCCAGCGATAGGTGGTGCGGGTCGATCAAGACACCCGGTTTGAGTTTTCCCAGGCGCAATTGCGGGATCAAGTCGGTTCCACCAGCAATGATCCTGGCTTCTTCACCGTATTGGTGCAAAACCGTGAGTAAGTCTTCCAGCGATCCGGGTGCAATGTAATGGGGATGGAACATTGCCTTATAGATCGTTATCTTGTGGCAAATTTTGCTGCGATGGTATTCCAGGCTTTAGAAGCGTCTGACAACACTGCGTCTTCATCCATAGTGAGCAGTTTACCATCTTCCATGACAAGATTCCCATCAATCACGCTGGTACGGACACTACCCGACTGGTAGGCGGAGACGATGCGCCTGACCGGGTTATCGCGATCGAAATCTGGGAGAGGGGATGCGTGCAGCCCGCCATCATCAAGGATGATCAAGTCAGCTTTCTTGCCGGGTTCCAGTGATCCGAAACTGCTGCCTCCCAGGTCAAGGGCTTTAGCCCCATTACGGGTGGCCATTCGCAGGACCGTGGCAGCCGGCATGGCTTCGGCACCCAGGCGGTATTTATGGATGAGCGAGGCGAAACGCATTTCGATGAACATGTCAAAGTTGTTATTGCTCGGTGTCCCATCCGAACCGAGGGCTACGTTGACGCCGCGGGCCAACATCTCTGGCACCTGTGCGATCCCGGAACCCAGCTTCAGGTTGCAACACGGGCAGTGTAACACGTGGGTACCGGTTTCCTGCAGAACCTGCATTTCTGAATCGTCAAGCCAGATGCAGTGTGCCATCTGCACATTCGGACCAACTACACCAATGTGTTCCAGGTATTTAAGGTTTCGGCGACCGCGTTCACGCAGCATTTGAGGTACTTCGGCAAAAATTTCACCGGCGTGCCCATGGATCCCTGCTCCATGGCGATCGGCTTCCTGTTTGATCTCTTTGAGCAAGCCCTCGGTGTTCCACAGCTGCCAGCGTGGGGCAAAACCGTAATGGATACGCCCATTAGCCTTGCCATGCCAGCGATGGAGCAAATCCATGCTCTCATTCACCGAGCTCTCGGTGGTTTCCTGGAGTGCGGGGGGAAGATTTTCAGTCAGATCCATCATGGCTTTACCTGCTTGGGCACGGATACCGGATTCCTCGATGGCACGGAACACGCTGTCCTGGTGGTGCAGGGTGCCCATGTCAATCACTCCGGTGGCACCCGCTTTAATCATCTCTGCTAATCCCAGGCGGGCAGAAGCATACAATGTTTCTGGCGTGTGATACGACTCGAGGGTGGTTATGGTCACCAGCCATTGGACCAGGCTCTGGTCATCGGCCTGACCGCGGAAGAGCGACTGGCACAGGTGAATGTGCGACTGGACAAAACCAGGCAGCACAAGCATGCCTCCGGCTTGGATCACTTTATCTGCCGGCAGGTCGATCTCAGGACTAATTTGCTTTATACTATTGCCTTCGACCAGCAGATCAGCATAGAGACGATGATCCTCGGCATCCATGGTTATGAGGTAGCCACCTTTAATCAAAGTACGGGTCATATATGCCTCCCTTGGGGAATTTGAAATTCTTCATGCAACCGGCGGAACATGGGCAGCTTCGCCTGTTTCATGTGGTGAAAATCCACAGCAAACCGGTCGCACCATTCGCGGGCGTGGGAAATGATCGCCGCCTCGTCCAGGAAGGTGAAGCGGGAATCACGGCGTACGAAGACGCCATCGATCAAAACATCACAGGCAACACTACCTGCACCATTGAGTGCGAGCATGGAATAGAATACCTGTGGGCTGAGTGGAAACAGACTCGAATTGTCCTGCAGATCGATGGTGATGAGGTCGGCTTTTTTACCGGGTTCCAGGGAGCCGATGCTTTCCTCCATCCCCAAAACACGCGCACCGCCGAGGGTAGCTAACTCGAAGATCACGGCAGGGTCCACACCCCGCAAATCCCTGGGCATGATGTTATGGTGCTGCATAACGGAGAGGATCACGTTGAACAGGTTATGCGTGACGCAATCGGTGCCGAGCCCCACGCGCAGGCCAATCTTGAGCATATAGGGTAGATAAGCGCAGTAGCCGAACCAGGAATTAGTCGATGGGCAGTGGACCAGTGAAGTGCCGGTTTCAGCCAGAATGTCAAGATCGCCTTCGTTCAACAGGGTGCCATGAAAAATAACTGTCTGTGGCCCAAGCAAGCCGAGAGTGCGCAAATACGGCACCACACCGCCATACTCACGGTATATATCAGCATATTTCGCCATTTCATCGGGGGATTCCGCCAGGTGGGTGACGAACTGGACCCCATATTTACGGGCGAGCTCCATGCAACCCAACAACAATTCTTCGGAATTATTATAGATGGCACTGGGATGGACTCCCACGCGGATCATGCCATCGCCATTGTTGTGATAATTCTGGATGGCGGCCTCGGTGTGAGCCAGGTATTCATTTTCATCCCTGGCATCGGCCAACTGCACACTTGAAATCACCTGGGGGTAGATCACGGTGCGGGCTTTGGCTTCCAGCGAGGCGCGGTAGATGGCATCTGGAAAGATCATGGCATCGCTATGAGTAGTGGCGCCATGTTTGAGAGCATGCAACAGGCCGAATAATGTCAGGTCATAGGCGCTCTGATCGGTCAACCAGTTATAGGCCGGCCAATACATCAGCTCCATCGCATCGATAATACCGGTGATGGGAGTGTCCAGCCAGCCCGGAACCAGCAGGGTGTGCACCTCACCCACATGGTTATGCGCATCCACCAGGCCAGGCAGAACGGCTTTGTGGCTTGCGTCAAGGATGTCTACACCCGGCTGCCCTGCATAGTGGGCTTCAATTTGGGGAGATTTACCCACCCCCACGATCTGTGAACCCTCAATATACACAGCCCCGTTCTCAATGATCCCTTCGATCGAACCAGGGCGGTTGACCAGGTATTGGCAGTTACGGACGAGGATCTTATTCATCGTCCGGACTCCTGGAAGTGTGCGCAAAACCAGGAGAATCTCATGGGTTTCCCTGCCGCGATCGTTCGATGGCTTCCAACACGCGCTCAGGGGTCATCGGTAAGCGAAATAGAGGCACCCCGATGGCATCGCGAATGGCGTTGGCAATCGCAGGCGCGGTCGCTGTGAGCACCGGCTCTCCCAGCCCTTTAGCGCCATAGGGAAGGTGAGCTTCTGGGAATTCTAGGATCTTTATCTTGATCTGGTGCGTATCTTTTATCGTGGGAGTTAGATAATGCCTCAGGTCTGTATTCAGCGTGTGGCCTTGTTTAACCACCAATTCTTCCATCAGGGCATAGCCAACACCCATCAGGCAGCCGCCCTCGATCTGACCATAGACGCCGTCGGGATTGACCATCTTCCCAGCTTCATGGACGGCTACTATCTCTTCCACGACCACCTGACCAGTCTGGATATCTACCAGGACCCGGGCAATCTGGGTGCTGAAGGTATAAGCAGTATAAGCATAAAGGGGAACAGGGCCTGTCTCCTCTGGGTACTCCATTGCATAGAAACCTTCACCGGACAGGGGGCGATCTTTTGAGCAAGCTTTCTCAGCCAGGTTAGCCACAGTAACATTGATTGATTCATCTTCGCAGTAGAGAATACCATGATGAAGGGACAGTTTATCTTTGGGAAGTCCGGTCTCTTCGGAGGCTGTCATAAGTAATGATTGACGGATAGGTTTGGCAGCCCGTAGGACTGCATTCCCAGAGACCACAATCTGACGGGTAGCGACCGATGAACCTGCGTCAAGTGTTTTGTCGGTATCGGGGGTGATCACACGGATCGAAGACAATTCAATCCCCAGGGCTTCGGCAGCGATTTGAGCCAGGACAGTATGTGTTCCCTGACCGGAATCGGTGGCACCTGTACGCAGGATGACTGAGCCATCCAAGGTCATTTCAAGACTGGCACCGGCATGGTCGGGCCAGCCTTTACCCAGGCCGATGCTGAAGAGACTTGTACCAATCCCCCAACCTCGACGAAGGTGGGGTGCGGGTTGTCTGTCTACTTTATTGCGGTTATCCCAGCCGGCCAGCTTTGCGGCCTCACGTAAGCCAGATTTCATGGCAGTGGCCTCTTTTAGTCTTGCACCGGTTGGAAGGCGATCGCCCGTTTCCAACCCATTCAGCAGGCGGATTTCCAAAGGGTCGATCGATAATTTATACGCAAGCTCATCCATTTGCCGTTCATAGGCGAAAGCGACCTGCGGGACACCAAAGCCGCGCATGGCACCACAGATGGGATTGTTGGTGAAAATCGTGTAGGCTTCCAGGCGCACGTTGGGGATGCGGTATGGACCAGCCGCCATAGAAGACAGGAACCCCATCACCTCCTGGCCGGCATTCACGTAAGGGCCGGTATCGCCATAGGCGACAACGTGCACGGCAGTGATGTGCCCATCGCGTTTAGCGCCGGTCTTATATTTTAATTTGAACCGGATGCCGTTTTACATGGGTCAGGATCGACTCGGCGCGTGTGCGAACGAGGCGGACGGGTCGCCCTGTAGCATGTGCAAGTAGCGCGGCATGAATTTGGACGTTCGCCTCATCCTTTCCCCCAAAGGCACCACCGATACGCGGGACAATCACCCTGACCCGGCTTTCGGGTAGAGCCAGTGCCCGGGCGATCTGCATGCGATCACGGTGGGGAGCCTGGGCAGAGGCATAGACAACCAGCATTCCATCAGAATCAGGCAACGCCAGGGCACCCTCCGGCTCAAGAAAAGCCTGCTCGACGCGTTGGGTGGTATAGGTATTTTCCAGGATGAGGTCGGCATCTTTAAATCCGGCTTCGACATTCCCGTCTTCCAGGACGGCATGGTCGAAAACATTCGGGCGATGTTGCCAGACCTGGGGAGAGCCCGGCTGCATCGCCTCCAGTAGGTCAAATACTCCGGGTAGAGGCTGATATTCAACGAAAATTGCTTCGAGGGCAGCGCTGGCAGCCTGCTCATCCTCGGCTGCAATGGCTGCCAGGGCATCGCCCTGGTAATAGACACGATCGACTGCCAGAAGGGGTTGATCGGAATTTCCATCGTAGAGATAGCTATTTTGACCGGGAATATCCTGATAAGTCAGCACAGCCAATACCCCCGGGAGAGAACGAGCCTTCTCAACATTGATGCTTAAAATTTTTGCACTTGGGTAAGCGGTGTACAATAGTTTGCCCACTAAAAGTCCGGAGAAGGAAAGATCCTTGAGGTAATTGGCTTTTCCTTTAACCACTTCCAGGCCACCGAAAGCACTGGTCTTTTTACCCACGATTTCCAAGGCTGACATTTTTCAACCTACCTTGTTTGCCCGTAATTCGCGGGCGGCCTGCTGGACAAATTCAATTGCCCTGTGATAATCCGTACAGCGACACAGGTTACCCACCAAGGCATGCTTAATATCCTCTTTACTTGGGTCTGGATTATCCATCAATAAGGCGTAGGAAGATAAAATCATGCCTGGTGTGCAAAAACCGCACTGAAACGCCCAGTTCTCAAGGAATGAACGCTGCAAAGGGTGCAGTGAGTCAGAGCCAGATAATCCTTCGAGGGTAAGAATATGGGTGTCTTCTGCCTGAATGATTAAGACTAGGCAGGAATTGACGGGTTTCCCATCCATGATCACGATACATGAACCACAATCCCCGCGCCCGCAGCCTTCTTTCACGCTCGTAACCTTTAGCTCTTCTCGCAGGACGTCCAGCAAGCTCCGTGTAGGTTCAACATAAAGTGTAACTTTCCGTTCATTGACCCATAGATGAATCGTCTGTTCAGGCATGGGCTTCAGATCCCCGTAAATCTGAACAAACTTCCTGCAAGGCCCGGTCGATGAGCACCCTTGAAACCTTTTTCCGATACTCTGCTCCGGCAAACAAGTCATCCCGGGCAGGCACAGATTCGATCACCAGATCGGGGAGGTGGTCAAAAGATGCTGTAGTTAATTTACAACCGAGGAGCATATTTTCAATCGCTACGGCGCGTAATGGCCTTTCGGCATATGCTCCAAGGGCAAGGCGAGCCTCCTGGATGACTCCCGCCTGGTCAAGCGTCAGACGCACGACCACGTTCACTATAGCGGTAGTTATGCCGCGACGGTACCCGAATTTAATAAACCGGGCGCTTGTAACCGGTGGTGGAAATGGAATAATAATTGATTTAATCAAATCTCCAGGCTCCAGTATGCTTTCACCAGAGGGTTGATAAAAATCATCTACAGGGATCCTTCGCACAGTTTTTTGATTGGCAACCACGATCTGGGCGTCATAGGCCATCAAAACCGGAATGGTATTCGCCTCTGGAAACGCAGCAGCCAGGTTGCCACCCAAGGTGATGCGATTACGCAGAGCAGGGCTAGCGATCTCATAGCAGGCATTTACCAGAGCAGGAAAGTGCCTGGCTACCACCGCATCTGCGATTACCAGGTTACAGGTGAGGCCGGCACCCAAATGAAGATGACCGTTTTCAGAATTGATTGATTTTATGGGGAGGTGACGAATATCGACTAGAAGATCGGGTTTAATTTCCCCGAAACGGAGGCGGGGGATCAGATCAGTTCCACCGGCCAGGACTCGGGTGATGATGGAAGGATTCCCCAGTTGTTCCAGGGCTGCCTCAAGCGTGATTGGTGCGGAATAGTCGGGATAACCCATCTTTTCTTCTAATCAATACGGGAAATTTGTGAGCCTAGCCAAGCGGTAGACCCCAGAGCGTTACTTGTGCTTTTACTTTATCATAAACATCAAGCCAGCTCTGCCTGGGGAGGACGGTCGACGGGTCGTAAGCCTGATCAAAGGGTAGGCCGACTGGTTTGGCTTCCAGCTGGGGCAGATAAGCAGCCACGGCCTGTTTCACGATTCCGTCTGCGTCTGAGCGGCTCAACCCGGCGGCAGCATGGGCAACTTCACCGTTGAAGCGGGTCTCCAGCCCGGTACAGTGATTCTCCACTACCCCGACCGACGATCGAACACCGAGTATACGGCTGGCGCCACACACGGAGGCAACCATCGCCATGCCCACACATTCGTAGAGCAAGGATTCTGTGCCAGGGCCGCTGACCGGCGAGGTCATAAACTCCGTCAGCAGGTGGGTGTTACGGGCAAAGGCTGCCGCAGCCACACTCACGGCACGCAGGATCTGTGGACCTGTAGAATTGAATAGAAATGGATGGGTCGGGCAGGATTCGACACTGTCGGGCATATAGATCATGTGCAGGGCAATCCACCCGGCGATGATCAGGACGGCAACACCCTCCTCTGGGCCTGCCAGGCCGCCCAGGATGGGATTATAGAATCCGAGGATGACCCCGTTTTGATGAATGCTATGAGCGACCTTGTTGAGCAGCTCGTGGTTGGTCTTCATCTCGCCGATCATGGGAACCACATGCACATCGGTCGGCTTGAACCCGCCTCGGCTTATCGATGAGAGATGACCGATATCACTGATCGACATCTCCACACACATGCGCGATAACCCGGGTCGCCCGGCCCGCCGGGCTGCCTCGTTACCCAAGGTCACTTCCTGCCAGGAAGCTAAAATCTCAAGCGGAGATTTGGCACGTAACTGCCTGCCGTAGGTGGTAGCGAGCGTCCCTGGCACGATCAGGTCAAGGATGGGTTCCTGCCAGTAGGACTGCATGATGGAGACGTATTGATCCTCAGAGAGAGGTGTGCCGATTGGACCACCACTGACCTGGGGTGGAGTGGGATCTTCCAATTTGCGAGTGCAATAGAGGCGTGCATCCGCACCTTCACCGATTGCCACCTGGGAAGGTGCAGCCTCGAGGACGTCCATGATCTCAGCCCGGGAGAATTTGATCAGACGACCTGTGCTGCGGTTGAACACGCCACATTCGATCAGAAAGTCAAGCCCGGCTTCGAAAGCGCGGTCAATCAATGCATTATCCTGCTGGATGATGTGATCCTTGTTGAATTTCAAGCCGTATTTTTGGAGCACCCGCCGAACCCCCCCTGCGACCATCTTGAGATCAAATTCCTCTTCGTCCACCAAAGGACCGCTATATGTCCGGTCGATTACATCGAGAAAACGAGTGAGTTTATCCATAGGGGACCTAGTTATGTTAGTTTTATGGAGAAGAATCAGCTATGTTCGTTGACAAAGAATGCCATTTGGATTATATTATTGATGTATGATGGCTGACATCTGACAATATCGCATTATTATAACCAATATCCCGTCATAAACAAGAGGAAACTACCTATACAGCAGAATTCCAGAGAATGTTATGGTAAAGAAGCACCTTACGGACTATAATGTGCTCCTCAGAATAACACCTTTCTGGGAACTCATCACCTGAATAATTTATGATGTTTCTGCCACCGACAAGCCGGGTTGTCTTTTCAAATCGATTTACGATTTTGATTAAAGGTTGACTCCTTGAATATAAACCGTAATACCAGCCGTACAACAAAAGCACCAGCTTATCCCTCCGATTTCTTAAACTCAAATCTGATGTTATTCCTATATTTTGCGCCTTTCAGCTTTCCCCACATCAGGGAACAGAAGGGAGGTAATTAACCGGTAAATCGATCTTATCAATGTCAATTCTGTACTTATATCCAAACATACTATCTAATAATGTTAATGAGGAGAAGCCAAAAAATGTATAAAAAGCATACTTTACAAATGTTGCTCATCATTGTGTTACTTTCAATGGTGATGAGCGCATGCGCCGGCAGCCAGGCGACCACTCCAGCGCCGGTAGATCCCACCCAAGCACCAGCAGAAACTGCAGCTACTATTCCCACAGAGCCAGCGGCTGCTCCAACCACGGCAGTGGAAGGACCAACAGAGCTGCACATGGCGGCTATATTGACCGTCGGCCTTGATAACGCCTGGGATAGGACCTTTGTCGAAGCTTACTCGCGCGTGCAGGCTGAGAAACCCCACGGGCTCACCATGGCTGACCTGGATTACACCGAGGGTGTGTGGGGTGATGAAGCAGAGACCGTTTTGAGAGCTTATGCTGAATCCGGTAAGTACGACATCATCTGGGCACACAGCACATACTCAGACCAGGTCAAGAATCTGAAGGACGAATTCCCAGAAATCGCCTGGGTGGTGGTTGGATCGGGTAATGAGGGTTTGGGTGGTAACACATACTGGGTCTACAAGCGTATCCATGAGCCCTCCTACCTGATGGGGATCCTGGCGGGCTGCTCGACTAAGACCAATGTCATCGGCGCCGTGGGGACGTATGCCTATGATGACGTCAACGATGAAATCAACGCCTTCTTTGAAGGTGCAAATTCGGTTAACCCAGAGGTCAAACAGAAGGTATCTTTTATTGAGAGCTGGTACGATCCTGCGAAGGCACTTGAAGCAGCCAATGCTCAAATTGCAGCAGGCGTGGATCACATGGATATGATTGCCGAATCCTATGAGCCGTGTGTCGAGAATGACATCCTTTGTTATGGGATATACCAGGATTACAATTTCGCAGC
The DNA here is from genome assembly GCA_963726315.1 of uncultured Chloroflexia bacterium. Classification (GTDB taxonomy): domain Bacteria; phylum Chloroflexota; class Anaerolineae; order Anaerolineales; family UBA4823; genus FEB-25. Next base: position 209,644 of record CAVSBZ010000005.1, on the reverse strand, counting down.
TCCTGAAAATGTGCTCACCAGCGCCCTGGCATTTTGGGACCCCGACATCAAGTGGGTGATCGATGGCTGGTGGAATCATAAGACCACAGGCGAGCCTTACAATGCTCCGGCCGAGAAGCATTGGTTCAACATGAAGGATGGTGCTTCAGGCTTGGCACCTTTTCATGGCGTAGACGCGAAAATACCACAGGAATGCATGGATAAATACAACCAGGCTTACGATGATTTCATGGCCGGGAAACTGGATGTCCCACTAAATATCGAAGTTCCTGTCTCTACACCTTAAAGATCCACACAAAAGAGGTTCAATAATACAGGTGCCCTCGTCTTTCTTTCCCCTAAAGATTTACGAGGGCACTCCCATGCCGGAGGATTTTTTTGGATCACGAAAATAATCCTATTACCATTGATAATGCGGAAACCTATTTACTTGAAGCGGTTAAGTTAACCAAACGCTTTTCACAGGTGCTTGCCGATGATAAGGTGGATTTTAATGTCCGGAGAGGGGAAATCCATTGTCTCTTAGGCGAAAATGGGGCGGGGAAAACCACACTGGCAGAATGTTTATATGGATTCTACAAACCTGAAGAAGGTGAAATTCGCTTTAATGGCGAATGCTGTAATCTTAATTCCCCTAATGACGCCATCCATTTAGGGATCGGGATGGTCCACCAGCATTTTGTGTTGGTGGAGCCACTGAGTGTGATCGAAAATATCGTGATGGGCACCGATCACAAGGGGATCCTGCTCGACCTTCCAGCAACAGAGAAAAAAATAAATTCCTTGTGCGAACTATATGATGTCAAGATCGACATCAATGCCAAGATTTGGCAACTGTCTGTGGGTGAGCAGCAGTGGGTTGAGATTCTTAAAGCTCTTTACACAGGCGTCCAGCTGCTCATCCTGGACGAACCTACAGCCGTACTCACCCCCCCCGAGGCTGACCGATTATTCTCCGTTCTTCACCGCATGAAGAGCGAAGGACTGTCGATCATCTTCATCACCCACCGGCTGAAAGAGGTCATGCAGGTATCTGACCGGGTGACAGTGCTGCAGAAGGGTAAGAAAGTCGCCACTGTGAATACCAAGGATGTCAGCACTGAAGAGCTGGCATATATGATGGTGGGTCGCAAGGTAGTCTTCCGGGTCAATCGAGATAAAATCAAGCGAGGTGATCCAATCCTGGAGCTGAAAGACCTGGTGGCGAAAAGCGACATGGACCTGGAGGCCTTACACGGGATCAACCTGGTCTTGCATCAAAGTGAAATTCTCAGTATTGCGGGTGTGGCAGGTAACGGGCAGAAAGAATTATTCGAAGTGCTGGTGGGGGTGCGGAAACCATTGAGCGGAGAAGTGCTTCTAGGAGGGAAAAACATAACCAATCACAACCCGCGCAAGATCGCCAACGAAGGTCTCGCACACATTCCAGATGACCGGATTGGCTCGGGGTTGATATCCGATTTCAGCGTCGAGGAGAACCTGATCCTGGGCCTGGAGGAAAATCCACCCTATCGCAAGGGACCATTTCTGAATAAAGGCTATATCAGGAAGTTCGCCGAGGAGAGCGTATCCCAATTCGACATTGTGACACCATCAATAAAGCAACGGACATCCTATCTCTCCGGTGGTAATTTACAAAAAGTGATCCTGGCGCGCGAGCTGCGCCAGTCGTTGAAGGTGCTGGTGGCGAACCAACCCTCACGCGGGCTGGATGTTGGTGTGATTGAGTATGTCCACAAGCAACTGCTCGACATGCGGCGTAATGGAATTGGGATCCTATTGATCTCGGAAGACCTGGACGAAATCTTCAATTTATCGGACCGCATCGCGGTGATGTTTAAAGGTAATATCCTGAAGATCTTCGATGCTAATGAAGCCAATCTTGAGAACATTGGTCTCCTAATGGCTGGCATAGTGGATAAGGAAGCCTCATGAATCCGTTTACAAAGCTTCGCATCGAAAAAAGAGAGGACGTGAGTCCAATTGGCCGGATTATTGCCATCGCCGTTGCACTGATTGCAGCAATGCTTATCTCGGCCATCCTGATCCACCTGGCTAACGCCAGCCCGATGGAAGCATTTACTAATTTATTTAAAGGGGCGTTTGGCAATCAACGCGCCATTCTGGAGACCCTGGTAAAAGCCACCCCGCTGATTCTCACCGGGTTGGCCACCGTGATCGCATTCCAGGGCAAGATCTGGAGCATCGGTCAGGAGGGTCAATTCTTTCTGGGCGCCATTGGCGGATACTGGGCTTACCGCATATTCGAGGGGTTGCCTGCGCTGGCACTCGTACCCATCATCATCGTGGCAGGGATTATCACAGGTGGCGTGGGCGGTATGATTGCCGGCTTGCTAAAAGCTTATTTCAATGTAGATGTGATCATCAGCACGGTGATGGGAAACTATATCATCGATTATCTGCTATCCTTCCTGCTCTCAGGTGTAGGTCCATGGCGCGAGCCTGGTTCTTATTACCAGCAAACGGCACCCATTGGTGAGCACGCCTATTACCCGATCCTATTTGCGAACTCGCGCCTGCACATTGGCTTTTTAATTGCCATCATCTGCAGCATGCTGGTTTACCTGATCCTGAACCACACCCCGTTCGGCTACCAGCTGCGGGCATTCGGTTCAAACCCACAGGCAGCAAAATTCAAGGGGATCAATATCAATAAGATTATCATCGTCACCATGTTCATCAGTGGTGCGTTGGCTGGCCTGGCGGGTACGGGTGAGCTGTTTGGAGTTCAATATCGCTTAAGACCGGACCTATCCCCTGGATATGGATATACCGGGATCATCGTGGCAATGGTTGCGGGTTTGAATCCGATTGGCGTCATCCCAGCCGCGATCCTGTTCGGTGCAATCATCAATGGATCCGCACAGATGAGGATCGCGACGGGTGTGCCGACAGCATTAACCTCCGCCATACAGGCGATCGTCCTGTTATCTCTGTTGAGCGCGCAGGTGTTGACTCGGTTCCGAGTAAGGAGAGCCAAACATGTTGAATAGCCTTTTACAAACCGCTATCATCATTAATGTGCTCGCTTCAACGGTTCGAATCGCGACTCCATTACTGTTGGGTGCCCTGGGAGAGCTGGTCACAGAACGGTCAGGGGTCATGAATCTGGGCATCGAAGGCACAATGTTGATGAGCTCGTTCGTAGCTTTCCTGGTGGCATTTGAAACAAACTCGATTCCATTGGCTCTCGCTGCGGCAATGTTGACCGGAGCATTGATGAGCCTGATCATGGCTTTCATGGCCTCCACAATGAAAGTTGATCAAACCGTGACCGGTCTATCACTCAACTTGCTGGCTTCAGGTATTTCGCTTTTCTGGTACAGGGTGGCTTTTAAAGGCACAAGTACGGAGTCCATCCCTACCATACACACAATGGGAACGGTCAAGATTCCGATCCTGGGAGATATTCCCTACCTGGGTCAAGTTTTATTCAATCAGGGTTTGCTCACTTACCTGGCATTCATCATGGTACCGGTGATCGCATACTTCCTATACCGCACCTACACCGGGTTAGCGATCCGCAGCCTGGGTGAAAATCCGCGGGCGGTGGATATGAAAGGGATTAATGTCACCCGGCTGCAATATATGGCGGTGATCTTTGGGGGGGTGATGTCGGGCTTAGCTGGTGCGTTTATTACTGTTGGGACACTGGTACGTTTCTTACCGGAGATTACTGCTGGTCGAGGTTGGCTGGCGCTGGTAATTGTGATCGCAGGTAATTGGAAGGCTGGCAGGATCTTGTTGGCAGCCTTGCTGTTCGCCTTTATGGATGCATTCCAGCTTCAATTGCAGGGGATTGGGATTCAGCTCCCTTTCCAAATCTTGCTGGCTGCTCCCTATGTATTAGCCATCCTGGTTCTGATGGCTAATCGGGCCAGGTCGCAGGCACCGAAACACCTTGGGTATCCCTACATACGCGAGGAAGGCTAACCCATGCTCCACTCGGGTGAGTGGAAAACGGAAAGGCTCAACCAGGTACTTGACCTTTCTATCCACGGAGAGTATCTGGATGAAGAAACCTGGGACCTTGAAAGGGTGGCAATCACTACCCGGCAAATGGTCAAAAAATACGGCATTGCGTGGAACCCGGATGCCCCCATCCCTAATGATCTTAATTTATTAGAATCAATCTACCAGGCCGGGATCGAGCTTGCTGGTTTGTTGGGTGTTTACATCAGAGATACCCAAAGGATCGTCCATTTTGGAATGGAAGAAATCCTGTCGGGTTTATCAGCGATGCCCGCAGAGCTCACCATGGGGGAAGGCAAGGATCTGCGAACCCTGTTCGCGCGCAAGGTGATGGATGATCGTCCACCCCTGGTGTGGGGCGGCAGTCCGGGGACCTCACTCCCAGAAAACATGTTCCTGGCAATTGAATCCAGCTATGCCAGGGAAAGCAACATCGACATGCTTTCCACGGGGTCATTGGCTTCAGTGGACGGCCGGGAGGTGCGCACCGGGACACCGCTCGAATTATTAGCGACCCAGCGCGAGCTAACCCTGCTCCGTAAAGCAATTGAAGCTGCCGGACGCCCCGGGATGGGGTTGATGGGTGCGGAAAGCTCTGTATCGGCGTACGGTGATCTATCCGTAGCTAACCCGAGATTCTTGAGAGCCTGTGATGCCCACCTTATCCCGATGCAAAACGAGCTAAAAGTGGACTATATCAGCCTGATGAAAGCGGCCAATTCCATCGAATATGGCATGCGAAATTCATCCCTGGCGTGCGTGGTGGTGGGAGGCCTTGGGGGTGATGCACCAGGGTCTGCGGTACTTAATGTTGCCTCCTTCGTGCTCTCCAACCTGGCTTGCCTGTCGGATTTCCACAGCTGCCATCCCATCCATATACGCCACGTTGCTACTACGACCAGGAGCGTGCTATGGGTGGAGAGCGCAGTATGCCAGGCTTTTTCCAAGTATGCCCCATGCATCATCTTTGGGGATGTATACCCAAAGAGTGGTGCCCTTACAAGGGAGCTGCTCTACGAAGTGGCAGCGAACGCCATCGTGCTCACGGTATCCGGCGGGCACCTGAAAGGTCCCGCGAGCGCAGATGGCTTGCTGCCGAACTGCAGTGGGCTCGAGGCGCGCTGGATGGGAGAGGTCGGGCATGCGGTGAGCAGGCAGGGCTTAAACCATGATGAGGCCAATCTGCTGGTAAATACGCTGATCCGAAAGTACGAAACTATTTTTGACCGCCCAGAGGGGAACCAGGGTGTGCCATTCAATCGGGCTTATGACCTCGAGACACTCCAACCCAGAGACGAATGGTCTTCGTTGTATGAAGAGGTGAAAGAAGATGTGCGGGAGATGGGTCTCAGGACCTTAAGCTAGACCTGGGAATAACAGAATGGATGCAGTTAAAGATCTCATCGAATTAATTGAGGCAGCCTCCGGTTTATGTGAGCTGGACCTCATCATTCGAGATGTAAGAATTGTAAATGTATACACCGGTCAAGTCCAGAATGGTGCGCTGGGAATATATAAAGGCGCGATCGTTTCGCCAAATATTAGCGATCAGGCGAAAACGAAGAACATCTTTGATGGCAAAGGTGCCTTTGCACTACCCGGCTTGATCGACACGCATGTACATATTGATTCCACGCTACTCACCCCATCTGCACTGGCGGAGCTGATCGTGCCTCATGGGACAACGGCGGTTTTCGCCGACCCGATGGAGATTGCCAATGCAGCCGGCATCGAAGGTGTGAAGGCGTTTGTCCAATCGGGGGATGATCTTCCTTACCATTTCTATATCGAGGTGCCGTCGCGGGTTCCGTCTGCACCGGGGCTCGAGACCACCGGAGGGACCCTGGGACCCATCGAAACCCGCGAGCTATTGGGCTGGGAAACGACCATCAGCCTGGGGGAGATCGATCCCTCCAAGATCATCGGTCTTAAATCTGAGTACCTGGAAAAAGTGCTAAACGCCCAGGCGGTGGGGAAGATCGTCAACGGGCATACAGCTGGGCTATCCCGGGATAAACTGGCAGCTTATGCCTGTGCACGCATTGCCGATGACCATGAATGCATCACCTATGAAGAAGCCAAGGAGCGACTGGCCTTGGGGATGGCGATCCTGGTGCGTGAAGGCAGCACCGAGCGCAATCTCGAGGCTCTGGTCGGAGGTTTGATCAGGGAAGGAGCAGACACCCGGCATTGGATGATGTGTACGGATGACAAGCACCCCGATAATATCGCCAAAGAGGGACATATCGACCACATGGTGCGAAAAGCTGTCTCCATGGGGTTGGATCCGATCAAAGCCATCCAGATGGCGACGATCAACGCAGCCAAACATTTCAGAAAAGAACATGTGCTGGGCAGCCTTACCCCGGGAAGATGGGCAGACGTGATCCTGACAAGGGACCTGCATGATCTGCAGGCTGAATTCGTTTTTTACAAGGGCGCGCTTGTGGCAGAACAGGGCAGGCTAACCAGGGATTTCACAACCCCTGTCTTCCCCGAATGGATCCGTCAGACGGTGAAGGCTACCCGAGGCTGTCAAGAGGCGAATTTTCGCCTTGAGACCGGATCTCGCGAGGTAAAAGCATGGGTAATCAGGATTTTCCCGGACCAGATCGTCAACGAAGGGAAGATGGAAATCCTCCAGGTTGTCAACGGGAATGTCCAGGCTGCTCCGGAGCGAGACATCCTGAAGCTGGCGGTCGTCGAGCGCTACGGGAAAAATGGGAATATCGGGATAACCTTCGTTACTGGCTTTGGGCTAAAGCATGGTGCCCTGGCTTCATCCGTCTCCCATGACCACCATAATATTGTGATCGTTGGCGCCGATGAAGTATCCATGGCGACTTGCGTGAGAGCGATTGAAAAAATGCAGGGAGGCCTGGTGGTCTGCGATGGAGATGAGACCCTGGCTGAGCTGGCACTGCCAATTGGGGGTTTATTAAAGTGACCAGCGGGCTGCGGTGGTGATCCAGGGGCTCGAGAAAATGAACGAGGCTGCCCAAAGCCTGGGCTGCCACCTGCCGGCACCCTTCATGACGCTATCCTTTATCTCCCTGCCGACCGTTCCTGAGCTCGGTCTGACCGACATGGGGTTGGTCGAGGTGGGCAAGCATGAGATCATTCCACCGTTTATCCCATATCCATAGGAAGCGGGCGGATGAGTGCGGTTCGCGTAAGGCGGCTCACAGGTTCAAGAAAAAAAATAGACCATTTAGAAATTGGAATTGAAAACACTAAAATTTATCAAGATGAAAGAGCAAACAAACCATGGATAATGAATATAATGCGCTCTCCGAAGCAATCCACGCAGGTGATAAGGAAACCGGGGTGAAGGAAGCCTTAACGCTGGTCAATGCGGGGAAAAAAGTCCCCCAGATTTTTATCGAATGCATCGAACCCACTTTGGTCGTTGTGGGTGAGCGCTTCTCCCGCCTGGATATATTTTTACCGGAGCTGATGAACTCCGCATCCACGGTGAAGGCGATCCAGGAGGTGCTACTGCCTTACCTGGCGGATGAACCGTCACAGGCTAAAAAAGGGCGGATCGTGATCTGCACCGTCTCGGGAGACCTGCATGACATTGGGAAGAATATCGTCAAGACCATGTTGGAGGTGAATGGTTTCGAGCTCAAAGACCTGGGTGTGGATGTACCTGCCGCGAGCGTCATCAAAGCAGCAGTCGAATTTAATGCTGACATCATCGCTCTGTCCGCACTGATGCTGCCTTCGCTGCCGTCAATGAAAGATGTGATCGATATACTGCGCGAAAATGAGAAATACAAGGGGCGTTTTAAGGTGATGGTAGGCGGTGGGCCGGTGAGCCAGGAGTGGGCAGAGAAAGCCGGAGCCGATGCCTACGGTGATAACGCTATCGAGGCGGTCAAAGTAGCCCACGTGCTGTTTAATCGACCGAAAGCCCCCAGTCGGATACCTCGTTTAAGACCTCCACATAAGTGGCACGCCATTCCCTGGTGGGCTGAAGGGTCTTGAGATCATACACCTCCTGGAAGGGCTGACCCACCGGTTTCTTATCCTGTAATCCCTCATACTTTACCAGTGCACACTGAACGATCTCATCAGCCTGCTCGCGGCTCAGCTGAGCAGCCGCCTGGGCAACTTTGCCGTTGAAGCGCGCCTCCAACCCGGAGACGTGGTCCTGGACCGTCCCGCAGGCAGAGCGAGGTCCCAAAATGCGGCTGATCCCAGACACGGTGCATAAGGTGGTGTAAGCGGCGCATTCATACAGCAAGGTCTTCGTGCCAGGGCCTCCCACCGGGGAGACGGTCATATTCGTCATCAAGTGGCTGTTACGCGCCAAAGCCTGGAGCGACAGGCTGGTAGCCTGCATGATCTCTCTACCCGTGTCGTTAAAGTTGAATGGGTGGGTGGGGGATGAGCCATGGCAAACGGCGATGAAAACCAGGTTGAGGGCAACCATCTCGGCGGTAAGGAGCACAGCGATGCCTTCGATGCCGCCGCCCAGTCCTCCGTAAATCGGATTGGCGAAAGGATCGATGATACCGCCCTGATAGATGGCGTGAGCCACTTTATTGAGCTGTTCAAAGTTCACCTTAAGCTCGCTGATCATTCCCAGGGTATGCATATCGGTAGGGCGATAACCGCCCCTGCTAATGGCGGAGAGGAATCCGACATCACTGATGCTGATCTGAACGCAGTTCACAGCCATACCGGGTCGACCAGCTTTGTTCAGAACCTGCATCATCTGGTCACACTCCTGCCAGGCAGCCATGATCTCCAGCGGTGAACGGGTGCGGATATCGCTACCCTGAACGGTGCTCAACGTTCCAGGGCAAACAACATCCACGTTGGGCTCCTGGACATAGCTCAACATGAGCTGCGAGAACAGGTCCTCACTCACAGGTGTGCCTACGGGACCGCCCATGTTGAGGGAGGGCGCGACTCTCCGAGTGGGCGAGAACGCTCACGGACGGCATCCTCGCCGCTACCGAGCAGCACCTCTTCAGGGGCTTCGGATAAGATACGGTCGATTTCCTGGTGAGTAAATTGGATGACCCGCCCGGTATCCAGGCAGTAGATCCCACAATTGACGAGAAAATCCAGGGCTGCCTCCCAAACCCGGTCAGCCAGACCATCGTCCAGGTTGACCACATGCGAACGGTCAAGGTGGATATCATACTGTTTAACCACCCGGCGGAGACCAAGGGTCACATGCTCAGAATCGAACTGCTGCTCGTCCACAATGGGACCGGTCAGGCAGCGTTGGATAATATCCATCAACCTTGTGGTATTTTTCATGGGTGTATCCTCACTTGCAGGTATACCTTTACAATTGTGGCATCAGGTCTTTCAAACGGAACGTGTGCCGAGAATTGAGTTATTGGAATGTGGTGCGATCAGCACAGAGGGTGATCTTGCGGTACATGAGATCCGTCAAAAAGTAACTGAATACCTTACTTGTTTGATGGTTGGTCGATCAGCCGCTTGCATAGGTCGACCGCGGCAGCAGCATCCGATGCGTAGCCATCTGCGCCTATCTCATCTGCCCAGGATTGATTGGTGGCGCCCCCACCGATAATGAGTTTGAATTGATCGCGCACACCCACCTCTGAAAACAGGTGAATGGTCCTGCGCTGGGCAGGCAGGGCAGTGGTCATTAAGGCTGATAAGCCAACGATATCGGCTTTTTCCTTTTGGGCAGCCTCCAGGAAAGCGCTGGCGGCTACATCCCGTCCCAGGTCCACCACCTTGAACCCATGCGACCTGAGCAGGATCCGCAGGATGTTACGACCGATGTCGTGGATATCCCCTTCGACCTGCCCCAGGATTACCGTACCGTAAGATAGGCTCGCTTTTCCGGACTTTAACATGATGTCTTCTAGCAAGGCGGTGACGCGTTCTGCAGCTTCACCTGCCATCATCAGCTCGGGAAGGTAGATTTCGAAATCCTGGAACTTCTGCCCCACATCGGTCAGAGTGGGCACCAGGGCTTCCTGTACCAGCACAAACGGTTCTACACCGTCATCCAGCATTTGCCTGGCGATCGATTTGGATGCTTCAGCATCGCCAAGTCGCAGGGCTGCATCGAGCTTTTCACGTAGATCAATTGGAATTTTCGTCATGGCGTACCTTTCTCCAGCCTTCGTCAATGTTTAGACCCATCTGGGTCAGTTCGTTGCTAACCTCATGATAGATATCCAACCATTCCTGGCCCGGTTCGAGGGTATCTGTGTTGTAGAGCTCGGGGAAGGATTTCCCAGGATTTGGATTTGCCAACGTGTGCTCGTAATGTCGCAAGCACTCAACCACAAATTGATTGGCCTGCAAGCGGGTTAGACCCAGGGCTGCATGGGCCACCTGGGCTTGGAATCGGGCTTCCAGTCCACTGGTATGATCAGTCTTGGTTCCACAGGTCGCACCAACCCCATGTTGGTTCAGCCCACTGACCGCTCCAACCAGGGCACCGGCTGCCACCTCCCACAGAACTTCCGCGGTTCCCAAGTCCGATCGGGTGTACAGGTCGTTGACGCAGACCATTGGAGTGTTCTGCGCCAGGGCTTGGCCAGCCATCGACTGGATCCACAACCCCATTCGGTCGGTATTATGCGACCAGCGCAGGTTCATGTGACCCATGAAATGATAAGATACGGCATAACAGAGCGCTCCCAGGATGTGGCTGGCGACAGTAACAATGGCTGTGCCTTCCGCACCGCCACCTAGACCTCCGACGAGTGGGGTCATCAGGTCCACGGTGTGCATCCCCACGCTCTGCATATAAGCCACCCGCGATAGCTGGTCATAATTAGTCTTGAGCTCGGGCATCTGTGATACCAGCAAGCCATCGGTTGGACGCAACCCCAGCTCTGGATCGAAGGTGGCCATCTTACCGGCGCAGGTGAGCGGAACGGCGACATCTTCGATGTGCATGCCGGGCCGACCTGCCATCCGGATGGTCTCGCGCGCCAGAAAAGCTTCCTTGCGCGAAGCCAAAATTTCACTCGGCGAGGCAGAAATGATTAGCCGCCCCTGATAGGTGGCAACAGACCCCGCGCCAAGGCAATCGACCAGGGCTTCCTGGGCACAGGACTGCAGGATGAGCGGGTGGAAGCGTTCGCTTGAAGGCGTTCCAGTCGGACCGCTGTGCATGCGGCAAGGCACCCGGCTCTCTACATCCCGGTGCCTTTCGATCACCGCATCCTTCCCACACCCCAGAACGACGGCGTTGGGAGCCTGCGCCACGGCTGTCTCAACTTCCTGGCGGTTGAACAGGATGCGGCGCTCGGTGGATTGGTTGTAGACCCCCAACTCAATAAACAACTCCACACCTGCCTGGTACAGGCGGTTAGCCATCTCATCATCTCTGGGGACAAGCACCTGAGGGTCGAATTTTAACGCATATTTTTTGACCAGCTCGGCAGTCTTACGGGCTAGGGTCATATCATAGGCTGATTCTTTAATAAAAGGCCCATTCTCAGAGCGATTGACAATTTCAGGCAAGAAATTATTGTGCATAGCGGAACAATTCTCTCTTAAACTATTTTATGATTAGTTATCTGAGAGTGAACGCTGTGGGAAGGTTTTCCTCACCTTCTTCCAGGCACCGTCCATATCCAGACCCAATTCGATCAGTTTTTGCCGAACCTGATGATACACATCCAGCCATTCTTCGCCGGGCTCGACAGTATCGGTGTTATACAGCTCCGGGAAGGGTTTACCGGGTTTAGGATGGTCCATAATTTTTTCGTAGAACTCCAGGCACTGTAAGACGTAATTGTTAGAGTCCGCGCGCCGTAAACCAAGCGCAGCATGAGACACCTCGGCATTGAAGCGCGCTTCCAGACCGCTGGTATGGTCGGTTTCCTTTCCTCCGGTAGTGCCGATGCCCATCTGGTGCACGCCGCACGGTGTGCAGGCGATGGCACAGGCAGCTACTTCCCACAGCATTTCAGGTGTGCCCAACCCACTGCGGGTGTAGATGGCGTTGGTGGTGACCATAGGAGTGTTGCGGGCAATCGCCTGACCAACCATGGCATAGATCCATAAACCCATACGGTCGGTATTGTGTGACCAGCGTAGACTCATGTGCCCCATATCGTGGTAAGCAACGCTGTAGCACACTGCTCCCATGATATGGCTGGCGACGGTGACGATCGCCGTGCCTTCTGCCCCACCGCCCAAGCCTCCGATCAGAGGGGTCATCAAGTTGACGATGTGCATGCCAACGCTTTGCATGAAGGCCACACGCGATAACTGGTCATAATTGGTCTTGAGCTCGGGCATGATCGCCACCAGCATGCTATCGCAGGGGCGCAGACCGGTCTCGGGGTCATATGCTGCCATTTTTCCTGAGCAGGTAAGCGGTACAGCCACATCGTTGATCCCCATCCCGCCCCTGCCAGCCATCATAGTCGCCTGGCGGGCAACCGTGGCTTGTTTACGGCAGCCCAGGATCTCTGTGGGTGAACCGGGGATGATCAGCTGGTTCATATAGGTGGAGACCGAGCCGCCTCCGAGGACGTCTACCAGTGGTTCCTGGGCGCAGCTGTACAGGATAAGAGGGTGATACCGTTCGCTGGATGGGGTGCCGGTTGGACCGCTGTGTACAATACATGGATTAGTGGTCTCCACCTGGCGATGGCGCATCTCACGGGCATCCTTCCCGCTGCCCATGGTGAAGCCACTGGGGGCTTCAGCTACGGCAGTTTCCACTTCTTCACGCGGGAAAAGGATGCAGCGCTCAGTCGTCTGGTTATAGACTCCCATGTCTAAAAATAATTCCAACCCAGCCTGGTATAAGCGATCAGCCATGTCATCGTCGGTCGGAACGACCACGGAACGGTCGAAATGAATACCGTGCTTGCGGACCAGCTCCATCGTTTTACGCGCAAGCGCCATGTCATAAGCCGATTCCTTCATGAATGGTCCATTTTCTGAGCGATCTATGATGAGCGAGAGACGGTTGTTTTGCATGGATTACCTTCTTATGCTGAAATGGGATTTTATATAAGGGCGGATTGTTCAGCTTGATCATGTCTTGATCTTTTCTTTTTCGGCGGCTAAAAGGATCTTAGCAAGCTCCCGGTCTGCTTCAGGCGGGAGTGGATTGGGCACATGGGTGTCCATCAGATGGCGTGCGACCTCAGCTGCGCGGTCCAGAATCCCACGGCTGCCACCATCCACCCAGGCCTTGTAGTTCTCGCGGACGATCACATCGGATAAGATGTATTCCTCCTGCCAGTGGGTACGGGTGTGTTTGGTCTTTAAATAATTCCCAGGTGGAGGGCCGACTTGCTTGATCAAGTCGATCGCCAGATGTTCGTCATCTATTTTGATCCCTTCCAGGACCTTGCCAACCATACGGCATACTTCATGGTCGATGATCATCTGCACCGGCGAATGCGCGCCTTCGTTATCCAGGCCGCCCAATGGCATGATGTAATTCACACCCGCCGTGGCACACAGGTAAGTTTGCAGGTGCTTTTCAAATACAGCCTGGGGGTCGGGAACCTTGGCGTCCGTCATGGGATAGAACACTCCCGAAGGCATTTTATAATAGCGAGCCAGCTGGGCTGTGGCAACCGCCATAAGACCCACTTCCACAGCACCACTGGCCATGGTGCCAAAGCGCATGTCCATGGGGGTTGAATAACCCATATACATCACCCCACAGCCCGGATTAGCCAGCTGCGCCAGCACGGTGCCACCCAGGATCTCGGCATTTTGGAGCACCAGGGTACCGGCCATGCTGGCGGGACCCGTTGCCCCCTTGGAAGGACCACTCAGGATGAGCTGGGGATTGCCTGACTCGGCGTAATCAAGGATTCCCTGAGCCTGGTCGGCAGGAATGGCGAGGGGCGAAGATATGCATATCCCGCCAAGCGTCTGTTGACCGGCAGCCTCCACCATCTGGACCAGCCATTTAGAGCTACCCCCAAAAGCCGTGCCCATGATGGTTTTATCGGTATTACGCAGCTCTGTGGCATGCACCCATTCCAATTCGACTTGGGGAGGTTTGTCGCCCAGGTGAGCCACTGGCTGACACAGCGTGTGCACCAGAGGCAAAGCATCACATAAACGGACCAACCTGGCACAGTCCTCGATCGTGGCGACGCGCCGCTCCTGGGTATCAGGGTCGAGCCAGGTGAAACCAGGGAAAGAGGCGAAATAAACTGTCTCACCGCCAAGATCGAGGGATAGGTCAGGGTTGCGGGCTTTTAGTATAAATGTTTCTGGGCAGCTAGAGACCGCCCTTTTTACGATATCGGATGGAAATCTCACCCGCTTTGTGTCAAAGTCCACCTGGCAGCCACCCTCTGCAAGAATCTTCAGCGATCGGTCATGAACAACCGTCATGCCAGTTTCGGATAACACTTCCAGAGAACCCTGATGGATCCTTTCTACTTCATCCATCGAAAGGATTTCATAAGGTTTTTTGCATTTAAATCCTGGAAGTGGCAAAGCGGAAACCTCTATCGAGTAAATTTTGCGATCTATCTGAAATTAGAGAATCTCAGCGTCGTGCAATCACACATTGTCAGCGAGGTAGTTAATGACTCCTTTGGGCTACCCGGGAGTCAAGGGATATTTGCATGGGGTGATCTATGTTCCGTTTCGTGAGCGGATGAGCTTGAAGCTCATGCGGTTGCCGGGATGGAATTCGATGGATTGGTGTACAGGTTGATCGTCGCGGTTATAGCCGATCTCATCGATGACCAGGACGGAAGTCGTAGGATCCAATTTCTTGAATAGTTTAGGCACGCAGCAATTTTTAAGGATATCTGCACGCACCGAGGAGAAGTAATAGGAGATCGATTGTCCGCACTTCTGTTCAAGGAATTCCAGGATGGGTTCGGTGAGACCGGGTTGCAGAACCTCGTCACCGGGAAACGCCTCTTTAAAAACCCACTCAGGGATATGGTTGATACAGTAAATGATCGGGTCGCCGTCGGCGAGAAAGACTTTCTCGATCTCGAGTAGCTTATCATCGGGGTTGATCTTGAAATTTTGAATCAGCTCCGGGGATGGCTCGACCAGCTCAGCCCGCAATTGATCGTAACCAGGCTCGAAGCCATTATCGGCGATCAGGCGTGGAAAATCGATGAACTGGTTGAGCAGGTTGGAAATATTGGAGTTTTTTCGGACGAAAGTCCCAACACCCTGGCGGCGGATGATCAACCCCATCGCTTCCATTCGGTCAAAAGCGCTGCGGATCGTCGCCCGGCTGACCTTATAATTCGCCGCCAGCTGGTTTTCAGGTGGTAGCGGTGTTTCAGGTGGAAAGGTCCCGTTCCTGATTTGCTCGATAAGGATGCCAAGGATCTGGGATGAGAGGGAGGATTGACGAACAGGGGTCTTATTCATAGGACACTTGAAAATTCGGATTAACTGGAGTAAAATGTCTGATGGCTGCCATCTAACAATATAATACATGATAACTGATAGAATGTCAAATATGAAAGGAGAATTATAGATAATGAATGGCTCTGCTCTTCCGAAAGAGATAACAGAAGATTTGATGAATGCCCTGATACAGGGTGATAAACCAGCTGCGGTGATTGCAGCCCAGCACGCGCTCGATAAGGGGATCAACCCCCTGACACTCGTCCAGGAGGTGATCGTTCCTACTCTAACGGAAGTGGGGAGACGTTTTGAAGAATTAGAGATCTTTTTGCCCGAATTAATGGCCTCCGGTGAGGCAGGAAATGCCTGTACTGCCCTGATTGAGCAGGCGATACTTAAAAGCGGCAACCAAATGCAAAGCGAAGGCACCGTGGTGATTGGGACGGCTAAAGGGGATATCCATGACATCGGTAAGAATATCGTGATCAGCCTGCTCAAAGCGCATGGCTACAAGGTCATCGATTTGGGGAAGGATGTTCCAGCGGCACGTTTCATCGATGAAGCAGAATCCAATCACGCAGATGTGATCGCCACCTCAGCCTTGATGAGCATCACACGCGCCGGCTGTCGTGAGGTGGCTGACCTGTTACGGGATCGTGGACTCAAGGACAGTTATCTTTACGTCGTCGGTGGCGGTTCAATCACCCAGGAATACTCAGACGAGATCGGCGCCAACGGCTTCTCGGATACGGGTAGCGGTGCGGTGGAATTGGTCAAGACCCTGTTGAAAAATAAGAGAGGAGCCTAGCATGTTCTACAACGACCGTCTGGTGGAAATTTTCCAACGCTCCCGCGGCGGACAGTACATGAAAGAGGTGGAGTTTGATCTTTTGCTGGCTCGCCGTACACAAGAGCTGGTAAAAGAATATAACATCACCTATGACTCGGGCAACGTCTGCCCGGCGGATGATGCATTGGCAGACCGGGTTTTCCAGGCTGGATTGCAGCTATTCATTGATGTAGGCGCCTACCACCTGGACACTCAGCGGGTGATCAAGTTCACCCGTGATGAGATATTGGAAGCCCTGCGCAAGGCTCCGGATACGTTGTACCTGGGTGAAGGGCGCGACATGGTCATCGCCAGGCATCGCAACATTGAGGATACCAACCCACCCCTTAACCTCACTGGTCCAGCCGGGCAACCGTGCAGCGAAGAACACTACCTGGAGCTGATGATCAGCTATGCCCAGGAGCCGTACGTCCATGCCATCGAATCAGGCGCAACACTCACTTTTAACGGGGCCGACATCATGGCCAATACCCTGCTGGAAGTGAAAGCTGTGCAGCGGGATGCCGCCACAGCCCGCGAAGCTATCCGGCGGGTAGGGAAACCGGGCATGCACATCGGTGACGCTGCAACAGGCATGACAGCCATCGGTAAGATGGCGGCCAGCGAGCCGGTCAACCTGCTGCGTCCTTGCGATGGTCGGCTCGTGGCGCAGATGTGTGAGCTCAAAACCAATGATGACCAGCTGGTGCGTGTGCCGCACTTGCTCAATTACGGGTCGCACATCATTAACCTGATGACCCCCCTGACGGGCGGGATTGGTGGTGGACCTGCTGGGGTGTCAATAGTCTCTGTGGCCGAGACGCTGCTAGGCGTGTTATGCTATTTTGCCACCTATCACTACCTGAGCATCACCCACATCAAGTGGACGAACAACTCGGATCCGTGGGGGATGTATGTGCTGGCCATGACCGGTCAGGCGATGGCACGCAACTCGCACATCGTGTGGACGAACGATCCTTTCTGCGTCAATGGGGCTGGAACGGTCGAGAACCTATACGAGGTAGCCGGGCACGCAATTATCGGGTCGGTATGCGGTTACCAGGAACATGGGGTGGGCAGCACCGGCGGTAACATCGTCGATCACCACACCGGGCTTGAGGCAGGCTGGCAGGGCGAAGTGGGCATTGCTGCAACCCACAGCAAGATCACACGTGAGAAGGCCAATGAGATCGCTCTAAAGCTGCTGCCGTTGTATCAGGATACGTTCAAGAATCCCAAACTCGGCCAGGCCTTCCATGAGTTGTATAATACCCAGACAATTACCCCAAAACAAGAATGGCAGGACTGCTACCGGCGTGCTAAAGAGACCTTGACCGGTTTGGGACTGACCTTTACCCAGGGACCTTACGATTAATCTGCCAAATGAATCCAACCCGCAGGCAGCATGGTATTGAATTAAATCCAGGCCAGACCTGCGGGAAAAAAATAAAACTACGGTGACCAACATGCAAACAACCCTAAAAAGCAAGACCAAGGAAATCAAAATTTCCACCGATGGGACGATCACCATCATCGGCGAAAGCATCAACCCCACCCGGCGTAAGAAATTGACCGCCGCACTGCTCTCGGGCGAAATGGATTACATTTATGAGCTCGCCAAGACACAAATTGAGACCGGTGCAGATGTGCTGGACATTAACGTCGGAGCACCAGGTGTCGATGAGGAGACTGTGCTGCCGCAAGTAGCTCTGGCGGTAGCCGAACGCTTCGACGTGCCCATCTGCCTGGATTCGTCCAACCGCAAGGCTCTTGCTGCGGCGCTCAAGGTGATCCCAGGGAAACCCCTGGTCAACTCGGTGAATGGTGAGGAAGCGAATTTGGCGAACTTGCTGCCGATCATCAAGGAATACGGTGCAGCGGTGATCGGTCTGACGATGGATGATAACGGAATTCCCACCGAGCCGGAGGTGCGCCTGAAGGTTGCCGCAAAAATCCTGGAACGTGCGGCTAAGCTGGGCATCCCTGCCGAGGATGTGGTTATCGACCCGCTGGTGTTGACCGTGGGGGCTGACCAAACTGCAGGCCGAGTAACCCTCGCCACCATCCAGATGGTACGCAAGGAATTCGGTGTCAACATCAACCTAGGCGCCAGCAATGTTTCTTTCGGGCTCCCTGACCGGCATACGGTCAACCAGGCTTTCCTGGCAATCGGGACGAGCGCGGGTGCAAGCTGCGTCATCACCAACCCGGAAAAACTGACCCCCATCATCCGCGCATCTGATTTGCTGCTTGGTCGGGATGCCTTTGCCGCCCGCTTCATCAAGGATTTCCGCAAACGCCAGGCGCTGGGTTTGGTTAGCGATGGAGCTCCAGCAAAAACTTGATCTAATCTTTGACGTAGATGCGGTATTGCGTGGGCAGGGGGCAGATGCAGCGATTTTACGCGCCCGAAGGCCTAGGCTGGTTGAAGTGGCTGAAAAAGCTATGCAAGAAAGCTTCTCCCTGCTGGCTCCCAAAGTGGTTTATCAGGAGTTTACAGTCGAGGGAGTACAGCATGAACGCCTGCTGCTACAGGGAGGGCACAGAATTGATAGCAAGCTGCTTGTCCAGCAGCTCGCAGCAGCCAACCAGGTCATCGTCATCCTCGCCACCATCGGAATGGAGCTGGATGAGCGGGTTTCAAAGATATGGGATGACGACATGGTATATGCCCTGGCGCTTGATGGAGCAGGCTCAGCAGCGGTGGAAGCGTTAGCCAATGCAGCTTGCCTGTATTTTGAGCACACTGCTGCTGAAGCGGAAATGCAGGTTTCCATACCATTCAGCCCGGGGATGGTGGATTGGTCGGTATCCGATGGGCAACCTCAAATTTTTCAGTTGCTGGGCGATGCAGGCTCCATCGTTCAGCTTACCTCCAGCAGCATCATGGTGCCACGTAAATCGCTGACCATGGTGATGGGTATCGGAGCTGACTTGAAATCGTCCGGGCGGACGTGTGATTACTGCACCATGCAACAAACCTGCCGCTACCAGGAACACTACCTGGCTAGCAACTGATGATCGACTTACCGAGAAGATTCTTTCGGTCAAAAAAGGAATATCAAGCGATTGTGATTCAGGATATCTCATGAAGATCCCCTGCGACGAATACCTGGTTGCCCACAGCGTAGATGAAACTTTAGAGATCATGACAGGCGCACGTGGTGAGGCTCGTATCGTGAGCGGTGGGTCTGATCTATTATTGGAAATGCAGCAGGGAACCCACCCCCCTGTCAGGACATTGGTTGATGTGACCGAGGTCGAGGAGATGTGCGGCCTGGGAATCCGCTCTGGATCACTATTTATTGGGGCATCAGTCACCCTCACTCGGATTGCTAATTCTCATTCCATAAAACAACATGCCCAGGCTCTGGCGGATGCAGCCGCACTTATGGCGACCCCACAGGTGTGCAATGTGGCAACTATCGGTGGCAATGTCGCCCATGCCTTGCCGGCTGCGGATGGCACAATTTCGCTTTTAGCCCTTGACGCACAAGCTGAAGTGGCAAATAAGAATGGCAGGAACAAGGTTCCACTCCAGGATTTATTCAAAGGACCCGGCGAATCAACCCTCGATCCGGGACGAGACTTGCTGGTAGGGTTTTATCTAGCACTGCAGGAGCAAGGACAGGCCTCGGCTTTTTCGCGGCGCATCAATCCCCAGGGGATCGCCCTGGCGATCCTGAATATGGCGGTATGGTTGCAGCGCACCGGGGAAAAGATCACCGATATACGGATCGCAGTCGGTCCTTCAGGACCGGTCCCATTGCGGATGCCCACCGCTGAAAAGGAATTGATGGGTCAAAATCCATCACCAGATGTGCAAGCCCGTGCCCTGGATGAGATGCTTAAGGAAGCCCATTTCCGCACCAGCCTTCACCGCGCAACAGCAGAGTATCGCCGCCATCTTGCTGGCGTCCTGTTGCAAGAAGCTCTAAGTTTAGCATGGCAGAGGGCTGCGTGAGATCGAGCCTGGCAATGAAAAACGGGAAAACACTTACGTTGACCGTAAACGGAGTCAAGCATAACCTGCCTGTCCTGCCTGGTGAGACACTGGCAGAGCTTTTACGCCGGCGCTTGAACCTGACAGGCACGAAGATTGGCTGCAACGAGGCTGAGTGTGGTGCTTGCACGGTGCTGGTGAATGGTGAGCCAATTTTATCCTGCTCATACCCGGCTGCACGCGCTTATGGTAAAGAAATCATTACTATTGAGGGGTTGGCAACGTTAACTCAGGGTGGAAATAACAGCCACGGTTTGCACCCGCTGCAGGAGGCTTTTATTGCCTGCGGTGCAGTACAGTGTGGTTTCTGTACCCCTGGGCAGATCATGACCGCCTATGCGCTGCTTCAAAGCAATCCGCATCCAAGCCAGGAAGAAGTACGCCAGGCGCTGAAAGGCACCCTGTGCCGTTGTGGAGGATACCCGGCGATCGAGCGCGCCGTCATGGCAGCATCTCTATCGCCTGATCATTACCGCTCCTCTTCAAACTCATCTTCTATAGATATAAGCAAGCCGCAGAAAAATATTGGAAAAAACCTGATCCGTCCGGATGCGCTCCAGAAGGTCACCGGTAAGGCAATTTATACGGATGACCTGACATTTAAAAACATGCTATTTGCGCGGGTCAAGCGGGCAGGAGTTCCCCATGCCATCCTGCGGCAGGTAGACGTCAGCCAGGCACGGTCATTGCCAGGTGTCAAGGCTGTGCTCACCGCACAAGACCTGCCTGGTGAACGAAATCATGGCCTGGTGTCGGCTGACTGGCCGATCCTGGTTGGGATTGGGGAACGCATCCGCTATGTAGGTGACGCGGTTGCCATCCTGGCAGCAGAAAGCGAAGATATTGCTAATAAAGCTGTGGAGCTGATCAGGATTGAGATTGAACCACTGCCGGTAGTTGCCGGACCTATGGAGGCACGGCTACCGCAAGCGCCCTCCCTGCACGAGCGAGGCAATCTGCTCAAGCATATACAGGTGCGGAAGGGAAATATAACCACAGGTTTCAAAGAAGCTGACCTGGTGTTGGAGCATACCTTTCAGATTCCATCTGCTGAGCACCTCTTCATGGAGCCGGAATGCAGCATTGCACGCTTAACCCCTGATGGTAAGATGGAAATCTACGTCGGCTCGCAAATCCCCTATTCCGATCGTGAGCAGGTAGCCAGGGCGCTTGGCTGCCCAGAAGAGCGGGTGCGGATCATTGGCCAATTTGTGGGGGGCGGTTTTGGCGGTAAGGAGGATATTGCCGGGCAAATCCATGCAGCCTTGCTGGCGCAAGTGTCGCAGCGACCGGTCAAGCTGCTGTTTGACCGCCAAGAAAGCATGTTGGTGCACCCCAAGCGACATTTCACCCAGGTCCGCATTAAGGCTGGAGTAAAGCGGGATGGCAGACTGACTGCGGTGGAGACTGAATTGTTCGGTGATACGGGTGCCTATGCCTCCCTGGGCGAAAAGGTGATGGAGCGCGCAACTACCCACTCCACCGGGCCATATGAAATACCGCATGTGAGCTCGGATTGCTATGCCATGTATACGAATAACCCACCGGCCGGCGCATTCCGCGGCTTTGGGGTGACCCAATCCACTTTCGCCATGGAAAGCATGATGGATATGCTCGCCAACGAGCTGAAAATGGACCCGGTTGGATTCCGCCGAAAGAACGCACTGCGTGAAGGTAGCCTGACAAGTACGGGACAGGTGTTGCGCGAAAGTGTCGGTTTGCTGGATTGTATTAATCGGGTTGAGACTGAGATGAATAAGCGCGCCGGAAATCGACCTTTTACATCGCGTGCTGAGGGTACTCTGCGGAAATCGTGGGGATTTGCCGCGGGTTATAAAAATACCGGCTTCGGGGTTGGTGCGACGGATGCTGCAACAGCAGAGGTTGAGTTACTTCCTGACGGCACTTTGGAAGCACGCACCTCCTCAGCCGAACTTGGGCAGGGTTTATCCACTGTGCTTCAGATGATCGTGGCGGAAGAGTTGAATCTATCTCCCACCCAGGTGCGGGTGCTGCTGATGGATACCGATTTGACCCCAGATGGGGGCGCTACCACTGCTTCCCGTCAAACCTATGTCAGTGGAAATGCGGTACGCCTGGCAGCCAAGACCTTAGGACAGGCAATGATCGGTGTGTTAGCCGAAAAAGTTGATCTTCCACCTGCTCAGATCCGATTTTCAGATGGCCAGGTTTATGCAGGCAGCCATCGTTTTTCATTGGCAAGTATTGCGGAAATGATGAAAGCCGAGGGTCGAGAATCCCGCGTAAGATATGAGTACCAGGCACCTGCAACATCACCACTTGGCGCGCCGGGTGATACCCATATTGCTTACTCCTTTGCCGCCCAGGCTGCCGAAGTGTCAGTGGATGTGCGTACAGGTGAGGTGACAGTATTACAGGTAATCACAGCAAATGATGTGGGTAAGTGCCTTAATCCACTCGGCTTGCAAGGCCAGGCGGAAGGAGGCGTGATGATGGGGATCGGTGCGGCATTGATGGAGAATTTTATCGTTGACAACGGAGTAATCTTCACGGATAGGATGGCGCGTTACCGAACGCCCTCCATTGTTCACACCCCAGAAATCACCAGCATCGTTGTTGAGCACCCGACCCGTAATGGTCCGTATGGTGCAAAGGGAGTAGGGGAGATCGCGGGTATCCCCACAGCACCGGCGATCATCAATGCGATCTACAATGCTGTGGGAGTACGAGTGGACCGCCTGCCAGTCGAACCAGAGCATATCTGGAGATCACTAAATTCAACGAGTGGTAATAGCGTAAAGTGAACTTTACACAAACGAATGATAAAGTTGTAGGTAAATCGTAGGGTATAAGTCAACCCAGGTGGTTGACTTTCCTATTAAATTGGCTTATACTGAATTTGAACGGAGAAGATACCGCTATCCGCGTTTTTCTCTCAAAATTGAATATTCGCTGTAGTTAACGGTGGCACACGTTAGTTGACGCGTGCCTTTTTGTTAAACAATACCAAACGAAAGGAGACAAGTATAAAGATATGGATTCAGGCGTGATACGCAAGCGGGAGAAAGCTAAACGCTATGCTGAACAGCGTGAACGCATCCATGTAAAAAATCTCTTGGTAACTTTTGATGGGGATAACAACCCTCACAGCGTCGAATACAACAATAATGCCTGGCAGTGCGATTGTGACTTCTTCAAGACCCGCCAGACCTGCAGTCATACGATGGCAATCGAAATGATTATGGAAGGATGTTCCTGGGCAGAATAACCCAGGAGCAATATAACCGAATATTATCAGTACCTGCGAGCCCTATATGGGCTCGCAATTTTTATAAATTGCAATTACCTCAAGTTATAGAATAAAATATTGCAGGATTATGCTATACTCATATGTAACCAAAAAAAGCAGGCATACGAGCTGATGGCTAAGAGACCGACCCTAACCAAGGTCATATTACCGCAACGCCGTAAGGAGCTGTTTACCCGGCAGCGCTTGATCAACTTGCTTTATGACTTGTTGGATGAGAAACTCATCCTGGTAATTGCCCCCGCAGGATACGGAAAAACTTCTTTATTAGTCGATTTTGCACACCAGGTGGATTTTCCAACCTGCTGGTATGCCGTCGATGAGCTGGACCAGACCCCGGAGAGATTTTTTACTTATTTTATCGCCGCCATCCACCAACAATTCCCTGCCTTTGGAGATGCTTCCAGAACTGCGTTAAAAGCGGTTAATCCGTTCACTCCGGATATCAACCAGCTGGTATCGGTGATCGTCAACGATGCCTATGAACACATCCAGGAACACTTCCTGATCATCCTGGATGACTACCACCTGGTGAGTAATGTCAAGGAAATCCAGGTATTCCTCAACCGCTTTATTAACACCTCCGCAGAAAACTGCCACCTGGTATTAAGCTCACGCACCCTGCTCAGCCTGCCAGACCTGCCCCTGCTGGTCGCCCGCTCGCAGGTAGGTGGAATAGGCTTCGAAGAACTGGCATTCCGTGCCGATGAGATCCAATCCTTTGTGCTGCAGTTCTATCACGTCACTTTATCGGAAGCGGCTTCGCAAGACCTGGCGCGCGACACAGAAGGGTGGATCACAGGGTTAATGCTGTCCGCCCAGGTGATGGGCCAGGGGATGACGAACCAGATGAGGGCAGCCCGTGTCACTGGGGTTGAGCTGTATACCTACCTCGCACAAGAAATCCTCGACCAACAAACCGAGGAAATCAGGGAATTCTTATTACGGACTTCATTTCTACACGAATTTGACGTGGCTTTGTGTGCTGCCATCTGGGGCACAGAATACAATTGGCGCGGATTGATCAACCAGGTGATTCAAAATAACTTGTTTGTTTTACCTGTGGGCGAAGACGGAAGGTGGCTGCGCTACCACCACCTGTTCGAAGACTTTTTAAAGGCGCAGTTCGAGAAGGAAAAACCGAACCAGTTGGAGGGCATGCTACGAAGAATCGCCCAGGTTTATACCGAGCGGGAAGAATGGGCGCGGGCATATTCAATCTACACCCGGATCGCTGATGATTCAGCCACAGCAGAACTGATCGAGAAAGCTGGCACATCCCTTATCCGTAATGCCCACTTTGCATTACTGGCTAAATGGCTGGATGCATTACCGGTTGAAATCCTGGAGTCACATCCCAGCCTGATATCGCACAAAGGCTCGGTCTTGCTACTCCAGGGGCAGGTGGAAAAAAGCCTGGACTACCTGAACCGGGCAGAAATTGCCCAACGCGAAAATCATGACCAGCCAGGTCTGGCACGCACCCTCGACAGGAGGGCAACTGCTCACCGCTATCGAGGAAATTATCAGGCATCCATCCAGGACGGGATGGAAGCTTTGGATTTATCCGAGGGAGATGAGGCATTAAGCCTGGTGAGAGCAGGCGCATACCGTTCGACCGGGGTCAGCCATTTCCACCTGGGTCAGCTTGATCGAGCCGATGATCTGCTCAACAAATCCCTCCAGCTGTTTCAAGCCCTCAAGGATGAGCAAAATGTTGCCCTGGTACACATGGAATTAGGCGTTTGCGGGCAGTACCAGGGTGATATTCAGGGAGCAGTGAGCCACAATGAGCAGGCACTTGCTTATTGGCAGGGTGTCAAGAATTCAACGCGTGAATCATATGTACTAAACAATCTCGGCAGTTTACATCACCTGGCAGGCAATTATATCGAAGCAGCAAAGTTGTTCGAACAAGCCCTGTTATTGGCACGTAGGAATGCCATACTGCGCAGCGAAGCCTATCTGTTATTCAACCTGGGAAACCTGTACGCTGACCTGGAAGCAACTGACAGCGCCAGGGAGGCTTTCCAGAAGACACGTGACGCCTGTCAGAAATTGGATGACCATTTCCTGCTTTTGAATGTTGACCTGGCTGAATCTGGGTTGGCCCGGCGGGAAGGTAAATATTCCCAGGCGAATGCATATCTGCTTTCTGCAAAGGAAATGATCGAAAAAAGCCAGTCAGGCTTCGAGAACAGCTTGTGGTCGATGGAAGCCGGTAGTCTATCTTTGGTTGAGAGCAAGACAGAACCAGCAGTGAAATACCTGGCGGAGGCGTATCAAGTTTTTGAATCAGGTGGACAGAAGCTGGAAGCAGCAAGTACAGCTTTGCTTTTATGCCGGGCTTATACACTGATCAATGAGCACGCCAAAGCTAGAGCCTCGTTGGAACAGACGCTTAGCCTTATCAGCAACCTGGACAGCATCCAACCCCTGGTGGTAGTTGGGCGGAACACCAAGGAAGAACTTAAAAAGTACATCGAGGATATTACCATCGGTCCCCGCGCGGTCAAGCTGTTGAGCCGGATCGAAAATTTTGAAAAGCAAATCCCCTCTCTGCGACGCAAATTACGCCCGCATGCTGCCACCGTCCTGATGATCCCACCAAAATTAAGTATCTATGCGCTGGGCAAGTCACAGGTGAAGCTGGATGGAAAGCCTGTGACCTCCCCCAGCTGGGCCAACCAAAAACGGGCGCGGGAGCTGTTCTTTTTCCTGATCTCCAATCCCCAAAAAAGCTTATCCAAGGAAGAAGTAGGTATCACCCTGTGGCCAGATAGCTCAACGGAACAGCTGCGCTTGCAGTTCAGAAACACAGTCTATTACATTCGCTATGCCCTGGGTCAAGACGTGATCATCGCCAATGAACGCCGCTATGCATTCAATTCAGATATGGATTACAGCTATGATGTGCAGGAATTTGAGCGTAGATTAGCCCAGGCAGAAAGCGCAGGCACTCCAGCACAAAAGATCGAGACGCTCCAGGAAAGCTTAGAGCTATACCAGGGAGAATTCTTCCCCGAGGGTGATGGAATTTGGGTGATGACTGAACGACAGCGATTATCCCAGATCTGCGAACACGCACGGTTGACCCTGGCACTGTTGCTGCTTGAAAAAGGAGACCCAAAATTGGCTTTAACACACTGCCAGGCGATCCTGGTTGAGAACCACTGCATGGAATTGGCGCACCGCATGGCGATGCAGGCGTATGCAGCACTGGGCGACCGATTGGGGATTGTGAACCAGTATGAGCAGTGCAAGCAATACTTACAGGATGAGCTTGGCCTGGATCCGTCCGAAGAAACAGAACACTTATATAAAATATTGCGTTAATTTGGGGGGAATAAAATGGTAAAAAACCCCGGAAATGGGGTTTTTTTTAACCTTTAACTGACACTTTAGAGGCATGTTTGTGTAATAATATGCTTACAAAGCACCACAAAATACTTTTCCTAGAGGAGATATTCAAAATGAACACCTGCCTTTCAAACATCTATTTAAAGTTCTCTCAGCTCGATTCCCGCTATGTACGCGTAGCTCTGATGGTCCTCGCACTGACTGCCTCTGGCGGCGTTATCTTGGGCTTACCCATCATGGGTGACTTGAGTGGATAATCCTGATTCCTGCTTATCCATAGCTAATAATCAAGGATTCGCTACCACCAAAATAAGTATGATTCCGATAATTGAGGATAATCCAATGTTAATGATCGATTCACCCGTAACGCAGACCAACGCACAGCTAGAATATCCATCATCCAACGATGAATTGAACCGCCTGCTGTGTGCAGCCGTCGTCAGCAAGAGCTTTCGTAGCATGCTGATGACCAACCCAGAAATAGCTGTTGCATCTGGGTACCAAGGTGAGACCTTCAATCTGAGCGATGAGGACCGGAGTTGGCTATCATCAATTCGACCCGCCAACCTGGTTGACCTTGCCGCCAATCTGGTCACTCACCAGCAGAGTAATCACCAGGATAACCGGGTAAAGTTGCCGGTGGAACCTGTGCCCCAATATGTGAGGATAAACTGATCCGGTAAACAACTATTGTTAGCTCTTTTTTATAAGGAAGTGCAATCCTGAAGACAGATGTCGCTGTGAGGGAATTATCCCTACGCTTTAATACGCTGCTCGATCATATCCCTGGCATGGTTTTCCAGTGCAGGAATGATTTAAGCCGCACGCTGGAATACGTCAGCAAAGGCTGCTTTGATTTGACTGGTTATCATGCTGCTGATTTGATCAGGAACCGGACCACGTCCTATGGCGACCTGATTTATCCGGATGATCGCGAAATGGTTTGGATCAATATCCAGAATGCGGTGATAGAACAAAAATCCTTCGAGCTGGTATACCGCATCCATACCCAAAACAGAAAGATAAAATGGGTCAGGGAGGTCGGAGGTGGTTCATCGATTACCGATGGACCTCACCAGATACTGGATGGATGTGTCACCGACATCACCGATTGGAAGGTGGCTGAAGAAACGATCCAACGCCAGGTGCGACGTTTCCAGGCGCTGCGCGCCATCGATGCCGCCATCTCAGCCGGACCCGACCTACAGTTCACCCTGGGAATTTTGCTCGAACAGATCATGGCTCAGCTCAACGTGGATGCCGCAGATATCCTGCTCCACAGGATCGGGACATCGCTGCTGGAATGCGGTGCCAGGCGTGGATTCCGAACCGAGACACCCGCAGGTGCCACGATGCGGTTGAGAGAAGGCCTGCCCGGAAAAGCGGTTTTATCACGTAAAACCGTGCATATCCCTAACCTTACCCTCGAACAACCTGCCGAAAATCAATTGCTCCCAATCCAGGCGGAGGAATTCAAGGTCTATTACGGGATACCCCTTATCGCCAAAGGACAGATCAAGGGTGTGCTCGAAGTCTTCTTACGCGCACCTCGATCGATCGATCCGGAGCACCTGGAATTCCTTGAGGCCTTAGCCGGTCAGGCTGCCATCGCCCTCGACAATTCATCCCTATTTCAACAGCTGCAGGATTCGAACACGGAATTATCGATTGCTTATGATGCCACCCTGGAAGGATGGGCAAAGGCATTGGAGCTGCGTGACCGTGAGACGGTTGGTCATGCCCACCGGGTGATTGAAATGACCTTGAGGGTTGCAGATCGGATGGGGATACGCGGTGAAGCCCTGCAGCACATCCGGCGCGGCGCGTTGCTGCACGACATTGGTAAAATGGGCATCCCTGATTCGATATTGTTGAAACCGGGTCCGCTCACACCTGACGAATGGGAAGTGATGCGCCAGCATCCTGTGCATGCCTATGAAATGTTGAAAACGATTGATTACCTGTCACCTGCGTTGGAAATCCCATACAGCCATCATGAGCGATGGGACGGGAGTGGCTACCCGCAAGGATTGATGGCAAACAACATCCCCTTATCAGCCCGCATATTCGCCGTGGTGGATGTTTGGGATGCACTCACATCCAACCGCCCTTACCGATATGCCTGGCCTGAGCACCAGGCGCTTGCACATATTGCCAGAGAAACGGGCAGGCATTTTGACCCTGAAGTGGTCAACGCTTTCTTTGGGCAGTAATGCTTATCTGCAAAAAACACGGTGCACTTCCTAAGAAGTGCACCGCATATTTTTCAAGCTTCACCAACCTATTCAGGGTGGCTAATTTTCGTTTCAGCCTGATTTAGAATATCCACTGGCGGCTGACAGTCCAGGGATAGGATAGCAATCTACTTTTTCTTTAATACGGGCAGTCCTGTCTTACTTTCTGCGACCATATAACCTGCGGGAACGAGGTCTAAAGCACCTGCCTTCACCGTTTTCGCGAAGTAATACAAATGCTGGTTCTTACCACTCTTTAGGACACGTGTCGTGGCATGGAGAAAATAGGTTTGCCCCTTTGAGTTTTTAAAGCTGTATGCCATTGATGTGCTCCTTTCTTCTCATTTCAATTGTATAGGATGAGACAAATTTCCAAAGCGGAACTGCTCGGATAGAGTAATCATACATCAATTATCGAAAATAGGGGGATTAAACTGAAGATTAATCTTTCGACTATTTTATCTCCTAATCAGGATCAGCTGAACAAAAATATAGCTCCCAGCACATATGGAAGCAAAGCCAATAATCCCAATAAGTTGTTGCGCCCGACCTGCCGATTTTTACTATCCCAATTGAATAGATAGATCGCCAGGCCAAATGCGATGATCCCACTGGCGAGCAGGACAAGCATACTCAGGTAAGGGTCTAAGGTCGGCGTCATCCCAAAAGCCAGACTCTTCCAGGCGTTCATAGCATAACTGGTGGGTAGCAGCAGGGAGACCCGGTATAAAGCAGGCGGAAGCATTTCGGAAGGAACCATTAAGCCGCCCAGGATCATGGATGGCAGGAAGATCGCCTGGCTGAACAGGACGATGGACCTTGAATTGGGAGAGACTACTCCAATCAGCATGCCGATGCTTGCCATGGTAAAGGCGGTCAGGAACAGGATCAAGATAAAGTAGCCCCAGTTGACAGGGATACCTGCTCCAAACAATGGTCCAGCTGTCAACGTGATGATGGTGGAAACCAGGATAATGTGCACCATGCTGGTCAACACGGGGATGGTGACAATGGAAAGGGCTGGGACTCCGTTGATCTTAAAGCTGCGAAATATCCCGGCCTCGCGTGAGTTCGACCACCGGATTGGGCAGACCTAACAGAGTGCACGCCATCATGGCAACCAGGATCATCGATGGGATCATGGTGGGTGCAAACGTAGGGTTGAGGCCGGTCATGAGCAAACCCATCAATATGTAAAACCCCAAAGGAAAGAGGTAATTCAACAGCAGAAGTGATTTATCACGCAAGCCGGTGCGAAAATCGTACATGAAGTGGTAAAAGAAGGCACTCATAATATTTCTCCAGTCGGTAGATCTGGTTGAGTGATTTCCAGAAATCTGTCTTCCAATGATGGTCTTTCGACGCGCAAGTCAACCAGGTGGTCATCATGAGCCTTGATATAACCGAGGACGGCTGGAACCGTCTCTCCTGGATCAGTGCTGTAATAGATCACATATTCATCCTTGGTGAATTGCTTTGACACCGAGGGGAACGAAGTGCCCTCCTTCGATAAACAGGAGGCTTCAGATGATACAGAAATCTTGACCAGGCCCTTACCCGCTGCAGTGAGCTCGATTGGGCTGCCTTCAGCGGCAATCCTGCCCTTGAGCAAGATGGCGACCCGGTCGGCCATTTTTTCAGCTTCCGCCATATCGTGCGTGGCGAGGATGATCGTGGTGCCTTTCGCCTGAAGCTCTCGCATCACTTCATGCAATTCAACGCGTGAGCCAACGTCAAGTCCGGCGGTGGGCTCATCCAACAGCACCAGCGGAGGGTCATGAGCAACCGCCAATGCCAATGCCAGCCTGCGTTGTTGACCTGTGGACAATGTAGAGAATTGAGCTGTTGTCTTCTCCCCCAATCCCAGGCGATCGAGCAAATCATGCCGTGAGGGCACCTGATGATACGCACAGAAAAACTCCATGGCTTCACGCGGTGTCATACTCCCGGGCAACCCGGACGACTGCAGCTGAACCCCGATCAGGTCACGCAGGCGTGCCGGCGACCGGACGGGATCGACACCCAACACGCTCAAAGTGCCGGCAGAAGGTTGCCTCAAGCCTTCCAGGGTTTCCATGGTGGTGGTTTTCCCGGCTCCATTCGGACCGAGCAGCCCAAAGATCTCGCCTTTGAATACTTCGAAACTGATCTTGTCTACCGCAACCGTGCCCGGGTAGACTTTGCGAAAATCCTTCACCTCAACAACATTATTCTGCATCATTGCTCTCCTGTATTGGTCGGTGAAAATCTCGCTTCATTTTATCAAACAAACTTGCCTCGCGGGGAACGTCCATTGGGGAATAGAGTATTAAAAAATAGGCTTATATTTTCGGCTAATTTAGGTAGAATTACTAATATTACATTAATCCTATTCTGATAAACTTCGTTATCTCATTCCCAATTTTGGAGGAAAACTTATGTTGCAAACATCCAGAAAATTCTGGACATCGGTAATGACAGTCCTGGCAATTGCCGGATTGCTATCCAGCTCGTTCATCCCCTTTACAAATATAAAGAAAGCACAAGCAGGAACACAAAACGGAGGTACTACCCCTTCCTATGTCAAAGGTCCGTTCTCAGACCAACCCGTAATACCAACAGTGTTTAACGGTGATCTGCGCGACCTGCCTCAGCTGCCCTCCACGGGGGGTGAGCTCCCTGCACCGGGCACCGTCAAGCAGCCAAACAAGGCTATTCTCAACGGCTCACCCACCTGGATCGACCCGGTTGCCCAACAATCCCCAGGCAAAGGCCAGATGCCAGATCCGATTATGAATTTTGATGGTTTAACGAAATCGGATGGGGGTGGGTGGACACCTCCAGATACCAATGGCGATGTCGGCCCAACCGTCTACATACAAACCGTAAATATCGCCTTGGGCATTTATGACAAAGCCACCGGTAGTCAATTGGTAAAACTTTCATACAATGATTTCTTCCAGGGTCCTCCGGGCAGCAGCTGCGATAACAACAACCGCGGCGATGTGGTTGTCTTATACGACCCGCAGGTGGACCGTTGGATCGTGACAGATTTTTCTCTGCCGGGTCCAAATTACTATGAATGTATCGCCGTTTCCCAGACTGGTGACCCGGTGAGCGGTGGCTGGTATTTCTACGAATTACTAGCCAATACTCCACCATTTGATGATGCCTTCAATGATTATCCCAAGCTGGGTGTCTGGACCGACGGCTGGTATATGTCTGCCAATATGTTCGGCTCGATTTTTGGTGTGCGCGTGTGGGCGTTAGATCGTGCTGCCATGATCGAAGGTGATCCATTGACCGCAATCCATTTTGACTGCACCGACGTTATATGCGGATCGCTTCTACCCGCAAATATCCGCGGGGCACTACCACCGTTCGGCTCACCGGAGTACTTTGCCAACGTGGCCGCGCCAAACAGCCTCAACCTGTGGCAATTCCATACCGATTGGGCTAACCCTGACAATTCAACTTTTACGGGTCCAATTACCCTGCAGACTGCAGAGTTCCAATATGCGAATTCAGTCCCCCAAAGAGATGTCGCCCAGCAGCTGGACAGCCTGGGTGACCGGATGATGTTCCAGCTGCAATACCGCAACCTGAACGGCGTTGAAACCCTGTATGCCAATCACAGCGTCGTTTCAAATGGAGTGGATGGTATCCGCTGGTACGAAATTAAAGACCCAGGTGGCAGCCCAACCATCTTCCAACAGGGCACCTACCAGCCTGATGATAACTATCGCTGGATGGGCTCCGTCGCCGCCGATGGCGAAGGTAACATTGCCGTCGGGTACAGTGTCTCCAGCAGTGCGATGTACCCCGCCATACGCTACGCGGGACGGTTGGCAGGTGAAACTCCCAACCTGCTCACCCAGAATGAAGCCCAGCTTTTCCAGGGTCCAGGATCGCAGACGGGATCAAACCGTTGGGGTGACTATTCCATGCTGACGATTGACCCAACCGATGACTGCACCTTCTGGTATACCCAGGAGTATTCCACAAGTGGAAGCAACTGGCGTACCCGCATCGGGTCATTCAGGTTTCCATCCTGCGGTCAACCGAAGGGGACAATTGAAGGTTTTGTGTACAACTCGGTGACTAACCAGCCGATCGCGGATGTACCGTTATTCGCTGAAGGTTCAAGCTACAACTTCAGTTCAGTTACCGATCAAACGGGTCACTTCTCGATCGATCTCATCGCCGGCAGCTATGACCTTACTGCAGGTCCGCTCCTACCAGGCTACCCGGGCAATGATTTTGCCGGCGGTGTCAGCGTAACAGCCGGCAATACCACAACGCAGGACTTTTTCCTTGACCCTGTGCCTGCACTCGTCCACGCAGGGACGCAGCTTGCCGACCCGAACGGGAATGGCAACGGTTTCCCCGAACCGGGTGAGCAGGGCATCCTGCTTTCGGAAGCACTGCTCAACCAGGGAGCGACCACCTCGACCCAGATCACTTCCAAGCTGACCAGCCTGACCGCTGGTGTGACGGTTAGCACTCCCGATTCAGCTTATGCAGATATCGCCGCGGGTGATACCGGTTTGAATACAACCCCCTATCTATTCTCGATCGACCCGAGCCTGGTCTGTGGGACGGATTTAAACTTCTCGGCAGTCGTTACGGATAGCTACAACACTTACAATACAGCATTCAGCCTCAATGCCTCAATCCCTCTACCGCGCACGGATGTATTCTCAAACACGGTGGAAGACGGCGCCATGGGTTGGACCACCGGTGGTACCCCGAACAGCTGGGCGATCACCACTTCGGATGCCCACAGCCCCACCCATTCGTGGACGGACAGCCCGGATGGTGACTACCTGGATAATTCCGATAACTTCGTTCGCACGACTGCCTTCGACTTAACGGGTAGACGTCACACCGAGCTGAGCGGTTGGTTTAAATTTGGACTGGAAGCCGGTTATGACTATGTTTACGTTGAGTATTCCCTCAATGGCGGCAACACGTGGAATGGTACTCCCCTGGCAACCTTCAACGGGTTCCAGGACTGGCACCATGTAGTCATCGACGCAGCTGTTTTGGACAATCAGCCTAATGTGGCGTTGCGATTCCACTTCATATCAGACACCGGCGTCACTGCGGATGGCATCTATCTGGATGATATCGCCCTATCGTATGAACCCTATCAATGCACCTATGGATTAGCTCCTGATGCCCCCACGTTGGTTTCACCTGCCAATGGCAGTTTGGTTACCAACCCGGTGACGTTCGTTTGGAAAGCAGCGGATCTTGGAGCAGTCCCTGAAGGATACATCGTCTACGTGGACGACAGCCCGGTGGTCACATTCACCGAGCCCATCACCACCACGACCTTGGACTTGCTCCCTGGCGGTCACACCTGGTTTATAAAAGCGACCAATTCTGTAGGAGCCTCGCCGGCATCCGCCACCTGGAGCCTCGAGCTGCCAGAGACGCCAAACGCGCCAACCCTGCTTTCGCCTGCCAATGGCTCGGTCACAGACAGCCTGGTGACTTTCTCCTGGCAGCCTGCTGCAGATGGCGCTCCTGCTGAGGGTTACATTCTCTATATTGATGAGACCCCAACAGTTACTTTAACCACTCCCATCACAACGACCACGGTAAATATATCTCCATGGGCACATACCTGGTTTGTAAAAGCCAGCAATGCAGCTGGAGATTCTTTACCATCCGCTACCTGGAGCTTCAGCGTGCTTGGCAAGATATTCCTGCCTATAACCAGAAAGTGATCTAATTCTTTAAAGCTACCACCCCCCAAGCTTTCGCTTGGGGGGTGGTATTCATTTTATCCTCGGAACCCATTTCCCCCTGCCCAATCCAGGGTGCTCGCACACCCTAAACATCGCGTGCTTTAAGCTAATTACCCCCATAGCGTCTAGCTAATGAGTCAAGCGAGTTAAGGTTCATTCCATATCTACTAAGGGACAATTTCGCCTGCCAGTCTCTATGTGCCGGCTGGGCATATACTAAGGCATCCTTTTTGAACCCCTCTAAGTTACTCCCCTGTGCCAAGTAGCACTAAATAGTCCCAAATTCCTTGCTTTCAAACTTTAACATAAACCATCTTAACGATCAGAAAATAACAGAGTATATTATTGTTAACGTTCTCGACCTGATCTACAACCGTGTAGGTTATTTAGGAGTATATTACTCCTATTAATCGCCTTTGTCAACTAAAGAGTAAATTAGAAATTTTCCGGGAAATACAGACCAGTCGGCAACCGAATCTAAAGCTTTACTAATCTGTTGTGCTAATGTTTCCTTGTAACTACTCACCCATGTTGTCATTGCGATAAGGACGCTCTCAGAATCCGCGAATCCTTGTACACTCCGAAGCCCTTAGAACCCGTCCCCGCAGATTTTCGGGGAGCAATCTGCTCTGCGTTTTATTCATAATCACGAGTGGTTTTTGCCCTTGGTGAGTAGTTACGTTTCCTTGTTACTGCAGACGATGGTCAACCAACTCAAGATTCACCCCCAGAAAAATACTCTGGGGGTGCTTTTTTTTCGATTAAGTATATCGATAGTCTCGGAAAATAACCCATGAGTCAGGATACATACCTGCTCTACCAGCCGTGGAGACGGCGAAATGCAACCTGTATCAGTCCAGGTTACCGGGCTTCGAATCCAACCAGTCGTTTCTTCTCCAGCGAGCGTCCTAACAGGCGCTCAATCGTGCGGATCATCGGCAGGTCTTCCTTAGTGACAAGCGTAAGGGCGGTTCCCTGCCTTGCCATGCGCCCGGTACGACCAATGCGATGGGTGTATGCATCGGCAGTGTCTGGCATGTCGAAGTTGATCACATGCGAAATCTGAGAAACATCAATCCCGCGTGCGGCGATATCGGTGGCAACCAACACCTTAACCCGCCCGGTGCGGAAATTATCCATCGCCGCCTGGCGGCGGCTCTGCGACAGGTTGCCCTGCAGAGAGGTGGCGGGCAGTCCGGCTTTTACTAGCTGATCGGCGAGTTTCTTTGCACGGTGCTTGGTTCGGGTAAAGACAAGGATTTGACCGTTCCCCGATTGTTTCAGCAGTGCCAGCAACAGCTCAGCCTTGTGGATTTGTTCCACCGGATAAACAGCATGCCCGATGCTTTCGACGGGGCGAGATACACCCAGGTCGACCTTAAACGGGCGATCCAGGAGCTCATTTGCCAGCCCGCGTACCTCTTCCGGCATGGTAGCCGAAAATAGCAGCGTCTGGCGTTTGGCGGGCAGGGCGGCTAGAATCCGGCGGATGTCTGGTAAAAATCCCATGTCAAACATGCGGTCGGCCTCATCGATCACCAGGATCTCGATCCGACTCAGGTTGACCACTTTCTGACCCATCAGGTCCAACAGGCGACCCGGGCAGGCAACCGCGATCTCCTTACCCGACCTCAAGCCCTTGATTTGAGGTTGGGCGGATACGCCGCCGTAAATAGTCAAACTGCGGAAACCAGTCTGGCGTCCGAGCATCTCTATGTTGGTGTGGGTTTGTTCTGCCAGCTCGCGGGTTGGAGAAAGGATGAGCACGCGCAATTTACCTCGCGGCCCCTCCATTAGGTGCTGCAGGATGGGTAATACGAAGGCTGCGGTTTTACCCGTGCCGGTTTGGGCTAAACCTAAAACATCGCGCCCTTCCAGGATTGGTGGGATGGTATGGATTTGGATAGCAGTGGGGCTGGTGTAACCAGCAGAAGTAATTCCCGCGGTAATCCGCGGGTTAAAAGCAAACGAAGAAAAATTCACAAAAAGGTCCTTTTGGCATTGAAGAGTGAGCCAAGGCGAACCCCAGCCCGTTCGCAGTTATTTTGGACAAAGTTTATCCATTTCAAGAGCGAACGCAGGATTATACCACATAAAATTAGTTATTTAACTTTGCCTCAGTTGATACGCTCAGTTGAGAAGTGGCATAAAAAAAAGACCTCCAGGATCTGTTATCCTGGAGGGGATTGGTTTATCGAAGAGGCAGGCTAAGTCACCACTTTAGCTGCACTCTCCCAATCCATCTGAGGGCTAAACTTGATGGATGGCGCCGGCTACACTCATATGGGTATATCCTATCCTTACCCATTTGTGGCAATTAATCATTCGATGTCAAACCTCAACGATTTTCAATGATGGTGAGAAAACTTCCTTCTGCCACCTTGGTCAGGTTGGTGCCATCCACCCCGACGGTATAGAGTTGATTGCCGGCATCCGGGTTATTGATCGAAATTGACTGCACCAACAAAGTCTGGTCATCCAGCCAGCCGAGGACGTTGTAATAACTCCCGGCATCTCCGGCAAAGACCAGCTTCCCCGCACCTCCCGAGCTTGGACCGACTGCCACCCAACCGCGCTCATCATCGGGGTTACCCTGCGCCAGGGCGAATGCCACAAGGTCGCCCGCGGGACTAAAGCGTGCGCTTCCCATCAGGCGGTAACCCGCGGCATCGGTTGGCGCCTGGATGGTGGCGGTGTTACCGTTCTGCAGGTTCCGGATGGTGATCACATTCTGTGAGCAGTGATCAGCCACAAACCGGAAGTCGCCAGAGATTGCATCCAGACAAGTCTGAGGGCTGGTGGAGGGTGCCTGGGGGATGACCTCGGTGATAACCTTCGTCGCCAGGTCAATTATATACAGGTTTGAAGCACCCGAGAAAGGTATATAGCCTCCCAACCCGACCGGCTCCTTACTGAAGTAAAGCGACTGACCATCAGCAGACCATAACTCAGCGACTAATTGTACCGGTCCGGCTCCTGTGTTATCGACGGTCAGCAGGGTCTGAAGATTCGAACCGTCAGGATTGCTGATCTGTAAGGATGAAGTTTGAGCATCGCCGGTAGGCTGGGTGCCCCATGCCAGCAGAGGTGTAGCTCCCAGTCCTCCTCGCCAGATCGCAAACCCGTAGTTGGCACCCTGGATGAAGCTCAAATCCTGCTGCTCCCCGTTCGCATCCACTGCCACCCCCTTGAATTGATTAGCGACATCCAGCACGTAAGCTGTGCCCAGGATTGCACCCCCCAGAGGTAGAAAACCATTGAAGGCAGGGTTATAGGTCGGCCCCAGTGGGATTTGTGGGTTGACCACCTGGATGGAATGATCGGACATTTGCACCACAAACCCGAGCGTCGCCAGCTGCTGGGCGGCATCAATCACACTCGATCCATCCTGGTTGGTATGAATTTCAAACTGCTGTCCATTAGCCGTCAGCATGATGCGGAAACCAGGCGTCACCACATCGGTGCACATAACGCCGGGAAGAACCACCCCCAGGCAGCCCGTGGGCCAGGTGACCGCTTCGGTGTTGGCAATTTGGATCTGCTCTGCAGGGATATTATATTTTTTTGAGACTTCTTGAATCGCGGCCAATTGGGCAGGCGTCCGGTCAACTGGAATGTGCGTCGGCGTGGGAACCACCTGTGTAGGCACAGGGGAGCTGACGACCGGGGTGGGCGTGGTTATCGAACCTGGAGGTGTGGAACCTCCCGGTGTAGCGGTTTGAGCACAGGCGGTTAAAAAGCTCAAAGTAAAAATAACTGCTATTAGTATTTTTTTGTTCATTTTTCCTCCTATTTTTCCTTTGCCTATTGTAACGAAGAAAGCCTCAATTATGTTCCTAATTGAGATGATATTTATATTAATACACTATAACGAATTTTCGACTATCGGCACGGATTTTACAAAAAATGTTCATTTGTGTTGTTGAATTGTCTTAGCAATATCGTTTTTCAATCCACCAAGAAGGTACATCAAAAAAATTGAGATGGTGCTACAATCTTCAGGACAATTACATTATCAGCGAAAGGGAAGGAAGCAGCTATATGAACGATAAACAACAGCTCCTGAATGAATTATTTGATATTTCCAACCACTGGCAGGAACTGCTCTCCGATCTGAGTGAAGATGAAATCCTGCAGCCACTCCTGCCTTCCGATTGGACAGTCAAGGATATTGTCGCCCACATGTGGTCATGGCAACAGGCTTCAGTGGCGCGGGCGGATGCTGCCCTTCATAACACGCTGCCCGACTACCCAAGCTGGTGGGAGATTAATGGACCTGACCCTGAGGAAGACGTAGACCGGACGAATGCCTATTTGTTTGAAGCCTGCAGAGACAAACCCTGGTCGATCGTATATGCAGACTGGAAAGCACAGTTCGAGCACTTCCTCGAGTTATCCAGGCAGATCCCCGAAAAAGACCTGCTTGAGCCGGGAAAGTATACCTGGATGGGTAATTTTCCCCTGGCTGCCAGCGCGATCGGTTCACTGGATCATCACCGGGAGCATTTTGAGACCCTGCGCACCTGGCTGCAAGATGACGGGAGATAATAGCAGCCGGTTAGGCTGGGGTGCCAGTTCGAACATGGGGCTAGTAGTTAGGTATCAATTCATCCGGAAGCACAGGTGCGTGTTTAAAAATGGACAGATCTAAGGCTTCCACGAGCGATAAATTTTTATTGAGCTAGGGTTACCTCAGGCAACACATTCACCTTTCGAGATTGGTGCTACAATTTAATCGACCTTATTATTGTCTGGCGCGACATTGTCATTTTTCCTTGGTTTCAAAGAGTATAAAATTAATCAGCACCTGGTTGGGCGGTATATGGAAAATGCCATCTTCCATATGCTTTGAGGGAGGGCAAAATGCGTCAGCGTTTACTTCTTTTAGCACTACTTTCGGCGCTGCTTCTATTTTCCGCCTGCAGCTCGGGTGAACCCCAGGTTACCACCGTCTTTGTGCCCACGATAATAGTAGAAACCCAAATCGTCGAACAGACCCGTATCGCCCCAGAGATCCGCTACGTTACGGCCGAAGTCACCCGTATCATTCGTGAGACAGTGGTTGTCCTCCCTGCTCCAACCTCGATCCCAATGGATTCAGTCCAGGCACCTCCCACAGCCATTCCACTGTCTCAAGAGCTGCCCATCCCGACCGCCGTACAGAGGCTCGATATAACGCCTGTTCCGCCTTTCACTCCACTGGTTAATATAATTGGTGGGAATCCGCTCGTGCTTCCCCGGTCTCAACACACTGCCACACTCTTATCCGATGGCAGGGTCTTGCTGGTAGGGGGCAGGATGAGCACGTACTTGCAGCTATCGGAGGTCGAGGTCTTCGACCCGGCAACTGGTACATCCTCCCTAGCAGCGCCGCTACATACGCCTCGCATCAGCCATACTGCCACACTTCTCCACGATGGTCGTGTGCTGGTCATCGGCGGGTCAAATTACTATCAATCCTGGCTGGCTGATGCAGAATTGTATGACCCATCTACCAATGTATGGACGGTATTGCCCATGCTGACCTCCCACGGCGTTGAGCATAGCGCCACCCTGATGAGTGATGGGCGTGTGCTGCTGGTGGGAGGTGCAGTTGGCGCAGGTGTGCAATCTGACCGGGTTGAAATCTTCGACCCACAAACCGATAGCTGGTACGGTGCAATGGCCTTAGAGTCAGATCGCGCCAGCCACACTGCCCAGCTCCTCGATGATGGGCGGGTTTTGGTGGTGGGGGGTGGAAGTGCCAGGGGCGTCCCTGCTGGAGGCGATGCGCTCGTTTATGACCCGCTTATGAATAGCTGGACCGCCACCGGTGCGATGATCCATATGCGCATATCGGCCGAATCAGCGCGCCTACCCGATGGCCGGGTTTTGGTGGTGGGTGGGATTGCCCTGGAGGACACTTTAGGGGACAATCCGACCCGCAAGCCTCTGACCAATGCAGAAATATACGACCCCGTTTCGAATACCTGGGCGGATGCCGGGGAGCTCTTCCAGGCGCGTTATGGCCATGTGATGCTGCCACTCCAAGACGGGCGCGTGTTGGTAAGCGGAGGTGCGTTCGACCGGGATTGTTGTTGGATGAATGACTCATATGCAGCCCTGGTCGAAATGTACGATCCTCAGAGGGGTGTTTGGGATAGTGCAGGTATGCTGCCGCAGGCAGGTGTTTATTCAGCCGGGGTGCTGTTACCAAACGGTCGTGTGTGGCTAACCGGTGGAGAAAACGGTGAATATGGCTCAACTATCAGCTCAGACGCCTGGCTGATTTCGCCTGGGTTACCATAACGATAGCACCCGGGAGGTGATGCTATCATAACCGGCTCGATTCTCATTCCAGATACAGTGCCTATATCGACTTCCCAACATATTATCGATTCGACTCACTTATGCGGATGTCCTGCTAACCATTTAAAATTCAGTGCTACAATATTAATCTTACCTTTATCGGTTTTAAGTAAGTATCTTGCGCCATTATCCAGAAAAAGAACCATTAAATTGATAAATTTAAGGTGGAAAAAACTATCGAATTACTGTTTCTACCATCTGGCACGAATTGGAGGTCCAAATGTTTCGATTGATGAAAACGATCGTTCTGGTTGGCTTCTTCATTCTGGCAGCTGTGATCCTTTCATCCGGCATATCCCATGCTTCAGCTGCAAGTACATTCTATGTAGCGAAAAGCGGCAACAATGCCAATGATTGCCTTAGTCCGGCTATGCCTTGTTTCACCATCAATGGTGCATTGGGCAAGGCGTTACCAGGTGATACCATCGAGGTCACTGCTGAAACATATTCCGGCAGCGATGAAAATGTTGTCGTCATCGATAAAGACATAATTTTATCCGGTGGATGGAATTCGGAATTTAATGTCCAAACGGGGATGTCGGTTGTGGATGGTCAGAACCTGCGAAGGGTAATATACATTGTTGGCACAACAACCTTCGTCTCCATAGACCATTTCATGTTTCGAAATGGATTTACTGCCGCAGCCTCTGGGGGGGTAGTAAATGAGGGCATTCTCACTCTCGATCATTGCATCATCAGGGATAATCAGGGCGCGGATCTGGGTGGAGGTGGGATTGACAACTCTGGCACCTTGACCGTTAAATGGAGCACGATTGGCAATAACATTGGTACTGGCATCTACAATTGGCAGCAAGCCGGACCGTTGACCATCTTAAACAGCACGATCAGCAATAATAGCGGTGGAGTCGGCATCTATCTTCACAACCAGGACGCAATCATCATAAACACAACGATCAGTGGGAATACGAATACCAGTTATTACAACGACGGAGGAGGGATTTATTATCTGGCTGGTCAAGATCGGACCATGCAGCTGAGGAACGTCACCATTACGGGTAATCGCGCCACGTCATATGGCGGCGGTATCTATATTGACAATAGCTATGGTGGGCAGCTGCTGATGTCCAATTCCATCCTGTCAGGGAATATTGCCAATAACGCACCTGATTGTTACGGGCCGATCACCTCGCAAGGCTATAACATAATCGGCGATACATTCGAGTGCACCATAATCAGCTCCAATGGCGACCAGCTCGACATGGATCCGAAACTCGGACCGCTGCTGGATAACGGTGGACCGACCTTCACTCACTGGCTGTATGCAAACAGCTCAGCCATCGATGAAGGAGACCCCGCTGGCTGCCTGGATCAAAACGGCGGCCTGCTTACGATCGATCAGCGCGGGTTTACCCGCCCCCTGGATGGAGATAGCGATGGTGAAAATATCTGCGATATCGGTGCTTACGAAGCCGATCCTGATCATTTACACCCACCTCCCGCCATACCGCTCTGGTTCGTTACCCCTGAGGGTAGTAATGGCAATAACTGCCGCTCTCCGGCTACACCCTGCAGCACGATCAATGCTGCACTGATTAAGGCTACCCCTGGAGATACGATTTATGTATCCACGGGGGTGTTTACCGAACCTGCAGGTTATGAAGTAGTGTTGATTTCAAAAAAATATCACCATTTCTGGCGGGTGGACACCTGATTTCACCAATCAGGCTGGTTACACGGTTATCGATGGTCAAAATTTTCACCGGGGAATTACGATCAATTCCGATGTCAGCACATCGCTTGAGCGATTGTTGGTAAGGTACGGACTCTCGCCCGAAGGTGATGGGGGCGGGATATATATCGGAAATCGATCAAAAATCACTATTAATAGCTCGATCATCTATGCAAACAATGCGCAGGATACTGACCCCAATAACCCTTCCCCATGGAACGGCGGTGGTATCGGTATGGCTACCTTCGGACGATTATCGTTGAACGACAGTCTGATCATTGGGAATTCGGCAACAAGCCGCGGAGGTGGCATCTACAGCGGCGAAAGTATGATTACGTTGAATAACAGTATCATAATCTATAATGCGGCTGGCCTAGGAGGCGGGATTGGCAGCATGATAGGTGGAAAAATCGAAATAAATTATAGCTCGGTGACCTATAACGCCAGTTCTAACTGGGGTGGAGGCATTGATTCTTCTGACACTGATCTACATATAAAATACAGCACCGTAACTGGAAATGTCGCTGGTGGGCCAGGAGGCGGTATTAATGGTCACTATATGACGATCGAGAACAGCACCATCAGTGGCAATTCTGGCTCAGATGGCGGTGGGATTTATACTTATAACAATATCGTAATTAAAAATCAGTGCAATTTTAAATAATTCCTCCTCCGGAAATGGCGGTGGAATAAATAGCAACATCGGAGAAATTATCCTGATAAACACCACGGTTGCCTATAATAAGGCAGGGACTACCCCCGGTGATCAGTCTGATGGGGGAGGAATATTCAGAGCAGGCGGCTATCCCATTCAAGCCAGTAATACAACTATCGTCAGAAATAGCGCAGCCCGGTCTGGTGGAGGAGTTTGGAGTAATAATGCCCAAATATCCTTGCGAAATTCGATCCTGGCAGATAACCAGGCAACCAGCGGGCCCGATTGTACCGGTGATATCCGTTCAGCTGGTTATGACCTGGTGGAAGACCTTTTAGGCTGTAATTTTATTACCACTGTGGGTGACTTAACCGGCGTTGACCCTAAGCTTTCGTTGCCTTTTGGCATTCCCGGAACGGTCGCCATCCGGGCAGATAGCCCCGCAATTGATGGAGGCAACCCAAATGGATGTGCAGATCAATTGGGTAATCCCATCACGGTAGACCAAATAGGCACTATCAGACTATTAGATGGAGATAGTGATGGTAGTTCTATTTGCGATATGGGAGCATTTGAGTATAACCCGACAGCACCTCCCCAATGGCTCTTTCTACCATTGGTCAATCGGTGATTATTGATCCAATGAATGTTCCGGCAGCAATGACCGACCACGAGAGGCAGCATGAGCGAAAATTTAGATAAAGTCAAAGCGATAGAAAACCAAATCGAAGCGGCATTATGGGATGCGGAAGTGAGCGAAGAGCTGGAAAAAGCCCTGGATGCGTACCAGGATGCCGAGGCAAAACTCACCGCGTTGGAGCTCGAGGCAGGTAACCCGGCGTATGCGGAACAGCAGAGAGTGTTGTCCTACTGCCTGATGCGGCAGGGGAACATCCTGCGCATGCTTCAACGACCGCAGGATGCGCTCGAGATTGGTATGCGCGAAATCACCGCGGCACGCGCATCTGGGGATGAGATCGCCCTGGGGCGGTCTTTGATGTCTACCGGCACCAACCTCATCGTCGCAG
This sequence comes from uncultured Chloroflexia bacterium, assembly GCA_963726315.1. Taxonomy (GTDB): domain Bacteria; phylum Chloroflexota; class Anaerolineae; order Anaerolineales; family UBA4823; genus FEB-25. Next base: position 165,161 of record CAVSBZ010000005.1, on the reverse strand, counting down.
CGAAGGTGAAGGAAGGTTTGACGCTGCTGGATGGCGCCCGGGTGGTATTCGAAAATGGAGATAGTGATGACCACAAGCAGGGATTGGGTTGGTACTGGATCCTCCAGGCTGACCTGGCGAATGCTGACTTAATTGTAAAGCAGCCAGCTGAAGTGGTCGAAATTGCCTCGCGTGCCCTTAAAGTGTTGGAACCTATTGAGAATTGGCCGGGAGTGGCCAGGGGTTACGCTGCCCGCGCCCAAGCCCGTCAGGAATTGGGTGATGCAGCAGGGGCAGCCAAAGACCGCCAGGAGCAGAAACTGGCTGAGAGCAAGATCGAGCCGGGAGAAAAAGGCACATAAGGGGTTGATGGTACCCTGGAAAGGAAAGGTCTATGAACAGGCTGATGAAATGTTCGCTTTATGCATTCATATTGTTCTTGCTGGTGCTTATCCTACCGTCGAAATCTCCTCCAGCCACCGCCGCCAGCATATTGTACGTCGCCAGGGGTGGCTATGATGGTTATGACTGCCTCACCCCTCCCACAGCCTGCGGGACGATCGACGGCGCCCTGTATCGAGCTGCCTCAGGTGACACAATCGAGGTAACCGCTGAGACTTACTACGGTTATGGCGAAGAAGTTGTTTATATAAATAAAGATATCTCGCTCTCCGGGGGATGGGACCAGGCATTCGGCAACCGCATTGGTCGCACTACCATCGATGGGCAGGGCACCCGCCAGGGAATTGAAATTGTGTCCGCGGCAAATGCTCACATCGAGTACTTCATCGTCCAAAATGGATTAGACACGCAATACTCGGGTGGGATTACCAATTGGGGCACCCTCTCGATCGATAATAGCACCGTACAGTATAATCGCGGCCCCGATCCCACCGGCGGCGGGATGTATAGCTATGGACCTGTAACGGTGACTTGGAGTACATTCCGTAAAAACATCGGTAATGGAATTTATAGTATTAATGGTCCGTTATCCATAACAGGCAGCACCATCAGCGATAACAGCAATGGGGGAATCTTAATAATAAACCAGAACGCCAGTATCGTAAACAGCACGATCAGTGAAAATGAGAACCCTGGGTATTCTTATGATGGTGGAGGGATTTATTACGCCGGGACAGGTGACCAAGCCTTGCTGCTCAGGAACGTCACCATAACCGGGAACCAGGCTTACAATTCAGGGGGCGGCATCTTTATGTTCGACCTGCATGGCGGCCAGGTGGTAATGGCGAATACCATCCTGGCTGGAAATTTAGCCGGTACTCAAGGACCAGATTGTTATGGGACTGTCGACTCACAAGGTTATAACCTCATCGGCGATACTATGGGCTGCACCTTCAGCAGCGGCACTGGCGACCAGCTAAACGTTGACCCCGTGATTGCCCCGCTTACGTATAATGGCGGTCCGACCTTCACTCACCGGCTGGTGGCAGGTAGCCCGGCTATCGACGCTGGAAACCCGGATGGATGCCTGGATGCAATGAAGAACCCGCTCACCACCGACCAGCGCGGTTTTACGCGCCCGCTGGATGGAAATGGCGATGGCGTTCCCGTTTGTGATGTTGGAGCCTACGAATATGACCCGTTGCAGGTTATCCTATGGTCTCACCTGCCCTTGGTAAGGCGGTAGAATAGGACTGGTTAAAAGTTTACCAAATTACCTGGAAGTGTAGGAAGTGGCTGAAAGTTGTTCATTAACTTTCTCTCAACCCTAGATGCTAGCCTTGATATGTTGGTGCTATGGTTAATTCGGGGTATGAGCAGGGATCAGTTTGTGCAAGACCATCCGAGCCGCGTAGGGTGTTATATTATTGAGAAGGTGGAGTGATGAGATTATCGCTACAATATAATAAATCACCTAAAAATTGAGAGACACCGGTTTTTTTACGATCACTCCAACCGTAATTATCGTAATCCCAAATCACCTGAGTGCCTTATTGACTCATTGCCTGAGTGCCCCCATACCAGTAATTTCCGCTCCCTTATTTCTTCTTATTCGCTTCCACCCTATACTTCACCATCTTGCGGATCAGGTCATACGGGATGGGCTGGTTCAAAGGGAATTGCACCGCCCCTTTCGACCATTTATAACTTGAAATCTCCTTGGTAAATGCCTCAATCCCTTCACCGGTTGGGTAAAACCCAATGTAGGTCTTATGACCGGCAAACCAGACCAGCATGCCATTTAGATAAAATCCAGGCATCCCATAGCTGATCCGTTCTACCGCACCAGGGGCTGATTCCTTGATCACCGCTCTCACCTTTTGCAGGATTTGTTGGACATCATCCGGGAACTGGGTGATGTATTCGTCAGTGGTAGTAGGTTTTTTTGTACTACTCTCCATGCCGCTCTCCATTTCGATTTTATCTTTTCCGTATTTTCGTCTGAACCTGAAATTGCGACTTGACAATTTAGTACAAATGCTCTATTCTAGTGTTGGTATTTACTCACCAATAGCAAAAACCACTCGAGATCATGAATAAAATACAGAGCAGATTGCTTCTAAGGACTTCGGAGTGTACAAGGATTCGCGGATTCTGAGAGCGTCCTTATCGCAATGACATCATAGGTGAGTAGTTACATTAAATTGCCACCATTTTTTTGCCCTTGATCTCAACTCCTTCAAGCTGAGCTACGGTAGAGGAGATATTACATCCTGATATGCCAGTGGTTACCTTCTAATACCGGTTTGTAAAAAGCTCTTCGTTTTGTTTCGTTTTTTTTCAAACGATGTAAAGCAGTTGCTGCGCTTGCAGTTTTTTTACCTTTGGATCTGCCTCGGACAATTGTAAATAAAATCCGCTATTCGCCCCCCTCTTAACCCCATCTCTTGACAATTTCCTCTTCCCTTCCTATAATATAGTTAAACTATAATGAGTATAGGTATACTACATCTTATGGCAGATGTCAATAATCAAGTTAAAATCACCCACCGCCAGCGGCAAGCCCAGGCTACCCGCGACATGATCGTCACTGCCGCCCAGGCGTTATTCCTTGAGCAAGGCTACATCTGCACCACCATTGAAGCCATTGCCGAGCGCGCCGGAGTAGCCACCAGTACGGTTTATGCTATCTTCGGCTCGAAGCGTGGCATCCTGAGGGCGATACGCGATTCCTGGCATGAACGCACCCACATCCGCGAGGTGCTTAACAGCAGCCAGGAGTCTGCCCAGCCTGAGCTGCGCCTGGAACAGCTGGCTGAAGCCACACGCAGGCAATGGGAGATGGGTGCCGAAGTGACCGCCATCTATACCGGGGCAGCCGCAGCCGACCCGAGAGCCGCAGCCGAGCTAAGCCAGGCTTTGGTCGGCCGTCGGGAGGGCTTACAGAATTTCGCCATTAGTCTTGAACCCCACTTGCATTCCGGTTTGGATGCAGCCCATGCGGCTGCCATCCTGCAGGCGTTGTGCCTTCCGGTGGTTTTCGACGAGCTGGTGAGGCATTCAGGCTGGTCGGCAGACGAATACCAGACCTGGCTGGCACAAACCTTAAAGCGCCAGCTGTTGGAAAGCTAGGAGCAGCCTATGATCAGTATAAAAAGGGTATACACCCCTGCCTCAGTAGAAGATGGACAGAGGTTTTTGGTCGACCGTCTATGGCCCAGGGGGATAAAAAAGAAACACTCAAAATTGAGGCCTGGACCAAGGAAGCAGCCCCCAGTAATGACCTGCGCCATTGGTACGGGCATGACCCTGATAGGTGGTGCGAGTTCAACAAACGATACTTCGACGAGCTGGATGGTAATCCTGATGGGTGGCGCCCGCTATTGGATGCGGCACGTAAAGGCAATATCACCCTGCTTTTCAGCACAAAAGAGCTGGAGCTCAACAATGCAGTCTCACTGAGAGCATACCTGGAACAACAGCTTAAAAAGAGGTGGATAGCATGCGCCCAAATGTGGTGATTGTCGGAGCAGGGTTTGGTGGTCTATGGGCAGCACGGGTTTTAGCTCGAGCCCCCGTGGATGTCACCGTGGTCGACCGGAATAACTATCACACCTTCCTGCCCCTGCTCTACCAGGTGGCAGCTGCCGAGTTGGAACCTGAGGATATCATCTACCCTGTGAGAAGCATCCTGCACCGCTATGCCAACACCCGCTTCGTGATGGGCGAGGCGACCGGGATTGATCCCTCCCAACACCAGGTTCGCATGGGCAGCCATCGTATCCCTTACGATTACCTGATCCTTTCAGTGGGCAGCAAGGCTCACTTCCTGGGTGTGGCTGGTGCTGAAGATCATGCCTTTCCATTGAAAACGCTGGACGATGCTGTGGTGCTGCGTAATCATATCCTGTGCCGGTTCGAAGCCGCCAGCTATGAAACCGATGAGACCCTGCGCGAACAAATGCTGACCTTCACCATTGTCGGCGGGGGACCAACCGGGGTTGAATATGCCGGTGCGCTGGCAGAGCTGGTTCGGGTGCCATTACGTAAGGACTATCCTGAGCTGGATTTTCGCCAGGTGCGTATCCTGCTGTTGGAAGCGACCGATCGCCTGCTCACCGGCGTGCCCGAACGTTTACATAACTACACTCTAAAGCACCTGACGAAAATGGGGGTCGATGTCCAACTGGGTTCTCCTGTCAGCCAGATCACCTCACATGCAGTGATATTGAAAGATGGCAGGACCATCCCAACCGAGACGGTGGTTTGGACGGCAGGTGTGGGGGGCATTAGCTTGCCTCAGAAATGGGATTTCCCCACTCGCCATAATGGCCAGGTGGATGTCTTACCCACCCTGCAAGTGGCAGGAAACAACGATCTGTACATCGTGGGAGACCTGGCATATGTGGAACAGGAGGCACACCCTTTGCAACAGATCGCCACGGTCGCAACACAGGAGGGGGAGTGGGCTGCCAGGAGCATCATCCGGCAAGTTGAAGGAGCCGAGCCTGAGCCGTTTAAGTATAAGGACCCGGGTATGCTGGCGGTCACCGGGCGGAATGCGGCTGTAGTGCGGTTGGGGAGATTTACCTTCACCGGCTTCCCTGCCTGGCTTATCTGGTTGAGCGTGCACCTGTATAGACTGATCGGCTTCCGCAACCGTCTGTCGGTTTTAATTAATTGGGCCTGGGATTACCTCTTCTTCGACCGTGTGGTGCGCCTGATCACTCCCCTGCCCCAGGAACAAGCATCGGAGAAGGGCTGTTGAGCATGGCAGAAGGCAGTATCACCACCCTGTTCCTCGATATTGGCGGTGTGTTGCTGACCAATGGTTGGGATCGTGCTGCCAGGCAATCGGCAGCCGAACACTTCCGGCTGGATTTTGCTGACATGGAAGAGCGCCACCACCTGACGTACGACACCTATGAAGAAGGGAAATTGAGCCTGGACGAATACCTGCAAAGAGTGGTTTTCTACCAAAAGCGCCTGTTCCAGCTGGAGGAGTTTAAATCTTTCATGCTTTCGCTCTCGCAACCCTATCCTGAGATGCTCGACCTGGTGCGTTCGATAAAAAACCGGCATCCGCTTAAAACCATCGCTGTCAGCAATGAGGGCAGGGAGATCAACTCCTACCGTATTGAAATGTTCCACCTTGACCAGCTGATCGATACTTTCGTATCATCCTGTTTTGTGCATTTCCGCAAACCGGACCTGGATATATACCGCATTGCCCTGGATGTTTCCCAATCTCTGCCGGAAAAGGTGGCTTACATCGACGACCGGCCTTTGTTTATCGAAGTAGCCAACAGCCTGGGCATCCACGGTATATTGCACTTTGATGCTCCAACCACACGCACAAAGCTCACTGCGCTGGGAATTTCATCCTGATACATAAACTACCATCTAAAGGAGAAAAATGACCGAAGGAACATGCCGTATCGGTATGGTGGGGTTGGGGGTAATGGGACGCAACCTGCTGCTCAACATGGCAGAACACGGTTTTAGCGTGGCAGGTTATGACAAAGATCCCAAACAGGTGGAGCTCCTGCGTGCGGAGGCGGTTGGTTTGCCCGTGCAAGCTGAAGGAGACATCCGCCACTTCGTATCAGCACTGCAGTCGCCCAGGGCGGTTATGCTGCTTGTCCCGGCGGGACCCATCGTGGATAGCGTCATTCGCGACCTGCTGCCCCTGCTCGAGCAGGGAGACATGATCATCGATGCAGGTAATTCCCACTTCACCGATACCGACCTGCGCGAAAGCACCCTGGAAGCCAGAGGGCTGATTTTCTCTGGCATGGGCGTATCAGGAGGCGAGGCAGGTGCACGCCACGGACCGAGCATGATGCCAGGCGGACCCACAATCGCCTACCAGCGTGTGCAGGATATCCTGGAGGCAGCTTCCGCCCACGTGGATGGAGAACCCTGCGTGACTTATCTCGGACCACACTCCGCAGGTCATTACGTCAAGATGGTGCATAATGGCATAGAGTACGGTCTGATGCAATTGATCTCCGAGACTTATGACCTGCTCTCGCGTGGCCTGAGTTTGACCGATGACGAGCTTGGGGAGATATTCTCGGGCTGGAACCAGGCAGAGCTGAATGGTTACCTGATGGAGATCACCGCCGATATCTTCCGAAAAGTGGATGAGATTACTGGCAAGCGTCTTCTGGATGTAGTGCTGGATGCTGCTCACCAGCTGGGAACCGGCATGTGGACCTCCCAGGATGCGCTCGCCCTGCACGTCCCGACACCCACCATCGACACCGCCGTGGTCATGCGCAACTTGTCGGGACTAATAGACCAACGCGCCGCCATCATCCAGAAATTTGGGGCACCGATACTTAATCAGAAGGTCGAACGAAATCAAGTCATCGAGCAAGCCCGGCGGGGGCTGTACGCTGCCACTCTTTTGACTTATGCACAGGGTTTTTCTCAATTGGCTGCAGCTTCCAAAGCCTACGGTTACAATCTGGACCTGTCTGCCATCGCCAGGATCTGGCGGGGAGGCTGCATCATCCGCTCTGGGCTGCTTGAGCCGATCCGCGACGCCTATCGCAAGCAGCCTGAGTTAATTCACCTGCTATTGGATCCTCTGCTCGGTGAGGCGCTGACCGAGCGCCTCAATGACCTGCGCGGGATGGTCCTGACTGCCGCCGGGTTGGGCATCCCCGTACCCGGTTTTATGTCAGCTCTGGCTTATATCGACAGTCTGCGCTCGACCCACCTGCCGGCAAATCTGATCCAGGCACAGCGTGATTTCTTTGGTGCCCACACTTATGAGCGCGTCGACCAGCGCGGTGTCTTCCACACCCAATGGTCGAAAGTACAGGAGTAGACCATGGCTAAATTGAATCTGCCTCCTGTGGAAATCATTATCTTTGGCGCAGCCGGAGATCTCACCTGGCGTAAACTGATCCCGGCATTCTATACCCTCTTTCTCGATGATTTAATGCCAGAAAAATTTATTATATACGGGGTGGATGGTAAACTAATCAGCCTGGAAGCTTTAAATAAACGCCTGTTAGACGGGGTCAACCAGTTTTCCCGGCAGGGAAAAGCTAAAGCCGACCAGTGGAAGGATTTTACCAGCCACCTGGCAGCCTACCTGACGGGTGATTTCAGCGACCCAAAGACCTTCGAGGATCTGGCCAAAGCATTGAATGGACAGGACAAAACCTGGGGCGAGCATGCAGAGCGAGTATTCTACCTCGCCACCCCACCAACGATTGACGAAGTCATCGTCCACACCCTGGGAGTAACCCATCTGGTCAGTGACCGTAAGCGTGCCCGGGTGGTGTTCGAAAAACCTTTCGGGCATGACCTGGAATCAGCCAGCCAGCTGAATCAATCCTTACTCAAAACGCTGGAAGAATCCCAAATCTACCGCATCGACCACTACCTGGGAAAGGAAACGGTGCAGAATATTCTGGCATTTCGCTTCGCCAATGCCCTGTTTGAGCCTATCTGGGACCGGCGGTACATCGACCACGTGCAGATCACCATGGCCGAACAGGTGGGAGTGGAACATCGTGGAGGGTACTACGACCATTCGGGGGCGTTGCGCGATATGATCCAGAACCACCTGCTGCAGATCCTCTCTCTGATCGCCATGGAACCGCCAGCCGCCTTTACCGCCGATGAAATCCGCGCCCGTAAGGTGGACGTCCTGCGCGCCATCCGACCCATACCCACCGACCATCTGCACCAGTATGCCTCCCGAGGCCAATATGGACCCGGCTGGATGGAAGGGGAACGTGTGGCAGGCTACCGCAGTGAGCCAGACGTGGACCCCAATTCCAGCACCGAGACCTTCGCTGCCCTCAAGCTCTTTATCGATAATTGGCGTTGGCAGGATATTCCCTTCTATCTGCGCACCGGGAAACGCCTGGCGCAAAAAGTCTCTCAAGCTATCATCCAGTTCCGTCCCGTACCGCATCAATCATTCCCGGCATCTGCCAACCAGGATTGGCTGCCCAACCGGCTGGAGATCGAGATCCAACCCGACGAAGGTATCAACTTGCACTTTCAGGCTAAGGTCCCTGGGATTGACCTGCGGTTAAGCTCGCAGGAGATGCGCTTCCGTTATTCTGAAGCGTTCAATACCACCCCACCGGAAGCCTATGAAACGTTACTCCTAGATGTGATCCGCGGTGATGCCACCCTGTTCATGCGCGCTGACCAGGTAGAATGCGCTTGGAGTGTGATCGCACCCGTTCTGGAGGTGTGGGCAAGCGTTGCCCCTTCAGACTTCCCTAACTACATCAGTGGTACCTGGGGACCACCCAGTGCAGAAGCGCTCATCGCCCAGGATGGACGGCAGTGGTCACAGCCGGTCTTTCTCGATCAGCCAAAATCAGGAGGATGAAATGATCCACATTTATAACGATTTGGAAACATTAAGCCAGGCAGCAGCAGATCTTTTCACCATCCAATCACGGCAAGCCAGCTTGATCTGTGGTCACTTCAGTGTGGCTCTTTCTGGAGGCGAAACCCCACGTCGCACATTTGAATTATTGGCCACCTCACCTTATCGCGAGCGCGTCCACTGGGACGAGGTGCACGTTTTTTGGAGCGATGAGCGCTGCGTGCCGAAGGATGACCCGCGGAATAACGCCCGCATGGCTCGAAAAACTCTGCTTGACCGTGTACCCATCCCGGCGGAAAATATTCACCCCATCCGCTGTGAACATTCCCCGAAGGAAGCAGCCAGTGAATATGAACGGGAGCTGAAGGAATTTTTCAGCAAGTCAAACCTGAATTTCCATCTCGTTATGCTGGGGCTGGGTGAGAATGGGCATATCGCCTCGCTTTTCCCTCACACGGCGGTGCTCAACGAACAGGAGAAATGGGTTTCGGAGGTGTACGTCGAAGATCTGGAGATGGACCGGATCACATTTACCGCTCCTTTTATTAATCAGGCCAACCAGGTGGTGTTCCTGGTCTCCGGTGCCGATAAAGCCCAGGTGCTGGAAAATGTTCTCGAAGGTCCCTACCAACCGAGTGAGCTGCCCGCCCAGCTGATCCGCCCCGCAGGCACGAAGCCCATCTGGCTGGTGGACAAGGCTGCCAGCCACAAGCTCACCATGCGCGATGAAGAACCTAACTAAGACCTGAAGGTTTATATGGTCTCCATATCCTGGGCGCAAGTCAATAGCTGGCAGCTACGTTGGGCATGCTGGAGATCGATATCCCCGAGCTGGGCGATTTAGGCGGTCATTTGACCATGCCGCCGGTAACAGGGATCTGACCGGATTTCGTTTCAGAACAGTTAGGGAAAATCTGGCACTATCTAACCTACATAACCTGCGGGGAAGGAATAAATCCAGATATCTGCTAAGAATTGATAGCTAACACATTTCGAAGTTGTAATATACTATGAATGTATATAGACCCCGAAGGAGAATAGCTTATGGCGAGCATAACCCAAACCCTAAGAGACGAACATAGAGAGCTGTATCGGCAGATTGAATTATTACGTCAGACTGCGGATGTTATAAATGAAAGCCTGACCACCCAAGCGCATGACAGGATCGAACAGTCGTATAGCTTCCTCACCCGCCAATTAACTGCCCACGCTAAAGCGGAAGAATTGGCACTATACCCAATGGTTCAACAAATTATGGGCAGCGAACTGTCCACCGCGACAATGGTCCGCGACCACGTTGAAGTCGCACGCCTCACCGATGAGCTGGGTTCGCTGCGCGTCCACCCATCGACGCTTACAGTCACATCCATCCAGGCTGCGGCTCTGAGGCGTGTTTTATACGGTTTGTATGCTCTACTAAAATTACATCTTGCCAAGGAAGAGGAAATCTACCTGCCCCTGCTTGATTCTAAACTGACGGCGGATGATGCCCAGACCATGTTCGTAAAGATGAAAGCCGCCTACGACGATACGATGGCACTGATGCCCCGGAAGTAAATAAGTCCTTGCCTTTATTAGCCTGATCTCTCATTACGCCTATGATGGAGTGAAAGGTCTTGCTAGAAGCAAGTTATTTTCCTGGGGTTTGATATTAAATTTCTCCGTTAAAATAAAACAGCCAGTTCTTCGGCAGAACTGGCTGCTGATATAGAGATAGTCTAGAATAACAACCGTCCTATGCTCTTGGGCGGATATTTTGATTGATGTGGAAGAAGTTATTTGGGTCGTACTTGGCTTTGATCTGTGATAGCCTGGCATAATTGTCCTTGTAGCCAGCTTTTACGATATCTTCGCCCTCATCCATTTTGAAGTTAAGATAAGCACCTCCTGCTGAATGGGGATGCAGGTCAGACCAGGTAGCTTTTGCCCACCTCGTCATGCGTTCGTTATTGGCTGGATCTGGATCGACTGCCACGATCACCTGGGAGAAATTTGCATCGCGGTACGCCCAGGCTGTATCGTGTGGTCCTAGCTTGCTTGCGGCGCCATTGATCGGATAGAGGTGAATATTTGAAAAGATCGTGGGCATTTCATTGCCAGCCTTGATCAGCTTGTCTATCGCGGCATCGTCGTAATGCTTGAAGAAATCGGCCTGCCAGTACCACTGGTAGCCCGCAGGATATAAACCATCAAACATGCTGTTGATAGCCGGCATCGTGATCGGACCGGCGAAATCTATTGCTGGCTGGCGGTGATTACGGATGGGCTTGAACACTTCCTCGGCTTTCTCCTGAGGACCCGTATAGCACCATTGCACGTAACCCATATTTTGCCCGTGGTACTTTTCGGGAAAGGGTGGAGCTGGTGGTACTGCACCTAACCCGAAAAATCCATATAGTTCTTCTGGGGCTTTCAAGATTAAATCCTGCCAGTAATGCAGCATATCTGACGCCTGATCCATTGGCCAAAACATTGGCCCCCCATAGACCGAGGTGACCGGGCTTGCGTGGAACAAGAACGAAGTCACGATGCCAAAATTTCCGCCTCCACCCCGAACTGCCCAGAACAAGTCTTCGTTTTGATCCTTGTCAGCAGTAACGAAACATCCGTCTGCCAGGACCATATCAACGCTGAGCAGGTTATCGATGGTAAGCCCGTAGCGACGGGATAGATAACCGCTACCACCACCAAGGGTCAACCCACCTACACCGGTGGTCGATAAGAAACCAGCCGGAACGGCTAACCCAAATGGGTAAGTGGCATGGTCAACATCGCCCCAAATTGCTCCACCTTCCACACGAACAGTTTTCGCCTCCGGGTCTACTCGTATTCCCCTTAAGCGTGATAAATCAATCACCAGGCCTCCCTCAACAGTACCAAAGCCAGGCCCATTGTGAGACCCACCCCGCACTGCTACGTCCAGTCCGTTATCGCAGCCAAACGCGACAGCGCTGCTGACATCGGATACGTCAACACAACGGATTATGAGCGCAGGATGTTTATCGATCATTGCGTTATATACCTTGCGAGCCGCTTCATACTGTGGGTCGCCAGGCTGGATAATATCACCGCGAATTTTGGTACGCAGTGCGGCTATTGCGTCCATTTTGATGCCGGTAGCCTTTTTAATTTCAGTATGGATGTCAGACATTTAATTCCTCCTATTTTTTGGTCAGATTCCCCACTCCTGATTGTCTCAGTGTTCCCATCAGATAATCAAATCATGTCCGATGTACGACAATTTTACTCCGAATTGTCAATTTATACCAGTGGTTCATCTTGAAGACTACCTGTATAAATTTACGGTCCAAACTTAAAAATGATTAGAATTTCTTCATAAAATAATGCTTGACCAGAATCAAGCTCAGATTTTAAGCCTTATACAAGATTGGTGCGGTGAAAAGAACTGGAATTGTGGTCGTAACGCTAGATTGTGTGAAAACCAGGTATTGCTAATTATCTCTGTAAAGCTTAAGACACAAATGCGCAAAGCCTTGACTCAACAGTTTTCCAACATACTCCTGCCATATTCTTCAAGTTTGGCATACGGTAGCTTCAAAGATTGTCCAGTTTTGGTTTCTCGATTCGAAAACGCATCAGCTCAATCCCCCACAGCAATAAGTTATCTACATAATTCATCCCACATTTCTCAACCACCCGCTTAGATGCAAGGTTATCGGGGTGGATCAGGGCAATGATATGCTCCAATCGGAGATTCTTGAAACCATACCCCAATGAGGCCTGGGCAGCCTCAGTAGCGAAGCCTCTTCCCCAGTAAGGGCGGTCGAGCAGGAAACCTACCTCAGTCTCATCCAGCTCAGGCAGGTACTGTAACCCTACCCAACCAATGATCTTATTATCATCAATTGGCACAACCGCCCAATCACCATAACCGTATTGCTCCCACTGCACACTCTGACCCGCGATGAAACGTTGGACTACCTCCCGCGCTGGGAGAACAGGGTCGGGAAAGTAGCCCAGGACACCCTCCGATTGATATATCTGGTGCAGCACTGGCGCATCTTCAGGCAGCATGGGACGTAGAGTAAGGCGAGCCGTCCGGATGGTTGGAATCTCAATGGTCATCGGTTGAAATAACCTAGAAGCTTATTACCGTTATCTTCTCTCCAGGGCACATATTCCGCCTCCCGTTTAGGGTCATTCATAAACAGGGCAGAAGACCACAGCACCATGGTGGCAAATTGGATGGCGACGAACAGGTCAAGCTTTGCCGATTGTTTTTCAGGCAAGGTGCGAATTTGGGTGTACCCGGTCCAAAAGGCATCTCGCATACGTTCCCACTCCTTGCCCCATGCCCAGGTGCAGAGTGCAACGGCGATATCCCATATCCAATAACCATAGCCGCAGTCCTCGAAATCAATAGGGTAGGCCTCCCCGGCTTTGAACAGCACATTCTCAGGGTATAAATCGGCGTGGATCAAGCCATAAGCATCTGCACCCTTGCCGAATGATTCCATCTGCTGTTTTGCTTCACCGGAAATATATTGAAATGGTTCTCGATATTTTGTAGGGATCGAAGCAACAATCTGCTCCATAGGATGCCGGAACAAGCTGCCTCCCATTTGCGAATCCCAATCCCAATTCGGGCGGCCGAACCCTGCGGGAGGCAACCAACCGGCAGAAAAGCTGTGCATCTGGGCTACGACCCTACCCATCGATGTGAGGTGTTTTGGTCGCAAACTTGTTCGCAGCCGGCGACCGTCCAACCAGCGCAACATCGAGATGAACCGTCCATTCGGCACTTCAGGAGTGGCGATTTGGGTCACGAGTTTCCCAGCGGGCGTTTTCACCGGCGCGGGCACAGGCAGACCTGCCTCCTGGCTCAATGCCGCCAACCAGGTTAATTCTGAAACAATCGTATCTTCATCGCTGAGCGCATGGATGCGGAGAACATATCGATTCGAGAGAAAGGGGTGTACATTACCGGTGAATGTGACTACCTTTGGTATATCCACTCGATAGATAATATTTTCACCATATTGGATGAAGCCCAGGCGTGCCTGCTCAAATCCATAGGCTTCGACGGCAGCGTATGCCAATCTCCTCAGCCTGGCTAAACGACCGCGGCGGGTCAGTTCTCGAAAAGGTCTCATGGCGATATTTTCACTCGGTTTATTAAACGGAAGAAATATTGAAATATAAGGTGGATTATCTTGTCCAAAAAAAAAATTAAGCGATATCCAATTTGTCAGGGAGATGTACGACGAATCTGCAGCGGTAATCTCCCTTGAGCGCAGATTCAAGCAGCTCTACCTGGAGCGTTTGCCCAAAGATGACCTCCCATGGTTTTTTACTGAACCCTCCACTGCAGTTACAGAAAACTGAATTTAGATGAATAATACCCTTCTTAATGGCTTCCCGCACCCAAGGGCAGTGACAGGCATAATAGCGCTTCAGGATGGGATCTGTTTCAGCCAGGTATTGTTTGGCATTGTAAGGGATCTTTGTAATGTATAAAAGGTTGCCTTCCCGCACACCACATTCGGTCTCTGGGTGATCCTCCACGTATTCAACCACCTCGTCCGTAATTTCCTGCGAAAAAAACAGGGCACCCTCCTGTTTACACTTGTGAAGCTGTTGGATAAATTCCTGATGCTTTTTCCTCAGGTATTCATCGATATCAGCTGCTTTAATAAACTTCTCCCGCTCATCGACGAAATACTCGTCCGGTAGATCTCGCAAGCCTGCTGATAACAGCTGCTCAACAGCCGCGTACCCCACCTTGTCGATCAGGCGATCCAGCACCGGGAACATATCAAATGGTTTATCGGTGGAAGGCAATCCTAATGGCGAAACGCCAATCCCGGCAAAGATTTCATCGCGAACACTTTCGCCGTAACGCTCTCCGACTTTTTGGTATAGATTCGGCTGGGCTTCAGCCCCATCCAACAATTCTATAATGGCCACGTAGATTGGGTTATTTTTTATAAATCCTCCGTAGCGCGCCAGGGCAAGGTAATTATCGTACGTGTTTTGCCTCTCCAGCATGAGGCTTTCACTGAACTTCCAAGATGCCATCCTATGGTCAGCCTCTCCAGACGTAGTGATATATTCTTCAAAGCGCTCTGCTATGGCTATTGATGCACTGATCTGTTCTTCGTTCAGCTTGCGTGATTTGAGCAGCTCACGAAACCCCTCTTGATTCATATTTCCTCCACTTTATATCCATGTATCCGATACATACTCAATACCTCTGTACCTGGATCGAAGTTCACTCAAGCCTTCTAATCTTTGCCTCCTGTCGTTGTTGAGCTCTCTCCGAAGGTAAGATAGTTAGAAAATTTCATGCATAAAAGGTCTCATTGGTGGAAACATGGCTCGCAGGGATGTGATTTGGGGTGGATCAGGATTACCCCAGCCGCGCAGTGAAAAATCCTGCGGATCTGGCACCCCTGAGACCAGGGCAGATAATCCCTGGATAGTCAATTCGAGGTCCGTGTCTCGGGATCTCGATACCCCCAGGCTGCCGCCAACAGACTCAAAATGCCATACACCTTCATTCCACGGGCACACCGGGTCAATGATTTTTGCAGAGAAACTGCCCTCGCCGACCTGCATACCGCCAATCTTCTCAACATCCAGCACACGACTCATGGCAGGGCGGACTGCGCTCTCAACTTTTACTTGAATATCTGCCAACCAGCACTCAGGATATTCATCCTCAGGCAGCCACAGCTCAACCCGATCTGCCTGGTCGATATGGCGCGCAATCCAGCCAAGCAGCAAATTGCGTGCCCGGCTGGTGGTGTAATAAAAGCGGATAGCTTCAAAATTATACTTCCCCACTTCCTCGCCGAGGATCCGATACAGCATCAGCCCTTCGATTTTCCCATCCACCTCTGCCTGGGCAGTCCAAAATAAATTCTGGTTCACCCTTCCCATGTCTGCATAATCAAAGAACGCCATACCGTGCCGCTTCTCCCGCATCCGAGTCAGGTACTCACGGTAAATGTCATTAGCCTCACCGATAAACTGTAACTTGATTTCACCACCGATATCTTTTTTTAGCAGTGGAGATAAGGAAAGCGGTGAAAACTTGGCAATCTTGGTCAGCTGGAAAGCCACATAGCCCAAGCGTTCATAGAACGACTCCCGGAATGGATAGAGGTTGGAGAAGGTTTTACCAGAATCGTGGTCGGAAGACAGCAAGCTCGCTATGACCTGCCTGCAGTACCCTTTCCGCCGGGCAGTTGGAAAAGTTGACACACCCCATACCCCGCACGCCGGGAATAACTTGCCGCGCACATTCTGTTTCATCGGTGTGCTGACGGCGATGGAAACTGGATTTTCGTCTTCAAATAATGTGTGGCAGTTCATGCCTTGACGCTGGCGGACGATCGTGTCCCATTCATCTCTATTGCGGATAGGCGGAGAAGCAGCAAGGGAGTACGAGTTCAAGGTAAACAGAGTATTGTACATTTCCTCGCCCTGTATTTGGCGTATTGATGTTTTCATGGTTACCCACCTTCTGGATTGGATTGTTTATTACTGAAGACCAGGTGATATAGGCGTGCAAACACGTACCATTGCTTTCCTTTATTTTACACTGACGATCAATTATTTACGATAATTTGGTAGCTATCTATACAGCTGGCGAGCTTAGATTTATTCACTACATAAAAGTTTGTTGCAGCTGTTGGTTATCGTGGGAAAACAGGTACTAAACAAAATTATGAACCAGCTCAGAACCCTCCCAGGCTAGTACCGTGTGCTGATAGCTTTCTAAAGGCAATTTTCGCTGGTTGTGTCCATGGAACCTATGCTGGATAAGTGGATGCATCATTCTACGCTGGCCATCTTTTTTCCCACGGCTGGTAGATATCATAGATAGGACCCAAAACAGATTGGTATAAAGCATTAGCATGAAGTGTCCCTCCGGTGGTCATCGCCAGAGTGGCGCCCATCCGCTTTAACCTGCGCATCGATTCGAATAATAATGCACTGGCCAGACCCCGCCTTTGGTGCTCGGGCATGGTCCCAACGGGTTCATACATGCCACAACGGGTTACATCGTCATACCAAACGGTGGTAAAGGCTGTAATCTCACCGTTAGGAGCGATCGCAACCAGGTCAAGGTCGCGACGATAGAGCGGGGCAGCCTGGATGTTAAGATACCAAGATGCATCACCCTGGTATTTATCGTCTGGTTCAGTTGAATGGAATGCCCTCCAGGACGCCCAGCTGCGGGATAGTAACTCAGAACTCTCCCCCAGGGATCGAATTGTATAACCGTCTTTCACCGGGCAATCTGGGATCGGTCGGTCCAGCTCCCGCCGCCATTGGTGTTCATCGGCGTCGTTCATGTGGGTGAATCCCCGCCTTACGAGGCGATCCTGCCGCTCGGAATCACCCGCGTCTGTCCAAATCCACAGCACGGAACCCCCTTTCTGGCTTGGGGCACGCAAATGTTCTTCAGCCAGGGTGAGCATGTCATCTTCCAGTCTGGGATTTTTGTAGGCTGGATGGACCTGCAGGAACGCCTGCCCGAGTTCTTCACAGTTCAATACAGCTGCAATCTGCCCGTCTCCCCGCTTCCAGATAAATACATCCCTTTCAAGAGAACCAGCCCCCAGGTTAAGGATGCCGTGCCAGCGCCAGTAATCCCAACGGGCAACCGGCCAGCAGAACATGCGGCAGTCATTCAACAAGAACACTTCCCGTAGAAAATTACGGATGCCCCAGAAGTCATCTTCGCTGTTAAATTTCCGGACAGATAATTGAGCCATTTTTTCCTCTCGATCTTACTTCCGAGGATAGTTTTCGCTGGAGCTATGCTCTCCGGTTTGACTAACAGTTTCTTACGGAGATTTATCTCTTATGCTTGTGATAAACTATTCAATATATTACCAGGATTTTAGCAAATAATATGAAACCCAAAATCGACAAAACTAAATTCGGTTCGATCTCCCTCGACGGCAAAAAAATTGAACATGATATCCTGATCCGCTTGAATGGAACAGTGGAGAAACGCAAGAAGAAGCTGTCTAAGGAAGTGTATGGAACTTCACATTCCATATCTCTGGCTGAAGCCAAATATGTGTACGAAGAAGGGGCAGAGACCATTATTGTGGGTTCAGGTCAGGAAGGAATGCTGAAGCTTTCTGACGAGGCAGCGGCATTCTTTAAAAAGAAGGACTGTAAAGTCAGGCTGATGCCCACCCCTGAAGCCGCGATGGAATGGAATAAGGCAAAAAGCCCTACCATTGGGTTGTTCCACATTACCTGCTAATGAGCCACCAGCAATAGACTATTTATAACTTAATGTTATTGATGCTCCTCGATCAAGTGCCATGAAGCGCTTCCCTTCCTTTGCCACGATAATCTTCCTCCTCTGCATCTGTCTGTCAGCCTGCGTCTCTACAAACGCCGAGTTAACCAGCATTCCGACTAAGAAACCGGTTCTAGCCACCCCCTCCATATCCCCGTCAATAACGTCATCGCATACTCCTACCTACACAACTACTCCCACGCCCACGACGACTCTCACCGCCACGCTCACACCCACCAAAACACCAACCCCTACCCAAACCCTTACCCCATCCATTACACCCACACCTACCTACAGCCTCCCGACCATCACTGTACTTATGCAGGCAAACTGCCGTTACGGACCTGGCAAGGCTTACCTGTATGCCTGGGGGATGTATACCGGTGATACCGGCACCGTGTGGGGCAGGAATGACTCGGGCAGCTGGTTGTGGATCCAACCGGACCAGATTAAGTATCAATGTTGGATCGCCGCTTCGGTGGTCGAAATCCACGGCGATATAATGGCACTGCGGGTTGCGCCCGTGCGTCTGCCGCAATCCGTCCTTTACGGCCCACCCCAAGGCGTCAGCGCTATTCGGGAAGGTGACTCGGTGATTGTCATCTGGCAGGCGGTCAATATGACCGAAGACGACAACCGCGGCTATATGATCGAGGCTAACGTGTGCCAAAACGGCTTCCTGGTGTGGATGGCAGTCGCAACCATGGAAACGTCTTACACCTTCACCGATGAGACGACCTGCGGGGAAAAATCGAACGGCTTGCTGTACACGGTGGAGAAACATGGCTATACCGCTCCCGTCCCTATCCCATGGCCATGAGCAGTTTTATTATATAATCAACTAGAATCATTCATCATTTTTGCTTGGATTGCCTAGATAGATCCCTCGTTTTCTCATCAAGAATTGATTTGAAGGTGAGCAAATAAAGTCGAAATCAATTTAAAACGCGGGAACAAGGTTTTAAGAGGAGGAATCATTGAATCAAACCCTTCCCTATGTCATCGAAACCACAAACTTGAGCAAGATATATAAGAATATTCGGGCGTTAAACGCGTTGGAGCTGAAGGTGCACCAGAATTCAATCTTTGGATTCCTGGGTCCGAACGGGGCTGGAAAAACCACTACCATCAAGCTTATGCTCGGGTTGACCCGCCCATCTGCCGGTTCAGCCACCATTTTTGGCATGGATAGCGTGTCCGAGAGTGTGTCAATCCGCGCCCGCATTGGCTACCTGCCCCAGGAGCCTTATTTTTATAAATACATGACTGCCCGTCAGACTTTGCGCTTTACAGCTGGGTTTTTCTTCAAGGGACCCAAGCAGGCGATCGAAGATCGGGTGGATGAGATGCTCGAGCTGGTTGACTTGTCTGGAAAAGCTGACCGTCCAATCCGCACCTTTTCCGGTGGTGAACGGCAGAGGTTGGGCATTGCTCAGGCTCAGGTGAACTATCCTGACTTGCTTATCCTCGATGAACCAGCCGCCAGTCTGGATCCGCTGGGTAGGCGTGATGTGCTTGAAGTCATGTCCAGGTTGCGTAAATATACAACTATTTTCTATTCCACCCATATCCTGGATGACGTCCAGCGCGTTAGTGACACCGTGGTAATTTTGAATAAAGGTGAGCTGGTGGCTGAAGGACCTATTGAAGAGCTTCTGGCAGGAAGCGAAGGGGTAATTTATATTATTCACGTGAAGGGGGAAGCTGATCTAATTCTGAAGGAAGTCCAGGCCCTGCCCTGGGTGAATGGGGTCAAAACCAGCCAGCACAATGAAGAGAGTATTTGGCAGGTGAGTGTAACTGACCCGCAAGCGGCTGAAGCTCAGCTGCTCAAGTTGCTGGTTAATAGCCCGGTCACTGTGACTGAATTCCGTCGCAAACAATATGAGCTGGAAGACGTGTTCATGCAAGTCATCGAGGGAGGCCAGTATGTCCGGAAATGAGGGGTTTGAGTTCGTAAGCGGAACGGGCTGGAACCGAGGGCTGGACAACATGCTTCACAGCGGTCTAGCCAGATGGTTCAAAACGAAAACCTGGTGGATCCAATGCCTGATCTGGGGAGGATTGGCTGCAATCTTCGTCAGTCCATCAATCCTGCTCAAGGTTCCGCCGCGGCTAATAAACTCCTTAATGATTTCATTGATATTCATCGGCATATTACCGGCGGTGGGAGTGATTATCATCATGCAAGACGCCATCGTCGGTGAGAAAAGGGAAGGCACCGCGGCCTGGGTGCTCTCCAAGCCACTCACACGCTCTGCATTTATTCTTTCCAAGGTCATCGCTAATAGCGTCGGTATCTTGGTAACCATGATCGTTGTGCCTTTTTGCATATCTTTCGCCATCCTATCCATTGGTCATAAAACCAGCTTTTTTTCACTCGGTTTCATTGAGCTCATGGGGGTAATATTTATCAGTCACTATTTCTTTCTCTCGATGACTTTGATGCTGGGCTCATTTTTCAACAGCCGGGGTCCGGTTATCGGAATTCCCCTGGCAGTATTATTCTTACAGCAGAATATCCTCTATTTTCTGCCTTCCTTGCGTTATGTTCTGCCCTGGAATCTGGTTGTACCATTGGGAGACACAAACTCATTGGTGATATCTCTCGTCATGAGAACCCCTATACAACCGTATCACATGATTTTACTGCTGGTTATTGCGCTAGAGAGTGTTTTATTTACTTTAATCAGTATCTGGCGCTTCAATCAAGAAGAGTTTTAGAATTCAAATGGATATCCTCCCTTGAACAACCATACTTCTCCCATCGAGTTGTACTGGTATTCATGCTTGAATACCGCTCGTATGACCACATGCTCGGCTACATTCATCACGGTGAAGGTCTCACCATGAAGGATACAACCAGGACGATCCTGTCGGCCCTCATTCCAATAAATTCTATGTGAGCGATGCATCCGGCTAAATCACCCAACCAAACCCATCCCACGATATTGTCAGAAACGAAAAGTATGAATTAGAAGAGGCAAAGACAATCATCACCCCAGCAATAATGACCCCCTTAGTGAAGGGATCGAATGAAAATGCCACCGGTGATAAGGAGCTGGAGGAAAAAATTATGCAGGCCATAATTAATTTCCTACTCGAGAATGGTGCCGCTCTCCACATCCACGAAAGCCTCCAGTGTTTGCTGTAGGGAGGAAAATGACATCGCAGGTGATCAATACAGCTATTGGTTATTGAAGCCGTTAATTCTCTATTAATATTTGGTATAATAATAATATTGGTGAAGATGATATAGAATTAATTAGAATTCGATGCATAAATAGTCACGGGGAGGGTTGCTATGCATAAATTCCATAATATAAGACAACAAAATATGATTAAACGGGCAGGGTTGGTTGTGCTCCTGTTGGGATTGTTCCTCCTGCTAATGACCAACTCAACGGCAAAAGGTCAGTCAGGTATGGTGAATTCCACCGCCCCTGATGATGTTAGGCTGGTTTCAAATATCTTCTTACCTATAATTCAAAATCCCGGTTCAGCGCCTCAAGTATCCTATGTG
The DNA here is from genome assembly GCA_963726315.1 of uncultured Chloroflexia bacterium. Classification (GTDB taxonomy): domain Bacteria; phylum Chloroflexota; class Anaerolineae; order Anaerolineales; family UBA4823; genus FEB-25. The sequence goes on along the minus strand of CAVSBZ010000005.1, from coordinate 143,600 downwards.
CTATTGGGTTGGAATGACCTGGGAATGCATTGCTACAATCGCTATTTCCAGGATATTGCAGTCCTGCCGCCATATAACAATTTATGGGCACAGGTCATCCTGCGCGGAGATCCTCCCCAAGTTGTCACCCAAGGTATCCGGGTGCAGTATAAATTCCCTGACAACACGGTATCATCAACGAAGTCCGACTTCTGGACTTATGCCCCCCAACTCTTTGGAGTTAACCTACCCGATAATGTTGGCTTAAAAGGGAAGGGATTGGCAGATGTCATGGATTTACAGGTGGACCATTTTGTTGCCGAAGGCATACCGCTGACCGAATTCACAGATAGCGATCCCACCCATGCATATCCATATCAGCTGGCAGACCTCACAGCTATCGACATAAACAGCAATCAAGTATTGGCAACACTGACCGTGGTATCACCTGTTTCTACAGAAATGCATTGTGATACCTGCCATGCAACAGGCCAGGACCCTGGGGGAAACCAACCACGGGTTGAGCTTAATATCCTCGCTTACCATGATGAGGAAGAAAATACTAATCTACTTAATAGCCGTCCTGTCTTATGTGCCCGGTGCCACAGCTCCAATGCGTTGGGAATGCCCGGTGTTCCGGGTGTCCCGAGCTTATCTAATGCAATGCACAACCAGCATACCGAAGTTATCCCAGATACTACCGACGGGTGCTACTCGTGTCATCCCGGTCCAACGACGAAATGCCTGCGAGATGCAATGTCGCTGAATGTTAATTCTCCGATTGATCCAACCCGCAAGATGAACTGCATCGATTGCCACGGAGGCATGGCTCAGGTTGCACAAAACCCCGACCCGTGGCTGAACGAGCCACGCTGCGACGGATGCCATACCCCGACCGCCACGCAAGAATTCAACCAGGACCAAGCCTTATACCGTCATTCAAAGGGACATGGAGGCGTCTATTGTGAGGCCTGCCATGACAGCACCCACGCCATTGCCACGAGCCGGGAGGCGAATGACGCCATCAAGTTCACCCAGCTTCAGGGTCACGCGGGTACGTTGAGTGAATGCACTGTCTGCCATCTGACTCAACCCGTCGGACCTGGACCGCACACAAAATAAGCCAGGATCGTCCATAAAGGGAAAACGCAAGCCAGCCTTAAACAGGCTGGCTTGTTTTATTAATATTGCTATCTAATTGATTTTTCACTCAAACTGGAGGGTTGCCCAAGTGTTATCTTCGGCAACCCTCGACCTATAGATTATCTCCGTACCACTGGCAGGAAGATAGGTTTCACTACTGGAGCACCAATTACAACAACTTCCAAGGTGAACTCCTCGCTGCCTAAAGCATTGCTGGCGGTGACAGTGACCGTGTAATCCCCGGGCTCAGCATACGTGTGGGTTACATTCGCACCTTGCCCTGGGGCGGAATCATCTCCAAAGTTCCAGGAGAAGGTGATATTAGCACCTCCGCTAACTGTTGCAGTGAACGTGGTTACCTCACCAAGCAACGTGGGGCTGTCACTCTGGGCAGTCAACCCAGTTATGGGAATCTCTATGGTAAAAGCTGCTGGTAAAACATATTCCTGGCAGTCTCCATTAAAAAGGGCCAGGTCGTACGTGCCTGCAGGGATACCTGCCGGGACGACCGCATTGAGCACGGTTGGGCTCACCTGCGTTACAGATATCAACCAGGTTTCACCCAGCATGAGCACCGGTGTGGTGACGAAATTGGTGCCGGTGATCACTACGGGTGTATCTGAATCCGCTGAGCCGATGGTGGGTGAGATGCTCAGTAGACTTGGAGCGGGGTTGGCGGGCAGCGGTGAGGTGATCTGCACATCATCAATATACCAGCCGACATCTGAGACCGAAGAATCACAGCCGATACGCCAGCGGATGATGATTTCCTCTCCGGCGAAGCTGTTCAAGTCCACCTCGACCTGCGTCCATGAGGCAAGGTCACCTACCCAGGCATTTCGACCTACGAGTGGATTGGAGTAGCTGGTGCCTACAACTCCGTTATAACCATTCAAAGTTATATAAGGGCCAAGGTCATCCCAGGTGCCTCCACCGTCGGTGGAGATTTCAAGCACAGCACCATCATAGTTTGCGCCTTCGAACTGGTATAGATGCCAGAAGGAGAGCTGGCTGCCACCGCCTACCAATATCGGGTCAGATGTCCACAATCGGCTGTCGGTGATCACACTGTCATCTGGCACGAACCAGGCGTGCGTGGGGCTTTGCGATTGGTCGGTGGATATTACCCAATGGTCTGTTCCCTGCTCTGTAGCATGAGACCACTTGGCATCTCCCGATTCAATATCATCCGAAAAACTGACTCCCAGGTTGGCAGTCGCAAAATGGAAGGGTTCAGTCCAGCTGCTTGCCCCGCAGGCATTGAGCGGCTGTACGGACCACCAGTAGCACCTGCCTCCCTCCAGCGGGCTGGAAGGTGTAAAGGTCGGATCCTCCAATTCCTCCGCCAAAATAGGCTCTGGGAAGAGCGGGCTGCGGTCAAGGCGGAAATTGTACAGGCTGCTGAAGGGTGCTCCTTCCCAGGTGAAGACAGGCTGGAAAGACTGGTCTACCGCACCATCCGCGGGGGTAAGTAAGACCGGCGCATCCGGCACAGCATTGAACAGATCAAGCGTTAAGGCTGCTGTGAATGTATTGGTCGTTTCAACGCCCACCAGGTCCATGGCATAACTGCCCGGCGCAGCAAGATCTGTCTGCGAAATGGTCAGCGTGCTTGTAAAAGTGGGGACGACCGGGTTGACTGAGAACTCCGCCAGGGCACCTTCAGGAACTCCGTGAATGCTGAGGTCGACTGGGTTGATGAAACCGGGTGTCTCCTGTGTAACTGTGATGCCGTAGATTGCCGGGTCTGGGGCACAGATGCTCACGGCAACAGGGTCGGCTACCAGGATGAACGGGGTTTCAACCAGGTTGCGCCCGTCCAGGGCAGGTTGCCCGGTATTAATTGGGTCCAGCCAATCGCTCAGGCGGGTGGCAGGGCTGCCACCACCAGTCCACGAGGTGAAAAACCTCCCGTACCAGTCAGAGTCATCATTACCGCAGGCGGCATAGCCACCGTGCAACTGCCCGATGATACGGTTGTTTTGGTCGAAGAGCGGTGAGCCGGAAGAACCCGGCTCGGTGGTGCCCAGGTCCCAATCGGTGATCCTGACGTGTGTGCCGTCACCCGGAACGCTCGTCCCAAGGTAGGACGTTACGGTGGTCGGGTCATTCTCAAAACTGATGCGCTTTTCGTCAGTGTTGGGATGGTGAATGGCAGTTGCGTTGGTGGTATCTGCCCCGCTGTGGTCCCAGCCTGCCCAGTAGACGTTGAAAGCCGGATCAATCGGGTCATCCAGCTCGACCAGGGTGAAATCAGATGTGGAAGATGCGGAGCGGAAGATCGAACCGGTATTGAACTGGTTCAACATGCCATCCCCAGGTTGACCGTTGATCGGGTCATTGACCGGTCGGCACCAGGAGTTTTCATAGTTCCAGTAAGTGACTAATGACGGGGCTGTGCCTTGTGTAATCCCACAATGGTTGGCAGTCATGAAGTAGCCCTTTAGATCCTGGGCAGTGTTATTGACCAGGAAGCCCGTGCAGAAGGTGCTGCCGCCGGTGGAAATCACTGCCACCGAGCGGATCTGCTCCCGCCAACCGTCCACCTGGGGATACCCATCGGCCGCGGAGCAGACTACATCAAGGTTGCATGCCCCGGAGGTGATAGTGTGTGAACGCCCAAAGGCAGCATAGCCATGGTTAACCGAAGTTAAGGTTAAGACAAGCTCCCCGACTTTATCGGTAGGCAGCGTGACCTCAATCACCACCTCATTACTGAGGAGAATCGGTGTCCATAACTGCCCGTGGGCTTCGTTATCCGCCGAAGTGAACGGACCTACAATTCGGCTGCGGTCCGGTGGATATAGGAATAGACGCCCTCCTTCGGGCATGCGGTATTGGGTGAACCCAAAATTCAGCGAAAGCGCTTTTTCAGATCGCACACGCAGACGCCATATGCTGGTACCATCAGTCAGGTTTTCCCATGTGCCATAGTCCAGGGGGGTAACATTCACCGGGATAGGTTGGGCGAACCGTGGAGGCAACCCCTGCTCTGCACGCGTCTCGTCCTCAAGCAGCAACGCCGGGACGTCCACTGGCGGCATGACCAGGAGATCTACCTGTTCTAATGGTTGGGGTGTGGCGCTGACCGGTCGGGACTCTTTACCAGTTGACCTTGCGTTGGCAATTGATAGAGCCTTCCCGCTGGTAGCTAAAACTGCCACAACGAACAATATAATGAGAAGCCGATAGATTGGGGGAATACGTGATATGGTCTTCATGTTTATCCTTTTCTAAAAGTATGGTATTGCACTCTGTTGGACTGGCGATCTCTCAAGGGGATCAGTGTTAACCTATAATTACAAGCTTTTTAGTCCGTATCTCACTCGTGCTCTGTTACCTTCGGATGCAAGCAATGTGCCGGATCGGTCAAAAAAAGGTCAATTTCGTCTGTGATTTACAATTCAGTTTCACCCTACGCTCGCAGACCTTGATCGAAATTTTGCTCAAATGATTGATAGTCCAGCTATGCAATCCTTGATAGCCACATTGTGCAAAAAACTTTGCTGGTTATTATGAGAACCAGGGTTATATTCATCTGGTTTTTACACTGAATTGATTTAGAATCGGTCATATCGGTCAGGTGGCTAAACAAGCAGAATAATGTGCTTTTCCGGGTAGACTACCAAAAGCAGCTTATGGCAGTATAATTTTTGAAGCTGGCTGGTTTCCAAATTATTAAATAATTAAGGCAAAAGATAAATCCGGATAGATACTCGAGTACGTAGTATTTGGTGTAAAGGATGTGTATCGACCAAGAAACTTGGGAGGGTTATGGTAGACCAATTAGATCTAACTGTTTGCTCACCGGCACCAGAATTCACACTCTCCGCCAGCACGGGGGGCGAGATCGGGCTGAGTAATTTCCGCAATAAGAATAATGTTTATTTGTTCTTCGTGCGCGAATTTAATTGAATGCAATGCCGGAGCCACGCCGCCCAGTTGGGGCGGTTATATAACGATTTCAAGGCTGCAAACTGCGAGATTATCTTGATCCTGGGGGATTCTTTGGATAAAGCCAGGCGATACGCCGAAAGCCAGCATTTACCTTTCCCGGTCCTGGCAGACCCAGAACGCGAGGTTTATCACCTGTACGGATTGGAAAAAGCAATGGTCTTCATCCAACGCACTGCCTCCATCATCATCGATCAAGGTGGGACGATAAGGTATATTAAGACCACCACCAGTCCCATGGTTTGGCTTCAGGAGAGCAAAGAGCTGTTGGGTTTCGTCAAATCTTTGAAATCTTCCTAGCGATCGAGCGGTCTTCTCGTTAATGTGCTTAATTCCCCATCGGAAAATTCCGCTCATTAAGTACTCCAGGCGGGTCCGTCCACTGGCTATTTAATTCAGAAAATCACCGTGCGCAGCAATGGGCTGGTTGGATATAGCATCCGCTTATCCCCATTTTATCTCGATTTCATCTTATTGCGATATTATTTATATATATTATCCAGCATGTCCGTTGGTGAACAGCTGGAACATTGGTTATTAAATAAATCAGGAAACTAACAAGGAGAAAAAATGAACAACTACCTGCTTCTCTATTGTGGTGGAAAAATGCCTGCAACCGAGATGGAACGCCAGTCGGTTACTGCAGATTGGATGGTGTGGTTAAACAAATGGTCCAACAATGTGGTCGATCAGGGGAATCCATTCACCCCCATGGCGAAAAACATCACCAGCGATGGGAGAATCCACGACGGACCGATTGGCACGATGCCGAGTGGCTATACGGTCATAAAAGCCAACTCAATGGATGAAGCGCTTCGCATTGCGCAGGGTTGCCCCGTCTTAAAGGGTGGAGCTACTCTCGCAGTATACGAAACCTTCAATGCCATGGGCTAATGGTTGGCAGTAAACCTGATAATATTATCATTTGATCATTTTCACCTTCCTGAGCTAAAACTCAGGAAGTTTTTTTTATTAGCATAACCTGAAGGTGGAGATTTATCATCGTCGCCCAAACAACCACCTCGATGCGATTATCCTGATCACAAACCCAACGGAGAGCAAAATAAGTAAAAATCATACCTTCAACAGGTGAGAAAGGTGCCTGGTGCGATAGCCATAAACCATCTAATTCACTTCTCATTATTTATTAAATACTAGACTAATCCGGTATAAAATGGTATGGATGGTTATTCGCACACCGGATTTCCACCTGAGGGTTTTCGTCAGCTCAACCCTAAAAGAGTTGGCTGAAGAACGTAAAGCTGTGCGCCAGGCAATTCTTAACCTGCGTCTGGCACCGGTAATGTTTAAATCAGGTGCGCGCCCGCACCCAGCCCAGGATTTATATAAATCATATCTAGCTCAAAGTCAGATCTTCATTGGGATTTATGGGAAGAGTTATGGTTGGGTTGGTCCTGGAATGGATATTTCGGGATTGGAAGATGAGTACAACCTGTCCAATAAGATTCCCCGATTGATTTACATCAAGAACCCGACCCCTGATCGGGACCCGGCTCTATCGAATTTATTGGACCGCATCCGGGACGATAACACCAGCTGCTATACCTATTTTTCAACCCAGGTAGACTTACAGGAGTTGGTCCAGAATGACCTGGCGCTCCTGCTCACCGAGCATTTTGAAGCTTTCAATGACGTCAAACCGGCCGCTCCTGTAGCGAAAACTCCCCACCCGACCAATGTTCCCATTCCCCGAAACCCGCTGATTGGTCGCGAACATGAATTGACCATGATTTGTGATCTCCTGCGGCAGGATGACATTGCACTGCTCACTTTTAACCGGGCCAGGTGGGTGCGGAAAATCACGCCTGGCAATACAAATCGGGTCAGCACTCCTGGATTCCTTTCAAGATGGTGTGTATATGGTGAGGCTGGAACCGATTAATAACACCAACCTGGTGATCCCCACCATTGCTGAGACGTTTAACCTGCGTGAAACGAATGAAAGTCGGCCGATAAACGAGATGCTCAGGGAATTTTTACGTGATAAACAGATACTCCTGATCCTGGATAATTTTGAGCAGGTTGTGGAAGCCGCTCCCAGTATGTCTGCGTTGCTCGAAGCGTGTCCGGGAATGAAATGCATCGTCACCAGCCGAACCCCTCTTCGTCTGCGAGCCGAGAGAGAACTGCCGGTTCCGCCACTTAGCGTCCCCTCTTTACAAGGCTCCACCGAACTCAGTAATCTCACCCAATATGCTGCCGTAGAACTTTTTATACAGCGCGCTCAAGCGGTAAATCCCGATTTTACGATTACCAATACCAATGCACCGGCGGTAGCTGAGATATGCTCCAGGTTGGACGGGCTGCCATTGGCGATTGAGCTTGCAGCCGCCAGGATAAAGTTGCTAACGCCTCAGGGCATCCTTGCCCGTCTTGAGCATCGCTTCGATCTGCTGACCGGTGGAACGCGCGACCTGCCTGAACGGCAACGTACCCTGAGAAGTGCGATTGATTGGAGTTTCAATCTGCTCAACGATATTGAGAAAAAACTGCTTCGCCGGTTGTCAGTATTTGTGGATGGTTGCTCACTTGAAGCCGCTGAGGTGGTTTGTGATATCAATGGCGACGTGACCGGACAACTGGATGATGCCATGGCATCCTTGATTGACAACAACCTGGTAATCCAGCTGGGGGATTTTCAAGATGAGCCACGCTTTGGTATGCTCAGCACGATCCACGATTATGCTAGGGAACGATTAATCGAAAGCCAGGAAACCGACAGCATTCACCAACAACACTGTCAATTCTTCCTTGATTTCATTGCAAGCGTAGAACCGCGCGTACGATCCGCCGAAAGGGCTCACTGGCAATTGGTGATGCAGCAGGAATTTGAGAATATTCGCGGGGTGCTGGAATGGGTAAATGATACCAGTAAAAATGTGGATATTGGGCAGCAGATGGTGATCGCGATTGGGTTTTTTTGGCATTTGGGAGGGTATATCACCGAGGGCAGGCAATGGTGCGGCAAAATGCTGGCGTTGTGTGACAATTCGACCTCGGCTACAATTCGCGCCGGTCTGCTATGTTTTGACGCTGAGTTGATATGGGCTCAAGGGGACCAAGCATTAGCCATGGATGCCATAGAAAAATGCCTTGAGCTTTGTCGCACGCAGGATATTCAACGGATACTACCCACTGCATTAATCTTCCGCGCAATGATCGCATCAGCCGCCCGTGACCTCGACACTGCCTCCGCAATGTATGAAGAAGCGATTGAGATTCACAAAAGTATTAACGACCTTTGGTCTGAAGCGATCGCATTGTCCTGGCTGGGTGACATCGCCCTGTATCAAAATGATCCTGACCGTGCCCAGACTTTGCACGAAGAAAGCATCAGGATTGCCAAGTTACAAGGGGATCCATGGTGCAGCATGCCAGCCCTCATGTCTACTGCACAAACCGCCATCGTACGGGGTGACCTTAATACCGCCCACAATAACCTTGTCGAAGTCGTCAATGTGCTTCACACCACCGGTGATCAATGGAGCCTGGCGTGGACGTTAATCGATCTGGGTCATGTCGCCTCTCTACAAGGTGATCTCGACCAGGCAAGGAGCCATTTTCTGGAAGGATTAACTCTTTCAAAAACATTGGGAAATCTTCGCGCAACGATTATTGTATTGGCCGAGGCTGCAGCCCTCATTTCGATGCGTTCTCAACCTGAAGACTCCCCCAAGTTATCCTTGGCAGCCCAATTATGCGGGGCGACTGCTTCTTACCTCGATACTCCCGGCATCTTTATCTGGTTTGACACACAAAAACTTTATGAGGATGCCATCACGCGGGCTAAATCAATAATCGACGCGAATACGTGGAATCAGGGTTATGCAGAGGGTCGGAGCATGCCCATTGAAAGTGCGGTTGCTCTGGCGCTGCAGGCGCTTAAAGATCCCGTCTGATCATAGTCACCAAAACACTTTTGCTTCCTTCCATTTAAAACCCACCATTGCTAGTACCGTTGTACCCCTGAGAATCCCATAGGTTTAGTTTATTTATTTCGATAAATTCGATTATTGAGCGGTTTAACACGGCAAAATGACTAGCGGCGATATATAGGATTTTATAATCACAAAATCATGTTTTCTTCATGTAATCTTACTAAGATAAATTTGTATTCTCCAACAGTCCATTATTAAAGGACTAACAATTCAGAAACGTTAAAAGCAGATACTTTGCATAAAGGAGAAAAAATGTCTAATTACGTCTTGCTTTACACAGGTGGCGGTATGCCTGCCAATGAAGCCGAACGAAAGAAAATTACAGATGAATGGATGGATTGGTACAAAAAAATTGATACTGCGGTCGTGGATCAGGGTAATCCATTCTCTCCCATGGCAAAAAATATTTCTGGGGATGGAAAAGTTTACGATGGTCCAGCTGGTCAAATGGTTACGGGCTATACAATCATCAAAGCAATGTCTTTGGATGCAGCTATTCAATTAGCAAAAAGTTGCCCTGCCTTGAAGAGTGGGGCCAAGATCTCAGTGTATGAGACGATCAATGCCATGGCTTAAAATTGAACAAGCAGCACAAGTAGCGTGAAGAAAAATAATCCTCCCGACATTTTGGTCAGGAGGATTTTTTATTTTTCTACCTTTGAATGATTCGATATATTAATCAGTCTAATAAGTCGAGGCTATCCAAAAAACAGCGGAGGGTCGCATAAATGAGCTCCAACGTTGCGCTGAAAATATCAACAGCTTTCCAATAATTCCAGGATCTCTTTATTGGATGGTATATCCGACATACTGTGACCATAATGCACATAACGTACCATGCCCGCCTTATCAATAATCACCTGGGCTGGCATTCGCCCAAGCTTGAACAGGTTCACTTCTTGCCCATATTGCTTGAGCACGGATGCCTTTTGATCTGGCAGACCAATGAAGGGGAGTTGGTGATCTTTCCAAAATGAGCTAAATGTCTGCTCATCCTCCGGACCGACGACAATTACTTCCGTATCCCGCCTGATGAACTCTTTGTAATCCTGGCGCAACTGCGCCATGTGCATGCGGCAGAATGGTCACATAAAACCACGGTTGAAGACCAGCAGGACATTAGACTTATCACGATAATCAGATAAATGCACACTTTCTCCCTTAAAATTATTAAGCGCAAAATCAGGAGCAGGTAGGTTAAGTGAAACTCTCGCCATCATTTTTTCTCCCAAGCCTAAATCGTTTTTATAAAATTAGTTAATGCTTCCATAAATGCCTCTGGCTGCTCCTCATGTGGCAGATGCCCGGCATTTTGAATCACCTGCAGGCTGGCATTGGGCAGCTCGCCTGCCAGGCGGACGCTGTCACGAGTGGGTACAATCCGGTCATCGTCACCAGTGATCACCAGGGTCAGCTGGGTGATCTCCTCCAGCCGCTCAGTTATTCCAGGTGGATGGCTGGCGAGAGTGAATTCCCATAATGCTTTATCCCAATTATCTACCTTATACGGCTTGAGATAGTTTTCGACCATCTCAGGGGGAAGGCGGTCAGGGTCATGCCAGGCAAGCTTGATCAAATCTCGCCCATGAGAAAGGATTTGACGCGTGAAGAAAGGACCCAAACGGCGCATCTGCGGCGTGCCCAACAGGGATTTTACCCAGCCTGGTGCTCCGCCGGCATGATATACCTCCGGGTCGACCAGCACCAGGGCAGACACTCGCTCAGGATGTGCCAGTGCCATCTGTAATGAGACCGTGCCACCGGCGGAGCTTCCCACCAGGATGGCTTGCCCGACCCCATAATAGTCCAAGAGACCGGTTACCAGCTCCACCTGCGCTTCAGGGCTGTAGGGGTTACGCCCCTGCCAGTTGAGGGGACGTTCCGACAGGCCAAACCCGGGGCGGTCAAAGGCGATCACCGTACCCAGCCCGCCAAGGGGTTTCATCACCTCATTCCATGAGTACAGGCTGGCGGCAAAGCCATGCAGGAGCAGAAACACGGGATCGCCTTGCCCCGATTTTTTGACGTGGATTTCCAACCCATTGAGCTCGATGAACTCAAAATCTTCATCCGCCAATTCTCGCGGAGGTAAGGTGCCTTTGATGCGGGGTATTGGGATCAATAATGGCCCTACCAACATCATGGTCAAGCCTCCAGCTAAAACGATCAGTCCAGTTCGCTTTTTGGGATGGCTCATATTTCACCTGCAGAGGGTTGAATAGTGCTATCTACCAGGGGCTTTCTTGGTAGCAAAAAAGCCACAACCAGGGTCACTGCTACCAGGATGAATGTGATCCACGTAGGTATCGCAACGGCGGGAACTCCGGCGAACTTAACTGCAATCCCAGCCAATGCCCATAGAATGACCCCACAATAGGCAACATCCCGCCGAGTAAAATTCATCAAGCCGGCAATGATGAATACAGCTAACAGCACAAACCCCATCCAGATAACCGAGCTAATCCCGAATGCGTTCCAGTTCAAGTAATATAACAGGCTGGTGATGTTCGCCACCGTGGCAACGGTGATCCACCCCAGGTAAATGCTGAACGTTAGTTGGGTAGTATATCTCTCACCGGTAGACACTTGAATCCGGCCGTTACCCAGCCGCAGGTAGGTAACAATCAGGGTGCCCAGCAAGACCAGCATGGCAACCACGGTAAGAGCGAACATTTCATAATGCCACAAGAAGATCCAGGCGATATTCGCCAGTCCTCCCAGGCAGATCCACCAACCGGTGCTCTGCAGGCGTGGGTTTTCGCGCTGCGAAGGCAGTGCCTGGAAAACCGCAAACGAGATCAGCCCAAGGTAGATTAATCCCCAGATGGAAAACACGTAGCCGGCAGGCACAAAGTAGACCTTGAACATGTCGGAGATTTGCCCAGTTCCCAACCCGTTAATGGGCAGAGCGTCTGCAAGCACATTGACTACGATTGTAGCCGCGATGGTTACGATAACCGTGATTTGTCGAAGTTTATCTTTCATTTTATTCACCCATTTTCATTTCCAATATTGTATATTTTCGGCCATTCGAATCGTGATCCCTAAAAAACAACTTCTTCAACAAGCCGTATTTCTTGTCGAGCAGCTTATCAACCTTGAAGGCAATTTCCGGGTCGTTTACTTCTCGGGCATTGGCTTGAAACCATTCACCAACCACTCTGCCATCCATTTTGCATAAAGCAATCTTCACCTGGCAATTGTTGCGGATACGTTTCACCTTGCCCGAACCTGCTGCCGTTTGGACGAAAAATGCATCGTCATCCTGAACGAACCAGACGGGGGTCTTCACCCCCACACCACTCTTACGAAAAGTTTCGATGTTCAGGTATTTTTGATTTTCGAACGTTTTATTCATATAATTTTATTTTTCCACCTCGGTAAATCTCCAATGTTCGCTGCCGAGCTGTTGCGTGGTCTACAATCGGAGCAGGATAGTTTTTACCAATCCTGCAGCCTGTTTGAGACTGGACATCAGCAGGCATAGCCCAGGGTGTGTGAATATACCCATCAGGTACTGCTGATAATTCCGTGACCCAGCGTCGAATATAAGCCCCTTGCGGGTCGAATTTCTTACCCTGCAATACAGGGTTAAATATTCGAAAATACGGCGCTGCATCCGTTCCCGTCCCTGCTACCCACTGCCAGCCGCCAGTGTTCGAGGCCGGGTCTCCATCGAGTAAATGCTGCATGAAATACCGTTCTCCTCGGCGCCAGTCAATTAACAGATCTTTCACCAGGAACGAGGCTGTGATCATGCGGGCACGGTTATGCATCCATCCACTCGTATTTAACTGGCGCATAGCGGCATCCACCATCGGGTAACCCGTGCGTCCCTCAGCCCAGGCAGAAAACTCAGTTTTATCCTCCCGCCACTGTATCTGACGCAGCTCGGGACGGAACGCGGAGCGGACGACCTGGGGATAATAATACAGGATATAGGCATAAAACTCACGCCAGATCAGCTCGTTAAGCCAGGTTTCAGCGCCCTGACGGTTAGCAGAATCCCGTGCACGTGCACTTGCTTCCCGAGCCGCCCAGGCTACCTGCCTGGCAGAAAGCATCCCAAAACGCACGTAAGGTGAGAGTCTTGATGTGCCGTCCAAATCAACACGGTCACGCGTCTCAGCGTAATGATCGATATGAGAATCGATGAATGTATCTAAACGCTTCTGCGCCTCTGCCTCGCCTGCCTGTAAGACGCTCGTGTATGTAGATCTTGGTGATGCTGGCAGCTCCAGGCTGGCAAGATGAGGTATCGAAGCGAGTTTTTCTGGGGCTGGAATTGGTTTGCCTGGGAAGGCGTTACTGTGCCACTTTCTACTGAATGGGGTGAACACTGTATACGGAGTGCTATTGGGTTTTAACAAAGTTTCCGGCGAGTGAACGGTCAACCCTGATGTCAGTGTCAGGGGGAGCACGCTTGAGACAAGACCATCACGCTGCCTAGCGTAAGGAGAGACGTTCGCTTCTGCGAAAATTCTTACTGCCCCACTTTCCTGATATAAAAGGTTAAGCTCTTCCAGCGGGTTGCCCTTACGAACGATGAGAGTACTGCCTCGCCGGCGCAGATCAGAATCTAAATCGCGTAATCCGTCATATAAAAAGCCTTCCCTGTTTTGACTGGCTTGGAGCGATGTGATCAATTTAGGGTCAAGGATAAACACAGGGATGATCACGTCAGCATGGCTCAAAGCTGCAGCCAAAGCCTGGTTATCACTCAAGCGTAAATCACGCCGGATCCACCAAATCGCACTTCTCACAGTGTTTCTTTCCGCGTAAGCTTTCATGAAATCCTTTTTGGAACACCTAGGCAGCAATCTGTTTGGTCAGCCAATCCAGGATCACTGAACTATCCTCCCCCAGGTAGTGCTCGACGGCCTGGCGGTAAATGGCGTAAAACTGCTCGACCGCCTTGGTAGGTACACCGTAGTTACTCAGTAAACCGTTCAGCCAGGTAGCAGAGTGATCCAGCAGGGTGATATCACCCAGGATCAACGCGGAATAAATCAGCTGAGTGAGCTGGTCATTCGCAACCTGCAGGTGGGCTGGCTTAACTGGAAAGGTTTGCATGGTTGAAGTAACTTCAGTGACTATAAAGGCTTCATTCTGATGGAACCTGTTCAATGCCTGGCTATAAATTGAGGATAGCGGCTGGGCAACCAGCATCGAAGGCGGTGTTTGTACCAGTGCTTCAATGATGCTCGGTAACTTCAGCATTTCACTACCCAGGTAGTAACCGGAGATGCATTGGATGACCGATGGTATCAGTTGGTAGATTCCACCACCAAATGCCAGGGGGATACGCCTGACAGAAAGAAATTCAGACATAGTGCGCAGGCTGGCAGCACTGGTGAGCGTTTGAGCCGCGGATAAAACCAGGGCTGGTTTGGTTGATTCGATGGCTGTATCCAGGTCTTGGAGCGGCACATTGGCTCCCAGGTAAACCACATCCCAGCCCCTTCTTCGAAGCAAGTAAGTCACCAAAAGCAGGATGAAGTCATGCACCTCTCCGGGAGGACAGGCAACCAGGATGCGCCCCGTCTGGGTTGGAGCAGGTACAGCAGTGAGCAGGCTGTCGATCCTGCGCGTGGCAATTGCCGAAGCAAAGTGTTCCTGCTGGACACTGATTGCACCTGCGTACCAGCCTTCACCGATATGAGCCAGACCTTTTTGAAGCACTTCTATGCATACCGTTTCCGGGGCGGCAATGGCAAACGCCTGGTCAAGAACCCGGTTGGCTGACTCGTCATCAAACGTCAGGCAGGCAGTTGTCCACTGGTCCCGCAGCTGATCGATCATGGCTTCACCCAGACTCAGATCAGGCGCAGAAAGCTGGATTTGTGGTTGTAGATAACGGTCTTGTAACTTCTCCGATTTCCACATCTCAACTGCGTGGCTGATGCTGAGACCTTCTTTCTGTCTATCCACCAGCCATTTCAGCATTATGATATCCTGCCTGCTGTACAGGCGGTGACCGCCTGCTGTTCGCTGTGGTTTGGGCACACCATAACGCAGCTCCCATGCCCGCAACGTCGCCGCGCTGAGGCCAACTTCTTGCATTACTGCCTTCAGATTATAAATCGGGGTTGTGTCAGACAATGGTTCACTCTTTCACCAGAACTTTAAGCTAACAAAATGCACCAGGTGGTGGTCATTAAATGACAATCTGGGCAGGATTATACAGGTGCGAGGGTGCCTGCAAAGATGATCCAGGCCAGGATGGTCTTGGCAGACAGGCTCAGGATGATATAAACCCGCTCGCCAAACAGATAATCCTTCCATGGACCTACTTTTTTGTATTGCAGCACCATGTTCACCGCGAAGATATTAAAGAACACGAACAACGTAGGGATGATAGCATACACAAACGTAGGTGGTTTGCCGCCTCCACCAGTCAGCGACCCGACGAAATACAGTACGATCACAATCCAGGGGATGATCCCTGCGATCGAGCCAAAAATAAATGAGGTCCAATCTGTCTTCTGGGTGGTCTGATTATGGAGCTCCATCAGCAATCCAAACAGGTTCATCATTGCATTGATCCCGAAGATGAGGATGATCGCACCAAGATCATAGATCCCTACCAGCATGCCAATAAGGACGATCATCACCGATGAAGATAACGCATACTCATAAAACCGCACCGGATTCATTTTCTTCTTCAGGTTGGATACGTATAATTTATTTCCAAATGTGGCAAGGAAAAAATGTGCTGCAGCTGATATCAGTAGGAATACCGCCACCGCTGGTCCGAAACGTAATTCAAAGACAATTTTTGGATCCGGAATCAAAGCCATCTTGCTCAAGTCAAATTTGAGGAAGTTAGTATATATGGGATAAGCCTTATCGTTGCTCAAAACGATCATCAGGATGCCCTGAATCAAATGCAAGAAGCCCATACTCAGATTGAAACGCCGTAAACTTTTGTATTTCTTTTCTTCGTCCATTTTTATCTCCATTATTTTTTATAATCCTTCCATTTTCTTGTGAGAGTGATTAAGGATATCATTTATTACCTTAATTTGTACAATTTAATATAACATATTGTATATATTTTGTAAATATTTAAAGAGAAATATCTACAGAATATCAGATGTTTTTAGTTATCAGGTCATCTTGTATATATAATTTAGAACAATATCTAAGCTCCCACCGACTTATACTGGCATCTAATAAAAAAAACCGCCTGCGCTGATGCAGGCGGTTTTGGCTTTGTTTTTTATGATACTTTGATTGTTATACAAATCCTGATCAGTGACACATCCCACTGCCAGAATCGGTAAATGTCTTGCCTGCCACCGGGATAAACTGCCAGTCATATCCGCTTGGATGCAAGGTTAACTTGAGCACCCCGAGGGTATTGTCGTTATGTACTTCACTATTTGCGATCGTGGTGGTGATGGGTCGCAGACCCTTCCCGCCGGTTCCCACTACGAATTCACGTATCCCTCTCACAGGGTCAGCAGCGCCGTTTGGGTCTTGGGGTGCGAATCGTTCATAATCATGGTCGTGACCATTCAAGACCAGATCTACTCCGGCATTATAGAGAATTTGCCAGAAGGGAATTAAGCCGGTATCATTTCCATGCTCACCCGAGCTGAAACGGGGTTGATGCCAGTAAGCCATCGTACACAACGCCGGATGCGCCGCCAGATCTGCACTCAACCACTGCCCCTGCGGAGAGTTTACACCGCAACCACCCACCTCAGAACAGTTGGTATTAATCACCACGATATGCCATGACCCAAGGTCGTAGCTGTAATATCCTTTATTGGGGCCTCCTGCAGCTGCCCCGAAATAACCGAAGTATCCGGCCGCGTTCTTGGTTAGGTATTCATGGTTTCCCACAGATGGGAACGTGCGCGCTTTGAGTTGCCCCCAGGAAGGATCATAGCAACTGGTAAACTGGCTCAACGTTCCTGACTCATATGCATTGTCACCCAGGGTAATCACTGTTCCAGCGATATTGTCTATGAGCGCAGCTGTTTGTTGGGCACCCGTGGTATGGCAGGCAGCAATGTCTCCCGCCGCGACTACAACCGGGTCGGCGCCTGACGGGCTGTCAGGAATTTGCGTGACCGTGGTAGAAGCTTGACCAATATTATGCAGCGCATCGAGATAAGCTCCATAACCAGACGAAGTAGCCCACTCGGCTGCTGATTCTATGGCTGTACCTTCTCCCCACTCATTGAAAGTGGTGATAAGCTGAAAGTTCGCTCCAGAAGCAACCATATTACTAATACCTTGTTGCCACGATGCCAGGTTGCGCTCTAATCTTGGGGTTTCACCCGCCTTCCAAAACCCCGGGCTGATGGTGAAACTATATTGACCTACGGATGCCGACGGCCTGTCTGGATTATACTGGTGCCATCCATCTGGCTGGTTGGCACACGATTGGTATCCTGGAAAGACCTTGAGCACGATGTAGGTATTCACGGTATTCGCCTGGTGCCAACGGTCCACCATGGTACAGCCATCATTCGCGTCCGCATAAACGAAGACTACAAAACGGTTGTTTACCCGCAGGTAATTTGGATCGCTGCCGTATTTATCCCTCAGGTAGATCAGGTCTGAGGTCAGAGTGTTCACATCCGGGTTACCCACGCCTTCCGGCTCATAGTAGATAATCCATTTGAATGCTGTGCTAGCTGCCGCCGATAAGAGCGCTGGTATCTCTTTATCCGTGGTTGATCCTTGCCCCCACCAGGAAGCAATACCTGCTTCGATATTCCCGTACAACATGGCTTTAATTTGCCGCTGGATGATTGTGGAATCGGCCAGGTCATAATACCCCAGGCTTGGCTTATAGTTTGTGTAGGGGTAAATACCATGCTGGGTCCAGCCTCCTGGAAACCAGGGGTAATAGAATGCGGCTCTAATTGGGAAGGTTAATGAGTTTAAATTGCTTTTCTTATTTGGCGTACTCGTGCTGGTGGCGGTATAAGGAGAGCCAGATTGATGTTGTGGTACTTGATTAGATGAGCCAATGGTTGTACTGTTTGAGCCCGCGGTTTTGCTTTGGACTTGTGTTGAGCTCAAGCTCAAAGCTGCGTTCGAATCTGTCGAAGGAGGAAACCCACTGCTGGCTTTTGCCAACACACTCCCACCTATCGACAGGCATGTAATAACTACCAGTATATACCTGAGGTTTGACCATTTATTTTTCATACCAGTTGATTTCCCACCTATATTTATTTTGACCTGCCCCGGAACGAACTTGCCTGTCCTTCGTTTTCCCCTGTGTAATCCTTTATTTTGGCTTATATTTCCACCCCATACATGAGCTCAATTAAAGGAAAAACACCAATCAGATATTGGTGCGCTATTCAAATTCCATTATAGTATTTATTATAATAAATACTATCCATTTAGTCAAGTATTTTTATTACCCAGGAGACACTGGTAAACCACCTGCCCTCGCACACCGCTAAGGAGGTGGCAATCCGAGTTAACCGATAAAAAAATTTATTCCAATTCTTTAAGCTCGTCCAGGATGCGCTTTGCTACCAGCCTACCCGAAATCATCGCCGTTGGGATACCCGTGCCAGGGTGAGTGCTGGCGCCAACGAAGTATAAATTGCGGTAGTGTGGGTGCCGGTTCGCCGGTCGAAAATACGCCAGCTGGGTCAGGTTATGCGAAAGTCCATGGGTCGAACCCCTGACCAGGTTATAGCGCTTGCGCCATGACAGGGGCGTAAGTGTGGTCTCAAACTTGATGTGCTCTTCAAGGTCGGTAATTCCAATGGACGACAGCCGGCGAAATACATGTTTACGTGCCTGATCTGTCAGTTTTTCCCAATCCTGCTCGCCATTCTCCGATAAGTGACCCACAGGTACGATGGCAATGAGCGTTTCCTCACCAGCTGGAGCCATGGATGGATCCAACCGGGTTGGTGCATGGATATATAGGCTGGGATTAGCCGGCAGATCCAACTCCCGGATGATCGAAACGAAATTCTGACGGTAGTCATCCGCCAGGAACAAGGTGTGCGGACCAAGGGCGGGATACGGCTTATCCACACCCCAAAAGAAGCTGATCACCGAACATGAATATTTCATCCGCGATATTTTTTTCGCCAGGGCATCTTTTGGCAGCAGTTCATTATAGACGTAAGGCAAGTCAGCATTCGCCAGGATGATATCCGGTGAAATATGTTGGTTGTGTTCAAGGTCGAGCCCCGAAGCACGCTTGCGGTCCACATTTATCTTCTCTACCGTGGTGTCGAAAGCAAACTCCACTTTAGCCTCTCTGGCAATGGTCATGAGCGCTTCGACAATACTGTACATTCCACCTTTAGGATACCAAACCCCATGCTCCAGCTCAGTGTAGGGCATTAAAGAAAAGGTGGCAGGGGCTTCGAACGGGCTTAACCCCATGTATACATCCTGGAATGAAAATGCTGATTTTAATCGTGGGTTGTCAAAATAAGATGCCATATTGGCATAATGTTTTACCAGCGGTTTTATCTGGAACAGCAAGGGAAGGTTGCTCAGGGAGAAAAAATCGGTGAATCGGCGAAATTCTTTGTCCACCAATTTTTCCATACTAAGTTTATAATGCCGCCTACCTTCTTCATGGTAACGCTGGAACCCTTGAAATGCGCCTGGCTCGATCGATTCCAGCTGATCTTTGAGCGATTGTACATCTGCAGTGAGTGCCAGCTGGCTGCCGTCGTCGAAAACCAGCCGGTAGGAAGGGTCAACTTTTTGGAGATCAAGCAACTCTTCCATCGGTGTACCCAGGGATTTAAATTCAGCTGCATAAATGGGTTGCATGACCATCAGGGTTGGTCCAACGTCAAAATGGTGGCCATCACGCTCAATCCAATCACACCGTCCGCCTGGATTGGGATTCCTTTCAAACACGGTCACATGGATCCCTTTTGCTGCCAGGTGAATTGCCGCACAAATACCCCCGATCCCGGCACCGATTATCGCCACAGATTTGGATTTCATTATTCCTCGCAATGATCAGTAAATATCAAGTTTTCAGTTGGTGTGTTTTTCGTCCGGGGTAGGTTTAGAAATGACCCGATTACGCGCCAGACCATCCATAGTGCTGCTTTGAAGTGTTTCCGTTCAGGATACTCAAGGCGCAGGCAATATTGATCTTGTTCGATCGCTTTCAGCTGCCATTCGAAGCGCGCCAGGTAGCTAAACCCCGCCAGTCGTAAGCGGAAGTTTTTTACCTGCGAAATGTATTGCCTGCCTGCATCCAAATATTCGTGCGCCAGCTGTCCCCTCTCGTAGACCCATTTTCGGAACGGTCCATCACCCATTCGGTCCAGGGATATGTTCTCACCATCCATAACCTCAGCGGGGATATTGAAATAACCTAATTCGATATCGCCCACCATATCCCTCAGCATATGCACCACATGCGCCCCACACACAGCATGATAACGGGCGGCACCTTGTGGAGGTGGATCTCGATGACCAATGAAGTAAAACATGTATTCTGTGACTGCCTTAGATAGCCAGAGGGTGTATTGGGATAACTCTACTTGGGAGATGACCCGACCACACCGCCCGACATCGAATTCCATTACGTTCATCATGTTACTAAGGTAGGCTTGCAAACCGGAGTCTTTTTCGGAATCATTTCCAACCAGATCCACCAACATTTGTTCCTCTGGGTAAAGGAGTTCAGTTGGTTTCCTGTTGTAACATGCTTCTAACAGAGAACACTGACGGGTTAAAATCGCCTGCTTATCCTGAATAGGCCCTGTATTCGTATCAAGTTGGTCATCGACCCAGCGAAAATAAGCGTAGGCACGGAATGCGTCTTGCATCCGGACTCGGTCCGCCAGTAAGCGGATTATGTAATAGGTTTGTTTACTGGCAGCCTTCGTGATCCTGGCAGGCAGATCTTTTTTCCCCCCATGCTTGGACGCGTTGTTGGGAGATAATGATATCAACATGTCAATACAACTTTTGTGGTTTCGAGGCACAAGTATACCCCCATTATTATTGCCTAAAAATTAAAATTTTTACCCGGAAAACCTGAGGAAATCTAGATATTACACATCATCTTTACATGGCGTTAGTTCCTTCAGTTTTGAAAACAACAATCACCTACATCAGGCCAGTGATTCTTCGGAATTGTAATTTTGTGATCTGGAGTAACAGCCATGAAGGATGTCTTTTCAAAGAGATCGCAAAATTGGTCTGAAGAATTGAGGGTCACCGACGGTCTTGCCAGGATTTAACCAATCCTGTATAGATTGATTCGGTCAGTTTCATTTCCTTGTCGTAATTAAAGTTTTTTACCACTACCTGGTTAGCTTTTAGTCCCATTTCTCGAGCCAGCTCAGGCTGAGCGAGGTGCTGAGCAATGGCACTGGCTAATGGGACTGTCTCCCCCACCGGCACTAACCAGCCATTCTCTCCGTTGGTAATAAACTCGCGCAGAGAGGGCAAGTCTGAAGCGATCACCGGTGTTCCACAAGCCATGGCTTCCAACACCGAAACCGGTGTACCGTCTGAAAATGGCACCGATACCACAACCATGCTCATTCGATAGAGCTCTGCCATTTCAGATCGGCTGCTGATAGGAGGCAGCCAGCGGATATATTCTTCAAGCCCCAGCTTGCGAACAACCCCATCCAGGTGCTGCTTATACTCCGGATCGCGGTTGTAATCAGTAAACAGGAATATTGCATCAGGGAAGCTCTGGCGCACCAATGGAATTGATTTTAGGATGATGTCAATGTTATACAACGGGCGGATGGCGCGTGGGCTGACCACCAATGGTGCATCCATCGGTAGCGATAAACGCCGCCTCAGGTCAATTCGCTCCTGAGTAGTGGACGCGTTCGGATTGAAAACATCCGTTTCCACCCCAAATTGGACCCGTTTGATGGCGGCTTCATGCGCGCCTAATCGGATCACCTGCTCACTCATTGATTGGGAATTGGTGGTGATTAAATCTGCCCGTTTCAGGGTATATCTGGCCAGGATGCGCGCTACCCTGGAGCGACTAGGTTGAATGAACACATCCGATCCCCAAGGTGTTACCATGTAGGGGTGGAAACCGCTGAATGCTCCTATCCACCCGGCCGAGTTAACCCGGTGGGCATGCAAAATTTCCGGTTTCCAGCGGTGGAGAATTTGCCTTAATATAAGAACCCAGATTGGAAACCGAATAATCGGAGCATAGAAATATTTTGATAGGTCAACTAATTCAATCCCTGGCCATGGCTCTCGTGAAGGAATATCAGCCACCAGGCAAATAGAATGACCATGTTGAGCGAACCAGCTTACCCATCTCCGGGTGTGAATACTATTGGGATCAGATATGAAACATAGTCTCATGAAATATTCACTCTTAAGGTCTGATTTCCTGCTTTATGAGACATGGAATTATGTTACTCAATTAAGGTTGAGCCTTCATTTAAAGGCATGACATTCCATTTGCCGGTCACCCATTTGCTCGATTAACTCATCCAAAATACCAGCGAGCTGCCCAGTCAGATGCCGACGTTCGAAGGTTTGAATAAAACTTAGATCTGGCTCAATGGATAGTTGTCCATTTTGCCATAAGTGGAACAAGCTTACAAACTGGTCTATAATTTTATCAATATCGGTGGGAGGCACAATAACGCCTGAATGTGCCCTGTGGATCAAGTCAGCGCAATCCCCAGGATCCGCCAGGCAGAAGATGGGTTTCTTGCACGCCAGATATTCGTACAGTTTGGCGGGGACGAAAAGTTCGCTCCCGGTGCCATGCGACGGAATGAGCAATAGCAGATCAGCAGCAATCAGGTGGCTCAATGCCTGCTGATGGGGTAGATATCCCATAACCTCGACGTTTCCATCGAGCTTTAGATAATTAACAAATCCTTGCGTTTCTCTGTCTAGGTTGCCAATAAACCGAACCCGTAGCTTATCCGGTGGTAAGCTGCCGGCATCTAACGCCTTGCGGAGTGCCGTTAAAAAAAAATTCGCTCGATCGCGTTTTATGATACAGGGAACCCAGGTGAACAATAGTAAAGATGGTTTTCTTTATTTGATCCGGGCTTATATTCGGTATATCATCTTGGTCATAACCATTGGGAATGGTCACCAACTTTCCAGCCGGTAGATCTGGATATTCCCGGGCGTAATACTGGAGCGATCCTTCAGTATTTAATATCACCCGATCTGCTTCGCTAAAAATACTGTATTCCAACCGTTTATTTAATCGCCGATGAAATTCAGTGGGGTAATTTACCAGCGTATTCCCCATCCACGGATCGCGGAAATCTGCCACCCACGGCAGGTGTGTTTGCCGTTGCAGGCGGCGCGCAATCAGGTGTGCAGTGTATGGCGCAGATGTCGAATAGATTATCCTTACTTTGTGCTCCTCGATCACCCTTCGCCCTGGATCATTTGCAAATGGCAGCCAACCTATCTGTCCATCGACGATCAGAAACCAGCGGCTGATGAAGTTGCGCAATCGCCAGGGCAATTGCGAAGGTAAATGCAGGATGGGTGTGCGTGTAACCGACAACCCGTCAGGGATTTCACTGGCGAGGCTCGAATCCTGGAGCCTGGAAGAATCTCGGACGGTGAGCACATGCGGCTGCCAACCATACTCAGGCAAATACTTCACAAACTTAAGCGTGCGCTGCACACCCGCCCCACCCATGGGAGGGAAGTAATAAGCAATCATCAGTACACCTGGCTTACCATTCATCGGCTTATTTCTTTCCTATATAACGCCATCCACCATGTAAATGTTGTGCGCATTGGCCAGAGATGTTTAATAGTTGAGTTTCCCTTGTGGCTGTGGACTATTTCTTTATATTCAGCTGAGCTATCACCCGAGGTATATCCACATCGTGGGCACACCGCGGTTTTAGGGAAGTTTTTACCCCCGCGGTGCTGATATACCCGGATAATGTTCCATAGGAAGGGCAGCGCTTCTCGCCTGACTGGTACCAAGCTGGTTAATTTGGCAAGCTGGACATCGGATCCGAACAACGTTTTGATATCCTTCGCCTGGTACTGCCTCAGGTGATGATATGGATGGAAAACATTTCGACATGCCGGGCAAACCACAGTGTTATATTTTAGCCGCTCATTATAAGGTACCGTGATCAAAATATATTTCCGCGCCAACCGCTTCAGCTCGCTCAATACATCCTCATAGATTGGTTCAGGAAGGTGTTCCAGCATTTCCATGCTCAAACTGGCATCAAATGACCCATCCTCAAAAGGAAGCCGGGAAGCATTCGCCTGCAGGCGCGGGGCAGAGATATGTTGCAGAGCAACTCGACTCAGGTCCAATCCAACTTTAAATCGATTCGGTTCTGGCAAATCAGTATAGACACCATTACCGCAACCAACGTCTATAACTGAGTACGCGTCTGCTGGCAGCCATTCTGCAGCATATCTGGCACGTTCCCTGTCGCCGTCACGCTGTTGCCAGGTTTCAGGTGACCAAATTTCCGGGTTATTGAAATAAGCCTGGCTGTATTGATTCTTCATTCCGTTAACCCGGGCGAGATGTCCGTTGGGGAATTAGGGCAAGTATATAAGCTTGTAAACTGCGATCTTTGATCAATACGATTGCATAATATGCGATGCTGATGCAAGCAGTGCTAATGACCATCAAGATCGAAAATGAGGCGAGCCGGTTCGTTGCAGCAACCAGCAGCAGGGCTGGTATGGCTGCAAATAATGAATACTGTAAAACTGAACTGAAAGCCCTACCCCATGGAACCTGGGTAAGTTTGAGTAATCCCAAGGCTAGGCCCCCATAGACCAGGACTCCTGTAGCAGACCATATGACCAATGTGAAGTAAATATTATTGGTCAAACCGCCGATTACCAGGGCGATAACCCGGGAAATAAGGATGATGGAATTAACGATTAATGCTAATTCCTGTCTTTCAAGGGTTGCGAACAGGGTGGAAAGAGGAGAAGAAATGAATAGGATGAACATCCATGGGCTTAGAATCTGTGCGTAACGTCCAGCTTCCACCCAGTTTGCTCCAAATACAATCCCGAAAAGCTCCGGACCTGCAATCCCCAAAACCACTGCAGGGAACAAGCCGATGGCAACCAGGCGGCGGAAAACCAACTCAACTGATAGTGACAGGCTGGCTGGATTCGATCGTAGTTCTGCTGACCGCTGGTAAAAAACTTGCGCAATCGCGCTTCCAATCAATGTCATCGGCAGCACAATCATCCGATTCGATAACCCATAATAACCTACCACTTTCTCGGAGAAAAAATATAGCAGCATTAGCGATGGCAGCTGCCAGGAAAGATTGTTGATAAAACTGCTCCACGAGTTCAACCAGAGGAAATTTGCGATATCGCTTGAGATTAGCTACTATTTGCGACTTGTGTATATTATTGATCAAGAATGATCCGTAATCTTTAAGGACCTGCACCCCAAGCACGATGGCAAATATGAATGTGCCCGCCAGATATGAAAAAATCAAGCTGGCTGCATTAGCCCGACCGAGAAATGCCAGGAATATTGGGAGTGCGCTGGTAGTTAGAGAAGCCGCCACCCTGGCGATGGAGAGCCGACCGAAATGTTTCGTGCGCGAGTTCCAGTAGTTCAATGCCGCAAATAATCCCTGGATGAACAAGCCGATGGGGATCAGCCAGAAATACTTATATAGATCAGGGGATTTTAAGAGGTTGGCCAGGTTTTGACCAAAAACCAATAAAAATAGACCACAGGCTGCACTGATCCCGAAGGCGATCACCAGGCAGAGGGCAAATAGATTCCCTGCGTCGGCATCATCCTTCGGCAGCATGATCGCATATTCGTAGCGTAAACAGATCACAATGGAGATGATCCCGATCAGCGAGGTGAATACATTGAGCACACCGAATGCTTCTGGAGCAAAAAGGCGTGAGATTATCGGGGCTGTGAGGATGGTGATAAGTTGAGCGAGTGTGGTGCCGCTTACGAGCTTAAGTACATTGGAAAAAAAACTGCTCCGCTTGTTAATATTGGGGGCAGTCATTCGTACCTGGCCTTATCCAATTGTGATCGAATTGCCCTGAATGCAGACCACATGCTCGCAATTATATACTATTTCAACCAGGTGACTTTTTAACCGGTGTCTGGGTAACCTCAAATACTGTAAAAATCGTGGTCAGTTAGAATGATAAATCGATTTGGAAGTGGTAAGATAGACGAGCGCTTATTAATCCCATAGAACCGGAGAAAACCATGGACGAGAACATGAATGCCACTGCATTGGCAAGCCTGAACGATGAGCTGAATGGTGCTTACCTGTATAACGCACTTTCACAGGTTGAGAAGGATCCCCGCCTGGCAGAGGTTTACCGGCGTATGTCTGCCGTGGAAAGCCGGCATGCCGCAGAATGGGTGGAACGATTGAAATCTGCCGGAGTTGCAGTACCTGCATTTAAACCGAATTGGCGCAGCCGTACCCTTGCGTGGGCAGCCAAACGCCTGGGTGTGGCGGCAGTGCTTCCAACGATTATGGGTAATGAGCAGAAAGATACACGTAAATACGCCCTTATCCCTGGCAGCGCCGGGATGGCTGCCGATGAATCATCGCATAATCGGCTGCTTCACCAGGTGACCAGAACCATGCAAGGGGGAATGGGAGGCGGTGCATTAGCCCAGCTGGAAGGCAGGCATCGTGCCGGTGGAGGCAATGCCCTGCGGGCAGCCGTCCTGGGAGCCAACGATGGGTTGGTATCCAACTTAAGCCTGGTAATGGGAGTAGCGGGGGCTCAAATGAGTAATTCAGCCATCCTGGTGACGGGTTTAGCGGGTTTGCTCGCCGGCGCTATCTCCATGGCGCTGGGAGAATGGCTTTCGGTGCAGAGCTCACGGGAGCTGTACCAGCACCAGATAGGGATCGAAAAAGCAGAACTGGCTGCAGCCCCGCAGGAGGAGGCCGAAGAGTTGGCATTAATTTACGAAGCACGCGGCTTGCCGATCGCCGAGGCCCAAAGTATGGCTCAGCATATCATCAGCGACTCAGCCTCGGCACTCGATACATTGGCACGCGAAGAGCTCAGTATTGATCCATCCGAGCTGGGCGGTTCCGCCTGGGAGGCTGCGCTCACTTCATTCTTCCTGTTCTCCGTCGGGGCGATCATCCCCGTGATTCCCCATATTTTCCTGAGCGGTTTCACTGCGGTCATCGTCAGCTTGATACTTAGCGCTATCGGTTTATTCACCATTGGTGCCGCTATCACCCTGTTCACTGGTCGGACAGTGTTATATTCTGGCTTCCGTATGGTCCTATTCGGATTGACAGCTGCTGCGGTCACCTATGGAATTGGGCGGCTGATCGGGGGCAGGATAAGTGGATAGATATATTTGCCCATCTTGAAAAAATGATGGGATTACATACTGCAAACAGCTGATATTACTTTTCCCTCTTCGGAATACACAGGTAAGCTGCACCACGCACATCTACATACACTTGTTGCGGGGTTACCGCAATGCGCATGATGATATTCTGGCAGCCTGGGCAGCGCAGTATATACCCTGGGCTTTCAATAAATGCCCACAGGCTGCCCATTTCCCCATACCGCCCGCAAGTGGCACATTCCACCGGGGCAACCGTCATTTCAGCTTCGAACAGCTCGTGCAGCAACCCTGCTAAAGCATTGCCATCCAACATCAGCGATTGGATTCCCTCAACGAACACCGTATCCATGGATAACCTCCCATTATGTACCCCCAGTTGGACCAAACCTCTCCGTACGCACCTGGTCTGCTGGGATGCCGAGCGCCACCAGCCCATTGGCTACCCCTTCCACTAATGCCGTAGGACCGCAAATATATGCTTTCAAGTTATTTCCAAACGGTCTGGCAACCTCCTCAAGCATACGCATATCGATCCGTCGACCATACCCATCCCAGCCTTGCGGCTGCTCGCGGGTCAGGGTTTGGAAAACTTCCAAACCCGCATTCTCGAGGCGTAATACTTCCAATTCCTTACGGTAGATAATATCTTCATAGGTTCTTGAGCTGTAAAGCAGCCTTACCGGCACGTGTGACCCTGCTGCACGCCAATGCCGTAGCATTGCCATTAAGGGTACGATGCCCGATCCGCCTGCCACCAGCAGCAATGGACCGCCCATACTGGCTTCCCAAACGAAGTATCCTCCGATGGGTCCCCGCAGCTCCACCTGGTCTCCAACAATCAAGATATCGTGGAGATAAGTGGACACTTCACCTTCCTCCAACCGCTCCACCGTCAGCTCAATTTCTCCTCTTTGTTCAGGGTTTGAGGCAATCGAATAGCTGCGTTGAGCCTGGTATCCATCCGGAGCAGTCAGCCGCACATCGTAGTGTTGACCGGCGCGGTGAGCCACCCAGTTTGGCAACGCCAGGGTATATGTCTTGACAGAGAGTGTCTCTTGCCTGACCTTTACAACAGTGGAAATCTGCCATTCCAACCCCCTTGTCACCACTTTATCCTTAATCAGTTCTATCTCCATAATAGCGCTCCTCTTTCCACGGGTCACCGTGATTGTTATAACCCAGTGATTCCCAAAATCCTGCCTGGTCTTTTTTGATCAGGGTCAATCCACGCACCCACTTGGCGCTCTTCCAAAAGTAAAGCGCCGGAACCACCAGGCGTGCCGGACCGCCGTGTTCGGGTGCCAGGGGAGAACCATTATATTGGTAGCCAATAAATGCTTTCCCATCAATAATCTCACTCAGGGGCATATTGGTTGTATAGCCACCGTCACAAAATGCCATCACATAATGTGCATTCGAATCCACTTCGACTGATGCAAGTAATGTATCAACGGATACACCTTCCCATTGAGTATCTAGCTTGGACCACTTGGTGACACAGTGGATATCGACAGTGAAGTGCTGCTTGGGAAGTAATTGGAATTCAGCCCAAGTCCAGCGAAAGGGCTGCCTGACAAGCCCGTTGATCTCAAAATTCCACCGCTCCAATGGTGTTCGCGGGGTCGGCCCTGCTGAAAGCACTGGAAAATCGGTGGTCACATATTGACCAGGCGGCACCCGATTCGGAGGGCCATCCTGCCGGTGTTTTCCTAAAAAACCTCGTGATAAGAAAGTTTCACTCATATGTCCCTCCTTTATGCACTTCTACTTTAATTGGATATATTATATCATATTAGGTGTATAATATTGCCGTCTAAACTGGCGATAAGGTTAATCTTCAATAATAAACTTCCGCCTTGGTGGTAACCTCAGAGTCAGTGGACAGGGGAGGTCTGATATCCCTAAACATGTGTTTCCAATTAATCCTTATAAAGAATGCGTTATTCGAATGATCACCAGGTGGACGGCTGAATAGATAATGAGTGCGCGAGAAACGAGCGACTTACCCATTCTCTTGTTTGTTGACCAACCCGCTTTTGAAGCGTGGCTCGCGGATCATCAGTCTGATGTGAAGGGCATTTGGATCAAGCTTGCCAAGAATGGGTCTGGCACTACATCCATTGACTATCTTGGCGCGGTTGAATGTGCCCTGTGCTATGGTTGGATCGATAGTCAAGCTGCATCCTTTGATGATCAGTACTACTTACAGAAATTCTCGCCCCGTACAGTAATAAGTAAATGGTCAAAACTGAATACCGAGAAAGCCGAAGCCCTCATCAACTCTGGGAGGATGCAGCCGGCTGGTCTACGCCAGGTGGAGCTGGCGAAAGCAGATGGACGCTGGGACGCAGCCTATGATCCTCAATCCCAAATAACCATCCCTGATGATTTTCAAGCCGCGTTAGACCATTATCAAAAGGCGAAGCAGTTTTTCTCCACGTTAAACAGCCTCAACCGTTATGCCATCCTGCACCGGATCCAGATCACCAAGAAACCTGAAACCCGCCTCGCCCATATCAAGAAGTTTATTGATATGCTCGCCAGGAATGAGAAGATTTATCCTTAAGCGAAACTCGCCTCAAGATCGAGTACCTTCCCCATACAACTTGTCTGTCTTCGCCGCCATGATGAAATCGTTTAGGGAGAGACCCCTGATCCTGTGTGTCCACCAGGTGACGGTCACTTTACCCCATTCGGTCAAGATGGCAGGATGATGGTCTTCTTCATTGGCAATCTGTGCTACCTTATTGGTAAACGCAATTGCCTGGTTGAAATCCTTATATGTGAAGGCTCTTTCAAGACGTAATTCGCCTGTTTGTTCATATACCCGCCATTCAGGCAGTTTCGACCTGTATTCACTTATTTCACTTTCAGCCAACCTTGGGGTGTTAGCAATAATGGTGCTGCAGTGCATCTTTTCTAACTCGTTCATATATATATAATCCTTTATTATATTTATTCCTGTGTATAGGGAGCTTGCCGGTCAATATTACCAACAAAATCTGGCAGATTCTTGTGCCCCAGCATTTGCCGGATCGCCAGGTTTTCACCGGTGTGGTACCAGTAATGATAGATCGTTCGTTGAAGCAGGTTCCCAAATATCCTCTGCAATGGCTTCCCATCTTTACCAATAACCTGCTCCAGGAGCTTCTCAGATGTCAGGCTTTCCAGCCACGGGTCGGCTGCCTGGGTGATTTTTCGCCAGTAGGTCAATACCTCACGTAGGGGTGGCGTGGATCCTGGTGCGCCATACGCATATGTCTGCTGAACTTCAGGATATGGCATCAATCCCTTCCCGAAATACAGGAAGTACCTCTGTTCCTGCCACGCCAGGTGCCCCACGTTCCAGCTGATGCAGTTCATCGGTTGTAAGCGCTTCGTAGCATCTTCTTCGGTCAAACCTCTGAGCGCCCGCTTGAATTCTGCCCTGGTAAATTTCAGTTGTAAAACGAGTGGATGAATACCTGCCATTTTTCCCTCCTGAAGATATCGCAGCATATTAGCGACGGACTATAAAATACTAAAGTTAAAACCTATTATAATCTTAATTATCTGAATATTACCTGATTCTCGCCTGATCGTGCACCACCCTCTCGAAGGCTAGCAGTATGGAATCACACCATGATCAACAGTGAAATTCGAATATATCTCTCCAATATAGATATCATTTCTTCATCAATCAGCTTCATCTGTTTTAAGGATTTCTGCTATCACATCTTCTACCGATCTGGCTTTCGCGGTTGCCCATAACTCTATGAATAACGGTTCACCAAGGTGTTCTTTCGTAGCAGCAATCGCCGAATCGTAAGCGCTTCGGTCGATAGGCGGGAGTGGAGCACCCAACACTTCCCGTATCGTGTGTCCTGTGCCATAAAGCAGCACCGCATTTGCGCTGTCACCCTGAGTTAACCTCACAGAAGCTAAAGCTTCGAGTGTTATGGCAATGCCGAGTCTATTAGCATTCTCTCTGTAGATAACCAGGCTTTGGCTAAGCAGCTCGCTTGCCAGATTGGCTTCTCCCAGTTTCAGTCTCGCACGCGCCAGGGTCATGATCGCACGTGCCAAATCAGGTTTAAATTGACCTTCGCGGGCAAGCAAAGATGTCTCCTCCAACACCTTCACAGCTTGCTCAAAATTCCCCTCATAATAGGCCAACAATCCTTGAAAGTAACTCACCAGCACATGCAGCCATTTATTCTCAGATTCACCCAACCGGTTAGCTGCAGATTGTATATGAAAATGGGCGGATGGAAAATCTCCTTGAGAGATGTCGTTTTCCGTCATCGCACAAAGCACATCCGTCTCCCAGACATTGCGACCTTGATCACGATAGACCTGAAAGGATTCTTTAAAGCGATCTTGAGCTGCTGCATACTCGCCCTGGATCCGTAACAAGCAGCCCAGGTTGGTGAGTGCATCCGCAATTCCCCATGGATGCCTGATCTCTCTGGTTGCAGCCAGTCCACGCTCAAAGAGTTGCCTGGCAACAGCATAATTCCCAAGGCTCATTTCAACAATGCCAAGAGAAATCAGGACGCTGGTATAAAGGTACTTTTCACCTAAATCCTCTAGGATCGAAGCGCTTTCTTCAAGCATTACTTTACCTGCCGGATCACCAGTATAATCAGCCAGGAAAGCTCCTAACCGGTACAAGGCATGCGCCTCACCCCACCGGTCCCCTGCAATGCGGTTGATTTCAAGGGCTTCTCTCGTACGCGCATACCCCAATGCTGTTTCGCCCTGCCATAACAAATTGATACCGGCTACGATGAGCGCTTCAGCCAGACCCTCCTGGTCTCCAAGCTCTTTAAAGATAGACAGACTTTCTTCTGCGGGTGCCTGGGCAACGCCGAGCTCACCCAGGGCATTTTCTATCAGGCTGATTCCCAACAAAGCTTTTGCACGCGCTGCTGTGCATCCCTCTGGAGAACGCTGCAGGGCAGCCAGCAGCCAGTCACGACCATCATGGAAGTGGCCACGCATACGCCAAAACCATCGTAACGCTGCTGATAACTCCAGTACTTGCTCACCATTCCCATGCCTTGAGGCGTCACTCTCTAACACCCATTCCAAAGCTACGCGCAAGTTATCCTGCTCCTGTTCCAACCTCCCCAACCATTCCAATTGGTTACGCCCCTTCAGTTCCTTCTCAGCGGCTTCTACCAGGGAGAAATAGAAGTGGTAATGCCGCTCCTGGGCAGCTCTCTTTGCCGGGGGATCAGACGCAAGTTGGTCCGCACTATATTGGCGTACCAGCTCGTGGAGATCATACCGACCCGCAG
The DNA here is from genome assembly GCA_963726315.1 of uncultured Chloroflexia bacterium. GTDB lineage: Bacteria > Chloroflexota > Anaerolineae > Anaerolineales > UBA4823 > FEB-25. The sequence continues at coordinate 110,979 of CAVSBZ010000005.1, read as the reverse complement.
CAGTCCGTCGTAGCAGTGTTCGATTCACCAGTGTCGATAAATTCGACAACGTTGCGCCAGCTACCTGCTCAGCAGCACGCCGTTGAAAACCACCTCGGAAAACCGATAGATTACGCAAAACTTGCTGCTCTTCTGGTGATATCATCTGCCATGAACGGTCGAACACCACCCGCATACTGCGGTGACGCTCCGGCAAATCGCGCACAGTGGTGCTGAGGAAATCCAGGTTGCTTTCGATTTCCACCGCTATCTCCGCAGGCGATAAAGTCCTCATCCATGTCGCTGCTAGCTCAATTGCAAGCGGCATTCCCTCAACCAATTGGCAGATGTGAGCTACATCCATTCGATTCCCTTCATTCAGACCGAATTTAGGTAAAGCATGGCGAGCCCGCTGAGCGAATAATGTCACCGCATCAAAACCTCCAACCTCATCTTGCTTTGCAACCGTGGGAAAATCCAACCCATGGACTTCGAATATCCATTCTTCTTGCAGGTTTAGTGCTTCCCTCGAGGTGACCAGCAGCTTAATACCTGGCGACTGTTGAAGGATTTCAATCAATAGATCTGAAACATTCTCTTGAAGTGGAGTATTCACCAATAAGTGCTCAATATTATCCAATACCAAAAGCATTTGTTTTTCATGTAGATAACCGAGGAGATATTCTTTGGGATCGCTCGGACCAAAGAAGGTGAATTTAAGAGCATTCGCAATTGCAGGAATGACCCCTGCGATAGACCCAACAGAAGCGAGGGGGATAAAAGCAGCCCCATGAGCAAATTCGTTTAGGTGATTTTCAGCCACCTGGATTGCCAGGCGGGTCTTGCCCATACCTCCCGGACCCACCAGGGTTATACACCGGCATTCAGGATCGGTCATCAGCTGTCCAAGGTGAGTTAACTCCGCTTCCCGCCCTACAAAAGGAGTGAGTTGGATGGGAAGATTATGGATCGGCGTGGTTAAATCTTGTGGAAGCCGGTCGGTTTTTGGTTTTAGAGTATCAAGCCGGATTTGCTCAAATAGCTCCCTCGTCTCTGCAGACGGTTCAACGTCCAGCTCCTCCGCTAATACTCGTTTGCAAGTTTCATATTGGACAATCGCCGCGCTGCGTTGCCCATCCAATGCAAGTACCCGCATCAATTGGCGGTGGGCTTCTTCCCGCCACGGATCCAGTTCTAGCTGGCGCAGGGCGTGCCGCTGAGCCGATTGAAAATCTCCGTGCAACTCATAAAAGTTAGCCAAATAAGTATAGGCTTCAAGAATTTGCTGGTGCAAGTTTTCCCGTTGTAACAATGACCACTCTTCAAACTCGGTACTATCCTCGAGGAAGAATTGTTGTAAGAACTCGCCCCGATATAGTTTTACCATCTCTTCCAGCCTTGAAGCGTGGATCGCGCAATCCTCCTTACACTGACTCAGATTTTCAACGCACGTAGAGAAGTATTGGTTGAATAAGTTGAGGTCGAGTGAATAGTCACTCTCCCGGTTGAATTGAATCGCATCACGCGAAATAATTAGAAAGGGCGGATTGGCGTTATGGTCGCCAAGGATCAAACGCAGGTTGAACAGGGCTTGGCGTAAATTATGACGGGCAACCTCTTCGGGGTAATCAGGCCAAAGTAACCCTACCAGGGTCTCTCGACGGTGAGAGCGATCGGACTCAACCACCAAATAAGCTAAAAGCGCGCGAACCTTTACCGATTCCAGCGCTGTTATCGGCGCATCGGCTATCGAAAGTTGCAATGATCCTAACACGCCAATCGACAGGTGTGCCATTTGCGTTTATTTAGAGAACTATTACCTTAATAGTAAATTATACAACCGTCAGGAAAAATTAGCAAGCTCCTGACGATAACCTGATGCTGCACTGACGCTCCATGGATAAACTGATTTCATGATGAAAAAGAAACGAGCACAACTTGAGTAATTCTCAACCGATTCATAAATGCTCGTCCAACCTCACAGTCGCTTAAAAAGCGATTGTCACACAAAAAAGGAGAAATGAACCATGAAAATATACCGTATTTTAATCGTCCTCGTACTTGTTGCTTCTCTGCTTCTCGCTGGCTGCAACACCAACTTAAAAGTAGGCGCATTACAGACCGAGTCCAAATCGGTCGAGCTAGGAGATGCCACGGCGGTTCGCATCGAGATCAACATGGGCGCAGGCGACCTACAGCTGACTGGGGGTGCAGATAAGCTGATGGAGGCCAACTTCACCTACAATGTCGCCCGGTTAAAGCCGGAAGTGGAATATACCGATGGAACGCTAATAGTTAAACAGCCCGAAGTAAGTGGCATGCCAGCTTTGCCAGGTATAACCAACTTCCGTAATGAATGGGGCGTGCGCCTTTACGACGGAGTACCCATGGACCTGAGTGTGGAGATGGGCGCTGGAGCTAGTAACCTTCAGCTGACTGGACTGTCGTTGACCGGGCTCAAAGTCAGTCTTGGCGCTGGAACTTATACGATCGACCTGAGCGGTGATTGGGCACGTGACTTGGATATCACCATTGATGCCGGCGCGGCAATCGTCAACGTTCGGCTTCCCAAGGATGTTGGTGCCCAGGTTAAGGTCGAGTCAGGCCCACACACCATCGAAGCCACAGGCTTGACGAAGGATGGAGACGTCTACACCAACGCCGCTTATGGTGTGTCAGACGTGACGTTGCGGATAGATCTGGCGGCCGGCATCGGCACGATAAATCTGCAGGAAATCCAATAGGATATTGAAAGTAAAAAGGAGATTATGCCATGTTAACCGAGAGAATCATAGGCGCGATTACATTTCGAAGGGGCATCTACGCCGAAGTAGAAGCAGATAAGACATTCACTGCGACTGCCTGGATCCTGGTGGTGATTTTTGCCCTTCTCAATCAGCTTGGATCACACGCTTCCCAGAGTATCTTTGACTGGTTGGTGAGTACAGCTATCGGTGTGATCACAGCAATTGCTGGCTTCGCCATCGCTGCAGCCGTTATCAGCTGGGTCGGACGGGGAAGCTTCAGGGCCGAAGTCACTTTCAACGAATTGGTACGGACGATGGGTCTGGCCTCCATCTGGACCGCGGTAGGCGTCCTGGGCGTGATTACCACCCTCTCTGGTGCTCTATCTCGCATACTGGGTCCGATTATCGTCATCTCCTGGGTAGCCTTGGTGGTGGCATGGTTTGTGGCTGTACATGAAGCCCTGGATTTGACCTGGGGAAAGACCATCATCACCGTCATCATCGGATTTATACCCTGGGCGATCATCATGTCTCTCACCGGCATCGTTTTGTCCTTGCTAGGCCTGACCGCCACCGGTTTCGGCAGCTTGGTTGGTCTATAGTGTGAGGACGACAGCTGGCTAAAAAGAATAACTTGCCGCTGGCAATAAAAATCAATAATGGTCCTGATACTAGCTGGATGTTTCCCTGCCCCTCTCCTCTATTTGGGATCATCATTAAAAAGAAAGTGAGGTAAGCCGATCCTGTGCAATCTATTTATAAATACTCATTCATTCTTCGTCTGTGGCGTGTTGAGCACTCCGAACCAGAAGCTTGGTTGTCATCTCTGGAAATACCAGAGACGGGAAAACGCATCGGTTTTGCAAACATGGAGCAATTGTTCGCTTACTTGATCGACTTTATCGAAAACAACGCTGCCGGACAGGAATCAAACGGAAAATGTAACGAAGAATGCAATAAATAAAAAATCACCCAACCCATAAAGAGGATAAATATTATGAAGAAATTTGTACAATTCAAATTACTCTACAGCCTGATGTTCATCGCACTATCAGCGTGTTTACCCATATCCCATGCCGCAGGTCTCCCAACCTCTGTTCCAGCTGAGACACCTCAGGTAGCTCAACCGCAAACCACTGTCCGCGAAGCACAGGTACAGAGTGTTGAAATCCAGTTTTCAAAATCCAGTCCCAACAACTTAATTCAATCCTACGTGGTGTCTATTATCATGCCGGATTGGCCTGCTGGAATAAATAACTGGTCGGCCAATCCCAGGTAGCAAAATTGTTATGTCGCTCCGTAAAGAAAGGATTTTCGAATGATTGTATTACAGATACTCATGGTCCCAGGTGTTGCCCTACTCCTGTTAATTGGTATCTTCGTTATTGGTTCCTCGGGGTTGGATCAACACGCTTTCCCGCCCCAGGTTGATCCATCTATCCGTAAGCCGGATGAGCCTGATCTAATCCGAATGAACACCCAGCATGGCCTGCTAAGCCGGTCCGACAATGAGAAAACTTTGGATGAGGTTAAGGTTAATGAGAATCCCGGGCTGGTATTTCCATATCAATCCTCCAGCAGAATCGCACGGTGATATCTTTTTTTACATAGTACGCATGGAAGGAAGGTCTAAAAATGTTTTTTACCATTTTTCTGTCTGCTATATTGCTCTCTGGTCTGATCCTGTTTACTGTAGGTGTAATCTTACTGATAAAAGTGAAAAATAAGTTAGCCGGGCTCCTTACTCTTGCAGCTGGTCTAGTATTGACCTCCCTAGCCTTAGCTCTTTTTCTCTCATTGGTGATTACCACGAGTATCCGGATGTAAAGCTCTTATTCCTATGGAATTCTATAAATGTTAATGAGATACGCTACGAAACCTGTATACACAACTGCTGAAACTGAATCCTCCCTGGTAAGGGTTGCCCAAAAGGGCGACCTGGAAGCATTCAACCAGCTCGTCCGTTTCTACCAGGACAGGATCTTCAACCTCGCAACTCGAATTCTGGGAGACGAGGATATGGCGGATGATATCACGCAGAATACATTCCTGACCGCCTATCTAAACTTACCTCGTTTTCGGAATGGCTCATTTCGCAGCTGGCTTTCCCGTATCGCCACTAACCTGTGCTATGATGAATATCGCCATCATAAAAGGTACCCTGTTCTATCAATTGAGAATAACGACCTGGCAGAAGAGACCTTATCCCCTCTCTATGATTTCTCGGGTGCCAGCCTTCTGCCAGAGATCGAAGTTGAGAAGCACGAGCTGGAACAGATTGTGCGGGACGCTCTCAATCAATTGGAAGTGGACCAGCGGACTGTGATTGTGTTGGTGGATATGCAGGAATTTGACTATCGGGAAACTGCGCACATCCTTGGAATACCCATTGGAACAGTGAAAAGCCGGTTGGCTCGGGCGCGTCTTCGGCTACACCAGCTCTTGAGCAGCTCGGACCATATCCGCTCCTTGATGAATTGACCTGCAGGCATTCCATCAGGTTGTCTGATAAATCAAGTTTATATGTATATATAAAACTTGGTCTGACCTGCTGCACAGGTTGTATAAAAACCAAATTGCATGTTAAACTCAATCTTCATAATCATGTATAGATCATCTCAGAACAAACTGGTTTGAAAGATTGCTGATTTATGTATTATTGGAGCCGCACGGGAAGTGTTCTAGATATTACCAGTTTCATTCTTCTGTGTGCCCTCTGGGCAGCCGGAGGGTTTTTAATTGTTAGCCGTAGCTTCCATCTCAAAGCCAGAGAAAAGCTGGCTGCCGGGTTGGCTGCCGGCTTCTTATTATTCATCGTATTGAGCAATTTGCTCGCCCAGATCCTCCCCCTGACGGTTGCCTATTGGTCAAGCGCCGGGATTATTTTTCTGGTGGGGTTTTTATTGGTACTCCTGGCTAAAAACGGGCCGCAGATCAACTTCAAATCATTCAGCGGGTGGCGTCATATTGTCATCCTTGCGGCGGTTATTCTGTTATTCACCCTCATCCTGCGTGGGCTGGCAATATTCGACGATTACTATCACCTGCCGATGATTTCCGTGATGGCCACGGGAGATGTCCCACCCCATTTCTATCTCGATCCCAGCCTCCATCTACCCTACCATTATGGGTTGCAGGTTTTTGCCGCCAGCATGGTCAGGTTGGGTGGTTTTTTCCCCTGGAGTGCCTGGGATATCAGCCGCGCTATTGTATTCGGGTTCACCGTCATTCTTGCCTGGTTGTGGTTCCGCCGATTGACTGGAAGGCAGCTGCCGGCTTATTTAGGCACTGGGCTGCTCGTCTTCGGAGGGGCAGCACGTTGGCTGCTCCTGTTTGTCCCCACCTCTTTGCTGGCGCGCATGGGTGCAAATTTACATATGGACCTCTCAGGGCTTGCCGCAGGCGGTAACCTGGTGACGGCGCTTGCCAATCGCTGGCCTCTTGAAGGGGGAGGTCCGTTCCCTTTCCCTTATGCCTTTGCCAGCGGGATCCTGGAACCTTTGAATATGCAGCTGGGAGCTACCGGTGCCATGTGGGAGATGACCGTCCTGCTACTCCTGCTCATTTGGAAGCCGCGTAAATACTCCATCATCGGCACCCTAACCATCAGCCTAATATTGGCCAGTCTGGCGTTGGGCGCGGAGAATGTATTTGTCCTGGTTGCAGCGGGGATGGCAATCATTCTGTTGATTATGCTCATCCGCAACCAAATTCAACATCGGCATAATCAAAAGGTATTGCTGACCACCTGGGGAATACCCATCGCAATGAGTGTCGTATTGGCATTATTCCAGGGTGGCTATATCACCGGTGGGTTTATGAGTGTGGTCTCCAGCCTCATTGGGCGCAGCTACCCCATGGTGACGACCGACTTCCAGGGTTTCAGCCTACGCTGGCCGCCGGCCGTGCCCTCCGGTCATTTCGGTCCGCTCTCTCTAATTGGCCCCGGTCAGATCGTGATCATGCTGGCGGAAGCCGGGCTGGCTCTCATCCTGCTTCCGGTGGCGGTCATTTACTGGTTGAGGAAACTGGGCAGAGCCAACCGCCTGCCTCAAGCCCTGGCAGCTGGGTCTGTAATTAGCCTCTTAGTCCCGGTGTTTATCCGCTACGGCCTGGATTTTGATATCACCCGCCTGGTCGGAGCCTCTTTATGGTTGGGCTTTGCCCTCGCTTTTCCCATTCTATGGCTGTGGCTTGTCAACGCTCGCAGCGAGTATCGGATTTTGGCTGGCATCGGATATGGTGTGGCAATTTTTGCTGGACTGGTCATGTTTGCGGTTGAGCTCATCGCCATCCCGGCAGTCCAGACGACCTATTACCTTCAGTATCAAGAGAGTGACTTCTCGAAGCCATATTGGAACCAGCTGGAACCAGATGCCCAAATCCTTGATTTAATCCCAGAGCGTGCCGTGCTGCTCTTTGGTCGGGCATCTTACGCCGCGGAGGACGTCTACCAACGTTCACCCGCCTGGCAGGCGTTAATCGCCAACCCAGACCCTGCCAGCGTGGCTTCTGCCGGCTATTCCTACGTTTATATGGATCAAAACTGGTGGCAAGGATTAACGCCTCAGGTCCAAGCTGCTTACAGCCAACCCTGTGTTCACCTGGAGGCGGAGAAAAAACTGGCCGGCAGCCAGGATCGGAAGCTGTATAAAGTAGAAGCCTGCCATCCTTGAAAGGACCTGATCATCAGGTACCATGTGGTATGATTTCGCCAGGCTATCTCCCAATCCACACCCACCATCCTCTCTTTTGGGATCAAGTGAGCAGCTATGAGCATTGAGTACATCAAGACCAAAACGAATATCCTCACCACCATCATCATCCGGCGAGAATATCAGCCAACTGAAACCACCTTTATCACCAACCCCGACCTTGCTCAACAGGTGGGTTTTGTGGTTTATCCAGCCGGTGGTGTGATCAAGCGCCATATTCATAAAAACGTCGACAGGCAAAACATCTCCAGCTCAGAGGCGCTGATCGTGCGTGAAGGTAGATTGGAGATCGATATCTTCGATCAAAATAAGGTCTTGCTTGCCACACATGAGCTCAAGGCAGGGGATTTTGTATTAATGGTTTCGGGTGGACATGGTTTCCGCATCCTCGAAGCGACGGTATTATTGGAAATCAAATTGGGTCCGTATGCCGGGGCCTCGGACAAGGAATTATTTTAATGATCCCGGTTAACGAACCGCTGGTTGGTGAGAAGGAAATTGAATATGTTCTGGATTGTTTACGAACTGGTTGGATCTCATCTTCCGGCAAATACCTGGAAAGCTTCGAACAAGCCTGGGCAAATTACTGCGGAATGCGTTATGGTATTGCTGTTAGTAACGGCACCACCGCCCTGCAGGTAGCCGCCGCATGCATTGGTCTTCAGCCTGGCGATGAAGTCATACTTCCAACTTTTACCATCATATCCTGTGCCCAGGCTGTAACCTATAATGGCGGTATTCCCGTGCTGGTAGATAGCGAGCCGCGCACCTGGTGCATGGACGTCAACCAGCTGGCAGGCAGGATCACTCCCCGCACCCGGGCGATCATGCCAGTCCATATCTATGGTCACCCGGTGGACATGGACCCGGTCATCTCCCTAGCCAAACAGCATGGTCTTTTAGTCATCGAAGATGCAGCCGAAGCACATGGCGCAGAGTACCTCTCGGGCAGAGGCACTTCTAACTCTGTCTGGCGCCGCAGTGGAGGTCTGGGGGATATTAGCGTGTTCAGCTTTTACGCTAATAAGCTGGTCACCACCGGTGAAGGCGGAATGGTGCTGACCAACGACCCCGCCATCGCCGAGCAGGCGCGCAGTCTGCGCAACCTGTGTTTTAAACGTGAGCGGCGCTTCTACCACACCGAGCTGGGGCACAATTTCCGCCTTACTAACCTGCAGGCCGCCATCGGTCTGGCGCAGATCGAACGCCTGCCTGAGACCATTGCCAAAAAACGCTGGATGGGCGAAACCTATACCCGGCGATTGATGAATATCTCTTCCATTCAGCTGCCAGTGGAAGAACCATGGGCTCGTCAGGTGTACTGGATGTACGGTCTGGTGCTGGATGAGAGTACAGGCATTGATGCAGTTGAATTTGCCCGCCGGCTGCTCACCGAAGGCGTTGAAACCCGCCCCTTCTTCCTCGGTATGCATGAGCAGCCTGTATTTATGGATATGGGTCTATTTAAGGGTGAGAAGTACCCGGTCGCCGAACGCATCGCCCGCCAGGGTCTTTACCTTCCATCGGGACTGACCCTCACCGAAATTCAGATCGATGAAGTCTGCCATGCCGTGGAAAAAATCCTGGCATAACGATGGATAAGACTGAACCTCAACCCACCGTAACACCCCAACCAGGAATCTCCCACATAAAGCTGGTCTCCATCATTTTGGCGACCTACAATGAGAGCGAGAACATCCGTGAGATGGTTTCCGCTATTTTCACCAGCCTGCCTGATCCCGTGGAAATCATCATCGTCGACGATAACTCCCCCGATCTAACCTGGAAGATTGCCTCAGAGATGGGTGACCCGCGTGTAAATGTGATCCGCCGGGTCAAGACCCGCGGCCTGGCTTCGGCGATTAACCGCGGGGTGATCGAATCACAGGGTGAGGTGCTGGGCTGGATGGATGCTGATCTATGTCACCCGCCCTCTCTGCTCCCCGCCATGCTCGCAACCCTCTCTGATTGTGATTTGGTGATTGGCTCACGCTATGTACGTGGGGGCAAGGATGATCGTGATCCAAGCCGGGTATCCACCAGCCGCTTCATCAACCGCCTGGCCAGTTTCGTGTTGAATCATGGCATCCTGGATTACGACAGCGGGTTTATCCTTATGCACCGTTATGTCCTTGATAGCGTCTCCCTGACCCCTTCAGGATACGGGGCTTATTTCATCCAATTCATTTATGCCTGCTGCCGTAAAGGGCTGAAGGTAATCGAGCTTCCCTATACTTTTACCGAACGGACCAGGGGAGTTTCCAAGTCAAACAAGAACCTGGTCCAATTTGGTCTGGCAGGGCTTGGGTACGTCACCACCATCCTTAAAACTCGTTTCGCCCACCTCGACTGAGTTATCACCATTCCCCCTCATAACTAAAATAGCTCACTTCCCTTCGCTGGGGGAATATGTTCCCCCCATGTACAGGTCTACCAGGCCATCGTAGGAGCCGGAAAAGTTTAACCCATTTAACTGGCTCTTACCACTGCAAATTGTGCATAAGATAGCGCAAGGCTTGAAGTTGGGGTCAGCGTAGCGTTTCAATATCTCTGAATAATACAGCGTCTCAATCCTCACACCGCTCTGCGGAGCCTTCAACAGCCACCAAAGCGGATACTCAGGGTCATGGCTGTCAATGCGCAAGCCCACGTCCTTGCACCCTGAATCTCGTATATCGTGCGTGGCTTCCATAAACGGCTTGTTCCAATCCGGTGCATTGATGAACAAAAGGTCGCGTGGTTCGGCATAAAAAATGCTGCTGCTTTTTGTCTTTCCCAGCATGGGCAGGGGGTGGATTGCAAAGGGTTCCGGAACATTCTTCATGGCGATTAGCGGACGGATGGTATTGAAGAAGACATAGGGCAGTGTAATTGCAAATAGGAACAATAACACCGCGGGCGCGAGCCACTTCTCACGCAGGCGGCTGATCATGCTTCCAAACACCGGCGCCCAGATCATAATCAGTGGCAACTGGAACCGCACACCATAGTCGTCATAATGGGCTGCCAGGGCAAAAATAATAAAAGATAGGAAGGCAGCCAGGCTGTACCAGAGAATACTGCGCTCTTTCAGCCGTCCCAAGGCCAATAAGACAATTACCCCGATCGCACTGAGTAAGATCAGGAACAGATGGATTGGGCTGCCAGCTGAATCCTCATTATTCCACCGCCAATCCAGCCTGAAGCTGCTCACGTCAGGATCGGACGCTCGAAAAGTCGATTGGACCAGGCTGACCATGGATTGGTTGATCCTGGGGCTGGGTGTCACCATGTTGAGCAGTACATCCTTCACCAGGTTGGAGGCCACCGACCCTACCCCAAATCTCGCCGAACTCATGTCAGCCACCCACCCAGCCGGACCCAAAGGTCCGCCATAAGTGATCAAGTTCCGTGTCCAATACCCGGCGTTTAGCAGGACCACCACCACAATAATCACCGCGCTGCGTTTAATCAACAGCGCAGGTTTTCGCTGCTTGAGCCAATGGATGCCCAGCCATAATCCCCATGCGACTGCGTAGGGGTAAAACGTGCCCTTGGTTAACAATCCCAATCCCAAGGCCGCCGCAATCGAGATTACTTCCGCCCATCCCGCTTCCACCTGGCAGGCGTATAGGACGAAGACTGCCAGGATGGTCAGCCACAAGGCGGTTACGTAATCGTTTTGCGTGCTGGTAGCTTCCATCAGCCCAATCGGTATACTGATTGCAAATGCTGCCGCTGCTAATTGTCCCTTCCGCCCGGCACCCAGCAGTTTGGCACCCAACGAGACCGCCACCACACATAAGATCAGGCTGATCCATTGCGGTAGACTCGCCAGCTGGTCATTCCCCCACAATAACCGCAGCTGCAAGATGCTCAGCTCAGCGAGGATGGGATGGGTCAGCTGTACCTCGAACGCCACGGGATAATGATCCAGGCTCCGGTCCTGAGCCCAATGCATCACCCGGCTCATATGGTAGAGCAAGGAGTCCATATTATTCGCCGGGGCGATCACCACGATCACCAAAAGCAGCAAGCAAATTACGCTGAAAGCAACTAGGGTTACAGTCGTCAACCGGTCCAATGTGTGAAGCTCGTCAGACAACCGCCTCGCCCCCCGGGAAAGCCAACCCATACGCCAGCTCAGCCATGCAGAAGCCAGCAGCGCCAGCAGCCACGCCCCCGTGACAAACGGTCGGGATAACAAATGGAATAAGCTTAAAATCTCAGAGTGGAGTGCCGTAAAAACCCCCGCGATCAGCACAGTTTGCAGTAACGCCACACGCCAGTCAGTGAGCCTTGAGGGCTCCTCTCTCTGTACGCCCAACAATGAGAAGAAGACGATCAAAATGGCCAGGAATGGCAGAACAATCAGCATTTGAATATGGAAGGATCCATCGATATTATATTGCCGCTGAAATTATATCCCTCGGTTAACCTGCTAGGAGCCTATAAGCTGACGTCAGCCGCCTGAAAACCAAGGATACAAACTTCCACTCCATAAGTGGTTTCCCAGTTCACTATCTGAAGTTTCTGAGCCTGTTTAATGAGCAGGAATAGTTAGAACAGGATCCCTGCAATACTTGCACAATGGTCCTACCGCCTTAACCCATCTTACCTTACATCCCATCCGCGACCCTGTGTATCGCTTCGACCAGCCGGTCTTGAACCTGATCATTCTTCGGGTCCACCACCTGGCGACTAGCTTCTTCATCGTACCATGCCATTATCTCTTGTGCCCCTTGCCTGAAGGAAATTTCCGGCTTGAACTGCGGGACGAGGTGACGGATCTTGCTGTTATCAAAAATCATGCTGTGAGCTTTGTCACCCAACAGAGAGTCACCCCACTCCGCGTCAAACCGGGCAATTAACTCCGAAGGGACGTGCACCAGGTCAGCCTCAGCTCCCGCAGCCTGGGCAACGGTAAGATAGATCTGGTTCCAGCTGAGCCACTCATCAGATGTTATGTGAAAGCTGTCCCCAATCGCCTGCGGGTTGCCCAGCAAGCCCAGGAAACCGACTGCAAAATCTCGGTGGTGAGTCATCGTCCACAGTGAAGTTCCATCACCGTGTACCACCACCGGTTTACCCGCCCGCATGCGTGCGACCGTCGTGTAACCTCCATGGAAAGGGAGCAGGGTGCGATCGTAGGTATGCGTTGGGCGTACAATCGTGTACGGGAACCCTTCCTCTCGCCCGGCTTTTTCAAGCAGTGCTTCGCAGGCAGCCTTATTACGCGAGTATTGCCAATATGGGTTGTAAAGCAGAGTTTTTTCGGTGATGGGTAAAGAGCTGGGTGGTTTCTGGTATGCTGAAGCCGAGCTGATAAAAACGTATTGCTGGGTGCAATTGCGGAAAAGCTCGATATCCGCCTTCACCTGCTGGGGTGTGAATGCGATCCACTCCACCACCGCATCGAAAGTCAGGTCACCCAGCGCTTCTATAACAGACGTGGGCTGGTGGATATCCCCCTCAAGCCAAATTGCGCCAGCAGGTGCTGGGCGGAAGCACCTGCCGCGATTAAGTAAATATAGCTCAATGCCCTGTTGGAGTGCCAGCGCTGAGCAGGCTGAGCTAATGATCCCGGTCCCACCGATAAACAATACTTTCATGTTTTATCCTTTCATCTCAAAATGACTTGTACTCGAACCGATTTAGTCCCTTCAGATGGGAAAGGGACAATATCACCCTCGACAGGTTGGTCATCCACCGTTAGGGAGATCGTGTTACCACTGCCTTTCTGTTCCACGGTGATATGGTAGGTCACGTCTCGGAAAATACGTCTTGCGCTGAAGCCTGGCCATTTCGCAGGAATAACCGGGGCGATTTGCAATCCATTGAAGGTTGGTCGAATGCCCAGGAGCCACTGGGTCGCCGCCACGTAGGTCCACGACGCCGTCCCGGATAGCCAGGAGTTACGTCCATAACCAAATTGTGAGTGCTCCGGACCGCAAATATTACCGCAGTAAACGTAAGGTTCAACTATGAACACGTCGTTGTCCTCTCTGGCGAGAGGCATGATCTGGCGGTAATACTGGTATGCCAGCTCATTCATCCCCAGGCGAGCAGCTGCGATGATTGCCCAGGTGTTCGTGTGGCAGAAGATGCCACCATTCTCCTTGGCGCCGGGCGGGTAGGTGGTGGTACCGCCAATACGGGGGTCACTGTGGGTGTAGGCAGGTGCCAGGATTGCCAGACCGAATGGGCTGTTAAGCCGTGCGTGGGCGCTGTGGATCGCCTGCCTGGCACGATCATCAGGGGCACACTCGCCGATGATTGCCCAGGTCTGTGTATTCAAGCCGATTTGGTGGAACTCCTCCGCTTGAACGCCAACAGGTTTTCCTTCATCATCAAATGCTCTGGCATACCACGCCCCATCCCAGGCAGCCCGGTTGATGTTCTCATCCATCTCTTCTTTCAATCCACGGAAGCGTTTGCCGTCATCGTCCTTGCCAATTTGGTCACACAAATCCGCCAGGTCCAGCATCACCCGGCAGAATTGCTGCGCTGCCATCACGCTCTCCGCTTTGCCGGAGCCATTGTCGAGGTTCATTGTGTCGTCCCAATCTGAGAAACCCAGCCGAGGCAGTCCGTGCGGGCCCCGATTATTTAGCGTGAAATCGACTGCCCGCAGCATATGCCCCCACACGATATCCTCCCCCTCATCAGCGTATGGAATATGGTTCCACAGGTACGAAAAGTTACCCGTCTCGCGCAGGTAGGCGCACACCGCCAGCAGCAGCCACAAATGATCGTCACAGAACCACTGCGGCTTTTCAGGGTACTCCGCTGCCAACCCCGCCCCCCCTTCACCCGTCAGCGGGAACACCTGGTGCCAGGTGTGACCATCACGGAATTGCAGCTTCCACAGTGCAGTCAGGTTCTTGCGCGCCCGTTCAGGTGCATTCTGCACCGTCGCCAGCGTATCCTGGGCTGAGTCGCGCGTCCCCATACCGCGGCCAAGCCCGGTCTCATAGGCGGAAACGAAACGTGACCAGAACAGGGTTGCCCGGCACTGCACCTGGTTCCAGGTGTTGAGCATGGCGTTCATCTCCGCATCCGGCGTCTCAACCTGGAATTTATCCAGGTATTCCTTCCAATCGGTATTAAGGCTGGAAAAAACCCCTTGCACGTTGCCCGATTCCCTGTACCTGGCAGCGATTGCGGGGATCAGCGCCGGCGCATCCGTAACACCCAAAATGTATATGATTTCTTTCTCTTCGCCTGGCGCCAGGCTGATATCATGGCACAGCACGCCCACATTATTGCCTCGCGCCGCTTGTGAGTTGGTCGGTCTCCCATCCTCGACGACAATGGGGTTCGACAGGTCGCGGTAGCTCCCAACGAACGCCTCCCTGTCGGTGTCGAAGCCTGATGGAGCCAGGCTGCTGGTGAAAAAGGTTTTTGTGCTGCGGAAGACGGTGCCGGTGATGATAATGCCATGTTCAACCCGGCTGTGCAGTACGTGTTGTCCCCAATCCAGGTTGTTCTGGTCGGCTTCTGCGTTCCACAAGCTGAATTCACAGTAGCTGAATGAGCGTACCTGACGCGCTCGCTGGGTGGTATTACGCAGGCGCAGCACCCATAGTTCGCACGGAGCATCATCAAGACTCGGCAGTGATGGGTCAGCACCGGATGATAAAGGCACAAAATACAGCAGCTCGGCTTGTATTCCCCTATATCGGCTGGTGATGCGTGTATACCCAGGTCCATGGCGGCATTCGTATGCTTCCAGCTTCCGCCCTGGGATGGGCTGCCAGGTCGGGCTCCAATATATTCCATCCTCCTGGTCACGAAGATAAATATACCGCCCCGGCTGGTCTGCGGGGACAGCGTTATAACGGTAACGGGTCACTCGGCGATTTTTCGGATCACACTCAAAAGAGTACCCACCGGCGGTATTCGAGATGATCCCACCGTACTGCCCTTGCCCAAGGTAGTTCATCCAGGGTGTGGGCGAATCCGGGCGTGTGATCACATATTCACCGGTGGCTTCATCGAAATAGCCGTAGTCGTTGCTGATCTTTACATTCTTCATCACGTTGCTCCTGGCTGCCTTACCATTGGGAATTGACGCATCAGAACGGTTTCTATTATACATGCTGCGAGAAATGATAGAGATTTGCCAGCGATTGATCAAAGGTAGATCGCTGCTTGTCAGTAATATATGTACACAACAAAAAGAGTTGCCTGATCTTGATTCTCAGGCAGCCCTTGTGATTTATGGATATTTCGAGTGGATATCCTTACTGGAAGGTAACCACCAGGTATGCTACATTAACGCCCGATTCTTTTGAGGCGAAGCTGAGCTGGGTAGCACCGGAAGTGGTGATACCGAAACTGTATGTACCTTCGCCGGTGACGAACGATGATACGTCTAACGTCACCCATGTGCCAGCAGGATATGAACCAGATGACGCCAACAAAGCACCTAACGCGGGTGCATTATTGTAGGTAACCGTTAATTCGCCCCAGGTATTGTTTGAGACGATCACACCGTTGATTCCGGTAGTGGAGCTTGAATTGGCAAAGACGTGCAGGTAAGCATGTTTGATCGGCGTGCCACCCGTACCCTGGACGGTGAAATTAAGATAAGCATGTAAGTCAGGTGAGCCATCCGCCCGCCACACAGTGGCCGAGCCGTAATTTGAGGTAGGGCTGCCTGAATTGACGTAGGTGTCAGCCCCAACCGTAAAGGTCAGGTTGGTAGGGATGGCAGGCGTAGTAACACTAACCGGGGAAGTTTGTGCCGAATGGTTGCCAGCTGCATCAAAGGCATCTATTGCATAAGAATAGGTCGTAGACGGTTGGGCGGTTGTATCAGCAAAGCTCAGGGCTGACCCAGGAACAGTCGTCAGGCTAACACTATTTCGATAGATCGTATACCCGGCGACACCCACATTATCTGTTGAGGCTTGCCACGCCAGGTCCACCTCGGTGGCACTGGCAGCATTCGCCGTCAGACCAGTGGGAACACTCGGAGCTTGCGTATCCGCAACCATCAGGTTTACCACCAGTTGGGCTCCATTAGCCCCCAATTCTTTTGCCGAGAAGCTCAGTGTGCTCGAGCCTGGCGTCGTGATGCCAAAGCTGTAGGTGCCTTCTCCGGTAATATACGTGGATACGTTCATTGATACCCAGCTGCCGGAAGTGATTGCACCGGATGATGCCAGTGAGCTGCCCAATGCAGGTGCAGTGTTATAAGTAACCGTATTTTCACCCCAGGTATTATCTGCCACTGCCAGGGCGTTGATACCCAGGCTTGAGCTTGAATTGGCAAAGACCTTGAGGTAGGCACTCTGGATGGAATAGCCTGCCAGCCCTTGCACGGTGAAGCGCAGATACGTATGCAGGTCGGGTGACCCATCCACCCGCCACACGGTGGCTGCACCGTAGTTGGTGGTCGGGCTTCCAGAATTGACGTATGTGTCTGCACCCACAGCAAAGGTCAGGTTGGAAGGCATGGCGGGAGTGGTAACACTGGCAGGAGCAGATTGCGCTGAATAATTACCTGCCGAGTCGAATGCATCCACGGTATATGTATACGTTGTGGTAGGCATGGCGGTGTTATCTGTGAAGTTAAAAAATGATCCGGAAACGGTGGCGATGCTGGTACCATCACGGTAGATGGTGTAACCAGCAACTCCGACGTTGTCAGTGGAGGCCTGCCATGCCAGGTTCACCTGGGTGGCACCGACAGCAGTCGCCGTTAATCCGCCTGGGACGCTCGGAGCCTGGGTATCAGCTCCTCCTTTGGCACATGGGATGACACCTGAATCCAGGATTGTTCCGCTGCTACTGATATACTCAAAATTTGCTCCCGAAGAGTTGAGCGCCAGTCGCAGGGCACCGAATGCCTGTGGGTTAAGATCATCCGAAAATGCAACCCTTGAATCTGATGTGGCAATGGTCTGTAAGCCATGGCCTCCCCCACCGGCGATAAACTCGGTGATACCACTTGCACTCGGGTTCCCACTGCCATCGAGTGGCACCCAGCGCTGGTAGTCATGGTCATGCCCATTGAGCACAATCGACACTCCATCCTGTGCCATAAGCACCCAAATATCCGACATCGCCGTGGTTGGTCCTTCAGGGCCGATGTTGTACAGCGGATGGTGGTAGTACACGATAGTGCACAAACTGGAGTTTGCAGCCAGGTCCTGGGCTAACCAGGCGTACTGGGCTGAAGAGCTGTCTACCCCGATGCGTGAAGCGTTGGAGTTCAGGCTGACAAAGTGCCAACCACCGGCATTAAAACTGTAGTAATTAGGTATATTATTCCAATAATCAAAGTACCCCGCCGCTGATGAGCCCACATATTCGTGGTTTCCTATGGTCGGATCGGTAATCGAATTGAAAAGTGAATAACTCGCGCTGCCTGTGCCGTACCAGTTGTAATATTCGGCAACCGTGCCATCTTGATAAACATCACCCAGGTAAAGGAACAGGTTTGGGTTAATCGAGGAAATTAAATTGGTCACATTTGTCGCGTTCGCAGCACCATCTGCACCGTCACCGGCTGCAGCGACAATAAAAGGGTTCCCGCTGGGCGGTGTCGTACCAGATGTCGGGGTAAATGTCCCCGGGTTAACGGGGGGCTGAGCATTGCCGTTACTAAAAATCAGGCTGATGCTCGCCTGGTTGGCGGTGGTATAACCATCCCGCATGACAGCTACTGCGGCAATAGTATAGGTGCCATCCTGCCATTTCATGCTCGGCAGCACAAAAGAGTAAGTGTTCAGAAAATCCGTCAGTAATTTACCCCCATTGATAGTGAAGGCTACACGTGCAATACCTGGATTGGTCCCCGACACACTGACCGTTGCACTAACTGTGACTTCCCCAGTAACAACGCTTCCGGAGCTGGGTGCTGTGAAACAAACGGTGACGCTATATGCGCCAGACGAAGGAGTGCTGGTAGCACATGAGTTAATCGGGTCAGGTGTCGCCGTAGCCACAGATGTAGGGGTGGGAGTGTTGGAGGGTCTGGCAGTGGCTGTAGGTTTTGGAGTTTTATTTCCATGCGCGTAAAGTGTTGAAGTCGGCGTAAATGAAAACGCCATACTGAATAACCCCAAAATTAATAAAATGGTGATAAAAAATGACGCATGATTTTTATTCATGATTTTCCTCCCTTAGGTATTAGCTGTAAGCTAATTAACCGTCCCTGTCCAAGGCTTTGCCAGCTGATTTAAAGACCGATTCCAGTCTACACCATCCGAACTAATAAAATTCCACTTATATGATCAACCCAGTCTAACGAGTTGTATTAGTCCTGACCGCTGTCTATAGCCATAATTGTTAATCAAACACCATTGAAAACTAGTGTTCCCTTTTACCCGGTCGATATTAATACTTATTATTCGATCTTAGTTCCACCCCTAATAAGCTTAAAAAAGCTGAGAAGTCTTTTTTATTCTAAAACCTCTAGTAGTATTATATCTTATATTATCTTATTAGTCAAATATCGTTGGTGTTCTACATTTTCTACCTTCTGCCCTGATAAATTTAACACCTAAATAGACAACATTGTCATAAAGCTTGACATCAGAACAGCACAGGGAGTAAAGGCATTAATTTAAAAAACTGCTGTTTAATCAGCAGCTGGATAAATCCGTACGTAACGTTGAGTGCTAGCAACTTATAAGTGAAACAAAAAGGTCTGCCTGAAGTTATCCATCAGGCAGACCCTAATCATTCTATCCTCGAGCGTATATCCTTACTGGAATGTTACAACCAGGTAGGCGACGTTTACGCCCGATTCTTTTGCTGCGAAGCTGATCTGCGTCGCACTAAGAGTGTTAATACCAAAGCTGTAAGTACCTTCACCGATTACGAATGAAGTCACGTCAATAGTGATCCAGCTACCAGCAGGGAATGAACCCGACGACCCTAACAAGGTACCTAACGGGGGAGCGGTATTGTAGGTGACCGTTAATTCACCCCACGAATTGTCTGCCACTGTAAAAGCGTTAATACCAGCGCTGGAGCTGGAATTGGCAAAGACATGCAGGTAAGCATGTTTAATGGGCGTGCCGCCCGTACCCTGGACGGTGAACTTTAGGTAAGCATGCAGGTCAGGAGAGCCATCCACACGCCACACGGTGGCTGATCCATAGTTGGATGACGGACTGCCTGAGTTAACATAGGTGTCTGCCCCAACTGCGAAGGTTAGGTTAGTTGGCACACCAGGTGTCGTAACGCTGACGGCAGCAGATTGCGCTGAATGGTTTCCGGCTGCATCGAAGGCATCCACAGTATAGGAATAGGTGGTGGATGGCTGGACAGTGTTATCCGAATAGGTTAGTGTAGATCCAGAAACCGTCGTCATAACAGCATTGTTCCGATAGATGGTGTAGCCGGTGACGCCGACATTGTCGGTAGAGGCTTGCCACGCCAGGTTCACCTGGGTGGCACTTACGGCATTTGCCGTTAAACCGGCTGGGACGCTTGGTGCCTGGGTATCCGATAACCCCAGGTTTACCACCAATTGGGCTCCATTAGCACCAAATTCTTTTGAGGCGAAGCTCAAGCTGGACGAGCTCGCCGTAGTGATGCCAAAACTGTAAATTCCTTCACCTGTGATATAGGCGGATACGTTTAAAGTCACCCAGCTACCAGCTGTGATTGCTCCAGATGAAGCCAGTGTGCTGCCTAATGCTGGAGCGGTGTTGTAGGTAACCGTAGTTTCACCCCAGGTATTATCCGCTACTTTCAACGCTTTTATGCCCACACTCGAGCTGCTATTGGTGTAAACCTTGAGGTACACACTTTGTATGGGTGAACCAGCTAGACCCTGCACTGTGAAGCGCAGATAAGCGTGCAGGTCGGGTGATCCATCCACCCGCCAGACTGTGGCTGAGCCGTAGTTGGTGGAAGGACTGCCTGAGTTAACGTAGGTATCCGCCCCTACAGCAAAGGTCAAGCTGGAGGGCAATGCGGGAGTAGTAACACTTGCCGGGGAGGATTGTGACGAATGGTTACCCGCCGCATCAAAAGCATCCACGGTATACGTATAAGTCGTGGATGGGAGCACAGTGTTGTCCGTGTAACTCAGTGTTGCGCCGGAAACAGTCGCAATGGAGGTATTGTTGCGGTAAATGGTGTAGCCATTGACGCCAACATTATCTGTAGCTGCCTGCCATGCCAGGTTCACCTGGGTGGCACTGGCTGCAGTTGCCGTTAAACCAGCTGGGACACTGGGAGCCTGTGTGTCTGGTCCGGTTTTATTGCAGGGGATCGTACCCGAATCCAGCGTAACACCACTGGTGTTGACATAGCTAAAACTCGCTCCGTTGGAATTTAGCGCCAGTTCGATCACCCCAAACGCTCGCGGGTTGAGATAATCAGAAAAGGCAACCCTTAAATCGGTATTTGCAATCGTCTGTAAGCCGTGACCTCCCCCACCGACAATAAACTCGGTAATTCCCGCTGCACTGAGGTTTCCATTTCCATCCAACGGTACCCAGCGTTGGTAATCATGGTCATGTCCATTGAGCACGATGGATACACCATTCTGTGCCATCAACGCCCAGATATCCGCCATGGCTGTGGTTGGCCCTTCCGGGCCAATATTGTACAGTGGGTGGTGGTAATACACGATGGTACACAAACTAGAGTTTGCAGCCAGGTCCTGAGCTAACCAGGCATACTGAGCTGATGTTTTACTAACCCCAATGTGTGAGTGGTTTGAGTTCAGGCTGATAAAATGCCAACCGCCGGCGTTAAAGCTGTAGTAGTTGGGGATGTTGTTCCAATAATCGAAATAACCAGCTCCGCCTGAAGAGTTAGAATATTCATGGTTACCGATGGTCGGATCGGTGATGGAGAGGAAATTGCCGAAATTCGCCCCATCTGTCCCATACCAGTTGTAAAACTCAGCTACACTACCTTTTTCATAGACATCTCCGAGGTAGAGGAACAGGTTTGGATTGATCGTTGTAATTAGGTTGGCAACTTTTCCTGCGTAGGTGGCACCGTCGGCACCATCCCCGGCTGCGGTTACAATGAAGGGTGACCCGTTGGGAGGAGTCGTGCCGGATGTCGGAGTAAATGTATTTGGGTTTATGGGTGGTTGAGCATTTCCGTTGCTGAAGATCAGGTTGATGGTTGCCCTGTTGGCAGTGGTGTAACCATCCCGCATCAATGCTTCAACCCCCAATGTATAACTGCCATCCTGCCATTTCATCGTCGGCAGTGAAAAAGTGTAAGTGCTTAGATAATCTGTCAACAAATAAGCACTATTGATGTAGAAAACCACTCGTTGTACTCCTGGATTAGAGCCACTCACGCTGACGGATACGGTAACCGTGACCGGTCCAGAAACAGTACTCCCGGAACTGGGAGCTGTAAAACATAAAGTTACCGTATATGCACCGGATGAAGGAGTGCTGGATGCACAAGGGTTTGCCAGGGGTTGTGCCAGATCAGGACTATTGGTTAGGGAGCCTTCAGGAGAAGGTGTTTGTGACTGAATTTCCTGCCCATAAGCTGGCATCACAGGCGCTGAAAAAACAACCACGATGATCGCCATGAAGAATAAAAACATGCGCTTGATTCGCATAACTTTCCTCCCTTGGACACTTACCGCTAATTAACCGTCCCTATCCCAGACTTGCTACTGATTCCAGGATTAATTGAATTGTAAGCCAGCCAATCTAGTTAATTATTACCTGCGTGATCATTCTAGTGTGATGTAAAAAAGAAGGCCTGAGTGGCGTTGATGACCACATTTATTTTTTAAACCACCTTAGAATCCAGGTGTTCCCCCGTTGCCGGTACGTACTAAAACAATAGTATTTAGAAAACTCGATTTCCCCCCTCAATAAAAATCGAAGTTTTACTTCGTAATACTTCTAGATATATTATAACTATATATATCTTATTTGTCAACTTTTAAGAGGGTATTAAACTAAACAGATGCTCCTAATAGTTTATCGCTGCTGGACAGATAACCTGGGGAGATAGCCTGATTAGAAATTAAATTCGTTGAGGAAGTATATTGATCAATCTTTACTCAATCCAGAAAAACGGATTCCACGCGATTTCCCATAAATAACCGTCTGGATCCTGTAAATATGCATGGTATCCGCCCCAAGAAGCATCCTGAGGCTCTTTGGTGATCTTTGCACCAGCCCAGTGTAATTTTTCAACAATTTCGTCCACCTCTTGCCTGGTTTTAACATTATAGGCAAGCGTTATCCCCGAAAAACCACTGCCATCGTTGGGCACCAGCGCATCTTCAGCCAGCTTATCCCTGGGGTATAGCGAAAGCAGAATGTGGTTGAGGGTGAAAAATGCCACTGCACCGCCCTCGATCCCTTTTTCTGATGGAAAGCCAACAATTTTTGAATAAAAATCGAAGGATTTCTGTATATCAGCGACTCCAAGTGTCACCATCGTTATCCGCGGTTCCATTATTCATTCACCTCCATTGGATCCTGGCATCATCCCACCTTTTATCGCTTCTGTGCACATTTATTCCTATCGCCGAAGTGAGTCGAAATAACGTTCATAAAGAGTTATGATATAAGCCTGTATTCAATTTTATCTCGTTTCCAAGACCAGGATGATTTATCTGTGGCAGCTGTGAAATGAATATTACTACAGGTGTCCAGCAGCTTGTTTATTGCAATTAAGCTCTCTCACCAAATCGTGCGCAAGGATGATCATCCACAAAAAAGGCTTCAGCTCGAAACAAATTACGCCCTTACCGGTGTTGCCACGCTGAGAAATATGAGATAGGATATATCTACTCACAGAAATCGGTATTATATGCAAATCCTGTCCACCAAGCTATCTGTTCCACCGATCCGCTCCAGGTTGGTTCCCCGCTTGCGGTTGGTCCAAAAACTGAACCAGGGAATGGAATGTGGCTTTTTACTGGTCTCAGCCCCCGCCGGATATGGAAAATCCACCTTACTGAGTGCCTGGTTGGACCAGCTGAAATTTCCTTCTGCCTGGCTTTCCCTCGATGATAAGGATAACGATCCCTTCCGCTTCCTGGCTTATTTCATCGCCGCTGCACGTGAGATCGACCCAGCCATCGATGCAGATATTGGCATTCTACCACCTGGGAACTCACCGGCAGAGCTGAAATCACTGCTTACCCTGCTGATTAATCAGCTGGCGCAAATAAATCAGCCATTTTGCCTGGTGCTGGATGATTATCATGTCATCCAGGAACAATCCGTTCATGCTGCGGTTAATTTCATTCTTGACCACCGTCCTGAATCCCTGCATCTGGTCATTGCCACACGCGCCGACCCACCCTTACCCTTGGCGAGGCTACGTGCCCGCAGTGAAATGCTCGAGCTGCGCATGGCTGACTTGCGTTTCACCCCCCAGGAATCGGCTGATTTCCTCACCACCACCATGGGGTTGAAGGTCTCACCGGAGGATATCACCCGCATTACCACGCGTACCGAAGGCTGGATCGCTGGATTGCAAATGGCAGCTCTATCCATGCAGAATACCACTGACTTATCAGCCTTTATCGCCGATTTCACCGGCAGTCACCATTACATTTTCGATTACCTGCTGGGAGAAATTCTAGGGCAGCAATCGCCCGAAATCCATCGCTTCCTTCTCAACACCTCTGTTCTCGACCAACTAACCGCTCCATTATGTGATGCCCTGCTCCGAGAAGACTCTCATTCTGCGCCATCTCGTCCTTCAGCCACAATTCTTGAAGAGCTTGACCACTCCAACTTGTTTATCATCCCTTTGGATCATGAGCAGCGCTGGTACCGCTACCACCCGTTATTCGCCGAGCTGCTGAAGAGTTACCTCCAGAAGAACAACCCCGCTCAGATCGTGGTCTTGCACAACCGGGCATCCGCCTGGTATGAAGAACAAGGCATGGTTTCCGATGCGATCCGCCATTCTTTTGCAGTCACAGATTGGGAACGCATCGTCAGCCTGATCAGCGCCAATATTTTCGCCTTGTTGGAGCAAAATGAGCTTACCAGCGTGGCTCGCCAGCTCGAGACCCTTACCAACGAAAAGAGCAGCGCTCGTCCATGGTTGCTGATCGGGCGAGCCTGGCTGGCTGCTTATACCGGGCAGCTGAGCTCGGTCGAACCTATTTTAAAATTGGCAGAGACTGAGATCGATAATTTGACCAGTGAACTTGAGCTGCAGACCCTCGGAGGCCATGTTGCTGCCATCCGCGCCTATACCAACTGGATCGGAGATAATCGTGAAATTGCTGCCCAGGCTGCGCAGGTGGCCCTCGAGTGGCTTCCTGACGATGAGCGCTTAATCCGCTGCCAGGCCGCGACCATGTTGGGCTTAACCCTTCCAGATTTCGATGCGCGCACCAGGGCTTTGGAGCTTGCCCTTGCTTATGCCCGTGATTGTAAGGTATCTCACGTGACCATATTTGCTCATGGTTGTTGGGCATGGCTCCTCGCCATGCAAGGCAAACTTCGCGAGGCCTACACCGCCTGCCAGGAGGCAATTCAGCTCGCCCGATCCTGCAAGAGCTGCCTGACTCTGCCAACACTCAGTCATGTATACACTACCATGAGCGCGGTATTGTTGGAATGGAATGACCTGGAGGGTGCGGTGCATTATGCCAAGGAAGCTGTCGAACTGGCTCATCGGTGGGAGCAGGCTGACGCGCTTCATTTTGCCCTCGATAATTATGGCTATGCTCTGTTTGCCCTCGGTGATGTGCAAGGGGCATTTGATATTCTCCATCAAGCCTGGCAGGTCGCCCGCCGCACTTCGACCTGGTTTGAGCAGATCACCCTCTCCCAGGAGATTGAATGGTATTTATCACTGGATAATCTGGACGCAGCTCTCCAATGTGTAAACCGGGCTCAACTGGATATCAATGAGCCCACCATGATATCCGTCAATTCTTTTTCAAGCGCATTACTGCCCCTTACCTTTGTTCAAATCTACCTTGCACAAAAAGAATACGCCAAAGCTCTGTCGCTTTCTTCTCTAATGCTGGAAAACATAGAAAGAAGGAATATCGGACACTATAACATCCGCTTACTCCTCTGGCAGGCTCTAGCATATTCTGGCATGAAACAGGAACAGCAAGCCTTGGCCTCGCTTAAGCGTGCCCTGACCCTTGCCTCTCCTGGAGGATATTTGCGTGTTTTCATTAGCGACGGGTCGAAGCTGATCCTTCTATTGCTTCAGGCGCGCTCAGCCGGGATCATGCCGGATTATATCGACCGGATCATGGCAGCTGCTGGTGTGGGGACGAAACCGCTGCCGATTAAGGTACATCCTGCCTCCCAATTAATTGAGCCCCTTTCTGGGCGTGAGTTGGAAGTGCTTCACCTTTTGGCACAAGGCTGCACCGATAAGAAAATCGCCGAGACCCTGGTCATTGCCCCTGAGACGGTCCATAAGCATCTGAAAAATATTTACGGTAAATTGGACGTACACAGCCGCGCTGAAGCCACACTCCGTGCCCGTGAAATAGGGCTGTTGTAAAACTCATTTTCTAGATATACCCTCCTGCATACCCCTTCAATACCCTTTTTAGGGCCTGAATAATCAGGCCTTTTGTTATATTGTATACAGGTTGCCTTGTTTGGCGAAAGTTATTCTCTAGTGACTTGATGGTGTTCCAGGAAATGGCTCAAATAATACCTGACCCAAGTAATACATATCTCGTTCGGTTCCAAGGTGCTTTAGGTTCTCCCACGGTAGATTGGTGTGGTGATGTGACGATTATTACCCAGGAGCAAGGCGATACCCTGGTTAAATCTGTCCATCAAAGTGGATCTCTACGCGATTTTTTGGATCAGTTCCAGGATCTTTGTCTCACAGTCTTGCCGAACGAAGGTACCAAAGAAAATATTACACATTATGCTGGTTCCGTCTGAACAACGAAAAGGAGTTCTACAATGACAAATGATGCTCAGCCTCAAGCAACGGTAAGCCTGATGGTGGAAACTTCTCCGGTTCCCGTTATTGAGATATCTGGTCTGACGAAATCATATGGCAAAGTTCGTGCCCTGCGTGGAATTGATCTGCAGGTGCAGCGCGGTGAAATCTTCGGATTTCTCGGTCCAAATGGAGCCGGCAAGACCACCACCATCCGCTGCATGTTGGACATGATCCGACCAGATGGAGGTAAAGTGCTACTGCTTGGCCTGGACCCCCAGTCAGACCCTGTGGAGGTACAGGCGCGTACGGGCTACCTCCCCGGTGAGATGCAGTATTACGACAATCTTACCTCCTCACGCCAGCTGCGCTTTTTCAATGATATGCGCAGCGGTCTTGCTGAATGGGAGTACGTAGTCCAGCTGGCTGAACGCCTTTCGCTCGATTTACAACAGCCTATCAAGAACCTCTCCAAGGGTAACAAGCAAAAGGTGGGTGTCATCCAGGCTTTAATGCACCGGCCCGAGCTGCTGCTGCTGGACGAGCCAACCAGTGGTCTCGACCCGTTGATGCAACAGGAAGTGCTTAATCTTCTACGTGAAGCTAACGCTGCTGGTACGACCATATTCTTCAGCTCACACATTATGAGCGAGGTTGAGAACCTGGCTGGGCGTGTGGCGATTATACGTTCCGGCGAGATTGCCGAGATCACCCACACCAGCCATCTAACCCACACCACGGTCAATCGCATTACCATTCGCTTCAAACATCAAGTTGACTTCACCGAACTGGTCGCTATTCCGGGCGTGGAACTACTCTCACAGGTGGATCAGACTGCCGTGACTTTGCAGGTCACGGGAGACATGGAGCAGCTGGTGCAGGCATTGGGTCATCTGCCGGTGCTGGACTTGGAAACGGAGCGTCCCAGCCTTGAAGAGGTCTTTCTCACCTATTACAAGAATTAATTGAGAGCATGGAGAAAATGAACATGAACCGCTTATGGACCACTTTTCGCTACACTATTAGAAACTTACGTTGGCAAATTATTGGCTGGGGCATCGGATTAGCACTATACGGGATGATGATCATTCCCATGTATGAATCTTTAGGCGCATCACCTGAAAAATTCCAGCAGATGATCTCGGGATATCCACCCGAGTTCCTGGCTTTCTTCGGAGCAGATGTGAACAGTCCCCTCACTCCTGCTGGATTTCTAAGTATGTATGCGTTCTCGATGCTGCCGGTCATTATTGGCATTTTTGCGGTCATCGTTGGGACTGGTCTGGTCGTCAGTGACGAGGAACATGGTCGCCTTGATCTGATTGTGGCTCACCCGGTTGGCCGTCCGCCCTTCTTTTGGGGCAGGTTCCTGGGTCTGCTAGGCGCTGCCATTTCCATCATGGCAATTGCCTGGCTGGGGTTCAGCATTTTACTGGGCCGTTCCAGTATGGGCTTCACCTGGGGTCAGATGGCCATTCCATTCGTTGCTTTACTGGTACAAATCATAGTCTACGCTGCGTTGGGTTTGCTGCTGAGTATGCTCCTGCCATCCCGCAATCTCGCCGCTATGGTCACCGGAGCGGTCATGGTGCTTAGCTACCTCATATCATCACTTTCTTTTTTGAATGAGCGTCTCGATTTGATTGCCCGCTTTTTACCCTACCATTACTTCCAGGCTGCCATGTCATTCAACGAGCTGAACCTCGCCTGGTTGTTTGGCCTGTTGGGGATTAGCCTGGTCATGACAGTATTGGCTTATGTCCGCTTTTCCCGCCGGGATATCCGTTTGAGCGGTGAAGGCAGCTGGCGCATGGGATGAAATATAGATTGACTTTTTTTTCTATTATTATCGTTGCTCTTGAATGGAATCCTTTTGTCCAACCTGCCATTGCATTTACCGAGTTGAGTGGGACAGGGGAATTAGAATAAATCCTTAACATATTTTGGAGCATAAAATGGTCACACAACCTATGCCTATAACAAAGGCTCAGTCGGAAGAGAAGGTTTCAGGCATGCTTGTTTCTACATTGCACTCCACCCTAGTGGTATTCCTCCTTTTTTTCCCTCTAACCTTTATTAGTATGTTTGTGCATGAAGCAGGTCACGCTGTGTTGGTACTAACCCAAGGAGTCCCCATCCATTTCCTCTATGCCCATCCATTCTCATTTTTAGGTTTTGTCAGGCCAGGGGCGAATTATTACAATATATGGGAGCACGCTTCTGGGATTATTGCCGAGCTTCTGGTTTTTACAGTAATTTTTATTTTATTATGGAGGCGTCGATCTTTTTACACCCTCCCCTTCCTTTTGGTTTTCCCTTGGACTGCAATATATGACGGGCTCGGTGGTATCTTCGATATTTCCGGTCACACGGGTGATTATTATAATATTATGGTGATTATGGGTTGGCCTTCAACAGGTTTTATAATAATAAGCCTGATCCTGATCGTTGTTGGAATTTTCTTCTTCATCTCCCTTCTCCCACTCCTTGGACTTGCACCGGAGGATGGAAAAACGCTCTTCGTCCTTCCAGTGGGGATGCTGTTGTACACCGCAATTGGGTTGCCTATTGCATATTTCCTTGTCCCAGGATCACCCATCGACACTAGATACCATCTAGCCCGTGAAATTATTATGTCTGCGTATTACAGGCCCTTCTTCATGGGGTCTGTCGGCATTGTTCTCGCTGTGATCTATATAACACTCTATCGAAAATTTTATAATAAGCTGCCCAAAAGTATACGGACAGTGAAAGTGAGTTTATCCGGGAAAGATTTTTGGTACCCCTGTCTGCTTTTCACCATTAGTGTGGTTCTTGGGTTAATCCTTATCCTTTAACCCGCAGTGGTGCTGACAATTATTAAACCGGGTGCATATTTACACAATCCACATCAGGTGATCAAGCATGATATCTGGCTAAAAACGGTGTTGTCGAAAACTTATCCATAAATACCCTCCCCTCTACCCCATCAATACCCAATTTAGGGCCTGATAAATCAGGCCCTTTTAATTATCATTAAACAGTAGACTTGAATGTCCGATATGGGGCTTTATGAACAAGCATAATCATGGATTAGAAACTCGCCACTTAGCACATCTCAACCATCATAACTCCCATAAAATCGATATTTTGATCCAATTGGTAATTAACCAACCAGTAGGAGGTGATTATGAAAAATAATGTATACCCATCTAATATATCGTGTCCACCCTCATCCGTTTATCGAAGATAGGATGTGGAAAACAATCACCCCTCTCGATAGAACGAGGGGATAAAAATAAGCGTTTTTGGAGGGTTAGATGAAAAGCAAGTTTATCTATATTTTTTGGGCCATTGTAATATTTCTGGTAGGCATTACCATACTGCCTGGAATCTTTGACCTCAAGACGTTGTCAACCGCGAATTGGATTTTAATTGAGGTTGGTGCTGCCCTTGGGTTTGCTTTAACATACTTCCTGGATGGAACAAAAAAGTGGGGTTGGCTCCTGCCTGCTTTTATCTTTGCTGGTATGGCGATTGATCTTAGTAAAGAGGTCACCTCAAAATTCCATAACCAGCCCAATGGAGTGCCCATCATCCTCGGTATTGCCCTGTGGTTTTTCGTCGGATTTCTGGTCAATCGTAAGTACTGGTGGCTGTTGATTCCTGCATATGGATTGATCATCGCAGCTGTTGAAACTGCGATTAACACGATGATTGAGCCATCCATCCTGTACGGAAAGAACATTTCATCTTTACTATTAGCCTTCTCCTCAGGTGCCGGAATAATGTTTATGCTGGCGTTGCCTTTTTTCGTCGTTTACTTTGTGTCGAAGAAGAGTTGGTGGGCGCTAATACCGGCAGGTAGCTTGACCAGCTTCGGGTTGGCTCTATTGCTGCAGTTCTTGTCTTTAAATCACCAGAATAACTCTGTGGGGATATTCGTTGGCGTGCTTCTGTTGGGTTTATCGGTTACCGGTGCGCTTCTATGGCTGCGTCGGAAGACCCAGCCAACCGCTTGGGCGATCTATCCGTCTATAGGTCTGTTCGCGCTTGCCATCCTGGCCTTCATCTTCGGCAACGGCTGGAATATGCTCTCAGACCAGGCAAAAGCGATTTTCTTCGCCATCGTCAGTGCCGGTTGCTTCGTGGGTTATATAATTCATGGACTCCGGAAGTGGGGTTGGCTCTTCCCAGCCTTGATCTGTGCTTCGTTTGCCGTCATCATGTGGATGTCTGTCAACGACCTGGAAGATTCTCCCCTGATGGTTGCTCCTCTATTCCTCAGTATTGCCGTTCCTTTTTACGTTGGTTTTGCTCTGGACCGCACTCGCTGGGGGCTTCTTATCCCGGCATATGTCCTGACAATGATAATGATATTCACGCTTAGCAGTGATTCTGATTATGAAGGCGCAGTGGTTATGTCGCTTTTCGCATTACCCTTCTTCGTTGCCTACTTCTGGTCAAAAAAGAACTGGTGGGCATTCATCCCTGGGGGGGTCTTTGCGACGATTGGCTTGGTGTCATTAATCGAAGAGCTGGTGCCTCATCAGGAGTTTGCCTCTCTTCCAAATACAATGCACTGGGGAGTGTTCAACTGGCTATTGTTCTTACTACTGGCTGTTACTTTTGGGGTGGTATGGTTCCGGCGAAATACCCAACCCACGCAGTGGGCTGCTTACCCGGCCGCGGGGTTCCTGACACTCGCCATCATGTCCTACATAATGGGTGAAAAATTTCAGGAATACTGGCTCTCGACAGTGATGCTGGTTATTGCGAGCTTGCTCGTGTTAGCCTTGGTAACCAAAAGGATGCCAGATCCAGGTCCACAGACACCACAACTAAAAGTCTGAACTGAATCACGCATCGATAAGTACCCCAGGAAATACCCCATTAATACCCTGTTAAGGGCCTGATTATTCAGGCCCTTTCTTTTATTATCAATGTGTGCCCAACAAATCCGATCATATTAGATCCGTCAAGGAGTGATGATGGAACCGAACACATCCCTGCAGTCAAACACATATCACATCCGGGTTAAGGAAACGCTCAATCATACCTTCGCCGATTGGTATGGCGATCTGACCATCACGCCCCAGCAGAATGGAGAAACGCTTCTCATCGGCACATTCACTGACCAACCTGCCCTGCGCGGTTTTCTGGAACAGCTCTGGAACCTCAATATCACCGTCATCAACATCGAAAGGATCGAAAATGAAAGCTAAAGTTTTGGTTATTATTTTTTCTCTTCTACTAAGCAGCTGTTCAATCGTGAGCTCTCAGGCGCCAGTTGTGGAATTGACAGCTACACCCCCCGCTCAGCCCACCAAAGCTAGCTTACCCAATCCTGCGGCTGTATATTGCCACCAGCAAGGCTACACATCTGAGATTCGCACCGCCCCAGATGGAAGCCAGGCTGGTGTATGCATCTTCCCCGATGGCAGTGAATGTGATGAATGGGCTTATTACCGCGGCGAGTGCAAGCCTTTTAATAGTGATTCATCCACCGGGTCAGCCGAGTATGACAGCCAGGGTTGGAAAATTTATCGTAATGAAGACCTCGGATATAGCTTCCACTATCCTGCCGATGCCCTGATCTCTGTAGACGATGAGCCCAAGAAAAGCTTGAGCATTTCCGGGCCAGGCATGGGGTCTGAATTCTGGGGTGTTGCCCATCCCAGCGACCTCCCAGAGTATTGCCCTCCCGAAGATGTGGATTTGCTGCAATGGCTAACCGATCACTACCTGGTCGGTGAGAACCGCAAGCCTGATGAACAGGTTGCCGGGACGACCGCTATCCACTACCGCCATGATCGCAGCCCGCAGTCCTACGCCTTTGACCAGTATTTCTTTGCCCATGCCGATCAGCTCTACCAGATCAGCATCGGTCATAGTTCAGACACAGAAGATTGGGAGCTCGACAATCGCTTCTTAGAGAGTTTCCAGTTTGATCAGCCAGCCGCACTGGCTGTTTCACCCACCCCCATCCCTACCGCCGTTCCAATCGACCCCGGCTTCTACCAGGGTTTTTGGACCTACACCCACCCTGTGTATGGTTTCTCTATCTTACTCCCCGAAGATTGGGCGGTAGATGAGACCACTACGGGTGACCCGATCATGAACGAGCATTTCCTTATCCTGCACCAACAGCCAACCCCGGAAGTCTACCCCACCATTCGCATGTCATTCCGCACCATCGGTGATGACGTGCTGCTATGGCCGACCGGGGTTGGCCAGGGGGAATTTATCTCCCAAGGGACGCTGGATGTTGCCGGGCAGCCTGCCAGCCGGAATTATTTCGTTTGCCGCAATGGATTGATTAACTCCATCTGGTATCAGGGTGGTGAGAATGGACCGAATATCCAGCGCGGAAATATGGAGTTCGGGTTTATCTATTCTTATTCTGGTGCAAATTGCCAGGAACCATATAGCCTGACCGGTAAGGTGCAGCTGGTGGGCGAGATGATTGTCTCCTCCCTGCAGGTACCTTGATAGACAAAGGAACTTCAAAATGACTGCTTCTACTACCATAATTTCCACCCATACAACCATGCCAGCCGTTCAGTCGCTCGGATACAAGGTTTTGATGTTTGTCGTGCTCCTGGTCTGCTCCCTGGCGGTTTTCCTGTTCGGATCGAACTATGTCAAGTTGTTCCCGACCAATGGCAATTGGATTTACGCCGCTAGCACCACGATATTTTTCCTGGTTACGTCTTTAGTATTCAAGCGCAGCACCAGGTTGGCACAGTACTGGTTGATCTCCTACGCCTTCTTTGTTGCTTCTTCTGTCACCCTGATCTCTGATCTCTTTGGCGGCTATAACACCGCTTTCGTTCACCTCTTTGGTGTTACTTCCGGAGAAAACGCCATCGCAGGTTTGGCAAAAATGTATGAAACCCTTCTGGTTGTCATCCCCATCATCGGGCTGACCCTGGTTTCAGGTGCCGATCTGGGCTCATTGTTCCTGAAAGTCGGAAATCAAAATGCAAAGTGGGGATTCGGCATTGGAGGTCTGGTAGTGGTAAATTTATTCACTTCAGTGCTCATCTTCTTCGGCACCGGGTTCGAGTTACCCAAACTTGGTTCTGCCATTGGGTGGAGTTTCGTCTTTTCAATTTGCAATGCCTTTTCTGAGGAGCTGTGGATCAGGGGTCTTTTCCTGAAAAAGTTGTCCCCCATTATCGGTGTTGCCGGCGCGGTCCTGCTCACCTCCACCACCTTTGCAGTGTTCCATTTCACTTCAGTAGCGTATCTGCCAGCCATAGCGGTTCCGATCTTCGTCGCTAACACGTTCACGCTTGGTCTGGCGTGCGGCATCCTTATGCACAAAACTGATAGCATCTGGGGTGCGTATCTTATCCATATGGCTGCTGATGTATTTTTATTTATTGCCACCCTGGCTGCCCGTTAGGCAAGAAAGGAGTTCTCGATGGATCATCAAGATAAAGTCTGGTTATGGATAACAGCAGTTGTATCAATCGTCATGGGTTCTGTGCTGGTTTTAAACGATAGCGGTGCCGGATGGTTTTTAATCATCCTGGGAATAACATACATTGGTGGATCAACAGGAGTTGGTCAGAAATGGGCTTCTACCAAACTAGACCTTGCCCGCTGGGGGTTGATTGGAGTCACCATATTGACCACGGTACTGGTTTTCGTTAGCGCTGCGGTCATCCTGTTATAGGCATCACAGCGTCTACCAATCTGATAATGGGTCGATGTCAGAGAACCGATTTGGATCAGGTTGATCTTTCGTGGCTTGCACAACGAGAAAAGGTGGTTAAATGATTGATTTACATGGATTGGAACCTTTATTTGTGATTTGGTCCTTTCTCTTTCAA
Source organism: uncultured Chloroflexia bacterium (assembly GCA_963726315.1). Lineage (GTDB taxonomy): Bacteria > Chloroflexota > Anaerolineae > Anaerolineales > UBA4823 > FEB-25. The sequence continues at coordinate 76,887 of CAVSBZ010000005.1, read as the reverse complement.
CTCATCCTGGTCATCCACTTCACCTTGCGGAAGTGGCATTTTAACCTGGCAATCCACTATGGCTGGATTGTCTATGCGCTGAGCATTCCTGCAGTGGTCTTAAGCCTGGTCCTACTGCTGAACGGAGAAAGCTGGTATTTATACCTGGGCGGGTTTATCTATCTCATCTGGGCAGTATATGGATATTGGGTTGAATATATCCAACAGCTCCAATGGCGACACCCAGTTCGTTGGTCTGTGCTTGGACCATATGTCACCCTATACCTGGCTACGTTGATGTTTTACTGGTGGCCCCTTGCCCTCATCTACAAACCGCTCTGGTATGCATATGGAGTTTTGTTCGCCATAAACACCTTCCTCAATATAACTTCTCACCAAGATAAGTCACAATTTATTCCTAAGGAGGGAATAGTATGAAAACAAATATCCTCAAAATTTTCTGGGGAGCCAGCCTGGTTTTCCTGGTCAGCCTGACCTTGGCGTGCATGCTGGGCTATGTGACTTTTGATCGTTTCGCCGGTCCGACAAGTCTTTTGATTTTCGTTGGTTTGAGTGCGGCCTTCTTCATGAGTTATTTTTTGAGCGGTGTCAGGAATTGGGTTTGGCTATTCCCCGCTTTGTTCTCAGCTGCTCTCGCACTTAACGCAACCAGCGTCTTCGGAGATGGCACCACCCCTATCATTGCTTTTCCATTCCTGCTCAGCCTCGCCATCCCCTTCTACATCGGCTACATCCTGAACCGGAAGCAGTGGGGATGGTTAATCCCGGCCTGGTTCCTGACCATAATCACCGTTATCCCACCCCTGATCGACCGGATTAATCCCGATGCGTTGATTGCGCTTGTTTTATACGCCATCTCGCTGCCTTTCCTGGTCGGATACCTGGTGGACCAACGCTGTAAATGGGCACTTTTCATCTCTGCCGTCCTGGGTTTCATTGGAATTTTCTCGCTGATTGAGTCGATTATTCACGGTGATACCTTGGGACCCATTATTTTGCTGCTCATTGCCCTGCCGCTTATTATTACCTTCTATGCTTCAAAGCGGCGCTGGTGGGCACTCATCCCGTCTGGGGTTTTCATCAGCATTGGGCTGGTAGCCCTGTTGGATAGGCTGCTTCCAGTTTATGACTATATATTTGTCGGAGATCACCAGGTTGGGGTTTACACCGGTTTGCTCTTCTTGGGCTTCGCCATCACCTTCACCATCATATTGCAGCTTCATTCAGATCAACCCAAGGAATGGGCCAGGTACCCGGCAATCGGTTTTGTTGCAGCCGCTCTGCTGGCGTTCTTTATGGGTGAAAGCTTCGGTGCGTTCCTACCGGAAATCGCACTGCTAATCGTTGGCATCGTTACGCTTTCAGCTGTGTTTCTCAAGGAGCGGGTCATACGCCAGACCTCCTCCTGAGACCCACCTTCTTCCACCCTGCCTGGACATGCTCTCTCCTCCCGTGCTTCCAGGCAGGTTGGAGAGGGGTCAGGTTGGACGTAACCCCAAGCTTATTCATTTTTATGTCAATGGAGAAAAAGTTTATGACCCATAACTTACGCTTTATCGTAGCTGCCATGCAGGAAGTATCCTGGCCAGAAATGGTCACTCGCTGGCAATATCTCGAAGCCGCCGGGTTGGACGGTGTCATCCTGGCTGACCATTTCGTTAATTATGCAAATCCCAAAGCACCCTGGTATGAGTGCTGGACCTTGCTGGCAGCCCTGGCAACCCAGACAAAAACCATCCGCATCGGCTCCCTTTCTGCCATTCCCTGGCGCAATCCGGCATTCCTGGCGCGCCAGGCTATGACGGTAGACCACATCTCTAATGGGCGGCTTGACATTGGGCTCGGGGCTGGCGCTCCGGGAAGCATCGATATCTCGTATGCCATGACTGGGACGCCCGATTGGCCTCCCCGTGAACGTGTGGACCGCCTCCACGAAGTGGTCGAAATAGTCGATTTGCTCTTGCGCAATCCGGAAACCACCTTTGAAGGAAATTATTATCACATACAAGGGACGGTGATAAACCCCCTGCCAATCCAGAAACCTCGCCCACCCTTGATGATCGGCGGGAATGGTCCGCGTATGCTCAAGGTCGCCGCTGAGCATGCTGATACCTGGAACACCTTCGGCGGGGTGGATGTGAAATCCTGTGATGAGATGCTGGCACTCACCCGTAAACGCTGCAGCAGGCTGGATCGGTATTGCGCCGAGATCGGCCGTGACCCCGCTACGCTCCGCCGATCTGTGCTCATCTTTACCAACGAGGAATATCAGCGTTTATATTCAACCCCTGGGGCATTTGAAGATGTTGTCAAATGCTACCTGGATCTCGGCATCACGGAGATTATCTTCTTTTACCCCTTCGTACCTATGCTGATGCCAATGTTTGAGCATATCGTTAATGATGCTATCCCACGCCTGCGGAGCGATTTCTCAGTACCTCAATGATAGTCAAGGCGGCATTATCAGCCGCAATCTGGGTATTACGCAGCATTCTGTTGAATTGGAGAACCATCCCTGGGTGGCGAACCATCGCCATTACCAGCCTGTCCGCTCGAAAATTCGCATGCTCATCCATTACCTCTCCCAGGTCGAATGGGATGGGAGCGCGCGTTCCGTCACTGATTGCACGGATGGATAATAGTTGGATGCCAAAATCTGCGGCTACCCGTGCAATTCCCGCCGTTTCCATCTCCAGGATCGGGTGAATTAAGTCCCTGACCTGGTCTTCAGATATCTGAGACCCTCCCGTGGTGACGGCAGTCCCGACAAATAATCGTGCGCCGCGTCTGGCAAGAGCTCGCTCTGCCGATTCCCGGTCAGCTGCAACCCAGGGGTCAAGGGGCAGAAGTGTTCCGGTCAGGGCTTGGGCTAACTCACCAACAGCTTCCGCTGCAACCACATCCCCGATCTCGAGCACTGCTTCCACAGCGCCAGCAATGCCAAATGAGATTAGTAACCTCGGCGCGCCTGTCGTAATGAGTTCCTTGGTAGCTTCACTTGCCCGACGCATGCCCATGCCGGAAGTGACCAGCAGGCAATGATGCTCGTACAGCTCGAATGATTTACCCTCAAACTTACCCAATGCGGTTCGATGCCACCTCTTTATATGCCGCAGCAGGGCATCGCTTTCCTGGGTCATTGCGGCAATCAGGCCAATCGTGTCCATCAATAGACAGCCCTCAGTTATACCTGTAACCTTAGTGACCTAATCGTGCCTGCTCAGGTCAGCTGGCTTGTATACCTCTGGTACAAAGGTCTGGTCGGTCATCGGGGGTCGGATGTATCCTTTCTCTTCCTGCCTGGGGGGCAGCGAGATCGGTTCAGGTGTCAGATCTTGATATGGGATCATACTCAGCAGATGATGGATGCAGTTCAGCCGCGCGCATAGCTTGTTATCTGCATTGACCACGTACCAGGGTGCCTGTTTTATATCGGTATAGGCAAACATCTCATCTTTCGCCTTTGAATACTCCACCCACTTAGCTCGCGACTGCATGTCCATTGGGCTGAGCTTCCAGCGTTTGGTTGGGTCGGCAATCCTGTCCTGGAACCTCAATTCCTGCTCCTTATCGCTCACCGAGAACCAGTATTTGATCAGGATGATCCCAGATCGCACCAACATACGCTCGAGCTCGGGTACCGAGCGTAGAAATTCGGCATGTTCCTCCTCGGTGCAGAATCCCATCACCCTTTCAACCCCGGCGCGGTTATACCAGCTGCGGTCTAATAATACGATTTCTCCCCCGGCAGGCAAATGTGCGATATATCGCTGGAAGTACCATTGCTGCTTCTCACGCTCGGTTGGTGCGGGCAGCGCTACCACTCGGCACACACGTGGGTTCAGGCTCTCGGTGATGCGCTTGATCACTCCTCCTTTACCGGCGGCATCCCGACCTTCAAATATCACCACCACCTTGAGGTTCTTAAATCGCACCCATTCTTGCAGCTTCACCAGCTCCACCTGCAGCCGGCGTAGCTCAGCCGAATAGATCTTATTGTCCACCAAGATATATTTTCCACCTGCCGCTTCTTTTATCACAGGCCTCGAAGGCTGGACTGGTTCGTTTTTCATTTGTTCAGCTTTTTTGGCGGTGGCTGGCTGACTATCCTTTACCAGGCCTTTTCTATTCTTTTCCTTCTCTTTTGGCGCCATTTTTATCTCCTTCTACCGCCCAGGTGGTGCGGGGGGCAGATCTACATTGTAATTATATTCACTTTTACTTTTTTCCGAGTCCACTCAATCTTTCTCTCATTATGCAGCCTCGCAATATATATTTCAGTCAGTATAAACAGGAAAACTGCAATAAGGTACTAAGCAGTTCTTTTCTGCCGATTAAGTTGCATTCAGAGGCGTGCTTTTTCCAGAAATGTCCACTTATGAACAATTTTCTAAGCTCATTCGCTCAAATCGCTGATTCATCCACTAGTTGGGGTAATAATTCATTCTGATTGGCGTAACTCATGTTGAACATCAGGGTTATATAATCACGAGAATGCCTATCAAGGTATTAAAAATTCATATTAAGGAGAATGAAAATGACTGCGTTTAATATTCTTTGTGCAGGGCTGATCGGCACCATGTTCGGTGTGCTGCTCGCTTTCGCTGGCTACAGGCTGTTCCTTGTCCTGCTGCCGATTTGGGGCTTCTTTTTTGGCCTCTTCCTTGGAGCGAATACGGTTCAATGGCTCTTCAATGGTACAGGCTTTCTGGTTGATGTTACCAGCTGGGTGGTCGGGCTCGTTGTAGGAGCGATCTTCGCCGTCCTATCCTATCTATTTTATATAGCAGCGGTGGCAATTATTGCTGGCTCCCTTGGATATTTCATTGCCGTCTATGCGCTGCTTTGGATCGGCATGAAAGCCAACTTCCTGCTCTGGCTGATCGGCATCGTCGTGGGTGTAGCATTCATCTTTGTAACCCTTCAGTTCAACCTGCAAAAATGGGTCATCATCATCGCCACAGCTTTGCTTGGTGCTGCCGTGTCCTTTGGCACCATCATCCAGATCATCTACCCTGCAACCAACTTGCTCGAAAATCCGGTTAAAGTCTTCCTGGAACAATCCTGGTTCCTTCTCGTCTGCTTTGCCTTGATGGTGGCGGGTGGCATTGTTGTGCAGTACGTACACAATAAGAGCTTCACCGTCGAGAGCTATAACAACTGGGCAACCGAGTAGGTCTCCAGTTCGACAGGTTTTTCGTAGTAAGAACTTATTTACAGCTGCTTGGCTCACCCTGTACCCGGACCCGAATTTAAGTGCGGGGCAGGTTATAAATAAGTAGACCAAACATTTGAGGCTGGCCAATTTACTTTGGTCAGCCTCATTTTGGTTTGGGGGATTTTTACATCTAGCAAATTTCTGTTTATCCACGTGAAGCTTCTAGCAACGTGTCTGGAAGAAAATCGCTGAGTTTTTTTGCTCAAGTAATTTACTGTTCGTGTTCTATATTTTATAATGACCGTATCATCGATATGTAATCGAATTGCTGTCCGCTTTCAATGTCCGGGTATCGCCGCTTCGAACGCTTTCTTCAGCCAGCTCATCACTTCAGCGTCGATTTGCGCCGGGGCATTGATACTCACCCGGTGCGTGACCATGGGGTTCCATGTACCTGCAGCTTCGAAACGGTCTGTCGGATTCCTGCCTTTGAGCTTGACCCCAATATCAAGCCGGTCAGTTGTAATTTGCACAATACCAAATTTTTTCCCCTGGCGCAGCAGGCTGATATACATGTTGGTAGGATCAACAGAAAAACCATTCCCAAATTCGTTGATCCTCGATATCAGCTCGTCGTAGACTTTCCGCCAGCGTGCTTTTTCACCCTTGAACAGCCTATCTACTTTCTCGTCCTCATTTTGTTGGGGCTGGGTGGCATTTTGTAAAGTGAGTACGATCGCCATCGCATGTCCGTGACCCAGGCCGAAATCCTTTTTTAGCCATTCGACAATCTCACCTGTCTTTACCCCTTCTTTGAGCAGCCCTTTTTGTTCCGCCAATAACTTGAAATCTTCCGGTGTTTTCCCGGTCCGCGTTTGAACGTTATCGAGATATGCTTGTAAAGTCATAATTCTCCTCCCTATTTTCCCGGTAATATATTATCTGTTGTTCTGACTAGCAACGATCGTTGATCAGGAAATCAAAATCTTATCACCTCCGTCGAAATCATATGGAAAATACCCCACTTTGTAGTTTGCCTGAAATTTTCACGGTTGGCTGAAAAACTCCACCAGCACTGGGGCGAGCACTTCGGTATTTACATCGTGCGTCTGACCTTCAATCGTCCGTTGTTGAGCGTTGGGTATCGCTTTCGCCAGTGAAATAGCGGTGGGATGCATAAATGGTCTGGACTCGGGATTCGCCCCTCCATCCATAACGAGCGTAGGCACCCTCACATTGGTTGCACGTTCCAGTGGTGCTGTCCGCTCTTCACCGATGACTAACGCATCATAGATAAGCGTTGGCGCCACTGCTTCAAACATCGGCCACACCGGCGCCTGGCGCATTCCGTTGACCTGGTCAGCTGGAGTACCCACGAACTGCATGAAATGCGCAACGGCATTTCCATTTTGATGCATGCTTATCAGTTCCGAGAGCTTGCAACGGTATTCCTTCCACTCCGGTATGGAGTTTATTGCTGAGCTGTACGGGGCTTCGTATAACGCCAGTTTGCTCACTTTATCGGTCAGCGAGATCGCCGTCTCCAACGCAAGGCAGGCACCTGATGAAATTCCATACAGATAGGCAGAGCCTCCCGCTGCCTGGATAAGCGCCTCCAGGTCTTCAACTTCGCGTAGGATTGTGTACGGCTTGGAATTGGTGCTCTCACCTCGCCCGCGCCGGTCGTAAATGTATACTTTGAAATATGGCGCAAGCAAGTCTGAAAGATGCTCCATAGGACCGAATTTCCGATAGCAAATTGCACCGTCCACCAGGATGACTGCCTTCCCCGAACCTTTCGTTTCATAGGCGATCTTTGTTCCATCTCTAGAAATTACCCTTTCCATATATTCCTCCAATTCAAGGTAAACTTTACTTTTAATTCGTTTCCTTTATTTTCCAGCTAATATTTCCTGCTTTTATGCTGGATGGTAGGTGAGGATCAGTATCCCTGCACCTACAGCATTTACCTCGACCAACTTCAGTGCACGCTGATCACTTGTTTGGTTGAACAGGCGCTTACCCGTTCCCAGGATCACCGGATAAACCATCAGCCTGTATTCATCAATCAGGTCGTGTTGCATCAACGTATTCACCAGCTTGCCGCTCCCGGCAATCAGGATATCCGCACCCGGTATGGATTTAAGCCTGGCTACTTCCTCAGCAATATTCTGTTTGATCACTCTTGTGTTGTTCCATGTAGGCTCCTGCAGAGTGGTTGAAACTACGTATTTCGCCATGCCATTCATTTTGTCAGCAAATTCGCCTGTCCGAGATGGCCATGCAGAAGCAAATCCCTCATAGGTCACTCGTCCCAAAAGCAGTGCCTCGGAGTCCATCACCTCGTCCAGCTTGAATTTATCACCCTCGGGTCCTCGTTCGAATTGGAATGCCCAGCCGCCCCGCTCGAATTTTTCCGCTCCACCCGGGTCCTCCATGATGCCATCCAATGTAATAAATTCAGATGCAATGATTTTTCTCATGATTTCTCACTCACATCGACTGCATCCCTAAAGCATCGTTTTTGTTCAGTTGAATTATTCGTGTAGCTCTTCGACTCACCTTCACATACCACCCTTTCCAGTAACCCATATTATCACCTATCAATAATAAATGGCGATAATTTGTATCCAGATTGTCATTATATCACTTTATTCCATGCTCAAGTCTGTTTTCCCATATCACCCCATCGCTGCACTCACGTCTCTTAGCCCTTAGCTTTTTGCTCTCAACTCTTGGCTCTTGGTACTTGGTTAATCTTTATTAACTATTAGCTAACCACTAATACCTAATTACTTATCACTAATAACTAATCACTAAATGAGAATAGTCAAATAAACCTCTTCGTTGTTTATTTTGGTGTTTTCATGTATGATAAATGTGCCGCGAAGAAAATTCATTACTTGAGGAATGCTTGTATGGAAGATCGACCTTGGTTAAAAAGTTATGACCCCTTGCTGCCCCACACCTTGGAGCCTTATCCAAATCGCACTTTGCTTGATATTCTGGCGGATACGGTTGGGCAGAGGCCCGATCACCTGATGTTGATATTTAAAGGGCTACACCTTAGCGTCGACCAGGTCGATGGATTCTCCAACGATTTTGCAGCTGCTTTATTGGACTTAGGTGTGGCATCGGGTGAACGAGTGGCAGCCCTCCTGCCCAATTCACCCCAGGCAGTCATTGCGCAGCTCGGCGCATGGAAGGCGGGTACGATCTTTTGCCCGATAAACTCCACCTACACTGAATGGGAGCTGGAACATGCACTGAATGAATGCGAGGCCGAAACCGTAGTGGTGCTCAACCCGTTCTATGAAAAAGTGAAAGCCGTTCAACCACGCACATTGGTGAAACGTGTCATCGCCGTCAACATTAAAGATTATCTACCACCTTTATCCCGTTTCCTCTTCACCCTGATCAAAGAAAAGAAAGATGGCTATCGCATCAATATGCTTGAAGGAGATCAAGCCTTCACCGACCTGATGCGGCGTTTCAAAGGCGCGGGTCGCCCGCCTGTGCAGGTAAAACCCTCCGACCCTGCCATCCTGCTCTTCAGCGGTGGCACCACCGGCCAACCGAAAGCCGTTTTGGCGACCCATCGTTCATTATTGATCTCGGGCATTCAGTTACATGCCTACGCTCGCACCGTGCTCACAGACTGGGACGACCGTCTTACTTTGGTGATGCCGATGTTCCACGTGTACGGCAATATGGCCTTGAACTCCGCATTATTGGCGCGCTGGCCGATGGTAATCATTCCCAATCCGCGTGATATCAATGACCTGGTAGCTACGCTGCGTAAAGAGCGCCCTGCGGTCCTTCACGGCGTTCCCACACTCTTTAATGCCCTCATCAATCATCCCGATGTCATTTCGGGCAAGGTGGATTTTAAATCAATGAAAGTGTGTTACTCAGCCGCAACACCCCTCTTGAAGGAAACAAAAGATCGTTTTGAAAAGCTGACCAACGGTCGCCTGTTGGATGCCTATGCCATGACGGAGACCATCCTTGCCGCGGTAGTCTGTCCGGTTCATGGGGAGTATAAAGAAGGCTCTACCGGCCTGCCCCTACCAGATGTAGAACTGCGCATTGTTGATATGGAGACAGGCTTGGAAAACCTACCCGCTAATACGCCCGGAGAAATTGTCATCCGCGCTCCCCAGATTATGGAAGGCTATTGGAAACGCCCGGAAGAAACTGCCGCCATGATCCGTGATGGCTGGGTCTTTACCGGTGATATCGGGTACCTCGACCAGGACGGCTACTTGTTCTTGATCGATCGGAAAAAGGATGTGATCAAACCGAGCGGCTTTCAAGTCTGGCCACGCGAGGTGGAGGAAGTGATCGCAAAACATCCAGCGGTGCAAGAAGTTTGTGTCGGTGGTGTGCCTGATGAGCAGCAGAGCGAGGCAGTAAAAGCCTGGATTGTTCTCAAGCCCGGTGAGCAGCTGGAAATCGATTCGCTTCGGAATTTCTGCAAAGAGAAATTGTCCGGTTATAAAGTGCCGCGCTACATTGAGTTCCGGGCTTCATTACCCAAGACGATGGTTGGCAAACACCTTCGCCGGGTGTTGGTAAGCGAGAGCGCTTCACAATCCTCCGATATCCAGGCGAACCCTGGTTGAATCATCACTTCTTATAGAATTCCACGAAGGACAATCTTCCCATTTCAAGATAACGATGGTATTGCCCGCTCACTGGTCTTAGCAAAATTCGAATTGCTAATCGCTTCTTTTCATCTCCCCCTGGTTTTCGCTTATAATTCCGGAGCTTATCTCTTGTTTATTTTGTTACATATTATTTGATAGTATGAGTACCGGGGTGCGGATGTATGTCCATTCCCGGTCAATTTGAAGGAAAATGCTAACCAATACCAATGAAACCATCCAGGGGCAGCAGCGAAGCTGGAACCTGGTTAAGAAATTGGGGGAAGGCGATGCCGGTGAAGTCTACCTGGTTGATTCTATACTCGATAATCAGCCTGCTATCCTGAAGCGGCCTCGTAAAGGCTCATTCTTCAGTGACACTCTTCGCCAGGCCAGCCAGATCAAGACCGAAGGCAGCATTTTACGCGGGCTGCCCAGAGCTGCCTTCCCTGGTCAGGGTCTGTTCATAAGTATCCCTGCCCTGATTGATCAAAGCGGTCCAGATTATCCGCTTGGCGAAAATACGTTTATCATCATCGAGCAGGCACCTGGACTCGACCTGAAGTTACTCAGCCAGGTCACCCGGTTCGGTCCAGCCAGTATCAACAGTCTGCCTGCAGACCTGGAAACCGCCTTCTTTATCCACCAATGGTCTCAGCTTCAGGAATTTCCTGCGCCATTATTAGTCCGCATCCTGCTGGGAGTCCTCGATCTCCTTGAGACCATCCATTCCACAGAAATCCGCAATGAACAGGGCACACACTCCGGCGTGATCTGGAACGACGTTAAGCCTGACCATCTGTATTGGGATCCCTCCTCTGTCCGCCTGACAGTCATCGATTGGGGCAACTCCCAATTTTTAGACCGGGATAGCGTTACCAGGGACCGCCAGTACTCGTCATTGGATGACTTTCACCAGTTTATTCAGGAGCTGGGCAGCTTTATCTTGGAAGTCAATCCGGATTTGTTTGCTAGCCTGGAGTGGCCTGGGAGTTCAGCCAGTAGCGATATTTATGAGCAGGTCATCCTACCCTTGAAGGAGAAGCTGGCATCTATCTACGAGGATGATTCCGCTCGTCTGCAAGAGCTGCGCCGGCAGGAAGTTGACTTGTATGGGCTTTCCAGACCGCAGCTTGAGCAAATCGCCCAATGTAAAGAGCTGCAGCTTCAATTAGCTGCCCATGGCGAGCTGCCGGATAATTTTAGCGCCATGAACTTTATTTCTAAAGCCGCTTTTCAAATGGCTTCAGACTACCGTTTGGTGGAGTTTCAAAAGGTTTGCGAGTATGCCACCAGGCTGCTCTCCTCTGCTACTGATAAATGGACCGTATTAAATAATATCGCTGAAGTTGCTCGGCAAACCGCGGATACGGACAAGCTGACCCAGACCGCATTCTCGAACGCATTGGCAGCCGGTGTGGCTGAGGATTGGACTGCCGCTCTCTGGGAATTATTCACCCGCCTGGGTGATGGGCCGCGTCCTGAATGGTGGGAGAATATCAGCCAGGAGGTCCGTAAAATCTGCCTGGGACTTGCTCCAGACGCCATAACTCCTTACACCATGCTTGCCCGTGTTTATTACACCCTGCAGTCCGAAATTACCAGGAGAGGCGAAAAGCGCCTACGCCTTGCAACCATTGGTACGGATACCACCAGCCAGGAGCAGGAGGAATTTAATTGGCAAGCCGGTGACGAGCTGATTGCATCTGTTCGCGAAGAAATTATTAAAAAGTGGAAGGATATCGAACCTTGCCCACCGAACTCCGGTATTGGATATACCGAGCTGGATAGTCTGATCGGTCCGATCGAAGAGCTTTTACCCGGCACACGTGAAAAGCTCGAAAATTCCATGTCCCAGCCGAAAGCCCAGGTTGAGCTGGTGTTGAACGCCTGGGAACGCAAGGATTTCGAGCTCGCCCGCCGCGGGTTGCGCTCGATCCTGGTGTGGGATCCTGACCGCGCCCGGCTGTTCACCGCCGAGAATGCGATTGGAGCAGCTCCGCAGTGGTTGGCGCGCGTGCGAAAGGGTGCTGGTAAGGATGAACCCTTCTACGATTATTTGACCTCAGTCGAGCTGGCAGGACGCAACTTGCGCAACCACATAGGCCCATCGAAATGGCTGGATGGGACCCTGGAGACGTTCAAGCGTCTGCGCAGGGGCAGCCGGTCAGTGGACCTGATGATCGAGTATCCAGAGATCATGCATGAGCTGCCCTGGATGAATGAGTACCAATCGCGCGAAATCTTGTCTCTACCACATACACGTCCACTCACCCTGGATAGAGATGACGCCGGTTATTCCGCACCCAGTATAACCTCGGGTGTTGTGGATGGCAGGTTTGGCCCCAACCAGGATCTGGTCCTGGCAGAACCGTTGGACACCTGGATGCCCGAGGCGCGTGGCTCTTCCGCCCGTGTGTTTGCTGCAAATCTGCGCACCCCAGGAAAGCCACTGCTTTCGTTTGCCTTCAAGGTCATGCGACCGGATCAAGTGGATTATGCCCTGCCTTTATTCATCGAAGAGATCCAGGTGCTCACCCTGCTGCGTGATGTTCCTGGCGTTACGCCGATGGTAGAGTGTGGATTTATCAAGCTCGAGGACGGTCAGGTGCTCCCCAGCGACGAAAGCCATGCTTCAGCTGCAGAGCTAAGCGGGCAGGTCATCCATTACGGCGTCGAACAAGCCCAAAATTTCCTAGCTTCCATGGACAGGCAGCTCACTGTCGGGTGGCTGCCATATCTGGCATTAGTGAGGCGCAACCCGGAGCATAACCTGCTGCGCTATTGTGATGCCAGTTTCACTCACGGCTGGTTCCTCCCCCTGCGAGAGAGCCTGGTGCTGTCCTTACAGATTTGTGACATTCTCCAATTTGCTCATGACCGTAATATTGTCTACCGCGATCATAAAATCCTGCATTATTATTGGGACGTTGACGCTCACGGGGTCGCGATGATCGATTGGAACATCGCCAAACGCCAGCCGCAAGGTCTGTCAGATGCAGAGAAGCAGTTCGACCTGGTTCAGCTGGGGGCGCGGGCCTTTCACCATATTTTCACCGGGCGGCCTGCCCAGGGCAGTTTACCGCTGGGACCCAACCGTCCGGAGGATATCGAGAAAGCTTCCACGCATTACCCGGTGAACTGGACGTATGACGACGAACGCCTGCCTAACCAGCTCCGCACCATCCTGGAACAGAGCCTCAACCAGGGATATACTCAAGTCTCCGATATCCGCCAACCGTTGTTGGACATCTATCAACAGCTTCCAGGGACAATGAAGGATTAGGAACCATTCAGGAACAACAACGTTTAAAACAATATGAATTCATTTGACGAAATAGAAAAGCAGTATCAAGAGCTTCTAGCCAATTTATCCGCCAGTGTGGTTGACCTGCGGCATTTGCTGCTCGAAATCGAAGATTTGGTCAACTCACCCGATTACCAAACCCTGGCGCTCGAGCAGCGCAACAGCCTTCAGGCGGAGCGTAAAGAATTAATGCAGCGCATCCAGCAGCAAGAAAATGAATCCGCAGCCTCAGCCGAAAAGGCAAACGGTCAAGGCGACTCCGCACCCTCAGCGGGAGCTAAGTCTGAGTCGCTCTCTGCCCGTCAGGAGCCTGCCCAAGAACACAACCCGGCAGCTGAATCACAGATGGAAATGGCGGAGAAACTCTTCTATAGCGGCCGTTATGCCGAAGCGGTGCAGATCTTCGACCGCATCTTGCAGCTTGAACCGAACTGGGAAAGGGCACGCCAGCACCGCACTGAAGCTGAAAACTACCTGCGTACTGGATACATCCCGGTGGTAGCCTTACCGGCAGATGCGGCTTCCGCTTATGGCAAAGCCCAATCCGCAGCCCGGGTGGGGCGTTTCGCCGACGCGCTGGTGTTGTTGGAGAGCGCCCAGGATGCCCTGCATGAGTTAGGCATTCAACGCTGGCAGGAAGGCCAGGATTTTGCTCAAAAGCTGCAGGAAAACATCGACGCTGAAAAAGCCTACGAAGAAGGGCTCACCCTTTTCCGGCAGGGGAATATCGACGATGCGATTGAACGGATCCAGGCTGCAGTTGGCGCCACCGGCATGCCAAAATACTCCGAGCGCGCCCAGGAGCTTCGTAAAGTCAAAGACAGCCTGCGCTCGATCTATGACACCTTGAACCAGGCTGATCTTGACCCGCAAGCCGCCTCACAGGCGAAGGCCAGCCTGGATGCGCTGGTGGTCGAATATGGTGAAAACCCGGCTTTCGAACGCCTGATCGAGCGCTTTAGAGCCATCACGCCGCGGGTAGTGGAACCATTAAAGAGCAGACCCGCCAGTTGAAGAACCAGGCTGACCACGCGGCCACACTTGAGGAAGGGCTGTATCTCAACAAGCAAGCCCGCCAGAGTCTGGCGCAAATCCGCAATCTGGAGGGTGTGGACGAGAGCCTCGACCGTTTGCAGACTGAGATCGAACGCCAGCAGCGCACTTATCAGAAATTCGATAACGATTTACACGCCGCCAATGTAGCTTATGAAAAAAATCCGGCCTGGCCGGCAGAAGCCGCCCGCCTGAGTGCCGAAGTGGCAAAGCGCTTTCCAATCGATCCGGGGGTGAAAGAGCTGAAGCTAAAATTACGCAGCTATCGCTTGAAAGTGTTGGGGATCAAGGCTGGTTTCGTTTTGTTTGGGATCCTGCTCCTGGCTGTCTTGTTCTCGTTTGGCAAGGGTAAATACACGGCTTACGTGCTGGCTAAAACCCCAACTGCCACCGCCACTTCCACCGCCACCGCCACATTTACCCCCTCCCCGACCCAGACGCCCACCCTCACCCCTACCCCGCAGCCCACGTTGACGCCCACCCTCACCCCAACCCCGATCAATGCCTTCACCCAGCGGGATGTGTTTGCGCGCGGCGGGTGCTATGAGAAATTTACCGCAGTGGGGAAGATCCCGGCGGGGGCGATTGTGCGCTTCCTGCCTGCCGAACGGCGCTTCGACGAGTTCAACCGCGAATGTGTGCTGGTCGAATTCCTGACCCCCGAGGGGGGTGCCATTGCAGGCTGGGTGCTGACTCTGGATGTGGGGGTCGAACCCCCGCCCGCTGCCACGGCGACTGCTACCCCGTAAATTGACAACGTTTTTCGACCCTTAACTCGCTGTTCCGACGACCCAACCCCGATTCACAGATCAATTGGCGGAGGGTTTTATCGATCCTTTCATGAACATAAACCGCTAACCTGCCATTTCCATCGAATCCAGCAAGCCTGACCGGTGAACGCTTTGTAGGGCAACGCTTACCGATTTATTTTCGCTAATAGGTCTAAGGTGGTTAATGCCTGATCACGGCTTTGCCCGAAGATGGTTAATATAAGTCTCTTGATCCCGGCAGTTTCCATATCTTCGAGGATTTTTATATCAGGCATCGATTCTTCAAACAGGGATATTTCCAGCGAGTTCGGGTCACGTCCGTTGGCAACTGCCTTCTGCTTAAGTTCTGCTATAGAGTCCTTTACCCTTGTCCATTCCATACCCCATGGAGCCCAACCATCGCATAATTCTGCCGCACATTCAAGCGCCTTATCACCTGCTCCGCCCATTATTATTGGAGGGTAGGGAGTCTGATAAGGCTTGGGAAACGCCTTCATCTTGTCAAAGTTCACATACCTGCCATGAAACTCAGATTCACCTGTGGTCCAAATCTCTTTGATGGCTCGAATTCGCTCCTTCAGAAGCTGAAAACGCGTGCTGTAGGCCACTCCATGGTCAGCCATTTCTGCCTCAAGCCAACCTGCTCCGATGCCAAAAATAAAACGCCCTTTAGAAAGAAGGTCTAATGTGGCTGCCTCTTTGGCAAGGAGAATCGGATTTCGCTCAACAACCAGAGAAACGCCAGTTCCAACCTTGATGTTTTTTGCTGCGGTTGCGGCAACAGTCATGGCGATAAAGATATCGTATGTTTGCCAATAAAACTCTGGCAGTGTGGCACCACGCCCTGGCGTATTCAGAAAGCGGACTGGGATATGGGTATGTTCTGAGAACCAAACAAACTCCAATCCGCGTTCTTCAGCGGCAAGTGCTAATTCATCGGGTTGAATAGAAAATTGAGTGGGGAAAATGTGAACACCTAACAGCATAATGTCTCCAGAAATTGATTTAATGTTTTAGAAAATGCATGGTTCATTATAAACTCTATTAACCGCTCTTCGACAAATGGCCTCACTGGTTCAATAACGTGGTATGCGAATGAATCACAATACTGGTTTTCGGCATGGGTAACGCCAGGATATTCCATAGGTCGTGATCAATACAATTGGGGGGCGGATGCTTTAAAGCCTGTAAGTTAATACTTGTACTCACGGCTCTATAAAGGTTAGTTCAAGGTTTATTACACTTTTTGGTGGAACAAAATCTCCAGCTGTTGCGTCTTGACTGGAAAATAAATATTTGGATAATATCTATCTTGAAAGGATTGTTAACACAATGAACGCAAAACCAATTAAATTCAAACTCACTGCCCTGCCAATGATGTTACTGGTCGTGGCATTAATCCTGGCAGCCTGCCAGCCTGCCAAGGCGGGCTTCCCACCCTCACCAACCGCACCTCCTACTACGCCCCCGACCAAGGAACCTGACCCAACCGGCACCGGCAACCCGCCAACCACACCGGTAGGTGATCTTGGCAAACTGACGCCCGACGCAGTCCTGCTCGAGCTGGTCTTCGAGCCGACTTTCTTCCGCCCTGAGGCCTCTTACGAATATGGCCGCCCACCCGTATTTGCCCTTCTGGCCGATGGCAGAGTAATCTACACCCAGGAAGGCGAGACATATGACCAGGAACAGGTGATGATCGGACAGCTCACGCCAGAAGAGACGGCGGCTTTACTACAGCAGGTGGGCGAAATGGGCTTCGAACGCCTGGAAAGCTTCACGGATTTCTGCTTCAGCTCCGCCAACGGCGAGCAGAGATGCATCGCTGACGCTGCCTACACGATCATACGCATGCGCCAGGCTGGCGACGCGCTCCACGAAGTGAAGATCTACGCCGACTTCGCCAACGACCTGCAGGCTTTTGAGAGCATCCGCGACCTGCTGGTGGGGTACACTTACCCGCAGGCACAGCCTTACGCCCCGCAGCAAGCGGCTCTCTTCCTATCTGAGAATATGGGTGAAGCCCCTGAAGCGGTGCTCGAATGGCCGCTCGATTCATCGCTGCTGGAATTCCCGCAGACCGATTTGAACCTGTGGGCGATTGAGCTTGATGGACAGCAGCTGAGCGAGTATATTGCTGTTGTCGGACGCAACAGTGGAGATGCCGTCTTCGAGCACGAGGGCAAGGTTTTCCGGGCGTTCCTGTCACCCTGGCTTCCGGCTACCGACTTCAGCGATAAATTGCAAGCAGATTTTCCCAAATCCTAGACCATAATTCTAACAATCAAGATGCCAGGAGCGATCCTCCTGGCATTTGGTTTTAAATCCCAGCCTAAACCCGTCTCCAGCGTGTAACAATAATCGGTGGGCTGCATCTAGTAAGCAGGTACTTTGGATGCAAGATCAATCAATTGAAGGCCCTCATCTAGGAGCGATCTTATGAAGATACCTCAAGAAATCAGAAACCTCATTGAATCTGGTCATCCTGCCCACCTTGTCACCCTCAATAGCGATGGCAGCCCCCAAGTCACCCTGGTCTGGATCGGGATAGACGGGGACGAAGTGGTTGCAGGTCACCTTCCCAGGAATCGTAAGGTGATGAACATTGAGCGAGATGCTCGGGTTGCGATCTCCCTCGAAACGTCGACGAAGAGTTCGATGGGACTGACAGAGTATGCGGTTCTTTACGGCGAGGCACACATCCAGAAGGGTGGCGGAGCAGAGCTGCTTCAAAAATTAGCCGAAGTTTATATCGGTCCTGGAGTGAAGTTCCCGCCGATGGATAATCCCCCACCTGGATACGTCACACGAATTCGAGTTGACAGGATAGACGGTGTTGGTCCATGGACAGGTCGACCAGTTTAATAATTTGTTGCCAGATGCAGCGTGAAACGAAATGCCAGGTTGGGTTAAATTTTCAACCATTTTTCTGGATTCGAACCATTGTTGATCACTAACAATATCCACGCCCACATCAGCATCATTATCCCAACCTTGAGCAATGGCATGATATATGGAGCGACCCTATTGTAATAGGTTAGCGTTATCATGCGAAATGGAGATAACAGGATGAAAGGAAAAGTATGTGTTATTACAGGTGCGAATAGAGGTATTGGCAAAGCAACAGCTGAGGCGCTGGCGCAACTCGGAGCGACGGTTATTTTGGCTTGCCGCGATATGGAGCGAGGAGAAATTGCTAAAGCTGAGATTATTTCAGCTACGAATAATCCAAATGTCGAGTTAATGCCGGTAGATTTGTCTCTCCAGGAATCCATCCAGAAAATGGTAGCGGCTTTCAGTGAAAAACATGATCGTTTGGATGTGCTGGTTAACAATGCTGGGGTCTATAAATCGCAACGCGAATTAACCCCAGCTGGATTGGAAGTAATGTTTGCCACAAACCACTTAGGTCCATTCTTGCTGACAAATCTGTTACTAGACAAGCTAAAAGCAAGCTCGCCTGCCCGGGTGCTGGTGGTAACTGCTCCATCAACCACGCAGATTGATTTCGACAATCTTCAAGGCGAGAGGCGATTCAATTCTTTACAAGCGTTTGGTGCAACCAAAATGTGCAATTTGCTTTTTACCTATGAACTTTCACGCAGGCTAGAAGGAACCGGAGTGACGGTTAACGCGGTGCATCCCGGTTTGGCGAAAACAAGTCTCATGATAGAAGCACCTTTTCTCCTGCACTGGTTAACACAACTTGCTTCAAAATCACCGGAGAAGGCAGCGAAATCAATGGCTGATCTTGCTTCATCGGCAGAAATGGCGAACATTACTGGTAAATTCATTAAAGATGGAAAGGAAATTGAGTCAAACCAATATTCTTATGACCAAAATGTACAACGCCAATTATGGGATCTGAGCATGGCACTTGTCAAACCACAAGTAGGAAGTGTCTCTCAATAAAGCGTCTACCAAGCTCGCGGAAGTCGCAACATCAAATTGAATGATGCTGTATTTGAGCATTTATCCGTATACCAGGTAAGTTCACGCTCGTTCAACAGCTTCAATGTCAGCCATCTATTGCTCTTCAGCTTGAAGAACCTTTAGCACAGAATATATTCGTATAAAGAAAATGTGTTACCCTGGCCTGGCTTCAAAGTCCCGACACGAGGCGAAAATTCATAATCTTCCGTTTGTGATTCCGACCACACCGGGCGTAGCGAGTGTTCCTGCACGCTCGTAATTTGCGACAATGACCCCAATCGGGGTGACGATGGATTCCGTCACCTTGAACGCCATCGGCATCGTGCCACCGGCAAACAACCGCTTTCCAGCGCCCAACGTTATCGGATATATCATCAGCCAGAACGCATCGACCAAATCATGCTTGATCAGCGTCTGAAGAAGATTACCACTTCCCCAAACGTGCAAATCCGGCCCTGGTTGTTGCTTGATTTTGGCTACTTTTTCTGCAATATCTCCGTATAAAAACACGGATGGCTGCCATTCGGCAGACGTGGTGGTATTCGAGGCGACATACTTGGTCGCTGTATTGACGCCAGGCCATGCGTCCCCATGAAGCGGCCAGAATGGCGCCCATATTTCAAAGGTTTTGCGCCCTAACAACAAGTCGAACGGCAGGTTCATCTGCCTTCTCAAGGTCGTTTCAAGAATTGGGTCGGAAAATGCTGCTATCCACCCGCCATAGGCGAAACCGCCGTTGGTATCTTCGTCTGGCCCGCCTGGGGCTTGTATGACACCATCAAGGGAGATGTGTTCAAGCACAATAACTTTTCTCATAGTAATTCTCCTTTGCCAGATTTTAGAACGTATATTCTAGTTCGTCAAGGTAATTACTCACTCTGGTTCTCCTCGTTTATTATTTATATCCTATGGATGGTGAAATATCGAAAAATGTATTTGCGGAGTGGCATAGAACTGACACACATTTTTTTTCGAGCCTTTCCCCCCTTCTATAATTTCAGTGACGGGGGGAAAGGTGAGCAATTGCTCGTCAAGATAGAATTAAAACTAAATTCCGAAGCTATCGAAGCCAGCCAACGGTTTGCGTTAATGGCAGGTGAGAGGGTTAATAGTCACCCATGAAACGAAAATACCAAAACCACGAAAAAAGCTAAAAACGTGAGGCAGCTCCGGCGGGCCACCAACCGCTTGCCGGTGGATTCGTACCGAACACCTTCAATGGGTGCCTACGGTGGAGCTCTTATGTTTTCCTAATTACTAATCACTAATTGATTAATCACTCTTATCTGCGGAGAGGGTGGGTATCATCAAAGCAGCTTATAAGTATTCTAATGTAGCATTTGGTGTCTTTGATGCCAGACTTAATAAACCTTGTGATAGAACGCTCAATGAAAAGCATTTAGAGATCGAAGTTGAACTTTTCTTTCATCCCGCGATTTATCCGGAGCACTATGTAAAGACCTAGTTAACCATGGATATCATCCGCCTCTTGCGAAGCTCCTACATAGCTAAATAATATTAACACAAGCGCAACTAGGGATATAGCAATAGCTTGCCATAACTTCTCAAGTCCCACAATCCCCTCATCAAGCATCACTTCTACAAAATGAATTGCCATTACTAATACGATTACACCGCTTAACTTGCTCTTCAATTCAGGTACACTTCTCGCGACCCACTTACCAGGTATTTCCACTTCACTCACAAGCAATCTATAAATGCTTACTGCGAGGATATAGATTACTATTACAACCAAAAATGTATCGACTAATTTGAGGATCAACAAGATAATGTCAGGTGACTGGCCCACGCTTAAAATGATAATTCTCCAAGCTTTGACAGCTTGAGCAGCTCCCCAGATTAATGAGAAAACGAAAGTAAGTAATAAAGTTATAACGATTATTAAATTTAGATATTTACTTTTTTCGATTATGGTCTTCATACACACATCCTATCGAAAATTAATAATATTCTTTGATACACCTCAAGATATCAACGAACACAACCTTGCGGTAGATTTTGCGATAGACAGACCCTTTTAATATAATGCATCGAGGCTTGTATGCTTTAGTTTAAAATTCCTTGATTAGTTCGGTGATTGGCTTCGATTGATGAAGTACGGTCACCAGACAAAGAAATCGTATCTGTATTATACAAATAAATGTATTATATTTCAGAACAAATATCAACCGAAGGAACTGGAAAGCCCGGAGGTCAATCAATTTTTTTCATAAGGCTGCAAGAAAAAAGGGGGGACATATTCTCAAGACCAGATCCTAAATGTCTTTCTTTTTCTGCGCCGTGAAGTCCATGATTTTCCGTTAAGTTAGTAACTCAACCGATTCGGGCAAGTAGGGGAGGATGAGACCACCTGCCGCTTACGGCGGATTCGAACCCCTGTCCCTTTGCGTGATACATACCCCATGCGGGTACAGGTGGGGACTTCTATCATCATCGTGCGAAGAGGAGCCTGCCCCGTAGTGAACGCAGTGAGCGGAGAGGAGCCTGCCCCGTAGCGAACGCAGTGAGCGGAGAGGGTGGGTATCCTCTCAGCAGCTTATAAGTCCCCCATGCAGCGTATGCTGTCCTTACTGCCGGACTTAACAAAACTATTGATAGTACTGTAAAAGTGCAAGTGCTCTGCGACTGAAATAATCAGTTTGCGCGGAGCGATCTCACTACTTAATAACTTACCCATCATTGTATATCCTCCTCCGTGCTTGTCAAGATGTTGTGAGACATCGGGAGGACGATTTTGACTTCTGTCACTGTATGTCCCAAATCTTCCCCCATGTCACAAGTATTCACTTCTATACTTTGTTCACTCATCCAAAAGCTATGCCTGATGCTAACGCGTAAACCATCCAGGAACGAAAACAGCGGCTCGCAATTCAGGCAAGCACTTACCCACAATAGGCATGTAGCAGTCATATCTACACCCAATCCTGGCTATTAAGGCCATCCGATCGAATCAATCTTTCAAGTCCCGACAATAATCCCCTCGAGAACAACATCGTTGATCATGGCAGCCTCCATCGACGAGTGGTTAAAATAAATTGGCCGGAACAATTCTCCAGCAGGGTATCCCGGCCAACTTGTACGTTGCGCTTGATTAAGCCTTGTAGATCATGAATGTAATGCCTTCGCTCGGTAGAGACCATGTTTCGCTGCTTAGGTTATAGTCGTCCTATACGATTTTGAATTGCAGGGCAATAGGCAGATGTCCCGTCGAGGGAGAGGCAATTGTCCCGCATAACAGTGATAGGACAAGTGATTGGTAGCCATAAATCTACTATTAGTTAGGAGCTGCAACGGTACTTAATCCGGAGCGGCCATCGACCCAAACGAGATCATTTGTTAGAGTGGTTTGGTAGACCTGGCGGGATTCGAACCCGCGACTTCTTCAGCGCGATGGATAAAAATGCAGGTGAAAATCTGAAAAATTCAGTATTTTACGTCTTATACCGCCCAAAATCACCATGCTGTTTCAGCGTATTAGTACCTGAATTTTACCCGCGCTGTACCTGCGGTATAGAGCAAGAAAACGCGGTCCGATCTGTCACCGATTGATTACATCCACCAATTGGTTGTCAATCGGATGAACTAGATACCTTCATTCATGGCTTTAGTTTTAAGCAGGCATTCGTCTATTAAATAATTAAGACAAAAATCCCACAAAAAGTAAATGGGATAATAAATAGTTATTCAGGTGAATTACCAAGTTCATTACATTGACAAGATAATTCATCTACACGAAGGGATTTATAGCGCTTGAGAAAAATAAGGCAGGGTTTGTTGCATTGACAATCATAATAATTAAATTATAATGAATATAAATTAGTAATATATATAAAATAGAACTGATATGTCTTCTCTCATTTTTTTTACATCCACCTTAAAACAGGCTGGTTTACGCCTTACCCCACAGCGAATCGCCATCTGTAAACTACTGAGTGAAACCGAAACTCACCCGACGGCAACCGCAATCTTCGACCAGATTCGAACTCAATATCCATATCTCTCATTGATGACGGTCTATAACACCCTCAATACCCTGGTGAACCTTGGTCTTGTGAATGAATTAGGAAGTGTAGGAGATGACCAGGTCCATTACGATGGAAATATTGCTCTGCACATCAATCTAGCTTGCATTTCATGCCATAAAATCGTCGATATCACTTCCCCTCACATTTCGAACCTGGGAAATGAAATCAGTATCAAATCGGGTTATAAGCTTCTTGGCGCCCGCATGATGTATTACGGGCTTTGTCCGAGTTGCCTCAAACAAACAACAAAAAGGAGGAAATCGTATGAATGAAGATCGTAAGTCACTCGTCACAAGCACGGCACACGCACACCCAGCCAGCAAAGGAACATCGAACCGGGACTGGTGGCCGAACCAGTTAAATCTCGATATCCTCCACCAGCATTCCTCCAAGTCCAATCCGATGGGAGAGGATTTCGACTATGCTGAGGAATTCAAAAAGCTCGACCTGAAGGCTGTGAAGAAGGACCTGCGTGAACTGATGACCCAGTCACAGGATTGGTGGCCCGCTGACTGGGGTCATTACGGTGGACTTTTTATCCGTATGGCGTGGCACAGTGCTGGCACTTATCGCATTGGTGACGGGCGTGGTGGCGCGGGCCACGGTAACCAGCGTTTCGCGCCCCTCAACAGCTGGCCCGATAACGTCAACCTTGACAAAGCGCGCCGGCTGCTCTGGCCAATAAAGCAGAAGTACGGGCGGAAGATCTCCTGGGCTGATCTGATAATCCTTGCTGGTAATGTTGCCCTTGGATCGATGGGTTTCAAAACATTCGGTTTCGCGGGTGGACGTGAAGACATCTGGGAGCCAGAAAAAGATGTCTATTGGGGCTCCGAGGACACGTGGCTGGGTGACAAGCGCTACTCCGGCGACCGAGAACTCGAGAATCCGCTCGCAGCCGTGCAGATGGGGTTAATCTATGTGAACCCGGAAGGGCCAAATGGCAATCCAGACCCGATTGCATCAGGGCGCGATGTCCGGGAGACCTTCGCCCGTATGGCCATGAACGATGAGGAGACCGTAGCGCTCGTTGCTGGAGGGCATACTTTCGGCAAAGCCCACGGCGCAGGCGACCCTAAGTTGGTTGGCCCTGAGCCAGAAAGCGCCCCGATTGAAGAGCAGGGCCTGGGTTGGAAGAACCGCTACGGCAAAGGCAAAGGTGCTGATACCACCGGTAGCGGTATCGAAGGCGCCTGGAAGCCCTATCCTACTCACTGGGATAACGGCTATCTCAATATGCTGTTCGGATACGAGTGGGAACTGGTCAAGAGCCCAGCTGGCGCCCACCAATGGACAGCGAAGGATGTCAAGCCTGAGCACATGATCCCTGATGTGGACGACCCAACTAAGAAATATCCGCCCATGATGACTACAGCGGACCTATCGCTACGCTTTGACCCAATATACGAGCCAATTGCGCGTCGCTTCCTCAGCCATCCCGACCAGTTTGCCGAAGCGTTCGCCCGGGCATGGTTCAAGCTGACTCACCGCGACATGGGCCCACGCACACGCTACCTCGGCCCGGAGGTTCCAGATGAAGAACTAATTTGGCAGGACCCCGTCCCATCGGTCGATCACAAACTGATCGAGGCAAGAGACATTGCTGCCCTTAAAGCCAAGATCCTGGTCTCTGGACTGTCCATCCCGGAGCTGGTATCAACCGCCTGGGCTTCGGCATCTACCTTCCGTGGCTCAGACAAGCGTGGTGGCGCAAATGGTGCCCGTATCCGCCTAGCGCCACAGAAGGACTGGGAAGTCAACCAACCCAAGCAATTAGCAAAGGTGCTTAAAATCTTGGAGGGTATTCAGACCGCGTTCAATGGTACCCAGTCTGATGGAAAGAAGGTTTCACTGGCTGACCTGATCGTCCTGGCCGGCTGCGCGGGTGTCGAGCAGGCTGCCAAGAATGCCGGCTACAAGGTGACTGTTCCATTCACACCGGGACGCATGGACGCCTCACAGGAGCAGACAGATGTAAACTCCTTCGCTGTGCTCGAACCAAAGGCGGATGGTTTTCGCAATTACCTAAAAGCCAAATATGCGGTATCGGCAGAGGAACTGCTAGTCGATAAAGCACAATTGCTGACGTTGACCGCCCCTGAGATGACGGTTCTTATTGGCGGTATGCGAGTTTTGAATACCAACTTCGGACAATCCCAACATGGTGTCTTCACCAAGCGTCCAGAGACGCTCACCAATGACTTCTTTGTTAACCTGCTCGACATGGGCACGGTCTGGAAATCTGTATCGGAAGACTCTGACGTGTTTGAAGGTCGTGATCGCGCAACAGATGCACTCAAGTGGACCGGCACCCGTGTCGACCTGATCTTCGGTTCGAACTCCCGACTCCGGGCTTTGGCAGAAGTTTACGCATGTGAGGACTCACAGGAGAAGTTCGTCCACGACTTTATCGCCACCTGGAACAAAGTTATGAACCTAGACCGTTACGACCTCGTTTGATCGCAACCGGAGGCTGAAAAGTTTACTGCTCTGAATATTATCCTGGAGAATGATATATGAAGAATTAATGTCTTCAGGTAACAAATCTAAAAAAGTCAAGGAGAATAATATGATTTCTAGTGCAATGCAAAACGCAATCAATGAGCAGATCAATAAAGAATTGTTTTCTTCCTATCTATATCTTTCTATGGCAGCTTATTTTGATGCTATGAATCTTCCGGGTTTCGCCCAATGGATGTATGTCCAGGCGGATGAAGAACGGGGTCATGGAATGAAACTCTTCAAGCATCTGCTGGAACGAGGTGGAAAAGTTGAGCTTAAGGGGATCAATGCTCCTAAAATTGATTGGAAGATGAGCCTGGATGTTTTAAGCAAGTCCAAGAACATGAAGCCGCAGTGACCGCTTCTATAAATAACCTATATGAACTAGCTACTAAAGAAAAGGATTACCCCGCCCAGGTGCTATTGCAGTGGTTTATCACCGAACAGGTTGAGGAAGAGAAGAATGCTGCAGACATAGTCCAACAGCTGGAGCTGATTGACGCTCGGGGGACCGCGGTCCTAATGCTTGACCACCAACTCGGTAAGCGAGGGAAAGGATAGTCTCATCAATTCCGCATTAAAGTTATAGACAGAAATTAAATACTAAATCTGGCCAACTGTTTATTGGGAAATCCGCCCAGGATCCCAACCTCAGAAGCTTAATGTGCGAGTTTCCCAGTAACAGGTGGTAAAACGGGTATTGCTCTGGAAAGAGCAGATTTTAATCGCCCCTATGGAGATGGTTTTAGGCGTGATGTTTGGCAAATACTTCTTTTATTCGTCAATCATAAAGGAGTGATACCTTAGTTGGCCTTGATCGCTGAGTTGATGAAAGTACTAGGCGAAAAAGTGCGGGTCAAGCTGTTGCCCCTTTACAGGAAAAATTTATTAAGTTATATTTTATCAATTTAATCTCCTACTATCCTTCTTCGACGGTTATATAGAAATTCTGAGAAAATATTTCGCTTATGCCATCGGTCGAAGTAATATATATGGTCGGGAATATTGCGTACTTGCGAAATGCAGTAATTACCTTGTAGATGGAGTATGACGACTAATCTGGTAATCTTTTCGCTTATCTTTGGCTATCTTGTAGGATCCATCTCCTTTACCCGCATCGTGGTGCGTCTGGTAGCGCCCAAAACAGATCTAACCCAAGTGTCTGTTCCTGTTCCAGGGGTTTCTCATCCGATGGCCATGAGTTCCTACAGCGCCAACACTGCAGGTCTGGTACTTGGACCGAAAATCGGAGCCCTGATCGGCCTGCTAGACATGCTGAAGGTCTTCCTCATCACACTCGGGGTGCGCTTGGTTTTTCCTGCCCAATCCTACTATGTGATTACCGCCCTAGGTGGTGTGCTTGGTCACAACTGGCCTATTTATTATGGCTTCAAGGGCGGGCGTGGGATTTCCGCCACCTACGGTGGGCTGTTCGCCATCGACCCGCTAGGCGCTATTGCCACCTCAGTGGCGGGTATGCTCATCGCACTCTTCATCCTGCGTGATTTTGCCCTCATCTTTCCCCTCAGCCTTTTCCTAGTCATCCCCTGGATGGTGCTGCGCACAAGGGATTTAGTATACATTCTATACGCTGTTGCAATCAACCTGTTATTCATCCTGGCGATCATCCCTGAGCTGAAAGAGGTGGTTCGTTCTCGCGAGGAGAAGGGTGGCGCCGGCACCATGCAGGAGATGATGGAGACCAATCCTATGGGGCGCAGTATGCTGAAAATTGCCCGCAGGTTTGGTTGGCTTAAGTGAACGCCCAACCTGCCTACTCCCAGGCTTCCAAAACCCTGATTGTGGAGCTGGATAAACGCCATTTACCAGATTCCATCGGCAACAAGGCACGCCAGTTGCATAACCTGGTCGAAGCAGGCTTTCCAGTGCCGCGCACCCTAGTATGCACATGGGAAGCCTATCAGGCTTACTTGAACAACCAGGTGGAGATGGTTGAGCAGCTCAAACAGGAACTTGGTCAGAAAATAGATCCCCACAAGCGCTATGCGGTGCGCTCCTCGGCCAGCCTGGAAGATGGTCAAAGTTACTCCTTTGCTGGGCAGTTCAATTCCTACCTGGATGTCCAAGGGGTAGAGGGAATCATGACTGCAGCCTGGGGCATCTGGTCGATGGCCAGCTCATCCAGAGTTCAGCAATACCTGGATAAACACAGCCTCAAAAGCCACGACCTACAAATGGCAGTCATCATTCAGGAGATGATCCCGCCTGTTATCTCCGGGGTAGTATTCAGCTGTAATCCGGTTACAGGAGCGGATGAAGTGGTGGTTGAAGCAGTCGAAGGCTCAGGCACCAACCTGATGGAAACCGGTCGTACCCCCGCCCGCTGGGTGCAACGAGATCACAGCTGGATTGTTCAGCCTATCGAGAGCATTATCCCACTGGCCTTGATCAGCCAGGTAGTCCGGCAGACCCGCCGCATCGCCAGGAAATTCACTTACCCGCTCGACCTGGAATGGGTTTATGATGGCAAAAAGCTTCACTGGGTCCAGCTGCGGCAGATCACAGCCCTGCCATCCAGCAAGATTTACTCCAACCAGATAGCCAAGGATATGCTGCCAGGATTGATCCATCCCTTAGTATGGTCGACTAATATTCCCATCGTCAATGCGGCCTGGATTGACTTGCTGAGTGAGATTATCGGACCCAACGACCTTCACCCCGAGGACCTAGCGCGCCCCTTTTACTACCGTGCCTATTTCGAAATGGGGGCGTTCCGGCGCATCTTCAAATCCCTTGGTCTGCCAGGGAATATGCTGGAACGTATGATGGGTGTTCGTTCCGATGGAACCAGTCGGGTTTCCCACCGTCCAGGCTGGCCGTTTTTCCTCCGCTTGCCACGTTTGCTGGTTTTTCTATGGGATAAGATACACCTGCAGGCCAGACTCGAGCGGGAGTCGTTTCAATTACAGGCAGAGTTTGATAAGCTGGCAAATCAGGATATTCCTCATCTGGGCGTGGATCAGCTGCTGCAAACCGTGGAGCGTTTGAGCCAGCTGTTGCGCCGTAACGCCTACTGGAACATCCTCGCCCCCATGGTAATGTCAGCCCACGTGCAGATCCTGCGTTGGCAGCTGCGCACCAGCAGTCTGGATTACGATCAGCTGGATGTAGTGGGCCAGGTGCAGGCGATCCAGGAGCTGGATCCGGGCCAGGCCCTCCAGAGCCTGAATAAGGTCTTTCGCACACTGGATCCCAGGCTGCAACAGGAGCTGACAACCCACCCTCTCCAGGTGATGGACCAGCTGCCCGATATTGAGGTCTTTCGCCAGGTTTTCCAGGACTTCATGCACCGTTTCGGCCATCTTAGCAACAGCGGGAATGACTTTTCAGCCATCCCCTGGCGCGAACAGCCCGAACTGGTGCTGCAGATGGTGAGCGATTTCCAACACACCTCCACAAAATCCACCCATCCCAAGCTTAAATTCGACCAACTGCCCCTGCCTCCTATCAAGCGCTGGATGTTAAAGCCCATCTTCACGCGACTACAGCGCTACTGGTTCTACCGTGAAAGAATTGGCTCTCTATACACCTATGGCTATGGTCTGTTTCGCCCGTATTTTAAGGCCATCGCTGAACAACTGATCCGGTGCAGCTTGCTTTCCAGTTGGGATGATATATTTTATCTGACCCGCGATGAAATTCAGTCAGCCTTCACCTCTGCTAGCTTACCAAACGAATATGGAGATCTGGTCCGCCAGCGCCGCCAGGAGATGGAAGACGCTCGGGATGTGGTGCTGCCATCCGTAATTTATGGCGAACACGCTACCCCACAGAATAGGTCGATGAACCGCCAGTTGCAAGGCGTCCCTACCTCAGGCGGTAGTTTTACAGGCAGGGTAGTGGTAGTAGCTGGCATCCAGGATTGGCACAAAGTGGAAAATGGATGCATATTGGTGGTGCCATACTCGGATGTGGGTTGGACCCCACTCTTTATGAAAGCAGGCGGGATAATCTCTGAAATCGGGTGGCATCCTGTCCCACTGCTCGGTGATTGCCCGCGAGTATGGCCTCCCAGCTGTGGTCGCGGTTGAAAATGCCACCCACCTAATGGATGGCCAGCTGGTGACTGTGGATGGTTACCAAGGCTTGATTACCCTTCATGATTAAGGGAGGTGCTATGTCTGTTATTGAAGCTAAGAAGTTACAAAAGAATTATCTGCTGGGTGAAAACGAAGTCCAAGCCTTAGCGGGCCTTGACTTTCAAGTTCAAAAAGGAGAGTTTGTGGCCATCATGGGCCCTTCTGGCAGTGGAAAGTCAACCCTCCTTCACCTGCTGGGTGGGCTTGACAAACCCAGCCACGGGGAGATCACCCTGGCGGGCATGCAGCTTTCAACGCTAGACGATCATGCGGTAACCCTTGCCCGCCGCCACCAAGTGGGCTTTATCTTCCAGTTCTTCAACCTGGTGCCTACCCTCACGGCTGAGGAAAATATTCTGTTGCCGATCATTATCGACGGCAAAAACCCTAATGCTTACCGCCCTTATCTGGAGGACTTGCTCACTCTTGTAGGTCTGAAAGAACGTCGTCACCACCGCCCAGATCAGCTCTCAGGCGGCGAGCAACAGCGTGTGTCTATCGCCCGTGCCCTGATCACGAAACCAGCCATTATCCTGGCGGATGAACCGACTGGCAACCTGGATTCAAAGAATGGCACAGCCATCATTGAGCTATTAGCCCGTTCCTGTCTAGAGTTAGGGCAGACTATCATCATCGTAACCCATGATCCCAAAGCAGCCTCCTATGCACAGCGGGTAGTATTTTTGAAAGATGGCCAGATTCTGTTTGAGATCATCCAATCTACTACGAACCAGGCAGAACGTTTGACCCGCCTCTTGACCGAGATTCAGCAGCATGAGCTGTAAATGGGTGTAAAAACCTTATGAGCCTTCCCCGCCTATTCTTCTTGATCAGTCTGCGATCTCTACGCCTGCATACCGGTCGCACACTTCTAAGCACGCTTGGGATCGTACTGGGGGTAGCCAGTATCCTCGCCATTGGGATCACCAACCAGGCTGCTTTACAGGCGGTTACCCAGCTATTCCAGGATACTTCAGGCAAAGCCAACCTGAGCGTTATCAGTGCCGAGAGCAATTCACTGGGGTTGCCTGATAGCCTGCTGACCCGCCTGGTAAATTTCCAGGGAATCAAGGCTGCCGTGCCCTCGTTGCAAGGGCAGGCGGTGCTGGCAAATCAGACCGCCAGCGCAGATCTGGGTTTGAACTTATTTGGAGCGAGTGTCCAAGGGGGTTTAAGCCTGCTGGGTATCGATCCCACCCTTGACCAGGCCATGCGAAAGTATCAGTTGGTTGAAGGCAAGTACTTAACCGGGAAGGCGAACGAGCTGCTCCTGGTAAGTGATTTTGCCAGTCAAAATAAAATCCAACTAGGCGATCGGCTAGAGCTTGTAACTATCACGGGTGCTTGGCATTTTAAGGTGGTGGGGTTGATTGCCAAAGAGGGAGCGGGGCAGATCAATAACGGGGAAGTGGGCTTCATCTCGCTCCCCACCGCCCAGAAGATCTTTAGCCAACCTGGAGAGGTTGATCGCATCGATCTGGTCGCCCAACCAGACCTTTCTACCCCAAAAGCGCTGGATGAGCTGAAGTCCAATCTATCCACCAGGCTGGGCAGCCATTACCTGGTGATTTATCCCGCCTCCCAAGGAGCCCGCATGACCCAGATGCTCAGCTCCTATCAAATTGGCTTGAGTTTCATGAGTGTGATGGCACTTTTCATCGGAATCTTCCTGATCTATAACACCTTCTCAATGAGGGTGGTGGAACGGGCACGTGAGTTCGGCATGTTCCGCACCATCGGCATGACCCGCAACCAGGTGGTGTGGCTAGTGCTAGGTGAAGCTGGTTTGCTCGGGCTGGCTGGATCCATACTGGGGATTGGACTGGGCTTGCTGCTGTCGCTGGGCCTGGCACAACTGATGTCCATGCTTCTCGGCCAGTCCCTTACGATCAGTCGCATCCCGCCTAGTGCTTTGTTGTCCAGTGTGATTGTGGGCATCCTGGCCACCCTGGCTGCCTGTCTCATCCCCGCCTGGCAAGCCGGGCGGATTTCACCCCTGGAAGCCTTGCGGATCAAGAGCAATCCTCACGAGGGATGGCTGATGCGGCGCGGCTGGTGGCTTGGATTGCCACTTTTCCTTCTCTCCGCATTAGTGCTGGTGGTCAATCCATTCTCTTTTGATATCCAGTATCGTTTGGGCAGCCTAGCGGTGTTCGGCTTGTTCCTGGGTGGGGCACTCACATTACCGGGCACCATAGGTTTCTGGAATCGCTTCCTGCGTCCGCTCTTTCGCCGCCTGTACGGCAGCAGTGGCTGGATAGGTTCGAGTAATATCCAACGCGCCAGACTGCGCACTGCACTGACGGTCGCCGCCCTGATGATCGGGGTAGCATTGATGATCATCGTGGAAGGGATGACTGCTTCTTTTAAGGCCGATCTGATCGAATGGATCAATGCTTATATCGGTGGCGACCTGTATGTGGGCTCCA
Organism: uncultured Chloroflexia bacterium; assembly: GCA_963726315.1. GTDB lineage: Bacteria > Chloroflexota > Anaerolineae > Anaerolineales > UBA4823 > FEB-25. Next base: position 44,943 of record CAVSBZ010000005.1, on the reverse strand, counting down.
GCCTGCCGTTGAAAAGCACTTTTTGGAAGCAATTGGCAGCTCAACCAGGGGTGGAGGCGGCTACCCCCATCCGCTATTTCGATGTACAGGCATGGCCCTCCACCAGCGATCCCGTAAGCTTGTCATTTATGGCAATCGAACCTCTGCCCTACAGCCAGGTGACCCACTTTGTTTTCAGCGACTCGCGAGTAAATGAGTCCACTGTTCAACAGCAACTGGTACAGGGGAATGCAATCCTGATTTCCAATGTGCTAGCTGAACGCTACCAGCTGAAAACAGGCGATACACTCAAGCTACGGACGGTAAGTGGCTGGCAGGATTTCGTCATTGTTGGGGAGGTGGTCGATTTTTACAACCAGGGACTGACCGTTACGGGAACCTGGGCTGATATGCACCGTTATTTCCACATCAATAATGCTTCCACGATCCTGTTAAAGGTTTCCCCGGGTACGCCCATCAGTAAGGTACAGGATACCATTCAAGAACTATACGGAAAACGCCAACAGCTTACCATAATCGCTAATAGCGCCATTAAGCAACAGATCAACACCCTCCTGGGACAAGCCTTTAGCATGTTCAATATGTTGGCTGTGATCGCTATCCTGGTAGCTTCGATCAGCGTGATCAACACCTTGAGCATGAATGTGATGGAGCGTACCAAGGAGATTGGAATGCTGCGTAGCATAGGCATGACCCGTGCCCAGGTGGCACTGATGATCCTGGCAGAGGCTGGTCTGATCGGACTGGTGGGAGGGTTATTTGGCCTGCTGTTCGGTTATTTTCTGACCCGTATCCTGCTGTCCGCTATGATGGCTATGTCGGGTTACACCCTGCCCTTCATCCTGCCGCCATCCGCTCTGTTGGCCAGCCTGGTCTTATCTCTGGTTATTTCCCAGCTGGCAGCGCTGATTCCAGGCACCCGGGCTGCCCGTACCCGCGTGTTGGAAGCCCTACACTACGAGTAAGTTTCCCAAGAAACAGGATTACTTAGGGTTGATCTTAACAAAAGCACTCATACCCCAGCGCAGGTCGGACGGCACCTTATCCAGACTGATGACCACCTGATAGGTTACTTCAATGCCAGGTGTAGCTTTGAGTGCAATCTGACTCACTTTGCCTTGCAGGGTCACCCCAGGTAGGGCATCCAGGGTGATGCTGACTGGATCGCCCACGGTAATCTGATGTATATCCATTTCGCTCAGGTCAGTTGTTTCAATTTGATAAGAGCTGGGATCGGCCAGTATGATTACAGGCTGACCAGCAGGGGCGATTTCAGCAGGATGGATATTCACCTCAATCACCTGGCCGGCAAAGGGGGCGAGCAATTGGGCGCTATTAAGCGCTGCCTGTGCCTGATCGAGGGCTGCCTGGGCACTCTCAACCTGGGCCTGGGCCAGCTTAAGTTGGGCGTCAGAGGCTCCCGTCTTTACCTGATCCAGGCTAATCTGGGCACTATCAATAGCTGCCTGGGCAGCTTCCTTCTGAGTTTGATTTGCTCCGCTCTGGTCGAGACGATCCAAATTGGCCTGAGCACTGGCCAGGTTGGCCTGAGCTGCTGCCAGTGCTTCAGCACTCGGCTGGCTTTTCAAGTCTTCCAGGGAATTTTGAGCACTAATCAGAACAGCATTGGCTTGAGCCACAGCACTCTGTAGGGTGGTATCTTGCAGGCTGACCAAGATCTGACCCTCTTGAACTAGATCCCCTGGATTAACAACCACCTGCTGAACCACACCTCCGGTTGGGAAACCCAGCTGCACCCAGCGGGCGGGAGCCACTTGGGCATCCGCACTCACGGCTTGTATATCGGTCGTGGCTGAAATGGGTGGGGTGGAGGTGGCAGATGAAGCCTGGGAAGCCTCTGTGCAGGCTGCCAGCCAGCCCAGGTTTAGAAGGAGGGCGAGGACTAAAACAACTTTGCCAATGTGTACCCCACTTCGAATTCTCATATATTTACCATCCTTTCTTAACAACCAACTGCCTGTGTTAGGAACTGATTACGATTCTATCAGGTCGGCGAGCTGGATAGCCAAGACTATGTTGATTTCTTCGTCATCCCGCCTGCCCATCGAAATTAATTTACGCAGCAGCCCATATTTATTATAAAGCAGGCGTTCAACCTTTTGCCGGCTGTTGACGTCCCGCAGTTCTACCGCCATGGCAGAAGTCCAGCTTCCAAGCGGGGAACTATTCATCCTGCAAGGCGTAATCTTAACCTGCGGGTTACGACGAATGCGCTTAACCTTACCGGATTTAGTCTGGATAAGGATGTAGAACGTCTCTCCTTGCAGGATAAACCAGACGGGAGTTTGCACCCCTTCGCCGCTCCTACGGTAAGTCTCAAGATTGAGATATTGCTTTTTAACAAACTGGATTAACGCATCGATACAAGTTCATTCATGTTGAATCAACGATCAGGTTTAATCATACAACGAATATGAATTTAATTATAGACCATTGCACTGCTCTGATCGGATGTTAGGATGGAAGCCTTTTATATCCGCCTGATGCCGTGGGGTGGGAACTTTTAAATTGGTTTACCAGGTATATCAATCGGCCGCATAATTTATCCAACTATAGTCGAAAGGAATAAGTCCACACGATTGCATCCAGGAAAACTGTCTGGATGCAAAGGGCGATGCTTCCTACCAACGCAACACGCTGCGCCCGTACCGGTTGGCAAGGTTCACTATCAAGATTGCATAGAAAAGTCCCAAGGAGGGCAAACCAACCAGCCAGAGCATGATCCTGACTACCTGCACCAACGGCAGGCTCGACCTCTCAACCGCCAGGAAGGTCAGCGGTATCCAAAATGCTGAGGGAATGAGTATCGCAGCAAAGAGGCTATTTGAAGGAGCTATTCAGTCTATATTCGTCGGATATTAATCTACCGAGGCTGGCGAAATACACTGGCCTTGGAAACCCCAATCCATATAGTTTGCTGGTTCATCCGCAGTCTGGTCCACGCTTTTTCCTGACGGGAATCAAGACCACTGATCCTTTGTAGGTTGTTCTGCGTTATATACGACCTGGATGTAATGATTGTTTTGCGTGTATCCAGGTTTGCCCACAAATACCTGCACAAAACAGTGTGATTAATCTTTAAGTTGTGCCAGAGCTTTGCGCAATGCCTGGAAGTGTGCCCGACCGGTAGAATATCAATAAAGAACAACTCCTGTTTTCCAGGTCCAAAGCTGGAAAAATGAAATGAACAGAACAAATCCGGCATGGCTCAAATTGGCTGACCCGCGCTTTACCCACAGTAAGAAGCAAGGAATGGCGACCTGTAAACCTGTCCTAAGGGGGAAAGCTAAAATGCTAAAATTTCTTTGGCCTACTTCAGCAACCCAAGTGTGATTGGTTCTGCTCGAACGCTCAACCAATGACTTATGAGGACTTCCCCAAAAAACGCTTCTCCCATCCAAAAGCCTGCCATTTTTCCCTCAGTCTATTGGACAATGACAAAACAAGAACATTGGATAAGGTTATTTAAGTCCAATTAACACTTAGGTTTCTACTTGAGGGGTCCAATGGAAATTATCCACAATGACTCAGGAAAGTTCATTTACGCTGAATAGTTTTACATCTTTGCAATTAGGGTCATGATCATAGTGAGGTAAAACAATTATAATGAATGAATAGGAAGGTTAAAAAATGAGGATTAGCGGTATAAAAAAAAGTAATTCCACGTATTATCCTAGCATATTCAATGATGTGATTGGGCCTGTGATGCGCGGACCATCCAGTTCGCATTGCGCAGCTGCAGTTCGTATTGGAAGAATAGCAAGATATTTGATGGAAGGTAAGATCGAAGAAATTTCAATTGAGTTTGATACTCACGGTTCGCTTGCTACTACCCATGCCAGTCAAGGATCGGATATGGGTTTATTTGGCGGCCTACTCGGCTGGGACACAACAGATGAACGGCTGACTGGTTCTCAAAAAGCTATACGAGAAGCTGGCATCAAATTTGATATAAAAATATTAGATTACCGCGCTGAACATCCTAATACTTATCAGTTAATACTTCGGAATTCAAACGAAAGCCACTATCTTAAAGCCATATCAATCGGTGGTGGGATGATCGAAGTCATTGAGATTGATGGTAATAGGGTTTCCATGGCAGGGGACTATTTCGAAACCCTTTTATATCTAAATTCAAGCAGCAGTGAGGTCTTGAAATACTTGCATGAGAAGATAGATGCAGACCAGATAAATCTTCTTGGTAACCAAGACCACCAAATTATTGAAGTGAAATCACATAAATTTCTGGAGGAGGAAATTATTGAAAAGCTTTGCTCAACATTTAAGATTCGTTCAGTGAAGCGGATAGCTCCAGTCGTTCCGGTCTTATCCCATAAAAATATCCAGGTTCCATTTATTACATGTGAGGAGATGCTTCGTTACAACGAAGGCAAAGATCTTTCCTTGTGGGAGCTTGCAATTGCTTATGAATGCGCTCGCGGGAATATGTCTCACAATCAAGTGTTCGAACAAATGAAGGATATAGTTAATATATTGGAAAAATCCATTCAGGCGGGAATTCGAGGCACAAAATATGCTGATCGAATATTGGGATGGCAATCTGGACAATATCTCACACGAATGGAAAATCATCAACTTCTTGATAGTGGTATGCTCAACCAGATCATCCTTTATGTAACTGCATTGATGGAAGTGAAAAGCTCGATGGGAGTAATCGTAGCTGCACCAACCGCAGGATCCTGCGGTGGTCTTCCTGGTGCATGCATCGGGGCAGCGAGTGCTATGGGATTGTCTTTAGAAGAAAAAACTCACGCGATGTTAGCTGCCGGATTGATCGGGGTATTCATTGCAGCTCATGCAACTTTTGCTGCTGAAGTTGGGGGGTGTCAAGCAGAATGTGGTGCTGGTTCAGGTATGGCAGCTGCAGCTCTCGTGACATTAGCGAATGGTACACTGAAGCAGTCGATCAATGCATCTTCAATGGCCCTCCAAAATATATTGGGTATGATATGCGATCCAGTAGGAAATAGGGTGGAAGTACCCTGCCTTGGAAAGAATGTGATGGGTGCGAGTAATGCATTAGCCTGCGCGAATATGGCTTTAGCAAATTTTGATGTAGTTATTCCTTTAGATGAAGTAATAGACACAATGGATCAGGTTGGAAAAAGTTTACCCATCGAGCTGCGTTGCACTGCTCTTGGCGGACTGTCAGTTACTCCTACCTCAAAATCGATCGAATCCAAATTATTCGAAAATAATAAGGGTTGATACGCATTAACCATGTTGTACGTAAAAATTCTATCCATAGGCATCTTCATTAAATAACAAAAAGCCGGCTAATTAGCCGGTAATTGAGGGAAATATAATATTTCTTGCAGACTTGGCGGGATTCGAATCCGCACTCTTTTCAGTGCGATGGAGGAGCATGTAGGGGAAAAGTGTAAAAAAGCTGTCTATTATGTTCCAAAATCACCATACTGTGCTAGCATATCTGTTCGCAAATTGATCCCGCATTGTTCCCGCAGTATGAAGCAAGGAAGGCAACCCGCAGCCCTGTCCTAATGGGGCAGATCTCTATTTTACATTTTTCCATGATCGTCGTCCTGCGCAGTCGGTGATAGATATTGTCCGTATATATAGAAAATGTCTGGCAGACATATTCCCTTTCGGTTGGTGTGATTTGTATACAGGAGGCGGGCTTCACCTTCAAGAACAGCATCTTCTGGAAGAGCCCTAAAGATACATGCTGAACTTTTATTTCCTGGAGCCGTGGACATAATCCTCAAGCAGCCTCTTCCTGCGCCAACAAACTGCTGAAGCCTGTGAAGCTCAAATACTTTGATATGGAATGGATCAACGACGATCACCTGGCATGATCCCAGGTCGTCGGGCAGACTGGGTAATTGGGTCAGGCAAGCGTGATTTTTTTCAAGGTAAGCAATCAGGTCTGCTGTTCCTGGAATCTGGAAATTTTTCACAACTTTGACAGCCGAGGTTAATGGACACAATTCAGATTCTATTTTTCTCTCTCAATTTCGGTTGTTTTATTACGAACAATCTATGAGAGCATCTACTGCAAGAGCAGAGGTCCAGGGACCACAATCGCTCAGAGCCAGCCAGAACGCCTTCAGATCCTGGCCATATTGTCTCTATGAGCTCAGTGGATGCACATGTATTTTGGTGAGAAAGAATATTCCTCACCCAGGATTGGCACCGGATGAGAGATTGATGAGTAACGCAAAACACCCTTGACGTTGTATAGGTTTTGTATATAATTTGACAAGATTGTTGTACAATACCTATACAAATATAAAAGGATAAAAAAATGAAACGCTTACCAATTGTTACCCTGTTCATACTGATTATAACTTCGCTGGTTCTGGCTGCCTGTGCGCCAGCAGCAACCCCCACTGCAGCGCCTACCCAACCGCCTGCTCCTATGGCTACGCCACTCCCCCCCATGCCTGAAGATATCGTTGACACCGCTGTGGCAGATGGCCGTTTCACCACCCTGGTTGCTGCGGTGCAGGCTGCCGGGCTGGTCGACACCCTTAAAAGTGCAGGCCCCTTCACTGTGTTCGCCCCCACCGACGAGGCTTTCGCCAAGCTACCTGCTGGAACCGTTGAGGACCTGCTCAAGCCTGAGAACCTGGAGACCCTGAAGAACATCTTGCTCTACCATGTGGTCGCTGGAAAAGTCATGGCAGCTGATGTGGTCACCCTGGATGGAAAGACGGCGGATACCGCCCTGGCAGATAATCCTCTCAGCATTTCCATCAAGGATGGCAAAGTCTACCTCAACGAGAACGTTGAAGTGATCATCACCGACATCGAGACCGCCAACGGCGTGATCCACGTGATCGATAGCGTGCTCCTGCCCAAGGAAAAGATGTCGGATATCGTTGATACCGCTGTGGCGGATGGTCGCTTCACCACCCTGGTTGCTGCGGTGCAGGCTGCCGGGCTGGTTGAGACCCTAAAAGGGGAAGGCCCCTTCACCCTTTTTGCCCCCACCGACGAGGCTTTCGCCAAGCTACCCGCTGGAACCGTGGAAAACCTGCTCAAGCCTGAGAACCTGGAGACCCTGAAGAACATCTTGCTCTACCATGTGGTCGCTGGAAAAGTCATGGCAGCTGATGTGGTCACCCTGGATGGAAAGACGGCGGATACCGCCCTGGCAGATAATCCTCTCAGTATTTCCATCAAGGATGGCAAAGTCTACCTCAACGAGAACGTTGAAGTGATCATCACCGACATCGAGACCGCCAACGGCGTGATCCACGTGATCGATAGCGTGCTCCTGCCCAAGGAAAAGCTCTCGGATATCGTTGATACCGCTGTGGCGGATGGTCGCTTCACTACCCTGGTTGCTGCGGTGCAGGCTGCCGGGCTGGTTGAGACCCTAAAAGGGGAAGGCCCCTTCACCCTTTTTGCCCCCACCGACGAGGCTTTCGCCAAGCTACCCGCTGGAACCGTGGAAAACCTACTCAAGCCAGAAAATCTGGAGACCCTCACAAATATTCTGCTCTACCATGTGGTGCCTGGCAAGGTTATGGCTGCGGATGTCGTCCAGCTTGATGGACAGATGGTTGACACCGCCCTGGAAGGCCAGCAGATAAAGATCACTGTCAAAGACGGAAAGGTGTATCTGAATGATACCGTGCAGGTGATCATCACCGACATCGAGACCGCCAACGGCGTGATCCATGTGATCGATACGGTACTGTTGCCTGAATAACGATCGCTAATTTGTAGAATTTTATCGGTAGATTAGAGAAAGGAGCCGGAGCATTGGCTCCTTTCGATTCTTCCCCATCGTCAAAGGCTGTAGGAGCAGAAATCAGCCACCACACCGGAGTTTTGGATGAATCTGCAGCTGGCGTATGACCTGGTGCGCAATAAGCCCAAGCAGCAAGTAGGAAGTCTGGTTGCTGACGCGTAGTTCAGGTTGTGCTGGCTTGTGCTGGTTAAGTCACTCATCCGTCGGGATTTTTGAAGGGCAAAAAAATTGAAGGGGTTTGCCAAGTAAAGCGTTCATGGTAGTATGCGGTGCAAAATGGGATATGCAGACTAACGGCTCACGTAAACTTGGGGAATCAATACGGGCGTTTGCTTCTTATAGGCTTCATAATCTGCCTGACCTCCCCATTTCTGATCAGCCTTCTTTTCGAGCAGTGGAATCCCGCTGACGCGGGTTAGAAGCAGGGTGACAAAGACCGGGGAAATCAGGGCCACCCACTGCCAGCCTTGCAGAACCGGAAGGGCGATGAGCAGGACGCCAATCCACAAGACGATCTCTCCGAAGTAGTTTGGGTGTCGGGAGCGAGACCACAGACCAGATCGAATGAACAATCCTTTGTTATTGGGGTCAGCATTGAAGCGGCTCTTTTGATAATCAGCGACTACCTCCATCGTGAATCCGAAAACCCACACCAGGAAGCCAATCAGGGCAAACAGATCAAGCTCTTTGCGGTTAGCCGTGGTGATCGTGACCAGCGCAGCTGCCATCGTGAAGGTAACCCACAAGCCCTGGATAGTCCAAACGTTCAGGAAACGGATAAAAGAAGGCTTGATCTCATCGAAACGATCATCCTTGCCCGCTTTTTTAATGCGCCTGAACAGGAAGGTACCCAGCCGGACTGCCCAAATCACAACCAGCGCCCACACCAGGATCGCTCTGCCATCCACACCAGTGCTCAAAAACAGGGCTAGCGTGCTGACGGTGATATAAGTGAGGCTGCCTGTCAGGTCGAAGAACTTTTCGGTTTGCAGCCAGTAAGCCGGGATGAAGACCAGCCATTGGATGAGAAAGGTCAGGCTGACCAGCAGGGCAAAGACCGGGATCCCTGCAACCCGGCAGCCACCCTGGCTGCCAGCAGCCGCCACCAGCAGGCCGATCACGATCATAATTGGGAAAACGATGAACGCATTACGATCGGTTGTTTTCATGAAATGAGTACCTTTTACTTTCACTCATGATTCAGTCATTTTTAAAGCCGGCTTTTAGAATTATTGTCCCACTTGTGTGCCAAAAATAGCCCGATTCGCGTATTTTCCTCCTACTTTTAGATAGGCATTTCAACAGCTCACTCGAAAGTGGGACGAAATCACAAGTTTGAGACCGTTTTGATGCCTCAAGTGGGGCAACGCCAGAACGATTCTTGAAAACCTTTCTCCAAATGACCGACCGACAGTTTCAGTTATCCGAAACCGGGTTTACGTAAATAGCGCCAAAAGCAGCTTGCACTATACTGGGGCCAGGGTGCCGGTCCAGATCAGCCAGCACAGCACGGTCTTAGCTGACAGGCTCAGGATGATATATACGCGTTCCCCGAACAGGTAATCCTTCCATGGGCCAACCTTCTTGTACTGCAAGACCATGTTGATGGCAAAGATATTGAAAAAGACAAACAACGTCGAAAAAAATAAAATGGCCGGAACAATTCTCAAGCAGGGATATCCCGGCTAAAGTGTAAGTAGCGTTTGATTACGCCTTGCATACCATGAGCGTGATGCCGGTGTGTTTATATTTTTAGCATCATGCTAGCTCATCAGCGAATCTGTGGTTTACATCGCGGTGATGGCTCTCATCTTCGCGGACCGCGATTATCACGTCTCTCAACCGTGAATCCGATGCCAGTTTCCAATAATCAATTGCGATTTTTGGCGCAGGGACATTGGCTAGTTTTCCACTGTCGACATCATTAAGGTACTCTGTATAGCTATGGACTGCTTCCTCTTCAAAATAGCCCACAACGCGGTGAGCAGTGCCTGGCGATAATAAATATAGCAGAAAGAAGCCGTTGAAGAAAACACCCTGAGCCAATATAACAATCAGACGCTCCAACCATGTCGGTTGGGCGATGTTTATAAAGGTCATCAAGTGCATACGCTCATTTTCGGCTTCATCTAACAAAATATGAATCCGAGCCTCTGTCACTTTCCATACGACGCAAGGCACGTAAATGTTGTAAAACGCCTCCAACCATGCCCGGGACCGCCGCAACCGTTTCCAGAACAATCGCTCGGTTACCGTAGCGGCGTGCAAAAAAAGTATCAGCAAAGAAACGCGCTGTCTTGGTGATAGCAAGCGCAAAGTAATCAGAAAAACCTTTTGGTATATGATGTTGTGTCAGCAAAATTTCAGTTGACATTAGGGTGCTCCTCTGGGCTTCACTTGCCCAAGCACGTTTTATTGTTATTCGGTCATTTTTAAAGCTAGCTTTTAGATTTTTTGTCCTACTTGTGCACCAAAAACAGCTCATTCTCGGATTTTTCTCGCAGTTTTAGATAAATATTTCAATCGCTTACTCGAAAGTGGGACAAAATCACAAGTATGAGACCATTTTGGTGCCTCACCTGGGGCAAAGCCAGAATGATTCTTGAAAACCCTTTTTCCAAATGACCGACAGTTTCAGTAATCCGAATCTGGGTTTACGTGAATAGGGCCAAAAGCAGCTTGCACTATACAGGGGCCAGGGTGCCGGTCCAGATCAGCCAGCACAGCACGGTCTTAGCTGACAGGCTCAGGATGATATATACGCGTTCCCCGAACAGGTAATCCTTCCATGGGCCAACCTTCTTGTACTGCAAGACCATGTTGATGGCGAAGATATTGAAAAAGACAAACAATGTCGGGACAATGGTGTATACAAATGGCGGCGGTTTGGCAACCCCAGAATTGACCGCACCCACGAAGTAGAGCATGATCACGATCCACGGCACGATCCCAGCGATGCAGCCGTAGATAAAGGCTGTCCAGTCCGTTTTCTCGGTATGCTGGTTGTGCAGCTCCATCATATTGCCAAACAGGTTCATCGTGGCGTTCACGGCGAAGATCAAGATAATTGCACCTAGATCCCAGATGCCGATCAGCATGCCGATCAAAACGATCATTAACGAAGAGCTGAGGGCGTATTCATAAAAGCGAACCGGGTTCATGCCTTTCTTCAGATTTTTCACATAGCGCGGGTAGCCAATCGTAGCCAGGTAGAAGTGCGCTACTGCTGAAATCAACAGGAAAAAAGCCACAGCTACTCCAAACGGTAGCTCATAGACAAGCTCGGGTTTAGGCGCTAGTGAACGGGTAGCAAAATCAAAGTTCAGGAAATTGGTGTAGATGGGGTAAGTGGTGTCATTACTGATCACGATCATCAAGATGCCCTGGGCCAGGTGCAGGAATCCCATGCCCAGGTTGAAGCGCCGCAGTCCGGTAAACTTGCGATCCATTGCGCTTATTGAACTATCTGTTTCAGTACCATTGGCTGCCATTTTATTTTCTCCTCCTAAGCAAATAGATTGATCACTGATTATCGCATTAATGAAGCCGCTTGCCCACCATAAAACTGATATAACTTACCAAAACGCTCAAGACTGTTCCCCAGGCCATATCTATCACGGTGATTATTACAGGCCAGTTATTCACGGTTGCAAGGTTGGTAAGGTCATAAGTGGCATATGTTACAAGCCCGAACAAGACCGCACGTAGAAAGGTTGCCTTGAGTGAGTTTTCCTTTAGCCCAGGCACAACTACAAATACCAAGATCCCCAGGATGAACAATAGATAGAAAAGTACCACTGCAATCCAATTGGTGGTGGGAGTCAACAAGAAACCGAGATATTTCTGGTAGACTGTGCGCGCGACAAGTCCAAGCCAGACCATATCAATCGCCAAGAATGCGATCAGAGTTATGAAGTAAAGTTTGATATAGTATCGAACCGTGTTTTGTTCCATGGATGATCAATCTTGTTTGGGTTTCGAGTTTATAGCCAGAGTTGCGATCTGATCTATGAGCTTGCTAAAGATCAATTTGTGAAGCGGGTAGGCCGCATACCAATACAACCAGCCCAACAATCCCTTGGGAGCAAAGTAAGAAGTTTGCAAGAGTAATACTCTTTTCTTTTCTCTAGGGGTGACCAGCCACTGTAACCAGGCTATTCCTGGCATTTTCATCTCGGACCGCAATCTCAGCAGTTGTCCTGGCTCCAGGGTTTCAACCCGCCAGAAATCGAGTGCATCTCCCACCTGCAATTCATCCGGATCGCGGCGCCCACGCCGAAAACCCACCCCACCAAACATCCGATCCACAAAACCGCGAATCCTCCATGCCCAGTTAATATTAAACCATCCACGCTTTCCTCCCGGGCCTGTAAAGATATGATAAACAGCTTCTGCCGATGCTGGGATAACGCGCATATGGTGCTCTAAAATCATGCCTTCGTGAATTGTTACAGTGACAGGACCTCCATCGCTTGTGGCGGTAGTTATTGCGTCAGTCCAATTGGGGTCAATCTTACTTGGCTCCAATTGAGCGAGCGCCCGCTCCACCGAAGTACGATAATCCACCGGCTGGATGTGGGGAAATAGCTGCCTGGCGATGGGATCATGCACTGTGCTTTCGGTACGTAAGCCTTCGATGAGTGGGCGGGCAATGGCTGCCGGGATGGGAGTGACCAGGTTGACCCAGTAGGATGATAAACGCGGTGTTAAAACCGGAACGGGCACCATCCAACGTTTAAGACCACGAACATCGGCATAGATCATCATCATTTCTCCGTAAGTAATGACTTCAGATCCACCGATCTCGATGATGCGTCCAGAGCTCTCAGGCACGGCCAGCGCGGTTGCCAGGTACTCCAACACTTCGCGAATGCCGATCGGTTGAGTTGGAGTGTAGACCCAGCGCGGACAGATCATGGCTGGCACACGCTCGGTCAAGTAACGGATCATTTCAAAGGAGACGCTGCCCGAACCGACAATGACGCCAGCTCGAAATTCAGTCACCGGGACGCCGGCACTGCGCAGTTTGTCCCCTGTTTGCAGGCGCGAGCGCAGATGTTCCGATAAATTGGATGTGGTTTCAGCCAGACCACCAAGAAAGACGATTCGTTCGACTCCAGCACTCTGGGCAGCAGTGCCAAAATTATGGGCGGCAGTCAAATCAAGCTGGTGAAAGTCTGAACCACTCGACATGCTGTGTATCAAATAGTAAGCTGCGGATACTCCTTGCATGGCTGGCACAAGAGAATCTGGCTGGAGCACGTCACCTGCAACGATCTCGACCGCACTTCGCCAAGAATATCCCTGCAAGGGTGCAGGATCGCGCACCAGGCAACGGATGCGGTATCCGAGCTCTAGCAGGCGTGGTACAAGTCGTCCCCCAATATACCCGGTTGCGCCGGTCACCAATATAAGAAGGTCTTTTTTATTCTCTACCAACATTTTTTCGCCTTTGAGTCCGAGGTTCATCTATCGCAATTCGTTCCACTCATTCCTTCGCACTTTGGATGAGCTGGAGAAGTACCTGGCGCAGAGCTACCTCTCCCTCACGGCTATACGGACCACGAGCGCGGAAAAACTCATTCCCCTGGCGATCTACCACCAGGATATAAATGTGCTCTTCATCTGACATACCCAATGCGGCACGAAAATCTGCCTTATCGAGGTAAAGAGTGATCGTATGTTCACGCGTTTTTGGGTTGGGGATACCAGCCCGCATGCCCTCATTGATGAACATCTTGTAGAAAGAATTCCTGCTCTGAATGGTTGGCAGTTCATAATAAACCAGACCATCGAACTGCTCCTCCAATTCCTTGGCCAGAGCCATCCAGGAATCCACTTCCATCTGCTGCCATTGTTCAAAGGGGATGAATATTAGATTGAATTTGCCTTGAAAATCCTGAGGCAAAGTCAGCTTCTCCCTGAGCAAGTTAGAACCGTTAACTGTTGGAAATGTCATTTCTACGCCTATCTCAAGGTTCTATAGTAGAGATCTTATTTTATCTCCAGAAAAATACCATCCTAATCTTATTTTACCCTGTCTCAAACCAATATATATATGAAAGTCATTTAGGGTTAGCTGAACCAGGAACAAATCTATCAGACTGGGATACTTACAAGGATAAATGGACTTTATTACATTAGAATTTGATTAGAAACGATACAAATATTATACAATACATTGACTTTATGTATATATTCATTATAATTACTATAATCACTATCCAGATACTCTTTATTAAAGGAAAGGCTAAAGATGAAAAACAACATATAAATCAATCAAATTGACAACCAAAATCCCACAGATCAAAGAAAGGTAAAAACAATGAATAATTTCAGTAAATATTTGTTTATCGGACTATCCTTACTAGGTGTCCTATTATCAACTGTTTCACCAGCTTTTGCTGAAAGCCAGCAAAGGCACATGCTTCCTCCACTCAACAAAATTCAAAATGCTACGGTCAATGTGGCTCACTTCGCCCCCTTCGCTAACACTCCGCTCGGCACCTCCGTGACCGTGCGTGTGGATGGCGCAGATGCCCTGACTGACTTCCAGTTCAGCGAAATCGCTGCCGGCGTATCACTCCCTGAAGGTGAGCACCTGATCGAGATCATCCCCACCGGTGCTTTAGATCCTGCCATCACCGGTACCGTCACCCTCGAACCCGGTAAGCAGTACACCCTGGCTGCCATCGGCGGCGCCAACAGCTGGGACCTTGAACTCTTCCCCCTGGTCGATGACATCACCCCCGATCCCATCAACGCCAAAGTTCGCATCACCCACCTGGCACCCTTCGCCTCAGCCCTGGATGATACCAAGGTCGATGTCTGCACCGATGACGGCACGGCTGTGCTCTCCAACGTGCCCTACAAAGGTCTCACTGACCCATACCTGTCCCTGCCGGCTGGTGACTATGACCTGCTCATCGCAGTGGCTGGAACAAGCTGTGGCACCGTCGCCCTCGACCTGCCCTCCCTACGCCTGGCAGCTGGTGACATCTTGGATGTTTTTGCCATCGGTGGCGCTAATTCTTGGCCCTTGCAGGTTACCAGCATTACTGGCTTGACACTCACCCCCGATCCCGTCGTCAATGTAGCCCACTTTGCTCCCTTCGCTAACACTCCGCTCGGCACCTCGGTGACCGTGCGTGTGGATGGCGTAGACGCCCTGACTGACTTCGAGTTCAGCGAAATCGCTGCCGGCGTCTCACTCCCAGAAGGCGAGCACCTGATCGAGATCATCCCCACCGGTGCTTTAGATCCTGCCATCACCGGTACCGTCACCCTCGAACCCGGTAAGCAGTACACCCTGGCTGCCATTGGCGGCGCCAACAGCTGGGACCTTGAACTCTTCCCCCTGGTCGATGACATCACCCCCGATCCGCTTAATGCTAAAGTGCGCATCGTTCACCTGGCACCCTTTGCCTCAGCCCTGGATGACACCAAGGTCGATATCTGCACCGATGCTGGCACGGCTGTGCTCTCCAACGTGCCCTACAAAGGTCTCACTAACCCATACCTGTCCCTGCCAGCTGGTGACTATGACCTGCTCATCGCAGTGGCTGGAACAAGCTGTGGCACCGTCGCCCTTGACCTGCCCTCCCTGCGCCTGGCAGCTGGTGACATTGTGGATATCTTTGCCATCGGTGGCGCTAATTCTTGGCCCTTGCAGGTCACCAGCATCACCGGTTTTGAACTCAGCCCAGCATATGTTGCTGTGGGACACTTCGCCCCATTTGCGGCTGGATTGGAAAATACATCGGTGACCGTGCGTGTGGATGGAACAGATCTCTTGACCGACTTCGTGTTTGGAGAACTGACCGGTTATGTTGAACTAACACCGGATGTTGATCACCTGGTGGAAGTCATCCCAACCGGTGCAGTTGACCCGGCAATCTCAGGCACCTTCAACCTGGAAGGCGGTCAGAGGTATACCCTCTCAGCCATCGGTGGTGCCAACAGTTGGCCTCTTGAGCTGTTCCCCTTGGTGGACGATAACACAGCTCCCATGGCCGATATGGCTCGATTGAGAGTGGTCCACTTTGCACCGTTTGCAGACACCCTGCCTGCTACAACAGTCGATGTTTGCACTGATAGCGGAACGGTGGTTATCCCAGGCGTGCCATACAAGGGTTATACTGACCCATATCTTGAGCTGCCGCGTGGATTTTACAACCTGAAAGTCACTGCAGCAGGCACAAATTGCGGAACGCTGATCTTCGATATACCGACCGTTGTCCTGCGGAACAGCGTGATTGCGACAGTATTTGCAGTGGGTGGTGCTAATGGATTTGACCCAACTGTAGTCACAACCCCTAACCTGACTCCAATCCGTGTTTTTCTACCGCATATTGCCAGATAATGTAATTCAATAAACAACCCAAACTCCCCCGTTCGTATCGATCGCTGTAAAAGGGGGAGTTTTATTTTATTATTCAGGTGAAGGAGTTTTATAGAACATGATCGTTAATTAAGATGATGCACACCTGTGCCTCAATCAGAATATGCAAATCGTCATGCCAGACACGGTACTTTACTGGTATCGAAAATAGGTTGCGGTAGTTATACCTTCAAACGGAAAGAAAAGCCCGGCAGGATTGATATGTAGTCTGATCTTGGAGCCCTGATCGTTTGCTTGGTGAAAGTGAATCAACGCCAGGGATATGATGAGATCCCTGGGTAGTAAGTAAAACGCGATTACAGGTTAGGCATTACTTCAGTACGATTACTTTAGCATGATAAAAAGAATGCTGTTCTGATTAGATAGTTTTAGAGAAATTATTTAAACAATGAACCTGATGAGCCACGAACCTACGACCTCTGATATATCTATGAGGCGAATGCGCATTCAGTAAGTAATTAAGCAGGCCGGGTAAAGTCGGTCCTGGTCAATGAAATTCCACTCTCATTGGTGTTAATGATCTTAATCAGTTCTTATGAAGATAGAAGATAAAAATAAATATATCTACGGGATATTTATCCCTACCCGCACGGGACATATGCCCATCGACTTTTACCAAAAAATAAAATACAATCTTTTTAAACGACAAAAGATAGAATAATAAGAAAAACCCCACTCCATATGGAGAAGGGCTTGTTTTCAAGCTGCGGAGAGGGTGGGATTCGAATCGAACACCCTCCACGGGTGCCCACGGTGGGATTTTCTATTAATGCATAAGCGGAGAGGGTGGGTATCCTCTCAGCAGCTTATAAGTCCCCCCTCGGGCAGCCTAAGCTACACTTACTGCCGAACTTAATATTTATTGGGTTAAACTTGTCAAATTGCAAGGTACTTACGGCCGAGATAATCAGTATGCGCTGAACGATCTCATTTCTCAATCGCTTATCTATCATTTTATATCCTCCTCAGAACTTGTCAAGGCCTTGTGGGGCATCTTAAGCAGGATTTCGACACCGGTACTCATCTGTCCGGAATCTACCTGTATGTCACTAATGTTCCCTCCCACTACTTTGTGCTCTATCCAATAATGCCTATCGCTGTCCGAGCGGAATCCGTCCAGGATCGAAAACAGCGGCTCGTAATCCGGGCGGGCCCTTACCCACAACAAGCGAGTGACAGTCATATCTAAACCCATTCCTGACTATTAAGGCCATCCGATCAAATCACTCTTTCAAGTCCTGACGAAAATCCCCTCGAGAACGACATCATTGATCATGGCAGCCTCCATTGAAAAGTGGTTAAAGAAAATTGGCCGGAACAATTCTCCAGCAGGAGCTCCCGGCCAACGTGTGTGGCGTTTGGTCACGCCAAGCAGATCGTGAATGTGATGCCTGGGCCCGGTAGAGACAACGTTTCGTTGCTCAGGCTATGGGTATCATATACGATTATGAATTGCAGGGCGATAGGCGGATGTCCCGTTGCTGGAGGGACAATTGTCCCGCATAACAGTGATATGACAAGTGATTGTAGCCATAAATCTACTATTAGTTAGGAGCTGCGGCGGTACTTAAGCCGGGTTACTGTATCAAATTTCCATAGATTGGAAAGAGAGAGATTAGCGACCATGGACATACCTGTAAAGAGACTTGACCCAGGGTTTGTCTTGATCAGGTCCACTGAAGATTGGCATCGACTTTTGTAAGGCTTCTGAATATTCTACCTCCAGATTGGGTGAGCGATGCATAATTTTTCCAGGTGCTTGAGTTGGAAGATAATGATAGGCATGTAGTTTTAACTGATCACAGTTTCGACATAAAGCCAACATTGCACGTAGTCCTGGTAAACGCCAGGAACACCCGCGTCCTTTCATACGATGAACCACCAGCTTATCCACATTGCCTTCTATGGCGCCAAGACAAGCAGGATGGGTAAATCTGCGCTGTTCCAGATCTAACAATCCATCCTGATTGTTACACACATACTGGTAAAAGTCTTTAAGTTTATCTTTTTTCTTGCCTTCCGCCTGCTCAATCTGTTTTCTCAACTCGTCGTGAACGGCGGCAAAACCTTCCCGACGTAGTCGGGTAACCATGTGTTTTGCTTCTGCTCGACCCTGAAACGCTCGTCTGGCTGCTCTATGCAAATGAAATCGATCCAGAACAAACTCTTGCTGAATGTCCATGCGATCAAAGCTCTGACGCACCCACTGATTGCCATCTCCTCCACTGATGAGAAGCTGTGTTTGGCTCAAATCATAGGTAAGATGAGCCTCTCGCACGATCTGCTCTTGCCACATCTCTGAATTTAACCCTATGGCAGTGATACAACGTTTATTCTCCAGTCGATAACGATCTTTTCCAATCTGTTTACGACCTGTACTCAGGATGGCCACCCGTACTTCTGCTGATTTGTGCTTTTCCCGTTGCAGATGCACCCAAACGCCGTCACTCTCGCCGTACAACACCGGGGCTTTTACTTTTCCAGATTCTACCTGTGCTCCACTTTCAAATACCCGCCTTCTTTCCGCTTCTTCTCCATCGGCGATCCGATTCCCGGTTGTCCATACCATCCGTTGTACGTCACTATGACTGATCGGGGTCTTGATCAACCAACTGAGCTGGCTGGCTGCCAAGCGGTAGGTACCCATGCACGCCAGAGATGATCCCATCTCTTGGACTCGTTCACTCTCTCGCCTATAGCGCTCAACCCGTAATATCTCATCTAACGGTTTTCTTCGTTGCTTGTTCTCGTCCAGATAAACTCGCCGTCTGTATCTCAGCGCCCCTATACTGCTTACGATCCACCGTTCTTCTGTCCCAACATTCTGCCAGCCTCTCGGCAATTGCTCCGCTATTCGGTCATCGATTGCCTTGATCCCCATTCCTAACGCCTGCTGCCCTGCTTCCAGCATTATTCCCTGGATGCTTTCTTCCATATCTCCAATTTCAATTTCGTTTTCGATTTTTACTTCCCGTTCTGACACTCTTATGGTTATACTTATGACGACAGAGTTTTCTGTCATTTGAGAGTTCCTTTCTGTGTTGAGTTTTCGTCAACTACAATATTGATTGGAACTCTCTCTTTTTGCAACCCTTTCTATGGATATTTGTGACTGTAACAGCCGGAGCGGCTATTGACCCAAACGAGATAATTTGTTAGAGTGGTTTGGTAGACCTGGAGGAATTCGAACCCTCGACTGTTTAGCATTCTGTAATTTGCATTTGTCTCAGGCCTTTTAACACAGGCTTAGTAATTATTTCACTGTGCGTGCGTTGCATATCCAAAGGGATAATTGATGAAATTATTTTAGGTTCGTAAATTGCTAAATATAAAAAATACCCTACATCAAATTTAACTTTCATGCATCGATATAGGTGGGACAAGAACTTTAGGAGGATTACATATTCTGGAAACTAGATCTTAGAGCCGGATATAACTCTTGATAAATGGTGTAGGACTTTCGATATGCCTCTAATTCAACAGGATCAGGAAAAGTTTTACTCGTCAATTTGATCGAGCTCTTACATGCTGATAAAACGTCTGACCACGCACCTACTCCCACACCTGCCAATAGTGCTGCACCATATGCTGCACCTTCATTTGTGTTTGTTGTAACTAATTCGGTTTCTAGAACCGAGGCTAAAATTTGCCTCCAAAGTGCACTCTTTATTCCACCTCCAGATGCCCGCACTTGGGTGATATCTCCAAGCCCGGCATTTTTAATTAGAGTAAAGCTATCTTTCAAACCAAATGCTACTCCTTCAAGAACTGCACGTGTCAGGTGACTTCGTTCATGACGCAATGTCAGCCCAATGAAAGCTCCTCGCGCCATCGGATCTGGATATGGTGTGCGTTCGCCACTCAAGTAAGGCAGGAATTGTAGACCTTCACTACCCGCGGCTATAGACTTAGCTTCTTCCAATAAATTGTTAAAATCCATGCTTTGTGCAAATGTATCGCGATACCACTGTAAACTACCCCCTGCTGAGAGCATCACTCCCATAAAATGCCACATCCCTGGTAGAGCATGACAGAAAGCATGCAGCCGACCCTCTGGCTCTATAAGCGGAGATGACGTAGTTGCAAATACGACGCCGGAGGTCCCAACAGTCAATGCCACTACCCCAGGTACTACCGCTCCTACACCCACTGCTTGAGCAGCCTGGTCACCACCACCAGCGATTACAGGAGTACCAGACTTTAATCCAGTTACTTCCGCAGCTCCTGCTTTTACCCAAGATGTTATTTCAGTTCCTTCATATGTTGGAGGCATCCAGTTCGGGTTTATTCGCAGCGCATCCAATAGTTCCATGGACCAACTGCGCCTTTTTAAGTCAAAGAGCACTGTTCCTGAACCATCAGCCTTGTCCATGCCATATTCACCTGTAAGGCAGTAACGGATGTAATCCTTTGGGAGGAGTACATGTCTTATATTCTTATAAACATCCGGCTCATTCTCTGCTACCCACAATATCTTAGGAGCCGTAAACCCGGTTAATGCCACATTACCTGTAATTTGAATAAATCGATCCCTGCCAATTCTCTTGTGAATCTCGTTACACTGAGATTGCGTGCGTTGATCATTCCAAAGGATAGCAGGACGTAATACCTGTCCAGAATCATTCAATATAACCAATCCATGCATCTGGCCGGTGAGACCGATCGCTTGAATATATTCACATCTGATCCCTGCTTTTTCCATTACCCGATGGATACTGGTTGAACATGCTTGCCACCATTCATGCGGATTTTGTTCTGACCATAGTGGATATGGCGTTTGTAAAGTATGGGATGAATTCGCGACTTCAATCGCCACACCATTCTCATCAATTAAAATGGCTTTACTATTTGTAGTAGAAATATCAAGCCCTAGGAAATAGGATTTGGACATAAATTTGCCTTTTATTCAAAGTGCACAGAAGTAAGGATCCGCGACTATATAAATAAGTTCATATTCCAGATTACGAAAGTCGTGTTGCACCTCAAAGGGAAAACTCTCATGACATTTATTTATCTTGACTAAAGAATTCCGCCATAATAAGACAAGCTTTATACAAATAAATATATACAAGGATCTAAAGTGTTTTTCTTATTTATCTAGTACTATATTGATTATCTCTTTCACCTATGAGTAACTTCGCTATCCTTACTGCTTGACCTGCATCTGCTCCGTATCCGTCAGCACCAATCTGATCGCAATAATCCTCTGTAACAGGAGCTCCACCTATCATCACTTTTACATTCTCCCTTACACCTGCTGATTTGAGGGCTTCTATAATTGTTTTCATTGCAGGCATGGTTGTGGTTAGTAATGCTGAAAGGGCGACAATATCTACTTTATCCTCTCTTATCACTTCTATAAATCTATTCGGATCCACATCGGTACCAAGATCCTTGATTTCAAAACCTGCTCCCTGTAGCATCATTGTCACAAGGTTTTTACCAATATCATGCATATCACCTCTTACTGTGCCGATAGCAACCCGCCCAGATGATTTAACTCCTGACGTGGTCAGGTAGGGTTTTAGCAATGCCATACCAGCTTGCATACTTCGGGCAGATATTAACATTTCTGGAATATAGTATTCACCTTCTTCAAATAATCTGCCAACCTCTGCCATCGCAGTAATCATCCCATCATTCAGGATTACTGAAGGATGGATTCCCGCGTGAAGTGCAAATTCCACTTTTTGAGGAACGGTTATGTTATCTCCATTTAGTATTCCTTCATAAATATCTTGAATGATTCTCTCCATATTTACTCCATATATAGATCATTTACTGTTTATTATTTCTCATTTAGACATAGTTTCTTGGGAAACCCATTATTAATACTTGCGTATGCAAAATGCAAAACATTGGCCATCCCGATTTATTGGATATCATTGGTACTACTCACTATCGCCCATCATATAGTCGGTTTGATATAGCAATAATCAAGATATCTCTTAGCGAAGTGTTGCGCATTTTGCCATGAAATGTCGGGAGGAGCCCCATGGTCAATACGGGGTATACATCGACCCATTTTCCATGCAACCGAAAACCACCGGTATAATTCTATATCAATTGATTCAGGGCTAACTGCTAAAAGCCTTTTGTCTATACCTCCATTGAGATTTAGGGGGGAAAACTTGCTGCGAAGGAATGCAACATCCATATTGGCATTCACTTGAAGAGGGAGTATACCAGTCAGACCACAGGCGAGGAATTCAGGAATTAGACGGCGAATATCACCGTCGCTATCAATGTAAAATTGTTTAACACCCATCTCTCGTAGTCCGTTTATGACCTTCCGAAATCCAGGGGCTAAGTATCTACGGAACATAGCAGGCCCGATTAATGGTGCTTTTGTTGAGGCCATATCTTCAAAGAAGATGACTTCATCGATCCTAACATCATGAGTGATTTGATTAAGATGTTAAGCCAGAAATCAATAAGGTCATTTATGATGATATCCACCAATATTGGGTTGTCGCCTGCCATAGCGTAGAGTAAGCGCTCAAGCCCCATCAATTGCCTTAATGGACCAAAAAGGCCAAAAAGTGGAAAACAAGTAAACGTAACCCAGTGCGACTTGGATTTCTCAATAAAATCAATGCGTTGACTAGGCCAATCGACAGGAAACCGGTGTGGAATTTGCGGTTGAAATCGCTCGGAAAGTATTTTCTTCCAGCTCACTAAGTCTTTCACTGGAAAGTCAATCCATTGAGACATTGCGCTTGTCAATCCCGCCTCTTTCATTTGCCCATGGGTTGCTTCAAAATCACTTCGCAACATCTTTTTAGTAATACCATACTCATCAATCAGTGCTATATATCGGTCATCCATTTCTAGGACCGATATTGGAAATGTTGGCAACATGTTAAGGTCAAGTGGTAACTCCAATATATCATCACCAACCAGGCCTAGAGCAACATCGGGGTCCTTGCCAATTTCTAAACCTTCCGATTGCCACCGTAACACTGTCTCAGTCCACGGCCAGAGACCCTGGACGGGAAGGCGATCCGGTATCTCTCCTGAATAAATGACAGTAAAGAGTTCTTGTCCATTCATTTTTATTGACTCCCGTCATTATCCAGAACCAAGGTGCATCAAACCCTTTATCTTAATATTTGAGAAACTTGCAGATCCTTCGGTCACAAAGAGGCCTAATTGTCCACGTTGATGTTCATATGCGCGATGGCTTAATGCAACCGAATCATTTATATATGCCACAACTACGGTTTCATCCAGGAAAACCTTGATATGTAACAAACCATCCGGCTCAATGTCAACGGGTCTTTCCATCATGAAAGGTTCATCACCTGGTCTCGGCCAGCGGTCATATACTATCCTATGACGGCCTGGTTCCCAGCGAAGTTGGTAATATTGCTCCACTCCTGGCCCTGCATGAAGGAAGATTCCACAGTCACGTGTTCCTGGAGTGCATTCAATCGTGACATAAATTTGACAGCACTCCGGTAGGTTACCTAACGTACATCCGGATGAGCCATCGGTAAGCTTGGCAGTGAATGTCTCACCAGTGGATTGCCATTCCCCCCATTCCAAGTGAAATGAAAGGGGTATTGGTGTATTGAATTGGGCTTCAATTTCAGCTAATGCACGTACTCCAAGCTCTGCTTTCCCCTTTTTGACTAACTCATGAACCACCATACAACCACCAAACTCCCAAGCCCCAGAATCAGTCTCACCTTTTCGCGTGGGATTCCAGGCAAATGCAAGGCGCCTTTTTCCATCAGAGGCTGTTTTTGAGGCATAGAAAAATCGACCATCCAGAGTATCGTTAACTGGCGCAGACCAAGGTCCGTTCTGGGATGAACTGCTTCTATAGTGAGTAACCCATGGGCATCCATTGAATTCCGAGAAGAGCAGGAACCATTCATCTTGCCATTTGAATAGATCTGGGCATTCGTGAGAAATGAAAAGTTTCGGAGCCCAGAATGGAGGTCGAATTTCCCAAGAAGTTAAGTCATTTGAGACGGCCAAGGCATTACATCCCCTCCTGTTTGATGGACCATCTTTTATCCGCGCAGTCAGGAGCATCCAATATTCACCATGTGTTTCATTCCAAAATACAAATGGATCCCTCCAATCGTTCGGCTCATACCACTTTTGATCGGCAAATAGGATAGGATTTAAAGGATCTTTCTCCCAGGTATATAAGTCCTGGCTCGTTGCATGACAGATTGTCTGAGGATCGTCAAGGCCTCGATATCCAACATAAAACAAATGGAAAACACCATTTCTCTCAATGAATGAACCTGTCCAGCAACTTACAAAATCTGGTTCATCCGGCGACCCTGGTTCTACCACTGTTGGCCATTCTTCCCAGTAGACCAAGTCGTGCGAAGTTAAATGTGCATATGAGGTACCATCAGCAATCTTACGAGTGGGAGGTAGGGGGGCTTTTAAGTAAAACGCATGCCAGACACCTTCCCAATAGAACGGGATGACATCACCCACAAAACCATCTTTTGGTTGATAGAAGAATCTCATGATCTCCTCCTAGTGCGTAGGTAATTGCGTGATAGTAAAGGCTTGCTATATATGAAATCCACAACCTTTACTAAATGCTCGACTCTGCTGCTGCTTGAAATAAGGCTTCCACGTTCTCTGGCGGTACATCAGGTTGAATATTGTGGCAACTTCCAATAATTAAACCGCTCGGACCAAGTGCATCCTTAATACGTTTGACTTCTGTGCGTACCTCTTCTGGTGTACCATATGGTAAAACGTGCTGGTTATCCACCCCACCCCAGAATGCTAAATCGCGACCATATTCAAGCTTTAACGTAACGGGGTCCATTCCCTTTGCAGAGGTCTGGACGGGATTGATAGCATCCACCCCAATATCAATTAGATCGGGGATGAAATCATGCACTGCGCCACACATATGAAATACTATTTTGGCGTCTGTCTTGGTCCGAATAAAGTCCATCGCGATCTTGTGCCAAGGCTTGATATATTTCCTATAAAAGGATGGGTTTAGCCATGGACCGCGTTGAGTTGCTAAGTCATCACCAATAATGTAGGCTACATCTATAAGATCTCCCACTGCATCAAGAATATCACCTGCTTGGGCAAGCGTCCTTTCCATGTAAGCTGCTGTCATTTCTTGCCAGGGTTTTAAATTCTCAATAGTGTCTATAGACCACTTCTCAAAGCCCCTCCAGATTTGAGTGCCGGTTACCGGCATAATTAAGAATCCAGACAAGACGACTGCATAATCGGTCTGCATTTTAAGTTCTGTTGCTCTACGGCGTAGGGCTATCAGATCTTCTCCTGGAATTTTCGGATTAGGTATAGCTGCAATACTTTGAGTATTTAGTATGTCATTTAATGGAGATTCGTGGAGACAATAATAAAACCCATCAGGAGGTTTAACCATTTAGATCCATCCGAGAGTGTTATTACAAGGCCACCATCTTCCATTTTTTCTGGAGTTTGTGGCCTGATCGGAAGATATAAAGCTCGTGTATCAACTTGGAACCGTTTTAGGATATCCTCTGCTGCATAAACTACACATTCAACTAGATTGGCAATTGTTGGTTCATAATCGGGCAAACCTAAGTATTTTAGCAGTCGTTTATAAGCAATCTCGTGGATTGTCGAGTCATTGTGTCCGCAGAAGTCCACTGCTGGCCGGTCAACAGGATGGTTGGATAATGCATTCAGCACACGGTCGCGCGAATTCATTTAATTGACCCTTCAATAACACCCTCAATAAATTGTCGTTGGAATATTACATAAATGATTATCGTTGGTAAGGAAATCAGAGTTGTTGCCGCTAAGATTAGGACGACATTCGAGCTAAAACGCCCTTGTAGAAAGGAAAGACCGAGGGGCATCGTATACAAGTTTTCAGAGGTAAGAAGAACAAGAGGTAAAAGAAAGGAGTTCCACACTTGCAGAAACACTAAGACAGTCAGTGCAGTAAATGTAGGGCGAGCCAAAGGAACCATTACTTTGGCGAATACATCAAATTCATTTCCCCCATCCACGAGAACTGCATCACGTAACTCGCTAGGTAAGTCTTTAAACGCCGCCCGTGTAAGAAAGACTGCCAAAGGAAAGGCTACACTGGATTCAACCAGTATCAAGCCAATGTGGGTGTCTTGTAAACCCAAGTCAAAGACAGTATAGTAGATTGGAACCGCAGTGCTAATGACCGGTACTGTCAGTCCAAGGATTATCAAGGCAAAGAGAAATGTACTGCCTTTAAATCGCATCATTGCAAACGCGTATCCAGCCAGACCTCCACATATGAGAACAATGAGTAGAGTTGGGATAGTAACCTTGAAACTATTTACGATGAACGTTCCAAGATGTGCTCGTTGCCATGCTTCGACAAAATTATTGAATTGTAGATGGTGGGGAAATGACAGAGGAGATGTTAGTAGCTCCGTGTTAGTCTTGAGTGAGCTATTCCATATAAAAAGGAGCGGTCCTACCGAGACGAAAGCAGTAATTATTAGAATTGCTTGGATAGAGATTTTTCCAATAATTGCCTTGGATCTGCAAATCATCAGCTCAAGACCTCCTTTCTCGTATGAATAAATAAATCAGACTTACAGCTACAATGATCAAACAAGTCACTACTGCTACCGCTGAACCATAGCCAATTTTAAGGTTCGAGAATGTTTCACGATAAATAACCAAACCAAGGACAGTCGTCGAATCCACAGGTCCACCATTCGTGGTGACAAACACAAAGTCGAATACCCGAACTGTATTTATGAATACGATTAAAGCTACAACGTTTAAAGTGTTGGCGAGTCCAGGTAGAGTAACATACTGGAATTGCTGCCATGCATTAGCTCCGTCAATTCGCGCCGCATCATAGAGTGTCCTATCGATTGCAGCTAATCCCGCAAGGAATAGCACCATGCAGAAGCCATATCCAACCCAAGCACCTGCTACAGCAAGTGCTGTTAGGGCAGTATGAGGATCGCCGAGCCAGGCGTGGTCAAGAAAATCCAGTCCAATAGATTTAAAGAAAGGACCAATCGGACCCATGTCTGGGTGATATATCCATTTCCAAGCAACACCAACGACGATTACTGATAATGTATAAGGAAGGAAATAAAACGTCCGATAGATATTCCGTCCATGGGGTTTAGCCTGGTCAAGCAAAACAGCTAATGCTAAACCGATAATGATTGGGAGGGCAGCTAAAACAACCCACCAGGCATTATGGCTAACAGCACTCCAGAATTTGTTCGAAGCAAAGAGAGTTATATAATTCTTAAACCATATCCATTTCGGTTCAGTTAGCCCATTCCAATCCTCAAAACTAAAAATGAACAGACGAACCAATGGTATCAATTGGAATATTGTATATAAAGCAAATCCGGGTAAAAGGAATAAATAAGGAATAAGTTTTGCCGGATTTGATTGTTTCCGATGCATTATGTATATTTATCCTTCCGGTTAATAGAAGCACGCAAATTACTTAAATGCCCTATCTCAGAGTTCAAAATCAAGAACAAGGGAAAAAAATATCAAAACACCTCAACCAACTTGTAATATCTGCATCTAGCAACTTGACTATGATAAAATGCTAAGTCTTTTCCCTTTGCCATAAATTTTATGAAATTTTTCCGCAGCGGAGTAAAATCCTACACGTGATGAATAAAATAATTCGCTAGAACACCAGTATTACTCATCATAATGACCCAAATACGTAATTATTTTGCAAGATCCTAATGTATGTCAGGTTCCAGATATTTGTGCTTATCATGAGAATAATAACTAATTATCAGAGCATATATTTTTATTTGGCCATTCCAGTCTAGATCGATATTCTGCGCCTTCCTGCCTGATGTTGGGTGCTGCTTACGATTTTACCAGCACCCAACATCTTAGGCGTGCGATGAAGCTGTGACGCAATAAAATTTATTTACTCAGGAACGAATTATTTTGCAGCCCAGGCTGCTTGATCCGCCTTTAGTTGTGTATCAAGTTGTTGCAAGAAGGTTTCGATATTTGTTTGCCCTAATACCATACCTTCAAGGCCTGCTTTCCAGATTTCTAGTTCATCATTACTATTGTTGAAGCAGATAGGGATAGGTCCACCACCTGTAGTACCAGCCTTGTCCACAATGGCCAGTGCGCCTTGTTGTTGCTCGGTCAGGCTTGCTGCGCTCTGATCGAACGGAACTGCTGGGAAAGTCTTGGCTTCTGTTACCCAACGGGTGGCATTTTCTGGACTTATTAAGAAGTCAAGGAAGTCCAATACCGCCTTCTCACGGGCAGGATCATTGCTTACGTAAGCTGGTGCATAGAAGCCAGAACCAATGCCGATATACGCTTGGAATGGATTCGCTTCAGGAACCGGGAATGGTGCAAAACCCCAATCGAGGTTGTTCTCTGTAGCACATTGCATTACTGAACCAAAGTTCCAAGTTCCCTGTGTCAGCATGACGACCTTGCCAGCACAGAAGAGAGAATTTTGCGTGTCCCAGTCATAGGTACTAGCGTTTTCAGGGTAGTAGCCCTTATCAATCCAACTCTGAAACTTTTCAAGTGCTGCTTTCCATGAAGGATCAAGATAGCTTCCATTCCCGAGAGGCGTAGTCGCATTTACAACATCCATAGGAACTATGCCGTAAGCAATCGCATTGATCATGTGGATCGTATTCCAAGGGCTAGCACTGCCAGACGCAAGCATCATTGGGGTGTATTTACCATCCGCCTTGATCTTGTCCATGGCGGCTTCAAGTTCTTCGAGGGTTTGTGGAACTTGAATCCCAAGTTCGGCAAATATCTTCTTGTTGTACATCAACCCTAGGGTTTCAAATTCATGACCGACTGCATAACGCTTCCCATCATATGTGACGCGGTCCTGAGCCCATTGAAACACCCTTTGATCCCAGCCATACTGAGTGTACGCTTCATCTAGTGACAAAATCTGGTTACTCTTCACATAAGTTCCCAGCCACTGTGGAGAGACATCGGCTTCTACCAGATCCGGTCCAACCCCTGATGATAACGCTGTCGGCAATTTAACTTGCATATCATTCAAACTCAGGTTCTGATGATTAATTGTGATATTGGGGTGCGCGGCTTCGAACTCCTTAATTAACGCATCTTGAAAGGGTACTGTGCTTAAATCCATGTTGTCCCAATATGTTAACTCGATCTTTGGAGCTTCAGTAGCCGGGATTTGAGTTGCAGTAGCGGGAACTTTAGTGGGTGGTACCTGAGTTGCGGGGACCTTAGTAGCAGGGACCTGAGTTGCAGGGACCTGAGTAGCGACCTCGGTCGCCTGAGTAGCCTGGGCACAAGCTGACATGACCATTGCTATAATCACAATAATTGGGATTATTTTCATCAATTTACTCATTTCCTTTTCCTCCGAAAGTAGATTGGTTATAGAATTACCTGAATAATGATTGATAAGAGATTATGCTTGGTTGGGTCTCTGCTCCTTTCTTATTCACTCATGCTTAGAATAATATTGTTCTTCTTAATCTCTATTGCTTGCCAATGAAGAGAATTCATCAAACTTAATCAGTTTCCTTTTTATTGTAAAATCTATTAGTTATCGAGAATATTTACCGCTTTTCCTGCATTCATCTAATAAAAATTACAGACATCATGACATTTCTCTTTTCATATTTACAATATGAAAATTGATCTAAGAAACTATCTTCGAGGTGGTGCGCAGCTTCCACGTAAAACCAATTCTGGTTCTAGAACGACTATGCTCCGTCTTAATGGCCGTGCCTCTTTGTTGATTAGGCGGTGATTTAACAGCTCAACACTCATATAACCAATTTTATAAACCGGTTGAGAAACCACTGTGATTGGAGGATTTACTAAGGATGCCCATGGGACATCATCAAACATAATGATAGAAATTTGATCTGGAACTTGTAAGCCTACATCCCGGATACCAAAGAAAGCTGCTTCAGCCAAGATATTATTCGCCGCAAACAATGCAGTTGGCGGTTCTGGCAAACTTAATAAATTATGAATTGCTGTAACCCCATCTTCTTTCTTAAAACTAGTAAGTTGAATTAGACAATCATCCGAGGGTATATTTGCAATTTCGAGGGCGCGTAGATATCCCTCCAGCCTATCCCGACCCGTTGTAGTACTTAAAGGACCGGTAATTATTCCGATTCTTCTATGCCCTAAAGAAATAAGGTAAGAAACAGCTTCAAAAGCTCCCTTATAATTGTTTACCAATATAACATCTAAGTCCGAGAGGTTCGGTAGATCTCGGTCTACTAGAACCAGTTCCAAACCAAGATCAAGGGCTTCCTGCCAGTAATTATGGTTTCGGCCGGTTGGAATTGCGATAATACCGGCAACACGCTCCTCCATAAGAACATCCAAACATGCTTTTTCTAAGTCGGGCTCTTCATCCGTGGCTGAAACAATCACTTGGTAACCGAGCTGCCTCGCGCAGTCCAGAACACCATCCGCCAGATAGGCATAAAAAGGATTTATCATATCTGTAATAATTAAGCCGATAGTAGTATTCACGCTTTGAGCTAAACGTCTGGCTAGACCATGAGGTTTGTAGTGGAGTTCCTTGGCCGCTTCAACAACTTTATTTCGCGTATCCTCAGAGGCATATCCACTCCCGCTAAGTACACGTGAAACAGTCGCCTGTGACACCCCTGATTTTTTCGCAACATCCGTAATTGTTGCTGTATACTTAGTACTTGCTTTCGCTTGTTTCATTCCGATAGTATCTCCGTATTATCGAATATCGATCTATCTATGGAAAGGATTTCATAGAAACGTCATATATACATTCATCCTTAACTAGATGTAACGTTATTAGCAATATCGGGACACCATTAATGTGAGAGCGCTTACATATTTGATTATATATATTTCTTGACCTGATGTCAAGTAGGTAATTGATATATGAAATTATGAGCAAAATCCACCAATTACCTTAACGTATATCCTGTTTTAATTGAAATATGATTGACGAAAAAATGGAAGCCTTTTCATATATATTATAGTAACAATATTGTATAATTTGGAAATAACATTAGGCATCATACATTTGTTCACGATACCTGTAAGCGTATCCATAAATTTAGATTTATATATATGGGAGTTTCTAATGAAGCGTTCAAAGCTCAATGAAATTCTTAAGCAATCTATAGAATTCATACAAACCAACAATTTCTTTTTACCGCCTTTTGCTTATTGGACATTGGAAGATTGGATAAAACTTGCAAAGGATGCTAAAGAAATTGTCGAATGTCAATTGGGCTGGGATATTACCGACTTTAGCAGTAATAATTTTGAAAAATATGGGCTGGTCCTTTTCACTCTACGAAACGGCCGGCCTAAGAAAATTAATTCAGTCACATCCAAGAATTACGCTGAGAAAGTAATGGTAGTAAAAGTGGACCAGGTAACGCCACTCCATTTCCATTGGAGAAAGATGGAAGATATTATTAACCGTGGCGGCGGACACCTAATGATCCAAATTCATAATTCAGATGAGATGGATCAGCCTACTGATAACACAAGTGTTGTTTCCATAGACGGAATCCAACGGAAAGTTGCTCCAAATGATATTGTTGAGCTCACACCAGGCGAGAGCATAACCTTGCCTCCCCACCTATATCACAAGTTCTGGGGAGCACACAACACGGTCTTAGTCGGAGAGATTTCTATTGTTAACGATGATCATACAGACAATCATTTTTATCAACCTGTTGACAGGTTCCCGAATATTCTGGAGGATGAACATCCAATACATTTACTTGTATCTGACTATACAAGGTTTCTTCCAGAATTATTAAAGGGCAAAGGATAGTATTAATCTGGAACGAGTATTTACTAAATCGTTGGAATGTATATGAGGTATAAGTCAAGCTATGTTGATGAAACCCTGCTGGAATCAAGCAACATATATAGGAGGAACGATATTATGAATTACTCTCCAAAAGGATACTATGTTTGGGATACATGGTATATGCCTGTAGAAGGATTAGTGCATGTTTTTCATCTTCAAAATCTACGGCCCAGTTTTAACTCTGATTTATCGGATTGGCGCCAGATAGGACACGCCATCAGTCGAGATTTAGTCCATTGGGAAACATGTCCTCCTGTCTTAGCCCCCGATCCTACTAATCCATTAGATAATAATCAACCCTGGACAGGCTGTGCAACTTGGCATAATGGCAAAGCGAACCTGTATTATACGATGCGCCCTGCGGGAACTCTGTTAGAGGAACAACGGATTGGTTTGGCTATCTCACAAGACGGTTTTAATTTCCAACGTTATTCCGCTAACCCTATCATAGAGCCAGATACTCGTTGGTATGCCACGATTGACCATCCAATAAAAGGTGTGCAAGATTGCCGGGATCTGTCTATCGTGGAAGATCCGAAAGGTGGTTGGTTTGGTTTGTATGCGGCGCGTTTGCGTGAAGGGCATGAATTACCTCAATTAAACTGTGTTGCTTGCATACATTCAAATGATTTATTTCATTGGGATCATCTCCCCCCTGCATTCATTCCTAATAAATACTGCGTGACTGAAGTCGTCGATGTTTTCATGCTTGATGGCCTATATTACCTCACCTTACTTACGGGTCATAATTTCGGCAATCATGGCCTTTTTAGTGATCCCTTTGTCACGACCGGCACTATTTATGCCATTGCAGATCAGCCTCAAGGTCCGTATCATGAATTGGATGACAATGTCTTATTGGGGGCTAACCACTTTGGACCTATGAGTGCAAGGAGTGTTCTTTTTGATGGAAACCGTTATCTTCTCTATACTGACCACGAACGTATTGGTGCTACGGACAGTGGAGTGTCAGCCTTTATCGGTACTATAAGCACACCCAAAAAATTAGTAACCCAGAACGGTCGTTTGAAAGCACTTTACTCGAATCTAATTGAAAGCGATTTAACTGATGTTTTGGTTTCCTCTGATAAGCCAATTGTCCGTTCTCTCAACCAATGGCGGAATTGGTTACCTACTTTGGAAGATTACTGGGAAGAAAACCAACCGGGTGTTTATACAGGAGAAATGTTCTCAGGCATGGATATATTTCATACTGATACGAATTTAGATAACGGCATATTAGAGGTTGAGGTCACCATCGAACAAGGTATTGCAGCTGGATTTGCCTTTCGTATTAATCCTGTAGGTGAGTGTGGAACAGTTTTATTAGATGCTGATCGAAGAGTGATTGAGTATCAAGAAGACGGTTGTTTTGATATATTCAGAGAAATTCGGCAAGCACCAGTAAGCTTTGGGAAACTTATGCATCTACGTGTGGTGCTACGTGGTGAGCACATCGAAGTGTACCTGGACAATGTTCTATTTTTGGCTTTCCCACGTTATCGTTACTTAGATGGCAAGTTCGGACTGCTCATTGATCGCAGCAGGTCATCCTTTAGAAATTTCAGTGTAGTACGTCTAGCTGTTAATATTCCCTGGAAAGAAATCAAATCACCTTGAAACCTTTTACAATCAAGATAGACCAGTTGCATATTAATAACTGATATTTTTGTTTGCTGGTAGATAAACTCATTCAAAGACAAATTCTAATGCCAAATAATTATGAATCACCCATTCAAGGATGATAATCAGGCTAATCTGGCAGGATTCGAACCTTCGACCTCTTCAATATCTATGAGCCGAATGCCCATTCAAGAAATAATCAGGCAGGCCTGGTAAAGTCGATCCTGGTCAATGAAATTCCAATCTCATTGGTGTTTATGATCTTAATCAGTTCTATGAAGATAGAAGACTAATATATATATATCTACGGGACATTTGTCCCTATACACGCGGGACATCTGCCCATCGACTTTCATCGACAGATAATATACAATGGTTTTATAAAAAGAAAAACCCCTCTCCAATTGGAGGAGGGCTTGTTTACAAGCAGCGGAGAGGGTGGGTGCCCTCTCAGCAGAGCGTAAAGTCTTTCGAGCCTTCCAGCTCTCGATCTGTTGAACAACCAATTTCAAAGAACAGTATTTCCCACCTTGTTGTAATTCACATTGACCCCTATTATAAAAAATATATAAGGTTTTATCTTTCAGCCTGAACTTCATTTTACATACTCTCCGGCTATTGTCAAGATATTGTGTGACACCATAACCATGATTTTGACACTGATACTCATCTGTCCAATATTTGCCTCTATGTCATAGTCATTCTCTGGTGGTTGCACAGGTTCTATAGCAATTTCCATCGACGAGTGTTCAAAATAAATTGGCCGGAACAATTCTCCAGCAGTAGCATCCCAGCCAACGTGTGTGCGGCGTTTGGTCACGCCAAGCAGATCGTGATTGTGATGCCTGAGCCCGGTAGAGACCGTGTTTCGTTGCTCAGGCTATGGTTATCATACAATATTACGGCTTCAAAGGCTATATGCGTATGTCCCGTCGTGGAAGGGACAAATGTCCCGAATATTCTCATTTTAATCACCCAGATTTCCTCGCAGGCATCTTACCGAGGAGAACGTTACCCAATTTATATATTGTCGAAAATAGGTCATAACCAAACGCTGATAACCCTAGTGATTGTTAGCCATATATCCAATATCAGCTAGAAGCTGCAGCGAATCTATGGTCAGAGAGGATATCGATCTAGGCGAGACTATTTCTTAGGGTAGTTTGGTGGACCTGGCGGGATTTGAGCCCTCAACCTCTTCAGTTCGACAGATGATCATGTAGGGGAAAATGGAAATATGCCGTCTTTTACGTATATTATCGCCCACAATCACCATACAACTCGCAGCCCTCCTTGCGTGCTGTTTCAGCATATTTGTTCCCGATTGCACCCGCAGTTTGAAACGAGGAGAGGTGATCCGCAGCTCTGCCACTAGAGAGAATATTCAACCTATTGATTAAGATTATAAAAGCTCATCTATAAATCTTTTCAGTATGAGTCTTGCAATACTTAAGATGCAAGATTATGCAACCTTTTTTCTGTAAAAATGAGCCGGAACTATCTATTGCTCCTTAACAGCTAATTAGCTATACCCACACAATCATGCTTGCCGATTTGCAATTCTACGCTGATCTCCTCGAGCAGTGCAGAGATCCACCTGAGACATTATGGCTAGTTCGTAAACACACCAATCACTCTCGTCCTTCTACAGATTTCCTCGTTGATCCACTCCAGGCAGTTGGTAGTCCGATTAGACTTCCGGTGCTCCAGAGAAAATAAAAAAAATGTAAACCCTTCTGCAAGATATTCCTCCAACCAGGCTTACAATCGATGTGCTGTGAGGGTATATTTCTGGATCGCCTCTTGAAGGAATTCTTCCGCTGTCCTTCAGTCTGGGGCACTAAACATCGAGTGGATATCAGCAGCTACCTGCATCCGCATAGCTTCCTTGGGCACATGAGCTCCCGCGTTCTGCTCCAAGTGGGTAATTACTCACCGCAACCGGAAATCGGGAGTGAAGGCGGACCGAAAAGAGCTTGGATCGCATCAAAAGCACGAACCCCAGCCAATTCAGCTGTATCAATGACCGATGCTAACGCTGCATAAGTGTTTGTGCCCCAGTTGGAGCGAAATCCATTGGTAACCTTACGATGCACAACCGAGTGACGCAAGGCGCGCTCAGCGACGTTGTTTGTCGGCTCAACATCGTTGCGATGCAAGAACACAAACAGACAGGAGCGATATTTCAAATAGCGGCGCTGTAATCTCTGCGCTTCGGGTGGAGCTAAGTCTTGGTGCAGCAGGCGATCACAATTACGCTCAATCTGAGCTACTTGTTTATCAAATTGTGCGCTAGTCATCTGGTCACGTTGGCGATGAACTTGGATGGCATGTAGAAATAGCTTTCGCAGAGCGTGGGCCCAGGTCAAATGAGGCTGAGCATCCAAAATATGCTGCAAGGCGCGCAATTGATGGGCCATACATAACTGTCTTTGCCTGGCAGGGGCTTTCAACTGTCCCCCATAACAGTCGCTCACCCATACTTCCGCCGGTAAATCGTGCATGACACCCCGGATCACTTCCGCACTTCGGTCACGACGGATCACATGCAAAACACTTGTCAGTGTGCAAAAAACCCATTCCCAAGCATTGGCTCCGTTGATCCGGTTGGTGGTTTCATCACAATGAACCACCTGGCTGTGGCGAACACTGTCCTGGATCTGGCCGAGCTTGCCTATTGCCCACTTTCCAGCACGTTTCATGATCTCATCGATCCCACCCTGGCTGATCTCAACCTGATGCAGGTCGAGCATTGCCTTTTGAGTGCGGACATAGCTCATGTGCTGCTCCTGGCGATAATACACCACCGTTGCTTCCAGCCGACTTCCGAATGCACGGTGCATCTCCAACCCAGCCGGTGAACCTTCAACTTCAGATGCACCGCACTCAGGACAGGTCACGGCGTACTGCCGTACTTCAATCACCTGGGCAGGTGCTTGAGGTAACTCGGTGATCTGGTTCACATTGACCAATCGACCCGCTTCACTGCTCAGGTCGGTGTGACATTTACAACATGCCTTCGTACGCAGCTCAATGGTGTGATCGGGCTGTGCCACATATTTACGCACATGCTTTTCATGCCCAACCGGTGGTCCATGCCGATGCCTTCGTCGTCCTGATGGTACGTTTCCTTTTTGGTCACGCGAGGGTGGTTGGGAGGAGTTCTTTGAAGACGTGGGCGGCTTTTGGTTCTTCTCAAACTTCAGCTTCAAGGCTTCATAGTCTGCTTGAAGTTTAGTCAGTTGTTCGTATTGCGCTAATATCAGCTCGATTAATTCATCTTTCGTTAGCGTTTCGAAGTCTGTTTTACTCACACGCGCATCTTACCAGATTTCGCGAATTTTGAGGAGGGGTGAGTAATTACCCAAGTGGAAGTGACATCCTTCCCAGGTAAAGTTGCCCCCATTCGTGAGCTACCTTCGTCCTTTACCTAGTGGTAATCTATTTGGTTGGTACTATTCATATACAAAAAAATCTGTTATTGATGTATCCATTGGAGCAAAATACAAACGTAATACGCTACGTTCGGCTAACTCAAACCATCTTTGGTAAGAGTTTGATAGATCAACCAGTGTAGTTATCCCATTAAGTAGAAGTTCGGATATGACAAATTCCACACATATTGATCGATATTGTATTTCAGGGCTGTAGGCACTCAAAGCATTTATATATCAATACTCACCTAACAAGCCACCAAAACCATCAGTATCAATTACTTTATTCATACCTTCAGTAGAAGGATGGGAATGTATGTTGATCAGACTAGACATAACACAATTACCCTGTCCTTGAATCACTTCATCAAAATCACCTGTACAATCTTTCCCAACGAATGTGATGATATCATCCTGGAAAACAACGTCCGCATCCCTAATAAACTGATGTTCTTTAGCCTTTCCATACCATTAAATCACCCAAGACGCTTTTTTGATAATTGTTGCCGCCATAAAACTTCTCATATTAGCTTGCATCGCAGTAATATTTGGTAATCAATCGTCGAGATCCATTCAAAATTAATAATAGGATTAATTCGAGGATATTATTGCGAGTATGTTTTCAACACTTACCGGTTTAGTTCTTGTTGCATCTGACTAGCTGCCAACTTTATGGCGTCAATTATTTGCTGATAACCAGTACATCTACACAGATTGCCTGAAATCGCTGTCTGGATTTCAGATATTGTGGGGTCATGATTTGTATTAAGCAAGGCATAACTACTCATTAACATTCCCGGCGTGCAATAGCCGCATTGAATGGCCCCAGCTTCAATAAAACAACGCTGTAAAACATGCAATGAACCGTTCTCTTCTAGCCCTTCAACAGTAAGGATCTCTGCTCCTTCTGCTTGAGGTGCCAGGATCAAACACGAA
Source organism: uncultured Chloroflexia bacterium (assembly GCA_963726315.1). GTDB lineage: Bacteria > Chloroflexota > Anaerolineae > Anaerolineales > UBA4823 > FEB-25. The sequence continues at coordinate 6,955 of CAVSBZ010000005.1, read as the reverse complement.
TTAATTGCCATTCCATTCATCACCACAATGCAAGCTCCACAATCGCCATGGCTACAACCATCCTTTGTTCCAGTTAAGCCGAGATCTTCTCGGAGAACTTTGAGCAATGTGCGATTTGGTGATGTCTTGATCGTGGTGATGCGACCATTAATTACCATTGTCACCTTACGCTTTGGCATATTCTTATCCCTGTTTTTGTCTACCTGTTGTTGAGCAAACAAGACTTGAGCTCCCGCAGGATCATGATTCCTATAGCCACTCTCGTTAGTGCAATTTTTTAGTTGTCTATCGAAAGAACAGTTCTATATTATTTTCTGTAATCAGTGCTGTAATGTATTCCATATCTTTTCGCCCGTCATGGGCAATTGCCAGGTTCTGACACCAACCGCGTCAGCGATTGCATTGGCAATCGCGGGCGCAACGGGTGTTAGTGTCGATTCACCCAGACCTTTCGCGCCATAAGGTCCAGTGGGCTCTTCGACTTCAATGATGACAGGTATGATTTCTGGAACATCGACGGAAGTTGGGATCAAATAGGTTGATAGATTCGGAGTAGATAAATGACCTTGGTCGATCTTCAGCTCTTCCATTAATGAATAACCCAGACCCGTCAAAACTCCACCATGAATTTGACCTTTAACCCCTAAATCGCTCAGGATTTTTCCAACATCATGGGCTGCCCATATTTTTTCTACTCTTACCTGCCCTGTCTCAATATCGACAAGAACCTGGGCGATGTGTGTAGCGTATGAGTAGACAATAAATCGCTCAAGTTTCTTCGACTCACCATCAGAGACGGGTAAAAGACCATAACCGGAACGCCCATCTGCCCTCAAGATTCGATTATGGTTCCAAGCATGCTTGGCTACCTCTTGAATACTTTGTATACGCTCTGGCGGATCAGCCTTCACACATACATACCCACCAATAATGTCCAAATCATTAATATCTTGACCTATTTGCTCAGCCACATCTTCTAATAATGCATTTCGGATATTCTTGCAAGCTGAGAGCACAGCATTGCCTACCATATAAATTGTCCTTGAGGCGGTTTGAGAACCTGCATCCGCTGTGACTCCTGGATGAGGAAATGAAACCTGAATATTGCTGATGGGTACGCCGAGTTCTTTGGAAGCGATCATGGCTTGAACTTCGCGTGCCCCGGTTCCGATACCCGAAATCCCGCTCTGGATCAGAATTGATCCATCGGGTGCCATCTCGACAGTAATTTGTGCAAAATCACGCTCCCCGAAACCATCGCCATGCATGACGGAAGCAACTCCTAAGCCCCGCCGTAGATTAGGTGATGGTTCTCGAATCAGCCAGTCATCTTTGGTAAACCAGTTACTGGCATTCGCAGCTTGGGTAATAGTTTCTTTGAAACCCACATCACAGGGGATAAAGGTATTATTGGGTAATTCTGTACCCTTTTCTAATCCATTCATAAGCCTGAATTTTACAGGATCGATGCTCAACTTATTAGCCACTATATCAATGTTTTGTTCTTGACCGAAAGCAATTTCCGGGCCACCATATCCCCGCATGGCTCCACCGGGAAAATTGTTTGTCGCCACTACATAAGTATTTATCCTGGCATTTACGATCCTGTATGGCCCACACGCCATATGGGTGAGGAAATATGCAATTCCCGGGCTAGCGTTGTTGTATGGACCGGCATCCAACAATGCTTCGACATCGATCGCGGTTATCGTTCCATCTGACTTAGCTCCAGTTTTATACCGAACAACCAGCGTATTACGTTTGACATGTGTAAAAAGAGATTCTTCTCTTGTCGTTATCAGCTTAACTGGCTGCTTGCATTTTATTGCGAGCGCAGCTACCTGCAATTGGGTGTGAAATTCATCCTTCCCGCCGAATGCACCCCCAATATATGGGTATATGATGTGGATCTTTGTGGCGGGTAAACCCATAGCTTCAGCCATTTGTATCCAATCTCGATATGGATATTGCCCCCCGGCATATATTGTTAATCTCTCACCATCGAAGTTTGCAATTGTGCCTTCACATTCCATAAAGGCATGATCTACGGTTGATGTCTGGTAAGTGTGCTCAACAATAACGTCTGCCAAACTAAAGCCATTTTCAATATCCCCATGGTTGATTGATATATGGTCTAAAATGTTAGAAGGGAGGTCAGTTCGAGCTAAGACTGCGCCATGACCATAGGCTTTGGAAACGTTAAAGACACCGGGTAATGGGTCATATGTAACATCAATCGCATTTACAGCTTTTTCAGCAGTAATTTCATCCACGGCTGCAACAGCGGCAACGATATCCCCGATATAGCACACTTCGTTGATGGCAAAAATTGGCTGATCCTTCACAAAGCGACCGTACAGTTTCTCAGCCGGCAGGTCATGGTAAGTTACCACCGCGACCACACCAGGTATTGATTCTGCTTTTGATGTATCTATTGCTAAAATTTGCGCGTGAGGATGCTGAGCATACACGAATTTTCCTACGAGCATATTTGGAAATTCAAGGTCGGTTGTATATTTAGCTTTTCCCGCGGCTTTCTCAAGATTATCTTGAAAGTAATTGCCCATTGAAACAGGAGATATAAGGCTCATCATCTAATATCCACGCTATCTGAAGATTGTCTGATTTTTCGATTCATTTCTTCAACTAAGGATTCAAGTATCCTTCTGGTTAATATCTCAATCATATCCTTTCGGTATGCTGCGCTTGCGCGTACATCTGTGATTGGGGAAGCTTCTCGACTCGCAGTACTTGCGGCTTCGTAAATCAAGCTTTTATCAACAAATTGTCCTTCAAGCAAAGCTTCTGCTCTGATAGCCCGCATTGGGACCGGAGCGACTGAACCGAGGCTTATCCTGGCGTTAGTTATCCGTTCATCGTCACTGAGGGTTATTCTTACAGCAATACTTACTAAACCAATCGCCATCGCATTTCTCTGTCCAAGCTTGAGAAATTTTGTTACTGTCCGTGAATTGAGTAATGGAATTCTGATCTCGGTTAATATCTCATCCGGTTTGCATACTGTCTTCCCTGGACCTTCGAAAAAGCTTGATATGGGGACACGACGTTCCGATCCCACAGAATTCAAGACTAAGACTGCATCCGAAACAAGTAATGCCGGCGCTGTATCCGCAGCTGGAGAGGCATTAAGTAAATTCCCACCTATCGTACCCCGGTTACGTATAGGAGGAGAGCCAATCTCATTGCATGCAGCAACTATAATCGGAAGAGATTTTAGCAAAGCTTTGTTGTAAATTGCCTGGGTATGGGTAACGCGTGCTCCAATGATTATGTGCTGATCTTCATAATTAATGGCATTTAACGGTAAAAGATGTATGTCCACCCAACAGCCGGGAGTGAATGCCCTTTCCCGCATTCGTGGAATTAAAATCAGTGCCTCCCGAGAGAATCGTTGCTTCTGTTCCGTATTCTCTTAACGTATGAAGTGTCTCATCAAGAGTAGTCGGTAAAAGATAACTCTTTTTTTTCACACACATTCTCCCAAATTTCAATTCATTTTTTGTTCCGACTCATGACACTATTCTGAGAGAAAATTCCGTTATTGTTTATGTACAAAAATTCAACAGATAAATGGCCATTTTTACGAGAGTAATTAAGTTGAAAATGTGATTCTTGTTAACGTTATGATAAATACGGAAATGGCACCCATAGTTTTTCAGTAGGAATTCGGTCGATTGGATTTAACTTATATTCTCAATATTGAAAAATTCCTATTGTTTTTACCTATTTAAGTATTTAGTAGTTAATTCGCGATAAAACGGTAATCCCAAAGCAGCGGGACCGATGCCTTTCGTTTGAACGCCTCTAAGCCTTCGAACTAACGCGGATATCAACATAAGAAGTAATGTTGCCAGATATGGCAGCATAAACAATATGGAGGGAAAGATGCCACATCCCTGGACCGAGGCAATAAAACCAAGAGAAGTTGCTTCATCAAATAAAACCTAGTATTATTCATCAAACATCTGATGTTTATATTATATGTTGTTTGATGAGCAAAGTCAACATATCGCGCCTTGATTCGGACATAAGTCCTCATGAACTATGTTCACCATCAACCATGAAAATGCGATACAACTCCGGCCAGACTCTCACCCAAAATCACACCATTCTATTTTAGCGAGAAAACAAATGTGCGTACCGCCTTTCTGGCGCAAAACGCAATCCCAACGCTATTGATCCTACTCCTTCAGCACGTCCACTGCGCCAAATGTGCTTCTAGGCCCTGTCATACAATCCAAAAAATTATCTAAAGTCCGTTCCATTCAAAATTGCGGCTCAAAACCCATGATTGTGAACAAAGTTATAAAGCAAAAATGTTGACTTTAGGCATTAAACGATATACAATATAAACATCAGATGTTTGATGATTGATACAATTTTGGATGATTTTCTTGTCAAAGAATCATTGTTCTTCAATGGTCTTTGAGTAATAAGATTTATCCCAACATCTGAAATGAGTACTCAATATCTTTATTAAAATAAATTATAAGTTAAGGGTAAAGGAGAGCTATGTCTGAGAACGAAGAAATCCTTAATCAACTCTATCAATCTGTTTTACAAGGTGATATACAGCTAGCAGTCGATACTGCAGAATTGAGTTTGAAAACCAATATCTCTCCATTAACAGCTATCGAAGAAGGCCTTACAGCCGGAATACGCGAGATCGGGAACCGATTTAGTCGCATGGAAGTATACCTACCAGAGATGATTTTGAGCTCAAAGGCGATGGAAGCAGCGCTCGAGGTGCTAGAACCACACCTTGTAGGTCAAACAGCCAAGTGGAAAGGGAGGGTGCTAATCGGAACTGTTAAAGGGGACATCCATGATATCGGCAGAAAAATTGTTATATCATTGCTTAAGGCAAATGGATACGAAGTCATAGATTTAGGACGGGATATTCCCGCATTTGATTTTGTTGATAAAGCTAAAGCGTTTCAACCTCAGATCATTGGAATGTCAGGCTTACTTACAACAAGCATGCCTGAAATGAAAGAAGTAATCCAATTGATGGTGGAAGAAGGTATTCGAGATAAATATATAGTCATTATTGGAGGAGGGCCTACTAGCCAAGATTTTTCTACTCAGATTGGTGCAGACGGCTATGGGAGAACTGCTTTTGATGCAGTTCTTCTATGTGACAACCTATTGGGCTCTAATAATCCTAATAAGATTGTGCAACAGATGGAAGAATCATAAAGAAAAAAGGAGCTGGCAATGACAGGATTATTATTTGAGACCCTTGATCGCAGCGAAATAGGCCCACGCATCAAAGAAGAAGACTTTGATATGGCAATTATGCCACTTGCTAAGAAATTAGCTGCGAAGTATGAAATAAAATATGATCCCAATTACCCAATACCTGACGACGATTTCATGGCTGACCGATTATTTGCTGCAGCGCTGGAGTTCGCCACCCAGATTGGACTCTACGTTATCAATACCCAAAAAGTAATTAAATTCACAGAGTCTGAAATATGGCGCTCTCTAAAAAATCTCCATAGTCCATTGATGTTTGGAAATGGAAGAGATCAAGTCCTTCTAAGACATCGAAAACCCGAAAGTGATATACCTCCTATCGTTATTGGAGGCCCAGCGGGTTCAAGCATCAGTGAAGGGGAAATATATGTAAAGCAAATTATGGCTTTTGCCGCGGAACCGACCGTTGACATGCTCTCTAATGGGAATCCAATAACTATTGAAGGGCGAGTAATTCGTGGTTCTTCGCCATTAGAAGTTCACGGGGCTATTCAAGAAGTCGGCTGGATTCGAGAAGCTATTCGCCGGGTGGGAAGACCTGGTTTGCCATTGTTTGTTGCGCCAGGTTGCTCCTCAGATGCTGCAGCCGCGATTGCGATCATAAACGCAGAAAGAGGATTGCGCAGAGGCGATCTGTTATATGCTGCAATGCTTACAGAGATGAAAACGGATTACGACCGTTTGTCACGTGCAGTTTCAGCATTAGAAAACGGCCTCCATGTAATCACACTATTGGCTCCGATGATCGGTGGATGGTCCGGGAGAGTCGAAGGTGCAGTTATAACTGGTACTGCTGCTTGTATATTAGCTGCTGTTGCTTACGATGCCACTATTGTTGTTTATCATCCTGTCCATATGATGTTGAAGAATGGCGCTACTACACATCGAGAAACACTTTGGATGGAAAGTCTTACCGGCCAGGCTTTAGCACGCAATACGGTTTTCCCAATCGGGCAGAATGTCTTTCTAGACGCCCGATCTGGCACATATGAGTCCCTATATGAAGCTGCTGCCAACGCTCTCGTTGCCGTCACCAGCGGGCAGCATGTTGGTCCAGGACCCAGTGGGGTGATTGGTGGTGATGATGTTGACATGGTTACAGCTATCGAGATGCGGATGTTAGGCGAGGTCGGCAAATCAGCAGCCGGAATGACTCGAAAGCTGGCAAATGATATCGTAAAACGATGCCTTGAGAAATATGAGCCTACCTTGGGTCACCCACCGCGTGGTAAGAGATTCCAAGAGCTATATGATATCAAGCAACTAAAGCCATCTGATGAATGGTACTCAATGTTTGAGAAAGTAAAAAACGAACTTACTGGTTGGGGAGTGCCATTTTTATATTGATCGTTTTATAAATAGATAATGATACTTTTCATTATTTTGCTAGTTGAATTCTACCTCGAAAAATAAACATTCTTTCGTGTGATACATTTTATTCACTTTACGGAGACAGGGTAAGGTACTCGAATTAGAAAATAATGAGGAGAAATAAATGTCTCAGGATTTATCTTTTACAGATCTAAAGAATGACATCAAAAACGGCGATGAAGAGGCTGCTCAAAAGGCAACGGCATCACTACTAGATACTGGTATTTCACCATTGGATATCATAAAAGAAGCGATCACTCCAGCAATGGATGAAATCGGTGCAGCATTTGAGGCTGGCGATGCT